>NZ_JBSWTS010000007.1:1167500-3698798 GCF_056158665.1 Thalassovita sp. ABM4_323 | reverse complement strand
TCTACGATGTTCTAGATTAACAGCCGCTTCGGACCCTGGTCCGGGCGGCTGTTTTCGTTTGCGGTCCTCCCCCCGGCGACATGCGTGTTCTTACTTACTTGTATTGGTTTGGGCGCTGAAACATTCTGTTTTAGCGAAAGAGGAGGAGCGCGCATGGAACGGGTTGCACCGGAACAGCAAGGTATGAGCTCTGCTCGGCTGGCTTTGATCGGCCAGTGGATGGATCGCTATGTTCAAGATCGCAAATACCCCGGCAGTTCCGTTCTGATCGTGCGGGGGGGGCAAGAGGTGTATCACCACGCGACCAGCCTGCGTGATATCGAGCGCGATTTGCCATTCGAGAGGGATACGATCGCGCGCATCTATTCCATGACCAAACCCGTGACCTCGGTGGCGCTGATGATGCTGGCGGAACAGGGGTTGTTTCATCTGGATGCCCCGGTTTCCGAGTTCATTCCGGCGTTTTCCAACATGTCCTGCCTGGTCGCCGGGGCGACAGATATTGCTCAGACGCGTCCCTGCGCAACGCCCACGCTGCACCAATTGCTGACCCATACTTCGGGGCTGAGCTATCCGTTCAATCCAGGGGTCTTACCGCAGGTGATGGAGCTGGACGATCTGATGTTCAAGCCCAACCAGGGCGTGCTGGAAGACATGGCCAGCCAGGTCGCAGCACTGCCGCTTGCCTTCGAACCTGGCAGTCGGTGGGAATACTCGGTTGCGATCGACATTTTGGGCCGGGTGGTCGAAATCGTGTCGGGGCAGACCCTTGCAGAGTTCTTCAAAACCCGGATTTTCGATCCGCTGGGGATGACGGAAACGGCGTTTTCGGTGCCTCAGGGGGCGCAAGACCGTTTTGCCGCGCTTTATACGCCCTTGGCCGGGGATGCGATGGACTTGAACGCGGCGCAAAAAGGGGCTGAAACCCTAAGATGCGTGGACGAGCGAGAGACCTCGGCATTCTTGAACGCCTCGATGTTTTCAGGTGGCGGAGGGCTGGTCGGAACTCTTGATGACTACATGAAATTCACCGAAATGCTGCGCCGAGGTGGGGAATTGGGCGAACGTATCCTGTCGCCGAACACGCTGGCCTTCATGCGTCGCAACCACCTAAAGGGCGATATCGCCTCGATGGGCCCGGCCAGTTTCGCGGAGCAACCCATGGAGGGCATGGGCTTTGGTCTGGGTGGATCCGTGGTTCTGGATCCGGGCCGAACGCGGGTGCCCGGCAGCATCGGTGATTTCAGCTGGGGCGGCATGGCCTCGACGTTCTTCTGGACCGATCCGATCTTGGATCTCAGCGTTGTGTTTTTCACCCAACTGTCGCCGTCCAGTTCGTACCCCTCTCGGGCCGAATTAAAGGCGCTGGTTCATGGCGCGGTGATGTGATGACAGATCGAGCAATCCTATGGGAGCCAACGCCCGAACGCGCCCAACAAACCTTGATGGCCGACTATATCAGATGGCTGGAAACTGCGCGTGGTCAGACCTTCAATGATTACAATGCTTTATGGGAGTGGAGCACCACCGAGATCGAGGAGTTCTGGACCTCGATTTCGGCGTTTTTCAACGTTTCCTTCAGCCATCCTCCGTCAGAGATTCTGAAAGAACGCAAGCAGCCGGGGGCCGAATGGTTCGTTGGCGCGCGTATGAACTATACTGACAGAATGTTCGCCCGCGCAGAGCAGCACCCGGATGAACCCGCACTGATTGTGCAGTCGCAAACCATGGGGCGATCCCAGCTCAGTTGGGCGGAATTGCGTCAGGCTGTGGCGAATGTCGCGGCGCATCTGGCCGAAATGGGGGTGGGCAAGGGCGACCGGGTTGTCGCCATCCTGCCCAACACCGAAGTGTCGATTATCGCTTTTCTGGCCACAGCCAGCCTGGGTGCGATCTGGTCCCTTTGCGCGCCGGACATGGGGCATGTGGCCATTCTGGACCGTTTTCGCCTGATCGAACCCAAGGTCTTGATCGCGCAAGACGGGTACAAACACATCGACAAGATGGTCGACAAGCGCGCGATCCTGGATGACATCGCGGCCGGGTTGCCCTCGCTGGAACAGCGCATCATTTTGCCGCTTGTGGGGGATTTGCCCGATGGTGCGGTGCATTGGCAGCAGATGCTGACCGGCGACGCCGAGCCGAAAACCACGCAGGTCGATTTCTCGGATCCCTTGTGGATCGTGTTTTCCTCGGGCACGACAGGCAATCCCAAACCCATCGTGCATGGCCATGGCGGTGTCTTGCTGGAGGGGCTAAAGACCTGTCTTCACATGGATATTTCGGACCGTACCCGATATATGTGGCTGACCTCGTCGGGGTGGATCATGTGGAATTTGCAAGCCGCCTGTCTGGCCAATGGCGCCACGGTGGTGATGTTTGACGGGGCCGCGAACCACCCGGATTTGATGGAGTGTTGGCGCATCGCCGCGCAGGAACGGGTGACCTATTTCGGCGCGGGGGCAGCGTATTTTTCGCTGTGTCAGAAGGCCGGTATCACCCCTCGGCATGAACTGGATCTTAGCGCGATCGAGGCCGTGGGATCGACCGGATCACCGCTGACCGCCGAGGGCTATGACTGGATCTACAGCGAGGTGTCGCCAGATGCGTGGCTGGCGCCGATTTCAGGCGGGACGGATATCGCCGGGGCGTTTGTCTGCGGAAACCCGATGTTACCGGTGCGCGCAGGCGAGATGCAGGCGCGTGCCCTGGGCATTGCAACCCGCAGTTTCGATCCTGACGGAAACGAGCTGATCGGTGAGGTCGGCGAGCTGGTCTGCACCCAGCCATGTCCCTCGATGCCGCTGTATTTCTGGGGGGATACGGACAATCGTATCCTGCTGGACAGCTATTATGACACCTATCCGGGGAGCTGGCGGCACGGCGACTGGATTGAGATAACCGCCGATGGGGGCAGTGTCATCTATGGGCGCTCGGATGCGACGATCAACCGGCGCGGGTTGCGGTTGGGCAGTTCTGAAATCTATCGCGCGGTCGAGGCCTTGGACGAGGTCCAGGATTTGCTGGTTGTAGATCTGGAATTCCTGGGACGCGACAGTTTCATGCCTCTGTTCGTGGTTCTGAGCGACGGGCAGGACCTGGACGAGACCATGATCAATAAAATCCACGCCGCGATCCGGGCGTCTGTGTCGGCGCGGTTCCTGCCCGACGAAATCATCGCCATCGCCGAAGTCCCGCGCACGCTGTCAGGGAAAAAGCTGGAGGTCCCGGTGAAAAAGCTGCTGCTGGGCGGGGATCCGGCCAAGGTCGTGAACCGAGATTCCATGGCGAATCCGGACAGTTTCGACAGGTTTGTGACCTACGCGGCCGCGCGCGCCTAGCTGATCCGGGCGTGGCACCAATCGCGTAAACGGGCGATGTCACGGGGCAGTTCCTCGCCGAAATCCCCGCAAAAGTCCTGAAACTGGGGCAGTTTGGCACGTCCAACCCCGATGATCACCGGAATGTCCTGCGTCAGCGCGGCACCGATGACAGCGCGAAACCCTTGGCCTTCGGCCTCTTGTTTGCCGAATTTGTTCAACAGCAAAAGGTCAGGGCTCGCATCCAGCGCCGCTGCGATCAGGCCGGCGGCGTGCTCCAATCCTTCCGGGTCCAGCGAACAGCCGGTCGCGCCCTTGCCCAAATCCTGACTGATCCCAATGCGCGGGCCGTTTGGCAGCAGGTGCAGCGCCATGTCCTGCTTGGCCCCGTCTTCACGCGTGGTGTGCTGAACGGCTCCGATCAGCGCGACGCCCTCGGCCATCAGATCCTTGGCCAGCTGGCCCAGGATGGCATCCGCCTCGCCCGGTTCGTCAGATATGATATAGCCCAGCATTTCTGCCTCTTGAATCTGTCTGATCCCCCTTACAGGATGGTCGGGCCGCGTGAAAGAGCGGCAGCGTCGCAGGAGCCCTCCCATGTCACACTTCCCCGGAGTCATTATCGCAGGTGGCCGCGCCGAGCGTCTGGGCGGCGGGGACAAGTGCCTGTTATCGCTGGCGGGCTCCAGCCTGTTGGATCATGTGTTGGGCCGGTTGGTCCCGCAATGCACCACTGTCGCGCTGAATGCCAACGGAGAGGCCCGCCGGTTTCGCGGGTATGGTCTGACGGTATTGCCGGATGAGGGATCCGAGCAGGCCGGGCCGCTTGCCGGGGTTCTGGCCGCGATGGATTGGGCTGAACGGCAGGGCGCGGATCATGTGGTGACCGTGGCGGCCGATACCCCGTTTTTTCCGCGCGATTTGGTGGACAAACTGGCCGCAAAGGGTGGGTTCGCGCTGGCGGCCAGCCAGGCCGCAGACGAAGACGCCGCGCAACTGCATCCGGTGTTCGGATTGTGGCCGGTCGATTTGGCGGACGACCTGCGCGCGGCCTTAGCACGAGGCGAGCGCAAGGTGCGCATGTGGGCAAAACAGAACGGAGCGCAGCAGGTGGTGTTCCGCTTTGGTGGGGTCGACCCGTTTTTCAACATCAACACGCCCGAGGATTTGCGGCAGGCCAAGGCGATTGCCCGCAGCTCGGCCCGGGCGGATCAGTGTTTTCGGATGAAATAGACCTGCGCGGTGCCGGTGTCCTGCATCGACACCAGCTCGGCCCCGGTTTCCGTGCAGAAATGCGGAATGTCGATCACAGCAACAGGATCGGTCGCCGTCAGCCGCAGCACCTGGCCAGGTTGCAGCGCCATCAGCCGTTTGCGCGCCTTCAGCACCGGCATCGGGCAGATCAGCCCCGAGGCATCGTAGTCATCATCAAATTCCATGCCCGCAGGTAACGCGGCGCGACCGTTCTGTCCATGGTCGCGCCGCCTTGGGATCACACGAGCCGAGGTGTCGCGTCGATTTGCAGCGCCTTCAGCGCCTGGGCGACGGACATGTCATGATTCAGCGCGTGTTTGGCGACCTTGGCCGCCTTTTCATAGCCAATCTGGGGCACCAAAGAGGTCGCCATCGCCAGGCTGTTTTCCAGCAGCTCGCGACAGCGCGCCTCGTCGGCCTCGATCCCCAGAATGCAGCGGTCGGTCAGGCAGGCCATCGCCCGTTTCAAAACGCGGATGGATTGCAGGATGTTCAGGATGGCCACGGGCTCCATCGCGTTCAGCTGCAATTGCCCGGATTCGGCGGCCATGGTCACGGTCAGATCGTTGCCGATCACCTGAAAGGCGACCTGGTTCACCACCTCGGGGATCACCGGGTTTACCTTGCCCGGCATGATGGAGGATCCGGCCTGCACTGCGGGCAGATGGATTTCGCCCAGCCCCGAGCGCGGGCCCGAGCTGAGCAACCGCAGATCATTGCAGATTTTCGACAGCTTCACCGCGACCCGTTTCAGGATGCCAGAAAAGGCGACAAAGGCCCCAAGGTCCGAGGAGGCCTCGATCAGGTTGCGCGCGGCGATCACCGGAAACCCCGAGACCTGCGCCAATTGCGACACGGCCACGTCAGTGTAGTTCGCCGGCGTGTTGACGCCCGTGCCGATGGCGGTGCCGCCCAGGTTCACCTCGAGCAACAGCTTGGACACATCGCGCAGGCGGTCGATGTCTTCCTCGATCGTGTTGGCATAGCTGCGAAATTCCTGGCCCAGCGTCATCGGCACGGCGTCTTGCAACTGCGTGCGGCCCAGTTTCGGGATGCCGTCGAATTCGCGCGCCTTGGCCTCGAATGCGTCACTCAGGCGGCGGTGCTCAAACGACAGGCTGTCCATTCTCAGCAGCACCGACAGGCGCAACGCGGTGGGATACACGTCATTGGTGGACTGCGATTTGTTCACGTCATCATTGGGGTGCAGATGCGCGTAATCGCCTACATCACGACCCATGCTTTGCAGGCCCAGATTGGCGATCACCTCGTTGGCGTTCATGTTGGTCGAGGTGCCCGCGCCGCCTTGCAACATGTCCACGATGAAATGCTTGTGGTGCTGTCCGGCCAGCAGCGCATCACAGGCGGTTTCGATCGCTTTGGTTTTTTCGGCGTTCAAGACACCCAGCTTGTTGTTGGCGCGCGCGGTGGCTTTCTTGACCATGGCCAGAGCCGAGATCAGCTCGGGGAAGTCCGAAATCGGTACGTCCGAGATGCGAAAGTTGTTGTAGGCGCGAATGGTGTGGATGCCATAAAGGGCGTCGTCTGGAACGTCGTAATCGCCCAGAGAATCAGTTTCGGTGCGCATTTGGGTTTCCTCCCGATGAGAACGTGGGCCTCTTACGCCCATGGTAGTTTTTAACAAGCCACTTTTTTGTGCATTTTTCCTTTACTGACGCTAGTTGATGCTGGTTTGAGGGGGCTTTGCACCACATTGATTCCAGCGGCGAACTGGTTTGATCGGGCGCGGTCGTGCAGTTAGGTTGCCGGTTCAAGCTGTCCCAATTGTTGGGATCAGAGGAGGGCAGGGCACATCCATGCGGATTTTGGTGATTCACACGGGCGGAACGATCGGCATGGTGCAGACAGACCACGGGTTTGCGCCGCGATCTGGCGTTGTCGAAGAGGCGATTGCCACACTGCTGGCTGATGGGATTTTGCAGGCCGAGGTCGAGATTCTGACCTTCGGTCAGTTGATCGACAGCGCCCAGGCGACGCCCGCGGATTGGGGGCGCATTGCACAGCATGTGCACCAGGCCCGCGATCAGCATGACGCGTTCGTTGTGACCCATGGCACCGACACCTTGGCCTATTCTGCGGGGGCTTTGTGCCTGGCGCTGCCAGGGCTGCGGCAGCCGGTGATTGTGACGGGCTCGATGTTGCCGCTGACGGTCGAGGGCAATGACGGCTGGCGCAACCTGACCGACGCGTTGCAGGCCGCCACCACCGCCCCTGCCGGAGTCTGGGTGCAATTCGCGGGCAATCTGTTGCATGGCGGGCGGGTGCGCAAAAGCCACTCGAGCGCCCTGGACGCGTTCGAGGCCGAACCCTGCGAGGTCATTCCGGTTCTTCCGGCCGCCACGCCTGCGCTGAACGTGGTGATGCAACACAATGTCGGAGTTTTTTCGGTCACGCCGGGCCTGTGCCTGGACTTGCTTGAGGTCGCTGTGCAGCGGTGTGACGGGTTGGTGCTGCGGTGCTATGGCTCGGGGACAGCGCCCGATACGCCGGAAATGCGTGCAGCATTGACACAGGCGCGCGACCGGCAAATCCCCGTGGTGGCTGTCAGCCAATGCCCCGAGGGCGGGATGAAGCTGGGCACTTATGCGGCGGGTCGGGTCATGCGGGACACCGGGGTGATCGACGGGCGCGACATGACCCCCGAGATGGCCTATGTCAAACTGCACTTTGCCCTGTCGCTGGGGCTGGACGATGCGCGTCGGCAAGAATTCCTGCGGGTGCCCCAATGTGGCGAGCTGACACCGGCCACTTGATCAGGTGACCACTTGATCAGGTGACCGGCGCCTCCAGCAGGCGCCGATCGTCGCGCATCCCCATGGCCAGCATACGGCGCACTTCGGGCGGGATCTCCTCGTCATCTGGGTCGTACAAGGCGCACATCTTCATGGTTTTGCGCAGGTCCAGACCCTCGCCCAGATACTGGTACACGATCTGCGTCGCGGTCGGCGGGCGGGGCGCGCGTGCGGCCACGCCGGACACGATCCCGGTCAGATATCGGATGCGGTTATTGTAGCAGGGGTACAGGATTATCTGCATGACCTCGTTGCGGGTCAGGGTCTCCATCACCGTCATGAAAATCCGGTCGCCCAGCATGAAACAGGCGCCTTCGTATTTGCAGGTAAAACGCCGCGCGCCGGGTGTGCCTACGGCTTCGATGCTTTTGACGTTCAGCCCGTAGGGGGTGCGATAGATCTTGGTTAACGAGCGCAGCGTTTGCCCAGGATGGGACATGGAATTGTAGTAGGTGAAATAATATCCCACATACCCGTCCAACGCCGCGCGCGAACCCGCGCGAATGTCATCGGCAACGGCGGACACGATGTTCTTTTCCGCCCGTACGCCGCTTTCGTTCGGTTTCAGGCGCACCAGTTCGGTGAACTGGCCATGCGGCATCAGAAGTTCGGATTCCTCGACCCCAAAGAAATCACACATGCGGCGCATCAGGCGCAACGAGGGGAAGGTTTCACCGCTGAGGTAGCGATTGAACTGAGACCGGTTCACCCCCAATTGGCGACACACGTCAGCGATGGATTTGTGATAGCTGCACAGCAATCGCAGGTTCCGATGAAGATCGCGGGACATCTGGCCACCCTTCGCTAGTTGATGCTCTTACCGATACAACTGGGGTCAAGCAGACGCAAGCTAGTGAAATGGTAAACCTGACCTCTGTGCCTAGGGTGCGCCAATCCGGCGTGGATTTGGCTGCGCTCAACTAGGAGGACTAACATGGAATTTCTGGAGTTAATCTTCGGCAAGATCGGAGACCTGACCTGGGGTTGGTCGCTGATCCCGATCCTTGTCGTGTTCGGGGCGTTTATCACGCTGGCGACGGGCTTTGTACAATTTGAATTTTTCGGCCGTATGTTCCGCGTGCTGCGCAGCGACAATAACGCGGCAGATCCCAGCAAGATCTCGGCGCGCGAGGCGCTGCTGGTCTCGGTCGGAGGGCGCGTCGGCGGGGGCAACATCGCGGGCGTGGCCGTGGCCATCACGCTGGGCGGGCCCGGTGCAGTGTTCTGGATGTGGGCGATTGCGCTGGTCGGCATGGCCACCAGCCTGGTCGAATGTTCGCTGGCACAGCTGTTCAAGCGCAAGGTTGGCGAAAATGACTATCGCGGCGGACCGGCCCGCGCGATCATCCACGGTCTGGGCGCCGAATACAAATGGCTGGCCGTGGTCTATGCCATCTGTTTGATCGCAGCTTTCGGTCTGGGCTTTAACGCGTTCCAGGGCAACACCGTGGCTGGCGCCGTTCAGGACAGCCTGGGCATTGATCGTCTGTGGACCGGCATCGTGCTGGCTGCGGTCGCCGGGGTGATCATTTTCGGAGGTATTCACCGGATCGCCAAGGCCGCGGACGTGGTCGTGCCGATCATGGCAGTGGGCTATATCCTGATGGCGCTGATCGTGATCGTGCTGAATATCGGCGAGCTGCCGGGGGTCATCACCTCGATCGTGAAAAACGCCTTTGGATTCGAGCAAGCCGTCGGCGGCGGAATGGGTGCGGCGATCGCCCAAGGCCTGCGCCGTGGTCTCTTCTCGAACGAGGCCGGTCTGGGCTCGGCCCCCAACGTGGCCGCCACCGCCGAGGTCCGTCACCCGATCAGCCAGGGCATCACGCAGTCCTTCTCGGTCTTCATCGACACGATCCTGATCTGTTCGTGCACCGCTTTCGTGATCCTGCTGGGCGATGTGTATGTCCCGGGCGCCGAGGGCATCGACGGTGTCGCGCTGACGCAGCAATCGATGGTGTCGCATCTGGGGGCTTGGGCGCAGTATTTCCTGACCGGAGCGATCCTGTTGTTCGCGTTCTCGTCGATCATCTACAACTACTATCTGGGGGAAAACGCGCTGACCGTGCTCAGCAAGAACCCCTTGTCGCTGACCATATTGCGTGTGGCGATCATGGGCATCGTGTTCCTGGGCGCTGTGGCCCCCGGAGCGACGGCGGTGTTCTTCTTCTCGGATCCGATGATGGGCATTCTGGCGCTGGTCAACCTGCTGGCCATCATGATGCTGTTCCCTGTGGCCATGCGATTGCTGCGCGATTTCCGTGCTCAGTTGAAGGCCGGTGTGGCCCGTCCCGTGCTGAACCCGGACGACTATGCCGATCTGGATATCGACCGCGAGGCGTGGAAGGTTCCGGCCGAGTAATCCGGCAATATCGAGTGAAAGGGGGCGCCGATGGGCGGCCCCTTTTGCTTTGCGCAGGAAACGGATCGCTTTGCTTTGCTGGGTGGCCTAGCCAGGAGCAGCTGTAACCCGACGGACCTGATATGACGAACACTCCCAAACTGGACCGCGTGTCCTTAGGATTGATGGTGCTGCTGGCGGCAATCTGGGGCGGGTCGTTCTTTTTTGCCAAGATCGCCTTGCAAGAGCTTCCGCCCCTCACGATCACGCTGCATCGTGTTGTCTGGGCCTTGCCCATTCTCGGTGTGATCGTTTGGGCCAAGGGGCTGAAATGGCCGCGCAGTCCCAAAATATGGGGCAACTATCTGGTGATGGGAGCACTAAACAACGCGATCCCGTTTTCACTGATATTTTGGGGGCAGCTGCGGATCGACAGCGGGCTGGCTTCGATTTTGAACGCGACATCGGCCATGTTGGCGGCGGTGGTCGCAGGGATGTTCCTGAAAGACGAACCTTTGACCCCGCGCAAACTGATCGGAGCGGGACTAGGGTTACTGGGGGTCGCTGTGATCATGGGACCCAAGGCTCTGACGTCCTTCGATCTTAGCAACTTGGCGCAGCTGGCTGTGTTAGCGGCGGCGTTGTCATATGCATTTGCCGGGGTATGGGGGCGCGTTGCACTGGCCGATCAGCCGCCGTTGATGAACGCGCTTGGCATGTTGCTGGGCAGCACAGCGCTGATGATTCCCGTTGTCCTGTGGGTGGATGGTCCGCCTGCGCTAAGCCTGTCCGCCTCTGTTTGGGCGGCGCTTTTGGGGATCGCTGGCCTGTCGACCGCGCTGGCCTATGTTCTCTATTTCGCGATCCTTGCGCGCGCGGGTGCGGCGAACCTATTGCTCGTAACGCTTCTAATACCGCCATTTGCCATCGGATTAGGGGTCCTGGCCTTTGCAGAGCAACTGAATGCAGGCCTTTGGCTGGGATTCGCCATAATCGCGCTGGGCTTTGTTGTAACGGATGGCCGGGTTTGGGGAGGCTTGCGCCGGTGGGGTTTCTAATCTTTTCTAATCCTGGGACCAGTCAATGGCCTTGCGCGCCAGGGCAAAGAACTGGTCTTTTTCCGACCTGCTGAGGCCCGGCAGAACATCGTTTTGCAGTGCGACGACGATGGGCAGCGTCACCCGAAACATCGTCGCGCCTTTGTCCGTGGGAAAGACCGTCTTGGAGACGCCGTAGCTGACATAGCCCGTTGTCGCCAGGTCATCGATCACCGGAACGATGGTGTTTTCATCATAGACGATCGCAGTCGCCACCTGCGCGTGGTTCATCCCCGGGGCCGAAATGATCGCGTCCATCGTCGCAAATTTGATCGGAGTCAGATCATATCCAGCCGCCTGCATCTGGCGAATGAACACCTGCGTAGAAATCTGTTGTAGCCGCCGAATCATATGCCCCGGCATCCCGCGTGCTTTCATGGTTTGCTCGCGCCTCCTCGGGGGTATGTGTAATCCTTATTTGATAACAAGAGGTTTCCGTGAATTGTATGTGTACATATTTTTATTGACCCAAACTAATATGTGTAGTTATTATATCGACAACTTAGTCAATCGTGTCGGCGGCTGCCGGGAAGGAGGAGACATGCAATTTTATGTAGACGGATTTCGGGGCGGGAACCCGGACATCAAAAACGCAGCCCCTGGGCGCCGGGATCGTCGTGAAAACGCACCCATGCCGGAAAAGGTGGACGTGCTGATCGCGGGCACCGGTCCCGCTGGTCTTTGTCTGGCCGCGCAACTGGCTCAGTTCCCGGAAATCGAAACCATGATCGTCGAGGCCAGCCCCTCCAACATCGTCAAGGGCAAGGCAGACGGCATCAACACCCGCACCATGGAGATGTTCCAGGCGTTCGGATTTGCCGACAAGGTCAAGCGGGAAACCTACTGGGTGAACCAGACCAATTTCTGGATGCCGGACCCCGAAAAACCCGAACATATCAAGCGTGTAGGCCGCGTTCAGGACGTGCCTGAGGGCAGCTCGGAAATGCCGCATATCCTGATCAACCAGGCGCGGATGCACCAGCTGTTTCTCGAGGTGATGGAGAACTCTCCTTCGCGTCTGGAGCCAGATTATAACTGGGCCGTCAAGGATCTGGAGATCGACACCACCACCGATGATTATCCTGTTACCGTGACGCTGGAAGACACCGGCGTGAACTGGGGTGAAACCATCAAGGTCCGTGCGAACTATGTGGTGGGTTGTGACGGCGCCCGGTCCAAAGTGCGCAAGGCCATCGGTGGCGAGCTGCACGGCGACGCGGCCCACCAAGCCTGGGGCGTGATGGACATTCTGGCCAACACCGATTTTCCGGATGTGCGTCAGAAATGTCTGATCACCTCGGCCAACGAAGGCAACGTACTGATCCTGCCGCGCGAGGGCGGCTATCTGTTCCGCATGTATGTCGAGCTGGATAAGCTGAACGAAGACGAACGTGTGGCGCAGCGCAACATCACTCAGGACCAGATGATCGCCGCGGCCAACCGGATCATGGCGCCCTACACGATTGACGTGAAAGAGGTCGTCTGGTGGTCGATCTATGAAATCGGGCACCGTATGACCGACCGTTTCGACGACGTTCCCGCAGGTGAAACCGCCACCCGGATGCCGCGCGTCTTTACCGCTGGTGATGCGTGCCACACGCACAGCCCAAAGGCGGGTCAGGGCATGAACGTGTCGATGCAGGATACGTTTAACCTGGGCTGGAAACTGGCGCATGTGTTCCAGGGTCGTGCGGATGCCAGCCTGCTGCATTCCTACTCGGCCGAGCGCTGGGCCGAGGCCAAGCGCCTGGTGGATACCGACCACGAATGGGCGCGCGTGATGTCCGCCCCTCCGGGTGAATCCGAGCTGGACGATGGCGAACTGCCCCGCTTTGCCAAGCACTTCATCCAGAATCTGGAATTTACCGGCGGTCTGGCCGTGAAATACAACGAATCCGCGCTGGTAGCCGCGCCGAAACATCAGGATCTGGCCACTGGCGAAGAGATCGGGCGCCGGTTCCATTCGGCCCCTGTTGTGCGCCTGTCGGATGCCAAGCAGCTGCAACTGGGCCACGTGGCCGAGGCCGACGGCCGCTGGCGCATCTACGCCTTTGCGGGCGAAGGGGACAGCTCGGATGCTGGCTCGGCGATCCACAAGCTGGCCGACTGGCTGGCAACCGATGCGAACTCGCCTGTGCTGAAGTACACCAAAGAGCACGAAGACATTGACGCCGTAATCGACCTGCGCGCCGTGTTCCAGCAGACCTTCGATCAGCTGGCCTACGAAGACATGCCCGCGCTGCTGAAACCCTTTAAGGGCAAGCTGGGCCTGATGGACTATGAAAAGGTGTTCTGCGTCGATCACAAAGACGAAGGCGATATCTTTGACATGCGCGGCATCGACCGGGCCAAGGGCTGTATGATCGTTGTGCGCCCCGACCAGTACATCGCCAATGTGCTGCCGCTGGATGGCTATGACGAACTGGCCGAATTCTTTGGCGGGTTCATGCTGGAGGCCTGATCCAGTCAAATCCTATGGCGGGCGTCCCGGTTGGGGCGCCCGTTTGCGTTTCAGATCAGCTGCGTCATCCATTCGTTGAACGCATGGGCCAGTGGTCGGTCGGACAGTTGTGACAGGAAATACCCCTCTTTCCCGGGGATCGAGGTCGGATCGGCCAGAACAACGGCCCCGGAATTCAGCGCCTTGCGCGCGACCAATCGGTTCAGCAAGGCCACGCCGACCCCATCCATCGCCAGCTTCAGCGCGATGCCATAGGAATCCACGGTGATGGCCGAGGTTAAGCCCTTTACACCCACCAGATCGCCCCAGTTTTTCCAGCCGACCGAGGTGCCAACCGTTTGGATCAGAGGCAGTTGATCGATGCGCCCGCGCAGCCCCGGCGCGCGCACGGGCACCAGGGCATTGGGCAGCGCAATGGCCCCGGCGCCAACCTGCTTGGCCGATCCAAACCGCAATTCGATATCCGCCTTGGGGGCGTTGTATTCGTCTGGCCAGATGGTCGCCTGGAAGCCAATTTTCGCATTGGGATAAAAGGCTTGGAACTCGGGCAGATGGGGCGAGATCACCCATTCGATCAGGCTGACCGAGGCCGCGATTGTCAGCGTGTTTTCCGAAGGCGGGGCCAGATGCGTATCGGTCGCCGCGACCAGCATAGCCAGCGCGGCCTCGACCTCGGGCAGCAATTTGCGCCCCGCATCCGTCAGGGCCAGACCCCGCGGCAGGCGTTGAAACAGCTGAACGCGCAGCCGTGTTTCCAGCGCCTTGATCTGCTGGCTGACGGCCGATTGCGTCATGCCGATCTCGTCCCCCGCGGCGGTAAAACTCAGCGCGCGGGCGGCAGCCTCGAAGGAACGGAACCAGGTCAGCGGGGGGAGGGATGTTTTCATGGCCAAGTGATCCATTAGGAATACTTATGCCTATGGCTCAACTTGTTTCATTTGTCAATTTCGCGCCCCGCCGTCAGTCTGCCCCCAGCGAACAGGAGACAGACATGACGCCCGAAATTCGGAAGATCGTAACCTATGACGAAGAGGTCCTGATCGAGGGCTTTCGCGCGGCCCCCAAGCCGTGGCGCATGTTCGCCGTGGCCGCAGTAGTGAAAAACCCCTGGGCCGGGCGCTATGTCGAGGATTTGAAACCGGAAATTCAGGCCTATGGTCCGGTTCTGGGGCAGATGATGACCGACCGGATGATCGCGTTGGCCGGTGGGGGCGATCAGATCGAGGCCTATGGCAAAGCCGCTGTCGTCGGGCTGGACGGCGAGGTCGAGCATGCCTCGGGGTTGATCCACACCCTGCGCTTTGGGAATTTCTATCGCGAGGCCGTGGGGGCGAAATCCTATCTGGCCTTCACCAACACGCGCGGCCCGGCGAATGCGCCGATCATGGTGCCGCTGATGGACAAGAACGACGCCGGGCGGCGCTCGCACTACCTGACCATTCAATTCGCCATCCCGGACGCGCCGCGCGCCGACGAGGTGGTGGTGGTGTTGGGGGCCGCGACCTCGGGGCGGCCGCATCACCGAATTGGCGATCGCTATCAGGATTTGAAGGACCTGGGTCATGACCTGGACAACCCGGCAGCGGTCTAAGCTCGGCCCATTGGCGGCGATCACGGCGGGCGAGGGGCCTTTGGTCCTGCTGCTGCACGGCGTGGGATTGCGCGCCGAAGCCTGGGCACCGCAGATCGAAGCGCTGGCCCGGGCGGGTTTCAGCGTGATCGCGCCCGACATGTTGGGCCATGGGGGCAGCGCCGCGCCAAAGGGCAAGGCCTTGTCAGACTACGTGGCACCCCTGTCCGAGATTTTGGACCGCCCAACCGTTGTGATCGGCCATTCGATGGGCGCGATGCTGGCGCTGGAGCTTGCGTCCTCTCGGCCCGAGACGATCCGGGGCGTGGTGGCCATGAACGCGATTTTCCGCCGTTCAGACAGCGCCAAGCGCGCCGTTCAGGCCCGAGCGGACGCCTTGGATGGCCAGACTGTCCCTGATCCCAGTGAAACCCTGACCCGTTGGTTTGGCCAAGCGGACAGCCCGGCGCGTGCGGCCTGCCGTCGCTGGCTGAGCTTGGTCGACCCGCAGGGCTATAAATCGGCCTATTCGGTTTTTGCCCACAGCGATGGCCCCTCGGATCAGGCACTGGCCAACATCGCCTGCCCGGCCTTGTTCCTCACCGGCGCGGACGAGCCCAACTCGACCCCCGAAATGTCCCAAACCATGGCCGCGCGTGTGAAAAATGGCCGGGCCGAGGTGATTGACGGCGCCGCGCACATGGTGCCCATGACACACTCTGATACAGTGAACGCCCAACTGGTGCGTTTTGCAAAGGAGTGCCTGACTTGACCTCTTTCGATCCCCGCGCGTTGCGTGACGCGTTTGGCAGTTTCATGACCGGAGTCACGGTGGTGACAACCCGCGATGCCCAAGGCGCGCCGGTGGGCTTTACGGCGAACTCGTTTGCCTCGGTGTCGCTGGACCCGCCGATGGTGCTGGTCTGCCCGGGCAAGTTTCTGTCGTCCTACGAGGCCTTCACCGGCTCTAGCCATTTCGCCATCAGCGTTCTGGCCGAAGGACAGCGGGACGTGTCCAACATCTTTGCGGGCTCCAAAGAGGACAGGTTCGCTCAGGTGCCCCATTCGCTGGATCTGAATGACGTGCCGGTGATCGACGGTGCGCTGGCCCGGTTCTCGTGCAAAACACATCAGGTGATCCCAGCGGGCGATCACAGCATCCTGATGGGCGAGGTGCAGGATTTCACCCAGTCCGAGGGTCTGGGTCTGGGCTATGTGGCCGGGCGCTATTTCAGCCTGGGGCTTGAACACAGCTCGGCGCAATCCGTGCAGCAGCCCGTCACCTGCGGGGCGATCATCGAATGCGATGGCGGAGTGCTGCTGGAACGCACAGAGAAGGGATACCGCCCGCTTCAGGTCAGCGTGGCCGAGGCTGGAAACCTGCGCAATTCCATTTCCGCCAGCTTGGCCGCACAAGGGGTCGAGGCCGAGCTGAACCAGGTCTACTCGTCTTATACCGATGCCAATACCGGTGCCAAATTCACCTATTTCCTGGGCAGCGGGGCCACCACCCGCGATCTGCCGGGGGTCGAGCTGATCCCCACTGCTGATCTGCCCGGCATCACCTTCACCCGTCAATCAATCACCAACATGATGGCGCGCTTTGCCTACGAGGTCCGTACGCGGAACTTCTCGCTGTACCTCGGGGACACGAACAAGGGCGACATCCATCGGATAACCCAAAGGACCTGACCCATGGAGTTCTCGCTTTTTGCACATATGGAACGGCTGACGCCTGACCAGTCTCATCAGCAGCTATATGACGAGTTTGTGGGATTGTGCAAAACAGCGGACGAGGGCGGGTTTCGCGCCATCTGGACCGGGGAACATCACGGGATGGAGTTCACCATCGCGCCCAACCCGTTTCTGCCCTTGGTGGATCTGGCGCATCATACGAAAAACGTGCGGCTAGGCACTGGCACCGTTATTGCCCCCTTCTGGCATCCGATCCGATTGGCTGGCGAGGCCGCTGCGGCGGATCAGATCACCGGTGGGCGGATCGAACTGGGGATCGCGCGCGGGGCCTATAGTTTCGAATATGAACGGATGATGCCCGGCATGGACGCCTGGGAAGCCGGTCAACGCATGCGCGAGATCGCCCCGCTGGTCCCCAAAATCTGGAGCGGCGACTGCGCCCATCAGGGGGAATTCTACAGCTTTCCGTCGACCACGGCCGTGCCCTCGGTCCGCCAGGATGGGGGGCCTCCGATCTGGATCGCCGCGCGTGATCCTAACAGCCATGATTTCGGCGTGCACAGCGGCTTCAACATCCAGGTGACGCCCCTGTGGCAGGGCATGGACGAGGTCGAAACGCTGATGGGGCGGTTTAATGCGGCCTGCGACAGCTATTCCGGCCCGCGCCCCAAGATCATGATGCTGCACCACACCTATGTGGGTGCGGATGCCGATGATGTGGCCACTGCGGCGCGGTCCTTCCAGCGCTACTACAGCTATTTTTCGGCCTGGTTCCAGAACCAGCGGGCCATTCGCAAGGGTATGATCGACCCGCTGACCGAGGACGAGATCACCGCCAACCCGATGTTCCAGCCCGACACCCTGATGCGCGATCTGACCATCGGCACCGCCCAGCAGGTGATCGACAAGCTGAAACGCTATGAGGATCTGGGATATGATGAATTCTCGTTCTGGATCGACAGCGGTATGAGTTTCGAACGCAAGCGCGCCTCGCTGCTGCGCTTTATCGACGACGTGATGCCCGCATTTGCATGAGGCCCGACATGAGCACGCTTCCCCACTATCAACTCTATATTGACGGCACCTGGTGCGAGGGCGCGCAGGGGCAGGTCATGGCCTCGCAGAACCCCGCGACGGGGCAGGATTGGGCGACATTTGCCTGCGCGGCCCCTGCGGATGTAGATCGCGCGATCGCCGCCGCGCGCCGGGCGCTGGGCGATCCGGCCTGGCGCGATATCTCCGCCACGCAGCGCGGCAAACTGCTGTATCGCCTGGCCGATCTAATTGAACAAAACGCCCAGGCGCTGGGCCGCGTCGAAACCACTGACAGCGGCAAGCTGTTGGCCGAAACAGCGTCACAAACGGCCTATGTTGGCGACTACTACCGCTATTACGCTGGTCTGGCCGATAAAATCGAAGGCGCCGTTTTGCCCATCGATAAACCGGACATGCATGTGTTCACCCGACGCGAGCCGATTGGCGTGGTCGCCGCTATCGTGCCGTGGAATGCGCAGATGTTCCTGACAGCCACCAAGCTGGGCCCCGCGCTGGCGGCGGGCTGCACCGTGGTGCTGAAAGCCTCGGAAATCGCACCCGCCCCAATGCTTGAATTCGCCAAACTGTTCGAACAGGCGGGGTTCCCGCCCGGTGTGATCTCGGTTGTGACCGGAGACGCGGAAAATTGCGCGATCCCGCTGACGCGCCACCCGGATGTGGACCGGATCGCCTTTACCGGCGGGCCGGAAACCGCGCGTCATGTCATCCGCAACTCGGCTGAAAACTTTGCCGTGACAACGCTGGAGCTGGGCGGCAAGTCCCCGATCCTGGTGTTTGACGACGCCGATCTGGAAAGCGCCGCCAACGGGCTGATCGCGGGCAATTTCGGGGCCTCGGGGCAAAGCTGCGTTGCGGGGTCTCGGGGGCTGGTCCAGCGCGGCATTCTGCCTGCGCTGATCGAAAAAATCCGGGAAAAATCCAGCCAGATTGTTGTTGGCGATCCGCTGGCTCCAGACACTCATGTCGGGCCGCAGTGTACGGCAGCGCAGGTAAGCACAATCGCCCAGACTCTGGCCAAGGCTGGCCAGCAGGGGGCTGATATCCATTTTGGCGGGCAGCCGCTGGAGCGCGCGGGCAATTTCATGGCGCCCACGCTGGTTGAATGCAAATCGCCAGAGACCGAAACGCTGAAGGTTGAAATGTTCGGCCCGGTCATGTCGCTGCTGCCCTTCGAGACCGAGGACGAAGCGATCAAATTGGCCAATGATACGCCTTATGGGCTGGGGTCGGGCGTGTTTACACAGGATGTCGCGCGGGCGCATCGTGTCTCGGGCCGCCTGCGCGCTGGGATTTGCTGGGTGAACACATATCGTGCGATCTCGCCCATTGCGCCCTTCGGGGGCTTTAACGAGTCGGGATATGGGCGCGAGGCCGGGGCCGAGGCTGTGCTGGACTACACCCGCACGAAAACCACCTGGATCAATACCTCGGATCAGCCGATGGCCAACCCGTTCGTGATGCGCTGATCATTTCGCGTTGATTTAGGTGACCAGAACTTCGAGCGGGTATGGTGAAATGGTATCATAAGAGCCCATCAAGGAAGCGATGTGTCTTTCATGCTGTCTCTCCAAGTTGCTAGGGGGGCTGGCGAGAAACGCCAAATCGGGGCGCCGACACTTGAGGTGGCGATGGAGAGCTACCTGTCGCGCCCAAAATTGCGGTCGGAGGCGCACAAGCACACGTTGCGTCTCCAGTTCGAAAAGCATCTGAAGGACTGGCTAAAGCTGCCGCTCGCCCACCAGGGCCGGAAGCCATCGTCCCGATGGACCTGAGGCCGGTCATGCACGAACACTCAAACTGGACCACTCAAGTGGGGCTGATCACCGTCGAAGGGTATCGGTAACGGTTAGGTAGGGTTGGACGGGGGAAGGGAGGCTGCTAGAACGAAGTCCTGCACAGTCTGTACGTAGCTCTCTGCGGATACACCCATTTTGCGGTATTTCGTGCGTTTGACATACCAATCCTGCAAGAGCGGTTTGATAAGCGAGGGTAGGAATGGGGATATGTCGGAGCGCAGCAAATTCTGTGCCTGCGCGCGGCTGATAACGTCTGCGAACACCTGTTCCGTAAAATTGGAACTTTCGATTGCCATCTGTCGTTCTTTTTCGGGAAAACTCTTTGCTTCCATGAAACAGAAGACAAACCAAGAGTGCATTTCTTCGGTCAGGAGAATATGGGCCTCTATCAGCCATCTCAGATGGGTCAGCGGATCCTGTGTGACGTCTTCGGGTGGGTGGGTTAGTACATCTTGGACAGATGTCAGTACCTGCGACAGGATCATATTTAACAGCGTGGTTTTGCTGTCAAAATAGGCGTAAAGGCCACCCATCGAGATTTCGGCCTCCTTGGACAGTTCACGCAAGGACATGGCGTGGAACCCCTTGCGGTTCGAGATTTCCAATGCGGTCTCTATGATCACCACCAGTTTCTTGATCGCAACTTCTGGTTTGCGGATAGAAATGGTATCGCTATTGCGCTCCAGCATTGAGCGGCAAAGGGCTTCGGGTGAGTGATCAGACGCGACAAGCACGGGGGCCTCCTGTAGACTGCTGTAGAACCCCAACTTTGCAATAAGTGTTTGTCCTTTCAAACCCCCGAACGGCCAATTCTTAAATCGAGCGACCGTTCTAGATAGGGTCTTTCCTTGATTTTGCCTTAGCTAAACACTTTCCGTAGGCCCGCCTCGGGCATGGCGTGATCAAACTTTACGAGAAGCGGCGCTAAGATCGTTTCGACCTTGTCCTTCCCCAGAGATTTCATAAGTGCGACAGGCGGGTGCCCAAACCGCAGCGCCTTTGTCGCGCCAAGGTCAATCGCCTCGGGCGAGGCGACGCCTTCGGAAATAGCTTCAAGCACAGGGAAGAAAACCGATGCCAACAAGCGATCAGTTACGATCTCTTTTTGCTCGTTCAAAAGGGCTTCGGGGTTTTCTTCAATGTCCCAGATTCCATCAGCGACTCCGATTTTCTGAAGACCGGTCGCTGGCTCATAGAACGCGCCGAGGCCGGAAAGATTGGATACGGCACTTAGGTTAATGCGGGGCTTTACGATGTTCATGACCGTGAACGGTCCAATCGCCAGATCGAACACCTGATGCGCGATTTCGTCGATTTGGCCGGTGGTGGCCAGTCCTTCATCTACGATGCGAACGGCCTCATTCGTGTAAGGGCAGAAGAAGCGATTCACAGCGAAACCACTGGAATCATTGCAAGAAATTACGGTTTTTCCAGTGCTATTCAGAAAGTCTTTTGCAAGGTTCAACGCATTTTCAGAGGTTTGCGTACCGGCCACCAATTCTACTACTGGATTGTGTTCCGCCGGGCTGAAATAGTGCAAACCGAGGAAATTCTGAGGGTAGGGCAGAGCGTTGGCCATGTCCGAAACCCTTAGCGCGCTTGTGTTGGTTGCGACCAGTGTGTCTTTTTCAACGTGCATTGCAATGTCGCCAAGCAGCTTGCGCTTGACGTCTAAGTCTTCAAACACGGCTTCGATAATCAAATCAGCGCCGCAAACGTCTGTAAGGTCTGTAGATACAGAAAGAGCAGACAGAGCAGAATTGCGACCTTCAGGCATCAGCTGTTCCTTGACGACGAGACGATCAAAGAATTTTTGAGCACGGGCCTGAAGTCGTTGCAGGCTGGCGACCTGCGAGTTGATAACGCGCGTTTCCAGGCCAGCTGCAATGCATCCAATTGCAATGCCGCCGCCCATGGTACCAGCCCCGATGATTGCAACAGATCTGACCTGCCCCCCGAAATCTCCCGCACTTTAATGTAGAGTTTGCTCAACCTCTTGAAGGAGCAAACAAATGCGAAAGAGCCGTTTCACTGAAGCCCAGATCATTGGGATGATCAAAGAACAAGAAGCCGGGATTCCGACGGCGGAGGTGTGCCGCAAGCATGGCCTGAGCCAGGGCACGTTCTACAAATTCAAATCCAAGTATGGCGGCATGGAAGTGTCTGATGCGGCCAAGCTGAAGGCGATGGAGGACGAGAACGCCAAGCTTAAACGTCTGCTGGCCGATGCCATGCTGGACAACGTTGTGCTGAAGGATTTGCTGGGAAAGAGTTGACGACGCCGAATGAGCGGCGAGAGGCAGCGCTCAGGGCGATGCGGGATCATGACATCTCGCAACGCCGGGCCTGCCGACTTGTCGGTGTCGATCCGAAGACGGTCCGGCGTGAACGCCCGCCGGACAATCCTGAGATACGCAAGGAGATGAAGGCCGTCGCGGCCAAACGGCGTCGGTTTGGCTACCGCCGGATCGGCGTGATGCTGGAGCGCGAAGGATACGTGATGAACCACAAGAAGCTGTATCGGCTGTACACCGAGGAGAAGCTGGGCGTTCGGCGACGGCGTGGACGGAAACGGGCGCGTGGGTCTCGAACACCAATGCCAGAGGCTTTGAGGCCAGGCGAACGTTGGTCGATGGACTTCCTGTCGGACACGTTCGGGGCATCACGCCGGTTCCGCATCCTGGCCGTCAATGACGATTTCTGCCGTGAGAACCTGTGCCTGATGGCCGACACCAGCATCTCGGGTGCCCGGGTTGCGCGTGAGTTGGATGCGCTTGTGCGTATCTATGGCAAGCCTGCCAGCATTGTCAGCGATAACGGGACTGAGTTCACAAGCCGGGCAATCCTGAAATGGGCGAACGACAACGGCGTCGACTGGCACTACATTGATCCGGGCAAGCCACAGCAGAATGCCTTCATCGAGTCATTCAACGGCAGCTTGCGCGACGAATGTCTAAATGAAGAGATGTTCGAAAGTCTGGATGATGCGCGTCGAAAACTGGCGCTCTGGCGGTACGACTACAACAACGTCAGGCCGCACTCATCTCTCGGAAACAAAACGCCCGCAGAAGCGCGCCGAACGCTTGAGCAATTTGAGAGCTCCGCGTCCGGCGCGCTTGCCCAAATTGACGACCAAGACTATGAATACCAGACCCGCAAACTCTCGTTATGAATGAGGGAGCCTCGGGGGGCAGGTCACAAGCTTTGTTTTCATAATTAATCAGCCCCGCCTAAGTGATCCCGTTTGATTGTTAGTGCATGATTGGTCTTGTTTCCATCGGGATGATGGAAACTGGGGCTGGTGGTCGATAGTCCAATGCACTGTGGGGGCAATTTCTATGCCATGATCTTTCTCCTTTGTGGCAAAATACCAAGGCAAAGGAGCGGAACAATTCCGCGCCAGGTCCAGGGCACCAGAAGGCCGATGGTTGTGCCGGATGGTGAGAACCGGCGTTTGAGCCTGGATTTCGTCTCCTACGCCATCACCGACGGCCGCCGGTTCCGCATCCGTGCCGTGGTAGACGACCATACCTGTGAGAACCTGGTACTGATCGCCGGCACATCCCTGTCCGGCTTGCGGGTCACGCAGGACCTGGACCGGGCCATTTCCGAACGCGGGATGCCAGAAACAATCGTTTCCTACAACGGGGTCGACTGGCTCTATATCGCGCCGGGAAACCCAACCCAAAACGCATTCATCGAAAGCTTCAACGGCAAGCTGCGTGACGAATGTCTGAACGCAACGCTCTTCATTTCACTGGCAGAGGCCTGTGGAACGCTGGAAGCATGGCAGAAGGATTACAAATATCCAACACCACATTCGGCGTGGGGCAACCTGGCACCGATGGAATTTGCAGAGAAAATGAACATGGACAAACTGTCCGCGTATGGCCATCAAACCAAACCTAAGGACTCTCAGAAGGTTGAAGTTCATAACTTGACGACGAAAAACCGATGCAATAGTACCGGTGAACGTTGAGCGGGCGTTGTGTAATGGTAAGACCCTTGCCTTCCAAGCAAGAGATACGGGTTCGATTCCCGTCGCCCGCTCCAAAAATTTTTTTTCCGACACATTGCCTGCAAATAAGTTTGGTTCTTTTTGCTAACCAATTGTTAATTTTCATTAAATAGGGTTTTTCGCACTAGTCTTCCAAGCTAATGACGCGGGTTCGATTCCCGCCGCCCGCTCCAGAATATTATCTTCATGAAAAAACTGCGGGAATTCGGACCGTCTTCCTAGGTTTCGGTGCTGTCGCGCTTAGATCTCGCAACCGCGACATACGCACAGCTTGCCCGAGGTCCAAAGCTCGCTTAAACCGCCAGCGCAGGACAGGGAAAGGAAGACCATGGCGCGCGGAACCACTACTGTCACCGAGGATCGCGAGAAATCGAAACGCGTCGGCGCGTTGAGAGAGCTGTGGCCGTTTCTGAAACCGTATAAATTGATGGTGTTGCTGGCCGGTTTGGCGCTGGTGCTGACGGCTGGCGTGTCGCTGATCCTGCCGCTGGCAGTGCGCCGCGTGGTGGACAATTTCAACGGGGCGGACGCCGCGCTGTTGGATCTGTATTTTGGGGCGGCGCTGGCCATCGCAGCAGTGTTGGCGCTGGGTACGGGGCTGCGCTATGCGCTGGTGACCCGTCTGGGCGAACGTGTCGTTGCCGACATCCGCATGGCCGTGTTCGACCGGATCATCGGCATGTCCCCGGCCTATTTCGAAAAGATCATGACCGGCGAGGTGATTAGCCGGATCACCACGGACACGACCCTGATCCTCAGCGTGATCGGGTCGTCGATCTCTGTGGCTTTGCGCAATGTGCTGATCTTTGCGGGCGGCCTGGTGCTGATGCTGTTCACCTCGGCCAAGCTGACCGGGATGGTGCTGTTGATCGTGCCCTTGGTGATTGTGCCGATTTTGGTGCTGGGGCGGCGGTTGCGTGTGCTGAGCCGCGAAAACCAGGACTGGATCGCGGAATCTTCGGGCAATGCCTCCGAGGCGCTTTTGTCCGTCCAGACCGTGCAGGCCTTTACCAACGAGGGGGCCTCGCGCCGGGATTTCTCCGACGTAACCGAGCGCAGCTATGGCTCGGCCCGGCGTCGGATCACCACCCGCGCCGTGATGACGGTGATCGTGATTTTTCTGGTGTTCTCAGGCGTTGTCGGGGTGCTGTGGATCGGTGCCAATGACGTGCGCGCCGACCAGATGAGCGCAGGCGCTTTGATACAGTTCGTAATTTATTCGGTGATGGTGGCCGGGTCCGTGGGCGCCTTGTCGGAAATCTGGGGCGAGCTGCAACGCGCCGCCGGCGCCACAGAACGCCTGGTCGAGCTGTTGCGGGCGCAGGACAGCGTGGCCGATCCCGCTCAGCCGGTCGCGGTGCCCAGCCCGGTGACGGGGGCAATCACGTTTGATCAGGTCAATTTCCGCTATCCATCGCGCCCCGATGCCCCGGCCCTGGACAACGTTTCCTTGCAGATCAAGCCGGGGGAAACCGTGGCGCTGGTCGGTCCCTCTGGGGCGGGCAAGACGACGATCGTACAGACAATTCTGCGCTTTTATGATCCGCAATCCGGGCAGATTTTGCTGGATGGGACCCCTCTGTCGCAGATGTCGCGCGATGCGTTCCGCCAGCATATGGCGTTGGTGCCGCAGGACCCTGTGATCTTTGCCACCACGGCGCGCGAAAATATCCGGTTCGGCCGCCCCGGTGCCTCGGATGCCGAGGTGGAAGCCGCCGCCAAGGCTGCCGCCGCGCATGAGTTCATCGGCAAATTGCCCGAGGGCTATGACAGCGATGTGGGCGAGCGCGGGGTGATGTTGTCGGGCGGGCAGAAACAGCGGATCGCAATTGCCCGCGCGATTTTGCGCGATGCGCCGGTCTTGTTGTTGGACGAAGCAACCAGCGCGTTGGATGCCGAAAGCGAACGGGCGGTGCAGGCGGCCGTGGATGAGCTGTCGAAAACGCGCACGACCATCATCGTTGCGCACCGTTTGGCGACCGTGAAAAAGGCGGATCGGATCGTGGTGATGGATCAGGGGCAGATCGTGGCCATGGGCACACATGACGAATTGGTGGCCGAGGGCGGATTGTATGCGCGTCTGGCCAAGTTGCAATTCACCGATGGGGCTGTCTGAGCGTTATTCAGCGGAGCGCGCTGACGCGCGCGCTTGATGTCTCGTCGTCCGCCTGTGGCGGCCGCCTCGGCCTGCGGAGAGGTGACGCGGGACAGTTGCCGTTGCGGTAGTGACGCGGTTTGGCCGGTTTTCCCCTTTTGAAGCCTAGCGGGTTTCGCCAGATTTGTCGGGGAAGGCCGTCAGTTGTGGCGCGCTGCTAACAATGGGGACATATCATGGGACTGTTCAATTTCTGGAAAAAGTCGGGCAAGAAACTGGCGGAAGAGCCGACCGCCGAGGTGCTGAAGCAAGAGGTCGCAGACTTGGGCCTGGATGCCGAGGGTCTGGATTTCGAAGTGGATGGCGACAAGGTGAAAATCTCGGGTGCGGCGCTGACGCCTGAGCTGCGCGAGAAGGTGATCCTGGCCGTGGGCAATGTCGAGGGCGTGGCTGAGGTCGAGGACGAGGTCGCAGACGATGCCGTGTTCCATACGGTGGAAAAGGGCGACACCCTGTCGGCCATTGCCAAGAAAACCCTGGGCAGTGCCAATCGCTATAACGAGATTTTCGAGGCCAACAAGCCGATGCTGAGCCATCCGGACAAGATTTATCCGGGTCAGGTTCTGCGCATCCCGGTGGACGCGTCGGCCTGACGCTCCAGATATTCCAAGTGAAACCGGAGAAAAGGCGCCGATCGGTGCCTTTTTTTGCGTTTTGACGTTGCGCAATTGACCTTAGGGTCGTCTTGTAAGAAGGCCGAAACACTTACACATTGCGCGCGAGGAACACGAAGGTCCGCCTGTGCTGCGGGTCTCTTACGGGAGGAAAAAGATGAGCTTTGCATCCGTTCAGGACACGATCGCCATTGAAAACGAAATGCCGTGGGAGGCGCGCGACGTCCCCCAGACCTTGTACCAGATGCTGACGCGGACCAAGGAAAAGAACGGCAACGGCAAGGCGGTTTCGTTTCAACTGCTGTCCGGGCCGACGGATAAGGCTGAAACCCTGACCTGGGCCGAGCTGCACGCGCGCAGCTGTCAGGCGGCCAATATGTTCCGCGATCTGGGGATTGGCGAGCAGGACGTGGTGGCTTTTGTCCTTCCCAACTGTAACGAGACCATCCTGACCCTGCTGGGTGGCGCTATTGCGGGGATCGTGAACCCGATCAACCCGCTGCTGGAGCCCGAGCAGATCGGTGCCATTCTGCGCGAGACCAAGGCCAAGGTTGTGGTGACGCTGAAGGCCTTCCCCAAGACGGATGTGGCTCAGAAAACCGCCGAGGCTGTACGCCACGCGCCGGGTGTGCACACGGTTCTGGAGATTGATCTGAATCGCTATCTGACCCCGCCCAAAAGCTGGATCGTGCCGCTGGTGCGCCCCAAAAACCCGGGCGGGCACCATGCGGACGTGCTGGATTTCAATAAGACGCTGAAAAAGTACCCGCGCGAGCTGAGCTTTGCTGACAGCAAGGGCGACCGCGTGGCCGCCTATTTCCACACGGGTGGCACCACCGGCATGCCCAAGGTCGCGCAGCATCGCTATTCGGGGATCATCTATAACGGTTGGCTGGGCGGCACCTTGCTGTACACCCCCGAGGATAACGTGATCTGTCCGCTGCCGCTGTTCCACGTTTTCGCGGTGCATGTGATCCTGATGGCCGCGATCTATTCGGGCGCGCATGTGGTGTTCCCGACACCGGCCGGATATCGCGGCGACGGGGTGTTCGACAACTTCTGGAAGCTGGTCGAACGCTGGCAGGTTACCTTTATCATCACCGTGCCCACAGCGATCTCGGCCCTGATGCAGCGGCCGGTGGATGCGGATATTTCCTCGGTGAAGACGTCCTTCTCGGGGTCTGCGCCGCTGCCGCTGGAGCTGTTCAACCGGTTCGAAACGGCCTCGGATGTGACCATCGTCGAAGGCTATGGCCTGACCGAGGCCACCTGTCTGGTGTCGGTGAACCCGGTAGATGGGCAGAAAAAGGTCGGCTCGGTCGGCATTCGGTTCCCCTATTGTGACGTGCGCATCTACAAGAACGTGGATGGCGAGCCGGTGGAATGCGCGCCTGATGAGGTGGGCGAGATCTGCGTGTCCAACCCCGGTGTGAACGCGCCCGAAACCTATACCGAGGCGGATAAAAACAAGGATCTGTACTACTACGGCAAGTACCTGCGCACGGGTGATTTGGGTCGGATCGACGAAGACAACTACATCTGGATCACCGGGCGCGCCAAGGACCTGATCATCCGCGGTGGCCACAATATCGACCCCGCCGAGATCGAAGAGGCGCTGCTGGCCCATCAGGCCGTTGCCTTTGCCGGGGCGATCGGACAGCCCGATGTGCATTCGGGTGAAATTCCCTGCGCCTATGTCGAACTGGTCGAGGGGGCCTCGGTCACGCCCGAAGAGCTGCTGAAGCACTGCAAGGTCCATGTGCACGAGCGCGCCGCCCAACCCAAGTTTATCGAGGTTCTGGACGAGCTGCCCAAAACCGCCGTGGGCAAGGTCTTTAAGCCCGATCTGCGCAAGAAGGCGATCACGCGCATCTACAACAGCGCCCTGGACGAGGCCAAGCTGAACGCCAAGGTCATCGAAGTTGTCGACGACAAGAAACGTGGTTTGGTGGCCCGTGTCGAGCGCACAGGCGTGGTGCATGACGACGAGGTCGGGCATGTGCTGGGCGCCTATACCCGCCCGTGGGAATGGGCCGACTGACCCGACGTTGTTTTCTGGAATGGGGCCGCCTTTTGAGGCGGCCCTTTTTGTTTTGATTGAAACGGTTTAATCGATCTGGCCGGCTAGTCTTGGCCAAAGTCCGCCAGCGACACCGACAATGCTTCACCCGGTTGCAGGGTCACCTCCAGTGCGCGCCCATCCTCCAGCCTCAGCGCATATCGGCCCGGCGCCAGTGAGCGGCTGGAGCCAAAGGCGATTGTCTCGGGCGCGCTGCCCTGATCGAGTGGGATCAGCTGCGCGGATTTGGGCAACGGCTGGGCCACCGCCAGCGCCACCGCCTGAGACACGGCCTCGTCCAGGGCCTGGGGATCGTTGGCTGCGAAATAATTCCCGCCCATACGACCGGCCCACCGGCGAAAATCAGCGGCCAGAGCCGCATCATCAATGGCAAACCCTACAATATGCAGCGTCGCCTGAATTCCGTTTTCAGATAAGGCGTCCAAGGCCTGATCCACCGAGCCGTCGCAGGTTTCCTCGCCATCTGTCAGCAGAATGATGGTGCGCGCCGGACCCGCCTGGCTCAGGTCCTGTGCAGCGGCCGTCAGGCTGGCCGCGATGGGGGTTTTGGCCAGGTTGATCGCCTGAATCTGGTCAATCGCGGATTTCAGGGCAGGGCGATTCAACGGCGCCAGCGGGCTGAGTTGCCGCGTCAGGCACCCGTCCCTGGCCAACCCAAAGACCCGCAGGCTGACCTGGGCCTGTTCGGGGATCACCTGCTCGACCAGGCGATGCAACGAGTCCTTGGCAATCGCAATTCGGCGCGTGCCGTTCAGTCGCTTGAGCATGGACCCCGAGGCATCCAACACAAGCGACACGGCCGGGGCAAACTGATCGGCGTCCTGCTCTGGGGGCTGGGCCTGCCCCGACCCGCCGGCCTGATGGTCAACCAGGGTCAGACTGGCCGGTTTCGGGGGGGCGGGCAGATCGCGCCAGGACAGCTCATACACCTTGGGGCCCGTCAGCGCAGAGGCCGCGTTCATCAGTGCCTCGTGGATTTCGGCGCGGCTGAGAGTGCGCAGGAACCGCCCCTCAAATGCTGCGGCGAAATGCATGGGATAGGGGTCAACTTCGGCCGGGTTCGGGCAGAAGAAATTCCCATCATTGCAGGGCACCAGAACGGCCCAGGTGCGTGCCGGAACCGAGCCAATGGCAAAGGTCCAATCCCGATCGTCCCTTTGCGCCATGCCGGCGCCTGTCCCGTAATAGACGATGCCTTTGCCGCCGGGCCAGTGGCGCAAAACCTGTGCATCCGCCCGCAGCGCCTCGCCGAACTTGGTTGTGCCCAGGCCGCGTTCCTTGAGGTCCGAATCCACGCGCGACAATGCGAACATGATTTCGTCGCGCCCCTTCAAGAGCGCCTGACCGGACCGACCCGGAACTCCGATGGACAAGGCGTCCTGCCCGTCGCCCATCATGTTGGCCAGCTCTTGATATGCGCGCCGCCGCGTCGGTTCCGCCAGCTCTAACATGCTGGACATCTCGCGCCGCAGGATCAGCAGACGTCCCTCTTCGTGCACCTTCAGGAAATGGTCCCGGCGCGGATCCACCTGCGCCACATAGCTGATATGATCGCCCTCCACGGCGGCCGTCTGCGCCATCAGCCCGTCCAGCACCTGTTTCAAATCAGGGCGTTCCTGCACAAAGGCGCCAAGCGGCGTCAACGGGATTTCGGTGTGGTCAGCGTCATACAGGCGCAGGCCAACCTCGACGATCCGGGGGGCGCTCAGCGTAATAACGCGCAGCATGGTCCGGGCCGCGTCCGGTTGTGCGGCCAGGTGATACCAATCGGGCGCGTCCTCTTTGCGGGTCGCGGAACGAAGGGTCTGATTCGCCGGCAGCAGCTGCCCGGCGCCAAATGCGCCGCCTAAAGGCGCAGGCAATGCGTCGGACACAGGAGGTACGTTGCGCGCGATCCAGTCGTGATAGCTGCGCCGATCATCCTCGGGCCAGATCCCCAAAATCGAGCGATACGCGCTGCTGTGGGGTGTCTCGATCACCTGGATCTGTGCCGGGGCTGCCTGCCGATCCGGGGAATAGGGCAGATGCACGAACACATAGCGGGCGCGGGTGCCCGGTGGCAGAATCAGATCCGAGACCTGACCGGGTTCAGGGCGCATCATGCGTCCGACGAACTGGCCTCGTCCGGTCGGCCTGTTCCCGATCGCGATATCGACATAGGGAACCTCGTCGTCATAGGGCGTGGGGCGCAGCCAGGAAATCCGCTGCACCTGCGCGGCCCGGGCTTTGAAAAAGCCCAGAACCATGGACCCGACATAGTCCGGGGGTGTCTCTTCGGGTCCAAGCTCGGGCGGGAGGAGGGTCAGACGTTCAGAGCCGGTCTGGAGGGCCTCGACATTGGTTCCACCCGGCGTGTTGCTGCCAATCACCAAGCCACCCAGCGTCGGATCAGCCAGATTGACACCCTCGGGGGTCGGCGACCAATCGGGCTGTGCGATCACGGCGACTTCGCTGGCGTACAGACAGTGCCGCTGGTCCGCGCAATCGGGATTGGACAGCCGCAGATATTGGGCCGCCACGCCACTGGGAAAGGTCAGAAATTGCCGAGTGGGGGTGATTTCCAGATCGAACAAGCCGATATCCTGGAATACCTGTCCGTCCTGGGACTGTTCGATCCGCAATTTGCGCGGAATCCGGTCCAGAGGCATCGCCTGCGGACGCATCGTGTAGACAAACCCTGCCAAGGGCACCGGCGTCTGCCCGGCCAGATCCAGCGTGAGACTTTGGGCATGATCAATGAAGTGCGGCTGGACTCGCGGCGCGTTGCGGTCGATCAGGGGCAGGTGCTGCTGGTCTTCGGGCAACCGAGCGTCATTCACCGCCCAGACCCTTCCGCCAAGCGCGTGCCATGCCACATTCAGCCCACCGATCATCTGTTCAGGCACGGGCCAATACGGACGCGCCCCAACGGGCGCGCCGCGTTGCGTGGTCTTCAGCGGCACGCGCAGCTCTTGAAGCGCAAAACTTGGGCCCTCGGCTGTGAAGTGGATGGCTGCGTCCTCGTTTGCCCCAAGATAGGGCGGGGCAGACAGGGAAAAGGACAAAGCGCGGCTCTCGCCCGGGGCAAGGGTCAGATCAACCGGTCCGTCCCCGATTGTCCAGCTGCGCGCACTGACCTGCGGCATCAGGGTGGTATTTAGCGGGTGGTCATTTGGGTTCGTGACCGTCAGCCCAATTTCCTGCGCCTGCGACAGGTCCGCAAAGGCGGCGAAGGGGGCCACTGGGGTCGCCATGTTCAAAACCGGAGGCAGCGATGCGGGCGCATCGCGCAGCGGCAATAGCGGCAATTGGGTCAGATCATATAGATCGCAGGCCATTTCGCGAGCGTGTTGGGTGTCGGGATGGGCTCGTAGTTCAAGCCGGGGATGCATCGGGGGCGCGCCAAAGCGACGCTCGCGCAGCTCGTTGGCCGTGTCGGGCCCACAGTCAGCCGAGAAGAGACCAGCCCCGCCAAAATCGATCCGCAAAGGTTGCCACAACCGCCCGGGCAGCGCGGCGGTTTTCAGCCGGACCGGCAAATCCGTCGTTTCCCAGGGCACCTCTGCTGTCAGAGCCATTGTCGGGCCCTGTGGCGGAGTCCTATCGCCCGTGGCGGGCCACAAGGCACAGCTCAGGGACTGCCCTGGCGCGATTGATTGGGCCTCGATCCGGACAAAACCCGTGGTCATCGCGCCCTCAAAAACCCGCACGCCGTCAGCCTCCTGGGTGATCCGGGCGAATTGGCCCGCTTCGTCAAACAGGTGCAGGCGCCCGGTGTGCACATGCCCCTGCGCATCGCTGCAACGCGCGGCGATGGCCGTGACATCAGAGGCAAAGTCGATCCGCCGGATCAGCGTTTGTTCGGGGGCGGTGACATTGACCGTCAGGTTGACGGGCACGGGCAGACGATCCGCGGGATCAATCCCCGCCGCGCGATAGTGTGCTGTCACTCGGGGTGCGGTCGTTTGCAGCTGCTGGCGCAGGGTCTCGGGCGTTTTCCAACGGGGGGCACAGCGATAGAGATTAGGGCCGTCTGGCCTGGGACGGTGGCTGATCATAAAACGCGTGCCAGCCGTGCCCTGATGCGCCATCGACAGGCCTTCGGGGGGAACCCCTGCGCCGCGCAGCCGGGCCTGGGCTGGATCATCCTGCCCCACCAGAAGGCCGGTCTCTACATCAGCGTGTTCGGGCTGAAGGCAATGATAGAAAATCTCGCCCGGCTGTGCGGGCAGGTCGATCAGGAAACTATCCCTGGGATCCAACCCGCCAACATGCCCCGTCACCCAGTTGCCCGCCCGAAGCGAAATCGGGGTGCGCGCATTGGGTTCGGGCTCGGTAATCTGAGCGGCCTGAGGAGGCTGCAACGCGACCCGCCAGGCATCGCGGCTTTGGTCCGTGCCCAAATGGGTCAGCGCCAGGTGGTAGGCGCCGGGGTGCAAGAAGAAGGTCTGATCAGAACTGCTGCCTGGGGCGTAATTCCAATGGTCCAGCACCGGGACCCCGCCATAGTTCAACACGGCCCGCAGCTGGGAATCATCCGGCGCCGAGATTTGAATCCGGACATGTTGAGGGGCGTCCAGCTCGAACCGGATCCCGTCGGTTTCGCCCTTGGTGTTGAAAATTCCGCGCACTGACTGGCCAAGTTTCAGGTGCATCGCTTCAAAGGCTCGGGCGTTGGGTTCTTCCTCGAAATCGGTCGGGGCGGCGCCGGTTTCCAGCAATTCCAACCGATAGGATTCGGCCCCCCGCAGACGGACGAAATAGGTGCCCGCAGGCAAGCGCAGACCCGAAAGCTGGGTCAGGCGGCCCTCTCGGTTGGCGGGGGTGTGCAGAACCTGTTCACCATTTCCCAACAGCAGGCTGAGCTCGGGGCCTCCTGCCGCCTGAAGCGTATACAGCTGCTCTAAATCCGTGATGGTAAAGCGAAAATGATCTTCGTCCCCAGCCGGGACGCTCCCGGATATCGCCTGTCCCAGCGGCAGCAAAGAGGCCCGCGCGATCAGGTCATTGGGTTCGGATTCTTCGTTTGAACGCGGAGGTTTGCGCATTTTGGTGCGCAGCGTATAGGGCGCAACTTGATCGCGCACAGCGATGGCCACGGCATATTGTCCAACGGGCAGCACCAGATCGGACAGCTCGGATTTTCCGGTTCCTGTGCGGCGCGCCAAAACCTGGCCGTCAGGGCTCAGCAATGACAGCTCTCCGGTCAGGTCCCCGAAATCGGCCGAGATCAGCAAACCCGCCCCAGCGCGGGTTTCGGTAACCTCGAGCGCCCATAAATCAGGCGAGGATCTGGTGCCGATCCCGCTGACCCGGTGACGCTTCTTGCCCGCGGGCCAGTTCAGCGGCTGGGCGGTTTCGAAGGTGTCGTTTGGCTCTTTTTCATCGCTGTCCACCGGGGCATGGTCCAGCCGCATCGCGAAGGTGGGCCAGGGATCTGCGCCAAATCCTTCATCGCGCTGGTACACAACTTCGACCCGTTCCAGGGCTGCCTCGATATTAGGCGCGCGCGTGGTAGCCGGGGTCCCTGTCAGGGGCAGGGTGATCCGTGCCGTGGGATAGTGATAGATGACCTCGCCCGCATAATTTTGCGGCAGCGCAACGCTGAGGCGCGCCTGTTGCAGGTCCTCGCCAGTGCCCAGAGCCGCAATCGGTGCCTCCAGCGTGACCCGCGGGCCCGCAGGGGGGCGCACCCATTCCCCGGGTCGCACAGGCCCGTCTGGTTTCGCACCCAGCTCGGGTGTTGGGACAAAGGCCAGCTGCGTTGGCTCTGACACCGCGATTTCCAGATGCGTTGCCCCAGTGGGCAAGGCGATATGGCCGGGTTGCGTCGCATCCAACGAAACGGCGCTGAGGGACTCGATCTTGCGGATCCGTCCGGCCTCGTCTGTCGGCAATTGCACTGCCGCCACGCGCCCGCGCAGGGTCGGGGCGCCGTTGAGGATCGTAAATGTCCAAGAGCGCGCCTGCGTGCCCGGACCCAATGGCACAAACAAGACGCCGTCCGTGTCGTAGCGCTGGGCGGCATCGGCCTGGGCGGGCAGCATCAGCGGCGCCCCGATCGTCAGCTTCAGATCTTCGACAACCGTCTGGGCCTGCTTGGTGCCCCCTAGCGTCGCCGAGCCAAGTGTGCCTTCGACATCAATCAGCTGCGCCCCGGCCGGAGTCGCAAAGACAAGGGCGGCGACAAAAGCGATCAGACGGCCCATGTCTTACACGCACGCTTTTTCGATGACGACTTCTCCGAACGTGATCGCGCTGGCCGCGCCGACGGCACCTCCGAACACCAGGGACACGGCCGCCAGACCGGACTTGATGTTGTTGCAGGTCGCGCATTTCCCTTGTTTTTTCTTGGGTTGCTTCATGCAGGCGTCCAGGTTGACGAAATGCCGCGCCAAAATGCCCACGGCCGAGATCACAAAAAGCTGTTCTTCGGTGGCGGTGCTGCCTGTCCCCAGCCCATTGGCAAGCCGCGCAGTGCCACGATGGGGATCCATTTCCAGCCAGACCGTTTTCAGCACGCTGTCCGAGGGCCAGACGATCAGATGTGCGCCTTGTCTCAGCGTGCGCTCGATCACCGCGCGGTGCAGGGCCAGTTCGGGATCGTCGGCCTCTTGGGGCAGGGTGGCCAGATAGTCTGGGCCGTTGATTGGGGGTATTCCCGCTGTAATGCTCTCTTGCATCAGTTTAAAGGCGCCAAGTTGGGTCATGTGATTGGGCAGCGTCGCGATGATGCGATCGGCCAGCTCGGCTTCTTGTGCGGCGGCGCGCAGGGCGGCAACGGCCACCGTCATTTTCGCGCCATCCAGGGGAATGCGCCCGTCATACAGGATATCGGTGGCCAGCCCCGAGCTGTTCTGGCCCATGTCCCCAAAGGTGCGTAGCAGCACGATCGAGGGCAGGGCATGCGCCAAGTCATCCGTGTCGCTGACCAGAGTGCTGAGTTCACGCCAGAAGGTCGCGATCATCGCCATCGAGGCCGTCTCCCCCGAGGTCGGGCTGTTTAGCGCCCCGTCTGACAGGTCATCCATCAATTCCGCAATGGATTGCAGCGCTGTCGTGGCGACTTGCTGTGCGCCATCAAAGAACCCTCCGACCGAAAAAATATACCCCCCGGACAGGCGGGCCAACATCAGCGCCTTGATCGCGGCCCGCTGATCGTCTTGCGACAGGGTTTGCCAGTCTTCTGCTGCGGCCAGCTTGGATTGCGCCGTGGCCTTGTCAAACAGAATGCGTTCGCCCAGCAAGGGCGGCTGGTCCGGGGCTTCTATGGCAAAGCGCAACAGGATTTGTGACAATAACTCGGGTTGCGTGCGTTCCCCGCCATTGTCCAACGAGGCCAAGGCCTCGCCCAGAAGCCCCGCGCCAGTCTGGAACACGTCTCCGGCGCCACCAGCCAAGGCCTCGAGCGGGACAACCGTCCCGTCCATCGATACGGCCATTGGGGCGAACAGATCTGACGTCACCACCAGCGATTGACGCGGGTCGAATTTGGACAGATCCGGGTTCTGGCTCAGATATCCGGACGGGGAAATCGAAAAGCTGACGCTGGTGCGCGCCAGATTGGCCACGGGGGCGCGAAACTCGGCGATCGAGACCTCACCACCTTTGGCGGATTTGACAACCAGCGAAAGCCTCGCTTGGTGCAGGTGTTGCGTGGGAATTTCGGCGTTCATGAAAGCGCCCTTGCTGGTGTCCGGCGCCGTGATCGAGGTGTTGCGCGCGGGATCAAACCAGGACCAGTCCTGACTGACCGAGCGGCGATAGCGGACAACCGCATAGAGTTGCTCCTCGATCTCGGATCCCGGAATACGCAGGTCTGGCAGCATCGGATCAGCGGCATTCAGCGCCCCAATTCCTGGTCGCAGATCGCGCGATTGCCCAGATATAGCGGAGCGAGTCGACGCGCCTCCCAGGGCCTCCAGCAATTCCTGACCGACCTCTTCGAACTCGTCGCTCAGCTCGGCGACATCTTCGGGGATCGGAAGGTCAGGCAGGGCCCGGGTCACCGATGGCTGGCCCGCCGATCCGGGGCGTGAGCCCACCAGAACCTGCGTTTCATAGCCGGCCCGCTTCAGCAAGCCGGCCAGTGTCAGGGATTGATCATAGCTGTTGCCATATCCCGAGTTGAGAACGCCCTCGGTGCTGCGCAAAACCCCACGATAGGGAACATATCCGATCTGGCCACCGACAAAGGCAGCGATGTCCGAAGCCTCGGTGCCAATGCGTTCCAGCACCGCGTTGGCCTGATCTGCCCGCAAGGCCATGGCACTTTGCAGGTCTTGGGCGATATCCGCCAGATCAGACAAAATGTCCTGCGTGTCTGTGTCAAAAACGCTAGGGTCATCCTGGGCCGACAGGGGCGTCGCCATCCAGACAGCGGCCCAACCAGTCACCAGGCCGATCGCAAGAATTCTAGAGCAATGTCGCAACATACAAAAATCCCGTTTCAATAATACTGAGTACAACCGGCGCCGGTGCCCTGACCAAAATTGAATGCCAGGCCGCCCGCGCCAGCAGAACACCTGGCAACTATCGCCGCGCAATTGAAAAGCGCAATGCGTATTTCCCATACCCTGTTGCGGGTCCGATACAGCGGCAATGATTTGCCGGAATGTGGGTTTCGGAACGAGAGGAAAGAATTTGCCTCAAAATAAATTGACAAAAATAGTATGGTAATGTAGCGACGCAGCGAAAGCCACCTGATCCGCTAGGCAGCTATGCATTTAGCAACGAAGGGATCGGGGAATTATGTCTTCTCGTGCAATCAGTATTGCAGCCGTGGCTGCGATGTCGGCGCAACCGCTTTGCGCCCAAGAGGTGCTGTCAGGGTTTGACGGCGACCTGATCGGGACCGTCACAATCGGTCAAAGCCGCCGTGGCGTTCAAACGGATACGGCCTCGTCCATCACCACCATCGAACAAGAAGAGCTGGACGCGCGTCAGGCGACCTCGTTGGGCGAGCTGATCAACTCGGTGCCCTCGGTCAGCCTGGTAAATGGCAACACGCCCCAAGGGTCGGCGATTTCGATACGTGGCATGGGCGCGCAATCCGGGGTCTATGGTACCGATGGCAAAGTGGCCATCGTGGTGGACGGCATCGCCAGCGGCGCCGAAGAAATCTATCGCAGTGGTTCAATGCTGAGCCTAGAGCCAGAGCTGTTCAAGCAGGTCAACGTGCAACGCGGCCCCGCAGAATTGTTCCGATATAGCTCGGGCGCGATGGGCGGCACCGTTGAAATGGTGACCAAGGACGCCAGTGATTTCCTGGAAGAGGGCGACGATTTCGCCTTCCGTCAAAAGTTGGGCTTCGAAAGCAATGGCGAGGGCGTTCTGAGCACCTCGATCCTGGCCTGGGCACCGGATGATCGGCTGGAGTTCCTGGGCTTCTATGGCTACCGCGACAAGGGTGAATTCGTTGACGGCGATGGCAACGCTTTGGATGCCACCGCGTTCTACAAACCGGCCTATCTGGCCAAGCTGAAATACAAACTGTCTGACGCTAGCTCGGTCACGGTCTCGCATCTCTATGACGAGATCCCGATGTATGACACGCCCTATAACGTGTTCACCCCCACTTGGGGCGGCGGCAGCCTGGTGGACCGCTATGTCAAACAGGCCGTGACCTATGCCGCCTATCGCTATAGCCCGGTCGGCAATGATCTGATCGATCTGGAGGCGCGCCTCAGCCGCCGTGTCGAGGGCGAGCGGGTGACCTCGCTGGATACCTCCTCGGATATCTATAACTCGGATCATGACACAACCACGGTTTCGTTCCGGGTGGAAAACACCTCGGTCTTCAACACCGGTTCTATCGCGCACACCCTGACCGCCGGGGTTGAACTCAGCGAACGGACCCGGAGCTCGACCGAACTGGCGGGCACTTATGCAGGCTTTAACGCGCGCTCGGCCCCAGGGGGGACAGATGACGCGCTGTCGGTCTTTGTCAGCGATAAGATGGCGTTCAATGACAGACTGACCCTGACCCCGCAGATCCGGTTTGAAAAGCAGACGCTGACCTCGCTTGGCAACGACTATGCCTATACCACCATGTGGGGCACCAGCGTGGCCGCTGTTGCAGACGGCGCGCAGTACAAGTCCGAGGCCTTCACGGGCGCCTTGTCCGCGCGCTATGCGGTGACCGATGCTGTCGCGGTGTTCGGGGCCGTCGCCTATAACGAAAACCTGCCGATCCTGGACGATCTGCGCAGCAGCACCAATCGGTCTCAGTCTGAAAAAGGTCGCACCTATGAACTGGGCGCATCGTTCGACAGCGATGCCGTCTTCAACGACGAAGACAGCCTGAAGGTCAAACTGACCGGGTTCCGCACCGAAATCTGGGATGGCACCACGTATTCGGGTATTTCCGAGGTCGACATGGAGGGGCTGGAGCTCGAGGCCAGCTATGTCCATCCTGCCTTCTACGCGGACTTGAATGCCTCGAAAATTCGCGGGACCATCAATGGCTCCGACACCCCGTTTAACAACATTCCGGCTGACAGTATTCAGCTGACATTGGGCAAGCGGGTTCTGAATGATCAGCTGGACCTGTCGCTCGAGGCCAAACATGCGTTTGCGCAAACCCGGACCAGCGCAACCTCTGGCGGGACAGCGCCCTCGGACGGGTTCACACTGTACAGTATCGCGGCTGCCTACACGCCAGACAGCGGCGCCCTGAAGGGGATGGAGCTGCGTGCCTCGATCGAGAACCTGACCGACGAAACCTATCGCGCCTATCTGTCCACCCGCAACGGCGCGGGCCGAACCTTCAAGCTTTCGTTGGTGAAAACCTTCTGATTTTGCAAACACTTGCGCGGCCCATCCGTGGGGCGCGCCCTTATGCCAAAGGACATACCATGACCCAAGCCCCGACCGCCGCAGAAATCCGTCAGGCCCGCCTGGACAATCCCAAAACCCGTGATCGCGATCTGGCCCATCAGCTGGGCATTTCCGAGGCACAGCTGGTCGCCGCCCATGTTGGCCGCTGGGCCACGCGCATCCACGCGCATCCCGACCATCTGATGCCGCAGGTCTCGAAACTGGGCGAGGTCATGGCCCTGACCCGCAATGACTCGGCGGTGCATGAACGGGTCGGAACCTATGGCGAGTATCATTCGGGCAAGCATGCCTCGATGGTGCTGGGCAAAGAGATTGATCTGAGGATTTTTGCCAAGCACTGGGTGCATGGCTATGCAATCGAGCAGCAAACCGACAAAGGGCCGCGACGCACATTGCAGGTCTTCGACGCAGCGGGCGACGCCGTCCACAAAGTATTCTTGCGCGACACCTCCAATCATGACGCCTGGAATGAGGTCGTCGCGGCCCTGAAGGTCGAAGATCAGTCCGAAGGCCAGCAAGTGGCGGCACGCGCTCCTGCTGAAGGAGCCAAGATCAACCCCGACAAGCGGGACATCCTGCTGGACGAATGGGCCCGCATGACCGACACGCACCAGTTCAACCGTCTGGCCTCGAAGCTGGGGATGAATTGTCTGGGCGCCTATCGTCTGATCACTGGCGAACGCTGGGTCCGCCCGCTGGAGATCAGTGCGCTCGAGCAGTTCCTGAACGCCACAAGCGCCGCAGGTCAGTTGGTCGTGCTGTTCGTCGGCAATATGGGTAACATCCAGATTTACTGGGGCAGTCTGGACAACATCAAACCGATGGGCCCCTGGCTGAACGTTCTGGACGAACGGTTCAACCTGCACCTGCGCGGCGACAAGATTGCCGAGGTCTATGCCATCGAGAAACCCACCAAGCGCGGCCCGGCTGTCTCGGTCGAGGCCTTCGACGCGGAGGGCGGAATCATCCTGCAAATCTTTGGCCAGCGCGTTGACGAAAACGATGATCTGAGCAGCTGGCAAAAGCTGGTTGATGATCTGCCCACCCTGAAAGAAAGGGAAATCGCATGATGTTCCGCAGTGTTGCTGCGGCCTGCGTGGCGCTGCTGCCCCTTGGGGCAGTGGCCGAAAGTTATCCGCAGGCCGAACGCGTGGTTTCTGTTGGCGGACCTGTGACCGAAACCGTGTATCTTTTGGGCGAACAGGATCGTCTGGTCGCGCGAGACACGACCTCGGTCTATCCGCCCGAGGCGAACAAACTGCCCGATGTCGGCTATATGCGCCGCCTGTCGGCCGAAGGCGTTCTGTCGATGAACCCTGACCTGATCATCGCGCGCGATACCTCGGGCCCGGTCGAGGTCATTGACCTGCTGAAAGAGGCCGCCGTTCCAACCGTGCTTACCCATGACAGCTTTGACGCCGATGCCGTAGTGAACAACATCCGCATCATCGGCAAGGCGCTGGGCGTGCAAGACAAGGCCGAAGCGCTGGCCACCAAAGTTCAGGCCGATCTGGCCGCGCTGGCGCAGGACGTGGCGACCGTCAGTCATCCCAAGCGGGTGATGTTTATCCTGTCCGCTGAGAACGGCAAGCTGAATGCCGCGGGCAACCAGACCGGCGCAGATGGCCTGATCCAACTGGCCGGGGCCGTGAACGTGATGGCGGGGCAGTTCGTTGGCTACAAAATCGTCACTGACGAGGCGGTGATCAAGGCCGCGCCCGAGATCATCATCATGATGCAAGGCCGGGCCAATCACGCAGGTCAGAAAGAGGAAATCCTGTCGCTGCCGTCCCTGGCCCTGACACCCGCCGGTCGCGACGGCGGTTTTGTTCTGGTGAATGGGCGTGCCCTTGGCTTTGGTCCCGGCATGCCTGAACTGGTGCGCGAATTGCACGGCAATCTCTATTCCAAAGCCGACCGGATGGGGCACTGACCATGGTGGCGCTGGACGAATCCCAAGCAGGCCAACACACCCATGCGGGCGACCGCATGGGCCGTGCGCTGCACATCCGAGCGATCCTGGTTGTCGTGTTGGGGCTGGTGGCGCTGCTCAGCCTGGGTTGGGGGGCTGCGGACGACACCAAGGTGATCACAGCGCTGCTGGCCGGGGTCGGTTTGGACACGGGGGCACAGCTGCGCGACCAGATCATCGTTTGGGACATCCGTTTGCCGCGGATGCTGGTGGGCTGCGTCGTCGGCGCGTCGCTGGCTGTGTCCGGGGTGCTGCTTCAGGGCCTGTTTCGGAATCCGCTGGCCGATCCTGGCTTGGTGGGTGTCAGTGCGGGGGCCGGTTTGGGCGCGGTTCTGGCCATCGTTCTGGGCGGGTTGCTGCCGCTGGCGCTGCAAGAGGCCCTGGGCATCTACCTGATCCCGGCAGCGGCTTTCCTTGGTGGTTGGGGCACCACGTTACTGTTGTACAAGATCGCCACGCGCAACGGGCGGACCTCGGTCGCGACCATGCTGCTGGCGGGGATCGCGCTGGGGGCATTGACCGGAGCTCTGACCGGGCTGGTGGTGTATTATGCCAGCGATGACCAACTGCGCGACCTGACTTTCTGGGGCATGGGGTCGCTGGCCGGAGCAAGCTGGTCCAAGCTGCTGACGGCCGGGCCCATCATGGCGATTCCCTTGCTTGCCAGCCCGTTTCTGGCACGTGGTTTGAACGGTTTGGCCCTGGGCGAAGCCGCGGCCATGCATCTGGGATTTGACATTCAACGCGTTAAAAACATGGCGATTTTCTGCGTTGCTGCCAGCGTGGGTGCGGCTGTCGCCATCACGGGTGGCATCGGATTTATCGGGATCGTCGTGCCGCACCTGCTGCGTTTGGTGCAGGGGCCGGATCACCGCTACTTGCTGCCTAATGCGGCGCTGCTGGGGGCCATCGTGCTGTTGCTGGCTGACCTGATTTCGCGTGTTGTGATCGCCCCGGCGGAACTGCCGATCGGGATCGTGACCGCGATGATGGGTGGCCCGTTCTTCCTGTGGATTCTGCTGCGCAATCGCAGCCTCGTGGACATGTGAGGCACCGATGCTGACCGCAACCGATATCTACGTTCATTTCGGCCAGGCTCGGATCCTGCAAGAGGTCACGTTCACGGCCTCCCCCGGAGAGCTGACCGCGATTGTTGGCCCCAACGGATCTGGAAAAACCACACTGTTGCGGGCCATGACCGGCGAGGTCGCCTATGACGGCCAGGTATCCCTGAACGGGCGCAATATCGCGGCTCTGAAACCCTACCAACTGGCCGCGATGCGCGGGGTGTTGGCGCAGGCCACGCCGCTGGCCTTTCCTTTTACCGTGATCGAAGTGGTGCGTCTGGGGCTGGAGGCTGGCCTCTCGGCTGGGCGCGAACGCCTGCCGCACATGGCGTTGGAACGCGTGGGGCTGGCGGGCTACGAAGGGCGGTTCTACCAACAGCTTTCAGGTGGAGAAAAACAGCGGGTCCAGCTGGCCCGCGTGCTGGCCCAGATCTGGGAGCCGATGCAGGACGGCGCGCCACGCTGGCTGTTCCTGGACGAGCCCGTCTCGGCGCTGGACATTGGCCATCAGCTGACCGTGATGCAGCTGGCGCGGGACTATGCCGATGCCGGGGGCGGGGTTGTTGCGGTGATGCATGATTTGAACCTGACGGCTATGTTCTCGGATCGGGTGAGCCTGATGAACCGCGGCCAGATCGCCGCAAGCGGTGCGGTGGATGACGTTCTGACCGACGAAAACCTGTCGCACGCCTATGGGGTGTCCGTTCACACCAGTGTGCCGCCTCCGTTGGGTGGCGTTTACGTGTTGCCACAGGCCGCGACCTCCCCGTCCGGCGCCCCCCTTAGCCCTTATGACAGACCGAAGGATTGGCGATGAAGTATACATTTTTCTCTGCGCTATTGGTGTCGATATTGCCGATACCAGCGCTGGCTGCGGCGCCCAAGCTGGAGCTGAACAAGACCCAGCAGATGGACACGGCCTGCCGCCTGACCTTTACCGCGCGATCGGAACAGACCGTCGAAAGCCTGGTTCTGGAAACCGTGCTGTTCGAAACGGACGGATCGGTTAACCTGCTGACATTGTTTGATTTTCAGTCGCTGCCCGGCGGCGCCCTGAGGGTTCGTCAATTTGATGTGCCCGACATCCAATGCGACCAGATCGGCCAGATTCTGTTCAACGGTGTGCATGCCTGTCGCCTGCACAATGGCGACACCTGCGAGGCGCCCTCGGTGAGCAGCCGTACGGATATCGAGGTGCGCCGATGATCGCGCATATGCTGCATCAGGTCGGGGCGCTGGTCGCGCTGGGCGGTCCCGTTGTCGCGCTGCTGCTGGCCGCGTCGGTTTTGGCCATGGCGGTCGCGGCGTATAAGATCTGGATCTTTTGGGAGGAGGGCCTCTGGCGGGGGCACAAGCTGTCCTCGCTGGATGCGGCAACCCTGTCGCAAGAGCGTGGCTTTGCCGCGCAGACCTTGTTGGCCTGTCTGAAGGCCCGCCAGGCGGGTGTGTCTGCGCACGAGCTGCGCGAACGTGCCATTCCCCGATTGGAGCGCGGCTTTGGCCGCCTGTCCGCGGGTCTGCGCCTGCTGGACCTGATTGCCCAAGTGGCGCCGCTGCTGGGGCTGTTCGGCACCGTTCTGGGCATGATCAGCGCGTTTCGTGCGCTACAGGACAGCGGGGCCTCGGCCGATCCGACCATTCTGGCCGGCGGTATCTGGGTGGCGCTGGTGACAACGGCGGCCGGTCTGGTTGTGGCCATGCCGGCCTCGATGGTGCTTAGCTGGCTCGACGGCCGGATCGAGACCTTCCGCCGCCTGACGGATGAGCTGCTCGAAGAGGCGCTGAACCCCGGTCTGATGGTCCATTCGGCCCCGCATACCCCTGACTCGGCTGAGGTTGCCAATGCGGTCTAGAAGGGCCCCCAGCCGTCGACGCCTGTCGATGACGTCGTTGATTGACGTCATCTTTCTGCTGCTACTGTTCTTCATGCTCAGCTCGACCTTTTCCAAGTTTGGCGAGATCGAGCTGAAGTTGGGGGCGGGGTCCGGTGCGGCCACCGCCACGAAAGAGCGCCTTGTGCTGGTCCGGCTGACCCATGACGGGCTGAGCATCAACGGACAAGAGACAGAAATCTCTGGTGCACGTGATCGTATCACAGCCTTGCAAACAGGGGCGCCAATGCACCTGGTGCTGAGCGTGACGGAAAAAGCCACGGCCCAAACACTGGCCGATACCCTGCTGATGCTGCGTGGGTTGAAGAGCACCAAGTTGACGGTGGTGAACTGATATGCGCCGGCGTCCCATCCCTGTGCGGCCCAAGCCCGAGCCCACCGTGGCCCTGATCAACATCGTGTTCCTGATGCTGGTGTTTTTCCTGGTGGCCGCGCAATTGGCGCGACCGCTGGAGCAGGATCTGCGACTGGTGGAAACCGAGGACCCCAGGCTGGTGCCGCCGCCTGACGCGGTGACGCTGTTTGCGGACGGGCGCACCGTGTTCCGAGGTGTCGAGTTTGACGCCGCTCAGGTATTGGCCGCGCTGCGGGCCGAGGACCTGCCGTTGATCGGAAAGATCCTGCCGGATCGGGCGGCCCAGGCAACCGACCTTCTTAAATTGGCCCAAGCGTTGCGCAGCGCGGGGGCGACAAAGGTGATGATCATGACAAAGCAGGCTCCGAAATGAAGATACGCAAGTGGATCGGATGTAGCACCGCGGGCATTCTGTCGCTGGGGGTGCACGGGGCGCTGGCGGCTGTCTTTTTCGCATCCGGGGAGGAACCGGAAATGGTGGGGGGGCACGTTGCCGGAGAAATCGCTCTGGGAACGGGCTTTGCCGACTTGGTGCAGGGCTCGATCCAGCCCGTTGCCGCGCGGACACCGATGCCTATGCCCAAAACGGCCACGACGCCCCAAATCAAACCGACCGCAACCGAACTGCCCAGGGTGACATCACTGCCCCAACCGTCGATAAAACCCGTTGTGACGCCAGTACAGGTCGTGCAAAACGCGCCCGTTGAGACTTCGGTGACCAAGATCACCGCAAAGCCCAAAGCCAACCCCAGTACCAGGGGCAATGCCAAGGTGAATTCGAAGGTCGGGCAGGACAACGGGACGGCGGCGGGCAAAAAAGCCCAGTCCTCGGCGCAAAAGGGTCAGGCCAAGCAAGTCGGGCAGGGCGCCGAACGGACCTATAAGCGCAAGGTGCTGCGCAAAATCGCGCGGGTGCCCAAAAAGCGGACCGGGGCGAAAGGGCTGGCCCTGGTTGGGATGGTGATCGCGGCAGATGGCCGTATCGCCTCGGTTGGGATTGTGCGCTCGTCGGGACATTCAGGTATCGACCAGATGGCCATCGAGACGGTGCGCCGTGCCCGCGGCTTTGACCCCACGCCGACCGGCGCGCGGATGAAGCTGGTGGTCGAGATGAAAAGCAAAGGCTGACCCACGCGAGGGTGGATCAGCCTGTGGTCGATCAAGGATCGCGCTGGCCTAGTCGGCCTGATCTGCGGTATCGGCGTTCAATTGGCCGTAGTTCTGTGCCCCGATCTCGTCCAGCAGACCGATCTGGGTTTCCAGAAAATCAATATGGCCCTGTTCGTCGATGATCAGCTGTTCGAACAGGTGCATCGACGCATAGTCGCCAGCTTGCGCGCAATAGGCGCGTGCCTCGGAATACAGCGCCACGGCCTCCATTTCGGCGTCCAGGTCGCAGGTCAGGGTTTCGCGCACATTTTCGCCGATTCTCAGCGGGTCCAGCGTTTGCAGATTGGGGTGCCCTTCCAGAAAGATGATCCGATCAATCAGCTTGTCGGCGTGCTCCATCTCTTCGATGCTTTCTTCGCGCATCTTCTTGGCGAGCTTCCCATATCCCCAGTCTTTTTGCAGGCGATAATGTAGCCAGAACTGGCTGACCGCGGTCAATTCGATCCGCAGCGCCCGGTTCAGATATTCAATTACTTTTTTGTCGCCTTTCATGGGTGCAACCTCTTGTTTTCGCTATGCGTTTCAACCCGCGCAGCTCCATCGGAACCTCCAGGTTGTCGTTGGCGCGCATCGACTCGACAAAGAGCTTCATGCAGCCGCCGCACTCCGGTACCTTGCCAAGCGCGTGATAGATTTTTCCCGGGGTGATGATCGTAGTTTCATCCGCAGCACGCATCCAGTCAATAGTCGCATGGATATCGCGATCTGATATTTTCTGGCAGCTGCATACAATCATGACCGAACCCGTGTGGCGTGAGCTTGATCAGATAATCGAGTATTTTTGTCGGAAAGTCAATTCCTGACAAAAAGAATAGGGCACGAGCCGCGGGTTGGTGGCGCTCAGATCCGAATGAATGGCTGCACAAGGCGGGGCAGCAACGAGGAAAATCGCAACGGTGCATCCGTGGCGGCCAGGCAGATGCAGGGCGCGCCCTCATCTGCGATCGGTGTATGCTCAAGTTGGGCGTCCGCGATTTCCAGATCACCCACACCATATTGGCCGGTTTCGTCGCTAAAACTGCCCTGCAACACCAGTGTGAGCTCTAGCCCGTTATGGCTGTGATCCGGCACGGCGCGGCCACCGGGAATATAGAGCAGCCGCACGGTGCCCTCTTGGCCCGAGGACAAAATGCACTGGCGCACGCCCATCCCGACCGGTTTCCATCGCGGGGTCTTGCCGCTCAGGGCCTGCATGACCGGGCCGGGATAGACCCCCGAGCGCGCGTAAACCGGACGCTCTTTGACGGGGGCATCCAATTGCGCCAGAACGCTGTTTTTCAGCCCGGCGGACAGGGGCGTCGCGCCAGAAGCCTCAAGCAAAGCGCCACCAACGGCCTGGTGCGCCTCGAGCGCGGCGCGGCATTCCAGGCACATGGACACATGGCTGGCCACGACCATCGCATAGGGATGTTCAAGGCTGCCAGCAGCATAGGCGGCCAGCAGAGAGTTGGGGATATGATGGGTGATCGAGCGCATCTTATCTCATGCCCTTCAATTCGTGTCTTAGTCGCTCCAGCCCCAGCCGGATACGGGATTTGATGGTGCCCAGCGGTAGCCCAGTGCTGGTGCTGATGTCCTGGTGGCTCATTTCGCCGAAATAGGCCTGTTCGATGATGGTGCGTTGATCGGGTTTCAGCGTCGCCAAGGCCTGTTTCAGATGCTGGGCTTCTTGATCCAGCGCCAAGATATGGCTGGCGTCGGGTTCCGTTTCCGGGTCCTGTGCCAGTTCCTCGGGGATGGGGCGATTTTCGCGCCGGAAATGATCGATCTGCCGGTTTCGCGCAATCTGGTAGATCCAGGCCGAGACCTGCGCGCGGTGGGGGTCAAACTGATCCGCTTTGCGCCAGACGGTCAGCAGAACGTCTTGTACGATCTCTTCAGCTTGTCCGCCGGGCATCCCCGAACGCATGACAAAGCCCTTCAGACGCGGGGCGAAATAATCGAACAGCGCCGCAAAGGCCGCGCGGTCCCGAGTATCACGCACGGCCAGCATCCATAGCGTCTGCTGAGAAATGTCGTCCGCAGGTGTTGTCACCTTGTGCACGTCCTTCCGCCGGGGCGCAGGCACGCGCCGTTCATAGGGGGTAATATCGCAAGTTTCGACCAACATATCCAGCATACGCAGCGGAACAAGAACCGGATCATTTTTATTGATCCAAATACTGTCTGGTCGCGTAACGCCAACAAACCAAACAAAGTTCGGAGCGTTCATGACCTTTCAATCCCGGCCCATAGCCCCTCAGCGGATCGCAATCATCGGCGCAGGTATCTCGGGGCTGGCGGCGGCCTATTTGTTGGCGCCGCACCATGCCGTAACCCTGTACGAGGCCTCCTCGCGCCTTGGTGGACATGCCCGCACCGTGATGGCCGGACGTCATGGCGACACACCCGTGGATACCGGGTTCATCGTGTTCAATTATGCCAATTACCCGCATCTGACGCGGATGTTTCACGACCTGGATGTGCCCGTGGCCAAAAGCGACATGAGCTTTGGCGCCTCGATCAATGATGGCCGCATCGAATACGGCCTGAAGGACCTGAAGGCCCTGGCGGCGCAGCCCGGCAACCTGGCGCGTCCGGGGTTCCTGCGTATGGTGCGCGACATCCTGCGCTTTAACGCCAATGCCGAGCGCCTGTCGCAAGATGAAAGCCTGACCATTGGCCAGTTGATGGACGAGATGCGTCTGGGGACCTGGTTTCAACGCTTCTATCTGACACCGCTATGCGGGGCGATCTGGTCGACGCCTCCGGCGGAAATCCGTAAATTTCCGGCTCGCGCTCTGGTGCAGTTCTTCCGCAATCACGCCTTGCTGAGCACCTCAGGCCAGCACCAGTGGTGGACGGTCGATGGCGGTAGCATTGAATACGTCACCCGGCTGGAGCGCCATCTGAGATCCCGGGGTGTCGTCCTGCGCACGGGAACGCCCGTTCAGACCGTGAAACGCGACGGCCAGAGCAGCACCGTTCATACGGGCGTGGACGCGCCCGCCACCTATGATCACGTGATTTTCGCCTGTCATTCCGATCAGGCCCTGGCTCTGCTGGCAAAACCGACCCGGCAAGAGGCACAGGCGCTGTCGGCGATCCGGTTTCAGGACAACCAGATGATCCTGCATCGCGACACCCGCCAGATGCCTCGGCGCAAGTCCGTCTGGTCCAGCTGGGTCTACAAGGCCGACACCACACGCCCCGAGCCCGCTATTGGCGTGACCTATTGGATGAACCGGCTGCAGAACATTGACGAAGCCGACCCGCTTTTCGTGTCGCTGAACCCGGCGCAGCCCGTGGCCGAGGATCTGATCTATGATCAGAAAAACTTTCGCCACCCGGTGTTTGACGGGGCCGCCCTGACAGCGCAGCGACAACTGACTGCGATGCAGGGGCAGAACAACACCTGGTTTGCCGGGGCCTATACGCGGCACGGATTTCACGAGGATGGGTTCGCCAGCGCTGTGCGGATCTCGCGCCTGATGGTGGGACAGCTTGCATGAGCCCGCAGGCTGAACATATCCGCGCCAGTACCACGCACACCCGACATGGCGACCTGCGCCACAGCTTTCGCTATGGGGTGGATTTTGTGCTGATCGCCCCCGAGGCCAAGCAACCCGGCCCAGCCCTGTTCTCGCGCAATCGCTTCAACATGATGTCGGTGCATGATGTCGACCATGGTGGCCCCTGGAAGGACGGCACGGGCCCCGCCTGGGTGCGCAGCGTGCTGCGCCAGAACGGATTGCCCAACGAGGATTGTACGGTGCTGTTGCTTACGCAGCCACGCTATCTGGGCTATGTGTTCAACCCGGTCAGCTTTTGGCTGGTCCATCGTGGCGCGGCGCTGGTGGCGGTGATTGCCGAGGTCTCGACCCCGTTCAAAGACAGGCATTCCTATCTGTGTCATGCGCCGGGCTTTGCCCCCATCACTGCCCAGACCCGCATTCACAAGCCCAAGGCCCTGCATGTTTCCCCCTTTCAAGAGATCAAAGGGGGGTACGAGTTTACCTTCGATATCCGGCCTGACCGGGTGTTCATCGGCATTCGTCATACCAATGGCGCGCGGGGGTTGAACGCCACGCTTTGCGGGTCCCGGGCGCCGATGACCAATCGAGGCCTGCTGGCCGCCAGTGCGCGCAGGCCCCTTGGCGCGCTGCGCACGCTGTTTCTGATCTACTGGCAAGCTCTGCAATTGAAACTGAAAGGCGCACCCTATCGCACCCGACCCGCGCCCCCCAAATCCGAGGTGACCTGATGCTGTTCCTAAGCAAACGCGTAAAACACGACTTTCTCGAGACCTGCGCCCGCATCCAATCCGGCAGCCTGCGCCTGTACACGCCCGAAGGCGAAATCTTTGACTTTGGCACAGGTGCCCCGGCCGCCGAGATGCAGATTCACGATTGGTCGGTCGTTACTTCGATCGCAGCGCGGGGCGATATTGGTCTGGGCGAAACCTATGTGGCCGGGTTGTGGGACAGCCCCTCGATCGAGACCCTGACCCAGGTGGCCTTGCGCAATCTCGAGGCCTTCCAGGGCTATGCCTATGCCGGTTTCTGGAACAGCCTGAAATTCCGGGTGGTGAACCATCTGATGCGCGCAAACTCGCGCCGGGGTGCCGCGCGCAACATCCGCAAACATTACGATGTGGGCAACAATTTCTATCAGCTGTGGCTGGACGAGGGCATGACCTATTCCTCGGCCCTGTTTGATGGCGATGACACTGATCTGGTCCGTGGACAGAACCGCAAATATGACCGCATCCTTGGCCAGATCTCTGACCGGGAAAGCGTGTTGGAAATCGGGTGTGGTTGGGGCGGTTTCGCCGAACGCGCAGCCGAGCGGGGCCACAACGTGCGGGCGCTGACCATCTCGCCCAGTCAGAAGGGCTATGCCGACGCGCGTCTGGACGGGCGGGCCGAGATTTGTTTGCAGGATTATCGTGAAAGCGGGGGCACCTATGACGCGATCGTGTCGATCGAGATGATCGAGGCCGTTGGTGCCCGCTATTGGCCGACCTATTTCGCCACGCTCAAGGCGCGGTTGGCACAGGGTGGGCGGGCCCTGGTACAGGCGATCACGGTGCAGGACAGCTATTTCGAGACCTATCGCAAGAGCTCGGACTTTATCCGGCACTACACCTTTCCCGGCGGCATGTTGTTATCCGATGCTGTGATCGACGCGCAGGCGCGCAAGGCCGGGCTGCGGGTGAATGACAGTTTTGCGTTCGGGGCGGATTATGCCCGTACCTGCGCCATCTGGGCCGAGCGGTTAAACGCGGCCTCTCCGAAAATCCGGCGATTGGGGCATGACGAGGGATTCTTGCGCGGCTGGAAGTATTACCTGGGGATTTGCGCGGCCTCATTTGCCGAGGGGCAAACCAACGTGGTGCAAGTGGAGCTGAGCCATGCCGGCAGCTAACCCCCAGACTGTGTGGATCATCGGGGCCTCGGATGGGATCGGCGCAGCGCTGGCGCGCGCTTATGCGGCGCGTGGGGACCGGGTGATCCTGTCCGCGCGCTCGGCGCAGCGTCTGGAGGACCTGCGAACCGAGCTGGGCGCGAACCAGCATCTGGCCCTGCCACTGGATGTGAGCGACCGGTCCAGTCTGGATCGGGCCATCCAGCAGCTGATCAGCCTTGGACCGATTGACCGGGCCATCCACATGGCTGCCGCCTATGATCCCGGACAGATTTCTGAAATCGACCCTGTCACGGCGGCGCGTATCGTTGACGTCAACCTGACTGGCAGCTTCCACGTGGCTCAGGCGGTGCCGCAGGTGTTGAAACCAGGCGGGCAGCTGGCGATTTGCGGCTCGGTCGCCGGATATGTGGGCCTGCCTCAGGGGCAAATCTATTCGGCCACCAAGGCCGGGGTGATCAACCTGGTGGAATCGTTGCGCGCAGAGATGTCGGATCGTCTGGACATTCGGCTGATCAGCCCCGGTTTTGTCGATACGCGACTGACTCGGCGCAACGATTTCACCATGCCAGCTCTGCAAACACCCAAGAGCGCCGCCCAAGAGATCCTTCGCGGGCTGAATGGTTCTCGGTTCGAAATCCATTTCCCGCGCAGGCTGACCTTGGCGCTCAAGCTGCTGCGGGCCCTGCCATACTCGGCCTCGATGCCCTTGACCCGGCGGCTGGTTCGATGACGCGCCTGCATAACCGCCAGGGGGCGAAAAACGCCTGTCTGCGCCCGCTGACCCAAACGGTCGTCCGTTCAATCATCAAAGGTAAACCATGAAGATCCTGATCCTATATGCCGTGACGGCCCTGGTGTTCCTGTTGCTGGACCTTGTGGGGCTGAAATACATCGTGAAACCGGTGTTCGAGCGCCACGTCGGCCATCTGTTTGCGGACCCGTTCAGGATGGGGGCTGCGGCCCTGTTTTACCTGGGCTATATCGCCGGAGTTTTGTGGTTCGTTTCCGTGCCCGCGCTGCGCCAGTCCGATCCGTTGGCGGCCCTGGTTGGCGGCGCTCTGCTGGGCCTGCTGGCCTATGGCACCTATGAATTCACCAATTACGCAACGCTACGGGATTGGAGCCTGGAGCAAGTCGCGGTGGACACCCTTTGGGGGGGTGTGCTGACGGGTGTCTCGGCCTGGGCGGGCGTTGTCCTGGTTCGGCTTTCTTTCGGGACGCTCGGCTAATCCGCTCGCGCACAGGAGCACGTAAAAAATCGCGTATGAAGTTGCGCCAGATCAATCCGCGCCCCACATCTTCTTTGTAGCCTGAACACAACAAAGAAGGAGGACGGGATGCAAATCCAGATCAACACCGACCACAACATTCATGGCGACGAACGCGTGGCCGAGGTTTGCGAACAGATCGTGCGCGACACTCTGGCCCCCATCGCGAAACGCCTGACTCGGGTCGAAGTGCATGTGAAGGACACCCGCGGCCCCAAAGGGGGAGAGGACATCCGCGCCACGGTCGAGTGTCGCCCCGAGGGCCTGCGCCCCTACGCGGCCCATCACGACGCGGCTGATATCCCTCATGCAGTTAAGGCGGCGGCCAAGAAAGTGCGCCAGCGGTTGGAGACCGAATTCGGTAAACTGGCGCATCACTGACGCTGTCGGCGCGGCCCACCCGAGGGTGCAACACGGGCCGCGCCCATTTTTGGCAACACTGACTGGAAATCTCCTCTTGAAACAGAGTGTTCCGAAATAAGCGCTTTGCCTGAGATAATCGGTGATCTACCGTGTCATCGTCGACAGAATATATGTTTTTCCGGTTTTCCAGGGAGCTTCCAATGACGAAACTGCACAAGGCAATGCTGGCATCGGTGCTGGTGATGGGCGCTGCGGCCCCCGCGCTGGCCAATGGTCCGGCGATTTATCCATACGCGACCACGGCAAATTACTGCCCCGGTGGGTTGCAGCCGATCTCGATCAATGGGGTGATTTGTTGCGGCACGCCGAACCAGTCCATGACCTATCAGCAGGCCACATCGGCCCCTGTCACGCGCAGCTATCACCGCCCCGCGCCGGCCCGTCGTGCCGTCTGCCCCGAGGGCCAGAAGGGTTGCTATTACGACTAAGAGTAGGGCGGCGGCTGGAAGTATCCGGCCGCTGCTTTCTGTAGATGTCGGAAATTGGCCCGCAGGCCAAGCAGGTCAGAGCGCCTTGAGATCAGACGCCATCATCCGGCCGTCGCGTCCCTCTTGCAGCTCGTACTCGACCTTTTGATTGTCGGCGAGCCCTGTCATCCCGGACCGTTCCACGGCCGAGATATGCACGAACACATCTTTGCCGCCGGTGTCGGGCGCAATAAATCCATAACCTTTAGTCGTATTAAACCATTTCACGGTGCCGCTGGGCATGTCCGTGTCTCCTTTTGCCTTGTCGTTCCCTGAAAATGCAGGGCCATGTGTCGCCGTTCTGTTGGGTTCGACCGATACACGGGGCAGCGAGACGTACCTATAGACCAATGTCACATGAAAGATGATTGATGGCCCAATGTAAAAATCAAGCAAAACAATCGTGCGCGGCGATGAATTGCTTGTTATTGAGGCACTTGTGTCAACGGAGAGACAGATGATCATCTATGGGTTGAAGAACTGCGACACCTGTCGCAAGGCCTTGAAAGCATTGGAAAACGCCGAGCTGGTGGACGTAAGGGAAACGCCGCTGGACGCTGAATTCCTGGCGCAGGCTGAGCAAAAATTCGCTGAAAAACTGGTCAACACCCGCTCGACCACGTGGCGGGGGCTGAGCGAAGACGAGCGCGCGCGCCCCGCGCTGGAGCTTCTGGCGGACCATCCGGCGTTGATGAAGCGCCCGCTGATCCGCACCCCTGAGGGGGAATTATTCCTGGGTTGGACCCGTGACGTGCAGGTAAGCCTTGGCATCACGGACTGACGTCCCTAGGTCATAGGAAACCGGAGGTAACATCATGCGCAACGCAGCCCTTTTCCTGGGAATTATCGGTGGTCTGATCGGAATGGTGGTCGGCTTTTTCAGCTATGGCTATACCGAGTTCGTCGAGCGGGTCGGGGATTTCGACGGGATGCTGGACCAGGTCGAAAACGTCGATCTGATCCGCTTTGCCAGCTTCTTTGCGCCGCTGTTGGCGATTGCGGGCGGGGCCATGGCCAAGGCGCGGGCCCTGTGGGGTGGTGTGCTGTTGCTGATGTCGGCGGCGGGCATGTATTACGCCTTCAGCTTCAACGTCTTCACCATGTTCCCCATCGGATTCTGCGCCCTGGGGGGGCTGTTGGCTATTGCGGCTGGGAAACCGGACGAGCCAAAGGCCCATTTCTAAGCAGCGCATCAACCGAGACCGGACCTGCGCCCTTGATCACCAGCGTGGTCAGGGCCAGCATCCAAAAGGCCCGCTGATCCAGGATCAGGCTGTCGGGAATGCGGTCGAACCAAGCGCCCAGGGTCTCGGCGTGTTCGATGCCGCCGTGGCCGTACAGATCCGTCAGCGATTGCACAGCGACAAATCCGATCATCCCCAGTGCGGCCAGGCGGGTTAGCAGGCCCAGAATGATCAGCAGCGGCAGGATGAACTCGGCCACGGTGCCTGCGACGACAACCGCCCAATGGAAGACCCCCAGTTGCGAGGCGTCATAGGACACGGCCTCGAACGCTTTGGGGAAAATCTGCGCATATGCTCCGACCGAGGGGCTGAAGATCCCAAAGATCCCGTCGCCCAGTTTGGTGATCCCGGAGGCCCAGAAATACATGGCCAGAACGGCGGCAAAGACAAAGCGCGCCAATGTGGGCAACAGCCAGTCTGCGCGGTTCAGCTGTTCCGTGAGTGCGTGGTAAAGGCTAAACAGTCTTGTCATTTTGGGGCCTCCGAAGTCAGTGAGTGAAGGGCCTGTTGCTGGATGAGCAGCGGCAACAGGGTGGATAGATCGGCGTCAGGCGCGCGCTCCAGCGCCTCGCCCAGGACATGTCCGTCCAGCAAGGCAGCCATCAGCGCGGCCTGTGGTTCGGACAAGGGGGTGGCGGTAGGATCAAAGTCAGGCCGGGTGATCAGCACGGTTTCCGCGCCGCCGGTGGGTTGAGGGCCCTGATCCATCGCATAGGCGCGGATTTGCGTGACTGGAAACTGGGATTGCAGCAGCCCGACCGCAGGGGCAAAGCCAAACCGGGCCGCCATAAAGGCCTCGGGCGTGAGGGACTGCAACGTTTCCGGGTTTATCGGGGCTGCATCCGCGGCGTGATACGCCACGCGCAAGGCCCATTCCAGGCGCGCCACATCCGGCAACCAGGCCAGATGGGCCAACGGCTCGATCCCCGCCAGGAACGCAGGAAACGCATCGCCATACAGGAACATCAGCGGGGATCTGGGCGCGTGGGTGGCCACGAATTGCCGGGCGATCTGGGTGAAATTGTCCTCGCCCACCAGCCGGGCCGTGGCGGGAAACCCATCGCTCAGGGCCTCCATCAACGAAACGGTGACATTGTTGCGATAGACGTTGAATCGCTTGCCAGCGGGGGCCTTTGCTTTGTCCAGCAAGCCCGCCGGGATCGGGAACGCGGCATCGCGTAGGGCGGTGTGAAATTCGGATTGCGAGGTCATGCGGGCACCTTCAGCGCCGCATCCGCGCGCGCGGCCTCGGCCTGCAATTCGGTCCATTCCGGGACATCGTTGTCCCACTCGATCAGGATCGGTTTCGGCCCGGTTTGATGCAGGGTGTAGCTCAGCAACGCCCAAACCGGATCAGCCACCGGGCGCCCATGGCTGTCGATCAGCAGCGGTGCGCCGGTGTCATCGGTGTCTTCGTCGTGACCACCCAAATGGATTTCGCCAACCTTCTCAGTGGGGTAGGCGTCAATATAGGCGCGTGGATCGTATCCTAGATTGGTGGCCGACACGAAAACGTTGTTCACGTCCAGCAGCAGGCCACAGCCCGTGCGCTTGGCGATCTCGGCCAGAAAATCGGGCTCTTCATAGGTCGAGGCGGCAAAACGCAAATAGCTTGAGGGGTTTTCCAGCAGCATCTGACGGCCCAAGGTCTGTTGAACCTGATCGATATGATCGCAAATTCGGCGCAGCGTGGCTGCCGTATAGGGCAGGGGCAGCAGATCGTTCAAAAACTCGGCCCCGTGGGTGGACCAGGCCAGATGTTCGGAAAAACTGGCGGGGTTCAGCCAGTCACACAGGTGCTTCAGGCGGGCCAGATGATCGGGGTCCAATGCATCCTCGCCGCCGATGGACAGGCCAACACCGTGGACTGAGATCGGAAAACGTTGCGCCAGATAGCGCAGCATCGCCAGCGGCCGACCGCCATCCCCCATGTAGTTTTCGGCATGGATTTCCAGCCACTGAACCGCTCCGGATTTGTCCAGAATGTCGGTATAGTGTTGCGGCTTAAAGCCAACTCCCGCAGCGGCGGGCAAATGATTGGCCGTATCAAACATGATGTCCCCGATCCTGTGTGAAAAGAGCCTGTGCGAAATGGGCCTGTGCGAAATGGGGCGGGCATGGTTGCCCACCCCAGAAGGCGCTTAGCCTTTCATCGGCAGGTCGCGATCCAGTGCGGTCAGGCTGCCTTTGCGCATGGTGCCATCTTCCATCGCGGGCAGCGCGATATCCATGCAGGTGCCTGCATCGACCAGGGTCCAGGCGTTGCCCTGGTAATCCACCTTCGACGAGCCGGCGCAGGTGGTGCCGGGGCCAGCGGCACAATCGTTCTTGCCGGCCAGCGAAACGCCAAAGCATTTCTCTTTTTCCATCGCATGTGCGGTGGTGGTGGTCTGAGCGGTCAGAGCGGCGGCCAGTGCGCCTGCGACGGCTGCGGTTTTCAGTGCGTTGGACATGTTTGGTTCCCTTTCCAATGTAAAACTCGTCCGGACGTTGCCGGTGGGGAAAGGTTAGGAAAACCAGGGCGTCACAGGCCACTCACAGGCCCGTGCATCACAGCCGCGTCAGCGCGCGTGTGAGCCCCGTGATCGTACAGGGTGGTTTTCGACGTGTTTATTACGGACCCGGCAACATTTTCCGTCGCCAAAAGGCGAAAAAAATTCGGTTTGTTACAGTGGCGCCTTGCAGGTGTTGATCTGAGTGTGCCGTGCGTGGGGATGCTCACGTTCGCGTCCGAATGGTGTTGCATCGGTTGAAACCGTCGCTGAATTGGCGCAGCGCATAGAAAAACGCGCCACCCCGGGGCAGCGCGTTCCAGAAGTGTTCGGGCGGGCTGGATCAGCCGCGCAGATCGGGCGGTGTGGCTTCGGCCGACAGTGAGGCGACCACATCATCCAAAGGCTGCACCGAGGTTTGCTTTTCCCCAAGGCGGCGGACGGACACGGTGCGCTCTTCGACCTCTTTCTTACCAATGGCCAGAATGGCGGGCACTTTCGACAGCGAATGCTCGCGGACCTTATAGTTGATCTTTTCGTTGCGCAGGTCGGTTTCGGCGCGCACACCAGCGGCACGCAGAGCGGCGGCGACCTCTTCGCAATAGTCATCCGCTTCGGACACGATCGAGGCCACAACCACCTGACGCGGTGCGATCCAGAACGGCAGCTTGCCCGCGTTGGATTCGATCAGGATGCCGATGAAACGCTCGAAGCTGCCCAGAACCGCGCGGTGCAGCATGACAGGGCGATGTTTGGCACCATCCTCGGCGATATAGTTCGCGTCCAAACGCTCGGGCAGAACGAAATCCACCTGCAACGTGCCGCACTGCCAATCTCGGCCGATCGCATCGGTCAGAACGAATTCCAGTTTTGGGCCATAGAAGGCGCCCTCGCCGGGGTTCAGGTCGTACTCATAGCCTGCCGCCTTGGTGGCGTTGGCCAGCGCGGCCTCGGCCTTGTCCCAGACGTCATCAGCACCCGCGCGCGTGTCAGGACGGTCCGAGAATTTCACCGCGAACTCGGCAAACCCCAGATCCTTGTAGATTGCGCTGAGGAATTCGATGAACTTCTTGGTCTCTTCTTCGATCTGGTTTTCACGGCAGAAGATATGCGCGTCATCCTGCGTGAAACCGCGCACCCGCATGATCCCGTGCAGCGCGCCCGAGGGTTCATAGCGGTTACACGAGCCAAATTCGGCCATGCGCAGCGGCAGATCGCGATAGGATTTCAGACCCTGGTTATAGACCTGCACGTGGCAGGGGCAGTTCATGGGCTTCAGTGCGTTGATGGATTTTTCGCGGGCATGTTCTTCGTCTACTTCGACGATGAACATGTTTTCCTGGTATTTCTCCCAGTGGCCCGAGGCCTCCCAGAGTTTGCGATCAACGACCTGAGGCGTGTTCACCTCGACATAGCCGCCTTTTTCCTGCTGGCGGCGCATGTAGTCTTGCAGGGTGGTATAGATTTTCCAGCCGTTGGGGTGCCAGAAGACCTGACCGGGGGCCTCTTCTTGCATGTGGAACAGGTCCATTTCGCGGCCCAGTTTGCGGTGGTCGCGCTTGGCGGCCTCTTCCATCATGACTTCCCAGGCTTTCAGATCCTTGCGGTTCTTGAAGGCCACGCCATAGATGCGTTGCAGCATCGGGCGGGTGTTGTCACCCAGCCAATAGGCGCCGGCCACGTGGGTCAGCTTGAACGCATCCGCGGGCACCTGACCGGTGTGCTGCAAATGGGGGCCGCGGCACAGATCCTGCCAGTCGCCGTGCCAATACATCCGCAGGTCTTCGCCCTCGGGGATGCGGTCGATCAGCTCGACCTTGAAGGGCTCGCCGCTGTCTTCATAGTGTTTCACCGCGCGGGCACGATCCCACACTTCGGTTTTCACAGGCTCGCGAGCGTTGATGATGTCCTTCATCCGCGCTTCGATCTGGCCCAGGTCCTCGGGGGTAAAGGGCTCTTCACGGTCAAAATCATAGAACCAGCCCTGATCGCGGACGGGGCCGATGGTGACTTTGACGTCGGGCCAGATTTCCTGCACGGCGCGGGCCATAATGTGGGCCAGGTCGTGGCGGATCAGTTCCAGCGCGGGTTCGTCATCCTGCATGGTGTGGATGGCGATTTGCGCGTCCTCGGAGATGGGCCACTGCATGTCCCAATGAGCACCGTTCACGCTGGCGCTGATGGCTTTTTTCGACAGGGATTTGGAAATACCAGCCGCGATTTCGGCGGGGGTGATCCCGGCTTCGAATTCGCGCGCATTGCCATCGGGGAAGGTAAGAGTGACGTTTGCCATATGTTGGCCTCCTCGTCAGTTTGGCGCCCACGGAACGCCCGGTTGCGGGTTATGTGTGGCCCCCTTTTGAATCGCGACCGAGCCCAAGTCAACCCGGCTCGGGCCGCTGCAGAAAACCTGAGTCCAAATGGCCACGGGCTCTTTCCCCGGCTGGCCGCTTGGGGCACAGTTGCACCAAACCCAGCAAAGAGGCCCCCATGAGCACCAGTTTCCTAGACACCCCCAGCGGTCGCCGCATTGCCTATCATGTCACGCCCGGCTCGGGCCCCGGCGTGGTGTTTCTGGGCGGGTACAAATCCGACATGGGGGGCACCAAGGCCGTTTACCTCGAGGACTGGGCAAAATCGCAGGGGCGGGCCTTTTTGCGGTTCGATTATTCTGGCCACGGCGAATTGTCCGAGAAATTCGAGGACGGCTGCATTGGTGACTGGGCCGAGGATGCCGTGCGGGCGATCACTCAACTGACCGAGGGGCCGCAGGTTCTGGTGGGCTCGTCCATGGGGGGCTGGATTTCCCTGCTGATGACGCGCCGCATCCCTGAAAAGGTGGCCGGGCTGGTCACGATCGCCGCTGCGCCCGATTTCACCGAGGATAGCTTCTGGGCCGGGTTCACCGATGCGCAAAAGGCCGAGATGGCGCAAACCGGGCAGGTCGCGCTGCCCTCGGACTATGACGAGCCCTATATCGTGACGCAGCGCCTGATCGAGGATGGGCGCAACAATCTGGTTCTGCGTGATGCGCTGCCGCTGCCGTTCCCGACTCGGTTCTTGCAAGGCACGGCTGATGGCTCGGTCGAACGGTCCGTCGCGCTGCGTCTGCTGGATCACGCCACGGGGCCAGATATGCGTCTGACCTTGGTGGACGGGGCCGATCACAGCTTTTCTGATGACACGTGCCTGCCACTGATCACGGCCACGATCACAGACGTGTTGGAGCGGATCTGATGGAACAGAGAATCAGCCTGATCACCCTTGCCGTCGAGGATATGGACCGCACCGCCGCCTTTTATGACGCGCTGGGATGGCGTCAGGAAGAAACTCCCGACGGGATGGTGGTGTATGACCTGCTGGGGCAGACGCTGGGCCTGTATCCCAAGGCAGATCTGGCGCGGGACATGGGGGTTGATCCCGACGCGCTGGGTCATGGCGCGATGACCCTGGCCTGCAATACCCGCACCAAGGACGAGGTTTCGCAGGTCTTTGAGGCTGCAAAATCCGCGGGCGCACGGGTGCTCAAGGAACCGCATGATGTGTTCTGGGGCGGGCATATTGCCTATTTCGCCGACCCCGAGGGCCACATCTGGGAAATCGCCTTTAATCCGTTTTCGCCTCTGCGCGAAGATGGTGCATTTCGGTGGAACGGCTACGAGGCGCCCTCAGCGGAGGCAGGCTGAGCGTGTAAGCCGTTGACTTGGTCAGGGCGACACCCGACTGTTTGAACATAGAATAGAGTGAGTGGCAGGGCAGGCGGAATGCAAGAGCCTTTGGTTTTCCTTCCGGGGATGATGTGCGACGCGCGTTTGTTTGCGCCGCAATTGATTGATTTGGGGCGCGATCATGTGGTCTCGGTCGCGCCGATCACGGGCGGCGACCGGATCGAGGACATCGCCAACGCCATCCTGCCCCAACTGCCGGAACGCTTTGCTTTGGCGGGCCTGTCCATGGGCGGGATCGTGGCGATGGAATTGATGCGCAAAGCGCCCGAGCGCATCACCCGGCTGGCCCTGATGGATACGAATGCGCTGGCCGAAACCCCTGCGGGGGCCGCGGCCTATGAACCTTTGATCATTGGCGCCAAAGCGGGCCGGTTAGAAGAGACCATGCGCCAATTGGTGCTGCCCGACCATCTGGCACCCGGTCCAGCGCGGCTGACCGTGATGAATGAACTGCTGCAAATGGCGCTGGGGCTGGGGCCGGACGTGTTTGTCAATCAGGCCCGCGCGCTGCAACGGCGCCGGGATCAGCAGGCGACATTGCGCAAGGTGAAATGCCCCACGCTGGTGCTGTGCGGCGAACATGACGGGCTGACGCCGGTCAAGCGCCACGCCTTTATGGCCGAGCTGATTCCCTATGCCGAGCTGGAGGTGATTGAAGGCGCGGGGCACCTGCCCACGCTGGAACAGCCCGTCAAGGTGAACGCGGCGCTGCGGCGTTGGATGCTACAGCCGCTTGTGTTGCGCAGCTAAAAAGGCGCGGACAATGCCCGCGCCTTTCTTAGATTCCGTGTTGAACTGATTAGTTCGAGGCAACGACCTTGGGACGCGCGGCCTTTTTCGCCGGTTTGGCGGGGGCGGCCGAGTTCTGGTCGATGAACTCCAGCACCAGCGGGCGGATGTTGTTGCGCCAGCTTTTGCCCGCGAAAATACCATAGTGACCGGCGCCAGGCTCCAGGTGGCTGGCTTTCTTTTCGTCCGGCAGGCCGGTGCACAGGCGCAGCGCGGCGACACATTGGCCGGGGGCCGAGATGTCATCATTCGCGCCTTCAACGGTTTTCACCGCAACGGTCGTGATCTTGCCAATATCGACGTGCTTGCCGTTGATCGAGAATTCGTTTTTGCCGATCTCGCAGTTTTTGAAGATCCGCTCGACCGTGGACAGGTAGAACTCGGCGGGCATGTCCATCACGGCCAGATATTCGTCATAGAATTGGTTGTGGGCGTCGTGATCCGAAGCCTCGCCCTTCATCACGCGCTGAATCTGATCCGCAAAGGCCGAGGAGTGGCGATCCGCGTTCATCGACATGAACGAGGCCAGCTGCAACAGGCCCGGATACACCATGCGGCCCACGCCCTTGTATTTAAAGCCCACACGCTGGATCATCATCTCTTCCAGCTGGCCCATGGTGACGCGGTTGCCGAAATCCGTCACGTCGGTGGGCGTCGCGTCAGGGTCAATCGGGCCACCGATCAGGGTCAGCGAGCGGGGCTGTGCCTCGGGATCTTCCTCGGCCAGATAGGCGGTGGCGGCCAGGGTCAGCGGTGCGGGCTGACAAACGGCGATCAAATGGGTGTCAGGCCCCAGGTGACGCATGAAGTCGACCAGGTACAGGGTGTAATCTTCGACATCGAACTTGCCCGCAGAAACAGGAATGTCACGGGCGTTATGCCAATCGGTGATGTAAACTTCACAATCGGGCAGCAAGCTAAGAACAGTGGAACGCAGAAGGGTCGCATAATGCCCCGACATAGGAGCAACCAGCAGCACCTGGCGCGGTTTGGGCTCGCGGCCCATGACCTTGAAATGAATCAGGTCGCCAAAGTCGCCCGGAACCACGGTTTCGACGTTGACCAGGTGGTCCTTGCCATCATCACAGGTAAAGGTGCGGATGCCCCAGTCAGGCTTTACGACCATACGCTGGAAGGTCCGTTCAGTAACTTCGCCCCAAGCGGCCATCCACTGCAAAGCAGGGTTTGGCACCATGCTGAAAACCGGATATGATGCCATGGACAGGGCGGAGGCACCCAACCATTGGTTCGTATTACGCAAAGTTTCCATAAGGTCGTATGTCGCCATATAGCGCATGGTGATCTCCTTTTTCACGGCATTCGCCGTTGCGTTTCAATCTCTTACCCTGCCAAACCGACGACAGTTAACCTGTTCACCGAAGATGCTGCGTGGCAGCGAGAATAATGGGGAATCTCTAATATGACAACAAAAGAGGATGTCGCAGGCGAAAATTTGGAACGCCTGAACGCGAATCTCGCGAGGGTTGAGGAGCTCTCTCAGAGGTTGATCGCGGCGATGTCTGGACGAAAACCGCCCAACCCCACGCTGAACGCACCCGATCAGGATATGTTTCTGAAGGCCGCCACCACTTATTGGCAAGAGATGTCTCAGAATCCCGCCCGCCTGTTTGAAAGCCAGCTGGAGTATTGGGGGAAATCGGTCAAACATTTTATCGAAGCACAACAGGTTCTGGCGCAGGGGAAATTGGAAGCCCCCGAAGACAGAACACCCACGGATCGGCGTTTTTCGAATCCGCTTTGGAAAACCAACCCATATTTTAATTACGTCAAACAGCAATATATGCTGAATGCCGAGGCGTTGCAGAATGCCGTGAATGAAATCGACGATCTGGAAGACATCGAGAAAAAACGGCTTCAGTATTTCTCGTCTCAGATTATCGACATGATGGCGCCGACCAATTTCCTGGGGACAAACCCCGACGCGTTGGAAAAGGCGATCGAAACCGACGGCGAATCCCTTGTTCGCGGGTTGGAGAATCTGGTTGCGGATCTCGAGGCCAATGACGGTGAAATGCTGGTCCGGCTGGCCGATGCAAATGCGTTTAAGGTGGGGCAGAACATCGGGGCCAGCAAAGGCAAGGTGATATATCGCAACCGAATGATCGAACTGATCCAGTATGCGCCCACTACCGAAGAGGTCCACGCCACGCCTCTGATCATCTTCCCGCCCTGGATCAACAAATTCTACATCCTCGACCTGAAGGAACAGAACAGTCTGATCAAATGGGTCACGGATCAGGGCTATACCCTGTTTGTGGTCAGCTGGGTGAACCCGGATGAATCTCATGCGGATGTCGGCCTGGAACACTATATCGAGGACGGATTCCTGACCGCCATCCGCGAGGTCAAGGCGATCACCGGCCAGGATCACGTCAACGCGGTGGGCTATTGTATTGCCGGTACGACGCTCAGTATGACTCTGTCGCTGATGAAGCATCGTGGCGACAAGTCGGTCAAATCGGCCACGTTCTTTACGACTCTGACCGATTTCAGCGATCAGGGTGAATTCATCCCCTTCCTGCAGAACGATTTCATTGATGGTATCGAGGAAGAGGTGAATGAACGCGGCGTGTTGCGCTCGTTTATCATGTCGCGGACCTTCTCGTTCCTGCGCTCCAATGATCTTGTCTATGGCCCCGCGATCCGCAGCTATATGCTGGGCGAGGCGCCGCCGGCCTTTGATCTGCTGTATTGGAACGGCGACAGCACCAACCTTCCGGCCAAGATGTCCGTGGATTACCTGCGCAAGCTTTGCCAGGAAAATCAGTTCGCCGATGGTGGTATCGAGCTGATGGATGATCGCCTGCATCTGGGCGATGTGGATGTGCCCGTGTGCCTGATCGCCTGCGAGACCGATCACATCGCTGCCTGGAAAGACAGCTATCGCGGCGCCCAGCAGATGGGGTCCAAGAACAAGACGTTCATCCTGTCGGAATCCGGGCACATCGCCGGGATCGTGAACCCGCCTAATAAAAAGAAGTACGGTCACTACACGAACCCCGACATGACGCTCAGTTCTGACGCCTGGCAGAGCAAGGCCAAATACCATGAAGGGTCCTGGTGGCCGCGTTGGGAAAGCTGGCTGGCCAAGCGTTCGGGCAAGATGGTTCCGGCCCGCGAACCCGGTGATTCGAGCCACCCAGCCCTGTGTGATGCGCCTGGGACCTATGTATTGCCGAAGTCAAGCGACTGATTTCACTTGAAAATCTAAATTATTCTGCGGCGCAGCAAAAATCTCTTGATTTGCTGCGCCGCAGCATTCATATTGTTTGCAGTTGCAGAAACCGGGGTGGGCCCGGAACGCAAACAAAGGAATTTTAAAATGGCTACCAAGACCGCAACCGCACCCGATTTCACCGCAGTTCTGAAAGACATGATGGGTTCGTTCCCCGTTGACACCAAAGCTTTCGAAGACGCCTACAAAACCCAGGCGACCCTGAACGAAAAGCTGGCCGGTGTTGCTCTGACCGCTGCTGAAAAATCCTCGGACATCTCGTCCAAGTGGACCAAAGAAACCCTGACCAAGCTGGCCGACATGTCCAAAGCCAAGGCCGAGCCTGCTGACTACGCCAAAGCTGTGACCGATTTCGCTTCGGCTTCGGCTGAAACCGCTGCCGAAAACATGGCTGCTTTCGCTGAGATCGCCAAGAAAGTTCAAATGGACACCGTTGAGCTGCTGATGGCTGCTGGCAAAGACATCACCGAAGAAGCTTCGGCCGCTGTTCAGAAAGCCACCAAAGACGCTACCGAAGCTGCCAAGAAAGTCGCTTCGAAGTAATCGCGCTATCGCCGCATCGACCTCCTCCCAAAATTGATGCGTAGCGTGGGGCGGGCTTTTATAGCCCGCCCTTTCTTTTTGTGCGGACCTGTCGTAGGCTTTGCTGCAGTGCTGCATTTTGGGAGGACCGCCCTTGTCGGACGACAACAAACCGCTTTTGATCAAACGTTATGCTAGCCGTCGTTTGTACAACACGGAAACCAGCGATTACGTGACGCTGGACGACATCGCTGGCTTCATTCGCGAAGGTCGGGAAGTCCAGATCGTGGACCTGAAATCAGGGGATGATCTGACGCGCCAGTATCTGCTGCAAATCATCGCTGAACACGAAAGCCGCGGGGACAACATCCTGCCGGTGAACATCCTGACGGATCTGGTGCGGACCTATTCGGGGCCGGCGGGCTCGGTCGTGCCGCAGTTCCTGCAAATGTCCTTTGATATGTTGCGCGATGGTCAATCCAAGATGATGGAGAACATGTCCAAGGTGAACCCCATGTCCAACATGCCCGGGTTCGAGGCCATGCAGGCGCAGCAAGAGGCCTTTATGAAGGCAATGACTGGCGGGTTGTCCAACAACTGGAGCGGTCCGGCTGATGAATCCGCAGACTCCAGCGGTGAGGAAAACCTGGACGAGATCAAGAAACAGCTGGCCGATCTGCAGGCCAAGCTGTCGAAGATGAGCAAGTAACACACGATGGTCGACAGCCCCGGACGGATCACGCTCTGGGGCGTCGAAGTGTTTGTCGCCACGGCCGAAGAGCGAAGCATCTCGGCTGCTGCGCGTCGATTGGGGGCCAGCCCCTCGGCCGTCAGCCAGCAATTGACCAATCTGGAAACCGCGATCGGGGCGACGCTGCTGCTGCGCAATGCGCGCCCCATTGGCCTGACACCGGCGGGCGAGATGTTCCGCCGCCGCGCCAGCACCATCCTGAACGAGGCCGCGCTGGCACGGGCCGAGCTGGCCAACGCCGATATGACCGCGCTGACCCGTCTGCGGCTGGGCGTGATCGAGGATTTCGAAGCCGATGTCACCCCCAGCCTTTTGACGGCGCTGGCGGGGCAATTGTCCGGCTGTCAATTTCTACTGGAAACCGGCGCTAGCCACAGCCTGCATGATCAACTGGACGCGCGCGGGCTGGATGTGGTTGTCGCTGCAGAAATGGGGGCCCATCCGGACTGGGCCGAGGCCTATCCGATCCTGACCGAGGGCTTTGTGGCCGTCGCGCCGGTCGGGCGGGTGCGTAAAACAGCGGACGTGCTGACGCAGCTGCAATCCCTGCCATTGGTGCAGTACACGACGCGGCACTATATGGGGCAGATGCTGGCCGCGCATTTGGCACGCCAGAACCTGACCTTGTCCCATCGGTTCGAGCTGGACAGCTATCATGCGATCCTGGCACTGGTCGCACAGGGCGCGGGCTGGTCGATCCTGCCGCCCCTGGCGTTGATGCGGGCGCGCCGGTTCTGGCCGGGCCTGGACGTGTTCGAGCTGCCCTTCACACAGCTGCACCGCACCATCACCGTCACCGCGCGCCAGGACATGCTGGGCGACATTCCGGCTCAGGTGGCGACGCAGTTAAACCCGATCCTGAAGGCCGAGGTGGTCACCCCGGCCATTCAGGCCTATCCGTTCATGCAAAACCTGCTGAAGCTGGTCTGATCAGGTGCCGTAGGCGCGCAGATTGCCCATCACGTCCTGCGCCGCGCGGATCAGCGCATCGGCGATCACGTCCAGTTCGGGCAGTTGCAGTCGCGCGGGCAGGCGGGTGTCGCAGGCCTTCATCAGCATCTCGCGGGTTTGCGGCAGGCTGGGCAGGTCCTCGATGAATTGCCAGTTCCAAAAGGCGCGGGCGTTGTCAGTGCTCAGCCCAAAGATCTGGACCTTGACGCCGCGCTTGGCTGCGGCCCCCTCGAAGGCGCGGACCTCGTCCTCGTTCATGCCGACCAGGTTGAACTGGATGGAATCGGGTGCACGCTCTTCGGGGTCCAGTTTTTCGGGGACTTCGATCCAGGGCGAGCCATTCAGTTTTTCGGCCACATAATCGTGGTTGCGCCGGCCATCGCGGACACGGCGGGCGACCTCGGCAATTTGCGGGCGCACGATGGCGGCGGACAGGTTGTTCAGGCGCAGGTTATACAGCGGCAGCTGGTTCTGCCAGCGGCCAAAAGCCTCGGCTAGCGCTTGCGCATCTTCGTCGGTCTGGCACTGGTGCTTTTTCCAGTTGTGTTCGTATGCGCCTGACATGATCACGGCGCGCGCCACGATATCGGGGTCATCGGTGATCATGATGCCGCCTTCGCCCGAATTCAGCAGCTTGTAGCTTTGGAAGGAAAAGCAACCGATCTTGCCGATGGTGCCGATTTTCTTGCCATGCCAGGTGGTGCCCAGCGAATGGGCGGCGTCTTCGATCACGGGGATGTCCCGCTCGGCGCACAGGGCCATGATCGCGTCCATATCCGAGGTATGCCCGCGCATATGGCTGATGATCACCGCGTCGATGTTGTCGTCCAGGCGGGTGGCGAAATCCTCGATATCCAGGCGGTAGTTTTCCCCCACTTCGGCCAGAACGGGCACGCAATCGGCATGCACGATCGACGAGGGCACAGCCGCGAAGGTAAAGGCCGGGATCAGCACACGTGCATCGCGGGGCAGGCCAAGCGCCTTCAGCGACAGGAACAGCGCGGCTGAACAGCTGGACACCGCCAGGGCGTATTTGCAGCCCATGAATTCGGCGAATTCCTTTTCCAGAAGCGACACAGGCGCGTTCTCCGGCGCGGTATAGCGGAACAGATCGCCAGATTGCAGCAGCCGCGCGATCTCGTCATGGGCGGCTGCAGGGATCGGTTCGGCGTCATACACGTTCGGAGGCAGTGTCATTTCGGAATTCCTGAATTCTGTTTTCAGTTTTGTTAAACGACTTTGAGCCGATCTCAAAATGAAATTCCGATGACGCAGGGATCATTTGCAGCGCCGTGTCGGCCGCGCCACCCGGCCTAGAGCCCCAATCGATCCCGCAACGCAAACCAGGTCATGGCCAACGTCATCAGCGGAGTCCGAAACGCAGCGCCCCCCGGAAAGGGAAGCGTCGGGATTTTCGCCATAGTATCAAAGCCTTCGCTGTCGCCCTGGATGGTTCGCGCCATCAACATGCCGGCATGGGTCGCCGTCCCGACCCCATGCCCCGAATAGCCCGAGGCCGACAGCACCGTTTTGCCCACCCGCGCCAGATACGGCAGGCGCTTCATGGTGATTCCCAAGGTGCCGCCCCAGGCATAATCGATCCGAACGTCCCGCAGATGCGGATAAATCTGCGTCATCGGTTTGCGCACCTTGGCCGCGATATCCTTGGGGAAGCGGTCGCCATAGCTTTCACCACCGCCAAACAGCAGCCGCCCATCATGGGACAGACGGAAGTAATTGACCACGAATTTGCTGTCCGCCACCGCGATGTCCTGCGTCAGCACCTTAGCAGCCTCGGCGCCCAAAGGCTCGGTCGCCGCGATGAAGTTGTTGATCGGCATCACCCGCGCGGCCACCTTGCGGTTCAACCCGCCCAAATACCCGTTGCACGCCAGAATGACGTGGTTGGCCTGGACCTGTCCCTGATCTGTGCGAACCGTGTTCGGCGCTCCTTCGACGATACCGTGTACGTGGGTGTTCTCAAAGATACGCACCCCGGCTTTGGCTGCCGCCTCAGCCAGTCCAAGCGCCAGGTTCAGCGGATGCAGATGCGCAGCGCCTTCGTCCAGCAGCCCCCCTTTGTAATCGGGCGAGGGGCATATCTCGTGAAACGCCTCGCGCGTCAGCGGGCGGATCTGATCATACCCATACGAGTCACGCATCTTCTCGGCATAGTCCTGCAAATGCGCGACATCACTGCGCGAGGACCCGGCCCAGGCAATACCAGGGCGCAGATGGCACGCGATCTGGTGACGTGTCACCAGGTCCTTGACCAATTGCTTGGCCTCTTCGCCCAGGCGCCATAGATGGCGCGCATCGTCCAGCCCGACCATCCTTTCCAGCGCATCCTGATCCTGCCGCTGCCCGCTGCCCAACTGTCCGCCATTGCGCCCCGAGGCCCCAAATCCGACCCGATGCGCCTCAAGCAGCACCACGTCCAACCCTGCTTCGGCCAGATGCAAGGCCGCCGACAGCCCCGTATACCCGGCACCAACCACGCAGACATCCGCTCGCGTTGTCCCTTTCAACATCTCAAACGAGGGACACGCATTGGCCGTGGCCGCATACCAACTGTCCGGGTACTGCCCGCGCACGTCATTCGCATACAGCAAGTTCATCTCAATCCCTTTCGTCTGCGCACCAACCCGAGCGCCCTGAAGGGCGCGAGATATCCAGCGCCGCCCGAAAGGGCGGCCCCTTTGGATCAACTGGAAATCAGACGTTCAGCAACAGGTGCTCGCGTTCCCAAGGGCTGATCACCTGAAGGAATTCGTCATATTCGGCGCGTTTCACGATGGAATAGACCCGCGCGAATTCCGGGTGCAGCAAGTCATGCAGATCCGTCGCCGCGTCGAACAGATCCAGGGCCTCGCCCAGCACGCGCGGCACGTCCTCGTGCCCGTCATAGGCGTCGCCCTTGAATTGTTTGTCGGGGCGCTTGCCCTCCAGCAGACCCAGATAGCCACAGGCAAGGCTGGCCGCGATGCCCAGATAGGGATTGCAATCCATCCCCGCCACACGGTTTTCCACTCGTCGCGCCTTGGGGCCTGACAGCGGCACGCGAATGCCCGTGGTGCGATTGTCACGCGCCCATTCCAGATTGATCGGCGCCGCGTGATCGCGCACATAGCGCCGGTACGAATTCACATAGGGCGCCAGCATCGCCATGGCTGCGGGCAAGTGGTTCTGCAACCCGGCGATAAAGTGGAAAAACGCATCTGTTTCCCCGCCTTGCGGCCCTGAAAAGATATTGCTGCCATCCTCGATATTCAGGATCGAGTGGTGGATATGCATCGCGCTGCCCGGCTCGTCGGCGATCGGCTTGGCCATGAAGGTCGCAAAGCAATCGTGGCGCAGCGCGGCCTCGCGGATCAGCCGTTTGAAGTAGAACACCTGATCAGCCAGCGCGACCGGATCTCCATGCAGCAGGTTGATTTCCAGCTGACCGGCGCCGCCTTCCTGCGTGATGCCGTCAATCTCCAGCCCCATGGCTTCGGCAAAATCATAGATGTCGTCGATCACCGGACCAAACTCATCCACGGCGGACATGGAATAGGCCTGACGTGCGGCCGCCGGTCGGCCCGAGCGCCCCATCATCGGCTCGATCTTCTTGGCCGGGTCCAGGTTGCGCGCGACCAGATAGAATTCCATTTCCGGGGCCACCACGGGTTCCCAGCCTTGTTTGCGGTACAGCTCGACCACGCGTTTCAGCACGTTGCGCGGGGCAAAGGGCACGGGGTCGTCATTGCGATCAAAGGCGTCATGGATCACTTGCAGCGTCCAGTCGCCTGTCCAGGGCGCGGCAGTGGCGGTGCTCATGTCCGGTTTCAGGGTCATGTCGCGCTCGATAAAGCCTTCTTCGCCCGCGGCCTCGCCCCAATCGCCGGTGATGGTCTGGTAAAAGATCGAATCTGGCAGGTGAAAATAGTCCTGGCGCGCAAATTTCGGTGCGGGCACGGCCTTGCCGCGCGCAATTCCGGGCAGGTCCGAGACGATGCACTCCACCTCGTCCAGCCGATGTTCCGCCAGGTATTCCTGTGCCGCTTGGGGCAGAGAATTCATCCAATCGCTCATATCTTCTCTCCCTTCAGGACCGATGCCATTTTGAGACTCATAGCGGCATTGTCCACAGGGTTTGGTAATTCCGTCGTTGCGTCCTTGATCAAAGGGGCGGGCACCACACCGGGCGCGCGCTGTTCCAACAGGGATTGGATTTCCGAGGCGGCGAATTCGGGATGCGGCTGGATGGTCAGGATATGGTCGCCATAGGCCAGGATGGCGTTTTCACAAAACGCGTTGCTGGCCAGAACACGAGAGCCTTCGGGGCGGGTGACAACCTGATCCTGGTGCCAGGCGTTCAGCTGCAAGCGCACGTCGCCCATGTCATAACTTTGACGGCCGATCGCCCAGCCACCATCGAATTTCACGACATGGCCGCCCAGGGCCTGCGCGATGATTTGATGGCCAAAACATATCCCGACCATGGGCAAGCCAGCGGCGGCAATCTGGCGGATCAGGGTTTCCAGCGGCTTGATCCAGGGATGATCTTCGTACACGCCATGTTTCGAGCCAGTGATCAGCCAGGCATCCGCCTGATCGGCCCCGTCGGGCAGCTCATTGTCGACCACGTTCCATGTGTGAAACACGAAGCCATGCCCGTCCAGAAGACGGGTGAACAGGGCCGAATAGTCGCCGGTGGTTTCCAACATCTCGTCCGGCAGATGGCCGGTTTGCAGGATTCCGATTTTCATACGTCACCATTTTCTTGGGTGGTCTGGCCCCCGGAATGGGACCAGATAGCGGCCAGTTGCCGGTCAGATACCGGTTCGACACTGGCCAGATAACGGACTGAGCCCGTTGCGGCAATGCAGCCTTGGTCGCGCGGCGGGGTCCCCCCGCCGTCAGACAGTGTCGAGGTAGATCTCGACTCTTTCCTCGGGTGTCAGTTCATCCATGTAGTGCAGCTCTTGGCGCTTGGTCAGAACGATGTTGCGGATCATCTCGGGGGCGAAGATGCGCTTGATATGTTCGCTGCCCTCAAAGGCATCGATGGCCGTGCCCCATTTGTCGGGGATATGTGGGATGTCCAGCGCATAGGCATTGCCGGTGATCGGCGCGGGCGGAGCCAGCTGATCCTCGATCCCGGTCAGCGCCGCGCCCAGAATGGCCGTCAGCAGCAGATAGGGGTTCACGTCCCCGCCGGCAACGCGGTGTTCCAACCGCCGGGCCTTGTGGCTGCCCGAGGGCACGCGGATCGCCGCCGTGCGGTTTTCATAGGCCCAGCTGATACCAGTAGGCGCATGCGCGCCAGGCACCATCCGGTCATAGCTGTTCCAATGGGGGGCAAAGATCAGCGTGCTGTCATGCATCGCCCGCAAACAGCCCGCGATGGCGTGATGCAGCATGGGTGTGCCCTTGTCGCCGCCATCGTCAAAGACGTTCTTGCCATCCTCATCAATCAGCGAAAAATGCGTGTGCAGGCCGGACCCGGCGTAATCCTCATAGGGTTTGGCCATGAACGAGGCGGCAAACCCGTGGCTGCGGGCCAATCCCTTGACCAGCATCTTGAACAGCCAGGCATCATCAGCAGCGCGCAAGGCATCGTCGCAATGCATCAGGTTGATCTCGAACTGGCCCAGACCGGCCTCGGAAATCGCGGTGTCGGCGGGGATGTCCATTTCCTCGCAGGCGTCATAGAGATCGGTAAAGAAGCTGTCGAAGGCATCCAGCGCGCGGATCGACAGGGTTTCAGCCCCCTTGCGCCGCTTGCCCGAGCGCGGGCTGACCGGGATACGCAGATCGCGGCCGGAATCGTCGATCAGGAAAAACTCCATCTCCATCGCGACCACGGGGGTCAGGCCGATGGCCTTGTAGCATTCCACGACGGCGCGCAGGGCGTGGCGCGGATCGCCGTCATAGGGGCGGCCATCGTCATCATACATCCACAGTGGCAGCAACGCGGTGGGGGCGGCCAGCCAGGGCATTGGCATAAAGCCACGCTCGGTCGGGCGCAGCACGCCATCAGCATCCCCGCTGTCAAACACCAGCGGGCTGTTCTCAATATCCTCGCCCCAGATGTCCAGGTTCAGCACGGACATGGGAAAGCGCGTGCCGTCCTCGACCACCTTATCGGCAAATCGCGTGGGCACGCGTTTGCCACGCGCCTGTCCGTTCAGATCTGCCGCCGCCACGCGGATGGTGCGCACCTCGGGGTGCTTTCTCAGCCAGTTGTTCATCTTCATGGTTCGATGAGGCCGTCCTTGCCGCGCAGACGCAAGCAATTCTTACCGCCAGCAGGCTTTGGAGGGGGCCATTGGTCCCTGATTGTTAAATTTTGATCAAATAATTGAGTGCGAACATTGGGCACAAAGTCACGCCAAAAGGGCGCAATGATGCGCAGCTAAATAATTTGATCAAATAATGGATACTACCGGATCAATCGCGGACGCAAGCGAATTTTACGCCGGTGTTGTTGGGGCAGGTGCCGGTTCAGCCGATGATTGATCAGCCCAAAGATGCCAACGATGACCAGGGTCAACAGAATGAAGTACCCGGCGAGGATCGGGTAGGGCACAAAAGGGTTAAAGGTTTTTTCAGCGAAATAGCTGGCATAATACAGCGCGTCGCCCTTCTGTCGCCACGCCGGAAAGCCCGAGAAAAACACCAGAACCGTGGCGTGAAACAGGAAAATCGCCTCGTTCGTATAGGCGGGCCAGGCCAGCCGTAGGGTCGTGGGCCAGGTGATGTGGCGGAACTTTTTCCAGCCGCTAAACCCATAGGCATCCGCGGCCTCCATGTCCCCCTTGGGGACCGAGCGCAGCGCGCCATAGAAAATCTCGCCCGAATAGGCGGCGGTGTTGAAAAACAGCACAATCAGCGCGCCCAGCCAGGCATCGGTGAACGGGGCGAACAGCGGAAACGCCTTTTTCAACGAAAGAAACAGGAAATAGCCAAAGAAGAACTGCACGAACAACGGCGAGCCCCGGAACACAAAGATGAACCACTCGGCCGGTTTGCGCAGCCAGCGGGATTGCGAATTCTTGGCTACGGCCAGCGCATTGGCCAGAAAGAAGCCAGCCAGCAGGGCCATGACCCCGAAATAGATGTTCCACAACATGCCCGAGCCAATCAGCGTCACCTGATGGCACAGCGTGAAATCGGTCTTGGGCAGCAGCCGTTCGCCGATCCCGATCGAGCGCAGCGCGTAGTCCTGGATGATCTGGACGCAGCTCATGCCTCGGCCCTCCGCTGGGCTTCACCGGCAGCGGTGGCTTGGCCGTGTGACAGACGTTTCATCAGTCGTTCCAGCGCCACCTCGGACACGCGGGTGAACCCAAGATAAAACACCAGCAGCCCCAGAAAATACCACATCCGCCAGTCAGGATGCGGATAGTCAGTAAAGCGCGGGGTCTTCGCCGCGCCCAGCTCGCGCGCCCAATAGACGATATCCTCGACCCCCAGCAGGAACAGCAGCGGCGTGGCTTTGATCAGCACCATCCACAAATTCGACAGGCCGGGCAGGGCATAGACCCACATCTGCGGCACCATCACGCGCCAGAAGGCCTGCCGTTTGGACATGCCATAGGCATAGGCCGTTTCCATCTGGGCATGGGGCACGGCCCGCATGGCCCCGAACAACACATTGGCCGCGAAGGCCCCGAAAACAATGGCAAAAGTCAGTACAGCCAGGGCAAAGCCATAGATCTCGTGTACCCATTGCGGGGCGTCCCCCAGCGGCAGTTTCGCAATGTTGCAGACCACGAAGTCATTGCCCTGCCGGATCGGATCAGACCAGTCGGGGCATTTCAGTTGATGGCGGATCCATTCAAACCCCTGATCCAGCGCGATCACGAAAAACAGGAAAAACGCGATGTCCGGAACGCCGCGCACGACCGAGATATAGATCTTGCCCAGCCAGCGCAGTGGCAGCACGGGCGATTTCGCCGCTGTCGCCCCAAAGAACCCGAACACCAATGCAGCGGGGGCGGTGATCGCCAGCAACAACAGCACCGTCCCGACCGAGTAGAACAGCATCATGTGCTTGTCCGTGGTCAGATAGCAGCTGAGCCAGCTCAGCCCCTCAAGCGTGGATGGGTCGGTGCAATAGGGAAACATAGTGCCGTCCGGATGGGGCAGGGGCGGTGCGCGCCCCCGCCTGTTGGATCAGAAGGTTTCGCCGATTTGCCACTTGGTGATCAGGGCGTTCAGCGTGCCGTCATCCTTCATCGATTGGATGGCCGCATCGAATTTGCCGCGCAGCTCGGCGTCGGATTTGCGGATGCCCATGCCGACACCGCCGCCGATCATTTCCTCTTGCTCCAGGAACATCAGGGCGTCATCTGCGGCCACATAGTCGGCCAGGCTGGCCTTGTCCGCCAGGATCGCGTCGGCCTCGCCGTTCACAACGGCGGCCAGGGCTTCGTCAACCGTGGCGAATTCGACCAGTTGCGCGCCCATCTCTGCGATGAATCCTGCCTGAATCGTGTTGGCCTGCGCCGCGATCACGCCGGTTTTGATATCCACATCCATGCTTAGAACCGCATAGGCCGAGGGATCGGGCTGCGTGTAAGCCTGTGTAAAGTCAATCTTTTCCATGCGTTCGGCTGTAATCGACATGCCAGCGATGATGGTGTCATAGTTGCCCGACACCAGGTTGGGGATGATCGAATCCCAATCGTTGGTCACCCATTCGCATTTCAGCTCGGCGCGGGCGCACAGCTCGTCGCCCAACTCGCGTTCGAACCCGTCAACTTCGCCATTGTCATTCAGATAGTTGAACGGAGGATAGGCGCCCTCGGTGCCCATACGGATGGTTTTTGCGTGGCTTCCCGCCATCGCCATGCCAGCCGACAGGGCCAGGATTGTGGTCGTTAGGATCAGTTTCTTCATGGTTCACTCCCGTTAGGTTGCGCGTTGGAAGGCCCGTTTCTCAGAAATGAGAGGTGACGGACAAAAATTGTTGCAGGCGTTCGGTTTTGGGCGCGCCGAACAGAATTTCGGGCGGGCCTTCTTCCTCGATCTTGCCTTGATGCAGGAATACGACGTGGCTGCTGACGTCATGGGCCATTTTCATGTCATGAGTGACGATCAGCATAGTGCGGCCTTCGGCAGCCAAGTCTTTGATAACTTTAACGACTTCTTGTTCCAGTTCGGGGTCCAGAGCGCTAGTGGGTTCGTCGAACAGGATGGCTTCGGGCTCCATGCACAGGGCGCGGGCGATGGCAGCGCGTTGCTGCTGGCCGCCGGACAGCTGGGCCGGATAGACATCGCATTTGTCCCCGATCCCGACCTTGTCCAGATAGGCGCGGGCTTTGGTTTCCACCTCGGCCTTGTCGCGGCCCAGGACGGTGACCGGGGCCTCCATCACGTTTTGCAGGATGGTCATATGGGCCCACAGATTGAACTGTTGGAACACCATGCTGAAGTTGGTGCGGATGCGCAGAACCTGTTTGGCATCGGCTGGCTGGCGGGCGTGGCCTTGGCCCTTCCATTTGACGGGTTCACCCTTGAACAGGATCTCGCCTTTCTGGCTGTCTTCCAGCAGGTTGGCGCAGCGCAGGATGGTGGATTTGCCTGACCCGGACGAGCCAATCAGCGAAACAACGTCTCCCCTATGCGCGGTGATATCCACGCCTTTAATGACTTCCAACGAGCCATAGGCTTTGAAAAGCCCTCGAATTTCGATGACTGGTTCCTTAGCGGACACGACGACCCTGTTTCTTGTTTCTTTCCTCCAGTAGGAAATTTTTTACCGAATGATGCAACTTTCAAACCGACGTTTTCGGGCGAAAAACGATTAGATTGACCTTCGGTCATGCAGAATGGGTCAGATATTCGTGCGTTTTAGCCGCGATTTTCAACGCGTTGACGGGCCAAAGCACTGTCGCGGTCGTTGATGCCCAGAAAATTGGCGACCATGCGCAGCAGCAAATCCTCGGCGTCATCGCGCACCCCATCGGCCAGAACCACCTGCCAAAGGGATTCGATGATGGCGGTGCGTGCTTCGAACGGCACGGCGTCTTTGATGGCGCGGGTGAAACGCACGGTGTCCGGGGCTTCGGATTCCAGGATTTCGGCCTGTTGCAGCAGGGTTTGCGCGGCCTCGGGGCCAAGCGCGTACCGCGTTTGCGCGATTTGCAGGATCAAGGCCCGCTCGTCACTGTCAAAATGCCCATCTGCGCGGGCGACCCGCACCAAAAGCGCACAAAGCGCCAGGCGCGCGTCATCATCGGGCAAAGGGGCGGGGCCGGGCTGCGTCAGCCGCTTCAAGAGATCTGCAAACATGACACCGATATAGGGGCTTTTGCGCGCCGCGCCAACAAACTCGGTTCAGGTCTTGTTGATCGATTGCGCCGCCTGGAACCGAGCTTGCTGACTATCGGCTTCGGACAGGCCCAGGGCCAGCTTGGTGCGATTGACAACGTCCAGCTCTTCGGGGCGTTCATGCCCGTCGGCCAAAGCGACCTGCCACATGGCCTCAAGCGTGGCCAAACGTTCGTTGAAATCCACCCCCTCGCGGATCATCTCCGAGAAGACGTCAATATGAGGCGCGTGCTGTTCCAGTTTTTCACAAAGCGCGCGCATCTTGGCGGCTTCGACCACGTTCAGGTCAAACCGCTGCGAGAAAATCCGGTCAATCCGTTGAATTTCATGGACATTATAGTTGAGGTCGGATTTCGCGACCCGCACCAGCAAGGCGCCCAAGGCCAGCTTTTCATCCGGCTCGGGCAATTCGGTGTCCTTGATGCCGCGGACAGATCTGAAAAGTTGCGCGAACATATCTTGAAGGCTAGGCGCAGAACTGATTCCGCGCAAATCGAAAAACCTTGATGCGCTGCACTGCGAACGCGGCGCTGTGGCTTCGGTGAAACACTGCGCTGACGCAGGGGAAGGCGCCTCAAACCGGTCACAATTCAGCCCAACTAATTCCCACAACCCTCAATAGAAGGTTAACTGAGTAGATACGCCAGAAGGAGTTCCGGCGATGAACCGGATGATTTCAAATGACTGGGACGACAAGCCCGCTGCGTTCAAACCGCAGGGATTGGACGAGGTCGCGCAGGCAGCCATTGCCTTTGACTGGGCTACAGGGGACATGCGCCAACTTGGGCGGCACATGTCCAAGATCGGGTTGGATCTTGCCACCGCTGTGCGGGTGTTCCTGAACGGAAACCCCCATCCTTTCAACCACATGGACCCCGACGAAGTGCCGTTGCAGGACAGCGCGCGTTGCTCGATGCTGGATTGTTTGCACAGCCGTATCAGCGCGGGTTTCTACCTGCCGGATCCTGATATCGGTCTTGCCCCGGTGCGTCACGAGGCGCAAACCTGGATCAACGCGCAACGGCGGGATCGCCAAGAGGGCCGCATGGGCCGTTGGGTGTTTGACGAGGCCAAATTCGAGGCCATTTCCGACAATGGTCCGCGCACGCTTGTGATGACACCCGAGCACGACAACCGCCCGACATTGCTGCGCATATTTATGGAGCCGATCTGGCGCTAATCCATTCCAAATAAAAGAAAAACGGGGCCTATCTGGCCCCGTTTTCTGTTAGACAAGCCTGGAGGTTTCCACGGCCGCGCGGACGAAGTCCTTGAACAGCGGGTGCGGATCAAACGGCTTGGATTTCAGTTCGGGGTGATATTGCACGCCAATGAACCAGGGGTGATCCGTCCATTCCACGATCTCGGGCAGGCGGCCATCGGGCGACATCCCCGAGAAGGTCAGCCCGCAGGCCTCCAGCTTTTCGCGGTACTTGATATCCACCTCATAGCGGTGACGGTGGCGTTCTTCGATCGCGGTGCCGCCATAGACCTTGGCCACGTTCGAGCCATCCGCCAAAACCGCATCATAGGCGCCCAGACGCATGGTGCCGCCCTTGTCGTCATCGGCTTTGCGCTTCACCTTGGCGTTGCCCTGCACCCATTCTTTCAGGTGATACACAACGGGTTCGAACCGCTTGCCGCCGGCCTCGTGATCGAACTCTTCCGAGCCCGCAGTGTCGATGCCAGCCACGTTGCGCGCGGCCTCGATCACGGCCATTTGCATGCCCAGACAGATGCCCAGATAGGGGATTTTCCGCGTACGGGCGAATTCGGCCGCTTTGATCTTGCCTTCGGTGCCGCGCTCGCCAAAGCCACCGGGGACCAGAATGGCGTGGAAGCCCTCCAGATGCGGCGCCGGGTCTTCGTTATCGAAGATTTCAGCATCCACCCATTCGACATTGACCTTGACCCGGTTGGCCATGCCGCCGTGGGTCAGGGCCTCTTTGATCGACTTATAGGCGTCTTCCAGCTGGATGTATTTGCCCACGATCGCCACCTTCACTTCGCCGTCGGCATTGTGGATGCGATCAACAACATCGTCCCATTTGGCCATGTCGGGCTTGGGCGCGGGCGAGATGCCGAACGCGTCCAGAACCGCCTGATCCAGACCTTCGTGGTGATAGGCCAGCGGGGCTTCGTAGATCGAGTTCAGGTCATAGGCGGCGATCACCGCGTCCTTGCGAACGTTACAGAACAGGGCGATTTTCTCGCGCTCTTTGTCCGGGATCGGCTGTTCGCTGCGGCAGACCAGCACGTCGGGCGCGATGCCGATGCTTTGCAATTCCTTGACGCTGTGCTGGGTCGGTTTGGTCTTCAGCTCGCCGCTGGCCGCCAGATAGGGCAGCAGCGTCAGGTGCATAAAGATACACTGGCCGCGCGGGCGGTCATGGGTGAACTGGCGGATCGCTTCAAAGAAGGGCAGGCCCTCGATATCGCCGACGGTGCCGCCGATTTCGCACAGCATGAAATCGACCTCGTCATCGCCGACGGCCAGGAAATCCTTAATCTCGTTGGTGACGTGGGGAACGACCTGAATGGTTTTGCCCAGGTAATCGCCGCGACGCTCTTTTTCCAGAACGTTGGAATAGATTCGCCCCGAGCTGACCGAGTTGGTGTTGCGCGCGGGCACGCCGGTGAAACGTTCGTAATGACCCAGGTCCAGATCGGTTTCGGCACCATCGTCGGTGACGAACACCTCGCCATGTTCAAACGGGCTCATGGTGCCTGGATCGACGTTAAGATAGGGGTCCAGCTTGCGTAGGCGGACCGAAAAACCGCGCGCTTGCAACAACGCTCCAAGGGCAGCTGAAGCCAACCCCTTGCCCAGCGAGGACACAACACCACCAGTGATGAAGATATAACGAGCCATGTCGGCTTCTCCCGTGATTTTCGCCTGGCATTTTGCCAAAACCTGCGCCCCTACGGTTCCAAAAAAACCGTAGCACCACGGGACTCAAGCCTTACTAGATTCGCAAATATAACGCAAGACGACCGCAAGATGCTGTTGCGGTCGTCCGCGAAATTTCAAGGTGTTGTGGTTAGTCCGCGCGGGGAACCAGCGGGCCGGTATCACCAGCCGATGGCGGCAGCAGGTCATTGCCGGGCTGCGTTTCCTCGGGGGCGGTCTCTTCGGTGGTGGTGCCACCCAGACGATCCAGAACCGAGCTGCCCGCGGTTTTTTCCGTCGCGATGACGGTCAGCGCCAACGAGGTACAGATGAACCCAGCGGCCAGAACCCAGGTAACCTTGCTCAGCGCAGTCGCAGCCGAGCGTGTCGCAACGGCCCCACCGCCGCCACCGATTCCAAGACCACCGCCCTCGGACCGTTGCAAAAGCACGATGCCGATCAGCGCCAGCGCCAGAAGAAGGTGGATGATAAGGACGACGTTTTCCATTGGGGCCTGCCTGAGATGTCTTTCCGCGTCTATTTAGGGAAAAGCCCCGTCCCCCGCAACCCGCCTTTGTCATTCTGCGCGGGCAGAGATCAGGAAAAGCTACTCTTCGACATCATCCATGTCGTATTGGCCGGTCAATTGCCGCCGGATCAGGCTCCAGCTCAGGCCAATGCCCAGAACGATGGACAGCGCGAAAATCCCCAGCCAGGTGTTCATGCGCTGGTTTTCCAGGTCCAGCAGGCCGAAATCATACAGCACCCACAGCAATGCGCCGACAATGGCCATCACCAGAAACATGCCGAAGGCTCCGATCGAACGCAGGGTGGCGCGCAGATAGATAATATAGCCCACCAGCAGCAACAGCCCCAGCAGCACCGCCATAGGCAGCTGGTCGGAATAGTTCTTGCTGACCCATTTGGCATAGTTAAAGCCGGTCGGGTTATAGGTCAGTGAAAGCAGAATGAACGCCATCAACCATCGAAGAAAGAAGCCCATCTGACCCCTCGGTGCTGCAAGAAACGTGACTATCTGCCAATATGGATCGCGCAAAGCGCCGCTGCTGTCCAGCCCTGCGGCGAATTTGAGGTTTCACACCGGGGCCGGTGCATATATACGGGCGCGGGTTTGATCCACATTTGAAAGAGGACCAGCAATGGCAAACGTCGTCGTCGTCGGCGCCCAATGGGGCGATGAGGGTAAAGGCAAGATCGTGGATTGGCTGTCGGAACGCGCCGACGTGATCGCGCAATTCCAAGGCGGCCACAATGCCGGGCACACGCTGGTGATCGACGGCAAGGTCTACAAACTGCACGCGCTGCCCTCGGGTGTTGTGCGCGGCGGGAAACTGTCGGTGATCGGCAATGGCGTGGTGCTGGACCCCTGGCACTTGGTCAATGAAATCGCCACCGTCCGCGAACAGGGCGTCGAGATCAACGCCGACACGCTGATGATCGCGGAAAACACCCCGCTGATTCTGCCGATCCACGGCGAGCTGGACCGCGCCCGCGAAGAGGCCGCCAGCAAAGGCACCAAGATCGGCACCACCGGCCGCGGCATCGGCCCCTGCTACGAAGACAAGGTAGGCCGCCGCGCCATTCGCGTGGCCGATCTGGCGGACGAGGCCACCCTGGAGGCCCGCGTGGACCGCGCCCTGCAGCACCACGATCCGCTGCGCAAAGGTCTGGGCATTGAACCCGTCGACCGCGACGCGCTGCTGACCCAACTGAAAGAGGTCGCCAAGGAAATCCTGCCCTTCGCCGCGCCCGTCTGGAAAGTGCTGAACGAGAAACGCAAATCCGGCAAACGCATCCTGTTCGAAGGTGCGCAGGGTGCCTTGCTGGACATTGATTTTGGCACCTATCCCTTCGTGACCTCCTCGAACGTGATTGCCGGTCAGGCCGCGACGGGTGTGGGCATCGGCCCCAACTCGATCGATTACGTGCTGGGCATCGTGAAGGCCTATACCACCCGTGTGGGCGAAGGCCCGTTCCCGACCGAGCTGGATGACGCTGACGGTCAGCGCCTGGGCGAGCGTGGCCATGAATTTGGCACCACCACTGGCCGCAAACGCCGTTGTGGCTGGTTTGACGCCGCCCTGGTCCGTCAGACCTGCGCAGTGAACGGGATCAACGGCATCTCGCTGACGAAACTGGATGTGCTGGACGGGTTCGAGACCCTGAAAATCTGCGTCGGCTATGAACTGGATGGCGAGCGTCTGGATTACCTGCCCACCGCCGCTGATCAGCAGGCCCGCTGCAAACCGATCTACGAGGAAATTCCCGGCTGGTCGGAATCCACCGAAGGCGCGCGCAGCTGGAACGATCTGCCGGCCAACGCGGTGAAATACGTCCGCCGCGTCGAAGAGCTGATCGAGTGCCCCGTCGCCCTGCTGTCCACCAGCCCCGAGCGTGACGACACCATCCTTGTCACCGACCCGTTCGCTGACTGATGGCGCTGAGCTATAAAACCCGCCGCCGTCTGGCGCTGCTGATCCTGCTGGTCGGCCTGCCGCTGTATATCGCGGCGGCGTGGTGGGTGACGTCCTTGTTTGAGAGGCCCTCGTTGCTGATCGAGCTGGCCATCTATGTGGCGCTGGGTTTCATCTGGGCGCTGCCGTTCAAGTTCATCTTCAGAGGGGTCGGCCAGGCCGATCCCGACGCGCCGCGCGATCAGGACTGATCCCGCAGCAACTGGCTCATGACAGCGCGCCGCTCGGCCTCGATAGGGGCAGGGCGGCGCGTTTCTCGATCCACATAGACATGCGTGAAATGCCCCATGGCCGAGGCAGCGTCTTCGTCATTGCGAAACAGCCCCACCTGATACGTGACCGAGCTGTTTCCCAGTTTCACGATCCGCAGCCCCGCCGTGATCCGGTCAGGAAAACGCATTTCCGCAAAATACTGACACCCGGTTTCCACCACCAAGCCGATGGTCGGACTGGTCAGCGGGTCCAGCAGGCCCTTGTCCACCAGCCAGCCGTTCACCGCCGTATCAAACAACGAATAATGCACCACGTTGTTCATATGGCCGTAGATGTCATTATCGATCCAGCGGGTTTGCAGCGGGTAGAAATCGGCATAATCGGCGCGGGTGTCTCGGGGGGATTTGGGCATCTGGTTGATCCACGTTCTGTTGGTGCCCCCAGTTTTGAACAGATCCGCGCGCGGGGCCAGCCCTGCGTTACGTCACAGCCCCCAAGGCACAAAAAACGCGCCGGCAGGTCCCGACCCACCGGCGCGCATTTCGGCTGATCACGGGAGGAGTCAGCCGCCGTGTTTCTTGATCAGGGCCTTGGCTTGCTCGATCAGAGCGTTGCCGTCGATTCCCTTCTCGTCCATCTCGGCCACCCAGCGGTCAATCACCGGCTGCGAGGCCGCCTTAAATCGCGCCACTTCCTCGGCAGAGAGCTGAACAATGTTATTGCCAGCCTTCTCGGCGATGGCCCGGCCTGGCACGTCCTTGTCCCACATGATCTGCGAGGCAAATTCAGACAGTTTCAGACCCAATTCGGCATCAATGGCCGCACGGATATCGGCGGGCAGGCTGTCATATTTGGCCTTGTTCATCACCATGATGATGGTCGCCGTATACAGCGCCTCGTCCCCGGTGAATTCGGTGTGGTTGTCCACCAGTTCAGACAGTTTGATGGCCGGTGTGACCTCCCACGGGATCACGGTGCCGCTGACCACACCCTTGGACAGGGCCTCGGGGATGGCGGGCAGGGGCATGCCAACCGGGGTCGCGCCCAGTTCTTTCAGCATGTCGTTGATCACACGGGTCGGGCCGCGCAGTTTCAGGCCCGACATGTCCTCGACCTTGGTGACGGGGCGGCTGGCGTGGATCACACCGGGGCCATGCACCCAGGCGCCCAGAACTTTCACGTCCTTGTATTCGCCGTCCTGCAGGTCGGTTTCCACCAGTTCCTGGAATGCCTTCGAGGTCGCCACGGGGCTGGTCATCATAAAGGGCAGCTCGAACACTTCGGTCTTAGGGAAGCGCCCGGGCGTATAGCCCACAACGGTCATGACGATATCGGCCACACCATCAATGGCCTGATCCATCAGGGCTGGGGGGCGTCCTCCCAGCGCCATCGCGTCATAATGTTCGATCTTCAGCTTGCCACCGGTGGCCTCCTCCACCCGTTGCGCCCAGGGCTTCAGGATGTGCTTGGGCACGGTCGCGGGCGGCGGCAAAAACTGGTGCAGCCGCAGGGTCACGTCCTGCGCAAAGGCCAGGCTGGGCGACAGCCCGGCGGCAATCGCGGCTGCGGCCACGGTTTTCAGAATGTTACGTCTTTTCATTGGTTTCCTCCCTGAACGTACAATGAAACTTAGTTGAGTGTGACCGGCAGGCTTAGCGGGCCACGGAACGCAAATCCCCAGAATTTGGCCTGTTCGGGATCAGGCAAGCTCATGTTCGGGAATCTGTCGAACAGCATTGGCAGCATGATCTGTGCCAGCATCCGTCGGGCGATATGGGTGCCCTGACAGAAATGCGGCCCGTTCCCAAAGGCTTGGTGCTGGGTTTTGGGCCGAAAGATGTTGTAGATTTCGGGGTTTTCGTACAGGTCTTCGTCATGACAGGCCGAGGCCTGGACGGTCATCAACACCTCGCCTTTGGAGATGTGCAGCCCCCGGAATTCGGTGTCCTCGTTGGCGACGCGGTTGCTGACCTGAATCGGGGCGACCCAACGCACGCCTTCCTCGAAGGCCGCATCCCACAGGTTGTCGGCCACGCAGGCCGCGCGCTGGTCGGGGTTGGTCAGCAATCCATACAGGATGGTCAGCAGAGCGTCGCGCGGCTCGTTGATACCGCCGCCAATGGCGATCTTAACGTTGGCATAGATCTGGCTGGTCGGAATGGGGTCTTGGGCATTCACCATGGCCGACAGCGCCGAGGCATCGGGCTCTGCCTTGACCCGCTCGGCGCATTTGTCGAACAGGGCATTCATTTCCTCGTTGGCGGCATCCGACAGGGCGAACAGCTCGGGATCGTTGCCGAAATTGCCCGCGCCATCGATCAGCGTTTGCGACCAGCGGATCATATCCGCGTCCGAGGCCTCGGGGATGCCCAGAAGATGCGTCAGGCAGCGCGCCGCATAGGGGGCGGCCAGAGCGCCGAACAGATCCACGGTTTCACCGCGGGGCAGGCGAGCGACATATTCCTCGGCCACCTTGGTGTATTTTTCCTGCCAGCAGCCCTTGATCAGGCGCGGGGCAAAGGCCGGGGCCATGGCGTTGCGCTCGGCTTTGTGTTCGGCGCCATCCTTGCGCATCAGCGTATGCGCCTGGAACGCGCGCTGCATGGGGGTGCGCGGATCGTTCGAGCTGAACAGCTCCCAATCTTCCTTGGCGCGCTTGGTGTCGGTGGCCTTGGTCAGCATGATGCGATTGATGCTGGGCACCCGCACCACCGGCGTTTCGGCCCGCAATTTGCGATAGATCGAATACGGATCACGGATCAGCTGATCAATGGTGATATCGGTGTTGACCGGCACTGCGGACAGGGTCGCGGTGGTCATTTCTCCTCCTCCCAAAGTCGAAAATGTCGCACCAGCCTAATGACAGGTTTGACATTGGGCAATCCGATGACTTTGATAGCGTCAATCGAAAAATTAGATGGTGATGAGCATGACCGCAGACCCGCTGAACATCGATTTTGCCGCCCTCAGAACGCTGCGGCTTGTCCATGGGCATGGCAGTTTCTCGCGCGCAGCCGAAAGCCTGGGGGTCACCCAATCGACGGTCAGCTATGCGGTGGCCCGCCTGCGCGAGACCTTCAAGGATCCGCTATTCGTGCGCCAGGGGGCCGGGATTGTCCCGACCGAGCGATGCACCGAGATCGTCACCCAATCCAGCGAGCTGCTGGACCGGTTCGAGGCCCTGACCGCCCCGCGCGATTTTGATCCGGCTGTGGCGGCGCTTGAAATCGGGATCAGCTGCAATTTTTATGAACGCGTCACCTTGCTGCCCGAGGTCATCCGCATTCTGCGCCGCGACGCGCCGGGGATGAAGCTGCGGATCATCTCGTCCACGGTGCGGGGCAAGGAACAGCTGGTGCGCTCGGAATCCGATATCCTGATCGGCCCCATTCAGATCGAAGACGTGGGGTATTTCCGTCGCTCGCTGATGACCGACGAATATGTCTGCGTGATGGATGTCGACAATCCGTTGGCGGGGCAGGTGATGGACAAGGAAACCTGCGTCAGCGCGCCTCAGATCGTGGTGAATTACGGGGGGAATTTCCGGTCGCGGTTCCTGGTGGTGATGGAGGCACAGGGCTATTTTCCCAACGCGGTTATCGAGGTCCCAAGCCCGGCCAATCTGGCCGATTTGTTGCAGGGAACGGACCTGATCGCCACCATTCCGGCCCGGATGGCGCGCAGCTTTGGGGACCGGGTGGCGGTGGTCCCGTGCCCGTTTTCGGCCGAGATCAGCATTGATCTGTTCTGGACGGCGCGCACACAGGTTTCAGCGCCTCATGTCTGGCTGCGCTCGGTCATTGCCGAGGCGGCCAACCGGTTGGTGGCGCGGGAAAAGGCCAGCTAAGAGCCTGCGGGGATTTGCATTCGGGCTGGTTTGCTCTATTGACCAAAGAATTCCGTCACACACCAACCCGATGGGGGTTCCATGTCCGTTTCGATGATGTCGACCTTTGTGAAACCGATGCACCCGGAGGGGCGCAAATTCGTGGCCATCGCCGCGGCGATCACGCTGGTCCTGTTCTGGATCTGGGCGCCTCTGGGTTGGATCGGCACCGGTATCACCGTTTGGGTTTACTATTTCTTTCGGGACCCCGAGCGCGTCACACCTCAGCGCCCTGGCCTGATGGTGTCGCCCGCCGATGGGGTCATTTCGCTGCTGGAACCTGCTGTGCCCCCGGCCGAGCTGGGCCTGGGCGATCAGCCAATGACGCGGATTTCGGTGTTCATGTCGGTGTTTAACTGCCACGTGAACCGCATCCCGCACGAGGGCACGGTCACCACCGTTGCCTATCGCCCCGGCAAATTTCTGAATGCCTCGCTGGACAAAGCCTCCGAGGACAACGAGCGCAATGGTCTGACCGTGCAAATCGCAGATGGCCGCGAATATGGCGTGGTGCAGATCGCTGGCCTGGTCGCGCGTCGCATCCTGTGCTGGACCGACGAGGGGACGCACAAGGGCCGCGGCGAACGTTTTGGCCTGATCCGCTTTGGCTCGCGTTTGGATATCTATCTGCCCGAAGGCGTCGGTCCGCTGGTCGAGATTGGCCAGACCATGATCGCGGGCGAAACCGTTCTGGCCGATCTGGGCATCGTGAGCGAGGCCTGACGCATGAAACCTTTCGCCCCTCGCAACGGTGATCGAGACCGCGTGCCCTTCCTGTTGCTGCTGCCCAATATGGTGACGCTGGCGGGAATGTGCCTGGGGCTAACCTCGATCCGGTTTGCGATGGACGAACGGTTCGGTTTTGCCGTGGCGCTGATTTTCCTGGCGGTTCTGATGGATGGCCTGGATGGCCTGCTGGCACGCCGTCTGCGGGCGACCTCGAATTTCGGCGCCGAGCTGGATTCGCTGTCCGATTTCCTGTGCTTCGGCGTCGCTCCGGGGATTTTGCTGTATAAATTCATGCTGGAACCACTGGGCAGTCTGGGCTGGATGTTCGTGCTGATCCTGGCGGCCGCAGCCTGTCTGCGTCTGGCCCGTTTCAACGTGATGCGCGGCGCCGGGGCCGACGAAGAGGTCACCACCAAAGACGACAAAACCCATTTTGTCGGCGTGCCCGCACCCGCCGGGGCCTTGTTGGCGCTGCTTCCCTTGTTCGCGGTTCAGGCCGGGGTGCTGAGCCCGCAAACGCCCGCACTGCTGGTTGCGTTCTGGTTGGGGCTGGTGGCTCTGCTGATGGTGTCCAGCCTGAAAACCCTGTCGCCCAAAACCCTGCGCATTCCGCGCGGGTTGGTCGTGGTGATCATGTTCACGCTGGTGGTTGGAATCGGCCTGATGTTCAGCCAGCCGTGGTTGCTGCTGGTGGGGGTCGATCTGATCTATCTTGGGGTGCTGCTGCACGCGGTGGTCAAAGCGCGCGGCCGGATCTTTGGGTAAATCTCAATCATTCCAATAGGATAGGTCGCAAACCGCACAAGTGTCCTGCGCGCGGCGAGCTTGGATTCCGAAGGTGGGAAAGTGGTACTCCGTAGGGGAATCGAACCCCTCTTTCCAGGTTGAAAACCTGGCGTCCTAACCGATAGACGAACGGAGCACTCTAGGTGTGAGCGCGCTTTTAGAAAAAGCCGCGCACTTCCGCAAGAGGAAAATGCCTCCTGAAACCAATTCTTTTTACATTTCTGTGTCGCGGGCTAGGCGGCGGCAGGCGCGGCGTCTTCGAGGCGCAATTGCACTGTCTGGCGGCCGTTCCAGTGATTGATTTCCAACCGTCCGGCCAGATGGAATTGCGCGCCGCCATGGTTTTCCAGCATCGGACCCAGCGGGCCATCGTAAGCACCGAAACAGATGGCCTCGATCCGGGCACCCATGCCATCGCCAAAGCTGAGTTTCAGGTGATTTTCGCCAATCCGACGGGTAAAGGTGATCGCCACATCAGGGAAGGCAAAACGAGGGGCCGGGGCGCCCGCGCCAAAGGGCCCGGCTTGTTCCAGCGTGTTGATCAGCTCGATCGTTGCGGCGCCAGGCATCAGCATCCCGTCGATCTTCAGATCAGCGGGGCCGCTTGTGCCTGCATCCTGTTTGGCCAACAGCGCGCTCAGGCGTTCCATTGCGGCGTCCAGTTGGTCGCGCGCGACGGTCAGGCCCGCAGCCATCTTGTGCCCGCCGCCTTTGATCAGCAGCCCCTCGGCGGCCAGACGCTGGATCGAGGCGCCCAGATCCACGCCCGCGACCGAGCGGCCCGAGCCTTTGCCCTCGTCCCCGTCCAGCCCGATCACGATGGCGGGGCGGTTGGTGGCGTCCTTGATGCGGCTGGCGACGATGCCCACCACGCCGGGATGCCAGCCTTCGCCCGCGGCCCAGACCAGAGGCGCATCCAGCCCGCGTTCTTCGGCCTGCACCAACGCAGCGGCGCGGACCTGGTTTTCGATGTCGCGCCGGTCGGTGTTCAGCTGGTCCAGACGGGCGGCCATGGCCTCGGCCTCGTGCGGGTTGCGGCAGGCCAACAGGCGCGCGCCCAGATCGGCCTGACCGATGCGACCGCCAGCGTTGACGCGCGGGCCCAGCAGGAACCCAAGGTGATAGGTCGAGGGCGCCTGATCCATCCGCGCCACATCTGACAGGGCCACGATGCCGGGGCGGGCGCGGCGCGCCATGATCTTTAGCCCCTGGCGCACCAGCGCGCGGTTCACCCCCACCAGGGGCGCCACATCTGCCACGGTGGCCAGCGCCACAAGGTCCAGCATGGCCATCAGATCGGGGCCCTTGGCGCCGTCCTCGCGCATTTGGCGGTTGGCCTCGACCAGCATCAGGAACACCACGGCGGCGGCGCACAGATGCGCCAGATCGCCGGTTTCGTCCTGACGGTTGGGGTTCACCACGGCCACGCATTCGGGCAGGGTTTCGCCGCCCAGGTGGTGATCCAGCACCACCACATCCGCGCCTTTGGCGGCGGCAATCGGCCCGTGCGACAGGGTTCCGCAATCCACACAGATGATCAGGTCATGCGCGCGCGCCAGCTGGGCCATTGCCTCGTCATTGGGGCCATAGCCTTCGTCGATGCGGTCGGGCACATAGAGCGTGGCCTGCACGCCCATCTGGTGCAGCCAGTCCAAGAGCAGCGCGGCCGAGCTGCCCCCATCCACGTCATAATCGGCGAAAACGGCAATGCGCTGACGCTGTTTGACCGCCAGCAGAAACCGCGCGGCGGCGGTTTCCATGTCTTTCAGGCTGCGCGGGTCCGGCAGCAGATCGCGCAATTGCGGTTCCAGAAAGCCCTTGGCCTCGTGGGCGGGGACACCGCGCCGGGCCAGAATGTTGCAGACAGGGCCGGGCAGGCCGGTTTGCTGCTCCATCGCTTCGGCCAGGCGCATCAGTGCGGCGTCGGGCCCGATCCAGGCCCGTCCGGTTGCCGATGCGTTGACCCCCAGAAAAGCCACGTCGCTTAGACGGTCTCGATCCGCAGAGCGACCGGTTCGGCCGTGACCACGTCGGTGTTTTCCATGGCGGTCAGGGCCACGTCCAGCTCGGCGCGGGTGGTGGCGTGGGTGACCAGCAAAACAGGCGCGATATCGTCCTTGTGGTCGTACTGGCGCATCCGGTGGATGGACACCCCGGCCTCGCCCAGGATCGAGGTAATGGTGGCCAAGGCGCCCGGTTTATCCTGCAACGCAAGGCGCAGGTAATAGGGGGCGGGCGTGGCCGACTTGGCCCGCGGGGCCGCCGTCAGACCCGCAGCGGGCTGGCCGAACACCGGATAACGATAGCCGCGCGCGATATCGCAGATGTCGCCCAGAACCGCGCTGGCGGTGGGACCTTCGCCCGCACCGGCGCCGCGCAGCACGACCTGCCCGACACTGTCGCCTTCGATCACGACCATGTTGGTGCCACCTTCCAGCTGGCCCAGGGGCGAGTTCGCAGGCACCAGGCAAGGCGACATGCGTTGTTCCAGCCCGCGTTCCGTCATCTGGGCGACGCCCAGCAGTTTCACGCGATAGCCCATGTCGGCCGCGTCCTTGATATCCTCAAGCGAGATACGCTGAATGCCTTCCAGCTCGACCCCGTCGAAATCAACCTGCGTGCCGAAGGCGATCGAGGACAGCAGTGACAGTTTATGCCCCGCGTCGATGCCGCCCACGTCCAGATTGGGGTCGGCCTCCAGATAACCCAGCTTGTTGGCCTCGTCGAACAGGGCGTTATAGCCCTGGCCGGTGGCCTCCATCCGAGTCAGGATATAGTTGCAGGTGCCGTTCATCACGCCCATGACGCGGGTGATGGCGTTGCCGGCCAGACCTTCGGTCAGGGCCTTGATCACGGGGATGCCACCGGCCACGGCGGCCTCGTAGCGGATCACCTGACCACCGGCTTCGGCTTGTTCGGCAAGCGCCTGACCATGCAGGGCCAGCAGGGCCTTGTTGGCGGTGACCACGTCCTTGCCAGCGGCCAGCGCGGCCTCGGTCGAGGCTTTGGCGGGCCCGTTCGAGCCGCCCATCAGTTCCACGTAGACATCCACGTCATCGCGTTTGGCCAGGGCGACCGGGTCGTCCTCCCACGCGTAGGCCGACAGGTCCACGCCGCGATCCTTGTTGCGGGTGCGGGCCGAAATCGCCGAGATCGTCACGGCGCGCCCGGTGCGCATAGTCAGAAGGTCCGCCTGCTGTTGGATAATTTTCACGACACCGATCCCGACGGTGCCCAGTCCAGCAATGCCCAGACGCAAGGGTTGGCTCATCGAAGCCTCCTGACAGAAGTTTATTATTCAGCCGGGATGTATCGTTTCCAGCGGGGCCATGCAACTTGGCAAATCGAGATTTGGCGTGAATTGCGCGCCTATTGTCCGGCTTGCGCCCGCATCTGCGCCGCTCGGGCGCGCAAAGCAGCAGCCCGTGCATTTTGCGCACCAGTGGTGGTTTGGGTGGTCTGGCTGGCTGCGGCTTGGTCCAACAGCGGATCCAGAGGGACCAGCGCAGGGTAAGGCGCGGCCTTGGCAGCAGGCGTGATCTGGCTGTCCAGATCGGGCAATTGCGTACACCCACCCATCACGGCAGATGCCAGCAAACCAAGACAAAAGGGACCAATGCGCATGGGACCATCCAAGAAAACACTGCGCGATATGTGCCCTGAAATCGACCATGACCGCAAGTCTTGGGGTTTCGGTTTGCTCTGGTTCGGCGATCAGATACAGTCTGGCCATGGCACGCACGACAGGTTCCCATTCCGATATCACAGGTCCCCGATTGCAACAGGCGGCATTGCGCCTGTTCGCGCAGCATGGCTTTGCGGCTGTGTCCATGCGCCAGATCGCCAAAGAGGTCGGCGTACAGGCCGGGGCGCTGTATAACTATATTCCCGACAAGCAAACGCTGCTGTTTGATCTGCTGCGGGGCCATATGGAAGATCTGCTGGCCGCATGGGAGGCCGAGGACCATTCCGGCTCGGCGCGCCAGCGGCTCGAGGCGTTTACCCGGTTTCACATCCGCTTTCACCTGGAACGCCCGGACGAGGTGTTCATCTCGTATATGGAGCTGCGCAACCTCACGCCGGACAATTTCGTGGTGATCGAGGGTCTGCGTCGCCGCTACGAAGACCATCTGGAACAGATCCTGCGCGATGGCACTGCCGAGGGCTGTTTCCAGATCCCGGATGCCAAGGTGGCCACGATGGCCGTGATTGCCATGGTGACGGGTGTGACCACCTGGTACCGCACCGCTGGACGCCTGAGCGTGGACGAGGTGGAACACATCTATTGGGCCATGGTGCAAAAGGCGGTTTCGGCGTAAAGCTGCGCCACCGGGAATCGCCCAACCGAGCAGGAGCGCATATGCAGGACCAATCGACCGAAATTCTGGCCACGGCTCAGGCCTCGCCACCACGCCGCTGGATGGGCATTGGCATGCTGGCCCTGTTGGGCGGGCTGCTGATCTATGTGGCCTTCGCCACGCCTCCGGCGACGATCGGCTGGCAGGTGTTCTTGCTGATCTTAGGGGCGGGGGCGTTATTCGTGGCCGAAAAGATGCGCCGCGCCACAGAGTTGGTGATCCAGCTGAGCGCGCAGGGCCTGCATGACAACACCGGGGCGGTGATTGCCGCGATGGACGAAATCGCCGGCGTGTCGCGCGGGACTTTTGCAGTGAAACCCTCGAACGGGTTTACCATTCGTCTGAATACGGGCGGCATGCGCGCCTGGCAGCCGGGCGTTTACTGGCGATTTGGCAAGCGCGTGGGCATTGGCGGCGTCCTGCCGGGCGCCCAGACCAAGTTCATGGCAGAAATGCTGGAGGCGATGCTGGCGCAGCGCGGCTAACGCGCTGCTCAGCTTTCCCAGGCCAGCAATGGCGCAAAGCGCGGGCTGGTCGTGACAAAATTGTACATCTCTCTCGAGGCCAGACCGACCGAGAACGGCGGGGTATAGCTGCTCCAGGTTTCGACCAGGATTACCCGTTCGTTGTCAGACATCACCGGCAGTTTGTCGGCAATCCCCGTCAGGTCACTGGAACGCAATGCGCTGACGCTGCCACGGGTTTGGGACCAATCGCGCAGAAAACGCTGATCTTCTTCGTCCCACTGCACCACGGTAACGCGCAGCTTGGTCGGGTCGTTGGCATTGGTCAGGTAATCGAACAACGACATCATGCCATCCATGTAATCATTGTCGATCGCGTTTGTTTCGCGCGACAGCACGTCGCTTACCATATAGGCGGCTTTGATGTTGATGCTGGTCTGGCGGTAGGCGTCGAAATAAACGAACGAGGCCAGGAAGGTCCAGAACAGGATCGGCAGCGCGATCACCGCCTCGACGGCGACGGTGCCCCGGGTGTCCTGGGCAAAGGCGCGCAGACGCGCCATCAGCAATTTACGTCCCATAGTCATTACATCGGCTCCTGTACAAAGGCCGAGGTCGCGATCAACGCGGCCATGCCTGCACCATCCTTGTCCAACTGCTTACCCAGACCTGCGCCGGGGAAAATCGGTTCGAACTTGGCGCAGGCGCGCAGCAACATCAGTTCATTGTCCATCCCGTTCACAAAGCTGCGCACGGGCTGCACCTCTTCGGACCGGTCGGTGCAGTCAAAGACCGAGTCAGGCTCGACCCAGTTCTGCGGGTCGATGCTGACCATTTCCAGCCGCAGGTTCTGTTCACAATCCGGGATCACAGGGGCCAGATCGCAGACCTGTTCCTTGATATCATCATGCTGAGGCGCGGTGCCGGTCGAAAGCCGGATATCGCGGACCGTCAGGTCCAGCGCTCGTTCCAGCATGGTTTCCCGCATGGTGATCATCGACAGCTCGAACGAGGACAACAGCACCCCCAGGAAGAACGGAAACACCACGACGAATTCCACGGACGCGGTGCCGCGCTCGTCGCGCCATCCACGTTTCATGCGTTTGAACAGACCCGTCATTGGATTAGCCTCAGTTTGCGGATCGACGCGGCGATGGACGAGAAGGCATCCGAGATCTCAAGACCGTCCACATCGAAATAGTGACCGTCCGAGCTGGCGCAGGCCTTCAACAGCGTCTCGGCAGAAGACGGGGCCTCGAAGCCGATGGTATAGATGATGATGCCACTGTCTTTGGCCGCGTCGCAGATCGAATCCATGCGCGTGTTCTTGGTCGAGCTGCCATGACTGGTGTCGGGGTCGTTCAGCCAAGACCAATCATAATACCAGCGCGTTGGTTTTTTGCTCCACAGTTCAGGAAAGCTCATCTCGATGGCGTTGCCCGGTTGGTCGGTCATCGTGGTGACTGGGGTGCTTTCCATTGAGCACACTTCGCGATCGACCCATATCTTTTTGCATTTCCAGGGCTTCCTGGCGTTGTAGCCACAGACGCGCTCTTTGACCCGCTCGGTGCGGCAGACCTCTGTTTCTTCATAGGTCGTGGTTTCTTCCTGATCGTCGCCATAAGGCACGTTGTGCCATTGGTTGTCATGCAACCAGTAATACATCCCTGTGCTTTCGCGGAAGATTGACCAATAGTCGTCATCGTCATCCTCGGACCATTTGTAGATGCCCGAGCCGCCCTCGCGATAGTCATCCCGCAGATAGTATTGCGAGGTGTTCTGACCGTCTGTCATCAGCACGATGATTTTCATCAGGCCGCCTTCGCCCGCGGCAACAGGGCGCCCGGCAAACGACGAGTTGATTTCGCCATCCGCAATCAACTCGGTCACGACGGATTGCATATCCTGATCCAGCAACAACGTGCCCCATTTCATTCCGACGTCGATCGAGGTGTTTCCTTCGGCGTCCAATGCATTGATATAGCTATGCAAATCTGAAACGCTGCCGGACAGGGGCAGGATTTCCCGGTGCGACCAGTTCGAGCAGGTCAAGTTTTCGTCGTCGACCGAGCTATAGCTCCACGGGTCGAAATGGCCTGTCCGTTCCAGGGTTTCCCCCGCCACAAGGCCGGTATCGCTAAAGGCGTCGGAATCAAAGTTCACACAGTGCGAATAGCTGTGTTCGCTAGTCACATCCATTTCATCCAACAGCAACGCCCCCGCGCTGACCTGCGTGGCATAGGGCACCACCGAAATCGAGGTGTTCCCCGTGTCAGACGAATTCAGGATCGCGGACACGAAGTCACGCGCGGCAGGTTTCAGTCGCGTCAGACGCGAGTTGCTGCTCATCGAACCGGACACGTCCAGCACCAGCGAGATCTCAAGCCCGTCGATGCTTTCCTGGGCGGCCCCATTGGCGCGGGCGGTCAGGGTGTCGATCCCCATCAGCTTCAGGAAGAAGGTGTTGATATCGGCCTCGGCCGTGGCCTCGACCCGTTTCGAGCCCAGCCCCTCTTGGACGTCGATATTGGTCAGGTATTGGACCAGGTCTGCCTTGGTGAAATAGTCTCGAACAACCGTGCGCGCGTTCAGTTCCTGATCCAGATCGGCCGCGGCCAGCACGGCGCGGTCCAGCGTGTTTTGCAGCCGCACCCGATCCATTTCATAGCGCATGATGTCCACGCCAATCCCGCCCACGACCAGCATGGTCAGCAACATGAGCATCGAGAAAGCGACCATGACGCCGTCTTCCTCGTTGCGGAAGCGACGCAGGTGAGCGATCACGCGGCGTCCGGCCTGACGCAGGCGGTCCTGCTGTTTGTCCTGCACTGGTTTCATGTTCTGTTCCAGACGGTGTTGTTTCAGCGACAAGAGCCCAAAGCTGAGTGCAAGCGGACTCTCTCGAGGAATATTTGTCGTTTAAAAAAGGGGCCTAAATATGGCGCAAACCGGGCGAAGCTGGACGATTGTTTTTCCCATATCGTTCAATATGTTATAGCCAGAGGGAATTGTTTCCGTATCGGATGAAATACCGGTGTCTAGGCCGTGGGGTTTTGCTCAATCCGAGACGGAAATGCGGTAAATTCAGCGCTTGGATGTGCTTGACTTTACGTCATGCTCGCAAACGTTGGTGGGTGATTCCAAAGTGTCGATCACGTGGGTCGGAGGGACCGATATGAAACAGAAATCGCCTTTGAATTTTCAATGCGGATGTGGCCAGGTTCAGGCGCGGTTGTCCGCTGCTGGGGTAGCCGCGGGATCTCATATTCAATGCTACTGCAAGGATTGTCAGACCTCGGCACGGCATCTGGGGTATCGCCTACCCGAACATGGCGGGACCGAGCTGATCCAGACCACGCCCGATGCGATTACCTTTGTTTCTGGTGCCGATCAGCTGGGCTTGCAGCGGCTCAGCCCCAACGGTCTGTGCAGATGGTATGCGAAATGCTGCAATACGCCGATGTTCAATACGTTGCAGCGGCGGACTTTGCCCTTTGCCGGGATCGTTGTGCATCCCCCCGAGGCCGAAGGCGTCAAGGCCCAGATGGGCCCGATCTGGGGGCACGCCTTTACCTCGTACGCCCCAAGCGGAACGGGCGCGCCCAGCGAAGATAAACAAATGGGTAGGATCGGCACCAAAATGATCTTGCGATTGATCTCGGCCTATTTGTCCGGGCGCGCAGGCCGAAACCCGTTCCTGACCAAGGATAGGGACTGGATCGCACAGCCCGAGGTTCTGACGCTGGAGGAACGCAAGGCCGCCGCGCCTTAACCCCGCTTGCAGAAGGCGCCCGAGGCTGGCATCAACAAAGCAACCGCCATTTTGGAAAGCCGACCCATGATCCGTTCTGTCGCCATTGTTCTTGCCTGTCTGATCTCGACCACCGCTGTTGCGCAATCCGGTCCCGCCGCGCAGGAAACGCCCGAGCAACGCGCCGAACGCTGCGGCATCCAGGCGGGCATTGTCGAAGGCGCGATCAAACAGCGCAACAAAAAGCGCAGCCAGAAACGCGCGACCAAGGCCGTTCTGAAATCCGATCCGATCAAGGGCACCAAATACGAGGCCAACGTGGATGTCTTGGTGGCGTGGATCTATTCGATCCCCGAACGGCAGCTGAATCAGGACACGGTGACCGCCTTTGAAGAGGCCTGTCTGAAGTTCGACGGCTGAGTCCGTTTGCACTGTCTGCTGACTGGCCTATATTCGCTGCATGTCGCTTCCGCCCGGATTTTTGGATGAGTTACGCTCCCGCACCAGCCTGTCTCAGGTGGTGGGGCGCAAGGTCATTTGGGACACGCGCAAGTCCAATCAGGGCAAGGGCGACATGTGGGCGCCGTGCCCGTTCCACCAGGAAAAAACTGCGTCTTTCCATGTGGATGACCGCAAGGGGTACTACTACTGCTTTGGCTGCCACGCCAAGGGGGACGCGCTGAACTTCGTGCAGGAAACGGAAAATGTCGGCTTCATGGAAGCGGTCGAGATTCTGGCGCGCGAGGCGGGAATGCCGATTCCCAAATCCGACCCCAAGGCCCAGGCCAAGGCGGATCGGCGCACCCAATTGGCCGAGGTGATGGAGCATGCGGTGCAGTTTTTCCGCCTGCAACTGAAACGCGCTGTAGCCGAGGAAGCCCGTGCCTATCTGGATCGTCGCGGGTTGGCGCAGGACACGCAGGACCGGTTCGAGATCGGCTTTGCTCCGGATGGCTGGCAGAACCTGTGGGACCACCTGACCGGCAAGGGCGTGTCCGAGGATCTGATTTTGGGGGCTGGCCTGGCCAAGCCCTCGACCAAGGGGAAGCGGCCGTATGATGTGTTCCGCAACCGGATTATGTTCCCCATCCGGGACGCGCGCGGGCGCTGCATCGCCTTTGGTGGCCGCGCGATGGACCCCAATGACAACGCCAAATACCTGAACTCGCCCGAGACCGAGCTGTTCGACAAGGGACACAACCTCTATAACCATGGGCCCGCGCGGCAAGCCTCGGGGAAGGGGCAGTCGCTGATCGTGGCCGAGGGGTACATGGACGTGATCGCACTGTCCGAGGCTGGGTTTGGCGCCACCGTCGCTCCGCTGGGCACCGCGATCACCGAAAGCCAGCTGCATTTGCTGTGGCGGATCTCTCCTGAACCGATCATCGCGCTGGATGGTGATACGGCCGGACTGCGCGCGGCAATGCGTGTGATTGATCTGGCCCTGCCGCTGCTTGAGGCCGGCAAATCCCTGCGCTTTGCCCTGATGCCCGAAGGCATGGACCCGGACGACCTGATCCGCGCCAAGGGTGCGGGGGCGGTGCAGGCGGTGCTGGATGCGGCCGTGCCGATGGTGAACCTGCTTTGGCAGCGCGAGACCGAGGGCAAAGTCTTTGACAGCCCCGAGCGCAAGGCCGCGCTGGACAAGGCGCTGCGCGAAAAGATCATGCTGATCAAGGATCCCTCGTTGCGGTCGCACTATGGTCAGGCGATCAAGGATCTGCGCTGGGACCTGTTCCGGCAAAACCGCAAGCCCTCGGCCGGGGGACGCAAATGGCAGGACTGGCGCAAGCCGCAAACGCCGGTGCCCGTCAGCACCACGCGGAACTCGGCGCTGGTGGCGGCCGGGGACGAGGTGCAGGACCGTCTGCGCGAGGCCGTGATCCTGGCCACGCTGATCCGGAACCCCAGTATTATCCTGGAATTCGAGGCCGGGCTGGAGACGATGGAGTGCGTTGATCGCGACCACGCCATGATGCGCGATTTGCTGTTGCGCGCGGCGTATGATGGCCCGCACCAGGACCTGGAACACTGGATGGCCGACGTCATGGGCCCCGAAGGGGTTGAAACCCTGTTCGCGCAACCCCATGTGGCCATAGCCCCGCCTGTGCGCCGCGCCGGCGATGCCGAAGCCGCGCGCATGACCGTGGCCGAAGAACTGGCGAAACTCAGGGCCAAGCAGGGCCTGTCCGCCGAAATTGCCGAAGCCGAAGAAGAGCTGACCGGCATCGCGGACGAAGCCGTCACTTGGCGGTTGCAACAGGCTGCTGAGACCCGCAACCGCGCGGTCCGCAGCGAGAACGAAGACAAGGCCGAATACGATGTCGGCAAGAATGGCGCCCGAATCAAACGGGAGGAACGCGCGGCGCTGGACGACCTTCTGGGTAAAATTTCCTTCTCGAAGCGGGGACATTAGTCGTTTCCGAGGGGATTTCTTCATTAAATCAGGTAATACGGGTTTTCGAATCACTCAGACGCGCTAATGATTCGGCCAGCAAATCACCCGACGACCTGAAGTCATTACACATCATCGCGCCCGCGACGCCGCACCGTGCAGGAGTAATACATGGCCGCTAAAGACAACGACGACGCCAAGACCGAAGATCAGGACGCCGAAGTTTCCCTGGACATGAGCCAGGCCGCCGTCAAAAAGATGATCGCCGAGGCGCGCGAGCGTGGCTACATCACCTATGACCAGCTGAACCAGGTTCTGCCGCCCGATCAGGTCTCCTCGGAACAGATCGAGGACGTGATGTCGATGCTGTCCGAAATGGGTATCAACATCATCGAGGATGACGAGGTCGAGGAAGAAGAGGCCAAATCCACCGCCGTTGTGGACGTGTCCTCGAAACAGGGCGAAGTCACCGTTGCCGCCACGGGCCAGGAAAAACTGGACCGCACGGATGACCCTGTGCGCATGTACCTGCGCGAAATGGGCAGCGTCGAACTGCTGAGCCGCGAGGGCGAGATCGCCATCGCCAAGCGGATCGAGGCCGGGCGCAACACCATGATCTTGGGTCTGTGCGAAAGCCCTCTGACCTTTCAGGCGATCACCATCTGGCGCGACGAACTTCTGTCCGAAGACATTCTGCTGCGCGACGTGATCGATCTGGAAACCACCTTTGGCAATCAGATGGGTGACGATGACGAAGAAGAACCCGTTGTCGATGCCAACGCCGCCACGGCCACCAAGACCGAGGAAAAATCCCAGCCCGAGCTGGACGCAGACGGCAACCCGATCACCAACAACGACGATGATGACGATGACGACGAACAGGCCAACATGAGCCTGGCGGCGATGGAAGCAGCGCTGAAACCCAAGGTTTTGGAAACGCTGAACCGCATCGCCTATGACTTCGAAACACTGGCGGAAATGCAGGACAGCCGGATCTCGGCCACGCTGAACGAGGATGGATCGTTCAGCGAACGCGACGAGGCGATGTATCAGAAGCTGCGCGCCGAAATCGTCGAGCTGGTGAACGAGCTGCACCTGCATAACAACCGGATCGAGGCCCTGATCGACCAGCTGTACGGCATCAACCGCCGCGTCATGCAGATCGACAGCGCCATGGTCAAGCTGGCCGACCAGGCCCGCATCAACCGTCGCGAATTCATCGAGGCCTATCGCGGTCGCGAGCTGGACCCGACCTGGCTGGACGAGATGTCTCAGAAAACCGGGCGCGGCTGGCAGATGCTGATGGAACGCTCGACCGGCAAGATCGAAGAACTACGCAACGACATGGCGCAGGTCGGTCAGTATGTCGGCCTGGACATCCCTGAATTCCGCCGCATCGTGTCTCAGGTCCAGAAGGGCGAAAAAGAGGCGCGTCAGGCCAAGAAGGAAATGGTCGAAGCCAACCTGCGTCTGGTGATCTCGATCGCCAAGAAATACACCAACCGCGGCCTGCAATTCCTGGACCTGATCCAGGAAGGCAACATCGGCCTGATGAAGGCCGTCGACAAGTTCGAATACCGCCGTGGCTACAAATTCTCGACCTATGCGACCTGGTGGATCCGTCAGGCCATCACCCGCTCGATCGCGGATCAGGCCCGCACCATCCGTATCCCAGTTCACATGATCGAAACGATCAACAAGCTGGTCCGCACCGGCCGCCAGATGCTGCACGAGATTGGCCGCGAGCCGACCCCCGAAGAACTGGCCGCCAAGCTGCAAATGCCGCTGGAAAAGGTCCGCAAGGTGATGAAAATCGCCAAAGAGCCGATCAGCCTGGAAACCCCCATCGGGGACGAGGAAGACAGCCAGCTCGGCGATTTCATCGAGGATAAGAACGCCGTGCTGCCGCTGGATTCCGCCATTCAGGAGAACCTGAAGGAAACCACGACCCGCGTTTTGGCCAGCCTGACCCCGCGCGAAGAACGCGTGCTGCGCATGCGTTTCGGCATCGGCATGAACACCGACCACACACTCGAAGAAGTCGGCCAACAGTTCAGCGTGACCCGCGAACGTATCCGCCAGATCGAGGCCAAGGCCCTGCGGAAACTCAAACACCCCTCGCGGTCGCGGAAACTGCGGAGCTTCTTGGATCAGTGACGGAAAAAGAGGTCAGGCATCGCCGTGAAGCGCTTTTCTTGCTTAGGCAGCTGCTTCAAAGATGCCTGATTTTTGATGGGCTTCGGACAGAGCAGGAACTGCCCCTAAACTTCTTTCGCGTGTATCAAGGTGCCTTGATGGACACGATTGCGGTAGATTGGTGCAAGATTTTCGGGAGCGATGGTCAAGGCTCGCACTCGAAGACGCTATATCCCAGTAGGGCGGATCAAGACCTGATAAGAAAACAGCTTAAAGATGCCCTTAAAGCTTCGGAATGGAATGGCACTTTCCTACAACTTTGGAATGAAGTGAAGACCTTTCGCGATACAGCTAGCGCGCACCTAGATTTTGATACCCAAAAACGCGCCCAGGTGAACCCAACCATTCTACCGATCCGCCTGACTGCAGAAGTTCTCTATGGCAGATTGTACAGCGATCTGAGGAAGATCGGTCAAACAAAAGGTTATCCTCCTCTGTCTGATTTGACCGGGACTCGTCGCGAAGCGGAGGTAGCAAACGTTCGAGGCCAGGCGAATGCGGCACGTGAAGCGCTGAAAGATTTTAAGAATAGTCCGTTTCTGTTGAGCCGCTCGGAATTCGACAGATTGAATGGCGGCACCTCACCTTGATGTAAAGTGTCTCGCCAACCAGGGTCAGGCGCTGCGGGTTGTAACCATGGTGATCACGGCTAGGATGGGCTGATGCAAACCACTTTCTCGATCCAGACCCGCGGGCAGGGGCTTTATGAGTTCACGCGGGAGGTGACCCGTTGGGCCTCGGGGCGTGGGGATGGGCTGCTGACGCTGTTCGTCCGGCATACCTCGTGCAGCCTGCTGATCCAGGAAAACGCCGACCCTGAGGTGCAGACCGATCTGCGCAACTATTTCGCGCGGCTGGTTCCGCCGACGACCGACCCCAGCATGTCCTATCTGACCCACACCTACGAGGGCCCCGACGACATGCCCGCCCATATCAAGGCCGCGATGATGCCGGTCAGCCTGTCCATTCCGGTTGCGAATGGCCGCCCAGTTCTGGGCACGTGGCAGGGCATATACCTGTTCGAACATCGCGACGCGCCGCACACCCGCCAAGTGGCCGCGCATTTGGCCTGAAACGGCAGTCAAACCCTTAATCTAGCGGTTGCATTTCCCCTCTACCCAAACCCTAGCGGCTGACCTATAGTGGCTGTGGATAAGTTGGGCATGAACCCAACACCAGAGGCGGTGAAGAAAGAAGGGGACCTGCAATGCGTTGCCCGTTTTGCGGAAATATTGACACTCAGGTAAAAGATTCCAGACCGGCCGAGGATCATGTCTCGATCCGGCGACGGCGGTTTTGCCCGGCCTGTGGTGGGCGGTTTACGACCTATGAACGCGTGCAGCTGCGCGACCTGGTGGTGATCAAATCCAACGGGCGCCGCGAGGACTTTGATCGGGATAAGCTGGAACGCTCGATCCGCATTTCCATGCAGAAACGCCCGGTTGAACCCGAGCGCATCGACCAGATGATCAGCGGCATTGTGCGCCGGCTGGAAAGCATGGGTGAAACCGACATTCCCAGCAAAACAATCGGCGAAATCGTGATGGAGGCCCTGGCCCGCATCGACACTGTCGCCTATGTGCGTTTTGCCAGTGTTTACAAGAACTTCCAGGCGGCCGACGACTTTGACAAGTTCGTGTCCGAGCTGCGCCCAGACGTTCCGCCAGAAGAGTGAGCACCGATCAGCGTTACATGAAGCTGGCCCTGTCTTTGGGTCGGCGCGGGCTGGGCAATACCTGGCCGAACCCCGCTGTGGGTTGCGTGATCGTGCGCGATGGGCGGATTGTCGGACGGGGCTGGACGGCGCCCGGCGGGCGGCCCCATGCCGAGCCACAGGCCCTGGCACAGGCGGGCGAATTGGCCCGTGGTGCTACGGCCTATGTGACCTTGGAACCGTGCAGCCATTACGGCCAAACTCCGCCATGCTCGCAGGCTTTGATCGAGGCGGGGATTGCCCGGGTGGTCTCGCCTCTGACGGACAATGATCCGCGCGTGAACGGGCAGGGGTTCGACATGCTGCGCGCCGCCGGGATCGAGGTCCAGACAGGTATGCTGGCGGACGAGGCGATGCGCGACAATGCTGGCTTTTTCCAGCGCAATGAGATCGGTCGCCCGTGGCTGACACTGAAGATGGCCAACAGTTTTGACGGGCGGATCGCCACGGCCAGCGGCGAAAGCCAGTGGATAACCGGCCCCGAAGCGCGCCAGATGGTGCAGGCGCAACGCGCGACCCATGACGCTGTGATGGTCGGCGGCGGCACGGCGCGGGCGGATGATCCCTCGTTGAATATTCGCAGCTTTACACCTGCGCGCCAGCCGGTGAGGGTGGTGATCTCGCGCCATCTGGATCTGCCGCTGATGGGCAATTTGGCGCGAACAGCCAAGGATGTTCCGGTTTGGATTTGCCACGGGCCGGGCACTGATCCGAACCTTCTGGACGCGTGGACAGGGCTGGGCGCAACCCTGCTGGAATGCCGCTTGCAGGGGCGGCAGATCGATCCAGGCTCGGTGCTGGAACAACTGGGGGCCAAGGGCCTGACCCGCGTCTTCTGCGAGGGCGGCGGGATGCTGGCGGCCTCGTTATTGGCGGCGGATTTGGTGGACGAGCTGGTCGGATTTACCGCTGGTGTCGCTTTGGGCGCCGAGGGCCGGCCCTCATTGGGGGCACTGGGATTGGATCGTTTGGCAGAGGCACCGCGCTTTTCGTTGATCGAGACCCGTCAGGTCGGCGCGGATGTGCTGCACCGCTGGCACCGCGCCTGAGTCACCGCCACAGATACGCATAGCTGGACAGCAGCCCCTGCGCCTTGGCCAACAGGCGCAGGCTGGGACGGGGGCGCAGGCCTTCGCCACTGCTCAGCCGGTCCACGATCACCTCGACCGGGCAGGCCGCGCCCGTGACCGGATCGCGATAGCGCGGATAGTCGATCAAACAGGCATGCACCAGCCCCTCGAGCGAGACATGCACACGCCGTCGATCCGGCACCGGGGCCATGTCGCGCGTCAGTCCCCATCCCGCGTAAAACGGCAGGCCAAGCGTCACCACTTTGACCCCGCGCAGCAGGGCCTCGAACCCCAGGGTCGAGGTCATGGTCCAGACCTCGTCAACCTGCCCCAACACCGTGGCCGGATCGCCCGTGACAACCAGATCGGCCTCCTGCGCGTCCACGTCCCCGGGGCGCAATCCGGCTAGCACATCCGGGTGCGGCTTGTACAGGATCACAGCGCCGGGATTGGCCTTGCGGGTGGCCGACAGCAGCTGTTGATTGGTGGAAATATCCAATGTTCCCAACAGGATAGAGGCATCATCCTCGACCTGTCCTGGCACCAGAATTTTGCGCCCAACGGGCAGGTCTGTGGGCGCGCTGGACAGGTTGTATTTGCTTAGCCCGTGGTTTGTGATCGTGTGGATCAGGTCGCGGGCCCGGTCTTGTTGATCGCCCCGCAGATTGGCGCGTTTGGCGATCCAATGCTCCAACCGGCTGGGGCCCGAGGGATCGTAGTAGATGCCCAGATCGTCGCAGGCCAGGCTCAGCGGTGGGGTCAGCTCGGCCCCCAACCCGCGCGAGCGCAAAAAGCCATCCTCGATCCGCACGGCCTTGGGCGCGTCCGCAGACCGATTGGCCCAAACCATGTGGCGCCGGGGAGGTTTCGCAGGCCCGAATTGCACGGATTTGACCGAGCCAAAAAACTCGTTCAGCGGGCGCCGTTTCCACAGACGCATCCCGCTGGCCGTCCAACCCAGCCGGTCCTCGCGCCAGGCCCGGGCGCGCGCCTCGAGCCCGTCAATCACGTCCTCCAATTGGCACAGCCGGTCCTGATACGGGTCGTACCAGATCGGATAGAGGATCATCGCCGCCGCAAAAAGCTGAGCGCGGGTCAGGCTGCGACCGCGCCGAGGTTGCAGGTGAAAATCGTCGCTCAGATCCCATCCGGCATAAAAAGGACGCCCGAAAACCCGGGGGCGATGTCCGGCCAAAATGGCCTCGAACCCCATTTGCGACGACACGGTATAGACCCGCGTTGCCCCCTGCAGCAGTCCCCAGGGCGAAACCGCGTCCGTGCACAGGCTGATCCGGTCCGATTGATCCTGATCCGAGAAATACCCGGTGCGAAACCCCTGCGCGGTTTCCGGATGGGTCTTGATCACGATGCGGGCGTCGGGGTTTTCCTCTTGGGCGTAGTACAGCATCTCGCGGAACGTGTTCGCATCCGCGCCGCCCCTGGTAACGCTGGCATCACCCCGGGTCTGATCGATCACCAGAACATAACCCGGATCGGGCAGGGGCGTTTCGGGATCAAAGCCGGAATACTTGCTCAGCTCGGCCTCTTTCAGGCGTTCAATACAGGCCCGCGCGCGGTTCAGAAGATGACCGTCATCCAGGGGATGGGTGCGCAGCAACACCTCGAGTTCCGAAGGCTGAGCGGGATCGTAATGCATGCCCTGCCGGTCGATCAGCAGCCCCACAGGGGGTTCCCCCGCACGTCCGGGAAACAGCGAGCGCAGGAAGGCATCCTCGATCCGCACGATCCCGGCACCTGTGCGCTCGGCCACCGCCTCGCCGCGCGCGGCGTATTTCGTGTGGCCCCAAACCCCGATCAGATCCGTGTCGCCAGGCTTGAACAGCCGCAGATCCCAGCCCGCCAGCTCCATGATCCGGCGAACGCGTGACTGGGTCAGAAAACCTGCGTTAAAATAGGCCAGCCGCCGCGAGGCATCCCCCACAGCGGCTGAATTTTGTGTTTTAGACAAGGGGCTTAGCCCCCGGTGCCCAATGTCTGGAACGAGCTGACGGTGCTGAGCGAGCCAAAGGTCGCGGCAATCGTTTTGTCCCATTGCGTGAACGGCGCCTCGGTCACATACAGCGTGTCCTCGTCGCGCACGGCAAAATCGCGGGCCATGAACATGCCGTTGGGCTTGGTCAGGTCCAGCACGTAAATCATGCGCTGTTCGCCCACCAAATCACTGCGCCCCAGCACCTGGTTGGCGATCTCGGCCGGTTCGTTGCGGAAGATGAAGACACCCGTCGGATCCGAGGCCGTGGGGACCAGCCCGCCGACCTGCGCGATCGCTTCGATTGCGGACAAGGATTTGCTTTCGAAGTTGACGCGGCTTTGGCTGCCGGTCGCACCCAAGGCGGTAAAGGAACGTGTGTCCCCCTCGACCAGAATCCGGTCTCCGCCACGCAGAGCGATGTCCAGTTCGGGGTGCTCATACAGGTCCTGCAGCCAGATCTTGCCGCGGGCATTGCCACGGATCACGGTGATCTGGGCAATCTCCGGTTCGATGGTCACACCGCCTGCACTGGCCAGCATCGTAGCCAGCGTGCGGGTGGGGCGTTCAATCGCCAGCACACCTTGCGAGCCCACCGCGCCCACCAGCGACACGGTCGAACCATCGCCTGCCATCCGGCGCACCTGCACCTGTGGGTCCGGGGTCTGGTCTTCGAGTTTCTTGGTGATGATGCGGCGCAGAGCCTCGGGCGTGTTGCCCGCAGCACGGATGCGGCCCGCGTAGGGCACGAAAATAAAGCCCGACCCGTCAACCTGCACTTCTTCCAGCGAGGTCGAGTTCGCCGCAGCCCCTGCCAAAAGCCCGTCTTCGACGTTTTCCCAGATGGTCAGGCCCAGCGTGTCTCCGGGACGAATGATATCCGAGCCGAGCTTGCCGGCGCGGGTGAAGTTATTGCCGAAGCCCAGTGCGGGCACGACCGACGTGGCGCGGGTGACGCGGTCATTGACCGAGACGACAAACGCGTCGCCCTCGCGCTGAACCGAGCCCGCATAAATCTCGCGTTTGGTGGGACCCGTACGCGGCAGACCGCAGGCCGCAACAACGGCCACGATCACCAGAAAAGCGACGGATTTCACCCGTCGAGTTGCTTGGGAAGTCACTGCTTGGTCTCCTCGACCTGTTTTTTGCCTCAATTATTGCCGACAACTTACCGGAATCCAGAGGAAAAATCCAGCGCTACAGGTTGTGTCTGTCAGCGGACAAGACGCAACTGTTGCCTCGGAGCCGCTGTGCCTTGTTTCAAAGCATCATACGGATCATCGCCCGCCAGCATCATATCGACCACCTGGCGCAACAGCTGCCGACGCCCGCGAGAGGAATAGAAGCCGCCCGGAACCTGGCTGGTTTCCAGCAGGTAGCGGCGATAGTCACGATAGGCCGCCAGATCGGGCCGCTCGGCCCGCGCAAAGAAGTCGGGCAAAGCCTGGGTCGAGACGAATTCAGGCTTGTCATAGACCGCCGCGCCGAAGGCCTTGAGCGGAATTCCGCGCCACAGAACCTGCTGCGCGGCCGTCGAATTCACGGTCACCGCGCTGCGCGCATCATTCAGCAATTGCGCCAGTTTGCCCCCGCGCACGAAATGCACACGATCGGTGATGCCCAATTGCGCGGCCTGCTCGCGGATATGACGCGCCAGCGGCAGCTGCCCGTTTTCCAGCGGGTGCGCCTTGAAGACGATGTGGTGGTGACGTGGCGCGCCCTCGGCGAATCCGTGCAGCACCATGTCCACGAAATCGGTCATTTTATCGAAGGGCGAGTGCATGCGGAACGCACTGTCATGCTCCAATTGCAGCAGCACCAGGTGATAGGGAAATCCACCATTGCGAATGCGCCGTTCGGCCAAGCGACGCTCGGCCCAATGCAGGGGCATCAGCAGTAAGCGTTTGAGATACAGGGAAAATTCACGGCTGACAGAAAGGTCGCGATGGGTGCGAAACTGCGGGTAATTACCGTTTCGGAACATCACGAACCAATGGTACAGCGCACCGTAAAAGACGTGCTGACGCATATCGCCCCAACTGGCCGGGGGCACGGGCGTATCCAGATCCGAGGTGGCCAGCGCCTTGCGCATTTGCGCGACTTTCATCGCCATCAGGCGGCTGTGGCCGTTTGAACCGCCACGCTCGTAGGTGACCCAGAAGGGGCGCAAATACCCCTCTTCGAACACGTGAACAGAAAGCCCGGCGCGTTTGGCCTGCGCGACCGCCTGAGCATGGATGTCGCGGGTATCGCCATACAGAACAATGTCCGTCACGCCTTTTTCGGCTACGATACGGGCAAATTCCTGGGGCCAGTGCTCGGGCGATCCGTCATAGGCGATATATCCCGGCGCGCCAAACCAAAAGGCCCGGTCGCCCGCGTTGAACCCGACGCGCCACACCGTTGCCCCGGCCTTGCGCAGCATTTGGCCCAGCCGGTGAAAGAACGGCCCGTGCGGGCCCTGAAGGAACAGGAAAACCTGTTTTTGTGTCGTATCCTGGCGCATTTTTTCAGTTTCGCCTCTGCTCTTTGCCAAAACCTTAACGTCTTTCAACGGCGAAAATAAGGCCCAATCACGGCGCGCGTGCTTGCCCTTGGCGGGGGGGATGGATAGGAAATGTGGGACCCATCGAAAGGACAGGATCATGTTCACAGGCATCATCACCGATATTGGCGAGATCACCGAGCTAGAGCAGCGTGGCGATCTGCGCGCACGGATCAAGACGCGCTATGAGATGGACGGTGTGGACCTGGGCGCCTCGATCGCCAGCGATGGGGTGTGCCTGACCGTGATCGAAAAGGGCGCCGATTGGTACGATGTGGAAATCTCGGCCGAAAGCGTGTCCAAAACCAATCTGGGCGACTGGACCGTGGGCCGCCGCGTGAACCTGGAACGCGCGCTGAAAGTGGGCGACGAGCTGGGCGGGCATATCGTGTCGGGCCATGTGGATGGCGTGGCCCAGGTGGTCGCCATGGTGGACGAGGGTGACAGCACCCGCGTGACCCTGCGCGCGCCCGAAGCGCTGGCGAAATATATCGCGCCCAAGGGCTCGGTCGCGCTGAATGGCACCTCGCTGACCGTGAACGAGGTCGAGGGCTGTGACTTCGGCATCAACTTCATCCCGCATACCAAGGACATGACCACCTGGGGCGATGTGGCTGTCGGGGATCGGATCAATCTGGAGATCGACACCCTGGCCCGCTATGTGGCGCGGCTGCGGGATTTTGGCTGAGTTTCCTCTGGCCTGATCCGGCGCACGCCCTAAACTGTTCGCGAACAGGAGGGCGAGATGCGTTCATTTGACGAGATTTTTCAGATAGCGGCTGACCGAAAAGGTGGGGTCGAGGCGTTGGAGGGGATGCTGAAATCCCCCGTGTCGGTTGCGGAATTGGCCGCGCGCCCGGCTAGCGATTGGTTGCAGGAAATGGCCCGCGCGGTGTTTCAGGCGGGGTTCAGCTGGACGGTGATCGAAAACAAATGGCCCGGATTTCGCGCGGCCTTTGATGAATTCGACGTGGACCGCGTGGCCTTTTATCATGACGAGGACATGGATCGGTTGCTGGCTGACACAGGCATCGTGCGCAACGGGCGCAAGATCCAGTCGGTGATCAACAACGCGCGGATGTTGCGGGATTTGCAGGCCGAAACCGGGGACGTGAGCGCCCATCTGGCCCATTGGCCGGTTGAGGAACAGGCCGATCTGGTGGCCATGCTGGGCAAGCGCGGCGCGCATCTGGGTGGAAATACAGCTATGCGGGTGCTGCGGGTGATGGGCTGGGATGCCTATGTGACCTCGGGCGATGTGGTGAAGCGGTTGATTGCTGAGGGCGTGGTGGACAAGGCGCCGAGCTCGAAAACCGCGATGAAGGCGGTGCAGGGGGCGTTCAACACCTGGCATGATCAGTCGGGGCGTCCGATGACGCAGATCAGCCAGGTTCTGGCGATGAGTGTTGGGTGATCAGGCGCGCCGGTGCGCGGCCGGTGAGGCTTGGTTTTGAGTATTTTCAGAGCAAAGAAGCGGGGCGCAGTGGGAATGTTTTCGACGCCCCGCTTTGGGGTCAGGTTTTGAAGACCCGGTAGATGGCGGGGATCACCAGCACGGTCAGCAGGGTCGAGGTGAGCAGGCCGAACAGCAGCGAGATGGCAAGGCCCTGGAAGATCGGGTCGGCCAGGATCACCACCGCGCCGATCATGGCGGCGATAGCCGTCAGCAGGATCGGTTTGAAGCGGATGGCGCCCGCATCGATCAGCACCTGAACCTTGCCCTGGCTGTCATCGGCGTGGCGGATGAAGTCAACCAGCAGGATCGAGTTTCTGACGATGATCCCGGCCAGGGCGATGAAGCCGATCATCGAGGTGGCCGAGAAGGGCGCGCCGAACAGCCAGTGGCCGAAGATGATGCCCAGAAAGGTCAGCGGAATCGGCGTCAGGATCACCAGCGGCAGGCGAAAGCTGCCAAATTGAGCGACCACCAGGATGTAGATGCCCAGCAAGGCCACGCCGAAGGCCGCGCCCATATCGCGGAAGGTGACATAGGTGACCTCCCATTCGCCATCCCACAGCAGGGTGGTTTGGGATTCGTCCTGTGGCTGGCCGTAGAGGCTGATCGCGGGTTTGGTGCCGGTCGTCCAGTCCATGTCATCCAGCGCGGCGGCGACGTCGATCATGCCATAAAGCGGGGCCTCGAAATCGCCGGCCAGCTCGGCCGTGACCATTTCGGCGTAGCGCCCGTTGTGGCGGAAGATCGGGAAGGAGGCGTATTCTTCGGTGACCTCGATCACGTCGCCCAGCTCCACCACGCCGCGTGCGCCGGGCAGGACGTTGGCGGGGATGGGGGTGGAGAGGAAGGTTTCATCCAGCACCCGCAGCCCCTTGTCCCGCTGGATCAGGATTGGGATCGGGTGGCGTCCCTCGCCGCGATGCGAATAGCCCACGGTTTGGCCCGCGTTCAGCAGGGCGATCGTGTCGAACACGTCCTGTTCCTGGACCTGGAAGAACTCCAGATTGTCAGTGTTGACCGTGGCGCGCAGACGCCGGGGTTGGGTGCCGAAACTGTCGTCCACGTCGACCACGTAGGGCACGGTTTCAAAGGCCGCGCGGATTTTGCTGGCCGCCTCGCGACGGGCCTCGGGGGTGGGGCCATAGACCTCGGCCAGCAGGGTGGCCATCACCGGCGGTCCGGGCGGGGGTTCAACCGTTTTCAGGCTGGTCCCGGCGGGCAGGTCGATCTGGTCAATCATCTGGCGGATCTCCAGCGCCAGCTCGTGGCTGGAGCGTTCGCGGTCATGTTTGGGGGTCAGCAGGATCTGTACATCACCCATATGCGGCCGTGCGCGCAGATAATAGTGCCGCACCAAGCCATTGAAATTAAAGGGCGCAGCCGAGCCTGCATGGGTCTGCGCCGAGAGCACCTCGGGCAGGTCCATCACCTTGCGGGCGACGGCCTGAGCCACGGCATCGGTTTGTTCAACGGATGTGCCCTCGGGCATGTCGATGACCACCGAGAGTTCGGATTTATTGTCAAACGGCAGCAGTTTAACCGTCACGTCCTTGGTATAGAGCGCGCCCAAAGAGCCGAAGGACAGCACCGCCGTGATCAGCAGAAAGGCCAGGCTGATGCCCTTGGATTTCAGCACGGGGCGGGCGATGGCGGCATAGGCGCGGCCCATCATGCCGCCGTCATGGCCTGTGTGATCGCTGCTCTCGGCATGGGCGGGTGCCTTGCCTGCGATTTTCAGCATCAGCCAGGGCGTGATCATCACCGCCACGAAAAAGCTAAAGATCATCGCGGCCGAGGCGTTGGCCGGAATCGGCGACATATAAGGGCCCATCAGCCCCGACACGAACAGCATCGGCAACAGGGCGGCCACAACGGTCAGCGTGGCGACGATTGTGGGGTTGCCAACCTCGGCCACCGCATCAATCGCGGCGATCTTACGGTCACGCCCGTCTTTCATGCCCCAGTGGCGGGCAATGTTTTCGATCACCACGATGGCGTCATCCACCAGAATCCCGATGGAAAAGATCAGCGCGAACAGCGACACCCGGTTCAGCGTGTAGCCCATGATCCAGGCCGCAAACAGCGTCAGCAGGATGGTCACGGGGATGACGATGGCCACAACGATGGATTCGCGCCAGCCGATGGCCAGCAGCACCAGCCCGATGATCGAGACAGTCGCCAGACCAAGGTGGAACAGCAGCTCGTTGGCCTTTTCATTGGCGGTTTCGCCATAGTCGCGGGTGATCTGTACCTCGATCGTGTCGGGGATCAAGTGCCCTTGGGCCGCGTGGACCTTGTGCAGGATTTCCTCGGCGACGACCACGGCATTGGCCCCGGCGCGTTTGGCCACGGCCAGGGTAACGGCAGGCGCACGGTAGACCTGCCCGTCATGTTTGCTGACATTGGCCACGATCTGGTCCGAGGTATCGCCGATAAATTCCACATCCGCCACGTCGCTGACATAGACAGGGCGCGCATCGCGGGTGGTGACCAGCAGGCTGGCGATTTCCGCCGGAGAAGTCAGGGTTTCACCCGCCACCAGGTCGATCATCTGGCCGTTGTCGCGCAGCTTGCCGGTGTTCAGGGATTTATTCGCGCCCTGCACCTTGCCGACCAGTTGTTGCAGCGTCACCCCGTACAGCGCCAGCCGGTCCGGGTCGGGCGTCACGCGGATTGCCTCAGGGGCCTCGCCAACCAGATAGGTCAGGCCCACGTCGCCGATTTTGGACACCTCAGCGCGCAATTCACGCGCGATGCGGGTCAGGTCATTGGCGGTGACGCCGTCGTTGCCCGGCTTGGGCGACAGCGTCAGCGAGACAATCGCCACGTCATCAATCCCACGCCCCACGATCAGAGGTTCGGGGATGCCCACTGGGATGCGATCCATATTGGCGCGAATCTTGTCGTGTACCCGCAGGATCGCAGCATCCGAGGACGTGCCCACGACGAACCGCGCGGTGACCATGGCGCCGTCATCCTCGGTTTGCGAGTAGACATGTTCCACGCCGTTGATGCCTTTGACGATGGTCTCCATCGGTTCGGTCACCAGTTTGACAGCGTCCGGGGCCTTGAGGCCGGGGGCTTGCAGGTGGATATCGACCAAGGGAACCGAGATTTGCGGCTCTTCCTCGCGCGGCAGGGTGATCAGGGCCACGATCCCCACGGCCAGCGCGGCGATAATGAACAGCGGCGTCAGCGGAGAGGTGATAAAAGCGCGGGTCAAGCCACCCGCAATGCCCAGTTTTTGTGACTTACTCATGGCGGGCCTCTTTGGGTTCGGTCAACACGTCACCGGCATTCAGGCCGGTCAGAATTTCGACCATCCCATCCTGGGCGACACCGGGGACAACAGTTTTCAGGATCGGCGCGCCGTCTTGCAGAACGGCCACGAAATCAAGCCCTTGGCGTGTGATCAGGCGGTCCTGCGGGATCACCAGAGCCATACGCTCGCCCACCGGAATACGCACCAGAACACGCGCATCGACGAATTCGTCCGACAGGCCGGTGACCTCGACATCCGCGATCACCCGGCCGTTTTCGATCTGCGGATAGATGCGGGCCAGGGTGCCCGTGCTGCCTTCGATCTGGATGTCCGCCCCGACCGTCAGCGCAGTGGCGTGGCGTTCCGGGATGGCCAGACGCAGGAAGAACCCGCCGCCGCCAACCGTGGCCACGGCCTCGCCCGGCATCAGAACGGCGCCCTTGGTGACCGGCACATCCAACACGCGGCCTGCGGCGGGGGCCAGAATGGTGCCCTCGGCGGCCTGTTGTTCAATGACGCGGCGGTTGGCGGTGGTGGCCTCGATCTGGCCCTCCAACACATCAACCTGAGTGCGCAGGGCATCCAGCCGCTGAACGGTGGTCACACCGCGCGCCAGCAGCTCTTCACCGCGTTTCAATTCGGTCTGGGCGTTTTCCAATTGGGATTCCAGCGAGGCCAGCTGGGCATCAATCGCCCCCAGTTGAAAATCCAGTTTTTCATCCACGATGGTGGCCAAGGTCTGTCCGGCCTCGACCAGATCGCCCTCTGAAATGTCCAGCTGCACCAGTGTTCCGCCGATCCGTGCGCGGGCCGGCACGCGGTCGCGCGCCTCGATCCGGCCATAGACGGCTTTCCATTCAGTGACGGGGCTGGGATGCAGAGCGAAATCCTCGGCCGCACCGACGGACGGCAACAGCCCCAGGAAAATGACAGTCATCAGGCGTTTCATCAGTGGGGTCCTTTCGACGCTTGGGGGCAGTGAAATCATATTCTGACTATGGAATATGATTGGGCAGCCAATATTTCAACCCCCAATGTGCTTTCCACCGGGGGCAGACCAGAAACATTACTGTACAGAAGGACCCCAGCGCGCCTTGCGCCAGGTCAAACGTCAGTCGTCGAAGGTGAACTCGGGCAGCATGGTAAACGCCTCGCGCAGCGCATCGCCCCACCCATTCGAAATTTTGTTGAAATAGGGGTCGTCGGCCTCGACCCGGAAAGTGCGGCCGGTCTTCATGCTGTCTTTTTCATAGACATGCACATCCAGCGGCGGCGCAACCGACAGATTGGCCTTGATCGTGGAATCAAAGCTGACCAGCAGCAGCTTGATGGCCTCTTCAAAGGACATGTCAGGCTCGTAGGCGCGCAGGATGATGGGACGGCCATATTTGGTTTCGCCGATCTGGAAGAACGGCGTGTCCTCACCCGCCTCGACGAAATTGCCCTCGGGGTAGATCAGGAACAGGCGCATTTCACCGTCACCCACCTGACCACCAACCAGCAGCGTCGCGTTAAAGGCGCTGTCAGCCCGTTGACCGGCATCGGCGTTCGAGGCAATGACCTCTTTCAACGTGCGCCCCACCAGCGTGGCCACCTGGAACATGGATTTGGCCGACAGGATGTCAGGATCACGTTCCGAAACCTCTTTGGAGCGCTCGGACAGGATACTGATCACCGCCTGTGTGGTGGCCAGGTTGCCCGCGCTCATGATCGTGATGACGCGCTCGCCAGGGACTTCCCAGGTGGTCATCTTTTTGAAGGTCGAGATGTTATCGACACCCGCGTTGGTGCGTGTATCGGACATGAAGACCATTCCATGATCCAGACAAAGGCCAACGCAGTAAGTCATATTTTTCGGGTCCGATTCTTAAGTGATGACACTATTGATCAGTCTGGCTCTGAACTTTCAAGGCAACGTGAAGATCTTCGCTGCCTGACCCGTGTCGAATGCCATGAATTGGTGCCGCATCGCGATAATCGCGCCCAACGGCCACGCGGACATAGCGATCATCCGGGCAAATCGCGTTCGAGATATCAAACCCAACCCAGCCCAGCCCCTTGATCCAGACCTCGGCCCAGGCATGGGTGGCGTCCTGTTCAACCCGATCATCCATCATCAAATAGCCCGAGACATACCGCGCCGGCAGGCCGAACATCCGTGCCGCAGCGATCATGATATGAGCGTGATCCTGGCACACCCCGTGACCTGCGGCCAAGGCGGCCTCGGCCGTGGTTGCGGCGTCGGTCTGGCCGGTTTCATAGGCGACCTTTTCGGCGATTGCAGCCGATAAGCGGTGCATATGGGGCAGGGTGTCTTCGTCGGCTTTGGCCTTGGTCTGTGATACCAATTTGCGCAGGGATTTGCCAGGGGCGGTCAGTGGCGTTGCGGCCTTGTACATCCACAGCGGGGTGCAGGTTTTGTGCGTCCCCACCACGCCCGCGCGATCTTCGACAGACACTGTGCCTTCGCAACTGATGGTCACGCTGGTCGCGTCTGGGTCCACAAGGATCAGATCGACGTGGTTGCCGTATTCATCGTCAAAGCCCAACTGCCGTGTGCCACCCTGAATTTGCGTGGCCCATTGTTCAACCAACTGTCCGTGGCCGTCGCGCGGTTTCAGCCGCAATTGCAGCAGAGCATAGGCATCGGGGCTATCGTAAGTGTATGTAGATACGTGAGAAATCGTCAGTTTCATTGGGGTCAGCCGTAAAAGCGGAAGTCTTGTTCGATCTGGCTGGCCAGCATCGCGGTTTCGTGGATCGAGCTTTCAAGATACTCGTGCAGCCCTTCCTCTAGGACATCGGCCACCTTTCGGTTCTTAAAACGCGCGACGCAGGTTTCGGCCTCGTCCTGGCAAGGTTGGCGGGTGCCGTAATCGCTTTCCAGATGCTCGAGGTTCTCTTTGATCTTGGAATGGCAAAAGGCCAGACTGCGCGGCATCCGTCGGTCCAGGATCAGGAAATCGGCGATGGCTGTGGGCGTGGTTTCTCCGCCGCTGAGCCAGGTAAATGAACGCTCCGCCCCGACCGAGCGCAGGATGTTTTCCCATTGCGTGTTGTCCATGGACGAGCCCACGAACGAGGCCGACGGCAACAGCACATAGTATTTCACATCCAGAATCCGCGCGGTGTTGTCGGCGCGTTCCAAAAAGGTGCCCAATCGGCAGAAATTATAGATGTCATTGCGCAGCATGGTGCCATGCAACGTGCCGCGCACGATGGCGGTGCGGTTGCGGATTTCCGATAGCACCTGCGCCAGGTTTTTTTCGGTGACGGGGCGGGCCAGCAGGGCCTTCATCGTCATCCAGTATTCGTTCACAGCCTCCCAGACCTCGGCGGACAAGGCCGTGCGCACCAGCCGCGCGTTGGACCGGGCCAGCCCGATCGCCGACAGAACCGAGGACGGATTGTCCGGGTCGCGCAGCAGGAAATTGATCACGTTGCGCGCTTCGAAATCCTGATACTTTTCTTCGTACAGGAACCGAATGCCAGCCGTGTTGATCACGCTTTCCCATTCGCCTTCGTCCCCGCCCGTGCGGTTCAACGAGATACGCCAGCCCGCATCCAGCAGGCGCGCGGTATTTTCGCAGCGTTCGATATAGCGGAACATCCAAAAGAGCCCGCCAGCCGTTTTTCCCAGCATTGTCTTAGTCCCCCAACACCCATGTGTCCTTGGTTCCACCGCCCTGCGACGAGTTCACAACCAAAGAGCCTTCTTTCAGCGCCACGCGTGTCAAACCGCCCGGTGTGATATGCACCTTGCCCGGCGAGACAAGCACGAAGGGGCGTAAATCCACGTGACGCGGGGCCAGGCCCTTTTTCGCCATGATCGGCACGGTGGACAGGGCCAGCGTCGGCTGGGCGATATAGTTCGCAGGCTTGGCACGCAGTTTCTTTTCGAACGCGGCCAATTCGCGTTTGCTGGCGGCGGGGCCGACCAACATGCCGTATCCGCCCGATCCGTGGACCTCTTTCACCACCAGTTCGGCCAGGTTATCCAGCACGTATTTCAGACTGTCCTCTTCGGAGCAGCGCCAGGTCGGCACGTTCTGCAGGATCGCCTTTTCACCGGTATAAAACTCAACGATATCAGGCATGTAGGAATACAGCGCCTTATCGTCCGAGATCCCGGTGCCCGGCGCATTGGCGATGGTGATGCCGCCCGCGCGATAGACATCCATGATGCCCGGCACGCCCAGCATCGAATCCGGGTTGAAGTTCAGCGGATCCAGATATTCGTCATCCACGCGGCGATACAGAACATCAATTGCCTTGTACCCGCGCGTGGTGCGCATGCAGACGCGCCCGTCAACGATGCGCAGATCATGGGCTTCGACCAGCTCGGCGCCCATCTGATCAGCAAGGAAGGCGTGCTCGAAATAGGCCGAGTTGTAAATCCCGGGGGTCAGTACAGCGACCTCGGGGCGGTCCCCGTCAAAGGCAGGCGGCGCACAGGCCGACAGGGAACGGCGCAGGCTTTGCGGATACGAGGAGACCGGCCGCACCTTCAGCTTGGTGAACAGCTCGGGGAACATCTGCAGCATGGTTTCGCGGTTTTCCAGCATATAGCTGACACCGGACGGGGTGCGCGCGTTGTCCTCGAGCACATAAAATTCATTCTCGCCCGTGCGGACCAGATCGGTGCCCACGATATGGGTATAGACGCCACCGGGCGGGTTCACCCCAACCATCTGCGGCAGGAAGGCCTCGTTCTTGGCGATCAGCTCGGTCGGGACACGCCCGGCACGCAGGATTTCCTGTCGGTGATAGATGTCATACAGAAACGCGTTGATCGCGCGTACACGTTGTTCGATCCCCTGTTCCAGGCGCGCCCATTCGCGGGCCGAGATGATGCGCGGCACAATATCAAAGGGGATCAGACGTTCGTCCGCCTCCTGTTGGCCATACACATTGAAGGTGATACCGATCCGGCGAAAGAACGCTTCGGCTTCTTGCGATTTATTGCGCAGATGCTTGAGGTCTTCCTGGCCGAACCATTCGCTGTAGAGGCTGTACGGATCGCGCGGTGCGCCGGAACCGTCGTACATCTCGTCAAAAAAGCTTGGTTTCGTGTCCATGATCCCGCGTGTGTCGAGAGTTAAAAAGTGACTCGATTTGAAGCTGTTAGCGCGGGATGTACAAGGGAGGCGCGTCTAAATTCTTGGCAAGATCGTTCGGTGTGCCTGTTTTTTAATCATTCAGGTCGTGCGGGTGTCTGGTGACAGTTTCGTGAAACCTGTGCGGATGACGTTGCGGGTCGCTTGACCGGCGCCAAACGGCGGCGCAGGAATGGATGATCAGGGCCTGCGGAGAGGCAGATGGACGACATTTATGATCTGTTCGTGATTGGCGGTGGTGTGAATGGCTGCGGCATCGCGCGGGATGCGGCCGGGCGGGGGCTGCGCGTGGCCCTGGCCGAACAGGGCGATCTGGCCTGCGCCACCTCTTCGGCCTCGACCAAGCTGTTTCACGGCGGGCTGCGCTATCTGGAGTATTTCGAGTTCCGCCTGGTGCGCGAAGCCCTGATCGAGCGCGAGCGCCTGCTGGCCGCCATGCCTCATATCGCCTGGCCGATGCGCTTTGTTCTGCCGCTGTCACCCGAGATGCGGTTTCAGGGGGAAACGCCCACCTCGCGCCTGTTGGGATGGGTGATGCCCTGGCTGAAGGGGCGGCGCCCCGATTGGATCATCCGCCTGGGCCTGTTCCTGTATGACCATATGGGCGGGCGCAAGGATTTGCCGCCGACCCGCAGCCTGACCCTTGCCAATGATCCTGCGGGCGCTGCGCTGATGACCAAGTTCAGCCGCGCCTTTGAATATTCGGATGTCTGGGTACAGGATTCGCGTCTGGTCGTGCTGAATGCCCGCGACGCGCAGGCCAAGGGCGCGCAAATCATGGTGGGGACACAGGTGCTTGGCGCGCACCGCGCCGAGGGTCACTGGGTGATCGAGACCGATCAGGGCGCGTTTCGCGCCCGTGCCTTGGTGAATGCCGCCGGGCCTTGGGTGGAACAGGTGCTGGGGCGCACCGAGGCCAAGGCCACCGCCAAGGTGCGTCTGGTGCGGGGCAGTCACATCATTGTGCCGCGCATTGCCGATCATGACCGCAGCTATTTCTTGCAAGGCCCGGACGGGCGGATCATTTTCGCCATTCCCTACGAGCAGGATTTCACCCTGATCGGCACAACGGACATGGATCATCCCGGGCCGGACACGCCGCCTGAACTGACCGAGGCCGAGCGCGACTATCTGCTGGGCTTCATCAACCGCTATCTGGCGCAACCGCTGGGGCCAGAGGACATCGTGCACAGCTTTTCCGGGGTGCGGCCCTTGTATGATGACGGGGCGAATGCGGCGCAGGCGGCCACGCGCGACTATGTTCTGACGCTGGATGCCGCGGGCCCGCCGATCCTGTCGGTCTTTGGCGGCAAGATCACGACCTACCGCAAACTGGCCGAACATGCGCTGGCCAAGCTGGCACCGTTTTTCCCTGCGATGGACGCCGCCTGGACGGCGCGTGTGCCCTTGCCCGGAGGCGATTTCCCCCTGGCCGAGGTCGAAACCCGCACCAGCGCCCTGCGCGCGGATTATCCGTTTTTGACGCCGAAACAGGCGCAGCGACTGTTTCGCGCCTATGGAACCGAAGCCTGGGACATTCTGGGCCGAGCCAAGGTGCGCTCGGATCTGGGTCAGGATTTCGGCGCTGGCCTGTCCGAGGCCGAACTGCGCTGGATGATCACCCATGAATTCGCGCGCACGGCTGACGACGTTTTGTGGCGGCGCTCGAAATTGGGGCTGGTGATGACGCCGCTGCAGACCGCCGAAGTCGACCGTTTCCTGCGCGAAACGCTGGCCCCCGCTTGATTTCTGCGCCAGATTGGGCGCAAGAGGGAGGGCAGCACATGACATCGCAACCGGGCTATATTCTGGCGCTGGATCAGGGGACCACGTCGTCACGCGCGATCGTGTTTGACGCACAGATGCAGGTGGTTTCTGTCGGTCAAGAAGAGTTCCCTCAGCATTTCCCGACCTCGGGCTGGGTTGAACACGATCCCGAAGACCTCTGGCAGACGACGCGCCGCTCGGCGCTGTCGGCGCTGGATCGGGCCGGGTTGAGCGCCACCGATATCGCAGGCATCGGCATCACCAACCAGCGCGAAACGACGCTGCTGTGGGACGCCGACACAGGTGAATGCCTGCACAACGCCATCGTCTGGCAGGACCGGCGCACCGCTGATTTGTGTGCTCAGCTGCGCGAGGCGGGCTATGAGGACATGATCCGCCAAAGCACCGGATTGCTGTTGGACCCCTATTTTTCCGCGACCAAGCTGAAATGGCTGCTGGAGAATGTCGACGGCGCGCGTGAGCGTGCCAATGCCGGGCAATTGCGCTTTGGCACCGTGGACAGCTTTTTGATCTGGAAACTGACCAATGGGCGCGTCCATGCCACCGATGCCACCAACGCTGCGCGCACCATGCTGTATGATCTGCACAGCGGTGACTGGAGCCCAGAGATTTGCGCTTTGCTGGACATCCCCCGGTCGCTGTTGCCCGATATCCGGGATTGTGCCGCAGATTTCGGCGTGACCGATTTGCTGGGCGGACAGACGCCCATTCTGGGCGTTGCCGGAGACCAACAGGCCGCCACGATCGGACAAGCCTGTTTCCAGCCCGGGATGATGAAGTCCACCTATGGAACGGGCTGTTTTGCGTTGCTCAATACCGGGGACACGCCGGTTTTGTCGGAAAACCGTCTGCTGACCACGGTGGCCTATCAACTGGAGGGGCGGCGGACCTATGCGCTTGAGGGCGCGATTTTTATCGCGGGCGCGGTGGTGCAGTGGTTGCGCGACGGGCTGGGGATCATCGATAAAGCCAGCCAAACGGGCCCCATGGCTGAACGCGCCGATCCAGAACAGGACCTTATCATCGTGCCAGCCTTTACCGGGCTTGGCGCGCCCTATTGGTCGCCCCAAACGCGCGGGGCGGTGTTTGGGCTGTCGCGCAACTCGGGGCCTGCCGAATTTGCCCGCGCGGCGCTGGAAAGCGTTGGTTTGCAAACGCGCGACTTGCTGGAGGCCATGCAGGCCGATTGGCCCGGCGCAGCCGAAACCGTGTTACGGGTGGATGGAGGGATGGCGGCCTCGGATTGGACGATGCAGTTTCTGGCCGACATTCTGGGCGCGCCCGTGGATCGGCCCAAGGTTTTGGAAACCACGGCGCTGGGGGCGGCCTGGCTGGCCGGAATGCGCGCCGGTCTGTATCCCGATCAGGCTGGATTCGCAGCCCGCTGGAAGGCCGAGAGCCGGTTTGACCCGAACATGGCCACGATCCCGCGCGACACCAAATACGCCCGATGGCAGCGCGCTGTCGCCGCTGCGATGGATGTTTAGGCGGTTTCGCTCGACACCCGTGATGTCGGGAGTCATAAGGCCCACGAACCTCAGGAGGCCAGGATGACCTGTCAGCTATGTGGCGCAGATGACGCCTCGGAATTCACCGTTGCTCCGCGTGACGAAACCATCTTGCTCTGTGCGCAATGCGCAAAGGGTGTTACCGGGCAGCCCGAGGATGGGCCCCACTGGCAATGTCTGAACGACGCGATCTGGAGCACCGATGCGGCCACGCAGGTGACGGCCTTTCGCCTGTTGCACAAGCTGGGCGCGGCCTGGGCGACGGACCTGCTGGACATCGCCTATCTGGAGCCCGAGGTGTTGGCCTGGGCCGAAGCAGGGCTAGAGGCAGACCAAATCGAACACCGCGACAGCAATGGGGCGCTTTTGGCGCAAGGGGACAGCGTGGTTCTGATCAAAGACCTGCCCGTGAAGGGCGCGGGGTTTACCGCCAAGCGTGGTACGGCGGTGCGCAATATTTCCCTGGTGCCCGATAATGCCGGCCAGATCGAGGGCCGGGTCGAGGGCCAGCGCATCGTGATCCTGACGCAGTTTGTCAAGAAAACCTGAGCGAGGGGCGCTGCCCCTCTGCGCCTGCGGCGCATTCACCCCGGGGTATTGGGGCCAAGAAAAAGCGGGCTAGATGCAGAGCTCGATCAGGCTGGGGCCGGGGGTGGCGTTGGCCCGTTGGATCTGGTCAATCAGGGCCTCGATGGTTTCGGTGCGGGTTGCCGGGATGCCAAAGCCTTTGGCGATGGACAGCCAGTCAGGGGCGGGGCGGTCGAGGTTGAACAGCTCGTCCGCGGCAGCGCCCACTGTGGCCCCGACGGCGGTCATTTCGCCTTGGAGGATGGCGTAGCTGCGGTTTGACAGCAGGACGGTGGTGACGTTCAGGTCTTCGCGGGCCTGGGTCCACAGGCCTTGGAGTGTGTAGAGCGCCGAGCCGTCGGCTTGAAGCGCCACCACGCGGCGGTCGGGGCAGGCGACGGCGGCGCCGGTGGCCATGGGGATGCCCAGGCCAATCGAGCCGCCATTCAGGTGCAGGTAATCATGCGGCGCGGCCGTCCAGAACGAGGGCAGAAGCGCGCGGCCATAGCTGATGCTTTCGTCGACGATGATCGCGTTTTCCGGCAGGGTTTGTTGGATCGCGGCGCCCAGCAGTTCCGGTGTTGGCTTGCCCGTCAGGGTGCCGTTATCGGGCCGGTCAGGCAGGGGGGCGGCGGTTTTGGCGCCCACTGCCTGGGCGATCGCGTCCAGCGCGGCCTTGTGGTCCTGGTTGGGGCGGGTCACCATCAGGCATTCGCACCCTTCCGGCATGGGTGTATTGGGTTTGCCGGGATAGGCGAAGAAATTGACCGGCTCGCGCGCGCCGATCTGGATGATTTGCTCGGTGCCCGCCAGGGCCTTGATCGAGAGGTCGACATTGTAGGGGATGCGTTCCACGGGGACGCGGCCGCGCCCCGCCTGAAGGCGCGGGATCTGTGACAGGGTCATCAGGCGCGCGCCGGTTTTGTGGGCGATGCGGCCTGCAATTTCCAGCGGGGCCGCGCGCAGGGCGCGGTTGGACAGCAGCAGCACGGTTTTCTTGCCATTGGTCAGCATTTGCGCGGCGCGATCCACGGCCAATCCTGTGGGGCCCGTCGGAGCAGCAGGAGGCAGGTAGTCGGCGATCTGGCCGCCCTCGGTCCAGGCCGCATCCGAGGGCAGGATCAGCGAGGCCACGCCGGGGGCTTCCATGCTGGCGCGGATGCCCTCCATCGCATCAGCGGACACGCGGGCCGGATCGTTGCTGCGGCGGGTCCAGACCGAGAGGGTTTGCGCCAGTGCCGTGGTATCAGCGGTCAGCGGCGGGTCCTGGGCCACGATACTATCGGCCTGATCGCCAATCAGGTTCAGCACGGGCGTGTTGGCGCGGCGCGCGTTGTGCAGGTTGGCCATGCCATTGGTCAGGCCGGGGCCGCAATGCAGCAGAGTCACCGCGGGCTTGTCCATCATCCGGCCATAGCCATCGGCGGCACCGGTGACCACGCCTTCGAACAGGCCCAGAACGCAGCGCATGCCGGGATGGCGGTCCAGCGCGGCGACAAAATGCATCTCGGACGTGCCCGGATTGGCGAAACATGTGTCGATGCCTGCGCGCAGCAGACTTTGGACCAGGGCCTCGGCTCCGTTCATGAAAAAACTCCCTCTCGCTATGAGAGGGAGTTTGCATGTTTCTGGGCCAAGGCCAAGCGTGCCGTCAGGTCCTTAGGTCCGCACCCCGGCAAAGCGTTCCTGCCAATCTTCACGCTGCTCGTCCGTGATCTTGCTGAACAGCACATCGGGCACGGTGAAGGCATGGCCCGCGGGCAGGGCGTTCAGCGCGGCGGACACATCATCGGGCCAGCTGTCATCGCGGGTCTGCATCGCGGCCAGCATCGCGGCGCTGGCATCGGGGATGAAAGGCGCGGACAGAACCGCATAGAGCCGGATCAGGTTCAGGCCCAGACGCACTTGCGCGGCCGCCTGTTCGGGGTCGGTTTTAAAGGTCGACCACGGCGCGGCGGCTTGCAGGTATTCATTGCCCGCCACCCAGATCGAGCGCAATTCCTGCGCAGCCTTGCGGACCTCTTTGTCCTCCATGAACTGCTCGTAAGCACGGATTTTGCTGGTCAGATCGGCGATCAGGGCCTCTTCGGCCGCGCCAAAGCTGCCGCCTTCGGGCACGGCCTCGGTGAATTTCGAACGGCAGAACTTGGTGATCCGGCTGACAAAGTTGCCCAGCACGTCAGCCAGGTCCTTGTTCACCGAGCCCTGGAAATTCTCCCAGGTGAATTCGCTGTCCGAGCTTTCGGGCGCGTGGCTCAGCAGCCACCAGCGCCAGTAATCGGCAGGCAGGATCTCCAGCGCCTGATCCATGAAGACACCGCGCCCGCGCGAGGTGCTGAACTGGCCCCCGTCATAGTTCAGGTAGTTGAAAGACTTGATGTAATCGACCAGCTTCCACGGTTCGCCGCAGCCCAGCATCGTGGCGGGGAAGCTCAGCGTATGGAAGGGAACGTTATCCTTGCCCATGAACTGGGTATAGGTCACGTCATCCGCACCTTTATCGGTGCGCCACCAGCGGGCCCAGTCGTCGCCCTTGCCGGCATTCACCCATTCCTGAGCACAGGCGATATATTCGATGGGGGCGTCGAACCAAACGTAGAAGACCTTGCCCTCCATGCCGGGCCAGTCCTCATCGCCCTTCTTGACGGGAATACCCCAGTCCAGATCGCGGGTGATGCCGCGATCCTGCAGCCCATCACCATCATTCAGCCATTTCTTGGCGATCGAGGTGGTCAGAACCGGCCAGCCCTGACGGGTGTCGATCCATTCCTCTAGCTGATCCTTCATTTCGGATTGGCGCAGATACAGATGCTTGGTCTCGCGCATCTCCAGATCGGTCGAGCCGCTGATGGTCGAATGCGGATTGATCAGCTCGACCGGGTCCAGCTGCTTGGTGCAGTTGTCACACTGATCCCCACGCGCGCTTTCGAAACCGCAATTGGGGCAGGTGCCTTCGATATAGCGGTCAGGCAGGAACCGGCCATCGGCCTTGGAATACATCTGGTTTTCAGTGACTTCGCGGATCAGGCCGTTTTCGGCCAGCTTGCCGGCCATATGCTGAGTCAGAGCGTGGTTTTCAGCACTGGAAGACCGACCAAAATGGTCAAAGGACAGGCGGAACCCTTCGGCGATCTTGGCCTGAACCTCGTGCATCTCAGCGCAATATTCGGCCACGGGCTGTTCAGCCTTGGCCGCGGCCAGCTCGGCCGGGGTGCCATGTTCGTCGGTCGAGCACAGGAACAAAACCTCATTCCCACGGGCGCGCTGATATCGGGCAAACAGATCGGCCGGCAATTGCGAGCCCACAAGGTTACCCAAATGCTTGATCCCGTTGATGTATGGGATTGCCGAGGTGATCAGATGACGTGCCATATCGCTTGCCCTTCGATGCGTTTGATGCCTCCTTAGCGCAAGCCACGTCCGGGTGCCAGCCTTCAACTCTTTTCAAAAGGAGCGCGCTGACGCGCGCACAGGATATCTCGATCCTCGCCTCCGGCTGCGGTCTCGTGTCGTGCCGATATGTGACGTGCCGGATCACCCTGTCTTCTTTGCTCTGACAATACTCCGGGGGTTTGGGGGCTGGCCCCCAATCTTTCCTGTAAACTCCTTTCAGCTTCTGGTCTTTTGAAAATGACGCGGTATCTTTCCCTTAAAGTTGCATGCGAGGAGCAGGAAGATGAAAACCAATGCACTGGGGCGTACCGGGTTGCAGGTGTCGGAATTGTGCCTGGGCACGATGACTTTCGGTACTCAGACATCCGAGGCCGGGGGGCATGCCCAGATGGACATGGCGCTGGAGCGCGGGATCAATTTTGTGGACACGGCGGAGATGTATCCGGTGAACCCCGTGTCTAAGGAAACCGTGGGACGCACCGAAGAAATTCTGGGCACCTGGCACGCGGCCAATCCGTCGCGTCGGGGCGAGTATATTCTGGCGACGAAGCACTCGGGCGAAGGTTTGGCCGCCGTGCGGGATGGCGAGGCGATCAGTTCCAAGACCATCGCCAGCACCGTCGAAGGCTCGCTGAAGCGGCTGCAGACCGACTATATCGACCTCTATCAGTTTCATTGGCCCAATCGCGGCAGCTATATGTTCCGTAAAAACTGGGCCTATGATCCGTCCTCGCAATCACGCGCAGAGACGATGGCCCATATGGAGGATTGTCTGGACGCGCTGCAAAAGCAGGTGGACAAAGGCAATATCCGCCATTTTGGCCTGTCCAACGAGAGCGCCTGGGGCTGTACCATGTGGGCGATGATGGCCGAGAAGCACGGCGGGCCGCGTCCGGCCTCGGTGCAGAATGAATATTCGCTGCTGTGTCGCCTGTTTGATACCGATATGGCCGAGATGGCCGCGAACGAGGATGTGGGCCTGTTGTCCTTTTCCCCGCTGGCGGCTGGTCTGTTGACGGGCAAGTACCAGGATGGCGCGGTGCCCGAAGCCTCGCGCAAGAGCCTGGTGCCCGAACTTGGCGGGCGCAACACGGACCGGGTGTATCCGGCGGTACAGGCCTATCTGGCCATTGCTGCGCGGCATGGGCTGGACCCGGTGCAAATGGCGCTGGCCTGGTGCTGTACGCGCCCCTTCATGACATCGGTGATTTTCGGGGCGACGACCTTGGCCCAGCTGGAGCATATTCTGGATGGGGCCGACACTGTACTTGGCCCGGACGTTCTGGCCGAGCTGGACCAGGCTCACAAGGCGCATCCAATGCCCTATTGATTGGATGTCAAAGAGAAAAAGAAGGCCGGGGCGATTGCTCCGGCCCATTTGTTTGGGTGAGATGACATGAGTTGGGTTCTGATTTCCATCGCGGCGGCGGCGTTTCAAACCCTGCGGTTCATGCTGCAGAAAATGCTGGCGATGGGCACCCTGTCGTCGGGCGGGGCGACGCTGGCGCGGTTCCTGTATTCCGCGCCGTTTGTGGTCAGCCTGGCCGTTGGGTATGTGTGGTGGCGAGGGCAGGGGCTTCCCGAAATCGGTCCGCGCTTTGTGCCATTTGCGCTGACGGGGGCCGTATCGCAGATCTTGGCGACATGGTGCGTGGTGGCCCTGTTCGCACAGCGCAATTTTGCTGTTGGGATCACGTTTAAGAAAACCGAGACTGTGCAAACCGCTTTGGTGGGGTTTCTGGTGCTGGGTGATCGTATCTCGCTGGGCGGCTTGGTTGCGATTTTGTTGGGGCTGGTCGGGGTCTTGGTGCTGTCGGATCACAAACAGGGCGAGGCCGCGGGCCTGAAACGGTTCCTGAACAAGGGCGCGGGGCTGGGGCTGTTGTCTGGCGCGTTCTTCGCGGTGTCCGCCGTGGGCTATCGCGGCGCCACGCTGGAGGTCGGCAGCGATGATCCCTTGATGCGGGCCTTGGTGGCCCTGGGATGCGTGACGACCACCCAGGCGCTGGGCCTGAGCCTGTGGCTGCGCCTGCGCGAACCGGGCGAACTGACCCGCGTTTTGGAGTCCTGGCGCACCTCGGTCTGGATGGGATTGGCCGGGCTGGGCGGCAGTCTGGGCTGGTTCACCGCCTTTACCCTGATGAACGCAGCCTATGTTTTCGCCGTCGGTCAGGTCGAGGTGATTTTCTCGATCGCGGCCTCGGTTCTGTTCTTCAAAGAGCAGATCACCCGGCGCGAGATCGCCGGGATTGCCCTGATCAGTGCGAGCGTCCTGTCATTGGTCCTACTCCTTTGAGGCGCAGGAACAGGTTGGCTTCTTCGTTGTTCTTAAAGAATGGCACGCTGTCGGGCGGGGTCAGATCGTGGGCGCGCGCGGCGACCTCGGCCAGAACGACCTCGGTGATAAATGGCAGATCGAATTCGCGCACCTTGGGCAGCGGGATCCATTGCAGGTGCGAAAGCTCGTCGCAGGCGGCGCCGAAATCATCCAGATCACTGGCAATCTCATCCGCATCAATCAGGAAAAACCGCGCGTCAAACCGGCGTGGCCGCCCCGGCGGCGTGATCGCGCGAAACACGAATTGCAGCGGATGGGCTGCGGGCAGATGGCCCGTGGCCGCAAACGTGGCCCAATCGTCGGGCGGAGCAACATCCCAGCTGCCCTTCTGGCCCAGGATCAACCCGGTTTCTTCCCACAACTCGCGGATCGCAGCGACAGACAACGCATGGGTCAGGTCCTGGGCTGCGTCTTCGCGCAGACGGGCGCTGCATACCTCTGGCATTTGCGTCGCCAGAGGGATCGCGGCATCCTCTGCATCCACGGCCCCGCCGGGAAACACGAATTTGTTGGGCATAAAGGCCGCCTTGGCCCCGCGTTGCCCCATCAGCACATGAGGATCGCTGGTTCGATCCCGCAACACGATCACCGTGGCCGCGTTGCGGATCGCGGTTTTGTCAATTGTCATAGTCCCTCCTCGCAGAGAGCCTATCTGGTTCCGCCGAACCCGTGCATCCCACGTGCCCATTGGAACCCGATCGTGGCCCCCTTCAACCGAGGAAGAAGGTAGAGCGACATAAGCACCGTGCCAATAGCGAAGATCGTAAACAGGATCAGGGGCTCGGGGCGCCAGGCCTGATACACCACGAACATCAGCGGCACCATGATCTTGCCGACGATCAGGATCGTCAGATAGGCCGGGCCGTCATCGGCGCGGTGATGGTGAAACTCTTCTTTGCAGACCGGGCAGGATTTGCGCACGGTCAGATAGCCCTTGAGCATGGGCCCGTTGCCGCAGCAGGGGCATTTGCGCTTCCAGCCGTTGACCAGGGCAGGCCACGTCGCGCGCTCCTCGATGTAAGCAGTGTCAGTCATAGTTCCCTCGCGTATCCCTAGACCGGTCAAAGTGGGGAACCCTGTCAACAAATTAAAGTCGACGCTTTGTCCTTGCGTCCCGATGTCGCAAATCTGCGCGGACCCTGTCGATCACAGGCGCGTGAGGTCGCAAGTTTTTCGCGACCGAGCCGACGGAAACCCCCAGTCACCCCGTTTAGTGATCAGAAAACAGGCCAAGAGGCCGGTTTCTCGAGCAAGACACAAACTGGAGACAACACAATGAAACGTGCAATTCTGATTTCGACCGCCGCCGTGCTGACCCTGACCATCGGTGCAGGCACCGCGATGGCTTTTGGCAAGGACCGCATGGGGGGTCATCCCGGTCCGCGCGGTCCAATGCTGAACTTTGAAGAAGTCGACACCAACGCTGATGGCAAGATCACGCCCGACGAGGTCGCCGCTCATTTCAAAGCGCGGTTTGACAAGACCGACACCAATGGTGACGGCGCGCTGAGCGCCGAGGAAATCGCCGCCGAAATGCAGGCCAAACAAGCGGATCGTCTGACCAAGCGCGCCAAGCACATGATCGTTGATCGCGACACGAACGATGATGGTGTCCTGAGCCTGGAAGAAATGCAGCCCAAGAAGCAAGGCCGCATGTTCGACCGCCTGGATGCCGACGATGACGGTGCTATCTCGGCCGAAGAATTCGCTAAGCTTGAAAAGCGCATGCAAAAGCACGGGCCTGGTGAAGGCAAGATGATGCGCCATGGCGGTGGTCAGGGTCATGGTCATGGTGGTGAGCGCCCGATGCCGCCGATGCCCGCAGAATAATCCGAACGGATTTCGTGACGATTGCGCCGGGCAGGGATTGCCCGGCGCGTGCCGAAAGGATACGGCAAAAGGACGATGACCATGCCCTTTGATGCCTTCGCGGATGTGCCTGATGACGCGCTGTTGGTGCTTTTTGCCAACGGCGATGGCGATGCGGCGCGCGCGCTGAACGTGCGGCTGACGCCTCGGGCGTTTGGGCAGGCGATGCGGATGCTGAACGATCGGGCCGAGGCCGAGGACGTGGCGCAAGAGGCCATGTTGCGCCTGTGGAAAACCGCGCCGGACTGGCGTCAGGGCGAGGCCAAGGTCACCACGTGGCTGTACCGGGTGGTCGCCAACCTGTGTACGGACCGTCTGCGCAAGGGCAGGGGCGTGGATCTGGACTCGGTTCCTGAACCCGAGGACGACCAGATCAGCGCTGAAGGGGCGTTGCAGAACCAGGCGCGACTGGCCGCGCTGCGGGATGCATTGGCGCAGTTGCCCGACCGGCAGCAACAGGCGGTGACGCTGCGCCATATCGAAGGGCTGACCAATCCTCAGATCGCCGAGATCATGGGGATCAGCACCGAAGCGGTCGAAAGTCTGACTGCACGAGGAAAACGCGCGCTTGGCGGCATTCTGGCCGGACGGCGCGCAGAATTGGGGTATACTGATGGCTGAGATGGACAAAAAATCAGACCTGTTTGACCTGGACGACCTGTTCGAAACGGCGCGCACACAGAACGCCGCGCCTGCCCCTGATTTCATGGAGCGGGTGTTGCAGGATGCGTTGCAAGTACAGACCGATGCGGTTGTGGTGGCTGCGCCGCCGCGCGCCTCCTGGATACGTCAGCTGCTGTCCGCCATTGGGGGCTGGCCAGCTGTGGCCGGTCTGGCCACCGCCGGAGTCGCCGGCCTGTGGATCGGTGTGAACCCGCCCAATGCGCTGGCCACGACCACTGAAAACCTGTTGGGCAGCACCAGCGATCTGTATCTGGTCGATCTGATGCCGTCCTACGATCTCGACCTGGCCGAGGGATAAGCCGATGACCGATCCTGTTGAAACACCGAAAAAGAAAACCGGCACGGGGATGCGTCCTTGGTTGAAGGTCGTGCTGTTCGCCTCGTTGGCACTGAACTTGGCCGTTGCTGGGTTGGTGATCGGAGCGGCCGTGAATTACGGGCCGCGCGATGGGCACCGTCCGCCGCGTGTGGATATGATGATGGGCCCCTATACCCATGCGCTCAGCCCCAAGGATCGCCGTGCAATCGGCGAGCAGCTGCGCCATGAATACCGGGCAGAACGTCCCTCGCGGGCTGAGATCCGCGCGCAGTTTGACAAGGTATTGGTGGCATTGCGCGCGCAGCCGTTTGATGCCGCCACGGTCGAAAAACTGCTGAAACACCAACTGGAGGTCGGCCTGGAGCGCCAGGCCATTGGTCAGCGTCTTTTGCTCCAGCGCCTCGCGGATATGAGCGAGGCTGAGCGGATAGAATTCGCTCAGCGACTGGAGGACGGGCTGAACAAACGAAAAGGTCCCGAGCCAGGGAAGTTCGATCGCCCCTGATCGCGCTGATCGCGCCAGGGCCGTTGAACAGGCCTATCGACAGGAATGTGCCAGTTCAAATCAGGGGCCGATCCAGGGTTGTCACCTGGTTTCGGCCCAGGTTTTTGGCCCCATACAGAGCCTGATCTGCCCGTGTCAGCAAAGATTCCGCTGACTCTCCGATCTCTTGATCCTTTTGGGGCTGCAGGCCCGGCGGAAAGGCCATGGCCAGACCGATGCTGACGGTCACTGGGATCGGATGGCGCGAGGCGGGGATCGTCATCGGCGTGTCCGAGACGATCCGGCACAGATGTTGTGCGGCCAGCTGCGCTTCTTTCAGATGCAGATCGGGGATCGCGATCAGGAATTCTTCGCCTCCGATCCGCGCGACCAAATCGCCCGACCCGACAGCGCCCAACAGACGGCGCGCCACCTCGGCCAGAACGGTGTCGCCCGAGGCATGGCCAAAGCGATCATTGATCCGCTTGAAGTGATCCAGATCCGCCAGCATCACCGCCAGACTGGTTTTGCGCTCGATTGCATTGTCGATCAGGCGTGCAAGCTGGGGCATGGCATAGCGGCGATTGTGCAGACCTGTCAGCGGATCCACCAGCGCGGCGTGCAGACCATCCTGCAAGCGTTCATGCATCTGGTCGGCGCGGGCTTTGCGGCGCAGCAACTGGTCCAAGCGCAGGCTGATCTCGACCGGATCAAAGGCCCCGCTCATCACGTCATGCGCCCCCAGATCCAGCATCTGCGCGGCCGGTTCGGGCGCCTCATCGGGCACGTAAATCAGGAATTGGCAGCGGCGATAGCCCGGCTGCGCCCCCAGCGTGGCCAGCAAGGAGGCGCCGAAATCGCCCTCATCTGCGGCGGTTGAGGCGATCAGGATCACGTCCGGCACCTGGCCACGCCCGAAATCACGCGGCAGGTTCCGCGGCGAATGCAGCGAGAACCGATAGGGGCGTTCCTTTTCCAGGCGCTTGATCCAGGTGAGACCGCTGGCCGCGTCATCCGACAGAACCGCGATATGCGAGGGCCGGGCAAAGCGGCGGGTCGGTTCCGCAAATCCGGTCGAGGCCACGGCCTGCGAGTGCAGCATGCGATCGTCCCGGCTGGTGCCGCTGCGCAGCAGGCTGCGCAAACGCGCCAGCAACAGGCGCGAGTCCGGCAGGCGCACCATCACGTCATCGGCCCCGGCGGCCAGAATATCCAGGCGGCGCGCGCGATCCTCTTCGCAATCCAGCACGACCAGTGCGATGTCTCCGAACTTGGGATGTTTGCGCAGCTGTCGGCACATCTGGCTGGCGCTCATGTCCGGCAAGGTCGAGGCCAGCAGCACGATGTCAGGCTGCACACGGCTCAGCATCTCTAGCCCTTCCGCCCCTGATGCGGCTTGGCTCACGTCGTAGAAAGCAGCGCAAAGTCGAACCCGAAGGCTGATCCTGTTGGTTGCGATCCCGTCGATTATGAGAATTCTTCCGGGCATGGATGGACAGGGTACTCTTACAATGATCCTGCGCGTTGCAGGGGAGGGGTAACTTGATAACTCCTTTATTTTCTGGGATTGGTTAAGAAACGGTAACCAATTTGGTAACAAGGCGAACGATCATGGCCATTGGGCGGGAAAAGGCCGAAACATTGGCGTTGCAGGCACTGGAATGGCTGGTGGGCAATGACGAGCTGCTGCCGGTCTTTCTGGGGTCGACCGGGGCGGGGCTGGATGATCTCAGGGCCGGTGCGACGGACCCGGATTTCATGGGGTCGGTGCTGGATTTTCTGCTGATGGATGATGCCTGGGTGACGGCGTTTTGCGACGCCCATACGCTGCCCTATGACCAATTGATGCAGGCCCGCGCGGCCTTGCCCGGCGGGCAGGCAGTCCACTGGACCTGATCACAGGGTTTTCAGTGGAATATCCGCCGAGTCTTCGATCTTTGTCAGGATGCGCCACAGCTCGTTAGCTTCGTCGCCCGTCAGGATATTCGACAGGATTTCCGAGTTCTGACGCGCAAAGGGCGTGGCCTTGCTGATCGCCTGACACCCGGTTTCGCTGAGCACGACCTGACGGGTCCGCTTGTCCTTGCTGCCCGAACTGCGCACCAAAAGGCCGTCCTCTTCCATCTTGCGCAGGGCGCGGCTGGTGGCGGTGCGGTCGATCCCCACGAAATCAGCAATATCCGAGGGCTGCGACAATCCCTCGTTTCCGACGGCCAGCAGAATGCACCAGGTCGTGCGGCTGAGCCCCAGGGTTTTCAATTGCTCATCCAGCCGTCTTTCCTGCAAGCGGGCGGCCACGGACAGATGATAACTGAGCGATTGGTGAAGCCGATACGGATCGTTCTGTTGCATGGGGCTAAGGGGCCTGAACGGGGGGCGAAAGTCAAGCAAGTGACGGGCAAGAGCCGGGCTTTGCCGCTTGCCAATCGTCGCAGGGGGCGGCAGGTTCGGGGCAAACAGAAACCGAGGCAGATCATGCAGATCAAAGGCATATTGTTCGACAAAGACGGGACCTTGTTTGATTTCCGCGCCACCTGGGATGCCTGGGCGGCGCAGATGATCCGCGAACTGGCCGATCACGACGCGGATCTGATCCGCAAAGTCGCCCATGTCGTGCGTTTTGATCTGGAGACGGGCGGGTTTCATGTCGACAGCCCCTTTATTGCGGGCACCAATGCCGAGGTCTCTGACGCGGTGGCGGGCGTGCTGCCGCATCTCAGCGCTGCTCAGGTCGAGCTGTTTCTGGAACAGCGCGTGGGCGAGGCAACCCTGGCGCCTGCGGTCGATCTGGCTCCGTTCCTGACGGGGTTGCGCGCGCAAGGCATGCGGCTGGGCGTGATGACCAATGACAGTGAATTCGGGGCGCGGACGCAGCTGGATCAGGCCGGGGTCACCGCGCTGTTTCACTTTATCGCCGGGTTTGACAGCGGATTTGGGGCCAAACCTGCGCCAGACCCCCTGTTGGCCTTTGCCGATCACATGAATCTTGCGCCCGAAACGGTGGTGATGGTGGGCGACAGCACCCATGATCTGCTGGCCGGGCGGCGCGCCGGGATGCGCACGGTGGGCGTTCTGACCGGCACCGCCCTGACCGAGGAACTGGCCCCGCTGGCGGATGTTGTCTTGCCTGATATCGGGCATATCCCGGCGTGGTTGCAGCAAACCGTCTGAACCTGCGTGAACGCATGTGATTTGGCCTTGGTGCGGCGCTGCGCTAGGGTGCAGCGAAGATATTCAGGAGAGAGCCATGCAACAACCAGAGGATTGGAGCAAAACACGTCTGGTGATGGCGGGTGTGGGGGCTGCCGGAGGGGTCTCGTTTTGGGGGTTGGCCGAATTCCTGCCCGACGTGATCGACAATGCGCGCCTGCTGCTGTTCCTGTTCATTGTTGTCTTCGGGTTTTTCATCGAGCTTCTTTCGCTGTCCGGGCCGATCCCGGTGCGTCGGGCGGCACTGCCGTCCCTCGGGATCGGGGTTGGCGTTGCGGCGCTGATGGTCTGGGCCAGCCTGCGATTTGCCGAGCTTGAACCCTTTATGGAGGCCGGTCACGCTGCCGCTGCCCTGTTTATCATCTATCTTGTGGCGACGCCCTTTGTATCCGTCCGGCTGGAACATGGCCGGGCGCAGTGGCTGGACTATGGGCATCTGTTTCAAACCGCCTGGGGGCTGATCGTTCGGGCCATGGCGGCGGCTTTGTTCACCGGTGTGTTCTGGGGCGTGTTGTTCCTAAGCGACGCTTTGCTGGGCCTTGTCAGCATCGACCTGATCGAAGACATCATCGAGCAAGAGCCCATGCCGTTCCTGATCACCGGCACCGTCGTGGGTTTGGCCTTGGCGGTGGCGCATGAATGGCGCGAGTATGTCTCGCCGCACCTTCTGTTGCGTCTTTTCCGGCTGCTTGTGCCACTGGTTGTGCCGGTTCTGGCCCTATTCATCATCGCCGTGGGGCTGAGCGGCCTTGAGGGCACGCTGAGCTTTTTCTCGGAAACTGCACTGCTGACGGCGGTGGCGATCGGGGGGATCACGCTGGTCACGGTTTCCGTGGATCAGGATGCCAAGCACCAGGTCTCGGCCCGCTGGATGGTGTGGATGGTGCGTGCCCTGGCCGTTTTGTTGCTGCCGGTGGCCCTGCTGGCCCTGTGGGGGATCGGAGCGCGGGTGATGCAATATGGTTGGACGCCCCAGCGTGTGCTGGCTGCGCTGTGCGTGTTCAAAATCTCGCTCTATGGGGTGGTCTATGCGGTGCTGGTGCTGTGGCGCGGAGAATGGATGCAGCGTTTGCGCCGCGCCAATGTGGGGCTGGCCCTGTCGACGCTTGCGCTGGCCGTGCTGTGGCTGACCCCGGTCCTGAACGCCGAACGCTTGTCGGCCAATTCCCAGGCCCGGCGCATTCTGAACGCCGAGGCCACTGTCGACCAGGCTGCCATTTGGGAGCTGTCGCATGAATGGGGTAAGGCGGGCAAACGCGCGCTGTACCTGTTGCGCACGACCGAAACCTACCCCAACCGAGCCGAAATCCTGGCGCTGATCGACAAAGCCGAGGCTGCCGACAGCCGGTGGAATTTCACCAAAGCGGTCGACACAAAATCATCCGAGGCGTTGGCGGCGCAGGTGCACGCCATGGTCGAGGTCTTTCCCGAAGGACAGACCCTGCCACAGACGGCCTTTGAGGATATGAACACCTATCAGCTGGAGCGCATCAAGAAAGGCTGCAACACATCGCTCGAAGATGGCACGCAGGGGTGTTTGTTCCTGTTCGTCCCGTTCCGCCCCGATCTTGAGCATCCCGAAGGCCTGTTGGCCTATGTCACGACGGGCGATCGCGTAGATGCCTTTACCTATCAGTTGAAAGACGGAACTCTGACCCGGTCGGGCAGTTTGCGGGATGTGGCAAACAGCCAGCGGATTCACCTTGGGCGCAAGGCCTTGCAGGATATCCGCGCAGGCCATTTTGAAATCGCGCCTGCTCCGGTCAATGTTCTGAATCTGGACGGGAATGTGATATTCCCTGACAATTAGACCTATTGAGGGAATTTTAAGAGCTCTTCGGGCAGTTTTACGAGTGTGGTTTGTAATGGTGAGAAGTATGCACGGGCTGATCAATCGCGCGATACAATGTTTTGTGCGCGATACATATGGAAATGAAATCTGGCTGGATGTCGCGCGCCGCGCCTCCCTGGCAGATCCCACCTTCGAGGCGATGCTGATCTACGAAGATCAGCTGACCGATCAGGTGCTGGCCGAACTTGCGCAGGTTTTGAACAAAGCGCATGCCGAGCTGCTCGAAGATCTGGGTACCTATCTGGTGTCCCATCCCAATGTCGAGGCACTGCGCCGGCTGCTGCGCTTTGGCGGGGTCAGCTTTATGGAGTTTTTGCACTCGCTCGATGATTTGCCCGAACGCGCGCGCATGGCCGTGTCCGATTTGGAATTGCCCACTCTGGAACTTTATGAAGAAGACCCCTCGCGCATGTATTTGCACGTGAAATCCCGCCATGATGGCTTTGGCCCCGTTATGTTGGGGGTGTTACGAACGATGGCGGATGACTATGGCGCCTTGGTGCTGCTGGATCTCAGCCATCGCGGACCGGGCGACGATATTATCGAGATTTCTCTGGTCGAAACCGCTTTTGCAGAGGGGCGCAGCTTTACGCTCAGCGCGGGGCAGGACTAAGATGGCTGCGTTTTCCCATTCTGACCTCGGGGCGTGCCTGGACACGCTGTGCCCGATGCACCTGATCCTGGACTCGCAAGGTGGCATCCAGCATGTCGGTCCCACATTGCAGAAATTGCGGCCCAGTTTGACTTTGGTCGGTCTGCCAGTGCTGGACGTATTTGACGTGACTCGCCCTAAACTGCTGACGGCCGAAGATCTGTTCGCGCGGCCGCATGAAAAACTCCATCTGCAATTTCGCCAGGATCCCCCAACGATTCTGAAAGGGGTGCTCAGCCGGTGCGGGGATCTGTACCTGTTGAACCTCTCGTTTGGGATATCGGTCCTGGAGAGCATTCGCGACTATGATCTGACGAACGCGGATTTCGCGCCTACCGATATGATGATCGAAATGCTCTATCTGATCGAAGCGAAATCCGCCGCCATGGAGGCCAGCCGCAAGCTGAACATGCGTCTGCAAGGGGCCAAGATCGCTGCTGAAGAACAAGCCTTTACCGACACTTTGACAGGGCTGAAAAACCGCCGCGCGATGGACCATGTCCTTGGGCGGCTTATTGCGACGAATAAATCCTTCGCGCTGATGCATCTGGACTTGGATTTTTTCAAGGCGGTCAATGACACGATGGGCCATGCCGCCGGGGACCATGTTTTGCAGCATATTGCTCAGATCATGGTCGAGGAAGTGCGCAAGGATGACACTGTTGCGCGGGTCGGTGGGGATGAATTTGTTCTTATATTTCAGAATATTGGGAAACGGGAAACCCTGTCCCGCATTGCCTCGCGGCTGATCGAAAAAATGGAGAAGCCTATCCCCTTTGGGGGGCAAGACTGCAAGGTTTCGGCCAGCATCGGGATTGTTTTGTCTTCCGACTACGACGCCCCGACGGCCGCCGAATTGCTGACCGACGCGGATGAGGCCTTGTATGCCTCAAAACGCCGGGGGCGGGCTTGTTTTAGCTTTTTCGCGTAGCACATCGGCGCTGAACGGATCTGCGGATGCACGCGCCTTTACCCAGCGGCGCGGGCATCCGGTTTGAAACCGATCAATTCGTCAGAGACAGTGAACCGCCCGCCTTTCAGCTTCTCGATCTTGCCGTCTCGCAGCAATTGACCGAAAGAGCGCAACCCGTCTTCGCGTGTGAACTGATACTCCTCGACCTGACGGGCTTTGTTCATCAGTTGTGGCCGCGAGAATTTCTGACGCCCTTCGACATAGGACATGTAGGCCGCGGCGGCCTCCATGACATCGGACAGATCCTTGACACCGGCCTGTGCTGCAAATTCAGCGAAGGTCGCGGTTTTTTCCTGGCTCGTCTCGGCAGGGGGCGTATTCGGTGTGTCATCCTCCAGCGAAACGCGCCGCGGGCGCACCACACGCGGTTGCGCAGCGTTTTCCGTATCGACGCGCTGCTCGGCGACCAGTTTCAGCGGCGCTGGTTTCTGAGTTGGACGGCGGCCAGCGTCTGCCTGCGTTTCGCCCGAGCGCGGACGGCGCGGCCGCACGACGCTGTTCAGGTCGTCGCGATAGGCGTCCAGATCGTCGTCACCACGTCCCAAACCTCCACCGGCTTCGGTTTCGGCGCGAGTTGCCTCGACGGCGGCGCGCAGATGGGCAATTGCGCTGCGACGATGGGCGCCTTCAGGGCGATCCATCTCTTCTGCGGCCTTCTCCATCAGGCGCGACACATCGGTTTCGCCGCTGGCGGCGGCCGGCGCGGAATCCGCAGGGGCGGTTTCTTCGGGTTCGGCAAAGATCGAGGCCACATCTTCGTCCTCGGCAGGCGTGTCGCCAAGCCGGGTAAGGTTCAGCTCAGCTTCGACCTCGGCCAGTTCCCGCAGCAGGTCTTCCTCGTCGTCTGCGGAAAGCCCCGCGTCGGGTTGCGATTTGGCAGAGTTGGATTCGATTTTCCCTTCGGCGACAGCGGCATCGAAGGCTTCGCGCTTCATGCGGATCACACGCGCCGGACGGGTCGCTTTGGGGGGCTCTTGCGGTTCGGGGTCGCGCGCCTCGGCGATATCTTCTGCCAGTTGAGGATCGTCGACAGCGGCCGGTTCTTCGGGCGCGTCCAGGGGTGAGAGCTCTGAAAGATCCTCGGGCTGTTCCTCGGACTGTTCCTGGGATTCGACCACCAGATCTTCGGCGTGCTGGTCTTCGGAATAGTCGACCACCGGGGCGTCGTCGCCAGAGTTGCGATTCACCACGGCTCGAATGCGCGACAGCTTCTCGGCCACGCTGTCTTCGTCAAAGCTGGGCACAGGAGCAGGTTCTGGAGCCGGCTCGGTGGCGGGTTCGGCGGTCAGCTCGGCAACCTCGTCCTCCAGGATCGGGGTTTCGATAACCTCCTCCGCTGGCTCTTGGATGATTTCGGCGGCCAGGGGCTCCGGTTCGGCATCTTGCAGGTCCATGGGATCCGAGGGAGATTCCACAACCGGCTCGGCTTCTGGCGCGGGCGCCTGGGCGGGCAGATCCGTTGTCGGGCGCAGCACGATCGAGCCACTTTCTTCGCGGGCTTCCACCTGGCGGGCGGCTTTGTGTTCGGCGATCCGAGCCAGCATTTCGGCATCCGGGGTCGGCGGTTCCGCCCCGAAAAAACGGTCATCCGCGGCCAGATCGCGGAAATATTCTGCGATGTCCTTCATCATGTCGAACGAGTCATCGAACCCTTCCAGCGTACAGGAGAAGGTTCCATAGGAGACTGTCAGAATTTTGTTCGTGTTAACCATGACTACTCGCTTCCATGTTCGTTTGGGCTATTGTTTACCATGTGTAACCAGACCAAAGCGGAACGAATCTTGGGTTTTTACTGTATCATTTCGTGGCAACATTGTGATCCTCGTCGTTAACAGGCCCTAAATTGCCAAAGAATCAGCCCTTTTTTCAGTCAGATCATCCCGTAACATTGATCGGGGCAGGCAGCGTGACCTCCGAGAAACTGGCGCTCGCGCGGGGTTTTGCGCCTGTGATTGTTTCCGCAGACGGAGGAACAGACGCGGCTTTGACCCAAGGCTTGGCGCCCGAAGCGGTGATTGGCGATCTGGATTCTATCTCGGATCAGGCGCGCCAGCAGATCCCCAAGGATCGGATTTATCAAATCTGCGAGCAAGACAGCACAGATTTCGACAAGGCGTTGCGCAACATCGATGCGCCCCTGGTGATCGGTGTCGGGTTCGAGGGCGACCGGATCGATCATATGCTGGCCTGTTATTCGGTGCTGGTGCAGCGGGTGAGGCCGCCTTGTATCCTGCTGAGTGGCGCGCAGATTGTGTTTCATGCCCCGCCAGAGTTGGAACTGGATCTGGACCCCGGCACGTTGGTGTCCCTGTTCCCGTTAGCGCAGGTGCGTGGGACATCCGAGGGTTTGGACTGGCCCATTGACGGGCTGGAGATGGCCCCAAATGCGCAGATCGGGACCTCGAACCGGGCGCAGGGGACGGTTCGATTGCAGATGGCGGGGCCAGGGATGCTGGTGATCTTGCCCTTGGCGCAGTTGGGGGCGGTTGCCCGAGCTTTGCCTAGCGCAGGCGGTTGGGAATAGGGGCGCTGCCCCTCTGCGCCTGCGGCGCATTCACCCCGGGGTATTTGGGCCAAGAAAAAGTCAGCAGTTGGGGATATTGACCGCCAGCCCGCCCAGCGAGGTTTCTTTATAGTGGGCGTGCATATCGCGCCCGGTTTGGCGCATGGTTTCGATGGCGGCATCCAGTGGCACGAAATGTTGTCCGTCGCCGCGCAGGGCCAGAGAGGCGGCGGCGACGGCCTTGATGGCGCCCATCCCGTTGCGCTCGATGCAGGGGACCTGGACCAGCCCTTTGACCGGATCGCAGGTCATGCCGAGGTGATGTTCCAGCGCGATTTCAGCGGCGTTTTCGATTTGGGCCGGCGTGCCACCCATCACGGCGCACAGACCGGCGGCGGCCATGGCCGCGGCCGAGCCGACCTCGGCCTGGCAGCCGGCCTCGGCGCCCGAAATCGAGGCATTGTATTTGATGAGCCCCCCGATCGCGGCAGCCGTCAGCAGGAACTCATCTATTTTGGCCGATGTCGCGCCGGGCACGTGATCCAGCCAGTAGCGGATAACGGCTGGCAGCACTCCGGCAGCGCCATTGGTGGGGGCGGTGACCACCTGGCCCCCGGCGGCGTTTTCCTCGTTTACCGCCATGGCATAGGTGCTGATCCAGTCATTTACCGTGTGCGGCGCGGGCTGGTTCAGGCCGCGTTCAGAGTGCAGCGCGTCATGAAGGGCTTTGGCGCGCCGTTTAACGTTCAACCCACCGGGCAGGGTTCCTTCTGTGGTCAGGCCGCGGGTGAGACAGCTGTTCATGACCTGCCACAATTGGGTCAGCCCCGCGTTCAGTTGGGCGTGACCGATGCGCGAAAGCTCGTTTGCGGTTTTCATTTGGGCGATGGTTTTGCCCGATTGCGCAGCCATTTGCAGCATTTCGTCGGCCGTGTGAAAAGGAAACGGTACGGGTGGGCCGTGATCGGTGTCCTCGCCCCGGGCCAGTTCGGCCTCGGTCAGGACAAAGCCGCCACCGACCGAATAGTAAGTCTCTTGCAGGGTGACGTCGCCCTGAGCATCGGTGGCCATCAGGATCATCCCGTTGGCGTGGCCGGGTAGGGGGTGATCATAGTCAAAGATCAGGTCGGTTTTGGGAGCGAAGCGCAAAGGCCCCAGGTCGTCGTGCTGGATCGTGCCGGTGGCATGGATTGCGGCCAACGCCGCCTCGGCCCGGTCGTGGTCATAGGTTTCGGGCGCGACCCCGGCCAGCCCCAGGATTGTGGCCCGATCGGTGGCATGGCCGACACCCGTAAAGGCCAACGAGCCGTGCAGGCTGGCGCGCAACCCGTGAAATTCAAACGGTGAGGCGCGCATTTGATCCAGGAAACGTGCTGCGGCCACCATTGGCCCCATCGTGTGCGACGAGGACGGGCCGACGCCCACCTTGAACATATCAAAGACCGAAAGGAACATGGTGCGCCTGTCTCATGCCATTGGGGTTTGGCCCAACGTGGCACATTCCTTGCGGTTCAGACGATCGAAAACGACCCATTGCGCAGGAAAACGGTCAATTTCGCCGATGTTTACCATTTGTAAAGGATGCGGGCTTCAGGGTGGTCAGCAGGAGAGAGAGATGCGAAATAGTCTTCTGACAGGGCTTGTTCTATGCCTGACCTTTTGTTGGTCCCCTCTGGTGCGCGCATAGGAACCGGGGGCAATGCTGGCCGATGCCATCGTCGAATCCTTGCGAGAGCGGCCAGAGCAAGGATTGGAAGAAATATCCGAGGTGGTTCTGGGCTTTGGCCGGGATGGCCGCATTGATGCGGCGGGCATCGAAGACATGATCGCAGTGCGCCGGGCCTCGATGCGGGCAACCGCTTTGCGCCGTTTGCTGGCGGCTGATTTGGACAATGATGGCGCGTTGACGCGGCGCGAAATTGGTGCGGTCATGGCGACTCTGCCAGCGACCTTGCGGGCCCGTTTGGTCATGAGCCACCGACAGGCCGACATAGACAAGGACGGGACGGTCATCGCATCGGAACTGCGCGACTGGGGCGAGGCGGTCGCGCGAAAGAACGTCAGCGAAACCCGCGCCGAAAACTGGCGCAGGCTGATGCTGCTGGACATTGACGAGGACGGGTGGCTGACCATCCATGAAGCGGCCGAGGTGATCGCGCGCTATCGTGACGGCACGTGACGAGATACCTGATGTCGCAGCTATAGATGGCAGCGAGAAAACCGGGCTGTCCATCGCGCGCAAAAACGGCTGCGGGCCGATCAAACTGAGGCTCTGCGCCCCTGCTGCCACGAATTCCGCGTTTTCAGCGTGGCCCTGACCAGACATCTTTCCTATAAGCGTTCCAAAATCAACGGAGTCGCTGCCATGACCGGAGAATTGTCGCCCATCGACAAGGCCAAATTTGTCGCCGCCAAACGCGCGGTGGAATTCATCGAAGACGGAATGAAAGTAGGGCTGGGCACGGGCTCGACCGCGGCGTGGATGGTGCGCTGTCTGGGCGAGCGGGTGCAGAACGAAGGCCTGCGCATCAAGGGCGTGCCAACCTCGACCCGCACGGCCGTTCTGGCCGCGGAACTGGGGATCGAGGTGATCAGCCTGGACGAAGCCAAGTGGCTGGACGTCACCATTGACGGGGCCGACGAATTTGACGGCGATTTCAACCTGATCAAGGGCGGCGGTGGCGCGCATCTGCAGGAAAAGGTCGTGGCCACGGCCAGCGACCGCATGGTGGTGATCACGGATGCCAGCAAAGAGGTCGAAACCCTGGGCGCCTTCCCCCTGCCGGTCGAGGTGATCCCATTCGGCTGGCAAACCAGCAAAGCGCTGATCGAAGAGCTGCTGATCTCGATGGACGTGATGGGGCGCGAAACCACCTTGCGCATGAACGGCGACGCGGCTTTCGTCACCGATGAGGGCAATCACATCGTTGATTTGCACCTCAATCGCATCGGCAACGCCCGCCAATTGGCGATGGCGCTGAATCAGATCCCCGGCGTGGTTGAAAACGGGCTGTTCATCGATATCTGTGACACGGTGGTCATCGGCTATGGCGATGGCCGTGTGGAAACGCGTGATATCAACGAAGGCACCGTGCAGGCCGAGCGACTGGAATTCGTCGAGTCGGAAAACCTGTTCCGGGACCTGTCGGACTAAGGAAACCAGATGACTTTCGACTATGATCTGTTCGTGATCGGTGGCGGCTCGGGCGGGGTGCGCGCTGCGCGTGTCGCGGCGGGCGATGCGGGGGCCAAGGTGGCTCTGGCCGAAGAAGACCGGTATGGTGGCACCTGCGTGATCCGGGGCTGTGTGCCTAAGAAACTGATGGTTTTCGCCAGCGAATATGCGGGCATTGCCGATGACGCGGCGGCTTATGGCTGGGATGTCAGCCTGGGCGATTTCAACTGGGGCCGCTTCAAAACCAAGCTGCACAGGGAACTGGACCGTTTGGAAGGCATCTATCGCAACCTGCTGAAGGGCTCGGGCGTGGACAGCTATGATGCGCGCGCACGGGTTGTGGATGCCCATACGGTCGAGCTGTCGACGGGCGAGCGCAAGACCGCGAAACACATCCTGCTGGCGATGGGGGGGCGTCCGGTCAAACCCGATCTGCCGGGGGCCGAGCTGGCGATTACCTCGAACGATATCTTCCATCTGGAAGAGATGCCGGAAAACATCCTGATCCTGGGCGGTGGCTATATCGCCTGCGAATTTGCCGGGATTCTGAATGGCTTGGGCGTCGAGGTGACGCAGTATTATCGCGGCGCACAAGTGCTGCGCGGCTTTGACGAAGAGGCCAGTGGCCTGGTGTCCGAGGAAATGATCCAGCGCGGCGTGAAATTGCATCTGGGCACCAATATCCTGGCGATGGAAAAGACCGAGGACGGCAAGATCAAGGTCAAGGCCACCAATGGCGATGAAACCGTCTTTGATCAGGTGATGTTCGCCACCGGCCGCGCGCCAAATACCGATGACATGGGTCTGGAAGAGGTCGGCGTAAAGCTGGGCCGGGGCGGTCAGGTGCTGGTGGATGATTATGGCCAGACCGAGGTGCCCTCAATCTATGCCGTGGGCGACGTGACCGACCGGGTGAACCTGACCCCCGTGGCGATCCGCGAGGGCATGGCCTTTGTCGAAACCGTCTTTAAGGGCAATCCAACGAAACCTGATCACGAACTGATCCCGACTGCGATCTTCACCCAGCCCGAATTCGGCACCGTGGGTCAAAGCGAAGAAGAGGCGCGCGAGGCCGGCCCGATCGAGGTCTACTGCACCTCGTTCAAACCGATGCAGACAGCCTTTGCCGGGCGGGCGGAACGTGTGATGATGAAACTGGTGGTATGCGCCGACACCCGCCGTGTGCTGGGCTGTCACATCGTGGCCCCCGGCGCGGGCGAGATGATCCAGCTGGCCGGGATCGCGGTCAAGATGGGCGCAACTAAGGAAGATTTCGACCGGACAGTGGCCGTGCACCCCACCATGTCCGAGGAAATCGTGACGATGAAGGCACCCGTGCGGACCGCCTGAACTTGAAAAATGCGGCGGGCTGCACAGATTGAAGGGCAGCCCGACACAACGGATAACAAGAGGAACACTGGTTTATGGCTGGGAATTCTGGCGGCCCATGGGGCGGCGGCGGAAACAGGGGAGGAGGCGGTGACGACAATCGCCCCAACAATGGCGGAGGGCGACGTCCGCAGGACGACAGCCCCCAGATCCCCGAGATCGACGAGCTGATGAAAAAAGGCCAAGAGCAATTGCGCGTCCTGATGGGCGGCAATGGCGGTGGCCAGGGACGTGGGCGTTCGGGCGGCGGCTCGGGTGGTCCGCGCTTTACCCGCGGGACACTGACCCTGGGCGCTCTGGTCTTGGTTGGTTTGTGGCTGTTCAGCAGCTTCTACACCGTCAAACCCGAAGAACAATCGGTCGAGCTGCTGCTGGGCGAATATAACGCCACCGGCAACCCCGGTCTGAACTTTGCCCCCTGGCCCATCGTGACGGCTGAGGTGGTGAACGTGACCTCGGAGCGGACAGAGAACGTGGGCGTGGCCCGTGGTGCGCAAGACACAGGGCTGATGCTGACCACTGATGCAAACATAGTGGACATCGATTTCCAGGTGGTCTGGAACATCAATGATCCCGCGAAACTGCTGTTCAACATCCGTGACCCGCGCCTGACCGTTCAGGCCGTGTCGGAGTCGGTAATGCGCGAGATCATCGCGGCCTCTAACCTGGCGCCGATCCTGAACCGGGATCGTGGTCTGATCGCCGACACCGCGCGTGAAAGCATCCAGGCCACGCTGAACGAATACGAAAGCGGCATCAACATCGTGCGTGTGAACCTTGAAAAGGCCGACCCGCCGCGCGAAGTGATCGACAGCTTCCGTGAAGTGCAGGCCGCCGAACAGGAACGTGACCGTCTGCAACGTCAGGCTGACGCCTACGCCAACCGTGTTCTGGCCGAAGCGCGCGGTGAAGCCGCGCAAAAGCTGGAAGAGGCCGAAGCCTACCGCGCGCAGGTCGTGAACGACGCCCTGGGTGAGGCCAGCCGCTTTACCTCGGTTCTGGAAGAATACCAGAAAGCGCCCGAAGTGACCCGCAAGCGTCTGTACCTGGAAACCATGGAAAAGGTTCTGGGTGACGTGGACAAGACCATCCTGGATCAGGGTGTGATCGGCGAGGGCGGCACCGGCGTTGTGCCTTACCTGCCGCTGAACGAAACCCGTCGCACCGGGGGGAACTAAGCCATGAACAAGACTACATTTATTCTGCCTGTTCTGGTCATTGTCATTGCCGGGATTCTGTCCTCGGTCTTTGTGGTGGACGAACGTGAGAAGGCCCTGGTGCTGCAATTCGGTCAGATCAAGGCCGTCAAGGAAGAGCCGGGCCTGAGCTTCAAAATCCCGCTGATCCAGGAGGTCGTGACCTATGACGACCGCATCCTGTCGCTGGACACCGAAACCATCGAGGTGACCCCCTCGGATGACCGTCGTCTGGTCGTCGACGCGTTTGCGCGCTACCGGATTTCAGACGTGGTGCAGTTCCGTCAGGCCGTTGGTGTGGGCGGTGTACGCGTCGCCGAGGATCGTCTGTCCTCGATCCTGAACGCCCAAATCCGCGAAGTTCTGGGTGCTGATCAGGTGACCTCGGACACGATCCTGTCGTCTGATCGTCGTGCGCTGATGGTGCGGATCCGGGATCAGGCCCGCGCGGCCGCTGTCAGCCTGGGGCTGGACGTGGTCGACGTGCGTCTGAAGCAGACCAACCTGCCTGCGCAGAACTTGAACGCCACCTTCGCCCGGATGCGGGCCGAGCGTGAGCGCGAAGCTGCGGACGAGATCGCCCGTGGTAACGAAGCAGCCCAACGTGTGCGCGCGCTGGCTGATCGTACCGTGGTGGAAACCCTGTCCGAAGCCGAGCGCGAAGCCCAGGTGACCCGAGGCGAGGCCGACGCAAAACGCAACGGCATCTTCGCCGAGGCCTTCGGCACGGACCCGGAGTTCTTTGCCTTCTACCGCTCGCTGCAGGCCTATGAAAAGGCGCTGCAAGGGGGGAATTCGTCGATGGTGATGACGCCGGACAGCGAATTCTTTGACTATCTCAAAGCGGACACCGTCGCGCGATGATCGCGGCGGCCTGTCTGGCCCTGGGGCTGGTACTGATCGTGGAGGGGCTGGCCTATGCGCTGGCCCCTTCGCTTATTGAGCAGATGCTGGAGGCCCTGAAGGCGCTGCGCGAAGATCAGCGGCGATTGCTGGGGCTGGCGGCCCTGGGTCTGGGTGTTGTGTTGGTTTGGATTGGCAAATCCCTGGGCGCTTGATCGCGAGCGGATGAGAAGGAGGAGAGCACTGGGGCGCTGCCCCAGACCCCGGAGTATTGGCCGAGCAAAGAAGCGCAGGGGATCAACAGCGGTTCACGGCCAGTTGAGGGGTTGAGAGAGGGTTTGAGTTGCCATCGGCGGCGTGGGCGTGGATGGTAGGGGAGATGCTGGGTCCGGAGCCCGGCCATGTCCTAGGATCAAAGGAGAGATGGGAGTGAGCAGTCAGGCAATTTCTGTTCCGTATCGTGGACGCGGGATGCAGGCCTTGTGGCTTGGTGTTGTGGCCTTGGTGATGGTTGTGGTTCAGGCCGCAAGTGCACAGGCGCGGCCCGACAGTCTGGCCGATCTGGCCGAGAAGATCAGCCCGTCGGTGGTGAATATCACCACATCGACCGTGGTGGCGGGGCAGTCAGGCGGGGCGCCGATCGTGCCCGAGGGCAGCCCGTTTGAGGATTTCTTTCGCGAGTTTCAGGATCAGAACCGCGGGGATGGGGATCGACCGCGTCGGAGTTCGGCATTGGGCTCGGGATTCGTGATTTCCGAGGATGGGTATATCGTTACCAATGATCACGTGATCAAGCAGGCCGACGAGATCGTCATCGAGTTTTTCAGTGGTGAGGAATTGATCGCCACGGTGGTAGGAACGGACCCCAAGACCGATATTGCCTTGCTGAAGGTCGAGGCGGACGAGCCGCTGCCATTTGTGACCTTTGGTGACAGTGATGCGGCGCGTGTTGGCGATTGGGTTCTGGCCATGGGCAATCCGCTGGGGCAGGGGTTCTCGGTTTCGGCTGGGATCGTTTCGGCGCGCAACCGGTCGCTGTCGGGCAGCTATGACGATTACATCCAGACGGACGCGGCGATCAACCGGGGCAACTCGGGCGGGCCGCTGTTCAACATGGATGGCGAGGTGATCGGTGTGAACACCGCGATCCTGTCACCCAATGGGGGCTCGATCGGGATCGGGTTTTCGATGGCCTCGAATGTGGTGACGCGGGTTGTGGATCAGCTGAAAGAGTTCGGGGAAACCCGTCGTGGCTGGCTGGGTGTCAGCATCCAGGACGTTACCGCCGACGTGGCCGAAGCGTTGGGTCTGGAGAAGACCGCCGGGGTTTTGGTTACGGATGTGCCGGACGGGCCTGCCAAAGAGGCAGGGATCGTGCAGGGGGATGTGATCCTGAGCTTTGACGGGGTCGAGGTCGTGGATACCCGCGCGTTGGTGCGCCAGGTTGGCAACACCTCGGTTGGCAAAGCCGTGCGGGTGATGATTTTCCGCGAGGGCAAGACCCAGACCATCAAGGTGACGCTGGGCCGTCGTGAAGACGCCGAGGCCGTGCGCACCGCTGCTCCTGCCCCGGAAAAGGCAGAAGAGCCCAAGGAAATGCTGGGCCTGACCCTGAGCCCGCTGACCGATGAGTTGCGCAGCGAGTTGCAGCTGGCGGATACGGCGATGGGCCTGGTGGTGATGGATGTGGATCAGACCTCGGAGGCCTATGAAAAAGGGTTGCGGGCGGGTGATCTGATCACCGAGGCCGGTCAGCAGAAGCTGGAGAATGCGGGGGACTTGAAGGACCGCGTAGACGAAGCCAAAGAGGCCGGGCGCAAGTCCTTGCTGCTGTTGATCCGCCGCTCGGGCGAGCCGCGCTTTGTGGCGCTGTCCATTCAGGACTGACAGCCATCGGTTTCCTGCATTGAAGGCCGGCCCAGATTGGGGCGGCCTTTTTCGTGTGGGGTTATTGCTCGGTGGGGCGCTCGATCGCGATCAGCCCCAGTTTGCGGGCGGCTGCGGTCGACAGGATGCCGGAATCCAGCCCCTGGGCTTTCTGATATTTCCGGATGGCTGCGCGGGTGGGGCTGTCCATTTCGCCGGTAATCGCGCCGCGATACAGGCCGCGCGCGGCCAGAGCGCGCTGGACAGACGAGACGAATTCGGGCGTTTGAACATCAGGGCAGGGGGCCTGAAACCAGGTGTCCTTGCGCTCTTGGACGATACGCTGCTGGGTTTCGGTCTTGTAAATGGCGGGCTGGATGACCTTGCCGTCGCTGGTGATTTGCGCGGGTTGCAGCATGATTTGCTGGGTTACCGTTTCGATCACCGCGGGTCGGGTGTGTTTGCCCCAGCAGGTGCCCGGCGCGGCGCCTGGAGGGGCCTGTTCCAGGGTGCGGGTCAGGGGGGGCTCGGGCGAGATATCCGGCACAGGCAGGGTGGTGTTGCAGGCCGTCATGGCCATAAGGGCCGCCACGGAAAGGGCCGGAACTGGGAAACGGGTCATCTGCTCTGTTGCCTCTTGCGGCGTGTTTGCTCCAGTCTAGCGGGTTTTCAGCGGTGGGGAAAGTGTGGGCAGTTGGGGGCGAGGGCGCGCAAAACCTGTAAAAGGGACTGGTGAAAATCTCAGAGCTTGGCTAGGAAGATGGCTGACTGTGACAACTGAATCCCTTGGGAGGCCGCCAGATGGCGAAAATCACTTACATCGAGCACAATGGCACCGAGCACGTCGTGGACGTGGCAAATGGGCTGAGCGTCATGGAAGGCGCGCGCGACAACAACATTCCGGGTATCGAGGCTGACTGCGGCGGGGCTTGTGCCTGCTCGACTTGCCACGTCTATGTGGATCCGGCCTGGGTGGAGAAGCTGCCTGCGAAGGAAGACATGGAAGAGGACATGTTGGATTTTGCCTACGAGCCCGATCCCGCACGCTCGCGCCTGACCTGTCAGGTGAAGGTCAGCGATGCGTTGGACGGCCTGATCGTCCACATGCCCGAAAAGCAGATTTGATGCGGGCGCCGCGTCGGATGTTGCGCGTCTTGCGCCGTCCGGCGCGCGGCGCAGCGGCAGCGTTGTGCCTGTGGCTGGCCGGGTCGGTCGGCGCGCTGGCCGATATTGTCGGGGCTGAGTTCATTCAGCCGGTTGATCGCTATCACCACGATATTCTGGGCGATACGCCCGAATGGGGCGGGATGCGGTTGCGACTGTCGGATGGGCGCGCGGTGACGGTGACCTTGCCCGACAGCAAAATTTTCGAAGATACAGCGCCGCGCCTGGTGGACGTGGACGGGGACGGGGACGCCGAGGTGATCGCCGTTGAGACCACCAATACCGTAGGGGCGCGGCTGACTGTTTGGGATCAGACCGGCGTGATCGCTGCCACCCCCAACATTGGGCGGCGCAACCGTTGGCTGGCGCCAATCGGGGCGGCGGATCTGGATGGGGATGGCAAGGTCGAGATCGCCTATATCGACCGTCCGCATCTGGCCCGCTTGTTGCGTGTCTGGCGGTTTGATCAGGGCCAGCTGGTTCTGGTGGCCGAGCGCGACGGGCTGACCAACCACCGCATCGGCGACGAAGAGATCCTGAGCGGCTTGCGCGATTGTGGTGATGGGCCTGAGATGGTCACCGTGAACCGGGACTGGTCGCGCCTGATGGCTTCGACTCTGTCCGGGGGCAGCATCGCTGTGCAGGATATCGGGCCCTATCGAGGCCCGGCTAGTCTGCGGGCGGCGTTGGCGTGTCGTTAGCCGTTTGGCGCTGATCCAGGCTGTGGATCAGTTTGGCCAGGGAAACGCTTGGCGGGGCTTGCCAGGGGCGGTTGCCCCAGCCAAAGCCCATCCCCAGCAACACCAAAAGCAGTGAGGGCACCAATGCGGCCAGCAGCCTGTCTCCGCTGACACCCGTGGCCAGGGCCGCGATCGGCAGACCCGCGCCCACGCCCAAGCTGAGCACCCCAACGATAAACATGCCCAGCCGGGCGTTGCCGCGCATGCCATAGCTGACCTGCATGTCCGGGTACAGCGCGTGCACGTCGCGCAGGATGGCAACCACCAGTTCGGAAAAGGGTTCGCGCGCCGCCTCGGCGCCGGTGTCGATGTTCTGGCTGACCCGGCGGGTCTGGCCGTTGGCGTCCAGTTCCAGGTATCGGTTCGTCACATACCGCACCGAGGTTTCGGCATAAGACACGGCGGTGACATCGCGCAGATCCAGCGCCCAATCGGGCCCGGTCAGCACCGAGTCTTGCAGGGTAAATTCCAACTCGGCCCGCAACAGCGCCGGTTTGAACCCATAGACCGTCATTTCCCGGAATTCACCACATGCGGCCCGGCCAAGGTGCCCAGAGACTGGAACAGGCTGGCCGTGTTCGAGGCGCGGAATTTCTTCAGAAGTCGGCCGCGATGGACCTCGACGGTGCGATAGGACATGCCCAGGATCAGCGCGATTTCCTTGCTGGTTTTGCCTTCGCCCATCAACGAGAACACCTCGCGCTCGCGCCGGGTCAACGGCTGATAGGGGCGGGATTTTGACAGGTCGGCAAAGCTCCAGACGGCGCGTTGCAGCGGATCATCGGGGGTAAAGCTGTGGCCACGCACGCGGGCCCAAAACATCTGACCGTCCTTGCGCGCCATCACGCGCTCGTCCCAGTATCCTGCGTTTTCCTGCAGCTCTTTCACACCGCGATTGCGGATGTTCGCGAATTCTTCTTCAGACGGGTACAGAATGTTGAACAGCTTGTCGCGCAGCTCGGCGCGATCATAGCCGAACATCGCGGCGAAGGTTGGATTGCAATCGCGGATCACGCGGTTTTCCGTCACCACCAGCCCGATCGGCGCATGGGTGAACATCAGTTCCATGAAATCGCCGGTGGCATAGGCCTGATCAACGAGCTCGGTCATGGTTTGCGCAAGTCCTTTGGGGTGTTTCGCGCCATGATAGGGCGGACACCGGGAATGCGCAAATATCGTTTGCGAAGGTATGGCGGCCCGAATTTCGGGCTCGCCAAAAGGAGCGTTACAGCGCGCGCCAGCCGATATCGCGGCGGCAGAAGCCCTCGGGCCAGTCGATCTGATCGACCATGGCATAGGCGCGATCTGCGGCCTGGCGCAGGCTGTCCCCGCGCGCGGTCACGTTCAGCACGCGCCCGCCAGTGGCAACGATCTGGCCGTCCACCTTGCCGGTGCCCGCGTGGAAACACATCTCCGAGGAGCTCTCGGGCAGGTTGTCCAGCCCGTTGATTGGGCTGCCCTTTTCATACGCACCAGGATAGCCGTTCGCGGCCATCACCACGGTCATCGCGTGATCGTCGGCCCAGTTCACCTTGGCCTCGGACAGGCGGCCCTCGGCGCAGGCTTGCATCAGGTCCAGCGCTTGGGCGCCCAGGCGCAGCATCAGCACCTGGCATTCCGGATCGCCAAAGCGGACGTTGTATTCGACCAGGCGCGGCTGGCCGTCCTTGATCATCAGACCGGCGTACAGAACGCCCTGATAGGGCATGCCCTTGTCGGCCATGGCCTTCATGGTGGGGCGGATGATTTCGCTCATGGCTTTCTCGGCGATCTCGTCCGACAGCACCGGCGCGGGCGAGTAAGCCCCCATGCCGCCCGTGTTGAGGCCGGTATCGCCTTCGCCCACGCGCTTGTGGTCCTGTGCAGTGCCGATGGGCAGGCAATCCTCGCCATCGACCAGAATGAAGTACGAGGCTTCCTCGCCCTCCATGAATTCCTCGATCACGACCTCGGCGCCTGCGGCCCCAAACTCGCCGCCGAACATGTCATCGATGGCGTCCAGCGCGGTCTGTTCGTCCATCGCCACGATCACGCCCTTACCGGCGGCCAGACCGTCGGCCTTGACCACGATGGGCGCGCCGTTTTCGCGGATATGGGCCTTGGCGGCCTCGGCATCTGTGAAATGGCCATAGCCCGCCGTGGGGGCATTGGCGATGTCGCAGATTTCCTTGGTGAAGCTTTTCGAGGCCTCCAGCCGCGCGGCATCCTTGGACGGTCCGAACACGCTGAAACCGGCATTGCGCAGATCATCGGCAACCCCCGCGGCCAGCGGAGCCTCGGGGCCGACGATCACGAAATCAATCGCGTTTTCCTCGGCGAAATTTACCACGGCCACACCGTTTTCGATGTCCAGGCTGGCGCAATCGGCGATGGCAGCGATCCCGGCATTGCCCGGGGCCACGATCAGCTTGTCACATTTGGGGTTCTGCATGACGGCCCATGCCAATGCGTGTTCGCGTCCGCCGCCGCCCAGGATGAGGATATTCATGCCATGTCTCCGCTTGGCCTCTTGTTTGGGGCGTTCTAAGGTGGCTGGCGCACGGATACAAGTCAGGCCCCACATGTCGGAACTTTTTGATCAGGCCCCCGAGGGCCAAAACGCCCCGGAATTCAGCGTCTCCGAGATTTCGGGCGTGGTGAAACGCATGATCGAGGGCGAATTTTCCTATGTCCGCATCCGTGGCGAGGTGGGGCGCGTGTCGCTGCCGCGCTCGGGGCATGTGTATATGGATCTGAAGGATGATCGCGCCGTTCTGGCCGGGGTGATCTGGAAAGGCGTGGCCGCCCGTCTGACCACCCGCCCCGAAGAAGGGATGGAGGTCGTCGCCACCGGCCGTCTGACCACCTTTCCGGGCCAATCCAAATACCAGATGGTGATCGAGGATATCAAACCCGCCGGCATGGGCGCGCTGATGGCCATGCTGGAAAAACGCAAACAGATGCTGGCCGCAGAAGGGTTGTTTGCGCCGGAACGCAAACGTCCGCTGCCATATCTGCCCGAGGTGATCGGGGTGGTGACCTCGCCCTCGGGCGCGGTGATCCGCGATATCCTGCACCGCCTGCGCGACCGGTTCCCGCGCAAGGTGCTGATCTGGCCGGTCGCCGTGCAGGGCCAGAAATGCGCGCCCGAAGTGGCCAACGCGATCCGGGGCTTCAACGCGCTGACCCCCGGCGGCGCACTGCCCCGGCCCGACCTGTTGATCGTCGCACGAGGCGGCGGCTCGATCGAGGATCTGTGGGGCTTCAACGAAGAAGAGGTCGCGCGCGCCGCTGCCGCCTCGGACATCCCACTGATCTCGGCCGTGGGCCACGAAACGGACACCACGCTGATTGATTACGTGTCGGACAAACGCGCGCCCACACCCACCGCTGCGGCGGAGCTGGCCGTGCCCGTCCGGCTGGAACTGATGGGCTGGCTGGACCAGCAGAACGCGCGCCTCAGCCGAGCGCTGACCCAAGGCATCACCCAGCGCGGCCAACGTCTGCGCGATCTGGGGCGTGCATTGCCGCGCACGGACACGTTGCTGGACGGCTCGCGCCAAAAACTGGACTTGTGGGGGGATCGCCTGCCGCAAGGGTTGATCCGCTCGGTCCAGCTGCGTCGGGTCAAACTGTCAGAAGCGTCAGGCGGTTTGCGGGCCTCGGCGTTGCGCCGACAGATAGACGCCGAAAAGCGCCGCCTTTCGGAGCTTTCGCCAAGGTTGGAGGCAGGGCTGTCGCGGGCCGTCGCTGCCAAATCCGAGGCGCTGCGTGTACGGTCCGACAGGTTGAAGACTGGTCCGATTGAAGCTGATATCAAAAGAAAATCGCAAGACCTCACCAGAACGGCGCAACAGTTTGCACAGGTCGCGACCCATCAAACCGACAGGTGGCGCGAAAAGATGGAGCGTCTGAATCAACTTCGAGAGACCTTGGGGTACAAGGCGACATTGCAGCGGGGATATGCGGTGGTGCGCGGGGACGGAGAAGTCGCGACCTCAGCAAAAACCGCCAAGAAGGCCAAAGCGTTGGAGATCGAATTCGCAGACGGGAAAGTCGTGGTTGGCGAGGCGGGCAGATCTGCCTCCAGAGCGGCCCAAAAATCCGCGCCCAAGCCCCCGGAACAGGGCAGCCTTTTCTAGTCAGTGCGCGGGGTTCGTTGGTGGCTGGCCAATGCCTCCAGGCGCGGATTCATCACGTTTCGCCAGAGCGGCGGCACCAAAGCGATCACCGCCATCACTGGCAGCGAATGGGGCAGAATGGGCATCTCGGGCTCGAGCTGCAGGGCGGGGTAATGGCGCGTTGGATGGAGATGATGATCGGAATGACGTGGCGCATTCAGCATCATCGCGCTGGACCCGAGATGCGGGCTGTTCCACGAATGCTGAGGCGTCACCGGGCCGTATTTGCCCTGCTCGTCCGGGGTGCGCCGCAACCCGTAATGCTGCACGTAATCCGCCAGGAAAATCTGAATTTGGGCGTAGGTCGTGATCACCAGCAAGGCTGCGATGGCAGGGTATCCACCTAAAGTATAAGATAAAGAGAGGGCGATAAGTGCATATAATGCATAGGTAATATATGGTGTGATCTGCGCGCTTTTGCGTGAGGATCTTTGTCTGAGACGGCGCTCCGCGCGCATTCCGGCGATGAACGAGGCAGGCCAAGCATGGATCAGAAACCGCCAGAACCCAAGCCCCTTTCTGGCCGAGTTCGGATCCTGATCGGTGCCCACATGGACATGATGTACCAGCCGGTGGGCAGACACATGATGACCGATCAGAAGCGTCGCATAGGTCATGACGCCAAGGGCACGCAGCCCTCGGTTTGGACGGTGTATCAGTTCATGCGCATTCGGATGCCCGACCTGTCCGAAGAACAATCCAAACCCGATCAGCACGCCAAGGCGCTCGATCCCGGACAGATACGGGGCCAGGGAAATCGCCCAGACCGACAGGCCCAACATCGGTAGGTGTAAAAGGGCCAGAATGGTGGACAACACATCCCCCGAGGGGAACTCGGCCCTGTCCCGCCCACGCAACGCGGGGCCGTTCGCCAGCCTGTCCACGCTGTAGCATCCCAGCGTCATGCACAGCAGCCCCGCCCAGATCCAAACGCCTCCGAGCAACGCCCCAAGGCAGAGGCTTGCAGCAGGTAAGAGCGTGGCTAGGGCGAACAGATGCACGCGTGGCTCCGGGATCGGTTGAGATGCTGATTGACAGGCGGCCTAAGCGGCCCGTTTTGCCATCCTAGGAGCCCATATGTCCCGAAGGAAGCGAAAACCGGATTTTGTTCGAATAGGGACAGAAATTAGGGAAAAGAAGAAGGATATAGCCCATTGAGGTTGTAAAATCAAACGCCAACATCAGGCCCCATGCACATCATCGGCTGAGTGCTTTGGCGCGTTTCATACAGAATGGTGCCGCTGGTTTCGCCCTCGAACCGGGCGACCAGCCCTGCGGGATTGTCAAAGAAGCTCCAGCATTGCGGATCGGGTCGATCTTCGTAGACAAAGCAAATCTGGCCCGCCTCTTCGTACCACAGACCGTCCTTGCAGCGCCCATCCAGAAACGACCAGCGCACACGGCGGTCAGGCAGGTATTCCTCGGCACCATAAGGTTCGCCACCTTCGGCGAAATAGAAGGTCTTGTCGCGCGTATAGGCATCGAATTCTGCGCCGGTCATCGGAGTCTGGGCCAAAGCCGGCGCGGCGAACATAAAGAACAAGAACAACTGTTTCATGAGGATACTGTGACCTTGTATGTTTGAGTTTGCCAAGTCACAAATCCGCGCGTCGGGGTTTTCGGTGGATTTGTGCAAAGACGCGAAATGGTGTCAGCATGGGAGGCGGTCGATGATACTTTTCCTGTTGGGCGCTGGTCTGGCGCTGATCTACGGGGTCTGGTTTTGCTGGCGCCCGGAAAGCTGGCCGCGCAGTCTGATCAAAACCGGCAGCGTGGTGTTGCCCGCCCTGGCGCTGGGGCAGATGGGGCTGCCCTGGCTGGCTTTGGCCGGGTTATGGGCCTGCGCGCTGGGGGATTTTCTTCTGTCCCGTCCGAACCAGACAGCGCTGAAGGCCGGGATCGCAAGCTTTGCGCTGGGGCATGTGTTCTATGTGCTGGCCTTTGTGTTGATCCTGCCGGTGGCGGCGCCGGACGCTGTGTTCTGGCTGGTTGCATTGGGGTTGGTTGCGCTGGGGGTCTCGACCGAGCGCTGGCTGTCGCCACATACCGGAAACTTGCGCGCCGCGGTGCGTGGCTATGTCGTGTTGATCCTGGCAATGGGGATCGCGGCGGCGCTGCCGGGGGGACCGCGAATTTGGGTGCTATCGGGAGCACTGTGTTTCGTGGGCTCGGATCTGATCCTGTCGCGGCAACTGTTCCTGGGGCGCGAGTTGCGCAACGAGGCCCACGCGATCTGGGCGCTGTATTGGGGCGCACAGGCGCTGATCATGTATGGGTTCTACGCCTTTGCCGCAGGCTGAGGGCTTCCATTGCCGGGCCAGAATGGCTAGGTGAAGTGAAACATCTTCGGAGGCCCCATGTCCTTTTTCGGCAAGCTGAAACAACGTCTGACCCGTTCGTCATCCAAGCTCGATCAGGGGCTTGATGCGATTGTCGAGGATGGCGGTGCCGAAGAGGACGTGACCGAGGCGGTTGAGACCACGCCTGAACCGACCCCAGCACCCACACCAGCGACGTCGGTCGATCCAACGCCAGCAGCCGCGCCAGACCCCACTCCTGAGCCTGCGAAACCCGAAGCCAAACCCGGCATCATCGGGCGCTTGCTGGGGCGCGACGAAGGTCAGACTGTTGTGCGCCGCACCTTGGACGACGACATGCTGGAGCAGCTCGAAGAGCTGCTGATCGCCTCGGATATGGGGGTGGATACGGCGCTGCGCGTGACCGCCAATATCGCCGAAGGGCGGTTCGGCAAGAAGGTCTCGACCACCGAAATCAAAACCATCCTGGCCGAGGAAATCGCCCGCGTGATGGAGCCCGTCGCCAAACCGCTGCCTCTGTATCCCAAGAAACCGCAGGTCGTGCTGGTGGTGGGCGTGAATGGCTCGGGGAAAACCACGACGATCGGCAAGCTGGCCAGCCAGTTCAAGGCGGCCGGTAAGAATGTGGTGATCGCGGCCGGTGACACCTTTCGCGCGGCGGCCGTGGAACAGCTGCAAGTCTGGGGCGAACGCGCCGGCGTGCCCGTTCTGACCGCCCCCGAAGGCAGCGATCCCGCCAGTCTGGCCTTTGATGCGATGACCAAGGCCGAGGCCGACGGCGCCGACCTGCTGATGATCGACACGGCAGGGCGGCTGCAAAACCGCGCAGACCTGATGGAGGAACTGGCCAAAATCGTCCGCGTCATCCGTAAAAAGGACGAAACCGCGCCGCATAACACCTTGCTGGTGCTGGATGCCACGACGGGGCAAAACGCGCTGAGCCAGGTGAAGACGTTCCAGGATCTGGCCGATGTCTCGGGGTTGGTGATGACCAAGCTGGATGGCACGGCCAAAGGCGGCGTTCTGGTGGCGCTGGCGGACAAGTTCGGCCTGCCCATCCATGCCATTGGCGTGGGCGAACAAATCGACGATCTGGCCCCGTTTGATCCGGCCGATTTTGCCCGAGCGCTGACGGGTTTGGGCGACTAAACGCTGCCTTTCGCGAAAGCCACAGGATTCCCTCAGCTTATCCCCCGGTTTATCCCCAGCTAATCCACATGAGTCCGGTTGCGCCGGTCCTGCACCCGAGTCAGAAATTCAAGACTTGGACAGCGGGGCGGTGATTCCAGCCTGGGATTCGCCCGTTTCATCAGGGGGGTCTGGCCTTTGTGCCGGGGCCTCAAAGGCGCGGACGGCACGACTATGCTAGAGATATTCGAGACCCTGAAATCCCAATCCGAATGGGGTGAAACCGGCCTGTTCGAGGCTATGGATGACCTGATGGAATGGGCGCGTGTCGACTCGGATCAGGAGACCGGCGCCTGGCCCGATGGTCGCGTGGTCTGCGCCGAATGCGTGCTGACTCGGGGCGACGACGTGGTCGGAATGGGGCGCGTGATCTGGGACAGCCATGTCGAAGATTCGTGTCCGCGCATCGCGCATCTGTGCGTGACACCGGCCTATCGCACCGACTTTGTGATCGACAGCCTGCAAGCCACCCTGATCGAGGCCTATGCCCTACAACCTATCGGTGGGGATCTGGTGAAACGACTGGACGGCGGCACGGTTGATCTGGCCGATCCGGCGGGGGCGATGATCTCGGGGCAGGTCAGTCCTATGCAATTGCGCATGATATGAGCGCCTGGCTGATCAGCCTGGAGGGAACCGAGGCTGGCCATCAGGCCGCGCTGGCGCTGGCGCTGTTGGCGGCGTTTCTGCACGCTGTCTTTGGTGCTCTGCAAAAGGGGCGGCATGACCCGTGGCTGTCGCGCGGATCGATTGATTTCTTCTATGCCGCGATGGCCGCGCCCCTGGCCTTGTTCGTGGTGCCCTGGCCCGAGCCGCATATGTGGCCGATCTTTGCGATCGTTTGGATCATTCACCTGGTCTATAAAACGCTTCAGGCGATGGCCTATACCCGCGGGTCCTATACCGTGGTGTACCCGGTGGTGCGCGGGACAGGGCCGTTTTTCACCGTGATCGGCGCGTATCTGTTGTTTGAGGAAACCTTTACCCTGACGCAATGGCTGGGGGTTGGGGTCCTGCTGAGCGGGATTTTCGGGCTGGCGGTCTATAACTATGTGAAACTGGAGGTGGATCGCTCGACCTTGGGGGCGGCGCTGATCCTGGCGGTCATGACCGGAGGCATGGTGGCGGCCTATACCACCTATGACGCCTATGGAATTCGCGCCACGGCAGACCCATTTACCTTTTTGGCGTGGTTCTTTCTGCTCGATGGGCTGGTGATGCCGGTCGTGGCGGGGGTGCGCTGGCGCTCGATGGTGGACAAACCGGCCCTGCCGCCTCTATTGCTGCGCGGAGTTGTGGGGGCCATCGTGGCATTCCTGAGCTTTGGCTCGGTCATGCTGGCCACGCGGCTGGACAAGGTGGGCGAGGCAGCGGTGCTGCGCGAAACCTCGACCGTGTTCGCGGCCCTGATTGGATGGGTCGTGTTGAAAGAAACTGTGGGGCCGCGCAGGCTGGCCCTGATGGCATTGATCGCTGCGGGCGCGGTGATCGTCGAAATGGGAGGCTGAGCATGGCCGAAAAGATCAATCCGATGGTGAAAACCGGGCTGGAACTGGGCCCCATCGTTCTGTTTTTCGCAGCCTATCTGTGGCTCAAGGACCGCGTGTTCACCATGGGTGGCACCGAGTATGAGGGGTTCATTCTGGTCACGGCCGGGTTCATCCCGGTGATGCTGATTTCGACCCTGCTCTTGTGGAAACTGACGGGCCATCTGTCGAAAATGCAGATTGTCACGTTGGTGCTGGTGGTGATTTTCGGGGGGCTGTCGGTGTGGTTGAACGACGACCGGTTCTTTAAGATGAAACCGACGCTGATCTATGTGCTGTTCGGCGCGGCGCTGGGCATCGGTTTGTTGCGCGGCGAGAGTTATCTGCAAAGCGTGATGGATGCGGCCCTGCCGTTGCAAGACGAAGGCTGGATGGTGCTGACGCGGCGGCTGTGCGGGTTTTTCTTTGCGCTGGCGGTGCTGAACGAGGCGATCTGGCGCACGCAAAGCACGGAAATCTGGGTGTATTTCAAGACCTTTGGCCTGACAGCGGCGATTTTCCTGTTTTTCATGACGCAAGGCGGGGTGTTTAAGCGCTATGCGATTTCCGAGGAGGAGGGCTAGGGTCCGATAAAGCCCCGGCCTGACAGGGGGCAAGGACGGGGATTGAGTATTTTTGGAGCAAAGAAAGGCGCTTAGCCCTTTTGTCCGAACAGGACCTTCTGCGCCTGTTTGCTGTCCTGGATATTTTTCCGTTTTTCGGCGGCCAGGGCGCGGCCTGCCTGGACGGCGGGGCGCGTGGCGATCTCGTCAAGCCAGCGTTTCAGGTTGGGTTTGTCGTCAAGCGTTTGTTCCTGGCCTTCCCAGAGCGAGGCCCAGGGCCAGATGGCCATGTCGGCGATGGAATAGAAATCTCCGGCGACGAACGGATTGTCGGCCAGTTGGGTATCCAGCACGCGATAGAGGCGGCTGACCTCGTTACGGTAGCGGTCTTTGGCGTAGGGCAGATCGTTGGGGGGCTCCATCGAGGGGGCGTATTTCAGGAAATGGTGGGCCTGGCCGGCCATGGGGCCGACGCCGCCCATTTGCCACATCAGCCATTGGTCCACGGCGATGCGGTCGCGCTGGGTGGGGCCGCAGAACTGGCCGGTCTTGCGGGCCAGGTATTGCAGGATGGCGCCGCTTTCGAAGATCGCGATCGGGTCTCCGTCGGGCCCTTCGGGGTCAATGATCGCGGGCATCCGGTTGTTGGGGGCGATTTTCAGGAACCCCGGATCGAATTGTTCGCCTGCGCTGATATTCACCAGGTGCAGATTATAGGGCAGGCTCATTTCCTCGAGCGCGATGGAGATTTTCCATCCGTTGGGTGTGGGCCAGTAATAGAGGTCGATTGCTTTGGTCATGTGGGCTCCCCTTCCGTTGGGGGTCATGATGGCGCTTTGTGGACCAAAGGCAAGGCGGAGCGTTTCACAAAGACGGGACGGAACCGGGACCAGCGGGGGTGTGTGTGGCGGGGCAGGGCGGCCTGTAATGCGCCAATGGGGTGGCGGTGTGGGGCAAAGACCAGCGCGCGATAGAAATCAAAGACGCCGGGGCGCAGGTAGGCTGACCAGTGGCAAATGCGGCGTTGTGCCGGGGCCATTTGAAACCCGCGGGCGCGCAGCGTGTCCAGCGTTTCCGGGTCATCCAGCTGAATCGAAAGCATGTTGGGCAGCTGCGGCGGGGCGCTGCCCATGATCTTGTCTGCGCGCGGGATCAGCCGTTCCAGCAGGAAATCAAACAGGTCGTTTTCCCGGCTGGTGACGTTGAAGACCTCGGCCGTTTGTCCTGCTGGCGATTGCAAGGCGCGGCTGGCGGTGTTGCGGTATTCGGCCGGGGCAAGCAAGAGAATGCGGGCGATGCTGTTGGCGCGGGCCTCAGGCAGGGCCGACAAGATGACCCGGGCGCCCATGGAATGCCCGATCAGGTGGATGGGGCGATGGGGCGCCAGTTGGTGCAGGTGGTTGATCAGGCGGGACAGTTGTGCGCCTGCGCGTGCGGCCTCGTCAAAAGCGGCCCAGATCGAGCCAAGCGCGTTCCAGCCAAAGGCGATGCCCAGGCCCGGCGCCGCACCCTGGGGCCCAAAGCCTAGGGCGCGCGGCCAGCTGAGGGATTTGGGATTACGCGGTGCATCGGCGGTGGACAGGATATGCTTGTGCGGACAGACAGCCCTTGCACCGGGGGCAAAGCGAAATCCGTGGACCATGATGATCACGGGGGCCTCACCCTGTGCCATATGGCATGCATGGGCGATGCTGGGCCAGGCAGGGCGGTGCGATCCGTGCAGACGCAGCCCCTCTGACGTGGCATTGATCCGTAGAAGCGTCATTCCCCCGACCCCTCGCTACGTTTCTGCGGCTTGGTTAAGCAAACTGTGCAAAACGCGCGTGAACACTCGGTTACAGCTGCGTGACGGTTGACGTGCGTGCAGGCGGGGCGTATCAGGCGGGCGTGGCGATTTGTTACCGGATTGCGGGCCACGTAAAACATGCCGCTAAAAGGTCAGGATGAGAGAGCCCCTTTCGCTTGACCGCGTTCGGGGTTTTTTTATTGGCCGACAGGGCCAGAAGGACAGACAGATGAGCGACAGCTGGAAGAAACGCACCAAACTGGTACATGGCGGGACGCGCCGCAGCCAATATAACGAGGTCTCCGAGGCCATTTTCCTGACACAAGGCTTTGTCTATGACACGGCCGAGCAGGCCGAGGCCCGGTTTATCGAAACCGGCCCGGACGAGTTCATCTATGCCCGCTATGGCAACCCCACCGTCGCGATGTTCGAAGAGCGGATCGCCGCGCTGGAAGGCGCCGAGGATGCCTTTGCCACCGCCAGCGGCATGGCGGCTGTGAATGGCGCGCTGGTGTCGGCTCTGAAGGCGGGGGATCATGTGGTTGCCGCTAAGGCGCTGTTTGGCTCGTGCCTGTATATCCTCGAGGACATCCTGGTGCGCTATGGTGTCGAGGTCACGCTGGTGGATGGTGTGAATCTGGATGAATGGCGCGCGGCTGTGCGCGCAGACACCAAGCTGGTGTTCTTTGAATCGGTCTCGAATCCGACGCTGGAAGTTGTTGATATCACTGAAGTCTCCAAGATCGCCCATGCGGTCGGGGCCTTGGTTGCGGTGGACAACGTGTTCTCGACCCCGGTGTTTTCCAAGGCGATCGAGCAGGGCGCGGATGTCGTCATCTATTCGGCCACCAAGCATATCGACGGGCAGGGCCGCGCGCTGGGCGGTGTGATCCTGGGCACGCAGGAATTTATCCGCGGCACCGTTGAACCCTACATGAAACATACCGGCGCCGCGATGAGCCCATTCAACGCGTGGATCATGCTGAAGGGGCTGGAAACCATCGATCTGCGGGTGCGGGCCCAGGCGGAAAGCGCGCTGAAACTGGCCGAGGCCTTGCAGGGGCACCCGAAACTGAACAGCGTGATCTATCCTGGGCATCCCAGCCACGCGCAGCACGCGCTGGCCGTGGAGCAATGCGAAAAAGGTGGCACTGTGGTGTCCTTTGACGTTGCGGGCGGGCAAGAGGCGGCCTTCAAGGTGCTGAACGCGCTGCAGGTTGCGGTTATCTCGAACAACCTGGGCGATGCGAAATCCATTGCGACCCACCCCGCCACCACCACGCATCAGCGTCTGCCGGATGAACAAAAGGTCGAGCTGGGCATCACTCCGGGCCTGATCCGCTTTAGCGTCGGGTTAGAGGACGCCGAGGATCTGATCGCGGATATCCTGAACGGGCTGGATCAGGTTTAACCTGAAAATAACTGATCCAAGGCGTCGTTTTCGGCGTAATCCCTTTCGATATTGGAAATTTCCGGCAAGAGTGACTAAGTTACTCTCCCGGAAGGAACCCGAAAGGCCCGACGATGAACATTCACACGCCGGATATGGAAAAAGAGATGACACGCGACGAGGCCGCGCAGGCCTTGGCGCGGTTGCGTGCGTGGGCAAAGACCGCCAGCGCCGAGGAAATCACGGATCTGGACCCCTCGGTCGCAGCACTGCTGCCGGGGCAGGGGGCCAACTATCCGGCGCTGTCGCGCGATTATCCGGCCGATTTCACCGTGGATGCGGCCTATAAGGCGGATTTGCCGGACCTGCAAAATGGCCCGTCCAGCCTGATCCGGGGCGCACAGCGGCAAATTCAGCATGTCGGGATTTCGAATTTCCGCCTGCCGATCCGGTTTCATACCCGCGACAATGGCGATCTGACACTGGAAACCAGCGTCACCGGCACCGTCAGCCTTGAGGCCGAGAAAAAGGGCATCAACATGTCCCGGATCATGCGGTCGTTTTATAAACACGCCGAGAAGACCTTTAGTTTTGAGGTGATCGAGGCCGCGCTGGACGATTACAAATCCGACCTGGACAGCTTTGACGCCCGTATCCAGATGCGCTTTTCCTATCCGATGAAGATGGAAAGCCTGCGCTCTGGCCTGTCGGGATACCAATATTACGACATCGCGCTCGAGCTGGTGGAAACCGGGGGCGTGCGCAAAAAGATCATGCATCTGGACTATGTCTATTCGTCCACCTGCCCGTGCTCGCTGGAGCTGAGCGAACATGCCCGCATGTCCCGAGGGCAGCTGGCGACGCCGCATTCGCAACGCTCGGTCGCGCGCATCTCGGTCGAGGTGGACGGGGACGAGTGCCTGTGGTTCGAAGACATCATCGACATGGCCCGCGCCGCCGTGCCGACGGAAACCCAGGTCATGGTGAAGCGCGAGGACGAGCAGGCCTTTGCCGAGCTCAACGCCGCCAATCCGATCTTTGTCGAGGACGCGGCCCGCCTGTTCTGCGAGCAATTGCACAAGGATCCGCGCATCGGCGATTTCCGCATCGTGGCCAGCCACCAGGAAAGCCTGCACAGCCATGACGCGGTCTCGATCCTGGTCGAAGGCGACACGTTCGCAGCCGAAAGCATCGATCCAAAGATGTTCCAGACCCTTTTCCACGTGGGATGATCAGGGGTTTACCTAACGGAAACTGCTGAAACCCTGCGCATTCACTCCTGATTTTCGGAATATGTGCCCAAATTCGATGCGTTCCTTCGTCTGGTTGCCGCACGGGCACCAGAAGGATTCGGCGTGTCGCCAGGACTGAGTCAAAATCCCAGCGGGAGAAAACGATCAGTCCGGCACAACCTGTCGCACAAGAGTGATCTTTGCATGACAGACTTGGTTCGGGCCCGGAAATTATAAAGGATGTGTCTGATGATCCATGTGTTGAATCCCTACCAGCTCTCGACGTCTATGTTCCGCTTGGCGGCGTATACCTTCGAGGCCCAGATGTCATTCATGCGCGCGGTCACTCATCTGTCGACCCATGCGAACCCGGCCTATATCACGCGCGAAGCCATCATGGCCAAGGCTAAAAAAGACGCTGCCAAAGGGGGTGCCCCAGCGGCAAAACCTGCTGTTGTCGCCAAGGCCGTCGTGGCCAAACCGGCCCCTGCGAAACCTGCCGTCAAACCTGCCGCGACACCAAAAACCACGGCGCGCAAAACGGCCCCCAAGCCGAAAGTCGTTGCCCAGACGCCCAAAGAAGCGCCCGCACCTGTCGCGAAAACAGCGGCGCCCAAGGTCGCGGAGCCTGCTGCCAAAAGCACCGAGCCTGCGGCCAAGCCCGCAACCACGACAACTCCTGCTTCCAAACCTGCGGCCAAGACGACCAGCAAGACGACCAGCAAAACCGCGCCTAAAACACCCGCCAAGGCTGCGCCCAAGACCACCACCGCCCGGAAAACGGCCCCCAAGGCGACCACGACCGCGGCAGCCAAAACGCCTGCATCTGCACCCAAAGCGGAGCCGAAAGCCGAGACCAAAACCTATCGCGCGCCGTCCAAGCCTCCGGCGATGCCCGGGGCGGGCGAAACCACGGAATAACGCTGCATTGCAGCAATTGCACATCGGGCATGCTTAAATGGCATTGGTAAAGTCAGCTGTTCTTACCTAGTTTGAGTGTCAGGGAAGGGACCAAAACACCAAGAGGTTTCCAAAATGGCTGCTCCTGCAACTGACATTTCGTTCGCCAACCACGGTCTGCTGGACCGTACCGCATCTTTCTTTGCCGCGATTGGCAAGGGCCTGACCGCCTATACCTATCACGCGTCGCGCACCGAACAGATCAAAGCGCTGTCGGCGAAAACCGACGAAGAACTGGCCGAGATGGGTCTGACCCGTGACCAGATTCCGCACCACGTGTTCCGCGATCTGTTCTACGTCTGATCCGGCGCGTTCGTGCCTAGCGGTGGATTTCCACCGTCCCGAAGCCCTGAGCTGCGCCGTCAGTTCAGGGCTTCTGCATGTTCGGCGACGCGCTCTCTTGACAGTGGCGGCGCACAAGGCCAAGCCTCGACCCCATGTTTGACCTAAGACCCGTTGGATATGTTGTGGGCCTGCTGGTGGTGGGCCTGAGCCTGACCATGATCCCGCCTTTGCTGGTCGATCTGGTCGAAGGGCGCGGCCATTGGTTCGTTTTCCTGGAAAGCCTGCTGATCACCTTTGCCACAGGCGTTTTGCTGGCGATGTCCTGTCAGAACGGGCTGCGGGACCGGCTGAGCATCCAGCAGACCTTTTTGCTGACCACGGGCGTTTGGGTGGCGCTGCCGCTGTTTGGGGCGATTCCCTTTGTTCTGGGGGCGACCGATGCCAGTTTCACGGATGCCTTTTTCGAGGCCATGTCAGGCCTGACCACCACTGGATCGACGGTTTTCTCTGGTCTGGACGACCTGCCGCGCGGGATTTTGTTGTGGCGGGGCATTCTGCAATGGCTGGGGGGGATCGGCATCATCGTGGTGGCCATGGTGTTCCTGCCCGAGCTGCGCGTGGGTGGCATGCAGATCTTTAAGTCCGAGGCCTTCGATACGATGGGCAAAATCCTGCCCCGCGCAACCGAGATTGCCACCCAGATTTCGGTGATCTATGTCGCGATGACGCTGCTATGCGTGGTGTGTTACATCGTGCTGGGGATGCAGCCCTTTGATGCGATCGTGCATGCGCTGACGACGATCTCGACGGGAGGGTTTTCCACGCGGGATGCCTCGTTTGGGGCGTTTTCCGGGCCGTTGGAATATGTGGCTTCGGTCTTTATGATCCTCGCGGCGCTGCCGTTTGTGCGCTATGTGCAGATGGTGAACGGGCACCAGACAGCGCTGCTGAAGGACCCGCAGGTGAGGGGGTTTTTGCTGACCATCGCGCTGTTGGTGCTTGTGACCTATTTCGTGCTGACCACGATTTTTCCCCATCATTGGGAGCAAGCCTTCCGCGAGGCCTTGTTCAATATCACCTCGATCATCTCGGGGACGGGCTATGCCAGTGTGGATTATATGAATTGGGGTAACTTCCTGATTTCAATCTTCTTTTTCATCGGGCTGATTGGGGGCTGCGCGGGCTCGACCGCGTGTTCGATCAAGATTTTCCGCTATCAGATCCTGTTTGCCTCGATCCGCGCGCAGCTGCGCAAGACGCAATCGCCCAACGGTGTGTTCACGCCGCGCTATGCCGGGCGCAAGATTGATGACGACGTTCTGAACTCAGTCATGTCATTCTTTATGTTCTTTATCGTGACGCTGGGGGTGCTGGCGGTGCTGCTGGCGCTGACGGGGCTGGATTTCGTCACCGCTGTTTCCGGTGCTGCGACGGCCGTGGCCAATATCGGGCCTGGGCTGGGGGATCAGATCGGGCCCTCGGGGAATTTCTCGGGGCTGAATGATCCGGCCAAGTGGCTGCTGATCGCGGGGATGCTGATTGGGCGGCTAGAGCTGCTGGCCGTGTACGCCATCCTGACCGTCAGTTTCTGGCGCGCATGAAAAAGGGCGCAGCCTTGGCCACGCCCTTTTGATGTTTCACACAGTCTTTACTGCCAGCAGCTGACCAGTACGGTCATGCCCATGGCGCGGCCGGTCAGGTCCTCGGGGGGCATGGCGGTGATCAGGTCGGTTTGCGCGGCGCTAAGGCCCAGATCACCCAGCAGGCGCTGAATTTCGCTGCTGTCCAGGGCAAAGCTGACATCCTTGGGCAGCTGTTTGTCGCCCGTGGCCGCAGGCAGCAGCATACCCAGAACCTCGCCGCCCGTGTCAAAGACCGGGCCGCCCGCATCGCCGGGCAGGGCCGCCAGGGCCAGCCGGTTCAGCTCTTCCTGGCCCTGCAAGCCGCGCAGGTCAGCCAGGGTGCCATAGGTCAGCGTGGGCGCGTCCAGCAAACCCCCGAAAGAAAAGCCTGAAACGGTGATCTCGGATTGCAGACGCGGGATGGCGGTTTGGAAACGGGCAACGGTCGCCGGGGCCAGCCGCTCTGACGGGCGCAGCACCGCCAGGTTTTGATCCGAGCCCAGCACGGTTGCCTCCAGGCCGTCCTCGATGGTGATGCGGGAGCATTGCGCCACCACGTCGGCGGTGGTCACCACGGTGCCCTGATCATCCACAAAGAACCCCGAGCGAGTCAGCGCAGGTTTACGGATCTCCAGCCCGGAAACCAGATCGACACGTTGATCCATGTTGCTGCCGGCGGCTGGGTCCAGCACGCCGTCGGTGCGTTCAAAGCTGGCCTGCATCTCGCCCAGCAGGCGTTCACGGCGTTCTTCGTCGCCGGAGGGCCAGATCAGGGTGAAGCCTTTGATCTCACCATCCTTCAGCGTGGCCTGCGTGTGCGAGATGAAATCCGCACCTTCGCCCACCAGCAGGAACGAGTTCTTGTCCAGCTTGCGCGGGCCATTCAGCGGCACGATTTCCAACGTTTGCATGATGTCATACAGGCCATAGAGCGTGTTGCGATCCCCGGTTTGCGAGATCAGCAGAACCCGCGCACCCGGCACCGTGCCTGTGGGGGCAAAATGCGCATATGGGGCTTCGTATTTGTCGAAGCTCACGGCGCCAAGCGGCAGCTGGATGTCGATGCCGGTGCGCCCCTCGGCGACCAGTTGCAGGTCCAGACCTTCCAGGATGGCGTTGTATTGCGCCAGCAGCTCGGCCCGCTGGCGGGTGGTCAGAACGCCGGTGGGCTCGTACCCATTGGCCTCTTGCCAGGCGGCCATCGAGGCCCGGGTGCCGCGCCCAAACGCGCCATCAATCGCCGAGTTGTAATACCCCGCCCATTGCAGCAGCCGTTGCAGATCGCGTTTTTCGTCGCGGGTCAGCAGGTTTTCGCTGGCACGGGCTTCGCGCGGGGTTTCATCGACCTCGCGGATGTCGGGCTCGGATACGGGTTCCGGATCTGGGTCGTCTACCGTGACGGGCTGCACAGCGGTTTCGCCAACCGGCCAGAATTGCCGTTCGAAGTTTGACGAATACGCGATGAAGCTGTCGCGCGGGATCGCCCGTTCCGAGCGGTAAACGCGCAGAACCTGTTCGGCGTCACGGCGCGCGTAGGGGCCCAGCACGATGGCGTACCAGCCTCCGCGCATGGCGAATCCGTTCACGTCTTGCAGCCGGGTCGAATACTCCCGGGCGCGTTGCGTGGCGTCAGCCAGGGTGGGTTGCGCCTCGATCTGCACCCAGACAGCATCGTCCTGGGCAAACAGGCTGCGGGTGGCCAGCAGCACGAAAAGAAAGGCGGCAGTCACTAATCTCAACATAATTTCAAAAGGTCCTTGCCCTGTTTTGTTCGTCGTCTTTGGCCTGTTTTTAGCAAATCGGGCGTCTGGTGCACTTAAATAATGCAAGTTCGTGCAATTGACCCCGCTTCCTGCTGGACGTAGGTAGGGCGGGAATTTTTCTTTGCCTCTTTGTGGGGCGACAGGGCAGGAATGTCAGGGCAGGACTGATGGCAGACACGACCAGCAAACCGCGCAGCTTTCAAGAGATCATCCTGAGGCTTCAGAACTACTGGGCTGAAAAGGGCTGCGCCGTGATGCAACCCTATGACATGGAGGTCGGCGCGGGCACGTTCCACCCGGCCACCACGTTGCGGTCTTTGGGCTCGGTTCCGTGGGCTGCGGCCTATGTACAACCCTCGCGCCGTCCCACCGATGGGCGCTATGGCGAGAACCCCAACCGTTTACAGCATTACTATCAGTATCAGGTGCTGATCAAACCCAGCCCGCCGGATCTGCAGGATCTGTATTTGGGCAGCCTGCAGGCCATCGGCATCGACATGGACCTGCACGACATCCGCTTTGTCGAGGATGACTGGGAATCGCCCACTCTGGGCGCCTGGGGCCTGGGCTGGGAGGTCTGGTGCGACGGTATGGAAGTCAGCCAGTTCACCTATTTCCAGCAGGTTGGCGGGCACGACTGTCACCCGGTCTCGGGCGAGCTGACCTATGGTCTGGAGCGTCTGGCCATGTATGTGCTGGGTGTGGACCACGTGATGGACATGCCCTTCAACGCGCCCGACGCGCCGATTGCACTGACCTATGGTGATGTGTTCCGCCAGACTGAACAGGAATACAGCCGCTGGAACTTTGACGTAGCCAACACCGACATGCTGCTGAAGCATTTCGAAGAGGCCGAGCAGGAATGCGAGGACATCCTGGCGCAGGAAAACGTGGACCCCAAGACCGGCAAGCGCATCATCATGGCCCATCCGGCCTATGACCAGTGCATCAAGGCCAGCCATCTGTTCAACCTGCTGGACGCGCGCGGCGTGATTTCCGTCACTGAACGTCAGGCATACATCGGCCGCGTCCGTGCGCTGGCCAAGAAATGCGCTGATGCCTTTGTGCAAACCGAGGCCGGGGGCTGGGCGGCCGAATGACCGGGAAACTGATTGCGGGGCTTATCGTGGTAACTGCTTTGGCCGCCGGTGTGGCGATGTATTACCTTCAGGTATACGCTTATTATGACGAGGTCTCGGCCTCGGGCACGGACGACGTGCAGATGACCTCGTTGGCCAGCGGTCAGCCCGAACCGATCCTCTATGAGAATTTCCAGGCGATCGATTCCGACAGCTCGCCCATCCGGTTCCGCGCTTGCTTCACCACCGGCCACAGCCAGGCCATGCTGACCGAGACCTTCCAGCCCTATGCCAAAGCCGCGCCGCTGGTTGCGCCCGGCTGGTTTGACTGTTTCGACGCCAAGGAACTGGGCCGCGCGCTGGAAAATGGCACCGCCTTGGCCTTCTTGGGTCAGGAAAACTATCGCTATGGCATTGATCGCATCGTCGCCGTGATGGACGACGGGCGCGGCTATGTCTGGCACCAGATCAACCATTGCGGCGAGGTCGTGTTCAATGGCGAACCCGTCCCCGCAGATTGCCCAACTCCGCCGGAAGGCCACTGATATGTCCGATTTGCTGATCGAACTCTTCTCGGAAGAAATCCCCGCCCGCATGCAGGCCCGCGCCGCCGAGGACCTAAAAAAGCGTGTCACTGACGGTCTGGTTGACGCCGGTCTGACCTATGCCGGTGCGGCCGCGTTTTCCACGCCCCGCCGCCTGACGCTGACCGTGCAGGGCCTGCTGGACGAAAGCCCCACCGTGCGCGAAGAACGCAAAGGCCCCAAGGTCGGCGCGCCCGACAAGGCGATTGAGGGTTTCCTGCGCGGCGCCGGTCTGACCCGTGATCAGCTGGAAGAACGCGAAACCCCCAAGGGCAACGTTTACTTCGCCACCATCGAAAAACCGGGCCGCCCCGCCGCCGACATCGTCGCCGAGGTGCTGGAGGCCACGATCCGCAACTTCCCCTGGCCCAAATCCATGCGCTGGGGCGCAGGGGCACTGCGCTGGGTGCGTCCGCTGCACTCGATCCTGTGCATCCTGACCAATGATGCGGGCGAGGTCGCCACTGTGCCCATGTCCGTCGACGGGATCGAGGCTGGCAACACCACCCAAGGGCACCGTTTCATGGCCTCGGGGCGCTTTGCTGTGTCCGGCTTTGATGACTACACCGCCAAGCTGAAACGCGACCACGTAATCCTGTCCGCCGAAGAACGGGCTGATCATATCTGGCAGGACGCCACCAACATGGCCTTCGCCGCCGGTCTGGAGGTTGTCGAGGATCGCGGATTGCTGGCCGAGGTGGCCGGTCTGGTCGAATGGCCCGTCGTCCTGATGGGCGAGATCGGCGCCGAATTCCTGGAACTGCCCGCCGAGGTGCTGCAAACCTCGATGAAAGAGCACCAGAAGTTTTTCAGCGTGAAGAACCCCAAAACCGGGCGGATCGAACGCTTCATCACCGTCGCCAACCGCGAAACCACCGATCAGGGCGCGACCATTCTGGCGGGCAACCAAAAGGTGCTGTCGGCGCGTCTGTCGGATGCGAAATTCTTCTGGGAAAACGACCTGCGCGTCGCCAAACAGGGCATGTCCGAATGGACCGGGCGCCTGTCCAACGTGACCTTCCACAACAAGCTGGGCACCCAGGCCGCGCGGATCGACCGGATCGCCGCCCTGAGCCGCGAGATCGCCCCGGTGCTGTCGGTCGAACCCGATCTGGCGCAGCAAGCCGCCGAGGTGGCCAAGGCCGATCTGTCCTCGGAAATGGTCTATGAATTCCCTGAACTTCAGGGCCTGATGGGGCGCTATTACGCGCAGGCCGCGGGCCTGCCGCAGCCCGTCGCCAACGCCTGTGAACAGCATTACCAACCGCTTGGCCCCTCGGATGATGTGCCGTCCGAGCCCGTTTCGTCCATCGTGGCGCTGTCCGATAAGCTGGACACGCTGACCGGGTTCTGGGCGATTGACGAGAAACCCACCGGGTCCAAGGACCCCTTCGCGCTGCGCCGCGCTGCGCTGGGGGTGATCCGCATCATTCTGGCCGGGGACATCCGCGTAAATCTGGATCGCTTCATCGACAGCCAGCTGCTGAAACACCAGATCAACCAGGCTGATGCCAACGGTGACGACCTGGAGGCAATGAACACGCTGGTCGATGAAATCGCCGATCACGGCGTATTTGGCGCCGCGCTGGAGACCGTGCTGAACCGCCTGACTGGCGATGCGAAAACGGCCGTCGAAACCGTGGCCGCGCCCGTGCCGGACACCAGCGCCGATCTGCTCAGCTTCTTCCATGACCGCCTGAAGGTCTATCTGCGCGATCAGGGCCTGCGCCATGACGTGATTGATGCCTGTCTGGCCATGCCCGGCAATGACGACCTGACGCTGCTGGTCAAACGCGCCCGCGCGCTGGGGGATTTCCTGAAGACCGATGACGGGGAAAACCTGCTGCAAGGGTTTAAACGCGCCAACAACATCCTGACTCAGGCCGAGGAAAAGGATGGCGTGGAATATTCCTATGGCGCGGATGTGAAATTCGCCGAAACCGACGAAGAAAAGGCGCTGTTCGCCGCGCTGGACGCGGCCGAGGCCCAGATCAACCCCGCGATGGAAACCGAGGATTTCGAAGCCGCAATGCGGGCGATGGCCTCGGTTCGGGCGCCGATTGATGCGTTTTTTGAGGCTGTCCAGGTCAATTCCGACAACGAAATCGTACGCCGCAACCGCCTGAACCTGTTGTCGCGCATTCGCGGGATCTGCCTGAGCGTGGCAGACCTGACGGTGGTCGAGGGCTAAGGCGACACGCGTCCTGCCACCTCTGCTAATTTGGCCCGTGCCCGGATTTTTCCAGGCGCGGGCTTGCCTTGTCTGGGATCAGGCGTATTCTGCGGCAACTTAGGAAAGGCGCCGCAGTGCAGCAAAACGATCCCGATGTTACCCTGATCACGCAATCCGCCCCTGTGGCGACCAACACTCATGGCGGGCGCGCAAAATGCCTGCAACGCCTGGTGCGACTGGACTTGCCGGTGCCCAAGACCGTGGCGCTGAGCTTTGATGCCGTGCATCGGATTGCGGCCGGGGAAATGCCGGACATTCACGCGATGCTGGAGCCATTTGGCGATGTGCCATTGCTGTGCGTGCGCCCCTCTTCGGAAGATCCCGATTGGGGTGGGCCGGGGGCGGTGCTGAATATCGGCATGAATGACGCGGTGTATGTCGATCTGTGCGACATGCTGGGCCAGGATGCGGCCAGCGCGATGTATTTCCGGTTTGTGCAGGCCTATGCAATTCACGTGGCGCGGCTGGACCCGGATATGTTCGAGGACGTGGCGATGGACGGCCCCGAAGGCCTGTCCGAGGTGCTGCGCGCCTACGAAGACGAAACCGAAGAGACTTTTCCTCAGGATCCGGCGGTGCAACTGGGCGAGGTATTGCGCTCGATGGCGCGCGCCTGGGAGGGCACAACCGCCCGCCTGCTGCGCCAGGCCAAGGGCGCGCCTGCCGATGCAGGTCTGGGCCTTGTGGTTCAGGAAATGGCCATGGGGATGGGCAAGGGTGAATGCGGCTCGGGTGTGATCCAGCTGGTGAATTCCAAGACCGGAGAGCCCCAGATCACCGGGCGCTATCTGTCTCAGTCGCAGGGGCGGGACGCGTTGAAGGCCGGGCCCGAAGCGTTGTACCTGGAACGTGATCCGCGGGGCCCCTCGTTGCAGGAACTGGCCCCGCAGGCCTTCGACGATCTGATCGAACATACCAAGCTGATGCGTATTCGCCTGCGCGAGGAAATGCAGGCCGAGTTCACCATCGAAGATGGCCAGGTGCATATTCTGGACGGTGTGCGGGTGGCGCGCTCGGCGCGGGCGGCGGTGCGGATCGCGGTCAGCCTGGCCGAGGATGGGATTATCTCGAAAGAAGAGGCCCTGCTGCGGATCGAACCTCGTGCGATGAATGAATTGTTGCACCGGCAAGTGGATCCGAGCGCCAGTCGCGACCCGATTGCCTTTGGGATCGCGGCCAGCCCGGGTGCCGCGACAGGACGGATCGTGTTCTCGGCGGCCGAGGCCCAGGCAAGTGCGGCGCGGGACGAAGCCTGTGTTCTGGTGCGACGCGAAACCAGCCCAGAAGACATTCGCGGAATGCATGCCGCGGTGGCCGTGTTGACCGAACGCGGCGGCATGACCAGCCACGCGGCGGTGATCGGGCGTGGGATGGGCCTGCCCTGCGTGGTCGGGGCCTCCAGCCTGAAGTTCCATTTGCGCCGCAAGGTGCTTGTCTCGACCGACGGGCGTGAATTCCGTGCAGGGGATGTGATCACGATTGACGGCACCAATGGCGAGGTCCTGGCCGGTGAGGCCCCCTTGCAAGAGGCCGCACAGGACGATGCGTTTCGCGCCCTGATGGGCTGGGCCGACGAGGTGCGCGATATCGGGGTGCGCGCCAATGCCGATACGCCCGCCGATGCGCAAACGGCCCGCAACTTTGCCGCCCAAGGGATCGGCCTGTGCCGGACCGAGCACATGTTCTTCGAGGCTGACCGTCTGACCGTGATGCGCGAGATGATCTTTGCAGATGACAGCGAAGACCGACGCGCCGCCTTGGAACGTTTGCTGCCGATGCAGCGCGATGACTTTGCCGAATTGTTCCGCATCATGCAGGGACAGCCCGTTTGCATCCGTCTGTTTGACCCGCCCTTGCACGAATTCCTGCCCTCGGATCGGGCCGGGCATCGCGAACTGGCCGAGGCGCTGGATCTGCCCTTGTCCGACGTCACTCGCCGGGTCGAGGCCCTGAGCGAGTACAACCCGATGCTGGGGATGCGTGGGGTCCGTCTGGGGATCACCGTGCCCGAGATCTATGAAATGCAGGCCCGCGCCATTTTCGAAGCGACGATCGAAGGCAGCCGCGATGGGGACCCTGTGGTGCCCGAGATCATGATCCCGCTGGTGTCAGCCAAACGCGAGGTCGAGCTGGTCAAAACCCGGATCGACGCGGTCGCGGCGGCCGTGCGCAACGAAAGCGGTGTGAACTTTGAGTACCGTCTGGGGGTGATGGTGGAAACGCCGCGCGCAGCGTTGCGGGCCGGGGAAATCGCGCCGCAATGTGCATTCCTGTCCTTCGGCACGAACGACCTGACGCAGATGACCTATGGTCTGTCGCGCGATGACGCCGGGCGTTTCATGTCCACCTATGTGCAACAGGGGGTCTACCCCGAGGATCCGTTCCATATGCTGGACACTGACGGGGTGGGCGAGCTGCTGAGCATCGGCGCCGCACGCGGTCGCGAGACGCAATCCGACCTGACATTGTCGATTTGCGGCGAGCACGGCGGCAACCCCGAATCAATTGCATTCTGCCGCGCAGCAGGGTTTGATTATGTCTCGTGTTCACCGTTCCGGGTGCCGGTTGCACGTTTGGCGGCCGCACAACTGACCGTCCGCGACAAAATGCGGGGGATTCCCTGTAAGTAACCGTATTGTAACGGTTTTTGATTCATCTACACGGGTTGGCGACGCTGTCGCGGCCCCGTTAACCCATTCGTGAACATTCGCTTGGGTGGACGAAACCGGTTTTTTTCTCTATGCGCCGGTGGCTGTGGTGGTGCTTTTTGCGCCATCGTGGTTCGGAGATAAGCAAATGCGCAGCCTTTTGATCGTTGGATTGGCCCTTGGATTGGCCCTGCCGGTGGCAATGCCCACGCAGGCGGATACCCCTATGGATCAGGTGGTGAAACAGGAACGGCGCGGGCTTTTTGGCATGTCCTCGCTGCGGCTCAGCCGTCTGTTGCGTCCCGAAGGCAAGGTCGAAGAGATCACCTATACCCGCGAATGGCTGGCTGGTCTGCCCGTCGCCAAAGGCGACGAAGAATGGTCCTGCCTGGCCGAAGCCCTGTATTTCGAGGCCCGCGGCGAAAGCGTGAAGGGCCAGTTTGCCGTGGCCGAGGTCATCCTGAACCGGGTCGACAGCGCGCGTTTCCCCAATTCGGTCTGCGGCGTGATCCATCAGGGCACCGGGCGCAAATACCAGTGCCAGTTCACCTATACCTGCGATGGCAACCCCGAGGTCGTCCACGAACATGCGGCCTATGACCGTGTTGGAAAGATCGCGAAACTGGCGCTCAGCGGTGCCCCGCGCGAACTGACCGACGGCGCCACCTACTATCATACCAAGGCCGTCAGCCCCAACTGGTCGCGCAAGTTCCCCCGGACGGCAACCATCGGTGTGCACCACTTCTATGTCCACCCGACCGAGCTGTCTCAGAAGTAGGCAGATGACGGTTTCGGCTGTTGAATGACGGTCCGCGACTGTTCTCTTGTTGGGTTTGGCGCTAGTTTGGCCGCGAATTGACTGCTGCTACCTAGGAAAGACCATGTCTCAGGAAATCAAATGGGCTTTTGCGCATCCCTCTGAACGCGCCGAGGCAACGGCCGAGGGGCCGCTGGATCGCATCTCGTTGCGCGATCACGTGGTCGAGGTCGAAATCGGTGCGTTCCAACAAGAACGCGGCACGACCCAGCGCATCCGCTTCAATATCGTGGTCGAGGTGCAGCCTTTGACCGGTCCCGTGGACGATGATGTCGATCGCATCCTGTCCTATGACCGTGTGACCGAAGCGATTGCCCACGAGCTGGCCGAAGAACGCCTGAACCTGCTGGAAACTCTGGCCGAACGTGTGGCCGAACGGATTTTGCTGGAACCTCAGGCCATGCGCGTCTTTGTGCGGATCGAAAAGCTGGATCGTGGACCCGGTGCCTTGGGCGTCGAAATCGTGCGGGCGCGTTCAGCGGCTGAGCCGGCCCCGCATCTGGATGACAAGCCCCATCCGCAGATCGTCTATCTGTCCAACGCGGCGATTCAATCGCCGTTGCTGGCGGCGTGGATTGATCAGCTTGAATCCGAGCACCGCCCCACGGTGTTGTGTGTCGGGGCGCCCGATGTCGCGGCGCCTCAGGCGGGCGCGACCATGGTGCAGCGCCGGATTGATTTGTTGGCCATTGAGCAGAACGCCTGGATGCTGGCCGGGCGCGACGCGCGCTGTGTGGTGGTCAACACCCGGACCGAGCTGGACTGGGCGATGAAGAACGATCAGATCAGCGTCTGGGCCCCGTCCAAGATTGTACTGGACGCGGTCGATGGCCCTTCGGCGCAGCCCCGCGATGCCTTGGCGCTGGTCCTGTGGTTTGCCCGCGAAATGGAGGCCGCAGACGTTCTGATCATTGGCGAGGATCTGCCGCAGGATCAGGACATGCCCCTGCGCGCAGTCGCGCTGGACGTGCGGGTTCTGTGATCTCGCAATAGGTATGATATTGATATGAAAAAGTATTATCGGCCTGTCCCGCAATCTGATTTGCTGCGCCCCGAGGGCGCGTTGACGCTGGCCGGTGGGTGGACCTGGTTCGACCGGATCGAAGTCCTCACCCGCGACGGCAGCACGTTGATCGCCGCGAAAGACGCCCCTGCCGAGGTTCTGGCACGGTTGACAGCCCCGCGCGCGTCGGTGGCTGGCCTACCTATGGAGTGCCCCACGGTGATGGGTATTCTGAACGTGACGCCCGACAGTTTTTCAGACGGAGGCGATCACAATGCCCCTGATCAGGCGCTGGCGCACGCCCGTCAGATGGTGGTCGAGGGCGCGGATCTGATCGATATTGGCGGGGAATCCACCCGTCCGGGCGCAGAATATGTGCCCATCGATCAGGAAATTGCCCGCACCGCGCCGGTGATCCGTGCGATCAAGGCTCAGATGGATATTCCGATCTCGATTGACACCCGCAAGACCGAGGTTGCTCAGGCCACCGTCGAGGCCGGCGCGGATATCGTTAACGATGTTTCTGGTTTCACGTTTGATGCTGATTTGGCTGGCTATTGCGCTGATGCGAGCCTGCCGGTGATGGTCATGCATGCGCAGGGCGATCCGCAAACCATGCAGGACGCCCCGCGCTATGACGACGTTTTGCTGGACGTCTACGATTTCCTGGAACAGCGGGTCGAGGCACTGGTCGCCGCAGGCATTCCCCGCCATCAGATCATCGTTGATCCGGGCATCGGGTTTGGCAAAACGCTTCAGCATAACCTGTTGCTTTTGAACCGTTTGTCGCTGTTCCACGCACTGGGATGCGCCATTCTGCTGGGCGTGTCGCGCAAGCGTTTCATCGGCACAATTGCGAACGCGCCTGACCCCAAGGATCGGGCCTCGGGGTCGGTGTCCGTAGGGTTGCGCGCCGTAATGGACGGGGTGCAGATGCTGCGGGTTCATGACGTGGCCGAAACCCGCTCGGCGCTGGATTTGTGGATGGCCGTGCACCGCGCCGCGTATGACGAATAAGGCCCCGATCCGGGGGATCAGGGCCTTGTTTCGTTAACCACGCATCTTGTGATGCAGCAGGATCGGGACGACCAGATCCTCTTCGTCACTCAGGTGGCGGCGCAAGAAGCCTTGCAAGGCTTCGGTTTGCTCGGCCAGCTCCGGCATCTCTTCCCCCACTTGATCCGGCGCCATTTGCGACAGCAGCAGCACGCGATTCATCGTGCGCGAGAAGCCGTCCAACAGCCCGTCCATTTCAGCGTGGTCCGTTTCCAGCATGTCCAGCCCGTGATCGAACCGATCATCGGCCGAGGACAGCTCGGGGAAGAATTTCAGGTCCTCCCACGTATGATGGCCATGCAGGTTTTGCACCAGCCCGCGGCCGTAATAGCCCAGGTTGGCGATGAACCGTTCAGGATCAATGTCCCGATCCAGCATTTGGTGGCTTTGCGCGTTCAAAAGCTCCGAAGCGGCGCGAAACCCTGCATGAGCGCCCATCCAATTGCGGATCGAGCGGGCGAAATTCGGGTGATCCGGCCACGCATCGCGTGGATAGTCCCGAAGCAGGGTCCGCAAATCTGCCGGCAAACCCTGCCGTGTATGGATGTCATAGTGTTTCATGCCCCCCAGATAGGTAGGGGTGTAATACTGTAACAGATCGCAAAATCGCACAGCTGCTATGCCCCAAATGCACAAAAGCCCCGGCGGGAAACCGGGGCTTTCGCAGCATTCAACCTTGGGGCAGGGCCCTTAGTTTTTCTCTTTGTCGACCATTTTGCCGGCCGAGATCCACGGCATCATGCCGCGCAGCTTGGCGCCGGTTTCTTCGATCATGTGCTCGTCATTGGCGCGACGCGAAGCTTTCAGCGTGGGCTGACCAACGGTGTTTTCCAGCATGAAGTCGCGGACGAATTTGCCCGACTGGATGTCTTCCAGAACGGCTTTCATGCGGGCTTTGGTTTCGTCGTATTTCAGGATGCGCGGGCCGGTGACGTACTGGCCGTATTCAGCAGTGTTCGAGATCGAGTAGTCCATGTTGGCGATGCCGCCTTCATAGATCAGGTCAACGATCAGCTTCACTTCGTGCAGACACTCGAAGTAGGCCATTTCGGGCGCGTAGCCAGCTTCGACCAGGGTTTCGAAACCGCAACGGATTAGCTCAACCAGGCCGCCGCACAGAACAGCCTGTTCGCCGAACAGGTCGGTTTCACACTCTTCGCGGAAGTTGGTTTCGATGATGCCCGAACGACCGCCACCGATGGCCGAGCAGTAGGACAGGCCGATTTCCAGCGCTTTGCCGGTTGCGTCGGTGTCGACGGCGACCAGGCAGGGCACGCCGCCGCCTTTGGAGTATTCGCCGCGCACGGTGTGGCCGGGGCCTTTGGGGGCCATCATGATGACGTCGACGCCTTCTTTGGGCTCGATCAGGCCAAAATGCACGTTCAGACCGTGGGCAAAGGCCAGGGCCGCGCCGGGTTTGATGTTGTCGTGGACGTATTTTTTGTAGGTTTCGGCCTGAAGTTCATCGGGCATGGTGAACATGATCAGGTCACACCAGGCAGCGGCCTCGGCGATGCCCATCACTTGCAGACCTTCACCTTCGGCTTTCTTGGCCGAGGGCGAGCCTTCGCGCAGGGCGACGACAACGTTTTTCGCACCCGAGTCACGCAGGTTCAGCGCGTGGGCGTGGCCTTGCGAGCCATAGCCCAGGATGGCCACTTTCATGTCTTTGATCAGGTTGATGTCGCAATCGCGATCGTAATAGACGCGCATTTTGGCGCTCCTTCCTTTGTTTTTCTGAGCCGGATCATACGCTGTTTGGGTGAAATCAACAGATTAGTCCTGGCGGAAAATGGGGGCTAGACGTTCTTTTCATTCTTCAAAAAATATCATAGTGAAAGATTCATGCTTGATGATCTGGACCGACGCATTCTGCGCTTCATGCAGAACGACCCCGAACAGTCATTGCCGGATTTGGCGAATCTGTTGGGGATGACGACCTCGCGCCTGTCGCGACGGCTGGAGAAGCTGCGCGAGGCCGGAATTTATCGCGGTCAACGGGCGGTGATTGATTGGCGCGCGCTTGGCTTTACAGTCGAGGTATCGCTGCGCATCACCCTGGACAAAACCCAGACCCGCGCCTTTGACGATTTCATCGAAGCCGCCCGCGCCATCCCCGAGGTGATCGAGATTCAGACCTTCTTGGGCCGGGTGGATGTGCGCCTGTCGGTGATCGCGCGGGACATGGCGCATTACCAGCAGATTTACCGCGCGCAAATTCTGACGCTGCCTCATATCAACGATATCGAGGCCCTTATGCATGTCGCCCGCATCAAATCCGAAGAGGCGTTGCCGCTATGATTGATCTGGACGAGATTGACCACAACATCCTGCTGGCCTTGGCGCAGGATGCAACGCTGAACGCCAGCACGTTGGGGCGCCGTTTTGGTTTGTCGCAGCCTGCGACCTGGCGGCGGGTCAAACGGCTGACCGATGCCGGGGTGATCGCGGGGCGCCGCCTGGATCTGGATCGGGAAAAGCTGGGCTTTGGCGTGACCGTTTTTCTGGGCGTCAAACTGGCCACCAAGGGGCGCGTCAGCCTCGAGGATTTCGAACGTGCTGTCAGTGCCATCCCCGAGGTGCAAACGGTCGAACACGTGCTGGGCATGTATGACTATCGCCTGCGGGTCACGGCCCGCGATATCGCTGATTTTGAACGGGTGCTGCGCCGCCGGGTGATGACCCTGCCGGGGGTGGGGGACGTGGAAGCAAACGTTTTGCTAAGCGAAGAGCGCCGCCCCGGTCCCCTTGGGGAAAGCAACGATTGAGCCTTGGACATGTGCGCGCGTCGCGGCGTATCCTTGGCCCAAAGGTAAAGGAGACCCGCAGATGCCCGCATTGCTTGATACCGTGGATCCGGATGGATTGCAGGAATTTTCCGTCGTTTTCACCGACCGGTCACTGAACCATATGTCGGCTGCCTTTCAGCAGGTGATGCGCGATATCTCGGATATGTTGAAAGAGGTCTACAACGCGGATGGCGTGGCGCTGATCCCCGGTGGTGGCACCTATGGGATGGAGGCCGTCGCGCGCCAGTTCGGCCATGATGCCCACGCGATGATCGTGCGCAATGGTTGGTTTTCCTATCGCTGGAGCCAGATATTCGAGGCCGGGGAATTCGCCGCGCAGACCACGGTGTTCAAGGCGCGGCAGACCGGAAACGGCGCACAATCGCCGTTTGCTCCGGCCCCGATTGACGAGGTCACCGCCGCCATCCGCGACGCGCGCCCCGACGTGGTGTTCGCCCCGCATGTGGAAACCAGTGCCGGGCTGATCCTGCCGAATGACTACATCACCGCGCTGGCGCAGGCCGCGCACGAGGTCGGCGCGCTGATGGTGTTGGACTGCATCGCCAGCGGTTGTGTCTGGGTGGACATGCAGGCCACGGGCGTGGACGTGTTGATCTCGGCGCCGCAAAAGGGATGGTCAGCCTCGCCCTCGGCGGGGTTGGTGATGATGTCGAACCGCGCGTTGGAGAGGTTGGAAAGCTCGACCTCGGACAGCTTTGCCATCGACCTCAAGAAATGGCATGCGATCATGCAGGCCTATGAAAACGGTGGTCATGCCTATCACGCGACCATGCCGACAGATGCTCTGCGCGCCTTCCGCGATACCATGGCAGAGACCCGCGCATACGGATTCGAGAAACTGCGCGAGGCGCAATGGCGCTTGGGTGACAGTGTTCGGGCCATGCTGGCGCAAAAAGGTATAAAATCCGTTGCCGCCGATGGCTTTGGCGCGCCGGGCGTTGTTGTCAGCTATACCAATGATCCCGGTGTCCAGAACGGCAGCAAATTCGCGGCGCAAGGCATGCAGATCGCGGCCGGGGTGCCGCTGGCCTGTGACGAGCCCGAGGGGTTCATGACCTTCCGGTTGGGGCTGTTCGGGCTGGACAAGCTCTATGATGTCGAGGGCACGTTGGCGCGCCTGCGCCCGGTGCTGAACGCGGTTTTGGACGAAGAATAGGGGGCGATCATGCGAAAACTTATCCTCTTGGTGACACATGGCGGCGCTCTGGCCATCGGCTTTGCGCTGGGGATTTACCTGCTGCCGATTCTGACCGCACCAGACAGCCCCGACGCCGCCGAACTGGCCCAGATGGCGCAGGATGCTGAATACACGGCCGAGTTTACCCGCGATCTGAAGGGCAGCGATTTCCTGCATTGGGGCGAGGGCACCGTGTCGGTCTCGGCGGACCGGGTTGTGCACGAGGGCGCGCTGGCGCCGGGGCCGGATTACAAAATGTATCTGGTGCCCGAATTCGTGACTGACGAGGCCGAATTCGAGGCCGTCAAAGACCGCTCGACCCAGATCGGCGATGTCAAAACCTTTGGCGGGGTCATCGTGGATGTCCCGCAAGGCATTGATATCAATGATTATACCACGGTGCTGATCTGGTGCGAGGCGTTTGGCGAATTCATCACCGCCGCCAAGTACCGTTAACGGGTGCCCAGCCCCATTTGCATCATCGTCTTGCGTACCGGCCCCAGCGAGTAGATCGCGTTCAGCCCCATGGCGCGCAGGTCCCGCAGGGGGCGGGCCTCCATCATCGAGGCGCGGTTCAGCAGGTCGATCCCAGCCACGCGGGCGCGGACCTCGGTATGGCGGCGACGGTGGAAGGTTTCCAGCATCTTGGCGTCGCCCAGCTGATCGGGGTTGGCCTGCGCCAATTCCAGCAGCACCCGCATATCGCCTAGCGACATATTCAGCCCCTGCGCGCCGATGGGCGGCACCACATGCGCGGCCTCGGCGACCAGCGCGACGCGCTCGGCATACATGCGCTCGGCCACTTGGCTGATGATCGGCCAGACCGTCCGGCGCGAGGCCAGCGTCAACGGGCCGAACAGCGAGCAGGATCGTTCAGTCATCGCGGCCTCGAACTCGGCCTCGGGCAGTTTGGACAGGCGCAGGACCTCGGGGCCCTCTTCCATCCAAACGATCGCCGAGGACGGCAGGCCGTTGTGATCGGGCAGGGGCACCAGCGTGAACGGCCCGCCCGAGCGGTAAATCTCGGTCGAGACATTTTCATGCGGGATCGGATGCGTCACGGCAAAGGCCAGCGCCTTTTGCCCATAGCGGGTGGTTTTCACCTTCACGCCCGCGGCCTCGCGCACGGGTGAGTTGCGCCCGTCGGCGGCGATCACCAGCTTGCACCGGATCTGGCTGCCATCGGTCAGGCCCACGCGGGCCTCGGCCTGGCGGGTGAACAGGGTGGCGGTGCCGGTGCCGGGGCGGAACTCGACGTTTGGCAGTTCGGCCAGACGGGCCAGCATTTCACGGCGCAACAGCCAGTTGGGCAGGTTCCAGCCGAACGGCTGTTCCGAGATGTCAGCGGCGTTAAAATCCTTCACGATGCGTGGCTTGGGCTCGGCCCCGCCCGCATCCACGATACGCATGATTTGCAGCGGCGCGGCATGAGCATCCAGACGGTCCCAGATGCCGGCCTGTTCCAACAGCGTTTGCGAGGGCTGAAGAAATGCCGTGGTCCGCAGGTCCGATCCTTCGGCGTCCCGCTCGGTCACGGGCGGGGTGGGATCGACACATAAAACGGAAAAGCCAGTTGCGCCAAACAGGGCTGCGGCGGTCAATCCGGCGACACCGCCGCCGGAGACCAGAATATCAACGGTTTGGAATTCAGTGCTCATCTTCGAGGCCTCCTGTCCGGCAATCTAGTGCTGAACAGCGGGGCATTCCAAGCGGCATCCTGTCATCCCTGCGCTTTAGCCGCGCGAAATGATGATCAACATCACGTACATCACCGGCACCATGGCCAGAGCAGGGATGTAAAGGCCTGGAATACCGAAGAAAAATACCGAAGCGCCCCAGGCCACAACGGCCAGAAGGGTGATCAGCAAAATCATAATCTCGGTGGAAATTTTCTTGGTCGGTGCGGCGGGGCCGGTCGAGGCGTCAATCGCGGTCATGAGGGGTCCTTTCCTGAAACTGAGGCTGATCTAGCATTCAGGTTCTTGAATGGAATGGATCGGATTGCCGCAGTGCGGCGACGTGTCCGGCTTGAAACTTCGCCCGCGCGGATCAGGTCAGGCGCGACAGGAAATCCCTCAGGTCATCGGTGTGGTGGTGGATGTGATCGGCGTCATGCGGATCGGGCGCAACGTGAACGGTTCGCATCCCCATTGCATGCGGCGCGGCCAGATTGCGGGGGTCATCCTCGAACATCGCGGCCGAACCGGCGGGCAAGCCATCCTTGCGGAATATGCGCGCAAAGGCCTCGGGCTCGGGTTTGGGCAGAAATCCCGCGTCCTCGACGCCGTATACCGCGTCAAACAATCCATCCAGCCCGCGCGCCTCGAGCACCCTCTGCGCGTAGGGGGCGCTGCCGTTGGTATAGACAATCTTGCGGCCGGGCAGAGCGCGGATTTGCGCGGCTAGTTCGCTGTCTTTTTCCAGATGTTCCAAAGAAATCGCATGAACATCAACAAGATAGGGTTCGGGGTCCAGGTCATGTTCGCGCATCAGCCCGGCCAGCGTGGTGCCATAAGTCTGCCAATAGTGATGGCGCAGATGGTTGGCGCGTTTCTCGTCCACACCCAGTTCAGCCATCACATACGCGGTCATGCGCCGCTCGATCTGGTCGAACAGACGGGCCTGGGGCGGATACAGGGTGTTGTCCAGATCAAACACCCAGTGGGTGACATGCAAGAAAGACTGTTTCGGCATAGTCGGACGCTAGGGGGGCGCGACGAAAGGCGCAAGAGCCAAGGGTTGATCGCGATGCAAACGCTTGTCTACTGTACCCGGATGTACGACGCGCGGCAGAAAAAAGGAAACGCAGTGCAAAGGGATGCCTATTCGCTCATTCTTGAGGCAATCGATACCGGCGTATACCGTCCCGGTGACCGGCTGGTGGAAAGCGAGCTGGCCGACCGTTTCGGTGTGTCGCGCACACCGATCCGCGAGGCGTTGCAACGGCTGGAAACGCAATCTCTGCTGACTCGCGACGGGCGCAGCCTGATCGTGGCCTCTTTGGATCACAACCAGCTGTCCGAACTCTATGTGGTGCGCGCCGAGCTTGAAGGTCTGGCCGCCCGTCTGGCCGCCCGACACGCCACCAAAGAAGAGGTCCGCGTGTTGCGCGATATGGTCGAAGAGGATGCGGCGCTGCTGGGGGATCCGTCTGCATTGTCGCGCGCGAACCGGCGGTTCCACAAACAGATCCATCTGGCCTCGCACAACCGGTATCTGGTGCAGCAGCTGGATCTGGTGCATCGGTCCATGGCGCTGATGGCGACGACGTCTTTGGCCGCCGAAGGCCGTGGCGAGGACGCGCTGGCCGAACATGATGCGATCGTGCGGGCGATCGAAAACCACGACGAGGACGGGGCGTATAAGGCCCTGAAAAATCACATCTCCAAGGCTTTTGTTACCCGGTTGAAGCTGGACGCCTCGGTCTGATTTTCCGCCGGTTTGGCCGTGTTCAACGAATGCCCGTGCTGGGTTTTGTCCCAATAAAACGGGGCGAAAATCAGCTCGTACAGGGCCTTGTAAGCGGCCAGAACCCCCAACGGAAAATAGAAATGCATCGTCGGCACCCAGGGCAACAGGTGGCGATGAGCCGGACCGGATACAGCGACAAAGCCAGCCATCATAGTGCACAGCTCGGCTCCGAAAAACAGCACGGCCATGGTGCTGATCCAGTCCTGGGACACGAGCAACGGCAAGGGATGGGGCAGGCCCAGAACGATCATCCACATCGACCAGAGCAGTGGCGCCAGCAGGAATTGCGATAGCGCCGTTACAAAGTGCATCTGAAAGCCCACAAATTTGCGCAGGCCCAGCTGGCGCAGCAAAACCCGCGGCTGTCGCATATGCACCAGATAGGTCACCATATAGCCCTTCAGCCAACGTGATCTTTGCTTGACCCACGGAATTGTATGGCAATTAGCCTCTTCGCGGGTGGTGGTCGGCAACATCTCGGTACGGTAGCCATGGCGCGCCAGACGAAAGCCCAGGTCTGCGTCCTCGGTCACGTTGTGGGCATCCCATCCCCCCAGTTTTTCCAGGGCCTCGCGTTTGAAATACAGGGTGGTGCCCCCCAGCGGGATCGCAAAACCCAGCCGCTCCATGCCGGGCATCATCACGCGAAACCAGGTGGCATATTCAATGGTGAAACACCGCGCCAGCCAGTTTTGACGCGCGTTGTAATAGTCCAGAACCCCCTGCAAACAGACCAGATCGTCGGGGCCTTCGGCAAAGCGCTGCGCGACCTTTTCCAACTGATCGGGGGCGGGGGCGTCCTCGGCGTCGAAAATGCCGACGATGTCGCCGCGACAGAAATCCAGCGCATAGTTCATGGCGCGCGGCTTGGTTTTGGGCTGGCCTTCGGGAACCACAACCACGCGCATCCAGTGGGGCAAGTCGGCCATTGCAACGGCCTCGCGCGTGACGCTGTCATTTTCCTCGAGCACCAGAACAACGTCCAGAAGATGCTTGGGATAGTCCAGCCGTTCCAGTCGCTTTAACAGGGCGTGCGCGATCTCGCGTTCCCGAAACAGCGGGACCAAAACCGAGATAACAGGACGATCGCGCGGTGGGCCATTTGCGGGCCCAAGGATACGCGGCGCATGCGCCCCGCCCCGACTGACAAAGGCGACAAGGGACACAAGTCGCATCGAACACGCTACCAGCAAGGTAAAGCTGGCCCAGGCAATCAGGACAGAGAAGACCCAAAGCGGTTTCCAAACCAGAAAAATAAGCGCCGCAGTGGTCAGCAACACCATAAGCCGCATCCGCCAACGCGTGTCATGCCCCCAGATGCGGCAGCTCTCGATATCGGGGACACGTTCCGAGGCCTCTTGGGTCAGCTCGGCGCGAAACAGTTGTGCGATCCGTGCCTGCAAAGCCTCGCGCGTGGTGACCAGTGGCACGACAACCCCGAAATCATGTTGGATCGCCTGGAGGCTCGTCTGGAACTGGTCGGGGCGCGCTGTGGCCACATAGGTCACCCCCTGATCTTCATACAGCGGCAGGATAAGGTGCCTGAGATAGGTCCGGGCCTGCGCGGCGCTCAGCAGCTTTGGATCCGTCACCAGATCGTCCAGCTGCACGCAGCGTGTGCCCATCCATTCGGCGCTGATCTCGGCAAACCCGGTATTGCTCAGGATGTTTTCGGCCACCAGAACGTCGCCCAGATCCGCACTAGAGCCGCGCAGCTGAGATCGGGCACGCAACAATTGCGACGCCGACAGAATATCCAGATCCATCAGGTACTGCCCCAGCGACCTTTGCCGGATCTGATAGGGCAGACGTTCCTGAAACGTCACGATGATCTCTCCTGGTTTGGCCAGAATAGATCATCGGGGGCGGACAGTTAACGCGCGGTTAACGTGTGTTTATTTCTGTTAAGCTTTGCGCGCGGCCATGTTGTCGGCGAATCGCTCGAACAGATAGAAGCTGTCCTGCGGGCCGGGGCTGGCCTCGGGGTGGTGCTGCACGCTGAACACGGGGCGATCATCCATCGCGATCCCGCAGTTCGAGCCGTCAAACAGCGACACGTGGGTTTCGCTGACACCGTTGGGCAGGCTTTGGGCATCCACGGCGAACCCGTGGTTCATCGAGGTGATCTCGACCTTGCCAGTGCCATGTTCCTTGACCGGGTGGTTCGCACCATGGTGGCCGTGGTTCATCTTGATGGTCTTGCCACCCAAGGCCAGGGCCAGCATCTGGTGGCCCAGGCAAATGCCAAAGACCGGCAGGTCAGCGTCCAGCACCGATTTGATCATCGGCACAGCATATTCACCGGTGGCCGCCGGATCGCCGGGGCCGTTCGACAGGAACACACCGTCGGGATTGTGGGCCAGCACCTCTTCGGCGGTGGCGGTGGCGGGCAGCACGGTCACGTCACACCCGGCCGAGGCCAGGCAGCGCAGGATGTTGCGTTTGGCGCCGAAATCGACGGCAACGACCTTGTGTTTGGGCGCGTCCTGCACCGGATAGCCATCGGGCCAGGCCCACCGCATCTCGTTCCACTTATAGGACTGGGCGCAGGTGACCTCTTTGGCCAGATCCATGCCTTCCAGACCGGGGAAGGCCCGCGCCTGGGCGACCAGCGCCTCGATGTCAAAATTGCCCTCGGGGTCGTGGGCCAGCGCCACATGCGGCGCCCCGGCTTGACGGATGGCGCGGGTCAGGCGGCGGGTATCCACACCACCGATGGCGATGCGGCCGCGCTGTTCCAGCCAATCGGCCAGACGGCCCGCCGAGCGCCAGTTGCTGGGCTCGGTCGGGTCCCATTTCACCACCATGCCAGCGGCGACAGGATCGGCGGTTTCGTCATCCTCGGGGGTGATGCCGGTGTTGCCGATATGGGGGAAGGTAAAGGTCACGATCTGGCCCGCATAGGACGGGTCGGTCATGATTTCCTGATAGCCGGTCATGGCGGTGTTGAAACACAGCTCGGCCTGGGCCACCCCGGTTGCGCCGAAGCCCATACCATAGAAGACAGAACCGTCAGCCAAGGCCAGGCAGGCGGTCGGGCGGGAAGAGGGCGTCTGGGCCATGATGCGAGTCTCCTGAGGGGTGGCAAATTGCTTGGGTAATATGGTCCGACGGCAGCGGGGTCAAGAGGCAGAACACAGCGAAAGGGCCGCTTTCTGCGGCACTCTTGGGCTGTTGAAAACAAGGGGGCTGACGTCGGGGAGGGGATGCTTGCTACGGGATATCGGATTGGGTAGTGTCCGCCTCTGGATGCATACCCAAGGGGATGGGACTTCGCACATGAGAGACAAGATCAATTCGGCCCTGAAACAGGCCATGAAGGAAAAGGCAGCGGACAGACTGTCGACCCTGCGCCTGATCAATGCGGCGATCAAGGATCGGGACATCGCCCTGCGCGGCGAAGGCAAGGACGAAGGGGTCGCCGATTTTGAAATCCTGGCGATCCTGGGCAAGATGGTGAAGCAGCGCCAGGAAAGCGCGCGCACCTATGAAGAGGGCGGTCGTCTGGACCTGGCCGAGCGGGAACTGTCCGAGATCTCGGTGATCGAGGAATTCCTGCCCCGCCAATTGTCCCAGGCCGAGGCCGCCAAAGCCGTGGACGAAGCCATCGCCGAGATCGGCGCCAGCTCGATCCGGGACATGGGCAAGGTCATGGGCGCGCTGAAGGCCAAGTTCACCGGCCAGATGGATTTCGGCGCCGTGGGTCCCATGGTTAAGGATAAGTTGTCGGGCTGACTGGTCCTCGAATGTCATAGGAAAGGGGCCCGCGTGGCCCCTTTTTCATGCGCGGTTGCGCAGGTCGTCCAGGGTGCGGGTCAGTTCGTTGAACAGCTCTTTGCGTTCGTCCTCGGACAGGAACCGGCCGATCTCGGCGGCGCGGCCGTTGCCGGTCAGCGTCACGTAAAATGGCACGGGGCCAGCACTGACATGCATTTCAACCCGGGCCCAATAGGCGTTGCATTCCCACAGGTATTCGCTGCCATCCGCGGCGCGGTGATGCAGCTCCAGCATGTTGTCAGGGCGCAGGCTAAGCAGCTCGAGGATATCGCCATCGCGATAGGATTTTTCCAGGCCCCACCACAGCGCGCCGATCACGGCCAGAATAAACGGCAGCAGCCCCCACAGAAACACGGTGCCCAGCAGGCCGTACAGGGGGATCGTGCCCAACACAAAGGCCATGAGGATCATCGCGGCAAAGCCCTTGCGCGGTAAAGAGCGGTGCGGCCACAGGCGCAGGATCTCGGTACTGTTGGAATCGTTGGTCCAAAGATAGGGCATGGATGTTGGTATAGATTTCACACGGCGAATGTCGATGGTCCGATCGCCGCAGACTGGCAATTGGCCAAAAGAAAAGGCCCCGCATAAGCGGAGCCTTTCGAAGTTTTGGATCAGGGGCGCCTTAGTGGGCGTGACCCTTGTCCCAGTCCTCGCGCTTGGGCAGCGTTTCGAACGTGTGTTCGGGCGGCGGCGAGGGCAGGGTCCATTCCAGAGTATCCGCATACTCGTTCCAGGGGTTCGCGGCGGTCTCTTTCTTACCCTTCAGCAGGGCGTAGATCACGATGCCGAAGAACAGGATGAACGAAGCGAACGAGATCATGGCACCAATCGACGAGATCTTGTTCCAGTAGGCAAATGCCTCGGGATAGTCGATGTAGCGGCGCGGCATGCCCTGACGACCCAGGAAGTGCTGCGGGAAGAAGGTCAGGTTGACGCCGATGAAGAACAGCCAGAAGTGAATCTTGCCGAAGAACTCGGAGTACTGACGCCCTGTCATCTTGCTGAAGTAGAAGTAAATCCCAGCGAAGATGGTAAAGGCTGCACCCATGGACATGGTGTAGTGGAAGTGCGCCACGACGTAGTAAGTGTCGTGATAGGCGCGGTCCACACCGGCCTGGCTCAGAACGATACCGGTCACACCACCGATGGTGAACAGGATCAGGAAGCCAAAGGCGAACAGCATCGGGGTTTTGAATTCGACCGAGCCGCCCCACAGGGTTGCGATCCAGCTGAAAATCTTAACCCCGGTGGGCACCGCGATGACCATCGTGGCCAGCATGAAGTAGCTCTGCTGCGTCAGCGACATGCCAACGGTGTACATGTGGTGCGCCCACACGACAAAGCCCAGACCACCAATGGCGATCAGCGCCCAGACCATCGGCAGATAGCCAAAGACGGGCTTGCGCGCGAAGGTGCCGAACACGTGGCTGACCAGGCCGAAACCGGGCAGGATCACGATGTACACCTCGGGGTGACCAAAGAACCACAGAATGTGCTGGTACAGGATCGGGTCGCCGCCACCGGACGGATCAAAGAAGGTGGTGCCGAAGTTCCGGTCCGTCAGCAGCATGGTGATGGCGCCGGCCAGAACGGGCAGCGACAGCAGGATCAGCCACGAGGTAACAAAGATCGACCAGGCGAACAGCGGAACCTTGAACAGGGTCATGCCAGGGGCACGCATGTTCAGGAAGGTGGTGATCATGTTGATCGCGCCCAGGATCGAGCTGGCGCCCGACACGTGCACGGCAAAGATCGCCAGGTCCATGGACATACCGCCTTCGAGCGTGGACAGCGGCGGGTACAGAACCCAGCCAACGCCCGAACCCAGCTGGCCGTTGCCGCCGGGGCTGAGCATCGAGGCCACACCCAGTGCGGTACCGCAGAAATACAGCCAGAAGGACAGGTTGTTCATGCGCGGGAACGCCATATCCGGCGCGCCGATTTGCAGCGGCATGAAATAGTTCCCGAAACCGCCGAACAGGGCGGGGATCACCACGAAGAACATCATCAGGACGCCGTGATAGGTGATCAGCACGTTCCAAAGATGGCCATTCGGGGTACAGGGGTCAGCCATGAAGCCTTCGAGGCACATGTACTGAACGCCGGGCTCCATCAGCTCCAGGCGCATGTAAACGGTGAAACATACCGAGATCAGGCCGACGATGGCGGACGTGATCAGGTAAAGGATACCAATATCCTTGTGGTTGGTGGACATGAACCAGCGGGTGAAGAAACTGCGCTGGTCTTCGTGTCCGTGGCCATGGATGGCTGCGTCTGCCATACTCTGCCTCCTATTGGTGTGAGTAAAGGCGCAGAGAGGTTCTGCGCCCGCGGTCCAATTCTGGTTTTAGAATGTCGCTGCCTTGGCGGCAATCGCGTATATTGATGTAGATCAAATAATTTTGTCGCACCCTCTTGAAGATCGCCCCCGGTTTTCAGGCTTTTGCCGACTTTGGTCCTGTGGGGGATGCTGTCAGGGGGAAAGGGCCGGGCAGGGTGGCGCCAGGTCTGCGATTTTGGCGAATCTCCTGTTGGGTCAATTCGCCACGTAAAAGGCGCGCGACCGATGCCGCGCGCCTGTGTTGAATCCGATAGCCTGAGAACCGGGATTATTCGGTTGCTGCGGCTTCTTCTTCGGCCTCAGGGGCTTCGGGGGCGGGCGAAACCGTGGCCAGATAGGCCGCGACGTCTTCGCCACCCTTCTTTAGCTTGAAGGACATTTTCGACTTGGCTTTGCCGTCGCCGGTGACCTCTTTCAGATAGGCTTTGGGGTCAGCAACATAGGCCGCAACCGAGGTTTCGTCCCAAATCAGGCCGCCTTCACCGGCTTCAACCAGCGACGCGCCGTATTTGAAGCCCTCGACCGAACCAGCCTGACGACCGATGATGCCGTACAGGTTGGGGCCGGTTTTGCCGCCTTTTTGGATTTTGGTGCCATCATCAGCCACGACCATGTGGCAGGATTTGCACTTTTTATACAGCTTCTCGCCTTTTTCAGCGTCCCCTTCGGCGAATGCGGGGGTGGTCAGCGCGATCAGGGCTGCGGTGGCGGTCAGAAACTTCATTGGGAATCTCTCCTCTTTGCTGAGAATACCTAGCGTCCGAGGGGGAATGTAGGCCCATAGCGCACCCGCGCCAATGCGACTTTCGCGTGACATCCTGCCTCAGCCCGCCGGAAATGGAAAAAACCGGCGCGAAGCCGCCCATGACCAAGATCAGTACACTTTAGAGCCGGATGCAAATGGCGTCACAACGGCTTTTGATTCTGGACAAAGCACGCTAAGAGGCAAGGACGAATTCCAGGGCGCATCCCGCGCACAGAACCAAAGCACAGAGGGCGACCATGACCACCAAGGTATTCATCGACGGCGAAGCAGGCACAACCGGGCTCCAGATCCGCGACCGCCTGATCCAACGCCCGGACGTGGAACTGGTGCAGATCGACCACGCGTTGCGCAAGGATGACGCGGCCCGGAAAGCCGCCTTTGCCGCCGCTGATGTGGCGATCCTGTGCCTGCCGGATGACGCGGCGCGTGCCGCCGTGGCGCTGTCGGCGGATCTGGACACGCGGATCATCGACGCCAGCACGGCGCACCGGGTGAACCCCGACTGGGCATTTGGTCTGCCCGAGCTGTCCAGCGCTCAGGCCGAGCGGATCAAAACCGCGCGCTATGTGGCCAATCCTGGCTGCTATTCGACCGGGGCCATTGCGCTGCTGGCGCCGCTGGTCAGCGCAGGGCTGGTGCCCGCGGATGCGCCGATCACCATCAACGCTGTTTCGGGCTATACCGGTGGCGGCAAGGCGCTGATCGCTGAATATGACGAGGGCACCGCGCCTGCGCATTTCGTCTATGCCACGGGGCAAAAACACAAACACCTGCCCGAGATTGTTGAATATGCCGGGCTGTCCGGCACCCCGATCTTTGTGCCGGCGGTTGGGAATTTTGCTCAGGGCATGGCCGTGCAAATTCCGCTGCATCTGGGCGCATTGGGCGCGGGCGCCACAATGGAATCGATCCACGCCGCGTTGACCGAGCATTACAGCGCAGGTGGCAATATCAGTGTCACTCCGATCGAGGATCAGGACAGCCGCATCGACCCCACCGCGCTTAACGATACCAACCGTCTGGAAATCTCGGTGCGCGGAGACGCCGACACGGGCCGGATCGTTCTGATTGCTGTGCTGGACAACCTGGGCAAGGGCGCCTCGGGGGCCGCAGTGCAGAACCTGGACCTGATGATCGGCGCCTGAAAGCTGTTTGACATGAGATGAAACGCCGCCCCATGAGGCGGCGTTTTTTATTCGTCTCCAAACACCGCATCGAACGATGCGCGCAGCACCACGTCCAGATCGGTCATGCTGACGGGCAGGCCCAGATCGACCAGGCTGGTGACCCCATGTTCGGTGATGCCGCAGGGCACGATGCCGCTGAAATGTTCCAGGTCCGGTTCCACGTTGATCGAGATCCCGTGAAAACTGACCCATTTGCGCAGGCGGATGCCGATGGCGGCGATCTTGTCCTCTTGGGGCTGGCCATTGATGCCCAATGGCTTGTCCTGCCGCTGTACCCAAACGCCCACGCGCCCCTCGCGGATTTCGCCACGGACGTTGAACTGATCCAGCGTGGCGATCACCCATTCCTCGAGCATCTGAACAAACTTGCGAATGTCGCGTCCGCGCTTGTTCAGGTCCAGCATCACATAGGCCACGCGTTGCCCCGGACCGTGATAGGTATATTGCCCGCCACGTTTGCTGTCATAGACGGGGAAGCGGTCGGGATCGGTCAGGTCTTCGATCTTGGCAGATGTCCCCGCTGTATACAGCGGCGGATGCTCCACCAGCCAAATGCATTCCGAGGCCTCGCCCGCATGAATCGCGGCGACTCGATCCTCCATAAAGCGTACAGCCGCGTCATAATCGGTCAGTCCGTCTGACGTGATCCACTCGATCATTGGGGTTTTTTCTCCGTCTGCGTCAACCCAAGGCGGTTTTCGCGCTTTTTTAGTCGCCTCAATCTCAAAAGCTGGGCTAACCTGATTCCATTGGTTCATAGTTATAGGGAGCGGAGGGAATGTTTTCCAAGTCGCTAAAGACGACACTGGCCGCATCGCTGATTGCGACGTCCATGTCCACACCGGTATTTGCAGATAATCTGGGGGCCGCGATTGTTGGCGGGATCATCGGCGGAGCGCTGATGAACGGCGCCAACAAACCCAAGAAACGCTATACCGGAAATACAGTCGCCCGGCAGCAAAACCGCGAGGCGCAATCTGCACTCAACTATTTCGGCTTTCCGGCAGGTACGCCTGACGGTGTGATGGGATCGCGTTCGCGCGCGGCCGTGTCGCAATACCAGGTGTTCATGGGCTATCCCGCAACCGGGCGGCTGACACAATACGAGCGGGACTTCCTGGTCTCGTCGCACCAGCGCGCTCAGATCGGTGGCCCGCAGGTCATCAAGGCCATGCAGGGCCCCCAAGGAGTGCGCGGCCTGCTGATCACCTGGCGGGATGAAGCACAGGGCACCCGGACCGCCTATTCGGGGGGCTATGGCGGCGTGCCGATCGAGGTCAGCCAAGCCATTGACGAGATCGCCTCCAGCACCGAACCCAGCGCCGAGCAGCTGATGCAGCGCTCGGGGTTCATGCAACTGGCGGATCTGAACAATGATGGGAAAAACGACTATATCCTGGATACCTCGGTGTCGGGCAGCTCGTTCTGGTGCGGGGCTTCGCATTGCACTGTGATGGTGTTTGCGTCGGCGCCGCAGGGATATCGCCGGATTGATTTCCAGGCCCGTGGCGTGACGCCGGCCAGTTTCTCGTGTCATTTGACCAATTGTTCGCTGAATGACGCAGGCACCACGATGCAGGCGGCAGCGCCCGCGCCTGCACCGGCCCCAGCTCCGCAACCAACCGGACCGACCACAGTGATGACCTCGGGCCAGGCCCCGACGCAGCAGGGCGGAGGGCTTGGTGGTATTCAGCCCTTTACCATGGCCGGGGACGAACAGCAGAAACCCTCGTTGGCCAGCCATTGCAGCAAGGTCAGCCTGCTGACCAACTCGAATGGCGGCTTCATGACGGTGTCCAACATGACCGATCCTGATCTGGCGCTGAGCGAGCAATTCTGCCTGACCCGCACCTATGCCATTGGCTCGGGCGAGTCGTTGGTGGCCAAGGTCCAGGGCGTCAGCCAGGCGCAGATCGACGCGCAATGCGATGCCTTCGGACCCGCGCTGCAACCCTATGTGAACAGTCTTGGCGCCAAAGAGGCCCCAGCTGTGCGCAGCGATGTGCAAAAATTCGTTCTGGGATCGAACATGTCGATGGATCAACTCAGCAGCACCGCCAAGATCTGCCTGTATTCCGGCTATCGTCGTGACGATCTGGACGTGGCCCTGGGGGCGGCGTTGTTGATGGTGGCCGTGGGGCAGACCCCCTATGCCGAGCTGGTCGGACACCACCTGTCGCAGGGCTTTGGTGCGCCGCAATCCGCCGCCCGGGCCGCCCCGTGGTACGATATGGCGATCCAGGCGTTGCAGGGCGGGGCCGAACCGGCCTTTGCACCCGGTCAGCCCGAGCGGATCGAGATGATCAAGGCCGCCTCGGATGCGTTGAATGGCAATGGGATGCCCAAACCCAGCCCGGCGGCTGCACTGCCCAGCTTTGTGATCAAGTAGGGGCTTGATCCCCCGTTGCCGGGGCCATCGCCTGTGCGTGGCCCCGGTTGAGCGCGATGGGATCCTGTGCCCTCACGCGCAACCGTGTTTTCCCCCTTCACAACCGATCACAGCTCGTCTATACGGCCCCCCGACTACCTAGATCACGTGCGGCCGTGGCGGAATTGGTAGACGCGCAGCGTTGAGGTCGCTGTTCCTTAACCGGAGTGGAAGTTCGAGTCTTCTCGGCCGCACCAAAAATCCCTTTAAGTAATTGAAAGATAAAGAAAAAAGATTGTGGCGCTTTTGGTTGCCCCACAATCGGTCCCACACCCAAAGCGGGCTTAGTTTTGCGCTTTGATCCCTTCCGTGACCATTGAGCCATTCAAAAGCGACGCGTGTCGCGCCGCTGGAAGTGCAAGGGTCGTTTACAATGCGCAAACAAGTTGGCGATGACTTTAGTCAGTTTCTGACATCAAGGCTTCGGCCAGACCCTGATCGAGAACGAGATGTGTTACCAGGCCACCTTTGATCGCAGCGCGGGTCGCGTCTTGGCGATCCTTCCCGCACACCACCAAAAGCCGTTTGCGGGCGGATTTCATGCCCTCGAGTGAGGCCGCGATGACGCGGCTGTAGGGGGCCGCGCGTACTTCTTCGCCATTCCCGTCAATATAGCGACAGCAGATAATACCCAAAGCGCCGTCAACCCGAGCCTGCTTTAGCTCGGCAGCAGAGGCAATTCCGGCCGCGACCATATGGGTATCGTCGCTGACATCGCCGATCGAAGCGAGGGTCATATCCATCTGTGACAGACGAGAAAGCTGCGTTTGGATTGTTGCCTCTGCCATCAGGGCCGTTGCCAGGTCCTCGCTCGAGACAATGCCCGGCGCATGCAAGGTGTGGCAGCTGGCGCCGAGCTTGTTTGCGACCTCGATGGCGCAGATTTCCGAGGCTGGAACCCGCTCGGAATCCTGTGACCCGATAAGCTGGCACACTTCTGTTTGCGGCACGTGATGGCGGGGCATGGCCTGCGCGACAGCGGCGATGGTTTCGCCCCAGGCCACACCGACGCGATCGCCGGGTTCAACAATGTCCATGGTCGCCATCGCGGCCACCCGGGCGACCTGGGCCAACAGGTCGTTGCGACTTGTTTCATGCCCCTCGGCGGCATTCATGGCGATGTACACATCTTGCAGGCCGAAATGATCGCGCAGGTCGCGCGCCAGGCTTGACGCTGCAAATAGCTGACCATCGACACGAATTTCCACAATGCCCCGTTCGCGGCATTCCCTGAGCATGTTCACAATGGTTGCGCGAGACAGCTTATAGCGCTTAGCGATCTCGCTTTGCGTCAGGCCTTCGCCATAGTAGAGCAGCGCAATGTTGGATAGGATTGCCTCTTTATCATGGGAGCCGGTCAGTGTTCTTTGGGTCTTGCTCATGTTCTATTTACTAACGACTTTTGCGCCGGATTGCCCATAATTTTTCCGGAACCAATTGTAGCAGCGGTCAATTTCTTCCTGGGGCAGTTCCTCGACCGGACCTCGCGTCATCGCCAGATGCGTGGTCATCGCGGCTTCTTCCAGATACATCGCGTTCGAGGTCGCCTCTTTCGCAGATGTCCCCATGGTGAAAACGCCGTGGGCTTTGACCAGCACGGCCCAACCACCTTCGGCCGCCTCCAGGACGGCCTCGCCCGTGTCCACTTCACCGGGGGTCGCGTAACGCGAACAGGGCACGTCGCGGCCCAGCATATGGGTGATGGGGGTCATCACGGCCGGAATGCGTTCGCCGCGGGCGGCAAAGCTGCTGGCATAGGGGGAATGGGTGTGGGCGACGCCAAACACATCGGCGCGGTGGCGGTAGATATATAGGTGAATGCCAGTGTCGACCGAAGGTTTCATCTCGCCCTCGATCACATTGCCCTCAAGATCCACAACAACCATCGTGTCCGGGGTGAGCTTGGCGAATTTCACGCCGGACGGCTTGATCACCACCAGCCCGGTTTCCGGGTCGCGGCCCGACACATTGCCGCCCGAGCCGACGACCAACCCATTGGCGGGAAGCTCGTGGTTTTGCTCGCAAACGATTTCTTTTAGTTCTTCAAGCATAGACCAGCTCCTTTTTTCCGTCGGGGATGCCGTGCGGATAGACGACGATTTTCAGGGATTTTTCGGCCTCAACCAGCATGCGGAAGGCTTCTGCGCTGTCGCTGATGTCAAAGCGATGCGAGATCGCCTCGTCCGCCTTGATGCGCCCAGCCTCAAGCAGGCGGATATAGCTGTAGGTGTCCGTATGATCCGAGCTGTAGCGCGACGTGACTGTGATCTGGTCGAAATAGGCCTTGTGGCCGTCCTGCACCCATTCTGCCTCGGGTGGAAGAGGCGCGCCAAGGTGCAGGCAGCCGCCCACCTCGACCAGATCCATCGCCTGTTTCCAGGCTGAGGCAAAGGGCGCGATCACAATGACCGTGTCGGCCAGGCGCCCGTTGTTCAGCTCGCGCATGGCCGCGACCGCGTCCTCAGTCTTGGGATTGATCGTATGCGTCGCGCCAAAGAACCTGGCCTTTTCCAGCCGCCAATCCGAAAAGTCCAAGGCCACAACCTTACCGGCGCCAAAAAGCGGGGCGAGGTGGACAAAGCCCTGACCCATAAAGCCAGCCCCCACCACAGCGACTGTGTCTCCGGGTTGGATGTTGCACTGCTTTAGCCCGGACAGAACACAGGACCAGGGTTCGATGGTAACGGCTGCTTCGTCCGAGATGCTGTCGGGCAGTTTGTGCGTGTCCATCGCCAGATGCTGCGCCGTCACGCGGAAGTATTCGCAAACCCCACCCGGATCGAGCCGCATGGTTTTGTAAAACGGATCTCGGGTGAAATGGCCGCGCCGCGACAGGTGGCTGTTCACTCGTCCCACGTGGTGGTTCACGAAGACCCGGTCGCCCACCTTATAGTCTGTGACGCCCGCGCCCACCTCGACAACCTCGCCAGACGGCTCATGGCCAAGCACCTTAGGTTCTGTCTTGTACCAGGCCATGGTTTCACCGCCGCACAGACCGCAGGCGCGCGTTTTTAACAGCAACTCTCCGGGTCCGATTTCGGGGACAGGACGCTCTTCTAGGCGAATGTCATCAATGGCGTATTGAACCGCCGCTTTCATCATGTTGCTCATGGATTTGGGTCCTTGGCTGAGTTCAAGTCTTCCTGAAGGCGCTGCATGGCCGTCGAAATCAGCGCGTAGCGCCGATAGACATCGCAATAGGCCGCATGCGCCGTTTGATCGCTTTGATAGACATTTTGCGCCTCGGTCCGTTGGGCCAGCGAGATCGGATCCCCCTGGCCAGCAGCGGCAGCGCCGATGCAGGCCGCCCCCCACAGGCCCTGATCCGACGCTTGGCTGACGATCACGTCCTGACCGATGATGTCGGCAATGATCTGGCACCACACCGCGTTCTTTGAGCCGCCGCCGGTCAATTGCACCGGTTCGGTGGGCAGGCCCGAATGGCTTTCAAAGCAGTGGCGCAGGCTCATCGCGGTGCCTTCCATCACGGCCCGGCCCAGATCGGCTTTGGTCGTGCTGGCCCGCAACCCGTGAAAACCCCCGCGAATGTCCGGGGACACAAAGGGCGCACGTTCGCCGTTCAGATAGGGCAGGAAGGTGACGCCATTCGCGCCAACCAGCACCGTTTTAACCAGGGCGTTGAGCTTTTCGGCCACCTCGTCCGGTGTGTCCCCGCCCAGGGTATTGGGGTGCAGGGCTGTGAACCAGTCAAAGGCAGCCGCCCCGGTAGAGGGGGCCAGAATTCGAATGATGACGTCGCTGGTGGGGTGCAGCGCCGAGGCGCCAACGGGCTGCGGAACACGGTCCGCCGTGTCCGTCAGAATATTGACTACGGCGGTGGTTCCCATGATCAGCATCGTCTGACCCGGCTGGTCCAGCCCCATCCCGACGATCATCGCCGCCAGATCCAACGTGCCGACCGAGACCGGCAGGCCAGCGGGCAGGCCGATTTGGGCTGCCACATCCCCGCTCAGCCGTCCCAGGGCTTCGGTCGCGCGGCGCGGCTTTGGCAGTTTTGGTTTCAGATCTGCGCAATCAATGGCAGCAAACTGGGCGTCGCTGTAATCGCGCGTTTCAAGATCCATGAAGGGAATAGAGCCGTTGGACAGATCCGTCGCAATGGCGCCTGTCAGACGATAGCCAATCCAGTCTGCGCAGGTGAAGACGGTCGCAATTCTGTCTGCACCGCCCTTTGGCTGTGACTTCAACCACCGCCAGAGCATCCCCGATGTCCCTGGCCAGATCGACGTGCCTGATCCGATGCCGAGAACGTCTGTGCACCCGCTGTTTCCGAGGGCTTCCAGATCGTCGGCCGCGCGGGTGTCGTTCCACAGAATTGCGTTGCCGGCGGGCTGACCCTTGCCATCCAGAGCCCAGAACCCGTCTCCTTGGGCGCAAACCCCGATGGAGCAGATGGCCTGTCCTGCACAGGCCCGCGCCACGTCGGCAAGGCAGGCAACAGCGCTTCTCCAAACCACTTCCATGTTTTGCTCGGCATATCCGGGCCCGCTGCGCAACACGGTTGTGTCGCGTTCTGCGCGGGCGACCGACGTCCCGTCTGGTCGGTAGGCAGCCGCTTTGATGGCCGTTGTTCCGACATCCAAACCAAGTCTCAATTCGCTCAATGTCCGTCCTCCTGATTTATACAAATGATTTATTTATTGACATTTGTAAAGAACGTTGTTTTTGTCTGCCCATCAGCACGGAGAGGAGCCGTGCACTCTTTGGGAGGACTTAAGATGAACAAATTTCTTGCTGCGACAAGCATCATGGCAGCGCTTGCAGCGGCGCCCGTACTGGCCGATGGTCACCTGAGTCTGGATGGCAAGACCGTGGGTGTGGCCGTCGTTGGAACACAGCATTTCTGGGATCGCGAAGCTTTTACCGGCGCGACCGACATGGTCGAAGAGCTGGGCGGCACCGTGGTGCCGGTTGATGGCGGCCGCGACAACCAGGTCCACGCTGACAATCACGACGTTCTGTTGAACCGCGGCGTTGACGCTGTGATCTCGATCCTTGGGGACGGCGCAGTTGAGCCGAAGTTCGAAGCGCTCAAAGCCGCTGGCATTCCGGTCTTTACCGTTGACCACCCCAGCCCGCATGCGCTGAACAACACCACGTCGGACAACTACTATATGGGCACCACCATTGGCCGTTATATGGCGGATGCGATTGGCGGCGAAGGCAAGGTTGCGGTGTTCAACGCGTTCGAAAACGCGCTGCGCATCTGCGGCATCCGCACCGGTCTGTGGAAGTACGTCCTGCAGGATTATCCGGGCATCGAAATCATCCAGCCTGAGCTTGCTGAAGAGTTCGCAAACGCGCCGGAAGACGCCCGCCGCCAGACGCTTGACCTGCTCAGCCAGTATCCGGAAGGCACCATCGATGCCATCCACGTGGGATGCTGGGACCAGCCGGCCATTGGCGTGGTTCAGGCGCTCGAAGAATCTGGTCGTACGGACATCGTTGTGACCGCTCTGGACGGTGGCCCCGATACGCTGGAGATCATGGCCGAAGACGGCAGCCCCTTCGTGGCAAACGTTGCCCAGCAACCGCGCCTGATCGGCTCTACCGCGGCGCAGAACGTGGCGCGTCACTTTGGCGGTGAATTGCTGCTGCCGCAGACCTACGTGGACGTTGTGCCCGTCAGTGGTCAGGACGGCGCCAAAGCGGCCTATAAGGCTCTTGGCTACGGCGAGCTTGACTAAGCCCTGTTTATGACAGGCAATATGGCAGCCCTGAGATGATGGGCTGCCACCCCTAGCGCAAACCGAAAATCTATCATTCCTTAGCGAGGCAATATGACCGATGCTGCGTTTCGCCTTAGCGACATTGTTCAGATATTTCCAGGTGTCCGGGCATTGGACGGTGCAAATCTGACAGTCAAACCCGGCGAAGTTCATGGTCTGGTTGGTGAAAACGGCGCAGGCAAGTCGACCATCATCAAGGTCCTGGCCGGTGTCTATCAGCCCGCAGAGGGCACCGTTGAGGTCGGCGGAGCCACGATCTCCCCCGCAACGCCTGAAAAAATTCATGACGCTGGCGTGCGGTTTATCCACCAGGAACTGCATCTGGTCCCGCATTTCACCCTCGCTGAATCCGTATTCATGGGGCAAGAGCTGCCCGGCAGGTTCGGCCTCGCCAAATCCAGAATGCGCGCCCGGGCCGAGGCGTTTATGCGGGACGAGCTGGGCGCGGAATTGCCCGGCAACCGGTTGATCCGGGATCTCAGCCCGGCGGAACGCAAGCTGGTTCAGGTGGCCCGCGCGCTGATCGATGGCGCGGCGAAAGTTGTGGTCTTCGACGAACCCACGGCCCCGCTGGCCAGCGAAGAAGTGCTGAAGATCATGACAGCGATCGACAAGCTGAAAAGCCGGGGGATCGCGATCCTCTATGTCTCGCACTATCTGAATGAAATCACGGACATCTCGGACCGGGTCACGGTCTTTCGCCAGGGCAAAGACGTCGCCGTCTTTGACGAGATCACAGCCGACACCGGGACCCAGCTTGTTTCGGCCATGATCGGGCGCGAGCTGGATGCCTTTTTTCCCACCAGCACGCGGCAACCCGGTGACGTCGCCTTGCGTCTGGAGGGCTATGACGATGGCAGCAGCTTCACCGGTGTCGATCTTGAGATCCGCCGGGGCGAGATCTTTGGCATCGCGGGCCTGATCGGTTCGGGCCGCGAAGAGCTGGTCGATGCCCTTTACGGTCTGCGCAAACTGTCCTCTGGCCAGCTGACGCTGGATGGCGCGCCGCTGGACACAAAGACGGCCGCCAGCGCGGTGGCCAACGGGATGGTTCTGGTTCCTCGGGATCGCCGCCATGACGGGCTGGTGCTGCCCATGACGGTCGAAGAGAACGCAACCCTCGCCACGCTGGATGAAGCAGCATCGCTGAGCCTCATCAACCGGACCAAGACACGGCAAGTGACCGAAGGCTTGATTCAGGATTTGGACATTCGCCCGGCCAACGCCCAGGCCGTGACCCGCTTTCTGTCGGGCGGCAACCAGCAAAAAGTGGTTCTGGCCCGCTGGCTGGCCAAAAGTGCCAAGGTCTTCATTTTCGACGAACCGACGGTGGGCGTCGATGTGGGCGCAAAGAGCGAGATCTACCAGTTGATCGAGAACCTGGCCGCCGAGGGGGCGATTGTCCTGATGTCGTCCTCGGACCCGGTCGAGCTTGTCGGCACCTGCGACCGCGTCGCCGTGATGATGCGGGGCGAGGTCAGCACGATCATCGAAAAAGACGCGCTGAACGTGGACCACCTTGTGGCCGTCACCACGGGCGCCACAGAGGTATCGGAGATGGCACATGCAAGCGCGTAGCCTTCAGCAAAAGCACATGCTGGCCACGATTGTCGGCCTGCTGCCGTTGATCATCTTTCTGGCGCTTCTGCTGTATGTGGGCCTGAATGCGCCCAACTTCATGACCTTTGTGAACCTCAAGCTTGTGCTGGCGCAAAGCCTGCCCGTGGTCTTGTCGGTGATTGGCTTGTCCGCCGTGGTCATGGCCGGGGGGGATGACGTTGTTTCGGGCGGGATTGATCTGTCGATCCCCGCGACGGCTGTGCTGTGCGCCGGGATCGTTTCGGTGATCACCACAGCCGAACAGTCCCTGCTGCTGGCCGGTCTTGCCGCGCTGGCTGCTTGCACGATGGTCGGCGTCGTCAATGCGCTGCTGGTCACACGGTTGCGCATGACGCCTTTGCTGACCACGCTTGCCATGTTCGTCGCCGTCGTCGGCATCAATAACGTGGTCACTGCGCGCAAACGGCTGAACCTCAACTCCGAGGCCATCGCCTCCCTGCGGGACGAGTTTGCGCTGGGCATGCCGCTGGGGATCCTGATTGTCGCGGCGCTGGCCCTGCTGGCCTATCACCTGCTGCACCGCTCGAAGTGGGGGCTGAACCTTCAGGCTGCGGGCGGCAGCCGGGATGCGGCCGAAATCTCGGGCATCCGGGTGGATCGGCTGGTGGCGCAATCCTATCTGCTGGCGGCCTTCATGGGGTTTGTGACCGGCTTTTTCATCCTTGCGCGCGGCAACGGCTATTCGCCGGGTGTGCAGGACAACCTGATGCTGGAAATGGTCCTGGCGACCTTTCTGGGCGCGGCCTTTTCGCCCCGCCGCGTGGTCACCATGTGGGGCGCCGTATTGGGCGCGGTGCTGGTCGCCGCCATTTCCATCGGCCTCAAGACCATCGGCGTGAACGTCTTCTGGACGGATCTTATCAAGGGCTCGCTCATCGTGGTTGTCGTCGCGTTGTCCGCCATTTCAGAACGGGTGAACTAATGGACCAGGTTGCCAAAAAGAGCCGCTTTGACCTGCGCAGCATTCTGGTGCGTTTCGGCTTTATGATCGTCTTCGCGCTGTTCTTTGTCTTCTTTGCCGCCTGGAACCCGGTGTTCCTGCAAGGCCAGAACCTGATGAATATTGTCGAAGGATCCGCGATCCTGATGATCATCGCGCTGGGCATGACGTTGATCGTGGCCACGGGGGGCATCGATTTGTCGGTCGGGATCGCCTTGGATTTCGGAGCGGCCTTTGCCGTCGTTGCCATGAAGACCTATGGCATGGGTTGGTTTTCCGCAGCCTGTGTCGGGATGATGGGCGGCTCGCTGGTGGGGTTGTTGAACGCCGCGCTGGTTGTCGGCCTGCGCATCAGCCCGTTTCTGGCCACGCTTGGCACCTTCTTTATCGGCTCGTCGGCGCAACGGATCTTTACCAACGGGGGCGGGCCGATCTCTTACCGGAAGATGCCGGACGGCTTCCGCAGCATCGCCCAGGGCGAGGTGTTTGGCATCCCGACCGAGGTGATCGTCGCGGCGGTTCTGGTGGGCATTTACTATCTGGTGCTGGAACGCTCTGTCTGGGGACGCCGCGTGCATGCCATGGGCATGCAGCGCTCGGCCTCGATTGTGGCGGGGATCCGGGTGAACCGCATCCTGATCGCGTGCTTCGTGTTCGCCTCGATCACCTGCGCGGTGGGCGGGTTGATTGCTGCCGCCAACATCCGCATGTTCACGCCGCTGTCTGGCTTTTCCTACCTTTTGGACGCCATCGCCGCCGTCTTTATTGGCGCGGCGCTGCATCCGCGCGGACGGCCCAACATTCCGGGGACTGTGGCGGGCGTATTGTTCCTGGGCATGGTGACCAATGGGCTGAACCTGATGGGGCTCAACTTCAACACCAAAGACGCGCTGTCGGGGATTATCCTGGTGTCCGCGCTGGCGCTGGCCGTGGCGCAGCGCAACATGCGCAACGCGAGCGGCAGCTGATCACTGAGAACCGAGCAGGCAGAGCCCTTCTTGAGCGTCGCGGCTCAGGAGGGCTCTGTAAATTTGGGCGGCTGCGAGATGGTCAGGTCGGGCAGCGCGCCGGTCCATTTTTCGATCTGCACCAAACAGGAATGCGCGATATTGCCCTGTGACAGCTCGGAGCAGCCCCAATCGCGGGTCAGCACGTTCGGGTTCCCGTGCGCCTCCAGCGGTTTGCCGTCGACGACTTGCGGGTCAAACCACGCCCCGGTGGGCAGGAAGATGCAATCCGGGCGCAGCCCGTCATCCAGCCGAACGCCTGCCAGACAGGCCCCACGTGTGTTGAAGAGCCGCGCGATGTCGCCCTCGGCCAAGCCAAGAGAGGCGGCGGTGTCAGGATGAAGATAGGCGGCCTCCCGCCCCTCGATCTTGTCCCCCAGCGCTTCTGCGCCACGATCATTCTGAGAATGCAACCGCGTGTCCGGCTGGCCCGAGATCAGGTGCAGCTCTCCCGGTTTGGCGCGGGTCAGACACTCGGAGGGTTCGATCCAAGTGGGGCAGGGGGGACAGCTGTTCAGCCCCATCGCCCCAATCGTTTCGTTTGTCAGGGTGATCCGGCCGGTTTCCGTGGCCAGCGGGTGGGCTGCGGGATCGGCCACAAAATCCGCAAGGGCGATCCGCGCCTCTTGGGCGTCGGGCACATCAAACCGGCCCTCTGACCGGAACTGGTCGAAGTCCGGCAAGGTGAAGCCGTGGGTCTGCGCCACCGCCTTGGATTGTTCCCATAGATGCGCAAGCCAACCGTCCGCGTCGCGCCCTTCGGTGAAGGCATCGCCAAAGCCCGACGCATGCGCGAGCCGGGAAAAGATCTCAAAGTCGTCCAGCGCTTCGCCCACGGGCGCATGATAGGGCGACATCCACAAAAGCGTCGGATCGCGCCGGTTCATCATGATGTCGGACCGCTCCAGCGGTGTGGTCGCGGGCAGCACGATGTCGGCCCGGCGCGCGGTGGCGGTCCAGCTGTGGTCGTTGACAATGACAGTGTCGGGCCGAGTCCAGGCCTGCTCAAGCCGGGTCAGATCCTGATGATGATGGAACGGGTTGCCGCCTGTCCACCAGACCAGCTTGATGTCTGGGTAGGTGCGGTCCTGACCGTCGTATTTGTAGGGCCCGCCGGGGGACAACAGCATGTCGGCGATGCGGGCCACGGGGATGAAGTCCGACACCGGGTTGCGGCCTTGGGGCACCGAGGGCCAGCCGATCAGTTTCGCCGCGCGCCCGACGGGTGTTGTGGAGCCATAACCAAACCCATAGCCCGTGCCGGGTTGCCCGATCTGGCCGATCAGCGCCGCCAAGGCCAGCCCCGCCCAGATTGGCTGTTCTCCAAATTCGGCGCGTTGAATGCCCCAGGCCATCGAGACCATGCTTTTTGACCGCACAAGGTCCATGGCCAAAGCCCGCAAGGTTTCGGCACTCAGATCACAGATCGGCGCCGCCCATTCCGCCGATTTCACAACGCCATCCGACGCGCCGGTCAGGTAGTCGCGAAATGCCTCCCATCCGCTGGTACAGCGCGCCAGAAAACCCGCGTCCGCCAGACCTGCAGCGTGGATTTCATAGGCCAGCGCCAGCAGGCAGGCGGTGTCTGTGCCGGGGCGAATGGGCAGCCACTCTGCCCCCTCCAGATCCGCACGGCGGGGCGACAGGCAGACAATCCGCGTCCCTTTGGCGCGCATCGCATCCAGCCAGGGGCCGACCTCATGCGTCGTCGTTCCAGAGGACGTGATCTGCGCGGTGCGAGGAGAGATGCCGCCAACCGCCAGCAGAAGCTCGCAATGCTGCGCCACCAACGGGATCGCCGTCATATCGTCCTGAAACGCCCTGTTGCTGAGGCCCAGCACATGGGGAAACAGCACCTCGGCGGCGGCATGGGAATAGGTGTTGCGCGCAGACACATAGCCGCCGGCGAGGTTCAGAAACCGCCGCATTTGGCTTTGGGCGTGGTGAAAGCGCCCGGCGCTGGACCAGCCGTAAGAGCCGCCAAACACTGCGCCGTTGCCATAGCTGTCAGTCACGTCCCGCAACGCCCCGGCGGCCAGGCTTATCGCGCGGTCCCACGACACCTGGACATAGCTGTCCCGGCATCGGTTCTGCCCCTTGTCCCCGTCCAGCCACCCACGTCGCACGGCGGGGCGCAGAATGCGGCTTTGCTTGTCTTTTGAAGCGCTGACCCACCCCCGCCCGATACGAGAGGGATCAGGATCGCTGTCCAGTGGCTGCAACGGGCCACCGGGTTCGAACTGGTAGCTGCCCCAATGGGACGAAGTGTATTTCATGTCGGGTCCTAGCCGTTGGGCTCAAAAATAACCTTGATCTGCACCTCACCCGGATCGGGCTTGCGCGTGATCGCCTGTTCGAACTCTTCCAGCGGGTAGGCATGGGTGACGCAGGCGTCCCCATCTATCAACCCGCGTCCCATCAGGTCCAGCGCGGTGGCATAGGTGAAGGGGGCAAGATGGCCGCCCCGCAGGTCAAGCTCTTTGAACTCCCCCAAAATGTTCAGATCAAAGGGCACTGGTTCTTTGTAAACGCCAAAGACAACCATACGCCCGGCCTTTCGGATCAGGTCCAAGCCTTGCAAAAACGCCGACCCTTGGCCCGATGCCTCCAGAAAGACATCCGCGCCGCGCCCGTCTGTCAGCGCGTCGAGCGTCACCTTCAACGCCGGATCGCTGGGGTGAAAGGCCAGATCTGCCCCCAGCTTCAACGCCAGATCGCGCTTGGCCTCTCCGGGATTGATGAGGATGAGCTTTCGTGGTGTTTTCAGGCGCGCGGCCTGGATCATCCCCATGCCAATCGGACCCGCGCCGGCAACAATCACCACGTCCTCGAACCCGATCTCGGCGCGCTGAACGCCGTGTATCGCATTGGCCAGCGGCTCGGTGTAGCAGGCCGCGCGATTGGACAGGCCATCCGGGACTTTGTGGATCACGGCGTCGGCTGGATAAAGCATGTATTCGGCCCAGCCGCCGTCCAGCGTTGCGCCCAGCACGTCCATATGGTCGGTCATGTGGTAAAGGCCGCGCTGGCGGAAAAAGTCGTTGCCGTAGGTGATGTTCAGCTCGGCAATGGCCCGGTCTCCGACGCTGAGGCCATGTGCCTCGCCCGCGCCGTCCCCAAGTTCGATCACGGTGCCTGTGAACTCGTGCCCCGGTGTAAACGGGAAATTCAGAGACCAGGGGCCGGTGGCATCCCACATCGCCCGGTCAGCCGCGCAGATCCCGCTGGCATCCACCTTGACCAAGACTTCGCCCGGTCCCGGCTGCGGAACTGCCAAACCGGTCTCAAACCGGTGCTTGCCTCCGAATCCATGGCATCGAATGGCCTTCATCTTGCGCCTCCCCGTTTCCTCCAACGCATCGTGCAATCCGCTATTGATTTTTACAATTGCACGTTTTATTGACATTTGTAAAGATACAGGAGGAGGCTTCCCCGTGAGAAACGAAAAGACAACCGAAGAGGTTGCACTTGGCATCCGCCGCCGTGTGTTCGAGCACTCGATGCGCAACAATGGTGGCTATCTCAGCCAGGCCTGCTCGGCGGGGGAACAACTGGCATGGCTCTACAACGAAGCGCTCAATCTGGGTCAGCCGACGCTGCCGATGATCCCGAAGCCTTTCGAAGGTGTGCCATCGCCCAGCAATCCCGACTATCACACCGGGGCAGGGTACAATGGCCCGGCATCCCCCGAATATGACCGTCTTTTTATTGCCCCCGCCCATTATGCGCTGGTGGCCTATGCCACGCTGATCGAGGTTGGCCGGATGGCGCCCGAGGGGCTGGAGATGTTCAACAAGGACGGCTCTTCGGTTGAGATGATCGGCGCGGAACACAGCCCCGGCATGGAAGTCCACAACGGGACGCTGGGCATTGGTTTGTCGACCGCCGCCGGGTTGGCCTATGGCCGCAAGCTGCGCGGTGACACGGGTAAGACCTGGGTCTTCATGTCCGATGGTGAGGTGCAAGAGGGCCAGACCTGGGAAGCGGTGCAGGCCTGCGCTTTCCACAACATCGAAGTCAAAGCCATCATGGATGTGAACGACCAGCAGTGCGACGGCGCCATGAACTCGGTCATGGAAGTTGGCGACATCCGTACAAAGTTCATCAACTTCGGCGCCCATTGCGTCGAAGTGGACGGGCACGACCTGACCGCGATCCGTCAGGCGTCGGAAGAAAACCATGACGGCAAGCCGCTGATCATTCTGGCGCGCACCAATCCCTTCCACGCCATGTCGATCCTCGAAGAGCGCTTTCCACGGCTGCACTACGTGCGGTTCAAGTCCGAAGACGAACGCGCCCGCATGAATGTTTCCATCGCCAAAGATCTGGGTGTCGACCCGATCGACTACGCCCACTAAGGAGGCCCGAAACATGGTAGAAATGGTATCCCGCCCTTACGCCTCGGCCTTTGAGAAATTTGCGGCTGGCAACAAGGACATCCTGTGCCTTTCGGCGGATTTGACGTCGTCCTGTGAAATCGACGGGTTTCGCGACCGCCACCCCGATCAGTTCCTGTCGATGGGCATGGCCGAGCAGAACATGATGAGCTTTGCTGGTGGCCTTGGTCTGGCTGGCTTTCGCCCGTTCATCCACACCTTTGGCGTTTTCATGTATCGCCGGCCCTATGATCAGCTCATGGCCTCGGTCGCTTATCCGCGGCGCAAGGTGCGCCTGATGGGGTTCCTGCCAGGTGTCACCACGCCGGGGGGGATGACGCACCAGTCGATCGAGGATATCTCGGTCATGCGGTCGATCCCGAATATGACGATCCTGGAAACCGGCGATGCCACCGAAGTGGAGAGCATTTGTGAGGCCGCCGACAGCATTGACGGCCCGGTCTGGTGCCGGGTGCTGCGCGGCTCGGTTCCGCGCCTTTTTGATACGCCGATTAAGGTGGGCGAAATGCGCGAGCTGAGCGACGGCGACGATGTGCTTGTCGTCACGTCGGGCATCTGCACCGAAGAGGCCATGCGCGCCCGCGCGGCCTTTGCCAAGGCGGGGCTGTCGATCCGGCACTTGCATCTGCACACCATCAAGCCCTTTGATTCCAAAGCGCTTCTGGATCATATCGGCAGCGTGAAGCACGGGGTTGTGACGCTGGAAAACCACGTGACCGAAGGGGGGATCGGCAGCCTTGTCGCGGAAACCATGGCCGATGCAGGTGTCGGAAAGCGGCTGATCCGTCTGGGTCTGAAAGACACCTACGCGCATGGCGGATCACGCCCCTACCTGATGAAGTTCTACGGCCTTGATGCCTCGGCGCTGGTCAAGGGGATCGAAGACCTGATGGGCCAGACATTTGGCATCGGCGAAGAGGATCTGGACGCTGCCCGCGTTGAGGACGTGCATTCCTTGGTAAAGGCTGAGGCGCTCTAGAGAGTTTCACAGCACGGCCTGGCCAACATGTGTCCCGCGCCTTCAAGCGGCCCGACAGTTTCGGGCCGTTTAGATGCCACGAGAACTCTTGGACAAAATTTGCGCGATTTGTGCCTTGTTATTTATCCCCATGCGTTTGTATGCACATCGAATATGATGGCGTACGGTGCTTGGGGCAATTCCCATTTCGCGGGCCACCTCTTTGTATGACGCCCCCTGGGAATAGAACTGGATCGCCTCCAACTCGCGGGGCGGCAGAACGGCAAGCGGAGAAACCTCTTGCAGGGCCACAACCCAAAGGCCCGCTACCTCGGTCATTTCAACGCTGTAGCCATTCCAGACATAGTCTGCGTCCGACGGGTCCTGTGCATTCTGCAAGATGTCTTCGGGCAGACTGTTTTCATTCCAGTCGGGGATCAGCGATTTCAGGATCGTCCTGAACTCTGGATCTGCACGGTGGAAAACCCCGAACGCATCGCAAATGGCGCGTGGTTTTCGTTCCGAGCTGTGTTGCAGCTTTGAGGCCAGCTGAAGGCGCCTGTTTGTGCGGGTCGCCGCAGCAATATGCGGAATGACAAGTTCAAGTTTCCGCAGGTCCAATTCTGAAAACACTGCCCTGTGGTCGTGGCGGTAGACCGACAGGAAACTTATCAATTCGAACCCGTTGTCGATCGCGCAGACACTTGCCAGGTTTTGCAAATCATAGCGGCGCGCCCATTCCTGGAACTCTGGCGCAATATCTTGCGTTTGAAGCGTCACAGAGCTCGCCTGACCCGGCACCAGGCTGGCCAGATCGGCAAAGGGATCAAAGGCTGCAATTTTCTTCCATTCCGGTCCGAAATCAGCCGAAAGGTTATACGTGAACGCGCTGTGGTTCACTGGCAGGCTGCCTTGAATTGACGCCACTCCTGTCCAGGCGGCATCAAAGTCCAGCAGGCTTTTCAGCGCTAAAATCCAAGACTTTTCAAAGGCGCCAATGGGCTCGCGCACGGCCGCCCCGTATAGATCAAGCAGAAAACAACTCAGCCCGACATCGGCGGAGGATGCAGCGAGCGTCTGCGCAAAATCCATGTGCCGCGGGGCGATGGATTCGATCTGGTATGCGCCAAGATCGACAGGATCGGGAATATGTTCAAAGTCCCAGACCTGCGCATCTTCTGCTTCGGTATCATCTGACGGATGGGGCATTTTGCTTGGCCATTTCTGTGAGAATGGCCAAGCATAGCATCACTGGGGTCATGCGTATATTGTAGGGCCGTGTTTTGAAGAAGCTACAGCGACAAGGCCTGCGCCTGCTCGCTTAGCAAGCGATCCTGCAAGGCGTCAAACTCGGCGCTGGCCTGCCACAGATGCCCCATTTCAAGGATGGGATCCTGGACCTGGGTGCGGATCCCCGACAGGGTTTCCATGATGGCCAGACCGCAGAAGGGCACATAGGTTTCAGAATACCCGCCCTCGTGCACCATGGCCACACGCCCCGCGCAATGGCGCTCAGCCGCAGCCATGATTTGTTCCGTCATCCATCGATAGCTGTCGCTATGCAGATTCATGCGGGCCAGCGGATCAACCGCCGAGGCATCAAGACCCGAGGCCACAACAATCAGGTCCGGTTTGAACCGGTCCAGCGCGGGCAGGACGATCTTTTCAAAGGCCGACACATAGGCCGCATGGCCGCCGCCGGGCATCAACGGGATATTTATATTCGCGCCAACGCCATCCCCGGCACCTGTATCTTCGGTACCGCTATAGCCCGGCGGAAAGTTCTTATCTTGGTGGATCGAGAGCGTCAGCGTGTCGGGGTCGTCATAATAGATCGCCTGAGTGCCATTGCCGTGGTGCACATCCCAATCCAAAATCGCGACGCGTTTTGGCCCGTGCTTGGCACGCATTGCCTCGACAGCGATCGGAATATTGGCGAGCAAACAAAATCCCATCGGATGGTCCGGCAAACAGTGGTGCCCCGGCGGGCGCGACAGGGAATAGGCGTTTTTCAACGTTCCCGACATGACCTGGTCGATGGCGTCCTTGGCCAATCCCGCAGAAAGGGCTGCGATTTCGTAGCTTCCTGTGCTGAACGGGGCCGAGGTGCCCAAATCTCCACCTGACTGGTCGCTCATGTCTTTGAACGCTGTCAGATAGCTTTGGGGATGGATGCGCAGCAAGTCTTCTTGCGTGGCCATCGCCGCCGAGGCGACCGTCAGCTCATCCGCCAGACCGCTGGTTTGAACCAGCGCCAGAAAGCGGCGTTTCGTGTCCGGCGCCTCGGCAAAGCCGGCGGCATTGGGGGGTTGTATCCACCCCCCGACAGGCAACACAAGCGACTGCATGCCTCCGCTATGCCAGAATGTTTTTTCATCCGTAAAGAAGCCTGTTTTCATCGTTTGACCCATTATTCAGCCTCTGGCGTTTGCGTTTGCGTTTTCGGTGTCAGAATCAGGCCGATCAGGGACAGCACGCTGCAAACCGCAGCCAGCAGCATCACAGTTCCCAGATCCCATCCTCCGGCCAGCATATTGCCCGCGAACAACGGCCCCAATGACAGCCCCAAGCCAATGATCAGCGTGGTGGCCGCAACGAGGCGCCCCGAGGCGTCACAGCTGGAGATCTCGGCGATGATAAAGGGCAGGGCAAAGGTCCAGGCAAACTTGAAGGCGCAAATTGCGGCGATGTAGATCCACACGGTATCGACAGACAGCGCTGCCAGGGACACGACCAGGATCGCATAGCCCACGAAAAGCGAGAGACGGCGGCTGGAACGCCCGCCCATCCAGGTCGCGACGCCCGCGCCTAGAATTCCAAACAAGGTCGCGATGGACAGCACCGGGCCAATGCGCTCGGGCGCCAGCCCAGCACGTTCCGCAGCCGAGCTGACAAAGGTCCAGGCGCCTCCGATGGCAACGTAGTACAGCAGCAACGCGCCCAATGCGAAAAAGATCACAAAGACAAAGCGCGCTGTAATGCCGGTTTTTTCGGCGCCCGTTTCAGCCGCCGCAGGTGTGCGAAAGCCACGGACAAGCGGAGACAGCAAAAGCGTGACAACGCCCAGGATGAGGTAGAATTCGCGCAGACCGAAATCAGCAAACAGCAACGGCAAGACCGCCAGACCGATCGCGCCGAGAATCAGCTGACCAATCACCCAAAACCCAAAAATACGATCGGGATTTTCAGCGTCTTGCGCGCTGACCATGGACAGCACCATCAAGGTCCCGCCTCCCAGTCCAGTGATGGCCCGCATGATCAAAAGCGTTCCAAACTCGGGCAACAGAAATGCGGTGACCAGATTGCCAACCCCAAAGACCGCGATGGCGATCATGCTCACCAGGCGAATATTGATTTTTCCAAGCCAGAATATGGAAACAAGCGAAGCGAAACTGAATGCGCCGTTTTCCACAAAGAAGTAGCGGCCAATTTCGGCGGGGCCTACGCCCAGCTCTCCGGCCAGTTGAGCCGCCAAAGCAGGCGCCACGAGAAGAGCCAAAGGCGTGATCGCGGCAAATAGGACCAGCGCGGTCAGAGTAAGGTTCGAGAACGAAGTTTTCGGTGCGACAGCAGATGCATCAGTCATGCTCTGCCCCCCACGTTTGTGTGAGTGTCAGAAAGAGTCATAGTGGTTTTCCCTGTTGATCAACGCACTTTTCGCGTGCGCAATGAGGGAGATTGTCTGTTTGGGGGGGCTTTTCTGTAAAGCCGTTCAAATGAACGGGTCGCCCGGGTTTGATCGGCGTGTTCGGGCGTCGTCAGGATCAGCTCTCGGGTGACCCCGAGAGCCTGTAGGTCTTTGGCCAACAATTGCCGCGCCCCGGCAGAACCGAGCCCGCGCGGGGTCGCTTTCGACTGAGAAGCCCGCGTGAAAACTCGGCTCTTCGTGGCGCTTATTTGTCCAGGTTGAAAAGGCGCGCAGCGTTGCCGCGCCCGATCTTCGCCCGGTCCGCCTCCGAGATCGATGCACTGTCGAACCAGTCGGCGGCGTGATCGACGTTTTCGAACGGCCAGTCGGTCGAAAACATGATGCGCTCGGCGCCCAGTTCAAGGATCGCGTCGATCAGCGTCTGGGTGCGGAAGTTGCCCGAGGTGGTGATGTGGAAGTTCTCGTTGAAGTAATCCACGAACTTCTTCTTGGCGGGGTATTTGGGCGGCAGCTTAACCCAGGCGTTGCGATGGTCGATCCGCCACAGCATTGCGGGGATGCCTTCCCCCATGTGGCCGATGATGATCTGCAACGAGGGGTGGTCGTCGAACAGGCCCGAGCCCATCAGACGCAGAGCATGCACGGCGGTTTCCTGCGCAAAGGCCCAGGTCGGACCCATCAGCCAGGGGTGGCCGTCATAGATCCGGCTGTCCTGCGGCAGCGGGTTGCGCGGGTGCAGGTAGAAGGGCACGTCGAGCTTGGCGACCTCACCCCAGAAGCTGCGGTATTGCGGCAGGTCATAGTAGAGCAGGTCCTGCCCGTCGCCCTGCGCTTGGTCCTGCGAGAAGCCGTTCACCAGTGCGCCGACCATGCCGAGGTCCTTGACGCAGCGGTTCAGCTCTTCCGCAGCCGCATCGGGGTCCTGCAGGGGCAGGGCGGCGAAGGCGCGGAAGCGGTCAGGGCGCTTGGCGCATTCCTCGGCCAGCACGTCGTTTGCACGGCGGGAGATGTCGATGGCCTTTTGACGGTCCGTGATGGCCTGCACGGCGGGGGCGTTCAGCGACAGGATCATGGTCTCGATCCCATGCGCGTCCATCAGCTTTAGCCGCGTGTCCTGAATGTCCAGCAGCCGGTGCTGGAGTTCTTCCCAATAGGCGCCGGGGACGAAGCCAGCGGAATCCTGCAGCGTTTCGGGAATGGCGAAATGTTCTTCGAGGGCGATCTTGCCTTGCATCATAGGTCCTTTCAGATCAGGCGGCGGCCGGTCCGGGCGCCAGCGTTTCGGTGAGTTGAGAGAGGAGGGAGCCGAGCTCTGCGCCCGACTTGGCGAGCCCGTAGACATAGCTGTCAGGTCGGACGATGGCGGCCACCGCGCCGGTGGTGTCGAACCAGCGGGTATAGACGCCGCCTGTATCGGACAGATCGCCGCCGCCGACGATGGCCAGCAGGTTGAAGACGGCCGCGCTGCCGCCCATGGCCTGCCAGGCCTGGCGCTGACTGTCCGACAGGCCCGACAAGGCCTCGGGCCCCTTGGCCACGATCAGCCAGCCGGTGCCCACAACATCATCCAGCAGACCGGTTTTCCCGGCAGAAGACACAAGCCCCTGCGGCAAGAGCTGCCCGTCATTGGCGATCATCCCGCCGCTGAGGCCCGGATAGATCAGCTTGTCGGGCTTCTTGTTCGCCGCCCGAACGGCCTTCAGTCGGGCGTCGCGTTTTTCCGCCTCGACCGGGTCGCGCATGGTCTGAACATGGCCCAGTTCGATGGCCTTCTCGGTGATAAAGCGGACATGTGGTTCGCGTTCGACCTGATAGCTGTCAAGCAAGCTGTCATCCTGACCCGACAGGACTAGGTTGAGCTTCCACGACAGGTTTCGCGCATCCCGGATACCCGACACCATTCCCTGCGCCAGGAATGGCGGCATCTCGTGCGCAGCGTCACCCGCCAGAATGATGCGACCCCGTCGCCAGTTCCGTACGATGCGCGAGCGGAAGGTGTAATTGGCCACGCGGATCAGGTCGGCTTGATCAGGCTTCAGATAGTCCGCCACACGCGCCCAGACCCGGTCGGGATCGGTGGCGCTTTCGCGGTCTTCGTCCTTCTCCAGCCGGAAAGAGAAGCGGTGATGTTTCGGCCCGATGTTGACGATCGACACCGGCTGAGCAGGGTTGCAGACCTGCCGGAACGACGGCAGCCCCTCGACCGGAGCAGGCATCTCGAAATCGCAAACCAGCCAGTTTTCAAAGAACCCATAGTCGTCCAGCTGGCTATCCAGATAGCTGCGGGTATACCCGCTGCCGCCGTCCGCGCCGACGACGTAGGTTGCCTCGATCTCGACCGTCTTGCCTTCCGCCGTCTCGGCCAGAACGACGACGTGATCGCCGTGTTCCTCATAGCCGGTCACTGGAGTGCCCTGTCGCACAGTAATGAGGTCATGGCCTTTTGCTGCCCGGTCCAGCACGTCTTCGACATGGGGCTGGTACATCATGTATTGCGACGGCCAGCCGCATTTGCCTGGGTTGTCGTATTCGATGTCCAGCAGCACTTCGCCCTTGCCGTTCAGCCATTCATAGCCGCGCTGGATGTTGGTGCCAGCCAGCATTTCTTCGGCGATTCCAAGGTGCTGGAAGGTGCGCATGGTCTCATCGTCAAAACAGGCAGCGCGGGGCAAGTTGTACAGCCCCTCGAACCGTTCAAGGATGACTACCCTGCGACCCAGTTTCGCCAGCAGAAGCGACAGGACCATTCCTGTCGGCCCATAGCCCACAATGGCGACGTCGTATCTCATGTTTTCCTCCGATCAAAATTATTGCGTTAGCATATGTTGCATATGCATATATAAGTGGTCATGACCCACGCATCCCGTCAACTCAGCGCCCGATCAGAAGGTCCACCCCGATCAGTGAAATCGCGGGGACATAGGTGATCAGCAATAGCGCAATTAGGTAGAGCAGAAAGAACGGCGCGGTGCCTTTGTAGATGGTCATCAGGTTGATCCGGCTCAGCGCCTGAAGGACGAAGATGTTGATGCCAAACGGGGGCGTGAACAATCCAATGGCCAGATTGACGGTGACGATGATGCCAAAGTGGACCGGATCGACGCCAGCCGCAGTGATCAGCGGCACCAGCAGCGGCGTGAGAAGCAGGATCGCCGACAGCGGGTCGATCAGGCAGCCCACGATCAGCAACAGCATGTTGATCGCCAGCAAGAGCACCCAGGTTGGCAGGGCCATTTCCTGGATAAAGGCCACCATCGCGCCCGAGATCTGATTGACCGTGATCAGCCAGGAAAACACCCCGGCACAGGCGATCACGATCATGATCTGCGCGGTATATGACACGGTCGTACGCGCGGCAGTCATCAGGTCCGCCACTTTCAGGTCGCGCATGATGAAGAGCGATACGATCATCGCATAAAGGCAGGCGACCGCGGCGGCCTCGGTTGGGGAAAAGATGCCGCCGTAGATTCCGCCCAGAATAACCACCGGAACGCCTGCGGCCCAGACGCCTTCTTTGGTAGCGCGCAAGAAGCGGCGGACCGAGAACTTCTCGTCCGCGCCAACCTTGGACTTGCGGCCCACCCACATGGAATAGAGCCCGATCAGCGCCACGATCAGCAACCCCGGCACGATGCCTGCCGCATAAAGGCGCGGGATCGATTCATCCGCCGCCGCGGCATAGACAATCATCGGGATCGACGGCGGAAGGATCACCCCGACCGCGCCGACTGAAACCAGCAGCCCCGCGTTGAAACCGTCAGGATAACCGTCGTCGCGAAGGTGGGGCAGCATCACCCGGCTGATCGTCGCGACCGATGCCGCCCCAACCCCGGTAATGGCCCCGAACACGGCACCGCTGGTCGCCGTCGTCAACGGTACTTTGGCGGGAACGCGCCCCATGCTGGCCCGCATGAGCCCAACCAGCCGTTCGGATATCCCGCCACGGCCCATCAGTTCTCCGGCCAGGATGAAGAAGGGCAGGGCCAGTAGCGCATAGGCATTGACTGAGGAAAAGAGGTTCTGCTGCAGCGCGACAAGCGGAATGTTCATCGTGAAGACCATCGTCGCGGTCGACGCGGTCAGAAGCACAAGAAAGATCGGAAATCCAAGCGCCATCAGCACCAATGGCAGGACAAGCAGCGTCCAGGTCATGCAGCGTCCTCCCCCCGGATCGCCTGAACGATCTTGAGAACAGAGATCGCCGCCATGCCCACCAGTCCGACCAGCACCAGAGAATGCAGGAGCCAAAGCGGCGTGTTCGACATGTTGCTAAGGGTGCCCCGCTTGATCAGCATTGCAACGACCTTCCACGAATAGGCTGCGACATAGAGACAGGTCCCGGCGATGAGCAGGTGCTCCAACACCTGCACGACCCGCGTCGCCTTGGGCCCGAGCGCCTGAACGAACAGCGACATCTTCAGATGTTGGGACCGGTAAGAAACAGAGATCACGCCCAGAAATGTCACGCCGATCATCGCGAAGACCAGCGTCTCATCCGCCCAGAGGATCGAATACCCCCAGCCATACCGCAGCGCCACGTTCAGGCAGCCCATCGCAACCATCGCAAGGATGACGCTGGCCAGCACCGTGTCGAGCAGACGAGTTAAGCGGTCGATTACATGTGTCATGGAGTGCTCCGAAGGCGAGGACGGACGAGAAAGTCCGCCCTCCATCTGATTGCTCGACAGGTTTATTCGCGCGCCAGACGCTCTGCTGCGGCGCGGAAGAACTCCAGCTCACCGTTCAGCGTGCTGTTGGCCTCGATTGCGTCCGGCAGGCTGGCGTTGACAACGTCGAGATACTTGGCGGCCTCGTCGCCCTCGAGCGTCACGATCGTTCCGCCGTTCTGCGTCCACAGGTCATGCATCTTGCCATTCATCCCAAGGGTGAATTCGCTGGTCGCGGGCAGGGCCTCGCGTGCGGCTGCGCGTACTTTTTCGGCCAAGTCTTCGCCGATCATGTCCATGAACGTCTGGCTGGCGACGGCGGTGACCACCAGATAGCTCTCGGGCAGGATCGCCATTTCGGTGGCCACGTCATAGTAGCGGCCAAGGATATAGACCGGCACGCCCGCGATCAGCCCGTCGATTGCGCCGTTCTGCATGGCTGGCAGAACCTCGCCCAGGGGCATTGAGACGGGCGAGGCGCCCAGCCGCTGGAACGGCCCGGTGTTCAGCGCCGTGGGCCCCGCAACGCGGATCCGCTGTCCATCCAGCTGGCCCATGGTCGCAGTGCCTTTGGTGCTGAGCAGGGCAAGCGGCCCATGCGGGAAGGCGGCAATCGTTTCGACCCCCTGATCGTTGGCATAGGCCGAGAGGTGGTCCAGAACCTCGTCATCCGCCAGCACTCTCTGTGCATGGGCCAGATCGCTGAACAGTCCCGGAACGCTTAGAACCTCGAAGCGCCCGTCAAGCTGGATGAAGAAGCCCGACGCGGGCGCGGTGACCTCGATCGTCCCCATGGCGACACCTTCGACGGTCGTGGGGATCTGGCCCAGCTGGTTGGCTGGGAACAGCTGCACATCGATTGCGCCGTCCGAGGACGCTTCGACCTTCTCTTCGAATATCTGCATCCATTTCAGGATGGGATCGTTGTTGGTCGGTGACGAAACCTTCAGCGTGTAGTCGGCTGCCATGGCAGTACCGAAGGGCACGACAAAGGGTATGGCCGCAAGGGCCAGTGCTTTCGCGAGTTTCATGATTTCCTCCCTTGATTCTGAAACACGCTAGCTGGCTAAATATGTAAATGCAACATTTCTATTTGCAACCGAATGCAGCACGTTGCTTTGAAAGGGGGTGAGTTTGTACACATCCGTTGCATTTCGAAGCCTTGCGAGGCCATATATTCCACAATGGCAGGTTCCGTTGCAGGTGCCGCGGCCTTACGCGCAGATAGAAAAGACCCCGATGTCATACACATTCACGAATTCCGTCCCCTACCTGATCAATCGTGCCGGCACCGCAGTCGGGAATCGGTTCAGCCGCCGGATTGCGGATCGCGGCATTAGCCTGCCGATGTATCGGTCGTTGGCGGTTCTGCGGCAAACCGGTACCAAAACGCTGGGAGAGCTGTCCGTCATGGTGTCGAAGGAGCAGTCGACCCTTTCCCGGATCATAGGCCAGATGGAGGGACTCGGGCTGGTGACACGCGTCCGTCCGAAGGAAAATGCGCGCATTGTCCTGATTGACCTGACGCCCGCAGGGGCGCAACTGGCCGAGGAACTGATGCCGATCGCCATCCACTTCGAGGAGACGCTGACCAAGGGCCTGGACGCCTCAGAAGTTGCGGAACTGAAGCGGCTACTGAAACAAGTCTATGCGAATATCGATGATCTCTGACCGGTCTTCCCCGCAGCACTCCAACTTCGGTTAGGCTCAGGACCCATTGATTTCCGCGTGTCGTCGTGATTTATCGCGCATAAAACAAGCGGTGAATATGTCTGATCTTTTCTGGCCAACGGACCCGCAGATGGGCCGTCTGGCGCCTTTTTCCTGAACTCCCACGGCAAGCCGCGCGTTCACTGCCCGGCAGGGTATTGCGCAGCGATGTCCCGAGAGGGGATGACCGACGTGTGCAAATCGGGATTATCTTCATTAATCGCAATGGGTTGAGATGGTGCGACGCCCCCTCGGCCTATGGCCCACATAAGACGCTCTACAACCGTTGGAGGCGCTGGAGCGACAAGGGTATCTTCGCCCGGATGATGGCTGGTCTGGCGGCTGACCACGGCGAACAGAAGAGCGTGATGATCGACGCGACCTACCTCAAAGCCCACCGCACAGCGACCAGTTTGGGCGTCAAAAAAGGGGGCGTGGACGTTTGATCGGTCGGACCAAGGGCGGCATGAACACCAAATTGCATGCCATCTGCGACAGCCAGGGACGTCCGCTCAACCTGTTCGTGACCGCGGGACAAGTCAGCGATTACATCGGAGCGCGGGCCTTGTTGAGCAGCCTGCCAGATGTCGATTGGCTGCTCGGAGATCGCGGCTATGACGCCGATTGGTTCCGGGAAGCGTTGAAAGACAAAGGGATACGCGCCTGTATCCCTGGCGGAAAACAGCGGAAGAAACCGGTGAAGTGGCGTGCCCCCATCGGGTGGTCCGGTTTGATTGTTAGTGCATGGTGGGCCTCTGGTCCATTGGCACGATGCTTTTGGGCGCAGGCGGACGGTAGCCCAATGAGCTATGCGGCCTGACTGTGTTGTAGTGAATGCGCCATTGCTCGATCAGGATTTGCGCTTCCCGCAAGGTGTAGAACAACTCGCCATTCAGGAGCTCATCCCGGAACCGGGCGTTGAAGCTTTCACAGTAGCCATTCTCCCATGCCCTGCCCGGCAGGGCATCGCATGGCGATGTCCCGAGAGGGGTGATCCTGGTTCGATGTATGCGGTCTTGGCACCAACGGCGGCGATCCAGTCCCTCACCTTTTGAGCGATAAATTCTGGCCCATTGTCGGATCTTATGTATTCCGGTGGTCCACGCAGGATGAACAGGTCTGTCAGCGCATCCAGCACGTCCGTGGAGTTGAGTTTGCGATCCACGCGGATCATCCATTGCCCGGCAGGCGATTTGCCTTGCAAATCTGCCGAGAGGGGGGCTCTCTGGTGTATTCATCGATGATGTTGAGCGTCCGATAAACCCGGCCGTCAGCGGTGCGGTCCTGGACGAAGTCATAGGACCAGACGTGGTTGGGGCGCTCGGGTCGTAGACGCACGCATGATCCGTCCACTGCCCGGCAGGGCATTGCGCAGCAATGTCCCGAGAGGGGTTCAGCCAAAGCCGTCCTGTTCGCCTGTTCTCTCGAACCGGTGGCGTTCACAGGCTCACTCTTCTGCTTTTGCGGGACCTTCAGCCCTTCACGCCGCCATATCCGTTCAACCCGCTTATGGTTCACACACCACCCAGCATTGTTCAGCAAACCTGTCACCATGCGATACCCATAGCGCCCGTATTGATCGGCCAGCTCGATAATGTCGTCGGTCAAACGCGCTTCATCAGCACGGCCTTGGGGGACCTTGCGCTGCGTGGATCGATGCTGACCGAGTGCGCGGCAGGCGCGGCGTTCAGACACGCCAAGCTCCTGCCGTACATGGTCGACGCATTTCCGGCGACGCGAAGGGCTTAGGGGCTCCGCCCGTTCAGGCCTGACTTGATCCACAGGATCAAGTCCTAGACGGCCATCACTCCCTTTGCGGCTTCAGTCAAGATGAGCTTATCCAAGGTCAAATCGGACACCGCCCGTCGCAGCCGTTGGTTCTCTTTCTCCAGATCCTTCAGGCGCGCAAGCTGAGACCCCTGCATCCCGCCATAGAGCTTTCGCCATCGATAGAACGTCTGCTGCGTCACGCCGATTTGGCGCACTGCCTCGGTAATCGTCGCGCCTTGCCCCTGAAGTACTTCAACCTGCCGAAGCTTCGATACAATCTCTTCGGGCTTCTCTCGTTTTCCAGCCATCGCTGATCCTCCAATTTGCGGGATATTCTATCCCAGTTGGTGGACCACTTTCAGGGGGCTAATCCACGTGAACAACTACCCGAAGAAGAGAACCGACTACCTCCTGAGCGGCTTGATGAAATGCGAAGAATGCGGCTCGTCGTATATTTCCATGGGCGGTGGCAAGCATATTAAATTTGGTTGTAGTGCCCGCCGTGAGCGTTCCACCTGCACAAATAGACGCATGATCGCACGTTCAATCATCGACAATAGTGTTCTCTTCGCGCTGCAGGAGCACCTCCTTAGTGACGAGTGCATCAAACCCGCCATCAAGGCGTATGAGACCGACTTAGCAAAGCACGTGGCAACTTTGGAGACGACACGGCCTAAACTTGAAAGGCGACTGAAACAGATTCAAGAGACACGTCGTAAGCTGTTGCTGTTGCTAGAGAAGGGCGTCGAACCTGAAGCCATCGAAGACCGTATGCTTGAACTCGACTCCGAAGAGCGCACCAATAAACGGCAGTTGAAGGATGCCCCTCAGCCTATCGACGTAGACTTTTCGCAGGCTCGTGAAGAATACGAAGATGTGATTGGAAATCTTCGCTGCAACACCCTCCAAGACAACTTCGCCTACAAGAAAGAAGTTATGAGCGCGGTCCGGGAATTGGTGGATGAAGTTATCATTTATCCCTCAAACAACTCTCAAGGCCGAGACGTAGAGTTGGGTGACATCGAAACGCTTTGCTTTCCCAAGGGCCTTGGTATGGAAGCGATGGTGCCCGGGGGCTTTTCTTGGATGTCCTCGAATTCGACAACCAAATTAACTTCCTTTCGGCTAGTTTTCAATGTCTTACCACCTAATACATCGAGTTGAAGCGGCCAAATTCTCGCCGAAAGCTGCTATTTTTCTAGCTACATTGGCCGCCAAATTGGGACGTTAGAGCTTGGCTCCGCCAATGCAGGTATCGCCCCTCTCAGCGGCGCTTCGAGCGAGAAAGCGGCCCTTCGGAATGGCGGCAGCGGACGCTCACAATGCGGGACGAAGCCGGCTTTCGATGGAGCTGCACGAATGTCTGCTGTTGAAACGCTCTGCTAATCATCGCTCTGAACCACGCACTGGCAGCTTGCTCGATGCCTTCATCTCTTTGAGTGACAGGTTCGAGCGAATGCTGGTCACACCAGGAAGACGCCGTAGCGTGCTGTCGACGAAGGCGCTGTAGTCGTCCAGATCGCGCGCGACCACGATCAGCAGGAAATCGTCCTCGCCGGTCGTGTTATGGCAGGCGAGGATATTGGGCGTGACCTCGATAACACGCTGGAATTCGGCGGTCGCGTCTTGATCGTGCTCTGAGCAACTCAGCTGAACGAAGGCCATGACACCTAGCCCCAGTTTTCGACGATTGAGGTGAGCCTGATAGCCCTCGATGATGCCCGTCTCTTCCAGTTTCTTGAGCCGTCGCCAGCAGGGGGTTTCGCTCATGTTCAGGTGCTCAGCCAGTTTGGCGTTGGTCATGCGCCCATCGCTTTGAAGCAGTTCGAGAATTTGTGCGTTGACTGGGTCGATGCTGAACAAGGGAAGAGTTTCCTCAATAAGCGCTCATTTTGAGGGGTTTCTGCTTAAAGTATTCACAATTAAGGGCAGTATAGCAAGGTAATTTCGTCATCATAGGATAACTTCCACTCAACCAGCCGATACAACCGAAAGATCCTGCCATGAAAGCCGTCCTGTTCGAAAAATTCCAAGAAGCCCCCAAGGTCGTGAACGTGGCGGACCCTGCGCCCGAAGCGCATGGCGTTGTGCTGAAAGTCGAAGCCACCGGGGTGTGCCGCAGCGACTGGCACGGCTGGATGGGGCATGACAGTGACATTGACCTACCGCACATCCCCGGCCACGAACTGGCCGGTGTGGTCGAGGCAGTTGGCAAGGACGTGAAGAACTGGAAGGTGGGCGACCGTGTCACCGTGCCGTTCATCTGCGGTTGCGGATCGTGCAGCGAATGTCATGCAGGTCATCAGCAGGTGTGCCTGCATCAGGAACAGCCGGGTTTCACCCATTGGGGCAGCTTTGCGGAATATGTGCCGATCCATCAGGCTGACCTGAATGTGGTCGCTTTGCCTGAGACAATGGATTTCGCCACAGCCGCAAGTCTGGGATGCAGGTTCGCCACATCGTTCCGCGCGGTGATCGACCAGGGCAAGGTCAGCGCAGGCCAATGGGTCGCCGTGCATGGGTGCGGCGGCGTCGGCCTCTCGGCAGTGATGATCGCCAGTGCGGCGGGTGCGAATGTGATCGGTGTTGATCTGGACCCGGCAAAGCTGTTGCTGGCCAAGGAGCTTGGCGCGGTCGCGGCCATCGATGGCAAGGGCGATGTTGTCGAGGTGACCTGCCCCCCGAGGCTCCCTCATTCATAACGAGAGTTTGCGGGTCTGGTTTTCATAGTCTTGGTCGTCAATTTGGGCAAGCGCGCCGGACGCGGAGCTCTCAAATTGCTCAAGCGTTCGGCGCGCTTCTGCGGGCGTTTTGTTTCCGAGAGATGAGTGCGGCCTGACGTTGTTGTAGTCGTACCGCCAGAGCGCCAGTTTTCGACGCGCATCATCCAGACTTTCGAACATCTCTTCATTTAGACATTCGTCGCGCAAGCTGCCGTTGAATGACTCGATGAAGGCATTCTGCTGTGGCTTGCCCGGATCAATGTAGTGCCAGTCGACGCCGTTGTCGTTCGCCCATTTCAGGATTGCCCGGCTTGTGAACTCAGTCCCGTTATCGCTGACAATGCTGGCAGGCTTGCCATAGATACGCACAAGCGCATCCAACTCACGCGCAACCCGGGCACCCGAGATGCTGGTGTCGGCCATCAGGCACAGGTTCTCACGGCAGCAATCGTCATTGACGGCCAGGATGCGGAACCGGCGTGATGCCCCGAACGTGTCCGACAGGAAGTCCATCGACCAACGTTCGCCTGGCCTCAAAGCCTCTGGCATTGGTGTTCGAGACCCACGCGCCCGTTTCCGTCCACGCCGTCGCCGAACGCCCAGCTTCTCCTCGGTGTACAGCCGATACAGCTTCTTGTGGTTCATCACGTATCCTTCGCGCTCCAGCATCACGCCGATCCGGCGGTAGCCAAACCGACGCCGTTTGGCCGCGACGGCCTTCATCTCCTTGCGTATCTCAGGATTGTCCGGCGGGCGTTCACGCCGGACCGTCTTCGGATCGACACCGACAAGTCGGCAGGCCCGGCGTTGCGAGATGTCATGATCCCGCATCGCCCTGAGCGCTGCCTCTCGCCGCTCATTCGGCGTCGTCAACTCTTTCCCAGCAAATCCTTCAGCACAACGTTGTCCAGCATGGCATCGGCCAGCAGACGTTTAAGCTTGGCGTTCTCGTCCTCCATCGCCTTCAGCTTGGCCGCATCAGACACTTCCATGCCGCCATACTTGGATTTGAATTTGTAGAACGTGCCCTGGCTCAGGCCATGCTTGCGGCACACCTCCGCCGTCGGAATCCCGGCTTCTTGTTCTTTGATCATCCCAATGATCTGGGCTTCAGTGAAACGGCTCTTTCGCATTTGTTTGCTCCTTCAAGAGGTTGAGCAAACTCTACATTAAAGTGCGGGAGATTTCGGGGGGCAGGTCAGAGGCCATCAAGGAGATCACCAAGGGCGGCGCGCATGTCTCGCTCGATGCTCTTGGTCACCCGGCGACGATGACCAACTCGATCCTCTGCCTGCGGCCACGGGGCAAGCACATCCAGGTGGGCCTGATGTTGGGCGACCACGCTGCCCCTGCGGTGCCCATGCCGAAGATCGTTGGCCAGGAGATTGAGTTGCTTGGCTCCCATGGGATGCAAGCCCATCGCTATGGGGCGATGCTGGACATGGTCGAGAGCGGCAAGCTGAACCCGGCGCGGCTGGTCGGCGACAGGATCGGCATCGACGCGGCCCCCGAGGCGCTGATGAACATGGACAAGTTCCAGTCCGTCGGCGCGACCGTCATCACGAGCTTCTGAGCTATGGATAAGATTGCATTCATCGGCGGTGGCAACATGGCGTCGGCCATCATTGGCGGCATGATCGCCAGTGGTTGGGAGCCTTCGCGGATCACGGTTGTCGATCCGAACGCGGATCAGCGGGACCGGTTGGCCAGCGAGCACGGCGTCCACACGACTGACGATGTGGCCAGCGCCTCTGTCGCTGACATCATCGTGCTGGCCGTCAAACCTCAGGTCATTGCTGCAGTGGCCAAACAGATGGATGCGGACCTGTCTGGCAAGCTGATCCTCAGCATTGCCGCCGGGGTTACGATTGCATCGCTGGAAGGCCTCTTTGGACCGGTGGCCATCGCCCGCACCATGCCCAACACGCCCGCCCTGCTTGGCCTGGGGGCGACGGGGCTTTACGTCAACCAACACACGACCGAAGCCCAATGCGCAACGGCCAAAGCGATCATCGAAGCCTTCGGCATTTGCGTCACCGTCGAGCGTGAAGACCTTCTGGATGCTGTCACGGCGGTGTCGGGCAGTGGCCCGGCCTATTACTTCCTGATGATCGAAGAAATGATCTGGGCCGGAACCGCTTTGGGCCTGTCCCCGGAGGATGCCAGTGCGCTGACCCTGCAAACGGCGCTTGGCGCTGCCACCATGGCCACCAAGGGAGATCCACCAGAGGCCCTCCGAGCCCGTGTCACATCGCCCAACGGAACAACCGATGCGGCCATTGTCTCGATGCAGGAGAACGGCTTTGGGGAGGTGATCGCAAAGGCAATGATCGCCTGCCGCGACCGGGCCGTCGAACTGGGGAAGGCGGAGCGATGATCATTCGATGGTGGCGCGCCGTCGCCGGATCTCAGGCCGTTCTTGACCAATACGCGGACCATTTGGAACGGACAACATTCCGGGAGATGGCTGAATTGCCCGGTCATCTTGGCGCGTCTCTTGCCGTCAAAGTGAATGGGACCGACTATGAACTGGTGGTGACCAGCCTTTGGTCCGACCTTGCCTCGGCGGGGCATTTCGAACAGGGGGCGTTCGACGATGCCGTGGTCAAGCCGAGCACCCAGAAGCTGCTGAAATCCTTTGACCTGAAGGTTGAATACTTCGAGACGCTGGTCACAACAGGTATCTTGGAGAAGGGCTGACGCAGAATGTTTGAACAGGTTGAGGACTATCCCGTCGACCCCATCATGATCGGTGCCGACTACTTTGCAGCCGATCCCCGCAAGGACAAACTAAACCTGACCGTGGGCATTTATCAGGATGCCCATGGCCAAACACCTGTTCTCGAAGCCGTCAAGCTGGCCGAACAAAAACTGGTCGAGACTCAGACCAGCAAATCCTACCTCGCCCTGACGGGGGACGCCGACTATTGCCGCGTGCTGGGGCACGAGACAATGGGCGATTCCTTTGACAATGGCTGGGTGTCCGCACAGACCTCCGGTGGAGCCGTAGCCCTGCGAGTTATGGCGGACCTCCTCGCGCAGATGCCAAATCCTCCTACCGTCTGGCTGCAGACCCCGACCTATGGCAACTACATCCCGATCCTGACCGCGGCCCATGCACGGTTCGCGCAGGTGCCGTATTACGACCGGCTGAAGGCTCAGATCACCTTTGATCAGATGCTGGAGGGGCTGACGGCCGCCCGTGCGGGCGATGTCTTCCTCATGCAGGGCGTCTGCCACAACCCGACCGGCGCGGACATGAGCGCAGAGCAGTTCGACGCGTTGCTCGAACTTCTGGAGGCACGCGGGATCGTGCCTTGGATCGACCTTGCCTATCTGGGCTTCGCCCAAAGCTGGGACGCCGACTGCGCCATGGCTCGCAAAATCGCCGCGCGGTTCCCCGAATGCATCGTCTGCATCACTCTGTCCAAATCCTTCGGTATTTACCGCGACCGGGCAGGCGCGCTGTTTGTGAAAACGCGCGCGGGTGATCGGGAGCGCATGCATCGTGCCGTGTCCGCGATCGTCCGCTCCGGCGCATCCCATGCGCCGGATCATGGCCCATCGGTGGTGCGCATGATCCTGCAAGATGAGAGCCTCAAAAGGCTCTGGCTGGCCGATCTGGACAGGATGCGCGCGCGCGTCGCCGGGGTGCGCCAACAGATTGCGGAAACCGAACGTGCCGAGTTTGGCACTGACCAGCTCGCTTATTTTGCAAAGCAATCCGGCATGTTTTCTCTCCTCCCCCTGACCGAGGCTCAGGAAACCGCTCTGACGTGTGCGCACGGCATACACGTTGTGAAGGGCGGACGCGTGAACGTCGCTCGATTGGGAGCTGGTGACATCAAAAAACTGATTAGAGCGATATCGGAAATAACATCCGCCAAATAACATCTAGCGTACAGCAAGGCGGATCAGTTGAGCGAAAATTGGGCCTGCGACAACTTCAATGCCGACATTGATAAGAGCTGCAGCATCTTTGAGTTTGGGCTCGTTCCCAGCATTCGCCGCACAGCACGTGAATGACAGCTTCTGAGTTTTGGCCCACAGACGCCGCGAAGCGTTCTTGGTACTTCGGGTGAATTTGAACGGGTTTCCGTCTCTTGACATAGAATCCCGTTTCCCGGGGGCTTTTCTTGGATGGCCTCGAATTCGACAACCAAATTAACTTCCTTTCGGCTAGTTTTCAATGTCTTACCACCCAAAACATCGAGTTGAAGCGGCCAAATTCTCGCCGAAAGCTGCTATTTTTTTAGCTACATTGGCCGCCAAATTGGGACGATAGAGCTTGGCTCCGACAATGCAGGTATCGCTCTTTTCAGCGGCGCTTCGAGCGAAAAGCGGCCCTTCGGAATGGCAGCAGCGGACGCTCACAATGCGGGACAAACCAGACTTGTGCACTTGCGGCTATTGCTGGCGCAACATCCTTTTGTGGTTGCGGCAGTCCGACCGCTGCCCTGGAGCGACGGTCACCGAACCGGACGTTTAGCAGCGTCAAAATGGCCCTAGCCGAGACTGTATATTCGCCGCAACCTGATCAGATCCGCGAGGTGGGGAAAAAGCGCCAATTTGCTGCGGTTGCGACAATGCCTATTCTTAATAATTATGCCGATTTGTCGCCCGACGCATACATGCCAACAAGGCGCGACAGCAGGATCACGGTATAAAGCGTGCCGCCGACAGCTTCGAAGGTCACGATGGACTGGGCATAAAACCCCACGGGAAGGATGTCTCCGTAGCCGAGCGTCGTTAGGGTGACGTAGCTGAAATAAAAGAAATCCTGCCAGCCAGCCGCGCCGCCTGACGCTGTGGTGAAGGAACCGGGGGCGAGCCACTCTGTGAGGGAATAGACCGCTGCGAAGCCCGATCCGATCACAAGGTACAGTGACGTCGCAGAAAGCAGGATGTCTGTTGTGACGGCCCCGGCGCGAAAGGTGTAAAGCGCAAGGACACCGATCATCAACAAGTGGTAGAGGATTGAGGTGCCAAACACCGCCAAAGCCGCGACGCTGCTTGGCGCATAAGAATTCGCCAACCCTGCCGCGATCACGGCAAGCCCGATCAGCGCCATGAGCCGTTTTACGGCAAAACGCGCGCTCAGTGCAAAGACGGCCACGACGAACATCGACCCATAAAAAAGATAAAACAAGGCAGGCCAGACCCCACCCGCCGCCGAGAGCGGGTAGGCCAGATTATGCACCAGGATGGCAACCAGCAAGCCTAGGTTTATCTTAACAGCGCGGGTCATGCGCTGGCTTTCGAAAAGCGGGCGGCGGCGATGGACAATACCAAAATGGCCAGAACGCCCGCGCCCAGGATCAGACCTGTCACATGCATATCATTGGCCAGCCATGCCCATGCCGCCAGCGCCGCGATTGTAACAAGATAGGCCAGCCGGAAGCTCTCAAGCATCGTCCGGTGAAACACCGAAGCCCCCGTCAGGAACAAGGCGGGACCGGAGAAGGCCACAATCGCCGCATCTGCGTGAATGGCGTCATGCGGATGCGCCACGATCAACTCGATTGCGACCGCCATGACAATTGCTCCGCAGACCATGATGCCATGCGCATAGGCCAAAGCCGCGCGCGCAAGCCGCGTATGATCCGAGGATTGCTCAAATCGGTGCTCTCCGGGTTCGCTGAGATCAACGAAGTAAATCCACCACAGCGCAACAATCATCAGAAAGCCAACCACCCCCGCCAAAACCACATCCGCGTGCAAATCGTGATCAACCAGCATCGCCCCAAGCAGAAGGATCAACTCGCCAAGCGCGATGATGAAAACAAGCTGATTGCGTTCAAACAGATGCAGACCTTTTAGTGGCCAACTGTCCATCGGCGTCGCCCCTTTGCCGGGCACCCAAAAGCCCGAGTAAGGCGCAAGGTAGTCAACGACAACAGCCCCAATCCACAGCGGCAACCGCAAGGACGGGATCAGCGCACCCGCAATCCACAACAGGCCCGAAATCGCGCTCCAGACGCCAAGCTGGATATAGTTTTGTCCCATCTGGTGCCCGCGAAACAGCATGGCCATAAAACCGGCGCGGATCAGCGCCATGGCAACATAGGCCCCGGCAAACAGCCCTGCGCGGTCTCCAAAGGCTTCGGGCACCGAAATGGCCATGGTCAGCGCGCAGCCCATCAGCAGGATCATCACGACGCGCCCCGCCGGATGGTCCGGGTTTTTCCAGTTGGCGGACCAGGCGGTATAGTTCCACGCCCACCAGATCGCGGCAAACAGCGTTGCGGCCTCTACCGCGCCGTGCCAACTCATGTGATGAAGCAGAAAATGCGAGAGCTGGATGATGGTAAAGACGTAGACCAGATCAAAAAACAGCTCAAGCGTCGTCACTTTAGCCGGGGCATCCGGGGCGAGCGGCCTCAGAGCGGCTTTTGGGGCGATGCGGTCAATAAGGGGCATAAGTCTTCCTCGTCACTATCCGTTGAACCCACCGTTGCGCAGATAGGAAATCTCTGCCGGTGTCGGGGTGCGTCCCAGTATTTTGTTGCGGTGGGGAAACCGTCCAAACCGTTGGATAATCTCCCGATGTCGTTTTGCTTTTGATACCCCGGACGGCAAATGCTGTCGATGAAGCTGGACCGAAATATCCTGATCCGCCAGATCCTCTGAATGCGCAAAAGGCAGAACCATAAAGAGGCGCAGATCGGCGCGCACCGTCTTGATCAGGGGCATGGCAAGACGCGCGACCTCAATCGCGCGCGGGTCTGTTGCGTACATGCGAGGCGAACCACGGAACGCATTGCGGGGATATTGATCCAACAGGATGAGCCGCGCGAGCTGATCCTCGCCCGCATCTGCCCATCCATCCCTTTTGTCGCGGACCAGATCAAAACTCGCGGCAAACCGGTTCCGAAAGGCGCGATCAAAAGCGGGGGATTTCCGGAACCATTCGGCCGAGGCCTTGGCCCAGAAATCCACCACGTCCCGTGAGTGATCCTTGGTGAATGCCATGACGCAGAAGGTCACGACCGCCGCGCCCACAACAGGGCCAGCGCCGCAGGGATACCAAAGATGATCAAGAAAATCGGGGCCTCTTCGGCAATCGAATAGCCTGCATGGGCCACACCGATATACATATTCAGAGCGGCACCCACGGCCCACAGGATCAGAAAGCCGGGCAGAAGCGCGGAAAACGGACGCTTCAACACAGCAGCCAGCCCCACGGTCAGCGCGAGGAAAACAATCCCCGCGCCCGTCACCATCAGCACATGCATCACAGGAACATCCCCCCGGAGGCTTCGATCCGCTGGCCATTGACCCAACGCCCCGCGTCGGAACACAAGAAGGCCACGACGCCACCAATGTCATCCGGCACACCCGCACGTCCCAGCGCGGTCTGAGAGGCAACGAAAGTGTTCAAATCTGCGTTGTCGCGCACGGCACCACCACCAAAGTCAGTTTCAATTGCACCGGGTGCGACGGCGTTCACACGGATGCTCTTTTCACCAAGCGATTTTGCCTGGTAGCGCGTCAAAACTTCAACACCGCCTTTCATCGCGGCATAGGCATCATAGCCGGGCAAGGTGAACCGCGCGAGGCCCGTAGAGATGTTCACCACACCGCCGCCGTCATTCAAGAGTGGCAGCGCGGATTGGGTCATGAAGAACGCCGATTTCAGGTGGATATTCACCATCTGATCGAACTGTTCCAGCGTCGTGTCTGTAAAAGGCGCATGAATGCCGATCCCGGCATTGTTCACCAGATAGTCCAGTTTGTCTGCACCAAAGCCGGCCAGTGTCTTGCTCAGATGTTTGAAGAAAGCGGGGTAGGTTTCTGCCTTGGACACATCCAGTTGCAAAGCCGCTGCTTTTTGGCCTTTGGCTTCAATCTGCGCAACGGTAGCGGTGGCCATGTCGGCGTTGCCCAGGTAGGTGATGATGACGTCCTTGCCAGCCTCAGCCAAGGCAAGCGCCATGTTTTTGCCAAGGCCGCGAGACGCGCCAGTTACAAGTGCGATCTGTGTCATAACGTGGTCCAATCCATCGGAGTTTTTGTTGCTGCAAGATTTACTGGTTTGAATTTTCGGCAGTAGAGGGATAATTTCGACCTAATTGGTCGAAATTTGCGAACAAAAGGAAATCCATGGACCGCATCCGCCAAATGGAGGCGTTTATTCAGATCATAGAAAGCGGCAATTTTACCCGCGCCTCTGAGGTGATGGGTGTGCCGCGCTCAACGATCTCTACAGAAATCCAGAAACTCGAAGACCGCCTCGGCACGCAGCTTTTGCATCGTACCACGCGCACCGTCACACCGACGCAGGATGGGTTGCAGTTTCTGGATCGTGCAAGAGAGATCGTGGATGCGATGGACGATGCCGAAACGGCTTTTCGGCGGTCTCCGCGCCAGATAACCGGCCGGTTGCGGGTCGATATGCCCAGCCGATTTGGCAGCAAGCTGGTCATCCCAGCGCTGGCGTCTTTCCTAGAGGCTCATCCGAATGTCTCCTTGGACATCAGCACGACCGATCGTCCGGTCGATCTGGTGACCGAGGGGATAGATGTCATCATCCGTGTCGGTGAAACAGGGGATTCCTCGGTGATCGGTCGAAAGTTGGGCGAGCTGCGCCTGATCAACTGTGCCAGCCCGGACTATCTGACACGTTTTGGGGTGCCGCAGTCGCCCTCCGATTTGCAGCAACACATGTTGGTAAATTTCTCGCCGGTCCTTCCTGCGTCTGACGCCGTGTTTGAGTGGGAAAGAGGGGAAGCCCAAATGGAAAGCCGCATCGCTGTCGACAATGCCGACGCCTACATCGCGGCTGCCATCGCGGGACATGGCATCATCCAAGTGCCTGCCTATGACGTGGAACCAGAACTCGCGGCGGGCCAATTGATCGAAATCTTGCCGGAGTATACGCCGGAGGCCCTGAGCCTTACCGCGCTTTTCGCGCGCAAACGCAATCTCTCGTTCCGGATTGAGGTTTTTATCTTGTGGCTTGGCGCGTTGATTGCCGAAAGGTCAATAGGCGCAGCGCGACAAGTGGGGTGAACGCTCGAGAATTGCGTAACTATTGGCTTCTAAAGATCACTGCACGAAAACAGCATAGGCTGATCGAGGTGCCCATTGATTTTTCCTGCTGCATTGGATCGAATGGGCTCAGCACTGACTGTCGCCGCGCAAGTGACAGGCAGACGCTTTGAGATGGCGAACGGCAGGACCGTTCGCCAAGTTAACTCAGATATCGATACGCTCAGCGATGCTCAGAGCATCTTCGAGTTCAACGCCGCGGTAGCGCACTGTACTGTCGACCTTCGTGTGACCGTGCAACAGTTGGACCGCGCGGAGGTTGCCGGTTTTTCGATAGATCTCCGCGGCCTATGTCCGACGGAGCGAGTGGGTGCCGTATCCGCTCGGCTCTAGCCCAATCATCAGCACCGCGCTGACAGGATAATTCTACAGGTTGATCGAAGAGCCGGTGTCGGAGATGCAAGATAGCGGATGTGGCCGCGCGAGCATTGATCCGTTCAGAGCCCACTTTACCGGATACCACAACGCTACGAACGAGCGTTCGTGATCAGCCTTGCCGATATCAATGCCCGCATGGCCCCGTCAGGTCGGGTTCAGCGGACGCTCACTAACTGTTGGCGTCGCTCATAGATGGATCGTTCGTGGCGATCTCAAGCGCTTGCAACGCAGAGTGGCCAAATAGCCGCAAGGCAGTTTAGTCCGCGTCTTACTCATTGCATGACAAAACCGTGCAGCGTCTTGTTCCAATAGCCGCATTCTGCGCCGCTTCGCAGAGCTCAAGATGATGCGCGCGCGGCAAAATTCCTGCTGCGTGCGCACGCAGCCAAAAAAGAAAATTCACAGGGTGGGCTCTCTCCCGACTTTCTCTGCGCCCGGAATGAACGGTCGCTTCGGCGTCTGACCGAGTCGAATCCCGAAAGCGGAACTGTTCAAGCAATTGGAAACAGGCGTACATCCGTCTCTTGACAGATTTTTCTGGTGCCCGGGGGCTTTCTTGAATATCCTCGAATTTGATAGCCAAATTAACGACCTTTCGGCTAGTTTTCAAGGTCTTAGCGCTTAAAACGTTGAGTTGAAGCTGCCAAATCCCTGCCGAAAGCCGCTATTATTCTAGCTACATTGGCCGCCAAATCGGGACGTCAAAGTTTGGCTCCGACAATGCAGGAAACGATCTCCTCTGGGGTGCCCGGAGTAAAAAGCGGCCCTTCGAAATAGCAACCACGATTGCTCACAATGCGGACGAAGCCGCCATCGGACGCCAGCTTTCTAACGACTGCATTCATAAGGCCCCAAAAAGTGAAGCTCTCGAAGGAGTTGGGCATCTTCCCTTGCGATCACTCTCCCGATCCAGAGCATAACGCTATATCAGCACTACCAATCTCGATAACCCGTTAACCCACGGCATTTGCTAAATCGGCTCTCCCTGGTCGTTCTCTGCGCCGTGCACGAAGCTCCGGTCCAGGAGATTGTCCCCATTCGCGGAACAACGAACGAACCAATGAAGAGCGAAACAAATGGGCAAGCAACAAGTCTTTACGTGCTGCCGTAGCCCGGCGAAAGCCAGCCACTGCAAAGCAAAACTACCAGACTTTCCGAGGTGTCCAATTGATCCTGCAATGCGCATCAACCCCGCATCCTGTTCGAAATGTTGCACAAAGGGCAACGCCTGTTCTGGTCAGGTACTCAGCGCAGTATGACACTACATTTCGATGGCCCGCGAGATCAGGGGATAATCTGGCCCGACAGGCAGCCAAGATCCATTGTATAGCGGGGATCGAAGCGTGCAAACGCGTCTGCGCCCGTCTTACCGTCGTCGGTCTTGGGGGCCACGTCGCGGACCAGACGTATCCAACGGCGGCCTAGGTCGATATCCTCGCCGAGATCGATGGCGACGACATGGTAACCCTCAGGTGCCCCCTGGGTGTTCGCTTCGCCCGCCCGCGAAATGTAAATTCGGCGACCGGCCAACTCGGTCCCAGCAAGGTGTCGCGCGAATTCGGCCACGTCTTCGACAGCCTCGCCGCAGCCACGGGTGGTCAACTCGTGGCTGGCGATTTGGATCTGGGCAGGACCGATTGGCTGAGGGAAATTCTGGGGCGTTTGCGGGGCGGCGAGGAAGTAGGTGTTCGAGTCGGTCGCAGTGTGGAGCAGGCGCCCGTGGGTAGCCAAAGTACTCAGCGCGTCGCGCACTCGGGCCGGAGCGACTTTTGGCACTTGGAAGCCGATGCCCCGAAAGGCCTCCAATGCGGTTTCGATTTCGGGATCGCCGGCCTCGGATCCATGACAGTCGCGCACAGATGGCGGCTGATACCTGACAGTGACGTTGATCGCCTCACCCAACCCATCGCGTAGCTCTTGCAGCGCGCGCAGGGGACGGACAATGCCGGGCCAGAGCGCGGGTGCAGGTACACAGGAAGGATCGGTCCCGTAGATTTCGGAAGGCGCGAAGTTTCGCACCCCCGGCATGTGGGCGGCAAAGAAAAGGTCGAAGGACAACTGGTACAATTCAATCCGTTTCCGGGCGTCGAGTACTTCCGGAGGAAAGCTGTCGAGGTCATTCCAGAACATCTTAGCCAGAACGTCGAGAGGCAGCTCGGTGGCCCCGTTGCTCTCCAGATCGACTGGGATGCCGGTGCCGTTGGCAGCCAGGAACCGCTCCAGCGCAGCAACGGTTTCGCGGCCAAGATAGCCGTCGGCGGTGCCGGAATAGAACCCATCGGCGCGCAAGCGCCGCTGGATCGCGGTGGTCAGGTCCCGCTCGGCATCGCTTTCGCCTTTCACCTCTTCCGCGCCCAGCAAGGCCAAAGCGGCCCCGGGGTCGCCGGATATCAGGTCTCGGGTGTCGATCATCATCGGACCGTCGGCGAAAAGAACCGCCAGCCTGCGCCCATCAGATGAGAGATCGAAATCCACGATCTCGCCTGCCCCGCCACGCAGATCGAACAGCCGGCGTACACCGCCCCGGCTGTCGTGGTCGCGAGCGAAGCCATGGATCGTGTTCCCCTCGCCGCCGATCAGCAGCAGCGACTGGTCGTCCGACCCGGCGATCTTGCCGACCAAGGACGCGCGCGACCAGAATGCCACATCGCCCGCCGTTTCCGCGACCACCGGCGCCGGCACCCGGGCGAGGTCTTCGAGTTCTATCCGCGTTGCAAGGCGCAACTGCCGGAAGTCAGTATCGACGTCGAACAGGTCCACGCGTCGGGCCGCTGGCAGCGCCACCAGAACGGCGCTGCGCCTTGTGTCGGCCTGCCCGCCGATGGACATGCCCTCCAGCACCACACCGATCGGGGGGGCGTCGAGGTCGAGCGCGTCGATGATCTTGCCGTATTCCACATCAAGGGCCGCCAGCACGCTTTCGAACCGGTGCGCCGACACCAGGAAGTGCTCGCGCAGACCCGAGAAGGCCACCAGATCGGCAATGGGCGGCATTCCGGTTTCAAGCCAGCTGCTCCGCATACCGCGCTTTCTGTCCGCACAAAAGATCGCGAGCACCGGGGCGAATTCGTAGGCACAAAGATCGTCGACGCGGACCAGCGGTCTCTCGCCATCGGCCACATAGAGGAAGTCGTCGTGATACACCGCGCTGTCCAGCCGGAAGTCCGGCAGCGTGAGCCGGAAGACCAAGCTTTTGGAGGGCTCCAAAAAGTCGACCTGTGACAAATTATGCGACCGGCTGCGGCCAAAGCGCAGCAGAAACGCGTCGGACGCATGAAAGCCGGTGACCTCGTAGTCGGGCAGCTGGGATTCGACCGGCACCCTTTCCCCCGAGCGCATGACCACGGCCCCGCTCCGGGGATCGGTGCGCAGCATCCGGTACGGGTAGCGGTCGCCATCGCCGATGATGTGGATCTGCTTGAGCGGCTTCGGCGGCGGTCGGACGTCTTCGGCCTGGGCGACCGCGACGGTCAGCAGCGGGGCAAAACACCCGATGAGCGTCTCGCGCAGGACGCGCCAAAGCCGGCCCTGTGTCCCCTGTCCCCCCGGTTTCGCCTGTGCCATGCGCATCTCCCTAGCCCCCGATTTCCATGTCGAGCGGGAACTGGAACACCGTCTGATCCCCCACTTCCATCTTGTCCCGCCGGCCCGGAAGGCAGGCCGGATCGTTGAGATAGGGCAACAGTGTGAACTCGACGTAGTTCAGTTTCTGAAATCCCAGGTTGCCGGCCAGATCGACATAGTCGCTGAGCAGATGCTCGGCATAGTGTTCGGTTCGGGGGATCGGCAGGAAGGCTTTGCTTTCAAAGCCTTCGAGCCCGACGTAGTTTTCGTTGCCATCCTTGTCGATGCCCTGAACGCGGCTGCTGACTTCCACCGCACAGACCGTGCGCGAAGGGTACATGGGCTTGCTGAAGAACCGGATCAGGATCTCGGGATCGGAATGCGACGACGGCCATCTCATGATCCGGAAGTTCCAGATTACGCCGCCGCGCAGCTCGTCCTGGAAACGCTCAAAACTCGCCATCTCTTCGAGGATGTCCGAGATGAACACCTGCGACAACAACCGGTCGGCGAACTCGATCGGAAGGAAGACGGCGTCGTCATAATCGGCGACCAGCAGACCGAGCAGCGTGCCATCGCGATGATCCAGAACGGCGCTGCCGGCTTCCGGCCGGCTTGGCGCATAACCATTGATCTTCCATTTCACCTGATCGCGGGCTGTCACCGAATGCGTGTCCTCGGACGGGATCGCGGCATATCCCGCCCCCTGTTCTAGAAACCCGGCGAGGCAGATCCGGTCGCGGATCTGGACCGGGTCGCGGGCCAGCTGCGGCGCGATCAGGCCCAGTTCGAGGACGCTCGAATGAGGGATCTTCACCAGCAGCAGGTCGCGGCGCCAGTCATGCCCGATGACGATGCCGCGGGCGTTGGGGGCGTTGTCTGTCTTCTCGGTCGCCCAGACGTCGACACTGAGCGCCCTAGGGCTTGGGCTTCCGGAACTGTGGCTGAGCAGCTTTTGCGGACCCATATCGGCGTCCAGCAGCAGGCTGTAGGAGGTCAGCACCAGCCCGGTTTCGGACACCAGGGTGCCGGTGCTGCGGGTGGTCTCAAGCAGCGCGCCGTTGTCTGCCCGATGCTGGTATTCGAGCAGAACAACGTGGTGTCTGGCGTCACTGTGTGCCCGGTCCAGGCAAGCCGCCGTCAGCGGAGCGGTGGACAGCAGCAAAAGTGCTGCCACAAGCGCTACGATGGTCCTGCGCAACTGCCAATTCCACATCACAGATTAATGCTCCTGACTGGTTGAAAAAAACGTTACGGCACAGCGAGGATCAGTGCAACATTCCCGGTTCAGCGGAGTGCCAGGCAAAGCGGCGTTGCCTTGATCGTGCCGCTGCCACCCTGATCTCCGATCAGCACATATTGACCGTCGCGCACGATCAGGCCGATTTCATCTTTGCCGTGGTCGAACTTGCCCTGGACCGCCGACAGAAAGCAGATGGCGTCGTCGACGCTGACGCCGAGCGGCCTGTCCTGGCCGTCCGGAACCCAGACGTCGATCACGTCGGGCACGGATCGCAGCGCCGCGGCCTCCAGCGTCTCGAGCCGGTCGGTCAGGTCGCGGATGCGGACCTGGGCGATCAGGCCGTCGGCGGCATCGATCGGGATCATGTAGACCGCGCTGTCATCATCGGCCTTGAGCACGCCGATCACCGCGCCCCTGGCGTCGTAGACCGGGCTGCCGCTCTGCCCCGAGCGGATGCGCAGGTCGTCGATCGACCACAATGCCCCGCCCGGCCCCTCGCGGGCCGCGATCTCGCCCGAGCCCTTGCGATAGCTGATGTCGCGCGGAAAGCCCGACGTATAGACCCGGTCGCCTTCGGGATGACGATAGGCGCTGCCGAGCGTGACGGTCACGTAAGGAGCGACCGCCGGCACCGCCTTGAGCAGCAACAGGTCCGAGATCTCGTTGCCATCCACGGTCAGCGCGGTGCGCGCGTCGGCCGATTTCTCGCCGACAGAGACTTGGAACCTGATCGTACTCGGCACGGCGTATCCGAGCTGATCGAGGATATGATAGTTGGTCAGGATCAGCCCGTCGGAGGAGACAAAGAACCCGGTTGCGCGAGCCTCGATATCCCGGCCTTGCCCGGCCGGATCCTTGTCGTTGGACAGGGCCGTGGCGCGGATATAGACGAGACTTTCGCGGATCGTGTCATGCGGTTCTTCGGCACCAAGCCCCCCACCGGTCAAGAGCAGCGCCAATACGGCTAGATACAGACGCCGCATGCTCATCCCTGGCCGTAGATGTACTGGAGCGCCACGATATCGAATTTCGACAGCACCCCGTCATTGGAATATTTGGGATTGCAATAATTCATCACCGAATGCGGATCCCATGGAGTCAGGTCGACGGTGTCGCCATCGGTCCCCTGTGCCAGCTTGTCGCAATCGCCGGGTGTATCCGGGCGGTTGTGCTCGTGGGCGAAACCGATGGCATGCCCGAACTCATGCACCGCGATCACCCGATTGCAATAATCCAGCATGTTTTGGCAGGAGGTGCTCCAATTGGCGTAGGTCGCGTTCAGGACCATGCCGTTCTTCTTGCCATTGACGAATTTGCCGAGGAATTGGACATGCGGGCCCTCGTCCTTGACGGCAATCCGCACACCCTTGTCGCCGGGCGTGCACTCGGTCCAGCCGGGAAACTCAAGCGCCGAGTGCTTTTCCCAGGTGTCGCGCACGGCATCACGTACCAGCTTGCGATAGGCCGACGTGGATTGGTCGAAATCCTCCCAGCACACGAACACCACGCCGAACGGCCATTTCGCGGCCAAAAGGGGATAGGCACGGTCGGTGATGGCGCGCTCCTGTTCGTCGGTGAGGTCAGTCAGCAGCCTCCCCGCGCCAGAACCACCGATGGGCGCGGCTGCCTCTCCTGACGGCGGCGGCGGCACGGCGATTTCAGAGGAGAATTTGATCTCACCATCGGAGATGGCGCGCAATAGGTCCTCCTCGGAGGCCTCGGCGATATGGCTCGCGCCGAAGAGGCAGGCTGCGATCACAAAGAGCAAATGACTAGTGCGGGGCATAATTAATTTCTCCTTTTTCGTTTTTCAAAAGAAAGACCATTTCAGAAACAGCATGGCGCTCGCCTGGCGACAACGAGATACTGCAGCGCGTTAACTCAGTTTCCGGACCGTACCGGGGACATCGGCATATGGTCGGCCTAAATAAAATACAACCTTGGCATGATTCGGATAACCTGCAAAGCTCGATATGGAATCGCGGCCCCTGCGGCGGGTCGTAGGAATCGGACAACGTGTTGGATCAAATGCACAAGGCGCAGGGCACACAGGTATACGGCGAACAGGGGGGAAACCAAATGCTGGACCGCAGACAATTCATGGCCCTCGGCGGCGGCACGATGCTCGCCGCTTGTGGCCAAACGATGCCCATCCTGCCCTTTCAGCCAGACTACCCCGTCATCGACATTCACGGTCATATCTTCAACGGCAAGGACATCCCGGCCGCCGGGTTTCTGGACCAGGTGGTTCTGCGCGACCCGCACGAAGCGGTGACAGATCCCGGGATCGTGACCGCGCTTGCCCGGCTTGGGGTCTTCATCCTGCGGCAAACCACGCTGGGCCCGCGCGAGGAACTGCGGCAGTTGACCCGTTCCCCGGGCGCCGCCGCCGAGGCGCTGGCCCCGTCCGCGCCTGATGCCCCGGATCAGGCCGCCGTCGCCCGCGCGCTGGCCGAATACCGGGCAGCGGTGGCCAGCCGGTCGGAAGCGTCATCCCTCGATGGCAGCCCGCCGGCCGATACGCGTCTCATAAACGAGCTTTATCCGACCGGCGCGGGCGAGCAGGCACTGGCTATCGGCGAAGACCCTGATACGGCGGCCGCCAGCCGTATCTACGAGAAATCGACCGGGCGGACCTATGTTCGCCAATCGCCGCTGTTCCAGACCATCCGATGGGCCGGCCTGCTGACCAGGCCGAGATCGGAAATTCTGGCCGAGTATCTGCGGCTTTACGTCACTGACGGACCGGTGCGTCTGGTCTCGCCTTCGGTTCTTGATTTCGAGCTCTGGTTCCGCGAGAACGAACCCGTGGCAGCCTTGTCCGACCAGGTCGAGGTGATGTCCGAGATCGCCCGCCGGACCGAGCCCTTGCTGGTCCTGAATTTTCTGCAGTTCTGCCCGTTGCGTGCGGCCCAGAGCCCGGCGCAGCAGTACCGTAGTTTCGAATTGCTGGAGCATGCAATCGAAGACCGCGGATTTGCCGGTATCAAGCTCTATCCAGCGCTGGGCTATCGGCCGATCGGCAACGACCCAGGGGCTCTTTATGGGGGAAAACCGGGGCAGCGGGTTTCCGGTGCCCGGATTGATGCGGAACTTACCGCCCTGTACACTTGGTGCGAGGACAAGGGCGTGCCAATCAAGGCGCATTGCACGAACAGCAACGACGCGGGACAGTGCACTGCAGCATTCGGCTCGCCAAACTACTGGCGGCAGGTGCTGGCAAGATGGCCGGGCCTGTCGCTCAATCTGGCGCATTTCGGCAGCTTTCACGAAAGCCGGGAGATGAAGGCCTGCGATGGCGGCGATACAGACTGGGAGGAGCTGATCGCGAAAGCGACGGCGGAGGCTCCCGGGCTATATGCCGATATGGGATACTGGACCGACGCCTATCTCGGACCGCGCGCGGACCGGCAGTATGTCAAGAACGGTGTCCGCAGGCTGCTGGCCGCGCATCCGGAACTGGGTGAGCGCCTGATGTTCGGCACCGACTGGTCAATGCTGGCACGCGAACCCACGCACCCCAACTATATCGGGCAGGTGCAGCGGTCGCTTCGTCAGACCGGCCTGTCGCGGCGGAAAGTTATGTACAGCAATGCGCTGCGCTATCTCGGTCTCGACAGGGACAGCCAACAGGCGCTGCGTTTATCCAGGTTCTTCGGTGCGGACCGCTTGTCGGTCATTCGGGCCGAGGCCTGACTGCACCTTTATATCGGAGCGAGGTGAACGCTGCCGAGCCAGTGTTCCGTATGGGCAGTGAAAAACCGCCACGTTGATTGCCGGGTTGCGCCTCGAGGGTATTTCCACGACGGGCGTGATCAATGGGTCCAAGGATGGCGAATTGTTCACCCTTTGTCTTCAAGGTTAGTGGCTCTTAACGTGAACCTCAAGCGAGTTGTTTCCTCAATGAAATCCTCCGTAGGCTCCTGCTCATTCGAATCCCGAAAGCGGAATTGCACCAGTGGACAGAAATAGACGGAACTCCGTCCCTTGACGGAAATTTCCAATTCCCGGGGGCGGAATCGAACCACCGACACGAGGATTTTCAATTATAGCGCCAGCGCATCGGCTACCAACGGAAACACGCCGCGCCCCCTTATTTTCAAGAGCAATTCGGTTGACAAGTATTCGCCCAGGATCTGTTTGGTCCCGAACTATACCGGAACATTCCAAACTCGATTACACATGAATTACACAGGCTTGGTAATTGACATCACCATTTGGTCGCGCTCTTGTTCCTATGGAAAATCACGATCAGAACGCATAAAATGACCTGTGGCAAAGTCCTCGGAACGCCTCCAACTCAGTGAAACCCTGTTTTAGTGCAACGATCGCGTTTTATAGCGTATGTAAGCAGCAACCACATTAGGTGTGCGAAGCGCTTCTGGACGGACTCAGAATGCTCTGGTGACGAACAGAGACTGTATTTTCGCCAACATTTCGCTGGCCTAATCAAACCGCTTGAAAAGCGATTTGTTTAGGCAATTTGGTTTTTTCGTGGCTTTCTATAAATCACATCTCTAGAACATCTCGATATCCGCCGCCGTTACCATCGCGTTCTGCTCGAACGTTGCGATCAGCACCTGATCGCCTGCGCCTGAACCATCCGCATCAAACCACAGCTGCCCCGAGGCCTGATCAAAGATAAACCTGTCATTGGCATCCAGCGCGGCGGTGCCCGCCACAAACGCATCAGCAGCCAAGGCCCCCGCCGTCATGCCCGCGAACTCGGAGGCTTTGAACTTCAGGATGTCGCCCTCATTGGCCTCGTTCGTGTTGAAGTCGATGATGCGGTCCACATTGTCCGGGCCAATTGCGCGGTCAAACACAAAGGTATCCGCCCCGCGCTGGCCCTTCAGCGTGTCTCGCCCTTCGCGGCCCACAATGGTGTTCTCAAACGGTGTGCCGATGATGGTGTTGTCCAGCCCGTTGCCGATGCCGTTGAACTGCGTTGGATTGCCATCTCGGGTAAGGACTGTCTGCATGAAGAGCTGTTCGACATGGGCGTCCAGAGCATACGACCGATAGGCCAGAACCACGTCATTGCCTTCGCCGGCCTGTTCCACCGCATTATCCCCCGGCGCACGGATGATATAGCGGTCATTGCCCAAGCCACCGACCAATGTATCAACGTTCTTGCCGCCATCCAAGATGTTGTCACCGTCATTGCCGGTGATCCTGTTGGCCAGCCCGTTGCCCGCGCCCAGACGGGCCGTGCCGGTGAGCTCGAGATCCTCGATATGCTTGCGGCCCATGCGGAAATCGACGGAGGATTCCACCGTGTCATGGCCCGCCCATTTGCGGCTTTCAGCCACCCGGTCGCCTGCATCATCGACGATGATCCGGTCAGAGCCCGGCCCGCCGATCAGCAGGTCGGCGCCCGTGCCGCCGTCAATCGTGTCGTCGCCCGCACTTCCATTCAGCGTGTCATCGCCGGCTCTTCCATAAAGACTGTTATTGGCACTGTTTCCGTGTAAGAAATCTTCCGATTGCGTGCCGAAACCGGAAATTGGATCTGCACCCATTAGATAAAACAGTTCAATATCAGCTCCACCAATATCGAAGGTGACCCAGCTGGAAACACGATCAGTTCCACTTTCCCAACTATATTCTAAGATTCGATCACCTGCGTCGTGCACATAGTAATGATCACTTCCGGCACCACCTTTGAGATAATCATCCCCCGCGCCGCCCGTCAGCGTGTCATCGCCCGCACCGCCCTCGAGCGTGTCATTGTCCGCGCCGCCGGTCAGGGCGTCGTCGCCCGCTTCGCCGCGCAGCGTGTCGCGCCCCGCCAGACCATCCAGCGTGTCATCAATGTCAGAGCCCACCAGAAGGTCGGCCCCTGCCGTACCAATCTGTGTCTGCCGCGTGATCTCGGCTGCGTCCCAGACCGTGCCATCGGCAAACACCACCGCGCCAATGGCATAATTCACCCCGCTGAAGGCCGATTGCACCAGGATCTGATCGCCACCGTCACCGACCGTCAGGTAAAGGTCATTGTAGCTGCGCCGCGCTGACACATCGCTCTCGGCAATCCCCGCGCCGAACACGATCCGGTCGATCTTGTCCGCGACATCGTAATACTGGGAGGCATAGTTGTAGATCCGGTCCGAACCAAACCCCGCCTCGAACCGGTAATCGTCAGACCCATAACCACCTTTGAGATAATCATCCCCCGCGCCGCCCGTCAGCGTGTCATCGCCCGCACCGCCCTCGAGCGTGTCATTGTCCGCGCCGCCGGTCAGGGCGTCGTCGCCCGCTTCGCCGCGCAGCGTGTCGCGCCCCGCCAGACCATCCAGCGTGTCATCAATGTCAGAGCCCACCAGAAGGTCGGCCCCTGCCGTACCAATCTGTGTCTGCCGCGTGATCTCGGCTGCGTCCCAGACCGTGCCATCGGCAAACACCACCGCGCCAATGGCATAATTCACCCCGCTGAAGGCCGATTGCACCAGGATCTGATCGCCACCGTCACCGACCGTCAGGTAAAGGTCATTGTAGCTGCGCCGCGCTGACACATCGCTCTCGGCAATCCCCGCGCCGAACACGATCCGGTCGATCTTGTCCGCGACATCGTAATACTGGGAGGCATAGTTGTAGATCCGGTCCGAACCAAACCCCGCCTCGAACCGGTAATCGTCAGACCCATAACCACCTTTGAGATAATCATCCCCCGCGCCGCCCGTCAGCGTGTCATCGCCCGCACCGCCCTCGAGCGTGTCATTGTCCGCGCCGCCGGTCAGGGCGTCGTCGCCCGCTTCGCCGCGCAGCGTGTCGCGCCCCGCCAGACCATCCAGCGTGTCATCAATGTCAGAGCCCACCAGAAGGTCGGCCCCTGCCGTACCAATCTGTGTCTGCCGCGTGATCTCGGCTGCGTCCCAGACCGTGCCATCGGCAAACACCACCGCGCCAATGGCATAATTCACCCCGCTGAAGGCCGATTGCACCAGGATCTGATCGCCACCGTCACCGACCGTCAGGTAAAGGTCATTGTAGCTGCGCCGCGCTGACACATCGCTCTCGGCAATCCCCGCGCCGAACACGATCCGGTCGATCTTGTCCGCGACATCGTAATACTGGGAGGCATAGTTGTAGATCCGGTCCGAACCAAACCCCGCCTCGAACCGGTAATCGTCAGACCCATAACCACCTTTGAGATAATCATCCCCCGCGCCGCCCGTCAGCGTGTCATCGCCCGCACCGCCCTCGAGCGTGTCATTGTCCGCGCCGCCGGTCAGGGCGTCGTCGCCCGCTTCGCCGCGCAGCGTGTCGCGCCCCGCCAGACCATCCAGCGTGTCATCAATGTCAGAGCCCACCAGAAGGTCGGCCCCTGCCGTACCAATCTGTGTCTGCCGCGTGATCTCGGCTGCGTCCCAGACCGTGCCATCGGCAAACACCACCGCGCCAATGGCATAATTCACCCCGCTGAAGGCCGATTGCACCAGGATCTGATCGCCACCGTCACCGACCGTCAGGTAAAGGTCATTGTAGCTGCGCCGCGCTGACACATCGCTCTCGGCAATCCCCGCGCCGAACACGATCCGGTCGATCTTGTCCGCGACATCGTAATACTGGGAGGCATAGTTGTAGATCCGGTCCGAACCAAACCCCGCCTCGAACCGGTAATCGTCAGACCCATAACCACCTTTGAGATAATCATCCCCCGCGCCGCCCGTCAGCGTGTCATCGCCCGCACCGCCCTCGAGCGTGTCATTGTCCGCGCCGCCGGTCAGGGCGTCGTCGCCCGCTTCGCCGCGCAGCGTGTCGCGCCCCGCCAGACCATCCAGCGTGTCATCAATGTCAGAGCCCACCAGAAGGTCGGCCCCTGCCGTACCAATCTGTGTCTGCCGCGTGATCTCGGCTGCGTCCCAGACCGTGCCATCGGCAAACACCACCGCGCCAATGGCATAATTCACCCCGCTGAAGGCCGATTGCACCAGGATCTGATCGCCACCGTCACCGACCGTCAGGTAAAGGTCATTGTAGCTGCGCCGCGCTGACACATCGCTCTCGGCAATCCCCGCGCCGAACACGATCCGGTCGATCTTGTCCGCGACATCGTAATACTGGGAGGCATAGTTGTAGATCCGGTCCGAACCAAACCCCGCCTCGAACCGGTAATCGTCAGACCCATAACCACCTTTGAGATAATCATCCCCCGCGCCGCCCGTCAGCGTGTCATCGCCCGCTTCGCCGCGCAGCGTGTCGCGCCCCGCCAGACCATCCAGCGTGTCATCAATGTCAGAGCCCACCAGAAGGTCGGCCCCTGCCGTACCAATCTGTGTCTGCCGCGTGATCTCGGCTGCGTCCCAGACCGTGCCATCGGCAAACACCACCGCGCCAATGGCATAATTCACCCCGCTGAAGGCCGATTGCACCAGGATCTGATCGCCACCGTCACCGACCGTCAGGTAAAGGTCATTGTAGCTGCGCCGCGCTGACACATCGCTCTCGGCAATCCCCGCGCCGAACACGATCCGGTCGATCTTGTCCGCGACATCGTAATACTGGGAGGCATAGTTGTAGATCCGGTCCGAACCAAACCCCGCCTCGAACCGGTAATCGTCAGACCCATAACCGCCCTCGAGATAATCATCCCCCGCGCCGCCCGTCAGCGTGTCATCGCCCGCACCGCCCTCGAGCGTGTCATTGTCCGCGCCGCCGGTCAGGGCGTCGTCGCCCGCTTCGCCGCGCAGCGTGTCGCGCCCCGCCAGACCATCCAGCGTGTCATCAATGTCAGAGCCCACCAGAAGGTCGGCCCCTGCCGTACCAATCTGTGTCTGCCGCGTGATCTCGGCTGCGTCCCAGACCGTGCCATCGGCAAACACCACCGCGCCAATGGCATAATTCACCCCGCTGAAGGCCGATTGCACCAGGATCTGATCGCCACCGTCACCGACCGTCAGGTAAAGGTCATTGTAGCTGCGCCGCGCTGACACATCGCTCTCGGCAATCCCCGCGCCGAACACGATCCGGTCGATCTTGTCCGCGACATCGTAATACTGGGAGGCATAGTTGTAGATCCGGTCCGAACCAAACCCCGCCTCGAACCGGTAATCGTCAGACCCATAACCGCCCTCGAGATAATCATCCCCCGCGCCGCCCGTCAGCGTGTCATCGCCCGCACCGCCATAAAGCCTGTCGTTTCCGCTCCCCCCGAAACGGAATCGTCGCCTTCGTTTCCGTGCACGCGGTCATTTCCTGCGTCGCCCGAGAGCGTGTCATTTCCCCCGTTTCCGAAAATGTCATCGACACCATCAAGCCCCCGATATACTTCGCTTGCTGCGCCTCCGATAATGTAGTCGTCACCATTCGTCGGCGCATTCAAGCGTGAAAAGATGTCAGCGATTGTCCATTCCGAGCCATCGTGAAAGCGAAATGTATTGATCGCAAAAGGCGACTGTCCGCCTTGATCGAGGAAGCTGGAGATTGTGATCGAGTCGTCTTGAGCAACCCTTAGAACAAGATCGAAATGATTGCGCTCGACTGAAACTTGCGTTGCTGAAACGCCCACGCCAAACTCCAGCCGATCGAGCGAGCCGTCGCGATCGTAGTTGTTGATTGTGTCATGCCCGTCACCCGAATCGAACCGGTATATATCAGCGCCTGCATTACCGCTGAGCGCGTCATTTCCGGTGCCCCCCACAATCGTGTCATTGCCCGCGCCACCTGAAATGGTGTCATCCCCCCCCAAGCCGGGCAGGAAGTCATCGCTTTCTTCTCCGCTAAGCCTGTCGGCTTGATCTGTGCCGACCAGATCGGAAACGCCGAAATCTGCGAGCGCCTTTTCGGCGTCTGTGCCCTCTGGATCACCCACTGCGCGCAGATATTCAGCAATCCGTTCCCCAAGTTCGCCAAGCTGTTTGATTGTCGACGCAAATCTCGACATGAGGATTGCGCCCTGTTCTGAACTCTGCCCATAGCGCTCAAGCAAATCTGCCGCCACGGCAGAAACATCCACGTCGACGCGCCCTGTTTCGGGCGACCACGTGAGAGAGACACCAGCCATCAGATCCGCATAGTGAGATTGCAGGCTTAACTGCCCGTCAACCCAGGACATGAGGTCAGCAAACGCTTCCAGCAATATTTTGGCAGCTGGCCCATGCGGGTTTGGGTCCAATTCTCCCCAACACCAGATGCCAACATAGGAAGAGCCCATAAACTTTTCCAAAACGGCCAGTTTGCGCGCATCGCCGATGGCGTTGCCATAAATCTGGGTCGCTTCCCGGGCGTCCGGGGCAATATCGTAGACATCAGCCCAACGGTACATCACTTCTAACAGATGCGACATGCGCTGTGCGTCGGTGGAGGCGCCGATATAGGCTTGCAGGGCTGCTTTCAGCCGTCCGCTGTTATCCCCGGCCATGGTTGCGCGTAGGCTTCCCACATTGCCAAAGCCAAAGACCTCGGGAAGCGCGAGGATGTCATCCGTGAATGTGATATCGCGCTGATCAACCGTTCGGGCAGTATCAATGGCAAACCACACGTCATGTGCTGCGCGGCTCTGCCCATCAAGAGCCGTATAGGTGCCCGATTGCAGATGAGAATTGCCATTCTGATCGACAACTTCGGTTTCGGTATAGCTCACGCTGATAGAGAATACGCCGGCATCTTGCAGCGTCAGCAACTCGCCTTCATCAGTCTCTGCATCCGCGTCACGATCAACCCAGACCCGCAATTCGGAAAAGACAAAATCTGCACTCGAAATCTGCCCGTCGCCGTTCTCATCGTATGATGCCAGCGCTTGAAAGCCGTTTTCAAATCCACCCGCAGCATCGCTTGCATGACGATCCCCGAACAGCTCGGCACCGGTTGTGATCCGGCCGTCTTCGTCCTGATCCAGAACCAGCAGGCCGTCACCTGCACCAACCCAGCCAGTGTTTTCGGCAAATCCGTTGCCATCATGGTCAAAATAAACACGAGCACTCAGGCCCAGAGTCTCAACCCCATTGCCACCCAGATCAAGCACAAGGGGAGAGCGGGTTTGAGTGGCCTCTTCGAATTTCTCTTTGATTTTGTCGATAATGTCGTCAGCGGCATCGCCTATGCCTTCTATGAGATTTTTGGGAGAACAAAGTATATCCACTGAGCCCTGGCCAATAGCGCTTCCCCGGGGTTCAAGAAACCAAGGGAGGTCCGGGCCGTCAGTAACGACAATTATTGCTGCCTCAACTACACCCAAGCGTTCAGAGGCCGATCGATCGTTTGGATCATTGGAACCATTACCCCAACAATAATAGGGGTTCATATCCAAGACCACATGGTCGCTAGAACAGGTTGTTGTTCCGTAATTTGGTGTGCCTTTAAACTTAATATCTGTGACAAATTCGTATGTTGTTTGACCTGTTTCAGGGTCTGTGACAGGGCGAACAATATACTCGTGAAGACCATCCTCGCTTAACCACTTTTCATTTTGGGCGTTTAAGGGGTCGTTTTCGTCTCGGTGGTACTTATTCTCCGCATCCGACGCTTTACGGTAACGTCCGGAGTTTACCACCTCATCAGCAGTCGGTTCGTTCTCTTCGCGAATGATATAGCGTGCTAGATGAATGATCTCCGCCTGCTCAATGTTATCAACACTTTCCAAGTCTAAAATATAGTCAACAACCTGTGGATTATCGTCACGATAGTTGCGAAGGATGTTCTGAATATGATCGAGATGTGTATCGAAATCGTCAATCACAATCTGTTCGAGCGGTCCAACTGCCATGGTAACCTCTTAAAAACAATCGGATGCACTCAGAACGAATTTGGGACTCAGCGACCGCTTCAATTCCGTACACCGTGACAAATTGGGGGGGCGGCCGTCAACCCTCGGCTGTTGGCATGAAATCCGAAATGATTTCAGACTGCGCACTTAGTGACCTGCCCCCCGAAATCTCCCGCACTTTAATGTAGAGTTTGCTCAACCTCTTGAAGGAGCAAACAAATGCGAAAGAGCCGTTTCACTGAAGCCCAGATCATTGGGATGATCAAAGAACAAGAAGCCGGGATTCCGACGGCGGAGGTGTGCCGCAAGCATGGCCTGAGCCAGGGCACGTTCTACAAATTCAAATCCAAGTATGGCGGCATGGAAGTGTCTGATGCGGCCAAGCTGAAGGCGATGGAGGACGAGAACGCCAAGCTTAAACGTCTGCTGGCCGATGCCATGCTGGACAACGTTGTGCTGAAGGATTTGCTGGGAAAGAGTTGACGACGCCGAATGAGCGGCGAGAGGCAGCGCTCAGGGCGATGCGGGATCATGACATCTCGCAACGCCGGGCCTGCCGACTTGTCGGTGTCGATCCGAAGACGGTCCGGCGTGAACGCCCGCCGGACAATCCTGAGATACGCAAGGAGATGAAGGCCGTCGCGGCCAAACGGCGTCGGTTTGGCTACCGCCGGATCGGCGTGATGCTGGAGCGCGAAGGATACGTGATGAACCACAAGAAGCTGTATCGGCTGTACACCGAGGAGAAGCTGGGCGTTCGGCGACGGCGTGGACGGAAACGGGCGCGTGGGTCTCGAACACCAATGCCAGAGGCTTTGAGGCCAGGCGAACGTTGGTCGATGGACTTCCTGTCGGACACGTTCGGGGCATCACGCCGGTTCCGCATCCTGGCCGTCAATGACGATTTCTGCCGTGAGAACCTGTGCCTGATGGCCGACACCAGCATCTCGGGTGCCCGGGTTGCGCGTGAGTTGGATGCGCTTGTGCGTATCTATGGCAAGCCTGCCAGCATTGTCAGCGATAACGGGACTGAGTTCACAAGCCGGGCAATCCTGAAATGGGCGAACGACAACGGCGTCGACTGGCACTACATTGATCCGGGCAAGCCACAGCAGAATGCCTTCATCGAGTCATTCAACGGCAGCTTGCGCGACGAATGTCTAAATGAAGAGATGTTCGAAAGTCTGGATGATGCGCGTCGAAAACTGGCGCTCTGGCGGTACGACTACAACAACGTCAGGCCGCACTCATCTCTCGGAAACAAAACGCCCGCAGAAGCGCGCCGAACGCTTGAGCAATTTGAGAGCTCCGCGTCCGGCGCGCTTGCCCAAATTGACGACCAAGACTATGAAAACCAGACCCGCAAACTCTCGTTATGAATGAGGGAGCCTCGGGGGGCAGGTCAGTCACGCTGAAATTCTTTCGATCCGCCGTGAAGATGTCGATATAGAGAAGCGCGTGATTTGGGTGCCCCAAGCGAAGGCTGGCTCGCGGGAACAACCAATTACCAGGGAGTTGGCTGAATACTTGGGGCAGCGAATGGCTATGCTGCCGCCTGGGTGCGAATGGGTCTTCCCGTCACTGGGAAGCGCAACGGGTCATGTACATACAATTCGCAAAGCGTTTCGCCGTTCCGTTGAGCGCGCTGGGCTTGATCCCGATCAGATCACGCCGCATACGCTGCGGCACACGGCAGTGACGCATTTGGTGCAAGCTGGCGTAGATTTACCGACCGTCCAACGCATTTCCGGACATAAGACTTTGTCCATGGTGGCTCGTTATGCGCATCAAAGCGGTTCACACATTGAGGCGGCGATGGACCGGCTTGAAGGGCGGGTAAGCGGTGCGCAGGCCGATAATGTGCGTCAGTTAAAGCCGAAAAGTTCGGCTTAATTACACACGAATTACACGTGCGCTTGACTTCATAGCTTTGATGATATGCTAAGTCGTTGATTTTAATGGTGCCCGGGGGCGGAATCGAACCACCGACACGAGGATTTTCAATCCACTGCTCTACCCCTGAGCTACCCGGGCACGGGTGAACGCTTGCGTTCGGGTGGAGGCCTTCTAGGCGAGTCACGGATTGGTGTCCAGAGGGATTTTCAAAAAACCTGTGAAAAAGCTGTCACGTTGATTTGTCGTGGAGTGCTCTTCTGATTTTGCCGGGGTTCTGGCGAGAATTTGCCGGGGCGCAGGGGCGAAGCGAGGGTTCTAAGCGATTGGTCGGGCGCGCGAATCCTTTGCATCGACCATTGCTGATCGCAGGATGATTTTCCTGGGTCCGGCCTAGCCTGCTCCTGTCCCGGGATATCGCCAGAGACGCAAATCTCAGGCGGTGGTCGCGTCAAACCCTGCGCTGTTGATCGCAGCCAACAGGACGGCCGCGTCATCGGCGCTATCGATCTCGACCGTGCGGGCGTCCATGTCGAACTCCAGCAGGGCGGTCGGGTCGGCCTCGGTCACGGATTTTTCAATCTTGGCGGTGCATTTGCTGCAATTCATTCCGGGAACGGCGAAAGTCGGCATTTGAAGTCTCCTTTGACACGGCAAATGGGACCTTCCAGCGGGGGAAGGTCAAGCGATTTTCGGAAAATTACGCCTGGACCTTGACCTTCCAGCTAGTGGAGGCCTTATCTGAAGGGCCCATACGGCATGAAAGGCCCAGAAATGAGCACGCAAACCGCCCAAATCCAGATTGAAGGCATGACCTGCGCCGCCTGTGTGGGCCGGGTGGAAAAGGCCCTGCGCGCGACGCAAGGGGTATCCGGGGCCAACGTAAACCTGGCCACCGAAAGCGCGATGGTGACCTATGAAACCGGAGGGGTCGACGGGATCTTGGCTGGTCTGACCCGTGCGGGCTATCCGGCGCATGTGGTGACGCAGGTGTTCGATGTCGAAGGTATGACCTGCGCGTCCTGCGTCGGCCGGGTCGAAAAGGCCTTGGCCGATCTGCCCGGCGTGACCGATGTGGCGGTCAATCTGGCCAATGAAACCGCGCAGGTGACCTATGTTCAGGGGCTGGGCGATCCGGCACAGATGCAGGCGGCAATGGCGGCGGCGGGCTATCCGGCCAAACCGCGCGATACCGGAGCCAAGCTGCACGAAAACCGCAAAGAGGAAGAGGCCCGCCAACAGCGCGGGCGGCTGATCCTGGCGGCGGCTCTGGCCCTACCGGTCTTTGTTCTTGAGATGGGCGGGCATCTGGTGCCGGCCTTCCATCACTGGGTGCATATGTCGATCGGCCAGCAGGCCAGCTGGATGCTGCAATTCGTGCTGACGACAGCGGTGCTGATCGGGCCGGGGCGGCAGTTCTATGCCAAGGGTTTCCCGGCGTTGTTCCGCGGTGCGCCGGATATGAATGCCTTGGTCGCAGTGGGCACGGCGGCGGCCTATGGGTTCTCGGTTGTCGCGTTGTTCGCGCCGGGGCTGCTGCCCAGCGGAACGCGGGCGGTGTATTTTGAATCCGCGGCTGTGATCGTGGTGCTGATCCTGCTGGGCCGGTATCTGGAGGCCCGCGCCAAGGGCCGCACAGGGCAGGCCATCCGCAAGCTTCTGGGGCTGCGGGTCTCGACCGCGCGGGTGTTGCGGGACGGCGAGGCGCAGGATATCCCGACCGAAGAGATCGTCACAGGTGACATTGTTCTGATCCGCCCCGGCGAGCGGCTGGCGGTGGATGGCGAGGTGACCGAGGGCAGCTCGTACGTGGATGAAAGCATGATCACGGGCGAGCCCGTGCCTGTCGCCAAGTCCCCCGGGGCTCAGGTCGTCGGTGGCACCGTGAATGGCACCGGAGCGTTGCAGCTGCGCGCCACCAAGGTTGGCAATGACACGATGTTGGCGCAGATCATCCGCATGGTCGAGCAGGCTCAGGGCGCGAAACTGCCCATTCAGGGCGTGGTCGATCGTATCACCCTGTGGTTCGTGCCCGCCGTGATGGGCGTGGCGCTGCTGACGGTGCTGGCCTGGCTGGTGTTTGGGCCCTCTCCGGTGCTGTCCCATGCGTTGGTGGCCGGGGTGGCCGTGTTGATCATCGCCTGTCCTTGCGCGATGGGGCTGGCCACGCCGACCTCGATCATGGTGGGGACGGGGCGCGCCGCTGAAATGGGCGTGCTGTTCCGCAAGGGGGATGCGTTGCAGGCCCTGTCTGGGGTGGATGTGGTGGCCCTGGACAAGACCGGGACGCTGACAATGGGCGCCCCGGCGTTGACGGATTTCACCGTTGCCGAAGGTTTTGATCGTGCGGATGTCCTGCGCAAGGTTGCGGCGGTCGAGGCGCTGTCCGAACACCCGATTGCGCGCGCCATCGTGGACGCGGCGGACGGCCCGTTGGCACAAGTCGACAAGTTCGGCTCGGTCACCGGGTATGGCGTGTTGGGCACGGTCGAGGGCGCGCGCGTGATGGTCGGTGCGGACCGCTTGATGCAAAGGCGCAAGGTCGATCTGGGCGCACTGCAACAGGTCGGCGCGGCTTTGGCAGCCGCCGGGAAAACCCCGCTCTATGCGGCCATTGACGGGCAGATCGCGGCGGTGATTGCGGTCTCGGACCCGGTGAAACCTGCCAGCAAGCAGGTGATCGACACACTGCATGCACGGGGTTTGCAAGTGGCCATGATCACCGGCGATAACAGCGCCACCGCCCAGGCCATCGCCACCGAGCTGGGCATTGACCACGTGGTCGCCGAGGTGCTGCCCCAAGGCAAGGTCGAAGCGCTGGACAGCCTGCGCACGGGCGGCAAAACGCTGGCCTTTGTGGGGGATGGCATCAATGACGCGCCCGCCTTGGCGCAGGCGGATGTGGGGATCGCCATCGGGTCTGGCACGGATGTGGCAATCGAAAGCGCCGACGTGGTGCTGATGTCGGGCGATCTGCGCGGGGTGGTGAACGCCTTTGGTCTGTCGGCCCGCGTGATGCGCAATATCCGGCAGAATCTGTTCTGGGCCTTCGGGTATAACACCGCGTTGATCCCAGTTGCTGCGGGCGTGTTCTACCCGCTTTTTGGCTGGCAGCTGTCGCCCATGCTGGCCGCCGGCGCCATGGCCACCAGCAGCGTTTTCGTGCTGACCAACGCCTTGCGTCTGCGCCGGACGCGTCCTGATATGCCCCTGGAAACGAAAGGATAAGCCATGAATATCGGAGAGGTTTCAGACCGATCAGGCCTGCCTGCGAAAACCATTCGGTACTACGAGGATATCGGGCTCATTCATCCCGATCGTTCGGCCAACGGGTATCGCAGTTTCAGCGAGAATGACCTGCACAAGCTGGCCTTTCTGGGCCGCTCGCGGGCGCTGGGGTTTAGTATCGAGGATTGCCGCCACCTGCTGACCCTGTACGAGGATCGCAGCCGCGCCAGCGCGGACGTCAAGCAGATCGCCAAGGGGCATCTGGCGCGGATCGACGAGAAACTGGCCGAGCTACAGGAAATGCGCGCCACACTGGCCGGGTTGGTCCATGCCTGTGCCGGGGATGATCGCCCGGATTGTCCGATTCTGGCCGATCTGGCTGCCAAAACCTGATCGGCCAGCGCCTTTAGCGATAGCGGGCCACGTCGGCGCTCAGACGGTCGGCGGCGGCAAAGTATTCCTCGGCCAGGCGGTCCACCAGCTGGGCGGCAGGCACCACGTCTTTGACCGCGCCGATCCCTTGGCCCGAGCCCCAGATCGAGCTCCAGCTTTTGGGTTTTTCCGATCCGAAATCCATGTTCGACGGGTCCGAGCGTTCCAGGTTGTCGGGATCCATTCCCGCCGCCGCGATGGACGGTTTCAGGTAGTTCCCCCAAACGCCCGTGAACAGGTCGGAATAGACGATATCCGAGGCGCCGCTTTCGGTGATCATTTCCTTGTACCGGTCGGCGGCGTTGGCCTCGTTTGTGGCGATAAAGGCCGACCCGGCATAGCCGCCATCCGCGCCCATCGCCTGCGCGGCCAGAATGGACTCGCCCTTGGCGATCGCACCCGACAGAAACAGCGGGCCATCGAACCATTCGCGAATCTCCTGGATCAGCGCCAGCGGAGACAGCGCGCCCGCATGCCCCCCGGCACCCGCCGCGACAGCGATCAGACCATCGGCGCCTTTCTGAATGGCCTTGCGCGCGAATTTGTCGTTTATGATGTCATGCAGCACGATGGCGCCGACGGAATGCGCGGCCTCATAGACCCATTCCTGTGCGCCCAAGGACGTGATCCAGACGGGCACCTTGTGTTTCACGCACAGCTCGACATCGCGTTCCAGCCGGGGATTCGAGCGGTGCACGATCTGGTTCACCGCAAAGGGCGCGGCGGGCTGATCGGGGTTCGAGGCGTTGTGTTCGGCCAGGGTGTCCGTGATCCGGGCCAGCCATTCGTCCAGATCGTTGCCCTCTTTTTCACGGGCATTCAGCGCAGGAAACGCGCCGACGATACCAGCCTTGCATTGGGCGATCACCAGATCGGGGTTCGAGATGATGAACAGCGGGCTGCCGATCAGCGGGATACGCAGGTTTTGCAGGACGGGGGGCAGGGACATTTATTCACCTTTGAATGCGGGTTTGCGTTTCTCAATGAAGGCTTGCACGCCTTCGCGGAAATCGGCGGATTGGGTCAGCGGGGCCTGGGCCTGGGCCTCGGCTGTGAATGCGTCCGAGAAGGACACATTGCTGATATTGCGCAGGATTTTCTTGGCGCTGGCGGCGGCCAGCGGGGCCGCAGCGGCAATGCGATCGGCCAGCGCGCGGGTATCCGCGTCCAGCTGATCGGCGGGCGATAGCTGATTGACCAGCCCGTGTTGAAGGCATTCCTCGGCCGGGATTTTGCGCCCTTCGATGATGGCTTGCAGCGCGCGGTGATAGCCCATGCCTTTGAGCAGCAGCCAGGTGTTGCCGCCGTCCGGCACCAGCGAAATCGCGGCAAACGCCATATAGAGCGAGGCGTTCTCGGCCATCACCACCATGTCGCAATTCATCGCATAAGCCGCGCCAATCCCCGCGGCCGAGCCATGCACCTGCGCGATCCAAATCTTGGGCGAATTCGCAATCCCCATCAAAGAGGGGCGGTACTCTGATTCCAGCATGTGGTCGGTGGGCATCGGACCCAGACCGCCCTTAAGATCGGCCCCTGCGCAGAACCCGGGGCCCTCGCCTTTCAGGATTACCACGCGGATATCGGCCATGCCGTCGATATCGGCCACGGCCTGGATCAGCGCCGCGCGCATGGCGTCATTGATGGCGTTGAAAGCATCCGGGCGGGTCAGGGTGACGGTGGCTATGGCGCCGTCCGTTTCGACCGAAAGAACGCCGTTATACGGATCGCTCATGTGTTTCCTCCTTAGGTCAGAATGCCATCCTGGCGCATCCTTGCAATGGTGTCCGCGTCATAGCCCATACGGGCCAGTACGCTGTCTGTGTCAGCCCCCGGCACGGGCGGGGCGCCGACGGGATCCGGGGCCGAGCGGCTGAATTTCGGGGCAGGGTTGGCCTGAGTGATACCGTTCACCTGGGTGAAAACGCCACGCGCTTTCATATGAGGGTGTTCCGGTGCCTCGGACCATGTCAGGACCGGGGCAACGCAAGCATCCGTGCCGTCGAAAATCTCCTCCCATTCCGCGCGGGTTTTGGTTTTGAAGACCTGAGCATAGGACGCATGGCGATCCAACCATGACGTTTCGTCGTTTTGGCTGGCCTTGTGGTCGGGTGGCAGACCGGCAAGGTCCACAAGCTGCGCGAAAAACTGGGGCTCCAGCGGCCCAACCGAGACGTATTTCCCGTCCTTGCATTCATAGCTGCGATAGAACGGAGCGCCGCCATCCAGCCAGTTGCTTTGGCGGTGTTCGCCCCAGCGGCCCATGGCGATCAGCGAATGAATCAGGGCCATCAGCGCGGGGGCACCATCCACCATCGCCGCGTCGATGACCTGACCGCGCCCGGAATGATGCCGCTCATAGATCGCGGACAGAATGCCCAGCAGCAGGAACATGGTACCGCCGGCATAGTCTGCGGCGATGTTCAGCGGGGGGATGGGGGGCTCATCCTTTTTACCGATCGCATGCAGGACACCCGTCAGGCCAAGATAGTTGATGTCATGCCCCGCCATTTGCGCCATTGGGCCATCCTGACCCCAGCCGGTCATGCGTCCATACACCAGCGTAGGGTTGCGTGTCAGGCAATTGTCAGGCCCCAGCCCCATGCGTTCCATCACCCCGGGGCGAAAGCCCTCGATCAGCACATCAGACCGTTCGATCAGGTCCAGCGCGGCGTCGATGCCCTCTGGTGTTTTCAGGTTCAGCGCGACCGACAGCTTGCCACGATTGTTGATATCCGCCGGGTTGGCCGGGCCGGATTTGCGGGTGATCAGGATGACCTCGGCCCCCAGATCGGCCAGGAATTGCCCGGCCAGGGGGGCGGGGCCCAGCCCCGCCATTTCCACGACCGTCAGACCATGTAAGGGGCCGCTCATGCCGCTTGGTCCTGAGGGTCGCGCAGGATGTCCAGGGCACCGGGGGCTAGCGCGAAGCGTTCGCCATACTGATCGGCCAGCTGTGCGGCGCGGGCAGCAAAGGGTTCAATCCCGATGCCGCGAATGAACTGGATCGCGCCGCCTGTGTGGGCCGGGAACCCGATGGCAAAGATGCCGCCCAGATTGGCCTCGACCTCGGTGCGCAGCACGCCCTCGTTCAGGCAGCGCAGAGTTTCGATGGCCTGCCGATACAGCAGCCGGTCAATCGCATCTTCGACCGAAATGTCGGCGTTGCCCTTGGCGAACTGGCCCAGACCATCCCACAGGGTTTTGGACCCGTCAGCGGCGTAGTCATAAAACCCCCCGCCATAGTGACGCCCGCCGCGCCCCTGTTCGATCATCGCGTCATAGACCATCTTGGCGGCGGTGTTGTGCTTGCCGAACCCGCTGTCCACGCCCAGCCGTTCGTCCAGCGCCCTGTGGGTGCGCTCGACCTTCTGCGACAGCACCAGCGATACCTCGTCATGCACGGCCAGCGGCCCCACGGGCATCCCGGCCAGCCAACCAGCGCGTTCGACGGCCACGGGCGACATGCCGTCCACCATCAGCGCAATGCCTTCGTCCATGAAGGTGCCAAACACGCGGCTGGTAAAAAAGCCCCGGCTGTCATTCACCACGATCGGCATGTAACCAATCTGCTGCACGTAGTCGTAGGCCTTGCGCAATGTGTCCTCAGAGGTCTTCTCGCCCATGATGATCTCGACCACCTTCATCTTGTCGACGGGGCTAAAGAAATGCAGCCCGATGAAGCGGCTCGGATCGGGGCAGAACTCGGCCAGAATTGAGATCGGCAGGGTCGAGGTGTTGGACCCATAAATCCCGTCCGGCCCCAGTTGGGCAAAGGTTTCGGGGATGACCTTTTCCTTCAGGTCGATGTCCTCGAACACGGCCTCGATGATCAGATCGGTGCCCGCAAAAGCCGTGTTGTCCGTCGCGGGGGTGATCAGGTTCAGACGTTGTTGTTTGCCCGCTTCGTCCATCCGGGCGCGCTTGATGCGCTTGTCGCACAGGCCGGCGGTGTAGGATTTGCCCTTTTCTGCGCGCTCGATATCTGTGTCCTTCAGGACCGAAGGCAACCCGGCATTTGCATGCGCCCAGGCGATGCCCGAGCCCATCATCCCCGCGCCCAGAATGGCGGCATTCTGGGCCTTCCATCGGTCGCCCTGTGGACGCACCTGGCCGCCTTTGATTGCCTGCATCCCAAAGAAGAACGAACTGATCGCGGCCTTGCATTCGGGCGTTACGATCAGCGCGCAAAGCCCTCGGCTTTCGCTGCGCAGCGCGGCGTCATAGTCGATCCGCATCGAGTTCACCGCGATATCGAGGATTTTTTCCGGCGCGGGCAGCAGACCACGGGTTTTCGAGTACAGAAACGCCGAGGACCCCACGATCAGTTGGCGAACTTTAGGGTGCAGAACGTCCCCGCCCGGATAGCGAAACCCCCGCTGGTCCCAGGGTTGGGCGTGGCTGTCGGGGTTGGCCTTGATCCAGGCCTTAGCGGCGGGGATCAGGGCGTCGGTGCTGTCGACCACCGCGTCCACCATGCCGATTTTCAGCGCCTTTTGCGGCTTGACCGGCTTGCCCTCGGTCAGGTGGGGCAGGGCGGCCTCTAGCCCCAGCAGTTTCGTCAGACGCACCACGCCGCCCGCACCGGGCAACAGGCCCAGCGTGACCTCGGGCAGGCCAACCACAGCTCCGGGCACATCCGCGATAACACGGTGATTGCAGGCCAGGCACAGCTCGTACCCGCCGCCCAATGCGGCCCCGTTGATGGCGGCAACCACGGGCACCGGCAGCTGTTCCAGCTCGCGATAGGCGCGCTTGTTTTCCTCGATATAGTGGAAGGTCTCGGCGTCGGCCTTGTCCACCGCCAGGATCAGCCGCAGATCACCGCCCGCAAAGAAGGTTTTCTTGGCCGAGGCAAAGACGACCCCGGTCAGATCGTCCTCGGATCGCAGGCGGTCCAATACCGCATCCATGCCCGGAACATAGCGTTCGTTCATGGTGTTGGCGGACTGGCCCTGCATGTCCATGGTAACGGTAACGATGCCATCGGCGTCTTTTTCGTAAATGAAATCAGTCATGTCTGTCCCCCTCAGACCCGCTCGATGATCGAGGCAATGCCCATACCGCCGCCCACGCACATGCAGATCAGTGCGCGTTTTTGGTTCCGCCGTTCCAGCTCGTCCAGCATGGTCGACACCAGACAGCCCCCCGTCGCGCCCAGCGGGTGGCCCATGGCGATGGCCCCACCCACGACGTTCAGTTTCTCGTCCGGTACGTTCAGATCACGTTGCAGGCGCAGGGCGACCGAGGCAAAAGCCTCGTTGATTTCCACCAGATCAATGTCGTCGATGGTCAGCCCGGCCTTGGCCAGGGCTTTTTCCGAGGCGGGCCCCGGGCCCGTCAGCATGATCGTCGGATCGGTCGAGGTCAGCGCAATCGACACCACCCGTCCGCGCGGGGTCAGGTTCAGGTCTTTGCCGACCTGTTCGTTCCCCAGCATGATCAGCGATGCCCCATCCACGATGCCCGAGCTGTTGCCGGGTGTATGCACGTGGTCGATCTGCGCCACCTCGGGGTATTTGGCCAGCGCAACGGCATCAAAGCCAAAGCCCCCCATCGCGGCAAAGGATGGCTTTAGCGAGGCCAGTTTCTGCATATCCGTGTCGGGCTTGATGAAATCATCCCGATCCAGAATGACCACGCCGGTTTCGTCCTTCACCGGCACGACCGAGCGATCAAACCAGCCTGAATCCCGTGCATGGGCCGCGCGTTTCTGCGATTCCACGGCAAAGGCGTCGACGTCATCGCGGCTCCAGCCCTCGATGGTGGCGATTAGATCGGCGCCGATCCCCTGGGGCACAAAGCCCGTCTGGATTGCGGTCGCCGGGTCCTCGGCGAACGGCCCGCCATCGGCCCCCATCGGCACGCGGGACATGGATTCATACCCGCCCGCGCAGACCAGATCTTCCCACCCACTGGCGATCTTGGCGGCGGCCGTGTTGAATGTGTCCAGACCCGAGGCACAAAAGCGGTTCACCTGCGCCCCCGCGACCTTCTGATCCCACCCGGCCTTTTGCAGGGCGATCTTGGGCAGCACGGCCCCTTGTTCCATCACCGGGGCGACGCAGCCCATCATCAGGTCGTCCACGCGGGACGTGTCCAGATCGTGGCGGCTTTGCATCTCCTCCAGCAGGGTCGTGACCAGGTCAATTGGTTTGACCTCGTGCAGGGTGCCGTCTGGCTTGCCCTTGGACCTTGGTGTTCGGATTGCGTCGTAGATATAGGCGGTCTCTGTCATCTCGCTCCTCCTTCGAATGACAAATCAGCTTGGCACGCTCTCCTCTACCGGCTTGGGCAAATCAATTCTTGTGAAATCCAGTCGCGGCAGTGGTTCAAAACGGCGAGCGCAGATGGCGCGTGCCTCGTCACGGGGCACGCCAATAGCGCGCAGATAAAGTTCGGCGGTGTCCGCGCAGGATTGGCGCCAGGTCAGCAGGCCGCTCAGGACCATCGAGGTCGCCCCCATCACGGCCCCACCCCCCAGTGCGGTGATCGAGGGCAGCTGCTCTTCGTCAAAGCTGAAACGGCCGCTTTCCAGCCCCTCCATCAGCAGGCGACGGGGCAGTTTTCCCCAGAATTTTCCCAGCCGAGGGTCCAGCATTCCGAATTGGGCGATGAATTTTCCCCAGTGATGTTCCTCGTGAACGCGCCGGATGGTCTGACGCATCACCAGCGCCAGGCGCTGCGCCGGGTCGTCCAGATGAGCCGTGTTTTCCCGCATGGCCTGACGCAGTTCGTAATACAATAGATCACAGATCTGATTGAACAGCTCGTCCGGATTTTCCACGTTATTATAAATGGTTCCGCGCGACAGACCGGCCTCTTTCGCCAGGTCGCTGACGGCGATCTGCATCGAGCCTTTGTCGGCAAACACGCGGAGTGCGGCGTGTAAAATGCGGGCATTCACGGCTTTCATGCGCGGGTCCAATGATCAGTGTTGACAGAAATTGAACACGTGTGTTTATTTGAAGTCAATAGCGTTCATCGGTCATGGGAGGAGGCAGAATGGATGCGTGTATGAGTGACCCTGTTGCAGGGTCGTTCCCGGTTCGCACCCGGGGTGTTTTGTTTGTCCAGTCCGGCGCTTGTGGGATGCGTTCGGCGACAGAAAGGACAAACGCATGGAATTGATTCAGCTGATCATCGGGGGGATCGCGACAGGGTGTATCTATGGCCTTGTCGCGCTGGGATTTGTCTTGATTTACAAGGCGACCGAGGGCGTGAACTTTGCCCAGGGCGATATGATGATGCTGGGCGCCTTTGTGGCGCTGGGGCTGGTGAACGCGGATTATGGCGCACTGGCCTTTATTCCGGGCGTGATCCTTGCGGCCGTTATCATGGGCGGCGTCGGATATGGCGTGGATCGCTTTGTGGTCAGGCAGATTTTCGGACAGCCGCACTTTGCGCTGGTGATTTTGACGATTGCGATGGGCTTTGTGTTCCGCTTTGTGGCCGGGGCCATCTGGGGCTTTACCCCGCTGGTGCTGGAGACGCCTTTTGCCGGAAAGGTCTTTGATATTGGCGGCCTGATCATCGGATACGAGGACGTGACGGCCATTGTGGTCACCGCCGTCCTGACCCTGTCGCTGTGGGCATTTTTCCAGTTTACCAAGCTGGGTCTGGCCGCGCAGGCCTCGTCGCAGAACCAGATGGCGGCCTATATCGTGGGCGTGCCGGTGCATCGGGTGAACTCGATGATTTGGGCGCTGTCAGGGGTCGTGTCGACGATTGCCGGGGTGCTCTACGCCTCGAAGGGGGCGATTGATCCTAATATCGGTTTGCTGGGGATCAAAGCCTTCGCAGCCGCAGTGATCGGCGGTTTCGGCAGCCTGCCCGGCGCCTTGCTGGGCGGTATCCTGATCGGTGTGGTCGAGCCCATCGCAGCGCGATACCTGCCTGCCGGTTTCAGCCAAATGAGCCCCTATATCATCATGCTAGCTGTGCTGGTCACGCGTCCGAACGGACTGTTTGCCCAGATCTACGCCAAGAAGGTCTGAGCCGATGAAAGTTATCTTTAAGACAAGTTACGACAACGACATCGACCTGCACGAGGACGGCTGGGCGCGGGGCAAAATCGCGCTGCTGGTGGCCTTTATGGTGGTGCTGCCGTTCTTTGCCGGGGAGTATTACCTGGCCGAGATCACCAACACGCTGATCTGGTCGCTGGCCGGGATGGGGTTGATGCTGCTGGTGGGCCATACCGGTCAGGCCAGCCTGGGCCACGCGGCCTTTCTGGCGATCGGGGCCTATACGGATGCGGCGCTGATGAATATCGGTGTGCCGTGGGTGATTGCCTTTCCGCTGGCCGGGATCGCCGCTGGGGTGTTTGGCGCGATTGTCGCCATCCCTGCGGTGCGCATGTCGGGTATCTATCTGGCCATCGCCACGCTGGCGCTGTTCGTTATCGTCGAGGAACTGATCATCGTGGCCGAGCCCATTACCGGCGGGGTAGGGGGCATCTTTGCGCCCTCGATCACCATTTTGGGCGTGGATTTCGACCGCTATTCCAGCCTCAATAACTTCTACTGGCTGTGTCTGGCGGTCGTTGTCGGGGTGACGTGGATGTATGCCAACCTGATGCGCAGCCCTACGGGCCGCAGTTTCCTGGCTGTGCGCGATTCCGAGGTCTCGGCCCGCGCGCTGGGGATCAACGTGACGCGCACGCGGTCGTTGGCCTTTGGCCTCAGCTGCGCGATGACGGGTTTGGCGGGCGCGTTGATGGGGCACTATATCAGCTTCTTCAACTACGAGCTCTTCTCGATCTTCATCTCGATCAACCTGCTGTTGGTGGTCACGATCGGGGGCTTGGGCTTTATTCAGGGGGCGTTCTTTGGTGCTATCCTGATTACGGCTGTGCCTCAGGTGATCGCGATCCTGCGGGACGGGCTGAAATCCAGCGTCGGGATCGACCTATCGGCGATGCCCGGTCTGGATACGCTGATCTTCTCGGTCATTCTGGTGACTTTCATCATCTACGAACCCAATGGGCTGTATGGCCGCTGGCTGAAAATACGCGCCTGGTTCCAGCTGTTTCCGCTGGCCCGGCGTGACATGTTCCGCCGCCAGAAAACCTATCTGAAAACGGAGCGGATGAAATGAGCCTGTTGGAAGTTGACGATCTGGCCATCTACTTCGGCGGTGTGAAAGCCGTGGACGGGGTCAGTTTCAAGGTCGAAGAAGGCGAGGTCTTCTCGATCATCGGGCCGAACGGGGCGGGCAAGTCCACGATCTTTAACCTGATCTCGCGGTTCTACAAACCGACCCGCGGCACGATCCGGTTTGACGGTCAGGATATCACCGCGCTGAACGCGCATGATATTGGCCAGCTGGGCATTGCGCGCACGTTCCAGAATATCGAGCTGTTCGACCATTCGACCGTGTTGGACAACCTGATGATGGGGCGCCACACGCACCGTCAGACCCGCTGGTATCAGGACATGTTCTTTGTGCCCAAGGTCCGGCGCGAAGAGCGCGGCCACCGCCAGAAGGTCGAAGAGGTGATCGAGTTTCTGGAGCTTGAAGCCTACCGCGAGAAACTGATCGCCGGGCTGCCCTATGGTGTGCGCAAGGTGGTCGAGATTGGCCGCGCACTGGCGATGGGCCCCAAGATGATCCTGCTGGATGAACCGGCCTCGGGCCTGTCCGTCGAAGAAAGCCAGGAGGTCGCCTTTTGGGTCGAGGATATGCGCCGCGACATGGGGCTGACCGTGCTGATGGTGGAACATGACATGAAGCTGGTGAATCAGGTCTCGGATCGGGTGCTGGCGGTGGCGAACGGCCAACCCCTGGCCATGGGTTCACCCGCCGAGGTCCAGGCCGACGCGCAGGTGCAAGCGGCCTATCTGGGCACGGAGGTGGACGCATGACCAAGGTTCTGGATATCCGCAACGTCGAAACCTTTTACGGCGCGATCATGGCGCTGCGCGGGGTCTCGCTGGAGGTGAACGAGGGCGAGATCGTCACCATTCTGGGCGCCAATGGCGCGGGCAAAACCACGTTGATGAAAACCATCAGCGGGTTGATGGATCCTGAAAAGGGCAACATCGAGTTCAACGGCGTGGACATTGTCGGCAAGCAACCCGACGAGATCGTCCGCATGGGCTTGGCCCACGTCCCCGAAGGACGCGAGGTGTTCCCCTATCTGACCATCGAAGAAAACCTGAAGATGGGCGCCTATGCCCGCAAAGGCGTGGACTTGCGCGACGATATTGCGCTGGTCTACGAGTATTTCCCGATCCTCAAGGAACGGCGCGGCCAATCGGCGGGCTTCTTGTCGGGTGGACAGCAGCAGATGCTGGCAATCGGGCGCGGCCTGATGGCCAAGCCGAAACTGATGCTGCTGGACGAGCCCTCGCTGGGTCTGTCGCCGCTGCTGACGCAGGAAATCTTTGCCATCATCAAACGTCTGAATGCCGAGCAGAAAGTCACGATGCTGCTGGTCGAACAGAACGCCAATGTTGCGCTGCACACGGCGCATCAGGGCTATGTTCTGGAAATGGGCCGGATCGTGATGGCGGGCAGCTGCGAAGAGCTGCGCGCCTCGGACGATATCCAGGAATTCTATCTGGGTCGTCAGGAAGATACCCAGCGTGGTCAGAAACGCTGGAAACGGCGCAAGACGTGGAGGTAACGAGATGATGAACACGGATATGCTCATCCCGGCCGACGCGCCGATTGCGATGGATGGCTGCGACACGGTGGTGAAACTGTGGGCCAAACGGTGCCACGAGCTGGGCGACAAGACGGCTCACCGCGAAAAGGAACTGGGCGTCTGGCAATCCTACAGCTGGACCGACTATTTCAACGGCGCGCGCAACGCGGCGCTGGGTCTGATCGCGATGGGGCTGGAACGCGGCCAACCCGTACAGATCCTGTCTGAGGATCGGCGCGAATGGCTGTATGTCGATCTGGGTGTGGCGGCTGTGGGGGGCATTCCCTCGGGGGTGTACACCACGGATGCGGCCAGCCAGTTGGCCTATCTGGTCAACGATTCCGGCGCGCCCTTCTTGTTCTTGGAAAATGACGAACAGCTGGACAAGTTTTTGGAGGTGCGCGACCAGATGCCTGGCCTGAAAAAGGTCATCGTGTTTGATCGCGACGGGCTGGCGGATTTCAGCGATCCCATGGTGATGTTCTGGGACGAGCTGATGGAGATGGGCGAGGCCGAGGCCAAGGCCCACCCCAAACGCTTCATGGAAGAGCTGGAGAAGGCCAAACCCGAAGATCCGCGCATGCTGATCTATACCTCGGGGACGACTGGCCCGCCCAAGGGCGCGATCATCACGCATCGCAACATCATCTATCAGATGTTCGCGGGCGAGCAGACGATCGAGTTTGAACAGACCGATGAACTCCTGTGCTTCTTGCCGTTGTGTCATGTGTTGGAACGCCTGATTTCCGTGGAATTTCCGATCCTTGCGGGCTGTAAGGTGAACTTTGCCGAAAGCCCGGAAACCGTCTTTGACAATCTGCGCGAGGTCAGCCCGCACTCGTTCACCGGCGTGCCGCGGATCTGGGAAAAGGTCTATAGCCGTATCAGCATCCTGCGCTCCGAGGCCGGCTGGATCGGCCGGACTTTCCTGGACTGGGCTGTCGCGGCGGGCATGAAAAAGGTCGAGGCCAAGGAGGCCGGCAAGCACATGTCGCCCGGCGCCAAGCTGAACCTGTTTTTGGCTGATCTGCTGGTGCTGCGGAACCTGCGCCAATTGGTTGGCTTGCAACGCACCCGGCGTTGTACAACCGGGGCCGCGCCGATCTCGCCTGATCTGCTGCGCTGGTTCGAGGCCATCGGTGTGCACTTGCTGGAAGGCTTCGGGATGACCGAAACCTCGGGTGTGGCCACGGTGAACACGCTGGCGCACAACAAGATCGGCACTGTGGGGCAGGGCACGCCCGGCACGCAAATCAAGATCTCGCCCGAGGGGGAAATCCTGGTCGGTGGCCCGGCGGTGTTCGGCGGCTATTGGAATAAGCCCGAGAAAACGGCCGAAACCATGACCGAGGACGGCTGGCTGCGCACGGGGGATGTGGGGCGTCTGGACAACGAAGGCAACCTGACCATCACCGGCCGGATGAAAGACATCATCATCACCGCCGGGGGTAAAAACGTCACCCCAGCCGAGATCGAGAGCAAGCTCAAATTCTCGCCCTATGTATCCGACGCCGTGGTGATCGGGGACGCGCGCAAATACCTGACATGTCTGGTGATGATTGATCAGGAAAATGTTGAAAGGTTCGCGCAAGAGCGTCAAATTCCTTATGCGGACTTCGCGTCGTTGACGCGGGCAAAGGAGGTGGTGGACCTGATTGGCCAGGTCGTAAGCGAGACCAACAAAGACTTCGCCCAGGTGGAGCAGATCAAGGATTTCCGACTGATCGATATCCTTCTGACCGCCGAAGACGAAGAGCTGACCCCCACCATGAAACTCAAGCGGAATTACGTGAACGAACGTCACGCCGGCTTGATCGAAAGCATGTATTGATCGCGCCTTTGAGGAGGGGCGCGGCCAGAACGTAACAGTACCAATGGGAGGAACTGAACCATGAAAGCATTCAAGACCCTTGCCGCCGTTGCGGCGCTGTCTTTGGGGCTTGGCGCCCCTGCGATGGCCGAGGATGGTGTCTCGGACACCGAAATCAAACTGGGCGGGGCACATGACCTGTCGGGCATCTTTGCGCCCTTCTCGGTGCCTGCGGTGAAGGCCGCGCAGCTGTATTTTGACGAGATCAACGCAGCCGGCGGCGTGCACGGTCGCCAGATTTCCTATATCGTCGAGGATCACGGATATCAGGTGCCCAAGGCCGTGCAGGCTGCCAACAAGCTGGTGAACCGCGACAAGGTTTTCGCGATGCTGCTGAACCTGGGCACGCCCACCAACATCGCGATGTTCAAGCTGCTGGAGCCCAAGGGCATCCCCAATGTCAGCCCGCTGACCGCCGCGCGCCAGATGGTGGACCCGCCTGCGCCGTGGAAATTCGCGGGAACTGCGGCTTATTATGACGCGGTTAAGGCCGCGACGGTGTCTATGGCCAATGACGGCGATCCCGAAACCTTCTGCCTGATGTACCTGCCGACAGATTTCGGCAAGGAAATCGAAATGGCCGTGAAAGACGGCGCTGCTGAAACTGGTGCGTCCTTTGGTATCGAAACGCAGCACAAGCCGGATGAGACCGATTTTTCGGGCGCATTGGGTAAGGTCAAAAGCGCAGGCTGCACCACGGTTGGTCTGGCGCTGGGCATCAGCCAAACCATCAACGTGATCGCTACCGCCAACAAGCTGGGCGTTGACGTTGACTTCCTGCTCAGCTCGGCCGGATTCCACACCGTTGTGGCCAAGGGTCTGGCCGCTCAGGGTGTGATGGGCGGCGTCTATGCTGCCGCTGGCTGGCAGGATCTTGAGGCGCGCATGGGCAACGCAACCGTCGCGGGCTGGGTCAAAGCCTATACCGAAGCGACGGGCGAGAAGTTCCCCGGCACCGGTGCTCTGCTGGGTCGTTCGGCCGCCGAGCTGATCGTCAAAGGTCTTGAAGCCGCTGGCCCCGACCTGACCCGCGAAGGGTTCATCGCGGCGATGGAAGGCCTGCAATATGACGACGAAGTCGCAGGTAACAAGGTCAACATGTCCGCCGACAACCACGTGGCGGCCACGCAGATCTATATCTCGGCCGTTGAGAACGGCAGCTGGAAACTGATGACCACCATCGAGTGATCCAAATACTGCGGGGCGGTGAAATATCGCCCCGCAGCTCTTTCTCTGACAATTCAAACGCCATGATCAGACCGGAGGTGCCCCGTGCTGAAACGAACGATCTATGACGAAGAACACGAGATTTTCCGCCAAACTGTTCGCAAATGGGCCGAGGCCGAGGTTTTTCCCCATGGCGAGGCGTGGCGCGCGGCAGGATGTGTCAGCCCCGAGGTCTGGAAAAAGGCAGGGGAACAGGGGTTCCTGTGCATGTATGCCGACGAGGCCTATGGCGGGCTGGGGCTGGACGATTTCCGCTATGACATGATCCTGGCCGAAGAAATCAACCCGCGCGAACCGGGCTTTTTCATCGCGCTGCACAACCGGATCGTGGGGCCCTACCTGCACAAGCTGGGCACCGAGGCACAGAAAGAACGCTTTATGCCGGGCGTCGTGTCGGGCGACACGGTTCTGGCCATCGCGATGACAGAACCCGGCACCGGATCGGACCTGGGCGCGGTCAAAACCCGCGCCGTGGATATGGGCGATCACTGGGTGCTGAACGGATCGAAAACCTATATCTCAAACGGTATTCTGGCCGGGCTGGTCGTTGTCGCCGCGCGCACTGGCGATGGCCACCAGATCGGGTTGTTCCTGGTCGAAGACGGGATGGAGGGGTTCTCGCGCGGGCGCAACCTCAAGAAAATGGGCCTGGCCTCGCAGGACACGGCCGAGCTGTTTTTCGACGATGTGAAAGTGCCCAAGGAAAACGTGCTGGGGGATCCGTACAAGGGGTTCAAGGCGATGATGATGAACCTCGCCGAAGAGCGCATTATCGGTGCGCTGGGCTTTATGGCGCGGGCGGAACATGCCTTCAATATCACGATGGACTACATCACCGAGCGCCGCGCCTTTGGTCAGCCGATCGGAACGTTCCAGAACTCGCGCTTCAAAATGGCCTCGATGCGGACCGAGCTGGATGCGGGCTGGGCGCTGACAGATCACTGCGTGCGCGAACATCTGCAAGGCCAGCTGAGCGCTGAAATGGCGGCAGAAGCCAAGCTGTTCACCTCGGAGGTAGAGGGGCGCGTGGTGGACGAATGTGTCCAGCTGCACGGCGGGGCAGGCTATATGGAAGAGTACGAAATCTCGCGGTTGTACAGCGATGCCCGGATCAGCCGTATCTATGCCGGAACGTCGGAAATCATGCGTGAAATCATTGGGCGTGGGTTGGGGTTGGACGAACGCGGTCGCAACTAAGCGGTGCGCGCTGCGCGCGCGCTGGATATCTCGGCCTGGCGGCCTCGGGGGTGGGGGCGTTGCCCCCACGGTGCGCGCCTTGGCCGTGGGGATCCTTGTGAGTGGCGCGCAAGGTTTGAGGGAAAAATGAAACCGGCCCACCCCTGCTCTGGGTGGGCCGGTTGTGTTGATGACGTCCCGGGGGCAGGACGATGGGGACTAGTCTTTGGGCCCCCGAACCGGAGAATTGGACATCATCAAACCAAGTGTGGCGGTGCTGCCTGCGACCCCGATCAGAAGAGCCGGGGGAGCGGAATAGAGCAGCTCTGACAGGGTGTAGGCCAGGGCGCTGGTCAGGCTATGTGCGGGGGAGGGCGTGAGCGCGATGGCCCAGAGCATTGCCTGCCAGAGCAGTGAGAGGATCACCCATTTTGCACGCGCCAGCGGTTGGTTTTGCCGGTGGGCCCGCAACAGTGGCAAGCTGAGCACAAGTGTCAGAAAAAGGGCCGGCAGGGCACTCACCCCCTGCCGGCCAGAGGTGTCGAAAGCCAGCCAGACTGCCATGGGGACAGATGCAGCCAGAACCGGCAGGGCAGCGACCAAAACGGAAAGGGAAAATGATTTGGTCATGGAAAAGTGCCTTTGTTTCAACATGCTATGACTATACCTGCGGGCATGTGTGGGCTCAAATGACGAAAGCCGTCATGAATTGAGACGGCGCTGTTTTCCAAGAAAAAGGCCGGTCCCACTGGGACCGGCCGGAGCCATTTCCAACGCGCTTGGCCCTAGCTTTCGGGCACGGTGTCGATTTCAAATTGCAGGAATCGCGGCGCGGGTTGGGATTTCTTTTTGCGGCTGGACAGGCTGACGGCCGCGCGGGTGGTCAGGCCAAACCCGGCTTCGTCCAGAAGCTCGCTTAACCCCTGCGGGGGCGGGGCCGACAGGGCGCGCGAGCGCTCCAAGGGGGGCTGTTCCAGAAAGGACAGATCCTCGACCGCGTCCTGTTTCCCGGCGGGGGACACGATCACCAGCAAGCGATCCCGACCAAACGCGTCATCAGTGACCAGCACGAAGTCTTCGGTCAAGGTGTCGCCCGGTTGCATACGCCCATTTCCCATGAAGGTCACCGAATAGTCCGACCCGACATAGAGCACATTGAAATCCACGGGCGTTTTGTTTGGGTTTGATAGCTCGAGGCCGATCACGTCATCCGGCACCATGCGGACAACGCCGGTGGCGGTGACCGCCGTGTGGCTGCCCTCGACGATATCTTCGGCGTCCAGGTCAAAACGCGCGCGGGTCAGGCTGGCCTCGACATTCAGGGCCTTGGGCGTGGGGGTTTGGCCCATCTTCATCAGGTTCAACACCTTGGACATCGCCGCGATATTGTCGGTAAAGACATAGGCCAGCTGTTCGGCATCTTTGTCCGCGGTCGTGATGGAATAGAGCCGGTCATACTCGTCGACCTCGGTCAGGCCCGCAGAGGGCAGGAACCAGATCGCATCGGGGCGGGGGCTGTCGGGGATGACGGCCAGGCGCAGATCGGCCGGGGCACCAGCGGGCACGAATTGCACGCGCGGTCCGATCAGGGCCTGATCACGGGCCCAGCCAATGGCCGTCTCCAGCGCCTGGGCAGGGGCCGAGCCCGGCGCGGGCAGAGAGATGGTCAGCGTCAGATCCATCGCGGCCGAGACTTTGCGCAGCACCGCGCCCTTGGGGATGTCGACTGCTTCGCCGACCGGTTTCAGCGTGGCCTCGAAGGTCGATAAACTGTCCACGGTAAAGCTGGCCAGCGCCGCATCGTCGGTATCGACGGGCGCGCGCAGCAAGATCAGTTCTTCGCCCTCGGTCAGCCCGTGCAAGCGTCCGGCGGACAGTTTCACCGTCTTACCTTTGGTCTGGGCGGGCCATTGCAGGATGCGCCCTGCGCTGCCGGTGCCAAAGATAGGATCGTCCAGCGCGCCTTCGAACAAGGGGGTCGAGCGGGCCAGATTCAGCACCGAGTATTTGCGCAAAACCTCCTGGGCCAGCTGGCGATAGGTGATGCCGGGGCGCTCGGCCATGGTTTCAAACAAGGTATAGGTGAACACGCCCTGCAAGCGCCGCCCGGCCTTGCCTTTGGGCATGTTCTTTTCGGGTGTGGTCTCGTTGGTTTGCGCGGCGAAAAAGGCGGTCAGGCGGCCCATGTTTTCGCCGGCCTCTGCGGTCTCCACCGCCGGGGCGGGGGCGTTGCGCGGATCGGGCAGCGCGCGCGAGCGCAATTCGGCGGCGATCATCTGTTCCGGTTTGATCCCCAGCGCCTCGGGGCCAAGTTTGCGTTCGCGCACCTCGTCTTCCAGCCCTGCGGCCGCGCGGGTGGCCGTGCCGGAATGGCAGTTGTCGAACACCACCCAGACATCGGCCCCTTTGGCGCGAATGGCGTCGATCATCTGACCGATTTCATCATCAACCAAGGCGTTTTCCACGGTGCCGACAGTGTCGTTCCATGGGCCGATATCGACGGGCAGGAACAATTCGTCCAACCCGTCCAGCTCGGTGCTGGTGTCCAATGCCGGGGCCTGAGACCCATGCCCGGAAAAGTGCAGATAGACGAAATCCCCAGGCTGCACCTGCGCCGTCAAATCCACGAACCCCTGTCGGATTGCGGCCAGCGTGGGGGGCGTCGCGCCGTCAATCCCATCGGCCAGAATGGTGATGTTCGATGGGGCAAAAACGGCCACCGGGTTGGATTGCAGATAGGTTGCCACCAGATCCACATCATTGGCCGGGCCACGCAGGTGAAACCGTTCCTCCAGGTTGGTGTAGGTCGATGCGCCGATCAGCAGCGCGTGGTATTCCCGGGCCTGCGCACTGAGGGCCGAGAGGGCCAGAACGCCGGCCAGTGCGGTACTATGCAGAAACTTCATCCCGCCCTCGTCAGTTGGTGATCAGCGAATACGAGGACGCAACACCGCCCTTGTTCATCACGATGATGGTAAACCCGCCCGTCTGGGCCGGGCGCCACCCGCAATAGGCGATCGCGCTGATATCGGTATCGGAACAGACCAACCGGCCCTTGGCGTCATGGACGAACAGGTTCAGATCGGTGGCGGCCTGCCCTTCGACATAGACTTCGGCGTAATCGCCCCCGGTATAGGGCAGCGGCGGATAGGTGTCGGTGCCCCCCGCGCGGATCGAGCTGATCGAATAGACCTGCCCGGTTGCAACGCCCTTGGAACGCTCGACGCGGATATCCTCGATCAGGCCCAGCAGGGTTTCATCCGCCAGCGAAAGCTCCTCGGCGGCGTCCAGCATCTGTTCCCACGTCAGCGGAGCTTCGGCAGGTGTTTCCCCCGACGCGCCATCCTGTTCGGGGCTGCGCTCGGTTGGGGTCAGGTTCAGTGACTTTCGCAGCTTTGCGGCGGCCATGATCAGGATCGGATCGGACTGTTCAAGCCCCGTCAAAAACAGGCTGGCCGACATTTGCGCGGTCTTCAGCGTTGCGCCCGTTTCAGCATGCGCTGCCGGGGCCGAGGCACTCAGCGCCCCCAGAAAAAGCCCCGCGCTAAGGCAAATGGTTTTTGAAAACATCGAAAATCTCCGCTTTGGAATTGCATTGATAATGCGCGGCGAAACCTTGTTTTTCAAAACTTTTCTGTCCGGTTTTCAAACATGAACGGACTTGTCATGTGAGTTCGCCAGCCCCCCTTGATAGCGTCACATCAACCGGAACGACTAGGAAAAGACATATGACTCATGCCCTTCGGATGATCCTTCAGCTGCCCCTTTTGCGCGGGCTGTTCGCCCCATTGCACCAACGCCCTTTGGTCCGTTTGGTGCCCTTGACGGCGCTCTGCGTCACCCTGTTGTCCTCATGGGCGGACAGGGCCGAGGCCGCGCAGCTGCTGGACCGGGGACTGGAGGCGACGCTGGTGGTGTATACCGATGACAGCGACGAAAACTTTCTGGGGTCGGCGGTGTTGTGGCGCGATGGGCGGCTGGCCGTCACCAATGCGCATGTGGTGAAAACCAACACCCGCGTGATCCTGCGCAACCGTCAGGGGGACATTGTGGTGGCCCGTGTGATCCTGCGGGACGAAAAGCGTGACATCGCGGTGCTGGAACTGCCCGGTCCGGTGTTCGGGCGCGGATTGGAACCAACGAGTGAGATCATCCTGGGACAAGAGATTTATGCCTTGGGCGCGCCGCTGGAAACCGTGTCCTCGGTGACGCGCGGGATCGTGTCTGCCATTGGTCGTCAGGTGCTGGCCTCGGTGCCGGTGCGATATATTCAGCATGACGCCGCGATCAATCCGGGCAGCTCGGGCGGGCCGCTGATGGATGCCAAGGGCCGTGTGATCGGGATCAACGCTCGCGTTGCTGATGGATCGCGCCTGTTTGTCGGGATCTCGTATGCCATCCCCGCCTGGTTGATCGATCGGGCCATCGCTGGCGAGCTGCTGCCTGTCCCGTCGTTAGGCCTGACCATGCGCCCGATTGATCGTCGCATTGCGGGCGCCCTGGGGCTGGAGCAAGGCAGGGGCCTGCTGATTGACAACGTGGATCCGTCGGGGCTGGCCGATCAGGCAGGTCTGCAAGCCGGGGACGTTTTGCTGGCCGCGTCAGGCCGCGTGCTGACCACCCCGGGCGAGCTGGCCTTTATCCTGGATGAGCGCACAGGCCCCGTTGTCTTGACGGTGCTGCGCGCAGGCGAGGAAATTGCGCTGACGCTGAACTTCACCACCCATAGCGCGCTGATTGACGATGACGGAGCGGATCGCTCGATCGCGATCATCCGGGCCTATGATCTGGGGCGTCTGGGGCTGCAAATGGCCGAGGACGGCGTGACCGTCGACGTGATCAGCCCCGTAAGCCCGGCCTTTCTGGCGGGTCTGAACAAAGGAGACAAGATCCTGTCGGTGAACGGCCAACCGGCCACCAAAGAGCTGCTGGCGACGCTGAAAGTCTCGCGTCCGATCCTGTTGTTGGTGCGTCGCCCCGATGGCCGCACGTTGCATATCGCGGTGGATCCCTGGAGCAACGGCAAGGGCACGCGCCCTGTTGGGGGCGGAAATGTCCTTGACCCCGAAGTCGTAATCTTTTGATCTGTGCCCAAGGAGTTCCCCATGACCACGCCCGACCAGCCCCGGATTTTGATTGTCGAGGACGATGCCGTCACAGCAGAAGGCATGGCGCAGGCCGTGCGCGACGTGGGCGCGATGCCCGAAATTTGCAGCACCTATGACGCGGGGCTACAGGCGGCGTCAGGGGGCGAATACGCGGTGATCCTGTTTGATCGGATGCTGCCCGGTGGGGACGGGGTGGACGCCATCGCCAAGGTGCGGGCGGCGGGCTCGACCGCGCTGATCATGGTGATCTCGGCTCTGGGGCGGGCCCAGAACAAAATCGAAGGCCTGGAAAAAGGCGCCGACGATTACCTGGCCAAGCCCTTCGATGCAGAAGAGCTGCGCGCCCGCCTGCGCGCTTTGCTGCGCCGTCAGAACATGGTGGCGCTGGACAATGATGTGATCGTGTTTGGCGATCTGGAAATCCGGATGAAGGCGCGCACCGTGCACGTGGGCACGACCCATGTGGCGATTTCGCCCAAAGAGTTCAAATTGCTTAGCTTTTTCGCGGCCAATGCGGGGGATGTGGTGACGCGGATGCAGCTGTTGGAAAATGTCTGGAATTTGCATTTCGATCCGCAGACGAATGTGGTGGACGTGCATGTGGGGCGCTTGCGGCGCAAGTTGGAAAACGTCGCCGGACGCCCGATCATCCACACCGCCCGCGGCGAGGGCTATGTCTTTGATCCCGTGAAAGCCGCAGAATGAACCACCGTCCCTCGCGCTCTGCCAGTCTCAGGGTGATGCTGCTGGTGGCATCGGGCATCATCCTTTTGTCGCTGGGGGCGATGGGGCTGCAATACCGGGTGACGGCGCATTCGCTGGAAACTCGTCAGGCTGAACTGTTGCAGGCCGATCTGGAGGCCTTCGCCGCGCTCTACGAGCAGCGCCGCATTGTCGCCCTGCGCGAGGCGATCGAATTCCGCGTGGCCTCGACCCCGCCGGATCGGGTGATCTATCTGTTGATGGATCGTCAAACCAAGCTGGCCGGGAATATTGAGGTTTGGCCGCTGGGGTTGTCCCCCATGGGACAGCTGTTTTCCAACGAACATGCGCAGGGTTTCGAACATGCTGGCGCGCCCTATTTGGGTGTAGCGCGAGAGTTGCCGGGGGGCTTTCCCTTTCTGGTCGCGCGCTCGCAGGTGGATACGCTGGCCACCTTGGCCGAGCTACGCCGCCTGATCGCCTGGGTTGCGCTGGCCCTGATCGCGGTTGCCCTGGCCGCAGGGTGGGGCGTCAGCCGCGCTGTGTTGGGGCGCATCGGGCGCCTGAACGCCCTGGCTGATCAGGTGGCCGAGGGCGATCTGGGCGCCCGCTTGCCTGCCCCAAAAAACCATGACGAGTTTTCCGTTCTGCAAGAGCATGTCCACAATATGCTGGACCGGATCGAGGCGCTGAACCGGGCCACACATCGCCTGTCTGATGCCATCGCGCACGAGCTGCGCACGCCGCTGAACCGTATACAGCAACGGCTCAGCGGGTTGGATACGGCGGATGAAACGGCGGATGAAATTCGCGCAGAAATCCGCTCGACCATACGGATTTTCGACGCTTTGCTGGATATCTCGGCCGCCGAAGCTGCCAAGGGTCAGCGCCCCGGTCTGGTGCCTGTGAACCTGTCTGAATTGGCCGAAGAAGTCTTCGATCTGTACGCTCCATTGGCCGAAGATGCCGGCTTGATCGCGCAGGCCAAGATCACCCCGGACCTGTGGGTTTTGGGCGAGCGCAGCCTTCTGGCGCAGCTGCAAACCAACCTGTTGGAAAACGCCATCAAATATTGCCGCGCGGGGGACCACCTGACGCTGGAGCTGCAAGAAATCGAGGGGCGCCAAGTGCTTAGCGTCACCGACACGGGGCCTGGAATTCCTGCAAAGATGCGCGACCAGATGTTTGAGCGATTCACGCGTGCGCAAAAGGATCGGGGCACCGCTGGTCATGGGCTGGGGCTGGCGCTGGTTCAGGCCATCGCGGCCCGGCATGGTGCGAAACTTGTTCTGCCCGAAACCGCAAAAGGCTTTGCGATCCAGATCAGCTGCCCTAAACTCGACCCCAAGGCCTGACATTATCGGGCACTCCTGGGGGGAGATTATGAACGTATTCAAGGCGCTTGGCGCAGCCCTGTTTCTGGTGGGGTGCTCGGCAGTGAACAAGCCGTTGAACCAGCCGTTAACTCAAGGCCAGAACCCATCCCTTGCCGAGGTGACCCTGGACGCGCCGACCGATGGCGAGGTTTATGTCGGGCTGGCCTTTTCCGGTGGGGGGATGCGGGCCTCGGCCTTTTCCTACGGGCTGCTGCAAGAGCTGCGCGCCCAGACCGCCAGCCCCAAGAACCCCGACGGCATCCTGTCAGATGTGCGGCTGGTGACCGGCGTATCGGGGGGCTCGGTCACGGCGGCCTATTTCGGGCTGAACGGCCCCAAGGCGCTGAACGGATACCGCGAGAATTACCTGATCACCAATGCCGAACGCTATATGGCGAATTCGCCGTTCAATCCGCTGACAATCGTGCGCGGGCTGTCGGGCGGGGCCAACGGGCGACGGACCTTTGGCCGGTATTTGGACGAAAAACTGTTCCATGGCGCGACCTTTGGCGATTTACGGGCACGCAGCCAGATCACCACCTGGATCAACGCGGCCGATATGGCGAACCAGACGACCTTCTTGTTCAGCCCTGAAACCTTTGATGCGTTGTGCTCGGATTTGTCCAGTTTCCCGATTTCCGATGCGGTCGCGGCCTCGGCGGCGTTTCCGCTGGTGTTTTCCCCCATCGTGCTGGAGGCGCATCAGAACAAGTGTGATTATCAAGAGCCCGATTGGCTGACCGCGGCGCGCTATAACCCCGAGGCAAGCTCGGCCATGCGATCCCATGCAGCCGCGCTCGAAAGCTATGGAGACCCCGAAAAGGTCAAATATGTCAAGCTGTTGGATGGTGGTATCACCGATAATTTCGGCACCACAGGGCTGGCGATTGAACGCGCCCGGGCCCGCAACGCATACGCGCCCATGACGGTGGAACAGGCGGTGCGGCTCAAACGGTTCCTGTTCCTTGTGGCCGATGCGGGCACGGAAAAAACCTATCGCTGGTCCAACAAGTTGCGCGGTCCCGGTGGCCCCAGCCTGGCGATGGGGATTGCGGGGGCCTCGATGGGGTCGGCCTCGCGCACGGGCTATGATGCGATGCGTCTTCAGCTGGAAAAATGGGAATCTGATCTGGTCGAGTTCCGGTGTTCCCTGTCGCTGGCCGAGGTGCGCCGGTATCGCGGCTCGACCCGTGGTTGGAACTGTCGCGACCTGAAATTCTTTGTTGGCCTGGTCAGCTTTGATGCGCTGGATAAGGACCAGCAAACCGAGCTGAACGAGATACCGACCCGGTTGAAACTGAAGACCGAGCAGGTGGATATGGCGATCGAGGCGGGCCGTTTGGCGGCGCGCCTGAACCCTGAACTGAACGGGTTCCTGCGCGCCTCGCCCGGACGCAATCCGCTGGCCGCAATTCGGGGGGCTGGCGACAAACCCCGCCGGATCAGCCCGGTTCAGAATTGATGACAAATTCGGTTACACGCTGGCAAAGGCTTGATTGGGCGCGAAGGGCCTGTAATCAATGGGTTATGTTGAAACCTTTCGCGATCCTTGGCGCTGTGGCGGCCCTGTCTGTAGCGGCCCTGTCTGTGGCGGCACCGGCGCGGGCCGAGACCCATGCCGTGGTGATCGGGGTGTCCGATTATCTGCATCTGGATGCGGATCTGCGTGGGCCGGCAAATGACGTTGGTCTGGTGACGCAGATGTTGGTGGATCGCGGGGTCGAGCACGCCAACATTCACCTGCTGGCCTCGCCCGGATCGCGCCATGCTGACGGAGTCGAAATCGCAGATACGCCAACCCGCGCCGCGATCCTGGGCGCGCTGGATGATCTGGTGACGCGTGCAGGCCCGGACGACACCGTGTTTTTCTATTTCTCCGGCCATGGCTCGCAGGCCCCGGATCAAAACGGGGACGAGGGTGGGGGCTATGACGAAATCCTGCTGCCCGCAGATGCCAGCGGTTGGCGCGGCGCGATCGGGGCCGTTGAAAACGCCATCGTGGATGATGAATTGGCGGTGCGGTTCCAGGCGATTTTGGATACGGGCGCGCAGATGGTGGCGGTGCTGGATGCCTGTCATTCGGCCACGGGGTTTCGGGCGCTGGGCGGGCAGGCCTCGGCCGCGCGGTATGTTGATCCGATCTCTTTGGGTATTCCAACGGATGCCACCCCCGAGGCGACTGGGGCCGCGATGCCGCCGCTGACAGGCGAGTATGTGTTTCTGTATTCGTCGCAATCCAACCAGCGCTCGTTTGAATATCCGATCGGCGCGTCCGAGGACCCGGGCAATTGGTACGGGGATTTCACGCGCGCGCTGACGGGGGTTCTGTCGCAGGAATCGACGCTCAGCTGGGAACAGGCCTTGCAGGCAACAACCGACAGCATGGCCCGCAATGGCCCCGCCGCTCAATCGCCCGATGGCGAGGGTTCGTTGATGGGCGCAGGTGTGTTCGGGGCGGCCAAGGCCGCCGAATTGTTTGAAACCAAGGGGGATCGACTGTTGGCGGGCCTGCTGTCAGGCCTGACCGAAGGGGCACAGGTGGCGATCCACGGCGCCGTGACCTCGGATCAGGTTTTGGCCACCGCAGCAGTTGCCCGCCCCAAGGCGAATTCGGCCCTGCTGCGCAGCGAGGACACCTTGCCCGCCAGAGGGTACGCGCGGGTTATTCAACCGGGGGCGCCTGCTTTGGTGGGGATGGCGGCGCCGCTGCGGGCGGATCCGGCGGACGGGTATGACTACATGGCTCTGACCGCGTTGATGGAGTTTTTTGCCCAGGCCGATGCGCTGGAAGGGGTGCGCCTGAACGCAACGAGTTTTGATTTGCAGCCGTATCTGGTGGACGGGGCCTTGGCCCTGGCGGGCCGGGATGGCGTGCTGGATCCGTTGGGGCCGGGGTCAAGCCCGCGTCTGGCGTTGAACGGCACGGACTACCCCGAGGTCGTTCTGGCCGATTTCCTGGAGCGTGCTGCACGTACCCACCGGATGCGCAGTGCGCTGGCAATGGCCGAAACCAGTGGCGCAGGCGGGTTCAGCCTGTTCAGTACGGCGGTTGGGCAATCTGTGGCGGTGGCCAAGGCAGCGATTGATGGCGACGCCTGCGCCGAACCCGAATTGGACCCGCTGAAACAGGCTGGTAAAACCCTGACCGTCAGCAGCTGCGATCAGGTCTGGCTGACAATCTCAAATTCCGATCTGAAGGCGCAGGATGTCACCGTTCTGTATGTGGATCGCGATTTTGCGGTCTTGGCGATCTGGCCCGAGCCGGGCTATTCCAACCGTGTGGCCTTTGGCGAACGTCAGGAAATCGGCCTGCTGATCCAGAACCCGGATGGTCGCCCCGGGGTCGAGGAAATCATCGTGATCTCTTCGCCTGCGCGCGACGGGGCCCCCCGCACCGATCTGTCTGCACTGGCCGATCCGGCCCAAACTCGCGATATGGCTCAGGGGGGCGGGGCCTTGCAGGAGTATTTCAGCCGCGCGCTCAGCCCCGAGGAATCCTCTCGTGCCCTGCCAATGGGCAGCGATGAAGGTTTGCCCAAACTCGATGTCACCCGCTACACTGTTCATCTGCAAGCGGAGGAGTAGGGCGTGATGAAACACAGCAATTTCAAACAGAACTTCAAGAAAGGACCAAAGATGAAAGTCTTTAAGCTTGGCAGCCTTGCGCTGGCTGCGGCCCTGATTGCGGCGCCCGTGACCGCTCAGGACATGACAGCGCCCACAGTCGAGGCCGAGAATGCCTCGCCCTTCAGTTTTGCCGAAAGCAACAAAAAGGCTGAGCGCTCGAAAAAGATGGCCGAGGATGGCAGCGGATCCAAGGTGATCGGCGGCGAGCTGGCCGCAAATGGCGCCTGGCCCTGGCAGGTTGGCCTGATGATTGCTGGCTATCCGGTCAGCCCGGATGCGCATTTCTGCGGCGGGTCGCTGGTGCTGGATCAATGGGTGCTGACGGCCGCGCATTGCATTCACATGCAGGATCAGGACGGAAGCTATTTCGATCTGCATCCCAGCCAGCTGACCATCCTTGTGGGCACGAACACCATCGCACCCGGCCAGGGGGACAACGTTCCGGTGGCGGGCATCTATCGCTATCCCAACTACAACCCCAACGGCTGGGACGGGGACGTGGCGCTGATCAAGCTGGCGCGCCGCCCCAATGCGAATTACCGCACCATCAAGGTGCCGGACGCCAATTTCGGGGACGTGCTGGATCAGGCCGGTATCCCCACCGTGGTGACCGGCTGGGGGCTGGTGAATGGGGGCAAACACCCGGACCGCATGTATCAGGCGGAAATCCAGATGCTGTCGCGCGACATGTGCAACGAGTCGCTGATGAAAGCCCGCGCACAGGTTGCCAGCCGCCCGTTTGTCGAGGCCGCCTCGATCTTCCGTCTGAACGACAATGACATGCAGGGCGCCTGGGAAGAGCTGGTGCGCCGCGCGCCCCTGCCACTGACCGAGAACATGATCTGCTCGGGCTCGTTCGAGGGTGGGAAAACCTCGTGTCAGGGCGACAGCGGTGGCCCGCTGGTCGTGCCGCTGGACGATGGCAGCTATATTCAGGCAGGTATTGTCAGCTGGGGGCTCAGCAACGCGGCGACAAAATCCTGCGCCGAAGACGCGATTTTCTCGGCCTATACCAAGGTGTCCAAGTTCCTGCCCTGGCTGGAACAAACGATCAGCCAAAACTGATCAGACCTGACAAAACAAAGAAACCCCCGCTGATCCGGCGGGGGTTTTTTGATCTTGTGCCTGTGGTCAGTTCGTCAGCACGTAATAACTGTTGCGACGGGCACTGACGTTCTCCACCTCGGCGAAGAAGACGCCGTTGGATTCTGGCGTCCAAGCACAATAGAGCTTGTCTGAAATGCCCTGTTCCTTGCAGATCGTATTGCCAAGCGCATCCGACACCCGCAGATCCAGATTGGCGCCATCGGCCCCAAGGATGGCCAGCTCGGCCAGTTTGCCGCCTTCGAATTCCAGCTTGACCATATCCACATAGCCCGACTGCAATCGGTTCAACGTGCGCGACGCCCCGCCCAATCGGCCCCGGCTGCCCTCGGCCTGGGCATCTTCGATCAGGCCAATCAAGTGGTCATCCCCGCCCGCGAATTCGATCGCGATGGCATACATTTCAGCGGCCTCCACGATCAGATCATCCGCGTCTTCGGCCGCGTCCGAGGCCTGCTCGCCCGGTCGGGTCTGCGTCTCGCGCGGGATATCTGTCATGTGGATGGCAGCCGTCATTTTGGCCGCTGTCATCACCGCAAACGGGTCCTGCATGTCCAGCCCATATGCGAACACATCCTGCGCCAGTGTCAGCTGTTTGATCGCAGAGTTTTCGGCCCAGACAGCTGTCGACGTCAGCAGGGTTGTCGCAAGTGCAAAAGCAACAGATTTCATGGCAGTGCTCTCTTTGGGTTGGCTTTTGGCGAACTTACACCGCCACCGCCCAGATAGGAATCATCTTTTGGTGAGGCCTGGGTCTGGGATGCACCGGGGCTTGCGGGATGCGCATTCGCCCTTGGCATTCCGCTCGGGCCTGCTCATCATTCGTCCGGGTGACAGAATTGGGATCTGAGTCGGGTGAGCAAGCACATAGCCATTGTCGGCGCCGGTATTGTCGGCACCGCGACCGCCATCTGGGCGCAACGCGCCGGCATGAAAGTAACGCTGATCGATCGCCTTGGTCCGTCCGAGGGCGCCTCGTTCGGGAATGGCGGGGTTTTGGCGTCCTGCGCCGTTGTGCCGGTGCCAGTGCCCGGTTTGATACGTCAGGCTCCGGGATATGTGTTCAATCCGGCAAAACCGCTGTTCCTGAAATGGGGCTATATCCCGCGTCTGATGCCATGGCTGGCCAAATACATCGCCCACGCAAATGATCGCGACGCCCGCGCCACCGCCCGGGCTTTGACGTCTTTGATTGGGGACAGCCTGGCGGATCATCAGGCGCTTAGCGCTGGAACGGACGCGGAGGCATACCTGCACCCGTGCGATTTCACCTATGTCTACCGGGATCGGGCGGCGTTCCAGGCCGATGCCTATACCTATGCGTTGAAACGCGAAAACGGCTTTGACTGGACGGAATACGAAGGCCCGGCCCTGCGCGCCTATGATCCTGCGCTGACCGGGAACATGGGGTTCGGCGCGACCTTTGGCGGGCATGGCCGCATTTCCGACCCCGGAGCCTATGTCAAGGCGCTGGCCCGTCATGTCGAAACCAACGGTGGCCGCGTCATCCGTGCGGATGTCACCGATATCCTTCGCCAGAATGGCCGCGTCTCGGGTCTGCGCCTGGACGGAGAGACACTCAGCTGTGACGCCGTAGTTGTGACCACCGGCGCCTGGAGCAGCCCCCTGGCCAAGGCGCTGGGCTTGCGGATACCGCTGGAATCCGAGCGCGGCTATCATATCGAGCTGTGGAACCCGTCTATCATGCCGCGCCACCCGATCCTGGTGAATGACGGCCAATTCGTTGTGACCCCGATGGAGGGCCGTCTGCGCCTGGCCGGAATCGTTGAATTCGGCGGGCTCAGGGCCGGACCGTCGCGGGGGCCGTTCAAACTGCTGATGCGCTCGATCCGGGCGGCGATGCCTGATCTGACCTGGGAGGAGCAAACCGAATGGATGGGGCACCGCCCGGTGCTGACGGATTCGCTGCCGATGATCGGCCATGTGCCGGGGGCCAAGGGCGCCTATATCGGGGTTGGCCATCATCATATAGGGCTGACGGGCGGGGCCAAAACGGGGCGGCTGCTGGCGCAACTGGCCAGCGATCAGACCCCGAATATCGATCTTGCCCCGTTCGAGCCGGGCCGTTTTCAGCGCGCCTGAGGAAACGGATCGTCGGGATAGCCGACGCCCGACAAGTACAACCCCTGCGGCGGACAGACCGGCCCGCAGGCGGCGCGGTCGCAGGCCTCGAGTGCCTGTTTCACCTGCGCGGGGGGCCATGCGCCTGCGCCAACGCGCTCGAGTGTACCGACAAAGCTGCGCACCTGATTGTGCAGGAAGGAACGCGCGCGCAGGAAAAACCGGATCTCGGGGCCAGACCAGCCGTCGACCCGGGTGATGGTCAGCTCGTCCAGCGTTTTCACCGGGCTGGCCGCCTGACAGATCGAGGACCGGAAGGTCGTGAAATCATGGCGTCCGATCAGGTACTTGGCGGCCTCTTGCATGGGCGCCACTGCCAAGTCATGCGAGATTTGCCAGACCAGCCCCGCATCATGCGTTGCTGGCGCGCGCCGCATCAGCAAACGAAACGTATACTGCCGTTCCACAGCCGAAAACCGCGCGTGCCAGTCGTCCTCGACCCGGGCCGCCGCGACAATCGCCACGGGCTGCGGCTTTAGATGGAAGTTCAGCGCCTCGGACAGGCGAAACGGGTCCCAGTCCTTTTGCATGTCGCAATGGGCCACCTGCGCCAGCGCATGCACGCCCGCATCGGTCCGCCCTGCGGCAGCGATGGTGTGGGGGCCGGGTTCCAGTTTGGCCAATGCGGCCTCGATCGCGCCCTGAACCGAGGGCTGATCGGCCTGGCGCTGCCATCCGGCGAAGGGGGCTCCGTGGTATTCGACTTTCAGTGCATATCTGGGCATGGGAGCGGTCCTAGCGTGAATTTCGCCCTGGGGAAAGCGCCGCCGCAGATTTTTCGCAGCAGGCCTGGACGGGGAAATTCGCGTGATCCGTGCCCCCAACGCTTCCCCGCGCGCCAAAGGATGCCTATCTTGGGGACAGAAACCAGAATTGAGGCAGAGCATTTGGGACTGACCGATCTGGCCGATGGCCTGACCCGTGGGGTCGAGGCGGTTGGCGACAATATTTCGGAGACGTTTTTTGAACCCGTCATTCGGCTGGGCGTGACCGGGCTGGCGCGTTCGGGCAAGACGGTTTTTATCACCTCGCTGGTGGCGAACCTGTTGGATCGGGGGCGGATGCCGGGCCTGTTGGCAGGCGCCGAGGGCCGGATCGAGGCGGCCTATCTGCAACCTCAGCCGGATGATACGATTCCGCGCTTTGATTTTGAAAACCACCTGGCGGCGCTGACCTCGCCCACGCCCCACTGGCCGGACTCGACCCGCTCGGTCAGCGAATTGCGCCTGTCGCTGCGGGTGCGGCCCACCGGGCTGTTGTCGGGCCTGTCCGGGCCGCGCACCATCCATCTGGATATCGTGGATTACCCCGGCGAATGGCTGTTGGACCTGGGCTTGTTGGACAAGAGCTTTGCTGCCTGGTCCGCGGATGTCTTGGCGCGGATCGCGGATCGCCCAGCGGCCGCAGACTATCGCGCTCTGCTGTCTGAAACCGATGTGGAAGCACGCCATGAGGAACCCATCGCACAGGCTCTGGCGGCGTCTTTTACCGCCTATCTGACGGCCGCCCGGGCGCAGGGCTATTCGGATTGCACGCCGGGGCGGTTTCTGTTGCCCGGTGATCTGGCGGGCAGCCCTGCCTTGACCTTTGCACCGCTTTCGGGGGCGTCAAAACGCGGGTCTCTCTTGCGCGAGATGGAACGACGCTACGAGGCCTATAAATCCAAGGTCGTGAAGCCGTTTTTCCGCGATCACTTTGCCCGGATTGACCGGCAGGTGGTGCTGGTGGATGCGCTGGGGGCGATCCATAGCGGCCCCCAGGCGGTCGAGGATCTGCGCCGCGCGATGGCCGATATCCTGGCGGCCTTCCGCCCGGGTCGCAACGCGTTTCTGACACGTCTGTTGTTGGGTAAACGGGTCGAGAAAATCCTGTTCGCCGCCACCAAGGCCGATCATTTGCACCACGCCCAACATGCAAAGTTGAGCGCCATCATGGAGGCCCTGACCCGCGATGCACGGGACCGCGCTGATTTTGCCGGGGCTGAAACGCGCGCGATGGCGCTGGCCTCGTTGCGCGCCACCACCGAGGATCGTCTGACCCATAACGGCAAGGCGCTGGATGTGGTGCGCGGGACTTTGCTGGACACCGGCAAGCGCGCTGCCTTTTATCCCGGTGCCTTGCCCGAGGACCCGGCGCATCTGCTGTCCCCCGCCCGCAGTGGGGCGCAAAAATGGCTGGATGCGGATTACCAGGTCATGAGCTTTGCCCCGGCGGCCCTGTCGCTGAAACCGGGCGAAGGCCCGCCGCATATCCGGCTGGATCGCGCGGCTCAGTTCCTGATCGGAGACCGCCTGTGACCAAGCCCAAACCCGCCCGTTTCTACCATGTGCCCTGGCTGCTCAGCATTCTGTGGCTGCACACCCGCGCCAACGGCGACAGCCCGCGCGATTGGTGGACGGATGCGCGTTTGATGGCGCGGGTGGTGGTGCAGGGCTGGGTGCGCTGCATCGGGGATGAACGCGGAATGGCGGGCTTTATCGTGCGGGACGGCGCGCGGGTTCATGCGTTGTATGTTCATCCGCGTGCGCAGGGATGCGGGGTGGGGCGTACATTGCTGAATGACGCAAAATCGCAGTGTCATCAGCTGGAGCTGTGGACCTTGCAGGACAACCATCTGGCGCGGGCCTTTTACCTGGCGCAGGGCTTTGCCGAAGGCGCCAAAACCGCCGGCGAGGGCAATGATGAACATCGCCCCGACATTCAATTGATCTGGCACAGAGAGAGCATCGCATGACCAAAGGTCCGATCCTGATTGATCTGGAAGACACGCCCCCGGCTGCGGGCCCGGATGCTGCTCCACCCGTGCCGGACGTCGTCGCTCCGACCGGGGCCGCGATGCAAAAAGCGGTGGCGCTGGCGGCGCAGTCGCCGCGTGGGTCGGGCTTGGCGAAATGGGTCTGGGGATTGGGACTGTCGCTGCTGGGGGCGGTGGTCTCGGTCGCCGCGTGGGATTTCGTGACCGGGTTGATCGCGCGCGTGCCCTTGCTGGGCTATGGCGTTGCGGTGCTGACGGTCAGTTTTTTGCTGGTTTTGATCATCGCAGCGATCCGCGAACTGGCCGCGTTTGGCCGTCTGTCTCGGCTGGACAAACTGCATCGTGCCGGGGCCGAGGCGCGGGCAGATCAGGACCTGAGCAAAGCCCGCAAGGTCGTGGCGCAGATCCAGGCGCTGTATCGCGGGCGCGCAGAGCTGGATTGGGCCCGCGCCCGCTTTGACGAGCGCAAAGAAGAACAGTTTGACGCGGACGCCCTGCTGGACCTGGCCGAGGCCGAATACCTGGCTCCGCTTGATCAGGCCGCCATGCGCGAGGTCGAGGCCGCCGCCCGCCAGGTCGCCACTGTGACGGCCATTGTACCCTTGGCTTTGGCGGATGTGTTCGCGGCGCTGACAGCGAACCTGCGGATGATCCGGCGCGTGGCCGAAATCTATGGCGGGCGCGCGGGCACCTTGGGCAGCTGGCGTCTGGCGCGGGCGGTGATGACCCATCTGGTGGCCACCGGGGCCGTGGCGGTGGGCGATGATCTGATCAGCTCGGTTGCGGGGGGTGGCGTGCTGTCCAAGCTCTCGCGTCGTTTTGGCGAAGGCGTCGTGAACGGAGCCCTGACCGCACGTGTGGGTGTGGCCGCGATGGAGGTCTGCCGTCCCTTGCCATTCGAACGGGTGCAGCGCCCGTCGGTTACCGGGTTGGTCAAACGCGCCCTGACCGGGCTGTTCAGCAAGGACGACTAGGCCCTATTGGCCCGCCGCGCGCCGGGTGGTTCCGGTGACCTTTGGCTTGGGCGGCGCCGACGATTTTTGCAGGAAATCGCGCAGCATCGGTGGATCAATCGGCTTGTATAGCAATGGCAGTTTGGCCGTTTCACAGGCCATCACCAGATCGGTGCTGCGATTGGCTGAAATGATGCAAGCCGGGATCTGCCCATAGGCCGCGCGCAATCGTCGGATCGAGGTCAGCCCGTCTTCGCCGTCATCCAGCTGATAGTCGGCAACGATTGCGTCGGGGATGATATCGATCTCGTCCAGCAGGGCCATGGCCTCGGTTCCGGCGCTGCAGGTCAGCACATCCACGCGCCATTGCTCCATCGTGATGGTCATGGCGTTGCGCAGCTCGTCATCGTTTTCGATCAGCAACACAACCATGTTAGAGACATCTCCGGGTTGGGTGTGATGGCGAAAGACGACCGGATGCGCCTGACCGGGCTGCGGACGCGCGCGCGGCAGCTCGACCGAAAACACCGTGCCAACCCCGACTTTCGAGGTCAGTTCCAGCGGGTGTTGCAACAGCGCGCAGGCGCGTTCGACAATGGCCAGACCCAGCCCCATCCCGTCGGCGGCGCTGGCGGTGGCGTTGATGCGCTGAAACTCGCCAAAGATGCGGAACTGTTCCTCTTCGGGGATGCCGGGGCCCGTGTCCCAGACCTCGACCCGCACCGAATTGGGCAAGTGGCGCAGTCCGATCAGAACCTTGCCATGCGCCGTATAGCGGATCGCGTTGGACAACAGGTTTTGCAGAATACGCCGCAGATAGGTCGCATCCGAGGACACCTCGGCCGTGGTATGAACAATGCGGAAATCCAGCCCTTTGGCGGCGCCAATCGGGCCCAGCTCGTCGCCAAGCTGGCGCAGCATCTCGCCCAGATCGACGGTTGAAATATGCGTGTGCGCCAGCCCCGAATCCAGTTTCGAGATATCCAACAGCGCCCCCAGAATGTTTTCCACCGATTGCAGCGCACTGGCCGCCTTGGACAGCAAGGCATGGGGTTCGGGTTCGGTGATGTCTTGCTCTAACGAGGCCACATACAGTTTGGCCGCCGACAGGGGTTGCAAAAGGTCATGGCTGGCCGCCGCCACAAAGCGCGATTTCGAGGCGTTGGCGCGTTCGGCTTCGGCCAGGGCGTCCTCCAGTTCGAGGGTGCGTTCGAAAACCCGGTGCTCCAGGGTTTCTTTGGCCTCGGTCATGGCGCGGATGGCGGTGCGTTCCGCGGTGATGTCGGTAAAGCTGATCACAAAGCCTCGGTCGGGCATTTCCTGCATGAACACTGCCAGGGTCATGTCCAGCCCGCGTTGCATTTCAAAAGACAGCGGCGCCCGTTCGGTCTTGTTTTCGGCCCAATCCACGATGCCATCCGGGGTGATGCCCGCGGAAAAAGTATAGTTCGAGCGAAAGAAATCGCAGATGGTGGCGAATTTGCTGCCCAGTTGGAACCGGCGTACACCGACGGATAACAGCTCGGACACGCGATGGTTCCAGCCGACCAGCCGGCCAAAGCTGTCAAAGATGCACACGCCCTGCTTCAGATGTTCCAGCGTCGCGCGGATCAGGCGGGCCTGATCGTCGATCAGGCGCTCGCGCTCTTGACGTTCCAGCCGTACGATGTCGGTCACATCCGTTTGCAGGATCACCGTCCCCCCCGAGGGCGTGCGGTGCTCGGAGACCTGAATCCAGCGCCGCCCGGTCAGGCGGACGTTAAAGATCACGCTGGTGTCCTTGTGCCGGTCCAGCCTGCGGCCTTCCCATTGTTCGGCTGTTTCGCCACGAGGCAGCGATAAATAGCGGCTGCGGCTGACCTTGTGGACATAGTCGCCAAATCGCAGGCCGGGTTTTAGGTCGGGTTTGATGTCGCCCATATGCATGCCAAAACGGCTGTTGCACATCACCAGTTCTTCGTCGGCATTGAACAGGGCAAAGCCCTCTTGCACGGTTTCAATCGCGTTGGCCAGGTCGGCGCGGGCGGCCTCGGTTTCCTGGTTGGCGACGGCCAGCTTGGCGTTGGATTCGTTCAGCAAATCCAGGGCGCGGCCCAGATCTCGGGTGCGCGCGCGGACCTCTTCTTCAAGCAGGACAGCGCGTTGAAACTGGGCATAGGCCACGCCCGAAGACCCGGTGTCCTGTTCGACCCGCTTCATCAGGGTCTCGACGATCTTTTGCAGCTTTTCGTTCTGCCGCTCAAGGGAATCCTGTTGGTTGATCAGGCCGTTCAGCATGGCCTAGTCCTTTTTGGGGGGATAGATGGCGATCCCTGTCAACGTCTGGTTTACATGGCGCGAGTTGATCTGCTCGCCATAGGTCGACAGCCCGGCCACGTTATAGCGGGCCAGAACGTCGGACAGCTGGCCCTTGAGCTGTTTTTGTTCCGCCTCCATCCGGCGGAAAATGCAATCAAAGGCGATGATGGCATCGGGCTGGCCGCGTTCGGCCAGCTTGGCCATTTCCTTTTCCAGATGGGTGACCATATCGGTGCTTTCGGCCAGGGTCAGCACCACGCCTTCGTCGATGGCGGAAAAGAACACCAGGTCGCCGTTTTCTTCGACCCGCTGGATCGAGCGCACATGATGCTGCCCGCCGATGCGCACGACAACCGGATGGGCCGCAAAGGTGAACGAGGTCAGCTGTTCGGGGTCTTTGCCCAGCAGGCGGGCATATTCCTTGGCGGCCGGTTCGGCATTGATTTCATGGACAATGCGATGCGCCGGATCCGCGCCGGTGACCACCATGCGGTCATCCGTGGGCAGCAGGTGATCCGAGTTGAACACCTCGATCTCGCATCTGGTGCGCATCTGCACGACGATGGCGGCGTTCGTATAGGCGCTGCCGCCGTGCAGAACAAAGGTTTCCTCGAACCGATCGCCATCGCCTGCGCTGCCTCCAAACAGGGGGACGGGGCCAACGCCCAGCGACAGATGCGAGGTCAGCTCGTCCTCGTGCATGGTAAGCCCGTCCACCAACAGCATCGCACATTCAGAGCGCCAGTCGGGCGTTTGGCGGGTGATGTCGTGGCGACCGCGGATCAAATCGCCAATCAGGGTTTGCTGGTCGTAGTTGTCCAGATCCGGGACCAACAACACATCGGTACAGAAATATTCGCGCGGCAGGCCGATGGCGACGATCTCGTCCTCGGTATAGCCTTGGCTGGTCAGCTCGCCTGCGGTGGTGCTGCCAATGACGGTCGCCGGGGCAAAGGCCTTTTTGGCCTGGGCGGCCACCTGATGAATATCTGCCGTGGGGGATACGAAAAGGATCACAAGCTCCAGCTCGCTGGGCTGCAAAAGCCCGGCAAGTTTCTGGATCGCCTCGGGATCGTTCGCTTGGGCAAAGCCCGTGCGCACATATTCCGAAACACCACCAAGCGCCCCCGAAAGGTCGCCGCTTCGTTGCATCAGGTTTCCTCCCCAATCGTAACCTGAAGATGGTACGCGTCTCAGGGGCGTTCTTGCAAGACGGTGTTAAAACTCGCCTCTTTTGCGATCAAAACAGCCTGAGTCCGGCTTTGTACGCCCAATTTCCGCATGATCGCGGTGACATGTGCCTTGACCGTGGTTTCGGCGATGGACAGGTCATAGGCGATCTGTTTGTTCAGCTTGCCTTCGCAGATCAGTTGCAGGATGCGCGCCTGTTGGTTGGTCAACGAGGCCAAACGCTCCATCACGTCAGATTGATCCGGGCTGGTGTCGCGATCCAGCAGAACATACCCGGCCGGAATAAAGGTTTCAGACCGGCGCAGCGCGTCAAAGGCCGCCTGGAACACATCCCGCTGGCTGTGCTTGGGAACAAAGCCATTGGCCCCGGCATGAATCACGCCGCTGATTACACGATTGTCCGCCATCGACGACACCACCACGATCGGAGCGTTCGTCACATTGCGGATACGGATCAGCCCGTCCAGCCCGTTCACGTCCGGCAGGTTCAGGTCCAGAACCACAACGTCCGGCCCGCCATTTGCCGCGATTTCCGCGATGGCGTTTTCCAGCGTGTCCGCTGTCGCGATATTCGGAATGCCCACGGTGGTGCGCAAGGTCATCGACAGCGCATCGCAGAACAGCGGGTGATCGTCCACGATCAAGGCTGTCGTGAACGTCTTGCCGGGGGGCGTCTGTTGTTGGCCATTTGCTTGCACAGGATATTCTCCGTCTTTTGCAGAAAGGCTACCAAAGGGGGTGCCCTGCGACCATATACCTAAAAGTCGTAGTGCAAAAACGCGCGCCCAATTTGGACGCGCGTTTCCGATTTTCAATCCAGCGGTTGGCTTACTTCATGGCCAGTTGCTTGGGCAGTTTGAAGGTCCAGACCAGGCCGCCCTGGTTCAGATAGTTGACCTTCTTGGCCACTTCGCCGCCCCACAGAGGCACAGCGCCGCCCCAGCCGGACACGATCGAGACATACTGCTCGCCTTCCATTTCCCAGGTGATGGGCTGGCCGACGATGCCCGAACCGGTCTGGAAGCTCCACAGCTTTTCGCCGGTTTCGTCATCCAGAGCGATGAACTCGCCCTCGGGGGTGCCAAAGAACACCAGACCGCCTGCAGTGGTCATCACGCCGCCCCACAGGGGTGCATCGTTCTTGTATTCCCACTTCCACTCGCCGGTGTCGGGGTCGATGGCTTTCAGCGAACCGATGTGATCTTCGTAGTTCGGCTTGATAGTGAAGCCAGCACCCAGATAGGCTGCGCCTTTCTTGTAGGTGATCGGCTCGTTCCAGATGTCCATGCCCCATTCGTTCGAAGGCACATAGAAGTTGCCGGTCTTCTGGCTGAACGCCATCGGCATCCAGTTTTTACCACCCAGGAAGGACGGCGAGGCAAAGATCACTTCACCCTTCTTGCCGTCAGACGAGGCGGCTGGGTTACCGGGGCGGTTTTCTTCGACAAAGATCGGACGACCGGTTTCGTCGATGCCGCTGGCCCAGCTGATGTCCTTGACGAAGGGGTTGGCCGAAACAAAGGCGCCGTCTTCGCGGTTCAGAACATAGAAGTACCCGTTGCGGTCAGCGGTTGCGAAACGCTTGTTGCCCTCACGGTCGGTATAGGCGACGACTTCGTTCACACCGTCATAGTCCCAGCCTTCGCGCGGGGTGGTCTGGAAGTGCCACTTGATCTCGCCGTTTTCAGGGTCGATGCCGACGCGGCTGGCAGCATACAGGTTGTCGCCTTTGTTGCCTTCAACCGGAGTGCCAGCGTTACGCAGGTGGCTGTTCCACGGGGCAGGGTTACCAGCGCCAAACACCAGAGTGTCGGTGTCTGCGTCGTAAGAGCCACCCAGCCAAGTGGCGCCGCCGCCGGTTTTCCACATGTCACCGGGCCAGGTTGCGTTCAGCTCGCCTGTCATGGTGCTTTCTTTGCCCATATAGGTGCCCATGTGGCCTTCGATCATCGGACGGGTCCAGACCAGATCGCCATTGTCAGCGTCATAGGCGTAAACCATGCCAACGATGCCAAACTCACCACCCGAGTTGCCGACGATGACTTTGCCGTCAACGATCAGCGGGGCTGCGGTGTAGGAATAACCCGCCTTGTAGTCGGCGATTTTCTTGCGCCAGGCTACCTTGCCGGTTTTGCGGTCCAGCGCCACGATACGGGCGTCCAGAGTGCCGAAATAGATGTTGTCGCCGTAAATGGCCGCGCCGCGGTTGATCACGTCGCAGCAAGGCAGGATGCCCTCGGGCAGGCGCGCATCGTATTGCCACAGCTCTTTGCCGGTGGCGACATCGATGGCATAAACACGGCTGTACGAGCCAGTGACATACATGATGCCATCATACACAATCGGCTGGGCCTCTTGGCCGCGCTGTTTTTCACCGCCAAAGCTGAAGGCCCAGGCGGGCACCAGGTTTTGCACGTTCTCTTTGTTCAGGGTGTCCAGCGGGCTGTAGCGCTGCAGATGACGCCCCATGCCGTTGGTGACCACCTGATTGGTCATGGTCTGGTCGTTTTTCAGGTCGTCTTCGGTAACGCCGGCATGGGCCATGCCCACCGACATGGCGCCAGCGACCACGGTCGCGATAAAACGGTTCATTGGGTCTTCCTCCCGTATGTCTCGATTGGTTCGGTGAAAAATCAAGCGCTCACCGGACGCAGACAGTATCAAACAGGCGCATTTTGGGCGGTATTGCACAATGGTCGTACGACCCTTGACGCATCGCCGGATGGGCCCACTATCTGAGCAGACAGGAGGAGGTTTTCACCATGAAAGCAACGTTTATGCCAACGGTTTTTGCGGCTCTGATTTCGGTCGGTTCGGCGCTGCCTCTGGCGGCAGGCGCCTTGGTCGGAGAAAAAGAAATTTACCTTTTATCCGAAGAGGATAGCCGCGTTCATGTCGGCTCGATCCTGTTCGAATCCGACGGAGATTCCAGCCGATATGACCTGCAATTCCAGACCGAAAAATTCGGGGATCACTTCCTGTCGATGCGGCCCTTCAAATGTCTGGAAGGCGCCCAGAAATACTGGTGCCACGTCCCGTATCCCTACGCCAATCGCAGACAGGTCAGCGCCGACGACCTGACTGATCTGGAATACGACCTCTTGTTCCTGTGGAAAGGCGCCACCGAGTACGGAATCAACATGTGGAATGGGGTCTATTACCAGTTGAATCTGGATGGCGAGAGGATCGTGGGAACGCTGCGGGAAATGGATATGGAGGTGCTGTCAGCACCCCCGGACAAGGGCAATTTTCGCCCGATTGATCCCGACGATCTGCACGAGGCTGACGCGGCAAGCCATTGGTTGCCGCGTCTGGTGATCGAGTAGTTCTGCGCCGGTTCAGTCAGCGATTTTCGCCGCGTCCCGGGTGGTGATGGTGCGCAGATAGGACAGGATGAATTCCTGTACGGTCTGATCTTTGATGCCGACATGGCGCATCTTGGTGCCGGGCATGAAGCCTTGGTTGTCCTCCATCCAGGCGCGCAGGGCGGCCTCGGTCCAGACAATGCCCGAGGCTTCGAGCGCGATGGAATAGTCATAGTCGGGATAGGTGCCAGCGGCGCGGCCGATCACGTTTTCCAAGGGTGGGCCATAGCTTTCGTGTTCGGTGTCCGAGGCATGGCAGCGGCGGCATTCCGCGGCATAAAGCTCTTCTCCGGCCTTGACTTTGACGGCCTCGAAAGTGGCGTCGCTGGCAAGGGCAGGCATCGGCAACAGGCACATGGCAAGCACGGACATCAGGCGGGCGGGGTGGGGAGTAGTCATCATATCCTCCAGGGTTTTGGATGGCCCGAGAATACGTCTGGTCAATGTCTGGATTTCTTGATAAAGATCAATAAAAGCAATTAGTTATATACGACTTTAGTCGTAGAAAAGGGCCGCTGCGGGCCCTTTTTTGCGCGATCAGAACAGCGGGGCGTATTTCCAGTTGTCCGCGTCTGGTGTGACCTCGTCCAGATCATAGCCTGCGCCCTGCAGGCGTTTGGCAATCTGCAAGCCTTCGGTCGCGGCCTGGTCCACGTATTGACGGCCCAGTGTTTCGTTCCTGGTCACGCCATGCCCGCGCATCAGATCCAGACCATAGTTGAACTTGCCCACCGGATCGCCCGCATCTGCGGCGCGTTTGTCCCAGTCAGCGGCGGAATCGGGGTTATACTCGGCGCCCAGGCCGTTGTTGTCCAACTGGCTCATCCAGGTCATCGCGCCGGTATAGCCCGCCTTGGCGCAGGCCTCGAACAGGCGACGGGCCAGCTCGTGTCGGCCGGATTTGGTGATGTAATAGCCCGTCGCGCAGGTGGGCATATCCAACGCACCTTCGTCCACGTTGCGCATGATCCGGCCAAAGCCCGTGTCCTGCGGGTTCAGGATGCCGCCGGGGTCATCGTCTTGGGCGGTGGCGGCGGTGCCCAGAACGAGGGCGGCAATCAGTACGGTGCGTTTCATATGTCATCCTCCTGGCGCCCAGTGTAGCGCAGGACAGCCATTCGCTTAAGGCTGTCGTGGTCGTAAGACTTTGGTCGTAGGGGTCAGGATTTGCGCCGCAGCATCCCGCGGGCCGGGTCATAGCCCCACAGCGCCAACGCGATCAGAATGACGCCCGCAAGGCAGGTCCATCCCAGCGCGGGCAGATTGATCTGTCCGTAAAGGGCAAAGCGGATCAGCTCGACCGCGTGGGTGAACGGGTTCACTGCGCAGATGTCGTGCAGCAGCTCGGAACTTTCGGCCATTTTCCACAACGGATACAGCGCCGAAGACAGGAAAAACATCGGGAAGATGACGAAATTCATCACCCCAGCGAAGTTTTCCAGCTGCGAAATGGTCGAGCTAAGCGCCAGCCCCAGCGCGCCTAGCATCACTCCGGCGATCAGCAGGGCCGGCAGGACCATTACGTACCCGACGGGTGGGAACGTGATGCCATAGATCGCGGCGATCCCAAGGAAGGTGTAGACCTGAAAACAGGAAATGACGGTCGAGGCAATCAGGCGGCACATCAGCAGCCACCAACGCGGCAGGGGGCTGGTCAGCAGCAGGCGCATGGACCCCATCTCGCGGTCATAGACGAGGCTCAGGCTGCTTTGCATCCCGTTGAACAGCACGATCATCCCGCACAGGCCGGGGACGATGTAGATGTCATAGGTGATGTAGGTTTCATAGGGCGGGGTGATCGACAGGCCCAGGGCGGCGCGGAACCCAGCGGCGAACACCACCAGCCAGACCAGCGGACGCACAAGCGCAGCGATGAACCGCCCGCGTTGGCGGGTAAAGCGCAAAGCCTCGCGGATTAGGATGGCGCGCAGGGCGATCAGCCAGCTCATGCCTTTGCCCCCGTCAGCGTCAGGAAATAGTCCGACAAGGGCGCGGTGCCGCGCAGCGCTCCGCAGTGACCGTCGGCCAGGATTTGCCCCTGATGCAACACGATCAGCCGGTCAGTGTCGCGTACCTCATCCGTCAGGTGGGTGGTCCACAGCACCGTCAGCCCTTGGTCCTGGGCCAGATCATGGACGTGGTCGGTGATGCTGCGCCGTGCCTCGGCGTCCAGACCCACGGTTGGTTCGTCCAGCAGCAGCACGCTGGGCGAATGGATCAAGGCGCGGGCGATTTCAGTGCGGCGGCGGTGGCCTCCGTTCAGATCGCGGGCGCGTTCATGGGCGCGCTCGGCCATGCTCAGACGCTCCAGCGCTGCGTCGATCCGGTTGCGCGCTTCGCGCCCGGACAGGCCATGCAAAGCCGCGAAATAGCTGAGGTTGCGATGAACGGTCAGGTCCAGATCCAGCGTGGTCTGCTGGAACACGACGCCGATTTCCGCCAGCGCTTTGCGGGGCGCACGGGCCAGATCGTGGCCCGCAACGCTGATCGTGCCGTCCGGGGTGGTGAACAGCCGGGTCAACAGGGACATGAGCGTGGATTTGCCCGCCCCGTTGGGCCCCAATAGCGCGCAGAACTCGCCCGGCTGGACGCTGAAACTGACCCCCTTCAATGCCAGTTTCGGCCCATATGCAAAGCGGATGTCCTGCGCGCTAAGTCCCGTCACTGAATGGTGATCTCCAGCCGTTGGGTTTCCCCGGTCGAGCCGGGCACCTTCAGGTAATAGCTGCCGGGTTTGATCGCGACAAAGCCGATCTCCATCTCGCCGGCCTCGTCGAATTCGACCGAATCGACACCCAAGGGGCGGATCTCCAGCCCTTCGACCACGATCTCATCCACCCAGATGGCGCGGAAGAATTCGGGGCCGGTCAGGGCCAGTTCCTGGCTGCCGTCGCCCTGGATTTCGAACTCGTAGTAGGTGCCAGATTTCAGCACCCAGGGCGCATCGGCCAAGGGCATCCCGGCGCTGAGCGTGATCGGAGGCAGGTCTTCTTTGTTCTTGGCCGACAGCAGCCCGGCCATGCCGAACTTCATGTCGTCATCATCATCGTCATCGGCCATCACGCCGGTGGGCAGGGCCAGGGCGGCCATCACGGCCACGATTGCAGTACAGCGCATCTTTTTACTCCTTGTTGAGGGTCGTTAGGGTCGCAGCGCCGCGCCCCAGGGGAAGCGGCCGACCTTGATGGTTTTGATGGGTTTGCGTTTGGCGACGTCGATCACGGTGACGTCCCCGGACACGCCGTTCGTGGTGAACAGCAGCGATTTGTCGGTGTTAAAGGCCATGTGCCAGACGCGACGACCGACCAGAATGTAATCCTCGACCTGATAGGTGTCGGCGTTCACCACGGCCACGTGGTTCGACGGCCCCAGCGCAACAAAGGCGGTTTTCTCGTCGCCCGTCAGCTCGAACCCCACGGGCTGCACGCGGTCGGGGTGCACGCCTTTGACGTTGAAATCAATCTTGGCTTTTTCCGCCTGCGTGGCCACGTCAAAGACACTGATAGTGCCGCCGATCTCGGCGCTAACCCACAGTTCCTGACCCTCTTTCACGAACTCGGCGTGGCGGGGGCGGGAATCGACCAGCGTATTCGCGAACAGCTGCTGCGTTTCCGTGTCGATCCAATGGGCCATGTTGGTGGTTTCCGAGGTGGTGATGGCGATTTTGCCATCGGGGCTGACGGCCATGCCCTCGGGTTCGATGCCCACGTCGATCTGGGCGATCACGCTGCGGGTTTCGGTGTCCACCACGGTGGTGATCGCGTCATCTTCGTTGGCGATATACAGGTGCCGGTCATTGGGGTGCAGCACGAACTGTTCAGGGTCCTCGCCCGAGGGCAGGTTGAACAGAATTTCGCCGGTGTCGGGGTCCATCACCTGCACCGTGTCGCTGTCCGAGGCACAGATATACAGCCGCGAATGATCCTTGGAAAAGGTCACCCCGCGCGGGCGTTCGCCGGTGGGGATGGTGCGGATCACTTCCAACGTGGCGACATCGATCACGCTGACCGTGTCGTCCTTTTCATTGGTGACCCAGATTTCCTCGGCCACAGCGGGGGTGCCTGCCAGCAGTATCGGCAATAGATAGCGTTTCATTTGAAGGCCTCGCATTTGCTTTCGGGCTGATCCAGCCCAAGGGTGTCCAGTTCGGAGCGTTGATGTAGAAATCCCTCCAGTGGGGCCTGAGCCACCATGGCGCCGCCGCTGACCAAGGGGATGGTCTGGCGCAGCTGGCCGTTCCATCCGCGATAGGACAGGGGGCGCCCCTTAAAGCCCGCCAGCTGAAATTTGTCGGACAGGATATAGGCGAACAGGGTGGCGGGATCGTCGGATTTGGTGCGCGTCGCGGCCTCGGAAATGCTGCGGATCGCGGCCCATGCGGCGTAATCCTCGGGGCGCATGTCACGGCCCGCTTGTTCGTGGAATCGGTTCTGCATCTGCGCCGCGCCCCACTGTTCAACCACGCGATCCCACGCTACCGGCACCAAGTTGACCGAGCCCGCAACGGGCCGGGGCCGCCAGGTGTTAAAGGGGATATACCGGCCGAAGTCGTTCAGCTCGTCCGCGACCAGCAGCAGGTCATAATCACCGAAATCCTGGGTGAACAGCGGCACCTCTTGCGCTGCGTTGCGGCGCATATCGGCGTCAAAGGCCCATGTCTTGCGCGCTTTGATCTTTAGCCCGAATTTGCGGGCACTGCGGTCCAGCGCGTCGGCAAAAGCCATGTCCGAGGGATGTTCGCCCGCAATCATTGCCAGTTTGGTCCAGCGTTTCTTGGTCACGAATTGCATCAGCGCATCGGCCCGCATCGCCTGACTGGGCAGGGTGTGCAGCAGGTTGGCGCGGCACCCCGTATCCCGCAGATCCGAGGCCGGATCACTGACGTTGAACAGGATAGCATCCTGCGCACCGGGCAGGTCGGCGATCTGCTGCATCTGGGCGCCGGGCATGTCCAGCAGGACCAGTTTGGACGCATCGAACGCGGTTTTCGCCGCCTCCAGAATATCGCCGTCAACCGGAACCGAGATCACCTCTAACGTATAGGAATGTCCCAGGAATTTTCCCGTGGTCATGCTGTCGGCGACCGCCAGGGTTGCGCCTTGAATACCCAGATCCGCGGGGATTGGGTCAAGATTGGACAGGACCGGTGGGCGATCCTGTTCGTGGCGCAAATACACCATGTCCAAAGCCAGCTCGGCACTGGCAGACAACACAGACACGGCCCATACGGCTGCGGATAAAAATAGCGGCTTTTTCATGTGTCCTCCCTGACGAGGACAAGGGTACTCAGACCCGGTTTGCGTCCACCATTAGACCAAAGTCGAGCTTTCCGCAGAGGTTAAACCAAGGTCGAATATCCACGTTGCCTCAATGCCGGGTATCCCTGCTGCAGATGCAAAAAAGAACGGGAGGATGACCCGATGAAAACCCTTAAGCTGACCACCCTTGGTCTGATCTTGTCGGCCTCGATGGCCCACGCCCATGGTGATGTGGCACCCCAGCCGATGAACACGGATGCTCTGCCGGATGTGGGCGAAGAGTGGCTGACCGAGAACCCCTATCGTTCGCAAGGCGATGAGGTCTGGACTGCGGCCGTCGAAATCGGCGACAGTGGCTATAACCAGAACTGCGCGCGCTGCCATGGTCTGGGCGCTGTGTCGGGTGGTCTGGCCCCCGATCTGCGCTATCTTGAGGCCGAAGAATACGGTGACGAGTGGTATGTCGAACGGTTCCAGACCGGCTATACCCAGAACGGGATCACTAAGATGCCGGCCTTTGGCGAGCTGCTGGGCCAGAAAGCGGCCTGGGCCATCCGCACCTATATCGAAACCCGCCCGGATGATGGCGAGGTCGAAGAATTCTCGGACCGTTTGAAAGCTATTCGTGACGAGCTGCAAGGCATGGGCGGGGGCGCTTCGGGCGATCGCGATGCATTGCTGGCCGAACTGCAAGGCATCGCCGAACAGATCGAAACCGGCTCGGGTGCGCCGCTGGCGGACAGCGTGGCCTATCGTGCGGCCAAGCTGATCGCGGGTGACAGCCCCGACTATCTGGCCGCTGCCGAGGCACTGACAATCGGACTTTCCGCAGCGCACTAAGCGGAAGAAAGGGGCACATGGTTAACCCACTCCTCTCCCTCGGGATCGGACTTTGTCTGACGCTGCTTGCCGGGACCCCATCTTGGGCAAGATGCGATGACTATGTGCCCCAACCAAAACCTCAGAATGCCTCGCGTGATATTGTGGGGCAGGACCTGGACACGATCCAGGAACGTGGCTTTATCACCTTTGCCGCTTACGAAGATTTCCCGCCCTGGTCCTACGAAGAGGGCGGTCAGATCAAAGGTGTTGACATTGAAATCGGCAAGGTGATCGCAGCCGAACTGGGCGTGAAAGCCAAGTTCAAGCTGGTCGCCGCAGGGGAAACTCTGGATGCGGATCTGCGCAACTGGCTGTGGAAAGGCCCGATCGTGGGCGGGTCCGTGGTCAATGTGCTGCTGCATGTCCCCTATGACAGCGAATTTGCCTGCCGGGTGGAACAGATTGTGTTCACCGGCCAATACCATGTCGAAGAGATCGCGATTGCCTACCGCAAAGAGGCCTATCCCGACGATCTGCCGATCCCGGCCTATTTCCGGTTTGACAGTGTCGCGGTGGAAAACGATTCAATTTCAGACTTCTACCTGTCCGCCTTTCCGGGGGGGCAGCTAAGTCGCCATGTCCAACGATATGTCTCGACCGAGCAGGCAATGGCGGCGCTGGCACGCGGGGACAGCAAGGCCGCGATGGGCACGCTGGCGCGCCTGGAATTTGGCCTGACGCCTGATCTTGGCGTGCATACACCCCCGTTGCCGGGATTTGCCAAGGGCAAATGGACCGTGGGGGTTGGCGTACATTTTGCTTACAGACCGCTGGCTTATGCCGTGGATGATGCGATCTATGCGGCCACTCAGGATGGTCGGATCGCTCAGATATTCTCAGACTTTGGTCTGACTTTCACCCCTCCGGAGCTACGCTGAACTACGCCTTTGGTCGAATAGCGCCGGAACTCAATCCGCTGCCCAATAGGCAGGACGACGATGGAGACCCGCTATGGAACTTAAGGACACAAGAGAAATCGCCGCCCCGCGCGCCGAGGTATGGAACGCGTTGCTATCAGCCGAGGTGCTGAAAGAATGCGTCCCGGGCTGTCAGGAAATGACCGGCTCGGCGAGCGAAGGCTTCGAAGCCACGGTGGTGCAAAAGGTCGGCCCGGTGAAGGCGACCTTCAAAGGGGCCGTGACCCTATCGGATATTGTTGAAGGCCAAAGCCTGACCCTGTCCGGCGAGGGCAAGGGCGGGGCTGCGGGCTTTGCCAAGGGTGGCGCTCAGGTGACGCTGGCCGACAATGGCGCCGGAACCACGCTGACCTATGATGTGACAGCCAAGGTCGGCGGCAAGCTGGCACAACTGGGCAGCCGCATCATTGACAGCTTTGCCAAGAAAATGGCCGACCAGTTTTTCGAACGTTTTCAGACCGCTGTCGAGGGCGACGCCCCCGAAGAAACCACCCCTGTCGAAGCGGTGGCCGAGGCGGCAGTCGAAACAGCACAAGAAGCCGCCCCCAAAAAGGGTTTTTTGAAGCGCCTGTTCGGCGGCTGAGACCAAATTGCATCAGGGAGGATTGCGATGACAAGTATAACAATGACAGTGAACGGCGTGTCTAAGACAGGGAATGTTGAGGGTCGTACGTTGTTGGTTGATTTTTTGCGCGAGGGTTTGGGGCTGACGGGGACGCATGTTGGGTGTGACACGTCTCAGTGCGGGGCCTGTGTTGTGCATGTGGATGGCGTTGCGGTGAAGTCCTGCACGATGTTGGCGGCCGAGGCGGATGGCTCGGATGTGCAGACGATCGAGGGTCAGGCGGCGCCGGACGGGACACTGAACGCAATTCAGCAGGCCTTTCAGGATCATCACGGGCTGCAATGTGGGTTCTGCACGCCGGGCATGGTGATGTCTGCGGCGGCGCTTTTGAAGGCGAACCCGCAGCCGAGCGAGGCCGAGATCCGCGACTACCTGGAGGGCAATATCTGCCGCTGCACCGGGTATCACAACATCGTCAAGGCGATCATGGCGGCGTCCGGTCAGGACGTGGGCGCCGTGGCGGCTGAATAACGCACAGAATTCTAGGGAGGAATTGACATGCCCAAAGATGGAGGCATCGGCGACAGCACGAAGCGCCGCGAGGATATCCGGTTTCTGACCGGAGCCGGAAACTACACCGACGACATCAACATCAACGGCCAGACGCACGCGTATTTCCTGCGTTCCGAAGTGGCCCATGGCAAGATCACGCAGCTGGACACCAGCGCCGCTGCCGGCATGGAGGGCGTGGTCAAGATCTTTACCGCGGCTGACTTTGAGGCGGCGGGGGGCATTCCCTGCGGCTGGCAGGTGACGGACCGGTTTGGCGAGCCCATGCAAGAGCCCAAGCACCCGATCCTGGCCGAGGGCAAGGTGCGCCATGTGGGCGATCCGATTGCCGTGGTGGTGGCCGAAACCGCCGAGCAGGCGCGCGATGCGGCCGAGGCGATCGAGCTGGACATCGAAGAGCTGGAGCCGGTGCTGGACATGAAGGCCGCGCTGGCCGATGGCGCCACAAAGGTGCATGACGATCTGACGTCAAACCTCTGTTATGACTGGGGTTTTGTCGAAGAAAACCGCGAGGCTGTGGACGAGGCGATCAAGACCGCCGCCCATGTCACCACGCTGGAGCTGGTCAACAACCGCCTGGTGCCCAACCCGATGGAGCCGCGCGTGGCCGTGGGCGATTATTCCCGCGCCAATGACGAATACACGCTCTATACCACCAGCCAGAACCCGCATGTGATCCGGCTGCTGATGGGCGCGTTTGTGCTGGCCATTCCGGAACATAAGCTGCGCGTCGTGGCCCCCGATGTGGGCGGCGGATTTGGCTCGAAGATCTATCACTATGCCGAAGAGGCCTTCGTGACCTATGCGTCCAAAGTGGTGAACCGGCCGGTGAAATGGACCTGTAGCCGGTCCGAGGCGTTCATCTCGGACGCACATGGGCGTGACCACGTGACCAAGATCGAACTGGCGATGGACGAGAACCACAAGTTCACCGCCGTGCGCACGGATACTTACGCCAATATGGGCGCCTATCTGAGCACCTTTGCGCCGTCCATTCCCACCTGGCTGCATGGCACGCTGATGGCGGGCAATTACACCACGCCGCTGATCTATGTGAATGTGAAGGCGGTGTTTACCAACACGGTGCCGGTGGATGCCTATCGCGGGGCCGGGCGCCCCGAGGCGACCTTCCAGCTGGAACGGGTGATCGACAAGGCCGCGCGCGAGATCGGGATGGACCCGGCCGAGCTGCGGCGTCTGAACTTTATCAAGCCTGACCAGTTCCCCTATGACACGCCCGTGGCGGTGACCTATGACACCGGCAATTACCACGCGACGCTGGATAAGGCGCTGGAGATGACCGACTACGCGAATTTTGAGGCGCGGGCGGCCGAAAGCAAGGCGCGCGGCAAGCTGCGCGGGTACGGCCTGGCGCACTTCATCGAGGCCTGCGGCATCGCGCCGTCGAACTTGGTCGGTCAGCTGGGCGCGCGGGCGGGCCTGTATGAATCCGCCACCGTGCGGGTGAATGCGACCGGCTCGATCAGCGTCTTTACCGGGTCCCACAGCCACGGCCAGGGGCACGAGACCACCTTTGCGCAGGTCGTGTCGGAAATGATCGGCATCGATGTCAGCCAGATCGACATCGTGCATGGCGATACCTCGAAAACGCCGATGGGTATGGGGACTTATGGGTCCCGTTCCATCGCGGTGGGCGGGTCTGCCATGGTGCGCGCGACCGAGAAGATCATCAACAAGGCCAAGACCATCGCGGCGCATCTGCTGGAGGCATCCGAGGCCGATATCGAGCTGAAGGACGGCCAGTTCAGCGTGGCGGGCACGGATAAATCCGTGGCCTGGGGCGATGTGACCCTGGCGGCTTACGTGCCGCATAACTACCCGCTGGAGAACCTGGAACCGGGGCTGGAGGAGACCGCGTTTTATGATCCGGCCAACTTCACCTATCCCTCGGGCGCCTATGTCTGCGAGGTCGAGGTGGACCCCGACACCGGCAAGGTGGACATCCTGGGCTTCACCGCGGCGGATGACTTTGGCAATGTGATCAACCCGATGATCGTGGCGGGGCAAGTGCATGGCGGTGTCGCACAAGGCATCGGCCAGGCCATGCTGGAAAACACCGTTTATGATGAAAACGGCCAGCTGCTGACCGGCTCCTTCATGGATTACGCCATGCCGCGGGCCTCGGATGTGCCGTTCTATGACGTGGATCATTCCTGTCAGACGCCCTGCACGCACAACCCGCTGGGGGTGAAAGGCTGCGGCGAGGCCGGGGCGATTGGCAGCCCGCCAGCGGTGGTGAACGCGGTGATCGATGCGCTGCAGCGCGGCGGGTATAACGTGGATCACATCGATATGCCGGTCAGCCCCGCGCGGGTCTGGGAGGCGATGCAGGGCTGAGGCTCCTTCCCTGGCGGCGTGGCGCGGGCCGCGCGGCCGGGACATGAGTATTTATGGAACAAAGAAGCGGAATGGGGCGGTGCCCCGGACGCTTTGGGAGGAGAAACGAGATGTATAATTTTGACTATGTGGCGCCTGGTTCGGTGGCCGAGGCCGTGGAGGCCCTGAAATCCGAGGATGCCCAGCCCCTGGGCGGCGGGCAGACCTTGTTGCCGACGATGAAGCAGCGCCTGGCGATGCCGTCGGCCTTGGTGAGCCTGTCGGGCATTGCCGAGATGCAGGGGGTGAGCGCGGCTGGCGGCGCCCTGACCGTGGGGGGCGCGACCACCCATGCCGCCGTGGCCGCAGGTGCCGGGGCGTATCCCGCGCTGGCGGCGCTTGCGGGCGGGATCGGCGATCCGGCGGTGCGCAATCGCGGCACGATCGGGGGCTCGGTGGCCAATAACGATCCGGCGGCCTGTTATCCGTCGGCGGTTCTGGCCTCGGGCGCAACGGTGGTGACATCCGCGCGCGAGATTGCGGCCGATGATTTTTTTGACGGCATGTTTGGCACGGCACTGGAGGAGGGCGAGATCATCACCGCCGTGCGCTTCCCGATCCCTGAGGCGGCGAGCTATCAGAAGTTCGAGCAACCCGCCTCGCGTTTTGCGCTGTGCGGGGTGTTCGTGGCGCGTTTTGGCGATGGCGTGCGCGTGGCGGTGACCGGCGCGGGCAATGACGGGGTGTTCCGCTGGTCCGAGGCCGAAGCGGCGCTCTCGGCCAGCTTCTCGGCCGAGGCCCTCGAAGGGCTGTCGCTGTCGGGCGACGACATGATCACCGACATGCACGGCACCGGCGCCTACCGCGCCCACCTGGCCAAAGTCCTCACCAAACGCGCCGTCAACGCCTGCTGACACACCCAAAACAAAACAAACAAAAGGCCCCCAATATCAGGGGGCCTTTTTTAGGTCGCAGATCCATTTGAAGCTTGAACAAGAGCCCTAAACTCGGGGTCAGGTCTTGAACCTGTCTGAAGAGGCGCAGATGTGGTATTGTTTTGGCGAGCCAAGACCACGCGAGGCTTTCTGAGACAAGCAACCTGAAGAGGAGACAGGGCGGTGTCGGACCACAGACCCCCAAAATTTTTCGACGGTGGCGGCTATGAAAAGATGATGGGGCGATGGAGCCGCGTTGCGGGCGCGCGCTTCATGGAATTTTTGCAACCAGATCATGGGGCAACATGGCTGGACGTCGGCTGTGGAAATGGCGCGTTTTCGGCGTTGTTGTTCGAGCAGGTCGGGGCCTTTCAGGTCTATGGAATCGATCCTTCCGAGGGGCTGCTTGAAACGGCGAACACCCGCCTTCGGGACTACAACGCTGTTTTGACAAATGGCGATGCCCAGTCATTGCCCTTTGAAGACAACCAATTCGACGCGAGTGTCATGGCGCTTGTCATCAATTTCATCCCCGATCCGGCAAAGGCCGTCGCCGAGATGGTGCGGGTGACCAAGCCTGGGGGCTCTGTGTCCAGTTATATCTGGGACATCAAAGGGGGCGGGTTCACCATGGAACCCATTCGAGCCGCCCTGAGGTCGTTCGGTGTGGACGCTCCTGTGACTGGCCCAGAAAAGGCGACCCGTGCGTATATGGAGGACCTTTGGCGAACCCTTGGTCTAAGGGATATTGAAAGCACCCGCATAGATGTTCCGTTGATCTATGAAAATTTTGACGACTTCTGGAACTCGAACACAGGCATTCCGAATTCGGTCGCCAACGCCGTAAAGACACTGGCGGACAGTGATGTGATCAAGTTGAAGAAGCGTTTGGAAGAAAGCCTTGCTTCGCCTGACTCCGGCGCGATTTCTTACCTGGCGGCGGTCAACGCCGTGAAGGGCCGGGTGGCAGACAAATGAGGTCCTTGGCGCGATAGGTGTATGAACCGCTTGGTCCGTCCCGTCGGGTGAATGGAGACCCGCGACCGTAGTTGAGCCCCATCAGCTTTGTCCCGCAAACTGGGCCATCCTATTGGGACAGGACCGCCCGGTCCTTTTCAGCCCGTTTCGCGGCGATGATCAGGGGGACGCAGCGGGTGCTGTCATCGTGGATCGAGACACAGTCAAGGCATTGGAAGCATTCAGAATACTGGATGTCGCCTTTGGGAGTGATGGCCTGGTATTGGCATTTGACGCGGCATAGCTGGCAAGGGGAGCCGCACTCGGTCCGGCGGGCGATCCAGTCACGCCCGCGGATCAGGCCTCCGATCGCCATCACGGCGCCCAGCGGGCAGACATAGCGGCAGAAGCCCTTGAACAGGACCGTTGCCGACAGCAGCCATAAGGCCGCATAGGCCACATAGTACCATTCACGGATGAAATAGGTGGTGATGGCGGTTTTGAAGGGCTCGACCTCGGCCGCTTTGTCGATCTGATCGGGCACAAAGAACGTGACGCCCAGCAGCCCGGCCAGCACCAGGTATTTCACCTGTTTCAGTGCCGTATCCCAGCGTTTGGACAGGCGAAATTGGGGCAGGCGCAGCAGGCGGCCCAGATGGTGGGCGAATTCCTGTAGCGCGCCAAACGGACACAGCCAGCCGCAAAACAAGCCGCGCCCCCACAGGACAAAACCCAGGATCGCCGCCGCCCAGACCAGCAACGAGAACGGATCATACAGAAGGAAGGTGAAACTGCCGCCCTCGAGCGCGGTGCGCAGGGTGCCCAGAACGGTCACGATGGACAGCTGGCCTTGCCCCCACCAGCCGACAAATCCCGCCACGACCGCCAGAAGACCCAGGCGAAGCGGGGTCAGCATCTTGCGCCCTGCGATCTGGCTTTGGCGCAGCAACAGCGCGGCAGTTAGCCCGATCAGGAAGACCCCCAGAATGATCAAATCGGTCTGGCGATTGCGCAGCGCCTCGAGCCACGGCGGGGCGGGCTTGGGCACGACGGGACGGGTATAGAAACGCTCGGGCGCTGTGTGCTCGACCACGATGGTTTGGGTGCCGATCTCGGGGCGGAACATGCCATGTTCGCGGGTGGCGCTGACGTGCAGCTCCCATTTACTGGCCGGGTCAAACCCCAGCCGCCGATCCGTGCGCAGGATCAGGGCGGTGCCGTCGGGCACGCCGGGGGCCAGATCAATGAACAGGTCGGAATCCCGCAGCGCGACCGGCAATCCGTTCTGCGAAGCGCTGAGCAGATCTGGCGCGGTGTTGCGCACGAAATCCGGGCCCACCAGGCCATGACGCGCGGTCTCGATCACCAGGATCGGTTCGTCATTGGACGAGATCGACAGGAAATGCTCCAGCTCGGCCAGTCCCGACGGGCTGAGCACCGCCCGGGCCACAGATTGCGGGCCGATATCCACCAGCCACAGGTCCAGATAGGGCTCGTCGGGATAATCCCGCGCCTCGGGGTCGTCATCCTCCCACAGGGTGTCGCGGAACAGAGCGTCGATCTGGCCATTGGTGACGACTTTGTGGGTGGCGATGCCCTGGGCGATCAGATCCTCCCATGTCAAAGCCTCGTTCACGGTCGGATCTGGATGCGCCGGTGGCCCCGAGGCCAGTCCCTGCATTTTTTCACGCGCCACCGCCAATGCCGCGCCCATGATGGATTCATGCGCGATACGCACGCTGGCCGTGGCCTTGGTGACCCCGTCCAGATAGACCAATGCCCCGCCGCCCGCGCTGTCCCCATACGGCGTGCCCACCACGATGGACGAGGCGATGGACAAGCCGCGGTATTGCTCCAGAAACTTGTGAAACGGCGCGTCCCCAAGCCCGGAAACAAAGATCGGTTCGTTATGTTCGATCATGCGCACATCCAGAAACGTGCCCTCCAGATCAAGAACCACCAGCATGTTGATGATCGCCCCAGAAAAACCGGGCAAGGGTGCTAAGGGGCCGGTTTCAAACACATATCCGGCCTCGGCCCCGCCCGAGTTCAGCAGGCTATACACCCCTTTGTCATTCAGGGGCGCGCCCAGCGAAAACGGGGGTACGATCATTTCGGCCATCTGTTCGGGCGCCAAAGGGTCGGCCCCGCCCGGACGAGGCATGGCCAGCATTAACAGGCCTACGAATAGGGTTAGGATCAAAGCGCGCATGGCCCGAGGCTAGGAACACGCCCTTCAGGGCGATATTCGACATTGGTCGAAGAGCACATTCAGCGCACGTCAAGGGGCAAGGGGTCTTACGACCATTGTATAGTTTCGGCTCTAGTGGGTGCCGACTAGTCTGAAAAGGCAACGAACCCGCCAGCGGAGGAGAATTGAAATGGCCTGGACTGCACCCAAGATCAAAGAAGTGAACTGCGGCATGGAAATCAACATGTACGCCCCGTCCGAAGACGAAGGCGGCCGCGGCCACGAGCCCGACCTGTTCTAAGTACCCAACCGGAAAGCGGGGCCTGTCATGAAGTTCTTGGTATTGGGCGCCGCAGCCGGTGGAGGGCTGCCGCAGTGGAATTGCGGCTGTGCGAATTGCAATGACGCCAGGGCCGGGCGTATTCCGGCCTCGGGTCAATCATCGCTGGCGGTTTCCGTGGACGGGCAGGTGTGGGCTGTGTTGAACGCCTCGCCCGATGTCCGCCAGCAGATGCAAACGAGCCCACGGATGCATCCCCGTACCCTGCGGGATACGCCCGTGGGCTCGGTTTTGCTGACGAATGGTGACATTGATCACATCGCGGGGCTGTTGTCGCTGCGTGAACAGACGCCCTTTGCCCTGTTCGCCACCGGCGAAATTCATAAAGTTCTGGCCGACAATGCGATTTTCGATGCGGTGAACCGGGATGTCGTACCGCGCGAAACAATTGCCTTGGATGAACCGTTCCAGATTTTGCCGGGGCTGAGCGCGACCTTGTTTGCCGTGCCGGGCAAGGTGCCGCTGTTCATGGAGGGCGAGCAGGTCCAAACCGATCTGGAGGGCGAGCAAACCGTTGGCGTGCGCCTGCAGGACGGCCGCAAAACCGCCTATTACATTCCCGGCTGTGCGACCGTGACGGACAAATTGCTGCGCCAGATCGCGGATGCAGATCAGCTGTTCTTTGACGGCACGCTTTGGGATGATGACGAGATGATCCGCACCGGCACCGGTGTCAAAACCGGGCGCCGCATGGGGCATATTCCGATCAGCGGGCCTGATGGCTCGATCGCGCGACTAGAGGGGGTGAAGGCCGCTAAGACCTTCATCCATATCAACAATACCAATCCGATCTGGCAACCGGACAGCCCTCAGCGGGCGTTTGTCACCGGGAACGGCTGGCAGATCGCGGCAGACGGACAGGAGACCGAGATATGAGCCGCGAGAGCCTGGAAAAACGCCTGCGCGCCATTGGCGCCGAACGCTACCACGACAAACATCCGTTCCATCACCGGCTGCACAATGGCGAATGCACCCCAGACGAGGTGCGCGCCTGGGTGATCAACCGCTGGGCTTATCAGGCGGCGATCCCGATGAAGGACGCGGCCTTCATGTCCCGTGTCTATGACCCTGCGGTGCGGCGCGAATGGCGATCACGGATCGAGGACCATGATGGTGGCATCACCGAAGGCGGCGGCATCCGACGCTGGCTGAAACTGGCGCAGGCCGTGGGGTTGGACCCGGAATATGTGGCCTCTGGTCAGGGCGTGCTGCCAGCCACGCAATTCGCCGTGGACGCCTATATTCGCTATGTCCGGGATATGCCGCTGTTGCAGGCGGTTGCGTCCTCGCTGACCGAGCTGTTCGCCCCGAAAATCCATGAACGCCGGATCGAGGGCCTGTTGGAGCACTATGACTTTGCCAACACGGATTTGCTGTCCTATTTCCGCAAACGCCTGACCGAAGCGCCCAAGGACGTCGCCTATGGTCTGGATTGGGTGCTGACCCACGCCGACACGCCAGAAAAAGAGGACATGGCCTGCGAGGCGCTGATTTTCAAAACCAACGTGTTGTGGGCGCAGCTGGATGCGCTGTGGGGCGCCTATGTCGAACCGGGTCGCATCCCTCCGGGCGCGTGGCAGCCGGGCGAGGGCATGGCCAGGGACCTGGCCGCATGAACCTGAAGATCGCCCCGCATGAACGCCCGTATCTGCCGCGCGGTGTGCGGTTGGCGCGGGACCGCGTGCGCGATCAAACGGTGCTGCTGGCCCCGGAAAAGGCGGTCGCGCTGGACATGATCGGCGAGGCCATCCTTAGCCGCGTGACCGGCGAGGCCAGCCTGGACGAGATCATCAACGATCTGGCCGCCACGTTTCAGGCTCCGCGCGACCAGATCGCCGAGGATGTGCAACGCTTCCTGCAGGCCCTGCGCGCGCGGGTTTTCCTTGGGGTGCACCCATGACCACGCCGCCCCCCATCGCCATGCTGGCCGAGCTGACGCATCGCTGCCCTCTGGCCTGTCCGTATTGCTCCAACCCCAAGGAATTGCTGACAAAAGAGTCCGAGCTGGACACCGAAACCTGGGCCGATGCCTTCCGTCAGGCGGCGGATATGGGGGTGTTGCAGCTGCATTTGTCGGGGGGCGAGCCTGCCTCGCGCCCCGATCTGGTGGAACTGACGCAGGCGGCGCATCTGGCGGGGCTATACACGAACCTGATCACCAGCGGCATCGGGCTGACCCCGAAACGGCTGGATGCGCTCGAGGCCGCAGGGCTGGACCACGTGCAGCTGTCGATGCAGGGCACCACGGCCGAACTGGCCGATTGGATCGGTGGCTACAAGGGCGGGTTTGATCGCAAACTAAAGGTGGCCGAGGAACTGAAACAGCGCGGCATTCCCCTGACGCTGAACGCGGTGATGCATCGCCACAACCTGGATGATCTGGACCGCACCATCGAGATGGCCGTTGATCTGGGCGCAAGACGGCTGGAGGTCGCCTGCGTGCAATTCCACGGCTGGGCGACAGAAAATCGGGGCATGTTGCTGCCCACGCGCGAACAGACCGAGGCCACGAAACAAAAAGTCGCCGAGGCCGCGCAGCGGTTACAGGGCGTGCTGGCCTTTGATTTCGTGCCGCCCGATTACTATGCTGACTACCCCAAGGCCTGCATGGGCGGGTGGGGCAGCGCGGGGCTCAATATCGCGCCCGACGGCAGCGTTTTGCCTTGCCACGCGGCCCAGATGATCCCGCTTCTGGAGTTTGACAATGTCGCCGACCGCCCACTGGAGGACATTTGGTATAACAGCCCGGCCTTCAACGCCTATCGCGGCGACGCATGGATGCCGGATACCTGCAAATCCTGTGATCGCAAAGAGATCGACTTTGGCGGATGCCGGTGTCAGGCGCTGATGATCGCCGGGGACGCCAGTGCAGTTGACCCGGTGTGCGGGAAATCCCCGGATCATGGCCGGGTTCAGGAATTGCTAAAGGCCGCGATGCAGGGCGATCAGACCGAGTTCACCTATCGTCGTTTGGCCGCACGCACAGGTTAGAACAGGCGCGGCACGCCGTCCGCGCCGTGTACCTTTTCGACAACCCCGGCGCGCAGGGACCGGCCGATCCGATGCGCCAGCGCCGACCAGGCCTGCGCCTGATCGGGGCGCAGCTCCAGTCGCAGCACCAGGTCGAACAGACCCAGCCAGGGCTCGAACATCCCGGGGCGCACATTGCCGGCGTTTTGATGGACGGTCAGCGGGTTCCCGTCATAGTCCCGCTCGTTCAGAATCGCATTGGCCCAGAAGCGGATGATCTTCTCTTCGTGGCTGTCCCAATCGGTGACATGCGCGGCGAACACCGGCCCCAGGCCGGGATGCTGGCGCACCATCTCGTAAAACGCATGGACAACGCGGGCGATTTCCTCGCGGGTGATGTCGAATTTGGCAAGGTTTGCGGTCAAATCTCTCTCCGGCCAGTGTGTCCCATCTGCTTAGGGGCGCCGCCGACAGCCTACCAGATGCCAAAGCGCCGCGCATTCCCCTATGGACGCCTCTGTGCTGCGCGCCTATAACGCGGCCTATGATGCATCTGAACGCGATCATTATTCGAATTATTTGCCCGGCGCTCTGAGACCCTGAGCCGCCGGGACAAGGCGTATGGGATACCGCGCCGCCCCCCTCATCCAGACAGACACGATCATTCGAAGGACGCCACCGATGTGCGCCGATACACCCGAGTACAAACAAACTCTGAACCTGCCGCAAACCGATTTCCCGATGCGCGCGGGCCTGCCCAAACGTGAACCCAACTGGCTGAAACGCTGGGAGGACATGGATATCTATGGCCGCCTGCGCGACAAGGCCAAGGATGGCAGCCGCCAGCCCTTTACCCTGCATGACGGCCCCCCCTATGCCAACGGCCACCTGCATATCGGCCACGCGCTGAACAAGACGATCAAGGACATGATCGTGCGTAGCCACCAGATGATGGGTTTTGACGCGCGCTATGTCCCCGGTTGGGATTGCCACGGGTTGCCGATCGAATGGAAGATCGAGGAACAGTACCGCAAAAAGGGCAAGGACAAGGACGAGGTTCCGGTGGTCGAATTCCGTCAGGAATGCCGCGCCTTTGCCGATGAGTGGGTGGACGTGCAGCGTCAGGAATTCAAGCGTCTGGGCATCACCGGCAACTGGGACGATCCCTATCTGACCATGGATTTCCACGCCGAGGCCGTAATCGCGGACGAATTCATGAAGTTCCTGATGAACGGCACGCTTTATCAGGGCTCGAAACCCGTGATGTGGTCGCCCGTGGAAAAAACCGCGCTGGCCGAGGCCGAGATCGAATACCACGACCACCAGTCGCACACGATCTGGGTGCCGTTTGCGTTCAAATCCGCGCCCGAGGGCCTGAAGGACGCGCGCGTCGTGATCTGGACGACGACTCCCTGGACGATCCCCTCGAACAAGGCTGTCGCCTATAACCCCAAGATCGCCTATGGCCTGTACCGCGTGGACGCGACCGAAGAGGAAAGCTGGACCAAGCCCGGTGATCTTTACGTATTCGCCGATGCTCTGGCCGAGGACGCGCTGACCAAATCACGTGTGACCGAATTCACCCGTGTGCGCGACGTGGACGTGGCCGAGTTCGAAAACGCCGTCTGTGCCCACCCCTTCAACGGCCTCGAAGGCGCCGAGGGGTTCTGGGATTACGACGTGCCGATGATCGACGGCGACCATGTCACCGATGATGCGGGCACGGGTTTTGTGCATACCGCGCCCAGCCACGGTGCGGATGACTATGAATGCTTCGTCAAGCGCAACTGGATCGACCGGATGACCCACAACGTGGGCGAGGATTTTGAATTCCTGCCGCATGTGCCGTTCTTTGCCGGGCTGCGCGTGTTCAACCACAAGGGCAAGGAAGACAAGGCCAACCCCGCCGTGATCGCCAAGCTGGTCGAGGCCGGCGGCATCATCGCACGTGGCCGGGTGAAACACTCGTATCCGCACTCGTGGCGGTCCAAGGCGCCGGTGATCTTCCGCAATACGCCGCAATGGTTCACCGCCATCGACAAACCCGCCGGTGGGGATGACACCTATGGCACCACCATCCGCGAACGGGCGCTGAACTCCATCGATCAGCTGGTGAAATTCACCCCGCAGACCGGGCGTAACCGCCTGTTCTCGATGATCGAAACGCGCCCCGATTGGGTGCTGTCGCGCCAACGCGCCTGGGGCGTGCCGCTGACCTGTTTCGTGAAAAAGGACACGCTGCCGACGGCGGATGATTTCCTGCTGCGCGATCCGGCTGTGAATGCCCGCATCGTCGAGGCGTTTGACGCCGAAGGGGCCGATTGCTGGTACGCTGAGGGCGCCAAGGAACGCTTCCTGGGCAGTGACTATAACGCCGACGAATGGGAGCAGGTCTTTGACGTGCTGGACGTGTGGTTCGACAGTGGCTCGACCCATGCCTTCGTTCTGCGTGACCGTGAAGACGGCACCGCAGACGGCATCGCCGATGTCTATATGGAGGGCACCGACCAGCACCGCGGGTGGTTCCATTCCTCGCTGCTGCAAGCCTGTGGCACCAAGGGCCGCGCGCCCTATCGCAACGTGGTCACGCATGGCTTCACCCTGGACGAGAAGGGTAACAAGATGTCCAAATCGCTGGGCAACACCATCGTACCGGAAAAGGTCGTGCAGCAATACGGCGCTGACATCCTGCGCCTGTGGGTCGCCCAGACGGACTATACCGCGGATCAGCGGATCGGGCCGGAAATCCTGAAAGGGGTCGCTGACAGCTATCGCCGTTTGCGCAACACCATGCGGTTTATGCTGGGCAGCCTGGCGCAACTCGATGAATTGCAACGGGTTGACCCTGCGGATATGCCCGAGCTGGAACAATGGGTTCTGCATCGTCTGGCCGAGCTGGATCACAAGGTGCGCAGCGGCTATGCGGCGTTCGATTTCCAGGGCGTATTCAGCGCAGTGTTTAACTTTGCTACCGTGGATCTGTCGGCCTTCTACTTCGATATCCGCAAGGATGCGCTGTATTGCGATGGTGACACGGATCGCGCCCGCGCGGCCCGGACCGTGCTGGACATCCTGTTCCACCGCCTGACCAGCTGGCTGGCCCCGATCCTGGTATTCACCATGGAAGAGGTCTGGCTGGAACGGTTCCCCGGCGATGACAGCTCGATCCACCTGACGGATATCCCCGAAACGCCCGCCGATTGGCTGAACGAGCCGCTGGCCGCGAAATGGGCCGAGGTGCGTCGCGCCCGCCGCGTGGTCACCGCCGCGCTGGAAATCCAGCGGACGGACAAGGTGATCGGGGCCTCGCTGGAGGCCGCGCCGGTGGTGCATGTGCGCAACGAGGACATGCTGGCCGCGCTGAAATCGGTGCCCTTCGAAGATGTCTGCATCACCTCGGGCATGTCGCTGAGCGCCGATCCGATCCCGGCCGAGGCCTTCCGTATGCCCGAAGTCGAAGGCGTGGGCGTGGTGTTCGAAAAAGCCGAGGGCGAGAAATGCCAGCGCTGTTGGAAAATCCTGCCGGATGTGGGCAAGTTCAGCCATCCGGGCACGTGCAAACGCTGTAACGACGCTCTGGCGTGATGTGTTGACTTTCGAAACGGCCTCGCTTGAATGCGGGGCCGTTTTGCGTTTGGCTGTGGGTCATGCAATTGACCGTCGATACCCCCACCGGCCCCGTGATCCTAACCGAAGAGGATGGGGCAATCGTGAAGTGTGCCTGGGGGCGTGGGCGCCGGGACAGCTCGCCCGTGTTGGCGCGGGCCGAGAGGCAATTGCATGAGTATTTTCAGGAGCAAAGAAAGCAGTTTGATCTGCCGTTGCGGGTGGAGGGCTCGGGCTTTCAGCAGCGGGTTTGCGCGGCCATCCTGGCGATCCCGTTTGGAGAGACGCGCAGCTATGGGCAGATCGCGGCCCAATTGGGGGTGTCGGCGCAGGCGGTTGGGCAGGGATGCGGTGGCAATCCGATTCCGATACTGATTCCGTGCCACCGGGTGCTGGGGGCCAATGGATTGGGGGGATTTTCAGGGCGAGGTGGCGTCGAGACCAAGGTTTGGCTGTTGCGCCATGAAGGGGCGGCGGGGCTGTTGATCTAGGGGCGCTGGGGGATCAGTTGTTGGGCGATGCCGACCAGCAACAGATAGACCGAGGTCAGGACCAGGCCCCAATGGGCCCAGCTTTCGGGGTGGAAATCAACCCAGGCCGCCAAGCCGGCGAAGAAGGTCCAGGCCAGGGCCATCGGCAGCGAGACCACGCGCCAGCGCTGTGTTCGCACCGGGTGAATGAACTTCAGCGGCATGAACATGGCCGCGGCCAGCAGGGCGACAAGCCCCACGATCACCCAGAAATTCGGGTGCAGCGCGAACAGGACCAGCACCAGCATATTCCAGCAGCCGGGAAAGCCGTGGAACGAGTTGTCCTTGGTCTTCATCCGGGTGTCTGCGAAATACAGGGCGCTGGCAAAGGTGATCAGGATGATCGCGAACCAGCCGGTCCATCCCGGCAGCAGCCCCGATTTGAATAGGGCAAAGGCGGGGATGAAGACATAGGTCAGGTAGTCGATGATCAGGTCCAGGAGGACCCCGTCAAACCGGGCGGCATAGTGTTTGACGTGGTATTTGCGCGCCAGCGGGCCGTCGATTCCGTCGACGGCAAAGGCCACGACCAGCCACAGGAACATCAGGCTCCATTTTTCATCGACAGCGGCCAGCATGGCCAGCATGGCAAAAACGGCGCCGCTGGCTGTCAGCAAATGGACAGACAACGCCTTGGATTCATTCGAAAACGTCAAAACAATGGCCTTTGGATCAGCTTAGCCCGCCTTGGGGTGGGCTTTCTGATATACGTCCATAAGCCGATCCAAGTCCACCGCTGTGTAGGCTTGGGTCGTGGACAGGGACGCATGGCCCAGGAGTTCCTGGATGGCACGCAGGTCGCCACCCGCGTTCAGCAAGTGCGTTGCAAAGCTGTGGCGCAGCGCATGAGGGGTGGCGCTGGCCGGCAGGCCCAGTTGGCGGCGTGTGGCCTCGGTGGCCTTTTGGATTTGGCGGGGGCTGAGGGCGCCGCCACGCACGCCGCGGAACAGGGCGAAATCGGGGTCAAGCGTATAGGGGCACAGCTCGACATATTGCGCGACGGCCTGACGGGCGGGGTTGATCACGGGGACAATCCGTTCCTTGCCGCCTTTACCGGTGATGCGCAGGGTTTCTGGAATCGGGAAATCGCGGCCCTGCAGCGACAGCACCTCGGATATCCGCAGCCCGCAGCCATAGAGCAGCGTCAAAACCGCCGTATCCCGCGCGGCCACCCAATCGGAACTGGATTGCATTTGCACCGTTTCGATCATGTCGCGCGCGGCGTCTTCGTCCAGCGGGCGGGGCAATTTGCGGTGGAACTTGGGCGACCGGGTGGACAGAACCGAGGTGGGATCAAAGCCTTCGCGTTCCGATAGCCACCGGAAAAATGTTTTCACGGCCGACAGTTTGCGCGCCAGCGAGCGCGGCGCGATGCCTGAACTGCGGGTGCGCGCCATCCAGGCTCTCATGTCCGATGTGGTGACACGCTCCAAGGCCCGCAGCCCCTGCGGTTCGCCTTTGTGTTCGGTGATGAAGGCCAGAAAATCCGCGACGTCGCGTCGATAGGCGTCCAGTGTGTTGTCCGAGGCGCCTTTCAGCGCTTTTTGCCCGTCCAGCCAGGCTTGCAGGGCGTCCCGCGCGGCTGGAGAGATCAGGCTCATGCCAGCCAGCGGCGCATGGTGCGTTCAAACACGCCAGCGAAGAACCCCAGAAGGTCCGTGCCCTGCTGGGGACTGAACTGATGCGGGTCCTCGGATCCCAGAACCAGCATGCCGGGCAGGCGATTGGGACCGAAATCGAGGGTCATACAGGCCTCGGAGCGAACAAAGCCCGCCTCTTCGCCGTAAATCTGCAAATCGCCCTCGTGGACCTGGCGCAGGGTGACCTGACGTTGTGGAATGTTGCGCCCGTCAGTCAGGTAGTCCTGGATATAGCCCGCATGCGCCACCGACAGCACGCCGCCCAACCGTTTCAGAACCGGGTCATCATCGGTTTGCGCGGTTTCCAGAACCAGCTTGATGCAATCGACGCGCAGCACCTCGGCCACGGGGCCGGACAGGTCGCGCAGGAAGGCCTCGAAGCTGGTGGGCTCCAGCATCCGCAGGATGGCGCGATGCACCTGGTTGGTGCCGGCCAGATTTTCATAGGCAGCGGCGATGACACTGCGATGGGTGTCTTCCAGCCGGTCCAGTCGGGTTTCCAGTCGCTCCATGGCGACGCCACGCAGATCCACGATATTGCTGCCCAAGGCCCGTTCATTGGCGGCCACAAGGGCGCGCATCAGATCGGTGTCGTCCAGAATAACATCAGGTTCTGCAATGATTTTTTCACGCAGAGAGTCGTCGATGACGGGCTTGGTGCTCATGTGTGCCTCTTGGTCTTTGCCGGGACCATAACAAATCTGTCCCGGCATTTCCTTAAGTTTTTTCACGCAGGCAGAGGCCCGCCAAGTCGCGGATCAGAGGATTTTGATATCCGCAGCCTTGATATCGGCCAAAAACGCGGCCAGGCCCTTGTCGGTCAGCGGGTGGTTGACCAGCGATTTGATGACGCCGGGGGGGGCGGTCATGACGTCGGCGCCGATCGTTGCGCATTCCAGCACGTGGTTCACCGAGCGGATCGAGGCCGCCAGGATCTCGGTTTTGAACCCATAGTTGTCATAGACGGTGCGGATGTCCTGAATCAGCTCCATCCCGTCCAGCGCGATGTCGTCCAGACGGCCGATGAAGGGGCTGATAAAGGTCGCGCCCGCCTTGGCGGCCAGCAGGGCCTGGTTGGCGCTGAAACACAGGGTGACGTTGACCATTTTGCCCTCGTCTGTCAGCACCTTACAGGCTTTCAGACCGTCCCAGGTCAGCGGGACTTTGACCGCGATGTTTTCCGCGATCTCGGCCAGTTTACGGCCCTCGGCGATCATCTCGTCAGCGTCGGTGGCGGTGACCTCGGCCGAGACGGGGCCGCTGACCAGATCACAGATTTCTTTGGTGACTTCCAGAATGTCACGGCCGGATTTCTTGATCAGCGAAGGGTTGGTGGTCACACCGTCAACCATGCCCAGGGCGTGCAGCTCGGCGATGGCGTCGATCTCGGCGGTATCAACGAAGAATTTCATGTCAGGAACCTCAGTTCGGTTGGACTTTGTTTGGGTCAGGCTTTACCCCAAAGGGGATGATCCCGAAACCCTTTTCACCGGACGGAACGTGAGCCAGGCGGAATTCTATACAGAGGGCGAGCTGGTCGGCGTGTTGACCACGCAACCGATCAACCGGGTGCTGGACTATAAAGCGCCCGAAGGCGGCTGCCTGCCGGGCGCCTTTGTCGAGGTGCCGCTGGGCCCGCGCAAGGTGCTGGGCGTGGTCTGGGGGCCGGGCAAGGGGGACTATGATCGTTCGAAAATCCGGTCCATCACGCGGGTGCTGGACGTGGCCCCCATGCGCGAGGAAATGCAGCTGTTCCTGCAACGCGCCGCGGACTACACGCTGACTCCCATGTCATCGATGCTGCGGCTGGCAACGCGCGCGCCTGGGCTCAGCGATCCGCCCTCGATGCAAAAGGTATACCGCAAGGGCGACCGTGACCCCGACCGGATGACCGAGGCGCGTGGCCGGGTGTTGGACGTGATGGAAGAATATGGTGGGCTGGCCTTTACACTGAAGGAACTGGCCGAACATGCGGGCGTGTCGACGGGTGTGGTAAAGGGGCTGGTCAAACAAGGTGCCGTTCTGGAAGAGGACCGCCCGCGCGATCTGCCGTTCCCGCGGATGGATGCGGACCATGCGGGCAAAGAGCTGACGGGCGATCAGGAAAAGGCTGCACAGGCCCTGCGCGCCGCCATCCAGACAGAACGCTATGGCACCACTCTGCTGCGCGGGGTCACCGGATCTGGCAAAACCGAGGTATACCTGGAGGCCGTCGCCGAATGCCTGCGCCGGGGCCGTCAGGCCTTGGTGCTGCTGCCCGAGATTGCGCTGACGGCGGAGTTCCTGACCCGCGTGCAGGCGCGCTTTGGCACGAAACCGGCAGAATGGCATTCGGGCGTCACCATGACCGAGCGCCGCCGCATCTGGAAAATGGTCGGGCAGGGGGGCGCTCAGGTGGTGATCGGCGCGCGCTCGGCGTTGTTTTTGCCCTATCAGAACCTTGGCCTGATCGTCGTGGACGAGGAACACGACACCTCGTACAAACAAGAAGACGGCGTGATGTATAACGCCCGCGACATGGCCGTGCTGCGTGCCAGTATTTGTGGGGCGCAGGTGGTGCTGGCCTCGGCCACGCCATCGTTGGAAAGCTGGACCAATGCCGAGGCCGGGAAGTACCAGAAACTGACCCTCACCAGCCGCTATGGCGCGGCCGTGATGCCCGACATGCGTGCGATTGATATGCGCGGGGAAAAGCTGCCCTCGGACCGCTGGATTTCCGGCACCTTGCAGCGCGAGGTGTTGGCGCGGGTCGAAAAAGGGGAACAATCGCTGCTGTTCATCAACCGTCGCGGCTATGCGCCGATCACGCTGTGCCGGGCTTGCGGGCATCAGATCGGCTGTGATCATTGTGATGCGCGGATGGTCGAACACCGGTTCCTGAAACGTCTGGTCTGTCATCAATGCGGCGAGACCAAACCCATGCCCGAGGTCTGCCCCCATTGTCAGGTCGAAGGGCGCTTGGCCCCGGTTGGCCCCGGTGTGGAACGGCTGAGCGAAGAGGCGCAGGCCCTGTTCCCGGACGCGCGGGTGGTGACGCTCAGCTCGGACATGTTCGGCTCGGCGCGCGCGCTGAAGGCGCAGATCGAACAGATCGCCGAAGGCGGGGCTGACATTATCATCGGCACGCAACTGGTGGCCAAGGGGCACAACTTTCCGCTGCTGACGCTGGTGGGGGTGATCGATGCTGATCTGGGCCTGCAAGGCTCGGATCTCAGGGCCGCAGAACGCACGTTTCAGCTCATGCGCCAGGTGGCGGGGCGCGCCGGCCGGACCGAGCGCAAGGGGCTGGCCCTAATGCAGACCTATCAGCCCGAACACCCAGTCATCCGCGCGATCATTGCGGGGGATGAGGAAGGATTCTGGAGCGCAGAAGCAGACGAGCGCCGCCACGCGCATGTGCCCCCGTTTGGGCGGATGGCGGGGATTATTCTGTCCTCGCCCGATGTGCAGGATGTGTTCGATCTGGGCAATGATATGGCGCGCCAGGATGGGCCTTTGCGCCAGATCGGGGCGCAGGTCTTTGGTCCGGCCCCCGCGCCGATTGCCCGGATTCGGGGGCGTCATCGCGTGCGCTTGCTGATCAAGGCCGACAAGGGCGCGCCGCTGCAATCCGCGATTGCGCGCTGGCTCAGACAGTTCAAGCCGTCAAACCAGACGCGGATCAGCGTGGATATCGACCCTCAGAGCTTCTACTAGGCGGTGCCCGCGCGCAGATTTCGCTGATCCAGCAGGATGTCGGTGCTCATCGCGCCGATCCACATGCAGAACAGGGCCAGCCATGCGGTTCCGGCAAAGACCGAGCCTCCGGTGACGCCCGCGCCGATGGCGCAGCCCCCGGCCAGCATCGCACCAAAGCCCATCAGCACGGCGCCAGTCATCGAACGGCGCATCATGGATTCGTCGGAAAAGCCCTGGAATTTGAACTCACCCTTCAGGAAGGACGACGCAAACGAGCCGATCACCACCCCTGGCACCAACCCGACCGAGAATTGCAGCACCTCGTTGCGATCCAGAAAGAACATCAGCGTGTGCGCTGATGGGCCCGAGAAGGTGACGCTTTCGACGGTGACAGGATCAAACGCGATCTGGCTCAGCGCGTATGTGCTGACCCAGCCCACCGCGACGGCAAAGCCCACGCCCGCGCCGAAGAACAGGCGGCTGATGGTGATCTGATTGCGCCAGGACAGCACCAGCGCCAGCGCGGCGAACAACAGCCCGATGGCCAGGCCACCCCATTCCGGCAGGCCGATGGCCGCGATAAGGTCCAGGTTGCGCCCACCCTGAGTGACCCACAGGGACGCCAGCGTATTGCGGACATCAGACAGGATGCCCGACAGGCTCATTTGCGCGACCACGGCAAAGATCAGCCCCGACACGACCGATCGCAGGTTCCCTGTGGCCGCCAGCACCAGCAGACGCCCCGAGCAGCCTCGGGCCAGGACCATGCCAACGCCGAACAGCAAGCCGCCGATGATCGCTCCGGACCAGCTGCCGGGGATCGCCATCTGGCGGGCATCTGCGGCGTTGAACAGACCAAGCAACTGCGCGCCCTGCACCCAGACGATTGCGGTCGAGATGGTCAGGAACCACACTGCCACCTTGTCCCCCAGCTGTCCACGGGCGAACTCGACCGTGGCGGCGCGCAGACAGAACCGCGAACGCTGCGCCGAGATGCCAAAGATGATGCCGGTGATGATCCCCAACAGGGCGGCTGTCGGGGCCTCTCCGATACGTTCAACAATGGCCAGTATGTCCATGGGCGCGGTCCTCCTTAAACTGGGCAGGGGGTGGCATGAACATATTCATATTTCATTGATTCAGATCAGGTCTGCGCACAATCCGTGGTATGTTTGCGCACACATGCACAGGGGATGCGTGTTTCACGGTCTCGCCAAACCGCAATTAGAGGCGTATGGGAAAGGCATGTTACGCATTGTCCCCCTTGATCAGGCCCAAAATCTGCCTTTGTGGCGCCGGCCTGTGTTCTTGTTGTTCCTGATGGCGGCGGCCATGCCGGTGGCCTTTGCCACCTGGTCCGCGCTGCTGAACAACTTTGTGATCGAGGTGGCCAAGTTCGACGGGTCCGATATCGGCTGGCTGCACACCGTGCGCGAGATTCCCGGCTTTTTCGCCATCGGCGTGATTGCCCTGATCATGTTCATCCGCGAGCAAATCCTGGGCATTGTCGCGCTGGTCTTGCTGGGCGTGGCCACGGCCGTGACGGCGTGGTTTCCGTCGTTGGGCGGCATTCTGACGATCACCATGCTCAGCTCGATTGGGTTTCACTACTATGAGACCGTGAACCAGTCGCTCCAGCTGCAATGGCTGCCCAAGGACCGGGCGCCGCAAGTTCTGGGATGGCTGATGGCTGCGGGGTCGGCCTCGACCCTGGTGGCCTATGTGCTGATCGTGCTCAGTTGGGACAGGCTGGGGCTGACATATAATATGGTCTATTTGCTGGCCGGGGGCGTCACCGCTGCGATCGCGCTGTTTTGCCTGATCGCCTATCCGCAATTCGAGGCCCCAAACCCACAGATCAAGAAATTCATCCTGCGCCGCCGGTACTGGCTGTATTACGCGCTGCAATTCATGTCGGGTGCGCGACGCCAGATTTTCGTGGTCTTCGCGGGCTTCATGATGGTCGAGCGTTTTGGCTTTGACGTGCACGAGGTCACGGGGCTGTACCTGATCAATCTGGTCGCCAACATGGTGCTGGCCCCGGTCTTTGGCAGGGTGGTTTCGCGCTTTGGCGAGCGCCGCGCACTGGTGTTTGAATATGTCGGTCTGGTCATCGTGTTTGGCCTGTATGGCGGTATCTACTGGTTCGGGTGGGGCGTTCTTCTGGCCTCGATCCTGTATGTGTTGGACCACATGTTCTTTGCGCTGGCATTGGCGCTAAAGACCTATTTCCAGAAAATCGCCGATCCGGGCGACATCGCCCCAACGGCGGCCGTGGCCTTTACCATCAACCACATCGCGGCGGTGTTCCTGCCTGCGGTGCTGGGCTATTTGTGGCTGGCTTCGCCGGGGGCGGTATTCGGCCTGGCGGCGGCCATGGCGGCGGTTTCGTTGGGATTGGCCCTGCTGATCCCGCGCCACCCCGAGCCGGGCTATGAAACCATCTTTGCCCGCGGCTTGCCCGCCCCGGCGGAATAAGCAGGGCGCGCTATGTCTCAGGCCAAGTTCACCACCGGATCCACGATGCGGCATGTCGTTGTGATGACCCTGTCGGGGTCGTTGGGTCTGAGCTTTATGTTCCTAGTGGATTTCCTGGCGCTGTTCTGGGTCAGCCAGTTGCGGGACGAGGCGCTGGTCGCCGCCATTGGGTTCGCTGGAACGATCCAGTTTTTCGTGATCTCGATTTCCATCGGGATGATGATCGCAGCCGTGGCCTTGGTCAGTCGCGCCTTGGGGCAGGGGCGCAAACGACGGGCCCGACGGATCGCGACCACCGCCATGATCTATGGCGTGTCGGCGCAGGTTCTGATCTCGATCGTGGTGTTTTTCTTTCGCTATCCGTTGTTGCGCCTGTCTGGCGCCGAGGGCGAGGTGCTGGAGGCCGCGGCCTCGTTCCTGTCGATCTCGCTGCCGTCGCTACCGCTGATCGCGGCGGGAATGATGGCGGGGGCGATCCTGCGCTCGATCGGGGATGCGCTGCGCTCGATGCTGGTGACGACCTCGGCCGGGGTGTTCGCGCTGGCGCTGGACCCGCTGTTTATCCTGTATTTCGGCTGGGGGATCGAGGGCGCAGGGGCCGCTATCGTGCTGTCGCGGGCCGCCATGGCCGTGTTCGGGTTTTACTGGCTGCTGAAAACGCATGACATACTGGCCAAGCCCGCCTTGCCCGATCTGACCCTCTATCTGGGCGCCTTTGCGACCATCGCCATTCCGGGCATCGCCACGCAGGTGTCCACGCCTTTTGGCAACTGGATTTTGGTGCGCGCCATGGCCGAGCAGGGCGATAGCGCCGTGGCCGGTCTGGGCGTGGTGATGCGCCTAACCATCCTGTCCTTTGGGGGCATCTTTGCGTTGTCGGGTGCTATCGGAGGCATCATCGGCCAAAACGCGGGCGCGGGGCTGAAGGACCGGGTCGCGCGCGCCTATCTGGATTTGCTCAAGTTCTGCGCGCTGTACACGGTGATCACCTGGGTGGTGCTGGCGCTGTTCGCCGATCTGGTGGCGCAGGTCTTTGGGCTCAGCGGCGAGGGCGCGGCCGTTGTGCGCACTTTCTCTCATTACGCGGCGGGGACCTTTGTCTTTACCGGAGCGCTGTTCGTGGCCAATGCGGCGTTCAACAACCTGGGCAAACCCTTCTGGTCGACCATGGTGAACTGGAGCCGCGACGGGCTGCTGATGGGGCCGCTGGCCTTTGTGCTGGGGGGCATGTTCGGCGCCGCTGGCGTGATCATGGCGCAGGCGCTGGCCAATTCCATCGTGGGCATCGGCGCAGGCTATGTTGGGTGGCGCTTTGTGCGATCCGGGCGCGGGGTCGAGGCCCCCAAACGGTCCACACGCGCCTGATTGCTTGACCCGGCGGGCTTTGGTGCTTAGGCGCAAGGCAACACAGATTGCCCGGAGAGCCCCATGCCTACATTCACCGCCCTGACCACATTGATGGGAAAAGACCCCGCCGAGGCGCTTGGCCTGGCGATGGAAGAGCTGATGCCCGAACCAACCGGCATTGGTGTGTTTGAAATCGAGGATGACTCGGGCCTGTGGGAAGTCGGCGGCTATTTCACCGAGGAACCGGACCAGGCGGGGCTGGCCCTGTTGGCAGCGGCGTACGGCGCCAAGCCCTTTACCGTGTCCGAATTGCCCGAAACCGACTGGGTCGCCAAGGTCAAACGCGAGCTGACCCCCGTGACCGCGGGTCGCTTCTTTGTCTATGGCAGTCATGACGCCGACAAGATCCCCGAAGGGTCCGAGGCACTGCTGATCGAGGCCGCCATGGCCTTTGGCACCGGGCACCACGGCACCACACAGGGCTGTCTGCGCGCGCTGGACCGTTTGGCCAATGACGGCGTGGTCTGTGAAAACGTGATCGACGTGGGCTGCGGCACCGCCGTTCTGGCTATGGCGGCCGCGCGCATCTGGCCCAACCCGGCGCTGGCCAGCGATATTGATCAGGTCGCCGTGGACGTCGCCGAGGCAAATGTGCGCGTCAACGATATGGAAGGCCGGGTGATCTGTCTGGAGGCCGCGGGCTTTGAGAATCCCGCCATCAAGGACAAAGCTCCGTTTGATCTGGTCTTTGCCAACATCCTGATGGCCCCGCTGATCGACCTGGCCCCGGACATGAATCGCTATATGGCCGATGGGGCCCATGCAATTCTGTCTGGCATTTTAAACGAACAGGCCGACGCGGTGGTCGAGGTTTATGCACGAAATGGCATCAATCTGGTGCATCGCGAAGAGATTGGTGAATGGACGACGCTAACGCTTCGCAAATGAAGTCATTTCAAGGCTGAATTGCAGCAAGAATGCGGCCTTTGCCACATTCTTGCCACATTTAATGCCTAGAAAAAGTCATGTTCTGGTGGGGGCCAGTACAGGAGGCTGAAATGGCCGATAGCTTTAACGACTTCGACAACCGGATTGCCCGGATCAGCCATAACCATGCGACCATGAAGCGTGGGTATTCTCTGACAGTTGATCGCGACGGCCTGATCGTGGCGCGCCCGAAAAAGCGGCGCGGCGGCTTTCCCCTGAAGCTAACCCTGATGTTTATTGTTGGCTTCCTGGGCTTTAAAATCCTGTTGGTGTCTTTCCTGGGTCTGGATACCTACGAACACCGTGTGAACGAACTTCAAAAAGGCGCTGTGGTGGAACAGGTCGGCGGCTGGTTCATGCAGGCCGATCCGGTGACCGTGCAGCTGGCCGCAAAGCTGCGTCCCTTTATCAGGTAACGTACTCTCTCAAATCTCTCTCACGTCCCTGAAAGCAAACAGCCGCCCCGAAATGGGCGGCTGTTCACGTTGTGTCAGCGTCGTTGGAAGGGTCGGGCATTGTTAGCCGCGAACGATGCTGTTGATGTCAGCGCGGGTGATGCCGATATCGTCCAGTTCGCGATCCGACAGGCTGTTCAAGGCAGCGCGGGTGGCGCGGCGGTCTTTCCATGCGACGACGGCATCGAACACGCCGTTGATGGCTGCGGACAGGACATTTGCGATTGCGGTGGCCAAAACGCCGCCATTTGCATTGGTGTAGTAGACCATTTCAGGCTCCTTTGATTTGAAGTTTCATTTGGGAAGTCTCTTTCCAAGCCGCACATAATCTGCGGAAAAATTCCGCACAAGCTGGAGTGTTTGCATAGTTCCTATGCGGTTTATGCATGGGTTCGTTTGCGAGGGTCAGAAACGTCAGGTTGCCTATGCTGCAGCGCGGAAACACGGCGGTTTGCCGAAAAAACTGCCAATTCGCCGTGTCGGTCAGGATACAGAGTTTTCAATCCGCTTGGCGTTTGTTCTCGTTTCGTGCTATTGCAGAAAAAAACCATGACAGAGCGGGGGACGAAACATGCGGGTATTGGGAATCGACCCTGGTTTGCGCAACATGGGCTGGGGCGTGATCGAGGCTGACGGTAGCCGCCTGACCCATATTGCCAACGGGATTTGCCATTCTGTCGGGACCGAACTGCCCGAGCGCCTGTTGTCTCTGCATGACCAGCTGACGGATGTTCTGAACCGCTTTCAACCCGATACGGCCGCGGTTGAACAGACCTTTGTGAACAAAGACGCCGTGGGGACGCTGAAACTGGGCCAGGCCCGGGGGATCGCGTTGCTGGTGCCGGCGCAGGCCGGGATTCCGATCGGTGAGTATGCTCCCAACAAGGTGAAAAAGACGGTTGTGGGCGTTGGCCACGCGGCCAAGGTCCAGGTCGATCACATGGTGAAAATGCAATTGCCGGGGGTGCAGATCAACGGGCCGGATGCGGCGGATGCTCTGGCCATCGCGATCTGCCACGCGCATTATGCTCGCGCACCCGGAATGGTGCTGAAGACAAAAGGAACCGCCGCATGATCGGAAAACTGACGGGCCGGATCGAATACCGGACCGAGGATCACATCCTGATTGATGTGCGTGGCGTGGGGTACATCGTGTATTGCTCGGATCGGACCCTGGCGGCTTTGCCCGGCAATGGCGAGATGGCCTCGCTGTATACCGAATTAACGGTGCGCGAGGATTTGATGCAGCTGTTCGGCTTTACGACCCTGCTGGAAAAGGAATGGCACCGGCTGCTGATCTCGGTTCAGGGGATCGGGGCCAAGGCCTCGATGGCGATTCTGGGGACCCTGGGGGCCGAAGGCGTGGGGCGCGCGATCACCCTGGGCGACATGGCCGCGATCAAAGCCGCCAAAGGGATCGGCCCGAAGACCGCGCAACGTGTGGTGCACGAGTTGAAAGACAAAGCGCCCGGCGTGATGGCGCTGGGCGGAACGCTGGCGCAGGCTGCCGGGGACGCGCCCGTCGAAGTGATCGATCCCGAGCCCGTCGCGGCGGCACCGGCCTCGAAACCTGCGGCGCCGCCCAGCTCGGCCGCGTCGCAATCGGATGCTTTGTCGGCGCTGTCCAATCTGGGCTATGGCCCGTCTGAGGCCGCGACCGCCGTGGCGCAGGCCGCGCAGGACGACCCCGAGGCAGATACCTCGGCGCTGATCCGCGCGGCGCTGAAGCTCTTGGCGCCGAAAGGGTAAGACATGACCACGCCCGATCCCGCCCTGCGCGCCGACCCGATGCCCGAAGACAACGACCGCGCCCTGCGCCCGCAAGAGCTGGACGCCTTTATCGGCCAGGCCGAGGCGCGTGCGAACCTCAAAGTGTTTATCCAGTCCGCCCGGCAGCGCGGCGAGGCCATGGATCACACGCTGTTTCACGGCCCGCCCGGTTTGGGCAAGACGACGCTGGCGCAGATCATGGCGCGCGAGCTGGGGGTGAATTTCCGCATGACCTCGGGGCCGGTGCTGGCCAAGGCGGGCGATCTGGCGGCGATTCTGACCAATCTGGAAGCGCGCGATGTGCTTTTCATCGACGAAATCCACCGTCTGAACCCGGCTGTCGAAGAGGTGCTGTATCCGGCGCTGGAAGACTATGAACTGGACCTGGTGATCGGCGAAGGCCCGGCTGCCAGAACCGTGCGGATCGAGCTTCAGCCGTTTACCCTGGTGGGCGCGACCACGCGGCTTGGCCTGCTGACCACGCCACTGCGGGATCGGTTCGGCATTCCCACGCGGCTGCAATTCTACACGGTCGATGAACTGAATGAGATCGTCACCCGCAATGCCCGCCTGTTGGGGGCGCCTGCCGATGGCGACGGGGCGCGCGAGATCGCCAAACGCTCGCGCGGGACGCCCCGGATCGCAGGGCGGCTGCTGCGCCGCGTGGTGGATTTCGCGGTGGTCGAAGGAGACGGCCGCGTCACACAGGCCATCGCTGATCATGCGCTGACCCGGCTGGGCGTGGATCATCTGGGATTGGACGGGGCGGACCGGCGCTATTTGCGCTTGATTGCCGAAAATTACGCCGGGGGTCCCGTGGGGATCGAAACCATCAGCGCGGCCCTCAGCGAAAGCCGCGATGCGCTTGAGGAAGTGATTGAACCGTTTCTGCTGCAACAGGGCTTGATCCAGCGCACCCCGCGCGGACGGATGCTGGCGCAAAAGGGCTGGACGCATTTGGGCATGGCCGCGCCCAAGGCACCGGGGCAGGCGGATATGTTCGGCTGACTGCGTCACCTGAGTGCTGGCGGATCGGTTGCGTATTGGGTATTTGGGCCAAGAAAAAGCACAAGCGGGGCGGCCAGCCCCGAAAGAGGAGCGCCCATGACCCCGGATGAGATTGAACGCTTGTTTACCCGCAGCGACGGAACCTATGTGTTTGCGCGTTGGGGGCGGCCCATCGTGCCGATCGTCTTTGGCGTGGATGACAAGACGCTGGAGACCGTGAAGGGTGCGATAGAGGCGGTGGTCGCCTTGGCCGGACATAAGATGGCCGAGACCGATCCCGAGCTGGGCGCGAACCTGATGTTCTTTTTCTTCCGCGAATGGGACGAATTGTTGGATTTGCCGGATCTGGGCCGGATGATCCCCAATCTGGACACGCTGGTGGCCAAGCTGAAGGCGGGGGACGCGAACCAGTACCGCGCCTTCCGGTTTGACGATCAGGGGGCGATTCAGGCCGGGTTCGTGTTCCTGAAAATGCATTCCGAGCTGTCGCGCCTGCCGGCCGAGACTCTGGCGCTGAGCCAGGTGGTGCAGTCCATGCTGATCTGGTCGGATGCGGCCTTTGCGGATCAGTCGCCGTTGGCGGTGGCTGGCGAGGCGACGATTTTGCGCCCTGACATCGCGGGGGTGATCCGGGCCGCTTATGACGAGGTGATGCCGGTGGCGGCCGACGATGCCTCGCATGCGTTGCGCTTGTTCGCGCGGGTGCAGGCGGGCTAATGCGGCTGTTCGTGGCGCTGGACCCGTCCGAGGGGCTGCGCGACGCCTTGATGGATCTGCAGGACGGGTTGGGCCTGGGGCGCGAGGTGGTGCCCGAGAACCTGCACCTGACCCTGGCCTTTCTGGGGGATCAGCCTGACTCGGCGCTGGAGCTGTTGCACGATATGCTGGGGGCCGTTCGGGCCGAACGCGTGCGGTTGACCTTGCGCGGGGTTGAAATGTTCGGCGGACAGCGCCCCAGTGCGGCGGTCGCCTTGGTGGAAAAGGTGCCCGAATTGGGGGCGTTGCAGGACAAGGTGGGGCAAGCGGTGCGCATGGCGGGGATGGAGCTGCCACGCCGCCGCTTCAAACCGCACTTTACCCTGATGCGCCTGCCGCGACATCTGCCGGACTATGCCGAGACCCGGATCGCGGCCTGGTTGGGGCGCTATGGCGATCTGGTGCAGCCGGGCGGCGAGGCGTTGCAGTTCACGCTCTACCAATCGACCTTGCGCGAGGATGGGCCGATCTATGACCCTTTGGCGCATTATCCGCTGGTTCCGGCGGGGGAACCTGCCTAGGGTGCGGCCAACGCAGGCAACACGCGGTGGACTGACATGCACAAGCTTACTATCCGGGTCTATTACGAAGATACCGACATGGCCGGGATCGTCTATTACGCCAATTACCTGAAATTCATCGAGCGCGGGCGCAGCGAATGGGTGGCCGATCTGGGCATTGATCAGCTGGCCTTGAAAGAGGACGAGGGGCTGGTTTTCGTCGTGCGCCGGGTCGAGGCCGATTATCTGGCCCCAGCCAAGATGGGCGATGATCTGGTGGTGGAAACGGAAACCATGTCCTCGACCGGGGTGCGCTGGATGCTCAACCAACGCGTGATGCGCGGCGAAGAGGTGCTGTTTCAGGCTGTTGTGACGGTGGTGATGATGTCCGACACCGGACATCCGGCCAGAATGCCAGCAAATATCCGCCAACTGGTCCACTAATTCTACCCAATCACCCGGGAATGACGCCATTGTGTTGGCTTTCCCCTTAGAGATCGGCTATTTTTGCCTGTAAACAAGGTCCACAAATGGGCCGATAACAAAGAGCAGGCTAATGGAAACAGAGACCCTTGCGCTGGCGCAGGAGATTGATTTCTCCATGTGGGCGCTGTTCGCGCGCGCGACCCTGACCGTGAAACTGGTGATGATCCTGCTGATCGTGGCCTCGTTCTGGTCGTGGTCGATCATTATTCAGAAAACCATCAATTACCGGCTGGCCCGTCGCGAGGCGGATCGCTTTGACCGTGCCTTTTGGTCGGGCGAACCGCTGGACGAGCTGTTCGACGAAATCGGGGCCGAACCCTCGGGCAATTCGCAAAAGGTATTCGCGGCCGGCATGATCGAATGGCGTCGCTCGCATCGCGCGGATGGGGGCATGATTGCCAACGCGCAGGCGCGCATTGATCGGTCCATGGATGTGGCCATCGCCAAACAGGCGGAAAAGCTGCAAAGCGGGCTGCCGGTGCTGGCCTCGGTTGGCTCGGTTGCGCCGTTTGTGGGGCTGTTCGGCACGGTTTGGGGCATCATGCATGCCTTTATCAACATCGCCGAGCAGCAGAACACCAACCTGGCCGTTGTGGCACCCGGTATTGCCGAGGCATTGCTGGCCACCGGCCTGGGCCTGCTGGCCGCGATCCCGGCGGTGATCTTCTATAACAAACTCAGCGCCGATGCGGATCGGATCATTGCAGGGTATGAGGCCTTCGCCGACGAGTTCGCCACCATCCTCAGCCGCCAGCTGGACGCCTGAGCCATGGGTGCGGGTGTCATGCAGAAAAGCGGATCAGGCGGGCGGCGCAGACGTCACCGCCGGGGTGGCGCGCAGCCAATGTCGGAAATCAACGTCACGCCCTTCGTGGATGTGATGCTGGTGCTGCTGATCATCTTTATGGTTGCCGCGCCGCTGATGACAGTGGGTGTGCCGGTTGAACTGCCCAAAACCGCCGCCAATGCGCTGCCCTCGGAACAAGAAGAGCCGCTGGCGTTGACCATCACCGCCGAAGGCACCGTGATGATCCAGAAAACCGAGGTGCCGATGGCCGATCTGGTCAACCGGCTGCGCGCCATTGCGGCCGAGCGTGAAGGCGACCGGGTGTTCCTGCGCGCGGATGGGGCGGTGCCCTATGAAACCGTGGTGCAGGTGATGGGTGCGCTGAACCGTGGTGGTTTTAGCAATATCGGGCTGGTTACGGATACTGGCGGGCCTGCCCTGGACGGCGCGGCTCAGGACAACTAGGGCGCATGAGTGCGGGTCACTATATCTCGGGGGTTGGCCATGCGGGGCTGATCGGCTGGCTGCTGCTGGGCGATGCTTTTGCGCCCTCGCCAGACCCGTTTGAAGTGACCGAAGTGGCCGTGATCTCGACCGAGGAATTCGACCAGATCATGGGCATAGTGACGCCCCCTCAACCCGAGACCGAAGCCCCGACACCCCCCGTGATCACCCCGCCCGAAGAGGCAGAGCCGCTGCCCGTGGCACAACCCGCGCCTGATCCTGAACCCCAGCCACGTCCGGAACAGCCCGTGGTGGAACCCGCCGCGCCGCCCGATGACAGCCCGGATGTGACCCAGATCGTGGCTCCGCCGCCGACCGAGGTCGAAGATACCCCGCCCGAAATCACGCCCCCGCCGGAACCCGAGGTGGTTTTGGCGCCCAAGACGTCTCTGCGCCCCAAACCGCGCCCCGCCGCGCGTGTGGCCCCTGAACCCGTGGCCCAGCCCGAACCGGATGCGCGCCCCGATGATGTGGTGCGCGAAGAGGTGACCAAGGACGAAGCAGGCGAGGTTCAGAAAGAAGAGGCCGAGGCCACCGCCCCCGAGGAAGCCGCCAAAGAGATCGTGACCGAGGCCGAAGAGGCCGCCAGCGCACCCAGCCGGTCGCTCAGACCCAAAGCGCGGCCATCGCGCCCCGCTCCTAAGCCTGCAGAGGATGATTTCCGCAGCGCCATCGAACAGGCCGTGGCCGACGCCGCCGCCGAGTCGCAACCCGCCGCGCCCTCGGGGCCGCCCCTGACCGCCGGGGAAAAGGATGCGCTGCGCGTGTCGGTACAACGGTGCTGGAACACTGGCTCGTTGTCGTCCGAGGCACTGCGCACCACCGTCGTGGTCGCCGTCAGCCTGTCCGAAGAGGGCAAGCCGGATATTGGCTCGATCCGCCTGGTGTCCAGTCGCGGGGGCAGTGACAGCTCGTCCCGGCAGGCGTTCGAGGCCGCGCGCCGTGCGATCATTCGGTGCGGAGCCAGTGGCTATAATTTGCCGAAAGACAAGTATGCGCAGTGGCGCGACATTGAAATGACATTCAATCCGGAGAAAATGAGGATCAAATGATGAAAACTGTTCTGACCCTCCTGACGGCCATTTTTATGATGGGCCTTGCCCTGCCGGCCCAAGCGGCCCCTCTGCGGATCGAGATCACCGAAGGTGTGATTGAACCCTTACCCTTTGCAGTGCCGGACTTTGTGGCCGAAAACAGCAGCGCAAACCGTGTGGCGCGCGACATTGCCCGTGTGGTTGCCGAAGACCTGAGCGGCACCGGATTGTTCCGTGAAATCCCCGCCAAGGCGCATATCAGCAAGATCACCAGCTTTTCTTCGCCCGTACAGTTTGCCGACTGGAAGGCGATCAATGCACAGGCGCTGATCTCGGGCGCGGTCAGTCTGCAATCGGGTGGGCGCTTGGTGGTGAAGTTCCGCGTGTATGACGTGTTCGCCGGGCAAGAACTGGGCAACGGGCTGCAATTCGCGGGCACGCAGGATGGCTGGCGGCGCATGGCGCACAAGGTGGCGGATGCGGTGTATAGCCGGATTACGGGCGAAGGTGGCTATTTCGACAGTCGCGTGGTGTTCGTGTCTGAATCCGGCCCCAAGGGTGATCGGAAAAAACGTCTGGGCATCATGGATTACGACGGCGCGAATGTGCAGTACCTGACGGACAATTCCAGCCTGGTGCTCGCCCCGCGTTTTTCGCCCACTGGCGACCGGATCCTGTATACCAGCTATGAAACCGGGTTCCCGCGCATCTATGTGTTGGATGTGGCCAGCATCGGGCGGCGCGTGTTGCAGGATCAGCCCGGCACCATGAGCTTTGCGCCGCGTTTTGGCCCTGACGGTCAGACGGTGGTGTATTCGCTGACCCAAGGCGGCAATACCGACATCTACCGGATGGACATCCGCAGCGGGAAATCGCAGCGGCTGACCAGCTCACCCTCGATCGAAACCGCCCCCAGCTTTAGCCCCGACGGCAGCCAGATCGTGTTTGAAAGCGACCGTAGTGGCACGCAACAGCTGTATGTCATGAATGCCAGCGGGGGCACGCCCAAGCGGATCAGCTTTGGTCAGGGGCGGTATGGTACGCCTGTCTGGTCGCCGCGTGGTGATCTGATCGCCTTTACAAAGCAATCCAAGGGCCGGTTCCACATCGGCGTGATGCGCACGGATGGATCCGAGGAACGCCTGCTGACGGCCTCGTTCCTGGACGAGGGCCCCACCTGGTCGCCCAATGGCCGCGTGATCATGTTCACGCGCGAAACCCAAGGGGCCAGCGGCTCGGCCAGCCTGTACACGGTCGACATCACCGGACGGAACCTGAAACGGGTGAAAACGGTCAGCGGGGCCTCGGATCCGGCCTGGTCGCCGCTGCAATGACGCGGCGGCGGGTCCATTCCCACGCGGGCCACAATGTGATAAATCTAGGAAAAACATAAAATCGAGTAGGGCAATTCCATGAAACATCTGACGCGCGCCGTATTGCTGACGTCGATCCTGGCCCTGGCGGCCTGTTCTGATCCGGGTCGCTTTGGCGATGACACTGTGAACCTGAACGGATCTGGCTCGGCCAGCGATCCAACGTCGCCACTGTATTTCCAGGAAAGCGTGGGCGACCGCGTGTTTTTCGCGGTCGACCAGTCGAACCTGGGCGAAGAGGCCAAGTTCACCCTGGACGCACAGGCCGAATGGATGATGACCAACTCGGATTACACCGCCATCATCGAAGGCCACGCGGACGAACAGGGCACGCGCGAATATAACCTTGCGTTGGGGGCCCGTCGCGCCAATTCCGTGCAGGAATACCTGGTGTCGCGCGGGGTGTCGCCCTCGCGTCTGAAGGTGGTCAGCTATGGCAAGGAACGCCCGATCGAGATTTGCAGCCAAGAGGCGTGCTATGCCAAGAACCGCCGGGCTGTGACCATCATTTCGGTCGATTACACCGGGTAAAAGGATTTAGGAATGCGTTGGGTTTTTGCTGTCATCTTTGCTGCGTGTGTTGTGCCCTCGGTCGGGGTGGCCCAGAGCCGGACGCAGACCTTGGCCGATATCCGGCAGGAATTGTCGGTGCTGTATGTGGAAATCCAACGGCTGAAGCGTGAGCTGAGCACCACTGGCGCGCCTTCGGGTGTCGGGGGGGGCTCGGTTCTGAATCGCGTTGATGCGATTGAACAGCAGATGCAGCAGCTGACCGCCAAGACCGAACAGCTGGAATTCCGCATCAACCGGATCGTGGCCGACGGCACCAACCGCATCGGCGATCTGGAATTTCGCCTGGTTGAACTGGAAGGCGGCGATCTGAGCAAGCTGGGCGAGACCTCGACCCTTGGCGGCGAAGATCAGGGCGCCGCGGTGCCCGTGGCCCAGCCTCCCAGCACTGGCGGCGCGCAACTGGCCGTGGGCGAACGTGCTGATTTTGATGCGGCGCATAACGCGATGATGAATGGGGATCACGCCGGGGCCGCGCGCAAGTTTTTGGCCTTTACCGAGGCCTATCCCGGCAGCCCGCTGACCTCGCAGGCGTTTCTGCTGCGGGGCAAAGCCTTGGCCGAGATGAAGGATACCCCCGCCGCGGCGCGGGCCTTTCTGACCGCCTTCAGCACCGATCCGCAGGGGGACGATGCCCCCGAGGCGCTGTTTTTGCTGGGCCAGTCGCTGGCGGATCTGGGGCAGACACAAGATGCCTGTGTGACACTGGGCGAGGTGGGCGTGCGGTTTCCGACCTCGGCCTCGGTTGAACCGGCCATGGTCGCGATGGAGCAACTGGGCTGTCAGTAACCGATCTTCCTTCTGAATTCGCCACGCAGATGGCGCGGATCCCGGCCTCTCGGCTGGGATTGGCCGTTTCCGGGGGCGGAAATTCGATGGCGATGCTGCGGCTGGCGGCAGGCTGGGGGCAGGCCGAGCTGCAGGTGGTCACGGTGGATCACGGATTACGCCCCGAAGCCGCGCAAGAGGCCCAGATGGTGGCTCAAGCCTGTGCCGGGCTGGGCCTGCCGCATACAGTGCTGCGCTGGCAGGGCTGGGACGGCAGCGGCAACCTTCAGGATCGCGCCCGGGCGGCCCGCTATGGCCTGATCGCCCAATGGGCAGTGGCGCAGGGCCTAAGCGACATATTGTTGGCCCACACGATCGAGGATCAGGCGGAAACCTTTTTGATGCGGCTGGCCCGAGCCTCGGGTGTGGACGGGCTGTCGGCGATGTCCGATCGAGTCACGGATGGCGTGCGCTTTCATCGGCCTTTGCTGAGCGCGCGTCGGTCGGATTTGCGGACCTATCTGTCCGGGCTTGGTCAGGAATGGGCCGAGGACCCCTCGAATGACGATATGACCTATGACCGGGTCAAACTGCGCGCGCGGGCTCAGGATCTGGCGCAGATCGGGCTGACGGCTCAGACCTTGGCGCAGGTGTCGGAAAACCTGGCGCTGGCCAAAGCGGCGCTGAACTGGGCTTTGGAGGGGTTTGTGCGGGACCATGTGCAGATGGTTGGGCCGGATGTAACCGTGAATGCGGGCGCCTTTGCGCTGTTGCCGACCGAACTGCGGCGCCGGTTTCTGGTTGCCGCGCTGCGGTGGATCTCGGGGGCAGAGTATGCCCCGCGCCGCGCAGCTGTCGATGGGATGCTGGCGGCAATCGAAGCCGGACAGGGGGCCACGTTGCACGGGTGTCGCCTGACGCAGCGCAAGCAGCGCCTGTGGCTGTTTCGTGAATACGCGGCGGTGGCCGATCTGACGGCGAAGCCCAAAGAGGTTTGGGATAACCGGTGGATCCTGACCGGCCCCGCTCAGCCGGACGATGTCGTCGCGCCGCTGGGCGCAGCGGGCTTGGCGCAATTGGCCGAGCGAAATCCCTACCGCCCCGCCGCAGCTTTGCACGCTGATCCGGCTGTGTGGCGGGCTGGTGGGCTGATTGCTGCTCCTCTTAGCGGTTGGTCCAATCAATGGCGGGCTAAACCTGCGCCATACCGCACAGATTTCGTTTCCGCCCTTTCCACGCATTGAAGATGGGTGCATGATCTCTATTTAAGTACGGTGGCGGCTGTGATAGGCGCAGAGCCAACGAAGATTTAGGGAGACTTTCCTTGGGCAACGCGAAAAATATCGCCTTTTGGGTCGTACTGTTCCTGCTGGTCCTCGCCCTGTTCAATCTGTTCAGTGGCTCTGGCTCGACCTTGCAGAACCAGTCGATCCCGTATTCTGACTTCATTCAGGCGGTCGAAGAGGAACGGGTCAGCAAAGTGACCCTGGACGGAGAGAAAGTGACATACCGTGGCACCGATGGGCGCGACTATGTGACGATCAAGCCCGACGACGCCGAAGTCACCAAGATTCTGATCGAAAAAGGCGTGCCGGTCACGGCCGAAAGCCAGGAACAATCGGGATTCCAGTCGTTTATCCTCAGTTTGCTGCCGTTCTTGCTGCTGATCGGTGTGTGGATTTACTTCATGAACCGGATGCAAGGTGGCGGTAAAGGCGGGGCCATGGGCTTTGGCAAATCTAAGGCCAAGCTGCTGACCGAAAAACAGGGCCGCGTGACCTTTGATGACGTTGCTGGCATCGACGAGGCCAAGGAAGAGCTGGAAGAGATCGTTGAATTCCTGCGCAACCCGCAGAAATTCTCGCGTCTGGGCGGCAAAATTCCCAAGGGCGCGCTGCTGGTGGGCCCTCCGGGTACTGGTAAAACCCTGCTGGCCCGTGCCATCGCCGGCGAGGCGGGTGTGCCGTTCTTCACCATCTCGGGCTCGGATTTCGTGGAAATGTTTGTCGGCGTGGGCGCCTCCCGTGTCCGTGACATGTTCGAACAGGCCAAGAAAAACGCACCTTGTATCGTGTTCATCGACGAGATCGACGCCGTGGGCCGTGCCCGTGGCGCTGGCTATGGCGGTGGCAATGACGAGCGCGAGCAGACCCTGAACCAGCTGCTGGTCGAAATGGACGGGTTCGAGGCCAACGAGGGTGTGATCATCCTTGCCGCGACCAACCGCCGTGACGTGCTGGACCCTGCGCTGCTGCGTCCGGGCCGCTTTGACCGTCAGGTCACCGTGCCCAACCCCGACATCAAGGGCCGCGAGAAAATCCTGGGCGTTCACGCGCGCAAAACCCCGCTGGGCCCTGACGTTGATCTGCGTATCATCGCGCGTGGTACCCCCGGTTTCTCGGGCGCGGATCTGATGAACCTGGTCAACGAGGCCGCGCTGATGGCCGCTCGTGTGGGCCGCCGCTTCGTCACCATGGAGGACTTCGAGAACGCGAAGGACAAGGTGATGATGGGGGCCGAGCGCCGCTCGATGGTGCTGACGCAAGACCAGAAGGAAAAGACCGCCTATCACGAGGCTGGCCACGCCATTGTTGGCCTGACCCTGCCGAAATGTGACCCGGTCTATAAGGCCACCATCATTCCGCGCGGTGGTGCGCTGGGGATGGTGGTCAGCCTGCCTGAAATCGACCGCCTGAACTGGCACAAGTCCGAATGCGAGCAGAAACTGGCCATGACCATGGCTGGCAAGGCCGCTGAGATCCTGAAATATGGCGAGGATGACGTGTCCAACGGCCCGGCTGGGGATATCCAGCAGGCCTCGGGTCTGGCGCGCGCCATGGTGCTGCGCTGGGGCATGTCCGATAAGGTCGGCAACATCGACTATTCCGAGGCGCACGAGGGCTATTCTGGCCAGACGCCCGGCTTCTCGGTGTCGGCGCATACCAAAGAGCTGATCGAGGAAGAGGTGCGCACCTTTATCCAGGACGGCTATGACGAGGCGATGCGCATCCTGAAAGAGCGCGAGGAAGAATGGGAACGTCTGGCGCAGGGCCTGCTGGAATACGAGACCCTGACCGGCGAAGAAATCGAGCGCGTGATCCGTGGCGAGCCCCCCCATGCGGGCCCCGACGAGGATGACAGCTCGGACGCGGGCAACGCGCCTTCGGTCACGGCCATTCCCAAGACCAAACCGAAGAAATCTCCGCCCGAAGGTGGGATGGAACCGGAACCAACCGCATAAGGATCAGCCGGGGGAGACCCCGGCTTTTCTTTTGTTTTACGGCATGGTATACAAATGTATGCAGAACAGGGGCGTGAAATGACGGACTGGAACCCAAGCACGTATCAACGCTTCTCGGATCTCAGGTTGCGGCCGGCGCTGGATCTATTGTCGGCGCTGCCCCCGCTGCCCAATGGGGACGTGATTGACCTTGGATGCGGGGCCGGGGCGGTGGCGGCGGATCTGACCACGCGATTTTCCGGGTGCGATCTGATCGGCGTGGACAGCTCGCGCACCATGTTGGACAAGGCGGCAGAGCTGGGTCTGTACACGAGGTTGGATCAGGCCGATATCGCGCTGTGGCGCCCGCATCAGCCGCCCGCGCTGATCTTTTCAAACGCCGCGCTGCATTGGCTGCCGGATCACCACCGCCTGCTGCCAGACTTGGCCAAGTCCCTCGCGCCAGAAGGTGTTCTGGCCGTGCAGGTGCCGCATCAGAACCCTGCGCCCTCGCATCGGACATGGGTGGATCTGGCCACGCAGATGTTTGCCGGACAGGTCGATACGGACAACGGCCCCGGCATTCTGACCCCCGAGGACTATCACGACATTCTGGCCCCCCTTGGCGAGGTCCGCATCTGGCAAACCGAGTACCTGCAACGGCTAGTACCCGTCGCAAAGGGCCATCCGGTGCGCCATTTCACCGAATCCACCTTTGCGCGGCCGATTTTGAACGCGCTGTTCCCCGCCGAGCAAACGCAGCTGATCGCCGCTTACGAGGCCAAGATGGCCCAGGCCTATCCCCTGCGCGCTGACGGGTCCGTTCTGTTTCCCTTCCGGCGGCTGTTTTTCACCTTGCAGGTCTGATCGTCACTGTAAACCACGCCGCAACTCGGTGTGGAAATGTCGGATTTGCGGTCCCGATGCGAATTTGGTCGCGCTATACCAAAGGCATGACAAACGGTGCCCCCGTTCAGCCAATCGGGGGCAGAGGGAGACCCGTGATGAGCTACAAATCTGACATCGAAATCGCGCGCGAGGCCGACAAGAAACCGATTCAAGAGATCGGAGCGAAACTGGGTATCCCCAGCGACCATCTGCTGCCCTTTGGTCATGATAAGGCCAAGATCGGGCAGGACTTTATCCGCTCGGTTCAGGATCGCCCGGATGGCAAGCTGATCCTTGTCACGGCAATCAACCCGACCCCGGCGGGCGAGGGCAAGACCACCACGACCGTCGGCCTGGGCGACGGGTTGAACCGGATCGGCAAAAAGGCGGCGGTCTGCATCCGCGAAGCCTCGCTGGGCCCGTGCTTCGGGATGAAGGGCGGCGCGGCCGGGGGTGGATATGCGCAGGTTATCCCGATGGAAGAGATGAACCTGCATTTCACCGGCGATTTCCACGCCATCACCAGCGCGCATAACCTGCTGAGCGCGATGATCGACAATCATATCTATTGGGGCAACGAGCTGGGCATTGACGAGCGCCGCGTCACCTGGCGCCGTGTGATGGATATGAACGACCGGGCGCTTCGGGACATGGTGACCTCGTTGGGTGGGGTCGCAAACGGGTTTCCGCGCCAGACAGGCTTTGACATCACCGTCGCGTCGGAGGTCATGGCGATCCTGTGCCTGGCCCGCGATTTGGAGGACCTGCAACAGCGCCTGGGCGACATTATCGTGGCGTATCGGCGGGACCGTTCGCCCATTTATGCCCGCGACATTCAGGCGGATGGCGCGATGACGGTGCTGCTGAAGGACGCGATGCAGCCCAATCTGGTGCAAACGCTGGAAAATAACCCGGCCTTTGTGCATGGCGGGCCCTTCGCCAATATCGCGCATGGCTGCAACTCTGTCATTGCCACGACGACGGCGCTGAAACTGGCCGATTACGTGGTCACTGAGGCCGGGTTCGGGGCCGATCTGGGCGCTGAAAAGTTCATGAACATCAAGTGCCGCAAGGCAGGCCTGGCCCCCGACGCTGTGGTCATCGTCGCCACGATCCGCGCGATGAAAATGAACGGGGGTGTGGCCAAGGCTGACTTGGACGCTGAAAACGTGCAAGCCGTGATGGATGGGTGCCCCAATCTGGGCCGTCACATCGCCAACGTGAAATCCTTTGGCGTGCCCGTGGTGGTGGCGATCAACCATTTCGTCTCTGATACCGAGGCCGAGGTGCAGGCCGCAATGGATTTCGTCGCCGCGCAGGGCAGCGAGGCCATCTTGTGCCAGCATTGGGAAAAGGGCAGCGCGGGCACCGAAGCCCTGGCGCAACGCATTGTCGAACTGACCGAGGGCGACTGGTCCGGTTTTGCACCGCTCTATCCCGACGACATGCCCCTGTTCCAAAAGATCGAGACCATCGCCAAGCGCATCTACCACGCCGACGAGGTGCTGGCCGACAAAAAGATCCGCGATCAGCTGCGCGCGTGGGAGGATGCGGGCTATGGCCATCTGCCGATCTGCATGGCCAAGACGCAGTACAGTTTTTCGACCGATCCGAACCTGCGCGGGGCGCCCACCGGCCATTCCGTCCCCATTCGCGAGGTCCGTCTGAGCGCCGGTGCCGGCTTTGTTGTCGTGATTTGCGGAGAGATCATGACCATGCCGGGACTTCCTCGTCGCCCCAGCGCCGAACAGATCATGCTGAACGATCTGGGGCAGGTCGAAGGCCTGTTTTAGGCGCGGTTTCCCTTTGTGCAGGGACGCGCGCGGATCGGAAACCCTTTGATGCGATTTCTGCTGGATTCGCACCCGGATGGTCTGGTCTCGCGCTGCTCTAGGCGCTAAACGCTTCGTGAAACTTGGGCGTTGGCCCGCTGACCAAACGAAAGGGGCTTCCCATGACCGCAACCATCATAGACGGCAAGGCGTTTGCGGCGGATGTTCGGGGGCGTGTGGCGCAGCATGTGGCGCGCTTGAAAGAAGAGCAGGGGCTCACGCCCGGGCTGGCGGTTGTGCTGGTCGGCGAGGACCCGGCCAGCCAGGTTTACGTGCGCTCCAAGGGCAAGATGACCGTCGAGGTCGGCATGAATTCGTATGAACACAAGCTGCCCGCCGACACGCCCGAGGCGGATCTTTTGGCGCTGATTAACCAATTGAACACCGATCCTGCGGTACATGGGATTCTGGTGCAGCTGCCCCTGCCGGATCATCTGAACGAGGATCTGGTGATCAACGCGATCGATCCGGCCAAGGATGTGGACGGGTTTCATATCTCGAATGTCGGGCTTTTGGGTACCGGCCAGAAATCCATGGTGCCCTGCACGCCGCTGGGCTGTCTGATGATGCTGCGCGACCATCACGGCAGCCTGTCGGGGATGAACGCCGTGGTGATCGGGCGCAGCAATATCGTGGGCAAGCCCATGGCGCAGCTGCTGCTGGGCGACAGCTGCACGGTGACGATCGCGCATAGCCGCACGCAGGATCTGCCGGGCGTGGTGCGCGGGGCGGATATCGTGGTGGCGGCCGTGGGCCGGCCCCAAATGGTGCCGGGCGACTGGATCAAACCGGGCGCCACGGTTATCGACGTGGGCATCAACCGCATCGACGCACCCGAGCGCGGCGCGGGCAAAACCCGCCTTGTGGGCGATGTCGAGTTCGACAGCTGCGCAGCCGTGGCCGGAGCCATCACCCCGGTGCCTGGCGGCGTCGGCCCGATGACCATCGCCTGCCTGCTGGCCAACACCCTCACCGCCTGCTGCCGCGCAAACGACCTCTCTGAACCAGAAGGGCTGACCGCCTGAGGCAGCAAAAGCATGGGCGCCTCCGGGGAGGCGCCCCTGTCCGTTTCACGTACGCACCGTTTGAATAGCGCGGCCCAGGAAACTGCCCGCACACACGCCCAGGATACCGGCCAGCCCTGCCACAAAACCCGGGGCCACCAGAACCGAAGGCGCCACGGCCTGCAGCACGCCTGTCGCAAAATTCGACCAGAATAGCAGCATCATTGCACTCAGGGTAAGCCACTCTCCGCGCAGCGAAACCCACCGGCCTTCGCGCGCGATCAGCCAGCGCGATTGCAGCCTTGCGCCCACCAGCCCGCCGAGGATCAACGCACCAGCCCATACGCACCACCCCCAAACCGGAGCGGGCAGTCCGGACAGCGTGCGCAGGCTCAGCACCCCCAGCAAAGGGAGCGCCAGGATCAGCACCAGCGGGGCCCGACGTGTGCGGGTGGCGCGCAGGCCCACCACCAGAAGCAACAAAAAGAGGGGCCAAACCCAGAGCGGGGCATTTGTCAGAAGGGTCATGTCAGGCTCCGAAAATAACGTGGTTCATGATCCGGCCCGGCAGCATGGTGAACAGACCTGCTCCGATCAGGGCTCCGTAAACCAGCGCCAGCATGGCCTTGCGATGGCGGCCGACCTTGCGACGGCGGATGTTGACGATGGCGAAAACCAATGTTCCCAGGGTGAAAACGGACAGAAGGTGGATTGGGCTGAATGCCCCCCAGACGCGTATTTCCGTGATCCAAAAGCTAGAGACTGCCACGATCGCCATCCCTGCGACCCAGGCCCAGCCCAATCCTTTGTGCAGGGACGATCCGCGCGGGATCAGGAAAATCGTGATGGTCAGCGGGATCAGCGCCAACGCCGCGATGGCATGGGCCTGGATCGCGAAAGAGGCTGACAAGAGCGGAGAAAGCGTCATGAAGAATACCTTGTTGGATGCGTTTGCCCTTGGATGGCGCTATAGACGGGGCGAACCAAGACAGGTTGCGCAAAAGGGCAAGGAGATACGCGAGTGACCGGATTTTCGGGCTTCCTTTCATCGACGCTTCGCGAACGGCAGGGGGTGATTGTGCCCTTGGCGATCTGGATTGTGCTGTCGCTGCTGGCGGCCTTGGCGGGTCCGTTCGAAACCTATCTGTTGCTGCCCTTTCTGCCGCGCCTGGCCTATTGGGCGGCGGTTGTGGGGGGATCGGTTTTGCTGGATGCGGCGTATCGCCGGTGGGTCCCGTGGCGTTCTGTACCGTTGCGTGCCGTCGGGCGTTTGGGGTTTGCGCTTGTTCTGGGGGCGCTGGTGCATGGGCTGAATGCGGCGGTGTTTTCCGATTGGATGGGCTGGGGCGCGTGGCTTTGGCTGGTGGGAGTGGTTTGGATCATCGCCGTCGCTGTCGAAGGGTTGGTGGCGCTCAGCATCGTGGTGCATGGGGTCAGCGCAGAGCCCACTGCCGCCAAGATCGCACCAGATGCAGCCCTTCAGCAGAGACTGCCATTTGACAAGCGCGGGGTCCTTGTTCGGCTCGAGGCGCAGGATCACTATCTGAAGGTCGTGACAGGGGCGGGCGAGTTGCTGATCCTGCTGCGCCTTGGAGATGCACTGAGCGAGCTATCCCAGTTCGACGGTCTGCGCGTGCATCGCTCGCATTGGGTGGCGCGCGATCAGGTGCGCGAGGCGCTGCGCCAGGACGGAAGGCTGCGGCTGCGCATGAGCGACGGGGCAGAGATCCCGGTGTCGCGTACCTACAAGGCGACGGTTCTGGAGACTTTGTAGCGCGATCACAGCGGCACGGGGACCATCGTGCCTTGCAGAACCGCGATCAGTTTTTCCTGCGGGCCGTCGGGCCCGTTTGTCTGGGCGAAAACCTCGGACGAGACCACAATCAGCCGTCGCCCGGGTTTCAGAACTTTGCCTCGTGCGATCAACAGATCGGCGCGGGCCGGGGCCAGCAGGTTGATCTTTATCTCTGCGGTTACGACCTCGTGGTCCAGTGGGATTGTGGTTAACGCCGCATAGCCCGCGGCCGTGTCCCCCAGCGCGAAACTCAGCGCCGCGTGCCCATGGCCCTGCTGTTGCATCGCACCGGGAAGAATCGGCGCCGTGATTTCGACTCGGCCCGGATTGACCGCCCCCAGCTGCGCGCCGAAGGTGGTCATCATGCTTTGCCGGTCAAAACTGGTCTGAATTCTGGACCGCAACTGCGCCGAGGTCTGCTGTTGGTTGTTTTGCCCCATTGGCTGGCTCTCCGTATGCGCGAGTGACTTGCAACAACCCTGAGTTTTGCACCCCGCGTGGTCTGGCGCAACCTTGAGATTGGGGTATATAAGGATTTGTTATTAGACGGTTTTTGTTATGACGCTCGACAGTTTCGCGACTCTGATCTCTGTTTGCAAACGCTCTGCAACACGATTGTGGACCCGTAGAACTCTGGCTGTTTGGTTGCTGTTTGCCTCGGCGGCGACCATCATGGCGCCGTTCCATTCCTCGCAGATTTTCGTTTGGCCCTGGTTGGCCGTCTACTGGTCGGTGGTAATTGGTCTGGCCATTTTGTTCTCGGTCGTTTTGTCCGAAATACTGGCCCTTTGGTGCACAAATCGGTTGGCCTGGCAGTTCGAGCTGACCCGAATGCTGGGAATGTGCCTGCTGTTTACACCGGTCCTGTATGGCTGGACCATCTACCTGGCGCGGATCCCCGAAGTGATCCCAAGTTTCTGGATCATGGTGGTTTTGGTCGCGTTGACCGGCATCATCGTGCATGCGTTGCGCCGCATTTTTCAAGCCGAGACGCTGGCCTTTCTTGTCCGAGAGGACGGATCCGTGGCCTTGGGCGCAGCCGCAGACGTGATCCCCGAACCACGCCTGATGCGCCGCCTGCCAGACGGGTCGGAGGGCCCAATCTTGCGTCTTTCCGCCAATGGCCATTTCGTCGAGGTTCATCTTCCGAAGGAAACCCATACGCTGCGGATGCGCTTCACCGACGCGATCGACGAGATGGATGGCGTTCCTGGGGATTGCTGTCATCGGTCGCATTGGGTGACCTTTGCCGCGGTGACCGGGGTCGAGCGCGACAATGGCCGGGTTTTTCTGACGATCAGCAACGGTGAACTGGTGCCGGTCAGCCGGACCTACCGCGCCCGAATGGAGGCCGCGGGGTTTCTGTAAGCAATCTTGTTAACCCGTTAATAATAATGGCGTTTCTCAGCGCCTTTCCAGCCCTCCGACATAGAACGCGCCGATATCAGGTCATGTGGACCTTTCATTGGAGCAACGGACTCGGGTGCCCCAGTATGGTTGTGACGGGGCGCACCTGACCAAGTTTACGGCCCTCTCAAATAATGAAGACGCCCATGAAACGAAGGTCGTTTCAGGCGTCGACAGTTGTGCGGTGCAGTGCCGATGATGATCAATCCTGTGGCCATCCGGTACGCACAACGCAAGAGAAAGGGGGCTGCGCGGCCCCCTTTCCATTTCCTGACAGATCGCATGAAAAAGGGGCCGTTTGGCCCCTGTTTCGTGGTGTGGAGAACGCGACAGCCGGGAAATGTCGCCCCAGACGGTTAGGCCGGGAAAATCTCGAACAGGCCAGCGGCGCCCATGCCGCCAGCGATACACATGGACACGACACCGTATTTGGCACCGCGACGCTGGCCCTCGATCAGCAGGTGGCCGGCCAGACGGGCGCCAGTCATGCCGAACGGGTGCCCCACGGAAATCGAGCCGCCATTGACGTTCAGTTTCGCCGGATCGATGCCCAGCTTGTCTGCGCAATACAGCGCCTGGCTGGCGAAGGCTTCGTTCAGCTCCCACAGGTCGATATCGTCCATGCTCAGGCCGGTTTGTTTCAGCAGCTTGGGGATGGCGAAAACCGGGCCAATGCCCATCTCGTCGGGTTCGCACCCGGCCACGGCAAAGCCGCGCAGTGCACCCAGCGGTTTCGCGCCCGCAGCGGCGGCCATGTCGGCCTCCATCACCACACAGGCCGACGCGCCGTCGGACAGTTGCGAGGCATTGCCCGCCGTCACGAACTTGTCGGGGCCCATCACCGGGTCTAGCCCAGCCAGGCTTTCGACGGTGGTTTGAGGGCGGTTGCATTCGTCACGGGTGACGGTGGCCTCTTTCATCGAGACTTCGCCGGTTTCGCGGTCTTTCACAGCCATCACCGTGTCCATGGGGACGATTTCGGCGTCGAACAGGCCTGCCTCTTGCGCGGCAGCGGTGCGGCGCTGGCTTTCGGCCGAGAACACGTCCTGTGCCTCGCGCGAGATATCATAGCGCTGCGCCACGATGTCGGCGGTGTCGATCATCTGCATGTAGACGGCGGGTTTGTGCTCGGCCAGCCAGGATTCTTCCATATTGGATTTGTTCAGCACCGGCTGCACCATCGAGATGCTTTCCACACCTCCGGCAACAATCGCGCCTGCCTGACCCAGCTGCACAGCGTTCGAGGCCATGGCGATGGTTTGCAGACCCGAGGCGCAGAACCGGTTCACGGTTTGCGCCGCACTGCCGACGGGCAGGCCACCCCGGATGGCCGATTGGCGCGCGATATTCATGCCGGTTGCCGCTTCGGGAAAGCCGCAGCCCATGATCACGTCGTCGATCAGTGCGGGATCAACCTTGGCCCGTTCGACCGCGTGTTTGACCACGTGGCCGCCCATGGTGGCGCCATGCGTGGCGTTCAAAGAGCCGCGAAAGCTCTTGGCCAGCCCGGTGCGGGCGGTGGATACGATGACAGCGTCTTTCATTACGCGGATTCCTTGGTTTTGGCGTTTTCCTGTTCCTGCAGCTCGCGCCACAGAACTTTGCCCGAGCCCGATTTGGGCAGGGCGTCCACGATCTCCAGCTTGCGGGGCACCTTGTAGGCGGCCATCTGGCCGTGGGCCCATTTGGCCAGCTCTTTTTCGCCCAGCTCGGCGCCGGGTTTCAGCACCACGATCGCCTTCACGGTCTCGCCGCGATAGGGATCCTGGGTCGAGATGATGCAGGCCTCTTCGATGGCGGGGTGGTGGTACAGCTTGGCCTCGACCTCGGTCGGCCAGACCTTGTAGCCGCTGGCATTGATCATGCGTTTCAGGCGGTCCACGATGTAGACATAGCCCTCTTCGGTGACGCGGCCCAGATCGCCCGAGCGAATGAAGCGCTTGCCTTCGATCTCGACGAATGCTTCTTCGTTGGCCTCGTCATTGTCCCAATAGCCCAGCATGACCTGCGGGCCCGAGATCAGGATCTCGCCGATCTCGCCGGTGGGCATGCGTTCCAGAGTGTCCGGGTCCACGATGGCCACATCGGTGTTGAAGACCGGGATGCCGCCGCATTGCGCCTTGGGCAGGTGCGGGGGGGTGGCGGTCGAGGGCGCGATGGTTTCGGTCATGCCATAGCCTTCGAGGAAGGTCAGGCCGGTCATCTCTTGCAGCTTTTGCGCGACGGCCTCGGGCATGGCGATACCGCCGCCCCACAGAACACGCAGCGTGTCCAGATCATCGGGTTTCAGATCTTCGCGGTTCAGGAAATCGATCACCATCGTGGGCACGCAAGGCCAGGCCGAGACCCCGAATTCGCGGATCAGGCTGGCGGCGATATCACGGTCCCAGCGGGGCAGGATCACGGCGGTGCCCCCGGCCTCGATCGCCGAGTTCAGACCGGCCTGAAGGCCCACAACATGGAACATCGGTGCGACGGCCAGAAATACGTCGTCGCGCTCTAGTCCGAACCAGTCAATCATGCAGCGCGTGGCGTGCAGCGTGGTTTGGTGCGTGTGCATGCAGCCCTTGCCGCGCCCGGTCGACCCCGAAGTATAGGGCATCAGCACCAGATCGTCGGGTTTGCGATCAAACGGGGCAGGGGCGTGACCCGCGGCCAGCATATCGGCCCAGGCGGTAAAGGCCTCTGGCAGCGCGGCTTTGGGTTCAGCGATCGCGCCCGGAATGCCCGCAGGCGGGTTTTCCGGCAGGGCCTCTGAATAGGCGGTGACGATAACGTGGTCCAGAATGTCCTGAGCCAGCAGGGGTTCAAGCGTTTCCACCCGATCCTGCGCCGTCAGCACGGTGCGGATACCCGCGTTCTCGACGATATAGTCGGTTTCCGAGGTCAGGTTCATTGGGTTGATCGGCACGGCAACGCCGCCCGCTCGAATGATCCCGTACATGGCCACGGCGAACTGAGGCGAGTTTTGCAGATAGACCGCCACGCGGTCGCCCGGTTTCACACCGCAGACCTGTTGCAGATAGCCGGCCGTGCGTTCGACCTGATCGCCCAGTTGGGCATAGGTGGTGACGCGGTTGTAAAACACCAGCGCGGGTTTGTCGGGTGTCGCGGCGACATTGCGGAACAGGTTGTCGTTCAGCGTCCAGTCCGCAATCGGGACATCATGTGGCCGACCCAGGGGCCAGACCTTGTGTTGCAGTCGTTCCAATTCTCTCTCCCTCGGGTCGTTTAGGCGGTTGCGCCACCGTCCACGGCCAGGCATTGCCCGGTGATGTGGCGGGCCGCGTCGCTGACCAGGAACACGGCGGGGCCTTTCAAATCCTCGGCGCCGCCAAAGCGGTGCAGCGGGATCGTGGGCAGCAGTGTTTGTTCCAGCCGGTCAATCAGCTTTTCTGACATCTTGGACGGGAAAAACCCGGGCGCAAGCGCGTTCACATTGATATTGTGACGCCCCCATTCAGTGGCCAGCGCGCGGGTAAAGTTGATCATCGCCGCCTTCGAGCTATTATAGGCGATGGTGAACATGTCCGAATCCGCGCGGTTGCCCGCCAGACCACCAATCGAGGCGACGTTCAGGATCTTGCCCTCTTTGCGGGGCAGGAACGAGGTTTTCGCCACAGCCTGAGTCAGCACGAAAGGTGCGGTGATGTTCAGCGTCATCACCTTGTTCCAGCCGTCCAGCGGGTGATCCTCGGTCGGAGCGGCCCAGCTGGTCCCGGCGTTGTTGACCAGAATGTCGATCGGGCCGAACAGTCCGTTGGCATGATCCACGATGGACGGGATGCTTTCCAGATCGGACAGATCGCAGGCGATCGTCGCGACCGATGCCCCCTGTTTTTCAAGTTGGGCCTGCGCCTCGTCCAATTCCGGCTGTTTGCGCGCGGTCAGGATGACATTGGCGCCCGCGGCAGACATACCCTCGGCGATTTGCAGGCCCAACCCTCGGGAGCCCCCGGTGATCAGGGCAGTTTTGCCCGTCAGATCAAACAGTCCCATCAGGCGGTTTCCTTCATCAAAGAGGCCGGCAGTTTCCACGCGCTATCGGCGCGGCCACTGATCTGGCCATAATGTTCAGCAAGTTTCAGAATTTGGTCCTGCCCCAGCTCGTCCGCCAGGCGCATCGGTCCGCCCACACCCGCAGGGAAGCCATAGCCCGTGGTATAGACCACATCGATATCCGAGCCGCGCTCGGCCCGGTTTTCAGCCAGGATCGCCATGGCCTCGACCATCAGCGCGGTGATGACCCGGCCAACGATTTCGTCGCTGCTGATGGCGCGGCGTTGGATGCCCAGCTCGCGGCTGATCCGCATGATCAGAGCCCGGCTGTCTTCGTAGCAGCGCCCACGCGGCGTGGCGTCATCGTACAGATACCAGCCCCGTCCGGTTTTCTGACCGTACAGACCGGCCTCGCACAGGGCGTCGCCGATACGGGGTTGGAACGGCGGGTTCGGCCTTTCGGCGCGCTGTTTGCGCACGCCCCAGGGGATGTCGTTGCCCACAAGGTCCAGCGCGCGGAACGGGCCGATGGCCATGCCCCAGCTTTCCAGCGCATCGTCTACGTCTTGCGGAAAGGCGCCCTCTTCGACCAGATACATCGCTTCCTGGTGGAAGCGGTCAAACAGGCGGTTGCCGATAAAGCCATCGCCATTGGCCGCGATCACCGCGCGTTTGCGGATTTTCAGCGCCAACGCCATGGTCAGCGCCAGCGTGGCCGGATCTGTTGCGGTGGCGGGAATGACCTCGAGCAGGGGATTTACCTGCGCAGGAATGAAAAAATGTGTGCCCAGGAACCGGCCGGGGGTTTTCAGAGCCGAGGCAATGGCATCCACATCCAGCGTCGAGGTGTTCGAGGTGATCAGCGCCTCGGCCCCAACCACGGCTTCGATTTCCGCCATGACCTTTTGTTTCAGCGACATGATCTCGGGGACGGCCTCGACCACCAGATCGCAGCCTGCAAAGGCGCTGATCGCGTCAGCAAAGGTAAAGCGGGCCATTTGCGCGGCAGCGCCGGCCTCGTCCAGTTTGCCTTTCTTCAGCGACCGGTCGGTCAGACCTTGCAGATGGGCCTTGGCCGCATCCAGCGCTTGTTGTGCGGGATCAACCAGCGTGACCTGATGCCCGGACTGGGCAAAAGCCATGGCGATGCCACGCCCCATGGCGCCAGCCCCCAACACACCCACGGTGCTGATCCCGGCGGGATCAGCATGCGGCGTGTCGGGCACCTGGCCAGCGACCTTGATTGCGTCAGCCAGATAGGCCTGGACCTGATCCAGCTGGCGCAGTTCGTTCAAACGAGCCTCGGTGCTCATTCCGCAGCCTCGTTGCCCAGGGCTGCAAGAGCGGCGGCCACACCGGGGCGCATATCGGTTTCGCTGGCGCGATCCGGCGCGGTGTAGAAGCGGTGCGAGTCCATCGGACCTTTTTGCGCGGCCTTGATCATCGAGCGGCCCAGCGAACGCAGGTGCACCTCGTCGGGGCCATCGGCCAGACGCAGGCAGCGGGCCATGGTCCACAGATCGGGCAGCGGCGTATCCGGGGTTACACCCATGCCACCAAAGACCTGGATGGCGCGGTCGATGACCTTGCCCTGGATTTCGGGAACCACGACCTTGATCATGCCGATTTCGTTGCGGGCCTCTTTCGAACCGACATTGTCGATCATCCAGGCGGCTTTCAGAACCAGCAGGCGAGCTTGTTCAATTTCGCAACGGCTGCGGGCGATCATTTCCATGATGACGCCTTGCTCGTGCAGGTATTTGCCAAAGGTTTTGCGCTCCAGCGACCGTTCGACCATCAGCTCCAGCGCCAGTTCGGCCTGACCCAACGAGCGCATCATGTGGTGGATGCGGCCCGGTCCAAGGCGCGCCTGTGCCAGCGCAAAGCCCGATCCCTCTTCGCCCAGCAGGTTCGAAGCAGGCACGCGCACGTCTTTGTAGACAACCTCGCAGTGGCTCTCATAGCTGTGGTGGTTCATCACGGGGATGTTGCGGGTGACGGTGATGCCGGGGGTGTCCATCGGCACCAGGATCATCGACTGCTGCTTGTGACGGTCGGCATCGGGGTCGGTTTTGCCCATGACGATGCACAGTTTACAGTTCGGCGAGGCCGCCCCGGTCGAGAACCACTTGCGCCCATTGATGACGTATTCGTCGCCGTCGCGGCGGATCAGGGTCTGCACGTTGGTGGCGTCGGACGAGGCCACGTCGGGCTCGGTCATGCCAAAGCACGAGCGGATTTCACCGTTCAGCAGGGGCTTGAGCCATTTTTCCTTTTGTTCGTCAGTGCCGAACATGTGCAGGATTTCCATGTTGCCGGTGTCCGGCGCCGAGCAGTTGAATACCTCGGAGGCCCAGGGCAGGCGGCCCATGATTTCAGCCAGCGGGGCATAGTCCAGGTTGGACATGCGGGTGCCGGGTTCGTCGTCTTTCAGCGCGGGCAGGAACATGTTCCACAGGCCTTCGGACTTCGCCAGGGCCTTGAGGTCGTTCATGAAAGACAGCGTGTAGGTGCCGTTATGCTGTTCGGCCATGAAGTCCTTGTGTCGCGGAATGACATGGTCCTCCATGAAGTTCCGAACGCGTGCCTGCATCTCCAGGCTTTTTTCAGAAAAGGTGAATTCCATATCAGTCTCCTGCAAGTTCTAGTCCGTGCCGGGCCCAGACCCGGCTAAGGTGGTCGATGCCTTCGGCGCTGCCCACACCCTGCGCGGCGCGGGCAACAATGCCCTCAAAGATCACGGCAAGGCGGAAATAGGCGAAGGCGGTGTAGAAGGGGCTGTCGTCCAGCGGCAGCCCACGGTTTTCGAAATAGCGCGCGGCATAGGCAGCGCGGCTGGGGATGCCCAAAGCATCCAGATCACGATCCCCAAGACCGTGATATTCTTCGGCCAGGTTGGTCCAGGGCATCAGGTTATAGCCCAGGTCCGACAGCGGGTGGCCCAGCGTCGACAGTTCCCAATCCAGCACGCCCAGAACCTCGGGTTTGGTGGGGTGGATGATCAGGTTGCCCAGGCGATAATCGCCATGCACCAGCGTGGTTTCATCATCGCTGGGTTTGTTGTCGGCCAGCCAGGCGGCCAGTTGCGGGATCTCTTCGATCTCGCGGGTTTTGCCGGCCTCGTATTGCTTGGTCCAGCGAGCAATCTGGCGGTCAAAGAACCCGCCCTGACGGCCGTAATCTGACAGGCCCACGGCCTCGATATCGACCGAGTGCAGCTTGGCCAGCGTATCATTCATCGCCTCGAACAGCGCACCGCGATCGGCGGGGCTCAGCTCGGGCAGGCTGTTGTCGTGGAACACGCGGCCATCCAGGCGTTCCATGATGTAGAACGGGGTGCCGATGATCTCGCGATCTTCACAGTAATGCGGGGTCGCGGGGACAGGCACGCCGGTGCCTGCAAGCGCGTTGATCACTCGGAACTCGCGGTCAATCGCATGGGCCGAAGGCAGCAGTTTGCCCGGCGGCTGTTTGCGCAGCACATAGCGCTCGCCGCCAAAGTCCATGAAGTAGGTTGGGTTCGAGTGGCCGCCAGCGATCTGGTCCAGCGCAACCGGACCCGAGCCCGGTAGAACGCCGCTTAGATAGTCCGAAAGCGTGTTCGGGTCGAATGGCAAAGTGCCGTCATTGGTCGTCATGTGTTCGCCTCCCTGTTGACAGATGCCACATGCTGACGACATAAGAAAATGAATTACTAAGATGTATGGACATAGATGTCATGAATATATCTCGCACAGACCTGAACCTGTTTGTTGTCTTCGAAGCGATTTACTCGCAGGGCGGGGTGACCCGCGCGGCGGAAACGTTGCACCTGACCCAGCCCACGATCTCTCATGCGTTGGGGCGGCTGCGCGAGCGCGTCGGCGACCCCTTGTTCGTGCGTCATGGTCAGCGGCTGGTGCCAACCCCGCTGGCGCAGAAAATGATTGGCCCCACGCGCGAGGCGTTGAAGCTGTTTGAAACCACCCTGGGCGAGCTGGACGGCTTTGATCCCGAGACCGCGGAAATGCACTTCTCGATCGGGATGAGGTCCTTGATGGAAAACAGTTTTTTCCTGCCTCTGGTGATGCTGCTGAAGTCCGAAGCGCCCAAGGTGACGGTGTCGTCGTCGCCCCTGGATCGGCGCCGAAATCGATAGCGATTTGTCCGCCGGTGAGATCAACGCGGCCATCGACGTTTTTCTGCCTCTGTCGCCGGATATTCGGCGCGAACACCTGATCTCGACGCCGTCGGTTGTGGTGGCGCGTCAGGGCCATCCAATGGTGGATGGCGACGTCGGCCTGGAGGACTATCTGGCGCTGGATCATATCATTGTGACCTCTCGCTCGCAGGGGATGGGCCCCGAGGATGTGGCCCTGTCGCGGGACGGGCATTCCCGGCGAATCGTTGCGCGGGTTCAGCAGATCAACACGGCGATGCGGGCGGTTGCGGCCTCGGATATGGTGCTGACGATGGCCGAGGTCTTCGCGCATCGCGCGAATGTCTGGTTTGACAACCAGATCGTGCCGGTCCCCTTCGAAGCGCCGCGCGTGGATGCCTATTTGTACTGGCATTCGAATGCGGATGCGGACCCCGCCAACAAGTGGCTGCGCAGCATGGTGAAAAGCTGTGTCGCAGAAACCGATTGGACGGGGCCCTGATCTGAGCGCTGTTCGTCAGAACAACGAGTGCGTGGCCAACATACCCACCACCAGCAGCAGATCAGCCGCTAGGAAGGGCAGGATTCCGGCGAAGATCTGTTCAAGCTTCACGAAATCCTTGGCGACCGAGTGGATAACGAACACGTTTAACCCCACGGGTGGCGTGATCATCCCGATCTCCAGCAGTTTGGCCAGCAGGATGCCGAACCAGATCACGTCGATGCCCAGATCCTTGATCAGCGGCAGGAACAGCGGCAGCGTCAGCAGCATGGCGCCGATCGGTTCCAGGAACATGCCCAGAGCCAGATAGATCAGCGTGATCAGGATCAGGATGCCCAGAACGCCCAGGCCCAGGCTTTCGATGCCAGTGCCGATCCAGCGCGACAGGCCGGATAGGGCCACCAGACGGGTGAACAGGTTCGCACCAATGGCAATCATGAACAACGAGCCCGAGGACAACAGCGTATCCACGCAGCTTTCGCTGAACAGCTTCCATGTCAGGGTGCGGCGTGCGATGCCGATGACGATGGCGATGACGGCACCAACAGCGCCGGCCTCGGTTGCGGTGAACAGACCCGAGAACAGGCCACCAAACACCACAAAGATCATCAGCAGAACCGGCCAGACCTCGCGCAGGCCATCCATGCGTTCCTCCCAGGTGGAGGCAGCAGCACGGGGCAGGCGCTCGGGGGCGAGCCAGTAGTTGATCAGAACCGCACCGATATACAGCGCCAGCGAGATCACACCGACAACCAGGCCGCCCATGAACAGCTTGGTGATCGACACCTCGGCCTGAATACCGAACAGGATCAGCAGGATCGAGGGCGGGATCAACGCGCCAATGGTGCCACCCGCAGCAACCGAGCCCGTGGCAATGCGGATGTCATAGCCCTGGCGGTGCATTTCTGGCACTGCGATCCGGCCAATCGCGGCCGAACAGGCAATGGACGAGCCGGTCACGGCGGCAAACCCGCCAGCCCCAGCCAGCGAAGCAATCGCCAGACCACCGGGCATCCAGCCCAGCCAGGCCCGCGCACCTTCAAACATGCCTCGGGTCAGGCCCGAGTGATAGGCCACATAGCCCATCAACAGGAACATCGGCACCGAGGACAGAGTCCAGCTGGCGGCAAAGTTATAGGGAACAGTGGACAGCATCGACATGGCAGGGCGTTCGCCCACCACGGCCCAGATGCCCACGAAGGAAACAAAGACCAGTGCTACGGCAATCGGCACGCGCAGCATGATCAAGGCCAGTACGCCAACGACGCACAGGATACCAATCGTCATCGGATCCATTTTACTTTTCCTCTTCGATCGGTTCGGTGATCATCATCGTGTCCGCGTGGACGTCTTTGAAACGACCGGTGAACACTTGATACAGGCGCAGCAGCACCACGATGAACATCAGGCCAAAACATACTGGCAGAATCCAGGTGCCCGGCCAGGTGTAGAAGTCTATCGTGCCGGCCTCGACATAGGCGCCACGGCTGGTTTTGCTGACAGCTTCTCGGAAGGTGCCAAAGGCCAGGATGCCATAGACAAACAGCGACAGGATAAAGCCCAACCCATAGATCGGGGTATGCGTCCATTTCGGCATCATGTCGGTAAAGATGGATGCTTCGACATGGCGACGCTGAAGCTCGGCATAGGCGATAGGCAGAAAGCTGACCGCCAGCATGTAATATTTAGAAACGAGTTCTGCGGTGGCCGGGAACCCAGCCCCCACCAGATTGCGCATCGCCACGTCGATCACGATCTGAAGCGCCATCAGAATTAAGATGGCGCTCCCGACCCATTTCGTCGTGGCCGCGATGAAACGGTCCGCGAAATGCATGGTGACTTACAGACCGTACTTCGAGTAGTCGATCTTGTCCCAGATCTCGGCGAAGCGCAGTTCGGCCAGCTCAGCAGGGGTGCTTACGTCTTTGACCAGCTCGCTCCACTTGGCCAGCAGGGCCTCGTAACGGGCGATCTTTTCAGCCGCGTTGGTCACGCCACGCTTTTCCAGGGTCGCAGCAGCCGATTTCAGGTGTGCGGCACGGAATTCAGCGCCTTTGGCCTTCATTTCGTCGCTGGGGGTGATGAACTCGATACCCTTTTCAGCACCGGTCGAACGGGCGTCGTTGGTCTTGTCGATCCAGCTCTGGATGCCGATGGTCTGAGCGTACTGACCCGAATGAGCCAGGGCCTTGCGATCTTCGGGCGACATGCGGTCCCACAGGATGTTGGACACGTTGGTCATGGCAGCAGCGTTGAACACGCCCTGGTCGACCAGGGTCACGGCTTTGACAACGTCATACAGCTGCGCGTTCTTCAGGTCAGCAACCGACGAGTAGGTGGCGTCGATCACACCCGAGGACAGGCCTTCGAACAGTTCCGACGAGGGCATCTGAACCGGCTCGGCGCCCAGGCTTTCAACAAAGCGGGTGAAAACCGAACCAGCGGTACGGATGCGCAGGCCTTTCATGTCTTCCAGACCGTTGATCGGCTTGGTCGACAGGAACTGGTAGTTGGTGGTGGCGTCCGACCCCAGGAAGACGTGGCCGTTGGCTTTGAACTCGGCCTGGCACTCGGCGCAGGTCGCGATGTACTCGGTCACAGCCGAGGCAATGGCGCGGTTGTCGGTGCCCAGGATGGACAGCTCGCCCACCAGACCGCTTTCGGGATAGTCCGCAGCAAAGTAAGGCAGGATGATCGGACCCATGTCCGAGATACCGTCGCGCAGACCGGTGTTCATCTCGTTGGGCGCCAGCAGACCCGACGGGGTGTCATAGCCAGTCCAGCGACCGTCGGTCAGCTCGGACATTTTGGCGAACAGTGCGGGGTAGCCGTCGGTGGCCAGCACGTGGCTGGGGCCAAAGGACGAGGTTGCGCGGATTTCTTCCGCAACCGCGGGAACGGCGACGGCGGCGCTCAGCACAGCAGCCGAAAATACGTGTTTCAGGTTCATTTGTATCCCTCCCTAGGGCATCTGAAAGTGTTCCTTGGCTTCGGGCACAGCCAAGCCGTTGCCGGAATTGCATGATCCGGTTTAGGGGCGGCGTGGCTGGCGCAAAGCTTTGGGCCGTTTATCCAGTGCTAAGGTGCGGTGGCACCTTTGGTCTCAAGTCCTCCGAGTGACCAGACTGGACAGCTTGGATAATACATAAAGCAGATCAATTTTAAATCGCCCTAGGCATGAATTGTATGCATAGACGAATATCGGTCTGGTCAATGGAGGTCTATTTACGGGGGGTAAGACGGCGCAGAAGGGCCTGAATGGCGCGCGGGGCGTCCAAGTCTGCCTCTTTTGGCGCGGCATCCAGGGCACTTTCGACATCTTTGACGAGAATTGCAATGCTGTTGTCGGCTTCCAGGCCATCGCGGGCGAACTCGATCTGATCGAAATGCGAGGCAAACCAGTTCTGCCCCGAAGAATCATGCATCAGCTTCAGCAGTGCCTCGGGATCCAGATCCGCCTGGTCCGCCCAATCCAGAACCATCCGCGTCAGCGCTGTGTTGGCCGCCGCCAGAATGTTGTTCAGCACCTTGGCCTGCATCCCGTTGCCAAAGGGGCCCATCCGATGGAAATGCGCGCCCATCGCGTCGAACAAAGGTTGCGTCGCCTCCAGATCGGCCGCTGTGCCGCCCAGCATAAAGGACAGCCTGCGTTCCTGCGCGGCAATCGCAGCCCCCGACATGGGCGCGTCGATCAATGTGATCTGGGCCGGAATCCGGTCGCGTAGAGCGCGGACATATTTGGGGGACAGCGTTGAACAGATAATGATCCGCCGCAGGGTAGGGCAATCGGCGAAAGCCTGGTCCGTGAACAGGACCTCTTCGGTCTGTTCGATATCACGCACAACCGAGATCAGCGTGTGCAGACCATCGGCAAACCCGGCGCGGCCCAGCATCAGCGGGGCCAGATCGCCAAATGCTTCGGTCGGCCGCACATCAAAGCCACGGGCCGCAAACCCCGCGGCGTGCAGGGCCGCCAGCATAGGCGCGCCCATCCGGCCGCAGCCGGCAACGCCGATTACTTCACGATTGTTTCGTCTTTCACGAACATGTTCGCCCATGCGCGGTCAATCAGCTCCGGTGTCATCTGATAGGGGATGCCTTCAAACTCGCAGATTGAAATCATCTGATCAATCAGGAACACCGGTTGGTAGTTGGCATAGACGTTGTCGATGGTGGGGTACTTGTTTTGCAACAGGTGCACCAAGGCGTCCTCGTCCAGAGGCATGCCCTTCTTGCGCGCGACCAGAGCGAAGATTTTCAGGAAGTTTTCCTGGCTCGGCCCGTCGATTTTGATCTTAAAGAAGATCCGGCGCAAAGCGGCCTGGTCGAAAATCTCGTTCGGGTGGAAGTTGGTCGAGAAAATCACCAGCGTGTCGAACGGCACTTCGAATTTTTCGCCCGATTGCAGGGCCAGGATGTCTTTGCCTTCCTCCAGCGGAACGATCCAGCGGTTGACCAGCGATTGCGGCGGTTCGGCTTGGCGGCCAAGGTCATCCACGATGAAAATCCCGCCAGAGGATTTGAATTGCAGCGGCGCCTGATAGGTGCGGGCCGTGGGGTTATAGACCAAGTCCAGCATGTCCAGCGACAGCTCGCCCCCGGTGATCACGGTAGGGCGATCACAGCGCACATAGCGCGTATCAAAGGTCACGCGGCGACGCAGGCTGTTGGGGTCGTCCTGTTCCACCTCGGCGGCGGAATGCACGATCGGGTCGTAAACGGTGATCACCTGACCGGAATATTCGATGGCGCGTGGCACATAGATCTTGTCGCCCATCGCGTCGCGAATCCCGTTCGAGATCGAGGATTTCCCGTTGCCCGGCGGGCCATACATCAGGATTGAACGCCCCGAGCTGACAGCCGGCCCAAGGTTGCCCAGCAGATCAGGGGGCAGCACCAGATGGCCCATCGCGTCGGTCAGCTGTTGGCGCGTGATCTGAATGTTGCGGATCGACTGGCGTTTGACCTGCTCGCGATAGACATCCATCGGCACCGGCATCGCGCCAAAATATTCAGACTGAGACAGCGCGTCCAGCGCACGTGCCTTGCCCGCATCGGTCAGCTGATACCCCATTTCGTTGCCATTGTTGGCGTTCAGGGTGCCGGTCGCCTCCAGCAGGCGCTGTTCGCGGGCCATGTCCACCAGTTCCTGAGTCACGCGGCGGGGCAGGCAGATGGCCTCGGAAATATCGCTGACCATGCTGACATTCTTGCGAAACAACGTCTTCAGCAGGATGTCCCGCATCATCGGCAGCGGCAGCTGCATGTCCTCCAGATCGACCGGGGGCGGAGGCGGGGTCACCGCCGAGGTTTGCGGAGCTTGCATGTTCATAAGCGCAATTCCTGTCCAGACTTCCTGAACAGATTGCCGGAACAAGGTGGCAAAAAGATGGACGCAAAGGGAAAATCTGGCGCTTTAGGCCCCGAAAATTGCACCCAGCAACAGGTACAAAGACAGCGCACTGGCCAGCGGCAACCCCATGGGGAAGTCGCGCTTGCGGCTCCAGCTTTCCCATTCGGGGGCCAGGTTGCGCAAGGGGGAATGCTTGGCCAAGCGATGCGTCACGAACCCGGCCAACAGGCAGGCCGCGAATAGTGCGATCAGAAACCGATAGTCGGCTAGCGCTATATAGGGCGCGGCGGCGGCGGCGAATTTCGCGTCTCCGGCCCCGACCAGACCCGCAGCATTCAGCACGATCCCGATCAGCAGAACGATGACCAGATGCAGCAATTGCCAACCCACGGTTTGCAAGGGCATCAGAAAGGGCGCAACGCCGACAAACAGGATCGCCAGGATCATCACCGATTTATTGGGGATGCGCATGGACTTCATGTCCGACCAGGCCACCCAGACGCAAATCGGCAGCGTCAGGACAAAGAACACCAGCCCGGCAGTTGCGGGCAGGTGCATGGAGAAATCCGAAAAGAACTGAGCCACGAGCCGCGATCCGATGTCAGTTCGTGACGTTGTTTTCCAGCGCCCGCAGGCTGCGCACGGCGGCCTCGAAATGCTGGGGATGCGTTTCAATCGCGTCACGCAGCAGGCCTTTGCCCGTGCTGACATCGCCTTGTTTCACGGCGCTCAGACCCAAGGTATGCAGCAATTGCGCGCGTTCGGTCTGGGACATCGGAATGACAGGCAGCGAATAGTTGCGCTGCGCCCCACGCGCCAGAACCAGGTTGTTTTTCGCGGTGAACAGCTTGTCGTCGTTGCGGATGGCATCGGTGAACAGGCGCTCGGCCTCGGTGAAATCTCCGCGCGTCAGCTTTGAATAGCCCCAGTTGTTCAGCACGCCAGCGGGGCGCGTCGTCAGGCCCACGGCGATTTCATAGAAACTGTCGGCCTTTTTCCATTCCTTGTTGGAATCGGCGACCATGGCCTCCAGCCGGTAGCGTTTGAAGGTCTCAAAGGTCGGCGGAACGGCGTCCAGAACGGCATCGGCGTCATCCCATTTCCCGGTGCGGATCAAGGCATCGGCCAGATCAACATGGTCGTCATTGGTGGCATCGGGATGGGCGGCGACCTGGCGCCAAACCGGCACGGCCTCGGTCGGGCGCCCGGCCCGGATCAGCGAGGTCGCAAGCCCGCGTTTGAGATCAATCCGATCTGGGGCGTCCTTGACCGAGCGCTGGAAATAGGTCACGGCCTCGTTCGGGTCGGCCACGGTCAGCATGATATCGGAAAGATTGTTCTGATCCACCGCGTTCACGGCCGAGATCGCACGATCAACATCATTTCCGCGCATCTGATCGCAAGCGGAAATGCCAAGTGCCCCGGTTAGGCACAGGATTAACGTGAGTGGGTGGCGCATTTGTTGCGTCCTTTTACTGCTCTTGCCCAATCATGGTATCTGGCGGATCAGGTAGTCGCTGCTACCACGCCGTACCAATTTATAATCTTGTTCTTGTTCAGCATCATAGGGGGTTTTTTCGGATTTTGCGAGTGCCAAGCGCAAATTATCGCGGATTGAGTCACTTTCGCCATCATCCAGCGCATAGGCTTTCTGGAAAATCTGCGTCGCTTCGGCGATTTTGCCTCGTTCCATCAGCACCACACCCAGATTGTTCCAGACCTCGGGGATGGCCTCGTCCGTGGCGACGGCGCGCTGCAACAGAGTTTCGGCCTGGCCCAGACGCCCCAGCCCCAGGTTGGCCGAGCCCATACCCGCCAGGATATCGACGGTCAGCCCGTCCTCGAGCGCGGCGCGGGTATAGGATTTCAGGGCCAGTTCATATTCGCCCGCATCCATCAGGCGTTGCGCCACCAACAGATTGGCGACCGCTGTGCCGCGTTTGGAAACCCCGGGGGCGGTGACCCCATCGCGCGACGCACCAAGGCCACCCGTTGAACAGGCGGCCAGGCTAAGGGCGATCAGCAGGGCGATCCCCGCCTTGAGTGTTGTCATTTATCTGCTCACTTGCCCAGATCCAGAATACCAATCGCCGATGGCGCGACCAAGATGATCAGCAGCGGCGGAACGGTCAGGATCATTGTGGCAAGTGTCATCTTGGTGGGCAACTTGTTTGCCTTCTCTTCGGCGCGCATCACACGTTTATCCCGCATTTCCCCGGCGTAAACACGCAGCGCTTCGGCGATCGAGGTACCGAAAGTGGCCGATTGTACCAGCACAGTCACAAAGCTGGACACGTCAGGCACGCCACAACGATCCCCCATATCGGCCAGAACCGAGGCCTTGTCTTTACCAGCCTTGATCTGGTGGCTGACGATCTCGAATTCGTCGGCCAGCGCAGGGAACGAGCTGCGGATTTCGCGCGCCACGCGGATGATCGACTGGTCCAGCGACTGGCCGGCCTCGACACAGACCAGCATCATGTCCAGCGCATCGGGGAAGCCTTCGGTGATCTCTTCCTGGCGTTTTTGCTGGCGCTTGGTGACCCAGTATTTGGGCAGCATATAGCCCGCACAGCCCGGCCCCAGAATCCACATCATGGTCTGCTGCGTGGTCGGGTCCTGGCCGGACAGAACGAACAGGAAGTACAGCGTACCGATGGCCAAACCACCCAGACCCAGCGCAAATTGGGCAAAGTGATAGAACCGCACCGCGTCTTTGGTCTGATACCCCGCCTGCATCAGCTTTTGCTGCACGGCCGAGTATTCTTTTTCGTCCTGCGGCTCGAGGAAGTTCGAATATTTTTCCAGCTTGTCGTTGCTTTTGGCAGTCCGCAACGAGGCCTGGGCTTTTTGCTCTTTCTTTTTGCGCTGCTCGGGGGTTTCGTTCAGCTTTTCCAGAGGGTCACCCTTCTGGTTCAGAAAGATCAGGATGGCCGCGATGATCAGGGCAAGCGCCAGAAAACCAATCAACAGGACGGGGCCAAAAGCGCCCAGTTCCGGGCCGAGGATGGCGGTAAAGATATCCATGGTGCTTCTCCTCAGACCTTGATGTTCACAAGCATGCGCATGACGAACAGGTTCACCGTCAGGAACCCGCCCACCGCGATACAGGCGGGGATGAACAGCGCGTGATCCAGCACGTTGTCATAGTAATGTGGGTCCATCACGTTGATCGCGATCAGCGCCAGAACCGGGAAGCCCGACAGGAATTTGCCCGACCATTGGGCCTCGGCGGTGATGGCTTTCACGCGGCGGAACAGCTTGAACCGCGCGCGGATCACCTTGGCCAGACCGGCCAGAATTTCAGCCAGGTTACCGCCCGATTGCTGCTGGATGGTCACGGCCACAGCCAGGAAACGCAAATCCTGCATGTCCAGGCGTTCGGCCATGTCCTTGAGCGCTTCGCCCACGTCGCGACCATACTGGGCCTCGTCCGCGATCATGCCGAATTCGGTGGCCAGGGGGTCGGCGACCTCTTTGGCGACGATCTGAATGGCCGAGCTGAACGGGTGCCCCACGCGCAAGCTGCGCACCATCAGTTCCACCGCGTCGGGCAGTTGTTCTTCGATCATGCCCATGCGTTTCTTGGCCTTGGAGTTCACCCAGAAATAGATGCCGCCAATGCCCATCGCGATGGATACGCCAATGCGGATCGGCACCGAGGTTTCCGTGCCCACGGTCAAGCCGACGAAAGCCACCACGGTCAGCAGGCCCATCATCATGATCAGCTGAGTCGGGGTAAAGGCAATCGCGGCCTTTTGCGCCCGGTCGGCCAGCATCGCGTAGATCGGGATCGAGCGCGACTTCATGTGCTGGCTCATCTCCTTGCGGAGCGTTTCCATCACCTCGGCGCGGTTGGTGCCTTTTTCCAGCATCTCCAACCGGCGGTTCACGCGGCTGTTCAGGCTGATCGAGCGGCCAAACACGGTTAGATACACACCTTCGACCAGCACCAGAACGCCGACGAAGATCAGACCGTAAATCAGAGGTTCCATTGAAATGGCCATGGGCGTTACTCCGCTGCGACGGGTTCAAAGAGGGACGGGGGCAGATCATAGCCCCACAGGCGGAACCGTTCCGAGAAGTGCGAGCGCACGCCGGTTGCGGTGAAATGGCCGATGATCTTGTTTTCCGGGGTCAGGCCGACGCGTTGAAACCGGAAGATTTCCTGCATCGAGATCACCTCACCCTCCATCCCGGTGATTTCAGTGATCGAGGTCATCCGGCGCGAACCGTCCTGCAAGCGGCTGGCCTGGACGATCAGGTTCACAGCCGAGGAAATCTGGCTGCGCACGGCCTTGATGGGCATTTCGATCCCGGCCATGGCGATCATATTTTCCAGACGGCTGACACCATCGCGGGCACTGTTGGCGTGGATCGTGGTCATCGAGCCGTCATGGCCGGTGTTCATGGCCTGCAACATGTCGATCACCTCTTCGCCGCGGGTTTCCCCCACGATGATCCGGTCCGGACGCATCCGCAGGGCGTTGCGCAGACAGTCACGCTGGCTGACCTCGCCCTTGCCTTCGACGTTGGGCGGGCGGCTTTCCATCCGGCCCACGTGAACCTGTTGCAGCTGAAGTTCCGCCGTATCCTCGATCGTCAGAATACGTTCCGAGTTATCAATGAACGAGGACAGCGCGTTCAGCGTGGTCGTTTTACCAGAACCGGTACCGCCCGACACGATCACGTTCAGACGGGTGGCCACAGCGGCCTGCAAATAGGCGGCCATTTCCTCGGAAAACGCACCAAAGCGCACCAGGTCGTCAATGCCCAGCTTGTCCTTTTTGAACTTACGAATGGACACCAGCGATCCATCCACGGCCACCGGGGGCACCATGGCGTTGAAACGCGAGCCATCGGCCAGACGGGCGTCAACATAGGGGTTGGATTCATCAACACGGCGGCCCACGGCGGACACGATCTTGTCGATGATCCGCAGCAGGTGCTTTTCGTCCTTGAAGGTGATGTCGCTCAGCTCCAGCTTACCCGCGCGTTCCACAAAGATGCGGTGGGGGCCGTTCACCAGAATATCGTTGACGGTTTCGTCTTGCAGCAAAGCCTCGAGCGGGCCCAGACCAGTGACTTCGTCATAGAGTTCCTGGTTCAGGGTCGAGCGATCCTCGCGGTTCAGCACGATGCCTTTTTCTTCCAGGATCTCTGTCGAAATGGCACTGATTTCTGCGCGCAGTTCGGCCTCGGATGCGCTTTCCAGTGCGCCAAGGTTCAGGTTGTCCAGCAGGGCACGGTGCAGTTCCAGCTTGATCTCGGCCAGGCGCTCTTTGCGTTTGCGTTCCTTGTCGGCGGCAGGGGCCTGAGCCGCCACTTTGGGCATCGGTTTGCGGATCGCGACAGGTTTCTTATCGGCGGCTGCCTCGGGGGCGGCGGCCGGTTTCGGGGCTGCCGGGGCCGCAGCGCGGGCGGTCGTGGGGGCATTCGGCTTCTTGTAACGAGAAAACATGTACTTTCCCCTATTCCTTAAACGGCTTCGGCTTCTTGCTGGCCGATCTCGTGCAGATCATGTGCCAGTTTCGCGATTTCTTTACGCAGCGGGTTCTTGGCGGCGCTCTGCGCCAAAGGTTGACCGTGATCGCCAGCCTGGACGACAGGTTTGCCGCCATCCGGCATCAATACATCGATCGAGATCCCAAGGCTTTCGGCCAGGCGCTTGACACGGGATTTTCCGTTCAGATCGGTGAATTTCGGGGCGCGGTTCAAAACAAAGCGCAGCTTGTCAAAGGGCAGGTCCTCGGATTGCAGGGCGCGTTTCAGGCGCAGCGCATTCTGGGCCGAGCGCATGTCCAGTTCCAGCGTGGCCAGGTACACGTGCGCAGCCGACAGAACGGCCTCGGTCCAGATGACCAGGGTCTTGGGCATGTCGATCACGACATAGTCAAAGTGACGGCGCGCTTGTTCGATCACGGCCATGATGTCTTCTGGTGTCAGCAGATCCAGCGGAATGATGTCCGCAGGCGAGGTCAGGACCTGCAAGTTGTCATCGTCCCCCATCAGGGCCTGCATGAACACGTCATCATCCATGTTTTCCGTGTCTGACAGCATTTCAAACACGGCCTCGCGGCGGGGCAGGTCGAAATAGGTCGAGACCGAGCCGAATTGCAGATCGAAATCCAGAATGCAGACGCGCGGTTGGGGTTCACCCTTTTTGGCGACATGGGACAGCTCCCATCCCAGGTTCACGGCCAAGGTCGTGGCACCAGTGCCGCCCGCCAGACCATGCACAGCGATCACGACACCTTCGCGATTGTGTTTGGATTTCGCCGGCGCCGCGGGCTGGGCCTGGGTATATTGAGGTTCAGGTTCGGGCGTGCGCAGACGTTCTACGGCTGCCATCAATTCGTTTTCGGGCAAGGGGTAGGGGACGAACTCGTCGGCCCCCTGGCGCAGCAACTGGTGCAAGGCGGCCGGAGTCACGTCATCGGCGATCAGGATCACCTTGATCCCGCGCAGCTTGGCCTGGCTGATGATATCGCCTAGCAGCACCAGGTTGCTTTCGTCCTCGGCATCGATGGCCATGGCGATGAATTCCAGGGTCTCGGCATCGGGTTGCTGGAAAAAGGCCAGCGCATCGCCAAAGCCCAGATCGCCCCAGCTTTCGCCCAGCAGGGTTTCCATATCCTCGATCAGCAAATCGAAATTCTGCACATCCCGGCTGATGGTACAAGCCAACAGGGGGCTTGCCTCGGGTTGCAGGTTTGCTTCACTCGTCATCGCCTTGTCTTCCTTTTCAGGTTTGCGAACAAAAGGCCGGAGCGTGGCGTTGACGTGCGTTTGCTGCCCCAACCTGAGTTCACGGCGCCCCAACCACGGAGCACACCAATCCCATTGCAGATAAAATCGCGGTCAACTTGGGCGGAATTAGGGCCAAAAGATCGTAATTGTTGGAAATCTTGTGACGATCACCGGAAATCGGGCGGATTGTTCAAGTCGCTGATTTTATTGGGTTGTCGCGAACTCTGATCCTTCGATCGAGCTCAGACCCGTCGCGGGTTCGGCACTTTTGATATACTCGCGATAAACGACTTCGGCGTATTTGCCATCCAGGATCGTGGGGTGACGTTTCACGAAGCCGCTGACCTCGGTCACGGTGCGGCGATTGCGCCGTTCGCGGCCCTCGGTCACGATCAGAGGCTGGGTTTCCCCGAACGAGACGACGGCCTCCAGACGTTTGCGGCTGATCCCTTGGGACGCAAGATAGGCCACTACGGACCGCGCACGGCGCAGCCCCAGACGTTTGTTATACGCGTTCGAGCCCACAGCATCGGTGTGGCCATACACGCGGAACGTCACCTCGGGGTATTGCAAAATCCAGCTGGCTTGTTTGCGCAGCGCCACGCGGGCGTTTTCATCCAGTTGAGCTGAGTTGAAGGCAAAGGTCACGGTTGACCCGACTTCGGCATCGAAACGGCGCGCCAGGTCCACGACATAGCTTTTCTCTCCGCTCATCACCATGGTGTTGTTCATGGTCGAATTGCCGAAATCACCGCCCGCGATCAGCGCCCCAGCTTCACGAGTGAAGCTGGAATAGGATTTGGTTCCAGCGCATCCGGTCAGGGCGACGGTCCCAATCAGCAAAGCGGGAAGAACGGAAAGTTTTGCCATTATATCAATCCATTACATAGCCATAAGAACCGCTGAAATCCTGCCGCGCGACTTCGCCGGCAGCCCCTTTCAGGCGGCGGGACCCATCCCGGGCAACCTTGCCATTCAGGAACAGGTCTTTCTCGGATGGCGGCATGATGCGGTCGGTCGGCAGGGCCAGAACCTCGCCCCGGGTGGGCGTTACCAGATGGGCGGTGATGATGATCACCAGCTCGGATTGCGAGCGCTGATACTGGGCGCTGCGAAACAGCGTGCCCAGGATCGGAATGTCGCCCAGCCACGGCACCTGGCCGTTGGTATCGATGAATTCATCCTGCAACAGACCCGCAACGGCAAAGCTTTCACCATCGCGCAGCTCTACCGTGGTCGAGGTTTCCCGGCGACGGAACGCGTCAATTGTAAAGGCGTTCGAAGTGAACCCGTTGGTCGGGTCCAGCGAGGACACCGCGGCCTCGAGTTCCAGATTGATCAGATCGCCATCGACGACGCGGGGGATAAAGTTCAGCTCGACCCCGAAAGGTTTGAATTCGACAGTCACCGAGCCGCTTTCCTGACTGACCGGCACCGGATATTCGCCACCGGCCAGGAACTTGGCCTCTTGGCCCGACAATGCGGTCAGGTTGGGTTCGGCCAGCGTGCGCACAACCCCTTTGGTTTCAAGCGCTTCCAGCAACAGGCCAACTTCGACCGATCCCGCGCCAAAGCCGAACAGCAGCGCGCCGTTTGCCTCGGATGTTGCGGGGATGGTCCCCGTTAGCGAGTTGCCCTGAGAGCCCGAGTTGTTGTTGGTGTTGGTGCCGCCCGAAACGTTGGCGTCGCCACCGAAAATGCCCCCATCCAGCGCCAGCGATGTGCTGAGCGACTTCGAGACGTTGCGCTCCATTTCGGCAAAGCGGACCTTCAGCATGACCTGTTGAACACCGCCCACGCTCATCAGATTGGAAACGCGTTCGGGGGCATAGCGCTCGGCCAGATCCAGGGCACGTTGCAAACGCGCCGCGCTGGATACGGTGCCTGACAGGACAATGCCGTCATTGGCGGTGCGAACTTCGATTTTCTCGCCGGGTAGGATTTGGCCCAGGCGTTGTTTGAATTCGGTGATGTCTGCGGCAACCACGACGTCCACATTGGTTAGCAACCGCCCGGCCGCATCCAGAATGGTCAGGGTGGTGACGCCGGGCGATTTGCCCAGAACATAGATCGTGCGATCAGACAGAGACGAGATATCGGCAATCGCTGGGTTTGCGATCGAGAGCTCGGCAAAGGATTGGTCGCTTTCAACCACGACCGCTCGGTTCATCGGGACATTCAGCGTCGACGATGTGCCTTGTTTGACCACGCGCAACGATTGCGCCTGGGCGTGCGTGCCCAGTGCAGATAGTCCAATTGCGAAGGACAGCCCAAAGCTGGCTGCTTTCAAGAACGATACTAATTTCATGTGACCTGCCTTTTCGATCACGCCTCGGAAACGGGTCTTTGCGCCCGATATTTTATGCCACCATGCGGGAAAACCGGAAACTTTGCAAGAATCAATAGGTTCGAGGCCAATCCTGCGGTGGTTCGGGGCGCGTTTGCGCGTCTGATGCGGCGAAATTGCAACGGGGCGGCCTGTTTTCAGACCGCCCCGACGGGTGTTTGGTGTGCCCATGTTTCTGGATCAATTGGTGCAGGGGATCGGGATTTGCACCACTTCCGAGCCGCGGCGGGTGCGGATCGTGCAGACTTTTTCCTTTTGCGCGACTTGCTCTTGGACGACGGGTTCTTCGTCTTTGATGCCCAGCAAAGAGCGCAGATCAACCTCGACCGATTGGGCTACGGTGTCGTCTTCGGCGCCGACCAAGGCCAGCGACAGACGGCCACTGGACTGAGCCTGGGCCAGGGCAGCGACCTGTTGCGAATTGGCGGTGACGGTCACGGTGCGCGCGATGGCGGTTTCGGCGTCGTCCCCATTGGCGGTTTGGTCCACTGCGATCAGCTGAATGTTTGGCTGGATCAGTTTGGTGACTTCGCGACGATCCCCGCGCGCACCTGCGCCGATCTCGCCGGTCCAGTAGACATCAACGACATCCCCCGGCCGCAAGAAACCGGACACGCCCGTGGCAACGTCTACCTTGATGGTAAAGGCGCGCATGCCCTTTTTCAGGCGCGAGGTCAGACCAGCGTCTTCGCCCGGTTCTGTGACTTTGATGGCCATCACGGCCTCGTTCGGTTCCATCGCGCGCAAGACAATCCTGCGCATGTCCGGATTCTTGGGATCCGGGAACAGCTCGTCCGCGGTTTTAAAGACACCTTCGGGCAGGGATTGTTCCGGCCATTTGACGAAACGCACATCCTCGGTCTTCAGGACCTCTCCATAGCGCAGCGCGCGTTTGGCCACGATCACATCCACAGTTTGGATGATCTGGGCCTTGGCGGCATTCGCGGCGGCCAGTTCGTTTTGGTAGCCGGAAATATAGTTCTTGGCCATGTAGACGGCAAAGCCCGCAAGGGCCAGACCAGCGACCAACACAAGTCCAAAGACGGCGCGCATGACGTTTCCTTTCGATGCTCGATTGCCTGTCGTCGGAAGACCGACGGGATCAGGACCAGATGTATTTCCTGAATGTGGCTGAATGATGCCCGCGCCCGGGCAGTTTGCGGGCGCTTTGGTGAAGCGAACAAAAAGAGCCGCACGATTGCGCGGCTCTTTCGATCTCTGCGTCGGGCCGGTTTCAGGCCCGAGGGATCACACCCTATTAGCTGCCGATGGTGGTCGTCGCGTCAGCAGTGTTCAGAGCGGTGGTCATCTCGGTGGTCAGCGTCGAGGTCGACAATTCCACTGCGGTGAAGGCGGCAACGCCCAGGCCAACAACGGCTGCGGTCAGAACGACCCAGTCAACAGTCACGGCGCCGTTTTCGTCTTTGCGGAAGTTTTTGATGAACTTGATCATGGTAGTGTCCCTTTCTGGTTTGGTTTCTGCAGAACCGCGTTATGGGCCTCTCTCACCTTGCCCCGCCGTTCCGAACTGGCTTTAATCTGATCCTGAAATCGGGCCGGAATTGGGCAGGATCGGAACCTTTTCAGGAAGATTGCGGATCGTTTTTATGCCCAACCGGAAATTTGATACGCGCGGCGTTACTCGAATGTGGTGGTGGCGTCGGCGGCGTTCAGCGCCACCTGGGTTCGTCCGGTCACAGTGCCGACGGGGGCCTCGACCAGGGGGACGATCGCGATGATCAATCCAATAATGCCTGCTGTCAGAACGACCCAATCGATCGTTACTGCACCATCTTCGTCCTTGCGAAAAGAGAGCCTGCGCTTTGCCATTCCAGAGCCTTTCAATATTACCTGACGCTTGGCCCCCCAGGGCGGCGCCGTATCATCACATCGCAATTTGTCGTTCCGAAATGGCGAAAGCCGGACACAATTGCGGCAAAACAGGTTGGCTTCGGTAAAATTGTAGTCGTTGACAACGCACCGGCGCCGAATGAAAAGAGCCGCGAAACGGGCGCGGCTCTTCCTGTTCTCGTACTGACGTCCGCTCAGGACATCAGGATCACGCGCTATTAGCTGCCGATGGTGGTCGTGGCGTCAGCAGTGTTCAGAGCGGTGGTCATTTCGGTGGTCAGCGTCGAGGTCGAGGATTCGACAGCAGCGAAAGCTGCAACGCCCAGGCCAACAACAGCTGCGGTCAGAACGACCCAGTCAACAGTCACGGCGCCGTTTTCGTCTTTGCGGAAGTTTTTGATGAACTTGATCATGGTATTAGTCCTTTGGTTCGGTTTGCTCAGTTTTCTTACCTCGGCGTTAAGGCTGCCTCTCTGTGCCTGTCCCGTCGTGGTATGCTTAGATATAGCCAGTGGATTGGGGCGAGACTTGGGCGCGAAAAAAGCAAAAATTTAGTTTTTGGTAAGGTTTTCAAAATTTCTTTCAAGATGCTGAAAAGTATAGATAAAATTTTGGTTTTTTCGGAAATTGACTCCGCGAGGCACCCGAATATGGCGAAAATTCCAGATTTCAGCGGGGAAATGGGCCGTATTGCTGGCCAGAAGTCCCGATTTTTGCGAGACTCGCGAAAAGAAAACGAGCAGTTCAGGCAAAAAAGATGAAGATCGCATTAAAACGGCTGGCCGTCGCGACCGTCTTGGCATTGGCAACCGGTGCCGCAGCGGACAGTCCGCCGCCATTTCCCGACTTTACCTTTAAACGGGTCAAGCCGCCCAGTGCGGACACGTCCAGGCGTATCACGGTGCAAATCGCGCCAAAGGCTCAGGCGACGGCGCGACCCGAACCAACGACAGACAGCACTGCCCAACCGACCCTTGCGGCCAGCGCGCAATATGAATGGTTCTGGTCCGATGTTTCCCCAGACCTTAGCGACAGCGGGCCCGGCCGACTAGAGCCCGCGCTGACCAGCCTGGCCAATCCCCCGGCAGGCGAGGGCGTCCCTGCGCCTCGGTTGTCGACATTGCTAGGCATTGCCAAGGACCGAAACGCCGACCTGTTGCTGAATACAGTCGGAACGCGCGTATCCCCTGCGCTGGCCTTGGCGGTGATCGCGGTGGAATCGGGGGGGCGTGCTGATGCGGTCAGCGGGGCCGGGGCGCAAGGCCTGATGCAGTTGATCCCGGCCACGGCGGATCGGTTCGGGGTCGAGGACGCGTTGGACGCGACGCAAAACATTCGGGGTGGCGTCACCTATCTGAACTGGTTGCTAGAGGAGTTCGGCGGAGATCCGATTTTGGCGCTGGCGGCCTATAACGCCGGAGAGAACGCCGTGCGCAAACACGAGGGCGTGCCACCCTATGCCGAAACCCGCGCCTATGTGCCCAAGGTTCTGGCGGCCTTTGCGGCGGCACGTGGTCTGTGCAAAACGCCGCCACAGCTGATCTCAGATGGCTGCGTGTTCAATCTGGGGCTTTGAACAGAAAGACCCGGCCACATTGGGCCGGGTCTCTGATTTCGAAGGCTCGGCGTTTAGACGATGGTCGCCTAAGTCGCCGCGCGCAGCTCTTCTTCGGTGACACCGTCAGCGGTTTCGACGATCTTCAGACCGCCCTCGACCACGTCCAGCACACCCAGGTTGGTGATGATGCGATCCACCACCGATTTCCCGGTCAGTGGCAGGGTGCATTCTTTCAGAACCTTGGAATCGCCGTGCTTGTTGGTGTGATCCATCACGACGACCACGCGGCCAACACCGGCCACCAGATCCATCGCGCCGCCCATGCCTTTGACCAGCTTGCCAGGGATCATCCAGTTGGCCAGGTCGCCGTTTTCGGCCACTTCCATGGCGCCCAGGATGGCCATGGCGATCTTACCGCCGCGGATCATCGCAAAGGACTGCGCGCTGTCAAAATACGCGGTCTGAGGCAGCTCGGTGATGGTCTGCTTGCCGGCGTTGATCAGGTCGGCATCCTCTTCGCCCTCATAGGGGAAGGGGCCCATGCCCAGCATACCGTTTTCCGATTGCAGCGTGACCTCGACCCCCTCGGGGATGTAGTTGGACACCAGCGTCGGGATGCCGATGCCGAGGTTCACATACCAGCCATCTTGCAGTTCCTGAGCGGCGCGGGCCGCCATTTGGTTCCGATCCCAAGCCATTATGCTTCCTCCCGCTTGCGCACGGTGCGCTGTTCGATACGTTTTTCGTGCTCGCCCTGAATGATGCGGTGCACATAGATGCCGGGCAGGTGGATCGTGTCGGGATCCAGAGAGCCGGTGGGCACGATTTCCTCGACCTCGACCACGCAGACCTTGCCGCAGGTGGCGGCGGGCAGGTTGAAGTTGCGCGCGGTCTTGCGGAAGATCAGGTTGCCGGTTTCATCCGCTTTCCAGGCCTTGACGATGGCCAGATCGGCGAAGATGCCTTCCTCCAGGATGTAGTCCTGACCGTCCCAGGTTTTCACGTCTTTGCCCTCGGCAATCACGGTGCCCACGCCGGTTTTGGTGTAGAAACCGGGGATGCCTGCGCCGCCAGCGCGCATACGCTCGGCCAGGGTGCCTTGGGGGTTGAATTCCAGCTCCAGCTCGCCGCTCAGGTACTGGCGCATGAATTCTGCATTCTCGCCCACATACGAGCTGATCATCTTCTTGATCTGCTTGGTGTCCAGCAGTTTGCCCAGACCAAAGCCATCAACGCCACAGTTGTTCGACGCGATGGTGATATCCTTGACGCCGTCTTCTACCATTGCGTCAATCAGCAGTTCCGGAATGCCGCACAGGCCAAAGCCCCCTGCGGCGATCAGCATGCCGTCCTCCAGCAGCCCGTCCAGGGCCTCGGCGGCGTTTGCGTAGACTTTTTTCATGGATGTCTCCCTCAAACCCAAAATGACAGCGCGTCCGGGACATGCCCCGGCGTCGCGCATTGGTCTGAGGCGGTTCTACGCGCAGAAACTACGTAATCCAATACGTAGAAATACCAGAGATCGTCAGAATCCCTTAGTCCTTGGCCTTCGCTTTGGTGGTTTTGGCCTTGGTGGTCTTCGCCTTGGTGGTCTTGGCTGGGGCCTTCTTTTTCGCGGCGGTTTTGCGGGCGGGCTTCTTCTTGGCAGCTTTTTCCGCGATCAGCGCGACGGCCATTTCCATGGTGACATCTTTGGGGTCGGTGTCCTTGGGCAGGGTGGCGTTCACCTTTTCCCATTTCACATAGGGGCCATAGCGCCCCTCCATGATGTTCACCGGCCCGCCCAATTCTGGATGTTCGCCCAGTTCCTTCAGCGCCTTGGCGGCTGCGCCTCGTCCCCGGCCCGGGTTCGCGCGCTTTTCAGCCAGCATTTCGACGGCGCGATTCATGCCCAGTTCGAACACGTCGGCCGGGTCCTTCAGGTTCACATAGACAGGTTTGGCATCCTCGGGACCCTTGTGCATCACGTAGGGGCCAAACCGGCCAAAATTGGTGCTGACCATGCCGCCATCGGGGTGATCGCCGATCTCGCGCGGCAAAGACAGCAAGGTCAGGGCCTTGTCCAGGTCCATGTCATCCTTGTTCCAGCCGCGGGGCAGAGAGGCACGCGGGGGCTTCTTGTTCTCGGGCGTAGGTTCGCCCCGCTGGACATAGGGGCCAAAGCGCCCGGCCTTCAGCCAGATCTCATCGCCCTCATCCTCGCCCAGCAGACGCTCATCACCATCCGCACCTTCGCCCGCGATCGGGCGGGTGTAATTGCATTCGGGATAGTTGCCGCAGCCGACAAACCCGCCGGTACGCGAGGTTTTCAGGTGCAGCTGCCCGGTGCCACACTTGGGACAGACACGCGGATCGCTGCCATCTTCGCGCGGGGGGTACAGCTGCGGGGCCAGGGCCTCGTCCAGGATATCCAGCACCTCGGCGATGCGCAGATCACTGGTTTCGGCAATCGCGGCGGAAAAATCACGCCAGAATCGGCCCAGCACATCCTTATAGTTCCGATCCCCGGCCGAGACGTCATCCAGCTCTTCTTCCAAATTCGCGGTGAATTCGTAGCCCACGTATTGGCGGAAGAAGTTCAGCAGGAAAATCGTAACGATTCGGCCCTTATCCTCGGGGAAGAGGCAATTCTTGTCCTTGCGGACATATTCGCGGTCCTGGATCGTGGTGATCACGCTGGCATAGGTCGACGGACGGCCGATACCCAGTTCTTCCATCTTCTTGACCAGCGTGGCCTCGGTATAGCGGGGCGGGGGCTGGGTGAAGTGCTGCTCGGGGCTGATCTTGCGTTTCTCGGCGGGTTCGCCCTGCATCAGCTGGGGCAGGCGCTTGTCATCGTCATCCAGAACCGAATCGTCGCGGCCTTCTTCGTAGACGCGCAGGAAACCGTCAAACAACACCACCTGACCGGTCGCGCGCAGGCCGACCTGACCGTCATCGCTGGCGATGTCGACGGTGGTGCGCTCCATGCGGGCGGCCTCCATCTGACAGGCAATCGTGCGTTTCCAGATTAGATCATACAGCTTTTTCTGATCGGCCTCGGTCAATTTCAGGCTGTTTGCATCGCGGGTCATATCCGTCGGGCGGATACATTCGTGCGCTTCTTGGGCGTTTTTGGCCTTGTTTTTGTAGATGCGCGGGCTAGCGGGCACATATTCGGCGCCATACCGATCTGAGATCGCGTCGCGGGTGGCGCCGACGGCCTCGGGGGCCATGTCGATGCCATCGGTCCGCATGTAGGTGATGTATCCTGCCTCGTACAGGCGCTGAGCGGCGCTCATACATTGGCGCGCGCCCATGCCGAATTTGCGGCTGGCCTCTTGTTGCAGGGTCGAGGTCATGAAGGGCGCGGCAGGGTTGCGGCTGGCGGGCTTGGCCTCGACCGATTTGATCGTCAGATCGCGGCTGTTGATCGCCTGGACGGCCAGTTCCGCCTGCGTTTCATTCTCGATCGAATATTTGTCCAGCTTGTCCCCGGCCAGAACGGTCAGGCGGGCCTCGTATTCCTGACCGCGGGGCGAGGCCATCAGCGCCTTGACCGACCAGTATTCGCGCGGATTGAACGCTTCGATTTCCATTTCGCGCTCGACGATCAGGCGCAGGCAGACCGATTGCACCCGGCCCGCGCTGCGAGCACCGGGCAGTTTGCGCCACAAAACAGGGCTGAGGTTGAAGCCCACCAGATAATCCAGCGCCCGGCGCGCCAGGTAGGCGTCGACCAGCGGCTGGTCGATCTCGCGCGGGTTTTGCATAGCCTCGGTCACGGCCGATTTGGTGATCGCGTTGAAGACCACACGGCTGACCGGCGTGTCTTTCTTGATGGCGCGGCGCTTGCGCAGAGTCTCTTCCAAGTGCCAGCTGATCGCCTCGCCCTCGCGGTCGGGGTCAGTCGCCAGGATCAGGGAGTTGTCTTGTTTCAGGGCGTCGGCGATGGCTTTGACATGCTTGCGGCTGTCTGTGCCGACCTCCCAGGTCATGTCGAAATCCTGTTCGGTGTCGACCGAGCCGTTCTTGGCGGGCAGATCGCGGACATGCCCGTACGAGGCCAGAACCGTGTAGTCGGAACCCAGATATTTGTTGATTGTCTTGGCCTTTGCAGGGGATTCGACAACGACAACTGGCATGGAATTTCCTTTCAACTCGCACCTCGGCTTATGGCGGCGGAAAATGTGGGTCGAACGGGGGGTTTGTCAATGCATTGAAAACGCGGGTCGTGGTCGCACCTTCGGTGCGCAGTTATGGCACCAGTGACAAAAGCCCCCCCGGTTGGCGCAGAATCTTGCCATCCAGTTCCAGATCGGTCAGCGCCGGGCCAACGGTGCGGGCGCCCCCCCCCAGGTCGCGGATCAGCTGATCCTCGGCCATGGGCGAGGGGCCCAGACGCTGGAGGATTTGGCTGTGCAGCTGCGCCGTGTCCCTGAGGCTGCGTGTGCGTTTTGGTGTCGGATCTGGCGCAGGTTGCAGGGCCAGTTCTGGCTGCACGGGTGTTGCTTCGACCGGTGGCAGAGATTCGATGACGTCTTCGGCTGTGCGCACCAGACGGGCGCCATCGCGGATCAACATGTTGCAGCCGGCGGCGCGGGCATCAAAGGGATGGCCGGGCACGGCCATCACCTCGCGCCCTTGGTCCAAAGCGTTTTTCGCTGTGATCAGGCTGCCCGATTTCGCGGCAGCCTCGACCACGATCAGGCCCTGCGCAAGACCCGAGATAATCCAATTCCGGCGCGGGAAATGGCGCGCCTGTGGTGAAAGGCCAAAGGGTTGTTCAGACAGACGCAGCCCCGTCTTGACCAGATCTTCACCCAGACGCGTGTTCTCGGCCGGATAAATGACATCTGCGCCCCCGGCCATGACGGCGATGGTGCCGATTTCCAAACTGGCGACATGGGCGGCCGTGTCGACGCCGCGCGCCAGCCCGGAAACGATGCTGTAGCCATGTCGGGTCAGGTCCTTGGCCAGGGCCTTGGCCATGCGCGTCCCCAAAGAGGAGGCATTTCGTGCGCCAACCATTGCGATCAACGGGCGGTGCAGGACCTGCATATTGCCGATCGCCCACAGAAAGGGCGGGGCGTCGCTGATTTGCGCCAGCGCGGCGGGATAGTCGGGTGCGCCATGGCAAATCATATGCGCCCCGGCGGCGCGGGCGGCCTTTAGCTCGGCCCAGGCGACACCTTCGGGGCAGATTTCGTAATTTTCGACACCGGCGGCCTTGGCGACCTCGGGCAAAGCTGCCAGTGCCGCCCCGGCCGAGCCATGTTCGCTCATCAATCGGTGAAAGGTGGCCGGGCCAACCCGGCGGGATCGCAAGAGGCGAAGCCACGATACCCGCTCATCTTCCGTGGTGGGTGGGAGTGGGGGGTGAGTGGAAGGATGAATGTGTTTGGTCATCGTCGCCTCGCCGTCTTGCAGAATCAGGTTTAGCGGCAAGGCGGTTAATGGCGGGTAAACCAATATCCGATGTTCAGCTTATTCGCGTCGGATCACATCCTTTCCGTTAGGTCAGGTCGCAGCACCCCCGACGGTCAGGCCTCCGATCATCACGGTCGGCTGGCCGACACCCACGGGCACCCACTGGCCTTGTTTGCCGCAATTGCCCAGGCCGGGATCCAGCGCCATGTCATTGCCAAGCGCGCGGATCTGTTTCAGTGCGGTCGCGCCGTCTCCGATCAGGGTCGCACCCTTCACTGGTGCGCCGATCTGGCCGTTTTTCACGCGATAGGCCTCGGTACAGGAAAACACGAACTTGCCGTTGGTCACGTCAACCTGTCCGCCGCCAAATCCGACCGCATAGATACCATCCTTGAGGTCAGCCACGATCTGAGCCGGGTCCGCATCACCGCCGGTCATATAGGTGTTGGTCATCCGCGGCATGGGGATATGGGCAAAGGATTCTCGTCGGCCGTTGCCCGTGGGCTCGACGCCCATCAAGCGAGCGTTCTGGCGGTCCTGCATAAAGCCGACCAGTACGCCGTCCTCGATCAACACGTTTTTTCCCGAAGGTGTGCCCTCGTCGTCGAAAGACAAAGAGCCGCGACGGTCGGGAATCGTGCCATCGTCCAGCACGGTGACCCCCTTGGCGGCCACTTGCTGGCCCAGCAATCCGGCGAAAATGGACGCGCCTTTGCAATTCGCGTCGCCCTCCAGCCCGTGCCCCACGGCCTCGTGCAGCAGGATGCCGGGCCAGCCGGGGCCAAGCACCACGTCCATCACGCCCGCCGGGGCAGGCTCGGCCGATAGATTGACCAGGGCGATCCGCAGGGCCTCGCGGGCTTTGTCCTGCCAATCGGCCGGATCCAGCAAACCGTCCAGGCCAACACGCCCGCCGCCACCCGCCGTGCCGGTTTCGCGCCGCCCGTCCTGTTCGACGATGATCGAGATATTCACCCGCGTCATGGGGCGCACATCGCGCAGATGCGTGCCCTCGGGGCGCAGGATTTCGACCTCTTGCAACGATGCCGCGATCGAGGCGCTGACCTGCACGACGCGTTTGTCCAGTCGGCGGGCAAAGGCATCCATCTCGCGCAGGGTGTCCAGTTTCACAGGGAATGACACCCCGCTGATGGGATCGGAATCAGTGTACAGGCGCGCATTGGTGGCGCTGGGGGGCAGGGCCATCGTGCCGCCGCCATCCCCTACGGCCAGACGGGTGGTGGCCATGGCGCGTCGCAGGGCTGATTCTGAAATTTCGGTGGAATGGGCGTAACCGGCGACCTCGCCATGTACAGCACGCAGCCCGAAGCCTTCGGAGGCATCATAGCTGGCCGTTTTTACCCGACCATCGTCGAATACGATGGCCTCAGAGCGGCGCCGTTCCAGGAAAAGCTCGCCATCTTCGGCCCCTGACGTGGCTTCTTTCAGTAATTCAAGGGCTTTGTCCTGATCCAGCGACTGCTCGAACGGGCGAAAAGGAGTATCGCTCATATCTGTTTTTCCTGTCTTTTCAGCGGCGGCGATTTGATCTAAATCAAAAAAAGCGTCCGTTTGCCGCAAGCGCCATTGTTGTTCTGCGACATAGAATATGGTTTCTAGCGGCGACAAAACAACGGGTTTTGCCCTTTGGGCCGAATTCGGCGTCTATAGATGAACAATACACACCTCAACCGATCAGGGTGACATATGAAACTGAAATCCAGCCTACTGGCGGCAGCAGCAGCCATTACCGCGACCCCGGCCCTTGCCCAGGACGTGGAAACCATTGGCAAACCGCAACCTGGCCTGTTGGGCTTTCAGCCTGCCGCAACCGAACTGGCGCGCGACCTGCAGGCGCTGGACCATCTTCTGCTGGTGATCATCACCGCAATTACCCTGTTCGTGGTTGCCCTGATCGCGATCGTGATCGTGCGCTACAACCGCCGCGCCAACCCGACCCCGGCGACCTTTACCCACAACTCGCCGCTGGAAATCGCCTGGACCGTCATTCCGATCGTGATCCTGGTGTTCATCGGGGCGTTTTCGCTGCCGGTTCTGTTCAAACAGCAGGAAATCCCCGAGGGCGACATCCACATTAAAGTCACCGGGTACCAGTGGTACTGGGGTTATGAATACACCGACCATGACTTTGCCTTCGACAGCTACATGATTGGCCAGCCCGCCACCATGGACGACGAAGACGAAGCCGCCGGTGCCGTTGCATATGTGAACAGCGACGCGATGAAGGCCAAGCTGAAGCGCCTGGGCTATAACGAAGATGAATTCCTGCTGGCCACCGACACTCAGGTCGTGATCCCGGTCAACAAGGTTGTTGTCATGGACGTGACCGGCGCGGACGTGATCCACTCGTGGACCATCCCTGCCTTCGGCGTCAAGCAAGACGCCGTGCCTGGCCGGATCGCCCAGCTGTGGTTCAAAGCCGAGCAAGAAGGCATTTACTTTGGCCAGTGTTCCGAGCTGTGCGGCAAGGACCACGCCTACATGCCGATCACCGTCAAAGTCGTGTCGCAAGAAGCCTATGAAGCATGGCTGGACGGCGCCATCGAAGAGTATGCCGGTACCCCGCGCACTCTGACCGTGGCTTCGGCCAACTAAGGATCGGATCGCGCCCCTTTAGGGGGCGCATCCCCTCGACTACCCACTGACTGGCGGCGCTACATGCGCTGCGGCTGAAGGCAAACCATGAGCGACGCAAGCATCAACACCGAAACCCAGACAGGCGAGGCCGGTTTCCGCGATTATTTCGCGCTGCTGAAGCCCCGAGTGATGTCGTTGGTGGTGTTTACCGCCCTTGTTGGCCTGCTGGCTGCGCCGGGTGGCGTGCATCCCTTTATCGCCTTCTGTGCCGTGCTGTTCATCGCCGTTGGTGGCGGTGCCTCGGGCGCGCTGAACATGTGGTGGGATGCGGATATCGACCGTGTGATGAAACGCACGACCTCGCGGCCTATCCCTTCGGGGAAAGTGACCGGGGATGAGGCGCTGGCGATTGGCCTGACCCTGTCGGTGTTTTCCTGCATCATGCTGTGGCTGGCCACGAATATCGTGGCAGGCGCGCTGCTGGCCTTTACCATCTTCTTCTACGCTGTCGTCTATACCATGTGGCTGAAGCGCTGGACCCCGCAGAACATCGTGATCGGTGGCGCGGCCGGTGCCTTCCCTCCGATGATCGGCTGGGCGGCTGTGACCGGCGGCATCAGTGTCGAATTGGTGCTGATGTTCATGCTGATCTTCATGTGGACGCCCCCTCATTTCTGGGCGCTGGCGCTGTTCATGAACTCGGACTACGAAAAAGCGGGCGTGCCCATGCTGACCGTGACCCATGGCCGCCGTGTGACACGCAATCATATCCTGGTCTACACCATCCTGCTGGCCCCCATCGCGATTGGCGCGGGCCTAACCTCGATCGGTGGACCGATCTATATGACTGTGGCCGTGGTTCTGAACGTTTTGTTCCTGCTGGGGGCCGTGAAGATCTGGCGCCGCAAGGAAGAGCAGGCGCAGGTCGACAAATACCGGATTGAGAAATCCTTCTTCGGGTTCTCGCTGATGTATCTGTTCCTACATTTCGGCGCGATCCTGGCCGAAGCCGCCCTGAAACCCTATGGTCTGGGGGGCTGGTAAGATGGGTATCCAAGTCGAACACGAGCTGCACAAACGCCGCTTTGGTCGCAACGTTGGCGTGGGCCTGGTGCTGGTTGCCTTTATCGGCATCGTCTTTGGCCTGACCGTTGTCAAAGTCACCACCGGTGGGCTGGGTCCGAAACCCGCCGCACAGGAGGCGCAGAACTGATGGCCATGGAAGGCAAACAGAAAACTGTCGTTCAGCTGGTCGCCGTGGTGATTACCATGGGTGCGCTGGCCTGGGCTTCGGTGCCTTTCTATGACTGGTTCTGCCGTGTCACCGGCTTTGGCGGGGTGACGCAGACCGCGCAGGCGGGCTCGGACACGATCCTGGACCAGACCATCAAAGTCCGCTTTGACGCGTCCAAAGAACGCGGCATGCCGTGGGAATTCAAGCCGGTTCAGCGCGAGATGGAGATCCGCCTGGGTGAAACCGGTCTGGCCTTTTACGAGGCCTATAATCCCACCGATCATCCGGTTGCCGGGCAGGCGTCCTATAATGTGGCCCCCTATGCGGCTGGGTCCTATTTCACCAAGATCGACTGTTTTTGCTTCACCGAGCAGGTGCTGCAACCGGGCGAACGGGTGATGATGCCGGTCAGCTTCTACGTGGACCCCGAGATCCTTGAGGACCGCGAGGGCAAATACCTGTCCAGCATCACCCTGTCTTACACCTTTTACGAAATTGACGTGCCAGAGCAGCATGCTGCACTCGACACTGACACGTCCAACACCCTAAACTAAGAGCCTCCAACGAGGGAAACGCGATGGCGCACGAAAAAAACCACGACTATCACATTCTGCCCCCAAGCCTGTGGCCCCTTTTGGGCGCTCTGGCGGGCTTCATCATGCTGTTCGGCGCGGTGATCTATTTCCACACTGAATTGCCCTGGATGCTGCTGATCGGCTTTGTTGGCGTTCTGTATGTCATGTTCGGCTGGTGGGCCGAAGTGGTGAACGAAGGCGAAACCGGCGACCACACCCCGGTTGTGAAAATCGGCCTGCGCTATGGCTTTATCCTGTTTATCATGTCCGAGGTTATGTTCTTCTCGGCTTGGTTCTGGAGCTTCTTCAAGCACGCCATGTACCCGATGAGCGAAAACAGCCCCATGGTCGATGGTGTCTGGCCCCCCGCTGGCATTGAAACCTTTGATCCCTGGCACCTGCCGCTGATCAACACGCTGATCCTGCTGTGCTCGGGCGCGGCAGCTACCTGGGCACACCACGCGATTGCCCATGAAAACAACCGCAAAGACATGATCAACGGTCTTGCGCTGGCGGTGGCTCTGGGTCTGATCTTCACCGTGTTCCAGGCGTATGAATACAGCCACGCGGCGTTCGGTTTCTCGGGCAACATCTATGGCGCCAACTTCTTTATGGCGACCGGCTTCCACGGCTTCCACGTGGTCGTCGGCACCATCTTCCTGTTCGTGTGCATGCTGCGCGCGATCAAGGGCCACTTCACCCCCGAAGCCCACGTTGGTTTCGAGGCCGCGGCCTGGTACTGGCACTTCGTTGACGTTGTCTGGCTGTTCCTGTTCGCAGCTGTCTACATCTGGGGCGGCTAACCGCACCGGTTTGAGGTTGAAAAACCGACGATAAACGGCAAAAAGCAAGGCGCACGGGGAACCCCTCGTGCGCTTTCGTTTGTAAAGGGCCACGCGATGCGGCGTATCCTCATTCCTTTGGTGTTCGGGCTGATGGGCGCGGCGATCCTGGTGTCGCTGGGCCTGTGGCAGCTGCGCCGCCTGGACTGGAAGGAAACCATCCTGGCTCAGATCGAGGCGCGCATTCACGCCGCCCCCGTGGCCTTGCCCGCGCAGCCCGATCCCGAGGACGACCGGTTTCTGCCCGTCGCTGTCACTGGCGACATTCTGGGCCCCACCATCCGGGTGCTGGTCAGCCAGAAAACCCAAGGCGCCGGGTATCGCCTGATCAACGCGATGGATCTGGGGGGGCGCACGGTTCTGGTGGATCGCGGCTTTGTCCGGCTAGAGGCCGAGCCACCCCAACCGCCCTTTGAAAATGTCACCGTCACCGGAAACCTGCACTGGCCGGACGAGCACGACAGCTTCACCCCCGAAAACGATCGCACCGCCAATATCTGGTTCGCCCGCGAGGTGGACGTGCTGGCGCAGGCGCTGAACACCGATCCCATTCTGGTGATCGCCCGCGAAACCTCTTATGACGATGCCCCGGTCTCACCCTTGCCGGTGGGGGTCGAGGGCATCCCGAACGACCATTTTGGCTATGCCGTGCAATGGTTCGGGCTGGCCGCCGTGTGGACGGCGATGTTGGGCCTGTTCCTGTGGCGCCAAAGGAAACCCGCGAAAGGGAAAGAACAGTGAAATACGTATCGACACGGGGTCAGGCCCCCGTCCTGAATTTCGAAGAGGCGATGCTGACCGGGCTGGCCCGTGACGGTGGCCTGTATGTCCCCGAAACCATCCCCACGATGACGAAGGATGACATCGCGGCGCTATCCGGCCTGTCCTACGAAGAGTGTGCCTTTCGCATCATGCGCCCCTATATCGGCGACACCTTCACGGATGCCGAGTTCAAAGAGATCATCGCCAGGGCCTATGCGGGTTTCGGCCACACCGCGCGTGCGCCGATGGTGCAGCTGGACACCAATCACTTCCTGCTCGAACTTTTCCACGGCCCCACGCTGGCGTTCAAGGATTTCGCAATGCAGCTGATCGGCCAGCTGTTCCAGGCCGCGCTGAAACGCAACGGCAGCCGGGTGACCATCGTGGGCGCGACCTCGGGCGATACTGGCTCGGCCGCGATCGAGGCCTTCAAGGGGCTGGACGCCGTCGATGTGTTCATCCTGTTCCCCAATGGTCGTGTCTCCGAGGTGCAGCGCCGCCAGATGACCACCCCATCCGAGGCCAACGTGCACGCGCTGGCGGTCGAGGGCCATTTCGACGATTGTCAGGCCCGCGTGAAGGACATGTTCAACGATTTTGACTTCCGCGATGGGGTGAAATTGGCGGGCGTGAACTCGATCAACTGGGCGCGGGTGCTGGCGCAGGTTGTCTACTATTTCTATTCCGCCGTGGCCCTAGGCGCGCCGGATCGCAAGGTCAGCTTCACCGTGCCCACCGGCAACTTCGGCGACATCTTCGCAGGCTATATCGCGAAACGCATGGGGCTGCCGATTGACCGTCTGGTGATCGCGACCAACCAGAATGACATCCTGCACCGCTGCCTGAGCACTGGCGAATATCGCCCCGATGGCGTGATCCCCTCGATCAGCCCGTCGATGGATATTCAGGTGTCCTCGAACTTCGAACGCGCGCTGTTCTATGCCTATGGTCAGGATGGCGCAGCCGTCAGCCAGCTGATGGACGAGCTGAAAAACGGCGGCTTTACCGTCAGCCAGGGTGCGTTGCAGACGCTTCAGGAACTGTTCGATTCCGGCAACTGCTCGGAAGCAGAAACCAGCGCGACCATCACCGACATGTTCGCCACCACCGGCGAGCTGATGTGCCCGCACACAGCTGTGGCCGTGAAGGTGGCCAACGAGCAGCGCCAGGCCGACGTTCCGATGATCACCCTGTCCACCGCGCACCCCGCGAAATTCCCGGCTGCGGTGAAAGAGGCCACCGGCGTGCATCCGGACTTGCCAGCGCGCATGGGCGACCTGTATGAGCGTGCGGAACGGGTGACCGAGATCAGCAATGATCTGGACGCCCTGGAATCCCTGATCCGCGAGCGTATCCAGAATTGACGGTCCAACTGCACACCCTGTCCAACGGTTTCCGTATTGTCACTGAACATATGCCGGGGCTGCAATCGGCCTCGATCGGGCTGTGGGTTTTGGCTGGGGGCCGCCATGAACGGGTCGAACAGAACGGGATCGCGCATTTCCTGGAACACATGGCGTTCAAAGGAACCAAACGGCGCAGCGCTTTGCAAATCGCCGAAGCGATCGAGGATGTGGGCGGCTATATGAACGCCTATACCTCACGCGAGGTGACGGCCTATTATGCCCGCGTGCTCGAGGCGGATGTGCCGCTGGCGCTGGACGTGATTTCGGACATCGTGCTGAACCCGGTGTTTGACCCGCATGAGATCGAGGTCGAGCGCGGTGTGATCCTTCAGGAAATCGGGCAGTCTTTGGACACGCCCGATGACATCATCTTTGACTGGCTGCAGGAAAAGGCCTATCCGGATCAACCGCTGGGTCGCACCATTCTGGGCCCGGTGGAACGGGTCAGCGCCTTTGCGCGCGAGGATCTGGCAGGTTTCGTGGCAGAACAATATGGGCCGGGTCAGATGATCCTGTCTGCCGCCGGTGCCGTGGATCATGAGGCGCTGGTGCGCGAGGCAGAAGCCTTGTTCGGCCATCTGTCCCCGCTGGTCAATGTTGCGCCCATGCAGGCGCAGTTTCACGGGGGCGAGACACGCACTGAAAAGGCATTGGAACAGGCGCATTTTGCGATCGGGTTCGAAAGCCCGAATTACGGGGATGCCGCAATCCACGCCGCGCAGATCTATGCCAACGCGCTGGGGGGCGGCATGTCCAGCCGTCTGTTCCAGGAAATCCGCGAAAAACGTGGGCTGTGCTATACGATTTTCGCGCAGGCGGGGGCCTATTCTGACACCGGCATGATGACGGTCTATGCGGGGACATCTGCGGATCAGTTGGCCGAATTGTCCGTGGTGACGCTGGATGAAATGAAGCGCGCAGCCGAAGACATGAGCGACGAAGAGGTCGCCCGCGCCCGTGCGCAGATGAAGGCGGGTCTGCTGATGGGATTGGAGAGCCCCTCGAACCGGGCGGAACGTCTGGCGCGGATGGTGCAAATCTGGGGCCGGGTGCCTGAGCTGGACGAGGTCGTGCGCAAGATCGATGCGGTCAGCACGCAGGATGTGAAAACCTTTGCCGAGGTCATGGCCGTGCAAGCCCCGGCCGCGCTGGCGCTGTATGGTCCGGTGGGCAAAGCCCCTACGCTGGAGGAGCTTCAGGAAAGGCGCGCCGCCTGATGCTATTGCCCAAGCGCAAGGTTCGGATTGAAACCGAGCGGCTGACATTGCGGCCGCCGACTTATTCGGATTATCGCGATTGGTCCAGTCTGCGCCTGGAAAGCCGCGCCTTCCTTCAACCGTGGGAGCCAACCTGGGCGACCGATCACCTGACGCGCAAGGCTTTTTCGAACCGGGTGCATTGGGCACAGCGGTCGATTTCTAACGGCTCGGCCATGCCGCTGTTTTTGATCCGGCGCGAGGATCAGGCTTTGATGGGGGCCATCACCCTGGACAATATCCGCCGTGGGCCCGCACAGGCCGGGACACTTGGATATTGGGTGGGCCAGCGCTTTGCCCGGCACGGATATATGCGCGAAACCATTCTGGCCGTCGTCCATCATGCGTTCCGCAAAATGGATCTTAGCCGGATCGAGGCCGCCTGCCTGCCGGAAAATGTCGCCTCGCGCGGGGTGCTGGAAACCTCGGGGTTCAAATACGAGGGCGTGGCGCAATCCTATCTGCAAATCGATGGTCGCTGGCGCACGCATGTGCTGTATTCCAGCCTGCGGATGGACCGGCGCGGCCGCACGGATGTCGGACAGGCGTGACTGTTGGCCCGGGCGCGCTAGGTTTGCGCGCAGGAGGTACTGCCGATGATCCGTTTCGCCCTTGTTTTCCTGTTCCTCAGCAGCGCCGCACTGGCGCAGGAACCGCGCCAGCCCAGCCATTGCATTGCCATCGCAGACGCCGCGCCGGGCCTTGAATACCTGCACAAAGCCAGTTTTCGCGATCCCTTGCCGGACTACACCGTGCGGATCAGCTATCTGGCGCATGCGTCCTTTTTGATCCAGTCGCCCGTTGGGGTCTCGGCCGTGACGGATTATACCGGGTTCATCGGCAACACGGATTTCATCCCCGATGTGGTCACGATGAACCACGCGCATGACACCCACTGGACCCCGTTTCCTGACCCGGCCATCCGCCATGCCTTGCCGGGCTGGGGGGCGTTTGGCGAAGGCATCGATCATTACCTGACCGTTGGCGACATGCTGATCCGCAACGTGTCCACCGATATCCGCAGCAGCTTTTCGGGGATCGAGCCCGAGGGAAATTCGATCTTTGTGTTCGAGGTTGCAGGTCTGTGTATCGGTCATCTGGGCCACCTGCATCACGAACCGGACCCGGCGCAGTTTGCGGCCTTGGGGCGTCTGGATGTGGTCATGGCCGCGGTGGACGGGGGGATGACGCTGGATCTGCCCACGATGATCAAAGTGCTGAAGCGTCTGCGCTCGTCCGTGGTGATCCCCATGCACTGGTTCGGGGATTTCACGCTGGAACGGTTCCTGGACGGGATGGAGGACGAATTCGACGTGCGCCGAACCTCGGACAGCGCGGTCGAGCTGTCGCTGCGCAGCCTGCCGGATCGCCCGACCGTCATTGCTCTGCGCCCGCGCTTGTTGCGTGACCCGGACTAGACTGTCAGCCCGGGCGTGATATGGATTTGGCATGACTCTGAATGATGCCTCACCCGCCTTCCTGGACGCCCTGACCCGGGCCTTGCCTGCCAAAGTGCTGCGTCCGGTCGCGCCTCGGTATTTGGAAGAACCCCGTGGCACCTGGGCAGGGCAGGGGGCGATCGTCGCCGCGCCCTCGACGACCCAAGAGGTCAGTACCATCCTGCGCATGGCAAATCAGGCGCGCGTGGGCGTGGTGCCCTATGGGGGCGGGACAGGTTTGGTCGGCGGGCAGGTCATGCCGGATGGACCGCAACCGATCCTGCTGTCGTTGGAGCGGATGACCAAAATCCGCGAAACACTGCCCACGGAAAACGTGATGATCACCGAGGCCGGGGCCATTCTGGAGGATATCCACACCGCAGCCGAGGCGGTGGATCGCCTGTTCCCCTTGTCCATTGCTGCCAAGGGCTCGGCCCGGATCGGGGGAATTTGTCGACCAATGCCGGGGGCGTGAACGTGCTGCGCTATGGCAACGCGCGCGAGCTGTGCCTGGGGCTGGAGGTCGTCCTGCCCGACGGGCAAATCCTGAATAATCTCAGCCGGTTGCGCAAGGACAACACCGGCTATGATCTGCGGGACTTGTTCATCGGGGCCGAAGGTACGCTGGGTGTGATCACCGCCGCCGCGCTAAAGCTCAGCCCGATTCCGGCGGGGAACGGAACCGCGTTGATGGTGGTGGACAGCCCCGCCGCTGCGCTGGATTTGCTGGCCCTGGCGCGCGGTCAGCTGGGCGAGGGCATCAGCGCGTTTGAACTGATCCATCGCACCGGGTTGGAATTCCTGGCCGAGGCCTTGCCCGACCTGCGCCAACCCTTTGACACGCCGCCCGAGTGGTTCGTTCTGATCGATGTGGGCCTGGCCCAGGGGTTGGTTTCGTCACAGGCGCTGGAGGCTTTGTTCGTGGACGCCTTTGCGCGAGGTCTGGTCAGTGACGGCGTAATCGCCCAATCCGAGGCGCAGCGAACCGCGTTTTGGGAAGTGCGGGAACAAATCCCGACCGCAAACCGCGCGATCGGGGCGGTGTGTTCGCATGATATCTCGGTGCCGCTCAGCCTGATCCCCGAATTCATTGCGCGCGGGACCGCCACGATTGCCGAAATGGGGCCGTTCAGGATCAACTGTTTTGGCCATCTGGGCGATGGGAACCTGCACTATAACGTGTTCCCCCCGAAGGGCGGGCACAAATCTGATCACGCCGCGCAAAAGGCCGACATCAGCCGCGCCGTTCATGACCTGGTGCATCAGCTGGGGGGCTCGTTCAGTGCGGAACATGGGGTTGGACGGCTGAAGGTCGCGGATCTGGAGCGCTATGGCGACCCGGTGAAACTGGCGCTGATGCGGCGGGTGAAGCAGGCATTTGACCCCAACGGAATCATAAATCCCGGCGCGGTGTTGCGCGGCTAAAGACAGCCTGAATTGCCATATTCCGCGCAAGTATCGGCAAAGGCGCGCGCGCGTTCCAAGGCGTCGGCGGACATCTCGGCGCGCATCCTGTCCAGAAAGGCGACGGATTTTTCATATCCCTGCGCTGCGGACAGGCTGATCCAGGCATAGGCCTTGGCGGTGTCCTTGGGGAATTGCTCGCCAAAGTACAGGAACTGCCCGAACACATATTGGCCGCGCGGGTCGCCCAGAACGGCGGCGCGCTGATAAAACACCGAGGCCATCGCTCGGTCCATCGGGATACCATCCCCATGGAAATGCATGTCGCCCAGATACATCAGCGGCGGGACATAGTCATTTTGCGCGGCTTTCAAATACCAGTCGACGGCGGCCGGTTTGTCGGGCGCACCGCCATAGCCAAACTGCAAGTAGACACCATAGCTGTGCTGGCAGGTGTCTTTGCCCGCCTCGGCGCAGCGTTTGAACCAGTGCCGCGCCGTTTCCTGATCCTGCGGAACCAAGGTGCCGTGATGGTGTATCAGGGCCAGCTTTTCCATCGCATCGACATCACCGGCCTCGGCCGCCTGGGTCAGTTGCGTTGGGGTCATGGCGGTGCCGACCGCGGGCAACGCCAAGAGCATGAGAAGAGCGAGAAAGAGACGCATAAAATCACCTGTCTGAAATCGCGCCCAACCTAGCGCGATTTTGTCAGGGCGTCATCTGGCGGGGCGTCACAATCCCTCGAAGGCGCACAGAGCGTGGACCTCCATGCCCATACCCTCCAGCCGCTTGCGTCCGCCCAGATCTGGCAAATCAACCACAAAAGCGCAGCCAACGATTTGCCCGCCCAGTCGTTCGACCAGCTTGATCCCGGCCTCGGCAGTGCCGCCGGTGGCCAACAGGTCGTCGACGACCAGAACGGTCTCGCCCGCTTCGATCGCGTCGTCATGCACCTCGACAATCGCCTCGCCATATTCCAGTTTGTATTCTTCGCTGATGGTGGTGTGGGGCAGCTTGCCCTTTTTGCGGATCGGCACAAAGCCCGTGCCCAGCTGGTGCGCCACGGCCCCGCCCAGGATAAAGCCGCGCGCCTCGAGTCCCACAACCTTGTCGATGCGCTGTCCGGCATAGGGGTGCAGCAACTGGTCCACGCACATGCGAAACCCCCGCGGATCGGCGAACAGGGTGGTGACATCGCGGAACATGATGCCCTCGTGCGGGAAATCGACGATGGTGCGGATATAGTCGCGAACGGATTTTTGGGGTGCCATGGTGCCCTCGGATGTATTGCCTGGGCATAGGTTTGGCGGATGGGGGTGGCTTGGGCAAGCCCGAAAGAAAAAACCGCCCCGTTTCTGGGGCGGTCTTTTATCAGGTGATCAGCGGTCGTTCGAAAAGAACCGATAGAACCGAGAGGGCAACCAACGGACATGTGGCTTGCGCCAATCCATCCGGTCACGCACGAGCATTGATTTCGCGGCCTGTAACGTCATTTCCTCTTCCCTTTTTCTTGTTTTTGCCGCAAGAAGATTGTGCAGCAATTGGATATATAATGTATATACACTTGCTGTACGGAAAGTCAAGTGGGATGGGGATGCCTGCCTTGGGTAAGAAAGACTCGAAAAAATCGGGCAAGAAAGACAGCCAGCTGGTGTTGCGCCTGGACAAGGAAGAGCGCGACGCTTTTGTCGAGCTGTGCAAGGACATGGACACCAGCGCCGCCCGCGAAATTCGCGGCTTTATCCGTAAGTTCATGAAAGAGAATGGCGACGACTAAGGCCGCCATTCTTCAGGTCGCGCGGCGCAGCGTGGCCGTCAGCACACCCATACCGATCAGCGTTACGCCGCCCAAACGGGTCAGCCCTCGCAGAACTGCGGGTCGACGGATGCGTTCGCGTAGCTTGTCGGCCAGCAGGGCATAGGCCAGCGCGTTCAAGGCGGCCAGGCCGACGAAAGTTGCGATCATGATGGCAAATTGCGGCATCAACGGCGCAGCCGGGTCCACGAATTGGGGCACGAAGGCGATGAAGAAGCCGATGCTTTTGGGGTTCAACGCGGTGACGATGGCGGCATGGCCAAAGACTTCGCGCGCGGCACGCGGCGGGGCATTGCCCAGCTGACCCAGCTCGGCCTGTCCGGCGCTGCGCAGCATCTTGATGCCCAGCCAGACCAGATACACCGCCCCCACCCATTTCAGCACGCTAAACGCCAGCGCCGAGGTCAGCACGATCGCCCCCAAGCCCAGCAAGGACGCGGTCATCGCGATCAGATCGCCCAAGGCCACCCCGGTGGCCGAGGCCACGGCCACGCTGCGCCCCTGGCTGAGCGCATAGCTGAGCACCAGCAGGATCGTGGGGCCGGGGATCAACAACAATGCGGTCGAGGCCGCGACGAAAGTTAACCAAAGTTCAAATGCCATGACACCTATCCCAATACGCGGCCAGCGACCGCATCCAGCTTGGCCATCACCGCCGGATCCCGTTTTTCCGGGGCGGTCAGGATGGCGAATTCCAACGCGCGGTCACAGCCATGCGGGCAGGGGTCGCGTTCCTTGCCCAACAGGGCGGGCAGGCGTTTCACCAGCGCGCGGCCCTTGTCTGCATTGCCCATCAGCGTGGCGATGATGTCCGAGATATCGACCTCGCCATGCTCGGGGTGCCAGCTGTCATAATCGGTGATCATCGCAACCGAGGCATAGCAAAGCTCGGCCTCGCGGGCCAATTTGGCCTCGGGCATGTTGGTCATGCCGATCACGTCGCAACCCCAGCTTTCGCGATACATCTTGGATTCGGCCAGGGTGCTGAATTGCGGCCCTTCCATCGCCAGATAGGTGCCGCCCTTGTGAACGGTGATCCCGGCATCGGTGGCGGCGGTGAAGCAGGCCTCGGACAGGCGCGGGCAGGTGGGATGGGCCACGCTGACATGGGCGACACAGCCCGTGCCAAAGAACGATTTCTCGCGCGCGAAAGTCCGGTCGATGAACTGATCGACGATCACGAAATCACCCGGCGCCATTTCCTCTCGGAACGAGCCACAGGCGGACACGGCCACCACATCCGTTACGCCCAGTCGTTTCAGCGCATCGATATTGGCGCGGTAGGGCACGGTGGTGGGCGAATGCACATGTCCGCGCCCATGACGGGGCAGGAAACACATCTTCACGCCATCCAGCGTGCCCGTCAGAATCTGATCCGACGGCTCGCCCCAAGGCGTTTGCACGCTGACCCATTCAGCGTTTTCCAGCCCCTCGATTTCATAAATCCCCGATCCGCCGATCACACCGATTGTCGTTTGCATGGATGCCTGTCCCTCGTTGTTTCCGAAAAAGTGGCGCAACCGGGGTCAAGCTGCAAGGCACTTATTTGTCATCCGGCCGCGCAAGCGAGAAGACCTCGCGTATAGTGGCGTAATCGCGGTAGCCCAGACGCGAAAGTGGGTTAAATTTGGTCACATCAAAGATGCCGTCGACCAGGCAGGTGTCATCGATATAGACCCCGGTGACCTCGCCCAGGACCAGCCGGTTGTTTTTGCCTTCCAGCTCGATGATCTGGGACAGTTTGCATTCCAGCACTGCGGGGGCGGCGGCCACATAGGGGCAATCAATCGTGCGGCACTGTGCTTTTTCCAGACCGGCGTGATCGAATTCATCCTGATCCGCCGGCAGGGTTTGCGAGCTGGCATTCATGGCGTCCCGCAGCGCATAGCTGACGACGTTCAGGGCAAAGACGCCGGTCTCGCGGATATTGCTGACCGTGTCCTTGGAATCGGCCTGATCCTCTTTGGTCCCGGTCGAGGCAAACATCACCTGCGGCGGGGTATAGGCGACCGCGTTGAAAAACGAATAGGGGGCCAGATTGTCCACGCCGTCTTTGCCACGGGTCGATACCCAGCCAATCGGGCGCGGGGTCACGATTGCGTTGAAGGGGGTGTGTGGCAGGCCGTGGCCGTCCTTGGGTTCGTAAAACATCTGCCCGTGTGTCCTTTGATCCGTCGCGGTTTGGCGTTTGTCACAGACCTAGCGCCGTGTTAGGGCCGTTTCCACTGGAATTTCAGCAAGGCAAGGACCAAACCGGCGAATGTTCACCCTGACCGAGGAAACGCCCAATGATTGGTGGGAGGTCGAAGCCCTGTACGACCTATGTTTCGCGCCGGGGCGGACGGCCTTGTCCTCGTATCGCTTGCGCGAGGACGTGCCCCCCGTCGAGGGGCTGTCCATCGTCGCGCGCGATCCTGATGGGATTGTCGGAGGCGCAATTCGTTTCTGGCCGGTGCAGATCGGCGCGCATACGGCCCTGTTGCTGGGGCCCGTCGCGGTGCACCCGACCCGTCAGGGTGAAGGGCTGGGCGCGTTGCTGATCCATGACAGCCTGGAGCGCGCGCGCGCCCTGGGCTGGTCGCGGGTGATGCTTGTGGGGGACGCGCCCTATTATCGGCGTTTTGGATTCGAGCGTCTGGAAAATGTGGAAATGCCGCCTCCGACCAACCCGGATCGGGTGCTGGGGCAGGCGCTGACCCCCGATGCCTGGCGCGGCGTTTCGGGGCGGGTCCAGCGGATCAACGCTTGAAATCCGGGCTGAAGGCCCCGATGTTAAAGGGGTAAACTTTACAGGGTGGCCCCATTGAACCAGATTTTTCTGTCCGAACCTGCAAAACCCGTCGATCTGGACGCCGAGCTGGAACAGCTTTCGCGTCGCTACCAGTCGGCGGGCGGTGTCGGGATTCAGGTGCTCAACATGATCGGAGGGCAGGCCGACAGCCTGCTGGATCGCCTGCCCGAGGGCGTGCGCGTGCGCCTGGAAGACGGCACCGTCAAAGCGCTGAACGTGGCGATGAAGGCGGCGCATGGATCGCGTGGGGTGATCGGCGACCAACCCGCTTGGCTGAACACCGCCGTGGCCACCGCAATGGGTGCGGCTGGCGGGTTTGGCGGTTTGCCGGGGGCGCTGGCGGAACTGCCTGTCACCACCACCATTCTGCTGCGCACCATTCAGGACGTGGCCGTCGAACATGGCTTTGATCCCGAGGCCAAGAATGTGCAGTTCGATTGTATCCGCGTGCTGTCGGCTGCGGGTCCGCTAGAGGAAGACGACGGCGCGGATCTGGCCTTTTTTGCGACGCGGGCCAGCCTGCAAGGTGTTGCGGTGCAAACGCTGATTTCGCGCGTGGCACCGCGCTTGGCCACCGTTCTGGGGCAAAAGCTGGCGGCGCAAACGGCGCCCGTTTTGGGGGCCGTGGCCGGGGCGGCGACCAACTATGCCTATACCAGCTATTATCAGCAGATCGCCCACGTGCATTTTCGCATTCGGGCCCTGGGAATCGAGGCCGATTGCCCCGAAGAAGAGCTGCGTGAAGCCCTGCGCCAGCGCGTCGCGCTGCCGGGCATTCGCCGCGCCTAATCCACGTTGCGCAGATACTCCATGACGGCCGGGCGCACCGTTTGTTCCCCGCTTTCGCAGGCGGTGTGAATCACGTCGCGTAGCTCGGTCAGATTGATCCGGCGCAGCATGTGTTTCACCGGCCCGATCGAGGCTGGGCGCATCGACAGCATCTTGAACCCCAGCGCGGCAAAACAGGCAGCCTCGACGGGTCGGCCTGCATCCTCGCCGCAGAAACTCAGCGCGGTGTCCGAGGCTTCGCACCGTTTGACGATCTGTTCCAGGAAGGTCAGAAAGCTGACATTCAGCGTATCATAGCGGCGCCGCACCCGTTCGTTTTCGCGATCAGCCGCAAAGAAGAACTGTTTCAGATCATTGCCCCCGATCGACAGAAACTCGACGTCCCGATAAAACTGGTTCGGAGCAAAGGCCAACGAGGGCGTTTCCAACATGGCCCCGATCTCGAGCTTTTCGGGCAGGGGGTGGCCCAGTTTGCTCTCGCGGGCGATGGCATTGTCGATTTCGGCCTTGGCCGCAGTGAATTCTTCGTATTGCGCGACAAAGGGGAACATCAGCGACAGCGGACGCCCATTCGCGGCCCGGATCAGCGCCTGCAACTGCATCCGCATCACGCCCGGTTTATCCAGACCCACCCGGATCGCCCGCCAGCCCAGAGCCGGGTTCGGTTCGTCATTGGGCTTCATATAGGGCAGCACTTTGTCCGACCCGATATCCAGCGTTCGGAACACCACCCGTTTGCCATTGGCCGCATCCAGAACACGGGCATAGAGCGCGGCAAGCTCGGTCCGCTTGGGCATCTTGTTGCGCACCAGGAATTGCAGCTCGGTGCGGAACAAGCCCACGCCTTCCGCCCCCGAGCCCTCGAGGCTGGGCAGATCTGCCATCAGTCCGGCGTTCATGTGCAGCGCGATAACCTGCCCGCATTTGCTTTGCGCGGGTTCATTGCGGATCGAGCCATAGCGTTCCTGCGCATGGGCCTGCATGGCAATTTTGTCGCGAAACGCCGTGACGACGGTGTCGTCAGGGCGCAGATGCGCGATGCCTTGATCGCCATCCACCATGATATGGTCGCCATTCAGCGCCTCGGTGGTGATGCGGTCGGCATGGATGACCAGCGGAATGGCCAGCGCGCGCGCAACGATGGCGGCGTGGCTTCCGACCGAGCCTTCCTCAAGCACGATGCCCTTCAGGGTGCGGCCATAATCCAGCAGCTCGGCGGGGCCGATATTGCGCGCAATCAGGATCGGGTCGGCCGGCATATCAGCCCCGGTTTCCGTCCCCTGGCCAGTCAGAATGCGCAGCAGCCGGTTGGACAGATCGTCCAGATCATGCAGCCGGTCGCGCAGATAGGCGTCGTTCACCTGACTCAGGCGGGCACGAGCGGTGGACTGTTCCTTTTCCACGGCGGCCTCGGCGGACAGACCCCGGCTGATGTCTTCCTCCATCCGGCGGGCCCAGCCCTTGGAGTTGGCGAACATCCGATAGGCTTCCAGCACCTGGGTTTGTTCGGTATCGCCCGAGGTCGACGCGCCCTCGAGCAGCTGATCGACGCTGATGCGCAGCTGATCGACGGCGGCCCGCAACCGTTCTAGTTCTTTGTGCGGGTCTTCGGCGATAGGGTTGGTGATCACAACGCGGGGTTCATGCAGCCAGACATGGCCCTCGGCCGCGCCTTCCTGGCCGGTCGATCCGCGGAACATTTCGGATTGCTGGTGGCGCGCGCCCATCGCGGCATTATCGCCCACGAAAGCGCCCAGCTCGGTCATTTCGGCCAAAACCATGGCCACGACTTCCAGCGCATAGACCTCGTCGGCCGAGAACGTCCGCGCCTGTTTCGACTGCACGACCAGAACGCCCAGTGTTTCGCCCAGGCGCTGCACGGGAACCCCCAGGAAGGACGAGTAAATCTCTTCGCCGGTTTCGGGCATATACCGGAAACCCTTGGCGCTGGGGGCGTCGGCCTCGTTCACGACCAGACCGGTGCGGGCGACGCGGCCCACCAGGCCTTCGCCCAGCTTCAGGCGGGTTTTGTGGACAAATTCGGGGTTCAGACCCTCGGTGGCGCACAGTTCCAGCGTTTCATCATCGCGGAACAGATAGATCGAACACACTTCTGTTCCGATGGAATTGGCGATCAGATGCGTGATCTTGTCCAGACGCGTCTGGCCCGCGCTTTCCTCGGCCATCGCACTGCGAAGCCTGCCGAGCAGCTTGCGGCTTTCACTTTCCGTTGTCTCGGTCATGCCGTCGACTGTCCCAATGATCCGATGCAGAGAGGTTTACCCTGCAATTTGTTTCAACGCGTTATAGAGCACAACGCAGCCAGAAGGAAAATGCAATTAATTGAGTGGGTACGATTTTTGCGAAAATGGGCGCAAAAACGGAACTAAATTGCGCATATGGGTTCTATGGTTGTGTTGACGTTCTTTTCTCAAGCGGTAATGCATCTTAAAATAGAATACAATCCGATTTCATCGCGCTTTCTTGGGTCTGATTGTCTGTATCCGTTCAAAGATATTCAGGCCAGCAACCGCGGGGTCTGTCAATTCTGTTTGTCGCAAAAACAAAACCGGAGGAATGATTTCCCCCGGTTTGGATGAACAGCTAAGCAGCGTGGCTTATGCAGATTTTTCCAGCTCGAACGCGTCATGCAGCGATTGCACGGCCAGTTCCATGTATTTGCGATCGATCAGAACCGAGATCTTGATCTCGCTGGTGGCGATCACCTTGATGTTGATGCCTTCGTCCGACAGGGTTTGGAACATTCTGGCGGCCACGCCCGATTGGCTGCGCATGCCGATGCCAACGGCGGACACTTTGCACACCTCGGTGTCGGCGATCAGCTCGGCAAAGTTGATGTCCCCCGAGGCCTTGGCCTCGTCCAGGGCCTTTTGCGCACGCAACACCTGATCGGTGGGGCACGAGAAGGTCATGTCAGTGCGGCCTTCTTCGGCGATGTTCTGGATGATCATATCCACGTTCACGCCGGCCTCGGACAGCGGGCCGAAAATGGCGGCGGCAATGCCGGGGCGGTCGGCGACGGAAACGAGGGTCATCTTGGCCTCGTCACGCGAATAGGCGATGCCGGATACAGGGCGGTTTTCCATGACTTCCTCCTCGGCACAGACAAGCGTGCCGGCTTCATCAGACGGTTCTTCGAAAGAGCTGAGCACGCGCAGTTTCACCTTATAGCGCATGGCCAGCTCGACCGAGCGGGTTTGCAGGACTTTGGCGCCCAGCGAGGCCAGTTCGAGCATTTCCTCGAACGAGATCTTATCCAGTTTGCGGGCCTTGGGGCTGATCCGCGGGTCGGTGGTGTAGACGCCATCCACATCAGTGTAGATGTCGCAACGCTCGGCCCCGAACGCGGCGGCAAAGGCCACGGCGGTGGTGTCGCTGCCGCCACGGCCCAGCGTGGTGATCCGGCCCTCGGGGGAAATCCCCTGGAACCCCGCCACAACGGCCACACGCATCCCTTCGCCGAACTTGGCGTTGATATTGTCGGTGGGGATCTCTTCGATCCGGGCCGAGCTGTGCGCGTTGTTGGTTCTCACCGGCACTTGCCAGCCCTGCCAGCTGCGCGCGGGCACGTCCATTTCCTGAAGGGTCAGCGCCATCAGGCCAGCGGTGACGTTTTCGCCCGAGCTGACGATCGCATCGTATTCACGCGCGTCATACAGCGGCGAGGTTTCGTTCACGAAGCCCACCAGCTTGTTGGTTTCGCCTGACATGGCCGAAACGATGACGATCACGTCATAGCCCTTGGCCACTTCCAATCCGACGCGCTTGGCGGCGCGTTTGATCCGGTCCAGCGTGGCGACGGAAGTGCCGCCGAATTTCATCACGAGAACGGGCATGGTCAGTCCTTGTTCCTTGGTTCAGCGCGAAGTAACGGTTTGCGCGCCCAAGAGCAAGAATACATTGGTGTCGCAGGCTCAAATCTGAACGAAAAAGGGCAATCAGATATCTGATTGCCCCTAAATAAATGCGATCTCACAGAAGGTTAGAAATCAGGTTTCTGTGTTTTGTATTTCGAGTCCAGGATCAGGAAGTTCTCGCGACCGCCCGGGCCCTTTTCGATTGTCGCCCATTTGCCGCCCTTCTTTTTCGCTTTGACGGTGCATCCGCCGCCCGTACAATTGATCCGCAGCTTGGTGCCGTCATCATATTTATGAACCGAATTCCCCGCTGCGGCGACGCCGGGCACACTTGCCAACGACATCGAAATCGCGGCCAGAATAGCAATATTTTTTGTCGCTTTACTCAACACACGCACTTGAGACTCCTCCTAGAATAGTGTCCCAGAAGCGTACCCAAGAGCTTGGTTTTCGGTCAATCAAAGATTGTCTTTCAGAGTCTAGTAAGCGTGGGTGCGGCCGTCCCAGGTTTCGAAACAGCCTGTGGTGTCCGGCCCCAGCGCTTCGAACCGTTGCATCAGACCTTGGGCCGCCTCTTGGACCGAGATTTCGGCCTCTTCGCCCCCCATATCGGTGCGCACCCAGCCGGGGTGATAGATGCCGACAGAAATGCCCAGGCCCCTAAGGTCGGTTGCCAGATTGCGACCCAGGTTCAGCACCGCCGCCTTAGACGCGCGATAGATATAGCTGCCACCTGGCGCGCGGGTATGGCTGGCCATCTGCGACGAGATAATGGCGATTTTGCCGCCCGCAGCCATTTGCAGGTTCGGCAGGAGGGTCTGCACGTTCAGAAACACACCGGTGACATTGGTGGCCATCATTTGCGCCCACATTTCGGGGGGATAGCCTTCGGCCAGGGATTCTCCCTTGTCCAGATACAGACCGGCATTGCAGATCAGCAGATCCACCGGACGCGCATCCATCGCCTGGGCCAGATTGGAGAAACTGTCCGGCTTGGTTACGTCCAGCGCGACATAGTCCTCCCCCTGGCGCGCGGTGCCGGTGACATCGTGGCCCGCAGCGGCGTAGCGCGACAAGAGCTCGTGACCGATCCCACGGTTTGCGCCGGTGATGACAATATGCATGAATGACCTTTCGGGTTGGTCAGTTGGTTTTGCGCCCTGGCAGGAAGGGCAGCGGTAGGACGGGAACGCCATCCTCGATCAACTGCTTGGCGTCTTCGGTTTTTGCCTCGCCATAGATGGCGCGTTCGGGGCTGTCGCCGTCATGCATGGCGCGCGCTTCCTGAACGAATTTGTCCCCCACATATTCCGAGTTTTCCTCGACATGGCGGCGCATTTCGCTCAGCGCTTCTTCGGCCGGGTTTTGCGGCGCGCTCAGCGCGGGCGCGGCCCCGTCCGTTGGCTGATCCGCAGGGGGCTCGATTGGGGCCGCGGTCGAGCGCGCCGGCCGCACACGAGGTGCCATGATGGCCTTTTCAACATTGCTGGACCCGCAAACCGCACAGGTGACCATGCCAGCAGCCTTGAGCTTGTCAAACGCGCTGCCGGATTGAAACCAGCTGTCAAAGCGGTGGTCATTGTCGCATTTCAGCGTGAATTGAATCATGATCCTGCCACATGGCCCGGTTGGGAACTGACCCACTAAATACCGCCGGGCAGGGAAAAATCAAGCTAGGCATACAGCCGCGATGGATCAAAACCCTGCAAACTGCGCGCCAGTTCAGCGCTGCGCACCTTGCGTGCGGCCTTTTGCGGCGAGAACCATTTACGCCGACGTTGCCCGATCTCGGGCCAGTGTTTTTCCAAACGATCGACCTGCACAGGATAGATCAGCGCGATACAGGGCAATGTCACACCATAGGCCGTGTTCTTGCGATAGGAATATAGGCCAAGACACTGGTCAATCGGCGTGCCCCTGACGCCGGCCTCTTCCCAGGCTTCTTGCGCGGCGACCTGTGCAGGGGCCCGTGTTTCCATCGGCCAGCCTTTGGGCAGTATCCACTTACCGGATTTGCGCGAGGTGATCAGCAGGACTTCGGTCTTGGCGTCGCGCTGTCGAAAACACAGGGCGGCGAATTGAGTGCGCAGCTGGGTCTTGGCGGGCAAAACCTTCTGTGCCCGAGGCGGGTGTCCCGAGGGCTCTGGTCGAATAAATGACATCACGTCCCCTGTCCTGTTGCTGTCGCTGCGGGAAAGCTTCCCGGTGGCCGGTTTACCACCGGTCTTGGCATAGATTGTGCACAGCAAGTACCGCGTTGTCACCTGAATTCTGGCATGCATCTTGTGGCTGTCCGAGCGGGCACCACAAATTCTGACCCTTCCCAAACGCGCTCAGGCGGGGGGCGCGGCTCTGACGCATCGTCAAACGGCGTTCCCTCTTGAATGCATGCGACCCAGCAGAAAGACTGTTCCGGCGAGGATGAGGGAGGAGAACATCATGCAAATCGAGGGGACAGTGGCCGTCGTTACGGGTGGGGCAAACGGGATTGGCAAGGCTCTGGCACAGGCTCTGCATCAGCGCGGCGCCGCCAAGGTCGTGGTGGCGGATCTGGATGGGGACCGGGCGCGCGCCGTGGCGCACAGCATCAACGGGCAGGGCGTGGAACTGGACGTGCGCAACGGTGATGCCATCGGGGCGATGATCGATGCCACCGAGGCCCAACATGGCCCCATCGGTCTGTTTTGTTCGAACGCAGGTGTGCTGATGGGCCTGGATGACAGTCTGTCCAGCTCGGTTTGCGCGTCAGACAGCGATTGGCAGACCTCTTGGGATATCAACGTCATGGCCCATATTCACGCCGCCCGCCACCTGGTCACCCGCATGGAGGCCCGCGGCGGGGGGTACTTTCTGAACACGGTCAGTGCGGCAGGGGTGCTGAATCAGATCGGAAGCGCCGTGTATGGCACCACGAAACACGCCGCGATCGGCTTTGCCGAGAACCTGGCCTTCACCCATCGCGATGCAGGTATCCGTGTCTCGGTCCTGTGCCCACAAGCCGTGCAAACGGCGATGATCGAGGGCACCGATGGGGGAGGCTCGGCCGGTCTGGACGGTATCCTGTCCCCCGAAGAGGTGGCCGAAACCGCACTGGAGGGCGTCGAGGCCGAACGCTTCCTGATCCTTCCGCACGCACAGGTCGCCGGATATATGGGGCTCAAGCTGGAAAACTATGATCGCTGGCTGGGCGGGATGGCCAAATTGCAACGTATGCTGCGCCAGGGTCAGCTGACCTAAGAGTCCCGTGCTGTCCCCCCGCGCCAAGGGCCGCAGCGCGGCCCGCCGCCCGAGGGCAAATCCGCAGGATATGCCCGAGATATCCAGTGCGCGTTAGCGCGCCTTTGGATCAAACCCAGCCTGCACCTATCTCACCGGATATTGCGCCGCCAGCAGATCCAGATACCCACGCAGATGCGCCCGCACGCGCTCTTCAGCCAAATCCGCGTTCCCCTCCAGTACCGCGGCTCCAATCCGGCAATAGGCCTGTCTCTTGTCTTCGGCCGCGATGCCCATCCGGTGCCCGATCATATGCGCGTTAATATTTGACAACAGCGCGGCCAGTTCGTCATTCCCCCCGATCCGCGCCAATGTCCGGTTGAACCTGTTGCGCATACGGGCGAATTCGAATTTGTCCTGAGGCGGGGCCTGCGTCCCAAATGGGGACAGCGCGGCCTCTAGTTGCGAGCGCGCCCCAGGGGCCTGAATATTCTCGGCGGCCTGACGCGCAGCCAGGGCCAGCAATTGCTCGAGGATCAGCACGATGTTCACGGCCTGTTTCAGCGATAGCTCACGGATGCGCGCACCCCGGTTCAGATGGGTCTCGACCAGCCCCTGGGCGGTCAGCTTTTGCAGCGCTTCGCGCACGGTCGAGCGAGAGACACCAAAGCGCTCCATCAGGTCGGGCTCGACCAGGCGCTGACCTGCGGTGAACTGGCCCTCGTACAGGCCCCGTACAATATTTCGCGCCAGCACGTCGGCCGAGCTTAGCGATTTTTGTGCCTGTGCCTGTGCCATGCGCCCTCGTTTCTTTTCGGTGCCATTTCACGACATTAGCCGGTGATTGGCAACATGCGGGTGCAGGAATATCTGTGCGCCTCTCTTGTCTTGGGCGGCAACCAAAGGCATCGTGGCCCGACGACTTCCCAAGGAGAGCCACATGACCAGCCCTAACGCCGCCCTTCCGGCCCCCAATTTGCGACATATCTGCGATCTGTATGTCGAACTGGACCCGATCAAGGAAATGGGTCCGGGGCAGGCGGGGCAGCGACGGATCATTCCCATCGTTGGCGGGCGTGTCGAAGGCCCGGTTTTGAATGGAACGATTCTGAACCTGGGCGCGGACTGGCAAACGATTTGGGCCAACGGGGTTGCGGAACTGGATACGCGCTATGCGTTCGAGACCGACGACGGCGCTTTGATCGAGATCCAGAACTACGGGTATCGGCATGGCCCAGCCGAGGTTCTGGCCGCCATTGCACGCGGCGACGAGGTCGATCCGTCGGCGTATTACATGCGCACGACGGCGCGGCTGGAAACCGGCGATCCGCGCTATGAATGGGTGAACAAGACGTTGTTTTCCGGCGTCGGCGCACGTCTGGCCGGTCAGGTTGTGGTGTCTCTTTACGCGGTTGAATAACCCTAGCGTATCGCGGTTCCGCCGACATCTCCTTGCGCGACCGAGACTGACTTGATGATCGCATAACAACGCGTGCCAGGGTGCAAATCCAACCCCTGCGCCGAGCGACGGGTTAGACGCGCCAAAAGCCGGTCCTGCCCGCTTTTCAGGCGCACCAGGGCGCCGGGACCCGAGCCAATCCTCAAGGTTTCCACCTCGACTGGCAGCACATTCAGGGCCGAGATCGCGGCAGGACGCTCCAGGGATAGCATCACCTCGTTGGCATGTATCCGGATCCGCAGATTTGCGCCTTGGGGCGCGGATACGCGGGGCAACAGGAAGGTCCCGCCCGAGCTGCGCAGCTCGGTCAACCCATCGGCATGATGGCGCAGAACTGTCACGGGCAGGATCGCCCCGGCCTCGCGCAGGCCAAACAGCGGAGCCAAATCCGGATCTGACAGAAGCTGGGACACAGGGCCACTGCGCTGCGCGATGCCGTCCTTTAACAGAACCAGCGTGTTGGCCAGACGAGCGACCTCGGCCACGGAATGGCTGACATACAAAATGGGCAGGTTCGCGTGATCGCGCAGGCGTTCCAGATAGGGCAAAATCTCGTCTTTGCGCGCAGCGTCCAGCGCGGCCAGGGGTTCGTCCATCAACAGCAAATCCGGGGCCGACAACAGGGCGCGGCCAATCGCGACCCGTTGTTTTTCGCCCCCCGACAAGGCGCCCGGGTGACGATCCAGCAGATCGCCAATCCCCAGCATGTCCACGACATCGTTTTCAGCTACGGTCGCACGTCGATGAAACCGCTGCCCATAGCGCAGGTTTTTGACAACGCTCAGATGCGGGAACAGGCGCGCGTCCTGAAACACATATCCAACCCGACGCTTATGCGTGGCCAGATGGGTGCCTTTGGCGCTGTCAAACACCGGGCGGTCATTGATTTCGATGCGGCCCTGATCGGGGCGTAATAACCCGGCAATCGCGTTGATCAGCGTGGTCTTGCCCGAGCCCGAATGCCCGAAAATTGCCGTCACCCCCTGGTCTGCGTGAAACTTGGCAGACAGGTGAAACCCCGCCATGGCATGAGAGATATCCACCGAAATGCTCATCCGCGCACCCGTTTCTGAGCCCGCCGCGCCAGTGCCTCGGAGCCCAGCAATGCCCCCATCGCCAACACCACCGATATACCCACCAGTTTCATCGCCGAGCCCTCGCCCCCCGGGACCTGCAACAGCGCATAGATGGCCGAGGGCAGGGTTTGCGTTTGCCCGGGAATGTTGGACACAAAGGTGATGGTCGCGCCGAACTCTCCCAAGGCCTTGGCAAAGGCCAGGATCGCGCCGGCCAGAATGCCTGGCAGGATCAGCGGCAGGGTCACGGTTGTGAACACATGCAACCGCGAGGCCCCCAGCGTCGCTGCAGCCTGCTCCAGTTTGGGGTCCACGGCCTCGATCGCCAAACGGATGGCACGCACCATCAAGGGAAAGGCCATGATCGCCGCCGCCAGCGCCGCGCCCGTCCAGCGAAACGCCAGAACAACGCCGAAATGGTCATACAGAAACGCCCCCACCGGCGCGCGTTTGCCGAAGGTGATCAACAGCAGATATCCGGTCACCACCGGGGGCAGGATCAGCGGCAGATGCACCAGCCCGTTGAACACCTGCTTGCCGATGAATTTTCCCCGGGCCAGCGCCAGGGCCGCAAGGATCGCCACTGGCAATGCGCCCAGGGTGGCCCAGCTTGCGACCTTCAGCGACAACGCGATCGCGTCCCATTCCTGCGGGGTGATCCAGTCCGTCATTGCGGGTCCGGAATCAGAAATCCCGCCTCAAGAAACAACGCCCGGGCGGGCTTGGATTGTAGAAAGTGCAGGAATTCTTGTGTCTTATGGTCCGCGGCGTCGGTGGTCAGAGCGGCCGGAAACAGGATCGGCGGGTGACTGGTATCCGGAAAAGTGGCCAGCACCTGCACCTTGGGCTGAGCCTGCGCGTCCGTGGTATAGGTGACGCCCAGCGGTGTCTCGCCCAAGGCCACCAGCGCGAGGGCGGCGCGCACATTGTCAGTTTGCGCCAGCCGGTCCGAGACCTGATCCCACAAGCCCAAATGCATCAGCGCCGCCTTACCATAGATCCCGGCGGGGACGGCCTCGGTCAGGGCAATGGCCATGCGGTCGGGCCCCAGTCGCGCCACCAGATCAAACTCCGGCCCCAGCGGCCCAAAGGCAGCAGAGCCCTTGGGCGCGATCAGCACCAGCTGATTGCCCAACAGGTTCACGCGGCTCTCGGTCTGGATCAGGCCCCGAGCGGCCAGATGATCCATCCAACCCTGATTGGCGGAAATAAAGATATCCGCGGGCGCTCCGGCCTCGATCTGGCGCGCCAGGGCCGAGCTGCCCGCAAAGGACAGGGTCGCCCGGTATCCGGTCTGGTGCTCCCATGTGGCGGTGATCTCTTCCAGCGCGTTTTTCAGGCTGGCCGCAGCGAAAACGGTCACGTCCTGCGCCCACAAGGGGGCCGGAATGAGCAGGGACAAAAGGGCAAAAAGTCGGAGCATCACGCCTCAATATGTTTCACAAAACATATCGCCAAGGTTCGGCCCGAATGGCAAGCGTTGTCTTTCGTCAGACATATCGGTCAGCAAGTCAGAGATCACCGCGATTTCCTGGGCCCCGGCGGATTCCATCTTGGTTTCCAGCTTGCGAAACGCCTCGAGCACTGTTTGCCCAGCTTCGGTCAGGGTGGCTCCGCCCCCTTTGGCCCCCCCGCGCGAGGACTGCACCAGTGGTGTTGAAAAGGCGCTGTTCATCTCGTCCACCAGGGACCAGGCGCGCTTGTAACTCATGCCCATTTCACGACCCGCGCCCGAGATCGAGCCCGTCTGAGCGATCCGTTCCAACAAGTCTGCCTTGCCGGGGCCAACCTTTAGGCCGTCGTCAAAAACCAGGCGAATGCGAAGGCGCGGCACCGCTTAGCAGCTGGTGCCAGCGGCGTCTTCGGGCCCGCAGAACAGCCGGTACAACAGCTGAATCACTTCATAGGTGTTCTGATCGGCCAGCGAATAATAGATGGTCTTGCCGTCGCGCCGCGTGGTGACCAGACCCTCTTCGCGCAGGCGCGCCAGCATTTGGCTGACCGCCGCCTGTCGGATTTCCAGCAGGGTCTCCAGCTCGCCCACCGATTTCTCACCCGAGCCCAGATGACACAGGATCATCAACCGGCCTTCATGGGCCAGTGTTTTCAAATAGGCGGCCGCCGCTTGGGCGCTGCGGGCCATTTCAGAGGGCGGGGCGGGGGGCGCTTGCATATTCAATTTCGTCAGATCCTGCGCTGTTTGACACATTCTTAACATGTTCGTCGAAAAAGGACGAGAGGGCCCGCCCAATCCACTGGCTAACTGAAATATGTGGGTCTGTGCGGGTCTTGGCAAGCCCAGCAAGGCCAGCAATCAGGCCGCAGCGCGCACTTGCCTGCCACTGGCTGCGAAAACCAGCCCGCCAATCGCCATCAGAACGGCCGCCAAAAGAAAGGGCGCGCCGGGTTGGTGCCAGGGTGCGTCATCGGCGGCGAAATAGGAAAACACCTGCGTCATTATCAACGGGCCGATGATCATCGAGATCGACGCGATCGAGGCCAGCACGCCTTGCAGCTCGCCTTGCTGATCATCCGGGGCGATGCGCGACAGGATGCCTTGCAACGCGGGCTGCGCGATGGCCCCTAGCGCCGAAATCGGGATCAGGGCCATGATGACCCACCCGTTCGAAACCATACCGACCAGGATCAGGGCGATCACCTCGATCCCGATGCCGATCTGTACGGTGCGCATGTCTCCGAATAGGCGCGAGGCCGGGCGGATCAGCGCACCCTGAACCACCGCCATCGACACGCCATAGACCGCAAGCGACACCCCAATCAGCCCCGGTGACCAGCCAAACTTGGCGGTCGAGAAATAGGCCCAGACCGCCGGATACACCACGTTGGCCAGATGATATAGCAGCAGCACCCACAACAGCGGGGTGACAGCGCCCCCCAGTTTCGAAATCGCGCGCAAGGCCGAAAACGGGTTGGCCCCCTTCAAATCAAAGGCGCGGCGCGTTTTTTCGGTGACGGTTTCCTTTAGGACGGTCAGGCCGAACATCGCATTGGCAAAGGCCAGAACGGCCGCAGCATAGAAGGGCGCGCGCGTGCCATATTCAGCCAGCAATCCACCCAGCATCGGCCCCAGAACAAAACCGATGCCAAATCCTGCACCGATCAGGCCGAAATTGGCGGCTTTGTCCTCGGGGCGGGAAATATCGGCCATATAGGCATGAGCGGTGGAGTGGGTCGCCGCCGTAATCCCGCCGATGATCCGCCCGGCCAGCAGCAGCCAGATCGATCCGGCCAGCGCCATCACCAGGTAATCCGCCGACATCACGAACAGGGACACAAGCAACACCGGCCTGCGCCCAAAGGCATCCGACAGCCGGCCCAGCAGGGGGCTGAACAGGAATTGCATCATCGCAAACGAGGTCGTCAGGACGCCTCCCCAGACCGCGGCCGTGGCCAGGGTGCCCCCGCCGACCTCTTGGATCAGATCGGGCATCACAGGCATGATCAGCCCGATGCCCATGGCATCCAGCATCACGGTGATCATGATGAAAACGATCGGCAAACGTTTGGTCATTGGATAATTCGCTCTGAAAAGACCCGCCGCAGGGACGGTTCCCCTTAGATAGGGGCGCTCTGTCGATCCGCAAAGAGGGAATTCTCCTGACCAGCCGTCAGCTTTGGTCGCGCACCCGTTTGGCGAAGGCTCGCGCTTGGCTGGGGGCCTGGCCCATCTGGCTGGCAGGATCAAAGACATCGTCCAGCGCCAGATCCGGATAGGCCGCGCGCGCGACCTGGGCCAAGCTGGTGTCACCGGACACGCGTTGGCACAGCGATTTGGTTGCGGCCTGCGCCTCGGGGCGGGGCAGGATTTCGGTCAGGCGAAACGACAGGGCCTCGGCATGGATCAGGTCGTTGTTGGCCAGGGCGGCGCGCATGGCGTTGGCATCCGGGGTCAGGCCTGCCAGCAGGGGCCGAGCATGTTCCAGCGCTGAGGCCGTGGACAGGCACAGCGGGGGCAGGGTCAGCCATTCGCTCATCCAGGCCGCGCCGTCACGCTCTTGTCGATGCGCACCGGCCCCTTGCAACGTGGCGTTCAACCCCGAGACCGAACGGGCCAGCGCCACGATGGCCGAGGCCCCCACCGGATTTTGTTTCTGTGGCATGGTCGAGGACCCGCCCGAGGCCTTTAGACAGACCTCGGCTATCCCGGATTGGGTCAACAACAGCAGGTCTTCGGCACATTTGCCCAGCGCGGCGCACAGGCGCGTCAGCCAGGCCGACAGGGCCAGAATGGGGCCGCGATCGCTGTGCCAGCTGCGTTCCGGATCCCTCAGGTTCAGGGCTTGGGCCAGATTTGCACGCAGCTCGGGCGCGCGCGGGCCCAGAGCCGATGATGTGCCTGCCGCGCCCGACAGGCTGACCCAAAGCACCCGGTCGCGCAGCGCGGGCAGTTCGGCCAGCAGATCCAGCAAGGGCGCGCCCCAACTGGCCAGCACCGCCCCGAACGAGGTGGGGGTGGCCAGCTGACCCCAGGTGCGCGCGGCCATGGGCAGATCGGCATGAGTTTCGGCCAGCGTGGCCATGTCCTGCAGCAGGCTGGTTGTGCCCTTTTCAAGCAGGGTCAGGAATTGGCGCAGCCGCAGGCTTTGGGCGGTGTCGATGATATCCTGCGAGGTCGCCCCCCAATGCAGGTATTGCGCGTGTTCGGGGGCCTCCATCGCCTTGCGAAAGGCAGTGACCAGACCGGGGATGTTGACGCCGTTCTGGCCAGTTTCGGCTGCCAAGCCGCCGGGATCTAACGGAATTTCCAGCGCCGCGCGGTGGATGAACGTGCCCGAGATTTCCGGGATCAGCCCCATCTGTCCCTGCACCTTGGCCAAGGTACCCATCACCAGTTGCAGGGCGCGGACCTCGGCGCTGTCGGTGAACAGGCGTCCGGCCTCGCCAACTGGAAACAGACGTGTGTAAAGCTCGGAGGAAAAGACCGAAGCAGCCATAGGATATCCTGACTTATTTCTGAAGAATGGAGTCGATCCGAGCGCTAAGACCCGCCGGATCGGCAAAGAACGGGGAATGGCCGCAGGGCATTTCATGGATGCTGTCGGCAGGCCAGTCGGCGGTCATGGTGACCTGAAACTCGGGCGGGATCGTGTGATCGTCCAGACAGCGGATATAGCTGCGGGGCACGCGGTCATAGTTGGGGCCGGTCTGAACGGGAACCGAGGTTGGCTGCGTGGCCTGAATGCTGAGGTTCTTCAGCGCAAAGGCCACGGATTCGGGTGGGCAATCGTGGAAAAAGATGCCCGGAGCCAGCGCCGGATCTGCGCTCCAGCCCTTGCGATCTGGGGTCATGCGGATCGCGGGCAGCAGCGGCTGGCGCGGTGCCTGCATACGGCGCTGGGCCAATGACAGGCCGGGGGCGGGGACATAGGCGCAGACATAGATCAGATGTTGGAACAGATCGGGCGCACGTTCTGCCGCCAACGTCGCCGGATAGCCCCCCATCGAATGCGCCACCACCACGGCTGGCTCGGCCAGTGCGGCCAGAATCGCATCGGCATAGCTGTCCAGCGTGACCTCGGTATAGGGGGTCGGATCATCTCCATGGCTGGGCAGATCAATCGCGCGAACAGTGTGACCCATCGCGCTGAGAACGGGGATCACGTCCTGCCAGCACCATGCCCCGTGCGCTGCGCCATGTATCAGCAGGATGTTTGCCATCGCGTGGTCCCCTTGGAAGTTGGGGCAGGTGTTAGCACGGGCAAGGTCTTGGCGGAAAGGCCGTTCAGATATGGCCGATCTCGCGCAGGAAGCTGGTCAGCGCCTCGGTATAGGCATCGGGTTGTTCAACAAAGGGCAGGTGCCCCGCACGGCGGATCAGCTGGAACTTGCTGCCGGGCACCAGATCCACGGTTTCGCGCACCAGATCCGGCGGGGTCGAGCCATCCTCGGACCCGGCGATCCCCAGCAGTGGCAAGCGCAGGCCTGACGTGGGCGTATAGAAATCAGTCCTCGCGATGGCAGCACAACAGCCGGCATAGCCCTGGGCATCGGTTGCGCCGATCAGCTCGCGCCACGGGGTCAGATCGGTCTGGGCGCGGAACTTGCGCGCAAACCATTTTTCCAGCGTTGCCTCGATGACAGCGTCCGTCCCTTTCGAGTTGACCAGCGCGATCCGGTCTTGCCAGGCTTTGGGCTGGCCGATCTTGGCGGCCGTGTTGGACAGGACCAGAGCACGTATCTGATCCAGACGTTTCACCGCCAACCCCTGGGCGATCATCCCGCCAATTGACAGACCGACAAAGACGCAGTTGCGTATGTTCAGGTGATCCAACAGGGCCTCGGCGTCGCGCACCAATGTGCCCATCGAATAGGGCGCCGGGGGCACCTGCGATTGTCCATGCCCGCGCATATCCATACGGATGATCCGCAGCCCGGCAGGCAAACGCGCGATGACGGGGTCCCAGACTGACAGATCCACCCCTAACGCATGTGCAAAGACCACCGGCGCGCCGGTGGTCTCTCCGTCTTCACGGTAATGCAGCCGAATGTCTGACAGTTCGGCAAACGGCATCAGTAGGGCAGACCCACGTAGTTTTCCGCCAGCACCTTTTGCGCCGCATCATTGTCGCGCAGGAATTCCAGCTCGGCCCGCTGCATGCGGATGTCGAACTCGGACTGCTCGGGGAAGCGGTGCAGGATGCTGGTCATCCACCAGCTGAAACGCTCGGCTTTCCAGATGCGGGTCAGGGCTTTTTCCGAGTAGGTATCCAAGCCGTTGGAATCCTTGTCCAGATAGTGCTGTTTCAGACCGGTATACAGGTAATGGATGTCCGATGCAGCGGTATTCAGACCCTTGGCGCCGGTGGGGGGCACGATATGGGCCGCGTCGCCACACAGGAACAGCGCGCCATAGCGCATGGGCTCGGTCACAAAGCTGCGCAGCGGGGCGATGGATTTTTCGATCGAAGGACCTGTGACCAGCTTGTCGGCGGCCTCTTCGGGGATGCGGCGTTTCAGCTCGTCCCAGAACCGATCGTCGCTCCAGTCATCGGGGCTGTCGTTCAGCGAACATTGCACATAGTAGCGGCTGAGGTTGGCGTTGCGCATCGAGCACAGCGCGAAACCACGCTCCGAGTTGGCATAGATCAGTTCGTGATCCACCGGCGGGGTTTCAGACAGAATGCCCAGCCAGCCAAACGGATAGACCTTTTCATACTCGGTGCGCACATCCAGTGGGATCGCCTGACGCGAGGGGCCATGGAAGCCGTCGCAGCCCGCCACGAAATCGCAATCCAGACGTTGAGATTGGCCGTCCAGCGTATAGGTGATGTAGGGCTTGTCGGTGGTCAGGTCGTTCAGCTCGACGTCGCTGACCCCGTGGATGACAGTGCCACCCATCTGGTCGCGGGCCTCGTACAGGTCACGAGTGACTTCGGTCTGGCCATAGACCAACACGTTGGTGTTGGTGTGCTTGGCGAAATCAATGCGGAACTGTTCGTTGTCAAAGGCGATCAGCGTACCGTCATGTTCGAACCCTTCGGCGTCCATGCGTTTGTCGACGCCGGCCTCGCGCATCAGGTTGACGAACCCGGTTTCCAGCACACCCGCGCGGATCCGGCCCAGCACATATTCGCGTGTCTGGCGTTCCAGAACGACGCTTTCGATCCCTGCCTTGTGCAGCAGTTGAGACAGCAACAACCCCGACGGGCCGCCCCCGATGATGGCTACTTGAGTACGCATGATTTCCTCCCTGTTCGCAAAAGAAGTCTGGTCAATTTAATATACACCGTCAACTAATCTATTTATTTTAGTTGACCTCGTCAATTAAATTTGTCCCTGGGCGAGGGGGCTGGAACGCGTAAATACACGCAAAAGGGCGCGCCCGGTCGAGCGCCCTTCATAGATCCGTTTTCAGGGTTCGTCAGAGAAAGCGATCCAGCGCGCTTTGGAACATCTGGGCGTCCACATTTCCGCCCGAGATCGTCACGATCACCGTGTCCTGCGCGATCGAATCCGTTCGGAACAAAGCCGCCGCCAGCGCCGCCGCGCCGCCCGGTTCCGCGACCACTTTCAAACGTTGAAAGGCCAGAGCCATGGCGTGCAGGCATTCTTCATCGCTGACCACCAGTCCCGGCCCGCACAAACGGTGCATGATCGGAAAGGTGATATCGCCAGGTTGCGGCGAGAGGATCGCATCACAGATCGACCCTGTCATCTGCGGGTTGCGCTCTATTTGGCCGCTTTCCAGCGACCGGCGCACATCGTCAAAGCCCACGGGTTCAACCGGGCGGACGCGCATCTGAGGGGCGTGTTTTTCCAGGGCCAGCGCCACACCCGAGGTAAAGCCTCCTCCGCCACAACAGACCAGAACATCGGCCTGCGAGACGCCAAGCTCCCCGGCCTGGGCGGCGATTTCCAGCCCGGTGGTGCCTTGGCCCGCGATCACCTGCGGCTCGTCAAAGGGTTTGATCAGTGTCAGGCCACGCTCTTGGGCCACGGTGGCCCCGATGGCATCGCGGTCCTGGGTTGCGCGATCATACAGGATGACCTCGGCCCCATAGGCGCGGGTGTTGTCGATCTTCAGCTGCGGTGCATCCGAGGGCATGATGATCACCGCTGAAACCCCGTGCAACTGAGCGGCATAGGCCACCCCCTGTGCGTGGTTGCCGCTGGAAAACGCGATCACACCGCGTTGTCGCTGTGCCGGGTCCAGCGCGGAAAGAGCCGACCACGCCCCGCGGAATTTGAAGCTGCCGGTGTGTTGCAGGCATTCGGGCTTGATCAGCACCCTGCGCCCCGCGATTTCGTCCAGAAAGGGCGACGACAGCAAAGGCGTGTGGCGCACATGGCCCTTCAGGCGCTGGGCGGCGGCCTCGATCATGTCGATATTCATGGCAACGCGTCCAGCCAGGTTTTCAGTGCCGCCAAGGCCTCGGGTTCGTCCAAAAACGGCACATGGGCGCGATCGGGCACATGAGCGACGATCAGACCGGGCATAGCCTCGGCCATTTTGTCGACGGATTCGGGGGACAACAAATCCGAATTCACCCCGTGGATCACCGCACAGGGCAGAGGCGCGATGGCACCGAATAGCGGCCACAAATCCGGGGTCTCGGCATTGGCCATCCCTTCGATCACCGCGTCCCGCAGCTTGGGGTCATAGTTAATTTGCAGCCCGTCAGGGGTTTCCACATGGTTATGCGTGGCCTCTTGCGCCCAGCGTTGTGCGGGGACATTGGCAAAGCCCGGCAATTGCGCGCGCAGGGTCGCGAACTCGGCCAGGGTTTTCACCTGAGGATTCAGGCCCAGATAGCCCATGATCGCCGTCAGCCCGTCCATGTTCAGCTCGGGGCCGACATCGTTCAGGGCCACGCCCAAAAGGCGATCCTTGGCCGTGGCGGCCAGCACCATCGCGATCAGCCCCCCGCGCGAGGTGCCCAGAATGGCGACCTGCTCCAGGCCCAGATGCGCCAATAGTTCCAACACGTCCTGCGCCTCGCGCGGGATCGAATAGGTGCTGTAATCCTCGGCCCAGTCGGATTTGCCGCGACCGCGATAATCCAGGCGGATCACGCGATGACCCGCCAGATGCGGTGCCACAAAATCGAAATCCCGAGCGTTTCGGGTCAATCCGGGCAAGCAAAGGATCGGCAGGCCCGTCCCCTGATCCTCGTAGTACAAAGACAGCCCGTCAGACGTGGTGAAATGCGGCATAGAGGTCCTCTTATGCGTGGGTGGCCAGATCCGGAATGCCGGACAAGTCAGTCAGAATATGATGTGGTTTGCCCGGCAGACGATCAACCGGATCACCGGCCCGATTGACCCAGGCCGTTGTGAACCCATAGCTGGCCGCCGCCGAGGCATCCCATCCGTTCGAGGACACAAACAGCACTTGCGACGGCGCGCAAGAGAAACGGTGCCCCACCAGGTCATAGACCCGGGCATCGGGTTTGAAATTGCCCACGGATTCAACGCTCAGGCTGTCCTCCAGCAAGTCCTCTAACCCGGCCGAACGCACCGCGCCCGCCAGCATGTCCGGCGAGCCATTGGACAGGATTGCGGCGGTCAGACCAGCCTGTTTCAACTGCTCTAGCATCGCGGGGACCTCGGGATAGGCGCTCAGTTCCCAATAAAGCGACAACAGGCGGTCGCGCAGGTCGGCATCGCCGTTCAGACCTGTGGCCTCCAACGCCCAGTCCAGCCCGTCTTCGGTCACTTGCCAGAAATCGGTGTATTGCCCGGTGATCGCCCGTAGCCAGCTGTATTGCAGCTGTTTCAGGCGCCAGTGCTCGGCCAGTTTGGGCCAGTGCTGCGCCAGGTTTTTGCGCCCCGGTTCTGCGGCGGCCTCGCGCGCGGCGGCGGCCACATCAAATAGCGTGCCATAGGCATCAAAGATGCAGGTCGTGATGGTCATGTTTGCTCCTCCCGGGGGCAGGGTCGCACGGCGGGCCCCATTGGCAAAGCCGAAATCGTAGCCCGTTTGCATTCCGCGGGGCGCGCCGTTAGGGTGCCCCCCAATTCGCACCCGAGCACCCGCATCCTGCGGCCTCTTGATACACCCCCTCTGATGACTGGAAATCTTATGACCGAAGTCAAATCGGGCGATACCGTCCGTATTCACTACACCGGCACGCTGGCCGATGGTTCGACCTTTGACAGCTCCGAAGGCCGCGATCCGCTGGAATTCACCGTTGGGTCTGGCCAGATCATCCCCGGTCTGGACAAGGCGCTGCCCGGCATGACCGTCGGCGAGAAAAAGACCGTCGAGATCGAGCCCGCCGAAGCCTACGGCGAAGCGCACCCTGATGCGATCCAGGCGATCCCGCGCTCGAACGTGCCTGCAGAAATCCCGCTGGAGGTTGGCCTGCAACTGCAAATGCAATCGCCCTCGGGTCAGGTTGTGCCCGTGACCGTGGTGGAAATCACCGAAGAAGAGGTCACCCTGGACGCAAACCACCCGCTGGCTGGCAAGGCGCTGACCTTTGCATTCGAGATTGTCTCGATCAACTGATCTGATCTGAATACCCAGAAAGCCCCGCCCTCGTGCGGGGCTTTTTGCGTTGGGCATCCCTTGGTATCATTCCCCTGTGCAGACCCGGAGGATGCCATGCCCAACACCGCCGAAACCCTGTTGGATAGAATTCGCGAACTTCAGGATGAATTCGAGCTCGAGCTTTCCAAACGGCGCGAGGCGTTCCGTTACCGGTTGGAAAACGGCCGTGTCGTCTGGGAAGTAGAGGCCCGCCGTCAACATCGAGCGCTCCGTGTGCGCTGGCTGGCGTTCTTGCGCCGGACCAGGCCAATGACGGTGATCACCGCGCCAGTGATCTATTCGCTGATCGTGCCCTTTGTGCTGCTGGATATCTTCGTCACCATTTATCACGCGATCTGTTTTCCGGCCTATGGCATCCCCAAGGTCCGCCGGTCCGATCATATCCGCATTGATCGTCATCATCTGGCCTATCTGAACGGGTTGCAGAAACTGAATTGCGTCTATTGTGGCTATTGCAACGGATTGCTGTCTTACGTGCGCGAAATTGCCGGTAGGACCGAGGCCTATTGGTGCCCGATCAAACATGCAGCCCGCGTCGATGGCACCCATGCCCACTACGGCAGCTTTCTGGAATACGGCGATGCGAACGGATTCGAGCACGGCATGACCCGCGCGCGCAATGATCTGAAAAAGCTAAAGGATTAGGTGCCGCGGAACTTGCTGGGCGAGACCCCAAACCGCGCGCGAAACCCCTTCAGAAAGGCCGAGTCCGAGGCAAATCCGCTGGCCAGCCCGACCTCGGTGATGCTCAAGTTGGTTTCGCGCAGCAACGCGCGGGCGTGATCCAGACGCAGCCCCCGATAATATTGCAGCGGGCTGGTGTTCAGGTATTTCACGAACAACCGTTCGACCTGTCGGCGCGAAACCCCCACTTGCTCGCACAGATCCGCCAAAGAGAGGGGCTCTTCGATATTGTCATGCATCAGGCGGCCGATTTCCACCAGCTTGGTGTTGCGCGACCCCAGCAACACACTGAGCGACGAGCGTTGATGCGCGTTCTGCGACCGGCGCCCGCCATAAACGCACATGTCCGCCACGGCCAAAGCGAATTGCGGGCCGAAATCCTCTTCGACCAGCGCCAGCATCATATCGGTCGAGGCCACGCCTCCGCCACAGGTCAGCACTTTGCCGTCGATCTCGTAAATCGCAGACGAGATATCCTGTTCAGGGAATTCCTCGCGAAAGGCAGGCTGGTTTTCCCAGTGTAGCGTGGCGCGCTTGCCGTTTAGCAATCCGGCGCGGGCAAGCGTGATCGCGCCCGTACAAATACCGCCAACGACACCGCCGTATTTTGCGTGCCGCCGCAGCGCCGACATGGTTTTATGCGAGGCGTCGAATTCATGCACCGTTCCGGCGCAGACAAAGGCGTGGGCATTTTGCGGAAAGGTATCAATGGCCATGTCCACGCTGACCGTCATGCCACAGGAACTGGTCACGGCCGTCCCATCCTCGGAATAGGCCCACCAGCGATACAAGGGCCGCTGCGCCAGTTGGTTGGCGATCCGCAACGGATCCAGCGCCGCACTAAAGGCCAGCAGCGTAAACTGCGGCAAAAGCAGAAACGCGAACTCGCGCGCGGTGCCGCGCGCGTTCACGTCAAAATACGCTGCGCCACGAGGGATGATGGGGCCTTCGGTGTTCATTGTTCGCGTGTGTCATTGGTGAATGCGTTCACCGCTTGTAGCACAGGGTCCGGCGGGGCGAAATCGGTTTCCAACGGGGCACAGCGCCCCGCGATCAGGCAAAGGAAATCAGAACGGCCCCCTGGCGATGACCGGCTTCGACAGCTTCATGCGCGGCTGCGGCCTGTTCGGGAGGGTAAGTCTGGTCGATGTCGACCTTCAGCGCGCCTTCGGCCAGGGCGGCGTGCAGTTGCATGATGGCCTTCAGCCGGTCCTCGTACGGGAGCAGATAGACCAATACGATCTGAAGGGTCACATGTTTGAACAACAGCTGGAAAAACGGCAGGTCGACCTCTCGTTTCTGGGCCGAGCCATAGGCCGCAACGGTGCCGCCTTCGGCGATCACCTCGGCGATCATGGCGATGTTCAGCCCGGCCTCGACCTCGACCACATGTTCGACAGGCTGGCCATTATTGGCGTCTTTGATCTGTTGCGCCAATGTCAGCGAGCGATAGTCCAGCACCGTATCGGCCCCGGCCTGGCGGACGCGATCGGCCATCGCGCGCGAGGCGGTGGCGATCACATGGGCACCTCCCCATTTCGCCAGTTGCACCGCCAGCAACCCAACGGTCCCTGATCCACCCGAGATCAACACCGTTTTGCCGCGCACCTCGCCCAGGCCGAAAACACAGTGGCAGGCCGTCAGACCCGGGATGCCCAACACCGCTCCGGTCTCCATCGAGACATCCTGGGGCAGGGGGACAGCCTGTTCCTGGGGCAAAGCGACATATTCTGCTGCTGATCCGTGCGCCCGTCGCCAGGCCGCGTTCCACAGCCACACCCGTTCGCCCACACGTGATTGAGGGACGCCTTCGCCAACGGACTCGATGATCCCGGCGCCATCGCTATGCGGGATGACCAACGGGTGTTCAGGGGTTGTCATGCCCGGGCGGGCACCGCCGCGCAGCTTTACATCCGAGGGGTTCACCCCGGACAGATGCACGCGTACCAGCACCTCGCCCGGCCCGGGTTGGGGTTTCTCCAGATCCTGCAATGTCAAAACGTCCTGTGCCGGACCCAGCTTGGTGTAAACCACGGCGCGCATGTCTTCCCTCCCCACTATGTGATGGGGATGGTAATGGCGTTCAGGGGGAAATCAATCCATGCTGGCGCACCGCGCGCGCAGGATCACTTGCGGCGCAAGCGGATCACGACATCAACGCTGGCGATTTCGGCACCGGCAGGGGCGTCCGGCAGTTGGGTGATCACCAGTTCGTCACTGGGCGCATCGGTCAGGGTACCGTCGTCTTCCCAGAAGAAGTGCGGATGTTCGTGGGTGTTGGTGTCAAAATAGCTGCGCGAGCCATCGACCGTGACCTCTTGCATCAGACCAGCCTGACAGAAGGCACGCAAGGTGTTGTAGACCGTCGCCAGTGACACGCTTTCGCCCTGATCACACACGGCGCCATACAGGCTTTCGGCGGTGACGTGGCGATCCTTGCCATCGCCCACCAAGAGCGCCGCCAATGTGGTGCGTTGCCGTGTGGGGCGCAATCCGGCCTCGGCCAGCCATGCAGCGCCACGGGTTTTTGCCTGTTCAGTCACGTTCATGTCACGGTTCCCATGCTTCACATGCTAATATAAGGGACCGAAGCAGGGAATTTCAAATGAAAATCGGTCGCAACTGGCACAGGCGACTTGAGGGCGACTTGGGGCGCCACTTTTGGTGCGACCACCGCGCGCCCTTGCAGGAGGGTTCAGCCCGGTGATAGAGGGGAGAGGAAACCAAGACCATAAAACAAGGGAATCCGCCTTCTATGTCGCAATATCCGAGCAGTTTTGACCGCGAAGACCTTCTGAAATGCGCCCGTGGCGAACTGTTTGGCGAGGGCAACGCCCAGCTGCCTGCACCGCCGATGCTGATGATGGACCGGATCACCGATATCTCGGGCGATGGCGGTGCGCATGGCAAAGGCCACGTCCTGGCCGAGTTCGACATCACCCCTGACCTGTGGTTCTTTGACTGCCACTTCCCCGGCAACCCGATCATGCCCGGCTGTCTGGGTCTGGACGGTCTGTGGCAGCTGACCGGCTTTAACCTGGGCTGGCGCGGCTGGCAGGGGCGCGGCTATGCGCTGGGCGTGGGCGAGGTCAAACTCAAGGGCATGGTGCGCCCCGACCGCAAGATGCTGACCTACAAAATCGACTTCACCAAGGCCGTGCAAACCCGCCGCCTGACCATGGGCGTCGCCGACGGCATCGTCGAGGCGGACGGCGAGGTCATCTATGAAGTCAAAGACATGAAAGTCGCTCTGAGCGAGAGCTGATCACTCTTCGGCGCACATGATTTCTGAAAACGGCGGTGCCATGGCTCCGCCGTTTTTTCGTTGGGGGTATTGGCCTGTTCAAAACGTCGGGTTGTCGTTGGCGATTGTGCCGCCCGAGATCAGGAACAGCAGGCGGGTGAAGAAATCGATGGGCTGAATCGCGTCCCAGTGCTCGCGCAGTTGACCGTCCTCAAGCCGGAAGGTGTCGGTGATGATAAAGCCCTTGCTTTCGTCCCCGCGATGTTTGGCCCTTAGCGTCGCATGAGAGTGCAGCACCACGATATCCCCGCTGGCGACGATGCGTTTGACGTTGAAAGAATAGTCGGGGAACCGCCCCGTGATCGTTTTGACATAGCCCAGCAGGCCCTCGATCCCGTCAGGGATAGCACGGTTATGTTGCGTGTAAGGGTCGCGATGGTTGCGTCGCGTCAGCTCGAAATCATGTTCGTTCATCAGATGCTGGAAAAACCCAACCACAGCGGCGGCGTTTTGGGTCTCCTGTTCGGTCCAATGGGGCTGTTTCAGGCTGTCAAAGGGGATCTGTGGGGCGGGCGTGCGAGTGGAGGTCATGTCCTGGCCTTTCTGCCAAAGTGCTTGGCTGTTTTTGATATAAAGTGTCTTTGCGCACTAAGTATTAAATCCGCACCACATGTCAATTACGCACTATTTTGATACTCGGTTACTTGAACCATACCGCAGACATCATGGGGCTTGAGCGAGGGCGGGGTGGTATGATAGCGTACTCAGGTATTCAAAACGGACCTAATCCAATGCTCCCCATCGGTGTCGAAAACAAAGCTGCGGCAGGTAACTGCTCGATCCGCTCCGTCCTGGCCAATGTCACGGGCAAATGGCGGATCATTCTGATACTGGCGCTTGAAGACGAACCCAAGCGGTTTGGCGAGCTGAAACGCTGTATCGGTGACATCACGCAGCGGGTTCTGACCGAAAACTTGCGTGCGCTTCAGCGCGATGGCTATTTGACGCGCACGGTGGATCCCGGCCCGCCTGTGGCCGTGTCCTACGAGCTCACACCGCTTGGGCAGGATGTCGTCGCGATGATGAAGCCGCTGGTGTTCTGGTCGCACGAGCATATGGACAAGGTCAAAAGCGCGCGGATGGACTATGATCGCGCGCAGGGCGAGACGGGATCGTAGCGGGTGAAGCAGCCCAATTTGTGCGATCTGACAGCCTCGCCGGATCCCGTCCCCAACCCATCTTGCACCTGCCCGCCCCAAGCCCTACTAAGGCAATAGCAAATAAGGGAGTGCTCGTATGCGCCGAGTAGTGGTCACCGGTCTGGGCGTTGTGTCGTCCATCGGGAACAATGCCGAAGAGGTTCTGGCCTCGTTGAAAGCCGGGAAATCCGGCATCACCGCCAATGAGGCGATGAAGGAACACGGGTTCCGCAGCCAGATCGCGGGCGATATCAAGCTGAACGTTGCCGATCACATTGACAAGCGCACGCTGCGTTTCATGGGGCCGGGCGCGGCCTATGCCCATATCGCGATGCAGCAGGCGATCGCGAACTCGGGCCTGGAAGAAACCGACATCGTGAACCCGCGCACCGGTCTGGTGGCCGGTTCGGGCGGTCCGTCGACCAGCGCCATGCTGACCGCGCATCAGACCGTGCTGAAAACCGGCGCCACCAAGCGGATCGGGCCGTTCGCCGTGCCCAAGGCCATGTGCTCGACCGTGTCGGCCAACCTGTCGACAGCCTTCAAGATCAAGGGCATCAACTATTCGATCACCTCGGCCTGTTCGACCTCGCTGCATTGCATTGGCAACGCGGCCGAGCAGATCATGATGGGCAAGCAGGACGTGATGTTTGCCGGTGGTGGCGAGGAACTGGACTGGACCCTGTCCTGCCTGTTTGACGCGATGGGCGCGATGTCCAGCAAGTATAACGACACGCCGGAACGGGCCAGCCGCGCGTTTGACGCGGATCGCGACGGGTTCGTGATCGGTGGTGGCGGCGGGATCGTCGTGCTGGAAGAGCTGAGCCATGCGCTGGCCCGTGGTGCCAAGATCTATGGCGAGGTCACCGGCTATGCGGCCACCTCGGATGGTCATGACATGGTGGCCCCCAGCGGTGAAGGCGGCGAGCGCGCGATGCGTCTGGCCCTGTCCACGCTGGGTGAGGACCGCAAAGTCGGGTATATCAACGCGCATGGCACCTCGACCCCCGTGGGCGATGTCGGCGAAGTTGAAGCCGTCCGCCGTATCTTTGGCGAAGGCAATGTTCCGCCGATCTCGTCGACCAAGTCGATGACGGGCCACAGCCAGGGCGCAACCGGCGCGCAAGAGGCGATCTACTGCCTGCTGGCGCTGCATAATGATTTCATCATCCCCTCGATCAACGTGGAAAATCTGGATCCCGGCATCAACGAGGGCGAGGTCGCGACCAAGCTTGTGGAAAATGCGGGCCTGGACACGGTGATGACCAACAGCTTTGGCTTTGGTGGCACCAATGGCTCGATGCTGATGTCCAGATATACCGGCTAAGCCCGCATCTTAGGTTTATCCAATCCCAGGCCGCCCGCTCAGGCGGCCTGTTGCCGTTAGGGCCAGGCTGATCAGCACCGCAGCCATACCAGCGGTGATCAACGCGAACTTCACCACCGCAAAGCCCGAGTAAGGCAGCGCCAGCCAGTCAGCAAAGCCCTGCGGATCGGCCAGCATCACAAAGCTGGTCAGATTCTCGAGCGCGTCCATGCTGGCGCCCCCAACGAATAGCAAAGCCGCGATCAGCCCCGCGCGATAGGCCCAGCTGCCATCCCGCCCGGCGCGCGCAATCAGGGTGCCCAGCAACAACCCGGTCAGCCCCAGCAGCGCCAGAAAGCCGAAATCGATCAGTTGGGTCTGATGGTAAACGTCCAGCGTGCCCTCGGACTGCATATGCGCATAGAACCCTTTGATCCGCGTGGCGTCAAAGGTGGTCTGGCCCGTCGCGTAATCCACCGGGTGCTTGCTGGCGGCATAGGAGGCATCCAGGGCTGCCTTTACCCTTTGAAAGCCAACGAAACTGGCCAGCGTCAGCGCGCCATGCGCCCAGACGGGCAGGGAGGTCGGGACAATCGAAATCAGTTTCAGAGCAATTTGCATGAGAATCTCCATTTGCATTCCATGGAATATAAATTACATTCCCCGGAATGAACTTCAAGCCCCAAGATTCAAAAAATGCGCGACGGTCCGATCAGACCCGCGACCAGATCATGGAATTGGTGACTCGTTTCGGGATTGCCTCGCAGCTGTATACCGGCGCGATTGAGCGGCGCTTGGCCCCGCATGGGCTGACCTTTGCGCAGCTGTCAGTGTTGTCGCATATGGCGCGTGTCGGCAAAGGCGGAGCCGAGGCGCTGCGCGTCACCCAGATCGCGCAGGCGGTCGAGGTCAACCAACCCGCCGTCACCAAGATGCTGACCAAATTCGAGGGCGCCGGGTGGGTGGCCTTTCAGAGCTCGGCCAATGATCGACGCGCCCGCGCCGCCAGCATCACCCCCGCCGGATTGGCCCATCTGGCGCAGGTCAGACAGTCCTTGTTTCCCGAACTTGGCCAATTTCTGGCCACCTGGGCCCCGGAAGAGCGCGAACGCCTGATACAAGACCTGCAAAGGCTGGGCAGCTTTCTGGAATCGCAACGCGGCCTTGACGCTCGGCGTTAAAACGGCCTAGTCAGCGGAAAGGGCAAGAGGAATAGACATGTCAGCACTTACCGGAAAACGCGGCCTGATCATGGGCGTGGCCAATGAACGCTCGATCGCCTGGGGCATCGCGAAAGCCATGGCCGAGGCAGGCGCCGAGCTGGCCTTTACCTACCAGGGCGAGGCTTTTGGCAAACGGCTAGAACCGCTGGCGGCCTCGGTCGGGTCCGATTTCATGGTGGACGTGGATGTGACCGACGATGACTTGCTGGATGCGGCTTTCGAGGGGCTGCAATCGCGCTGGGACAGCCTGGATTTTCTGGTGCATGCCATCGCCTATTCCGACAAGAACGAGCTGACCGGCCGTTTCATCAATACCTCGCGCGAGAACTTCAAGAATTCTCTGGATATCTCGTGCTATTCGCTGATCGAGGTGTCGCGGCGGGCCTATCCGATGATGAAGCCGAACGGCGGCACGATCCTGACGCTGACCTATGGCGGCTCGAACCGGGTGACGCCGAATTACAACGTGATGGGGGTGGCCAAGGCGGCACTGGAATCGGCGACGCGCTATCTGGCGAATGACTTGGGCCCAGATGGAATCCGCGTGAACGCCATCAGCCCCGGCCCGATGAAAACCCTGGCAGGCGCCGCGATTGGCGGAGCGCGCAAGACCTACAAACATACCGACCAGAACGCCCCGATGCGCGCCAATGCGACGCTGGAGGCCGTGGGGGGCACCGCTGTCTATCTGGCCTCGGATGCGGGCGCTTGTACCACGGGCGAGGTCATCCATGTGGATGGCGGGTTCCACGTGCTGGGGATGCCCCAGCCAGAGCATCTGTAAAGCGGGGCGCGCTGGCGCGCGCGCAGGATATCTCGGCCTTGCGGCCGAGGGGGTGGGGGCGTTGCCCCCGGCGCTGTGCGCCTCCCCCAGGGAATTTGGGCCAAGAAAAAGCCTGTGGTTTATAAGTGTTGGAGGACGTGGGGCAGGGTTAGAACCACTGACCCGGCTCCATCAGGCCCAGATCCAGTAGCTGACGGGAGTGCCATTCAAACGGGACTGAGTTGTGCCAGCGGAAGGTTTCGATCTCGAAGCTGGAGCCGGGATTGCGTTTGAGAGCCTTGGCGGTGCGAAATGAGCAGAGTGCGGCCGTCAGGTTGTGATGCCAGGGGCAGGAATAGGTATTGTATTCCGGAAGGTTGAACTGGTGGTTTTCCTGAAGCTCGAGGCCAGGGCGGGCGCGAAACAGCGAGATGCGGTCGATATTGCGGCGGGCCTGGGGGATGTGTTCCTCGAACCGCCAGCGCAGCCCGCCATAGAAGTCGAGCTGGCGTTCCAGGGGGCGGCCTGATTGGCTGTCGTTGCGGGCAAGGGCGTAATACCCCGTTTTGTCGATATAGGCCTGATCCAGATTGACCGCGTTTGGATGGGCCGCGAGATCCCCGGCATAGAGATCGATCACATAGGTCAGCATGCTGTCGCGGCGTTCTTCGCCATGGAAGGTCAGCATTTCCCCGATGCTGCGGTGCTCGCAAAAGGGAAACAGCAGGTATTCGGCATTGTAGCAGTAGAACAGCCAGTGTCCGGTGGTGAGGGGGAGGATGCGGTTGATGGCTTGGGTGGTGGCTTGGGTGCCCAGGCTTTCGAATGTGACGCGGGTGACGCGGCTGGACACGTCCTGGGCCAGGGCAAAGGCGTTGGGCATCAGGGCGATCACCGAGCCAAAGCCCAGGTCAAGATGATGGCGCAGGGTCGAGTCGATCTCGATCTCGTCCTCGCAGAAAATCAGTGCGATCGGGCCATTGGCCAAGGCGTCGCGCCCGTTTTGCAGGAAATCCTCAAGCCCTGAATACTGCATCTTTTTCCGTTCTTTTGCTTTGGGGATGAAGTTCCCCGAAATCCCCCCGCATTGCAAGGCGTGCTGAGTGTGGTATAGGCCTCCTCTTGAAAAAGCGTGCACAGGAACCCGGCCGATGAGCGACGTCAAGAAACTCTATATCAAGACCTATGGCTGTCAGATGAATGTCTATGACAGTGAACGCATGGCCGAGGTCATGGGCGGGCAGGGCTATGTCGAAACCAAGACGCCCGAAGATGCGGACATGATCCTGCTGAACACTTGTCACATCCGCGAAAAAGCGGCCGAGAAAGTGTATTCGGAACTGGGGCGGTTCAAGCCGCTGAAAGCTGCGAAACCTGATCTGAAAATCGGTGTGGCGGGTTGTGTGGCGCAGGCCGAGGGCGAAGAGATCATGGCGCGCCAGCCGCTGGTCGATCTGGTGGTGGGGCCGCAGTCCTATCACCGTCTGCCCGCGATGGAGGCCAAGGTCGATGCCGGGGAAAAGGCGTTGGACACGGATTTCCCCGAGGAAGACAAGTTTGAGAAGCTGAAAGGCCGCCCCAAGGCGCAGCGTGGCCCGACCGCGTTTCTGACCGTTCAAGAGGGCTGTGACAAATTCTGTGCCTTCTGCGTGGTGCCCTATACGCGCGGTGCCGAGGTCAGCCGCCCCGTGGATCGTATCCTGACCGAGGCCCAAGATCTGGTCGAGCGCGGCGTGCGTGAAATCACCATGCTGGGTCAGAACGTGAATGCGTATCACGGGGCAGGGCCGGATGGGGACTGGTCCCTGGCCAAGCTGATCTGGGCGCTGAATGACATTGATGGGCTAGAGCGCATCCGCTTTACCACCAGCCACCCCAATGACATGACAGATGACCTGATCGCGGCCCATGGTGAATGCGAAAAACTGATGCCTTACCTGCATTTGCCGGTGCAATCGGGCAGCAACAAGATCCTGAAACGGATGAACCGCAGCCACACCGCCGAAAGCTATCTGCGTCTGATCGAGCGCATCCGTGAGGCGCGCCCTGATATTCTGATGTCGGGCGATTTCATCGTTGGTTTCCCCGAAGAGACCGAGGAAGACTTTCAGGACACGATGGAGCTGATCCGGCAGGTGAACTATGGCCAGGCGTTCAGCTTTAAATATTCAACCCGTCCGGGCACGCCCGCGGCGGAGCGTGCGCAGGTGGACGAGGACGAGGCCAGCGATCGCCTGAAGCGCCTGCAAGCTCTGATCACCGACCAGCAGCGCGCGGTGCAGGACAGCATGGTCGGCCGCGAGGTGCAGGTTCTGTTTGAAAAGCCCGGTCGGCTCGACGGACAGATGGTCGGCAAATCCGAATACCTGCACGCGGTGCACGTGGCCAACGCCCAGACTCAGCGCGGCGAGATCGCCAAGGTGCGGATCATCGAAAGCGGCCCCAATTCCCTGGCCGGGGAAATCGTCAAAGGCTGATCCCGCTCGGCGCCGATCCTGCGTCAAAACGGCCCGGCCGATTTCCGTTTCATGAACATCGGACCGGCATATTTAGTATTGTTTCCCATTTTGACCCCATTATGGGGTTGAAATCCCTTCACAAGTTCCACTTCTCTGCTACACTACGGTCACAAGTATATGTCGGGGCCGGTATTTGCCTTCTTTTTGGGTCAACGAGTATCGCGCCTCTCTGGGGGAATTTAGGTAAAGGACAGGGGCTGTGGCGAATTTTCTTTCTAACACGCTTCGGGCGGCTGTTGCGGGCGCATTTGCTGCGGGGTTGGCCATCGCCAGTTCCGGTGCGGCGCAGGCTCAGCAACAGCGTACAGTGGTCGGCGAACGATATGTTCCGACGATCTGGATCGATCCCGATGGGTGTGAACACTGGGTGATGGATGACGGGGCCGAGGGGTACATGACCCCCCATACCAACCGTCAGGGTATTCCTGTCTGCCACCCGGTCAACGTGTGTGGCGTGATGAACTCGGATCAGCTGTTTGCAACCGACAGCTACCGCATCAATGCGGGCGGACGCGCGGCTCTTCAGAACTTCTTCCGGTCGTCTTCGGCGCGCGCCTACATCATCGCAGGCCACACCGACAGCCGTGCTTCGGATGAATATAACATGCGGCTCAGCTACAACCGCGCAAACTCGGTGGCGCGTGTCGCAGCCGGGGTTGGCGCCAAGATTGTTGACGTGCGCGGCTATGGCGAGCGGATGCCCAAGGTGCCCAACACCTCGGCCGCGAACATGCAGCAGAATCGCCGCGTTGAAATTATCTGCGTGAAGTGATCGAGCGAGGGAGTATCCAAAGATGAAACCGATCAAGATCGCCACCGCATTGTTGCTGGTTGCCTCGGTGTCCGCCTGTGGCACCACCTATGGCGGACATGCGCCGGTAGGCCGGGACAAAACCCGCGACCGTGGCACCGACGCCAAACACCTCAGCCAGCTGAAGGCCGGTATCTGGGTGGATCCCAATGGCTGTGACCACTGGATCATCGATGACGGGGTCGAGGGCTATCTGTCTGCCCGGCTTGACAAATATGGCAAGCCCGTCTGTTCCGGCGCGGCGCCTCCGGGTGTGGCCACCGGGCCCTTCAAGAAGGGCACGTTCATCGCCGATCCGCTGTGATCCGCGCTGCACATCAAATGCTTATCCAAAGGGCCGTCGGAACATTCCGGCGGCCTTTTTTGTCGCGTTTACGTGACAATCGCACACTACGGCTTGCGGAACGGTCTGCAACTTGCCACCATATCTGTACGGATTTGCCCAAGGAGACCTGATTGGCTACCAGCGTATTAACACCGCCCACCGATCCTGCCGCCCTGATCGAGACGCAGCTGGAATTTCCCGACAATCGACTGTTGATCGATCTGTGCGGAGAATATGATCGCAACCTGGCGCAGGTGGAGCAAAAGCTGTCTGTCCAGATCATCCGGCGCGGCAATCAACTGATCATCCATGGCGAAGAAACCGCCGTCGCCGAAGCCGCCGAAGTGCTGCAAGCGCTCTATGAGCGGCTCGAGGCCGGGCGCGAGGTCGAACATGGCGATATCGACCGCGAGATTCGCATGGGCGGCTCCGAAACCGACACCGGCGCGCGCGACGGCGATCAGCTGGAAATGTTCCGGGGCGGCAAGGTCGAAATCAAAACCCGCAAGAAGCTGGTCGAACCGCGCACCGACGCGCAAAAAGCCTATGTCCAAAGCCTGTTCGCGCACGAGCTGGCCTTCGGCATCGGCCCTGCAGGCACCGGCAAAACCTATCTGGCCGTGGCCGTGGGCGTGTCGATGTTCCTCAATGGCGATGTCGATCGCATCATCCTGTCCCGCCCCGCGGTCGAGGCTGGCGAAAAACTCGGCTATCTGCCCGGCGACATGAAGGACAAGGTCGATCCCTACATGCAGCCGCTCTATGACGCGTTGAACGACTTCCTGCCGGGCAAACAGGTCGCCAAGCTGATCGAGGAAAAACGCATTGAAATCGCGCCCCTGGCCTTCATGCGCGGGCGTACACTGGCCAACGCCTTCGTCGTCCTGGACGAGGCGCAGAACGCCACCTCAATGCAGATGAAAATGTTCCTCACGCGCCTGGGCGAAGGCTCGCGCATGGTGATCACCGGCGATCGCAGCCAGGTCGACCTGCCGCGCGGCGTCTCCTCGGGCCTGCATGATGCAGAACGGCTGCTGAACAACATCCAATCCATCAGCTTCAACTATTTCACCGCCAAGGACGTGGTCCGCCACCCCCTTGTCGCCGCCATCATCGAAGCGTATGAGGCCGACGAAGCCTGATCCCTTCTTTGCTCGGACAATACTCCGGGGGTGTGGGGGCTGGCCCCCACGCTGCGGTGAAACATGCTGACCGACACGATCATCGAAGACGACCGCTGGACCGCGGCGAACCTGCCCGCGCTGGCCGAAACCGCGGCACGGGCGGCCTTGTCGCATCTTTCGCTGGACCCGGACGACTTTGAAATCGCCATCCTGGCCTGTGATGATGCCCATATCGCCACGCTCAACGCTGATTTCCGCGACAAGCCAGTGCCCACAAACGTGCTCTCCTGGCCCTCGGACGAGCGCGGCGCTACGACCGATGGCGCGCGCCCCGACCTGCCAAACCCCGCAATCCCGGGCCTGCCCGAGGAACTGGGCGACATTGCCATCGCCTTTGAAACTTGCCAGCGCGAGGCAATTGAGGCGGGCAAATCCCTGGACCATCACCTGACCCATCTGATCATCCACGCCACCCTGCATTTGCTGGGCTATGATCATATCCGTGACAAGGATGCCACGTTGATGGAAGGGATCGAGACCGAAATACTTGGCAAAATGGGTATACCTGACCCATATTCACAACAGTAAGCGGCCTTTGCTAGTTTATCGCGCCGCATCATTGGAAAGGTAAAATGGGCGACAGCACCGACGGGTCCTCTATGGCAGCGCACAGCGCGCAGCCCGACGACCGACATACAAGCCAGCCCAAAACTGGCTTTTTTAGACGCGTAATCGGGGCGCTTAGCCCCTCGGATATGGGGGAAACCCCGCCAGAGGAAACCCCCAGCGCGACGCATTCCAACCATGGCCAGGTCCCCTTGGACATCACCTCGTTGCGCCGTATGCGCGTCGAGGATGTGGCGATTCCTAAGGCCGATATTGTCTCGGTTCCCGACAGCATCACCAAGGACGATCTGGTGACACTGTTCCGCGAAACCGGGCTTAGCCGTCTGCCGGTCTTTACCGGAACGCTGGACACGCCCATCGGGATGCTGCACCTCAAGGATTTTGCGCTCAGGCACGGGTTCAACGGCGATGGCAACGGGCAGATCGCGCTGCGCGATATGCTGCGGCCTTTGCTCTATGTGCCGCCCTCGATGCCGATTGGGGTGCTGCTCCAAAAGATGCAGACCGAGCGGCGCCACATGGCCTTGGTGATCGACGAATATGGCGGCGTGGATGGGCTGGTGACCATCGAGGATCTGATCGAACAGATCATCGGCGAGATCGAAGACGAGCACGACACCGAAGAGGCCGACCTGTGGATGCGCGAGCAAGAGGGTCAATATCTGGCCCAGGCCAAGTGCCCGCTGGACGAGTTCGAAGACGAGATCGGCCTATCCCTGACCGACGTGGACGAGGTCGACGAAGAGGAAATCGACACCTTGGGCGGGTTGGTCTTCATGCTGTCGGGCCGGGTGCCGGTGCGCGGCGAGATCGTCAAGCACCCTGCTGGCCCCGAATTCACCGTGATTGATGCCGATCCCCGCCGGATCAAGCGCTTGCGCGTGCGCGTGCCCGGGCTGGCCAAGGGCTGACCCGCGATGCGACTGCCGCTGATCCTGCGACTTTTGCCGCTGATGGCGTTGGGGGCGGTCGCGGGGCTGGGGCAGGCGCCCTTTGATCTGTGGCCCCTAACGATGCTGGCCTTTGGTGCGGCTGTGGTCGTGTTGTCGAAATCCGACCGCTGGCAGAGCGCCGCCTGGCAGGGGTGGGCCATTGGAACCGGGTATTTTGCGCTGTCCCTGATCTGGATCGTGCAGCCATTCTTGGTGGATCCGCTCAGACACGGCTGGATGGCACCGTTTGCGCTGGTGCTGATGGCGGGCGGGTTGGCGCTGTTCTGGGCCTTGGGCTTTGCCGTGGCCCAGATTGTCGGACGCAGCGCCTTGGCGCTGGTTGGCGCGTTGACCCTGGCCGAGATCATCCGATCCTATGTCTTTACCGGCTTTCCCTGGGCGCTGCCGGGCCATGTACTGGTGGACTCGCCCTTGGCCCAGGTGGCCATTTGGGGCGGTGCGCATGGGCTGGGCCTGTTGGTGATGTTGGGCGGACTGACCGTCGCGGCGTTGTGGCACCGCCAATGGGGACAGGTGTTGTTGGGCGTTGGAGTGCTGGCAGGCGCGTGGGTCTGGGGCTCGGCGCGGCTCGAGGTGACGTCCATCACCACCGAAGGCCCGGTTTTGCGTCTGATCCAACCCAATGCGCCACAGCATCAAAAATGGGATCCCGCCTATACCCCGATCTTTTTTCAGCGACAGGTGGGCTTTACCGCCGCCGAGGCCGCAAAACGCCCCGATCTGATCGTCTGGCCCGAGACGGCTTTGCCGCTGGCGCTGGAAGACGCCGGGCCGGTGTTCCAGCGGATTGCCGGGGCCGCAGGGGCGCCTGTTCTGCTGGGCATTCAACGCTTTGACGGGCCCAGGATGTTCAACGCCGCTGTATTGCTGACCCCCAAAGGCGCAGTTCAGCAGGTCTATGACAAGCATCACCTTGTGCCCTTCGGCGAATACTTGCCCTTTGGGGATGTTCTGTCGGATTTCGGGCTAAAAGGCTTTGCTGCGCGCGATGGCAACGGGTTTGCGGCCGGTCCGGGGCCGCGTTTGCTGGACCTTGGGACGCATATCGGATCCGCGCTGCCGCTGATCTGTTACGAGGCCGTGTTCCCCAACGATATCAACGCCGCGCCTGACCGGCCTGCGCTGCTGTTGCAAATCACCAATGACGCGTGGTTTGGCACCTTTTCCGGGCCGTATCAGCACCTGGCGCAGGCGCGTTTGCGCGCGATCGAGCAGGGCCTGCCCCTGGCTCGGGCGGCCAATACGGGGGTCTCGGCGATGATTGATCCATTGGGGCGCGTCACAGCACAAATCCCGCTGGGGCAGGCGGGCTATGTGGATGCGGTTTTGCCCAAGCCCGGCACTCCGACGCTGTATCGCCAGACGGGGGATTGGGCGGTTTTGGCACTGGCCTGGTTGCTTCTTGTTGCGTCAGCATTAGGTGTCGGCAGACCCCCGCGCACAAAAGCCCGTTGACCCCGGCACAACCTGCGCGTAACCAAGAGATATTCCCTGTCACAACGGCTTCCTGACGTGGCGGGCAGACACCATTGGAGCACTTTTCATGTCCCGACAGAACTACACTTTTACTTCCGAATCCGTTTCGGAAGGCCACCCCGATAAGGTCTGTGACCGGATTTCCGACGCGGTGCTGGATGCCTTCTTGGCCCAGGAACCCGAGGCGCGCGTCGCCTGCGAGACCTTCGCGACCACCAATCGCGTTGTGATCGGCGGCGAGGTCGGCCTGTCGGACCAGTCCAAGCTGACCGAATACATGGGCAAGATTGACCAGATCGCCCGCGATTGCATTCGTGACATCGGCTATGAACAGGACAAGTTCCACTGGGAAACGGTTGAGATCACCAACCTGCTGCACGAACAATCCGCGCATATTGCGCAGGGCGTTGATGCGGCCGAAAACAAGGACGAGGGCGCGGGCGATCAGGGCATCATGTTCGGATACGCCACCAATGAAACGCCCGACCTGATGCCGGCCCCCATCCAGTATTCTCATGCGATCCTGCGCCGTCTGGCCGAGGCACGCAAATCCGGCGCAGAACCGACCCTGCGCCCGGATGCGAAATCTCAGCTGTCGGTGCGCTATGTGGATGGCAAACCTGTGGGGGTCAGCTCGATCGTGTTGTCGACTCAGCACGCGGATGAAAGCCAAAGCAGCGATGACATCCGCGCCATTGTCGAACCCTATATCCGCGAAGTTCTGCCCGAGGGCTGGATCGACGCCGAAACCGTTTGGCACGTGAACCCGACCGGCAAATTCGTGATCGGCGGCCCCGATGGGGACGCAGGCCTGACCGGGCGCAAAATCATCGTGGATACCTATGGCGGTGCGGCCCCGCATGGGGGCGGTGCGTTCTCGGGTAAAGACCCGACCAAGGTGGACCGCTCGGCCGCCTATGCTGCGCGCTATCTGGCGAAAAACGTGGTGGCGGCCGGTCTGGCGGATCGCTGCACCATTCAGCTGAGCTATGCCATTGGCGTGTCGCACCCGCTGTCGATCTATGCGGATCTGCACGGCACCGGCACCGTTCCCGAGGCATTGATCGAGGCCGCGATCCCCAAGGTCATGGATTTGACCCCGCGCGGCATCCGCACCCATCTGAGCCTGAACAAACCCATCTATCAACGTACCGCGGCCTATGGCCATTTCGGGCGCCAGCCGGATGCGGATGGCGGGTTCAGCTGGGAAAATACCGATCTGGGCGAGGCGCTGAAGCAAGCGCTTTGATGTGCCCACGCAGATCGCGATTTTGTACAAAGCGAAGGCCCTGCCAAGGCAGGGCCTTCGTCATGTTCGTGACCGTCTTTAGGTATCGGCCGGCTTCTTTTTCTCATCCAGAGAATAAGCGCCAGCCCCCAGCGCGGTGACCATCAGCATGCCGCCCGCGATTGACACGTTCTTCATGAAGTTGATCATCTGAGACTGAGCCTCCATCCCTTCCAGTCCCATCGACGGGATCAGGTGGAACAGCAGACCAGACAGCAAGCTGAATCCGGCCAGCAGGAACGCGACCAGACGGGCGCGATAGCCCAGCACCAGCAGAATGCCGCCGCCGAGTTCGGTCAGGATGACAAGTGGCAACAAGGCACCGGGCACGCCCATGGCCTCCATATAGCCTTGGGTTCCGGCATAGCCGGTAATTTTCTGAGCGCCAGCCATGATAAAGATAAAGGCCAGCAGAATGCGCCCTGCGGGCGCCGCAAGTGAGATGAGTTGGTTCAAGGATCGTCCCTCCAGTTGTCAAAATGGCTCTTTTTGGCCATGTGGCGGCAGTGTGCGGCACGGGTCTGAGGTCGAGAACCCTTCATATCCGCACATGATCTGTGCGAATATGCTAAATTTTTAGGCGCTATAAGGCGGCCATGAATGTGATCGGCAGCCGCGGAAATGCTCTGCGATGACGGGATTCCATACTTGAAACGAGATGAAGGACGCAGGCAGAATTGGCCACTTTTTTGTTTTTTTCAGGTATCGACATGATCCGTATATTCGTTTTGACAAGTTTGACTGTCCTGCTGGGCGCATGCGACCCGGCGACGGTCTCCACATCGTCGACTGCGCTGAGCCGGGATTACACCTGTGGCGTCGCGCAAACCCAGCGCTGCACTTTTCTGAACGGACCGGTCAAATTGCAACGCAACCGGCCCACGCGTTTGCCACAACGCAAAGCGACGTTCTACCCCATGCGCGCCCAGTTGGATTTTGTTGACGGAGCCTCGACGAAATGGGCCGCCCCCAAGGGAACGCTGACCGACGGGGCCTCGATCCCTGCGGTTTTTGTTCCGATCGTCGGCAATCCCACTTCGCCCCGATTTGCCCCCGCAGCGGCCCTGCATGATGCCTATTGCGGGGTCGGAAACGAGCACGGCGTGAATTATCACAGCCGCAGTTGGCCCGAGGTCCATCGCATGTTCTATGACGCCCTGCGCGTCAGCGGCACCCCCGAGCGCAAGGCCAAGCTGATGTTCGCGGCTGTCTATCTGGCCGGACCACGCTGGGATGAATGGCGCCGCAGCCCGAATGATCTGGGGGCTGAAACGCTACGCGGCATACTGCGCCGCGTCGAACGCGATATCGATATGACAAACCCACCCGTTACTGACCTGATGCAATCGATGGATCGTCTGGTTGATTCTGCCTTCTCCAGTCAGGACATCTTTTCCTTGCCCGCGGCCGACGGCCCCGGTGAGGCAAGCTCGCCGGGAGGTTCCACGGGGGTGACGGCGCCCTCGATTCCGGGAACGCCCTCAGATCCGGCGACGCCTTCGGATCCGGCGACGCCTCCGGGTACCGGGGATGGAGTGTCGCTGTAAGGCGCCCGAAATTACTGTCCACACAGGCATTGATCCGCCGGGCCAGCCAAGGTACACGGCCCGGCGATGACACAGGACAAACACCCCTCTGGCGCCCCATGGCGCAACTTCTATGGCCGTTTCAAAGGCAAAGGCCTGCGCGACAGCCAACAGCGCTATCTGGACGAAGACCTCGCCAAACTGTCCCCCGGCGCCGTCAGTTGGGAAGACAACCCCGACCGCACCAAGCTGGACCTGCAGGCAGAGTTCGGCGATCGCGATGTCTGGCTTGAGGTTGGCTTTGGCGGGGGCGAACACATGGTGCACCAGGCGCAGCAGAACCCCGAAGTGGGCTTTATCGGCTGCGAGCCCTACATCAACGGTGTCGCGATGCTGCTGGGCAAAATCCGGGATGCGGGCTGTGACAATATCCGCATTCACCCAGGGGACGCACGCGACATGTTCGACGTCCTGCCAGACCAGTCAATCAGCCGCGCCTTTCTGCTTTACCCCGATCCATGGCCCAAAAAGCGCCACCACCGCCGCCGTTTCGTCACGCCCGAACATCTGGAACCGCTGCATCGCGTATTGAAACCCGGTGCGATTTTCCGCGTGGCCACGGATATCCCCGATTACGTGCGCCAAACCCTGGAAGAGGTGCCAAAGGCGGGCTTTGAATGGCTGGCCGAACGCCCGCTGGACTGGCGCGCGCCGTGGGGCGATTGGATCAGCACCCGGTATGAGCAAAAGGCCCTGCGTGAAGACCGCACGCCGCACTATCTGACCTTCGTGCGTCGCTGATCTGGCTGTGCTATCTTTCCGGGTATTCATCCCGGAGAGATTCCCGTGCCAGATATTCGCATTACCAATTGCCACATCCATACCTTCACCACGCAGCATGTGCCGGTCAGCTATCCCTATGCCTGGCTGCGCCCGCTGAAGACATTGCCGCAACTGGTGCGGTTTCTGGCCTGGCTTCTGGCGCTGCTGGGCCAGCACCCCTTGGCCGAGAAGGTGCGCCGTCTCTATGATTTTCAAAAAGAGGCCGCCGCGCCCGACCAGAAATCGGTTCTGAAAAACCTGCAACGGCACTATCCGTCCAACACCCGCTATGTCGTGCTGCCCATGGATCTCAGCGCCATTGGCCATGGCCAACCGCCCGTGTCCTTGCGCGATCAGCATGACGAACTGGCACGCCTGTCCCATGACCCCGAGGTCGGCGCCGCCGTCATCCCCTTTGCCACCATTGATCCGCGCGCCGATCCACAAGCCAGCGAAGTGACCCGCGCCCTGGATGATCTGCATTTCAAGGGCGTCAAAATCTATCCGCGCCTGGGGTTCGCGCCGGATGATCCGGTACTGATGGATCGGGTCTATCCTAAAATGCAGGCCGAAAACCTGCCACTGATGACCCATTGTTCGCGCGGCGGCGTGCAGGGGCGCACCACCACCGACTATATGGCCAACCGCTATACCGACCCGCGCGCCTATCTGCCGGTGATGCAAAAATTCCCCGACCTGCGGATTTGTCTGGCGCATTTTGGCGGGCAATACGACTGGAAATCCTACGTTCAGGCCGGGCCAGACTATGACCGCGCTGAAAACTGGCAGGTGCAAATCCGCAAGATGATCGGGTCGGGGGACTATCCCGGCCTATGGACCGACATCTCCTACACGCTGTTCCATTTCGAGGACTACATCCCCTTCCTGCGCCTGTTCCTGACCGGCGAGGACGAGGCCAGCGACCGCCTGCGCCGCCGCACTCTTTTCGGATCCGATTTCTACATGACCCGCCAAGAGGCCCTGTCGGAAAAGGCCGTCTGCTTCCGCCTGCGCAATGCCTTGGGCGAGGAAATCTTCCGCCAGATCGCTGAAGAAAACCCGCGCATCTGGCTGGGCGAGATCCCCGAACCGCCGCGCTCCTAACCAACGCTCGCCGCAGCGCCACGCCCTTGCAGCTTTTTCTTGGCAAAAATACCCAAATCCCACCCCCTCATCACGCGCCACGGCGACCATATTTGCATCCCAGGCTTATGGACCGGCAGGGCAGGGTGGGGTATGAGGCTCGCAAGATATTGAGGAGACACCCATGTCCGGCCACGGCACCCCGATTCCCATGACCTCTGGCGCTTGCGGTCCGCTGACCGGGCAGGCCCATGTTCCGGGCGACAAATCCATCTCGCACCGTTCGTTGATCCTGGGCGCAATGGCCGTGGGTGAAACCAAGGTCACCGGCCTGCTGGAAGGCGAAGACGTGCTGGACACCGCCAAGGCCATGCGCGCATTCGGCGCCGAGGTCACCCGGGACGAGGACGGCACCTGGCATATCCACGGCGTCGGCGTGGGCGGCTTTGCCGAACCCGACAACGTCATTGATTGCGGCAACTCGGGCACCGGTGTGCGGTTGATCATGGGCTGCATGGCGACCTCGCCCATCACGGCCACCTTCACCGGTGACGCCAGTCTGAACAAGCGCCCGATGGCGCGGGTGACCGATCCGATTGCCTTGTTTGGTGCGCAATCCGTCGGCCGCTCGGGTGGGCGTCTGCCGATGACCATTGTGGGCGCGGAAAACCCGGTCCCTGTGCACTATGTGGTGCCCGTGCCCTCGGCCCAGGTGAAATCGGCCGTGCTGCTGGCCGGCCTGAACGCGCCCGGTGAAACCGTGGTGATCGAAAAAGAGGCCACCCGCGATCACACCGAACGCATGTTGGCCGGTTTCGGCGCCCAGATCACCACCGAAGTCACCGACGAGGGCCGCGTCATCACCCTGACCGGCCGCCCCGAGCTGAAACCCCAAACCATCGTGGTGCCGCGCGATCCCAGCTCGGCCGCGTTTCCGGTCTGTGCGGCGATCATCACGCCCGGATCGGACGTTCTGGTGCCTAATATCGGCCTGAACCCGACCCGCGCGGGCCTGTTCTATACCCTGCAAGACATGGGCGCGGACCTGACCTTTGAAAACATGCGCGAAGAGGGGGGCGAGCCCGTCGCCGACCTGCGCGCCAAATTCTCGCCCGATCTGAAGGGCATCGAGGTGCCGCCCGAACGCGCCGCCAGCATGATCGACGAATACCCCGTCCTGTCCGTGGTTGCCGCCTATGCGCAGGGCGACACGGTGATGCGCGGCGTTAAGGAACTGCGTGTCAAGGAATCCGACCGGATCGAGGCCATGGCCAGCGGTCTGCGCCTGAACGGGGTCGAGGTTGAGGACGGCCCCGATTGGTGGATCGTCAAGGGGTGCGGCCATGGCAACGTGCCGGGCGGGGCCACCTGCGTCAGCCATCTGGATCACCGGATCGCGATGTCCTTCCTGGTGATGGGCATGGCCAGCCAGGCGCCCGTCAGCGTGGATGATGGCGGCCCGATTGCCACGTCCTTCCCGATTTTCGAAGGGCTGATGGCCGATCTGGGTGCCAAGATCGAGCGGAGCTGATGACCCGCGCCCGCATAGCATGGTGGGCGCTGACCCTGGTGACCGTCGCGGCCTATGCGGCGCTGGTGTCTTTGGGCCAGATGCATCTGGATACGGGTGATGGGCAGCAGCCGTTTGATTTGCGGATCATGGGCTATTCTGCGTCCGAGGCTCAGACCTATCTGGACGCACTGCATCCGGTGCAGGTCAATTTGTATCGTGGTGTCTTGCGCTTGCTGGACACGGTGTTCCCGGTTCTGTTCGGGGCGTGGCTTTATATCTCAGCCAGCGCGTTGAGGCTGCGGCCGCGGGTGCTGATCTGGTTCGGACCGGCTTATGCGTTGGCCGACCTCGTGGAAAACGCGCTTGTTTCGCGGGTGCTGGGGTTTCATGGCGGTGCCGTGCCCGATGATCTGGTCACATGGGCCAGCGCGGCCACGCAGGCCAAATTCGCCCTGCTCGCCATCACATTGATCCTGATGGGCCGCGCGGGCATCGCTCGGTGGAGAGGCCTGTGATCGCGGGCAGCTGTCTGTGCGGGGCGGTTTCGTATCGCGTGCAGGCTGATCTGGGACCGGCCACTGCCTGTCACTGCACCCAATGTCGCAAAATCACCGGCAGCTATTCAATCGCCGCTCCGGTTGCGGCGGATGCCCTCATGCTCGACGGCCCGGTCCAGTGGTTTACCAGCTCGGCCCATGCCAGACGCGGTTTCTGCCCGCATTGTGGGTCGTATCTGTTCTGGGACGAGCACGACGGGCAAATCTGGATCAGCCTGGGAACGATCGACGGGCCAACGGGAACACGTCTGGAAAACCACATTTTCTGCGACTACAAAGGCGATTACTACGACCTGACCGACCCCCTGCCGCATCACCGCAAGGGGTGGTCCAGCGAAAGGATAGAGCAGATGCCCTTTACCATTGCAATCGACGGACCCGCCGCTGCGGGCAAGGGCACGATCTCGAAGGCTGTGGCACAGCATTTTGGCTTTGCCCATCTGGATACTGGGCTGTTGTACCGCGCCGTTGGGGCCAAAACCCTGGCCGGGATCGAGCCAGTTCAGGCCGCCCGGGACCTGACCCCCGAGGATCTGGAGGATGACAGCCTGCGCACCCCCGATGTCGCCCAAGCCGCCAGCAAAGTGGCCGTGATCGCCGATGTGCGAGCGGCGCTGGTCGATTTTCAACGTGCCTTTGCCCGCCGGTCTGGTGGGGCCGTTCTGGACGGGCGCGATATTGGCACGGTGATCTGCCCGGATGCCGAGGCCAAGCTTTTCGTGACCGCCAGCGCCGAGGTGCGCGCCGAACGTCGCTATAAAGAGCTGATCGCCAAAGGACACGAGACCTCGTTTGCCGAAGTTCTGGACGATGTGATTGCGCGCGACGAGCGTGACATGAACCGGGCCGAGGCTCCCTTGAAACCCGCCAGTGATGCCGTCACCATCGACACGTCCTCTCTGGATATTGATCAGGCCGTTCGCGCGGCCATTTCTGCCATAGAAAGTAAACGGAAAACCGCATGAAACTTCGTAAACTGGGCAAGAACGGCCCTGAAATCTCGGCCCTTGGGATTGGGGCCATGTCCTTTGCCGAATTCTATGGCCCCACGACCGAGGAAAATTCCTTCGCCATTCTGTCCGCCGCGCTGGACGCAGGCGTGACCCATATCGATACGGCGAATGTCTATGGCATGGGCCGGTCTGAACGCGCCATTGGCCAGTTCCTGCGCGACAACCCCGGCACGCGCGAGCAATTCCACATCGCCACCAAGGCCGCGATCACCAAGGACGAGGACGGCAACCGCTGCTTCAAGAACTCGTTGGAACACTTGGAAAGCGAGCTGGACAAGAGCCTGGAAAAGCTGGGCGTTGACCACGTGGATCTGTTCTATGTCCATCGCCGCCAGGCCGACATGCCGATCGAAGAGGTCGCCGGCCACATGAATATCCTGAAGGAAAAGGGCAAGATCAAAGCCATCGGCCTGTCCGAGATCGCCCCTTATACCCTGCGCCGCGCGTCCACCGAGGCGCAGATCGACGCCGTGCAGAACGAATATTCGCTGTCCACGCGCCTGCCCGAAATGGGCATGGTGCAGGCCTGCGCTGAACTGGGCGCGACTCTGGTGGCGTTTTCGCCCGTCGGACGTGCGATCCTGACGGACAACCCGATCCCGGCGGACCGCGTCCCCGAGCTTGATTTTCTGAAGGTGAACCCGCGTTTCCTGGAGCCGAACTATGCCCTGAACCTGGCCGCTACCGATCCGCTGCGGGCCTATGCGGCTGAACTGGGCGTGCCCACTGCCGCGCTGGCGATTGCATGGGTGTTGGCGCAGGGCGAACATATCATTGCGATTCCGGGCACCCGTTCGACCGGGCATTTTGCCGAGCTGGTCACCGGCGCAAATCTGGATCTGACGGCTGAACAGCTGGCCAAGATCAACGAGATTTTGCCCGTCGGCTGGGCCTATGGCGACCGCTACAGTGCCGGTCAGAACGTCGGCCCCGAGCGCTACTGCTGAGAAAAGCCTCACCTATTTGCTGTCAGGCCCCGTCTTTGGCGGGGCCTGCTTGCATTTCCGGCCGGTCCCTCGATATTGTGATGACATAACATCACAGTACCAAAATCGTCATGCGCAACACCCGTTCCAGTCTGAAGCGCCGCCGTCGTCCCGACCCAATGCGCGCCTATGATGACCTGCCCGCCCCGCTGCGTGCGTGGCTCAGCACCGCCGTTCTGCCCTGGAGCCCCCAATCAGCGCTGCGAATCTGGCGCAAGGCCAGTCGAAAGGGTGGGGCGGATCACGCAATTGCGCGTCTGAATGCAATCGAGGCCGGAATGCTGGCCAAAGACCGCGAATGCAACGCCCGCAGCACCGCCTGAACCGCGCCTTTTCCCTTGTCAGACAGGGCTTCAGGCGCTATACGCCCCCCGTCGACAAGGCGATAATCGCCGCAAAGTAAAGAGATCGAGCAGGGTCGGAACCAACCGGCCCTCTTTGTTTTGCGTCTCGCCCTGACCAAACCAAGACCGGCGGAGACAACCGCTCGGCCCGCAAAAACGTTTTGAAAAGGAATGAAAGCCACATGGCTAACGCAACCATGGAGGAATTCGAAGCCCTCCTGAATGAAAGCTTCGAAATGGACACTCCGAACGAGGGTTCGGTTGTCAAAGGTAAGGTCATCGCTATCGAAGCAGGCCAAGCCATCATCGACGTCGGCTATAAAATGGAAGGCCGCGTTGATCTGAAAGAATTCGCAAACCCCGGCGAAGCCCCTGAAATTGCTGTTGGCGACGAAGTCGAAGTCTTCCTGCGCGCCGCAGAAAACGCCCGCGGCGAAGCCGTCATCTCGCGTGAGATGGCCCGCCGTGAAGAAGCATGGGACCGCCTGGAAAAAGCCTACGCCAACGAAGAGCGCGTCGACGGCGCCATCTTCAACCGCGTCAAAGGCGGCTTCACCGTGGATCTGGGCGGCGCTGTTGCCTTCCTGCCCGGCTCGCAAGTTGACGTGCGCCCCGTGCGCGACGCTGGCCCGCTGATGGGTCTGAAGCAGCCCTTCCAAATCCTGAAAATGGACCGCCGCCGTGGCAACATCGTTGTCTCGCGCCGCGCCATCCTGGAAGAATCGCGTGCCGAACAGCGCGCCGAAGTCATCGGCAACCTGTCCGAAGGTCAGGCAGTCGACGGTGTGGTCAAGAACATCACCGAATACGGTGCCTTTGTTGACCTGGGCGGCGTTGACGGCCTGCTGCACGTCACCGACATGGCCTGGCGCCGTGTGAACCACCCCTCCGAGATCCTGTCGATCGGTGAAACTGTCAAAGTGCAGGTCATCAAGATCAACAAAGACACCCACCGCATCAGCCTGGGCATGAAACAGCTGCAAGAAGATCCGTGGGATCTGGTTGCCGCCAAGTTCCCGCTGGAATCGGTGCACAAAGGCCGCGTGACCAACATCACCGACTACGGTGCATTCGTCGAGCTGGAGCCCGGTGTCGAAGGTCTGGTCCACGTTTCGGAAATGTCCTGGACCAAGAAAAACGTCCACCCCGGCAAAATCGTTTCGACCAGCCAGGAAGTCGACGTCATGGTTCTGGAAATCGACGCCGCCAAGCGTCGCGTTTCGCTGGGCCTGAAACAGACCATGCGCAACCCCTGGGAAGTGTTTGCAGAAACCCACCCCGAGGGCACTCAGGTCGAGGGCGAAGTCAAGAACATCACAGAATTCGGTCTGTTCATCGGCCTGCCCGGCGAAATCGACGGCATGGTTCACCTGTCCGACCTGTCCTGGGACGAGCGCGGCGAGGATGCCATCCAGAACTACCGCAAGGGCGACATGGTTTCGGCCGTTGTCTCCGAGGTTGACGTCGACAAAGAGCGTATCTCGCTGTCGATCAAAGCCCTGGGCGGCGACAAGTTTGCCGAAGCAACTGGCGGCGTGAAGCGCGGCTCGATCGTGACTGTCGAAGTCACCGCGATCGAAGACGGCGGCATCGAAGTCGAATACGAAGGCATGAAGTCGTTCATCCGTCGTTCCGACCTGTCGCGTGACCGTGCCGAACAGCGCCCCGAGCGTTTCTCGGTTGGCGACAAGGTCGACGTCCGCGTCACCAATGTCGACATGAAGTCGCGTCGTCTGGGTCTGTCGATCAAAGCGCGCGAAATCGCCGAAGAAAAAGAAGCCGTTGCACAGTACGGTTCCTCGGACTCGGGTGCATCGCTGGGCGACATCCTGGGCGCCGCTCTGAAAGGCGACGACGAGTAAGTCTTTACTCTGAATGCGAAATTAAACCCCGCGGCCATCTGGCTGCGGGGTTTTTCTTTGGGCTGAGCGCTTAGCCGAAGATCGACCAGCCTGTCATCTGGGCCAACCGCTCGACCGCAAGGGTGCCCAGCTGCGAATTGCCATTGGTATTCAGCCCGGGCGACCAGACCGCGATCGAGGCGCGCCCGGGCGCGATCACCAGAATGCCCCCGCCCACACCGCTTTTGCCCGGTAAACCGACACGATAGGCGAAATCGCCGGACCCGTCATAGTGCCCACAGGTCAGCATCAACGCGTTGATCCGACGGACCGAGCTGCGCGAGATCAGGGCAGGGGCGTCATGCCCGCCGATCAGGAAACGCCCGGCCTTGGCCAGTTGAGCACAGCTCATTTCGATGGCGCATTGGTGGAAATAGGTGCCGCAGGTCAGTTCGGGCGGGTTCACGAAATTGCTGTGCGCGGCCATGAAATGTGCCAGCGCCATGTTGCGGTCTCCGTGCTGCTTTTCCGAATGGGCGACGGCCTGATTGATGTGGATGTCTTCCTCGCCACTGGCCTGACGCACAAAGCGCAGCAGCTCGCCCAGAACCTCGCGCGGCTGATGGCCCGCCAGAATGGCGTCAGTGACGGCCAGGGCTCCGGCATTTACGAAGGGATTGCGCGGGATGCCAGCCTCGTGTTCCAGCTGAAGGATCGAGTTGAATGGCAGGCCCGAGGGTTCGCGCCCGACACGCTGCCAAAGCTGATCGCCAAGACGCCCCAAGGCCAGCGCCAGGGTGAACACCTTGGACACGGATTGTATCGAGAACAGCACCGACGCATCCCCGGCCGTGTGGACCTGACCGTCGGGCAGAGCCATGGCAATGCCGAACTGGTTCGGGTCAATCCGCGCCAGTTCCGGAATATAGCTGGCAACCTGCCCGCGATCCGGGGCGGAGGACATTTCATCGGCGATAGCGGTCAGGATGGCGTCGTAGTTCACCCAGGGCTCCTGTGGGGATGTTGGCGCAAAGTGACCAAGCCATAGTCGCAAAACAGGCCCGTTTGGAACCCCATATTTCGGGCAAATCATTCTGGGCGTCGCAACGCCAAGGGCCGATGAACGCCAAATTCTGCCCGTTCTGCACGCGCGTGACCCAATTTATGTTGAGAAGTTAGATGGTTAGGCGGCTGAATCTCGCCATTTGCCCAAGCTTGTTGTTCACCTGTGTGGACTTTCTTTCTATAGTCGCCTGTATTGATGGGGGCATTAGCCAAAAAAACCTGGGGGAGGTCGCCGATGATCCGATCGGAACTCATTCAAAAGATTTTCGAGGAAAACCAGGACCGGAGTTCCGAAAATCAGCTGACCATGCGCGACGCGGAAAAGATCGTGAACACGATCTTTGACGAAATTACTGGCGCGATGGCGCGGGGTGATCGCGTGGAACTGCGCGGCTTCGGCGCGTTTTCGGTCAAGAAACGGGATGCTAGGGTGGGTCGGAACCCGCGCACTGGCGAGTCGGTGGACGTCGAGGAAAAGCACGTGCCTTTCTTCAAAACCGGTAAACTGCTGCGCGACCGTCTGAACTCGAAATAATAGGGTGCTCATGCGCTATATTCGCTATGCTTTCCTCGCCACTTTGGGCGTGGTCCTGATCACTGTCGCCGTGGCCAACCGCGGATTCGTGACGCTGACCCTGCTGCCCGAGCCTCTGGCAGAATTCCTGAACGTGAACTTTTCGATCAAGCTGCCGCTGTTTGCGGTGATCTTTGCCGGAATTGTCGCTGGCCTGCTGATCGGGTTCGTTTGGGAATGGCTGCGCGAGCACAAGCATCGGGCCACGGCCGTGCGCAAAGAACGCGAAGTGCATGATCTGGAACGCAAGCTGAAGCGCGAGCAGCGCAAAGCGGTGGAAAGCGGCCAGCAGGACGAAGTTCTGGCGCTGCTGGACAGCAAGTCCTGATCCCATGCCCCAAGACATCAAGGTTAAGATTTGCGGGCTGAAACAGCCCGAACATGTGCGTGCGGCTGCCGAGGCGGGCGCGGCCTATGTGGGCTTTGTCTTCTTTGAAAAATCTCCGCGTCATGTCTCGGTTGATCTGGCGCGGGATCTGGCAATCGAGGCGCCGCTGGGTCTGGCCAAGGTTGCCCTGACCGTGAACGCGGATGACGCGACCCTGGACCAGATTATGAACACGGTGCCTCTGGACATGTTGCAGTTGCATGGCAAGGAAAGCCCCGATCGTGTGGCCGAAATCCGTGCGCGCTATGGCCTGCCCGTGATGAAGGCCATCGGCATCGCCGAGCAATCCGATCTGGAGCAGATCAGCCTGTACGGCGGCGTTGCGGATCAATTGTTGGTGGATGCCAAGGCCCCCAAGGGCGCGGATCTGCCGGGGGGCAACGGGCTGGCGTTTGATTGGCGGCTGGTCAATCGCAAATACTGGCCGCGTCCGTGGATGCTGGCCGGAGGGCTGACACCTGACAACGTGGGCTTGGCCGTGCAGATGACGGGCGCGCGACAGGTCGATGTGTCCTCGGGCGTGGAAAGCGCGCCGGGGGTCAAGGACACCGCCATGATCCGGGCCTTTGTGCAGGCGGCGCTGGTCTGAACTGATCCGATTGGGCCTGGGCTCCGTATCCTGATCAGACAACTACAGGAGTGTCCCCATGCCCCTTGCTGCCATTGGCGGATTGCGCATCCGTAGCCTGCGGTTCGCACCGGAGTTCTATCTTTTTGCCTCGATGGCCCTGCGCCAGGCGCGCAAGGATCCGGCTTGTCGGTTCGCAACCGCCTTCCAACGCGACGGATTGGATTTCTCGCTGACCCTGTGGGACAGCCCCGCCGCGATGAAACACTATGCCCAAAGCGGGGCCCATGCGCATCTGATGGGGCGCGCCGATCGCCTGGCCGAGGTGTTCTATTTCCATCACTTCCCTTGTGACGATGCCCCCGACGCAGACGAGGCCTATGCCCGTTGGCGCGATCACGGCGAACAATCCGGGTGGCAAGTCGCCTAGGCAGCTCCAGGATTTCCCGGGCCTTGGGGCGCAAAATCGGGCTTATTGCATTGAATTGCCCGGGCGCGCCCCTTATGCACGTCATGTCAAATTACACGCGATCGAGAGGGAGCCGCATGGCCGACGATCTTTTCAACAGCTTCATGAATGGCCCCGACGAAAAGGGCCGCTTTGGCCAGTTTGGCGGGCGTTTCGTATCCGAAACCCTGATGCCGCTGATCTTGTCCTTGGAAGAGGAATACGAGAAGGCCAAGACCGACCCGACCTTCTGGGCTGAAATGGATGATCTGTGGGAACACTATGTGGGCCGTCCCTCGCCGCTGTATTTCGCCTCGGGCCTGACCGAACATCTGGGCGGGGCCAAGATTTACCTGAAGCGCGATGAGCTGAACCACACTGGCGCGCATAAGATCAACAATGTGCTGGGGCAAATCCTGCTGGCCAAGCGCATGGGCAAGAACCGCATTATCGCAGAAACCGGCGCGGGTCAGCACGGCGTGGCCACCGCCACCGTTTGCGCCAAGTTCGGCCTGAAATGTGTGGTCTACATGGGCGCGCATGATGTCGAACGTCAGGCCCCCAACGTGTTCCGGATGCGTCTTCTGGGCGCCGAGGTCGTGCCCGTCACCAGCGGTCGTGGTACCCTGAAGGACGCGATGAATGACGCGCTGCGCGATTGGGTGACCAATGTGCGCGACACGTTCTATTGCATTGGCACCGTGGCGGGTCCGCATCCTTATCCGGCGATGGTGCGCGATTTCCAGTCGATCATCGGCAAAGAAGTCCGCGCTCAGCTGGCCGCCCAAGAAGGCGAGGGACGTCTGCCCGATACATTGATCGCGGCGATTGGCGGTGGCTCGAATGCGATGGGTCTGTTTTACGAGTTCCTGGACGATGACGCGGTTCAGATCATCGGCGTCGAGGCCGGCGGCAAAGGCGTTACCCAGAAGATGGAGCATTGTGCGTCCTTGACCGGTGGCCGCCCGGGCGTTCTGCATGGCAACCGCACCTATCTGCTGCAAGACGAGGACGGTCAGATCCTGGAAGGTCACTCGATCTCGGCGGGTCTGGACTATCCCGGCATTGGTCCCGAGCACAGCTGGCTGCACGATATTGGCCGCGCTGAATACGTGGCGATCACCGACAAAGAGGCGCTGGAGGCGTTCCAGCTGTCTTGCTCGACCGAGGGCATCATCCCCGCGCTGGAACCCTGTCACGCGCTGGCGCATGTCATCAAGATCGCGCCCACGCTGCCCAAGGACCACATCATCGTGATGAACATGTGTGGCCGGGGCGACAAGGACATTTTCACCGTCGCCAAGCATCTGGGCGTGGATATCCAAACCGGCGGCTAAGGCCCACGGCAGAATCACAAAGACCCTCGCCAGTGGCGGGGGTCTTTTTGCGATGGTGGCTGGCAAATTCTCGATCTGCGATCCAAGTTATCCACAGATTTCGCGAAAATCGTTACTTATACACGATGTTTTGGGGATAACTCAGTCCCCGGTGTCCAAAGCGTGTTCCTGCAGGATTTCCAGCCGCACGATGTCCAGCGCGGCCACATGCGTGGCGGCCAGATTGACCCGTGGGGCGCAGCCCTCGTCATGTGCTTGCAGAAAACGGGCGGCGCACAGGCACCATTGATCGCCCGATTTCAGGCCCTCAAAGCCGTATTCCGGGCGCGGGGTGCTAAGATCGTTGCCCACATATTTGCTGTAGGCCAGAAATTCATCGGTCATCACCGCACAAACCGTGTGGCTGCCGGTGTCCTGGGCGCAGGTATTGCAGTGCCCATCCCGGAAATACCCCGTTAACGGATCTTCAGAGCAAGCTTTAAGAGGGCGTCCCAACACGTTGATAGATGGGAATTTCTCCATGTTCTGCTCCGATACGATAAATCACCTGTTCGCGGACAGTGGAGCATAGGCAGGCCCGGCCCCGCAAGCCCTAGCTGAACTTGTCCAACAGCTTTTGCATGGGGCTGCGCGTGTCCTCGGGCGGGGTTTGCGCTGCGGGTTTGGGATCAGATTTGGGCTTGGATTTGGAGGACCGCGGTGGGGCGGTGCGCTGCGCCACGGCATTCAGGAAACGCGAGCTGTCTCCTTGGGCCAGTTTGTCCGCGCCGTCGCTGATACCGCGCTGCAAGTCGTCCAGCCAATCCTGATCGGCCTTGGCGAAATCCGCCAGAACATATCCCGAGACACGGTCCTTGTGGCCCGGATGGCCAATGCCCAGCCGCACACGGGCATAGTCGGCCCCGATATGCTGGTGGATCGAACGCAGCCCGTTGTGGCCTGCATGGCCGCCACCCTGCTTGACGCGGCATTTGCCGGGGGCAAGGTCCAACTCGTCATGAAAGACAGTGACGTCAGCAGGGGTCAGTTTGAAGAACCGCATCGCTTCGCCCACGGATTGCCCGGACAGGTTCATGAAGGTCTCGGGCTTTAGCAGCAGCACCTTTTCACGGCCCAGCTTGCCCTCGGTCAGCTGACCCTGAAACTTCGAGCGCCAGGGCGCAAAACCGTGGTCCTCGGCGATGCGATCCAGCACCATGAAGCCGATATTGTGCCGGTTGCCCGCGTATTTCGTGCCGGGATTGCCCAGGCCGACCCAAAGCTGCATGTCCGTTCCCCTGTTGCGGTTGCGCGCAGGTTAGGGGCGCGTCCCGCGATTGTCCATCAAATGCAAAAGGCGCGACCCATGGGGCCGCGCCTGATACTGTCCCCCAAAACTGGGGTGCGCAGATTATTCTTCTGCGGCTGCTTCTTCTGCTTCGCCACCTTCGGCTTCGTTCTCTTCCGAACGCAGGCCCGACGGGGCCGAGATGTTCGCGATGACGAAGTCACGGTCGATGGTCGGCTTGGCGCCTTCGGGCAGGGTCACGTCGCTGATGTGCAGCACGTCGCCAACTTCGGCGTTCGCCAGGTCAACGGTGATGTGATCAGGGATCTCACCGGCCAGCACTTCCAGCTCAACTTCGGGGCGCACGATGGTCAGCACGCCGCCTTTTTTGATGCCGGGGCAGGTTTCCTGGTTCGCGAACTCAACGTGGATGAACAGGTTGATGCGCGAGGTACGACGCAGGCGCATGAAGTCCACGTGGGTCGGCAGGTCTTTGACAACGTCGCGCTGCACGTCGCGGCAGATCACGCGAACGTCTTCCTGGCCTTCAACTTTCATGTTGAACAGGGTCGACTTGAAACGACCGGCTTTCAGGCGCTTGAACAGTTCGTTGAACGGAACGCTGATCGGCAGCGGCTCGGCGTCACCACCGAAAACAATTCCGGGCACTTTGCCCTCGCGACGTGCCTGACGAGCGGCGCCCTTGCCTGTCCCCGTCCGGGCCTCGGCGTGAAGATCAGGGATAGATCCAGCCATGGTAATTCTCCTAAGTTTGGTTTCGGGGATCCTCCAAGGCTGTATCCCCGCATGAAGCCGCGCATATAGACGAGTCTGTGACGTTTGGAAAGGCCCTATTTTGCAAGGGCCATTCGTTATTGCCAGCGCCCTTCGAAATCTTCTGGAATCATCAGGATCGAGCGGTCCAGCTCGGCCACGTTCCGGCGCCCGCACAGCGCCATCGAGGTGTCGAATTCCTTGTGCAGCACCTCCAGCGCTTTGGTCACGCCGGCCTGACCCATCGCACCCAGCCCATAGATGAACGAACGCCCGATATAGGTGCCCTTGGCGCCCATTGCTACGGCCTTGAGGATGTCCTGACCCGAGCGAATGCCGCTGTCCAGGTGAACCTCGATCTGATCGCCCACTGCATCCAGGATCGAGGGCAGCGCCTTGATCGAGCTGATCGCCCCATCCAGTTGCCGCCCGCCGTGGTTGGACACCACGATGGCATCAGCGCCGACCTGCAGCGCCATTTTCGCGTCCTCAGCGTCCAAAATTCCCTTCAGGATCACCGGGCCGCCCCACATTTCCTTGATCGCCGCGACCTTGCCCCAATCCAGCGTCGGATCGAATTGCTCGGCCGTCCAGGTCCCCAGATTGGCCGCATCCGAGACCCCCTCGACATGGCCCACCACGTTGCCGAAATGCCGCCGTTTCGCGCCCAGCATCCCGATGCCCCAGCGCCATTTGGTCATCAGGTTGGCGATGGTTGCGGGGGTCAGTTTCGGCGGGGCGGACAGGCCGTTCTTCAGATCCTTGTGCCGCTGCCCCAGGATTTGCAGGTCCAAGGTGATCACCAGCGCCGAGCATTTGGCATCCTTCGCCCGCCCGATCAGGCGGCGCAGGTAATCCTGATCCTTCATCGTATAGAGCTGAAACCAGAAGGGCTTGGTCGTGGCCTCGGCCACGTCCTCGATCGAGTTGATCGACATCGTCGACAGGGTGAAAGGCACGCCAAAGGCCTCGGCCGCGCGCGCCGCTTTGATCTCACCATCGGCGTGCTGCATTCCGGTTAGCCCGACAGGCGCCAAAGCCACCGGGAGCGAGACATCCTGCCCGATCATCTGCGTCGCGGTCGAGCGCCCGGACATATCCACCGCCACGCGCTGACGCAGGCGAAGCTGATCAAAGTCACTGGTGTTCTCGCGAAACGTCTGCTCGGTCCAACTGCCGCTTTCGGCATAATCAAAAAACATCCGTGGCACACGGCGTTCATACAGGCGCTTCAGGTCGTCGATACAGGTGATCACAGGCATAACATGGGCCTTATTGTTCATATTGGTGAGGTTTCCTTACCAATATGAACATCTGGACGCAACGAAAAACACAACGCGTCACGCCCGAGACACGGGCAAAGCCCGTGACGAGACATCCAGCGCGCCGTCAGGCGCTCCGCTCAACAAAAGAAAAGATCAGGCGCGGTGGGCGCCGTCCGCCAGGGATTTGACGAAATCCAGAACCTCGGCAACCGGCTTGCCCGAGGCAAGTTCCCCTACAATCGCCGAGCCGACAACGCATCCATCGGCGACGCTGGCAATCGATTCAGACGTTTCGGGCGAGCGAATTCCGAAGCCCACGATGACGGGCAGGTCGGTCTTGGCCTTAATGCGGGCCACTTCGGGGGCCACGTCAGCGGCCTGGGCTGCGGCGGCACCGGTGATGCCGGTGATCGACACGTAATACACAAACCCGCTGGTGTTTTGCAGAACAGTTGGCAGGCGGTCATCATCTGTGGTCGGCGTAGCCAGACGGATAAAGTTCAGACCGGCCTTTTGCGCGGGGATGCACAGCTCTTCGTCTTCTTCGGGAGGCAGATCCACCACGATCAACCCGTCGATGCCGGCCTCTTTGGCGTCCACCAGGAATTTGTCGACGCCCCGGTTAAAGATCGGGTTGTAATAGCCCATCATCACGATCGGGGTCGTGTCATCGCCCTTGCGGAACTCAGCCGCCATGTCCAGGGTCTTTTGCAGGGTCTGACCTGCCTCAAGTGCACGTTGACCGGCCAGCTGAATGGTGGGGCCATCGGCCATGGGATCGGTAAAGGGCAGGCCCAGCTCGATCACATCGACACCCGCTGCGGGCAGGCCTTTGAGCACCTCAAGCGAGGTCTCATAGTTGGGATCACCTGCCATGATATAAGCGACGAAGGCTTTCTTACCTGCTGCGTTCAACTCGGCGAACTTGGCGTCGATGCGTGTCATACCGGGATCCCTATTCTGTCCGTCGCCCCGATGTGCCGCAAAAGGGGCCGGAACTCAATGGCTGGAACGCTTGAAAAGCGCAAATTCCCATGTGCCGGGCAGGGTGCGTGGCCTTGCCATGCAGGCGCGCGCGTTCTAAGAGCGGCCAACTGGAAAAATTATCAGATCAATCGGGGGCCGCAGATGGGTTTCAAGATGGGTATTGTCGGGCTGCCGAACGTGGGCAAATCGACCTTGTTCAATGCGCTGACAAAAACCGCAGCCGCGCAGGCCGCGAACTTTCCGTTCTGCACGATCGAGCCCAATGTCGGCGATGTCGCGGTGCCCGATGCCCGTCTGGATGCCCTGGCCGAGATTGCAGGATCCAAACAGATCATCCCCACCCGGATGACCTTTGTGGATATTGCAGGTCTGGTCAAAGGCGCCTCCAAGGGCGAGGGCCTGGGCAACCAGTTCCTGGCCAACATCCGCGAAACCGATGCGATTGCGCATGTGCTGCGTTGTTTCGAGGATGGCGATGTGACCCACGTGGATGGCCGCGTAGACCCGGTGGCGGATGCCGAAACCATTGAAACCGAACTGATGCTGGCCGATCTGGAAAGCATCGAAAAACGCCGCGCAAACCTGGTGCGCAAGCTGAAGGGCAACGATAAAGAGGCCAAAGAGCAGGATCGCCTGTTGGCCGCTGCGCAGGAGATGCTGGAAAACGGCAAACCCGCCCGTCTGGTCGAGGTGGACGCCGAAGACCGCAAGATGTGGAATCAGCTGCAACTGCTGACCACCAAACCGGTTCTGTATGTCTGCAACGTGGGTGAGGCTGAGGCCGCCGAGGGCAACGACTATTCCGCCAAGGTTGCGGCGATGGCGGCCGAGCAGGGCAACTCGCATGTCATTATCTCGGCCCAGATCGAAGAAGAGATCAGCCAGCTGGACGATGACGAAGCGGCCATGTTCCTCGAGGAAATGGGCCTGGAAGAGGCCGGTCTGGATCGCCTGATCCGCGCGGGCTATGAGCTGCTGCACCTGGAAACCTATTTCACCGTCGGCCCTAAAGAGGCCCGCGCCTGGACAATTCGTGTGGGGACGATGGCCCCGCAAGCCGCCGGGGTGATTCACGGCGATTTCGAAAAAGGCTTCATCCGGGCGGAAACCATCGCCTATGACGACTATATTGCTTGCGCAGGCGAGGCCAAAGCGCGCGAAACCGGCAAACTGCGGGCCGAGGGCAAGGGCTATGTGGTGCAGGACGGTGATGTCATGCATTTCTTGTTCAACACCTGATTTGCTCGCCCTATGCGGGTGATTTGGGGCGCACTGTTGCGAATTTGGAGCAATCCATGGGCAATTCGGCAAAAAATCGTCGGTTTTCGTGCCGCTGTGCAGCAAGGGTATTTTATTTTTCAAACTGATGTGAGAAAAGGAGTGAGACCGGGATTTCCCGAGTCACTTCATTCTGGATGTTGGAGAGACATTATGAAAAAATTCACTATTGCTGCCGCTGCCGCTCTGGCACTGGCTTCGGCCGCTCCGGCCGTTGCTGAAACCGCAACCAACGACGATCCCTTCGTTTCGACCCAAGGCAGCCTGCTGCTGGGTTCCTCGGGTATCGCTGCTGTTGCTGGTGCGATCATCATCATCGGTATCGCGGCTGCTGGCAACTCCTAAGGTCACCGCACAAAAGATTAGAAAAGGCGCAACTAGCCCAGTTGCGCCTTTTTCTGTGTTTGGCAGTGTTCCATGGGGCTCGTTGCGCCGCGCGAGAATGCAAAGGTCTTGCGGAAGGGGGCAAAAACCACCGATCCTCCCCGTTTATGGCAGCGGGTTGACCCCGATGACTGACGGGTGGAGCACGATAAGAACGCCCCAAACCACCACCGAAATCGCCAGACGGATCGGGTTTGGCAGACCTTTCGGGCGCCAGGTGCCGTTCACAAGGGCGAAAAAGGGGATCAGCCCGGTATGACGCGCCTGGGCTTGCCAGGCCTCGGATCCCATCAATCGGCGGCGCCGGCGCTCGACGATGACCATTCCCAGGGCCGAGAATCCGGCGAAAACGCCAAACAGGATAATGTGGGCCAGATCCCCGTTCGCCCAAAGATGCGCAAGCGACCACAACAGCAGCGCCCATAGCAAGGGCTGACGCGTGAGCCCGACAATCCCCGGACGTTCCGGGGTAAAGCCCTGTGCGCGACCTTCGAAAGCAAAGGGGTTGGGGGCGCCTACCCCGAAACTGCCCAGCAAGATCGCCAGGGGCAAAACCAGGTTCACGGCCCAACGGGCAGCCTCGGTCTGGGACCAGACCACCACAACCGGCGCGCGGCCCGCGGCCCAGATGACCCACAGTAACAGCAGTATCGACATCAGGCTGAACACCAGGGTGTAGCCGCGCCGCCCCAGTCTGTGCTCGAGGATCTCCTTGACCCCAAGCTTGGCCGGAATGCGATGCGAGGCCATAAAGATCAACAGAGCGATTGCGAATTCCAGCCAGCTCATTGTGCGATCCTTTCGCAGTTGTCGGGGGATGCGCGGTGCCTGTATCGGTATGGCGAGCCTGAAGTTCCAGTGCAACGGCGGTGTTCAATAGGGGCCAAGAGGTGTGGCAAAACATACGCGTTTGCGACTGATTTCTCAGATATCCACAGCAAAGAATAGACAGTTGGCAAAGTATCGCTTACCCGTAGAGACGAGTTATTTATGGCAGGCAGTATTAAAATGTTTCTACGGGATGATCCAGAGAGCTCGGGTAAATCGAGCCGCCCCCATCGCGTTTCAGGCTCGCGCCCTCTTAAGGTTGGGCTGTTGGCGGTGCTTCTGACAACGGGCTCCGCACTGGCGCAGGATGTTACGTCCTTTAACCTTTACGGGACGCCAGGTCTGATCGACATGCCAACGGCGGACATGGCCCCTGACGCGACTTTGTCGTCAACCTTTTCGTATTTCGGCGGCAACACACGCAGCACGTTGACCTTTCAGGTGCTTCCGCGCCTGACGGGATCGTTCCGGTATTCAGCAATCCGGCATCTTTACGTCCCGGGGTGGTCCGACAGCAGCTATTACGACCGCAGCTTCGATTTGCGTTATCAGGTTTGGGATGAAACCGATCGGCGCCCTGCTGTTTCGGTTGGCTTGCAGGATTTCATCGGAACCGGCCTGTATGGCGGCGAATATGTGGTCGCCAGCAAGCACGTCGGCAAACGCTTGCAAGTGACCGGCGGCATGGGCTGGGGACGCTTGGGCAGCTATGATCCCCTTGGGTCGACGGGAACCCGACCGCGCGAAGTGTTGGGGCAAGGGGGTATCCCGACCTATGACCGTTGGTTCCGCGGTGACTTTGCCGCCTTTGGGGGCGTGGCCTACAAGGCCTCTGATCGCCTGACACTAACGGCTGAATATTCCTCGGACGCTTATGTTCAGGAAACCGACACCACTGGGATCGGGCCAGTTTTCACGCATAAATCGCCCTGGAACTTCGGATTGGATTACCGGTTCCGCAATGGCACGCAATTGTCGCTGTACCATGTGTATGGATCCGAGGTCGGTGCGCAGTTGACGTTCCATGCCAACCCGAAAGTCGCCGGGGCTCCGAGCGGGGGCGAACAGGCGCCTTTGCCTGTCAAAGTGCGCTCGGGCGCGGCCAAGTCTGATCTGGGCTGGCAGAACAATGTGGAGCTGGTGCAGAGCCTGCCAACCCGGATGCGGAAATCGCTGGAGGGGCAGGGGCTGGTCTACGAAGGCATGACCTTGACGGCCCGCACCGCGACCTTGCGTATGGCGAACAAAACCTATGGCTACGAGCCCGAAGCGATCGGTCGTGCCGCGCGCGCGATGTCGCGTATTCTGCCAGGGTCAATCGAGACCTTCGTGATCGTACCCGTGGTGCGCGGGATGGCCATGTCGGCCATCACCCTGAAACGCTCGGATCTTGAGCGCCTGGAAAATGCCCCGGCCGATCTGATGCTGGCCAAGCTGGGCGTTGCAGATGCGCGCGGGATGGTGCCTCCGCTGGAGGGAGGCATTCAGAAGCGTCTGAACTGGTCCATCAGCCCCTATGTGCAGCTGAGTGTCTTTGACCCGGACAACCCGGTTCGTGCTGACTTTGGCATTCGTGCACAGGCCAAGTATCTGATCGCGCCCAATATTATGGCCTCGGGCTCGATCGCCAAGAAACTGTCGGGCAACCTGGATTCGGTGACACGTGCCATTCCCTCGGGCCTGGCCCGTGTGCGCACCGACTATGCGCAATATAGCCGCCAAGGTGATCCTGCGCTGGAGCACCTGACGCTCAGCGCGTTCGGACGCCCCGGTGCGAACCTCTATAGCCGCATCACTGCGGGCTATCTGGAAACCATGTATGCCGGTGTCTCGAGCGAGCTTCTGTGGAAACCCGTGAACAGCCGCCTGGCCATTGGTGGCGAGGTCAACTGGGTCCGTCCGCGAGACTTTGATCAGCAATTCGGCCTGCGCAGCCGCGTGACATCGTCCGGGACCATCCCCGAATTCAACGGCCATGTGTCCGCCTATTATGACTTTGGCAACGGGTTCCACGGCCAGATGGATGTGGGCAGCTATCTGGCGGGGGACATCGGTGCGACGTTCTCGTTGGATCGCGAGTTTGCCAATGGCTGGCGCGTTGGTGCCTATGCCAGCTTTACCGATGCCAGCATTGATGATTTCGGCGAGGGCTCGTTTGACAAGGGCATCCGCGTAACGCTGCCGTTTGCCTGGGCGTCGGGCAAGCCGTCGCGCGTGACCAATACCGTGACGATCCAATCGCTGACCCGCGACGGTGGTGCTCGTCTGAATGTTAACGATCGACTGTACCCGTTGGTTCGCGACTATCACCAGCCTGACCTGGCGCGCGAATGGGGGCTGTTCTGGAGATGACCCGCATGTCCTTTGTAAAACGTCCCGTCCTTGCCTGTTTGGCCGCGTTGATGATCGCTGGTTGTTCGAATAGTGGATCAGACGATACCCTTAAAAACACGCTGAAATCTGTCTTTACGCCTCGCGCAAAGGCCCAGAATACCGGTCCGACCCCGATCGATATGAATGCCGTGCTGAAGCAAACGGCGCCGACCTCGCTGATGCATGTTACGTTTCAGGATCGGGGCGTTTCCTCTCTGTTGCTGCAAATCGCCTCCAACGGCGGGTATCGCGTGTATTCCACCGCGGGTAAGCAAACCATCACTCTGCGGGATGGCCTGATTACGTCGACCCGTGGCACCGGGATTGATTTGATGGCTTCGATCAGCGGCGATAGCCGGTCTTTGATCCGGGCGCGACGCGCGGGCAAGGGGACACGTGTCATGGAGCACGTGAATGGTGCGGGTGAAACCATCCGTCAGACCTTCTCGTGCGAGACCTTCGTGACCGGATCGGGCCGGGTTAAGCAAGGGGTGATCAACACCGCGACCACCGAACTGACCGAGAATTGCACGTCCGAGCACAACAAGTTCACCAATGTGTACAAGGTTGGCGGATCCGGCATGGTGCTCAGCTCGACTCAATGGCTTGGCGCGGATGTCGGCTATGTCAAAGTCGAGATGCTAAGGCCCTGACAGGAATTCGCAATCGTGTGCCGGGATTGCCCTCTCGGCCGCGATTCTACGATGAACTAAGCGCAGCGGATCTCTGCGCGACAGGCGGCGCAGCCCGGAATTTTGTGCCCGATGATCAATCGAGCGTCCCCGCGTATGCCATCTAGGATCGTGCCCAGGGGCTTGATCCAAGTGAATTCGTACTTGGATGCGCGCGCATGCAGATTATTGTGTTCAAACAAGAAAAGGACCTTGATCTTGGCGCTGGTCTGTCTTAATCAGCCGCATCCGTAGGGGTATAGCTCAGCTGGTAGAGCGACGGTCTCCAAAACCGTAGGTCCCGGGTTCGAACCCTGGTGCCCCTGCCAAACTCCCGAAAATCAAAACCTTACGCGCTGCACCTTCGGCGTGATGTCGTGCGGGCTGGGAAGTATGGCCTTACGCGGCCATAGAAAAACCCGCAAGAAAGCCTCTTGCGGGTTTCACCGTGAAATAGGATCAGCGCCCAAAGAGCGCAGGGCCTTAGCTTGCTGCTTTTAGCGAAAGCCCGTTGGTCAGGCAGTCGCCCATGCGGCGTCCGGTATCGATCATCCGGTTGGAGAAGCCCCATTCGTTGTCATACCAGCTGACCACGCGCACCATGCCCTCGGCGGTCACAGCCGTTTGCGCTGCGGCAAAGCAGGACGAATGCGGATCGTGGTTGAAGTCGATCGAGACCAGCGGGTCTTCTTCGTACGCTAGTATACCCGCAAGTTCTGCTCCGGCGGCCTTGTGCAGGGCGGCGTTGATCTCGTCCCGGCTGGCCGGACGTTCGGGCATGAAACACAGGTCTACCATCGACACGTTCGGTGTGGGCACCCGCACAGCCGAGCCCTCGAGCTTGCCTTCCAGCTGCGGCAGAACCAGCGAAATCGCCCGCGCCGCGCCCGTCGAGGTGGGCACCATCGAGACAGAGGCCGCGCGCGCGCGGTACAGGTCTTTGTGGTTGGTATCGTGGCTGGGCTGATCACCGGTGAAGGCGTGGATCGTGGTCATATAGCCGGTGCGAATGCCAAAGGCGCGGTCCAGGACCATCGCGACAGGGGCCAGGCAGTTGGTGGTGCAAGAGGCATTCGAGACGATCAGATCATCGGCCGTCAGGTCCATGTGGTTGACGCCATACACCACGGTCCGATCTGCATCCTTGCCCGGAGCCGAGATCAGCACACGCTTCGAGCCGTTTTGCAGGTGCAGCGCAGCCTTGTCTCGTGCCGTGAACAGCCCGGTGCATTCATAGGCAATGTCCACGTCCTGCCAGGGCAGGTCTTCGGGGTTGCGGATCGCGGTCAGCCGAATACGTCGCGCCCCGACAACCAGCGTGTCCCCTTCGACGGCGACCATCTCGCGCAGACGGCCGTGCACGCTGTCATACTTCAGCAGATGGGCGATGTTTTCCGGCGGGGCGAGATCGTTGATTGCAACGATCTCGATGTCGCTGGTGTTCTGTTCGATCAGCGCGCGCAGGACGCCACGGCCGATCCGACCAAACCCGTTGATGGCAATTTTCGTCGTCATTGTCGTTTTCTCCGTTCAGGGCCCCGGAGGAAAACCAAGCCGGGGAATGATAGCGCTACCATTTTTGGGCGCAGAAAGGTCTGACAGCTGCGTTCATACCTTTGGTTTGTTTTGGTGGCGGGAACCACAACTGATGTGGTTCCCCTTGTTTTCAGTCTTTTATAGCGGTGCTGTCTGGCGTCAGCCGTCCCGTTCCAGGATGAATTCCGAGGCCGGGTCGGGCACAAAGCGCCAGTTGCGGCGCGGGCCAGCCATGACGTTCAGGTAATACATCTCGAAGCCGTAGGGCGCGGCGCAGGGGTGGTGGCCCTTGGGGACAAGCACCACATCCCCATCCGCAACGGCCATGGTTTCATCCAGCGCGCCATCCTCGGTATAGACCCGCTGCACCCCCCAGGCGCCGGGTTTGTCCAGACGGTGGTAATAGGTCTCTTCCAGATAGGTGATACGGGGGAAGTCATCCTCGTCATGACGGTGGCTGGGATACGAGCTCCAGTGGCCGTTGGGCGTATAGACTTCGGTCACCAGCAGGCTGTCGGCCACATCGGCGTCTTCCATGGCGATGTTGTTGATATAGCGGGTGTTCACGCCCTTGCCACGTTCGGTCAGGGTGATGCCGTCGGGCCCAAGCCGGCGCGCCTCGTGACCGCTGTGGCCTGGGGCAGAGCAGATGGCCAGCGTGCAGTCGGTTGTCGCGGTGGCCGACCAGGACTGCCCGTTGGGCACATACAGCGCATGGGGCGGCGTTTTTTCAAAAACGTCCATCCGATCACCCATTTCGCCCCAGTCCTGATCGGCGGCCGTGACCTGGGCTTTGCCTTCGACCAGCACCAGAATGACCTCGCGATCGCCGGTGGCTTCTTCGGCGGTTTCGCCTGGGGCCAGTTTGTACAGAGTGAAACCAACATAGCCCCAGTCTGGCGACAGGGGGGTTTTGGCGTTTTCAACGGTCACGTCATGGACCTTGCCCGAGGTCCCGGACGGTTTTTTCAGAAGGTCAGCCATTGCGTGTTCTCCCTGGTGTTAGGTCTTAGCGTCGATCTGCAGACCTGAATTGCGGCAGATCTGGACAATGTGGTCATAGCCAAGCTTGGAATAGTCATGCGGGTTGGCCTTGGCCGGGTCTTGTTCGGCTTCGACCACGATCCAGCCTGCGTAATCCATCGCCCTGAGCTTGTCGGTAACCGCCTGAAAATCAATCGTACCTTCCGGATCGCCCGGCACGGTAAAGGCCCCAGCAATCACGGCGTCCAGAAAGCTTTTGTTTTCGGACCGGATCATTCGGGTGACGTCTTCGCGCACATCCTTGAAATGCACGTGGCGCACCCGATGGCCCCATTTGTCCAGCGTGGCCAGCACATCGGCGCCCCCGAAATGCAGATGCCCGGTGTCAAACAGCAGCGTGACTTCGTCGCCCGAGCCCTCCATCAGCCAATCGATATCGTCGGCGTCCTCGATCATCGAGCCCATGTGATGATGATAGGCCAGGACCATGCCCTGATCGGCCATCCATTTGGCGACCTCGGTCAGTTTGGCGGCATAGGTGCTCAGCTCGTCGCGGCTCAGCTTGGGGCGGTTGTTGACGGGTGTCGCAAGATCCCCCTGAACCGTGTTCGAGCACTCGGCATAGACCAGGCAGGGGGCGCCAAGGGCGACAAACTGCTGGACCTGCGGCTGAATGGCCTCGATTTCCTCGCCGACGCTGGACACCATCAGGTTGCCCGAGCACCAGCCACCGCACAGCGCGATATCAGCGGCAGCCAGATACTTGCGCAGCCCATCTGTATCCTGAGGCATGCGGCGGCCGCGCTCGATACCGGTATAGCCGATCTTGCGCAACTCGCTCAGGGCCTGTTCCATGGTGAATTCGGCCGTCAGGTCCGGCAGATCGTCATTCTGCCAGGCAATCGGAGATATGCCGATACGAACGCTCATCGTGTAGTCCAATCAATCCGCGCGTTGCGCTTTAAGGTTTTTTTCGTAGGCTTGGCGCGCCTTACGCACGCTGTCCTGGTCGCTGACTTCGGGAATACCCACGTCCCACCAGGTGCCTCCGCCTGCTTCGGTCGGGCCGTGCGCGGGATCGGTGTCGATCACGATCACCACAGGAATATCCGAGCCTTTGGCCTCGATCAGCTTGGCCTCAAGATCCGCGATGCTGGTGGCCTTCATCGCCTTGGCCCCCATTGATCCGGCATGGGCGACAAAGTCGATCTGGGGCTGCTGTTCTACGTTGCAATCTGCGTAAAGGTTGTTGAACGCCTGTCCCCCGGTGCCGGTCTGCAAACGGTTGATGCAGCCGTACCCCCGGTTGTCGGTCAGCACGACGGTGAAGGGCACTTTGCGCATCACGGCCGTCGCCAGTTCCGAGTTCGCCATCATATAGCTGCCGTCCCCGACAAAGCAGATCACGTCACGGTCAGGCTGGGCCAGTTTCAGGCCCATAGCACCGGCAACTTCATAGCCCATGCAGCTGTAACCGTATTCCATGTGGTACCCACCTTGGCTGGGTTGCCACAGCAATTTTAGTGCGCCGGGCATCGTGCCCGCGGCGCACATGGCGACGGTTGCGTCGGTGGAGGTCCGTTGCACCGCGCCGATAACCTCGGCATCAATCGGCAGATAGCCGTCGTCCCCTTTGCGGTCGCGGCAATGCGCGTCCACGCGGGCCAGCCAATCCAGCCTGTCTTGCGGATCAAAGCCCGATTTCGTGTCATCGCCCAAGGCGGCGGAAATGGCGTGGATGGCCACTTTGGCGTCCGCCACCAACCCGACCGAGCCGTGTTTCTGGGCGTCATAGCCTTGCACGTTGATCGAGATGATCTTGCGGTCGGGATGTTTGAACAAAGACCACGATCCAGTGGTGAAGTCCTGGAACCGGGTGCCAATACCGATCACCAGATCCGCGTTTTCCGAGACCTTGTTCGCCGATGCCGCCCCATCAACGCCCGAGGCGCCAAAGTTCATCGGATGGCTTTGGGGCAGGGCGGATTTGCCCGCCTGCGTTTCCACCACGGGGATGCCGTGCTTGGTGGCAAAGTCGGCCAGCGCCTGTTCGGCTTCGGAATAAATCACACCGCCCCCGGCTACGATCACCGGGCTTGCAGAGGCCTGGATCATGTCGACGATCTCGGCCAGTTCCCGGCGGTCGGGTTCGGGGCGACGGATATGCCAGACACGCGGTTCGAAGAAACTGACCGGGTAGTCATAGGCCTCGGCCTGCGTATCCTGGCAAAAGGACAAGGTCACGGGGCCACAGGCCGCCGGATCGGTCATCACGCGCAGGGCGCGGGGCAGGGCGGTCAGCAGTTGCTCGGGCCGGGAAATCCGGTCGAAATAGCGGCTGACGGCGCGGAAACAATCATTGGCGCTGACGGTGCCATCTTCGAAATCCTCGATCTGTTGCAGCACCGGATCGGGCGCGCGTCCGGCGAAGACATCCCCGGGAACGAACAGCACCGGAATGCGGTTCACATGGGCCAGCGCGGCGGCGGTGACCATATTGGTTGCCCCCGGCCCAATGGACGAGGTCACAGCCTGCGCCCGCTTGCGTTTCATCCCCTTGGCATAGGCAATCGCGGTATGCGCCATGGTTTGTTCGTTCTGGCCGCGCCAGGTGGGAAAGCTGTCCCCGGCCTGGTGCAGGGCCTCGCCCAGACCACAGACATTGCCATGGCCGAAGATGCCCCAGATGCCTTCAATGAACCTGTCGCCTTCGGGGGTCAGTTGCACCGAAAGGTATTTCACCATCGCCTGTGCGGCAGTCAGTCGGATTGTCTGAGTCATCTCTCACTCTCCGTTCAAACGGGCGTTTTCGCGTGCGCTGTCCCACAGCCCACACAGCCGGGTGAACCGCGAGGCCATCTGGTCGATCGCCGCCGCATCATCCATTTCGCCCTTCATCCAGGCCCGGGCAGCATCACCAAAGATCGTGCGCCCGACAGCGAAGCCCTTGACCAGACCAAAGCTGGCGGCCACCTCGAAACTGGCGGCCAGTTCGGCCTCGGGGGCGTCCAGACCCAGAACCACGATGCCGCGTACATGCGGGTCGTGCAGCTCAATGGCGTCCACCGCGTTGGCCCAGGCCGCGTGGGTCTTGAGCGGTTCCAGTTTCCACCAATCCGGATAGATGCCGGCCTCGTAGAACTGGCGGATCAGCGTTGCCGTCGTGGTGTCATCAATGGGACCGACCTTCGAGGGGATGATCTCGAGCAGGAATTCCAGCTTGTTGCGCCGCGCGGCGGTAAACAGGCGTTTGACCACGGCTTCTTGGTTCGCGCGGGTCTGGGCATCGTCGTCCGGGTGACAGAAGACCAGCAGCTTGACCACGTTCTCGCAGGCCCATTCGCTCAACTGACCGCAATCGGGGCCCAGTTCAGGTTCCAGCTCGATCGGGCGCGACCCCGGCAGCTCGGTTGGGCGCCCAATCCACAGGCCCGACCCCGAGGCCGCATGCAACGCTGCGCGTCCGATGCGGTTGTCACACAGGATACCATAGCCCGGCTGACCATCCTGCACCTGCAAGGCCGCCGTCAGGCAAAGCTCTTTGAACGCACCGCCTTTTTCCAGCGTGTAGCCGTCCATTTCTTCCAGTTGTAACCGGTGATCAAAGGCAAAGGTGCGCACCGTCGACCAGTCCCCGGCGCGGTTGGTGGCCCAGTGCACTTGCTCCAGCTCGGCATCATTGCGCAGATCGGGGCGGGTCAGCCCACGCTCAAAGAAGAACTGCAATTCCTTCCAGCTGGGATAGGCCGGGGTACAGCCATGACGGCTGACGGCAAAGGCCCCGCAGGCATTCGCGTATTTCAGCGCTGTCGGCCAGTCTTCGCCATCAAGCCAGCCCTTGAGCAGGCCGGACATAAAGCCATCCCCCGCGCCCAGCACGTTGAACACTTCGATAGGGAAGCCGGGGCCGCTTTCGCCTTCATCCAGAGTCTCGGGAATATACCCTGTGAAGGCCACGGCCCCGGCTGCGCCACGCTTACAAACGAGCGTGGCATCTGAAACGCTGCGGACCGCACGCAGCGCTTCGATCGTATTGGTGCTGCCACCGGCGATGTGGAATTCTTCCTCGGTGCCGACGATCAGGTCGAACAGGTGCAGGGTCGACTGCAATTTGGCCGTCACCTCGGCGCTTTCCACGAAGCGGCTTTCACCGTCCCCATGACCTGCCACGCCCCAAAGATTGGGGCGATAATCGATATCCAGCGCGGTTTGCAGCCCGGCCTCGCGGGCGATTGTCAGCGCTTTCAGGGTGGCGGCTTCGACCTGCGGGTTTGACAAATGCGTGCCCGTGGCCACGACCGACCGGGCCGAGCGGATGTAATCAGGGTCGATGTCGTCGGCCGTCAGCCCCATATCGGCGCAGTTCTCGCGGTAGAAAATCAGCGGAAACTGTTCCTGGTCGCGAATGCCCAGCAGCACCAGTGCCGTCAGCCGGTCCGGGTCGATTTTCACACCGTCCGTGTTCACGCCTTCGCGGGCCAGCTGCTCGATGATAAAGCGGCCCATATGTTCGTCGCCGACACCGGTGATAACGGCCGATTTCAGCCCCAGTCGGGCGGTGCCGCAGGCGATGTTGGTTGGGCTGCCACCGATGTATTTCTGGAACGAGCCCATGTCTTCCAGGCGACCGCCAATCTGCGCGCCATACAGGTCGATCGACGAACGACCAATCGTAATCAGATCCAGTTTCTCAGACATCGGAGAGCCTCACAGGTTGGCCGGACTTTGCGGATTGGGTGGCGGCCTCGGCCATCGCCAGCGCGGCGATCCCATCATCCAAAGTGACCGGCAGGGAACCGCTGTTCAGACCGTCGACAAAGCCCGCCCATTCGGCGGCATAGGACGGCATATAGCGTTCCAGGAAGAAATAGGTGGGTTTGGCGCTGGACACGCCTGCGGTGGTCGACTTCACCACGGTGTTTTCCAGCATGTTCTGAGCTTGCAGCAGGCCTTCGGAGCCCAGCAGCTCGACCCGCTGATCATAGCCATAAACGGCGCGACGCGAGTTCTTGATCACCGCGATACGGCCATCGGCATAGGTCATGGTGACCACAGCGGTGTCCACGTCCCCGGCGGCGCCGATTTCAGGGTCGACGATCGAGCTGCCCGTTGCGGTGATGGTTACGGGGGCCTCGTCCATGATGAAGTTGGCCATGTCGAAATCGTAAATCATCATGTCGCGGAACAGGCCGCCCGACACTTTGATGTATCCAACCGGCGGGGGCGCGGGATCGAACGAGGTGATCGCCAGCAGCTCGGGTTTGCCGATCTCGCCCGCATCCAACGAGGTCTTCAGCGCGCTGAAGTTCGGATCGAAACGACGGTTGAAACCGATCATGACGGGCTTGCCGGTTTCACCAGCGGCCTCGCGGCAAGCGCGGGCGCGTTCCAGGCTCAGATCTACGGGTTTTTCGCACAGCACGGCCTTGCCAGCGGCGGTGGCGGCCTCGATCAGGTCGGAATGAGTGTCGGTCGAGGTCGCGATCAGCACCGCATCAATGCTGTCATCGGCGATAATCTCTTCGGTGGTGCGCGCCGTGCTGCCGTATTCCGCGGCCAGTTTCTCGGCGTTCTCGGGGAAGAAATCCGACACTGCGGCCAGCTCGCTGCCCGGATTGGAGGAGATGGCCGTTGCATGTACCCCGGCGATGCGGCCTGCGCCCAGAAGTCCAACTTTCAGCATGGCGTTTGTTCTTTCTATTCGAGTTAGAGCGTAAATGCGGATCGGAAGGCTTCGAGAGCGTCTTCCGGGTTATCTTTTGCAAAGGCTTCCATGCCGACGGGGCCGGCATAGCCCATATCGGCCAGAGCACGTGCGATCATTGGCCAGTTCATCTCGCCGGTGCCGGGCTCGCAACGGCCCGGATTGTCCGCGACCTGCACCTCGCCGATCCACGGCAGGCAGGCTTGGGCGTGGCGGATCACGTCGCCTTCGCCAACCTGGGTGTGATAGAGATCCAGATTGATGCGCAGCTGCGGGCGGTCCACGGTCGCGACCAGTTCCAGAACATCCGTCGTGGAATTGAACGGGCAACCGGGGTGCTCGCGCAGGTTCAGGTTTTCCAGCGTGAACACCACGCCTTCTTGCTCGGCCATGTCACAGATACGGTGCAGGGTATCGCGCGCCTTCAGCCACATACCGGGGGCCACATGGGCGAGTTGTTGAATCGGAAGCCCCTGATCCCCCAGCCCGGTGCCATGCAGGTTCAGCCGATCCACGCCCAGCCGCTTGCCGATCTGGGCGGTTTCACGCGCCGAGGCCAGCAGCATATCGGCGCCCTCGTCATCGGCCAGACGCCCCTGAAGATAGCCGTTCATGATGGTGAAATTCGCCCCGGTCTTTTCCAGCGCGTCCAGATCCCATTCGGGCCAGTTCCACAGCCCGACGCCAAACCCCATCTCGTGCAGGCGCGCAGCGCGCCACGCGATCGGTTGGTCCTGCCATAGCATCTCGGCACAAGCCGCAAGTTGAAACGGTTGAGTCATCGGTCAGATGTCCTGTAGCTGAAAATCCGGTTCTTCGACCGGCATTACGCTCTGCAAAATCGCGACGGACTTCTCTAGTCCTTCCAACGAGTTCAGCAGAACATCCTCGTGTTCGATCGACAGCCAGCCATCATAGCCAGCCATGGCAAGCCGATAACAGAACTTCTGCCACCAATCCGCGCCGTGCCCGTATCCCAGTGTGACATAGGACCAGCTGCGTGCCGGAATATCCAACAAAGAGCCGTTCTCCAGAAGGCTGGTGGTCGCTTGCACCGGTGGGTTCAGCATCGCGTCCTTGGCGTGAACGTGGAAAATCGCCTCGCCCAGCGCTTCGGCGGCAACCAGCGGGTCCGCGCCCATCCAGAACATGTGTGACGGGTCCAGGTTGGCGCCAATGACAGGGCCGATCAACTCGCGCAGTTTCAGCACCGAGGGCACGTTGTAGACGCACTGATTTCCGTGCATTTCCAGGGCGATACGCTCGACACCGTGTTCGCGGGCCAGTTCGGCAATTTCGGTCCAGAAGGGAACGAGCTTTTCTTCCCACTGGTACTTCAGGATCGCTTGCGTTTCCGGTGGCCACGACGACACGACCCAGTTGGGCATTGTGTCGGTCGCATTGCCCGCGGGCAGGCCGGACATGGTGCAGACGGTCTTGATGCCCATGGCACCGGCGACACGAATGGTGTCCTTCAGGCCTTCGCCCTGCGTCGGATCGGTGGGATGCAGCGGGTTGCCATTGGCATTCAGCGAGATGATCTGAAGCCCGCGATCATCAAAGGCATTTTGAAACGCGGCGCGAGCGCCTGCATCATCGCGCATGGCGGCCAGATCGAAATGCGGGGCTGTGGACCAGCCGCAGGTATTCACCTCGACGCCGCTGACACCCATGCGAACCGCATTGTCCAGCATGTCCTCCAGGCTCATGCCGCCCAGGCTGTCGGAAACGAATCCAAGTTTCATGCCGCAACCCCTTTTTCTGCGGTGTAGAATTCCGGTTTTGCCATCATCGTGACGGGTTGTTTCTGGCCCGTGGCCAAGGCTTTGGCGCCGGCTTCGGCGACGACGGCCGCGCAGTAACCATCCCAGCAATCCGAGCCGATCTGCGGGAATTGTCCGGTTTCCACAAAGCGCAGGAAATCGCGGTTCTGGTCGACATAGGCCTCGTGATAGCGCCCGCGCCAATCAGCGTCATAGCGCGTGGCCGAGGCCAGTTTCATATCGGTGCGGGTGTAGGCGACGTTGTTCATGGCGATGGACCCGGCCTCGCCAACCAGTTCGGCGCGCACGTCATAGCCGTAGGCGGCGTTGTTGTTGACCTCGATGGTCACCAACTGGCCGTCTGCGGTTTCCAGCACCATGACCACCGGAGCGACCCGGGAATCCGAGCGGCGCGGCTGGTGGGCAGTGACCGAGGTGAACTCGGTACCCAGCACATGACGGACCACATCAAATTCATGCGGGGCCGAGTTGGAGATCGCCATGGCGCCGGTGAAATCCGCCGCCGGGGTTTCCACGTTCCGGTGGAAGTTGTGCATCATCAGCGCGCGGCCAAGCGTGCCCTGCGTCAGCGCCTGACGCATTTCCGCATACGAGCGGTCATACCGGCGCATAAAGCCCAGCATCACAAATTTGCGCCCTGCGGCCTCTTCTGCGGCCATGACCGTCTGGCATTCATCCGACGACTGGGACAGGGGTTTTTCGCAGAGCACAGGCTTGCCGGCGGTGATGCAGGCCATAGACAGCGGTGCATGGGTGAAATCGGGCGATGCGACGATTACGGCGTCGACATCTGCGCGGGCAATCGTGCCCTCTGGGTCATCCGAGACATCCTGTGCGCCGAATGCATCTGCAACCGATTTCGCGCGGGATTTGTCCATATCGCAGATGACCTGAAGCTCGGCTCCGGGCAGATCCCTGGCAACGATGGCTGCGTGATCCTCTCCCATGAGGCCCGCACCGATAATGGCAAGGCGTGTCATCCAGACAGTCTCCCTTCTTGCGGTCAGGCCATGGGCCGACCGGATTTATTGTATTTTGTTGCGCTAGAGGCATCGGCGGGCAGTGCCCGCCGATCCGGATTATTCTGCCGGGGGCGGCACATGGCCGTCGTGGGTTTCCATGTAGCCTTCGATGCTGGATTCCAGATCCGCCATCGATTCACCACCCGCCATCAGGTCGGCGATCTCTTCACGAGACTTTTCACCCTTGCGGAAGTCAGCCGCGATCGCACCGCGGATCAGAACCGCAAAGTGGTCACCCACGGCCATCGCGTGCATCACCTGGTGGGTGATGAAGATCACGGCCAGGCCGCGCCGTTTGGCTTCGTTGACGATCCGCAGAACGTGGGCCGCCTGTTTGACCCCCAGGGCGGCGGTCGGTTCGTCCAGGATCAGAACACGCGCACCGAAGTACACCGCCCGGGCAATCGCCAGAGACTGGCGCTCGCCCCCCGACAAACCGCCGACCAGACGGTCGCCATCGGTGATGCGGGTGATGCCCATCTTCTGGACTTCTTCCACCGCGACCTTGTTGGCGGTTTCACGGTCGAACACCTTAAAGGGACCAACGCCTTTGGTGGGCTCCATCCCCATAAAGAAGTTCCGGCCAACCGACATCAGCGGGTAGGTGCCGCCGAACTGGTGCACCGTTGCGATCCCACGACTTTGCGCATCGCGCGGACCGCTGAACGAGGTGGGCTGACCATCCATGAGGATCTCGCCGCGGGTCGGGGCGTGCACCCCGGCCAGGGTTTTGATCAGGGTGGACTTGCCGGCGCCGTTGTCGCCCAGCAGGCACAGCACTTCGCCTTCGCCCACTTTCAGGCTGATTTCGTGCAGAACATCGATGGGACCAAAGGACTTGTCGACATTTCTCAGTTCAATGACAGGTTTGGTATCAGACATCGTCATTCTCCCTAGTCTTTCTTGGTCGACCAATTGGTCGCCAGTTTCTGGAAGGTGCCGTTCATCAGAACCGCGATCAGAAGCATCACACCGATGATCAGAAGCGACAGGTTGCGGTCGATGTCAGTGTAGTTGATGCCCTGCTGAACGATGCCCAGCGTCATGGTGCCAAAGACCACGCCAATCACCGAACCAAAGCCACCATTCAAGAGAACGCCACCAACAACCGACGCGATGATCGTAAAGAAGATCATGTTGAAGAAGGTCGCGGACTGGGCCGAGTTGAACTGGATGACCTGACACATCCCTGCCAGCGCCGTGCATACCGAGCACAGGATGAAGAGCGAGATTTTCAGTTTGTTGACGGGAATACCTGCATTGCGGGCGCTTTCGGGGTCACCACCCACGGCGAACACCCAGTTCCCCCAGGGCGATTTGTGCAGGAAGAACCAGAAGGCGATGATCAGGCCAATCCACCAGAACACAGCCGAGCGGAAGCCGAAATAGCGCGTACCGAAGACGGCCTTGGCCCATTCGGGCGATTTCAGCGAAACGTTGGTGTTGTTGATCAACAGATCGGACAGGGCCAGGGTCAGGCCGCCGACGGCAAAGAGCGTGGCAAGCGTCACGATGAACGAAGGCACCTGCGTGCGAGTCACCAGCAGACCATTCACCAGGCCAACGCTTGCGGCCATCGCCAGGGTCATCATGATGCCAAGCCACATCGGGAGCTCATAGTGGTTCACGCTGATGCCCAGCATCATGGCCGAGGCGGGCAGAACGGCTCCGGTGGAAATATCCAGCTCGCCTGCGATCATCAGGAACGCGACCGGGATGGCGATGATACCCACTGTGCTTGCGAAGTTCATCCAGTTGGCGACACCACCCACGGACAAGAAGTTCCGCTGGAAGCCAAACATGGAGAAGATAATGAAGACGATGACCATCCCGAAGAAAGCACCTGCCGCAGGGCTGCGGATAATATCGCCGATGGCAAAACCTCCTGATGCAGGGGTCGTTTCGCCCGTCTTTTGCTGTACGCTGCTCTCGGTCACGGAGCCACTCCTTTTCTTCAAAAGGCCAAAGGCCCTTTCAGGAACCCAGCCGGACAGAGGCCCGGCTGGGACGGTTTCATTTGTGCAACTTAGCGTGCGCCAGCAGCAACACCGTTGAAGACGGCGTCGATGTTGGAGGAGTCAACAATCGCGGGGCCGGTCAGAACGGGCTGGGTTGCGATCTTGGTGCCAAAGTCAATGTGAGCCGCCAGAGTGGAGACCGACAGGAAGCCCTGGTAGTAGGGGGTCTGGTCGATGGCCATGGTCTGGGTGCCGGCCTTGATGCGGTCCAGGGTGGACGGGCTCAGGTCGAAAGTGCCCAGTTTGACTTCACCGGTTTTGCCCAGCTGCTCGATTGCAGCTGCCGATGCGTCGGCGGCCCAGGTCGCCAGGTTCACCACTGCGTCGATCGAGGCATCGCCGTTCAGCTCTGCTTCGATGGCTGCCGAGGTACCAGCAACGTCGCCGTCCAGGTTGGCGGGAACGCGCAGGATGGTGGCTTTGACGCCGGCTTCGGTTGCGCCGTCGGCAACGCCTTTACAACGTGCTTCCAGGTTCACAGTGCCCGGGATCTGGATGTGGCACAGGATGTGCTGAGCACCGGCTTCGGCCATGTATTTGCCGCCAGCAACGCCAGCCACATACTCGTCCGAACCGAAGTAGTTCAGCGCGCCGGATTCTTCCAGGAAGTCGCCGCCGCCGTTCAGCAGGGTCACTTTGATACCTGCGTCGATTGCGGCTTTGATTGCGGGCAGCTGTGCGTCAGGGGCGGGCAGAACGGTTGCGATACCGTCAACACCCTGTGCGGTTGCCTGCTCGATCAGGGTCGCCAGGTCGGCGCCGTAGTTGTCGTAGTTTTGGGTTTGCAGAATGTTCAGCGACCCACCATTGGCTTCAACCACCATAGCGGCCTGCTCGGCGCCTTTTTTCACGACGTTCCAGAACGAGTCCTGGTTGGAGCCGATGATCAGGGCGATGTCGGCTGCCATAGCACCCGTGCCAATCACGGCTGCAACGGCACTGGTCGCAAGAGTTTTGGTGAAGTTCATGTCGATTTCCTCCTCTGTGATATCCGCCTTGCTGGCGGTTCGACATAGTTTTTCAGGCTCAGTTAGCCAGTGAAACGGTGGCGGCCTATCCCGCGTATCAATGTGGTTTCCAACCTACCGGATCTTGCTCAAGGCCACCCGATTCCTCCTTGGTCCGAGTATCATGAATGATTGCGCTCACATCTGAACAGGGGTTTTGATGTGTTTTTTTGATTTGATTGACATCAAAATGGGGTTATACATGCCTAATATTGAAGCTGAACTGTCAAAAAAACTTGCGACAAACCAATTTGATGGTTTTGATGTGATGCCAGAATAGGAGCTCGACGCGATGCCAGACACCCCTCCGAAAACCGGTTGGAAAGGACCGACGATACGAGAGATCGCCGATCTTGCGGGGGTCGGACCGGCCTCTGTGGATCGGGTTCTGAACAACCGGCCCGGGGTGAAGGAAAAGACCAGAAAGCGCGTGATGACCGCGCTGGATAAACTGAACAGCGAAAACTCTGATGTCCTGAAGATCCTGCTGTTTTGTGAATCCGGGGAAACTTTTAACGGGGCTATGGAACTGGCCGCGCAGCAGGTCAACCGGTCGGTGCCCAAGATCCAGGTCGAGTGCCATTTTGTTGTCACCAGCGAGCTGGAGCCGAATTCCTTCGCCAGCAGGATCGAAGAGGACGGGCTGCAAGCCGATGGCGTTGTTCTGGTCGCGCGCGAGCATCCGGCAATCAACCGGGCGGTGCGCCATCTGACCGGGGTAGGGGTGCCTGTAGTGTGTATGACGTCGGATCTGCCCAGCTCGCGCCGCTCGGCCTATATTGGCAACGATCAAAGCGCCGCCGGGAGCGTCGCCGGCCAGCTTATCGGTCAGATTCTTCCCAGGGAACCCAGCAGTATTCTGTTGGTCATGAGTGTCGCCTATCGGACGCAGCAGGAACGCGAGCTGGGGTTTCGACGTGTCCTGCGCAGCGAGTTCCCGCATCTCAAGATCGAAGAACGCCTTATGTCCGATGACCTGCCCAAAACCACCAAGGAACAGCTGACCAAGCATTTCGACGCGCATGGTTTGCCCGCGGCCATCTACAACGTTGCCGGGGCCAACCGGGGCGTAGCCGAGGCTTTGCAGGAACGAGGCGCGGCCCAGGACACGATCTTTGTGGGGCATGAACTGACCGAAAATTCAGTCGCTCTCCTTGAGGCACGGATCATGGACTATGTGATTTCGCACGATTTCGGCAGCGAGCTTACGGCTGCGGTTCAATGGATCAAGGACCGCCTGAACGGGGTGATCACCGCGCCAAGAAACACGCAGATCCTTGTGCATACCCGGTACAATTGCGACCTTTAGCATCGAACAGTTTCCCCGCAGACAGACCGAAGATCCTCAAGGCTCAGCGGGCCAGTCTTTTTCTCTCTGAGCTGTCTTGAATGGAGCGCTAGGAGCGATACCCAGCGACCTGCTTCCCAATGAGTTCGCTGTCTGATTTCAGCGCCCCCGCTTAACCTGCGCTGAACTATCTTGCCAGATGAGGCGAGCATCCACACGAGACTCTCCTTTTCGTTTAGCATCTGGACCTCTTGAAGCTTCGGAACAGTCTTTTTTGGTATGTGTCGCGTATTTATAGTTTATTGTTCGCTTCCCAGTTTCGGCACCGTTCCGTTCTGATAAACGAGGAAAACGGCTGTTTCATTGACACACCATAGGCCCCGCCACATACTCGACAGAAGAAAAGCCCATTTTGGAATTTGAACTGAGGCCGATGGCTGGTTAAATTCTTAGGGCTAAGTTCGTATGGTCGCACCCCTGATTTTCCGGAGTTTTAAGACATGTGAAGGTGAGTTGGTCCAACTAACGGCAAAGGCTTTTGGGCAAGAAAACTGCCCCGAGAACATTTACCTGAGATTTTAATTTAGAAATTCTCCAACAGGATAACTAGTGAATATGGCCACGGTACAAAATAACTCTTCGGTACAAATCAATCCATTTAATACTTTGAAAGATGGCTCACCCAGCATGGCAAAGCTGCTGGACGGAACAGTTGTTTCCGTATTCCAGTCGGAAATTCAATCAGGCGGATTTGAAGTCCAATTTCGGTTTCTAGACCAGACCGGCTCCCCTACCGGAGACGCCGTGGGCTTGGGGACTTCGACCGCTTTGCGCGGAGGCGACGCTCGTGTCTCTTCGCTGTCGGATGATACGTTCGTTGTTATGTGGCGCACCGCGGATGCTGTTGTCGCACAGCGCTTCCATATCAGCGGAGACATGCTCAGCCCGGTATTTGTAGTAGTGGAAAGGCCAGCCCGCCGCGAAGATCAATGGTCGATCGACGACTACGATATTTTCGCAAACGCAAGCGGTGGTTTTTCGGTCTTGTACACTGTCGATCACAGAAGCGATGACGGAGAGGACATTCATGACCTTTCTCTGCACCAGGTGACCTTTGCCACAAACTCCAGCACGCTTGGCTCCGATACCGACCTGCAATCCGAACACTTTCCGAAATTCGGCAGTGCGGTTTTAAGTGATGGGCGCACGGTCGTAATTTCTCAGAACCTATTTGAGATTTATGATGGCGCGACCCTGGAACAATCCGAGTTCTTTACTCCGGTTGGATTTCAAGCATTTTCTGACCCAGTCGTCACAGCCCTGACTGGCGGAGGGTTTGTTATTGCAGGAAGCTCGGGAGACAATGTTGTTTTTAGGGTCTTCTCAGCGGCGGTTACGCTTACGGACTGGGACCAGACTTTTGAAATCGCGAATTCTTTTCGCTTGGGGACGCAATCGCAACCGTCGATCACGGCTTTGTCGAACGGTGGTTTCATTCTCGTTTGGAAGACAAACCGGGATGGCACTGACACAAATGTCGAAGGACAGGTCTTCGACGCGACGGGCGCGCCGGTCGGAGGTGGTTTCGACACCATTCTGGCGGCGACGGGAACCCAGGGGAAAGTCTCTGCCATTGAGCGTGCGGATGGCACAATTCAGCTCATCTGGCAATCAGACGAGACCGGAGATCTGGATGTGCGCGCGGAAAGGTTCACGCTCGGAGAACTCACGCAAGGCGTCTACACCATAACGGACGATCAGCCAGCGACCGGTGGGGTTACGCTAAGCGATAGTGCCGAGCAAGGCACCGAGATAACGGCCACTTCCACGATCGATGATCCGGACGGCGTGGTGTCGACGACATTAGAGTGGTTTCGAGGCCCAAGCTCGGCCTCCGCATTCGCGCAGGAAATTTTTGGTGAGACCAACACCACCTACACGCCCGGACAATCGGATGTCGGTTCCTTTCTTGGGGTGCGCATCAGTGTCACAGATACGTTGGGGGAAACGTCGCTGTTTGAAGCGGTGACCAAGTCCGCCGTTGCCAATGTGAATGATGTGCCCATCGGTCCTCTTGATGTCCAAGGATCGGCGGTGCTGGGAGGCATTCTTACTGCGGTGCAAAACTTTACGGATGCGGATGGCATCGGGAATGTGTCACTTCAGTGGTACCGCGATGGACGTGCGATCCTTGGTGCGACAGATGCGCAGTACAAGGTCACCTCGGCCGACCTGGGCAAGCAGACTCTTCGTTCGCGGATTTTATGTCGATGGATTTGGTACCTCGGAAATTGTTGACAGCTTACCTGTCGGATGGGCACCGACGGAGGATGCCGATTTCATCGGGGGCACCTTACAAGCCGACAGCCTCTTGGGACTTGGGGGGGACGATACACTCTTTGGTCACGATGGCGACGACACCCTGAACGGAGGGGACGGCGCGGATTTGATGCGTGGTGGCGACGGTTCGGATTTTTACTTTGTCGACAATGTCGGAGACGGGATTGTGGAAAGCCGCGCTTGGAGCGGACATGACATTGTTCAGTCGTCTGTCGATTTCCGGATGGGGCGCTCTCATATTGAAGACCTCAGGTTGACAGGCAGTGCGCAAATCGGTGCTGGCAACGGTTTGGCGAATGAAATACGCGGCACGGCAGGCAACAACATCCTGGACGGCGGCAAGAACAATGACACGTTGATGGGGGGCGCTGGTCATGACACCTATTTTGTGCGCGCACCCGGCGATACCGTTGTTGAAGCGGCTGCGCGTGGCATCGATACGGTGAAGGCCTTCCGCTCCTATCTTCTAGAGGCCAATGTCGAGCGCCTGTTCATGCAGACTGTGTACACCAAAGACAACGATCCTGCGATTTTTAACGGTATCGGGAACACGCTGGACAATACGATCGTCGGCACCCCTTTTTCCAACACCATCGTTGGGCGCGAGGGCAATGACGTTTTGAAAGGTCAAGCCGGCGCCGATACCTTTGTCTTTGATCGCGGCCTCGGACCGAACAACATAGACCGGATCATCGATTTCAACGTCAATGAAGCCGACGAAGGCGACATGCTGTATTTGAAAAGTTCGGTCTTTGGCGGGCTGGCGACAGGGGCTTTGGAGGCTGAAAGTTTCGCACTGGGTACCACCGCTACGCGTGGCTCCGACCGACTAATCTTTGACCAGTCGTCAGGGCATCTCTGGTTCGACGCTGATGGCTTAGGCGGGGGTGCACAGGTTCTGGTTGCTCGGTTCGAGCAAAATGCAACTATAGAATTGAATGACATATTTATCTTTTGAGCAATTCTACGGAGCAAACGGATTTCGCTATGATCACCGTTGAAAAACGCACGCTGCCGGACGCTACCTTTTTTTTCGAATGGTACGGCACACCGCTGGCCGATGACATCCGTGGCTATGGTGGGCAGTGGAACTGGATCAACGGGGGGGATGGCGATGACCGTCTGGAAGGCGGGCGTTTTCCTACCCCCGAGGGTAATATTCTTAACGGAGACGGCGGTAATGACACCCTGCTCGGCGGGGATGCGCAGGACTTCTTGATCGGTGGTGACGGCGACGACCTGATGCGGGGCGGACGGGGCGACGACTATTACGAGGTCTCGTCGGTTGGCGATGTCGTGGTCGAACGGGAACGCTGGGCGTCCGGGGATCTCGGTGGGGACAAGGTTTTTTCTTTCATTGATTTCAATCTGGCCACCGATGGCGTCGGGGTTGAAAACCTCTCGCTCGGTTCCGGCGCGGTGTACGGCACGGGCAACCGGCTCGATAATGAAATCCGTGGCAGTTTCGACAACAACATCCTCGACGGCGGTCGTGGTGTCGATACCCTCTATGGCGGTGGTGGCAACGACACGTTCCATTTGCGCACGCCGGGGGATGTCGCGGTGGATAACAGTAGGTTTGGCAGCTACAATTACTTCGATCATGACATTGTCATCGCCCATGGCTCTTTCCGGATGGATAAGGGGATGGAGGAAATCCGTATCCAGGACATGATCGGCAAGACCGGAAATCCGGTGCAGAACCTCACCGCCGTGGGCAATGAGTGGCACAATGTCATGACCGGCAACGCCTATGACAACAATCTCAACGGCTTGGGCGGGGCGGATACGATGACCGGCGGCACCGGGGATGATACGTTCGTCTTTGCCACAGATTTCCACCCCAACCACATCGACACGATCACCGATTTCGGTGTGGGCGACGACCGGCTGCTGTTCAAGCGCAGCCTGACCGAGCTGCCCAGCGGCGCGCTGGATGCGGAGGCTTTTCATCTGGGCGACACCGCCCAGACCGCCGACCACCGCTTCTTGTTCGACGGCACCACGCTGCGCTATGACGCGGATGGCGATGGTGCGGGAGCTGCGGTTGATGTGGCCGTGTTCAAGGGGGCCCCGATCTTGACGGCGGGAAGTATCTTCATCACCTGACAGAATGTACCGCCTTCTCGATGGGCTGATGGCTCGGGTGTGCCCGAGCCATCAACCTTGGGGATCATTGAAATCCGCGTTGCCAGATCAGAAGATCTCAATATCATCCGCTGCGACGGTTGCATTCTGATCAAAGGTGGCCAGCAGCTCCTGTGCACCTGCGCCCGAGCCGTCAGCGTCGAACCACAACTGCCCTGATGCCTGATCGAAGATGAACCTGTCGCTTGCATCCAGTGCTGCGGTACCGGCCACGAAATCGGCTGCGTCCAGTACACCCGCCGTCACCCCGCCGCCCAGCACCGAGGCCTTGAACTTCAGCGTGTCGTCGTCGCCATTCACTTCGAAATCGATGATCCGGTCCACGTTGTTTGCGCCGATCGCCCGGTCGAACACGAAGGTGTCATCGCCTGCCTGGCCCTTCAGAACATCATTGCCTTCACGCCCCACAATGGTGTTGGCAAAAGGCGTGCCCACGATCGTATTGTCCAGCCCGTTGCCGATACCGTTCAGATTGGCCGGGGCGCCTGATTGCGTGAAAACGTTCTGCATATAGAGCTTCTCGACATGGGCATCCAGCGCGTAAGACCGGTAGGCGCGCACTGCATCAACACCCTCGCCAGCGGATTCGACGATGTTGTCGCCGGGCGAGCGGATGACATACAGGTCATCCCCCAGACCGCCGATCAGCGTGTCAACGTTCTTGCCGCCGTCCAGAATGTTGTCAGAGTTGTTGCCTTCGATCCGGTTCATCAACCCGTTGCCCGCGCCAACGCGCGCCGTGCCGGTCAACTCAAGATCTTCGATATGTTTGCGCCCCATCCGGAAATCGACCGAGCTGATCACCGTGTCATGCCCAGACCACTTGCGGCTTTTGACCTGCCCCCCGAAATCTCCCGCACTTTAATGTAGAGTTTGCTCAACCTCTTGAAGGAGCAAACAAATGCGAAAGAGCCGTTTCACTGAAGCCCAGATCATTGGGATGATCAAAGAACAAGAAGCCGGGATTCCGACGGCGGAGGTGTGCCGCAAGCATGGCCTGAGCCAGGGCACGTTCTACAAATTCAAATCCAAGTATGGCGGCATGGAAGTGTCTGATGCGGCCAAGCTGAAGGCGATGGAGGACGAGAACGCCAAGCTTAAACGTCTGCTGGCCGATGCCATGCTGGACAACGTTGTGCTGAAGGATTTGCTGGGAAAGAGTTGACGACGCCGAATGAGCGGCGAGAGGCAGCGCTCAGGGCGATGCGGGATCATGACATCTCGCAACGCCGGGCCTGCCGACTTGTCGGTGTCGATCCGAAGACGGTCCGGCGTGAACGCCCGCCGGACAATCCTGAGATACGCAAGGAGATGAAGGCCGTCGCGGCCAAACGGCGTCGGTTTGGCTACCGCCGGATCGGCGTGATGCTGGAGCGCGAAGGATACGTGATGAACCACAAGAAGCTGTATCGGCTGTACACCGAGGAGAAGCTGGGCGTTCGGCGACGGCGTGGACGGAAACGGGCGCGTGGGTCTCGAACACCAATGCCAGAGGCTTTGAGGCCAGGCGAACGTTGGTCGATGGACTTCCTGTCGGACACGTTCGGGGCATCACGCCGGTTCCGCATCCTGGCCGTCAATGACGATTTCTGCCGTGAGAACCTGTGCCTGATGGCCGACACCAGCATCTCGGGTGCCCGGGTTGCGCGTGAGTTGGATGCGCTTGTGCGTATCTATGGCAAGCCTGCCAGCATTGTCAGCGATAACGGGACTGAGTTCACAAGCCGGGCAATCCTGAAATGGGCGAACGACAACGGCGTCGACTGGCACTACATTGATCCGGGCAAGCCACAGCAGAATGCCTTCATCGAGTCATTCAACGGCAGCTTGCGCGACGAATGTCTAAATGAAGAGATGTTCGAAAGTCTGGATGATGCGCGTCGAAAACTGGCGCTCTGGCGGTACGACTACAACAACGTCAGGCCGCACTCATCTCTCGGAAACAAAACGCCCGCAGAAGCGCGCCGAACGCTTGAGCAATTTGAGAGCTCCGCGTCCGGCGCGCTTGCCCAAATTGACGACCAAGACTATGAAAACCAGACCCGCAAACTCTCGTTATGAATGAGGGAGCCTCGGGGGGCAGGTCACAGATCATCGAAGATCGGTTTTGATCTGGATTGCCGCAGCGCGACACGCGCGTCGGGGGATGTGCCCCGCGCGTCTTTCTCCACGGCATAGAGCTCCGCGATCCGGCGGATCGCGCCCTGGGCAATCACATTGCCCTGTGATGCGAAGACATCCACGAACTTGCGGCGCACATGGGCCATGCAGGCCATCTCATCAGCCTTGCCATGCCCGAACAGGCCGTTGAAGCCGGAGTATCCATCGGCATGGACCCAACCTTGGTAGCCTGCAAGGTGGCTCACCGGATGTTCGCCTTTGCGATCCACTGTGAACTGATACCAGACGCAAGGCGGGGACGATCCCGACCAAGGCCGTTCATCACGGACATAGGTCCAGACCCGCGCCGTCTTGGTCTTCTTTTGACCCGGCGCTTGCATCTTCACAGGTGTATCATCCGCAAAGAGCGCATCACCACGCCGAACAATCCGCCCGATCTCATCGGCAAGTGGCTCCAGCAACGTGGCTGACCGACCAACCCAATCGGCCATTGTCGAGCGCTCCAGATCGATCCCTTCGCGCGCATAGATCTGGCTCTGGCGGTACAAGGGAAGATGATCAGCGTATTTGCTGACCAGCACATGTGCCAACAGGCCAGGGCCGGGCCTGCCACGCTCGATAGGACGAGACGGCAACGGTGTTTGGACGATGGCTTCGCAACCGGCACAGGCTTTGCGGGGCCGGACGATGCGGTTCACGATGAAGCTGCCCGGCACATACTCAAGTTCTTCGGTGATATCCTCGCCAAGCGTCTTCAGCTTGCCGCCGCACCGCGTGCAGTCGTCACCCGGGGACAGCACCTGGTCATGCCGATCGAGATGATCTGGCAGCGGCTTGCGGCTGTGCTGGCGTGGTGCATTGTCTTCTGTGGTTGTCGCCAGAGGCTGCGCTTGTTCTTCCGCGGCCTCGGCAATCGCCTCATCTTCTTCGAAGGTCAGGTTGAGTTGATCCAGGCTCTCGGACCGCACGCCAAAACGATGCCGTTTCTGGCCCGCCAGTTGATGCTTCAGCTTCTCGATCAGCAGAGCCTGCGACTTGACCTCATCCGCCAGAAGCCGGTTCACGGTCCGCAGTTCAGCTGGGTCATCTGGCGTGATATCGAGGTTCTTCAGCATCGCCGATCCTATACCGGATCAGGGACAAAACGTGAATCCCGAAAGCGCTCAAGATGCTGTATTTACTGTCCTATCCGACCTGCAGGGGACGCCAGGTCTTTTGCGGCATGCGCCAATCGATCCCTTCCAGCAGCATCGACAATTGCGCGGCCGTTACGCTGACCTTACCGTCCTTCGCCGCAGGCCAGACAAAACGCCCCTTCTCAAGGCGCTTGCTGAACAGGCACGCGCCCTGTTGATCCCACCAGATAATTTTGAGCAAGTCGCCGCGACGCCCACGAAACACAAACAGATGACCGGAGTACGGATCCAGCTCCAAAACCTTCTCAGCCTGCGCCGCCAGCGTGTTGAACCCACGCCGCATGTCGGTGACACCCGCCGCAAGCCAGACACGTGTATTGCTGGGAACCGGGATCAAACCGCCAAACCTTGCACCAATCTGACCACAGCGGGCAACGCTGTCGGCCCTTCGACCAAAATGCGCCGCCCATCCGATAGGGTGATATCCACCCGGCTGGCCGACAGAGGGGCAGATGGAGACGGCATTGGCACGTCGATTGGTGCTGGCTCGCGGGCAACACCAGCCTCGATCTCAATCGGCAGAAACACTGCTTCTTGATCGGACGCATCAGGCTCTGGCGCAAAGCGCGGGTCCTTCAGTCATTTGAAAATAAGGTTCGCGTTGCCGCCAAGCAAAAAAGAGGTGTTGCTTGTGATTGGACGGACCAGCGGGTGCTGTCTTTGACAATGGCGAGACAGACATTTGCCCATCTTTGTTATCGACAAAGTAAGTTGCTTCGACAGGGAACATTGCCGCGACAAGAGGCGAGTGTGTAGTGACAATAGTCTGATCGCAGAGCGCGTTTAGCCGGTTGACGAGCCGTTTTTGTTGAGAAGGTTGAATGTGTAGCTCAGGCTCCTCAACTGCGAGGACAAATGACCTGTTCGCATCTGCTCTGGCCTTGCCGAATTGCATCAGTAGCAGGAGACTTTGCAAGGATGTCAAACCAGTTCCTTGCCGGGCGGAAGGGAGGGTTGGGCCGTCCCCGTGGGCAAAATGTGGTACGACGCTTTCGAGGACTGAACTGCTGTCCGTCCCTGTTATACGAAGCTGAAGCCTTGGTGATGATGGCATGAGCTTACCAAGTTCATCATTGGCCTGCTCGACAATCGTTGTAAGGCCGTCTTGTTCTTCTAGTTTCTGACCAGCTTCCGGTTCCCAAAGACGTTCTCTTGCATCGCGTATAGCAGTCGCAGGGAGGCCACCCAATGTTGCAACGAGACGCCGAAAAAGCTCTGAAGTAAACGAAATCCATTTGTCCCATGTTCGGGACGCGGGGACCATGAAGAAGCCAAGTTCTTGAAGCGTCTTCGAGGAAATCGGCGTGACAACAGTGTCTTCGTGGAATGGATCACCAAGAGTTGCTTCATCATCCACAAAAAACCTGACGGTCTCGGCCTCGAGTTCCTGGAGATCAAATCGGGCCGAAAATGCGATCTGAACACTTAGCTCAGTGTGCTGACCGTCTGCTGATGCAGCAAGGCTGCCTGTATTTGGGTTGAGCCACTTTTCAACGCCTCCGCGACCAATCGCAAACCAAGATGGGCTATGCTGCGGATCATTCTCCGGAAAGCCTGTGACGGTGGCAATGATTAGGATCCGAGATGTTTCGATGGGTCTGCTTTTATGAAAGTCATGTTCAGTCAAGCGCCGAACCAATCGGTCTCTTCCCAGCAGTAGGGCAAGAGCCTCGATAATCGTTGTCTTGCCGTTGTTGTTCGGCCCTACAAGAACGGAATGTTTGCCAAAAGTAATGTCTGCGTTCTGCACCCCACGCAGGCCTGAAATCTTGAGACGCTGAATAAACAATTAGTATTCCTGTTTCGATCAAAATGATGAGATAGATACACGCTTAGGGCGAGGCTACAGGGATTAGTGCCAGTTGAAAATGCCATTTGTGTTGGTTGGGTCGCCAAGCAAAAACCTACTTTGTCGAAGCATAGCCCATAAGGATGTCTGCTTTTCCGAACCAGGTGAATTTTCTTCGCGCCCGCAGCGAACTTCAGCTTCCTGCCTTCTTTCAGAAACGACTGGACTTCGGTGCGTTGTGGAGCGGTAGTGTTCGCACCTTCTAGGTTGCCCGGGATTGCCGGGCTCCACTCAGTACGGGGCGAGGGATTGGCCTTTGCCCGCAAAGTGGAGAAAGACGATGTCCATCAAGACCAAACCCAAAGCGCCAGCGTCTAAACAGGTCAAAGCAAGTCCCAACCGTCAGCAACAACTGGTTAGGCTGCTGAACCGCAAGTCCGGCGCCTCGATTGCACAGATGCAGGAGGCCTTCGGCTGGCAGCCGCATACAGCACGTGCTGCAATATCGACGCTGCGCAAAGCCGGAACGGTGGTCGAGCGAGCCGATACCGACAAGGGCTCGATCTATCGGATTGCTGGTGAGGGTTGAGATCATGGCGACGGAAAACACTCACAAACTTGAGGAAGCGATTGCTGCGATTGAGGCGTTAGACCGGCAAGTATGCCTGGATCAGTGGCGAGCGGCGTTCGGTCGCCCCCCGCCGAAGTATCTCTCACCTCAGTTCATGAAACGGGTGCTGATCTGGGAACTGCAAATCCAAATGCTGGGTGGGCTGTCGGCGAAAACTGAGCGCCAATTGAAACAGATCGCGTCAGGCAAAGCACCGACCGCAATGGCGAAACCTGGCTCGCACCTAGTTCGGGAATGGAATGGGCGCACCTACCAGGTTGAAGTGGTGGATGGTGGCAATGTCATGGATGGCAAGACTTGGCGGTCCCTTTCAGCCATTGCCCGGCATATCACCGGTGCTCGCTGGTCTGGCCCGCGCTTCTTCGGGGTGCAGTAATGCGTCGGGTTCGCTGTGCCATCTATACCCGCAAAAGCTCCGAAGACGGGTTGGAGCAGGATTTCAACTCGCTGGATGCCCAGCGGGAGGCGTGTGAGGCCTATATCGCCAGCCAGAAACACGAGGGGTGGGAGCTGTTGCCGGATCACTATGATGACGGTGGCATATCGGGCGGGCACCTGGATCGCCCGGCACTGCAGCGGTTGATGCAGGCCGTGGACGAGAAACGCGTTGACCAGATCGTGGTCTACAAGATCGACCGCCTGACGCGTTCCTTGGCTGACTTTGCCAAGTTGGTCGACCGGTTGGACGCAGCGGAAACCTCCTTCGTATCGGTCACCCAGAGCTTTAACACCGCCACCAGCATGGGGCGCCTGACCTTGAACATGCTGCTCAGCTTTGCCCAGTTCGAACGAGAGGTCACGGCAGAGCGCATCCGTGACAAGATCGCCGCTTCCAAGCGGAAGGGGATGTGGATGGGTGGCAGCGTGCCATTGGGCTATCAGCCAGATGGCCGAACACTGAAGATAGACGAGGCTGAAGCTGAAACGATCAGAACGCTTTATGACCTCTATCTGAAACTTGGCACCCTGCGGGATGTAAAGGAGCGGGCAGAGGATCTCGACCTCAGATCCCGACGCCGTGAACGAGCGGGCGGTCGGATCTCAGGCGGCACTCACTTCGACCGAGGTCACCTTCAGCATATTCTGAGCAACCCGGTCTATGCTGGCCGAATTCGACACAAACAACAGGTCTATGATGGGCAGCATCCAGCTATCATTGATCCAGCGGTTTGGGACAAGGTTCAGTACATGCTGCAGAGAGGGGCAGCGGTTGCTCGCGGCTCCAGACAAAAGGCGACAAGATCGCTTCTGGCAGGCAAGCTGTTTGATGAAACCGGCGATCGTCTGACGCCCAGCCACAGCCGAAAGAACGGCAAAAGACTTCGCTACTATATCTCCCGCAGGTTGGTCAAAGATCGCAGCCGGAAACATCCGGATGCCTGGCGGCTGCCTGCGGATCAGGTGGAGAGCTTGCTGGCTGAACTTATTGGGCAGCATCTGACCAGAGCCGGTGCCGCGGCAGTGATGACTGTAGATTTGACGGCAGCCGAAGTGTCAGGCGTATCGAAATGGCTACAGGAACAAGGTAATGCAACAGAACATCTGGCTTTAATAGAACGGGTTGATCTGCTGCCGGGCTCCCTAACAGTACGGCTGGACAAGGTAAAGCTTGCTGACCGTCTTGGCAGCAAACCGGAGCAGATCAACCCAGCGGCATTGACAATCGAAGCTCCGTTCCAAATGCGCCGCCGCGGTGTGGAGCTGAAACTGCATCTGGGCGAGGCACCGGCCGAGATCGACAGAACGCTGGTGCAGAACATCATGAAGGGACGCAACTGGCTGGCAATGGTCATCGCGGGCAAAACCTTCTCCGAGATCGCCGACACAGAAGGTGTCTCGAAGCGCCGTGTTCAGGACGTGACCAACCTAGCATTGCTCTCGCCTGACGTTCTTGACCGCATCGCTGCAGGTGAGCAGCCCGATGGCCTCACCACGGACTATCTGATCAAGACCCGCTTCTCTGCTATCTGGACAGAACAGCGCCAACAGTTCGCTGCGCTCTGAAACAAAACACCCTGAAATCGGTAAACTCGTACCGCCGGAATCGCAAACAGAGACTACGGGCTGGAATCCGCCCGGTTCGTGCTCATATCCGCGTCTCTGTTGAAAACCCTGTCTGCCAAGCGCCCGAAAACACGCGACAATTGCGCGGCAAACTCTCAACGTCTGAAAACAGGGAAGTGCTTGGCTGGGGTGGTAGGATTCGAACCTACGGTACACTGTACCAAAAACAGTTGCCTTACCACTTGGCTACACCCCAACGGTGAGGGCGTAGATAATGCGATGGTTTGGCGGGTGCAAGCCCCAAAAGACGAAATAATTGTCATTTTTTATCTGCGGTTTTGAGGGCGCGCGCAGGGGGCGATTGGGGGCTCGTTTTGGTCGATGCCCCTTGTGCTCGGCGTTCGCTTGGGCTGGGATTAGTCCCGGATCTCGTCGGGGGCGACTCCCCAAAGAGAGTGCTTGGGGGACCAGCCGCGATAGCCCCCGGTCGAGAGGCGGCACCAGTCGGGGCCGCAATCCTCGAGCCGGGCAATCACGCCCATTTCCAGGCGGGCCTTGATCGGGGCGCCGTCATCCGGGCGGGCGTGCAGTTCCAGCAAATCCTGATCCACGATGACGGTGCGTACGCCGGACAAGAGCGAATAGTGCACCCAGCCGCTGGCGCCGTCACGGTCGCGCACGCGGCGCCAATGTTCGTATTCGGCGGTGACCTCGACGGGCATGTCGCGGCGCTTGAACACCCAATCGATCCGGTGAGTCAGACCGGGGCCGCGACGCACGTTTGCCTCGCTGGCCTTGATCGAGACATAGCGGGGGATGGGCAGATTGGTGACTTTGCCACGTTCGCGCGGCTCGGCCATCGCGCCAGAAGCCAGAAATACCCCGCAAATCGCGGTCAGTAGACGCGCCGCTGTCATCAGTTCACCTGTCTTTGCCCGTATGGCGCCCAGTAAATTTAACGCCTTATTGTGCCGGGGGTTCTTGTGCCCCGGCCTTTCATCCGCCACTCTGGCATCAAAACGCGCAGTTGAAAAGAAATGGGAGGACCCTGATGCCATCTGAGCGCCTGAGTGTTGTCGTTACGCGACGCTTGCCCGAAGTGGTGGAAACCCGGCTGATGGAATTGTTCGACGTCAAGTTGCGTGTGGACGATACACCGATGACGCGCAAGGAACTGATCGAGGCCATTCAGGACTGTGATGTGCTGGTTCCAACCTTGACTGACGACATCGATGCCGGGCTGATCGGACAGGCAGGGGAGCGCCTGAAACTGATCGCCAATTACGGCGCAGGGTTTGACCATATTGATGTGAATACCGCGCGGCAGCGGGGGATTTTGGTGTCGAACACGCCTGGTGTGGTGACGGACGATACGGCCGACATGACCATGGCTCTGATTCTGGGCGTGACCCGTGGGATTCCGCGCGGGCTGGCCGCGATGGGAACGGGGGATTGGGCCGGTTGGTCGCCCACGGGGTTCTTGGGTGGGCGCATCGGAGGCCGTCGCTTGGGCATTTTGGGCATGGGCCGGATCGGCCAGGCCGTCGCCCGCCGCGCCAGCGCCTTTGGCATGCAGATCCACTATCACAATCGCCGCCGTTTGCGCCCCGAGGTCGAGCAAGAGCTGGAGGCCACCTATTGGGAGAGCCTGGATCAGATGGTGGCGCGCATGGATGTGATCTCGGTCAACTGTCCGCACACGCCCTCGACCTTTCATCTGATGAACGCGCGCCGGCTGAAGCTGATGAAGCCAAGCTCGGTGATCGTGAACACGTCGCGGGGCGAGGTGATCGACGAAAACGCGCTGACGCGGATGCTGGCGGCGGGTGACATCGCCGGGGCCGGTCTGGACGTGTATGAACGCGGTGCCGAGGCCAATCCGAAGCTGCGCGAACTGGATAACGTGGTGATGTTGCCGCATATGGGCTCGGCCACGGTCGAAGGCCGTATGGAAATGGGCGAGAAAGTCATCATCAATATCAAAACCTTCGCCGATGGGCATCGCCCTCCGGATCAGGTGGTTCCCGCCATGCTGTAAACGCCGGCTGTGGGGTCGGGGAAAGGAGCGCACATGCTACGTTACATCTCGGCCCTCGCGTTGGGGATCGTTCTGGCAGGGCCCGTCACAGCCGAGCAAGCCGCCGATTCCGTCGCACCTGAACTGGGCGGGGCAGGGCGGCAGGCTTTGAACGCTGCCGTCGCGCAGTCGCAATCGGCCAAGGCAGCGGGTATTCCGGTTCAGGCACAGGACTGGATGGTCGTTGCCGCAAATCCCTATGCGGTACAGGCGGGCGCGCGCGTTCTGGAGGCCGGAGGCACCGCCGCAGATGCCGCTATCGCCGTGCAATTGGTTTTGGGACTGGTCGAGCCACAATCCTCGGGGCTGGGCGGGGGCGCATTTGTTGTTTGGTACGATGCGGATACGGGCCGGTTGAGCACGCTGGACGGGCGCGAGACCGCCCCGCTCGAGGCCACGCCAAGGCTGTTTCAGGACGAAAATGGCGAGCCGCTGAAGTTCTTTGACGCGGTTGTCGGAGGGCGCTCGGTCGGGACGCCGGGCACGCCCGCGCTGTTGGCCGCGCTGCACCAGAGATGGGGCAATCAGCCCTGGCCCAGCCTGTTTGACGACGCGATTGCCCTGGCCGACCGGGGGTTCGAAGTTTCGCCGCGCATGGCGGCCTCGGTCGCGCGGGATGCGGATCAGTTGGGGCGTTTCCCTGCCACGGCCGCGTATTTTCTGCCCGGGGGGCAGCCGGTGCAGTCCGGCCATATTCTGATCAACACCGAATATGCCAACACCTTGAAAACGCTGTCTGATCATGGGGCAGGGGCCTTCTATTCCGGTGCCATTGCCCAGGATATCGTGCAGACTGTGCGCCAGGCTCCGAACGCGCCCGGTGTGCTAAGCCAGCTGGATCTGGCGATCTATCAAGTCAAAGAGCGCGACCCGGTTTGCGCCCCTTACAAAGCCTATCAAGTGTGCGGAATGGGCCCGCCGTCCTCAGGGGCGCTGACGGTCGGGCAGATCCTGGGCATGGCCCAGCATCACGACCTGTCCGCCGGCCCCGATGACCCGCAGGTGTTGCGCATTCTGGGGGATGCCAGCCGTCTGGCGTTCATGGATCGTGCGGTCTACATGGCCGACAGCGATTTCGTGCCCGTTCCGGCTCAGGGCCTGCTGGACCCCGACTATCTGCGCCAGCGCGCTGCCTTGCTGACAGGGGATCGGCTGAAGGATGTGGCCCCCGGCAATCCGAAATATGATCATGCCAGCGCTTGGGCCGCCGATGAATCGCTCGAGCTGCCCTCGACCTCTCATATCTCGATTGTTGATGGCTATGGCAACGCGCTGTCGATGACCACCACGATCGAGAACGGCTTTGGCTCGCGCCTGTTCGTGCGCGGGTTTTTGTTGAACAACGAGCTCACGGATTTTTCGTTCCGCTCGCATCGCGATGGGCGTCCGATCGCCAATCGGGTCGAGCCGGGCAAGCGGCCGCGCTCGTCGATGGCGCCCACCATCGTGATGCAGGACGGCCAGCCCGTTCTGGTCACCGGTTCACCGGGCGGCAGCATGATCATCGGCTACGTGGTGAACAGCATTCTGGCCTGGGCCGAATGGGGGATGGATGTGCAACAGGCCAGCAGCCTCCCGCACCGGATCAACCGCTTCGGCCGCTATGACGTGGAACCGGGCGCTGGATCAAGTTCGACCGTTAAGGCGCTGGAAAATATGGGATATGCGGTGAAATCCGGCCCCATGGTATCAGGTCTGGGGATGATCCAGATCGGCGAGGGCCTGCTGGGCGGGGCTGACCCAAGGCGCGAGGGAATCGCCCTGGGTCAATAGGCCTTATCCGTGGCGGATAAAGCTGCCGTTCTGTAGTTCACGGAAGGCCTGGCGCAGCTCGTCCTGTGTGTTCATCACGATGGGACCATGCCAGGCCACGGGTTCCTGGATGGGGCGGCCGGTCATCAGCAGGAAGCGTATGCCCTCGTCGCCCGCCTGCACGGTGATCTCATCGCCCGAACCAAAGCGCACCAGCGTCCGATTGCCTGTCATGTCGCGGATATTCATCTCTTGCCCGCGGAACTCTTTTTCGACCTTGATCCCCACCGGGTCCGAGGCATCGCGGAACGTGCCCGATCCGGCAAAAACATAGGCCAGCGCGTTCGAGCGCGTGTCCACCGGCAGCACCTTGCGCTTACCTGCGGGCACCGAGATATCCAGCAGCATCGGGTCAGCGGCGATCCCGTCCACCGGGCCGGTGATGCCCCAGAATTTGCCGATGATCACCTTGACCACCGTGCCGTCGTCATCGATCTCGACCGGGATGTCGCTGGCCGTGATGTCCTGATAGCGCGGTGCCGTCATTTTCAACGAAGACGGCAAGTTCGCCCACAGCTGAAACCCGTGCATCCGACCCAATTGATCCCCTGCGGGCATTTCCTGATGCACGATGCCGGATCCAGCCGTCATCCATTGAACCGATCCCGGACCCAGAAGGCCCTTGTTGCCCAGCGAATCCGCATGTTCAACCTCGCCCTCCAGCACATAGGTGATCGTCTCGATCCCGCGATGCGGATGCCAGGGGAACCCTTTGGAATACAGCCGCGGATCGTCATTGCGAAAATCATCCATCATCAAGAAGGGATCGGTCAGGGTCGGATCGTCAAATCCGAACACCCGGTGCAAATGGACACCCGCGCCCTCCATGGTGGGCTGGGCAACCGAGGTCGCGGCAACTGGTCTGAAGGTCATAAATCGCTCTCCTGTTCTGTGGCCCTAATGTGTGGCGCTTAGGGGCAAAAGCAAATCCCAACAGAAGAACTTTGAATGTGCATATGTGCACATTAGGATCGGCTGACCAGAAATTCCTCATCAAAAAGGTTGGCGGCCCATCAGGCCGCCGAACCGTGTTTACCGGCAGTTTCCATTTTGCGGCGCATAGCAATAGGCCGGACCGCCATTTGAGGGCACGCAAACCTTCATCCCGCCGGTGCAAATCAATCCACCTTTGCAGTCAGCATAGGCAGGCTTGTAGCACCCGCCCGGTCCGTACGGGCCAGGGGGGCAGGGCACGGTCCCCGAATAAGGGCAGCTTTGCGCCACGCGATATGATCCGTCCTCACCAGCCGCAGCCAGCTTCTCGGTCAGGGACAATTCCCCACCTGCCAGGGCAGCACCCGCCCCAAACATCATCACCACACCAAGCACTGTCACTGAAATAGGCTTCATCTCAAGTCTCCTCCAACTTGGCCGTCCCGGCGCGAACCCCTCTGGCCCACGCGTCGGACCATTGATCGCGAGGCAATCTCCTCGCAACGGGAAGTGTCGCACAAACACAGGTAGGGCGCGTTGACCCTGGTCAATTTCGCAACAATTATAGGGATTTACATCCGCAAGGCCGGGTGACAGCCGGAGGCCAGCGCCAAAGGCGCTGGACGACATATAAAGCGCGCCCCGTCAGGGGCGCACCATTGGATCAACCGTCTTTGCGGATGCGTTCGTTCTTGGGATCATAGGGGCTGTCGCAGGTCACAACGGCATCCCACAGGTGATCGAACATCTTCACCTTCAGCCGCGTGCCGTCGACCGCCAGATCGGGGCGCACATAGCCCATGCCGATGCTTTTCTCAAACGCCACGGAATACCCGCCCGAGGTCAAACGCCCCACCTTGGTGCCATCGGCCAGATACAGCGCCTCGCGCCCCCAGGGATCCGCATCCACGGGGCCGTCGATCAGCAGGGTACAGCATTTGCTCCGAATACCCTTGGCCTCCATCGCGGCCTTACCGTGGAAGTCCTTCGACAGATCAATGAACCTGGGCAGATCCGCCTCGGCCGGAGTTGCGTCGCGGCCCAGCTCGGTGCCAAAGGCGCGATAGGATTTTTCCTGCCGCAGCCAGTTTTGCGCCCGCGCGCCGACCAGCTTCATCCCGTGTTTTTCTCCAGCCCCCATCAGCTGATCCCACAGGTACCTCTGCATCTCGATCGGGTGGTGCAGCTCCCAGCCCAGCTCGCCGGTATAGGCCACGCGGATGGCATTGACCGGACACATGCCCAGCTCGATCTGGCGTTCCGACAGCCAGGGGAAGCGTTTGTTCGACAGAACGGTTTCTGGATACGCATCGCGCACCAGCTCGTTCAGAACATCGCGCGATTTCGGTCCGGCGATGGCGAAAACGCCCCACTGAGTGGTCACGTCCTGCACGCCGACCCACTGGCCTTCGCTGTCCGGATTCCAGGCGTACACGGCCTTGAGCAGATAGTCCTGATCATAGGCCGTCCAGGCCCCGGCAGAGACAAGGTAATAGTCATTCTCGCCCCGCCGCACGATGGTGTATTCGGTGCGTGTCGTTCCGGCCGAGGTCAGCGCATAGGTCAGGTTGATCCGGCCAATTTTGGGCAGTTTGTTGGTGGTGAACTGGTCCAGAAATGCCGTGGCGCCCGGACCGAAAACAGCGTGTTTGGTAAAGGCCGAGGCGTCAATCAGCCCCACGCCTTCGCGAATGGCGCGGGCCTCGTCCACAGCATATTGCCACCAGCCGCCCCGACGGAAACTGCGGGCATCATGGTCGAAACTGTCGGGCGCCTCCAGCGGGCCATAGTAATTGGGCCGTTCCCAACCATTCACCTGCCCGAACTGGGCTCCCAGCGCCTTTTGCTTGTCATAGACGGGTCCGGTGCGCAGCGGGCGGGCGGCCTCGCGCTCTTCATCGGGGTGGTGCAGGATATAGACGTGCTCGTAGCATTCTTCGTTCTTTTTGACCGCGTATTCGGTGGTCATCCACGCGCCATAGCGTTTGGGATCCAGGCTGGCCATGTCGATCTCGGCCTCGCCTTCGACCATCATCTGCGCCAGGTAATACCCGGTGCCGCCTGCGGCGGTGATCCCGAAACTGAACCCTTCGGCCAGCCACATGTTGCGCAGCCCCGGCGCGGGGCCGACCAGCGGGTTGCCGTCAGGCGTATAGCAGATCGGGCCGTTGTAATCGTCCTTCAGCCCCGCCGTTTCCGAGGACGGAATCCGGTGGATCATCGACATGTATTCTTCTTCGATGCGTTCCAGATCCAGCGGGAACAGATCGGCGCGGAAACTGTCGGGCACGCCATAGGCAAAGCGGGCCGGGGCATTGCGTTCATAGGGGCCCAGAATCCAGCCGCCACGTTCTTCACGAACGTACCATTTGGCATCCGCATCGCGCAGAACCGGGTGTTCGCCATGGGTTTTGCGGTACTCGACCAGCGCGGGATCGGCATCGGTCACGATGAACTGATGTTCGACCGGGATTGCAGGAATTTTGATCCCCAACAGCTGCGCCGTGCGCTGCGAATGATTGCCCGTGGCGGTGACCACATGTTCGGCGGTGATGACGCTCTGTTCATCCGAGGCCACCAGGTTGCCGCCCTTTTCCACCATCTTGGTGACGGTCACACGCCAGTCGCTGCCGGTCCATTCATAGCCATCGACCTGCCATTTGCGCTCGATGATCACGCCGCGCTGACGGGCGCCCTTGGCCATGGCCATGGTCACATCGGCGGGGTTAATATAGCCATCCGTGGGGTGATAAATCGCGCCCTTCAGGTCCTCGGTACGCACCAGCGGCCAGCGGTCTTTGATCTGCGCAGGCGAAAGCCATTCATAGGGCACATCAGCCGTTTCCGCGGTCGAGGCATAGAGCATGTATTCGTCCATCCGCTCTTGCGTCTGCGCCATGCGCAGGTTGCCGACGATGCTGAACCCCGCATTCAGGCCGGTTTCGGCCTCCAGCGTTTTGTAGAACTCGACCGAGTATTTGTGGATATGGGTCGTGGCATAGCTCATGTTGAACAGCGGCAGCAGGCCAGCGGCGTGCCAGGTGCTGCCCGAGGTCAGCTCGTCGCGTTCCAACAACATCACATCCGACCAGCCCGCACGGGCCAGGTGATAGGCGATCGAGGTGCCGACGGCCCCACCGCCGACGACCAGAGCTTTGACATGGGTTTTCATTGCGCAGACGACTCCGTTGCGTGGATTTACCGTGAAGATGGCCGATTGCGCGGGCGGGCGCATTTACCAGCCGACCCATGATAGCGCGAAACCGACATGCAATCGCAAACACGATCAGCACAAAACCGACCGCGCGGTCAAATGGGCTTGCCGCGCCGCAGAGCATACCGTAGATGTACGGTATCAAATCCGAGGAGACCTCGTCAGAATGCAAATCTGCCGCTCTGTTGCCGACACGCGCGATGCCATCGCTGCCCTGCGCGCCCAAGGGAAAACCATTGGCTTTGTGCCGACCATGGGGTTTTTGCACCAAGGCCATATGTCGCTGGTGGCGCGGGCGCAGGCTGAAACTGGCGCCACCGTCGTGTCCATTTTCGTCAACCCGACCCAGTTTGGCGAGGCCACGGATCTGGATGCCTATCCCCGCGATGAAGACCGCGACCTGACGCTGCTGCGCGACGCGGGCGTGGACATCGTGTTCCTGCCGGACGTGGCCACCATGTACCCCGACGGCAACGAAACCATCGTGGAAACCACCCGCCTGGCCAACATGCTGCACGGCAAAGTGCGGCCGGGGCATTTTAGGGGGGTGACCTCGGTTGTGGCGCGGTTGTTCAACATCGTGCAGCCCGACGTGGCGGTGTTCGGCGAGAAGGACTACCAGCAGCTGCAGGTGATCCGCCGGATGGTGAACGACCTGCATTTCCCGATCCAGATCATCGGCGGCACCACCGTGCGCGAGGCCGACGGGCTGGCCATGTCCTCGCGCAATGTGCGCCTGTCACCCGAGGATCGCGCCGCCGCCGTGGTGCTTTCGCAATCGTTGAACGCCGCAGAAGAGGCCGCGCGCCAGCCCGGCGCCACCGTGGACAACATCCGCGACGCCATCGCCAACACCATTCAGGCCGAGCCCCGCGCCACGCTGACCGGGCTGGACACGGTCGCCGCCGAGAGTCTGGAAAACCTCTTTGGCCCCATCACTGAACCTGTGGCCGTGATGATCTCGGTCCAGTTTTCCGACATTCTTTTGATTGATCAAAGGGTTATCCAAGCATGAGCACTCAGACGCAAATCCGCCGCATCACCGCGCCGCAAATCGCTGCGCGCAAGAATGGCGAACCGATTGTCTCGCTGACGTCCTATCACGCGCACACGGCGGCGATCGTGGACAAATACGCGGATTTCATCCTTGTGGGCGACAGTCTGGGCATGGTGATGCACGGGATGGACAGCACGCTGGGCGTGTCGCTGGATCTGATGATCATGCATGGCCGCGCCGTGGTGCGCGGCACGCAGCGCGCGCTGGTCGTGGTGGATATGCCCTTTGGCACTTACGAAGAAAGCCCCCAGATCGCCTTTCGCAACGCCGCGCGGATCATGCAGGAAACCAACTGCGGCGCGGTCAAGCTGGAGGGCGGCGCGCGCATGGCCGAGACCATCCGTTTCCTTGTCGAACGCGGCATTCCGGTGATGGCGCATATCGGCCTGACGCCCCAGTCGACCAACACGATGGGCGGGTTCAAAACCCAAGGTCGCGACGAGGACAGCTGGCCCGCACACGAGGCCGACGCCAAGGCCGTGGCCGAGGCCGGTGCCTTTGCCGTGGTGCTGGAGGGCATGGTCGAGCCTCTGGCCGCCCGCATCACCAAACAGATCGACATTCCCACCATCGGCATTGGTGCCAGCGCCGATTGCGACGGTCAGATTTTGGTGCTGGAGGATATGCTGGGCCTGAACGAATGGACCCCGAAATTCGTGAAGGTCTACGGCAATCTGGGCCCAGCCATCGAAGAGGCCGTCAGCACCTATGCCGACGAGGTCAAATCCCGCGCCTTCCCCGGCCCGGATCAGACCTACAAGTAAGCAAAAGGCCCCGGTTTGGGGCCTTTCGTGTGTCACTCGGCGGTCAGTTCGTCATAGCATTCCAGCGCCTTGGCGGCGTACATCATGGACGGCCCGCCACCCATCTGGATGGTCATGGCCAGCACGTCGCCGACCTCGTCGCGGGTGGCGCCGGCTTTGATCAGGGCTTCGATATGCAGAACGATGCAGGAATCGCAGCGCATGGCCACGGCTATGCCCAAGGCGATGAATTCCTTGGTTTTGAACTCCAGAACGCCGCCTTCTTTGACCGATTTGCCAAGACCGCCAAAGGCGCGGGTGGTGTCGGGGATGCATTTGTTCAGCGAGCGCAACTGGTCGCGGGTGCCGTTCAGCTTGTCTGTCCAGGTCATATTCAGCCTCTTTAATGTTTCTGAGGCCGTGTAGCGCTGCTGGGAGGGGGGGCGCTTTGATCCTGATCAGATGGTCAGGGTTTGCGCGCGACGAAACACAGGTTGTTTGCGGGCATTTCGATCACCTGTACCAGCTCCAGCCAGTTGTGTCGCAACCAGTCGATGACATCCCAATCATCCTTGTAGCCAATGCTGGGGTCCTGGGCGATCAGGCTGGCGTTGAAGCGGGCGTCACCCTCCGAGGTGGTCTCGCCGTCGCGCAGGAAGGGGCCATAGAGCACAAAACGCCCGCCCGGGGCCAGGGTCAGCGCGACCTCGGCGATCAGGGTTTTGGCTGCCTCTTCTGGGATCAGATGCAGAAGGTTGACCAGCAGGATCAGGTCTTGCCCGCGATATTCGGCGGACCAACCCGGCGCGGTGGCGTCCAGATCAAGTGCGGGGCGCAGATTGGGCAGGCTTTGCCCGTGCGCATCGATCGAGCGGCGGCGGGCCGGGTCAGGATCGCTGGGTTGCCAGGTCAGGTGGGGATGCTGGGGTGCCAGATGGCAGATATGCTCGCCCGTGCCCGACGCGATTTCCAGCGCCGCGCCGGAGGCGGGAGCATGATCGGCCAAAACGGCGGAGATTGCCTCAATGTTTCGCGCAGCAGAGGGCGCGTACATGCGACCATCCGCACTGGTTTGTGCAAGAGAGGCGGTATCGGGCAGGGAGAGTTTCTGGGTCATGGTTTAGGAATGCCATGCCCGAACGTGTGTGGCAATCCACTGTCAAAAGGGGCGCGCTGGCGCGCGCGCTGGATGTCTCGGCATCGGCCGGTGGCCGCTGCCTCGGGTTGGAGCGCGCGGACAGCAAAAGGCCCCACCGAGAGGGCGGGGCCTTGGGAGAGCGCTGTGAGCGGGCGCTTATTGCGGGATGTCGCCTTCGATGCCTTCGACATAGAAGGCCATGCCGGCCAGGGTGCCGTCATCGGCGGTTTCGCCTTCGGCCAGCCAGGGTGTGCCGTCCTGTTTGTTCAGCGGGCCGGTGAAGGGGTGGTAAGATCCATCCGAGATCGAGTCTTTGATGGCCAGCGCGGCGGCTTTGACGTCTTCGGGTACGGCGCTGGAAATGTCACCGATGCCGACCATGCCGGTGTTGATGCCGTTCCAGGTGTTTACGGTTGCCCAGGTGCCGTCCATGACAGCTTGGGTCCGTTCGATGTAGTAGGGCGCCCAGTTGTCAATGATCGACGAGACGCGCGGGGCGGGGCCGTATTCGGCCATGTCAGCCGCCTGGCCAAAACCATAGCCGCCTGCTTTTTCCAGAACAGCCAGCGGTGCGGTCGAATCCGTATGGGCCAGCACCACATCAGCGCCCTGGTCGATCAGGGCCTGGGTTGCGTCGGCCTCTTTGGCGGGGTCAAACCAGGTGTTGATCCAGATGACGGACAGTTTGACATCCGGGTTGGCCTTCTTGGCGTGCAGATAGCTTGAGTTGATACCCCGGATCACTTCGGGGATCGGGAACGAGGCGATGTAGCCGATCTTGTCGGTCTTGGTCATGCTGCCGGCGATGAACCCGGTCACGGCCCGCCCTTCGTAGAAGCGGGCCGAGTAGACCGAGACATTTTCAGCGGTTTTATACCCGGTTGCGTGTTCGAATTTCACGTTGGGGAATTTTTTTGCCACATTGATGGTCGGATCCATATAGCCGAACGACGTGGTAAAGATCAGGTCGGTCCCTTCCAGCGCCATTTGGGTCATGGCGCGCTCTGCGTCGGGGCCCTCGGCCACGTTTTCCTGATAGATGAACTCTACCTTGTCGCCAAAATGCTCTTTCATCTTCAGAGCGGATTCGTGGTGGTGTTGGCTCCAGCCGCCGTCATTTGTGGGGCCGACATAGATGAAGCCGACCTTGGTTTTGTCCTCGGCCATGGCCGAGGTCGCCAGACCCAGGGCCATCGCGGCGGTGCTGAGTAGTTTCACGAGTTTCATGCAGGTTCTCCCTGTTACTTGCAGGTTAGTTAGGCCTCATTGCGAGGCGTGGAAGGATCGGCCCAGCGAGGCAGGCGCCCCGCTGCGGTCAGCCGACATGATGACGAGGACGAGTATGGTGATGATGTAGGGCGACATCGCCAGAATCTCGACCGGGATGGCGATGCCCGCGGCTTGCAGGTTCAGCTGCAACACGTTCACGCCCCCAAACAGGCAGGCGCCCAGCATTACGCGCCAGGGTTTCCAGCTGGCGAATACCACCAGCGCCAGGGCGATCCAGCCGATTCCGGCGGTCATGCCCTCGGTCCATTGGGGGACGCGGATCAGGCTGATATAGGCCCCGCCCAAGCCCGCGCAGGCGCCGCCAAACAGGATGGCCAACACGCGGATGCGCACCACCTTATAGCCCAGGGCGTGCGCCGCATCGTGGTTTTCACCGACGGCACGCAGGATCAACCCTGCGCGGGTGTATTTCAGCACAACCCAGGTGCCCAGCGTCAGGAAAAACGCCAGATAGACCACCAGATCCTGCGCGAACAAAATCGGCCCCAGTACCGGAATTTTCGACAATAGCGGGATGTCGAACTCGGGAAACGGGGGAGGTTTAACCCCTTGGTATCCCTGTCCGATCAGCGCTGACAGCCCCAATCCGAACAAGGTCAGCGACAGCCCCGAGGCCACTTGGTTGGCCAGGGCAAACTGGGTGAGGATCGCGAACAACAGCGACAGCGCCGCTCCGCCGATCGCTGCGCCCAACAGCCCCAGCAAGGGCGACCCGGTGTTCACCGCAATGGCAAATCCGCAGATCGCGCCGGTGATCATCATGCCTTCGACGCCCAGGTTCAGAACGCCGGCTTTTTCCACCACCAGCTCGCCCAAGGCCGCCAGCAACAAGGGCGTTGCAGCCACGATCAAAGAGGCCAACAGCAGGATCGGATTGATCGAGGACATATCCATTATGCAGCCTCCCCCTTGGCGAATTTGATCTTGAAGTTGGTCAACACGTCCACCGCCAGCAGGAAAAACAACAGCATCCCCTGGAACAATTGGATCGCAGCCGAGGGCAGGCCCAGCTTGGATTGCGCGATCTCGCCGCCGATATAGGTCAGCGCCATCAACCCGCCCGCCAGCAGAATACCCACCGGATGCAGCCGACCCAGAAAGGCCACGATGATCGCGGTGAAGCCATACCCGACGTTGAAATCAATGCTCACCTGACCTGCAGGGCCGGACACCTCGAACATGCCCGCCAATCCAGCCAGCGCCCCCGACGCCCCCAGACAAAACAGGATCAACCGCGCCGGGATAACACCCGCAAAACGCGCTGCGCGCGGGGCCTCGCCCGTCAGACGTATGTGAAACCCCAGCATGTGCCGGTTCAGCAAAACATAGGCGAAAATCACCGCAATAAAGGCCGCAACCACCCCCCAATGCATGCCCGAGCCCGCGATCAGCTCGCCGTTATGGGCGCTGTCATATTGTTGCAGGTTGCGCGATCCAGGAAAGCCAAACCCCTCTGGATTTTTCATCAATCCCAGGGACATAGACGCCAGCAGTTGCTCGGCCACATAGACCAGCATCAGGCTGACCAAAATCTCGTTTGTCCCGAATTTGACCTTCAGCAGCGCCGGGATCATCGCCCACAACATGCCGCCCAGGGCCCCCGCGATCACCATGGCCGGAAACAGCCACCAAGCCTCCAGCGGGTACAGGGCCAGCGCCACGCCAGCCCCGGCCAACGCCCCTACAATATACTGCCCCTCGGCGCCGATATTCCAGATGCCAGCACGAAATCCAAGTGACAGGCCGATCGCGATCAACACCAAAGGCGCCCCTTTCACCAACAGTTGCGGGCGATAATAAAACGCAAACTCGGAAAACAACGGGTCCCAGAAAATCGTGCGGATCGCCACCAAAGGATCCTTGCCCAGAAAGGCAAACAAAATCCCGCCCGCAATCATCGTCAAAATCACCGCCAGAACCGGCGTGGTATAGGTCCATATTTGCGACGGCTGAGGCCGCTTCTCAAGTCTCAGCATAGCCCGGTCCCCGCCTTCTTTGCTCCATAAATACTCAATGAAGGCAACAGCTTAAACATGTGCTTCCTCCATTCCATGGGCCCCACCCATCATCAGGCCGATCTCATCCACGCTCAGTCCGCGCGCAGGCCGGATATCGGACAGGCGCCCCTCGTTCAGGGCGCCAAAATGGTCCGAGATCTCCATCAACTCGTCCAGGTCCTGGCTGATCACGATCACCGCCGTTCCCCCGGCCGCCAGGTCCAGCAAGGCCTGCCGAATTGAGGCCGCCGCCGCCGCATCCACGCCCCAGGTCGGCTGATTCACGACCAAAACGGTGGGCAATTGCATCACCTCGCGGCCGATCACGAATTTCTGTAGGTTCCCCCCGGACAAAGACCGCGCTGCATTGGCAGGGCCGGGGGTGCGCACATCGAACCGCTCGATCACGGCCTCGGCAAATTCACGCGTCTTGCCCCAATTCAGAAACCCCTTGTTTTCAAGCCCTTGCCGCACCGAAGCCGTCAACAGCGCGTTTTCGGTCAGGCTCATGTCTGGCGCGGCGGCGTGTCCCAGCCGTTCCTCTGGCGCGGTCAGCAAGCCCAGTTTGCGCCGTGCGGTCGGGCCAAGCGCCCCAATCGACTGACTCTCCATGATCACCGCCCCTGCGGGTGAGCGAATTTCACCCGAAAGCGCGGCCAGCAGCTCGTCCTGGCCATTCCCGGCGACACCGCCCAACCCCAGAACTTCGCCCGAGCGGACCTTGAGCGTGATCCCCTTCAGCGAGGTTCCGAATTCCGAGGGCGACTTCACCGACAGATCCGTCAACTCCAGCAGAACCGGCCCCAGATCACCGCCCGTGCGTTCGGGCACGTGCAACTGGCTGCCCACCATCATTTCGGCCATCTCGCGCGCCGAAACATCGCGCGGAACGCAGGTACCGACCTTCTTGCCCAACCGCAGGATCGTGGCGCTTTCACACAGAGCGCGAATTTCCTCCAGCTTGTGGCTGATATACAGGATTGCCACCCCTTCCGAGGTCAGCTTGCGCAGGGTTTTAAAAAGGATTTCAACCTCTTGCGGAGTCAGAACACTGGTGGGTTCATCCATGATCAGCAGGCGCGGGTCCTGCAACAGGCAGCGAATAATCTCGACCCTTTGCCGTTCCCCCGCGGACAGATCTCCGACCGTGCGGTAAGGGTCCAGCGGCAGGCCGTAAGTCTCGCTGACCTCTTTGATGCGCGTTGCCAGATCGCCCATTTTCGGCGGGTTTTCCATGCCAAGCGCGATGTTTTCGGCAACGTTCAGCGCTTCGAACAGCGAAAAATGCTGGAACACCATGGCGACACCAGCGGCGCGCGCAATGCGCGGTTCGGCGGGGGCAAAGGGTTCCCCGCGCAGGGTCATGGTGCCGGTGTCGGGCTTGACCAGCCCGTAAATCATTTTCACCAGCGTCGATTTTCCGGCGCCGTTTTCCCCCAGCAAGGCGTGTACTTCGCCCTCTTTGATATCAAACGAGACATCGCTGTTCGCGACGACCCCCGGATAGGCCTTGGTCAGGCCCTGAATAGATAGCAGCGTCCCTGTCACCCGGTTTTTCCCTTGAATAGCGGAGTCTTACGCTCCGTTGTGGTCAGTATGTCACGCGCCACGCCAATCGCAATGGCCTGAGGATGTTTCCCCAACGTCGGGTCCCCGATGGGGCATTCTATGCGCAAAAGACTGTTCATTTCATGACCCAGATTGGCCAGACGGCTGCGAAAACGCGCCCATTTGGTCTGTGATCCGATCAGCCCGCATCTGGCAAACCCATGGCCCAGAAGCGCATGGCACAGCGCCAGATCCAGCGTATGCGAATAGGTCAGGATCAGGTGCTGCGCGTCCTTGGGCGCATGTGGCACCAACCGTTCTGGATGGGCGGCGGGCAGGGGCGTGACACCGGCGGGAATATCCGCGGGAAACCTCTCGGGGGCCGTATCCACCCAGGTGATCGCCAGATCGGGCATCGGGGCCAGAACTGACACCAGCGCTTGCCCCACATGACCCGCGCCCCAAATCCAAAGCGCTTGTTCTGGGCGATGCCGGGCTTCGACAAACCACCCCTGGGTCAGTTCCGAGCGCGGCTGAACACCCTGCGAGCGCGCCTGCGCCAGGCTGCGTTTCACAGAAAGCGGCATATCCGAGCCATCCACCGAGCGCGCGATCACATCACCCGTCATCGCCTCGACCCGCGCCAAATCGTAGACCTCGCGCAACAGGGTGATCCGCCCGCCGCAGCATTGCCCCAACTCGGGCCCCAAAGCGTGTCGCGTCAGCCGGTCCGAGCGCGCCTGACGGGCCTCTTGCGCGGCCTGAAATTCCAGCGCGCCCCCACCGATCGTACCCGACTGGCCGTCATTCCAGACCAGCATTGCCGCGCCCACTTCGCGGGGGCTTGATCCTTCGATGGCAGCAATCACCACGCGCACAACACGCCCATGCGCCAAAACAGCGGCACGCAATCCGTCCAGATCAAACCCCATCGCGCAGCCTCCCGATGGTGGTCAGCAGGCGTTCGGCCGTCGCCGGCGCATCCAAGGCCGGATAGTCCGTCCCACAGGCCGAGACCGCATCCGACAGCGCCAGCCATGCCGAAATCCCCAGCATGAAAGGCGGCTCGCCCACGGCCTTGGACCGGTAAATCGTCTCTTCCCGGTTGCGCCCATCCCATAGCGCCACGTTAAACACGTCGGGCTGATCGGAAAACGCCGGGATCTTGTAGGTCGAGGGCGCATGCGTGCGCAGCCGCCCCTTGTCATCCCAGACCAGCTCTTCTGTGGTCAGCCAACCCGCGCCCTGCACATAACCGCCTTCGACCTGGCCAATATCCAATGCCGGATTTAAAGACGCCCCCGCATCATGCAAGACATCCGCCCGCAAGATCCGGTTTTCCCCGGTCAGCGTGTCCACAACCACCTCGGTCACGGCCGCGCCATAAGCGAAATAGAAAAACGGCCGACCCTCGCCCTTGATGCGATCCCAGGCCAGCTTGGGGGTTTTGTAAAACCCGGTCGCGGACAGGCTGATCCGGTTCTGATAGCACAGCGCCGCAGCCTCGGCAAAGCTCAGCTCCACCTCTCCGGCGCGCACCATGCCGTCGGCAAACTCCACCTCCAGCGCACCACTATACATCCGCAAAAACGCTGCCATACGTTCGCGGATCTCGTCGCAGGCAGCTTTCACCGCCATCCCGTTCAAATCCGACCCGGACGAGGCCGCCGTCGCCGAGGTATTGGGCACCTTCGCTGTATCCGTGGCCGTGATCCGCACCACATCTATCCCCACGCCAAACCGGCTGGCCGCCACCTGCGCCACTTTCTGAAACAGGCCCTGGCCCATCTCGGTGCCACCATGGTTCATCTGGATCGAGCCATCCTGATACACATGCACCAAAGCCCCCGCCTGGTTCAGATGCGTCAGCGTAAACGAGATCCCGAACTTCACCGGACTAAAGGCAATCCCCTTCTTCAACACCGGATTGGCCGCATTCCAGGCCGCAACGGCCTCGCGGCGCGCCTGATACTGCGCGCTTTCCAACAACTGGTCGGTCAATCCATCCAGCACGAAATCCTCGACCCGCTGACCATAGGGCGTCACATTGCGCTTTTTCTTGGTCTCAATACCCCGGGGGGAGGCCGCAGGCCGGGGGGCAGCGCCCCCTTCCATCGCGTCATAGTAATTGCGCCGCCGCAGCTCGGCCGGGTCCATCCCCAGCGCATGGGCGACATGGTCCATCACCCGCTCGATCCCCACCATGCCCTGCGGGCCACCAAAGCCACGATAGGCGGTGGCGCTTTGGGTGTTGGTTTTCAGCCGGTGGCTCTCGATCCGCACATTGGGCAGGTAATAGGCGTTGTCCGCATGCAGCATCGCCCGGTCGGCCACGGGCAGCGTCAGATCCTGCGCCCAGCCGCCTCGGGTCAGTTGCACGAAATCGACGCCGTGGATCATGCCGTCCTCGTCAAAGCCTACGCGATAGGTGATGCGGAAATCGTGCCGTTTGCCGGTGATCACCATGTCATCATCGCGGTCATAGCGCATCTTGCAGGGCTTGCCGGTCAGTCGCGCGGCGATGGCGCAGGCGCAGGCCAGCGCGTTGCCCTGGCTTTCCTTGCCGCCAAAACCGCCGCCCATCCGGCGCATTTCCACGCGGACGCGGTGCATGGCCACGCCCAAGGCCTCGGCCACCTTGTGCTGAATTTCTGTCGGGTGCTGGGTCGAGCTGTGGACCAGCATATCGCCATCCTCGCCCGGTACGGCGGCGGCGGCCTGACCTTCCAGATAGAAATGCTCTTGCCCGCCCAGTTCCAGCGTGCCTTCGACAACATGCGCGGCCTCGGCGATCGCGGCATCCGCATCGCCCATCGTGTAGATACGGGGGCCTTCCTCGAACCGGCTGTCAGCCGCCAAGGCCTCGTCAATCGTCAGGATCGGCATGGTTTCTTCATAGGACACCACGGCCAGACGCGCGGCTTTGCGTGCGATCAGATGGGTTTGGGCCACCACCATGAACAGCGGCTGGCCGACAAAATGCACGGTCCCGTCGCTGAGCAAGGGTTCGTCATGGGCCGAGGGCGAGACATCATTGGCAAAGGGCAGGTCTTCAGCCGTCAGCACGGCCACCACGCCGGGCAGGGCGCGGACTTCGGACAGGTCCATCGCAGCGATCCGCCCGGCGGCGATGGTGCTTAGCCCAAAGGCCAGATGCAGCGTGCCCGCCGGGGTGGGGATGTCGTCAACGTACCGCGCCTGACCCGTCACATGCAGATGGGCCGCGTCATGGGGCAGGGGGCTGGTCACGCTCATGGCTGTACCTCCGCACGCACATCGTGGACCGACACATCGGCCCCCAGATCCTCGAGGAAATAGCGGCTGAGCATGTTGCGCGCGGCCTCCAGCCGGTAGTCGGCCGATGCCCGCATATCGCTCATCGGGGTGAAATCCTGCGCCCAGGCCTCCCAGGCGGCGGCGATGGTATCGTCGCTCCAGGGGTGGCCGATCAGCGCTGTTTCCACGTTGGTGGCCCGTTTAGGAATGCCCGCCATGCCGCCAAATGCGATCCGGGCGTCGTTCACAACCCCGTCGGCGACATCGATATAGAAACACCCGCACACGGCCGAGATATCCTGATCAAACCGTTTCGACAGTTTGTAGCATTTCAGTCGGTCGGCCTGCTTGGGGATGGTGATCGCCTCGACGAACTCGCCTTTGGCGCGGTCCTGTTTGCCATAATCGACAAAGAAATCCTGCAGCGGGATTTCCCGGCGCGACAGATCGCGGCGCAGGTGCAGCGTGGCTCCCAAGGCGATCAGCGCCGGCGGCCCATCCCCGATGGGCGAGCCATTGGCGATATTCCCGCCAATCGTGGCCGCAGCCCGCACTTGTGCGGATCCATACCGGCGCAGCATCTGCCCCAACGAGGGGTGCAGATCATCCATCAGCGGGATCAGCCGTGCCACGGTGACGCCCGCGCCGATGGTGATGCTGTCCTCGGTCTCGGTGATCTGCTGCAAGTCAGCGCAACGGTTCAGAAAGGCGACCTTGGGCAGCTCGCGCAGATGTTTCGTGACCCACAGACCTACGTCCGTGGCCCCCGCGACCAGCGTGGCATCGGGATTGTCCATGTACCACTCGGCCAACTGATCCGCTGTCTCGGGCTGAACGATGGCGCCCTCGGTGGCGGGCAGGGCCTCGGGCAGGGTGAAATCCGACAGATGCGGCGGGGCGGGGTGATCCTCGGCCGCTTGGGCGGCGCGCAGGATGGGCACATAGCCCGTACAGCGGCACAGGTTCCCGGCCAGCGCCGTGGCATGATCGGTATCCCCGTTCAGATGTGCCGTCGCCATCGAGGCAATAAACCCCGGCGTGCAGAACCCGCATTGGCTGCCGTGATGCTCGATCATGCTCTGTTGCACCGGGTGCAGATCCCCCAGAGGCGAGGCCAGACCTTCGACGGTGCGAATAGATTTGCCGTTCAGTTGTGGGAGAAACAGAATACAGGAATTGAGCGCGCGATTGCCGTCTGCATCTTGCACCATCACGGTGCATGCCCCGCAATCACCTTCGTTGCAGCCCTCTTTGGTGCCTGTCAGACCCCGCGTTTCGCGCAACCAATCAAGCAACGTTGCCGTCGGGGGCACGTCGCGCAATTCCACGCTCTCTCCGTTCAGAAGAAAGGTGATATCCATGTGATAGACCCGCCGCCTTACCGGAGTGTTAACCTTGGTGACCCGTCTTCGATGCGGCGTAGAAAACGGGAAGGCCCCTGTTGGTTTCCCTCAGCAAAGCCGGGATTTTACCGTTTGGCAAGAAAAACTACAGTCCGAGTGACTGAGGATGCGGCACCTGCTTAGGCTTTAGGCGCGCATTTCACGCTTTCCGGCGCGGTGTGGCTGAAATAGGATGCGCGATATGACTGATGCTCCTCGATTTATCCATCTGCGCGTCCATACAGAATATTCTTTGCTCGAAGGTGCCGTGCGGTTGAAGAAACTGCCGGGCGTCTGCACGGACATGGAAATGCCTGCCGTTGCCGTGACCGACACCAATTCGATGTTCTCGGCGCTGGAATTCGCCGTGACCGCCAGTGGTGCGGGAATCCAGCCGATCATGGGGTGTCAGGTGGATGTGGCCTGGCATCATCCCGAACCCGGCGCGCGGCAAAAAGATCCCGCGCCCGTGGTGTTGCTGGCGCAATCCGAGGCCGGGTATGAAAACCTGATGCGCCTGTCCAGCTGTCTGTATGTGGACAAGGGCGGGCAGCTGCCACAGGTGACATTCGACGAACTGACCGAGTTTTCCGAGGGGCTGATCTGTCTGACCGGTGGGGCGCTGGGCCCCGTGGGGATGGAGCTTCAGGCCGGGCATCGCACTCAGGCCGAACAGATGCTGCGCCGCTTTGCGCAGATTTATCCCAACCGCTGCTATGTCGAAATTCAGCGTCATCCCGGTGAAAACGGTTTACCCGAAGCCGAGCGCCTGACCGAGCGCGGCTTTGTCGAGATGGCCTATGATCTGGGTCTGCCACTGGTGGCCACCAATGATGTCTACTTCCCCAAGGATGACATGTACGAGGCCCACGATGCGCTGATCTGTATCTCGGAAGGGGCCTATGTCGATCAGGTGGAACCGCGCCGTCGCCTGACCCCGCAACACTATTTCAAATCGCAGCAGGAAATGGTGACGCTGTTCGCGGACCTGCCCGAAGCGATTGAAAACACGGTAGAAATCGCCAAGCGCTGTGCCTTTATGGCGTATCGGCGCGATCCCATCCTGCCCAAGTTCGCCGATGACGAGGTTGTCGAGCTGCGCCGTCAGGCCAACGAGGGTCTCCAAGCCCGTCTGGCCGTGATCCCACATGCGGCCACGGTCGAGGAATACCAGGAACGGCTGGATTTCGAGCTGGATATCATCGAGGGCATGGGCTTTCCCGGCTACTTTTTGATCGTTGCCGACTTTATCAAATGGTCCAAGGATAACGGTATCCCGGTGGGGCCGGGGCGGGGCTCGGGTGCGGGCTCTTTGGTGGCCTATGCGCTGACGATTACCGACCTGGATCCGCTGCGCTATTCCCTGCTGTTCGAACGTTTCCTGAACCCGGAACGTGTCTCGATGCCTGACTTCGACATCGATTTCTGCATGGACCGACGCGAGGAAACCATCCGCTACGTTCAAGAAAAATACGGGCGCGACAAGGTGGGGCAGATCATCACCTTTGGGGCGCTTTTGTCCAAGGCGGCGGTGCGCGACATTGGGCGCGTGTTGCAGATGCCTTACGGCCAAGTGGACCGCCTGTCGAAACTGATCCCGGTCGAGGGCGTGAAACCCGTCAGCATCGCCGAGGCGCTGAAGCAAGAGGAACGCCTGCGCGAAGAGGCCCGCAACGAAGAGGTCGTGGACCGGCTACTGACCTATGGCCAGCAGGTCGAGGGGCTGCTGAGAAACGCCTCGACCCACGCGGCGGGCGTGGTGATTGGCGATCGTCCGCTGGACCGGCTGGTGCCGCTGTACCAGGACCCGCGCTCGGACATGCCCGCGACGCAGTTCAACATGAAATGGGTGGAACAGGCCGGGCTGGTCAAATTCGACTTCTTGGGCCTGAAAACCCTGACCGTCATCCAGAACGCGGTGGACCTGATCAAGAAAAACGGCCGCCACCTGCATATCGGCCCCGATGGCACGGAACTGTATGATCCGCCCGAGGGCGCGGTGGATGATATCGGCGCGATTCCCCTGGATGACGAGCCGACCTACAAGCTCTATACAAGCGCGAAAACGGTCGCAGTGTTCCAGGTGGAAAGCTCGGGTATGATGGACGCGCTGCGGCGTATGAAACCCACCTGTATCGAGGATATCGTGGCGCTGGTGGCGCTGTACCGCCCCGGTCCGATGGAAAACATCCCCACCTATTGCGAGGTGAAAAACGGCCTGAAAGAGCGCGAATCCGTCCATCCGCTGATCGATCACATCCTCGAGGAAACCCAGGGCATTATCGTTTACCAGGAACAGGTGATGCAGATCGCTCAGGTCATGGCGGGGTATTCGCTGGGGGGCGCGGACCTGCTGCGCCGGGCCATGGGTAAAAAGATCAAAGAGGCCATGGACGCCGAGCGTCCCAAATTCGAACAGGGCGCTGCCGAAAACGGGGTTCCCGCGAAAAAGGCCAGCGAAGTCTTTGACCTGCTTGAAAAATTCGCCAACTACGGCTTCAACAAATCGCACGCGGCGGCCTATGCGGTGGTCAGCTATCAGACCGGCTGGCTGAAGGCGAACCACCCCGCCGAGTTCATGGCCGGGGTGATGAACTGCGATATTCATCTGACCGATAAGCTGTCGATCTATGCCGAAGAGGTCCGTCGCGGGCTGGAGATCGAGATCGTGCCGCCCTGTGTGAACCGGTCTTTGCCGACCTTCGATGTGGTGGACGGCAAGCTGATCTACGCGCTGGGCGCGCTGAAAAACGTGGGCCTAGAGGCGATGAAGCTGGTCACGGACGGGCGCCGCGTGGATGGCGTGGACAAACCCTTTGCCACTTTGTTTGATTTTGCCCGCCGGGTGGATCTGAAACGGGTCGGGAAACGCCCGCTGGAAATGCTGGCCCGCGCCGGGGCGTTCGACCAGCTGGACCCCAACCGCCGCCGCGTGTTCGAGGCACTGGACGCGCTGGTGGGCTATTCGGCCGCGATCCACGAACAGAAGGCCAGCAGCCAGGTGTCGCTGTTTGGTGAGGCGGGGGACGACCTGCCCGAACCCCGGATTCTGCCGGTCGAGGATTGGCTGCCAGCTGATCGCTTGGCCGAGGAACACAAGGCCATCGGGTTTTATCTGACCGGCCACCCGCTGGATGACTATTTGCCTGCTTTGAAACGCAAAAAGGTCCTGACGCTGGAGGCGTTGCAGCGCAAGGCCGAGGAAAATGGCGTCGCACGGGACAAGGTGGGGGTGCTGGTCTCGGGCTTGCAAGAGCGTAAATCCGGGCGCGGCACGCGGTTCTTTCGGATGAATGTCAGCGACCCGACGGGGCAGGTGGCCGGGATGGTCATGTTCCCCGATGATTTCGAGGCCACGCGCAAAGTGTTCGAGCAGACCAACCAGGTGGTGATGACGCTGGAAGGGCGCTTTAACGAAGGGCAGTTTGACCCGATGGGCCGCTCGGTCGCGGCGATGGATTCGGTGATCGCGGATGCGGGCAGCTCGGGCCTGAAAGTGCTGATCGAGGACGCAGCGGCGCTGCAAAGTGTAGCGAATATTTTGGAAAACGCCCGCCAGGCTGTGCGCGTGGTGGGCAAGGGGCCGGTGCAGCTGTGTTTGATTCATCCCGAATTGCCCGGCGAGGTCGAAATCGACGCGGGTGACGATTTCCCGGTGAACCCACAGATCAAGGGCGCGCTCAAAAGCCTGTCGGGCGTCGTCGACGTACAGGAGGTCTGATGGCCGAAATTACCCAAGCAGAGGCGCCCAATTTGGCCGATCTCTACCCGCAGGCCTTTCCGGACGAGGACTTGTTGCCGCTGGTCCAGCAGATGGTGGGGCAGCCTCAGGTGGTCAGCCTGATTGCCGGGTCTGCCGAGGCCCCGATTGGCCATATTTGCATGACCTACGGGTTGGTGGCAGGGCAGTCCGTGGCGCTGCTGGGGCCGTTATGCGTGGCGCCGGCGCATCAGAAAACCGGGATCGGCACGGCTTTGGTTCAGGCCGGGCTCGAGGCGGTTCTGGCTGGCGGGGCCGAGCAAGTGCTGGTGTTGGGCGATCCGAATTACTATGGCCGGTTCGGATTTCAGCAAGAATCCGAGGTCGCACCGCCCTATGACTTGCCCGCTGAATGGGCTCCGGCCTGGCAATCGCTTTCCTTGGACGAAGAGGTCCCGCAGGGCCTGTTGGAACTGCCGGATTTCTGGATGAACCCGGCCTATTGGTCCGACTAACCCCTAGTAATGTGGCGGTTTTTCCGGGCCGGTATAGATATAACTGCCCTGATCGCTTTCCTGTTGCGCGGCGCGTTCCATCAGCATCTGTACGCGTTTTTGCAGCTGGTCGATCACGTCTTGCTGGCGCGCCACAACATCCGAAAGGTCGTCCACGGCGCGGGTCAGATGCGCCAGTTTTTCTTCGATCTCGGTCATGCTGCGGCTCCGCTCTTGGGTCAGGACGCAGGATATAGCACGGCTGCGGCTGGGGTGAAGCCTTGAATGCGGGGCGTTTCGGCCCTTGTTGGCTTGCCCCCATGGGCTGCATCCGGTAGACGCGAGCGCGAGTTTAGTGGCAAGGACCAGGATGATGGCCAAGCAGAAAAAAGCCCCCCGCCCCAAGGCAGAGACGCCCAAGGGGTTCCGCGATTATTTCGGTGCAGAAGTGACCGAGCGCAGCCATATGCTGCAACAGATCGCCGGGGTCTATCATCATTACGGGTTCGAGGCGCTGGAAAGCAGCGCGGTGGAAACGGTCGAGGCGCTGGGAAAATTCCTGCCCGACGTGGATCGCCCCAACGAAGGCGTCTTTGCCTGGCAAGAGGCGGATGACGAGAAATGGCTGGCGCTGCGCTATGATCTGACGGCGCCTTTGGCCCGCGTCTATGCCCAGCACCGCAACGATCTGCCCACGCCTTATCGCCGCTATGCGATGGGGCCGGTGTGGCGCAACGAAAAGCCCGGACCGGGCCGATATCGCCAGTTCTATCAGTGTGATGCGGACACGGTTGGTGCGGCCAGCATGGCGGCGGACGCCGAGATTTGCGCGATGCTGTCGGATACGCTGGAAACCGTCGGCATCCCGCGCGGCGACTACATCGTGCGGGTGAACAACCGCAAGGTTCTGAACGGGGTGCTCGAGGCGATGGGCCTGGGCGAGGCCGCCGATCACGATGCGGTTCTGCGCACCATCGACAAGTTCGACAAGGTCGGTGAGTCCGGCGTGCGCGAACTGCTGACCAAGGGGCGTCTGGATGCCTCGGGGGCGTTCATTGATGGGGTTGGTCTGTCCGACGATCAGGCTGAACCGGTGATTGCCTTCCTGACCTCCAAGGCTGCGGATGCGGCCGGGACGCTGGCCAATCTGCGCGCTGCCGTGGGTGGATCGCAAATCGGTCAGAAGGGCATCGAAGAGCTGGAAACCATCGCCGAGCTGGTGCAGGCACAGGGCTATGGCCCGGATCGCATTGACATCGATCCTTCGGTCGTGCGCGGGCTGGGATACTACACCGGCCCCGTGTACGAGGCTGAGCTGACCTTTGAAATCTTTGACGAAAAAGGCCGCAAACGGCAATTCGGCAGCGTGTCGGGCGGTGGCCGCTATGACGATCTGGTGAAACGCTTCACTGGGCAGGAAGTGCCTGCAACGGGTGTCTCGATCGGTGTCGACCGCCTGCTGGCCGCGCTGCGTGAAAAGGGGCGTATCAAATCCCAAGCCACGGGGCCCGTGATCATCACCGTGATGGATCGCGATCGCATGGCTGATTATCAAACCATGGTGGCCGAACTGCGCAACGCCGGTATCCGCGCCGAGGTCTATCTGGGCAACCCCAAGAACTTCGGCAACCAGCTGAAATACGCGGACAAGCGCAACTCGCCCGTCGCTGTGATCGAGGGCGGCGATGAAAAGGCCAATGGCGTGGTGCAGATCAAGGACCTGATCCTGGGCGCCAAAATCGCAGAAAACGCGACGCTGGAAGAATGGAAAGAGCGCCCCAGCCAATACGAGGTGCCGCGCGATCAGCTGATCGCCAAGGTGCGCGAAATTCTGGAAGGGCAGGACTGATGGATCGAGCAGCCCTCAGGGCGCGAGCGGCCCAATTACGCGCCCGGTTCGAAGAAGAAAACGCACAGGTCGTGGAAACCGCGATCCTGCAACCGGCGGATACGCTGCTGGACCTCTATGGCGAGGACATCCGGGCGCGGGCCTATGTGACCTCGGATGCGTTGCGGGGCGAACAGATGCTGCGCCCCGATTTCACTGTGCCGGTTGTGCAGATGCATATGGAGGTCGGCGCCGAACCTGCGCGCTATACCTATGCGGGCGAGGTGTTCCGCCGTCAGGAAGACGACGCCGCGCGCCCGAATGAATATCTGCAAGTCGGATACGAGGTGTTTGACCGCGACAACCCCATCGATTCGGATGCCGAGGTCTTCACCGTGATCCGCGCCGCCCTGGGCGATGTGCCTGTGCGGGCCGCCACGGGGGACATCGGCATTCTGATGGCGGCTGTGGATGGGCTGGACACGACGGACGCGCGCAAGGCCGCGCTGCGCCGCCACATCTGGCATCCCCGCCGGTTCCGCTCGCTGATTGATCGCTATGCCGGGCGGTTGCCGGTGCCTGCGGCGCGTCAGGCGTTGCTGGCGGCTGCTGATCCATTCGCGGCCGACGTGCCTCAGATCGGGCTGCGCAGCCGGGCCGAGGTCGAGGCACGGATCGAAACCTTGCGCGCAGATGCGGCGACGCCTCCCTTGGCCGAGCGCGAGGTCGCGCTGCTGGATGCCATCGTGTCCGTGCGTGAAAGCCTGCCCAACGCCCTAGAGCATCTGCGCGACATCGCCGTGGACATGCCCGCGATCGAAGCAGCGGTCGAGCGCCTGTCGCGTCGCATGAAAGCGCTGGAAAAGCGCGGTGTCGACGTGGATGCGCTGGATTTCGAGGCCAGCTATGGCCGGACCTCTCTGGAATATTACGACGGGTTCGTCTTTGGGTTCTATCAGGCCTCGCGCCCAGATTTGCCGCCAGTGGCGGCGGGGGGGCGCTATGATGCGCTGACCCGTGTGCTGGGGCAGGGCGCTGAAATTCCGGCCGTTGGGGGCGTGATCCGCCCGGACCGTTTGATCGACGTGGAGACAGGCAAATGAGCGTGAAGCTGGGTGTGCCCTCCAAGGGGCGCTTGATGGAAAAGACCTTTGACTGGTTCGGCGAGCGGGGCATCACCCTGTCGCGCACCGGGTCTGACCGCGAATATGCCGGCGCTGTCGAAGGTGTGGACGGGGTCGAACTGGTGCTGCTGTCGGCCGGGGAAATCCCGCGCGAGCTGGCCGCGGGCCGGATCCATCTGGGCGTGACCGGCACCGATCTGGTGCGTGAAAAACTGGGCCAGTGGGATCAACAGGTGCAGGAACTGGCCGAGCTGGGCTTTGGCCATGCCGACCTGATCATCGCGGTGCCCAACTGCTGGGTGGATGTGGATGTGCTGGACGATCTGGACGCGGCTGCGGCCAGTTTCCGCGCCAAACACGGCTTCCGTTTGCGGATTGCCACCAAGTATCACCGGCTGATCCGCGATTTCTTGTTTGATAACGGTGTGGCCGATTATCAGCTGGTCGATAGCCAGGGCGCGACCGAAGGCACGGTGAAGAACGAAACTGCCGAGGCCGTGGCCGACATCACCTCGACCGGGGACACTTTGCGGGCAAATCACCTGAAAATCCTGTCGGATGGGCTGGTGCTGAAAAGCCAGGCCACTCTGTTCCGCTCGCGTACGGCACCCGTCACGGATGCGGAACGCGCCACCGTGCAGGAACTGATCCGCGTGCTGGGGATCGACTGAGGCCTAAAGCACCCCGATCTCGGACAGCGCTGCCGACAATTCGGGTGGCAGCGCCTCCTCGGCTTCGCGGCCGGGGGGCAGATCGGGGGGGCTGTCTTCGGGCTTCAGATAGCGCCAGCCCTGAAAGGGGCGGCGTTGCGCCTGGGCGGTGCGACGCAGCTGGGGGTCCAGCACAATGGCGCAGCGACGGATGCCGTCCGAGCCGATCACCTCGTCCATCCGCAGAATGCGCTGGCGACACTGAATAACGCCCTTGATCACCCAATAGATCGAGCCGCCATCCAGAATCTCGGCCTCGCGCTTGGGCCACATCCGGGTGACGTGACGCGGCAACCCGTCCGGCCCCTGAGCCTGCGGCAACTGTTGCCAGGCGGTCAGGGTGTCCACGGACTCGGTTCCGACGCTGAGTTTGATGAGATTCATGACAAAGCTCTATAGATGGTGTATCGTTGCGGGGTCAAACACAAAATACAGTAGATAAACGAAGTTTCGTTTTGGCTCGATTTAGCGTTGACCCCCGCCAGATCAAGCCCTAGACGGAACGCCCTCGGAAGGGTGTATCTGCCGCGCCTTTCGGATGATACTATAAGAAACCGGACCAACAGGAACCCTGCCATGACACGATTTGCCGCCCCGATTTCCGAACAGATCTGGGACATGAAGTACCGACTGAAAGAGGCCGATGGCACCGCTATTGACCGCACGGTCGAGGATACGTGGCGGCGCATTGCACGGTCTTTGGCCGAGGTCGAGCAAGACCCGAAAACCTGGGAAGAAAAGTTCTATGCCGCGCTGGAGGATTTCAAATATCTGCCCGCCGGTCGCATCACCGCAGGGGCGGGCACCGGGCGCAAGGTGACGCTATTTAACTGTTTCGTCATGGGCACAATCCCCGACAGCATGGGCGGCATTTTCGACATGCTGAAAGAGGCCGCGCTGACCATGCAGCAGGGGGGTGGAATCGGCTATGATTTCAGCACCATCCGCCCCAAGGGCGCGCCGGTTGCGGGTGTGGCTGCCGATGCCTCGGGGCCGCTGTCGTTCATGGATGTGTGGGACGCGATGTGCCGCACCATCATGTCCGCGGGCAGCCGCCGCGGCGCGATGATGGCCACCATGCGCTGTGATCACCCGGACATCGAAAACTTCATCACCGCGAAATCCGACAGCGCCCGTCTGCGCATGTTCAACCTGTCGGCGCTGGTGACGGATGACTTCATGGAGGCCGTGAAGGCCGATGGCCCGTGGGAGCTGAAATACGGCGACAAGGTCTATCACACCCTGCAGGCGCGCGACCTGTGGAACAAGATCATGAAGTCCACCTATGATTTCGCTGAACCCGGTGTCATTTTCATCGACCGGATCAACAAGGCCAACAACCTCAACTATGTGGAACAGATCGCAGCCACCAACCCCTGCGGCGAGCAACCCTTGCCACCCTATGGCGCGTGTCTGCTGGGCTCGGTCAACCTGGCGCGGCTGGTCGCCAACCCGTTCGAAGCAAACGCCGGTCTGGACCTGGGCAAACTGGACGATCTGGTGCGCACCGCGATCCGCATGATGGACAACGTGGTCGATGCCAGCCAGTTCCCGCTGGAGTCCCAGGCACAAGAAGCCCAGGCCAAGCGCCGCATCGGGCTGGGCGTCACCGGCTTGGCGGATGCGCTGCTGATGGTCGGGCTGGAATACGGCACCGATGCCGCCGCAGCACAGGCCGAGGAATGGCTGAAACAGATCGCGCGCGCGTCCTATCTGGCCTCGGTCGATCTGGCCAAAGAGAAAGGGGCGTTTCCGCTGTTTGACGCGGAAAAGTACCTGGCATCCGGCAACATGATGCAGATGGATGACGACGTGCGCGACGCGATCCGCGAACATGGTATCCGCAACGCGCTGCTGACCTCGATCGCGCCCACGGGCACCATCAGCCTGTATGCCGGCAACGTCAGCTCGGGCATCGAGCCGGTCTTTGCCTATGCCTACACACGCAAGGTCCTGCAAAAAGACGGCAGCCGCACCGAAGAAGAAGTCGTGGATTACGCCGTGCAGCTGTGGCGCGACAAATTCGGTGACGCCCCGCTGCCCGACTATTTCGTCAACGCCCAGACATTGGCCCCGCTGGCCCATGTAAAGATGCAGGCGGCCGCGCAGAAATGGGTGGACAGCTCGATCTCGAAAACCATCAACTGCCCCGAGGATATCAGCTTTGATGCGTTCAAAGAGGTCTATATGGAGGCCTACGAGACCGGCTGTAAGGGCTGCACGACCTATCGCCCGAATGACGTGACCGGCAGCGTGCTGTCGGTGGCCGAGGATAGCGACAAAGCCCCCGAGGCCGATACCGGCGCCGATGTGATCTATATGGCCGAGCCGCTGGATCGTCCTCAGGCGCTGGATGGTCATACCTACAAGCTGAAATGGCCCGATTCCGAGCACGCGATCTACCTGACCATCAATGACATCCTGATCAACGGCCACCGCCGCCCGTTCGAGGTGTTCATCAACTCCAAGAACATGGAGCACTACGCCTGGACCCTGGCGCTGACCCGCATGATCAGCGCCGTGTTCCGCCGTGGCGGTGACGTGTCCTTTGTTGTCGAGGAACTGAAGGCCGTGTTCGACCCGCGCGGTGGTGCCTGGATGCAAGGGAAATACATTCCCTCGATCCTGGCGGCGATCGGCGGCGTCATCGAACAACACCTGATCCGCATCGGCTTTATCGAAGGCGAGGGCATGGGCCTGAAGGCCGATCCGCAGGCCGAGGTCGTCAATCTGGACAACGCCCCCAAAGGCAAAGCCTGCCCCAGCTGCGGCCAATACGACATGCGCATGGTCGAAGGCTGCATGACCTGCGCCAGCTGCGGGCACTCCAAATGCGGCTAAGGCCCGCGTAAACGGGCTGTTGTGGCGTGTCACGCGACATGACCTAAACGTTTCAATAGGTCATTTTTTATAAATCAGATGAAGAAACGGCCTCGGATGTTATCCGGGGCCGATTGATTTCAGGTTGGAACTGGCGAACATGGATGCTCGCCTGCCAAACCAGTGCCCGTCCCCGGCATCGGGATTGGGCTTCAAGATTGGCCAACGGCGACCCGATGCAAGATCTGGATGGCGAGGCTCCGATTCTGGAGCACCGTACTCGTCTCGGAGCTGGTCTACGAGGCTGAGACAGCGGGCGGCAAGAGAATTTCGCCGCCTCTGCCCGTCATCGCCAGGAGCTTTCGACGCAGCTCGGTCGCTACAACCGGAACGATATCGTAGGCACCTTGCCAACCTTCGGAGGGAACGCGATCAGAGACAACGCTTTCGATCGCTTGCCGACCCACGTATGATTGCCCGGTTTCCGTAGTGAAACCGATCAGCATCAGCAAACCGTCCACGCCAGGGTCTTCGGCAATTGCGCTAGCTAACGAGGCAAGCTGCTTCGTTGTCGGCCCATCCTTCAGGAGGTCGTGGACATAGGCGCGAACCTCTGAGAACTCCGAGTTTGGGCCACCCAATTCGCGTTGCCAATGCCATCCGTCGTATAACTTGCCGTCGAGAGCGCCGCTGACGGTCAAGTCAACAAGGCGGCGCGCGGCGGATACGGTGTTGAACCTCATCGCGGTCGCTCGCCACTGATGGTTCTGATAGAGACGCGGGGCTTCTTCTGCAAGCTTGAAAGTCACGCCTTCTGCGTTGTCCGAGCAGGAAGCGGAGAGTCCGCCAACCATCTCTTCGAGCATTCGTGGTTCGCGCTGCGCCTCCGGCATGCGGCGCACGATGGCGGGCAGACCGGTGACAGGTGTGGCGAATGGCAAAAGGCGTAACCAGTCGCGTAGCTGATACGCGTCGCTTTCAGTCAGAATCCAAGTCTCCGTCTTGGCCGTCTCAAAGGTTTCAGCTATGCCGTCGGCTACGAGCTTGATATTGATGCCCTCGCCAGAGAGGACCAGCGACAACAACAAGGCTGCGCGCGCTTGCCTTGGCGCGAGAGAAATGAGCTTCTGGATCGTAGCGTCACGCTCGCCGTGGGGGAGCCGTGCTCCAACAATGCCGAGCGCAACCGCCAGCTTTGTCCGCGCCTCCGACGAACCATCAATGATTAAGGTCTCGATTGCCCCGAAGATCGCCTCTGCCTCAACCAATGTAGCGGCAGGATCGGCGGCGCGCGCCTCCACGCGCGAGAAATCTACGCCGACGCGGAACTTTTTGTCGCCCCTGGGTTCGTTCGCTCCAAACCATTGGACAGCCAGCACGCGCGCCGCCAACTCGCCAAAATGCTCATCCGTCAGGTACTCATGCATCAGCACAGCTGTCTCTTGTGCATTGATCGCCAAGAACGCCCGTTGGTATTCGTGCATGTGTGGATGCCGCGCTTTGTGCACCGCGTCTCGATCCCTACAGCTGCTCGCGGTAGCTTTTTCGCGAAAAGCTCGATAGCGACGTAAATTGTCTTCAAGCATTCTCTTCAAGAGTGGAAGATGTTCGACGGACGGCGCGTGGCTCATCATCGTTGCAATGGTGGCTATTCGCAAACGCTTCTCATCCCCAGTGGAAAGCATGCGCTCGGCCCATTCGTGCGCCAGCACGCCGATTGCGGCCAACCCTTCCTCATTGAAGGGTCGCGCCCGGTTTTCATCGCTGTAGGTCCTACGGGAAAACAGCTCGGCCAATTGGACGATATCCTCATTGTCAGCGTTTACTGCCCGCGCCTGAACGGCGGCCACCAAACTTGCGCCCGGCGTGTGACCGATACGGGCACGTAGACAGTGATAGCGATCACCCGCAGCCTGAGTGTATTTTCCGTTGGCGTCGCGCACGACCTTCCTAGCAGTAAGATACGCGTCGATCAGCTGACCGACAGCAATTGGTCCAAGCACTGAGGAGGCAGCTTCAGCGTGGTCGTCGTGGCGCTTTGTTTCTTCAAGGGCAATTCCAAGCAGTTCGTCGTCCTCAAGAACAAACCCGGCGGTGGCAAGAATATTATCCGCGCCGTAGAAGAGTTCGCGGCGTTCACGCACGCGGCGCAGCAACCCGTCAGCAAGAGTTTGCGGATAGCGATTTCTTACTTCGTACAATAGATACCTATCGCCATCGCGCTTACGGTCGAATTCCATTTCAGCAACAATCTCGGCGTCGCCTTCATCTCCGCCTGGCGAGTAGACGAGCGTACGCAGGCGCTCAATGTGCGATATTCCGGCAGCAGTGCGCCGTTCGCGCGATCGCTAGAGTTCCTGCTGGACAGCGTCAACGGCTATGTCGTCGAGCTGACCCTTTTGGGCGAGGATGTCGTAGGTCGCGTCGCCTGCGTCCACCAATAAGACAGCGACCTGACGGTCCGTCCGTCGAAATAGGAGCGCATCGACAACCATCGCCTTCACTTCTGGCTCACTGTCACTCTTCGCGATTGCGGTCGCAAGATAACGGCCTTCAATTCCGCTATTCGAAGCGATTTCATGCAGTACGTTCTTGCGGATTTCCGGCGGCAGCGCTGCGATGCGTGCCGCTGCATCACTCCCAAGCACGGATGGTCGAAATTGTTTGGCCGCCCGTAGAGCGCGCAACTGCACTTGATTGTTCGCGTGGCAACGGTCATATACGGACGAGAACATCGGTGCAGGTCTGTCCAACGCGGTGCGGGAGAAGCCACGCGACCGAGTTCTGACGCTGGACGAAATCCGAGCCATCTATGACGCCGCCGAGTTCCTTAGCCCCCTGTGGACACCGATAGTTCGCCTACTCATCCTAACCGCGCAACGCCGCTCGGACATTGCGCACCTTCGCTGGTCTGAGGTCGAACTGGAGAAGCAGCGCTTCACCCTGCCTGCTGCTCGCACCAAATCAGGACGCGCCCATATCGTTCACTTGTCAGAGGCCGCACTGGCTGAACTGCCCCAGCAAGGCGAATGGGATTTGCTTTTCACGACCACAGGCAACAGCCCGGTTTCAGGGTTCAGCAAGATGAAGCGAGAATTGGACAAACTGCTGCCTGACCTTGAGCCTTGGCGGTTTCATGATTTCCGCACATCGTTTGCCACTGTCATGGCGGGATCCGGGGCCAATGAAGGTGTGGTGGATCGCATCCTCAATCACGCCGCCACAGGGTCGGCGGCGTCAGCGGTCGCGCGGGTTTACAACATGTCCAGCCAATTGCCCCAACGTGCCAAGGTGCTGGATGACTGGACCGCATTGATCACGCAGCGGGAATCCAATGTTGTGAGGTTGGCAGTCTGACAAATCAGGTTGCAAAGGCCGAAAAGAGGGCCGTGGACGAACTAAAGCGTTTTTGCCCAACAGTGGTTTTGGATAGTCCAACGGACTATTCGGTTGAAAACCTGTCAGATAGCCCCAGAGAAACGAAGGTTATTGAACCCAGCATTGGCGCTATTCGTTCTGAGGACGCTGCACTGCTCCGTGAACTTGGCTACCCAGCGATTCCAGATAAGCTACGCGCTTACAACGATTACTGCGCTCTTGATCCCGACGCACAACGGGACTTGATATTGCGGTTGTTAAACGCGGCGGCAGAAATGCAAAATCAAGCAGCATGGGACGCGGCAGCGGATTTAATCGACCGCATGAGATTGGTTTTCAAGCGTCACGGCGTCAAGCATCTGCATTTTGAAGAACTGAGACTAGCACTTGACGACATGGATCGTCCCAAACCCGGAAAGAAGCGATCCCCCAAGGGGGGTGATCAACGTAAAGCGCTGATGAAAACGCTTGTGGCCATACTCGTCAAAGAATTTGGAATCAAAGCATCGTACAATAAAGACAAGAAACCATCGCAAACCAAGGTCAAATCACACGATTGCGCTTGCGCAATCGTCGCCCGCGTTTGCAAAGCCCATTTCCAAGATAAAAAATTCACCGAATCTGCGGCTTGGACAGCTTATTATCGGGGCTGACAGCCCCACCTGTTGCACCTGATATTAAGAAGCGCCGATCCCGCTTGTCTGTCGCGTTGTTGCTAGGTTCACAACGCGACAACGTCGCTAAATGCCCCGACATACACGCCCCCGCGAAACCGCCACTGTGGCTACCAATGTCGGCCTGTGCAAAATGTCTGCTATATGTCTAATCGCGTGACCAACAGCAAAATCGCGCGATCAAATCTCGCGTAACTTATTGATTTTTAAGGATTAAGTGGTGCCCCCACACGGACTCGAACCGCGGACCTACTGATTACAAATACCTTGGGCTAGACGCTAACCGCTTGTTGCCAAAGCATTAGTCTTCGAAGGCATTTGGCGTTACAAGGATGTAACAAGTTTTCAGAAGCATCGCTTGCTTTGCTGGACCAAAGGCAATCATGGGACGCCATTACAAAAAACCTAATTTTCGAACCGTCATGTCGGGCAACGTTACCGAAGAGGACGGGCGCGTCTACCTCTATGGCTCAGAGGAAGTTGGCCCGGTGCAACTAGAAAGCCGTTTTCACTTCTTCAAGTCCGAGTTGTCACCAGACGCGTGGGAACGTGTCCGTAAACGGCACAAGCTGTCAAAGAAGGTGAGGCACACCTGCTATTCTCACGGCGTGCGCAAAGGAGAAGGGCGCGGCGTTGGCCCGTGGGTGTCGCCGACGTTTCAAATTCAGTGGGCCTACCCACCGGAGAATTTCTGACCAATGTAATTTGTCGGTAGGACCGCACAAAGCGTTGAGCATCGCGGCATATTGTGTGCATATTGATGCTGAGGCACGATATGCAGCATGGACACTCTTTCTCGGCAAGAACGCTCGAAGCGTATGTCCTTGGTTCGCGGACGCGACACCAAGCCGGAAATGCATGTCCGTCGCCTAACCCACGCATTGGGATACCGTTACCGTCTGCATCGTCGAGATCTACCCGGCAAACCAGACCTAGTGTTCGGGCAGCGGCGCAAGGTGATTTTCGTTCATGGTTGCTTCTGGCATCGTCACCCCGATCCCGTCTGCAAACTCGCACGCCTTCCGAAATCGCGACTGGACTTCTGGTTGCCAAAACTGGAAGGCAACCGGGAGCGAGACGAGCGGAACAACGCGATGTTAACTGAGATGGGTTGGGATGTGCTGGAAATTTGGGAATGTGAGACTGCCGACGTGGATGCGCTGGCCAAGAAGATAAAAGGATTTCTGGGATGAGATCAGTCGAGTTGTTCGCGGGCGCGGGAGGCCTCGGGTTGGGGGTCGGCAATGCCGGGTTCACCCATGAGGCCGTCGTGGAGATTGATCGCTGGGCCTGTGACACGCTGGCCGAGAACACCGACTGGCCGCTCCACGGCTGGGACAAGGGCGACGTGCGGCGGTTCGACTACGCACCGCTCAAGGGCAAGGTGAACCTCGTCACCGGAGGCCCGCCCTGCCAGCCGTTCTCGATGGGCGGCAGGCATCGCGCCTTCCTCGATCCGCGCGACATGTTTCCAGAAGCCGCCCGCGCTGTGCGCGAGTTGCGGCCCGAGGCCTTCATCTTCGAGAACGTGAAAGGCCTCAAGCGTCAGGCATTCACGAACTACCTCGAATACATCCGCCTGCGTCTGCGCCACCCTGACCTGACGCCGCACGATGGCGAGGAATGGCTTGACCACCTCAAGCGGCTTGAGGACTACGAGACCAGCGGCGCAAGCGGTGGGTTGCTCTACAACGTCGTGATCCGCCTCCTGAACGCTGCCGACTACGGCGTGCCGCAGAAGCGTGAGCGGGTTTTCATCGTCGGTATCCGTGACGATCTCGCGACCGCGTTCCACTTCCCCGATGCCACACATTCGCAAGACGCGCTGCTTTGGTCGAAGTGGCGTAGCGGTGAATACTGGACGCGTCACGGCATCGCCCCCGTTCCGAACGAGCGGGAGCAGGCCCGTGCTGCGCGCTTGAAGGACAAGCCGCGCGAGTTGCCGTGGCAGACAGTGCGCGACGCCTTGCAGGACATTCCTGATCCTGAGTTCGACCCCAAGGAAGCGGCCAAGGTGGCCGATCATCGGTTTATCCCCGGCGCACGTTCCTATCCGGGGCACACAGGAAGCCCGCTGGATGAACCAGCGAAGACCCTCAAGGCGGGCGTGCATGGCGTGCCCGGTGGCGAGAATATGCTGCGCCGTCCCGATGGTTCGATCCGCTATTTCTCAGAAAGAGAGAGTGCCCGCATTCAGACATTTCCCGACGATTTCCGTTTCCACGGATCTTGGACGGAAACGATGCGGCAATTGGGGAATGCGGTGCCTGTTCGCCTAGCTGAGGTTGTTGCCAAATCAGTGCGGGAACAGATACTAAAGTCACATGAGAAAAGTGACGCCTTACAATCCCTTGGACAAGCAGCACCTAGCCGAAAGCGCGGCAGGCGCGCTGCTGAGGCAGGAACCTGAGGCGCTTCCGCCTGAGCCGTTCGAGGGCGCGGGCATTTACGCCATATATTATCTCGGCGACTTTGACGCATACCGACCGCTTGCGGAAATCAATCGCAAGCGGATGGAAGCACCGATATACGTCGGCAAGGCCGATCCCAAGGGCGGTCGGCGCGGCGGTGATTGGGACGCACCCGCTGGCCCCGCGCTCTCTGACCGGTTGCGAAAACACTCGACCTCGGTGACACAGGCCGAAAACCTCGACGTGGGCGACTTCCGTTGCCGCTACCTCGTCCTCGACGATGTGTGGGTTAGGATGGCGGAACGGATGCTGATCTCGTGGTATCGCCCACTCTGGAATGTCGTGGTTGATGGCTTCGGCAACAACGATCCTGGAAAACGCCGCGCGACTCAGCATCGGTCCCCTTGGGACATTCTGCATCCGGGTCGTCCGTGGTCAGTCAAGTTGGCCGAAGGCGAAACGACAACAGCCCAAATTGAAGATAGAATAGCGAGGCATTTCTTGAATGCGAAAGCCTGAGACTTTTGTGAACTTCGTTTCACGCCATGCACCATTGAACGAATTACCAGTATTCCATACTGCGCGTGGAACAGTGTTTGAGAAAATTTTGGAAACTGAAAGCCTTTCCCCCAGACCATGCAAAGTTATGGGAAAGGACATTCTCTATCTGTACTGGGGAATTCCGGGGTATCGTACTGGTGATCCGAGATCTCAGAATAAGAAGCTCTCCTCGGCACCAATTTGCTTCCTAGTCGAGCGAGGAAGCCTAATGCAACCATTTGATACTTTCCCTTTCGATACTGGCGCGGCATCGTTTACAGCAAAGCAGTTCGCACTAGAGGAGGAGTTGGAATTGGACCAATATCGCGTAACTAGTGATAGCAATGGGCCAGAAAGAATTGCCGCAAGTCTCTATCACACAATTTCAAACTACCTATCCGGACATATACCTGAGGAGGTCAGCGAAGAATTGTCAAATAATCTAAGCTTCTCTTCTCTCAAGTTGGTTGAAATAATTAACTCCCCAGAAAGCAACGAGGTGGACGAAAGGAGTGCAATTGTCGAAGTTCAACATGAACGATCAATCCAGATTTCGGCCGACAACATTTCTGCAATCGTTGCACCTGACATAATTGCGGCTTCTGCGCTTCTCGTTGAAATTGGCCAAGAGCTGGATGCTGAGATAATACCATACCCGTTTAAGAGGGATTCCAACCCTTCGCGCACCATTAGAATAGAAGAGGTGACCTGCCCCCCGAGGCTCCCTCATTCATAACGAGAGTCTGCGGGTCTGGTTTTCATAGTCTTGGTCGTCAATTTGGGCAAGCGCGCCGGACGCGGAGCTCTCAAATTGCTCAAGCGTTCGGCGCGCTTCTGCGGGCGTTTTGTTTCCGAGAGATGAGTGCGGCCTGACGTTGTTGTAGTCGTACCGCCAGAGCGCCAGTTTTCGACGCGCATCATCCAGACTTTCGAACATCTCTTCATTTAGACATTCGTCGCGCAAGCTGCCGTTGAATGACTCGATGAAGGCATTCTGCTGTGGCTTGCCCGGATCAATGTAGTGCCAGTCGACGCCGTTGTCGTTCGCCCATTTCAGGATTGCCCGGCTTGTGAACTCAGTCCCGTTATCGCTGACAATGCTGGCAGGCTTGCCATAGATACGCACAAGCGCATCCAACTCACGCGCAACCCGGGCACCCGAGATGCTGGTGTCGGCCATCAGGCACAGGTTCTCACGGCAGAAATCGTCATTGACGGCCAGGATGCGGAACCGGCGTGATGCCCCGAACGTGTCCGACAGGAAGTCCATCGACCAACGTTCGCCTGGCCTCAAAGCCTCTGGCATTGGTGTTCGAGACCCACGCGCCCGTTTCCGTCCACGCCGTCGCCGAACGCCCAGCTTCTCCTCGGTGTACAGCCGATACAGCTTCTTGTGGTTCATCACGTATCCTTCGCGCTCCAGCATCACGCCGATCCGGCGGTAGCCAAACCGACGCCGTTTGGCCGCGACGGCCTTCATCTCCTTGCGTATCTCAGGATTGTCCGGCGGGCGTTCACGCCGGACCGTCTTCGGATCGACACCGACAAGTCGGCAGGCCCGGCGTTGCGAGATGTCATGATCCCGCATCGCCCTGAGCGCTGCCTCTCGCCGCTCATTCGGCGTCGTCAACTCTTTCCCAGCAAATCCTTCAGCACAACGTTGTCCAGCATGGCATCGGCCAGCAGACGTTTAAGCTTGGCGTTCTCGTCCTCCATCGCCTTCAGCTTGGCCGCATCAGACACTTCCATGCCGCCATACTTGGATTTGAATTTGTAGAACGTGCCCTGGCTCAGGCCATGCTTGCGGCACACCTCCGCCGTCGGAATCCCGGCTTCTTGTTCTTTGATCATCCCAATGATCTGGGCTTCAGTGAAACGGCTCTTTCGCATTTGTTTGCTCCTTCAAGAGGTTGAGCAAACTCTACATTAAAGTGCGGGAGATTTCGGGGGGCAGGTCAATATCAACATGATCTTTCGCAACATTTTGGGTTGTAGCCTTACCCTCGCGGCCCTGCGCGGGCATGCCTGGGACGACCTGGACGCGTTCTTTGCCAAAACCGCAAAAGACATGACATTCGAGGCCAAGGCGCACCCTGAGAAAACGGCCAAACAGTTGCAGGATGCAAAGGACCGATACGTCTTTGTCGGATAAGGCAGGAAAAGCATACAAAAGTTAGGAAATGTTGCATAAATTTTGCAGGTATTTTCTTAAATAGGCGGTAGGAATGGTATCGGAATGTAACAAAAGGTGCGGAAAAGTTCGTTCCTTTTGGTGCATTCGGCCCAAACCGGACCTTGCCAATTTAGTCGAGCGCCGCAGTACAGCTTCCGCCAACCGGCCATTCGCTGCGCCCGTGTGACCCTTGCATAACTCAAGGTGAGAGTGCGGGACCTATCCTCAGGCTGCCCTTGCCATTGTTTCTCGGTCCTGTGTTTACTTGTCTGGTGGCTGCCTTGGCGGTGTTTGTCGCAAACAGAGACTGGCGCTCAGATTGGTGTCTTTTCAAGAAATCCAACCTTCCAAGTGCCCGAAATCTCGCAGCGTCTGATGCCAAACTGGGGGCGTGGGGTCGGTCTGACAACCGCGCTGTGCATAATGGCCAGATACCGCTACGAAGCTCCCAGAGACATGCGCAACAACCCTGCGTGTGAGGCCCGGCCTTGTCGGGTTAGCACCAATCACCATCCGCTCACATGCCGGAGGTTGCGGAGTATCTCGCTCCTCAACGCCAGGTGGACTTGGGTGGGGCCGTGGGGTAGCGTGTGGCTATTGGTTTTTGGATGATTGAGGGCGTGACTATGGCGCAGTATGGCGGGTTTACTCTGAACGGCATTGATGTTGGTGACAATTCTGGTTGGTCAGTCTCCGGTGCCGGGGATGTCAACGGCGATGGCATCGACGATATTCTGATTGGAGCCCCCCTTGGGGGCGATGGAAACGGGCAGTACGGTATCGGCGAAACCTATGTTGTCTTTGGCCGCGTTTCCGGCTTTGGCGCCAATTTCGATCTGGCCGATTTGGATGGCAGCAACGGGTTTATCCTGAAGGGCATTGATGAGGTTGACTTATCTGGTTGGTCGGTCTCCGGCGCTGGCGATGTGAATGGCGATGGCATCGACGATATCCTGATCGGGGCCGTTGATGCCGATGCAAACGGGCAGTACAACAGCGGCGAAACCTATGTTTTGTTTGGCCGCGCGTCCGGGTTTGACGCCAGTATCGAACTGGCCGATTTGGACGGTAGCAACGGCTTTGTCCTGAATGGCATTGATAAAGGTGATCAGTCTGGTTTCGCAGTCTCCGGTGCTGGCGATGTGAATGGCGATGGCTTTGATGACGTCCTGATCGGGGCCCCAAATGCCGAAGTAAACGGGCGGATTTGGAGTGGCGACACCTACGTGGTGTTTGGCCGTGCGTCCGGCTTTGATGCCAGTATCGATCTGGCCGATTTGGATGGCAGAAACGGGTTCATCCTGAAGGGCATTGAGCGACATACGGATACTGGTTCCGCAGTCTCCGGCGCTGGCGATGTGAATGGCGATGGCATCGACGATATTCTGATTGGGAGCCCCGGTGGCGATGGAAACGGGTGGGATCATACCGGTGAAACCTACGTGGTGTTTGGCCGCGCGTCCGGCTTTGACGCCAGTATCGAACTGGCCGATTTGGATGGCAGCAACGGCTTTGTCCTGAATGGCGTTGATGGCAATGACGCGTCTGCTTCCGCAGTCTCCGGCGCTGGCGATGTGAATGGTGATGGCATCAATGATATCCTGATTGGGGCCCGCTACGCCACTGCAATCGGGGAGGACACTCACCACACCCGCGAGTTATATGATATCGGCGAAACCTACGTGGTGTTTGGCCGCGCGTCCGGCTTTGATGCCAGTATCGATCTGGCCGATTTGAATGGCAGCAACGGCTTTGTCCTGAATGGCATTGATGAAGGTGATCAGTCTGGTTTCGCAGTCTCCGGTGCTGGCGATGTGAATGGCGATGGCTTTGATGACGTCCTGATCGGGGCCCCCCGCGATATCGATGCAAACGAGCCGATAGACGGGCCGAGAGGTAGCGGCGAAAGCTATTTGGTGTTTGGCCGCGCGTCCGGCTTTGACGCCAGCGTCGATCTGGCCGATTTGGACGGTAGCAACGGGTTTATCCTGAAGGGCATTGATGTGGGTGACTTTTCTGGTTGGTCAGTCTCCGGCGCTGGCGATGTGAATGACGATGGCATCGACGATATTCTGATCGGGGCCTTTGGGGCCCATGCAAACGGGCAGTACAACAGCGGCGAAACCTACGTGGTGTTTGGCGGTGCCACTCTGAACAACCTGGATGTCGCGGATGGTGCGCGTGACGGATCGATCGACCTTGCCAATCTGTCGTCGGCCCTGACGGCGATCGTCGGCACAGACGGCAACGATGCCCTGATCGGAACCACGCGGGATGACCACCTGATCGGCATAGAAGGGCAGGACAACCTGCGCGGATTGCGGGGCCATGATTTGCTCGAGGGGGGTCTGGGCGTTGATACGCTGATCGGTGACCACGGGGACGATACGCTGGACGGTGGCGCGGGTGCGGACGTGATGAAAGGCGGCTACGCTGCGGACACCTACTATGTCGACAACATCGGCGATCAGGTACAGGAAAGCAGCAGCTGGTTGGGCCGCGACAGCGTGATTTCATCCATCGATTTCGCGATGGGCCGCAGCCATATCGAAGATCTCACCCTGACCGGCAACGCAGTGAGCGGCACCGGCAACGGGCTTGGCAATACCATCACCGGCAATGCGGGGAACAACATTCTGGACGGCGGGCGCGGCATCGACACGCTGATCGGCGGTTTGGGCGACGACACCTATATCCTGCGCCACAGGGGCGACATCGCCCAAGAGGTCGGCCTGAGCGTCCGTCAAAAAACCCTGAACGCCGCTGTGAACGGCCATGACACGGTGCTTGCCCATAACAGCTTTAGGCTGGCATTTGGCATCGAAGATATCCTTCTGCAAGACGTGATCGGCAGGAATGGCCAGGCGGTGAACGGGCTGACGGCCATCGGCAATAACCTCGACAATCTGGTGCAGGGCAATGCCGCGAATAACAGCCTTAACGGTCGCACCGGGAACGACACGCTGACGGGCGGCGCGGGGGCGGATGAGTTCATGTTCACCGACCCGTTGGGCGCGCAGCACGCCGACACGATCACCGATTTTACGACTGGCGAAGACCGGATCGTGATCAAAGGGGCCTTGGTGAATGTGGCCCGTGGGGTGGTTGATGCGGAGGCCTTTCACCTCGGCAGCGCGGCCACCACGGCGGATCACCGATTTACCTTTGACGGCACAACCCTGCGCTATGACGCAGACGGAAGCGGTGGCGACGCAGCGCAGATCATCGCCACCTTAGACGGCGCGCCGACCCTCATGGCAGACGATATTTTCATCGCTTAGCGCGGTATTATCAATCAATAAAAGCTATGGTTTTGCACACCCTGCAAAACCATAACTCCCCATAAGTTCAGTCAATAAAGTGATACATTTCGCACATATCTACATGCAGTTTCCACATATGCTCGGGCAGCCCTCAATGACCGCTTTCACCATTCTGGACATCGATGCGAGCAAGTGCAGCGAACGTCCGTTTTCCGCCCGTTATGTTGAAAAGTCGAAAGCTGTGATGCTCCCGTTTTTCGCGTCGGCGCAAAGGATGTCGATTTCGGAGGTCAAAAGTGCTCAAGCCGGTATACGAAAATCCTCAAAGCGTGATTCATTTGCAACGGGCGAAAACAAGCTGATATCGGCTTCCGATAAGCTTCCGGAATTTCAAGGGTGTTCGCTGCGTCAGCGAGCATCCACGCAACCAATTGAATTAAATAGATAAATGGTGCCCCCACACGGACTCGAACCGCGGACCTACTGATTACAAATCAGTTGCTCTACCAGCTGAGCTATAGGGGCAAGCCGCAGAAGACGGGGTGTCTTCTTGGCTGATGGGCTTTGAACCGCACCATTTCAACGACTGACATGGCGTGACTCGCGGACCACGATGGGCGTTTAAACCATCGGCGCGTCGAGCGCAATCCGTCCTGCTGGCTCCGACCTCGAAATCTTGGGGCAGGGCGTGGTGCAGGGGGGAATTCCGAACCGGGCGCGATCGTCGCGTGGCAACCCTATAGAGAATAGCAGCTGCCGAAGGCGACACCGGTGACGTTCTCGCGCTTGCGCAGGACCGCACGCTGCCATTTGGGGGTCTGGCGCGTAACGGGCAGGCTCTGTCGATCAGCGGATCGCTCGATCTGCGTCCGTTCTTGCACGCAGTGATGAACAACAGGTTGCCCCGGGACCGGGACGAGGCAACAGCGAAAAGCGTGGTCTTGTATCAGCCGGTGGAAAGCGTGCGACGGATTGCCTGGGCGTCTGGCGGCAAGCAGTCATCACTTGCTGCTTTGTTGGGGAGTGAGAATGGGGTTTTGGATCAGGATTCGCGCAAACCGGTGGTAAGTGCCGGTTGTTGCATTGTATTTTAGGCTTGAAATTTTAGGCTTGAAATAAAATTTCACCCCATTAACCTGCTTGCCATGTGGGTGGTTTTTGCGTGGAATGACCGGGCGAGGGCCCTGAACCAGATTTGGCCGCAAGCCAAAGGCGGAACAGCCCACCACCTAAAGAAGCCACATTAAGTGGCACTTGCAACAGGGAATTTTGTGATGAAAAAACTGACTGCGGCACTACTTGCGACGGCCATGACGGCCTCGGTCGCCCAGGCGGATGTGAAGGTGGGGATGATCACCACCTTGTCGGGCGGGGGCTCGAGCCTGGGGATTGATGTGCGCGACGGCTTTATGTTGGCCGTAAAGCAGGCCGGGCGCGACGATCTGGAGGTGGTGATCGAGGACGATCAGCGCAAGCCGGACATCGCCGTGCAACTGGCCGACAAGATGATCCAATCGGAAAAAGTTGACGTGCTGACCGGCATCATCTGGTCCAATCTGGCGATGGCAGTGGTGCCCGCCGCCACGGCGCAGGGCAAATTCTATCTGTCGCCCAATGCGGGGCCCTCGGCGCTGGCTGGCAAGGGCTGTCATCCGAACTATTTCAATGTGGCCTGGCAGAACGACAACCTGCACGAGGCCGCAGGTAGCTATGCCAACGGGGCGGGGTACAAGAATTCGTTCATCCTGGCGCCCAACTATCCTGCGGGTAAGGATGCACTGACCGGCTATAAGCGTTTCTTCGAGGGCGAGCTGGCGGGTGAAATCTATACCAAGTTGGGCCAGACGGACTATGCCGCCGAGATTGCACAGATCCGTGCCTCGGGGGCGGACAGCGTGTTCTTCTTCCTGCCTGGCGGCATGGGGATTTCTTTCCTCAAGCAATATGCCGACAGCGGTGTGGACCTGCCGGTCGTGGGCCCGGCCTTCAGCTTTGATCAGGGGATCCTGCAAGCGGTGGGCGACGCGGCGATGGGGGTGGTGAACACCTCGCAATGGAACAAGGATATCGAGAACGCGGCCAACACGGCGTTTGTCGCCAGCTTCCAGGCCGAATATGGTCGTCTGCCCTCGCTGTATGCCAGTCAGGGGTTTGATACGGCGAACCTGCTGTTCAGCGCCATGGACAAGGCGGATGTCGGGGATGCCGAGGCCTTCCGCGCCGCGCTGAAGGCGGCCGAGTTCGACAGCGTTCGGGGTGACTTTGCCTTTGGCAACAACCACCATCCGGTGCAGACGATCTATGCCCGCGAAGTTGTGAAAGAGGGCGACGTCTATACCAACAAAATCCTGGGTGCTGCGCTGGAAAACCACGCGGACGCCTATGCCGCTGACTGCAAAATGTAATGTGACCTGACCCGCCCCGGCATCTGTCCGGGGCGGGGCCAAGCGCGGACACTCTCATGTCATTCATATTGATAATCGAGCAAATCCTGAACGGTTTGCAATCTGGCGTCATGCTTTTCCTCATGGCGGCGGGGCTGACGCTGATCTTTGGCGTGATGGGGCTGATCAACCTGGCTCACGGATCGCTGTACATGGTCGGAGCCTTTGCCGCGGCGGCTGTTGCGGGCTGGACCGGGTCTTTCCTGCTGGCGCTGGGCGCGGCGCTGGGCGCGGCGGCTCTGGCCGGGGCGATCGTGGAAATCGTGGTGATGCGACGGCTGTACAAGGCCGCCCATCTGGATCAGGTGCTGGCGACCTTTGCGCTGATCCTGGTGTTCTCCGAGGGCACGCGCTGGGTGTTTGGCTCGTTTCCATTGTTTCTGGATATCCCCGATGCGCTGTCCGGCCCGATCACATTGCCGGGGGGCATCCAGTATCCGCTGTATCGACTGGCGATCATCCTGATCGGCATCGCTGTGGCGCTGGGCCTGTGGTGGCTGAACGCGCGCACACGGATCGGCATCCAGATCCGCGCCGGAGAGAATGACCGCGAGATGATTGCCGCCTTGGGCGTTGATATTTCAAAGCTTTATACGCTGGTATTTGCCCTTGGGGCCGCGCTGGCCGGGTTGGCCGGGGCGCTGGTCGGTGCGCTGCAATCGGTGCAGGTCGGTATGGGAGAGCCCATCCTGATCCTGGCCTTCGTGGTGATCGTGATTGGCGGAATCGGGTCCATCAAAGGCGCCTTTATCGGCGCCATTCTGGTCGGTCTGACCGATACGCTGGGCGGGGTTTTTCTGCCGCAACTCTTCAAGCTGTTCATGGCTCCGGATGCCGCCACCCAGGTGGGTGCGTCGCTGGCCTCGATGGCGGTTTACATCCTGATGAGCGCAGTTCTGATCTGGCGCCCCTCGGGCCTGTTCGGAGCACGCTGATGATCCCTGAACGTATTCTGAATGCCTTGGTTTTGGCGGCGTTTCTGGCCGTGCCCCTGTGGGCGCTGGTCGCGGACGAACCCTTTACCATCACGCTGGCAACTCGTGCGGCCGTTTTGGCGCTGGCTGCCGTTGGTCTGAACATCGCGCTGGGGATTGGCGGGCTGGTCAGCCTGGGCCATGCGGCGTTTTTCGGGCTGGGCGGCTATGCGATGGGGATCCTGGCCTCGCATGCCCAAAGCTACACTCCGCTGGATCTGGGCCTGTTCACGGTCGAGGGCACCAAGTCCATGCCGATCATTTGGCTGGTTGCGGTCCTCGCTTCGGCACTGGCGGCCCTGGGCATCGGGCTGCTGAGCCTGCGTACCAGCGGCGTCTATTTCATCATGATCACGCTGGCCTTTGGGCAGATGTTCTTTTTCTTCGCGATTAGTTGGCCAGCCTATGGCGGCGAGGACGGGCTGTCGATCTATGTGCGCAACGGGTTTCCGGGGTTGAATACGCTGGTGCCGATCCAGTTCTTCGGCCTGTGTTTCGCCCTGCTGTGCGCGGCGCTGTTCCTGAATGCGCGGTTGCGGGGATCGCCCTTTGGGCTGGCGTTGAACGCCGCGCGCCAACGCCCCGAGCGGGTCGAGGCGATCGGTCTGTCCCCAATGCGGCTCAAGCTGGTGGCCTTCGTGATTTCGGGCGCCGTGACCGGGCTGGCGGGGGCGCTGTTTGCCGATCTCAACCGCTTTGTCAGCCCGACCATGTTCAGCTGGCAGCTGTCGGGCGAGTTGATGGTGCTGATCATCATCGGCGGCGTCGGGCGTTTGATGGGGCCGGTGGTTGGCGCCGGGCTGTTTGTATTGCTCGAGCACGTGCTGGGCGGGCTGACCGATTTCTGGCACGTTTTCTTGGGGATTATCTTGCTGCTGATCGTGCTGTTCGCGCGTGGCGGCCTGGTGGGGCTTTTGACCGGAAAGGAGGGGCCGCATGTCTGATCCGATCCTTGAAACGCGCGGGCTGAACAAGTCCTTTGGGGCGCTGAAGGCCACGGATGATGTGTCGATCTCGCTGAAGCCAGGAGAGATTTACGCCATCATCGGCCCCAACGGCGCGGGCAAATCCACCCTGATCGGCCAGATCAGCGGTGCATTGCAGCCCGATACTGGCAGCGTGCATCTGTTGGGCCGGGACGTGACCGTCGATGGCGTGGCCGTGCGGGCGCGGGCTGGGCTGGGGCGGACGTTCCAGATCTCGGCCCTGGCGATGGAAGACAGCGTCCTGGAAAACGTGTTGTTGGGGGCCTTGGGCCATTCGGCACGGCCCTGGCGGTTCTGGGGCAACGTCACACGTGATACCGCGCTGCTGGACCGCGCGATGACAGCCCTGCAACGCGTCGGGTTGGAGGCCGAATCCCAGACCCGCTGCGCCGACCTGAGCCATGGTCAACGCCGTCAGCTCGAGGTTGCGGTGGCACTGACCCTGACCCCCAAGGCGTTCGTGATGGATGAACCGATGGCGGGGCTGGGGATCGAGGGCTCGAAGAACCTGACCGCGTTCCTGGATGGCCTGCGCGCCGAGGCTCCGATCCTGCTGGTGGAGCACGATGTGGACGCGGTGTTCGCACTGGCCGATCGGATCAGCGTGCTGGTCTACGGCAAGGTCATCGCCAGCGGCACCGTGGACGAAATCCGCGCCAGCCGAGAGGTGCGCGAAGCCTATTTGGGAGAGGACGCATGAGCCTGCTGCGTATCGAAAACCTGACCGCCACCTATGGCACCGCGCAGGCGCTGTTTGATGTCTCGCTCGAGGTCGGGCAGGGTGAAGTCGTGGCCCTGATGGGGCGCAACGGCATGGGGAAAACCACGACGATCAAGGCCATCTGCGGAATGATCCCCTCGCAGGGGGGGCTCTGCTTTGACGGGCATGATCTGCAGAGGTTGCCAAGTCACAAGGTCGCGCGTTTGGGCATTGGTCTGGTCCCTGAAGGGCGCCGCTGCTTTGCTGATCTGACCGTGCGCGAAAACCTGATCGCGGCGGCCCGGCCCGGCGATTGGACCCTGAAATCCGTGGCCGAGTTCTTTCCCCGCTTGGGGGAACGCGAAAACCAGCGGGCCGTGTCCCTGTCCGGCGGGGAGCAACAGATGCTGGCCATCGGCCGCGCCCTGATGACCAATCCGCGGTTTTTGATTCTGGACGAGGCCACAGAAGGTCTGGCGCCCCTGATCCGTCAGGAAATCTGGGCGGCGATTGCCAAGCTGAAACAGGAAACGGGCATGTCGATTCTTGTGGTCGATAAGTCGTTGAAAGAACTGGGACAAGTGGCTGACAAAGGCGTGGTTTTGCTGCGGGGGCGCACCGCTTGGATGGGGGCTTGGGGGGATCTGAGCGAGGAAATCTCGAAGCAATACATTGGGGTCTGATGCATTGCGTGTATTAGCTTCATGCATAGATATTTTATGTTTGAAATAAAAATCCGACTCGCATAGGCTGGTCCCACAAGCGATCCAGTCATCGACAAGGAGAACCTTATGCGCATAGCCTGTTTGGGTGGCGGCCCCGCCGGACTTTACTTTGCGATCTCGATGAAGCTGCGCGACCCCGCGCACGAGGTGGTGGTGATCGAGCGCAACCGCGCCAATGACACGTTCGGCTGGGGGGTGGTTCTGTCCGATGACGCGCTGGAACAAATGCAGGGGAACGACCCGCAAAGCACCCAGGCGATCCGCGATCACTTTGCTTATTGGGACGATATCGCCGTGGTTCACAACGGCGTGCGGACGGTTTCAGGAGGGCACGGGTTTGCTGGCATCGGGCGGCGTCAGATGCTGATCCTTTTGCAGGAACGGGCGCGTGAACTGGGCGTTGAGATGCGCTTTGAAACCGAGTTCGACACCGCGCTGGACTTCAAGGATGACTATGATCTGGTGGTGGCGACCGACGGGATCAATTCGCGCACACGCACGGCGCTGGCCGAGGAATTCCGCCCCGATATCGACATGCGCGAGTGCAAGTTTATCTGGCTGGGGACGCACCAGAAATTCGACGACGCCTTTACCTTTATTTTTGAGAAAACCGAGCACGGCTGGCTGTGGGCGCATGTTTATCAGTTTGACGACAACACAGCGACCTTCATCGTGGAATGTCAGCAGGACACCTGGGACAACTGGGGGTTCGAGCACATGTCCAAGGAGGAAACGGTCGAGACTTGCCGCAAGATTTTTGCGGCCCATCTGGACGGGCATGACCTGATGTCGAATGCCACGCATTTGCGGGGCTCGGCGGTGTGGATGAACTTTCCTCGGGTGATTTGCGAACAGTGGTATCACGACAATATCGTGCTGATGGGGGATGCGGCGGCGACGGGGCATTTCTCGATCGGGTCGGGATCGCGATTGGCCTTTGACAGCGCGATTTCGCTGGCGAATTACCTGCAATCCGAAACCACGATGCAGGGTGCTTTTGAGCGGTATCAGGAAGAACGGCGGCTCGAGGTTTTGCGCCTGCAATCGGCGGCGCGCAATTCGTTGGAGTGGTTCGAGCAGGTCGAACGCTATCTGGATTTGGATCCGGTTCAGTTCAACTATTCCCTGCTGACACGCTCGCAACGGATCAGCCATGAAAACCTGCGTTTGCGCGACCCTAAGTGGTTGGAATCGGCGGAAAAATGGTTTCAAGCGCAAGCGGGTGTGGTGGACAATGCGCCCGTCCGTGCACCCATGTTTGCACCGTTCAAACTGCGCGAGATGGAGCTGAAGAACCGCATCGTTCTGTCCCCGATGGCGCAGTACAAAGCGGTCGACGGCACGCCGGGTGACTGGCACCTGATCCATTATGGCGAGCGCGCGAAGGGCGGCGTTGGGCTGGTCTATACCGAGATGACCTGCGTGTCGGCCGAAGGGCGGATCACGCCCGGCTGTCCGGGCCTCTATGCCCTCGAACACGAGGCCGGTTGGAAGCGCCTGACCGATTTCGTGCACACGGAAACTGACGCGAAAATCTGCTGTCAGATTGGCCATTCAGGGCGCAAGGGCTCGACCCAGCTAGGGTGGGAGGACATGGACGCGCCGTTGGAAAACGGCAACTGGGACATCGTCAGCGCCTCGGCCCTTCCATGGTCGCAGAACAACGCGACGCCGCGCGAAATTACGCGGGCTGAAATGGACGTGGTGCGCGATCAGTTCGTCGCTTCGGCGCAGATGGCCGAGCGTGCGGGCTTTGACATGATCGAACTGCACGCCGCGCATGGCTATCTGATCTCTTCGTTTATCTCGCCCATGTCAAACGTGCGGACGGATGCGTATGGTGGCAGTCTGGATAACCGGATGCGCTATCCGTTGGAAGTGTTCACCGCGATGCGTGCTGTCTGGCCAGAAACCAAACCCATGTCGGTGCGGATCTCGGCGAATGACTGGGTGGGCGACGATGGCGTGACCCCGGACGAGGCCGTCGAGATCGCGCGCATGTTCGAGGCCGCGGGCGCAGACATCATCGATGTGTCGGCCGGCCAGACCTCGACCCAGGCGAAACCGATCTATGGGCGCATGTTCCAGACACCCTTTAGCGACCGCATCCGCAACGAGGCAGGCATCAGCACCATGGCCGTCGGCAATATCTACGAGGCCGACCACGCCAACTCGATCCTGATGGCGGGGCGGGCCGATCTGGTTGCTGTTGGACGTCCGCATCTGGCTGATCCATACTGGGCCTTGCACGAAGGCGCCAAGATCGGTGACCGGGCTGCGCCAGACTGGCCGCTGCCATATCTGGCGGGCCGGGATCAGGCCTGGCGACTGGCCGATCGCGAAGCGGAGATGATACGCGTATGACCACTCAGACCAACCCCTCGAACCCAGAGCAACCGATTTCCAAAGAGCGGCTGCGCCTGTGGCTGAAGCTGCTGAAGGCCAGCAGTCTGGTCGAAGGAGAGATCCGCCGCAGGTTGCGCAGCGAATGCGATTGGACGCTGCCTCGGTTCGATGTGATGTCGGCCCTGTCGCGCGCGCCCGACGGGCTGAAGATGAGCGAGATCTCCAAACTGCTGCGCGTGTCCAACGGTAATGTCACCGGGATCGTGGACAAGCTGACCCAAGAGGGGCTGGCGCTGCGCGTCGCGGTGCCCGGTGATCGGCGCGCCAACCTGGTTCGGTTGACCCCGCGCGGGCAGGCGCTGTTCGCCCAGCACGCCGCGGCACATGAGGCCTGGATCGACGAGATTCTGGGCGGTCTGGATGCAGATGACGTCGCGGGCATGATCCTGCGGCTGGATCATCTGACCGAGCATCTGGAAGACGACGCATAACCGGGCAGGAGGCCGATCCATGAGCTCTGACGCGTATAACCCTCGCACCGACGGGGCGAAAATGTCGTTCCGGGATGCGATGTCCTATGGCGACTATCTGCATCTGGAGGTTCTGCTGGATCAGCAGCATCCGCAAAGTGATGCTCACGACGAACTGCTATTCGTGATCCAGCACCAGACCAGCGAGCTATGGATGAAGCTGGCCATTCACGAGCTGGCCGCCGCGCGCGATGCTTTGCTGATCGGAGACACGGCCAAGATGTTCAAAATGCTGGCGCGGGTCAGCCGGATTTTCGAGCAACTGAACGGCGCGTGGGACGTTTTGCGCACCATGACCCCGGCGGATTATACGCGCTTTCGCGAGGCCCTGGGCCCGTCCTCGGGGTTTCAAAGCTATCAATACCGGATGATCGAATACGTGCTGGGCAACCGCAATCCCAACATGTTGCAACCGCACGAACATCTGCCCGAGGTGCATAAGATGCTGCGTGACGAGCTGTCACGTCCCAGTTTCTATGACGAAGTGGTGCGGCTGTTGTTCCGTACCGTGGACGGGCACGAGGACAATGTGCCGAGCCCGGTTCTGGAGGCGCCTCATGCAGCCGACCCGGAAATCCAGGCCCGCTGGAAGCTGGTGTACGAAGACATCGACAGGCATTGGACGCTCTATGAACTGGGCGAAAAGCTGGTCGACCTTGAGGATTACTTCCGTCGCTGGCGCTTCAACCACGTCACCACGGTGGAACGGGTGATCGGCTTTAAACGCGGCACCGGGGGCACCTCGGGCGTGCAATATCTGCGCCGGATGCTGGGGGTCGAGCTGTTCCCCGAGCTGTGGCACCTGAGAGGAGAGCTGTGATGCTGCCCCGCAAAGACCTGTTCGATCTGCCCCAGGGTGTGATCTATCTGGATGGAAACTCCCTGGGTCCGCTGCCGCGTGGTGCCGCGGAACGGGCAGGGCAGGTAATCACCCACGAATGGGGAAACGAACTGATCCGGGCCTGGAACACAGCCGATTGGATTTCCCTGCCCAAACGGGTGGGGGATCGGATCGGTCATCTGATCGGGGCGCCCGAGGGCTCGGTTGCGACGGGCGATACCCTGTCGATCAAGGTGTATCAGGCGTTGGATGCCGCGCTGAAAATGCGCCCGGATCGGCGGGTGATCCTGTCAGATAACGGGAACTTCCCAACCGATCTGTACATGGCGCAAGGGCTGATCGGGACCATCGACAGGGGCTACCAGCTGCGCACCCCCGCACCCGAAGACGTGGCCGCAGCCATCACCGAAGACATCGCCGTGGTGATGCTGACGCAGGTCGATTATCGCTCGGGTCGGATGCATGACATGGTCGCGATCACCAAGGCCGCGCACGAGGCTGGCGCCGTGATGATCTGGGATCTGGCCCATAGCGCGGGTGCGGTGCCGGTTGACATGGCGGGCTGCGGCGCGGAATTCGCTGTGGGCTGCACTTATAAATATCTCAATGGCGGTCCCGGCGCGCCGGCCTTTATCTATGCCCGACCCGATATTGTGGACAGCATTCAGCCCGCGCTGGCCGGGTGGATGGGGCATGACGCGCCCTTTGCGATGGAGCTGGGATACCGCCCCGCCATGTCCACCGAGCGTCTGCGCGTCGGCACGCCGCCCATCGTGCAGCTGTCGTTGCTGGACGCGGCTTTGGACGCATGGGAAGGGGTCCAGATGGCCGATATCCGCGCGGCCTCGATCGAATTGTCCGAGCTGTTCATTGCCGAGGTCGAGGCCCGTTGCCCACAGCTGACCCTGGCCTCGCCGCGCGATGCAGCGCAGCGTGGATCGCAGGTTTCTTTTTCGTTTCCAGACGGTTACGCGGCCATGCAAGCGTTGATTGATCGCGGGGTGATCGGGGATTTCCGCGCGCCGGACATCATGCGCTTTGGTTTCACGCCGCTCTATCTGGATGCGGATGATATCCGCGCCGCTGCGGCCATCATCGAAGAGGTGATCGGGGGCGAGCTGTGGCGCGATCCGAAATATCAGGTTAAATCGCGCGTCACCTGAGCCGCTAACATGACAAGTCCGCGCAAAAATGCGCGGCCTTTTTCGTTAGGTCAGATGGGCTGTGGCCTCGATCTCGACCAGCGCCTCGTCCTCGACCAGGGCCGAGATCACAAGCATCGACATGGCCGGGAAATGCTTGCCGAACACCTCGCGATAGGCGGCGCCAACTTCGGCCTGGCGGGCCAGATATTCGGCCTTGTCGGTGACATACCAGGTCAGGCGCGTGACGTCCTTCACAGTGCCGCCGGCCTGTTCAACCACGGCGCGGATATTCTGTAGCGCCTGACGCATTTGGCCAATGAAATCATGAGTTTCAAAGACCTGATCCGCGTTCCACCCGATCTGGCCACCAATGTGCAGAACACCGTCCTTGGTCAGCATTCCGTTGGCATAACCCTTGGCCGGAAGCCAGCCTTCGGGCTGAATTGTTGTGTGGGTCATTCTGCCTGATCCTCCCATTCTTTCAGTTTTTCGCGCACGGGTTCGGGCCAGGTGGCGGGTTTGCCGTCCCCGTCCACATGCACCAATGTCGCGCGGGTTTCAAAGCGGATCTCACCGTCCGAATCCGCAACCATGTGATAGGTCAGGGACGTGCGCCCCACCTTTTCCACGCTCAACACCAGCTCCAGCCTGTCACCATGTCGGCTGGGCCGCAGAAACCGCGTTTCAATGCTGGCCGTGGGCACCCCGTCGGTGCGTAGCAGCAGGTGAAACGGCCAGTCCAGCGCGTCGGCAAAGAAGGTCTCGACGCAATCGTTCATCATCTCGAAATAGCGGGGAAAAAACACGATCCCCGCCGGATCGCAGTATTTGAACAGGACTTTCTGAGGGTAGCGGAATGCCATATTGAGGGTCTTATCTTTCGTTGAGGGCACGTATGGGCAGGCTAGTGACCCGCCCCGACCGGTTCGATCTGGAAGCGCTGAATTTTCCCGGTTGGTGTCTTGGGAAGCGATTTGGCGAACACGATACTACGGGGATATTTATAAGGTGCAATCGTCGCCTTGACGTGGTCCTGCAAGGCCTTGGTGGTGGCGGCATCGGCGGGGGCCTCCTGGGTCAGCACCACATGCGCCTCGACAATATGGCCGCGCGCGTTGTCCGGCGCGCCAATCACGGCGCATTCAGACACAAGGGGATGCGCCAGAAGGGCGGCCTCGACCTCGGGGCCAGCGATATTGTACCCGGCCGAGACGATCACATCGTCATTGCGGGCGGCGAAATGGAAATAGCCCTCTGCGTCCTGAACAAAGCTGTCCCCGGTGACGTTCCAGCCATCCTGAACATAGCTTTCTTGGCGTTCACCGCGCAGATACCGGCATCCGATCGGGCCTTGCACGGCCAGACGTCCCATCGTACCGCGCGGGGCCTCGGTTCCGTCTTCGGCCAGCACCTTGGCCTTGTACCCCGTCAGCGGTTTGCCAGTGCAGGCGGGGCGGTGATCCTCGAACCGGTTCGAGATGAAGATATGCAGCATTTCCGTCGCCCCGATCCCGTCCAGCATCGGTTTTCCGGTCTTGGCCTGCCACTCGTCATACACCGGTTTGGGCAGGGTTTCGCCCGCGGATACAGCCGCACGCAAAGAGGACAGATCCGCCCCGTCCTCCATCGCTTGTAACATCACCCGATAGGCGGTGGGAGCGGTGAAACAAACAGTGGCGCGGTATTTCTCGATGATCTCAATCATATTGGGGGGCGAGGCGGCCTCGAGCAGGGTGGCCGTTGCGCCGAAACGCAGTGGAAATACAGCCAACCCGCCCAGACCAAAGGTGAATGCTAGCGGAGGAGATCCGACAAACACATCCTCGGGCACAACGCCCAGAACCTCTTGGGCATAGCCATCCGCGATGATCAGTAGGTCGCGATGAAAATGCATGGTCGCCTTGGGATCGCCTGTCGACCCCGAGGTAAAGGCCAGCAGCGCCACATCATCCTGAGCCGTATCGGCAGCTTGAAACGTCACGGGTTTTTCCAGCGCCAGCCGGTCCAGCTCGGCATCGTGATTGGCGGTGCCGTCAAAGCTGACCACGGTTTTCAGGAACGCGGAATCTTTGGCGCAGGCCACCATTTCATCCATCAGGCGCGAGTTGCAAATCGCGTGGGTGATCTCGGCTTTGTCCACGTATTTGGCCAGCTCGCCCGCGCGCAGCATCGGCATGGTATTCACCACCACCGCGCCCACCTTGGTCGCGGCCAGCCAACAGGCCACCATCGCCGGGTTGTTGGCCGATCGGATCAGCACGCGGTTGCCTGGCTGTACGCCCAGATCATCGACCATCGCATTGGCCAGACGGTTGGTCCAGTCTGTCAGTTCCTTGTACGTGCGCTGGCGCCCGTTGCCGATCAGCGCCGTGTGATCGCCAAACCCCTTAGCCACCATGGCGTCGGTCAGCTCGACCCCGGCATTCAGGCGATCAGGATAGTCAAAGCCGTCCAGCAACAACTCGGGCCACATCTGGGCGGGCGGCAAGTTGTCCCGAGCGAACGTGTCGGTATGCGCGGACGGCTGAAACATGCGGGTTACTCCTGTTGGGACGCCAGGGTTTGCCGGGCGATGATGACTTTCTGGACGTCTGACGCGCCCTCGTAGATGCGTAGGGCGCGGATTTCGCGATAGAGGCTTTCGACAATGGCGCCGGATCGCACGCCTTCGCCGCCGAACAGCTGCACGGCCTTGTCGATCACCTGCTGCGCCTGGTCGGTTGCGAACAGCTTGGCCATCGCGGCCTCGCGCGTGACACGCGGCGCGCCCATGTCGCGGGTCCAGGCGGCGCGATAGGTCAGCAAGGCCGCAGCGTCGACATCCAGCGCCATGTCGGCGATATGCCCCTGAACCATTTGCAGATCGAACAAAGGCGCGCCCTGGACCTGTCTGGAGGTGACGCGGGTGAGGGCTTCGTCCAGCGCCCGGCGGGCAAAGCCCAACGCGGCCGCCGCCACGGTCGAGCGGAACACATCCAGCACGGCCATCGCGATCTTGAACCCCTGGCCCGGTGCGCCGATCATGGCGCTGGCGGGCACACGGCAATCCGAGAACCGAAGCGTCGCCAGCGGGTGCGGGGCGATGGTGTCCAGCCGCTCGGCCACCTTGAACCCTGGCAGGTCGGGCGTGACGATGAAACAGGACAACCCCTTGGCCCCCGGACCTTCGCCCGTGCGGGCAAACAAAGTGTAGACGTCCGCGATGCCCCCATTGGAAATCCAGGTTTTTTCGCCGTTCAGAACATAGTCATCCCCGTCGCGCGTTGCGGTCATGGTGGAATTGGCCACGTCCGAGCCTGATCCCGGTTCGGTCAGCGCAAACGCCGAAATCGCTTTGCCTGCGCGGGTCAGCGGCAGCCACGCGGCTTTCTGCGCGCCCGAGCCAAACAGCGTCAGCGCTCCAGTGCCCAGCCCTTGCATGGCAAAGGCAAAATCAGCCAGCCCATCGTGGCGCGCCAGCGTTTCCCGCGCGATACACAGCTTGCGGACGTCGAACGTGCCATCATCGCTGGAGGTCGGTTGCAAGACACCTGCCTTGCCCAGATCGGCCACCAGTTTGCGACAGGCCTGGTCCGTGTCGGAATGATCAATCGTCAGCCCTTGCGCCACCTCTTCAACATGTGCGGCCCATTCGCGGTGCGCCTCGTCGAAAAACGGCCAGGTCAGAAAGGTTTTGTCCGCCATCAGTCGCCCTCGAATACCGGCGTTTCCTTGGCCACGAAGGCCTCGTACGCGCGGCGGAAATCGTTGCCCTGCATGCAAATCGCCTGCGCCTGGGCCTCGGCCTCGATGGCTTGTTCCAGGCTCATGGACCATTCCTGCGCCAGCATGGTTTTGGTCATCGAATTGGCAAAGGTCGGGCCCGCGGCAATGCGCGTGGCCAGTTTCATCGCTTCGGCCTCTAGTGCGTCAGCCTCTACGACCGTGTTATAAAACCCCCAGCGTTCGCCCTCATCGGCGCGCATGGCGCGGCCCGTGTACAACAGTTCAGCCGCACGGCCCTGACCGATGATCCGGGGCAGCATGGCGCAGGCGCCCATGTCACAGCCCGCCAGACCCACGCGGTTGAACAGAAAGGCCGTCTTGGCCGATGGCGTGGCGATCCGTAGATCCGAGGCCATGGCCATGATCGCCCCGGCGCCCGCACAGACGCCATCGACAGCAGCGATGATCGGCTTGCCACAGCCCAGCATGGCCTTGACCAGATCGCCAGTCATGCGCGTAAATTGCAGTATTTCCTTCATGGTCATGCGCGTCAGCGGACCGATGATGTCGTGCACATCCCCGCCAGAGCTGAAGTTGCCACCGTTGGGCAGGATCACCACGGCGTGCACGTCATCATCATAGACCAGGGCGCGAAACCAATCCCTGAGCTCGGCGTAGCTATCGAAGGTAAAGGGATTTTTCCGCTCGGGTCGGTCATGCGAGATACGGGCGATGCCGTCTGAAATCTCGCATTTGAAATGCTGAGGGGTCATTGGGTCTCCTCCTGGGGAATGTCTGTGTGGGGGGCGGGCGTCATACCTCGCCTCCGGAAACCGAAAGCGCGTGGCCGTTGATCGCCGAGGCCTGCTCGGAGGCCAGAAACAGGGCGGTCGCGGCGACTTCTGCGGGGTCAATCATGCGCCGCTGCGGGTTGGCGGAAACGATCATGTCGATGGCGCTGTCCCGCGCGACGTCGAACCGCTGCATCAGGCCGGTGATGGCGCCCTCGGCCAGTTCCGTATCCGTGAAGCCGGGGCAAATTGCGTTGCAGGTGATGCCGCGCCGCGCCACGTCCAGCGCAACCGAGCGCACCAGACCCAAGACGCCGTGTTTGGCCGCAGTATAGGCCGGGACCGAGGCATTGCCCTTCAGCGCGGCGGTCGAGGCAATGACGATCAATCGCCCTCCATCAGGCATCCCGGCAAGTGCGGCGCGAAAGGTCAGGAAGGTGCCCGTCAGGTTCACATCCAATGTCTGACGCCATTGCGCCAGCGTCATCTCCGTGATCTTACCCGGGGCCCCACCGCCTGCATTGGCGATGACAATGTCAAACGGGGTGGCAAACAGCGCCTCAGTGTCAGACTCCGAAGTCACATCCGCGCGCACGCACACCATGTCATATCCGTGGGCGGTCTGGGCCAAAGGCGCGGCGCGCCGCCCCGAAATGGTAACGCTGTGGCCCTGCTGCGCAAAACCGCGCGCTACGGCCCGCCCGATACCCGAGCCGCCCCCGGTGACCAGAACCCGGCTCATGCGTCGGGCCTGTCACAAGACAAACAACACAGAGAGGTTCCACCAGCGCCCATATCCATCGATCTTTTCCTTCGCTAACGGGAAAAAGATCGCACGGGGATAATGGTATTTCAAGTATAAAGTTTTAAGCTTGAAGTTTGTAGTCGCAGCAGCCGGTCTTCACACCAAGTGCCCAGCCCCCCGGTCGGGCAGGGGGCTGGGCTTTTGATCCGGGATCAGATCAGCTGTTTCAGCATGTCCTTTTCATAGGCCGCCAGCTGATCGAAATTTCCTGCGGCCACCTGGTTGGCCCAGTCGGGGTTTGCGATCATGGCGCGGCCCACGGCGACCAGATCGAACTCGTCCCGCTCGGCCCGATCCAACAGACCGTCGATGCTGGCCGTTTCAGCCGCGCGAAAATCGGCGGTGCCATCATCGGGCAGGAAATCGGCGTTCAACCCAACGCTGCCCACGGTGATCGCGGCTTTGCCGGTCAGCTTGCGCGCCCAGCCCGCCAGGTTCAGATCGCTGCCGTCGAATTCAGGTTCCCAGAAGCGGCGGGTCGAGCAATGAAATATGTCCACGCCAGCCTCGGCCAAAGGTCGCAGGAAATTCCCAAGGGCCTCGGGCGTGTCACACAGGCGGGCGCTGTAATCCTGTTGTTTCCATTGCGAAAACCGGAAAATGATCGGAAAATCCGGGCCGACTGCGGCGCGGCAGGCGCCCACGATCTCGAGCGCGAATTTCGAGCGCGCTGCCAGATCGCCACCATAGGAATCCGTTCGCTGATTGGTGCCGTCCCAAAGGAACTGGTCAATCAGATAGCCATGCGCGCCGTGGATCTCGATCGCGTCACATCCGATCCGCTGTGCATCCGCCGCAGCCTTAGCAAAGGCGGCGACAACGTCGTCGATATCCTGTTGAGTCATCGCATGGCCGGTGACCTTGCCGGGGCGCGCCATGCCGCTGGGGCTGTGGCCAGGAGTATCGCCTCCGGGCATCACGCCGGGGCGGCGGATGGCTCCGACATGCCACAGCTGGGGGGCAAATTTCCCTCCTGCCGCGTGCACCGCATCGACAACGCGTTTCCATCCTGCCAAGGCCTCGGCGCCAAAGAAGGCGGGCACATTGGGATAGCCGCTGGCGGCCGGATGATCGACAAACGTGCCTTCGGAAATGATCAGGCCAGCGCCGCCCTCGGCGCGACGGCGATAGTAATCCACGACCTTGCTGTTGGGCACATTCCCGGGTGAATACGTGCGGGTCATCGGAGCCATAACGATCCGGTTTCTCAGGCTTAGCTTGTCCAGTTCGACCGGACGAAACAGGGTGTCGGTACGGCTCATGGCGTGCTCCTTTGGTCTAATTCCGATAGGCAAGAGGATATTCCGCTGCTGACCCTAAGGAGTAGCGCAGCCCACACATCGCGCAATTGTTCCCTTGGGTCACAACGCGGATGCCGCCACGTCCGGTCCTAGCCAAGCAAGGCGACGCAGGTGACCAGCAGCGCAATTTCGCTCAGCTGTTGGCTGGCGCCCAACACATCGCCAGTCTGCCCACCGATCTTGGCGCGCGCCAGCAGGCCACATCCAAACGTCACAAGCACCCCGATCAGCGCAAGCAGCACCGCCTCCACCCCAAGACCGATCACCGCGACCCCAAGCGCCAAGGCAACGGCCAATCCAGCGGCCTGTAGGGGCGGGCGCCCCACGGATTGGCTGAGGCCGCTTTGACGGGCATTGGGCAGCCAGGCCATCAACACGGGCATCCCTGCGCGCGACATCATTCCCACGGCCAGTATCGGTGCCAGCAGCTGTCCGGCCTGGATCAGCTGTTCTAGCGCCCACCAACGCGCCGCAAAGCTCAGGATCAGTGCGATCACGCCATAGGTGCCGATCTGACTGTCCTTCATGATCTCTAACCGGCGCGCGCGGTCCCAACCGCCCCAGAACCCGTCGGCGCAATCGGCCAGCCCGTCCTCGTGCATCGCGCCCGACAGAATCGCGGTGACGGCAAGAACCACCAGCGCGCCAAAGCCAGCGCCCAAGGGGCTGGCGATCAGACCGGCCAACCCCGCGACACCGGCCAACACGGCCCCCGCCAGCGGATAGGCCCAAGCCGCCTGAGCCCCGCGCGCATACGCCGCCTGCGGCAAGCGCAGGGGCAGGCGCGTCAACAGCGAAACAGCAACGGCAATATCGCGCGGCTGGGGGGTGAAACGGGCTTTTTCTGTCATCTGTGACCTTTTGATATATGCACCCCCGATAGCATTGCGCTAAACCCCCCGGCAACACATTGCCACGGCAAGTACGAAACAAGACAAGAATGAAAGCAGACCCCATGACTCAGCCCTTTGACACGCTTGATGCGTTCCGCTCGGTTCTGGCGCAGGCCCCGACCGCAGATCTGGAAGCCCGAAAAGAGGCCGAGGCGCGCAATGGCCAATTGACCAAACCTCCGGGGGCGTTGGGGCGGCTCGAGGATCTGGCGATCTGGTATGCGGGCTGGCGCGGCGAGGCTCGCCCCCAGATCAATGCGCCTCAGGTGGTGATTTTTGCGGGCAATCATGGGGTGACGGCGCAAGGCGTGTCGGCATTTCCGGCCGAAGTGACCGAGCAGATGGTGCTGAACTTCCAACATGGTGGCGCGGCGATCAACCAGTTGTCCAAGGCGTTCGGGGCCAAGATGGATGTGCATGCGCTGTCTCTGGACACGCCCACAGCGGATTTCACCCAAACCCCCGCGATGAGCGAGGCTGAATTGCTTGCGGCCCTGCAAACGGGATGGAATGCCGTTGATGCGGACGCCGACCTTCTGGTGACAGGCGAGATGGGGATTGGCAACACGACGTCCGCTGCCGCCATCGCCCTGGCGCTGTTTGGCGGGGACGCAGGCGATTGGACCGGGCGTGGCACGGGCGTGGATGATGCCGGGCTCGAGGTCAAAACCCGCGTTGTGGCGCGGGGCGAGGCCATGCATGCCGGTGCCATCACCGATGGTCTGGACGCGCTGCGGTGTTTGGGCGGGCGCGAGCTGGCCGCGATGGCCGGCGCGATTGCCCGCGCGCGCAGCCTGCGTATTCCCGTGATCCTGGACGGGTTTATCTGCTGCGCCGCTGCCGCCTGTCTGGCCAAGACGGTGCCCTTTGCGCTGGATCACTGCGTCGCGGGCCATGTCAGCGCCGAGGCCGCGCATCCCCGCCTGTTGAACGCCCTGGACAAGGCGCCGCTGGTGTCGCTGGGGCTGCGCTTGGGCGAAGGCTCGGGCGCCGCGCTGGCGATAGGTATTCTGAAAGGCGCCGTCGCCTGCCACTCGGGCATGGCCACCTTTGCCGAGGCGGGCGTGTCCGACGGGTAATATCCTGTCGGTCGACGCCTCAGTCCTCTTGTTCAGCGCGCTCGTCAAGTTTGGCTTGCAGGGTGGCCTCAAGATCTTTGTCCAGTTCCAGGGCGCGCTTGATATAGGCCTCGTTCTTGGACGCAGGGACATTGGGGTCCCATAGCTGCGCCAGATCACGGATGGCTTCGCGGTCGTGCTGAAAGAAGACCTTTTCCGCCATGGCGGCCTCGTATTCACTCAGGCCGATGTTCTCCAGAACATAGCGCCCTGCGCGCAGCGAGCTGTCGAACATTTCGCGCACGATGTCGTTGGCACCCGCCTTGTACAGCCGGAAAACATGGTTGCGATCGCGGGCACGGGCGATGATATGCAGGTCAGGGCGTTCGCGGCGCGCAAAGGTGACCAGCCGGACCGAGGCATCGGGATCATCCAGGGCAACGACCAGAATGTGGGCTTCTTTCAGGCCTGCCGCATGCAGCAGCTCGGGCCGGGTCGGATCGCCAAAAAATCCCCTGAACCCGAACCGGCGCATCAGCTGGATCGTTTCCATATCATGGTCCAGCACCACGGTTTTAAAGCCGGTGTTTTGCACCATCCTGTTGACCATCTGGCCAAAGCGCCCCATCCCCGCGATGATCACCGGGCCCTGTTCATCAACCACATCTTCCATGTGATCCGCCCCATCGTCGCCCGTGCGGTGCGACAGCCAATCATAGAGGATGAACAGCAGGGGCGTGGCCAGCATCGACAGCGCAACGACCATCAACAATTGCTCGGACAGGCCTTTGCCCAGCACGTGGGTTTGTTGGGCAAAAGACAGCAGTACAAAGCCGAATTCTCCGGCCTGGGCCAGCGAGAGGGTGAACAGCCACCGGCTGCGGCCTTTGAGTTTGAACAAGGTGCCAAGGCCAAACAGGATCGCCCCTTTGCCCGCGATCAATGCGGCCGTCAGGGCCAGGATTGGGGCGGCGTTTTCGGCCAGCAGGGTAAAGTTGATCCCCGCGCCAACGGTGATGAAGAACAGCCCCAGCAGCAGGCCTTTGAAGGGTTGGATATCGCTTTCCAGTTCGTGCCGGAACTCGGTGTTGGCCAGAACGACTCCGGCCAGAAAGGTGCCAAGCGCGGGCGACAGGCCCACCGCGTTCATCACATAGGCAATGCCCAGCACGATCAGCAGCGCCAGCGCGGTGTACATCTCGCGCAGGCGGGCGTGGTGGATATAGCGGAATACCGGGCGGGTCAGATAGATCCCGGCCAGAATGATGACGGCAACGGCGCCCAGGGTGATCAGGGTGACCGCCCAGCCGGGCAGGCCCTCGACCAGCGCCGAGATCGTGGCATCATGCCCGCCACTGCCATGTCCTCCATGTTCGCTGTCCGTTGCGCGCGCAATCGAGCCGTCCTCGCGCAGATGCGCCACTGGGGCGACCGCCAGCAACGGCAGCAGCGCCAACATCGGGATCACGGCGATATCCTGCGTCAGCAGTACCGAGAAGGCCGAGCGCCCGCCGCCAGTACGCATCAGGCCCTTTTCCGACAGGGTTTGCAGCACGATCGCCGTTGACGACAGCGACATGATCAGCCCGATCGCCAGCGCCTGGGGCAGGGGTTGCCCTAAGGCCAGCGCGCCCGCCATCACCGCCAATGTGGTCAACGTGACCTGCAATCCGCCCAGTCCCAACAGCTTGTGGCGCATGTCCCACAGTGTGCGCGGTTCCAGTTCGAGCCCGATCAGGAACAGCATCATCACCACGCCGAACTCGGCAAAGTGTTGCAGGTCGGCGGTTTCGCTGCCCACCAGCCCCAAGGCCGGGCCGATCACGATTCCGGCCATCAGATAGCCCAGAACCGAACCCAGCCCCAGCCGCGCCGCAATGGGCACGGCGATCACTGCGGCGGCCAGATAGATCGAGGCTTGGAACAGGATAGATTGCATTCGGGCTCCTTCAGAGGGTTCGCAGCGCAGCGTCGGGACGGAAGTGCGGAACGCTCTTTCGGATTTGACCAGCGGCACCGGCACGACGACCAGCCACAGCCCGATGGGTTGGGGGCGAGGGGGGCAGGAGCAAGGTGCGGCTCGGCTTGGGGTGCGACATCACCGGCCCGTGGACAAGTCCGGGCATCGCGGTCAATGGCCGATTATCTGGTACATCAATCATAAGGGTAGTATTCGCGTCTTCTGAAACGACTATGCGACGCCGGGGCACAAGGGTAAAGCGGTCTGGCCGGAAATCCAAAAAAATCCGCACGAGTGCGTAATTGAGCAGCGCCTCTGGCCTTCTGGGGCAGCAGCCAGGAAGTCTAGCCGCGCGGCATTTTCAGGACCACGGATTTGCCGTTTTTCACATAGCGCAGCTCGGATTCCGTGATGACGGCCACCTTGCCGCCATCCAGGCGGTCTCCGACCTTGACGGTCTTATAGCGCCCGCCCGAGGTGCGGACCAAGGCGCGCCGATCCCCTCCTTTGCCATTCACACCGATCAGGTTCAGTTTGCGCAGGTTCAGTGCGTTTTTGACGGTCGCCTGACGCGCCACCGAGGCCGACGAGGGAATCGAGGGCGCAGCGGCAGCGGCGGTGCGCACGGTGGGCTCGGCCTTCTTGGTCTGGGCGACCAGCTTGTCGAAGTTTTTCGGGCGTGTCTTGGGCCGCAGCGACAGTGCAACCGCCTGAGGCGTCGCCGTGTCAGCCTCGTCCGGGTCTGTTTGCGGCCGCACCGTACCGGGGCGCGCTTTGGGGCGGATCGCGGCCAGCTCCGAAAGGGTACGACCGCCCAATTGGCCCCGCTCGGTGGCTTCTTGCAAATTTCCGGGGCGCAAACGCGGACGCACCTGGGCCAGGCGTTCCAGATCTGCGGCGCTGAGCCCGTCGCCACGTCGTTCGGGCAAGGTTTGCGGCACGATCGCTGGTTTGCCTGCGTAAACGGTGATGCCTTCGGGGGTCAGTGCCCCTTCGGGCGTGGCTTTGACAAGGCCGCGTTCGTCCAGATCGAAGGTCGTGCCGGCAACGGTCGGGTTCAGGGTTTCGTTTGGTGCCGCGTCATGCAGCCGCGAAATATCCGGCAGGGCCACGGCATCCACGGCGCGGACCTTGGGATCGATCGAGGCCAGATAGACATCGGCATTCCCCAGCGCTTCGGGCACGAGCGGCTGTTCGGGGGCGATCAGCCAGATACCCGTCGCGATATAGCGGCGCTCGGCCTCTTCGGGGCTCATCAGGTCGGGCGTATCCGGCAGGACAATGGCCTGCCCGTCGGACAGAGCAGGGTCCGGTTCTCCGGCAGGTTCAACGTCTTGCGCTTCGGCCAGTTCTTCGGCGGTCGCGGTGTCCTTGTCCGGCGTAGCCGGGAGGGCGGCGTCCGGCGTAGCCGGGACGGCGGCGACCTCGATCTGTTCAGGGTCGGATCGGAACAACCCTGCCAACCCGTCTTCGCTGATGAAGCTGGCCCAGATGGCGACAACCGCCAAGAAAATCAGCAGGATAACGGTTAGTGCAAGGCCCATGAAGCGCGGCTTGCCACCAATGACGGGTCCCTCTTTGGCCGGTTTTCGCGCCCCGAACATCGTCAGGCGCTGCCGCTCGGACTGCGCCTCCTGCGAGGGCTGGGATTTCTGGGGCTTCGGCTTTTCCGGTTTGGGGGCCTTGGAGGTGGTGCCTGCCTGTGCGGGCTTGTCTGCCGGGGCGGCGATAGGCGCGCGGCTGGACTGGAACTCAGCGGAAAGATCCGTGTCAGCGGCCGTTGCGCTGATCGGGATAGACGGGGCCGTGACGCTTTCGATGGCTGTTTCAGCGCCGCCAACCGGTTTGGCGGTCCCATCAGGGGCCGAGCGGCTGGCCCGCACGCTGGCAAAGGCCATCCCGGGGGCGGTATCCTGAGGATCTGAGGTGGTTTCAGGTGGCAGCGCTGCGGGGGCTTGCTGCTTGGCCTCGGTGAGTTCGGCGGTGTCTTCCTTGGGCGCGTCCGCTGGTTCAGGTTCGGGTTCTGGCGCAGGTTCTGGTTCAGGCTCAGGAGCTGGCGCGGACTCCGCAGGCTCTGTTGGCTCGGCGGGGTCCAGCGTGTCTGGCGTCTCGGATTGCTGGGCGACCGACTCTGAACCGTCCAGCCCAGCGTCAACGATCATCGGCGCTTCTGGTTCGGGTTCGGGCTCTGGCTCGGGGAACTCGGCCATGCCGATCACATGCAGCGGTTGCAGATCCCGGGCGACGTTTTCGGTAGGCGACAACAGGGCCTTGGCAGCGCGCGTCACACCAAAAAAAGGCTCGCCCGGGAAATCATTCTGTTCTGGCAGGGCCACGAAGCTGACCGGGTCAAAGCCATGTTCAACGGCAAAGGCCTCGGCCTCGGCCAGGGTTTCGCGCGCGACGGCGGCCAGGAACAACTGCCCGTCATCCAGCGACCAGTCAAAGGCCAGATCGGACAGAGCATAGGGCGTGGCCCCGTCCAGTGCCGTCGCCGCATCGGCCTCGGCGGCCTCTTCGGAACTTGCGGTCGACCCGACGGTCATGTACTTGATCTGATCGTTGGGCAGCACCAGCTTACAGCGCACATCACCGGGGCTCAGAACCTCGGCATCCTCACGCAGCTGGGCCAGAAGGTCCGTCAAATTCTCGGCGGCAAAATCTGCATCGCCCACCAAAAGCCACCCCGACGGCGCGCGTTGCAGCAGTCGGACACCTTCAGCAGACAGTGTCAGGGCGAAGTTCGGTTTCATCACTCTGGCAATAACATTCCACAGGACCCAACGGGAGTCCCGTTCCCAACGAGGCGCAGGTTATAGCAGCTTCTCGCCGAGTGGAAGGAAAACAAATATGTGATTGTTGTCTCTGACAGATTTATGCGCACCCTTGGGACAGATGCAAAAGGAGAGCAGCATGAAATCGACTGCAAAATCCCTGAGTTTGATACTGGCCCTCGTGGTTGCGGGTGCGGGGCTGTCCGCACCCGCGCTGGCGCAAGAGGCCCGTCAAATCACCGTCACCGGGCAGGGCGTTGTCCATACGGTGCCGGATATGGCAACGGTGTCGCTGGGCGTTGAACACCAGCACCGCGACCCGGCCAAGGCCATGGCGCAAAGCTCGGCTGCGGTGGCCGCGATGCTAGAGCGTCTGGCCGCGATGGGGGTGGAAAAACGCGATGTGCAGACCGGGCAGGTCAACCTGTCCCCGATCTACAATCACCGCAGCAATGACACGCCCCGGATCGAGGGGTATCGCGCCGTACTGAGCCTGAATGTCCGGGTGCGCGACATGGATCGGCTGGGGCAGATCATGGGCGCGGTGCTAGAGGATGGGGCGAACCGATTTTCGGGTCTGAATTTCGGCGTCCAGGTGCCCGGCCCGTTACAGGATCAAGCGCGTCAGGCGGCCGTGGCCGAGGCCTTGCGCAAGGCGCAGCTTTACGCTGATGCGGCCGGGGTCGAACTGGGGGAGGTGATGTCCATCTCGGAAAATACGGCTCAGTATGGTCCGCCCATGGCGCGGATGGCAGCGGATATGGCCGAGGCCGTGCCTATCGCCGAGGGCGAGCTGAGCTTGTCGCAATCGGTGACGTTGGTGATTGCGCTCAAATAAGAAAACGGCGCGAGGAGACTCGCGCCGTTTCGTCACGTGCGGTCGGATTAGCGCGGCAGCGCCTGATCCAGATCGGCGATCAGATCCTCGGCATTTTCGATCCCGATGGAAATCCGCACCACATTGGGGCCGGCCCCTGCGGCGACCTGCTGTTCCTCGGTCAGCTGACGGTGCGTGGTCGAGGCCGGGTGGATGATCAGCGACCGCGTATCGCCCAGGTTGGCCACGTGGCTGAACAGCTCCAGCCCGTCCACGGCTTTCACGCAGGCGTCATAGCCGCCCTTCAGCGCGACAGTGAACAGACCACCGGTGCCGCGGGGGCAGATTTCCTTGCCGCGCGCATGGTAGGGCGAGCTTTCCAGCCCAGCATAGGTCACAGCCTCGATCCGGTCATCGTTTTCCAGCCATTGGGCCACCTTCAGCGCGTTTTCACAGTGACGCTCCATCCGCAGCGACAGGGTTTCGATGCCCATCAAGGTGTAGTGCGCGGCTTGGGGGTTCAAGGTCATGCCCAGATCGCGCAGGCCAATGGCAATCCCGTGGAAGGTAAAGGCCAGAGGACCGAAGGTTTCGTGAAACTTCAGGCCGTGATAGGCGGGCTCGGGCTCGGACAGCGAGGGGAACTTGTCGCTGGCGGACCAGTCGAACTGGCCGCTGTCCACCACAACACCGCCGGTGACAGTGCCGTTGCCGGTCAGGTATTTGGTCATCGAATGCACGACCAGCGTGGCGCCATGGGCGATCGGGTTGCACAGGTAGGGCGTGGCGCTGGTGTTATCCACGATCAGCGGAAGGCCAGCGTCCGAGGCAACCTTGGCCGCAGCGGGCAGGTCGGTGACATAGCCACCCGGGTTGGCCACGGATTCGCAGAACACGGCGCGGGTGTCATCGTCGATGGCGGCGGCGACAGCGTCCATATCCTCGAAATCGACGAACTTGGCGGACCAGCCGAAGCGCTTGATGGTCTGGCTGAACTGGGTGATCGAGCCGCCATACAGACGCGTGGACACAACCACGTTGCGCCCCGGCGCCATCAGCGGGAACAGCGCCATGATCTGCGCCGCATGCCCCGAGGAACAGCAGACCGCGCCCACACCGCCCTCGAGCGTGGCGATGCGTTCCTGCAGAACGGCCACGGTGGGGTTGGTCAGGCGCGAGTAGATATAGCCGACCTCTTGCAGGTTGAACAAAGCCGCCGCGTGATCGGCATCGCGAAACACATAGGCCGTGGTCTGGTAAATCGGCGTCTGGCGCGCGCCAGTGGCCGGGTCAGGCCGGGCGCCTGCGTGAATGGACAGCGTATCAAACCCATAGGTGGGGGCATCGGTCATGGGGGTCTCCTCCTGAAAACGTCCGGTAAATCAATCCGGTTCTTGCACTATTGCCAAAAGGGATAGGCCATCTGAGAATGGGCGACAATCACAAAGCAACCTTTGGGGGCATTTCATGCGTTCCGCTTTTCACCTGGCCTTCAACGTGAATGACCTGAACGAGGCGCGCGCCTTTTATGGCGGGCTTCTGGGCGCGGCCGAGGGGCGCAGCACCGACACTTGGGTCGATTTCGATTTTTTTGGGCATCAGTTGAGCCTGCACCTGGGGCCGCCTTTTGTTACGGCTGAGACGGGCAAGGTCGGCGATCATATGGTGCCGATGCCGCATTTGGGGGTGGTGTTGGAGATGGCGCATTGGAAACAGCTGGCGCACCGGCTGCAATCGGCGGATCTGGACTTTGTCATCCCGCCCTCCGTGCGGTTCCAGGGGCAACCGGGCGAGCAATGGACCATGTTTTTCCGCGATCCGTCAGGCAATCCGATCGAGATCAAAGGGGTTGCCGATCTGGATCGCTTGTTCGAGACCTGATCCAAAGGAGCGCTGCGCGCGCTTTATATCTCGTCGTTGCCCCTTTGGGGCGCCTCCTCGGGTGGGGCCCGGCCGCGATGGTGTGGGAATGGTTTGGCTTAGCGCATCCAGAACCCGTTTTCCTTGATGCGTTTGCGGATGGCGCGTTCGGTCCGGGGCAGGGCGGATTGATCAAACAGGGCTCGGGTTTTTTCTCCGCGTCCGTGATAGACCATATATTTGATCGGGTCGTATTGTTTGAGGACTTTTTTCACCGCGTTGGGGCTGGCGATGTGTTCCAACACCTCGATGACCTTGTCGTTTTCGCGGGCGTAGAGCAGGGGGAACAGCCGGTAGTGGCAGGTCACGTTGCCATCCAGCAGGCCCGTGGGCAGTGTGTCGCGGCCACCGCCAAGGCTGTGGATCACCAGAGGCAGGGCGACCTGGTCCAGCCAGGGCCACAACGGTTGGCACACCAGTTCGGGGGGCGGCGCGTCACGGATTTCGGTGGCGTAATGCAGGAAGCGTTCGCCAAATTCGACCGGGCATTTGTAGAAGAACCAGCCGGCGTTGAAATAGAGGTAGCGGCGCCAGTATTCGTCGGGTTGGCTAAGGTCCAGCGAGCTTTCGAACTCCAACCCGAAGCGATCGTAAAGCGATTTCCAGATGGCGGTGTAGCCGGGGCCGTAGAGCTCGATCTTGGGCCAGGTGCCTTCGACTTTTTGCGAGGCGCCGGGGCGATCGAAATCGAAGGGGACGTTCATCAGATCATCCAGCACCAGCGTATCAGTGTCAAAGAACACGAAAGGTTCGCCCTTGGGCATCGCCAGCAGGGCCTGGATCTTGTTTCCGTTGGGATAGCCTTCGCCAAATTCGGGCGTGTCAAAGGGGACAATCTCGGCGCCCAGGCTTTCCAGCAGCTTGATCACGGATTTGCTGCGCAATGTGGGGGATTTTGACCAGAGCGGGCTGTGATTGGGGGTGGCCACGATCAGCCGACCCTGAAAGCGCGGGCTTTGCTGACGCAGCGAGGCGGCGAACAATATGGCTTCGTATTGCAGGCGATTGGCCTGCCCGACGATTACGATGTTAAACGGTGTCTCACTGGTCATGCGCCCGATACTACCCTGTCGTTCCCCGATTTTTTTGCGCTTTGTGATTTTCGTGGCAGTATGGTCGAAGGGTTGAGGATTTAAAAGAAGAGGATTTCATCATGTTGGATTGGTTGCTTTTGGGAATTGCCGCTGCGGCCGGTGGCGGCACTGGTGGCAGCGCAGGAGGGAGCGCCGGGCTGGGCGATGCGGGTATGGCAGAGGCGGTTGTCGAATCCGCTCCGCTGGTGCAGTTCGAGGCCGAGGATCAGACGCCTTCGGGCAAATTCACCACGGCCGGTGAAATCAAGATGATCATGACCGCGACCAAGCCCCAATGGATCGCGGTGCGCCTGTATGAAGGGCAGGATATTCTGTATTTCACGCAGTTGTTGTCGTGGCGCTGCGGGCTGCATCAGATCAAATACTCGGTGAATGGAGGCGCGATGCAGGTCTATGATATGCCGCCCTGCCATCTGGACATGGCGGCACCGAACGCGATGATCGACAATGATGCGATGCCGATCATGGGGCTGGCCCCGAACTCGGTGCAGTCGGTGGAAGTCGAGATTCTGTATGACGATCTGAGCACAGACAGCGCCAGCTATCAGCGCGGGCAAATTCTTATCCCCTAGAGGCCTCAAACACGCCTGTCGCCGACCAGAGTTCTCGGGCATCCCGTTTGATGCGCCATATAACAGACGCTACGAGCGCAAGCCCATCGCAGCGCGCCGCAGAATGTCCAGAATGCGATCCACCTCGTGCTCTTGTGCGAACTGGTTGGCAGTGGCGGAGGTGGACAGAACCGCCTGGGTGCCCGAGATATCCCGGATAGGCACCGCCAGGCCCGAAGCGCCGATTTCAAACTCGGCTGTGCTGAGCGCGAACCCCTGTTCGGCACAGCGCAGGATTGCCGCGCGAATGCTGGCGCGGTTCATCTGCGTGGCTTCGGTGTATTTTTCCAACGGACAAGCTTTGATCAGGGCGTCACGTTCCAAGGCTGGGCAGTTGGCCAACAACATGCGACCGACAGCGGTCGGCAACAGGGGCAGGGTGCTGCCGATTGAAAACCCAAAAGAGCGACGCGCGCTGGCCACGGCCGAACGCGCGATATAGATGGCGCGGGTGCCATCGCGCACGGCCAGGGCGATCTCGCCGTCCAGTTCTTCCGCAAACTGGTTCAGCACCGGCTGCACTGAGCGCCCGATGCCCTGCGCGGTCAGATATCCGCCGGCAACGGCCACCACTTTGGGGGTCAGGTTCAGGAACTTGTCGCGTTTGGACAGGTATCCGCTGCTTTCCAGGGTCAGGCACAGGCGGCGGGCGGTGGCGCGATCAAAGCCGGTGATCCGAGCGATCTCGGCCATGGTCAGATCGGTGCGCCCATCCGCAAAGCAATCCAGGACAGCAAGGCCCTTGGCAAATGTCGACGCGCTGGCGTTGTCACTCATGTTGACGGATGCCCTTCTGAAAGATATGTTCAATTAACGCATTAATGTGCGATAATCGCACAAAATGCGAAGTGACACAACCAGAATATGGAAGGTCCACGACAAAATGACAGACGCCGCCCCCTCCGCTGACAGCTGGCAGGTCATCGCGAAATCCTCGGATCTGGCAGGTGCCCGCCCTTTGGTTCCCATCGATCTGAAGGGCAAGCGCTATGTGTTGTTCCGGGACGACGAGGGCCATCTGGGCCTGATCGGGCGGCATTGTCCGCATCGCGGCGCGGATCTGTGTTTTGGACGGTTGGAAGACAACGGCCTGCGGTGTCCCTTCCACGGGTGGCACTTTGATCGCACCGGCCAATGTGTCGAACAACCCGCCGAGCCGGAGGGGTCCAAGATGTATACCCAAATCAAAGTTCCCATGATCCCCGTGCGCGAAGAGGACGGTGTGGTTTACGCTATGATTTCAGAACAAGAGGCCGTCGCATGATCAGCCAAGAGTTGAACGACCAGATCACCCGTATTGGACCGGGCACCGAGGCAGGCGCGGTACTGCGCCACTATTGGCAGCCCGCCGCGCTTGTTGACGAAGTTGAAAACGGATTTCCAGTTGCCGTGAACCTGATGGGGGAACGTCTGGCGCTGGTTCAGGGGGCGGATGGCAGCCTGGGCCTGGCCACCCGGATCGTCCCCACGGGCGCCGCCCCCACCGATTGCCCCCCTGCCGCTGAGATCGAGATTGATCCCGCAGGCCCCACCTACCAAGCGACTGAACGCAAAGGCATTATCTTCGCCTATATGGGCCCCAGCGAGGCGCCGCCTTTTCCAAATTTCGATTGCTTTCGTGCGCCCGACAGCCATGTCTTTGCCTTCAAGGGGCTGTGGCGTTGCAACTGGTTGCAAGCGCTGGAGATTGGCATCGACCCCGCACATGCTTCGTTCCTGCACCGCTTCCTCGAGGATGAGGACCCCGCTGACAGCTATGGCAAGCAGTTCCGCGATAAAGCCGCGCATACCGATATCCCGATCACTCAGGTTCTGCGGGAATATCCGCGCCCGGATATCAGCGTCGATGAAACCGATTATGGGCTCAAGATCACCTCTCTGCGTCACCTGAAAAACGGCCAGACACATGTGCGGGTGACCAACCAGGTCTTCCCCGAGGCGATCTGCATCCCCATGTCGCGCGAGATGACGATCACTCAGTGGCACGTGCCGGTGGACGACGAAAACTGCTATTGGTTCACGATCTTCACCAGCTTCCAGAACCCGGTTGATAAGGATCTGATGCGCGCCCAGCGACTGAAAGAGCACAGCCTGCCCGACTATGCGCCGCTGAAGAACGCCGAGAACAACTATCACTACGATCCCCAAGAGCAGGCGACCCAGACCTATACAGGCATGGGCATGGACATTAACGTGCACGATCAGTGGGCGGTCGAAGGCATGGGCGCCATTCAGGACCGAACCCAAGAGCATCTGGGTCTCTCGGATGTTGCAATCATTCGCTATCGTCGCATCCTGCGGAAGGCGATTGCGGATTTGGCCTCGGCGGGCGCTCAGGCGCTGCCAATGCAGACGGCGGCAGCGGAGTTGATTGTCGGGCCGTTGTCGAATGACGCCGTTGCGCAAACGGAACAGTGGCAACAGGCCAGCCATGCCGCAGATATGGCGCGTCGCGCGGATTGTCCTTGGGACGCTTCGGTATAGGGGATGCCGGTGAAAACAGATCGTATCGCGCAGGTTCTGGCGCAAATCGAGGCCGAAGGCATCGAAACCGTTCGGGTGATGTTCGTGGATCAGCACGGCATCCTGCGGGGCAAAACCATTGTGGCCGAGGCAATGGCCTCGGCTTTCAAATCGGGTATCGGGATGCCCTCGACCTTGCTGCTGAAAGACACCGCGCACCGCACGGTCTTTCCAGTCTGGAGCGCGGATGTCGAGGTTTCGGATCAGTCCTTTGGCGGGGCAGGGGATGTGATCCTGCGCCCCGATCCGTCGCAGTTCTATCCGCTGCCGTGGTCCCCGCATTCCGCCATCATCCTGTCTGACGTCGAGCAACGGGGCGGCCAGCCGGTGCCGATATCGTCCCGCTCGGTTCTGGCGAGTGCAGTTGCGGCACTGGAAGAGGCCGGCTATCGCGCGACCTTTGGCCTGGAGGTCGAATTCCAGGTCTTCCGCGTGACTGACCCGGCCTTGGATCATTCCCAGGCCACCATGCCGCCCGCGCCGGTGCAGACCCAGAACCTGACGCAGGGCTATCAATATCTGACAGAGACCCGCTATGCCGAGGCCGAAGACCTGCTGGACGCGCTGCGCCGCATGGCCCAAGGGCTGGGACTAGAGCCGCGCTCGATGGAAATCGAGATGGGGCCCAGCCAGTTCGAGTTCACCTTTGCCCCCTCGGACCCGCTGACCCAAGCCGACCGCTTTGTGCTGTTCCGCACCATGGTCAAAGAGGTCTGTCAGGCCCGTGGGTTACACGCCAGTTTCATGGCGAAACCCGGTCTGCCCAACGCCGCCGCCAACGGCTGGCATATGCACCAGTCCTTGCAGGATCTGTCGGGCGCTTCGGTCTTTATGCCCGGGCCGGATGGGGCCCTGACCCCGCAGGCCAGCAGCTGGATCGCCGGATTGCTAGAGCATGCCGAGGCCTGCTGCCTGATGACCAACCCGACGGTGAACAGCTACAAGCGGTTCACACCGTTCCAACTGGCGCCGAACCTCATCCAATGGGGGCGGGACAATCGCGGCGCGATGATCCGGGCCTTGCTGACACCGGGCGATGCGGCCTCGCGGGTTGAAAACCGGGTGGCGGACACGTCGGCCAACCCACATTTCGCACTCGCCGCGCAGATCCTGGCGGGGCTGGACGGGCTGACGCGCGGGCTCCAGGCACCTGCACCCACGGAAACGCCCTACGAAGGCGCGGCACGGCTGCCCATCAGCCTTTTGGCCGCCATCGAAGCCTTCGAGGCCAGCGATTTGGTGAAATCCGCGCTGGGCACGGGCTTTCAGTCCTACCTCAGTACGCTCAAACGCGCGGAATGGGATCGCTATTTGATGACCGTATCCGATTGGGAGCACCAAGAGTATTTCGGGCTGTTCTAGGGTATGACGGCAGCAACGATAACAGCGCTATATCCCTTCGAAGACGTCATCGACGGGTATTTCCCGCTGCAGGCCTCGTTGGATCAGATGATGGACCGGTTGGGTGTGTCGCAAGCCGTGGTCGAGATCAGATTTGCGCCGATCATGGACATTCCGAACCTTGCGCCGACTGATCCCGTGCCGTTGAATATTCGCGCGGGTCGGGCTGGAATTATCGATCAGCTTTGCCTGTCGATCCAAAATACCGATGGCGAAATCAGTGTCACCGGGACGGGGGATTGGCGTTGGTTGGATGGCGAGCACTGCACGGGTCCGTTCGATCCCATGACGCGCCTGGCCGAACCCGCGTTTCTGTTGGGTTGGAGCCTGAGCGCAATCTCGCATACCGGGCGCAGAACACTGAAATTGGGGTCAAATACGACGATCGATGCGCTGCCCACACGGCTGCGCGATCTGGCCGCTGGTCTGGTCAGCTAAGGGACAGATCAGGGCGGAACCGGTCGTCAGGTGATGAAGATACTTCCCGCCGTCAAGATCGGGGCCCCCTTGAACACGGCCACATCAACCGCAGCTCCCGCACCATCGCCATCCGCGTCATAGCGCAGCGTGGTGCCGTCGAACAAGAAGCGGTGGTCGGCGGTCTGGGCGGTGTCGCCCAGATGAAAAGCCTCCGCATCCAGCGCGCCGCTGGGCAGCTCGGTCAGGCTGCGCTTGAACAGCAGCCGGTCGTCGCCCACACCGAAATCGGTGATCGTGTCGATGTGGTTGGGGTTGAAATCGGTGGCAAAGACGAACGTATCATCCCCGGTGCCGCCGGTCATCGTATCCGCCCCGCCAAGGCCGTTAAGGTTGTTGTTATAGGCGTTGCCGGTCATGACATTGTGCCACTCATTTCCCACGGCGGTGAGGTTCTGCACCGGATTTCCGGTCTTGCCGATCATGTCCTGGATACGGATTTCCTCCATCCCCTTATCCATCCGGAAAGAGCCATGGGCGATGACAATGTCATGATCGAAGTAATTGTAGCTGCCAAACCTACTGTTATCCACCGCGACATCCCCCGGAGTGCGCAGATGGAACGTGTCGTTGCCACCACCGCCATAGAGGGTATCGACACCACGACCGCCGTCGAGGATGTTGTTGTCGAAACTGCCACGGATTTCATTATCGAGCCGGTTGCCCGTGCCGTACACCGCGCCTATGACGAGCCAAAGTCGTTCAATGCCAATACCATCTGTTGACAAATTGAAATCGATAAAGCTGATAACCAAGTCACCACCAGCTTCTCCCATGGCCCAACGCTCCCGCTCAACCACGACGTCACCAACGTCGTCGACGAAATACTCGTCATCGTTCGGGCCTCCGCGCATCAGGTCAGCACCAGTCCCTCCAGCCAATTGGTCCCGGCCCAATCCGCCGACCAGGGTGTCGTTGCCTTCTTCTCCGGACAAGACCGAGAATATCAGCTCCGTAAAGCGCCCGACCCGAAGAACGTCGTCTCCAGCGCCACTGAAAATTCGATTGTCCTGGCCACCGTAACCCCGGATGTCATCAGCAAGCGGTGTGCCGTGCCATTCGAAGTAAAGCAAACTTCCATCGGCACGGTTCACACGCTCAACAGTTGCTCCGGCCATATCCTAAATTTCCTCATTTGCATTTTTAAAATGCTTAAGATTACTTTAAGTTGACGCCACGTGGTTGGCAACAATGTGAGGCTGAATTGACCTGAGCCCCTGAATCTCCTCCAGTTTTGTGTAGAGTCCCCCCAACTTAAGGACGGACGAAAAAAGACGCAATTCACTGACGAACAGATCATTCAGATGATCAAGGAACAGGAAGCAGGCGAGAAGACGGCTGACGTGTGCAGGCGCCATGGGATCAGCCAAGGCACCTTCTACAAATACAAGAGTAAGTAGGGCGGCATGATGCTTGAAGAGACACGCCATGTCTGCTTCCGGCCCAAAGCCGACCTTCGCGCGACCTGAAGCCGCCGCCTTGCAGCGTGCCGAAAGCGGCCGTTGGCGACTAAGCGCAGCATCGTCCAACCCGTGAAGGTCAGCAACGCGGACTTTTCTTCCGTTGTAGGCTCCGAATCCAAGGTCGGCTTTTGCTATCCGCCCAATAGAGACACCTGCTGGAACGTCTGCTGAAGATCGTGACGGCGACGGACAGGGCTTGCCGTGGTCATGTTTGGCGTCTCCGCCCTAGCAACCCCGCGCTCAGCCCGATCCCCGCCAGCACCAGCGCGAGACCCAAGAGCAGCACGGGTTTGATCGCCTCGCCCAGAAGCAGCCCACCGAGAATAACGGCGGTTATCGGGTTCAGCGCAATGTAGATTACCGTAGTGGAAGGCGGCAGCCAGCGCAGCGCCCATGTGAAAAGTGCGAACTGTACCGCACCCGCGAAGGTCCCGAGGAAAATCAACGCGGCCCATCCGGTTCTGTCAATTGCGGGCCAAGTCGGGCGGCCTGAGGTGACAAACGACAGTCCGAGCAGCGCGGTAGCCCCGAACATCATAGCCAGCGAGGTGACGAAAAGCGGGCCATGCGCGCGTAAGCTGGAACGGCTGAACACGGAGTAGAGCGCAGCGCAGAACACGCCTGCGAGCATGTAGAAATCGCCGCGCCACAAGCTCGCTTGTGTTTCGCCGAGGGCGGCTGGGCCGAAAACGACAGCCACGCCTGCAAAGGCGAGTGCGACCGCCAAGAGCTTGCGCGCGCCCATCGCCTCCCGCCCGAAGAGGGCGGCAACAATCAGGGTTTGGATCGGGACGGTTGCGAGGCCGACAGCCCCGCGTGCGGCGGGTACAATTTCCAATGCCGCATTGAAGCCCCAGGTGAACAGGCAGAAGAACAGCACGCCCAACACGGCGATCATCCCGATGTCGCCCGCTTTCAGCCGGTGCGCGGGCCAGAGCATTGGCAGGACGGGCAGGAAGCAGGCCGAGCCGATCAAGTACCGCCAGAAAGCCAGCGAGATCGGGTCGATGTCCCCGACAACGAACCGGGTGGCGACGACGGCCGTGCCCGCGCTGAGGGCAGCTATCGCGGCAGCGGCATGGGCCAGGACCGTCCTTTTTGAATCTTCCATATCCGCTGTCTCTATTTAGTAACTTCACTTTTGCAAGTCACCTTATGTCAGAGTGGCTTCTATATTGCAAGTGACTATGTTATGAGAGGGCATGGCCCACACAAACCGACAAAATGACAATGAAAACGCGCCCGACTTCCGCTCGCATTGCTCTATCGCGCGTAGCCTCGACCTGATCGGGGACAAGTGGACGCTGCTGATCGTCCGGGATTTGATGTGGCACGATAAGGCGACCTTCCAGGCGCTTCAAAACAGCGAAGAGCGGGTGCCGACGAATATCCTCTCAACCCGCCTTAAGAAGCTTGTCGAGCTAGGTCTCGTGAAGAAGGAACCATACCAGAACCGGCCGGTTCGATACCGTTACGAGCTAACCGAAACAGGATGCTCGCTGGAGCCGGTTCTGTTATCACTTATGTCCTGGGGTCACGGCAATCTCGGCGGTGGGCGCTACGATCCCGTGACGGGCGAGAATACGCCGCCGCTATCATCAGCTTCGTAAGGCGCAGATGGGTCCACCCATGGTAAAATGGATTGTTTACCTGTTCGGCCGTTCTGACAGCGTCGTTCTGCGTTTCGGAAAGCTCCGGCGAGCTGGCCAGGAACCTTAAAAATCAGCGTGCGGCGACTGGTGTGGATCACTGAAGCAGTCATTCCTTCACCGCGCAGCATTGGTCAAAATGGGCTCCAAGCCGACTTGCGGCGGTGCAGCAGCAGGTCTGCCGCAATGCGGCAAGCCTCGCGAGATGCCCGATGTCCGCTCCCAGCCCGAAGCTGCCGTTCGGCGATGCTCCCAAATTCTGCGACCGCAGCCCGTATTTCCGACATTCGCTGCAAGCGCATAATCTGGGCCTGGTCGAACTCACAGTCTGCGGACAAATGGAGGCTTTCGCTGCACATGCTCCAATGTCTGCTCCGCGATTTCCGCATTTCAATTGGATTTAACTCGGGTGGCAACTTTCAACAGTTTCTGGAAACGAGAACATTCAAAATGGTCCTCATAGGGGCAGTTCGCAACATGACGCATCATGTCGGCAAGAATGACCAATCGTTTGGCTTGATCTTCCAGATTGCTGGCCTTGTCGATCAGCGCGTCGCGAGGAATGACTGTTGCTCCGGGTCGGTTTAGTACTGATCCTATCTCTTCTAGCGTGAACCCAGCCGATTTCGCGAGGCTGATCAGCGCCAGCTTCTGGAGAACTTCTGGCTCGTATTGGCGGCGCAGCCCGTTGCGAGCAACCGCACCTATGAGATTTCTTTTTTCATAGTAGCGCAGCCCCGAAGTGCTCACCCCTGACTGATCCGACACCTCTGAGATATCCAGAAGCTTGTCCATACAAACACCTCTTGACTTGAACTTAGCTTCAAGTCGTAGGCTCTGTATTCAGTTTTTGCAATGGAGCAGTTTGGATGAACGAATCTTCCACATCTTCAGATCGAGAAAAGACATTAGCGGTTCTGTCTGGCCCCAGCCTTTCGATTGTTCTGGCGTCGCTGGGGATCAGTACTGCTGCTGTCACATTGCCAGAGCTGTCGGACGGCTTCCGGAATCATGGCATGAACTCAGCCTTGGTGGTTTCTGCCTACATCCTGGCGACCACAGCTCTCATCGTGCCAGTCGGGCGCGCAGGTGATCTCTTTGGGAAGCGCACTATGCTTGTCGTTGGTCTGTGTCTCTACATTTTGGGTGCGTTCCTTGCGTTCAAAGCGCCCACATTGCCGATGTTGATTGCCAGTCGATTTATCCAGGGCATAGGAGCTGCCGGAATGATGTCGATGCCATTGGCCCTGGTCCGCGACTTTGTTCCCTCCAGCCAGGTCGGGCGTTGGATGGGAGCGCTAGGAACAATGTCGGCGATCGGCACAGCCTCTGGCCCTGCCGTTGGAGGCGCTGTTGTGGCTGCTTTTGGCTGGCGAGCCGTTTATCTGTTGCAAATACCGTTGGCCGTAGCAGCACTTATCCTTTGCTTGCTCTATATACAAAAAGCTAGACGTACCGACGAATACAAGGGAATTGACCTTCCCGGCGCGAGCGCTTTGGCCGTTTTTCTGGCGGCCCTGACCTTCGTCGTTTCCGATTTGGCTGATGGTTTTGATGTTGCGAGCGCGATGATCACAATTGCCGCTGGTGGCGCATTCCTTGCGTTCCTTTGGATTGAGAAACGTTCCAGGTCGCCAATTGTCCCGCTTGGTTTGCTGCGGTCTGGGCATCTGCGCGTCAGTCTCGCCATGAATGCAATCGTATCGCTCATCATGATGGGTATTTTGGTGGTAGGTCCGTTCTTTTTGACGGAGGGGCTTGAGTTAACGACAGCCCAGATGGGTCTGGCGATGTCTGTCGGTCCGATCATGTCCGCCTTCAGTGGCATTCCGGCGGGACGAATGACGGAAAAAACTGGAGTCGATCGCGCCGTTCTCTTTGGTGCATCAGCGATGGTAGTAGCGACCGGCATGATGGCGGGTCTCCCTTATTTATTCGGGCTTGCAGGTTTCGTCCTGGCTTTCGTGATGCTTGCGCCGAGCTATCAGGTTTTCTTAGCCGCCCTGAACACGTCAGTAATGATGCAGGTATCAAAACAAGATCGAGGCGTGGCCTCGGGTATTCTCAATCTAAGCCGTAACTTTGGGTTTATCCTGGGAGCAGGCACTATCAGCGCCATTTTCTGGTCTCTGGCACGTGTCGGAGGCAACGCAGGCAATTCAACAGTTCAAATCAGCGCGGCAATGGCAGGAACATTTGCGATTTGCTCTGTGCTAAGCCTCGGTGTGCTTGCCCTCGCTGTCCTCTTGCACCGAAACCAAAACAGGATTCCGAGAATTGAAAACGGACATTCATAGAATGTCGCAGCAACTGGTACTTTGAGGCTCAAAGCCGCATTGCGACGGCGCAGCAGCAGCGTCGCAGCGAAATCACAAGCCAGCTCTGCTGCTGGATGACGGCAGTCAGCCCGAAGCGGACATTAACACGGATCGCAGAAAACGGCAGGTTTGAGCCCATACCACCAAATGCTGCGTAGCGTGAGAATTGACGAAAAGCGCCACTAAACAGACTTCCAATTCCGCAGAATCTTTGCCTGCTCATCCACCAAGTGCCTCAGGAGCGCGCACCCTGTGTCGCGAGCCGCGCTGGTCAGCAGGACGACCTTTCCCGTGAGGTCGATCCTATTAAGCCGCATGTTCAAACTCCCGAAACCCGTTTTCATATGCAGGAATAATCTCGACCATGTGCCAATACAGCGTTGAAAAAAGAGGCGTATGGCAGGCGCTCAATCGCAAAATGGTAGATCTGTGGCGTTACAGCCTCGAAAACGGCAACATCGCTGACCCGGGCGTTGAAAGCTTCAACATCAAAAAAGCATAAAGTGACATCACCGGTAGGGATGGCCGCAGCCAACGCTTTCTCACCGCTGGTGTCTTTGAAGCGCAAGCCATTCAGGCTTGCGCTCTTAGCATAAAGAAAACAGTAAGTTTCATGACCCGCTGCTTACTCGACCTCCAAGTTGCGCTTGAAAAAGTCCACGGCATGAGCGTGCGAGCGCTGTGTTAGAGCGGGGTCATAACGCATTTGCACAACTCCTCCGGTTCCACGATGGCTGTACGGATCGTCCACCAATCGGTCACTACCTGGTTTGTCAAAGCTGTGGTGTGCCCCCTTCAAGACATGAACCTTTACTCGTGTCTGTTCATCGGCAGTAAGTCGGGAGACCAACTCCGGACAAGTCGCAGGATCGTCGTCATAGCCGTCTTCGCTGCCGGTCAAAATTTCCACCGAAAGCGTGTCGAGCCGGGCAAAGTCATATCCAGGGACTGTCCCGTAAATCCAACAAACCGGATAGACGGGCATTGCCGCGGCGAAATTTTCACCATCGTGACTGTAGGTGGCGCTGTACTCCTCCGTTGCTACGAGCATCGACGCGACGCCACCAAACGAAAACCCCATCACTCCAATCTGGGCAGGCGAAATTTCCATTTCGTCAATGAGCCATTGTCGCGCTCCATAAACGTCAGGCAGCGTTTCCATAACAGTATTGGGGCGATCTTTTTGTCCGGATATTCCACGAGCAGACCATTCATCAATTGCTAGAGAACCAATCCCAGCTTCGGCCAGTGCATTCTGATAGCCCTCCTCACGCAGGCTAGGTCCGCCTGAGCCGTGCAAGACAACAACAAACGGCACATTGCGCTTGCCTTCCGGAAGCATGACACGTCCGGCAATTGTCAGTGGTGTTTCATGCAGGCTTAGAAACTTTACATACCGCACCGCATGCGGCTCTTCGGCAAATGTGATTGTAGGAGATGAGGCCGCTAGCAAAAACGATGTTAGCACTGTGAGGCGGTAGGTCATTGGTCATCCTGTTCTGTTGTGATTACATCCAGAATTAACTGATCAATTGCTCACATTCTCAACTCGCATTTCGCAAAGGCAGACGACCGATGGCCCATTCCCCGAGAAAGAAAGCCCATCAGGCACGCGCGCAGTTAACACAGGCGGCAATCGTCGAGGCGTCTGCTCGCATTTTGGAAAATGGAGGGCGCGCAGGGCTCACTACAAATCATATTGCAGAACGCGCGGGCGTCAGCATTGGAACGCTTTATCAATATTTCCCAAACAAGGAAGCAATTGTCGCTGCCCTCCTGCGGCGCGAGCGCAGTGTTCTTCTAAACACCGTGAAAACCATCTCGGAACATGCTGATGTGCAAACGCCACGGGTCGCTGTTGCAAACCTTATTGATGCAGCATTGACCCACCAGTTTGCCCGCCCCGCTCTGGCTCTCGAATTGGAATATTTCGAAGCGTCACTCGACGTTGAGCACGAAGCGGTGGAATTGTCGGAAAAGTTGGCCGAAGAGGTGGTATCTATTATTCAGAGAATGAAGCCTGACGCTAATCTGACCACCGCAAGAGATGCTGTCGCGATATGTCAGGCCATCGTGAATGCCGCGGCGCTAGCGGGCGAAACCAACCGCGTGTCAGTTGGTGAACGTGTGAAAAAAGCCATTTGGGGATATCTAAGTTGAGCGGCGGTTCTATAGGTCTTAGCTACCGCTCACAACAAAGCAGCTGACCTGCCCCCCGAAATCTCCCGCACTTTAATGTAGAGTTTGCTCAACCTCTTGAAGGAGCAAACAAATGCGAAAGAGCCGTTTCACTGAAGCCCAGATCATTGGGATGATCAAAGAACAAGAAGCCGGGATTCCGACGGCGGAGGTGTGCCGCAAGCATGGCCTGAGCCAGGGCACGTTCTACAAATTCAAATCCAAGTATGGCGGCATGGAAGTGTCTGATGCGGCCAAGCTGAAGGCGATGGAGGACGAGAACGCCAAGCTTAAACGTCTGCTGGCCGATGCCATGCTGGACAACGTTGTGCTGAAGGATTTGCTGGGAAAGAGTTGACGACGCCGAATGAGCGGCGAGAGGCAGCGCTCAGGGCGATGCGGGATCATGACATCTCGCAACGCCGGGCCTGCCGACTTGTCGGTGTCGATCCGAAGACGGTCCGGCGTGAACGCCCGCCGGACAATCCTGAGATACGCAAGGAGATGAAGGCCGTCGCGGCCAAACGGCGTCGGTTTGGCTACCGCCGGATCGGCGTGATGCTGGAGCGCGAAGGATACGTGATGAACCACAAGAAGCTGTATCGGCTGTACACCGAGGAGAAGCTGGGCGTTCGGCGACGGCGTGGACGGAAACGGGCGCGTGGGTCTCGAACACCAATGCCAGAGGCTTTGAGGCCAGGCGAACGTTGGTCGATGGACTTCCTGTCGGACACGTTCGGGGCATCACGCCGGTTCCGCATCCTGGCCGTCAATGACGATTGCTGCCGTGAGAACCTGTGCCTGATGGCCGACACCAGCATCTCGGGTGCCCGGGTTGCGCGTGAGTTGGATGCGCTTGTGCGTATCTATGGCAAGCCTGCCAGCATTGTCAGCGATAACGGGACTGAGTTCACAAGCCGGGCAATCCTGAAATGGGCGAACGACAACGGCGTCGACTGGCACTACATTGATCCGGGCAAGCCACAGCAGAATGCCTTCATCGAGTCATTCAACGGCAGCTTGCGCGACGAATGTCTAAATGAAGAGATGTTCGAAAGTCTGGATGATGCGCGTCGAAAACTGGCGCTCTGGCGGTACGACTACAACAACGTCAGGCCGCACTCATCTCTCGGAAACAAAACGCCCGCAGAAGCGCGCCGAACGCTTGAGCAATTTGAGAGCTCCGCGTCCGGCGCGCTTGCCCAAATTGACGACCAAGACTATGAATACCAGACCCGCAAACTCTCGTTATGAATGAGGGAGCCTCGGGGGGCAGGTCACCTAAAGAAAAGAAACTTTGGTAACCCAGCCGGTTCATCCAAAGCCGCCATTGGTGATTACGCAGCGAAAGTCAGCAAATGTCCGCAGTGCGGCCATCTGGACCATCCCAAATGCTGCGGTCGCACGAGCGTCCGCTTTCGGGAAGTTGGGGGGCTGGATTATTGCTCAGTCGAACGGCAGCTAAGGGCCGAGCGCGTGACTTTGCAAAGGTCGCTATCTGCGCATAGCTGTCATTGGCGCGCGGCGCAGCATGTGGGTATCGGTCCGCCAAGGTTGGAATGTCCGCTTTTGCATTTTTCGCCCAGAACCTTCGCAGAGGCAGCTAAGGTCCGGAAACCGCCCTTCCTGGCGCAGTTACTTCATACATCCTGCATAAGCCCCGCCGCTGTACTTCGGCCAATCCACCGCCTTGCCGGCCCGAACCAATTCACAGGCCAGATCCGCACCTCCGGGAAGACGGCAACGCGCGACCAGGAGCCCGTAGCGTCCCACATCCACCACATCGCAGACAAGCGGCTGTCCATCGACCAGCTAGACCAGAGCCTCATTCGACGCTGGTCCGCCTTCGGCCTTCAATTCGGGCGCGTTGATTCCCCATAGGCGAACCCGCAGATCCTCACTGCGAAGGGTGTCGCCGTCGGTAACGGTGACGGCCGCCAGAAAGAGAACTACGCTGACCATGGAGCCAGGGTTTCTCACATAGATTTAAATTTGGTGGACCCGTGCCGCAGAAGTGATTCTACAACTCGGAGTTGCTGCGCGCGATACTCGGCGCGATCCGCTGAATTGCGGGACACTCGGTTTCTAAGTGTTTGAATTCATTTGCCCCGATTTCAAACTCTGCGGGACACCCCACCATCAAAAAACAAGGGAAATTTAGTTTTATGGTGGGCGACCCTGGAATCGAACCAGGCATGAGTCTCCTCGGCGGAGTTACAGTCCGCTGCCGCACCTTGCAGCCCGTCGCCCGTGTCCAAGGCGTCGCCTTGGAACGTGTGGGGTGATTACAAGCGTCGCGCAGGGGCGTCAACAGGAAATTTCCTTGCGATTGACCGGGAGGAAGCGCATTAACGCCCCAAGCATGAAATCAAGGGGTAAGGGCGATGAAAAAACCCAAATGGGTCGTCGAAAAAGAGCAGGCGAAAAAGGCATCCGCGGCTGAAACCGTGTGGATGTTTGGCCTGCATGCGGTGCGGGATGCGCTGCAAAACCCCAATCGTCAGCGCCTGCGCCTGGTGGTGACGAAAAACGCCCATGACAAGCTGGCCGAGGCCATCGCCGCCAGCGGCATGACCCCAGAGGTGGTGGATCCGCGCAAATTCAACGTGCCGCTGGATCCGAACTCGGTGCACCAGGGCGCAGCGCTGGAGGTGAAGCCGCTGGAATGGGGCCGGATGGAGGATGTCTGTGTTGGTAAGCCTGATTTGCCTCCGCGCGTTGTGCTGCTGGACAAGGTGACAGACCCGCATAACGTGGGCGCGATTCTGCGCTCGGCCGAGGTGTTTGGGGCCTGCGCTGTGATCGGTACGCGGCATCACTCGGCGCCCGAAACCGGCGCATTGGCCAAAACCGCCAGCGGTGCGCTGGAACGCCAGCCCTATCTGCGGATTCGCAATCTGGCGGATGGAATCGTGGCCCTGCAAAAGATGGGCTATATCGTTCTGGGCCTGGCTGGCGAGGCCGAGCAGACCATCGAAGAGGCGCTAGAGGGCAAACGAGACCGTCCCGTTGCCCTGGTGCTGGGGGCCGAGGGGCCGGGCCTGCGCCAGAAAACCCGCGAAACCTGTGATGCGCTGGTTCGCATTGATTTTGCGGGCGGATTTGGGTCGCTGAACGTGTCCAACGCGGCGGCCGTGGCGCTGTATGCAGCTCGTGGATAGGCTTGGGTGCTAGATTTTGTGCCTCGTGCTGTCATTGTTAACGGGATGTTCACGACTTCTTTACAGGCTCTTTTAAACTGATCATGCGTCCCTATCTAGAGGTGCAGGAGCATGGGGTCGGAACCCCCGTGGCTCATTCACTGTCCCTCGTTCCGCGACTTGCACCCCGGGCTGACCCCGGGGTGTTTTTTTGTCCGCACCCAACGAAACCCTAGGCAGGGCAGGCGCGGCACGTTAACGCTTGGGTATGAGCGAGACCTACAGTGACGATCATCTGAAAACAATTCTGAAACGCACGCGCCGTGTGGCTGTTGTGGGTGTTTCGATGAACCCGGTGCGGCCGTCCTATTATGTGGCACGCTATCTGGGTTTGAAGGGCTATACCGTGATCCCAGTGAACCCGGGACATGCAGGCAAACGGTTGTTTGGCCAAGAGGTCGTGGCCAGCCTGTCAGACATTCAGGGTGGGGTCGATATGGTGGACATTTTCCGCCGCTCCGAGGCCGTGCCACCCATCGTGGACGAGGCGTTAGAGGCTTTCCCCAAGCTTCAGACCATCTGGATGCAAATCGGTGTCGAGCATGCACAGGCTGCCGAAAAGGCGCGTGCGCGTGGTGTGGATGTGATCATGAACCGCTGTCCCAAGATCGAATACCAGCGCTTGTTTGGCGAGTTGCGCATGGGCGGATTCGCGACCGGGGTGATTTCATCTAAGCTGTGAGGCGGTTATTTGCGGCCACCTTTGCCGCCTTTTTTACCCTTGCCACCTTTCTTACCCTTACCGCCTTTCTTGCCTTTGCCGCCCTTTTTGCCTTTGCCGGCTTTCCCACCGCCACCATTGCCGGTTCCCGAGGCGCCGCTGCCACTGCCTTCGCCGCTTCCAGTTGCGCCGCTTCCGCTGCCGCCGCCGGTTCCCGAGCTGCCAGTGGATCCGCTGGTTTGACCGGCCGAGGCCATGGCTGTGGTCAGCTCGTTTGACAGTCCTGAGACGCTGGTTTCAACGGATGATGCAACAGCCACTGCCAAGCCAACCAGTCCGGCTGTTAAAACGACCCAGTCAGCACCGACACTTCCATCGTCTTCCTTTACGAATCCTCTACGCATTGCATTTCTCGCCTAGCAGTTTCTCCTGCGTTTCCCATTTCCTGTTGAGTAAAACTTTACCTAACGGAAAGGGCAGAAGCGTGCAGGTAGTATGGCGATATTGTGATACGTGTTTTGGGTTGTTTTGACTGTGCCTTTGACCGTGCCAAGGAGGCGGCGATTACTTGCGCGCGGCCTTTTCAGCGATGCCCGAGGTGCCCTGACGGCGGGCCAGTTCGTCCATCACATCTGACAGGGGCACGTCGCGCGATTGCAGCATCACCAGCAGGTGAAACAGAACATCGGCGGCCTCGGAAGTCAGGCGTTCCTTGTCGCCCTTGATGGCTTCGATGATGGCCTCGATGGCTTCTTCGCCGAATTTCTCGGCGCATTTTTCGGGGCCTTTGGACAGCAGTTTGGCTGTCCAGCTGGAGCCAGGATCAGCCGCCGCGCGGGCAGCAACGGTTTGGGCCAGGTCGTCGAGTGTCATTCGATCCTCATGGGGATGCCCGCGTTCGCCATGTGGTCCTTGGCCTCGCGGATGGTGTAATCACCGAAGTGAAAGATCGAGGCGGCCAGAACAGCGCTGGCGCCGCCGTTTGTGACGCCCTCGACCAGGTGATCCAGAGTACCCACACCGCCCGAGGCGATTACGGGGATGTCCACCGCATCCGAGATGGCGCGGGTCAGCGGCAGGTTGAACCCGGCGCGGGTGCCATCGCGATCCATCGAGGTCAGCAGGATTTCCCCAGCACCTTTTTCAGCGACCAGAATGGCAAATTCCACGGCGTCGATGCCGGTGGGTTTGCGGCCGCCATGGGTGAAAATCTCCCAGCGGATGCCGTTGCCGTCGGCATCGGTTTCCACGGTTTTCGCGTCGATGGCCACAACGATACACTGGCTGCCGAACTGATCGGCGGCCTCGGCCACCACATCGGGGTTGGCGACAGCGGCCGAGTTGAAGCTGACCTTGTCCGCGCCCGCCAAAAGCAGGTTGCGCACGTCCTGCACGGTGCGCACGCCGCCGCCCACGGTCAGGGGGACATAGCATTGCTCGGCCGTGCGCTGGACCACATCAAACATGGTGCCGCGGTTTTCGTGGGTGGCGTGGATGTCCAGAAAACAGATCTCGTCTGCGCCGGCGGCGTCGTAGGCCTTGGCCAATTCCACAGGATCGCCGGCATCGACCAGATCAACAAAGTTCACGCCCTTGACGACGCGCCCATCGGCGACGTCCAGGCAGGGGATGATACGGGTTTTCAGCATCCAAGGCCTCTTTTGCGGTTCCCCTGCGGTTTAGGGCAGTTCCAGCGCAGAGGCAATGCGGCAGCCGGAAATCAGCCGTTCTGTTGCAGCTGGCGGCTGGCACGGGCCACCTGGCGCAGGGCGTTGCGTGAGATCAGGATGTGAAAGGGCATGACTACGGCCAGATAAATCCGCCCCAGCAGGTTATTGCGATGCACCCAGGTCGCCATGTAGATATGCCCCTGATCGCGCAACAGCGCGATGCGGAAATTCAGGTGATTGTCATCGATCCCCAGGTTCAGCTCGGACTCCGAGCGATGGGTGATCGGAAAAATCTCTGTGTCCTCGGTGGTGCCGGTTTTCAGGCCCAGCGGCGCGACCAGGGTGTTGCGCAACTTCAGCAGAGCACTGGCCCAACCGGGCATCTTAAGCGCGGTTTCCAGGGCCGAGTCCAAATCCATTTCGCTGCGGCAGCTGTAGCAATCGATGAAATCACCCGGGGCGAAATGGGTCCATAAATGCGCGTGATCGGGCAGGGTACTGGTACTGACTTGGGGCTTGGGCGTCATGGAGGCAGTCATTGGGGGGCGTCATGGGGTTGTTGGGGTCTGCCCATATCTAAACCAACTGGTTTAGTTTGACGCAAGGGGCAGGGTGACGCAGTGCGAGGGGCGGCTTGTGGCCTGGCCGCCCAATCACGGTGCCCCGTTTAGGCCTTGAGCAGCGCCAAAGCCTCGGCCAGGTCGATCGCGCCATCATACAGCGCGCGGCCCGAGATGGCGCCGTTCAGAGGCGCGCCGCAGGATTTCAGGTTACGCAGATCCTCCAGCGAGGAAACGCCCCCACTGGCAATCACGGGGATCGAGACCGCATTGGCCAGGGCTGCGGTTTCGGCCACGTTGGGGCCTTGCATGGCGCCGTCGCGGTTGATGTCGGTGTAGATGATGGCCGCGACGCCTGCGTCCTCGAAGGACTTGGCCAGATCGGTGGCGTTGACATTGGTTTCCTCGGCCCAGCCCTTGGTGGCGACCATGCCATTGCGTGCGTCAATGCCCACGGCCACGTGGCCGGGGAATTCTTTGCAGGCTTCGCGCACCAGATCGGGGTTTTCCACCGCCACGGTGCCCAGAATCACGCGCTGCAAGCCCTTGGACAGCCAGCGTTCGATCGTGGCCATGTCGCGGATGCCGCCGCCCAATTGGGCTGGAACCTTGGTTTGGGCCAGGATTTCTTCGACCGGTTTGGCGTTCACGGGTTCGCCTGCAAAAGCGCCGTTCAGATCCACCAGGTGCAGCCATTCGCAGCCTGCATTCACGAACTCCAGCGCTTGCGCGGCGGGGTTTTCGTTGAAGACCGTGGCCTTCTCCATCTCGCCTTTGTACAGGCGCACGGCGTTGCCGTCCTTCAGGTCAATCGCGGGATAGAGGATCATGGTCCGGGCCTTTCTGTCACTATGCTGCGCGCGGTTTTGCACGAGCAGCGGGGAATTGCAACTTTCCGCCGCTTTGTCAGGGCTTCCGTCATGTCAGGCTTGATCGGAATCGCCTGTGCGGGTCAGGATCAGGGCAACACTCAGGGAGGAAATCTGATGAAAACATATGTTCTGGCCGCTGTGGCCTCGGTTCTGATGTCGGGCGCTGCGCTGGCTGATCCGGTGCTGGGTGTGTGGAAAACCCAAGTGGATGACGGGGCCTATGCCCATGTCACCATGTCGACCTGCGGTGCCAAGATATGCGGCGTGATCTCGCGGACGTTCAATGCGAGCGGGGAATACAGCTCGCCCAATATTGGCAAGCAACTGGTGTGGGATATGGAGCCCAAAGGGGGCGGTGCCTATCGCGACGGGAAAATCTGGCAGCCGTCCAAGGATAAGATCTATAGCTCAAAGATGGACATGTCCGGCAACACGCTGAAGGTCAAAGGCTGCATTGGCCCGATCTGCAAGAAACAGACCTGGAGTCGCGTGAATTAATGGCAACCGGGGCCAAGCCGGGCCAGATTTCACCGTTCCGTCATACTGAATCCCCCAAACTGTGCTAGGATAATCGCCGTAAGACAGTTCCAAGGACCCCCAAGGACAAATGTCATGCGGCGCTTTTTCTACGTGATTTGGATGATCTTGTTTGCCTCGCCGGCGGTGGCCGAGCCCTTGGTCGGTCTGTGGCTGACCAAGCCCGATGCCAAAGGGCAGGTTGCGCATGTGCGCGCCGAACCCTGTGGGGCGGCGCTTTGCGGCACGATCATCCGCGCGTTTGACCAGCAGGGGGTCTTGGTGAGCACGCCCAATGTGGGGCGGCGGATTTTCTGGGATGTGCAGCCTGTGTCAGGCGCAGAATATCGCGGCACTGGCTGGCTGCCCCTGCGCGACATGACCTTCAAGGCCAGGCTGCGCGTGGAGCAGGACAACTTGATCGTCAGCGGCTGCATCGGTCCGATTTGTCAAAACCAGACCTGGACGCGGGTGGCGCATTAAGGCGCCCAGTTCAGGAAGTTCGCGATCATGTGCAGGCCGGTTTTCTGGCTTTTCTCGGGGTGGAATTGCATCCCCACCAGATTGTCGCGCCCGACGATGGCGGTGATCTTGCCGGCGTAATCCACATGCGCCAACAGATGCGCCGGATCGGCCACCTTAAAGTGGTACGAGTGCACGAAATAGGCGTGATTGCCCGTCTCGATCCCATCAAACACCGGGTGCGGCGTGTCGATCAGCAGATCGTTCCAGCCCATATGTGGCACTTTCAGGCTGTCATCAGAGGGCGTGATCTTGTCCACGTCCCCGCCAATCCAGTCAAAGCCGGGCGTTTCGGTATATTCCAACCCGCGGGTCGCCAGCATCTGCATCCCGATGCAAATCCCCAGAAAGGGTTTGCCCTGACGGGTCACAACCTCTTCCATGGCTTCGAACACGCCGCGATGGTCGAACAGGGCCTCGCGGCACGCAGGAAACGCCCCGTCACCAGGCAGCACGATGCGATCGGCGCGGCGGATCACCTCGGGGTCCGAGGTCACGATGACCTCGCCCGCGCCGGTTTCGTTCGCCATCCGTTGGAATGCCTTCTCGGCCGAGTGCAGGTTCCCGCTCTCGTAATCCACAATGACTGTGGTCATTTACAGCGCTCCCTTGGTCGAGGGGATGGCATCGGCCTTGCGCGGGTCAGTTTCGACCGCGATGCGCAGGGCGCGGGCCACGGCCTTGAACGCCGCCTCGGCCACGTGGTGGGCGTTAAAGCCATGCAACTGGTCCACGTGCAGGGTGATCCCGCCGTGGGTGCTGAAGGCCTGGAAAAACTCGCGCACCAATTCGGTGTCAAACGTGCCGATCTTGGGGGCTGCGAATTCCACGTTCCAGATCAGGTAGGGGCGCGCCGACAGGTCCAGCGCGCAACGCACCTGGGCATCATCCATCGGCAAGTGACATTCGCCATAGCGCCGAATGCCCTTTTTATCACCCAAGGCCTGCGCCAAGGCCTGACCCAGGGCAATGCCCGTATCCTCGACGGTGTGGTGATCATCAATGTGATAATCACCTTTCGCGCGGATGGTGAAATCGATCAAAGAGTGACGCGCCAACTGGTCCAGCATGTGGTCAAAGAACCCGACGCCGGTCTGGTTGTCATAGGCCCCGGTGCCATCCAGGTTCACCGTGACGGAGATATCCGTCTCGGCCGTCTTGCGGGTGATCGTGGCTGTGCGCATATCGCTCTCCAAATCTGTCGCGGCTCTTATAGGCGCGCCGTGCCCAATGGCCAAGCCCTTACAGGGCTGTATCTTTCACCGATTGCATGGACACATGGGTCGAGGTCGACCCCACAAAGGGCAGCGCCGAGATCACCTCGCCCAGCACGCGCCGATAGCTTTGAATGTCGCTGGTGCGGATCTTCAGCAGGTAATCAAACGAGCCCGCGATCATGTGGCATTGCTCGATTTCCGGGACGTCCTGAACGGCGTCGTTAAAGGCCCCCAGTGCCATTTCTGTCGTGTCCTTCAATTTGACCTCGGCGAAGGCCACGTGTTCAAGGCCCAGCTTTTGCGCATTCAGAACCGCGCGGAACCCTTGGATGAAGCCATCCTCTTGCAGGCGTTTCAGCCGCACCTGACAGGGGCTTTTGGACAGGCCGACCTGTTTCGCCAATTCGGTCACAGGGATACGTCCGTCCACCGACAGAACCTTTAAAATCTTCAAATCGATGCGATCCAAATCGTCGTTGAATTCTATTTTTGGCATTCGATGGTCCTGAAATATTGTCAAACTACAGGTGATACGGCCTTGATTTTCGTATTTTTAGGCAAATCGACTTTGCGTGATTTGCTAGTCTGGGGTCAAGTCATCATCAGCAAGGGAGCTGCCAATTATGTGCGCGTCGAATATCGCTGCCAAAGATTTCACCGCCGACACCCCGTCGGTGACCCGGTTCCGTACGGCGCTGAGAAAGCAGCATCATGCCCCCGAAACCCAGGTTCTGTCGGATTTGATCGCCCAGCATGGGCCCTCCAGATCGTTGCGCCAGACCGCCTTTGCGCAGGCCACTTTGTTGGTGCGTAATCTGCGCGCGGATGGGGATATGGGCCTGATGGAGGTGTTTCTGTCCGAATACGGGCTGTCCACCAACGAGGGCATCGCCCTGATGTGTCTGGCCGAGGCCCTGCTGCGCGTGCCCGACCGCGAAACCATTGACGAACTGATCGAGGACAAGATCGCTCCCTCGGAATGGGGGGCGCATTTGGGGCAGTCGTCCTCGTCGCTGGTCAACGCGTCGACCTGGGCGCTGATGCTGACCGGCAAAGTCCTGAAAGAGGACGAACAGCCTGGCATCGCCGCCACTTTGCACGGGGCGATCAAACGTCTGGGCGAACCGGTGATCCGCTCGGCTGTTGCCCGCGCGATGAAGGAACTGGGGGCGCAATTCGTGCTGGGTCAAACCATTGACGAGGCCCTGAAACGCGGCAAATCCCGCGCCAAACAGGGCTATACGTTCTCCTATGACATGCTGGGCGAGGCCGCCCTGACCGCGCGGGACGCCGACAAGTACCACGCGGCCTATCTGGAGGCCATCACCCGTCTGGGCCGCGAAAGTGGCGCGCAGGACATTCGCCAGAACCCCGGCATCTCGATCAAGCTGTCGGCGCTGCATCCGCGCTATGAGGTGGGGCAGGCGGACCGGGTGATGGCCGAACTGGTCCCGGCGACCCTGGACCTGGCCCTGGCCGCGAAACAGGCCGGCATGGGCCTGAACATCGACGCAGAAGAGGCCGACCGGCTGGATCTGTCGCTGGATGTGATCGAGGCCGTCCTCTCAGATCCACGCCTGGCCGGGTGGGATGGATTCGGCGTGGTGGTGCAGGCCTATGGCAAACGCGCGGGCGCGACGCTGGACTGGCTGTATGGCCTGGCCCAACAGCTGGACCGCAAAATCATGGTCCGCCTGGTGAAAGGCGCCTATTGGGACACCGAAATCAAGCGAGCGCAGGTCGAAGGTCTGGGCAGTTTTCCCGTCTTCACCCGCAAACCCGCGACAGATGTGTCCTATCTGTGTTGCGCGGCCAAGCTGTTGCAAATGACTGACCGCATCTATCCGCAATTCGCCACCCATAATGCGCACTCGATCGCCACCATACTGCAAATGGCGCATGACCCGCAAACCTATGAATTCCAGCGGCTGCACGGCATGGGCGAAGGGCTGCATGAGCTGGTCAAACAGCAAAACGGCACCCGGTGCCGGATCTATGCGCCGGTGGGGGCGCATCGCGATTTGCTGGCCTATCTGGTGCGCCGCTTGTTAGAGAACGGGGCGAATTCGTCTTTTGTGAACCAGATCGTGGACCCGGATGTTGCCCCTGAAACCGTGGTCGCTGATCCCTTTGACGCGCTCGAGTCGTTGGGCAATGGGCCCGCCCCCGGTGTGCACGCGCCCGCAGATTTGTTTGCGCCCGAGCGCCCAAATTCGCAGGGATGGGATCTGCATGATCTGCGGGATCTGGCCCAGATCGAAACCACGCGCGCGCCTTTCAATACCGCGCAGTGGCGGGGCAGCCCCCTGACGGTGTCCGATGCCAGCGCGGGCGACACGCGCCAGGTGCAGAACCCTGCGCAAGCCTCTGATATCGTGGGGGATCTGTCAGAGGCCACAGCTGACGCGGCCGCGCAGGCCATCGCAGATGCGCGCCCCTGGGAGGTCCCGGTAGCAGAGCGCGCGGCGGCGCTGAACCGGGCAGCGGACCTTTATGAGGCCAATTTCGGCGAGCTTTTTGCCCTGCTGGCGCGTGAGGCGGGCAAGACCCCCAATGACGCGATCGGAGAGCTGCGCGAAGCCGTGGATTTCCTGCGCTATTATGCAGCGCAGGCCGCGAAGCTCGAAGCTCCGGCACGGGGCGTTTTCACCTGTATCTCGCCCTGGAACTTCCCGCTGGCCATTTTTACCGGTCAGATCGCGGCGGCCCTGGCGGCGGGCAATGCGGTGCTGGCCAAACCGGCCGAGGCCACCAGCCTGATCGCCTGGCGCGCCACGCAAATGCTGCATCAGGCGGGCGTTCCCCTGGCGGCCTTGCAACTGCTGCCGGGGCAGGGGGGCGTGCTGGGCCCGGTCTTGACCAGCAGCCCGGAGGTGAACGGTGTGTGCTTCACCGGCTCGACGGCAACGGCCCAGCGGATCAACCGCTCCATGGCGCAGGGGATGGCACCCGACGCGCCGCTGATCGCGGAAACCGGCGGGTTGAATGCGATGATCGTGGACAGCACCGCGCTGCCCGAACAGGCGGTGCGTGATATCGTGGCCTCGGCCTTTCAGTCGGCGGGTCAGCGATGCTCGGCCCTGCGCTGTCTGTATGTCCAAGAGGACGTGGCCGACACCCTGCTGCCGATGCTGTATGGGGCGATGGACGAATTGGCGCTGGGGAATCCCTGGAGCCATTCGACCGATGTTGGCCCCGTGATCGATGCACGCGCGCAGGCGGATTTCGCAGCCTATATTGCGGCCGCGCGGGACCGTGGCGATGTGCTGAAACAGCTGCCCTCGCCTGAAACCGGCCATTTCATCGCGCCTACCGTGATCCGCGTCGAGGGAATCGCGGCACTGGAGCGTGAAATCTTTGGCCCAGTGCTGCATGTGGCGACCTTCAGGGCGCAGGACATCGACGCTGTGGTGGACGCGGTGAACGACACGGGCTTTGGCCTGACCTTCGGCCTGCATACACGGATCGACAGCCGGGTCGAACAGATCGCCAGCCGGCTTCGTGTGGGCAACCTTTATGTGAACCGCAACCAGATCGGGGCCATTGTTGGCTCGCAACCTTTTGGCGGCGAGGGCCTGTCGGGCACCGGCCCCAAGGCAGGTGGTCCGGCATATTTGCCCCGGTTCACCCAGACAGAGCGGATCGCCAAGCCGGCTGGCTCGGGCACGGTGGTCGAGGTCTCCAGGGTGCAGCGCGCGCTCGAAGCCATGGCCGAACACATTCCGGCCAAGCTGAGCGCGCAGGACCTGCCCGGTCCGACCGGGGAATCCAACCGTCTGTCGACCTATGGGCGTGGAGTTGTCCTGTGTTTGGGGCCCTCGGCCGAGGACGCGGCCAGGCAGGCGCAGATCGCGCGCGACAATGGATGTCCGGCGCTGGCCGTGGCGCCAGGCGTGTCGCCCGAGCTGGGCTTGGATGGGATGCTGCCGCGCGGCGCGTTGGAACATCTTGCGCCGCTGGCCTTGGTGGCGCTGTGGTCGGACGAGGCTGATACCCGCGCCGCGCGGCAGGCGCTTGCGGCCCGTCCCGGTGCGCTGATCAGCCTGGTCTCGGGTCAGGATCTGGCTGCGCGCTGCCGTCTGGAGCGCCACATCTGCATCGACACAACAGCCGCCGGAGGGAACGCGCAACTGCTGGCGGCCTCGGGGTAACCCTGCGGAATACCGTGAGATTACGGGGTCTTCCTGTCTGTTGGGCGGTTCTGCATACCCACTTTCCGGTATGCGGAACTGCTTTTTGCATGAAATCCTTGGCAGGGTGAAACACCTGTACTAGCCTCTTCCCTGTTGCGGTGGTGAACGTGCCGCGTACGGGAGGAAAAACATGAAAAAACTGATGACCAAGGCCGCTTTGGCGGCGCTTGCTGTTGGCTTTGCAACCGAGTTTATGGCGACGGAATGGAACGTCTCGGTCTGGGGTAAACGCCGGGCCTTTACCGAACATATTGAAAAACTGGCCGAGCTGGTCAGCGCCAAAACCGGCGGCGAATTTACCCTGAATATCAGCTATGGCGGCCTGTCCAAAAACAAGGAAAACCTGGACGGGATTTCCATCGGCGCGTTTGAAATGGCGCAGTTCTGTGCGGGCTATCACCGCGATAAGAACCCCACCATTACCGTGCTGGAGCTGCCGTTCCTGGGCGTGAATACCCTTGCCGAAGAGGTGGCCGTGGCCCGCGCGGTTTATGCCCATCCGGCTGCTCAAAAGGACCTGGCGCGCTGGAATGCGAAACTGTTCATGCCCTCGCCCATGCCGCAATATAACATCGTTGGCACCGGCGAGCCTCGGGATACTCTGGACAAGATGAACGGCATGCGCGTGCGTGCGACGGGTGGTATTGGTCAGGCCTTCAAGACCATCGGCGCCGTGCCGACATCCGTGACCGCGACCGAGGCCTATAACGCCATGGAAAGCGGCGTGGTGGACACGGTGGCCTTTGCGCAGCATGCCCATTTTGCCTTCCGCACGATTGATCAGGCCACCTGGTGGACCGCCAACCTGAACCCCGGCACAGTGAACTGCCCGGTTGTGGTGAATACCGATGCCTATGACGCGCTGTCGGATTCTGAACGCGCTGCGCTGGACGGCTCGATCGACGAGGCGCTGGACCATTACCTGGCCAACTATGGCGCGCTGCTGGAGAAATGGGACTCCGTACTGGCCGAGAAAAACGTGGCCAAGGTCATGATTTCCGAGGCCGAGCTGGATAAATTCCGCGCCGCGGCCGCTGATCCGATCCGTGAAAAGTGGCTGGCGGACATGACCAAACAGGGCATCGACGCGCAGGGGCTGTATGACACCGTCATGACCACCCTGGCCGAGACCCGTAAATAAAATCTAACCGCCCGAAGGCTTTGGCTCTCGGGCGGTTTCCGTTCCAGATACGGCAATAGGCCCTCAAAGGGCTCCAGAGAGGGGGACGCATGGCTGGCTCATCCGCTGTGCTTGAGGACGGCTCGACCCTGAGCCGCCTGGACCGATCCTTGCATCGGATCGAAAAATTCCTGGCCTTGATCAGCGGATTGGCGGTGTTCTCGCTGATGGTGCTGGCGGTCATTTCCGTCGGCGGACGCAACACGATGAATATGCCTCTGCCCGGATACGTGGACTGGATCGAGCAGATCATGCCGCTGATCGCCTTCATGGGCATCGCCTATACGCAGCGCGATGGCGGGCACATCCGCATGGACATCCTGGTGGGGCGGCTGAGAGGCCGTGCGCTGTGGGCGGCCGAGTTCATCACCGCGCTGGCCACGCTGATCCTGATGGCGCTGCTAGTCTGGGGCAGTTGGGAACATTTCCAGCGCAGCTTTGATTTCGCGGCCCCGCTGTGGAGCCGTGACAGCTCGATCGACATTGGTATCCCGATCTGGCCCGCGAAATTGCTGGCCCCGGTGGCGTTCAGCGTGCTGTGTCTGCGGGTCGTGATCCAGCTGTGGGGCTATGGGCGCGCCTTTGTGTTGGGGCTGGTCGAGCCTGTCGCGGTGCCGCTGGTTCTGTCTGCCGCCGCCCAGGCCGCCGAAGAGGCGCAGCATGTCGGTGGCTTTGACGACGAGGAGACCCGCTGATGGAACCGATTGATATTGGCCTGTGGGTCTCGGGGTTCTTGTTGCTGATGGTGGTTCTGGGGATGCGCGTGGCCTTTGCCGCTGGCATCGCCGGGCTGGTCGGGCTGACATGGATTTTCTGGAACAAGTTCGGCTATGACCCGTCCCGGTTCCTCAAGGCCGCAACCATCGCGGTGAAAACCGCCGGGCAGGTGCCCCATTCCAAGGTCAGTTCGCAGGCGCTGAGCCTTATTCCCACCTTCATCCTGATCGGATACCTGGCCTATTACGCGGGCCTGACCAAGGCCCTGTTCGAGGCCGCAAAACGCTGGGTCGGATGGCTGCCCGGCGGGCTGGCCGTGTCGACGGTGTTCGCGACGGCGGGGTTCGCAGCGGTCTCGGGGGCGTCGGTGGCGACGGCGGCGGTGTTCGCCCGCATCGCCATCCCCGAGATGTTGAAAATCGGCTATGACAAGCGCTTTGCCGCAGGGGTCGTGGCCGCTGGCGGCACGCTGGCCAGCCTGATCCCGCCCTCGGCCATTCTGGTGATTTACGCGATCATCGTCGAACAGGACGTGGGCAAGCTGCTGCTGGCGGGTTTCATCCCCGGCGCGTTTTCAGCCATCGTCTATGGTGCGTTGATCGTGGGCATGGCGCTGACGATCCCCAATTTCGGCCCGCCCGTGCGCGGTTTTACATGGAAGGAGCGTCTGGTCTCGATCCCGCCGGCCTTCCCGATCTTCTTTGTGGTGCTGATCATCATCTTCTTCATCTACAACCCGTTTGGCGGTGATGCCTGGGGCACCCCGACCGAAGGCGGCGCACTGGGCGCCTTTGTGGTGTTCCTGATGGCGCTGTATCGCGGCATGCGCTGGGGGCAGATGAAGGACGCACTGCTGGAAACGGCGAAACTCAGCGCGATGATCTTTACCATCATTTGGGGCGTGCTGATCTATGTGCGCTTCCTCGGCTTTGCCGATTTGCCAGGCGCTTTCTCGGACTGGATCACCAGCCTGGAACAATCGCCCATGCTGACGCTGATCTATATCCTGTTGGCCTATGCGGTGCTGGGGATGTTCATGGATGCCATTGGGATGCTGCTGCTGACCCTGCCGGTGGTTTATCCGGCGGTGATGGCCCTGAACGGGGGCGAGTTCGTCAGCGCCGCCGACAGCGCCTTTGGCATGTCCGGGCCGATGTGTGCGATCTGGTTCGGCATCCTGGTGGTGAAAATGGCCGAGTTCTGCCTGATCACCCCGCCCATCGGGCTGAATTGTTTCGTGGTGGCCGGGGTGCGCGATGATCTGAGCGTCCAAGACGTGTTCCGCGGTGTGACCCCGTTTTTCGTGGCCGATGCGGTGACGATTGCGCTGTTGATCGCGTTCCCGGCGATTGTGCTGTATCTGCCCGGATTGGTTTAAGCCCAAAGGGTCCGGCGGTGTCGCCGGGCCTGTTCATCCGGGGCCGATCACACAGAAATCAGGTGGTTGTCCCAGGCCAGTTTTTGCTGGCTCAGCACCTGCGTTTCGTGTCCCGCGAACCGGATCACCCGCCCTGTGCCCGCTGTCGCGACAAAGCCCGTGCCCAGCCTGTTCAGCCCGCAGACATCGGGTTCGTCCACATGCCAAGCGAAGGCGCCGGTTTCCGCGTCAAAGGCATGGATCATTCCGCCGCGCGGGCTTGAGATCGCAACCTGCGCCCCATTCCCGGCAAAGCTGATCGAGCCCGCATAGCCCTTCATCCCGGCATGCAATTCAGCACTGGCTTTGCCCAGGATGGGCGGGTTGCCACTGCCCGGCCGGTACAGCCCCACCAGCGGCGGGTGGTCGGTGCTATTGCCCTGCCATTGCATGGCAAACCCCACCAGCCCGTCGTCGCGCACCGCAAGGTGGCGGATCGAGTTCAGCCTTAGCGCCGAGTCCAGCTGCGTGACCTCGCGGATGTCGCCCTCGGCGCCGATCAGCGTCAGATTTGCGCGCATGGTCGGCAGGTTCAGAGGGGTGCGTCCGCTTTCGGGATGGGTGTCGATCCCGCCATTGGCGATCACGAACTGATCACGTCCGGGCAGGCGCAACATGTCATGCGGCCCAACCCCGCCCGAGCTGAAATCCCCCACACGCTTGTATCCGCGCGACCGATCCCAAACGGCGATGCGCCCTGTGCCGGACTCGTAATCGTTTTCCGGGGTGAACAGCAGCCGACCATCCGCTGAAAACACACCATGCCCGTAAAAATGTCGTCCCTGAGGGCAATCAAGCTGCGCCAGAACAGTGCCACGCGCGCAGTCAATCACCTGCGCAAAGGTCCCCGGGCGGCGGGCAAAGGCCACCACCTCGGCCGCTTCGGGGTGAGCCGCCGCCGCATGGCCGCGCCCGGGCAGGGACACGCGAAACAGGGCATTGCCCTGAGCATCCAGTCCAAACAGAGCAAAGCCAGCAGCGGTTTTCGCCGCCGACAGAAAGCGCGGTCCCCCCAGATCCGCCCAGCTGACCGCGGGCGTCATGCCGGCCGCCAGCAACCCAGCCAAGAAACCGCGCCGTGTGGTCATCTTAATCCCCATCCAAGGCGTTGAACCCCGCCGCGACGCCCAGCTTGGCACCGATATCGGCCAGTTGCTGTTCACGAAGCAGGTTTATGGTTTGTTGCAGGATCTCGATCTGCAGGCGCGTCGCGGGATCCTCGACCCCGGCAAAGACCGGATCCTTCAGGTCCTCAGCCTGGCTGATGGCCAGATCGAACGCGGTCCCGACCTCGCGGGTCAGGTCTTCATCCCCTGCTGACAGGATCAAGGCCAGTTGGCGCAAGGCGTGCAGCGACAGGACCACATGATGCAACGAGCGGCCAGACCGGCGGGCCTCGGCGCGTTTGGGGCGGGGTTTGTCGAACGTACCCAGAGGCCGCCCCAACCGGGTATCCGAGGTGAATTGCAGCCCAGTCGACAGGGCCTTGAACAGTTCCTGGCGCACCTCTTCGGCGTTGCGATAGGGACTGTAATCCTGGCCAGGGGTCTTCATCAGCGCGCCATAGCTGCCTTGCCAGTCCTGCGCGATCGCGTGACTGGTGGTCGCGATATCTGTCGCCAGCGCGCGGATCAGCGCACAGGCATAGGCCGGATCGGACCTGAAATCCGGATCATACAGCAGGAATTCCAGCGCATAGAATCCGCGCGCCGCGATCGAGAGCGACGCAACCCCCTCGGGCGTGGTGATGATCGGATCGGTTTGCGCAATGATCTGATGCAGGGCCTTGGGCGTCTTGCCCCGGCTGTCGGGCCAGAAGGCCAGCGCAAAGGCGCGGTTGTCCCGCTCGGTCGGACCAAAGCGCAGATGGCTGATAGTAATCCAGCGATCAAAGGCCAATCCCCAGGCGCGGCGCAGCGTCTCTGACTGAGGGTCGCAGTCAGACTGCGCGGTCTCGGCCATGCGGCGGGTGCTGTCCTCGAGCGCAAGGAAACCGGGCAGAACATGGGTATCAATTGCGGTATCCGCCACCGAGCTGTCGGCCCAAAGCGGCAGGGGCAGGGCGACCGACGCCGCGATCAACAAAGGTTTCAGCATCACAAGCTTTCCAAGAAGGCAATCAGCGCGGCCCGATCCGGGGCGGGCAGGGTGGCAAAGCGATCACGGGCGGGCTGGGCTTCGCCTCCATGCCACAGGATCGCCTCGCTCAAAGAGCGGGCCCGCCCGTCATGCAGGTAGAACGCGGCCCCCAGGACCTGTTTCACGCGACCCATACCCCACAATGGCGGGGTGCGCCACTCGGAACCTGAGGCACGGCTGGCCGGTCTGCCATCAGCCAGCCCGGGCCCCATATCGTGCAACAGGAAATCCGAATAGGGCCAGATCATCTGAAACCCGCGCGGATCGTTTTCGCGCCGCTCGGTCACATAGGCAGGCGTGTGGCAGGCCGCGCAACCAATATCCAGGAACAGATCCCGCCCGGCCAGCACCGTTTCAGGCGCCGCCGAGCGGGCCGGCACAGCCAAGGAGGCCACGAACTGGGTGGACAGATCCAGCCCTGTGTCGTCCAGCTCGGTCCCGCGCACGTCCTGATCCCCGTGCGGCGCGGAGCGGCAGGCCTGTTGCGCCTCGGTGCAATCGCCCCATGGATCAGGGAACAGAGGGGTCGAAATTCCGATGTCATGGGCAAACGCATCGGCCACCTGTTCGCGCAGGGTCGGGGTTTCGGCCTTCCAGCCATAGCGGCCCAGCATGGGCTGGCCGGTCTGGCGCGAAATCACGATGTTGGCGCGGCCACTGATGCCATCGCCATCCACATCTTCGGGATCGGCGCCACCCAGAATATCCTGCGCGCGGATCGCATCAATCAGACCCATCCCTTGCAGGCTGGGCCCAAGGCGCGGGCTGACCATTGTGTCGGGCGACAGCGGCGCGCCGGTATCATAGTAGGGCGCGCGCAGGCTTACCCGACTGCCGTCGCCCAGCGTCACCACCCGTTCGACATAGCGCACCGTGGGCGTGCCCTCGGCCGTCAGACCGGCGATGCTTTTAGGTTGCAGCTGTCCGCCGAAGCTGGGATCGGGCCTGGTCGCCAGATAGTCCTGAATCGCTGCGATCTCAGGCCCGCCGGGGACCGACAGACGTAGCAACACGCCCACGGGCAGCGGGCCATCCGCCTGGGGGCCTCGAGCGCGCCCCATGCCGGGATGGCAGGCCGCACAGTTGCGCGCATTATACCGGGGTCCCAGCCCATCCGAGGCCTTGGTCGAGGACGGAGAGGACACCCAGAGCTTTTCGAACATGGCGTGTCCCAGTGCAACGGTCAGCTGTTCGTCAGCACTCAGGCCGGGCATGGGCTGGGACAGCGCTTGCGCTCCCAGATCGCCATGTAGCGTAGTTTTTCCGCCGGGATTGGATTTAAACGGGTTCACCTGTCCGGGAACCAGCGCCATGGCCTGGGAGATCCGCGCGGTTTCAGCGGCGCTGCGCGTGTCCCCGGCCCATGCCGGGCCGGGATGGGCAAGCGCTATATACAGCGCGAGGGCCCCCATGACAGAGGGCAGACAGCGGTTCAGTGGCTTTGGCATTTTCAGAGAGCAGGGCATCGGAGGCTGGCTTGTGCTGGCATGTGCTTGCATAAAAAACCACCCCCGGCCGTGCGACAGACACGTTGGCCGGGGGTGGCAGGGCGCATTACTGGAAGACAGCGTTGGGGTTGTCCAGGCTGTCCGAGCCCTCGACCGCCAAGGCGTCCAGACCCAGAACCGTAACGACGCGTTCGATCGATTTGGTCTGATCGACCAGACCGTTCACGCCGCCCATGATCAGGGCCTCGCCTTTTTCGTTGCCACGTTCCAGCATCTGGTCATAGGCATAGCCCCCATCTGCGGCGGCCTTCAGCGCGCCCAGGGCGGTCATGGTGGTGGCCAGCTTGGCCTTCATCTCGGCGTCCAGCGCGGGGTCTTTGGCGGCAACCAGATCGGTCAGCGCCGGGCCGGTCACAACGGTGCCATCGATGCGGGTGTAGCTGCCCAGATAGACATTCTGGATACCCTGACCATCATAGAAATGGCTGTTATGGGTGTTGTCCGAGAAGCAGTCATGCTCTTCCTCGGGGTCATTCAGCAGCAAGCCCAGACGCATCCGCTCGCCAGCTTGTTCGCCATAGGACAGGCTGCCCATGCCGGTCAGGATGGCGCTCAGCCCGGCGGTGTCGTCGGCCAGAACCTCGGCGCGGGCGGCGCCACCTTCGGCCCATTGCGCCACCATCCATTCCAGATCGCTGATCAGCAGGTCGGTGGCCGCGGTCAGATACTGGCCACGCCGATCACAGTTGCCGCCCGTACATGAGTCACCCGCTGCGAAATCCGATGCCGGACGATCGCCAGCGCCGGGACCCGTGCCGTTCAGATCCTGGCCCCAGAGCAGGAATTCAATCGCGTGATAGCCGGTGGCCACGTTGGCCTCGACACCGTCTGCCTCTTGCAGCGCGTTTTCCAGCAGGTCCGGCGTGATGGTCGAGGCATCAACCTCTTTGCCGCCCAAGGTGAATTTCGGGGTCGCGATGACATTCAGAACGGCATAGTCGTTCTCGTCCGAGGGACCACCATAAGACGCGTCCACATAGTCGATCAGACCCTCGTCCAGCGGCCAGGCGTTCACCTTGCCCTCCCAGTCATCCACGATGGCGTTGCCGAAACGATAGACCTCGGTCTGCTGGTAAGGGTTGCGCGAGGCCAGCCAGGCGGCGCGGGCCGCGGCCAGCGTTTCATCCGACGGGTCGGTAATCAGCGCTGCAACGGCAGCCTTCAAAGCCTGGGCCGTGGTCAGGCTGTCCTCGTATTTCGCCAGGGCGATGTCCGCATAGGTGGTCAGGACGTCCGAAGCTGCGGGGGTCTCGGCCCATACGCTGGTGGCGGACATGCTGGCTGCCAGGGCCGTCGTGGCCAGGATGGTGCGTTTCATGATCTGTCTCTCTGTTGCTAGATCGGTTGGGTTATTTGGTTAGGATCAGCTTGCCCGCGCGGGTGATCCGCAGGCTGTAAACCTGATCGCCCAGGATGATGCGGGCCTGGGTGCCGCCTTTGGTCAGGTCCTCGGCATAGTGCACGGGCAGACCTTCAAGAATATCGGTGGCGCCTTCGCGGCTCATACGCATATTCGTCATGGGCGGATCTCCGAATGCTCGAAACGGTCCAGCAGCCATTCCAGACAGATACCGGCGGACATGCCGGATTCGGTCATCAGTCGGCGGATCGAGGGTTCACGGATGGATGTGTCATTGGCCAACCCGCTGGACCGCGGGGTTTGTCCGGCCACAAAGATTTGCGCGTTTCTCATTACGGACGTCCCATTTGTATGTTCACTACATTCGGGCTGACCGCAGGCGCGGCTGGCTGGATGTCTTTTAACTGACTAAATAAGTCGGAATAGTCAAGTTGAGTTTTTTACTAAGTTAATTATTTTCCCCCTGACGTTGGGTCCTGCGCGAGAATCGGGCGCTCTGGCCTGTGGCGACGCGCTGACGTACAAAGAGGCATGAAACACACGCTCACCTCGCTCAACGATCTGAAAACACTGCCCTTTGACGACATCATCGACGTGCGCGCCCCGGCCGAGTTCGCCGAGGATCACATCCCGGGGGCGATGTCCTTGCCGGTTTTGTCGGATGCCGAGCGCGCCCAGGTCGGCACCGTCTATGTGCAACAGGATCCGTTTTTGGCGCGGAAATTGGGGGCGGCTTTGGTGGCGCGCAATGCGGCGACTCATCTCCAGGGCCCGCTGGCCGATCGTCCCGGAAGCTGGCGTCCGCTGGTCTATTGTTGGCGCGGCGGGCAGCGTTCGGGTTCGTTCGCGTCAATCCTGGCCCAGATCGGCTGGCGGGTTGGGCTGGTCGAGGGGGGCTATAAATCCTACCGCCGCCTTGTCGTACGTGCGCTGTATGAGCACCCGCTGCCGTTTCGTGTGATCCTTTTGGATGGTGGCACGGGCACTGGCAAAACCCGCCTGTTGGCGCATCTGGCCGCGCGGGGCGAACAGGTTCTGGACCTGGAAGCCCTGGCGCAGCATCGCGGCTCGTTATTGGGCGGTCAGCCCAGCGATCAGCCGTCCCAAAAGCGCTTTAAATCCGAACTGGCCATGGCACTTAGCGCACTGAACCCGTCCCGCCCGATCTATATCGAGGCTGAAAGCAACAAGATCGGTGCCCGGATCGTGCCGCCCTCCCTGTGGCAGGCCATGCTGCGCGCCGATCATGTCCGGATTTCGGCCTCGCTGAATGCACGCGCAACGTATTTGGTCGCGTCCTATGGGGCGCTTTTGCAGGACCCGGCGCTGCTTGAGGAAAAACTCGGCGTGCTGGCGCGGTTTCACGGGCACGGACTGGTCGCGCAATGGCAAAAGATGGCGCGCATAGGGGATTTTGAGCCCTTAGCTGTGGCGCTAATTCAGACGCACTACGACCCCAGCTATCGGCGCTCGTCACGGCGGGTGCGCGCCCCTTTACTGGATCTGTCGCTGGCATCGCTGCACGAGGACGATTTGAAACAGGCGGCCTCGCAGATTGCGGCGCTTAGCGGCACATCAACCGGGCTGGCCCCTCGATAATCCGTCCAATCCGGGCAGCGGGAAGTCCCTGCGCCTGCAACCGGGACAATATCTGATCCGCCTGATCTGGCGCAACGGCCGCCAACAGCCCGCCTGCGGTTTGCGGATCATGCAAAAGCGCAGCTTTAGCACCTGAGGCTTGCAGGACTGGCGCGTACTTTAGATTCTCTTCGTAAAGGGTTGATTTTACACCATTCGAGGACAGCTCTACCGCACCTTGGTAGGTTGGAATATCTTCCAAATAGATATCGGCGCCGACATGTGACGCGGTGCATAGCGATTGCAAATGCCCAGCCAGCCCAAACCCGGTCACATCCGTCATGGCATGGGCCTGGCGCAGGCCCTCTGCCGCCTTGTCTTGCGGTTGGGCCATCGTATTCAGAAGGCGCGCGACGTCTCGCCCGCGCGCCTTGCCCTGCATCTGAGCTGCCAAAACCACGCCAGAGCCCAACGGTCGGGTCAGGATCAGCACATCTCCGGGCTGCGCCCCGGCATGGGTGATGGGCGTGTCCACCAATCCGGTAATGTTGAATCCGATTGTCATTTCAGGGCCTTGCGAGGAATGGCCGCCAACGATCTCGGCCCCCGAAGCGGTGAAAATCTCGGCAGCTGCGGAGGTGATTTCACCCAATGTGCGGGCTTGAAGCGCGGGTGACATCGGGGACAGGATGATCGACGTCAGGACCGCCTGTGGCGTGGCGCCCATCGCCCAGATATCCCCCAGAGCATGCACCGCAGCGATGCGCGCCATCAACGCCGGATCCTCGGTGAAAGCCTTCAGGTGGTCCGTGGTCAGGACCTGATTTTGCCCGTTGATTTGCAGAATCGCGGCGTCGTCTCCGGCGCCGCTCAGCACATCCGCGCGCTGGCTTTGGGGCAAGGACGACAGTGCTGCGCCGAGCGCTGAGGGCGAGAGTTTCGAGCCGCAGCCACCACAAATCGGCTGTCCGTCCCCTATGGCATCGTCGACGCCAAGCGTTGCCAACGGCGGGGATTCTACGTGAGGCATGTCCGGTAAGTCCCTAAACATGCGCATGAATTTCTGATCGATGTGGTTCTTGATCCGCCACAGCCAAGGGCCTTGCCAGACGCGGCCCCACTTTTCGGCCAGTGCGGATTTTCGCCCCAGTGAAATGAGCTTGAGATAGTCCTTTTGCGGTTTGAACGCCCGCATTTCCTGTCCGCTGAGCGCCGCGCGCAGGTTGTTGTACAGGATCGGAGCAGCGCGCACGGCGTATACGCCTGCTTTGGGCCGCGGGGCATGGGCCAGATGCGCGCAATCTCCGACAGCGAACAGGTCTGGATGGCCCGAGACTTGCAGAGTCGGATCCACGATGACGAACCCTTCGTGCAGAGGTAATCCAGTGTCTGCCAGCCACGATTGCGGCCGCGCCCCGGCGACACCGATCGTTAGTCCAGCTGCGAGGGTTTCGCCCGTGTCCAGCGTCGGTCCAGTAGCGCGTATTTCAGATATAATAGTATTATTTCTAATGCTTACGCCGCTTTCCTCAAGTGCCAATTGAAGATGGGGGCGTGGGGTCGGGTCAGCGCCAAGGATCGTCTCTTCGGCCTCGATCAAGGTAACATTCGCAGTGCCCGTCGCCTGGCGCAAGGCATGGGCCATCGCCAGCGACAGCTCGACTCCGGCGACGCCCCCGCCAATCACCGCTACGGGCTCGGCGTGTCCATCCCGGCGCGCGGCCTCGACATAGTGCGCCCAGGTTTCGGCGTAGATATCCAGCGGTTTGGCGCCAATGGCGTGTTCAGTGAACCCCGGTATTTGCGGCAGCTCGGAGGTGATGCCAACATCGATCGAGGCAACGTCATAGGCGATCTGCTGACCGCCCTCCAGGGTGATGGTTTTGGCCGCAGCATCCAGGCCCACAGCGCGATCCAATATGACGCGCGCCCCGGCGAAACGAGCCAGGCGGACAAGGTCAATCTCCAGGTCCTCGCGCGTGTAGTGCCCCGCGATATGGCCGGGCAGCATCCCTGAATAGGGCGCGGTGGGGCCCGGATTGATCACCGTCAGACGAGTGCCGGGCAGGGGCTGCATGCCCCATTTCAGTAGCACCAGCGCATGCGCATGCCCACCACCGATCAGCACCAGGTCGCGGGTCAGGGGGATTTGCGTCTGCATGGCTGGCATCCTTGGGTCCGAACTATTCCATTCCCAAGATGTATCCTGCCCAGGGCCAATGCGCTATGGGGCAGTCGGATTTACCGGCTCACATAATTGCGATTATTCTGCGGCTTGCTGCACCTTAAGCGAGGCCAGAAGACCCGCCAATTCCGGTCGGCACGAGCCGCAGTTGGTCCCGGCATTCAGCGCGGCCCCGATCTGCTCGACGCTGACCAGCTTCTGTTCGGTGATCGCCGCCAGGATCGTGTTCACACCCACATCAAAGCAGGCGCAGACGATTGCGCCCGGATCAGGGCGATCCGCCGAGGGACGACCCGCCAGGGCCCCATTGGGCGCCTCGCCGATCATGCCGGCCATATGGTTGCGCGCGACCTCGACCGGGGTGGGGGCCGCGAACAGTGCGCCGACCAGACGCCCATCCTCGATCAGGGCGATGCGGGCGGTGCCCTTGGCCGGGTCCAGCACGGATTGCACCTGCGCATTGGGCGCGCTCAGCAGGGTGCGGGCGTAGGCCTCCCAATCTGCGGGGATCTGAGAATCGGCCAGCTCGACCCGCCAGCCGTTGTTGCTGCGGGCACTGGCCCAATAGTCTGTCTGTGATTTCGGCTCGTCCAGCGACACGGCAAAGCCGTACCACGCGGCCTGATATTTGCGCACCTGCGCGACCGAGGCTTTGGATTCGGGCTGGCCCGACACCGGATCGGTATTCGGGGCCACCAGCGCATCCACCCGACCCGCCGAGGCATATTGCGCGGTCCAGTGCATCGGGGCAAAGACCTGACCGGGCTGCACACGATCCGTGATCAGCGCGCGCAGCAGCGCGGTGCCAAAGGGGTTCTGCACCTCGACGATATCGGCCGGGGCCAGACCCAGATCGGCGGCGTCATTGGGGTGAATTTCCAGATAGGGCTCGCCCAGGTGCTGGGATAGGCGCGCAGATTTTGCGGTGCGGGTCATGGTGTGCCAATGATCGCGCACCCGGCCGGTGTTCAGACGGAACGGCGTCTCGGCCGAGGGCGTGGACTGCGGTCCGCGATACTGGATCGGCAACATGCGCGCCTTGCCCGAGGGGGTAAAAAACTGCCCGTCACCAAAGAACCGCCCGCCCGTGCGAACAGCGGTGACGGGCCAGTAGACGGGTTCCAGCGTGTCGTATTCTTCGTCCGTCAGGGCGCTGAGGCCCGAGATATCGAAATCCTTGCCCAATTGGCCCGCGATACCGGACAGGGCGGCGTATTCGCGGAAAACCTCGGCCTGGGATTGGTAATCAAAAGCATCGTGCCAGCCCATGCGGCGGCCCACATCGGCCATGATATCCCAATCGTGGCGCGCCTCGCCCGGGGCGGGCAGGAAACCGCGCTGGCGCGAGATGCAGCGTTCCGAGTTGGTCACGGTGCCGTCCTTTTCGCCCCATCCGGTGGCAGGCAGCACCACATGCGCCAGCTTGGCGGTGTCGGTGTCTGCGGTCAGGTCGCTGACGACCACGAAATCGCAGCCCTCGATCGCGGCCTTCACCGCGTCGGCATCGGGCATCGAGACGACGGGGTTGGTGCACATCACCCACAGGGCCTTGATCCGCCCATCACCTACGGCCTGGAACATGTCCACGGCCTTGGCGCCCGCGGCCTCGGGCATTTCGGGGGCGTTCCAGAAGGTTTTCACCGCCGTGCGATGCTCGGGGACCTCCAGATCCAGGTGACACGCAAGCATATTGGCCAGCCCACCCACTTCTCGGCCGCCCATAGCGTTGGGTTGGCCTGTGACCGAGAAAGGGCCCATACCGGGCTGGCCGATCCGGCCGGTGGCCAGATGACAGTTCAGGATCGCGTTCACCTTGTCCGCACCGGCGGTGGATTGGTTCACACCCTGAGAATAGACCGTGACCACCTTTTCGGTGCCGATCCACATGTTGCAGAATTTCTGAATCTCGGCCTCGGACAGGCCGGTGACCGAGGTGTCACAGCTGCTGGCCGCATCAAGCGCGGCGTCAAAGCCTTCGACATGGCTGCCGACGAAATTGCTGTCGACCGCGCCTTGTTCCTGAATTTCCACCAGCAGGCGGTTGAACAGGGCCGCATCCCCACCCGGGGCAATCGACAGGTGCAAATCCGCCAGATCCGAGGTCGCCGTGCGGCGTGGGTCGATATTCACGACCTTCATCTTGGGGTTGGCCTTTTTCGCGGCCACGATGCGCTGGAACAGCACCGGGTGGCACCAGGCCAGGTTCGAGCCCGTCAGCACCACCAGATCAGCGGTTTCCAGATCGGTATACTGGCCGGGCACGGTGTCGGTGCCAAAGGCGCGTTTGTGACCAGCGACGGACGACGCCATACACAGGCGCGAATTCGTGTCGATATTGGCCGAACCGATAAAGCCCTTCATCAGCTTGTTGGCGACATAGTAGTCCTCGGTCAGCAGCTGACCCGAGACATAAAAGGCGACGCTATCGGGCCCGTGCTGGGCGATGGTGTCTTTGAATTTCTGGGCGACCAGATCCAGCGCGCTGTCCCAATCGGCAGGGGCGCCGTTCACTTGCGGGCCGAGCAGTCGGTCATCCAGCCAGGTGGTTTCCCCCAGCGCGGTGCCCTTTGAGCAAAGCCGCCCCAGGTTGGCCGGATGATCCGGGTCGGGCTTGGCTTGCACGCCGCCTTTGCCATCGGGGCTGATGATCACGCCGCAGCCAACACCGCAATACGGACAGGTCGTCTTACAGCTGGGCGAGGTCTGGTCCATGGTCGGCAAGATGCGCACGTTCTGCATTGGTCTGTCCCTTTGTGCCCGTGGCCGGGCGGTCTTGGTCTGCCGGCGCCAGGGCCGGGTCGTTCGGTTTGTGCCCGCCGCTAGGCGGTCAGGCTGCACTGGCCGCCATACGGATCGGCCTGCGGGCCGCCCTGAAAGCCGGGTCCAAAGATCAGCATGTCCCGGATCGAGGCCACATCCTGGCCGTCGCGGATCAGGTTGTAGAACCAGCCACCATCCGAGGTGTCGCCATACATCACGGCGCCGATCACTTTGTTTTCCTTAAGAATCAGACGCTTATAGAAGCCCGAGGCATGGTCATGCAGGATGATATCTTCGCGGTCCTCGCCGCTGGCGAAATCGCCCGCGCTGAACAGATCGCAGCCGGTGACCTTCAACTTGGTCGAGACTTCCTTGTTCACAAAGCGCGCTTCGATCCCCAGCAAGGTTTTGGCAACCACCTCGGCCTGATCATAGAGCGGGGCGACCAGCCCAAACAGCTGTCCGTTATGTTCGACACATTCGCCGACGGCCAGAATATCCGGGTCCGAGGTGACCATGTGATCATCCACAACGACACCGCGTTCCACCGTCAGGCCGGTGTCCGCTGCCAATTGCGTGGATGGGCGGATGCCTACGGCCATCACCAGCAGATCGCAGGGCAATACAGTGCCGTCCTCCAGCTCCAGCCCGGTGACCTGACCATCTTGGCCCAGAATTTGTTTGGAATTCGCGTTGCACAGAACGGTGATGCCCCGTGCTTCGAGCGCCTGTTGCAACAAAGTTGCGGCGGCCGGGTCCAGCTGACGCTCCATCAGATGACCCATGATATGGACGACGGTCACTTCTACCCCGCGCGAGCGCAAGCCCGCTGCAGCCTCCAGACCCAGAAGACCTCCTCCAATCACGACGGCCTTTGCGCTGGGTCTCTCTCCCAGGGCGATCATCCGTCTAGTATCTTCCAAGTCCCGATAGGCGATCACGCCGTCCATATCGTAGCCGGGTAGGGGAATCATGAAGGGGTTGGACCCCGTACCCAACACAATCTTGTCATATGACACTTTGCCGCGTTCACCAAGCACCTCTTGGCGAATCGGGTCGATCGACAAGACTTTCTCGCCAAATCGGCAGTTTATCCCGTGTTCTTCATACCAATCATCGTCATGGGTAACGATTTCTTCGTAGGTTTTTTCGCCGGCCAGCACGGGCGACAACATCAGTCGGTTGTAATTCCCGCGCGGCTCGGCGTTGAACAGGGTGATGTCATAGGCATCGGGGGCCTCGGACAGCAGGCGATCCAACACCCGTCCCGTGGCCATCCCAGCACCTATGACAACAAGCTTCTGCCTCATGCCCAGAACTTCCAGAAGGGTTTCTTGGGTGCTGCGGCCGCGATGGCCTCGGGGGCAGGGGTGGCCGGATAGGCGGCGTCTTTCATCACACCGCTCAGAGTGGTGTAGGCGCTGACCCAGGCCTCTTTCACCTCGGGGGTGAAGGCATCGCCCAGGCCCTTTTCCAGGGTGCGCAGCAACGAAGCGCCAACCGCGTCATAATCAGCAGGCTGCACCCCGTAATCCACGTGCTTGACGGCCAGCTGTTGGGCGACAGGAACGATTTTGTCCAGATCCTTCAACCCGTTCACCACGACGGCCAGGGTTGCCATCAGCTTGGACCCTTGTTCCTTCATGTCGGAATGAGAGAAATAGGGTTTGACCTGAGGGGCGGTTTCGAACAGGTCGGCATAGAAAATCTCGGCCGCAGTGTCCTTGATCGGAACAACCTTGGCAAAGCTGTCCTGTACGAGGGAAATCGTCTTGTCGTCCATAGTGGCTTACTCCGCTGCTATTGGTTTTGTTGGTTCTTTCTTCTTGGGTTTCGCGCCGTGTTCGTATTCTTCGAGGAAATCGAGCACTTCTTGGCGGAAATTGTAGTAATCGGGGTGTTCCAGCAGCGCCTTGCGCGAGCGCGGGCGGGGCAGGTCAACGTCAACGATTTTACCGATGGTGGCCTGCGGGCCGTTGGTCATCATGACCACGCGGTCAGCCAGAAGGATCGCCTCGTCCACGTCGTGGGTCACGCAGATGGCGGTCACCTTGGTGCGTTCCCAGACTTCCATCAGAACTTCTTGCAGCTCCCAACGGGTCAGGCTGTCCAGCATCCCAAAGGGTTCATCCAGCAGCAGCAGTTTGGGCGACAGGGCAAAGGCGCGGGCAATGCCCACACGTTGTTTCATCCCGTTCGACATGGAATGGGCGGGGCGGTCCATGGCGTCGGCCATGCCCACGCGCTCCAGGTAGTATTCCACCACGTCCTGACGCTCGGCCTGGCTGGCCTTGGGGTACACTTTGTCCACACCGATGGCGCAGTTTTCACGCGCACTCAGCCAGGGGAACAGGTTGGGCGACTGGAACACCACGGCGCGTTCGGGATCAGCGCCTTCGACGTGGCGGCCATCCAGACGGATTGCGCCTTTGGAGATGTCATTCAGCCCCGCAGCCATGGTCAGCACGGTGGATTTGCCGCAGCCCGAGTGGCCGATCAGCGAGATGAACTCGCCCCGGTTCATTTTCAGGTTAAAGTCCTCGACCACGGTCAGGGGGCCTTTGGGCGTGGGATAGACCTTGTGCAACTGGCTGAAGTCCAGGAAGTTGCGCTCGATCATGCCCTTTTGCGCGTCCGACACGGCCGAGGGCAGGTTCGGGTCCACCTCCAGCGCGGATTTCGCGTGGATCGGTTCGACATTGGGCAGGATGCGGCTGCCTTCGGCCTTGGCCTCGATCCCGACATCCATCAGATAGCTGGTGACCTCGGCGCGCAGCTTTTTAAAGCCGTCGTGGTGGTTCATTTCCATCCGGTCGCGAGGGCGGGGGATGTCCACCTTGAAGGCATCCCCCAGCGTTCCGTCAGGGTTCAGCGGGATGATGCGGTCGGCCAGAATGATCGCCTCGTCCACGTCATTGGTGATCAGGACACAGGTTTTCTTGTCGGCTTCCCAGATATGTTCGATCTCGTCGGCCAGGTTGGCACGGGTCAGCGCGTCCAGTGCAGACAGGGGCTCGTCCAGTAGCAGAACCTCGGGGTTCATCGCCAGGGCACGGGCCACGTTCACACGCTGGCGCATCCCGCCCGACAGTTCTGCGGGACGACGGGTTGTGGCGTGGCTCAGCCCCACCATCTTGACGTAATGTGCGACTTTCTCGGCCTTTTCTTTCTTACCCATGTTGGGAAAGATCGTATCGACCGCCAGACCCACATTGCCGTTCACCGTCAGCCACGGCATCAACGAGTAGTTCTGGAAAATCACCCCGCGTTCCGGGCCAGGGCCGGTGATGGGCTGACCCTTGAAGGTGACCTCGCCCTTGGTGGGGGTATCCAGACCAGCCATCAGGTTGATCAGGGTGGTTTTGCCGGTGCCCGAGAAGCCCAGGATGACCAGAAACTCGCCTTCCTCTACCTCGAGGTTGATGTTCTTCAGCACGTGGTGAGCGTTTGTCCCCTCACCAAAGCTTTTGTGGACGTTTTTGAAGCTAATCGACATGTTGATCACCGGTTATTCGAGAAGGTGAACAGCGATTGCAGGGCGTACATCACGCGGTCCAGCAAGAAGCCGATGATACCGATGGTGAACACGGCCACCATGATCTTGGCCAGCGATTGCGAGCTACCGTTCTGGAATTCATCCCAGACGAATTTGCCCAGACCGGGGTTCTGCGCCAGCATTTCAGCGGCGATCAGCACCATCCAGCCAACACCCAAGGACAGACGCAGACCGGTAAAGATCAGCGGCAGGGCCGAGGGCAGCACCAGCTTGGTGATCTTGGTGTAGGTGCTCATTTTCAGAACCTTGGACACGGCGACCAGGTCTTTGTCGATCGAGCTGACACCCAGCGCGGTGTTGATCAGCGTGGGCCACAGCGAACACAGGGTCACGGTGATGGCCGAGATCAGGAAGCTTTTCGAGAACATGCCGTCATTGGTAGCGTACACGGCCGAGACAACCATGGTCACGATCGGCAGCCAGGCCAGCGGCGACACGGGTTTGAAGATCTGAACAATCGGGTTCACGGCGGCGTTGGCGGTCTTGGACAGACCAGCAGCGATGCCAACCGGAACGGCGACGATGGTGGCGATCAGGAACCCGAAGAACACGGTTTTGATCGAGGTCCAGATCTGCTGGTAATAGGTGGGTTTGCCGGTATAGGCGCGCTCTTTGACTTTGTCGGCCTTGCCAGCTGCGATCAGCTTGGCGTTGCGCGCGTCCTGGCGTTCATAGAACGCGGCGGCTTTGTCTTGTTCGCGCAGGTGGTCGGCGTGCAGGTTTTCAACCTGTTCCCAGACGGCGGCGGGGCCGGGGATCGCACCCAGCGAGGTTTGCACCTTGGGCGCCAGCGTGCCCCACAGCAGCAAGAACACCAGAATGGCCAGCAGGGGAACACCCAGCAGCTGCCAGATTTCCTTGCCTTGGGCACGGGGGTTGTCGCCTGCGATGGCTTTCAGGATCGGGGTGATCCAAGCAAGGCCCAGTACCTTGAACCAGGCATCCATCTTGTTGATGCGGGTGAACATCCGGGCGCGGCGGGCTTCCTTTTCGGCAGCCTTGTCAGCCTCGGAGAGGGATTGGGGGTCAATTGCGGTCATCTGTCTGATCCTGCGGGGTTTCGCGGTTAAGGGGTGGGGCCGGGCGCAAGGGGAGCAGCCGCCCGGCCCGAGGGCGTTAGCCCTTCACTTCGCTGCCTTCGACAACCTGGGTGCCTTTCAGGCCGATCGGCAGGCTGTCCAGGTAGGCGTTCGGGGCTTTGCCGTCATAGGCGATGCCATCGATGATGTCCTCGGCCGGGGTCGGGGCCTTGTAGCCATCGGTGTCAAAGTCGAACATGTCCTCGGTGGCCAGGCCGTCGTCGATCAGGCTTTTTGCGGCTTCCAGGTAGATCGAGGGCTTGTAGACCGACTTGGCGACTTCATCGTACCAGCTGTCAGGCTTGGCTTCGGCGATCTGACCCCAGCGACGCATCTGGGTCAGGTACCAGACAGCATCCGAGTAGTAGGGGTAGGTCGCGTTGTAACGGAAGAACACGTTGAAGTCGGGCACGGCGCGCTTGTCGCCTTTTTCGTACTCAAAAGTACCGGTCATCGAGTTCGCGATCACGTCGTAGTCAGCGCCCACATATTCCGAGCGGCTCAGGATTTCCACGGCCTCGGGACGGTTGGCGTTGTCGTTCTCATCCAGCCACATGGCGGCGCGGATCAGAGCCTTGGTGATGGCAATAGTGGTGTTGGGGTTGGCTTCCTGGAACTCTGCCGACAGGCCAAAGACCTTCTCGGGGTTGTTTTTCCACAGCTCATAGTCGGTGATGACCGGAACGCCGATGCCTTTGAACACGGCCTGCTGGTTCCAAGGCTCACCCACGCAGTAGCCATAGATGGTGCCGGCTTCCATGGTGGCAGGCATCTGCGGCGGAGGCGTCACGGACAGCAGCACGTCGGCGCCGATCTGACCGGTCACGTTTTCAGGCGAGTAGAAGCCCGGCTCCAGACCGCCAGCGGCCAGCCAGTAGCGCAGTTCGTAGTTGTGGGTCGACACGGGGAACACCATGCCCATGTTGAAGGGCTTGCCTTCGTCCTTGTACTTCTCAACGACCGGCTTCAGGGCCGAGGCGCTGATCGGGTGGATCGGTTTGCCGTCTGCGTCATGAGGGATGTGTTCCTTCATCTGGGCCCAGATTTCGTTCGACACGGTGATGCCGTTGCCGTTCAGGTCCATCGAGAAGGGGGTGATGATGTGCGCCTCGGTGCCGAAGCCGATGGTCGCCGCCAGGGGCTGACCGGCCAGCATATGCGCGCCGTCCAGGGTGCCCGAAATCACGCCGTCCAGCAGAACTTTCCAGTTTGCTTGCGCTTCCAGGGTCACGAACAGGCCTTCGTCCTCGAAATAGCCTTTTTCATAGGCCACAGCTAGGGGGGCCATGTCGGTCAGTTTGATGAAGCCGAACTTCAGTTCGTCCTTTTCGACGTCCAGCATTTCTGCAGCCGCGGGGGTCACCAGCATGGTCGTGGCTGCCAGGATAGAGGCGATACGTTTCATTCTCAGTCTGTCCTTCAATCAACGCTCCGAAAAGTCGGAACAACAAAAAAGCCGCTGACACACTCTGCCTATGCAGAGGGTCGAGCGGCTTTGCTCAGGGTTTCCCGGGTCATCGGGGAATTTCGGTCGACGCAACGCCCTTGTTACGCCTTGGACCCCATCATGAGGGGGATTCGTGCGGTGCAGCAAGGGGACAAGCCGTGTTTTCCCGGGTTTTGCTGCAATGCGGCGATTGGATTGCCGCATTTGCACATTTTTTCATCACGCGATCTGGTCGGGGTCGAAAATACGACCATCGAAAAAACGATCGGGCGGCAGGATCAATGACCCCGCATTGGTCGCCACGGCGGTGTCAGCGCCCAACGAGCCTTCGATTTTGTCCGACGCCCCCGGCAATTCCGCCGAGGTGTTGCCCAGATGGGTACGGTACAGATCAGGACGGAACACATCGCGTGCGGTCTGAATGGCCTGGGCCCGATCCAGCCCCATACGGCCCGCGATTTGCGCGCCGATCCAACCGGCCTGGCTTTTCCAGGGGAAGGTCGCCGCCCCCGAGAAGAAATCCAGGAAATAGGGGGTCTCGCGTTCCTCGCCCCGCGCCGAGATCACCATCCGCCCGGTCAGCGCCCGGTCGATCACGTCCGGTGCCACCGAGATATATTCGCCGCGCGACAGAATTTCCGCAGCCGTCGTGCGCGCACCATCCGTGCCCAGCCACCGCCCAGCCCGCCACACAGCGCGCAGCAGACGACCAGACAGGTCTGGATCGGACTGAGTCCACTCGTGCCGCACCGCCAGTACCTTTTCGGGCGAGAAATTCCACACGGCCGACATGGGCAGCAACAGCTCTCCGGTGCCGTTTTCCACAGTGATCGAGCCCCAGGGTTCCCCCACGCAGAACGCGTCAATTTCGTCATTGGCGATCGCGTTGGCCATCAAGGGCGGCGGCACCGTGCGGATATCCAGCGATTGCGGCGCGGCAAAGCCCAGCGAGTTCAGCCAGTAATACAACAGCTCGGCATGCATCGAGAACGGGAAGGGCACGCCAATGCGCAGCCGCTTGCCCGTTGCGATCAGGGCTTGCCCTGCGGCTTGGGCATTGTTGAAGTCAAACCCGTGCCCCTGATCGCGCAATTGCGCAGCCAAGGCGTTGCTGACCCCAAAAACATTGCCATTCACCGACATGACCGACAGCGCGTCCAGTCGGGTTTTCACGCCGCCCAGACCCAGGGCCATGGCCACGGGAACAGGCGACAGCATATGCGCGGCCTCGATCTGACCCAGCGCCAGAAGGTCGCGCAGGGTGGACCAGCTGGGCGCGCGGCGCAGCTCCAGGTTCAGGCCTTCTTCTTCGGCAAACCCCAATTCGCGGGCGATAATCAGCGGGGCCGCATCGACAAGGGCGATGAAACCGGCGGTCAGCGTGACGCTCATGACAACAGCCCCGCAGCAGTGACCAGTGATTTGGCAACGTCGATCAGTTTTTTGCCCTGATCCATCGCGGTACGGCGCAAAAGGGCATAGGCCTCGTCCTCGGAAATGCCGCGGGCCTTCATCAGGATGCCCTTGGCACGGTCCAGGGTTTTGCGTTCCTCCAGCGCCAGCTTGGTGGCCTCAAGTTCCGTGCGCATCCGCTGGAACATGTGAAACCGGGTGATCGCAGCATCCAGAATGGGCTTAATCCGATCCGAGCGCATCCCGTCCACCACATAGGCGGACACGCCAGCCTCGATCGCGGCCTTGGTCAGCGCGTCATCGCTGCGGTCTACGAACATCGCGACGGGTCGGTCCAACGGCCCCGAGGCGATGGCGAGTTCCTCGAGGGAATCGCGCGACGGATCGGTCATGTCGATCAGCACCACGTCAGGATCGCCCTGCGCAATACGGCGGGCCAGGCCGGATTCCTCGGCGATGACCGAGATGTCATAGTCGCCCGACGCCTTCAGGCTGTCGACGATCTGCAAAGCACGGTCGCGGTCTTTTTCCACGACAATGATGGATAGGCGGTTTGGCACGTTGGCTGGTCCCCAGTCTGTCTGCGCCCTCGGTTAAGGCCAGTTTGACAGGTCCGAAAGCGAATCCGGGGATATTTCGCGCCAAAAAACGGCAAAAATTCCGCGCGCGATTAAAATTTAGGCGAAAACTTGGGTCAGAAGTCCAGACCCAGATCCAGCGTGCGCACCGAATGGGTCAGTGCCCCGGACGAGATGTAATCAACGCCGGTGGCCGACACTTCGGCGATGCGGTCCAGCTTCATATTGCCCGACGCCTCGAGCACCAGCGCGCCGTTTACCATGGCGACGGCTTTCTCCAGCGTCGGCGTGTCCATGTTGTCCAGCAGGCACACATCCGCGCCGCCAGTTTCCAGAACCTCGGACAGCTGATCCAGTGTGTCCACCTCGATTTCCACCCTTACCATATGCGAGGCATTGGCCTTGGTTGCTTCCAGCACCGGGCGAATGCCTCCGGCGGCGGCGATGTGGTTGTCCTTGATCAGGATCGCGTCAGAGAGCGAAATGCGGTGGTTGAAGCCGCCGCCATGCAGCACCGCCTGTTTTTCCACGATCCGCAGGCCGGGGGTGGTTTTGCGTGTGCAGGTGATGCGGGTCTCGGTGCCCTTGGTTTCCGCGACAAAGGCCGCGGTCAGCGTGGCGATCCCGGTCAGGCGCCCGGCAAAGTTCAGCGCGACCCGTTCGCCCGACAGGATCGAGGCAGCGCGGCCCCGGATCTCCATCAGCGTATCACCCTTTTTGCAAGGGGTGCCGTCGGGCAGCAGGGTTTTCACCTCCAGCTCGGGGTCGGTCAGGCGAAAGGCGATGGCAGCCACTTGCATACCGGACACCACGCCATCCTCGCGCGCATTGATGCGGGCGTTATAGGTGGTCTCGGCCGGAATCACGGCGCGGGTGGTGACGTCACCATACTGGCCCAGGTCCTCCATCAGAGCATTGCGCACCATGGGTTCCAGGATCAGATCGGGCAGGGGGGCGAAGTGGGTCATTGGTCGCTTTCCACGGCAGCGGCGCGAATGCTCAGCGCCTGGTCCAGAGTGATATGGGTGCGCTCGGCGCGTTCGGACAGGTCGGGGAAATCACTGCGGCAATGGGCACCGCGCGATTCCTCGCGTTGCAGGGCGGCCGCCGCGATCAGCGTCGCGGTCGCGGTCATGTTCAGGAAACACAGGCATTCCGGATTGTCGCGTTCCAGCCGGTCAATCACACGCAGTGCGCGGCGCAAACCGACGGCATCGCGCACGACGCCCACGTTATTCGTCATGCAGCGGCGCAGGGTGTCGATGGCGTCCACGGGGGGCGTGGGGCCGCCTTTTTCAAAGCTCAGCGCCACGGGCGCGCCATTCGCGCCTTCGGCCAGCGTCGAGCGGATGCCACGGGCGCAGTGGCGGGCATAGACCAGTGCTTCGAGCAACCCGTTCGAGGCGAGGCGATTCGCGCCATGCAGCCCGGTCGAGGACGCCTCGCCACAGACCCACAGATTGCCTAGGGACGAGCGCCCCTCGGGGTCGGTATCAATCCCGCCCATGTGGTAATGCGCGGCGGCGGCGACGGGGATGGGCTCGGCGACAGGATCGATACCAGCGCGTTCACACGCTTCGGCCACGGCGGGGAAATGGGTCAGGACCTTTTCGCCCAGCACCTCGCGGGTGTCCAGCATGGGGCGGTTGCCGGCCTGGGTCTGGGCATAGATTGCACGGGCCACAATATCGCGCGGAGCCAGCTCGGCGTCGGGGTGTTCCGACAGCATGAACCGGGTGCCATTGCGGTTGATCAGAGTGGCACCTTCGCCGCGCAGGGCCTCGGTGGCCAGGGGGGCGGGGTCTTCGCCCATGTCGATGGCGGTGGGATGGAACTGCACGAACTCGGGGTCTGCAATCATCGCGCCCGCGCGCGCAGCCATGCCGATCACCTGGCCACGGATGCGCGGCGGGTTCGTGGTCAGCTTGAACAAGCCACCCGAGCCACCGCCCGCCATCAGGATCGCCGGACCGCGCAGCAGGATCGACTGCGAGCGATCATCCCCCGAGGTTTCAACCTCGACGCCGGTTGCGACGCCATCCTGGACCTCGAGCGCCGAGGCCATCACACCTTCGAGCACCTGAACCGAGGGGGTGTCGATCACCTGCGCGATCAGCGCTTTCATGATCTCGGCCCCGGCCTGATCGCCCTTCACGCGGACGACACGAGCAAAGCTGTGCGCCGCCTCGCGCGACAGCACATAGCCGCCGTTTTCATCGCGATCAAAGGGCGTGCCCAGCTTCGTGAGGTCGATGATATGTTCGCGCGCTTCCGAGGTCACCAGATCAGCGATTTTATGATCCACGGTGCCAGCGCCGGCATTCACCGTGTCACTTGCATGCGATTTAGGGCTGTCCAAGCCGTCCATCGCGGCAGCCACGCCGCCTTGAGCCCAAGCCGAGGACGCGCCTTCGCCCAGCTTTTCGGGCGAGATCATCACAACAGGGGTCGGGGCCAGATCCAGCGCCGCATAGAGCGCCGCCATCCCAGCCCCCACGATAATGACACGATCTGTCGTGACCACCTGCTTTGGACGATCCGCCATTGGCCTAAACGGTCCTTAGATACCCAGCTCGCGCGAGAGATCGATCATGCGGGTCACGGCCAGTTTGGCCTTTTCGGCCACGGCCGGGTCCACCTCGACTTCGCCGGACATGGTGTGCAGCGCGTACAGCACCTTTTCCAGCGTGATCTTTTTCATATAGGGGCACATGTTGCAGGGGCCGACGAAATCCACCTCGGGCAATTCATCCGAGATGTTCGAGGCCATCGAGCATTCCGTCACCAGCATGGCCTTTTGCGGCTTTTCATCGGTGACGTATTTGATGATCCCGCTGGTCGAGCCCGAGAAATCCGCCTCGGCCACCACATCGGGAGGGCATTCGGGGTGGGCGATGATCCGGGTATCCGGGTTCCATTCGCGGAAATCGCGCAGGTCCTTGGCGGTGTATTGTTCATGCACGATGCACGAGCCTTCCCACCAGACGATGTTCTTTTCCGGCACCTGGTTGGCGATATTCTGCGCCAGGTACTGGTCGGGCGTCATGATGATCGTGTCCTCGGGCAGGGCAGCCACGATCTGGGCCGCGTTCGACGAGGTGCAGCAGATATCGGACGCCGCTTTGACCTCGGCCGTGGTGTTCACATAGGTCACGACGGGCGCACCGGGGTATTTGGCGCGCATCTGGGCGATGCCCTCGGCGGTGACGGATTCGGCCAGGCTGCAACCGGCCTCCATGTCGGGGATCAGAACCGTTTTCGACGGGTTCAGGATCTTGGAGGTTTCGGCCATGAAATGCACGCCGCATTGCACGATCACGTCGGCTTCGACCTCGGTGGCCTTGATGGCCAGCTGCAGGCTGTCGCCCACGAAGTCGGAAATGCCGTGGTAAATCTCGGGCGTCATGTAGTTATGCGCCAGGATCACCGCGCCGCGCTTTTTCTTCAGCGCGTTGATGGCGACCACATAGGGTGCGTAAATGGCCCAGTCGGCGGGTGTGACCACCCGGTCCATCTTGGCGTAAATGTCCATGTTGGCTTGGGCAAGCTCCACGGACGGAGCGAGATCATAGTGCTCTGCCAGGTCGGCGCGCACGGTCGAAAGATCGAGCAACCAGCTATCCTCCAGCTATGGTGTGCTGTGACGTGAAGCTGCTACATAAGGCGAATTTTTAGCGTTTTCCAGCTAAATGCGGCGCTGCGGCGGTTTTTTCCCCAGCCTACGGGCCTTTGGGGAACAGCAACGGGGCGCGGCTGCGGTTGTTGCCGGCATCTGCGGCCTTGCGCATCAGCTGCAGCAGCTGTTCGGTTTCCTGATCATCCAGACCAGACAGGATTTCGCCCTGCAGGGCGTGAACGATGGGGGTCGCCGCATCCAGCACGCGCCGACCGTTGTCTGTCAGGCTCAGAACACGGGCGCGCCGGTCCTGCGGGCTGACCTTGCGGGTGATTAACCCCTTGTTTTGCAAGCGATCCAGTACCGATCCCATGGTGACGCGATCATGCGCGATCAGCCCGGCCAGCGTGGCCTGATCGACTTCGGGATGGTCCGACAGGGCGGACAAAGCGCCGAATTGCACCGGGGTCAGGTCCAGATCGGCCTCTTTCATGCGGGCGGTAAACACCGAGGTCGAGATTTGGTGCAGCCGTCGGATCAACAGCCCGGCCATGGTGTAAATATCGTTGGTCGTTGTACTCAACTGGGGCGGTTCCTTTGCTGTGTCGGTTTTAACCGTGCAGGCGCAGAAGTTCACTATCACATCCTGAAGATATTGACGAGTACACTAATGATAAGTAGACTTCCTATAAATCGGAATCACCCGAAACACCAAGGGAGGGGAGCCAGATGGGCGAAACATTGGGAACATTAGAGGAGCTGCCGCAGGACTATCGCGATGCGATGACCGCTGCGGGGGTTGCGCCACTATGGCCGATGATGCGCAACGTGCTGCCCCATGACCGGCCCAACCCGACCACCCGGCCGGGTTACTGGAATTACGAGGCTCTGCGCCCCTTGCTGCACCGCGCGGGCGAACTGACCCCCGTGGAAAAGGCCGAGCGCCGCGTGTTGGTGTTGTCCGACCCCGGTCGCGGGGCCGGGGCGATGCAGGCGACGGCCTCGATCTATCTGGGGATGCAACTGCTGCTGCCGGGCGAGGCCGCGCCGGCGCATGTGCACACGCCCTCGGCTGTGCGGATCATTGTCGAAGGCAAGGGCGGATATACCGTTGTGGACGGCGAACGCCTGCCCATGGAAGAGGGCGATCTGGTCCTGACGCCTGGCGGGGACTGGCATGACCACGGCCACGACGGCGATGAACCCGTCGTGTGGCTGGATGCGCTGGATCTGCCGCTGTTTTACTATCTCGAAGGTTCTTACGCGGTCGAAGGCCCCTTGCAGGCCCAACGCAACCGACCAGATGCGGGGCAGGTGGAGTATCTGTCCTCGGGGCTGGTGCCCAGCCGCAAACGCGGGTCTGGTGCGCGCAAATACCCGATGGTCCGCTATCCCTGGACCCGGACCGAGGCTGCGCTGCGCGAACTGGCGAAATACACCGATGACGATATTGCCGAGCTGGACTTTGTGAACCCGGAAACCGGGGCAGATGTTCTGCCGACGATGGGATTCACGGCGATGATGCTGAATGCCGGGCAGGTGGTGAAACCTGTGCTGCAATCGGCCTCGGCTGCCTTTCATGTGGTCAAAGGGCGTGGCAAGACCACGATTGACGGCGAGACTTTCGAATGGGGTCCCAAGGACACGTTCAGCGCCCCGGTCTTTGCCGAAATCACGCATGAGGCCGAGGAGGAAAGCTTCCTTGTCCGCGTGCACGACCGCCCGCTACAGGAAAAACTAGGTTACTACGAGGAACGCGCAAGATGAGCAGCTATCTGTTCAAGACCCCCGACATTCAATCCATCCCCGTACAGGGAGAGGACGCCCAATATCCGATCAACCGCATTTTCTGCGTGGGACGCAACTATGCCGCCCATGCCGCTGAAATGGGGGTCGAGGTGGACCGCGAGGCGCCGTTTTACTTCACCAAATCGCCCTCGGCCAATCTGGCCAGCGGGGAAACCCTGCCGTATCCGCCGGGCACCGAGAATTTCCATTACGAGATGGAACTGGTGCTGGTGATCGGCAAGCCCGTGTTCCGGGTCTCGGTCGCGGACGCTGACGACGCGATCTATGCCTATGGCTGCGGTCTGGACATGACCCGGCGCGATTTGCAATTGGTGGCGCGCGCCAAGCAGCGCCCCTGGGATCTGGGCAAGGATGTCGAAGGCTCGGCCGTGTTCGCTCCGTTGACCAAGGCCGCTGAGATTGGTGCGCTGGGCGAACAGCGTATCCACCTGGAGGTCAACGGCGAGGTCAAGCAAGAGGCCCAACTGAAAGACCTGATCCACAACGTTCAGGAAATCGTGGCCGATCTGTCCAAATACTATCACCTGGTGCCCGGTGACGTGATCATGACCGGCACCCCGGCTGGCGTTGGCCCTGTGGTGGCTGGGGATGTGATTACTGGCGGTGTGGATGGGCTGGAGCCCATTGAACTGACGATCGGCGCCCCCGAATAAAGTGACGCATGGTCACTTGCCCTTGGTCTTGCGGCTGTACGTTCCGGCGGGAACACTGGTCGCAAGAACCAACGGAGAGCACGCATGACCGACACGATCTGGACCACCCCCATTGACCTCAAGTTTCTCGAGGCGCTGGGCAAGGATTGTGCCAACACCCATATGGGGATCGAGGTGATCGAAGCGGGGCCGGACTATCTGAAGGCCCGTATGCCCGTGGATCACCGTACGAAACAGCCGATGGGCCTGCTGCATGGCGGGGCCTCGGTGGTGCTGGCCGAAACGCTGGCCTCGATTGGTGCGAATTTCGTGCTGGAGGACCGGGAAAACCACGCCTGCGTCGGGCAGGAGATCAACGCCAACCACATCCGCTCAGCCACCGATGGCTGGGTGTATGGGGTGTCCAAGCCCGTGCATATCGGGCGGCGCACACAGGTCTGGGAAACCCGCATCACCGACGAACAGGACCGGCTGGTCTGCATCTCTCGGATGACGCTGGCGGTCGTTCGCCACTCGGGCTAGGCTGCCCCGAAAAACGGAGCCACAACTATGAGCATTTTCGACGAAGACCTGTTCCTGCAAGGCATGGAGCAGCGCAAAGGCACGCTGGGCGCGGAATATGTCGAGAAGAACCTTGCCGCCGCTGATGATTTCACCCGTCCGTTCCAAGAAGCCATGACCGCCTGGTGCTGGGGCTTTGGCTGGGGCGACGATGTGATTGATGCCAAGACCCGCTCGATGATGAACCTGGCCATGATCGGGGCGCTGGGCAAGATGCACGAATGGGAGCTGCACTGCCGTGGCGCCCTGAACAACGGTGTGACCCCCGAACAGATCCGCGCCATCGTCCATGTGGTCGCGATCTATTGCGGTGTGCCGCAGGGGTTGGAGTGTTTCCGCGCGGCCCGCAAAGTGCTGGAAGAGGCCGGACACCTGTAAAGCCAGCGCACCCGTGGACACCGGACGCGCAATGGTCTATCGGGGGCGCGAGAAACTCGGGGATATGCTGATGACCACTGGCAAGAACGGCCTGACCTATGCAGACGCAGGCGTGGATATTGATGCAGGCAACGAATTGGTGGACCGGATCAAACCGGCGGCCAAGCGGACCACACGCTCGGGCGTGATGTCGGGCCTGGGCGGATTTGGCGCTCTGTTCGATCTGAAAGACGCTGGCTATCAGGATCCCATTCTGGTGGGCGCGACCGACGGTGTGGGCACCAAGCTGCGCATCGCCATCGACACCGGCAATGTGGATACGATCGGTATCGATCTGGTCGCCATGTGCGTCAACGATCTGGTGTGTCAGGGCGCTGAGCCACTGTTTTTCCTGGATTATTTCGCGACGGGCAAGCTGGAGCTGGATCAGGCCGCCCGCATCGTCGAAGGCATCGCCGAGGGCTGCGTGCAGTCCGGTTGCGCGCTGATCGGCGGTGAAACCGCTGAAATGCCCGGCATGTATTCCGAAGGCGATTTCGATCTGGCCGGCTTCGCCGTTGGCGCGATGGAGCGCGGCGCAGACCTGCCCGATGGCGTGACCGAGGGCATGGTTCTGCTGGGCCTTGGCTCGAACGGGGTGCACTCGAACGGCTATAGCCTTGTGCGCAAACTGGTCGAGGTCTCGGGCCTGGGCTGGGACGCAGATTGCCCCTGGGGCGAGGGCACGCTGGGCGCGGCCCTGTTGGCGCCGACTCGGCTGTATGTGAAACAATCGCTGGCGGCTGTCCGCGCGGGCGGCGTGCATGCGCTGGCCCATATCACCGGCGGTGGCCTGACCGAAAACCTGCCGCGTGTTCTGCCCGAAGGCATGGGCGCGACCATCGACCTGAATAGCTGGGACCTGCCGCCCGTGTTCAAATGGCTGGCTGCGACCGGCGGCATGGAAGAATCCGAGCTGTTGAAGACCTTCAACTGCGGCATTGGCATGATTCTGGTGGTCGAGGCCGACCGGGCCGCCGCACTGACCGAATTGCTGAGCGATGCGGGCGAAACCGTCACCACGCTGGGCACCATCGGCGCAGGCGAGGGCGTGACCTACGAGGGATCGCTGCTGTGACCAAACGGGTGGCCATCCTGATTTCGGGCGGTGGCTCGAACATGGTGAAGCTGGTGGAAAGCATGGTCGGGGATCACCCGGCCCGCGCGGTGCTGGTGGGCTCGAACGATCCCGAGGCCGGTGGCCTGAAGAAAGCCGCCGAAATGGGCGTGGACACCTTTGCCGTGGATCACCGCCCCTTTAAAGGCGATCGCGAGGCCTTTCAGGCCGAGCTGCTGCAACACCTAAAGGCCGCGCAGCCCGATATCGTTTGTCTGGCCGGCTTCATGCGGGTGCTGACCGAAAGCTTTGTGCGCGAATTCGAGGGCCGGATGCTGAACATCCACCCCTCGCTGCTGCCCAAATACAAAGGCCTGCACACCCATGCCCGCGCGATCGAGGCTGGCGATACCGAGGCAGGTTGCACTGTCCATCTGGTGACACCGGCGCTGGATGATGGCCCGATCCTGGGTCAGGCGCGTGTGCCGATCCTGGCCGGGGATACCCCCGATGCGCTGGCCGCGCGGGTTTTGGTGCAGGAACACCAGCTGTACCCGGCCGTTTTGCGCCGTTTTGCAGCAGGTCAAACCGAAGCTTTGATGCTGGGCTAAGGTGACGCGGGGCATTGGCTTTCCATTGCCGGGGCTTTGGCGTATACGCAGAAAACCGCATACATCCGCACTTAGGCAGAGACGATACCCGCCCGCATGAAAACACTGACGACCACGCAAGAGCTGGCCGATTTTTGCGCCCAAGCCCGCACCCATGATTACGTCACCCTGGACACTGAATTCCTGCGCGAGCGGACGTATTATTCCAAGCTGTGCCTGATTCAGATGGCCATGCCGGGCACCACCGATGACAACGCCGTTCTGGTCGATCCGCTGGCCAAGGACATGTCACTGGAACCGCTGTACGATCTGTTCCGCGATACCTCGGTGGTCAAGGTGTTCCACGCCGCGCGCCAGGACCTCGAGATCTTTTTCATCGACGCGGGTGTCTTCCCCGATCCGCTGTTTGACACGCAGGTCGCCGCCATGGTCTGCGGCTTTGGTGAGCAGGTGGGCTATGAAACCCTGGTGCGCAAGATCGCCAAGGGCAGCCTGGACAAATCGCACCGCTTTACCGATTGGTCGCGCCGTCCGCTGACGGACAATCAGAAAACTTATGCGCTGGCGGATGTGACCCACCTGCGCCAGATCTACGAATTCCTGGCTGCGCAGCTGCAAAAGAACAAACGCGCGAAATGGGTGCAGGAAGAGCTTCAGGTTCTGACCAACAAAAGCACCTATATCGTTGACCCTGAAAACGCCTGGAAGCGCGTGAAAACCCGCACCACCAGCGGTAAATTTCTGGCCATTGTGCGCGAATTGGCGAAGTTCCGCGAAGGCTATGCCCAGTCGCGCAATGTACCGCGCAATCGGGTGTTCAAGGATGATGCCTTGGTCGAACTGGCCTCGACCAAACCGGCCACGCCCAACGATCTGGGCCGTTCGCGCCTGTTGCTGCGCGAGGCGCGCAAAGGCGACATCGCAGACGGAATTCTGAAGGCCGTGAAGGCGGGGATGGACTGCGATCCGGCGACCTATCCCAAGGCGGATAACAGCCGCGACAAGTTGCAGGTGAACCCGGCGCTGGCCGATTTGCTGCGCGTGCTGCTGAAGGCCAAGACCGAACAGGCGGGCGTGGCCTCGAAACTGATCGCGCCGGCCTCGGATCTGGATGCGATTGCGGCGGGTCAACGGGATGTGCCCGCGCTCAGCGGTTGGCGCCGCGAGGTGTTCGGAGAGGACGCCCTGCGCCTGTGCGAAGGTCAGATCGCGCTGGCCGCCAAGGGCAAGACTGTCAAGATCGTCGAATTGTAAAAGAGACGCGCCGCAGGATTAGCGGCGCGATTCCAAGGCGTTAGATGCGGCCTCGACCCGGATTTTGCGCACGCCTGCCAGTTCATTGTCTGTCAGATAGACCGCCGCAGAAATCTGACGGCTGCTGCTCGTCCCGGTCACGCGCTTGCCCGCAGGGGGCACATAGGCGCGGAATTGGAAGGTCTGCACGCCATTCACCGCCTGTTTGTCGGTGGGCGAGGTCAGCTGCACATCAAAGCTTTGCTGGAAATGACCAATGCCGGTGGCGCGCACGATCGCTCCGCCGGGGATACGTTCAACCCGCACCTCAGTGACCTGCGCAATCAAGGCGCCGGCATAGGGGGCCTCTTTCTTGAGCGGACGCCCATTTCGGCCCAGAGGGATCAAGGGGTTGGTCTCTGTGGTGGCGACCACCGGGGCCGGTTGCGCACGTCCGAACCAGTTCATTGGGTTCAGACGGGAATTGCCACAGCCAGCCAAAATCAGAGCGGCCACGGTCAGGGTCAGAAGAGATTTGCGCATCACATTCGCCTTTGTCGCTTTCTCAAACGGGTTACCCTATCCGGCGGGGCTTGAAAAGACGCAAGGCGGGGCTGGACCTTCGGGCATGGGGGCGCTAGGCCATGGACACGCCAATAGCCGCCGCCGGAGAGACATGAAAATGGCCACCGAAGCATTTGAAGAGATTGTCGAAGATTTCGAATTCCTGGAGGACTGGGAAGACCGGTACCGCTATGTGATCGAACAAGGCAAGGCGATGGAGCCGCTGGACGACGCGCTGAAAGTGCCCGCCACCAAGGTGGATGGCTGCGCCAGCCAGGTCTGGTTGCATCCCAAGATCGAAGGCGGGGTGTTTTCCTTTGACGGGGACAGCGATGCGTTGATCGTGCGGGGGTTGATCGCGGTGCTGCGCAGCCTGTTCAACGGGCTGCCTGTGGCCGATGTCGCCGCCGTGGATGCCCATGGCGAACTGGCGCGGCTGGGGCTGAATGATCATTTGTCGGCGCAACGCTCGAACGGTTTGCGGGCGATGATCGAGCGGATTGGTCAGGTCGCCGCCGCGGCGTGATCCAGCGGAGTGGCTGCGCCACGCATGGGGAGCTTCGGCCTGCGCCGAAGCGGATTGGGGCTTTGCCCCCTGCGCCTGCGGCGCATTCCCCCAGGATATTGCCAAAAAGAAGAAGTTATGAGTTTTGTTTTAGGGCTGTTGCGAGCTCGCCATAGCCGGTGAAACGGCGTTCGAAGTCGAGGCCCAGGCGGAGGGCGCAGTGTTGCGCTTTGGCGGTCAGGGCCGGGTCTTCGGTTTGAGCCTGGAAGACCAGCTTGGTGTAGTGGCCGAAATACATCTCTAGCAAGTCGGGATGTCGGTCCAATCCCAGGGGTTTCCACACGAAGGCGTCAAATTGGCGGGTCAGAAAATCAGTGAGGTAGAAGGCTGTGATTTCGTCTTCATGGCTGGCGAACTGATCAACACCTTCGAAAAACGCATAGCAGTGCGGGCCGCGGATCATGGGGACATTGTGCCGGTCACAGATCTGTTGCAGCGCGCCTCCGGTGCCGCAATCGGCGTAGGCGACAAACAGGTGGTCGTGCGAGCCCCGGTGCTTGAGGATGGCCTGTTCGACGGCCCCAGGGATGCGATCGGGGTAATTGTGCAGGATAGCGGGCAGGCAGGTCAGGTCCATATGGGACCAGGCGTTCAGGCGGATCAGCGCCAGAATTTCATGCGCCAGTGCCCCGCAGGCGATAATCATCACCTGGCCTGACGTTTTGGTGGGCGGCAGGCCGGTTTCGGTCAGGCTTTGATCATCGGGGCTTTGCATGATGGAGGAGGGCCCGCGTTGGGGGCGGGCCCGGTCTCGGTTGGATCAGGCGCTAAGCTGGTTGTGCTTGCGCGCGATGAAATCCTTGGCGGTTTCCACGGCCACCGCCGCGTCGCCGCAATAGGCATCGGCTCCGATGGCTTTGCCGAATTCCTCGTTCAGCGGGGCGCCACCCACCAGCACGATATAGTCGCCGCGCTTGCCCTTTTCGGCCAATGCGTCGATCACCGTCTTCATATAGGGCATGGTGGTGGTCAGCAGGGCGGACATGCCAAGGATATCAGCGCCTTCGGTTTCCAGTGCGGTCAGGTATTCATCGGCGTCGGTATTGATACCCAGATCGACCACTTCGAAACCTGCGCCTTCCATCATCATCGAGACAAGGTTCTTACCGATATCGTGGATGTCGCCTTTGACGGTGCCGATGACCATCTTGCCCATGCGCGGCGCGCCGGTTTCGGCCAGCAGAGGTTTCAGGATGGCCATGCCGCCCTTCATCGCCTGAGCGGCCAGCAGAACTTCGGGGACGAACAGGATGCCATCGCGGAAATCATTGCCCACGATGGTCATGCCGCCGACCAGGGCCTCGGTCAGAATGCGGTAGGGTTCCCATCCGCGCTCCAGCAGGATGTCGACGCCTTCTTCGATTTCTTCCTTCATGCCATCATAGAGGTCGTCGAACATTTGTTCGACCAGCTCTTCGTCGTTCAGGTCAGCCAGGATGAGGTCGTCTTGATCTTCTGACATTGCGCAATTCCTTGATGAGGGCGGCGGGCCGCCATGATCTTATTCTAACTCTAGAAATCAGCCGTTTCGCGCGCGTTGACTGCGCAGATTGCGACAGGCCGTGTTCTGGTTCCGACGTATATACGGGAAAGTCAGAAAGGTGGATTGAAAAATCTTCACCATCATTGTGATGTGAATTGCAAATGTTCTTGTTTTGTTCATAATTTGCGGATGAACTGGGATGAACAGGATGAGGTCGAGGCGCAGCGCCGGCGCGCGCGGGGCGCTGTCAGCAATCGGACCGGCCGGTTTGAGGGGCATGCGCGGGTGCGGGCACATGATGGCTGGGATCTGCCGGAAGAGCTGCCTGTCTTTCGGACCGAGGTGCGCAGGGAACGTCCGCGCAGTGTGATCAACTATGTCCGCTCGCCCGATTTGCCGTTTGATCGGACGCTAAATCCGTATCGCGGGTGCGAACATGGCTGTATCTATTGTTTCGCCCGGCCCACCCATGCCTATTTGGGCTTGTCGCCGGGGCTGGATTTCGAAACGCAACTGGTGGCCCGCCCCGAGGCCCCTGTGGTGTTGGATCGCGAGCTGCGCAAACGGTCGTATTCAGTCGCGCCAATCGCGATTGGCACCAACACGGACCCCTATCAGCCGATCGAGCGGGACCACGGGGTGATGCGCGCGTGTTTGAAGGTGTTGCAGGCGTTCAATCACCCGGTGGCGATTGTCACCAAAGGCACATTGATCGAGCGTGACCTGGATATTCTGGCCCCGATGGCGGCGCAGGGGCTGGTGCGGGTTGGGATCTCGTTAACCACGTTGCAGGCCGGGTTGGCGCGCAAGATGGAGCCCCGGGTCCCGTCCCCCAAACGTCGGCTGGCGACAATGCGGGCGCTGACCGGGGCAGGGGTGCCGGTGCGGGTGATGACCTCGCCCATTGTGCCGATGCTGAACGACCATGAAATCGAGGCGCTGCTGGAGGCGGGCAAAGAGGCCGGTGCGGATGCCGCCAGCTGGATCATGCTGCGCCTGCCGCTGGAAGTGTCGCCGTTGTTTCAGGAATGGCTGCACGCACATTTCCCGCAGCGAGCGGACCGGATCATGGCGCGGGTGCGCGATATGCATGGGGGGCAGGACTATGACGCGCAATGGGGGCGCCGGATGCGCGGGGCGGGGCCCTACGCCGAAATGATTGCCGCGCGGTTCAAAATCGCCGCGCGCCGCTTGGGTCTGGATCTGAAACAACCCGATCTGCGCTGCGATCTGTTCCGGCCGCCACCCAAGTGCGGCGACCAGATGTCATTATTTTAGAAAGGCTTAGCAGTTCGAGCAGCACTTGGTCAGTTTGGATCGCGCCGCCGCCTTGCAAGTGGCCGGATCGGGGCTGTCTTTGCATTTTTCGACGGCCTCGTCATAGGCCTCTTCGCATTTACACAGACAATCCATCATGTCGCGCAACTCGGGCAGGTGGGGAAAATCGCCCAGCCGGTCCGCAGGCAATTTCCCCGAGGCGCGCACGGCCTCTAGGATGTCCTGGCGTTTTTCGTCGGACATGCTGGACCAGCGGGTTTGGAAATCGGCGTTTTGTGTCATGACGTCTCCTCCTGATCGTGCGGTCAAATGACATGTGTTCGCGCAGTAGGGAGGATAGAACCAGGGCGGACGGGCCGCCCTGATCTGCGTCAGTTTTTCTAATTCTTTAAGGGCTTAGCGTTGATCCGCTGCGGATCAACCCCGGCGACGGCGCGATCCACGGCGCCCGCCAGCGGGGGCTTCGGCCTGATCGCCGGTGCCATCCGAGGCCGAGGAAAACCCGCCCAGAGTTTCAGCGATTTGATCCAGCGAGGGGCGCGGGCCACGCTCGCGGGTTTCCAGCGCGGCGCGCATGGCCGACAGGTGCTCGGGCATGGTACCACAGCAGCCGCCGATGATCGTCGCACCAGCATCCCGGGCCAGAACGGCGTATTCGGCCATCAGCTCGGGCGTGCCGTCATAGTGGATGTGGCCATCGTGGTATTTCGGAATGCCCGCGTTGCCCTTGGCGATGATAGGACGTTCGGTGCCGTGGGCGGCAAAGCCCAGCACAGTGCGCAGCAGATCCGAGGCGCCAACCCCGCAGTTCGCGCCAAATGCCAGCGGCGGGTTGGGCAGTTTTTCAACGATATCCACCATCGCGGCGCTGGTCACACCCATCATGGTGCGCCCGGCGGTGTCAAAGCTCATGGTGCCACACCAAGGCATGTCGGCCAGGGCAAAGGCCTCGGCGGCGGCTTTGTATTCCTCGGGGGCCGAGATGGTTTCCAGCCACAGAACGTCGGCGCCGCCTTCTTTCAGGCCCTCGGCCTGTTCGTGGAAAATCTCGACAGCGGATTCGTGGGTCATCGGGCCCATAGGGGCGAAAATTTCACCGGTGGGGCCAACAGATCCGGCCACGATCACGGTCCGACCCGAGGCATCGGCGACCTCGCGACCGATCTCGGCGCTGATCCGCGACAATTCGCGCGCCCGTTTTTCGGCGTTGTGCAGCTTCAGACGGGACGCATTGCCGCCAAACGAGTTGGTCAGGAACAAATCCGAGCCCGCATCCACAGCGCCCGAATACAGTTTCTTGATCCGGTCGGGGTGCTCTTCGTTCCAGAGTTCAGGGGCATCGCCCGAGCTGAGCCCCATGTTGAACAGGTTCGTGCCCGTCGCGCCATCGGCCATCAGCCAGTCGCGGGTTTCCAGCAGTTTCGAAAGAGCATTGGTCATTTTCGGATCCTCAGGGTGGGCGGATTTTGCCGCTTCCTGTCACGTTTGCGGGCAAAGCGCAAATTCATATTGCTCAAGAACGTTGTGAGCAGGGCGATAGATTTCAAGAGGCGCGGTTCAAAGAAAAACGCGGCCCCAAAAGACCGCGTTTCCCGTAACCTGTTGAAATCAGAGAAGCTTAGACTTCTTTCATGATCTCGTCTTTGGCGACGGCCAGCAGCTCGGCACGTTTGGCGCGGATGGCGTCGGCGTCGGCCTTGCCTTCCAGATCACCCGCAACCTTGCGCACGACGTCTTCGTGGCCGGCTTCTTCAAAATCGGCCAGGATCACCGATTTGGCATAGTCCTCGGCCTCGTCACCCGATTTGCCCAGCAGCTCTGCGGCCCACAGGCCCAGCAGCTTGTTGGCGCGGGCGTCGGCTTTGAATTGCATTTCTTCATCGTGGGCAAATTTGGCTTCGAATGCGTGTTCGCGATCGTCAAAGGTGGTCATTCCAGTGTCCTCGGCTGACGTTGGTGTTAGAACTGATATGCCCGTATGCCGCGCGCGGCGCAAGGGGCAAGCGGGCCAGAAAGGGGCATTCGGCGCGCGCTCTCTTGCGACAGGGCGTCCCATAGACTAAGAGGGCGCAAAACACCGGGACTCATCCCGGCGACAGCGACGGAGTGGCCATGGCACGGCGCAAGAAAATCTACGAAGGCAAAGCGAAGACTCTGTATGAAGGCCCCGAGCCCGGGACCATTGTCCAGTATTTCAAGGATGACGCCACTGCGTTCAATGCCGAGAAGAAGGACATCATCGAGGGTAAGGGCGTTCTGAACAACTTCTTGTCCGAGTATTTCATGCTGGGTCTGGCCAATGTGGGTGTGCCGACGCATTTCCTGAAGCGTCTGAATATGCGCGAACAGCTGGTGCGCAGCTGCGAGATCATCCCGCTGGAAGTCATCGTGCGCAACTATGCGGCCGGGTCCATGTCCAAACGTCTGGGCATCGAAGAGGGCACGCAACTGCCGCGCCCGATCGTGGAATATTGCTATAAGGACGATAAACTGGGCGACCCGCTGGTCACCGAGGAACATATCGCCGCCTTTGGCTGGGCCAGCCAGCAGGACATGGACGATATCCTCAGCCTGGCGCTACGCGTGAATGATTTCCTGTCGGGCGTCATGTATGGCGTTGGCATCAAGCTGATCGACTTCAAAATCGAGATTGGCCGCGTCTACGAAGGCGATTTCCAGCGTCTGGTCGTGGCCGACGAAATCAGCCCCGACAGCTGCCGCCTGTGGGATCTGGAGACCGGTGACAAGCTGGACAAAGACGTGTTCCGCCGCGATCTGGGCAGCCTGACCGACGCCTATACCGAAGTGGCCCGCCGCCTGGGCGTACTGCCCAAGGGCGCAACCCCCATCAAACCGACCCTGATCAACTGATCAAAGCGCGAGATAAGGAAAGACTGATGAAAGCTCGAGTTCATGTCATGCTGAAGAACGGCGTTCTGGACCCGCAGGGCGAGGCCGTGCGCCACGCGTTGGGCCAGCTGGGCTTTGACGGCGTCGAAGGCGTCCGCCAGGGCAAGGTGATCGAACTGGACCTGGCCGAGGGCACCACCGAAGCCACCGTCAAAGACATGTGCGAGAAGCTGCTGGCGAACACCGTCATCGAAAGCTACTCGATCGAACTGAACTGATCCGGACAGGAGCCCGCGCCATGAAAGCTGCCGTCATCGTATTCCCCGGGTCCAACTGCGACCGTGACCTGGCCGTTGCCTTTGAACAGGCCGGCGCCGAGGTCAGCATGGTCTGGCACAAGGACACCGAATTGCCCGGCGATATCGACATTGTCGGCGTGCCCGGCGGGTTTTCCTTCGGCGATTATCTGCGCTGCGGCGCCATCGCGGCGAACTCGCCCATCTGCAAGTCGCTGATCGCCCATACCGAGCGCGGCGGCTATGCTATCGGCATCTGCAACGGCTTTCAGGTTCTGACCGAGACCGGCATCCTGCCCGGTGCCCTGCGCCGCAACGCCAACCTGAAATACATCTGCAAGACCGTGGGTCTGAAGGTGGAAAACGCCGACACCGCGTTTACCTCGGGCTATGAGGCGGGGCAGGTGATCAACATCCCGATCGCGCACCACGATGGCAACTATTTCGTCACCGACGAAAAGCTGGCCCAGCTGCGCGACGAGGGCCGCATCGCCTTTACCTATACCGACAACCCCAATGGCTCGGTCGCGGATATCGCGGGCGTGATTTCCAAGAACCGGCGTGTGCTGGGCATGATGCCTCACCCTGAAAGGGCAGCGGATGCGCGCCACGGTGGCACCGATGGGGTGGCAATGTTCCGCGCGTTGATGGATCAGCTTGTCACCGCGTGACTTGAGGCTGCCAGCGCCCCATCGTAACTTGGGGCATGGCTGCCACCGACGAGACCCAAAACTTGCCTGAACGCACCGGCCCGATGTCCTGGCGGGTGCGTATGGCGTTGCTGGTGCTGACAGTTCTGGCCGTGGTCACCGTGGTCGTCACCAACAATCTGCTGACGGATCGTTTCACCCAGAACACCCGCAACCGGGCCGAGCTGCGCCTGGCGCTTTATGGCGGCAACCTGCTGTCCGAGCTGCGCCGCAATGCCATCGTGCCTCAGCTGCTGGCGCGGGATGCGGCTTTGATCGGGGCGCTGAACTCAGGCGACTATTCGCAATCCACGCAGCGGCTGATTTCCTTCGTTGACGAGATTGGCGCCGCCAGCCTGATGTTGCTGGACAAGGATGGGCGCGCGGTGGCGGCGACGGATCGCAATCGTCTGGGCTCGCAACATCGGCAGGATGCGTATTTTCTGAACGCCGTTCGGGCCGCGGATACGGTGTTTACCGTGCTCAGACGCGAAAGTGGCGGCTACAGCTTTACCTATTCGCGCCGGATCGACAGTCAGTCAGAAGTGGCCGGTGTGATCCTGGTCGAGGTGGATTTGCAAAAATTCGAGCGCGCCTGGGCCGGTATTTCAGATGCGGTGATGGTTAGCGACAGCACCGGCACAATCATCCTGGCCTCGGAACCCCGCTGGCGTGGTCTGTCCGAGGGCGAGGCGCTGCGCGTTGATCCCCCCGAAAGCGCGATCCAGCGCGCCATTCAGGCCACCGCTGATTGGACGGCGATCCCCGCAGATGCCTATGTGCAGGGCGAGGCCGTGATGCGCATGGACAGCCGTATCCCGTTCCGCGGCTGGCGCATCACCAGCTTCACAACATACGATAGCGTCCGGGAAAAGGTGAACGGGTTCCTGGCGCTTGAGATCATGGGATTCGCCATCCTGCTAGCGCTGGCCTTCTATTTCCTGTCGCGCAAAACGGCGCTGCGAATGGCCCTGTTTCAGCGCGAGTCGGCAGAACTTCGCGCATTGAACGCGCGGCTGCGGCGGGAAATCGCCGAGCGCGAGCGGGTGCAGGAAACCCTGGCCGTCGCCGAACAGACCCTTGCGCAAAGCCAGAAACTGGCGGCCTTGGGCGAGATGTCGGCCGCTGTCAGCCATGAATTGAACCAGCCCTTGGCGGCGATGAAAACCTATCTGGCGGGGGCCAAGCTGCTGCTGTCGCGCAACCGTCCCGAAGAGGCGCTGAGCAGTTTCCAACGTATTGATGATCTGATCGGACGCATGGGCTCGATCACTCGGCAGCTGAAAAGCTATGCCCGCAAAGGCGGCGATCAGTTCCAGGAGGTCAACATGGGCGACGCGCTGTCCTCGGCCCTGTCGATGATGGAACCGCAGTTGAAAAACAGGCATGTGCGCATCAGTCGGGCCGTTCCTGAAAGCCCGGTAAAGGTAATGGCGGACCGCGTGCGGGTGGAACAGGTGATGATCAACCTGCTGCGCAATGCGCTGGATGCGACGCAATCGGTGGACCAGCCCGAGATCGACATCATCCTGGCCGCTGGCGAAACCGCAACCCTGACCGTGCGCGACAATGGCCACGGGATTGATGACCTGGATGAGCTGTTCGAGCCCTTCTACACCACCAAGAAACCGGGCGAGGGCGTGGGGCTGGGTCTGGCCATCTCCTCGGGGATCGTCAGCGACCTGGGTGGGCGGTTAACCGCTCGTAACGCCGAGGGTGGGGGGGCTGTATTCGAGATGCAATTGCCTATTTTAACCAGTGACACAGAAATAGAAGCGGCGGAGTAACCCCCCTATGTCGAAAGTGATGAAGATCGCGATTGTGGATGACGAGCAGGACATGCGTCAGTCCATCAGCCAATGGCTGGCCCTGTCGGGCTATGACACCGAAACCTTTGCCAGCGCCGAGGACGCGCTGAAGGCTCTGGGCCCCGAATACCCCGGCATCGTGATTTCCGACATCAAGATGCCCGGCATGGACGGGATGCAATTCCTGAAAAAACTCATGGGCGCTGACAGCGCGCTGCCCGTCATCATGATCACCGGCCACGGCGATGTGCCCATGGCGGTCGAGGCGATGCGTGTGGGCGCCTATGACTTCCTTGAAAAGCCCTTTAACCCCGATCGCATGACCGAACTGGCCAAGAAGGCCACAAACGCGCGCCGCCTGACGCTGGATAACCGCGCCCTGCGCAAAGAGCTGTCCGATGGTGGGCAGTTGATGTCCAAGCTGATCGGCGCCTCGCCGGTGATGGAGCGCCTGAAAGAGGACATTCTGGATCTGGGCCAGGCCGATGGCCATGTTCTGATCGACGGCGAAACCGGCACCGGCAAAACGCTGGTCGCCCATGCGCTGCACGCTGTCGGCGCGCGGGCCGGTAAGAAATTCGTGCTTCTGTCTTGTTCCGCCTGGGACGAGGACGCGCTGGCCAAACGCCTCTTTGGCCCCATGCTGCCCGAGGACAGCCAGCTGCCCGCCATCGAAGAGGCGCGCGGCGGTACTCTGGTTCTGGAGGACGTCGAGGCCCTGTCTGACAGCCTGCAGGCCCGTCTGCTAAGCGTGATCAACGATCAGGGCACCCCGCCCGAAACCCGCATCGTGGCCATCTGCAACATGCAGGAACAGGACCGCACCTGCGAGGACGCCCTGCGCCCCGATCTGTTCTACCGCCTGGCCGCGCTGCGCATCACCCTGCCACCGCTGCGCCAGCGCGGCGAGGATATCCTGACGCTGTTCACCCGCCTGTCCGAGCAATTTTCCGAGGAATACGGCTGTGACGCCCCCAAGGTCAGCGCCCAAGAGGCCGCGCAGCTGTTGCAGGCCCCGTGGCCCGGCAATGTGCGCCAGCTGATCAACATCGCCGAACGCGCCGTACTGCAATCGCGCCGGGGCAGCGGGACGATCACCTCGCTTCTGATGGCCGATCACGACGAAATGCAGCCCGTCATGACCACCGAGGGCAAACCGCTGAAGGAATACGTAGAAGCGTTCGAGAGGATGCTGATCGACAACACGATGCGCCGCCACAAGGGCTCGATCGCCAGCGTGATGGAGGAACTCTGCCTGCCGCGTCGAACCCTGAACGAGAAAATGGCCAAATACGGCCTGCAACGCGCGGATTACCTGGGATAGAGGTCCTTTTGGACCATGCTGACATGCGGCACCGCTGAACATGTGCGATCAGTGGTGCCACAGAAGTTCGAATGTCTGGTTTGAGCCCAAAGAAACGGGTGCTGCGCAAAACACGAGCGGCGGCTTTTTCTTCCGCTTTGAAACGTGCGACAATGAGTGTATGACTCTATCCAAAGAACAACATACCAACCTGTTGAAACTCGCAGAGCAGCAATTTCGTCTCGCTTGTACCGTTCGAGTTCATGCAGATCTTGAAACTCTGCCGCTCGACGCGCCCATTTCACAATCATATGGAAAACACACTTCAACTTGGGAAGAGTTTGGTCTACGGCAAGATCAAGTTGATTATGCTGCTCCAACACTTGCGTTCGTTGCGACGTTCGTGATGTCGTCAGCAATGCGACAAGCATTCGCTGAACATGTTCCCAACGCGAGAAACCATGAAAATTCAGAGATAGCAGCCGCTTATCAAATCGCCCGGCTGACAAGAAATGCGTTCTCGCACCATATGCTAGTGCCAACTTGGTCCATCGACAATGATTGCAAAAACCGCGTCTTTGAAGTGAAAGATGTAATCAAATTGGCAACGTCAGACCTCGATGGACAGCCTATGCGGTGGGAGCACTATGGCGGGCACCTCGCGATATGGAGGCTGTGCCAGTGGGTCCGCTTCAAAGTTTTGGATGATATCCCTCCTGTTGATCGCGTGCTTCCTAAGCGGCCAACAATAGAGGTGTTCAAACATGGCGAGGTTTTGGCAAGGAAGATTGGAGGCCTTCCCGGCAGCGACGACTGAAGCCGACATTCGCGCAGTCGCAGCGAAAGCTCGCTTCGTCCCGCTGAACCGACGTTCCCCCAAAAAAACACACCCCCGCTGGTTTCAGCGAGGGTGTTTCCTAAAGACCAGTAACGCTTAGTTGGCCTGTTGGGCCATGCAAGACGCGTAGTAGGTGGTGGTGGCGGGCCAGTCCGAGAACATGCCGGCGATGCCGACCTTTTGGGCCAGGGCGTCTAGCAGCTCGAAATAGACGCCATCGTTGTTGGTCACGTCCTTGATCGACTGGAAGTACCAGCCGCCGCCATTCGCCAGCGGGCCCGAGCGTTCCAGGGTCCAGGTGATGATCTCCAGATCGGCCTCTTTGGCTTTGATCGCCAGGGTCGAGGGCACGATCTGGCCGTTTTCGGTGCTCACAAGCATCCACATCGGCGGGGCGATGTAGTTGATGCCCATGGCTTTCAGCTCGGTCATGGTGTTGGGCCAGGTGGCCGGGTCCATCGCGGAATAGCCGTCGATATTGTAGTAATCCATCAGGTACACGGCCTGTGCGCCAAATTCGGGCTCGGCCTGGATCCAGTATTTCACCACGTCCAGATCAAAGCTTTGCGCCCAGACGTTCTTGGGGTCGATGCCGGCGGCTTTGTATTCGTCGATCATCTTCTGGGCGTAGTCGTCCATTGAGAAACCGTCATGCGGCATCTGAACCGAGGGGGTCTTCAGCTCGGGCGTGAACTTGGTGCCCAGATCCTTGAACAGAGCGATCGACTCGGCATGGGTCATCACGGTGCCGGTGGTGGCATACAGATCGGTGCGCCAGCCCGCGGTGCCGTCCATGTAGCCCGCAACATCGGTCGCGGCTTTGTTAGCGGCGTCCATTTTGCCGTTCAGGGTTTTGAACTGGGCCAGGGTCAGCTCGGAGGTGCGGCATTCGGCCGAGGCTTTGCCATCGGCGACAGTGAAGGGCTGCACGCAGGTCTCGGCCAGATCGGAGGCCAGGATATTGGTGGTGGTGTGCAGGTCGTTCTGGGCGTGGCGGCAGACCAGTTCGTGATCCTTGGTAAAGGTCACGTCGCATTCCAGGATGCCAGCCCCCATGCGGGCCGCGGCGGTGTAGCTTTCGACGGTGTGTTCGGGGAACATCATCGCGGCGCCACGGTGACCGATCGAGAAGTCGCTGCGGATCGGCTCCATGTCGGCGCAGGCGGCCAGTTTGGTTTTCAGCGCGCTGTCGGGCATCGCGTCAATCAGATAGGCGGGGCGGGGGCCCAGCTCGATCCGGTCGGCAAGGGCAGGGGCGGTCATGGCGGTCAGGGCCAGAACGCTCAGGCTCAGGGTTTTCATGTTGGACACTCCTGTTGGACTTCAGAATGCACCAGCAGTGCCCACCCGATGTGACGCCCGCGCAACGCCTCGGTGACAGGCGCGCAACGTCAGGATGAAGTTCCCGCGAAAGGGGAATTCAATGATATTCGTCTGCGAACAGTTCACAAAGGTATTTTGCATATTGTCATTTATCCCCAGCACCCCTTATGTTGACAGAACGGCGCTTGGCATAACTGTGCCCGCCGCAATGAGTTTCGCTGCATGACCGGATGGCCGACTGACACCGGCCCCACCTAACCGGCCCGTTCATGCAGACCGATTGGCCTAGACTTAGGCATGATAATCGCCCGCGACCTGACACAGGACAGCTGGGCAACAAATGGGCGGATCGCGCAAATCGCGCGAAACCGTCGGAGAAGAAACGCGATGAGGCGCGCGAGACACCTAAGAGTGAGAGCAGGGGCCGAAACCGGCCAACCCTGCCGTGCGTCCGCACTCGCCCCTGACAGACACCTGCCGCACCGCCCCCGCCCACCGGGAGAGGGGGCTTTGCCGCAGTGCAAACGGATAACATGGCAAAGAAAATGCTCATCGACGCCACCCACGCGGAGGAAACCCGCGTCGTGGTGGTGGACGGAAACAAGGTCGAGGAATTTGATTTTGAATCCGAAAACAAACGTCAGCTTGCTGGCAACATCTATCTAGCAAAAGTTACGCGCGTTGAACCGTCGCTTCAGGCGGCCTTCGTGGACTATGGCGGAAACCGTCATGGGTTCCTGGCGTTTTCGGAGATTCATCCCGACTACTACCAAATTCCGGTCGCCGACCGCGAAGCCCTGATGGAAGAAGAGCGCGCCTATGCCGAGGCTCAGAAAGCCGAGGACGAGGAAGAAGAGCGCAAACCCAGGCGTCGCCGCCGGTCGCGGTCCAAGGCAGCTTCCAGCAATAGCAATGACGTAGTTGCCACCCGCGAGGTGGCCGAAGAAGCCCCCGAAGAAACGGCCGAAACCCCCGCAACCGAAATCGCAGGGATGGAGACCATTGACCTGGGCGAGGGTGAAAACGACACTTTGCCCGTCGAAGGCACCGATGGTGATGTGCCTGCGGACGAGGGTGTGTCCCCGATGGAGCGCGTGGCCGAAACGCCCGTGGAAGAGCCCACCGAAGAACCCACTGAAAAGGCCGCATCTGAAGAGGCGCCCGAAGCAGCGGAAGAAACGGCCGACGCCGTGGCAGAAGAAACGCCTGCTCAAGAGGTGAAAGCGGACTCTGAAGAGGCAACTGAAGAACCGGCAGAAGCCACCGCTGAGGACACCCCTGCCGACGCCTCGGACGAAAGCGATCCCGCGCCTGCCGAGACCGACGTGCAAGAAGCCAAGGCTGACAGCGAAGATGCCGCAGCAGACGCGAGTGAAGAGACGACCGAGGATGCCGACGATGAGGATGCCCCGTCGCAACCCGTCGACAAGGACGCCGATATCGAGGACGTGGCCGAACAGGACGATTCCGAGGAAATCCGTCCGCGCCGCAAACCCCGCCCGCGTCGCTATAAGATCCAGGAAGTCATCAAAGTTCGCCAGATCCTGCTGGTGCAAGTCGTCAAAGAAGAGCGCGGCAACAAAGGCGCGGCCCTGACCACCTATCTGTCGCTGGCCGGGCGCTATTGCGTTCTGATGCCCAACACCGCCCGTGGTGGTGGCATCAGCCGCAAAATCACCAACGCCGCCGACCGCAAGAAGCTCAAAGAGATCGCGAACGAGATTGACGTGCCCTCGGGCGCCGGTCTGATCATCCGGACCGCGGGCGCCAAACGCACCAAGTCCGAGATCAAACGCGATTACGAATATCTGCAGCGCATGTGGGAACAGATTCGCGAGCTGACGCTGAAATCCATCGCGCCCGCCAAGATCTATGAAGAAGGCGACCTGATCAAACGCTCGATCCGCGACCTGTATAACCGCGATATCGATGAGGTGCATGTCGAAGGCGAACGCGGCTATCGCATCGCCAAGGACTTCATGAAAATGATCATGCCGTCCCACGCCAAGAACGTGAAGCATTACCAAGAGGCGATGCCGCTGTTCGCGCGCTATCAGGTGGAAAGCTACCTGAGCTCGATGTTCAACCCGACGGTGCAGCTGAAATCGGGCGGCTATATCGTGATCGGCGTGACCGAAGCGCTGGTGGCGATCGACGTGAACTCGGGCCGAGCCACCAAGGAAGGCTCGATCGAAGAAACCGCGCTGAAAACCAACCTGGAGGCCGCCGAAGAGGTGGCGCGCCAGCTGCGTCTGCGTGACCTTGCCGGTCTGATCGTGATCGACTTTATCGACATGGACGAGCGCAAGAACAACAGCGCCGTCGAAAAGCGGATGAAGGACAAGCTGAAATCGGATCGTGCCCGCATCCAGGTGGGCCGCATCAGCGGGTTCGGCCTGATGGAGATGAGCCGTCAGCGTCTGCGCCCGGGCATGATCGAGGCCACAACGCAGCCGTGCCCAGCCTGCCACGGCACCGGGCTGATCCGGTCCGACGACAACCTGGCCCTGTCGATCCTGCGCCAGATCGAAGAGGAAGGCACACGCCGCCGCACCCGCGAAGTGCTGGTGAAATGCCCGGTTGGCATTGCCAACTTCATCATGAACCAGAAACGCGAACACGTCGCCCAGATCGAGGCGCGCTATGGCTTGTCCGTGCGCATCGAGGGGGACCCGATGCTGGTCAGCCCCGATTTCTCGATGGAGAAATTCAAAACCGCCTCGCGCAACATCGTGGTGCGCGAAGAGCCTGTCGTGTCGGTCGATAGCACCTTGATGGAGGAAATCGACGAAGATGCGCAGGCCGAAGAGGCCGAGGCCACCACGCCCGAAACCGAAGACGAGGCGAAGCCCAAGAAGCGCCGTCGTCGTCGCCGTCGTCGGTCGCGCAGCTCGTATGGCGATACAGCAGAAAACGGTGACACCCAGGCAAGCGCGGACGAGGCGCCCGAGGCCGTTTCCGAAGAAACCACCGAGAGTGCCGAGGCTACCCCGGACGGTGAAGAGCCGACCGAGGAGGAAAAGCCCAAGAGACGTCGCCGCCGCCGTCGCTCGCGCTCGAAAGACAAGACCGAAGAGACCGTTGCGGCCGAAGGCGAAACCGCCGAGGCTGAGCCCGCAGAGGCGCAAGCTCCGGCTGATGCGCCCGCTGAGGACGCGCCTGAACAAGCGCCCGAAGCCGAAGAGGCCAGCGCCGAACCCGAGGCAACGACTGAGGCCACCGAGGACGCCCCAGAGGCCGAGGAGCCAACCGAGCCCGTCGCTGAAGCCGAACCCGAGCCAGTTGTCGAGGCCGAGCCGGTTGTTGAGCAGAGCGAGCCCGAGCCCGAGCCCGAGCCTGTCGCCGAGGAGGCGGTCGCTGAACAAGCTGACGCCGTGCCCGAACCAGAGCCTGAACTGGTCACTGCCGAAGCCGCGCCAGAGCCGGTGGCTGAACCTGCCCCCGCCGAGCCGCCCAAGCCAAAGCGGCGCGGCTGGTGGAATGCAGGTCGTTGATTTGAAACAGGAAACGCCGCTCGGACTAGGGCGGCGTTTTCCTTTTCGGCGCGGGCTGAAATGATCCAGCACGGGCTTGTGACAAACCGTCAGGTGACCCGCCCAGAATTCTCGGCTAAGCAGACCCCATGTTTGGAATCGAAATCCCCTCTTTGATGGATGTGACGCTGTTGCCAGCAATGGCGATTGCCTTGTTTGCTGGCGTTGTGTCGTTCCTCAGCCCCTGTGTGCTGCCGATTGTGCCGCCCTATCTGGCCTATATGAGCGGGATTTCCTTGTCCGAGCTCAACGAGGGGGGCCGCAAATCCGCGCTCGCCCCGGCGTTCTTTTTTGTGCTGGGCCTGTCGACCGTGTTCCTGTTCCTGGGCTTCACGGCCTCGGCGATTGGCAGCGTGTTCCTGACGTATCAAAGCTGGTTCAACACGATCGCCGGGATTCTGGTGATGATCTTTGGTGCGCATTTCGTGGGTGTCTATCGCATCGGTTTTCTGGATCGCGAGGCACGCTTGGATGTGGGCGACCGTGGCGGGTCGGCCTTTGGCGCCTATATCCTGGGGTTGGCGTTTGCATTCGGCTGGACGCCCTGTATCGGGCCGCAGCTGGGCGCGATCTTGTCTTTGGCCGCGTCCGAGGCCTCGATCACCCGGGGCACGCTGCTGTTGGCGGTTTATGCCGCGGGCCTGGGCATTCCGTTCCTGCTGGTCGCGGCCTTCCTGCCGCGCCTGACGGGGCTGATGGGCTGGATGAAGCGCCATATGGAGCAGATCGAGCGCGTAATGGGCCTGTTGCTGTGGACGATTGGCCTGTTGATGCTGACGGGGGGCTTTTCCAGCTTTTCCTATTGGCTGCTTGAAAAATTCCCGGCACTGGCCAGCCTCGGTTAAGCCTTACATCAGCCCAAATCCTGCGCTAGCCTGCGTCCCAAGAGGGCGTCATGAGTGCAGTCGAGCAAAACAAGCAGGTCCGTAAACGCCGGGTGTTCTACATCCCCGGCTATGATCCGATTCATCCGCGCCGTTATCGCGAGCTCTACCGCAAAGAGGGCGCAGCGCAGGCGGAAATCAGCGGCTATCAGATTGATCTGAAACCCAAAACCACCAAGGGCCCCTATGGCTGGCATGTCACCGGCCAGATGGATGGCACGCAGGTCGAGGCCGATTTCGAGGTGCTGGTCTGGTCGGACATCGTGCGCGACAGCATGGAGCAAGGCATCCTGGCCACCTATCTGCAACTGGCGCGCACTGCCTGGACCTATATCGGCTCGGGCGCGCTGCGCCGGTTGATGCGGCTGCGCAAGGGGCCGGTGATTGCGGCGCTCTATCCTGTGGTGTTTCTGCTGGTGCAACTGGTCCTGGCGCTGCTGGTGGCCTGGGGGCTGGGCTGGGCGCTGTCGTTTTTGCATCCGTGGCTGGCCATTCTGGGGCTGGCCGTGGTGCCGCCCATTCTGATGTGGTTTCGCAAGAAGGATAACAAATTCTTCGCCTATTACCTGATGCATGATTACGCCTATTCGGCGGCGTCGCGCGGGGCCAATCCCCCCGAACTCGAGGCGCGTATGGCCGAGTTCACGGCCACCATCCGGGCGGCGCTGGACACGGATGTGGATGAGGTTCTGGTGATCGGCCACAGTTCGGGCGCGCATCTGGCAGTGTCGATCCTGTCCGATCTGATCCGCGCTGGCATGCCTTCTGACGGCCCCGCACTGAACCTGTTGACGCTGGGCCAGGTGGTGCCGATGGTGTCGTTCCTGCCTGATGCGTGGCGGCTGCGCGCTGACCTTGCCTATCTGTCTGAACGCAACGAGATTGCCTGGGTCGACGTGACGGCCCCGGGGGATGGCTGCGCCTTTGCGCTGTGTGATCCGGTCAGCGTGTCGGGCGTGGCTGGGCCGGGAAAAACATGGCCGCTGGTGTTTTCCGCCGCCTTCACGCAAACCCTGTCGCCCGAGACATGGGCCCGCCTAAAGCGTCGGTTTTTTCGGTTGCATTTCCAATACTTATGCGCGTTTGATCGCCCCAGGGATTACGACTATTTCCGCATCACGGCTGGCCCGGTGACGCTAGGAGATCGGTATCGCGGGCGGGGGGCCTCGAAGTCCCGGATTGATCATTCCGTGTCCAAATATACCTCGACCGCGCCATGACCCAGCCCCCAAAACCCCCGGCGCGCCCGGACAAAGTTTCGCTGTGGCGCTACATGAAACTGTTTCGCAAGGACATCCTGTCAGCCCAACCCGCGCGCCTGTACCGCGCCTGGATGGCCGAGTTTCGCACCCCGTTTTTCCGCTCGTATATGTGCAATCAACCGGCCTTGGTGGATCTGGTACTGCGCGAGCGTCCGGATGATTTTCCTAAATCCAATCGCGTGCGCGAGGGGTTGAAGCCTTTGCTGGGGAACTCGGTTTTCGTCACGAACGGAGAGGTTTGGAAGCGCCAGCGGCGCATCATCGATCCGGCCTTCGAGGGGGGGCGTCTGCGCGAGGTCTTCCCGGCGATGGTTCTGGCCGGACAGGCCGCCGTTGCGCGTTTGGCCCCCTTGGCGGATGGCGCCCCGCAAGAAATCGAGGCCCAGACCAGTCACGCCGCTGCAGACGTGATTTTCCGCACGCTGTTTTCGATTCCGATTGAACACCAGATCGCGTCGCAGGTCTTTTCCGAGTTTCGCGAACATCAACGCGCCCAGCCGGTCGTGAATTTGGGCGCTTTGTTGCCGCTGCCGCGCTGGTTTCCGCGGTTCCATGCGCGCCGCACCAAACAAACCGCTCGCACGATCCGCCGGTTGATCACGCAGCTGACCCAGGATCGGGCCAAAGACATTGCCGCAGGCACCGCGCCCGCTGATCTGGCGACAAAAATCATGACCACGGCGGACCCGCAAACCGGCAAAGGCTTTGACGCGGATGAAATGGTGGATCAGGTCGCAATCTTCTTTTTGGCCGGGCACGAAACAAGTGCTTCGGCCTTGGCTTGGGCGCTGTATCTGCTGGCGCTTTACCCGGACTGGCAGGATCGTCTGGCTGCCGAAGCGCGGGGCCTGGCCGAGGATCCGGGTTTTTCGGATGTCTCTAAGTTACGGATTTCACGAGATGTTTTCCGCGAGACCCTGCGCCTGTATCCACCGGTCCCGATGATGGTGCGCGAGGCCTCGTGCCCTGAAACCTTCCGCGATCGCGACGTTCCCAAGGGCAGCCAGATCGTGCTGAGCCCGTGGCATCTGCACCGGCATGAACGTCTGTGGGATCGCCCCGATGACTTCGATCCAGGGCGTTTTCAGACCGAGAATGGCAAGACCTGCCTGCGCGAGGCGTACATTCCTTTTTCAGCCGGGCAGCGGGTCTGCACCGGGGCGGGATTCGCGATGATCGAGGGGCCGCTGTTGCTGTCGATGCTGGTGCGCGCCTATCGGTTTGAGCCCGTCGCGGACCGGCTGGCCATGCCCGTAGCCCATCTGACCGTGCGCGGGGCCGATGGAATCTGGCTGAAAATCACCAAACGTTAACGGTCGCGGTAATACCGTAGCACGAACAGGCGGATTGCGGTCGCAAGTCCGGTTTCCAGATCGCGCGCGGCGTCCAGCTCGGCGGCCAGGACGTTGATGGGTTTGCCCTGTTGCTCAGCGATGTCGCGAAAGCCCTGCCAGAACTCATCCTCCAGCGATACGCTGGTGCGGTGGCCTCGTAATGTGAGGGATCGTTTGACGGGGCGATCGCTCATTCGCGCTTCTTTCCGTCCAGATCGCGGTTGGCCTTGTCCGCTTGCGCGCGGTCCAGCTGCTTTTCGGCCTTGGTGCGGCCGAATTTCACCGCGTTTTGGTCAGCGCGGGCCTTTTTTTCAGCCCGCGCTTTTTGTTTTCGAAACCGGTTCAGGTTGACCGGTTCAGCCATCAGGCTTTGGGGCCGATCATCTGCTCGGGGCGGACAACGGCGTCGAAGGTTTCTTCGTCGACAAAGCCCAGGGCGATGGCCTCTTCTTTCAGGGTGGTGCCGTTTTTATGGGCGGTCTTGGCCACTTTGGTGGCGTTGTCATACCCGATCGTCGGCGCCAGCGCGGTGACCAGCATCAGCAATTCTTTCATCAGCTTGTCGATGCGCGGCTCGTTGGCCTGAATGCCATTCAGCATACGCTCGGTGAAGCTGTCGGCCACGTCGCCCAACAGCTGCATGCTCTGCAGCAGGTTGTAGGACATCATGGGGTTATAGACGTTCAGTTCAAAATGGCCCTGCGACCCGGCAAAGGTCATGGCGGCGTTGTTGCCCATCACGTGTGCGGCAACCTGGGTCATGGCCTCGGCCTGGGTGGGGTTCACCTTGCCGGGCATGATCGACGATCCGGGCTCGTTTTCGGGCAGGATCAGCTCGCCCAGACCCGAGCGCGGGCCCGAGCCCAAGAAGCGGATGTCGTTGGCGATTTTGTACATCGACCCGGCGACAGTGGCCAAAGCGCCCGACATAAAGACCATGGCGTCATGCGCCGACAGGGCCTCGAATTTGTTGGGGGCGGTGACGAAGGGCAGACCGGTGATCTCGGCCATGTTGGCGGCGACTTTCTCGCCCCAGCCGGGCTGCGTGTTCAAGCCGGTGCCAACCGCGGTGCCGCCTTGGGCCAGCTCGTAAATGCCGGGCAGGGCGGCCTCGATCCGGGCGATGCCCTGACGGATCATGTGCGCATAGCCGCTGAATTCCTGGCCCAGCGTCAGCGGAGTCGCGTCCTGGGTGTGGGTCCGGCCGATCTTGATGATGTCTTTGAACTCTTCGGATTTGGCTTCCAGACCCTCGGCCAGCTTGGTCAGGCCGGGCAGCAGCACGTCGCGCACGGTCATGGCGGCGGCGATGTGCATGGCGGTGGGGAAGGTGTCGTTGCTGGACTGACCCATGTTGCAGTGGTCGTTGGGGTGCACCGGGTCCTTCGATCCGATCACGCCGCCCAGGATCTCGATGGCGCGGTTGGCGATCACCTCGTTGCTGTTCATGTTCGACTGGGTGCCCGACCCGGTCTGCCAGACGACCAGAGGGAAGTTATCGTCGAACTTGCCTTCGAACACCTCACCGGCGGCCTGGATCACGGCGTCGGCGATCTTGGCGTCCATTTTGCCCGACTTTTTGTTGGCCATGGCGCAGGCTTTTTTGATCACACCCAGCGCGCGCACGATGGCGACGGGCTGTTTTTCCCAGCCAATGGGAAAGTTCATGATCGAGCGTTGCGTCTGCGCGCCCCAGTACTTGTCGCTGGGGACTTCGAGCGGGCCAAAGCTGTCTGTTTCGGTGCGGGTGTCAGTCATCGGTCAACCTCCTAAAGGGAATTGCCGACTTCATACCTGAACCAGTGGTGAAATCAATGCTGTATACGACGGAATACAAAGACGCGGGCGGGTGGCAAATTGGCCCACACGGTGGCGCGTTTTTCCACACTGACACCCAGCTCGGCCTGCATCTGGTCGGTGATCGGCGAATTCGGGCTATAGGTGAACTGAACGAAGGTACCCCCCGAGGCCATCACGCGCAGCGCGGGTCCGACGATTTGTCGCTGCAGCTGTGGACGCGCCAGCATCGGTACGCCCGAGATCACGGCGCCGATATTGGTCAGACCAATGTCTGCGATCTCTTGCCCGGGGCGGTTCAGGACGGTGACACCGGGAAACTTCTGACGCAGGTTTTCGCAGAAAATCGGGTTCATTTCCAACAAGGTCAACCGTTCCGGTGCGACGCCGCGCTCCAGAATGGCCTTGGTGAAGACGCCGGTGCCCGGACCGATTTCGACGATGGGGCCGGTGGTTTTTTCTAGTCCTTGCGTCATAGCGCGCGCGACGGTCGCGGATGACGGGGCGATGGCGGAAATTTCTCTGGGGCGGCGGATCACCTGGCCCAGAAATACGGCAAAATCACGTGGCAAAATTGAGTCTCCCCACTCGAATCCAACTCGAGAGACGTCATGCCATGTCCATGTTTCAGTTCCGTGTCACCGTTCGGGGCTATTTACGGAATTGGTCCAGGCTGACCACCTCGGCATCATGTTTCTGCGCGACGCTTTCTTCGGCTTCAACAAGAGGCGCCTCGTGGTCATCCTCAGTCAGCTCCTCCTCAGAGTCGGCAGATTCAAACCTTAGGCCGAACTCGACGGAGGGATCAACAAAGGTCTTAATCGCGTCATAGGGGATATACAGTGGTTCGGGCTGATCGCCAAAGTTCAGTGTGACTGAAAACCCGTCATCCGTGACCTCCAAACCTTCATACCAATGTTGCATCACCACGGTCATGTCAGACGGGTAGCGTTCCTTCAACCAGTCGGCCAGCTGTGCCTCGGGGTGGGTGGTGTCGAACGTGATAAAGAAGTGATGCGCGCCGGGCAGCCCGTCACGTTTCACATCTTGCAGCACTTCTTGAATCAGCCCGCGCATGGCGCGGTGCATCAGCTTGCCATAGTCGATGGAGTCCGACATCGGTGGTTCCTTGCTAGTCCGTCCCAGAGCATAGGGGATTCGGAACAAAACGAAAGAGCGCCCGCCGAAATTTTACAGACCCAACCCTAGCCGATGGGGGCCCCGGACATGCAAATCGCGATGGTGTTTTCGGGCAAAAGCTCGAGCTGTTCAAAGAAGCCAACGAAATCGAAGCTGTTATACGCCTCGACGATTTTGCCGTCTTTGAAGCGGCAGAACACCATGGCCGACACCTGAACGGGCTTTCGTTGTTCGATGGTTTCTGAATGCATGGTCATGAAACCGGCGATCCAGTCGTCCTGTTCGATCATCTTGTCGATGCGGATTTTCGGCGGGGTGATCATTTCCTGGATCGTGGCGACCAGAAACTTGAACTCGTCTACGCCCATTTCCATATCGGGCACGATCCCGTTTGCCATCGTATCTGGTACAAACATTTCATCGATTGCCGAAATGTCGCCCATTTCCCAAACGCGGGAGTACCATTCACGTAGAAGATCAGTATTTGCCATAGCGGTGGTCCTTGCTGCATCCGTCTCGCAGGGGTCACGCTAGGGCAAAAGCCTGAATCAAATCTGAAGGAAAATGCAGGTTTCTGTTGCCAGGTACCTGCGAACCCCGCCTAACGCGGCTAGGCGCTAGGGCTTAAGTTTCGGTTACTCCGACTGCTTACGCAGCCATTGCGACCGGAGCACGATTGTCATTTGCAATTGTACAGTTTGAACCGATAACGGTGGTATCTCACCGAAGCAAAGCTACATCTTTACGCGTTCGTCGATCCTGTTTCGGCCCCATGATCCCCAAATGAAGGATATTGGTGGAGCCGCCGGGTACCGCCCCCGGGTCCGATCCGTTTATTACATGCGCGTTTATGCCCATAGTCCCGAAGGACAGGGGTTATATAGGGGGTGCCGGGGCAAAGGAAAAGCCCCCAGTTCGCCTCTTAGCGCGGATTGGCGCGTTTTGCGGCCAGCTCTTGGGTATAGTTTTCCAGCTGTGTCAGCAGGTTAGAGGTGGTTTCGCCATCCTGCGAGTCCAGCGCATCCGCGATGCCGGTATGCAGCGCGATGATCTGCGTGCGCGAGCGCTGGGAAAAGGTGATCATGTTCATCAGGGGCTGCATAGCCTCGACCGCACCGGCCAGTTGGTAGGACAGCACGGGGTTGCCCGCCGCATCCACCAGCGCACGGTGAAAGGCCACGTCCGAATCGCAAAAGCTTTCGTCAGACAGGCCCGGCTGGCCCTGACGGTGGATCTCGGCGCGCATGGTGGCCAGGTGATCGGCCGAACGGCGCTGTGCGGCCAGATGGGCGCAGGCGCGCTCGAGCGCGAACCGCGCCTCGCAGGCCGTGTCAAAACTGACATCGTTCATCGTCAGCAGCAGGGTCGAGGTGGTGACCTGCTGACCATAGGCCTCTTGGAAGCTGAGCCAATTCACGAACGCGCCCCCGGTGGCACCGCGCTGGGTGCGAATCAGGGATTGGGCCGCCAGACGCTTCAGCGCCTCGCGCACGGTGGGGCGCGAGACCTGGAATTGCTCGGAGAGCTCGGCCTCAGATGGCAGACGGTCATCCACGATCAGTGCACCGCTGACGATGGCAGTGCGAATGGATTCAGCGATTTGCGCGGACAGATCGGCCTTGGAGCTGCGATCGGATTTCATTTGTCTGACATTTCCTCTTGGCGGCGGCGCATTTATTTGTCAGACATTTAAAAGAGCATAGCGCCAACACACAAGCCCCTTGCTCTTGAACGGATGCCAGCCGCGCGGCTAGCCTGAACGCAAAAGGAAATGGAAAGGGACCCATCAAATGATCTCACCTGACTATTGCGTGATGATGGCACGGTATAACGCCTGGCAAAACACCCAGATGAAGGACGCGCTCGAGGCATTGGACCACGAGACCCTGATCGCGGATCGGGGCGCGTTCTTTGGGTCGATCCTGAACACGGCGAACCATCTGATCTGGGGCGATATGATCTGGATGGCGCGGTTTGAAAACACCGCCCGCCCACAAGGGGGCATCGCCGACAGCACCAGCCTGACCCCCACCGTTGCGGCCTGGGGGGCGGAACGGTTCCGTATGGATGCGCGCATTTTGCGGTGGGCCGAGGCGCTGCACACGGTCGATCTGATCGGGGATCAGACCTGGTATTCGCAATCGGCAGAGGCCGAAGTCAGCAAGCCCATCGCGCAGTGCATCACCCATTTTTTCAATCATCAAACGCATCACCGGGGACAGATCCACGGGATGGTGACAGCAGCTGGCGGGCGGGGCTGGACCTCGGACCTGTTCATGCTGCCGCAAGACGGGCCATGGCTATAGGCCCCTAAATCGGAGGAGTAAGGGATGTTCAACGCACTGATCGTGGACAAGGACGAGGACGGCAAAACCCATGCCGAGGTCAAGCAGATCACCGACGCGGATCTGCCCGAGGCCGAGGTCACGGTGGCCGTGGAATACTCGACCGTGAACTACAAGGACGGGCTGTGCCTGGGGCCGGGGGGCGGTCTGGTGCGTAAATATCCTCATATCCCCGGCATTGATTTCGCTGGCACGGTCGAGAGCTCCTCGGACGATCGGTATAAACCCGGCGATAAGGTCGTGCTGACCGGTTGGCGCGTGGGCGAGGCGCATTGGGGGGGATATTCGCAAAAGGCTCGGGTCAAGGCCGATTGGCTGGTGCCGTTGCCCGAGGGGCTGAGCACGCGTCAGGCCATGGCCGTGGGCACCGCTGGCTTCACCGCGATGCTGTGCGTGATGGCGCTGGAAGATCACGGGATGGAGCCCGGCCACGGCCCCGTACTGGTCACCGGCGCTGCGGGGGGCGTGGGCTCGGTCGCCACGGCAATTCTGGCCAATCTGGGCTACGAGGTGGCCGGTGTCACCGGCCGCCCGGAAACCGATGACTACCTGCGTGGCCTGGGGGCCACCCAGATCGTCCCGCGCGAGGACCTGACCGAGGTGACCCGCAAACCGCTGGAATCAGAAACCTGGGCGGGTTGCGTGGATGCCGTGGGCGGCGCCATGCTGGGCCGGGTGCTGAAACAGATGAAATACGGCAGCTCGGTCGCTGCGGTTGGTCTGGCCGGGGGGGCTGCGATCGAGGGCGCTCTGATCACGCCCTTTATCCTGCGCGGTGTGAACCTGCTGGGCATCGATTCGGTGATGCGCCCCTATGCGGATCGCGTGCGGGCCTGGGAACGCATCGCCAAGGACCTGCCGATGGACAAGCTGGAGGTGATGGTGAACCCCGCCGCGCTGTCCGACCTGCCTGGGCTGGGCAAGGATATCCTGGCCGGTCAGGTCAAAGGCCGTGTCGTGGTGGACGTAAACGCCTGATGTGATCGGAAGGTGCTGGAACCTCGTGGGGCAGGGCGCTAGCCTTGCCCCAAAGCGATTCAGGAGAGCCCAGATGGCCTATGACAGTGACAATATTTTCGCCAAGATCCTGCGTGGCGAGATTCCTTCGGAAAAACTTTACGAGGATGACGACACCTATGTGTTCATGGACATCATGCCGCGCGCGGATGGCCATTGCCTGATCATCCCCAAAACGCCCTGCCGCAATATGCTGGATGCATCGGATGAACAGCTGGCCGCCTGCCTGCGCACCACGCGCCGGATTGGCCATGCGGTGATGAAGGCCTTTGAGGCCGGTGGCGTCACCGTTCAGCAGTTCAACGAAGGGGTCGGCGGCCAAGAGGTGTTTCACCTGCATTACCACGTTCTGCCGCGTCACGAAGGTGTTGGCCTGCGCCCGCCGGGCAAGATGGAGGACATGGCGGTGCTGAAGGCCAACGCCGACAAGATCCGCGCTGCCCTGGCCGAGATGTAATTCAAACGCCGCCCCATGATCCGGGCGGCGTTTTTCTTTGATCCGAGTGGTGCGATCCCTCGTATGAAAATAGCACCACACAGGACAATGATATGACGACCACCCCCGTTACAATTCTTTGGTTACGCCGCGATCTGCGTCTGTCGGATCATCCCGCCCTGACGGCGGCCTGCGCACGTGGTGCCGTGATTCCTGTATTTATCCGGGATGAGCTGGTGGATCAGCTGGGCGCGGCCCCCAAATTCCGGTTGGAACTGGCGCTGGATCACCTGGCGGATCGGTTGGCGCAGGTGGGCAGCCGGCTGATTTTCCGCTCGGGGCCGGCGCTGACGGTTCTCAGCGATCTGATCCGTGAAACCCGCGCGGATGTGGTGTTTTGGTCGCGCAACTTCGATCCGGCCTCGATTGCGCGGGATAGCGCGGTAAAGTCAGAGTTGAAGGCGCGCGGGATCGAAGCGCGCAGCTTTGGCGGGCAGTTGTTGTTCGAACCGCACACGGTGCAGACCGGGCAGGGCGGGCCCTATCGGGTCTACTCACCCTATTGGAAGGCCGTGAGGGGCCGCGCCGTTGATGCGCCCTTGCCTGCGCCGAAATCCATTCCCGCGCCGGATCGCTGGCCCGTCAGCGAAAACCTGGCTGATTGGCGGCTGAGCGCCGCCATGAACCGGGGGGCGGATGTCTTGCGCCCCTATCAGCGTGTCGGAGAGACAGCCGCGCTCTCGCGTTTGGCCGCGTTTACCGACACCTCCATGGACGCCTATAAAGCGCGTCGTGACCGACTGGCCACAGATGGCACCTCGGGACTGTCGCAAAACCTCGCGCTTGGCGAGATTTCCCCGCGCCAGTGTTGGGCCGCTGCGCAGGATTTGTGGCATCAGGGGGCTGCCGGGGCCGAGACCTTTCTCAAGGAACTGGTGTGGCGCGAGTTTGCCTATCATCTGGCGCATCACACGCCGCATATGCTGACCGAGAATTGGCGCGACGGGTGGGATCGGTTTCCCTGGCGCACTGATCCGAATGCCCCCGAGGTCATCGCCTGGAAACAGGGGCGCACCGGCATTCCCGTCGTCGATGCCGCCATGCGCGAGATGTACGTGACGGGCCAAATGCATAATCGGGCGCGGATGGTCGTGGCCTCGTTCCTGACCAAGCACCTGATGATCCATTGGCGGATCGGGCAGGCGTGGTTCGCTGACTGCCTGACCGATTGGGACCCGGCGGCAAATGCAATGGGCTGGCAATGGGTGGCGGGCTCGGGCCCCGATGCCGCGCCATTTTTCCGGATTTTCAACCCGATGACACAGGCCAAGACCCATGATCCCGATGGGGACTATGTGAAAAAATGGCTGGCCGAGGGGCAGCGAACTCCGGCCAAAACGGCGCTGGCCTTCTTTGATGCAGCCCCCCGCAGCTGGGATTTGGCGGCCTCAGATCCCTATCCCAGCGCGATCATTGACCTGGCAGAGGGCCGAAAACGCGCGCTTTTGGCCTATGAAGCCCGTGATTTCTAAGGGGTTTGCACGAAAAACTTGCCCGACGGGAATTTTCTTGCCAGCCTGTTTGGGAAAAACCGCAATGGGAGATGCGGATGATCCTGACCGAAACGAAGACCGAGAAAGACCTGCCACGTTATTTTCCGGCCGTGTTCCAACTGGCCAAAAGCATCAAGCGTGGACGCCTGGATTTCGTGCTGCCCGACGGGCGCACCTTTCGCGCCGAAGCGCCCAATCCCGGCCCCGTGGCGGCGCTGCATATCCACAATACCGACACCTTCACCCGGCTGATCCGCGAGGGCGACCTGGGCTTTTGTGACGCCTATCTGGAGGGCTGGTGGGACAGCCCCGATCTGCAGGCCTTCCTGGATTTCCTGCACTCGGACAATGATGAACTCTATGAAGGGTTTCCCGGCATGTTCCTGGTGCGCGCCTATGAACGTCTGCGCCATTGGATGAACGCCAACACCAAGAAGCAGGCCAAGAAGAACATCAGCTATCACTATGATCTGGGCAATGATTTCTACGGGTTGTGGCTGGATGACACGATGACCTATTCCAGTGCGCTGTTCAAAACCGGACAAGAAAGCCTGGAGCAAGCCCAGACCCAGAAATACGAATCCATGGTGGATCAGATGGGCGCTCGGCCCGGCGATCATATCCTGGAAATCGGCTGTGGTTGGGGCGGGTTCGCGGAATATGCCGCCAAAGAGCGCGGGCTGCGGGTGACGGGGCTGACGATCTCGAAGGAGCAGCTTAAGTTTGCACGGGAACGTATTGAAAAGGCGGGACTTTCCGAAATGGTTGACCTGAAGCTTCAGGACTATCGCGATGAAACCAACCAATATGACGGAATCGCCAGTATCGAGATGTTCGAAGCCGTCGGCGAGAAATATTGGCCCGTCTATTTCAACAAAGTGCGCGACTGCCTGAAACCGGGCCGCAATGCCACGCTGCAGATCATTACGATCCAGGAAAAGCGTTTCGAAACATACCGTAAGGGCGTGGACTTCATCCAAAAATACATCTTCCCTGGTGGCATGTTGCCCAGCCCCAGCGCCTTGCGCGAAGAAGTCTCCAAGGCGGGCTTGCAAGTGCAGCATTCGATCGAGTTTGGCGACAGCTACAGCCAGACCCTGCGGCGCTGGTACGACACCTTCAATGACAAATGGGATCAGGTCGAGTCTATGGGGTTTGATGAGCGCTTCAAACGGATGTGGAATTTCTATCTGACCTCTTGTGCCGGTTCGTTTCAGGGTGGAAACTGCGACGTGACTCAGATCACGATTAAAAGGCCTGCCCTCTGATGATGCCCACTGCCGCCCGGCTGATCGCCGCCCTGGTTCTTGCTGCGACGGCGTGGTTTACGTCGCAGATGGTCAAACCCTATCTGCCCGAAGGCACCAATTTCGGCTGGTTTGATTACCTGAATGTCGCTCTTGGGCTGGTGGTCGGATGGATTGTCATCGGGCGCCGCGCGGGCCGGGGCCAGTCTGCTGCCGTAGGAAACGGTCTGACCGCTGCCGCCGTGTTGGCCTTTTGGGCGATTTTTCTGCAAGCTTCGAACGAGATGCTGCGCCAATCCCTGAACCGGCGCTATGATGGCCCGACCGAGGCCATTCTGGACGTCTTTGAAATGTGCCTGGAATACGGGGCGCATCTGATCAATCCCGACGTGATCGGCCCCCTGTTGGTGGGCGGAATCCTTGCAGGCATCCTGGCCGAACTGGCCAATAGAATTTGGCGATAACGCGAACACCCGTTTATGAAAAACCTGTTTTTTTACGGCACATTACAGTGCGAAGCTTTACTGCGAACCGTTCTGGGCTGCGCGCCTGATTTTCGGCTGATCCCGGCCAAACTGCCCGGTCACGGAGCCTTTATGGCGCGTGGACAGCGATTTCCGTTCATCGAACCGGATCCCCAGCTGGACTGTCCAGGCCTGCTGGCGATCGGTGTGACCGGGGACGCGTTCGAGCGGCTGACCTACTATGAGGGTGGGTTTGGCTATGATCTGGTTCCGGTTAAGGTCGACACCGAAGAAGGCCAGATGCAGGCCGAGGTCTGGATGACCACTGCGGACCGGTTCGAGCGCGGAGCCGCCTTTGATCTGGGTGATTGGCAGGCCGCGCAGGGGGCGGTGAACATCCGGGCTGCGGGCGAGGTGATGCAGTGGCGGGGGCGCAAAACCGCGCAAGAGGTCGCCGCGATCTATCCCATGATCGAAATGCGCGCGGCCTCTTATGTGATGGGGCAGCGTGAACCGGTGCCGGATGCGCCCAGCGGCCTGACCCGCGAGGATGTGCAGGTGATACAGCACAGCTATCCCTATGCGGACTATTTCGCGGTCGAGACCTATCGTCTGAAATTCCGCCAATATGACGGGGCGTTTAGCGACGAGGTGAACTATTCCTCGTTTGGGACGACAGACGCGGCGTTGGTGCTGCCCTATGACCCCGTGCGCGATCGCGTGATGCTGGTCGAGCAGTTCCGCATGGGCCCCTGGACGCGCGGAGATCGGGTGCCCTGGCAGCTGGAACCCATCGCGGGCCGGATTGATGCGGGCGAAACCCCGGAAACAACCGCGCTGCGAGAGGCCAAAGAAGAGGCTGGGCTGGACCTTTTGGGCTTAGAGCTGATCTCGCGCGGATATCCGACGCCCGGGTGCAGCAACGAGTATTTCCATGTCTATCTGGGCCTTGCGGATTTGCCGGACGGGGCCGAGGGCGTCGGTGGTCTGGACACGGAAAACGAAAACATCCGCAGCCATGTTCTGGGCTTTGACGCGGCGATGCAGATGCTGTCGCGCGGGGAAATTCGGGTGGTTCCTCTGCAAATGGCGCTGTTCTGGTTGGCAAATCATCGTGATCGTTTGCGCACAGGTGCTTGAGTTCCCCACGCTGGCAACATAGAGCTAGGGGGAACCGGAAAGGGAAAGACAATGCAATTCGCTCGTGATCTGGCCGAGGCTGTCGGCAACACTCCTCTTATTCGCCTGAAGAAGGCCAGCGAAGAGACGGGATGCGAAATTCTGGGTAAGGCCGAGTTCATAAATCCGGGCCAATCGGTCAAGGATCGCGCGGCGCTGTACATTATCAAGGATGCCGTGGCTAAGGGTCTGTTGAAACCCGGCGGCACAATTGTCGAAGGCACCGCTGGCAATACCGGCATCGGCCTGGCGCTGGTGGGGGCCTCGATGGGGTTCAAGACGGTGATCGTTATCCCCGAGACGCAGAGCCAGGAAAAGAAGGATATGCTGCGTCTGGCCGGGGCTCAGCTGATCCAGGTGCCTGCGGCGCCCTATAAAAATCCGAACAATTACGTGCGCTATTCTGGTCGTCTGGCCGAACAGCTTGCCAAAACCGAACCAAATGGGGCGATTTGGGCCAATCAGTTTGACAACGTCGCCAACCGTCAGGCGCATGTGGAAACCACCGGTCCCGAGATCTGGAGCCAGACCGGCGGCAAGGTTGATGGTTTTATCTGCGCGGTCGGTTCGGGCGGAACCCTGGCCGGTGTCGCCGAGGCGCTGCAATATCGCGGCGTGAAGATCGGCCTGGCTGATCCGATGGGCGCGGCGCTGCATTCGTTCTATACCACGGGCGAGCTAAAGGCCGAGGGTGGCTCGATCACCGAGGGCATCGGGCAGGGGCGCATCACCGCCAACCTCGAAGGCTTCACGCCCGACATGTCCTATCAGATTTCGGACGGCGAGGCGCTGCCCTATGTATTCGACCTGCTGCAAGACGAAGGCCTGTGCCTGGGCGGCTCGTCCGCGATCAACGTGGCTGGTGCCATCCGCATGGCCAAGGAAATGGGGCCGGGCCACACCATCGTGACGGTGCTGTGCGATTACGGCACCCGCTATCAGTCGAAACTCTATAACCCGGATTTCCTGGCCTCGAAGGGGCTGCCCGTGCCGGGTTGGCTGGCCAGCGAACCGCCCGCCGTGCCCACGGTTTTCGAAGACTAAGACCATGACGGGGGGGATGGCGCGCCTGATCCTGTCCCTCTGGCTGGCGCTCTGTCTGGCGCTGGCCGCACCTGTTGGTGCGCAAGTCTCTGCGCTGCCCAGCGAGGCCGCGACCCAATCCACCATTGATTATGCGCTGTGGGAGGCCACGGCCACCCGTGCCGAAATGGCCGTTGAGGCGGGCAAAGCCTCGAACGCTGCGCTGGAAACCCTGCGCAGCGAAATCACCCAATGGCGCGACACGTTTTTGGCCGCGCAGAACACCAACCAGGCACGTATTCAAACGATCCAATCGCAGATCGCTGCCTTGGGTCCCGAACCTGAAACCGGCGAGGAAGAGGCCGAGATCGCCAACCGCCGCGCCGAATTGCAGGCTCAGCTGGCGCGGCTGCAAGCCCCGGTTCTGGCCGCCGAAGAGGCCCACACCCGTGCCGCAGGTCTGATCGCCGAGATCGACCGCATCATTCGCGAACGTCAGGCCGAGGCGCTGGTGTCGCTAAGCCCGTCGCCTTTGAATCCCACCTATTGGGCGCCCAGCCTGGAAGAGCTGTTCTGGACCTTCCGCGTTCTCTGGACCGAAGTCAGCGAGAATTGGGACAATGACGTTCGACAGGCTGAGTTTCGCAACTCGGCCCCAGTCTCGCTGGGGATGGCCGCCTTTGGCCTGCTGCTGATCGCGCGGGGCCGGCGCTGGTTTACGCATCTGGGTCTCAGGGCCCGCGAGGCCTCGGAGCGGGGCGGGGATGTCTGGCAATTCCTGGTGTCGCTGGGCAAGGTTCTGGTGCCGATGGGTGGCGTGCTGCTGGTCTGTCAGGCTCTTATCGAAACCGGTTTTGTCGGCCTGCGCGGCGCGACCCTTCTGAATTATATCCCGGCCTGGGGGCTGGGAATCTTCTTTGCACGCTGGTTGGCGGATCGTTTGTTCCCCGACACTGATGGCCCCGCGCCGCTGCGTGTCGAACCCGAGCGCCGGGCCGAAGCGCGCAGCTATACCACGGTTCTGGCAGTCCTGGCGGTGCTCAGCTCGGTGGCGGAAATCCTTGGTTCTGTTGGGAATTTCACCGCCGAGGCAGATGCCGTGATCGGGTTCCCCATCGTCTGTATGACCGGATTGGTGCTGTTCCGAATGGGGCAGTTCATCGCCGGTCAGATCAGCCACGATGTCGAAGACGATCTCGAGATCGGCTATCGCAACCGGATCGCGCGGGCTCTGTTTCGGGCGGCGCAGGTGGTGGCGATCCTGGGCCCGGTGATCTGGGCGGTGGGCTATATGCGCGCGGCGGCGGCGCTGGTGTATCCGACGGTGCTGACCTTTGCGCTGCTGGGCTTTGTGGTGGTGCTGCAAAAGCTGGTCAGCGACATCTATCGCATGGTCACGCGCCCGGATGATGACGTGGCCGAGGCCCTGTGGCCGGTTCTGATCGGGTTCTTCCTGACGCTGCTGGCGATCCCGGCTTTGGCGCTGATCTGGGGCGTTCGTGTGGCCGAGCTGACCGAGCTGTGGGCCACGTTCCGCGCTGGGTTCACGCTGGGGGACACGCGGATCTCGCCGACAGATTTCATCATGTTCGTGATGGTCTTTGCCTTGGGCTACATGCTGACACGTGTGGTGCAGGGGGCGCTGCGCAGCTCGATCCTACCGAAGACAAAGATCGACAAGGGTGGGCAGACCGCGATCGTGTCTGGCATCGGGTATGTTGGCGTGTTCTTGGCCGCGATCGTGGCAATCACCAGCGCGGGAATCGACCTGAGCTCGATCGCGATTGTCGCGGGTGCGCTGTCGGTAGGCATCGGCTTTGGCCTGCAAAACATCGTGTCGAATTTTGTGTCCGGCATCATCCTGCTGATCGAGCGCCCTGTATCCGAAGGCGACTGGATCGAGGTAGGCGGCAAGATGGGCTATGTGCGAGATATCTCGGTGCGCTCGACCCGGATTGAAACCTTTGACCGCACGGATGTGATTGTACCCAACGCTGATCTGGTCAGCGGCATGGTCACCAACTACACCCGTGGCAACACGATTGGGCGGATCATTCTGACTGTCGGCGTGGCCTATGGCACAGACACGAAAAAGGTCGAAGCCATCCTGCGCGAAATCGCAGAGGCTCATACCATGGTGCTGCTGAACCCGCGTCCGGGGGTCATCTTCACCGGGTTCGGCGCAGACTCGCTGGATTTTGAGATCCGCGCGATCCTGCGGGATGTGAACTGGGCGCTGTCGGTGAAATCAGATCTGAACCACGAAATCGCGCGCCGTTTCACCGAAGAAGGCATCGAGATCCCCTTTGCTCAGCGCGATCTGTGGCTGCGCAATCCCGAGGCTCTGAAGGGCGATTAATCGACCTTCTGGTCCAGCGCGTCCTTGGGTTCGGGCAATCCCTGACGACTGAGCAGCACCGCCATTGGTCGCAGGGCAGGAACCTGTGAGCAGATGATCAGCATCGCCACCATGATCGGCACCGACAGGAACATGCCAGGCACGCCCCAGACCGCGCCCCAGAAGGCCAGGCTGATGATGATGCCAAAAGACGACAGACGCAGCGCGCGCCCCATCAGCAGCGGGTCAATCACGCTGCCGTTCAGGAACTGGATCATGCTGATCACGATGAACACCGCCAGGGTCGAGCCCGGATCAGCCGTTTGCACAAAGGTCACCAGCGCCACCAGAATGGTCGCCACGATCGAGCCCACATTGGGAATGTAGTTCAGCACAAAAGTCAGAATGCCCAGGGGGCCGGCCAGTTCGAGCTCGAACAGGGTTGCAACGCCAAACACCATCAGGCCCGTCACCGCACTGACCCCGGTTTTTACCAGCAGGTAATAGTTCACCCGGTGGATGATCGTCGCGATGATGCGGCTGACTTTCTGGGCCTGGGCCTCGTCCCCGTCAAACAGGTTCTCCAGCTTGGTGGCGAACCAGATGCGCTCGGCAAACAGGAAGCCGACGAAAAGGATCACCAGCACCGTGGCTGACATCAGGTTGCCCGCTTGCCCCGCGGCGGTGCGCAAATAGCCAGTCAGCTCGATGGAGCTGACCGAGTTGAACACCGCCGTCTGCACGTCCTCGCCCAACCACGCGAACATGGCCGCGATGGCAGACGGGGCGCTCTCGGCATAGCTGACCGTGGTGGCCAGAACCGTATTCACCTGGCTGAGGATAATCGAGGTCAGCGTCAGCAGCGCCGCCGAGATCATCGCAAGCGCCGCGATTGACGCCAGAAAGTTCGGAATACGGAAGGGACCGATTTTTTGACGCGCGATAAAGTTGATCGCATCCGAGGTCAGGCTGAACAGAACAATCGCCGTCGCCAGCGAGATCAGCAGAAACCGCGCCTGCACCAGCAAGAACAGCACCACCGCAAAGGCAATGATGATCAGGGCTGCGGTTTGCAGACGGTCCATTTGGCCGCGTCCCTGTGGAGGCAGGACCTGCCGGGGAGGCGCCGGACGTCGAAAGGATTTGTTCATTTTACCAGACATGATCGCGCGTGAGAGTGACCCGCTGATTATGGGCGAAGCCCGCCCAGGTTACAACGGGGGCACAAAGCTTTGATTTGAGCGCGTTTGAGGGCTTGCATTCCCCGCCCGGTCTTGGCTAGAAGGGCCGAACGGAGAGGTGGCCGAGTGGTCGAAGGCGCACGCCTGGAAAGTGTGTAGGCGGGAAACCGTCTCCAGGGTTCGAATCCCTGTCTCTCCGCCATTAAACAATTTTGCATTTCATTTCCTCCTAACACTTTGAATGGTATGGATAATTCCGGGGTTCGAAGTCCTGTTTTCCGGCTGTAGTTCAGGCGCTCTGTGAAGGCCAATCTCAGCACTGTGCGGCGTAGGGCCAGATGCCCATAACCCCATATTTTACAAGGGTTTGCGAGGAAAGCTTGGGCGAGTTCGAACAATTCGTCGAAGGTAGCCTTTGGTTTTGGCCCGGTTTCGAGCTTTTCCTGCAAAACGAGCTTTTCCCGTTCCATTTTCGCAATCCGCTTTTCATAGGCTGAGATCACCGATGGCGTGCTGGCCTCGACAATTCGGTCCAAGAGGCCGTCGATTTGCTTTTCGACCTTTGCAATGTCGCGCTTGAGCGTGGCGAACACGGCACCAGCACGCGCAATGCGTTGGTCCCATGCATTGGCAAACATCGCCGTTGCGGTCGTCAAAAGGCTCTGAGAGGGCTGCATGCCTTCCAGAAGCTCGACAAACTCACCTTCCAGCACATCGCGTCGAATGGACTTACGATAGCTCTCACAGCCCTTTGTGAAGCACATGTAATAAGGATGTTTCTTGCCCGTCTTGCTTTTGGACCAGTTTGCCGTGAGGGGATTGCCGCAATCGTCACAACAGATGAAGCCACGTAGCGGGAAGTCCTCATTGATATCCGAACGCGCAGGCGCACGCACAGAGCCGTTCAGGCGCTCTTGTATGGCGTTCCAAACCTTAAGGCTGACAAGCCCCTCGTGCTGCCCTTTGCGCAGCGTTACGTCCCATTCCGGCACTTCAATATGGCCCGCATAATGCGGACGACGCATCAGACGAATGACCTCTTCATAACGCACTTCGCCGCGCCCATTCTTGGGGAACTTCGGGCAGGATTCGAGGAAACGTTTCACTTCGCCTTGGCTTTCAAACCGGCCAGAGGCGAAGCCTTCAAGCGCTTCCTGCACATAAGAGGCGTTTGGCTCATCCCGGACCAGCAGTTTGCCATGACCGGCGACACGCTCGTACTTGAAGCCCACGGGCGCGTGGAACACCCAATATCCATTCATGGCGCGGGCGCGCATGCGGTTTTTGGTTTGCGCTCCATTCTTTTGCCGCTGGTGCTGTGACACCGAGGCCAGAAGGTTTTCGACCAGTACCGAATCCGAGTTGTCGCCAAATTCCAGCGAGGGGCTTTCCAGCTTGCCGCCTGCCTCGGCGATCAGGGCACGTAATTGCCAATGCACCTGCACATCACGCGAGAAACGGTTGATATCGTCGATAAGTACAACCGTGTCGTCTTTGCGTTTCTGCAAGAAGGCAATCAGCGCTTTCATGGCCGGGCGATCAATTGCCCCGCCAGTCATATTGTCGTGGAAGACCTCGACAATGTCATAGCCCCGGAACTTCGCGTGTTCACGACAGCGGGTTTCCTGACTGGCAAGGCCATCGCCCTTCTTTAACTGGGCGACGGAGGACACCCGGCAGTAAATCACTGCTTTTGGGATGTTTTTTTTATCACTCATGGTGTTGGCTCCTTCTGTTTGGGTTTGCGGTCATTAGCTTCTTGGACAGCCGCCGACTTTAACACGGCAGCTTCCAGCAGCATTTTGAGATCGAGATTTTGTCCACAGCTTTTTTGTTCAGCTTGCTGATGAGGGTTCAGATCGAAACCGAGATCGACAAAAGCGACGATGATCTGCCACAGTGTTTCGATCAGTTCCCGCTTTTGCGCCTCTGGAATGTCCTGATATTCGAAATAGGGCAGCCAGTCCCGCCAATCGAAAGTCAGCCCCGGCGTGTTGTTCGATGTTTTTACGGGTGGTTGGTCTTGGTTTTTGTTGGTGTCATTTGGTGGGGTTGGACGGGACATGGTTACTCCTTCCTGCTCGGAAGTACTCGACATTGTGGCCTGCTCCACGAATGCAATTCTATCATAGGGCGAATCTTTAATTCAAATTTCGCCATCATTTTCAGCGGATTACATGCCATGGCATGTGAATGCGGTGCATCATCGCTCTCGCTTGATCAGATGTTGCTGGGATTGATTTGCGGCTTTGAACTGCGGGGCGAGTCCTGACTGGCGTTGTTCTACCAATTGCTTGACCTCACGGTTTTCCTGCACATCAATCTTGGCCAAGGTCTGGTGATGGGCGTAGTGCACACGCAGATGGGCTTGGCGTTCAATCTGATCCTTGTTGAAGCGATCCTGCCGCGCGGCTTGGCGTGCCCCCATCGGGTGGTCCGGTTTGATTGTTAGTGCATGGTGGGCCTCTGGTCCATTGGCACGATGCTTTTGGGCGCAGGCGGACGGTAGCCCAATGAGCTATGCGGCCTGACTGTGTTGTAGTGAATGCGCCATTGCTCGATCAGGATTTGCGCTTCCCGCAAGGTGTAGAACAACTCGCCATTCAGGAGCTCATCCCGGAACCGGGCGTTGAAGCTTTCACAGTAGCCATTCTCCCATGCCCTGCCCGGCAGGGCATCGCATGGCGATGTCCCGAGAGGGGTGATCCTGGTTCGATGTATGCGGTCTTGGCACCAACGGCGGCGATCCAGTCCCTCACCTTTTGAGCGATAAATTCTGGCCCATTGTCGGATCTTATGTATTCCGGTGGTCCACGCAGGATGAACAGGTCTGTCAGCGCATCCAGCACGTCCGTGGAGTTGAGTTTGCGATCCACGCGGATCATCCATTGCCCGGCAGGCGATTTGCCTTGCAAATCTGCCGAGAGGGGGGCCTCTCTGGTGTATTCATCGATGATGTTGAGCGTCCGATAAACCCGGCCGTCAGCGGTGCGGTCCTGGACGAAGTCATAGGACCAGACGTGGTTGGGGCGCTCGGGTCGTAGACGCACGCATGATCCGTCCACTGCCCGGCAGGGCATTGCGCAGCAATGTCCCGAGAGGGGCTCAGCCAAAGCCGTCCTGTTCGCCTGTTCTCTCGAACCGGTGGCGTTCACAGGCTCACTCTTCTGCTTTTGCGGGACCTTCAGCCCTTCACGCCGCCATATCCGTTCAACCCGCTTATGGTTCACACACCACCCAGCATTGTTCAGCAAACCTGTCACCATGCGATACCCATAGCGCCCGTATTGATCGGCCAGCTCGATAATGTCGTCGGTCAAACGCGCTTCATCAGCACGGCCTTGGGGGACCTTGCGCTGCGTGGATCGATGCTGACCGAGTGCGCGGCAGGCGCGGCGTTCAGACACGCCAAGCTCCTGCCGTACATGGTCGACGCATTTCCGGCGACGCGAAGGGCTTAGGGGCTCCGCCCGTTCAGGCCTGACTTGATCCACAGGATCAAGTCCTAGACGGCCATCACTCCCTTTGCGGCTTCAGTCAAGATGAGCTTATCCAAGGTCAAATCGGACACCGCCCGTCGCAGCCGTTGGTTCTCTTTCTCCAGATCCTTCAGGCGCGCAAGCTGAGACCCCTGCATCCCGCCATAGAGCTTTCGCCATCGATAGAACGTCTGCTGCGTGACCTGCCCCCCGAGGCTCCCTCATTCATAACGAGAGTTTGCGGGTCTGGTTTTCATAGTCTTGGTCGTCAATTTGGGCAAGCGCGCCGGACGCGGAGCTCTCAAATTGCTCAAGCGTTCGGCGCGCTTCTGCGGGCGTTTTGTTTCCGAGAGATGAGTGCGGCCTGACGTTGTTGTAGTCGTACCGCCAGAGCGCCAGTTTTCGACGCGCATCATCCAGACTTTCGAACATCTCTTCATTTAGACATTCGTCGCGCAAGCTGCCGTTGAATGACTCGATGAAGGCATTCTGCTGTGGCTTGCCCGGATCAATGTAGTGCCAGTCGACGCCGTTGTCGTTCGCCCATTTCAGGATTGCCCGGCTTGTGAACTCAGTCCCGTTATCGCTGACAATGCTGGCAGGCTTGCCATAGATACGCACAAGCGCATCCAACTCACGCGCAACCCGGGCACCCGAGATGCTGGTGTCGGCCATCAGGCACAGGTTCTCACGGCAGAAATCGTCATTGACGGCCAGGATGCGGAACCGGCGTGATGCCCCGAACGTGTCCGACAGGAAGTCCATCGACCAACGTTCGCCTGGCCTCAAAGCCTCTGGCATTGGTGTTCGAGACCCACGCGCCCGTTTCCGTCCACGCCGTCGCCGAACGCCCAGCTTCTCCTCGGTGTACAGCCGATACAGCTTCTTGTGGTTCATCACGTATCCTTCGCGCTCCAGCATCACGCCGATCCGGCGGTAGCCAAACCGACGCCGTTTGGCCGCGACGGCCTTCATCTCCTTGCGTATCTCAGGATTGTCCGGCGGGCGTTCACGCCGGACCGTCTTCGGATCGACACCGACAAGTCGGCAGGCCCGGCGTTGCGAGATGTCATGATCCCGCATCGCCCTGAGCGCTGCCTCTCGCCGCTCATTCGGCGTCGTCAACTCTTTCCCAGCAAATCCTTCAGCACAACGTTGTCCAGCATGGCATCGGCCAGCAGACGTTTAAGCTTGGCGTTCTCGTCCTCCATCGCCTTCAGCTTGGCCGCATCAGACACTTCCATGCCGCCATACTTGGATTTGAATTTGTAGAACGTGCCCTGGCTCAGGCCATGCTTGCGGCACACCTCCGCCGTCGGAATCCCGGCTTCTTGTTCTTTGATCATCCCAATGATCTGGGCTTCAGTGAAACGGCTCTTTCGCATTTGTTTGCTCCTTCAAGAGGTTGAGCAAACTCTACATTAAAGTGCGGGAGATTTCGGGGGGCAGGTCACCGCCCCAAACCTGACGGTGCGGAACAAATTCATACCAATTACTCACCGGGAACTGTCTTTCGTAGCTTTCGGGTGAAAAGTCGAAAAAATCAAAATGGAGTAGCCCCCTGAAAGTGGTCCACCAACTGGGATAGAATATCCCGCAAATTGGAGGATCAGCGATGGCTGGAAAACGAGAGAAGCCCGAAGAGATTGTATCGAAGCTTCGGCAGGTTGAAGTACTTCAGGGGCAAGGCGCGACGATTACCGAGGCAGTGCGCCAAATCGGCGTGACGCAGCAGACGTTCTATCGATGGCGAAAGCTCTATGGCGGGATGCAGGGGTCTCAGCTTGCGCGCCTGAAGGATCTGGAGAAAGAGAACCAACGGCTGCGACGGGCGGTGTCCGATTTGACCTTGGATAAGCTCATCTTGACTGAAGCCGCAAAGGGAGTGATGGCCGTCTAGGACTTGATCCTGTGGATCAAGTCAGGCCTGAACGGGCGGAGCCCCTAAGCCCTTCGCGTCGCCGGAAATGCGTCGACCATGTACGGCAGGAGCTTGGCGTGTCTGAACGCCGCGCCTGCCGCGCACTCGGTCAGCATCGATCCACGCAGCGCAAGGTCCCCCAAGGCCGTGCTGATGAAGCGCGTTTGACCGACGACATTATCGAGCTGGCCGATCAATACGGGCGCTATGGGTATCGCATGGTGACAGGTTTGCTGAACAATGCTGGGTGGTGTGTGAACCATAAGCGGGTTGAACGGATATGGCGGCGTGAAGGGCTGAAGGTCCCGCAAAAGCAGAAGAGTGAGCCTGTGAACGCCACCGGTTCGAGAGAACAGGCGAACAGGACGGCTTTGGCTGAGCCCCTCTCGGGACATTGCTGCGCAATGCCCTGCCGGGCAGTGGACGGATCATGCGTGCGTCTACGACCCGAGCGCCCCAACCACGTCTGGTCCTATGACTTCGTCCAGGACCGCACCGCTGACGGCCGGGTTTATCGGACGCTCAACATCATCGATGAATACACCAGAGAGCCCCCCTCTCGGCAGATTTGCAAGGCAAATCGCCTGCCGGGCAATGGATGATCCGCGTGGATCGCAAACTCAACTCCACGGACGTGCTGGATGCGCTGACAGACCTGTTCATCCTGCGTGGACCACCGGAATACATAAGATCCGACAATGGGCCAGAATTTATCGCTCAAAAGGTGAGGGACTGGATCGCCGCCGTTGGTGCCAAGACCGCATACATCGAACCAGGATCACCCCTCTCGGGACATCGCCATGCGATGCCCTGCCGGGCAGGGCATGGGAGAATGGCTACTGTGAAAGCTTCAACGCCCGGTTCCGGGATGAGCTCCTGAATGGCGAGTTGTTCTACACCTTGCGGGAAGCGCAAATCCTGATCGAGCAATGGCGCATTCACTACAACACAGTCAGGCCGCATAGCTCATTGGGCTACCGTCCGCCTGCGCCCAAAAGCATCGTGCCAATGGACCAGAGGCCCACCATGCACTAACAATCAAACCGGACCACCCGATGGGGGCACGCCAGGGGCACGCCACGTATGCGGATCTATTCCTTTTCCAACAGTATCCGCGCCAAATGGTGGACGGCCGTGTGCAGCAGCACCGAAAACAGCGCCAACACAATCAGCGCAGCGAACATCAGATCAATTTTCGCCCGTCCATTGGCCAGCAACATCAGGTATCCCAGGCCTTTACTGGCGCCGACCCATTCGCCGATCACGGCCCCGATGGGGGCATAGACCGCCGCCAGTCGCAACCCCGAGGCAAAGCCGGGCAGGGCCGCGGGAATGCGGATATGCCACATGATGCGCCAGGGGCTGGCCCCCATCACTTTGGCCAAGCCCAGCCAGCCACCATTGGGCCGCATCAACGCGTCAAAAAACGAGGACGTGACCGGGAAATAGATGATGATCAGCGCCATCAGCACTTTGGACCACAGGCCAAAGCCGAACCACAGCGTCAGGATGGGCGCCAGTGCGAAAACCGGGATCGCCTGACTGAACACCAGCATGGGCCGCACCAGCGCCCGCGCCATGGGTGAGGCGGCCAGCGCGATGGCTGACAGCCCGCCCAGAACGGCCCCCAAAGCCAGCCCGATCAGCACCTCGGTCAGGGTGACGAGGCTGTGTTCCCAGATCAACGCGCGGCTTTTCCACAGCGTCTCGGCCACCAGCAGGGGACCGGGCAGGATAAAGCGCGGCAGCTCGCCGATCCAGACGATGGCCTGCCAAAGCGCGATCGCGATCAGGGCCGAGGCCGCACCGGCCTGCCAGGGTTTCATGCGGGCTCCGTGACGGCGACGGGAAAGCCCGCCCAGGCCGCATCAAAGAACGCGCGTTCCAGCCGGACGGCCGTTTGAAAGGTCTGTTCGACCTTGGATTTTGCGCTGTCATCCAGGCTGGGCCAGACCTGATCCAGCTGGCCGCGCAGGTAGTCCACAACGCCGGTGAAACCCTCGCCGGCGTGCAGCGTGATCCATTCGCCCAGCCAAAACGGCAGCGCATCAGCGCGGTGCTCGACCGGGGTGGCCCACTCCAGGTAGATCCACTCGGCCACGACCAGAACGGCCAGCATCTGTTCGTATTGGCCCGACTGGCGGGCCTCGGCCATCAGCTGTTGAAAGGCCCGAGTTTGTGGTTCGGGTGATGCATTAGGTTCGGCGCTCAATTCATTGAAACTGCGCAAAAAATAGGTGTTCTCCGGCCCGGTGATGACAGCCAGAAATTGCGCGGCAGGCACGCTGTCGGCAAGCGTGGGCGCATGGGCAATGGCCGAGGCCAGAAGCCGCACAAACCCGTCGATAAATAGGTAGTCCTGCTGCAGATACCCCACCATCCGGTCGCGTGGCATGGTGCCATCGGCCAGCGCGTTGGTGAAGGCATGAGTGGTCGCGGCCCGCCAATCCTCGGCGGCCAGGGATTTCAGGTGGTCGGTCGGGCGCATCAGTCGTCCTCTCTTAGGCGCGTCAGCAGACGGGCCTGGGTTTGCAATACGTCGGGCGCGTCTACGGCGCGTGGGATGGGGCCGGAGGGCGGCGGGAAGTCCTGCATCGCATCCGCGCTCATCAACAGGATTTGGTGGCCCAGGCGCGCAGCCTCGGCCGGGTCATGGGTGACCAGCAGAACGGTGCAGCCCTGCAACAGCTCGGCGGCCAGTTCCTGCATCCGAGCGCGGGTGCGGGCATCCAATGCAGAGAATGGCTCGTCCAGCAGCACAACCGGACGGTCCTCCATCAGAGTGCGGGCCAGGGCGACACGCTGGCGCTGCCCACCGGACAGTTGTTTGGGCTTGGCCTCGGCGCGATCAGCAAGCCCCACACGGGCCAGCACGTCCGATACACGCGCGGGATCGGGCGCCTTGCCGCGCAGTTTCGCGCCCAGGCCTACATTGCCCGCGACAGTCAGCCAAGGCAGCAGCAGATCATCCTGCGCCATCAGGGCGACGCGCCCGGCCAAGGCGCCATCCGTCGCGCCAAGTTCCCCGTCAAAGGTGATGGCCTGCGCCAGATCGGCGAACAGGTTCAGCACCGTGGATTTGCCCACCCCGGACGAGCCCAGCAGGCAGGTCCACTGGCCAGCGGGAACGGACAGGTCCAGCCCTGCGAACAGCGGCGTGCCGTCATACCAGGCGGAGCCGCGCAGGAAGAGGCCGGGGGGCTGGGTCACGGGGCCATCCCCATGTCCCAGAACCCGACCTCCAGCCGGGTTGCGGTGGCAAAGCGGTCGCACAGCGCCTGCCAGCGGGGCGATTGTTCGGGGGCCTCGCCGATCCGGTTGGCGACGGCCATGTCGATCAACGCGCCGACCTCTTTGCAGACGTCCTGATATTCTGCGCCGCCATAGGTTCTGATCCACTCGCCATAGGTGGAGGAGTCAGCGTGTGGCATCAGCGTCGCGCCGATCTCTCCATAGCCCAAAACACAAGGGGCCAGCGCGGCCAGCAGGTCCAGAAAATCACCCGAATGGCCGGCGTCCAGCACATAGCGCGTATAGGCCAGGTTTTCGGTGCGTTCCTCGGTGGCGAATAGCTGATCCTCGGAGATGCCAGCCGCCGCACAGGTCTGGATATGCAGGGCAATCTCCTCGTTGATCAGCGCGTTCACCGTGCCCGCGCACAGGCGCATTTCCTCGACCGTTTGGGCCTTGGTGATGGCCAGCGCCCAGGCGCGCGAGAAATGGATCAGGAACACGTAATCCTGTTTCAGGTAGTGCAGAAAGGCCGCTTGGGGCAGCGATCCGTCCTGAAGCCCCTGAACAAAGGCATGGCGAGTGTAGGCGGGCCACTGGGGACCCGCCGCATCGCGCCATTTCGGGAAGATGGCGCCGTAGGTCATTCTGCCCCCAGATCCACGGCCAGCTCGGATACCGGGCGGGTGCCCTCGACCAGACCAGCCTCGGCTAGGAAAGCCTCGAACCGGGTATAGCGGCCTTCGTCCAGCGCTTCGGGGCGCAGGGCAAAACGGGGCAGGGTGTCAGCCCAGGCCATCTCGTTTAACTGGTCTTGCAGCTCGGTCGAGGTGCCCGAGAATATCTCCCAGCTTTCCTGCGGGTGGTTGACGATGAACTGGGTGGCCAGCTCGGTCGCGCGCAGGAAGCGGCGCAGCTGGTCGGCGTCCATTTCGTTGGGGTTGGCGACATAGATCAGCTCGTCATAGGTGGGCACGCCTTCCTCTTCGATGTAGAAGCATTTGCCCTCGACGCCCTCGATGGTCATCTGGTTCAGTTCGAAATTCCGGTAGGCGCCCAGAACGGCGTCAACCTGCCCGGACATCAACGAGGGCGACAGCGACCAGTTCACGTTGACCAGTTCGATATCGCCCATGCTCAGCCCGTGCTTTTCCAGGATGGCGGTCAGCAGGGCCTCTTCCACGCCAGCAACCGAATAACCGATCTTGCCGCCTTTCAGGTCGGCGATGGTTTTGATCGGGCCGTCCTCGAGCACCAGCAGACAGTTCAGCGGGGTCGCAACCAGCGTGCCAACGCGTTTCAGCGGCAGACCCTGGGCGACTTGCAGGTGCAATTGCGGCTGATAGGAAATGGCCAGTTCGGCCTTGCCTGCAGCCACCAGTTTCGGGGGGTCCGAGGGATCGGCGGGGGCGACGATTTCAACCTCCAGGCCCTGATCGGCGAAATAGCCCTTTTCCTGCGCGACAATAATGGGCCCGTGGTCGGGGTTCACGAACCAGTCCAGCAGGACGGTCATTTTGTCGGCCGCAAAGGCCGGGGTCGCGGCCAGCAGGGCGGCGCTTGTCAGTAGATGTTTCAACATGGGGTCTTCTCCTGTTTAGTCGGCGCTGTCGCCCAAAGCGATCAGCGCGATATGTCCATTCCAGTGTTTGCTCAGCCGATCCGCCGCCTGCCAGGCCCGAAGGCCCGAGCGGCAGGCCAGAACGGCGCGATTGGTAGTGGGGATCAAATGGTCGAAATCCGTGACCACATGGCGGTTGGCATCGGGCAGATTGGGGCCAGGTTCGTCAGCGGCCCGCAAATCCACCAGAAAATCCGTTTCGGTGATGTCCTGAGGGGCGATAAAGCGGTGGCCCGAGGCCGGTTCTTCGGCCTTGTCAAACCGGAAGCCCCCAAAACGCAGGGCAGCGGCGTCATAGCTGACCAGCTTGCCCATCGGGGTGCGATCGCCCGTCAGAACGGCCATGGCCATCTGGGCTTGCAGGCTGCCGATCACCCCGACCGAGGGGCCCAGAACGCCATCCAGATCACAACTGCCCAGACGCTCGGGCAGGTCAGGAAACAACGCCCGCAACGAGGGCGCCCCGGCGCAAAACCCGCCGCAATAGCCCTCGGTTCCCACGACCGAGGCACTGATCAGCGGCGTCTGCGTCCTAAGGCAATGGTCCGAAGCAACATAGCTGGCCGCGAAACTGTCGGCGCAATCCAGCACCAGATCCATGCCCGCACACAGATCGGCGGCATTGGCAGGGGTGAAGGCATCGACAATGGCGTCGAGGCTACAATCCGGGTTCAGAGCCTGCATATGACGGGCCGCAGCCTGGGCCTTGGGCTGGCCCAGATCCGCGTCGCGAAACAGGGTTTGACGGTGCAGATTGCTGAGCTCGACCCGGTCAGGATCGACCAGCCGGATATGGCCCACGCCCGCGCCGACCAGATATTGCAGCACCGGCGCGCCCAGCCCGCCCGCGCCGATCACCAGCACATGGGCGCGGCGCAGGGCGTCTTGCCCATCCGGGCCAAGTACGGCGATCTGGCGGGCATAGCGGCTCATGACGTGGCCTCCAGCCAAGCGCGCACGCGGCCCTCGGGGTCGTCATTCAGGGTGATGTCGGTCACGGCCGAGACCACGTCGGCGCCCGCGTCGAACGCCCCTTGGGCGCGCTCGACTGACATGCCGCCGATGGCGATCAGGGGGATGTCACCGATGACCTCTTTCCACTCGGTCAGCTTCTCCAAACCCTGCTGGTGCCATTTCATTTTCTTCAGGATCGTCGGGTAGACGGGGCCAAGCGCCACATAATCGGGGGACAGGGCCAGCGCGCGGTCCAGCTCGGCCCGGTCATGGGTCGAGATGCCCAGCCTCAACCCCGCCGCGCGGATTGCGTCCATGTCGGCCTCGTCCAGATCTTCCTGACCCAGATGCAGCCAGTCGCAGCCCAGCTCGATCGCCAGTTGCCAATAGTCATTCACCACCAGAATGGCGCCATATTGCGCGCACAGATCCCGCGCCTCGGCCAGCTGGGCGCGCACCACGTCCATGGGCTGATCCTTGATCCGCAGCTGGACCAGTTTCACGCCCAAGGGCAGCATCCGGCGCAGCCATTTCACATCATCGAAGATCGGATAAAACGCAGGCAGGGTCATAGGAAGGCCTTTCCCAGAACGGGGGTCGAGGGCGCGGCCATGTCGCGCGGGGTCATCGGATCGGCCTGATAAGCCAGCCGACCCGCATCGACGGCCCGCCCAAAAGCCTCGGCCATCGCGGCGGGATCACCGGCCTTGGCGACGGCCGTGTTCAGCAGCACCGCGTCAAAGCCCATCTCCATCGCGTGGGCGGCCTGGCTGGGCAGGCCCAGGCCCGCATCAATCACCAGGGGCACGTCCGGGTAATGCGCGCGCAGGCTGCGCAGCCCGTATTTGTTGTTCAGCCCCAACCCGGTGCCAATCGGCGCGCCCCAGGGCATCAGAACCTGGCACCCTGCCTCGAGCAGACGATCACACAGGACCAGATCCTCGGTGCAATAGGGGAAGACCTGGAACCCGTCATCAGTCAGGATTTTCGCAGCTTCGACCAGTCCGAACGGATCGGGTTGCAGGGTGTCGGCATGGCCGATCACCTCGAGCTTGATCCAAGGCGTGTCGAACAGCTCGCGTGCCATCTGGGCGGTGGTCACGGCCTCGCGCACGGAATGACAGCCGGCGGTGTTGGGCAGAACGGCGACGTCCAAGTCCTTGATCAACTGCCAGAAATCCTGACCCGCGCGGTCGCCGCCCGCTTCGCGCCGGACCGATACCGTGGCAATCCCCGCGCCCGAGCGGCGGAAAGCATCGGCCAGAATTGCAGGCGAAGGGTATTGCGCCGTGCCCAGCATCATGGGCGATTGGATCGTGGTTCCGTAGAATGTGGGCATGTTAACCTCCTTGTCGCGGGGCGACGATTTCCACGCGATCCCCGGGTTCAATGGGGGTGTCGGCGCGGGCGGTGGCGGGGACGAAATCCTCGTTCAGGGCGGTGGCCAGTTTGGCGTCACCGTGACCCAGTTCGACCAGCAGATCGGCCATATTCGTGGCCGCAACCACGGTTTTTTCACCGTTAATCGTGATCTTCATGCCAAATCTCCGGGGGTTTGCCGTCCAGCTGCCAATCGGCCAGCATCACCGCCAAGGCGGGCGCCAGCAGATAGCCATGGCGGAACAGGCCGTTCACGTAAATCACCCCGTCCTTGCGGCGGATGCGGGGCATGTTGTCGGGGAAGGCGGGGCGCGCGTCGACACCGATTTCCAGCACTTCGGCCTCGCCAAAGGCCGGGTTCAGCGCATAGGCGGCGTTCAGCAGCTCCATCACCGAGCGCACGGTGGCGCGGGTGCGTTCGCCGCTTTCGATCTGAGTGGCGCCCAGCATGAACACGCCGTCACCGCGCGGCACGATATACAGCGGAAATCGCGGGTGCAGCAGGCGCACCGGGCGGTCCAGCGACACGTCTGGGGCCTTAAGGATCACCATCTCGCCCTTGACGCCGCGCAGGTCAGGCAGGACATCCTTGGAGGCCAGCCCGCGACAGTCAATCACCTGACCCGAGGGCGTGCCCGCGTGTTGTACATGCACGCCGCGCGCCTCCAGCTGGTCGCGCAGATGGGTCAGGGCCAGGCGCGGGGTGACATGGCCCTCGGCCACCATGTGCAGGGCGGTACCGAAGCGTTCGCCCAGTTGCGGTTCCAGTTCAGTCAGGCCGGCGCGATCCAGCGTCACGTGGTTTTCGGTGCGGCGCTGGAACCGCTGCAATTCCGATGTGTCGCGCGACAGGGCCACCACGACCGAGCCGTTATACGTGACCCCGACCCCCTGGTCCTGCCACCACGCGGCGGCGTTGCGACCATGGGCAACAACGGGAGGCTCGGCGGCCTCGCCCTCGCAATCGGGGGCTAACATGCCGCCCGCCCACCACGAACAGCCATGCGGGCCGGGCCCGCCATAGGGGTCGATCAGGGTGACGCTGGCACCGCGCCTGGTTAGCTCGGTCGCGACACACAGGCCCGCGACGCCCGCGCCAAGGATGGTGAAATCGGTGCTCATGACCAGACCCCGTGGAAATGGTGCACGGGGCCGTGCCCGTGCCCGACATTCAGCGTGTCCGCGTGCAAAATCGCCTGATGCAGCCAGCCATGGGCGGCATGCACGGCCGTTTCCAAAGATTTGCCGCGCGCCAACCCCGCCGCGATGGCCGAGGACAGGGTGCAGCCGGTGCCGTGGGTGTTCTTGGTGGTGATCCGGTCCGCTTTCAGCGCCTGAGCGCCCCCGGCAGTGATCAGCCAATCGGTACAGACATCGCCCAGCCCGTGCCCGCCCTTCATCAGCACCGCGCCGGGGCCCATGTCGAACAGGGCCTGACCTTGGCGTTGCAACCCGCAGGCGGTCAGCTCTTCGGGTTGGTCCAACAGTTTGGCGGCCTCGGGGATGTTGGGGGTCAGCACGGTGGCCAGCGGCAACAGGTGGGTGCGCAGGGCCTCGAGCGCCTCGTCCGCCAGCAGGGTGGCGCCGGACTTGGCCACCATCACCGGGTCCAGCACGATGGGGCCTTCAAAACCCTGCAAGCGCGCGGCCACCGCGCGGATCAGATCAGGGGTGCCCAACATGCCGATCTTGATCGCCTTGACGTCCAGATCGCCCAACACCGCATCAATCTGCGCCTCGACCACGTCGATGGGCACGGAATGCACGGCGGTGACGTCGCGGGTGTTCTGCGCGGTGATGGCGGTGAGGACGCTGGCGCCATAGACATCAAGCGCCGAGAAGGTTTTCAAATCCGCCTGAATCCCGGCGCCGCCGCCGCTGTCAGATCCGGCTATGGTCAGGGCAATTGGGGCCACTGGCTCTTCCTTAGGTGCGTGGTCAGGACCGAAAAAGGAAGAGAATGGTCCCCGGATGTCAGATGGTTCCGGGGTACTGTTCCCTCCGCCGGTCCTAACCGGTTCAGGTTCAATGGGTTCGCTTGCGCATCTCAGCCCCGACAGAGGCACCCCAACAGAGTGCGCTCACCCTACTGGCGCCGCCCGCCCGCGTCAAACAGTTGCCTGTGCCATCCAGACGAAACAGGCGATCATGCAAAGGCACCTGTGCCCTCGGTATGCCCTTGCGTTGGCAGATCCGGGTGAAATGGTGCTCTTTCATTGCAATAGCGGAAGTTTCCTGTAGTTCTCGGGGAACCAGGGACCAAGGACGAACCGGGCCCGGATAGCCCAGTTTCAGCGCCACAACAGGATGAGTGAATTGAAAATCAAAAACCTAGTTCGCTCGGTGATCGTAAGCCTGGTCTATCGACCCTCGCACCTGCTTGGGCTGCAAATTCCTGAACGGTTGTTTCGGCATCTGCACTTTCATGGTGCGTTTCGCGTTGCCCTGCCCAATGGCCGCGCGATGCGGCTGTATTCCTGGGGCAATCGGGTAGAGAACGAACTGGCCTGGCGCGGCTGGGATGGCCACGAAACCCAAGAGCGGCGCTGCTGGGCCAAGCTGGTGCAGGACGGGGCGGACATTCTGGATATCGGGGCAAATACCGCCACCTTTGCCATCACGGCCAAGGCCCTGGCCCCGAACAGCACCGTTGTCGCCTTCGAGCCGCTCAAACGTATCGCGGATATGGCGACCCACAATGTCAAAGTGTCCGGTCTGGACGTCAAAATCCAGCGCAGCGCCGTCAGTGATGCAAGCGGCACCGCGACGATTTATGATCCGGGCGGCGCAAATGCCTATAGCGCGTCGCTGGACCCGGAGTTTCTGCCAGGGGAGAAGAACTCTATGAGGTGCCGGTCGTGACGATCGACGAATTCTGTCACGCCAACGGGCTGACCCCGCACCTGATCAAACTGGATGTCGAAGGCTTCGAAGGACAAGCCCTGTGCGGCGCCGCGCAGGTGTTGTCACAGGGAAATTGCGTGATTCTGTGCGAATGGCTGGGCAGCAGCGAGGCCCATGAAAAAGCGATACAACTGCTGGAACAAAACGACTATGTCGCGCTGGACATTGAAACCCTGACCCAGACGGATCTGCGCGAGACCTTGGGCTTCGAGGACAGAAATGTCATTTTGCTGCACAAAGACCGCGTCACGGACGTGGCCACCCTGTTGCGGGCCTGAGGGGCAAGCCAAAGCCATGACACAGAAAACCGACCTTGGAAAAAGCGCGCGCCTGTCCGTTTCTGGCGTGCCCCCATCGGGTGGTCCGGTTTGATTGTTAGTGCATGGTGGGCCTCTGGTCCATTGGCACGATGCTTTTGGGCGCAGGCGGACGGTAGCCCAATGAGCTATGCGGCCTGACTGTGTTGTAGTGGATGCGCCATTGCTCGATCAGGATTTGCGCTTCCCGCAAGGTGTAGAACAACTCGCCATTCAGGAGCTCATCCCGGAACCGGGCGTTGAAGCTTTCACAGTAGCCATTCTCCCATGCCCTGCCCGGCAGGGCATCGCATGGCGATGTCCCGAGAGGGGTGATCCTGGTTCGATGTATGCGGTCTTGGCACCAACGGCGGCGATCCAGTCCCTCACCTTTTGAGCGATAAATTCTGGCCCATTGTCGGATCTTATGTATTCCGGTGGTCCACGCAGGATGAACAGGTCTGTCAGCGCATCCAGCACGTCCGTGGAGTTGAGTTTGCGATCCACGCGGATCATCCATTGCCCGGCAGGCGATTTGCCTTGCAAATCTGCCGAGAGGGGGGCTCTCTGGTGTATTCATCGATGATGTTGAGCGTCCGATAAACCCGGCCGTCAGCGGTGCGGTCCTGGACGAAGTCATAGGACCAGACGTGGTTGGGGCGCTCGGGTCGTAGACGCACGCATGATCCGTCCACTGCCCGGCAGGGCATTGCGCAGCAATGTCCCGAGAGGGGTTCAGCCAAAGCCGTCCTGTTCGCCTGTTCTCTCGAACCGGTGGCGTTCACAGGCTCACTCTTCTGCTTTTGCGGGACCTTCAGCCCTTCACGCCGCCATATCCGTTCAACCCGCTTATGGTTCACACACCACCCAGCATTGTTCAGCAAACCTGTCACCATGCGATACCCATAGCGCCCGTATTGATCGGCCAGCTCGATAATGTCGTCGGTCAAACGCGCTTCATCAGCACGGCCTTGGGGGACCTTGCGCTGCGTGGATCGATGCTGACCGAGTGCGCGGCAGGCGCGGCGTTCAGACACGCCAAGCTCCTGCCGTACATGGTCGACGCATTTCCGGCGACGCGAAGGGCTTAGGGGCTCCGCCCGTTCAGGCCTGACTTGATCCACAGGATCAAGTCCTAGACGGCCATCACTCCCTTTGCGGCTTCAGTCAAGATGAGCTTATCCAAGGTCAAATCGGACACCGCCCGTCGCAGCCGTTGGTTCTCTTTCTCCAGATCCTTCAGGCGCGCAAGCTGAGACCCCTGCATCCCGCCATAGAGCTTTCGCCATCGATAGAACGTCTGCTGCGTCACGCCGATTTGGCGCACTGCCTCGGTAATCGTCGCGCCTTGCCCCTGAAGTACTTCAACCTGCCGAAGCTTCGATACAATCTCTTCGGGCTTCTCTCGTTTTCCAGCCATCGCTGATCCTCCAATTTGCGGGATATTCTATCCCAGTTGGTGGACCACTTTCAGGGGGCTACTCCAACCGCGGCGACCGAGATCGGTGCGACGGCTCTGCACCTCAACGTTGCCGACGCGGGCAGTATTGCTTCAGCAATTAAAGAAGCTGGCCCTATCGATGTGCAGGTCAATAACGTCGGCATTCTCGGTTCTGGCAGCTTGCTTGACGATCCCGAAGACTTTGCAACTTCAATGGCCATCATGGTGCATGGACCATATTTGCTGATGCATCATCTTACGCCCCGAATGGTTTCCTCTGGCTATGGGCGGGTAGTGAACGTGTCTTCGGGTTGGGGTGCATTCTCCGATGGCGTTGCTGGGCCCGCTGGCTACGGTGTGGCAAAGGCAGCACTAAATGCACTGACGGTCGCAACGGCGCGGACCCTTCCAAAGAATGTTAAGGTCAATGCGATGTGTCCTGGTTGGGTGCGCACACGAATGGGCGGCGGCGGTGCAAACCGCTCTCCGGAAGAAGGCGCAGACACAGCCATCTGGCTCGCGATGCTGCCGGATGATGGTCCAACCGGTGGCTTCTTTCGGGACCGAAAGAGCATTTCGTGGTGAAATAGCCGCCGTTGGTGCGGGATGCAGCATTGGTTGATTTGGGCTCAAAGCCGACATTCGGCGCTGCGGCGCGCGACTTTTGACCTTGCAGGGCTGGGCGCGACCAACCAGATGACGGCTCCCGGCCCTTAGCTGCCGTTCGACTGAGCAAAACCCAGCACCCCAACTTCCCGAAAGCGGACGCTCGTGCAGACCGCAGCATTTGGGATGGTCCAGATGGCCGCACTGCGGACAAAGTGGTCTTTCGTTGCGCAAAGTCGAACGGCAGCTAAGTACGCGTCGCTACAATTGAACGCTTCCAATTTCCCTCAGAACGCTACCCTGTCACCGCCCTTCAGATCCAGTATCTCACGCGCCTCGTCCGGTGTCGCGACCTCGCAGCCCAGGCCCTCGACGATGCGGCGGATCTTGGCGACCTGCTGGGCGTTGCTTTCCGCCAGTTTTCCGCGCGAAATGAACAAGCTGTCTTCCAGCCCGACACGGACGTTGCCGCCCATCTGGCTGGCAGTCGTGGCCAGGGACATTTGTGCTCCGCCCGCGCCCAATACCGACCAACGATAGTCGTCACCAAACAGCCGATCAGCGGTGCGTTTCATGAAGATCAGGTTGTCGACCTCGGGGCCGATGCCACCAAGGATGCCAAAGATGAACTGGATGAAGATCGGAGCCTTGAAGAGACCGATATCCATGCAGAACTTCAGGTTATAAAGGTGACCGACATCATAGCATTCATGCTCGAACTTGATGCCATGCGGGGCCAGGGTTTCGGCAGCTTCCTTGATGTCGCGGAAGGTGTTGCGAAAGATGTTCTGATCCGACCCGGCAACGTAATCCTTTTCCCAGTCGAACTTCCAATCGTCATCCTTGTACCGGTTCGCCAGAGGATGGAACGAGAAGTTCATCGAGCCCATGTTCATCGAACACATCTCGGGGGAAAACGTCTTGGCCGGGTTGATCCGGTCCTGGATCGACAGGGTCAGTGAGCCACCGGTCGAGATGTTTACCACCGCATCGGTTGCCTGCTTGATGCGCGGTAAGAAGGGGGCAAAATCGTCCGGGTTGACCGACGGCGCGCCGGTTTCGTTGTTGCGTGCATGCAGGTGCAGGATCGACGCGCCGGCATCGGCTGCATCCATCGCCTGCTGGGCTATATCGTCATAGGTATAGGGCAGCGCATCCGACATGGTGGGCGTGTGGATCGCCCCGGTGACGGCGCAGGTGATGATGGTCTTTTGCTTGGCCATGGATCAGGCCTCCTTGTCGGGTTTCGGGGCCATCACGCGATAGCCCAGCGGGAAGAGTTGCAGGTCGAAGCGCGCGCGAATGAGGCCCCAGATGCCTTTGGGGGCCTTCAGCATCACGACGATGGCGACAAGGCCCAGCACAATCAGGTAGATGGTGCCGAGATCGGCCAGGGTTTCGCGCAGGGCGAAGAACACCAGCGTGCCGATGATTGGCCCTTCGATGGTGCCGATGCCGCCGATGACGACAATGAAGATCACGAAGGCGGTCCAGTCGTTGACGCTGAACGCGGCATCGGGCGAGATGCGCAGCTTTTGCAGGAAGATCAGCGCGCCGATCATTGCCGTGAGGGCCGAGGTGACGACATAGACGGTGAACTTGGTGCGCCAGATGTCGATGCCAAGGCTGCCTGCCGCCAGTTCATTGTCGCGGATGGCGGTCAGGGCTAGCCCTTTGCGCGAGCGTAGGAACAGATAGACGGAAGCTACGACAAGCACGGCCGCGCTCAGTGCCAGCCAATAGCTGATCAATTCCCGCATCGCCCGTTTCGAGGCCAGTGATTTGACGATGGCCACCGGCAGGGAGGAGCCAGAGCCACCGCCAAGGGAGGAGATCTGGGCAAAGCCAAGGCGGAAGACCTCGGCAATGACCCAAGTGCCGATGGCGAAATAGGCTCCCCGCAGGCGGAAGATCAGAACGGCGACGGGGATCGAGACCAGTGCGCCCAGAATGCCCGCCATCGCGATGGCGGCGAAGGGGTGCAGCCCGCCGAACATGGTCAGGGCAAACAGCATATAGCCGCCAAAGCCGACAAAGGCCTGTTGGCCGACCGAGACCAGCCCGGCATAGCCGGCCATCAGGTTCCACAGACTTGCCAGTGCGAGGTAGAGAAACAGCTCGCCCATCAGTCGCATGTCGGCCCGCCCCGCCCACCACGGGGCCGAGATCAGCACGATCAGGATCAGCGCTCCCAACACGGCGGCAACACGGGCGGCCTGGGACGAGCGGGTGACGGTATAGTCTTGCAGGTTCATGCCGCGATCCTCGGGAACAGGCCATTGGGGCGAATGGCAAGGATGAACAGGAAGGCCAGGTGTCCGGCCAGGATTTGCCAACCCGGGTCAATCTTGGCGCCGATGGTCTGCGCCACGCCAAGGATCACGCCGCCCGCCAGCGTGCCCCAGAGGTTGCCAAATCCCCCGATGATCACCGCCTCGAAGCCAAAGATCAGGCGACCTCCGCCGATCGAGGGATCAAAGCTGGTGCGGATGCCCAGAAGGATGCCCGCAATTGCCGTCACCGCCAGCGCCAGCGCCATGGCAAGGCCAAAGATGTGGCGGCGGTTGAGACCCATCAGCTGGGCGATGTCCTGATTGTCCGACACGGCGCGGAAGGCGCGGCCCAAAGCCGTGTGATAGAAGGTCCATTGCAGGCCCCAGATCACCGCGACTGCTAGGCCGAAGGTCAGCAGTGGAAGAACGCCGAGGGTCAGCCCGCCAAAGGCAACACTGGCGGTTTCCAGCGCGCCTGCGTCCATCTTCTGCGGATCGGCGGTATAAACCTCGAGAAGGCCGTTTTGCAGGATCACGCTGAGCCCGAAAGTCACCAGCAGGGGCGGCAACAGGTCGTCGCCCAGCGTCTGGTTGAGCAGCCCCCGTTGCAGCACGTAGCCGATCAGCGCCATCGCCGGGACCACGATGACCAACGCGGCCAGCGGGTGCAGCCCCACGGTGGCGGTGACGGTCAGGCCCAGGTAGGCCGCCAGCACGATCAGATCGCCATGGGCGATGTTCACCAGCCGCATCACGCCGAAAATCAGCGACAATCCGGCGGCAAACAGCGCGTATAGCCCACCCAGCAAGGTGCCTTGCACAATTGCGTTCACCCAATCCATCTCATTCGATCCCGAAATAGGCGCGGGAAATCTCCTCGCGCGAAACTGTGTCCGAGGCGCCTTCCAGCGAAACGCGCCCCTCTTGCAGGCAATAGACCCGGCCCGAAACCTTCAACGCCTGGGCGATGTCCTGTTCGACGATGATGGCGCTCATGCCTTCGTTGATGATGCCCGGCAGGGCAGCGTAGATATCCTTGATCACGATCGGCGCCAGCCCGAGGCTGATCTCGTCAAACAGGATCAGGTCGGGGTTGGCCATAAGGGCGCGGCCAATGGCGACCATCTGTTGTTGGCCACCGGACAACGAGGTCGAGGCCTGGTCCTTGCGCTCGTCAAGAATGGGGAAGAGCTTGTAAACGGCTTGCAAATCCCACGGGCCGGGGCGCCCGACCTGCGCGCCGATCATCAGGTTTTCCTTCACGGAAAGCGACGGGAAAAGCTGCCGCCCCTCGGGTACCATGGCAAGACCGCGCATCGCCACCTCATCGGCGCGCAATCCTCCGATATCCTCGCCGCCATAGCGGATCTGGCCGGGGCCGTTGGTCAACAATCCAGTGACCGAGCGCATCAGCGTGGTCTTGCCCGCGCCGTTGGCGCCGATGATGGCCAGCACCTCGCCGGGTTCGACATGCATGTCGATGCCGTAAAGCGCCTGGAAGTCTCCGTAGTGGGCCTCGAGACCCTGCATCTGAAGGATCGGTTCAGGCATCAGCTTCGATCCCCAGGTAGATTTCTTTCACTTCCGCGCTCTCCATGATCGCATGGGGTTCGCCCTCGGCGATTTTACGCCCGAAATCGATCACGATCAGGCGGTCGACCACGGCCATCAGCGCATGCACAACGTGTTCGATCCAGATGATCGTCACGCCGCTGGCATGAATGTCCTTGATGGTCTGCACCAGCGAGGCGCATTCGGCCTCGGTCAGGCCACCGGCTATCTCGTCCAGCAGCAAAAGCTTGGGTTTGGCACAAAGTGCCCGGGTCATTTCCAGCCGCTTGCGCTCCAGCAGGGTCAGGCTGCCGGCCTGCACGTTGGCCTTGGGCAAAAGCTCGGTCTGCTCCAGAACGTCCAGACAGAACCGCTCGGCCGCGTGGCCATGCAGCCCCGCCGATTGGGTGGCGGCAATCATCGCGTTTTCAAAGACGGTCATACCGGAAAACGGCTGCGGCACCTGGAAGGACCGGGCAATGCCTGCGTGGCTGCGTTTGGCCGCGCTCATGGTGGTGACGTCCTTGCCGTCAAAGGCGACCCGCCCGCTGTTGGGGCGAAACGTGCCGGTGATCAGGTTGAACATCGAGGTCTTGCCTGCCCCGTTCGGGCCGATCACGCCAAGGGCCTCGCCCTGGGGCACCTCAAAACAAAGCGCGTCGGCCACCGTCACGGCGCCGAAGGACTTACACAGATTGTCCAGTTGCAAAATGGCGGTCATGACGCCCTCGTTTTGTAGTGGGGCAGCACCGTGATACCGCCCCGATCTGTCCTAGGCCAGAAGCTTCAACTCGCCGGTCAGCGGGATGTTTGGCGCTGCCGAGTTGGCGACGATCTTCAGGTCGAACGCATCGCCTTCCTTCTGCCATTGACCTGCGACCAGCGGCGTCTTTGTGACGTTGTTGATCGGACCGTTGGCCCAGTTCACGTTGCCCACGATGGTGTCGAGGTTCGTGCCGGTAATGGCAGCTACGATGGCTTCCGGATCTTCCAGGTCCTCGGCGCGTTTTACCACATCTGCCACCACTTCAAAGAGCGCGTGCTTGAAGCCGATCGGCTGGGTCCAGGGACGGTTCGACGCGGCGGAATAGCCCACGGCCAGATCCTTGGCCGATGCACCGGTGAGCGACGAGGAGAACGGGTGGTTCGGCGACCACCAGACCTCGGAGGAGAGGCCATCGCCGTGATCGCCCAGGCTCTCGATCACCGAGGGAAACAGCAGCGCCTTGCCGATGGTCACAACCTTTGGGTTGAAACCCTGTTGTGCGGCTTGGCTCCAGAAGGTGGCAAAGTCCGGTGGGATCATGTTGCCGGTGACGATCTCGCAGCCCGCATCCTTGAAGGCAGCGATGTAGTTCGAGAAGTCATCCGAAAGCGGCTGATAGCGGCCCGGATCGATCAGGTTATAGCGATCTGCCGCCAGCGGCTTGGGCAGCCCCAGTTCCGGGTGGCCCCAGGCGTTGCCATCCGCATCGTTAGGGAACAACCCGCCAACGGTCTTGGCCGCACCAGACTGGCCCCACATGTCAAGGAAGGCACCGATGACGTCTTCGAGACCCCAGAAGAAGTGGAAGGTCGAGGCAAAGCCTTCGCCCGGTACGCCGTTGCGGCCGAAGAAATAGGGCTGCCACGGGCAGTCGGTGGTGATGCAGGGCACCTCATTGACCTCGGCCTGATCGCTGACCGGGTTCACCGTCTCGGGTGTCGATGCAGCGACGATGATGTCGACTTCATCACCAAGGATCAGGTCGGCAGCCACTTCGGCGGCGCGGTTCGGGTTGGATTGGCTGTCCTTCGAGAGGATCTCAATATTCCAGGCTTTGCCATTGTTTTCGATGCCGCCGGCAAGCGCCTTTTGGATGCCGGCAAGGACGTAGTCATCTGCTTCGGCAAATCCGGCCAGCGGACCGGTGCGCGGGCTGACATGGCCGATTTTCAGGGTCGGCGCTGCCGCATAGGCGCGGGTGGCCGACAGGATGGCCGGGCTGGCAAGGGCTGCGCCCGCTCCGGCAAGGAACCCTCGACGGCTTGGTGTTAAGAATTTCTTCTTCATGGTTCTTCCTCCCTTTGCCGGCCCTCCCGCCGACGGTTTTAGCTGTCCAGAATTCCTTCAAGCCTATTCAGATGATTGGCGACGCGGGCGCGCACTGCGTCCGCTTCGGCGTCGGTCCATTGCATGAAGCCTTCGCCGGACTTCATGCCGAGTTTTCCGTCCGCCACGAGACCCTGCAGATAGGGTGACGGACCCTGCCGCGCCTCGATGTCGTGCAACACGTTTTCGTGGATATCGAGCGTCAGATCCGTGCCAACGAGATCAGCATTTTCCAGCGGCCCCAGCACGGCCAGACGGCGGCCAAAGCTGGATTTGATGACCGTATCGACGGCCTCGGCATCGCAGATCCCGTTCTCGACAAGGCTGACCGCCTCGCGCCACAACGCATGTTGCAGCCGGTTGCCGATGAAGCCGGGCACGTCCTTTTCCACCATCACCGGGGTTTTCCCGGCATCTTCCAGCAGGTCGAACATGGTTTGCGCCACACTTGGGTCGGTCCATTCGGTCTTGATGATCTCGACCAGCGGGATCATGTGCGGCGGGTTCCACCAATGTGTGCCAAGGGCGCGGTTTTTCCTCCGCAGGCCCGACATGATCTCGGTGATCGGCATCACCGAAGTGTTGGACGCCAGAATGCACTGCTCAGGTACGTGCTCTTCGATCTCGGCGAAAATTTTCTGTTTCAGCGCCATCTTCTCGGGCGCGGCTTCGAAAACGACGTTCGCCTGGTGCACGGCTCCGGCGACAGTGTCGAAAATCTCAATCATTTTCAGAGCTTTGGCAATGGTGGCATCGTCGTCGCCCATCGCCTTCATGCTCTGAAGGATTCGCGACGACACCGTTTCACGGGCCTCTGGCACCGGATCGGTGATCGCCACATATTGTCCGGCCTTGGCCAGGGTCAGGGCAATCCCGTGCCCCATGAGGCCTGCGCCAATGACGGCAATCTGCTGTTTCTTCGCCACCATCGATCAGCCCGCCGTATAGCCGCCGTCGGCATAAAGGATATGCCCGGTATAGAAATCCGACGCCTTGGAAGCGAGGAAGAGAAGCGGTCCGGCAAGGTCTTCCGGTTCCCCCAGACGCCCCTTGGGCACGCGGGCAAGGAACCCGTTGCGCACCTTGGTGGCCTCTTCGGTGTCTTCAAACATCCACGCGGTCAGGGGTGAGCGGAAAACGGTCGGCGCAATTGCGTTGACGGTCACGCCAGAGGCGCCCAGCTCGCAACCCAGGGCCTTGGTGATGCCATCGGTGGCCGACTTGGAGGCACAATAGGCAGTATACCCCGCCGGGTGGCCCAACAGTCCACGGGCCGAGCTGACCAGGACGATCTTGCCGTAACCCTGTTCCTTCATCTGCGCCGCAGCGGCGCGGGACAAGAGCCATGTCTGATTGACATTGGCATCCATCACCGATTGGAACGTCTCGGGCGTCATGTCGTTGATCAGGGCAACCTTGTTCATGCCCGAGGCCACGACCAGGATGTCGAGCTGCCCATGGGCCTCGACCGCCTGCGCCACCAAGCTGTTGCAGATGTCTTCATCCGTCGGGCGGGTGTTGATCGCCGTTACCTCGGCGCCCATGCCGCGGCATTCTGCGGCGATCTCGTCCAATGCCTCTTGATTGCCCGCGACAAGCACCAGCTTGCAGCCAGCACCGGCTAGAACCCGTGCGGCAACCATGCCAAAGGCACCTGACGCACCGGTGATCAGGGCGACGTTGTCTTTGACGTCGAACATCGAAAGGGGGGTGGTCATAGCGTTCATGGATCAGGCCTCGGGGTTGGCTTCGGGCGGGTAGGGGATGACCACGAGCATCTTGCAGACGTGGTTCGACGTGTTCTCGATGCGGCGGACCAGGCCGGGCGGAATGGTGCAGCTGTCCATTGCACGCAGCACTTCGGTCTTGCCGTCCCATTCGATCGTCATCTCGCCTTCCAGCACGACATAGACCTTTTCAAAGGGCGTCGAATCCGGGCCCGCGCCACCGCCGGGGAGAAACTGGGAATAGCCGATCCACTGATTGGTCGGGCCGCCGTCTTCAAACCCTTGCAGCCGCAAGCCCGATACGCCCCAGTGATTGGGGGCCTTATAGGGCTGGGCGTCGGCAAATCGCTTTATATGCATGGCGTCCCTCAGTTGACTTTTTGTTTTGTGGTTTCGCGGGTGAAAAGATCGGGCAGGAAGCCCGCCAGGATCTTCATTTCTTCTGCGCAGTGCCTGTGCAGGCCTGACAGGGTCTCGTCCGAGGTCAGTTCCCTGCGGACAATCCCGGACAAGAGCGGAACCGCGGGCTTTACATCTCCCAGCCAAAATCGGCTGCGCATCACGCATCCGGCGTCTGTGTCCCGCACCAGATGCAGCACATGGCCCGTCCACAGTGGCAGGTTTAAGGGGCCACCTCTGGCGTAAATCGCAACGCCCACATCCGCGGATTGCAACTGTTCTGCATCCAGAATGGTCGTAGGGTCCCGAAAATTGAGCTTGAGCTTGGCAATCGCATCGCCGCCCAGCCTTTCGTGAACCAGATGCGTGCCTCCGATGTACTCTCCGGTGTCGCGCGGACCCTTCCAATCGCTCCAGATGTGATCCTTGGGATGCCATTGCTTGTATTGTTCGGTCGTCTGAACATGGCTGAACCACCATTTGATCATCTCGCTCGAACACCCGGGCATTTCGGTGCGCACCGCCACAAAGCCCATCCCGTCGTCAAGCGTCTTGAAGCCATCTTCGAGCGGTGCAGGATCCTGTTGCAGGAGTTGGCTGGCGTCTCCGATCTTCATTTCGACGCCTCCCTAAGCCTATTGGACAAGCCTTGATTTCTTGCCAGCAGAAAACACAGGCCCCCACAGACCGCAGCCGCGCCAGCGAGCACGCCGACAAAGGGGTATCCAAAGATATCCGCGGTCGCGCCGCCCAGAAACGGCCCCGCAGCAGCGCCAAACATCATCATCGAAGCCGTCGCCGAGTTGCTGCGCCCCGAGGCGTCCAGCTTGGCCAACAGATCAAACATGAACGTGTGAACGAAAATCACCGTTGGGATGACCAGGACGTAGCAGGCCGCAAAGACGGGAAAGACCGGGGCGTTTGAGACGGCAAGCGACAGAGCTCCGTGAAAGAGCGGCCCAAGTATGACGACCCCAATCAAAGGAATGCGATGCTGCATCAGATGTGCCACAATCGGGGCGACGAGAGCCAGAAAACCACCGGCAACCAACATACCCGCCACTTGCTCGGGCGCGAAACCGCGGAAGTCGCCAATGCGTTCAACAAAGCTGAGTGTGATGGCGTTGCCCAGCATCAGCAATACGATACCCGCAATCACCAGACGCAACTGCGGGTCATGTGGCAGGCTCTGCGCCTCTGCGGCGTTGGGCGCCTCTTCTGCCTTAGGGTAGGCCACAAGCGCCAGAATCGCGGCGATTCCAACGATGGCACAAGCCACCAGAAAGACAGCAGCGACGCCCATGCTGGCCATGAGTCCGGGTACTGTTGCAAAGAAGACAATGCCAAAGATGCCGATCCCAAGGTTGGCGGCGGAAAACGCGCCATGGGGGTTCTTTGACTGGCCCAATGTGCCGTGCACCATGGTGATGCCCGCGCCAGCACCGATCCCGGCCACAAAGTGCAGCAACGCCAATGCGGTCGGCGTGAATGTACCGGCCGAGGGATCAATCCGCGACATCACAAAGAACAGGCAGGCGGTCACGGCAAAACCAAGCGTGGCCACCATCCGTTCCGAGACGTGTCCAAACCGACGGGACATCGCAACATTCGCGAGCAGCACACCCACAAGATACAGGGTGACAATGCCGCCCGCCAGGATCGGGGAAAAGCCGAACGATGCGATCATGCCGCCGACCCAAAGCGGCAGGATCACCAAATCCATCATCCCGGCCAAATGTGCGAATGAAAGAACGGTGCGCCCACCGATGCTATCAACTTGCATGACTCTCTTCTCCTCCTATGCAGTCACAGGCACCGGACAAGCGCCCGGCGACCCAATCAGAATGTCTCGCCAGCCTCGATCCGGTAGTTCTGATCCTTGTCCATCATGGCCACCAAACGGATGATGCAACCGTCACCGCGGTCCCAGTTCCATGGGAAGAAGGCAAAGGTGCAGCGCTTGCCGGTCACGGCGTCCAGATCACCGCCAACGTTCTCGATCCCCAGGATGCCGTTTTTGAAGAGAATGTTATGCACCGGTTCCCATTCCGGGAAGGCTTCGTCCCACGGAATGCCGCCCGACCATTCCAGGTATTCTTCGGCCAGATGCGGCAAGAGCGGACCATTGCGCTGCGGGCCGATGGCAGTGGCCAGCGGGTGGTCATTTGCCTGGGTGTCGTGACCGACAACTTTCACGCCTTTTTCGACCATCCATTCACCGGCCGATTTCACGAAACCAGGGCAATAGGCAAAATAGTCGCCGTCCTCGTACTGCTTGTGCCAGCCGGTGTTGATGATCAGCACGTCTCCAGGACGGATTGCGTGTCCGCACGCGGCCTCCAGATCGTCATAGGTGATCGGTTCCCACTTCTTTTTTGGCATGGAGACGACTATGCCGGTTCCAAAGAAATGCGGCAGCGGCACCTCGTCGATAAACGGTGTACCTTGAACCACATGTGCCGGGGCGTCGATATGCGTGGTGGCGTGCATCGTCGTGGTGATGCGTTGGCTAAGCACCCCGGACTTGGCCATATAGTGGATACGTTCAATCTTGGTGTCCTCGAAATAGGGCCAGTTTGGGTTCTGGAATCCAAAGCGATGGCTGAGGTTGTAAAACTCCAGCCCCATGTCGTTGTCTGTGTTGCCTTGGAACTCAATTCCGCGAATTTCGACCATCAAGCAAACCTCCTCTATGCGCCGGAAACCCGGCGGTTTTTGCAGTCAAATTGTCAGGGTGGCTCCTCCCACCTGTCCCGCATGATGATGCATACGCACCGCTATGCGGTCAACAATATTGTCACGATGCGGTTGACATGTATCGTATTGCGGGACACTAATGATTGCAGGAAATAAGAACTGATTGGTCGTGTGTGACAGCAGGAAAACAAATAAATGATTGATAAAGTAGAAAAAAGTGAGAAAAGCGGCATTCAGGTTATCTCGAGGGCAGCCTCCATTCTTCGCGTTTTGAAGGAAACGCAATCAGGGCTGAGTCTTGGGAGAATCGCCGAGCGGGTCGGTCTGCCCCGTTCTACGGTACAGAGAATCACCAGCGCCTTGTCGACTGAAGGCTTCGTCATCACGGACGCAAATGGCAGCGGCCTGCGTCTTGGGCCCGAGTTGAACGCGCTGGTCGGCGCCGCCCAATACAACATCGTCGAACACTGCCGCCTGCTGCTCAACGAGCTCACCCAGAAAACCGGCGAGACCACGGACCTGGCGGTCATGCGCGGTATCGGCATGGTGTTTCTGGATCAGGTACCCGGCACACACCGGCTCACAACCGTGTCCAAGGTGGGTGAGGTCTTTCCGCTGACCACCACTGCAAATGGCAAGGCTTGCCTTGCGCAGCTTCCCGAAGACGAGGCCATCAAGCTGATCACGAACGAGTGGACACGCAATGGTGTGCAGACGGATGTGACGGTCTTGATGCGTGAACTTGCAGAAGTTCGCGCCAAGGGGCTTGCCTATGATCTTGATGAGCATTCCAGTGGAGTCTCGGCCATTGGTTTTGCCTTCACAGATTGGAGTGGCGAGCTGCATGCCATTTCTGTCCCCGTTCCATCGTCGCGGTTTGAAAGCCAGAGAAACGTTATTGAGAAGGCCTTGTTGGAAACCTCCGCGAACATTCAGCGGACGTTCGATTAGCGAAAACCCCCAACATAGCCGTCATTCATTAGCAAGTGCAGCATTAGTCAAATTGGGCTCGTTGCAGTCATCGGATGCAACGCAGCATCTTGGCTCTGAGACACTTTGGCATCCGTCACTCACGGCCCAAAGTCGCCGTTTGCAGGTGATCTCCTGAATGACGGCTTTGGGGAATAGTGCCGTCAATTTCGTGTCCGACCAACAAGTGCCAACCGTGGGAATGTACTTTCGTTACCGGATAACCTCATCGGTCTTCGGCCCCTTACCTCGCAATAACTTCGGCTTTAGTTGCATACTCTGCTCAGCGTCGACCACCACGTGAAAAACGTTTCTCGACCATCGAAATCAACAGCGTGATGATACCTGCGAGGATAAGATAGTAGACCGCCGCGTAGAAGTAGGTCATCAGGTCAAAGTTGCGGGAAAAGACTGTGCGGGTCTGACCCATCAGGTCCAATACAGTGATCGTCGAGATCAGGGCGCTGCCTTTCATCATGAGGATCACCTCGTTGCCATAGGCAGGCCAAGCTGTCCTGATTGCTTGCGGAAGCATGATCCGGCGCATGGCCTTGAACCAACTCATACCAATGGCCATCGCCGCCTGCATCTGACCGTGATCGACATTGGCGAGGCCGCCGCGCAGGATCTCGCAGACATAGGCGCTGGTGTTGAGGGTCAAAACCAAAAGGCCGACCCACCAGGCCTCCCGAAAAAATGGCCAGAGAATGCCGAGGTTGTCCGCGCCAAGACTGCCGATGCCGAAATAGACAATCCACAGTTGGACCAGAAGCGGCGTGCCGCGAAACACATAGACGAAGACGTTCGCGGGGAAACTTAGAACCCCTCGGCCACTCAGGCGCGCCAGGACCATCAGGACCGCCAGCACAAAGCCCATGGAGACTGACAGAACCAGAAGTTCGACGGTCACGAACAGCCCATCCGTTAGGCGGGGGCACATTGTGTTGAACAGATCCGGCGAGATCGGGGCAAGAGCCGCACAAACGGCATCGGACGCAGCGAATTTCAGATCTTCATACATCGTCAGGCCCCTGCCACACCGCGTCGAGCGCGCTTTTCAATTTTTATCCTGATCACATCAGACGCCGAGGTCATTGCCAGATAAATGGCTCCGGCGGTGAAGAAGAACAGAAGCTGCGCCTGCTCGGTTTCACCGGCCAGCTTAGCGGTGCGCAAAAGCTCGTTCAAAGCGATGACGGCGGCCAGAGAGGTGTCCTTGAGGACCACCATCCAAAGGTTGCCAAGCCCCGGGATGGCGAAGCGCCAAAGTTGGGGAAACCGCACGCGGACGAAGACTTGCCATGGACGCATTCCAATGGCTTGAGCCGCTTCGATCTGACCCGGAGGAACCGCCAGATACGCGCCCCGGAAAATTTCGCAGGCATAAGCTGCGAAAATGAGGGACAAACCAGCCGCTGCTGCGGCGAATTTGGGTACCTCGATCTGCACATCGAACCCCAATGTCGCGGCCATGCCGTTCAACAGGCTTTCGGACCCGAAGAAGACCAGAAGAATAATCAGGAACTCGGGCACACCCCGGATGAAGAGCGTGTAAACCTCGGCCAGAACCCGCAGTATGTGCGATCTGGATAGTTTTGCCCCCGCAAGGGCAAACCCCGCCACAAGCGCAAGGGCCAGCGACACGACCGCAAGCTGAAATGTCGTCAGGGCAGCGAACAGGAGGTCGTCACCCCATCCTGTCGCGCCAAAGCCCAGCAGGCTTGTGCTTGCACCACCATCCATCGCGGTATCCTCCCGTTGCTCAATTGAAAAGCTGCCCTAAGACATCGGTCCTTCGGGCGGCTCTCACCTTAGTAAATGTCGGCGCCGAAATAGGATGCGCTGATCGCCTGGTAGGTTCCATCGGCCCGAATTGCGTCCAATGCGGTGTTGAAGGCGTCTTTCAAATCACCTTCGCCTTGGCGCAGGCCGATGCCAATCACGTCGCCGATGTCGATCTTTTCAACGGCAAATCCAAAGCCTTCGTTCTGTTTGACCCATTCGGCCGCAACGAGATAGTCGACGATGACCGCTTCCACGCGCCCGGCTTGCAGGTCCGAGAACGCCGCCGGGTTAGAATCATACAGGTTGATGTCGCCGCGGCGGCCATAATTGTCCTCAGCCCATTGCGAGCTGATGGTGGACCGCTGCGCCGCCATGGCGTGATCGCCAAGCGTATCGACGGTGATCGCGGCACCGTCCTTGGCGACGATGCTCAGGTAGTTGCTGTAATAGGGATTGGTGAAATCAATCGCCTGCTTGCGTTCGTCGGTGATCGACATCGAGGCGACGATGGCGTCGTATTTGTTGTTCACCAGGCCTGGGATGATGCCATCCCAATCCTGCGCGACAATTTCGCATTCGCGCGCCATCTTGGCACACAGGGCCTCGGCAATCTCGACATCGAAGCCGACAAGCTTGCCATCCGCCGTCACGTTGTTGAACGGAGGGAAAGCCCCCTCGGTCGCGATGCGTAGCTTGTCCTCGGCCGAGGCGGTCGAAGCAGTCACAAGTGTCAGGATCGCAGCCATTACAGTGCGTTTCATGGTATTTCTCCCATTTGGTGTGTTTAGAGAACCAGTCTTAGGAACCCTTGGCATTCCGCAGATTGCGGATTTTCGAAAACCTGTTCGGGTGGGCCTTCCTCCGAGATCAGCCCCTGATGAAGAAAGATCACTTTGTCCGAGACTTCACGGGCAAAGCCCATTTCGTGGGTCACCACGACCATGCTGCGCCCTTCGGACGCCAGGTCGCGCATGACGCTCAGAACTTCGCCCACCATTTCCGGGTCCAGCGCCGATGTGGGTTCATCGAACAACAGCACCTTGGGGTCCATCGCCAGGGTGCGCGCGATGGCGACGCGTTGCTGCTGGCCGCCTGAAAGCTGGCTGGGGTAGTTGTCTTTCTTGTCGGCGATCCCAACACGATCGAGGAAGTGTTCCGCCTTGGCGACCGCTTCATCACGGGACATGCCCAGCACCTGAATCGGCCCTTCGATCACGTTTTGCAGCACGGTCATATGCGCCCACAGATTGAACTGCTGAAACACCATGCCCAGACGCGAGCGGATTTCGCACAGCTTGCGCTGGTCGGTCACCTTGCGCGGCCCCTTGTTGGGATCGGACAGCGGCAGCCGTTCACCGTCGATAAAAATGTCACCTTGATTTGGCGTTTCAAGCAGGTTGATGCAGCGCAGGATCGTCGACTTTCCTGACCCCGAGGCACCCAACAATGACAGCACTTTGTGCTCATCGATGGAAAAGCTGACGCCCTTGATGACTTCAAGGTTTCCATAGGATTTGTGCAGGTCTTCGACATGCAGATAGTCGTGTTTATCGTCAAAGGGCATCGACTGCGCTCCTTGCATCTTTTACCAGCTGTCGCAGACCATTGGCGAGCGTCAGCACGTCGATGCCGGTGGCCACAAAGGTTGCGCGGTGCGCCAGGCATTCTGCGATGAATTTCGGGGCCAGAGTCAGGATGCCAGCCGCCTTGCCACCCGCCACGATCCGGTCGATGGCGTTCAGAACGATCTCTTTGACTTCCGGGGCGTCTGCGGAGGGGGCGTAACCCAGATCGACCGACAGATCGGCGGGGCCAATAAAGACGCCATCGACGCCCTCGACCTTCAGGATGTCATCCAGCGCGTCCAGACCGGCTTTGCTTTCAACTTGCAGCAATAGGCAGATTTCCTGGTCTGCCGTGGCCAAGTAATCCGGGATCGCAGCGAATTGGGAAGCGCGCGCCAAGGCGTAACCCACGCCCCGCATCCCGTTTGGCGGATACCGCACCGCGCGAACCAATTCCCTGGCCTGATCGGCGCTTTCAACCATCGGGATTAGCAGGGTTTGCGCTCCAAGATCCAGCATCTGTTTGATCAGCACAGGATCACCATTGGGCAAACGCACCGCCACGTGGCTGTCGCTGGCCTGCAAAACCGCGACTTGTTCCGAGATCGCACGCAGATCATTGGGCGCATGTTCGCCGTCGATCAAAAGCCAATCGAACCCGGCAGTCCCTGCTATTTCGGCGGCATAGGCATGGGCCAATCCGACCCAGCACCCCATCTGAGGTTTGCCCATCTGAAGGGCGCGTTTGAACGTGTTTACTGGAGCAGGCATATCGTTACCCCTCATGCCCAATCGAGCAGGACACCTGCCCAAGTGCGCCAAAATCACATTGAATTGTATCCCCTGGAGCGCCTGCAACCGGTCGGGTGAAACTACCGCCAAGAACGAACTCGCCTGCCTTCAAGCCTTCCCCGACCTTGGCAAGTTCGCGCGCCAGCCAGACAAGACCGTTTGCCGGATGCCCCAGAACACCAGCGGACACACCGGTCTCTTCGATCTTGCCGTTTTTATAGAGGATACCGGGCACGTGGCGCAGGTCGATGTCGTCGGGACGTACGGGTTTGCCGCCCCAGATAATCCCCGCGTTGGCGGCATTGTCGGCAATCGAGTCCTTCACGTTGAGCGGCGTATTCGATTCCGGGTCAATTAAGGCGCTTCGGCAGTCGATCAACTCAATCGCTGGGATCACCCAATCGGTGGCGTTCAAGACATCGAAAATTGTCAGATCAGGCCCCGCCAATGGCGCTTTGAGTTTGAAGCCCAGCTCAACCTCGAAACGCGGCATGATAAATCGGTCCGGGGCTATCACCGCGCCGTCGTCAATCACCATCGCGTCGGTCAGCACACCATAGTCGGGTGTGTCAATGCCCACAGCCAGCTGCATGGCCCGGCTGGTCAGTCCGATCTTGTGACCAACCACCTTTTCACCCTTGGCAAGACGCAACTCCACCCAGGCGGATTGCACGCGATAGGCGTCCTGCATCGAAAATTCGGGGTAAAGGCAGGATGGCGCACGTGTCACGACGCGGCTTGTTTCCGCCTCGTCATAGGCGGCAGCCAATTCGTTGATCTGCTGTTCCGTCAGGGGCATGTCATTGTCCTTTGCAGATGTGGCTCGCGATCATTGTTCCGGGAACCATCCGCCGACGGCTTTGACCTCAAGATACTCTTCCAGCCCCCATGTGCCGCCTTCACGTCCAGTGCCCGATTGCTTGAACCCGCCAAAGGGCGCACCTGCCGAGCGGAAATTGCCGTTCATCTCGACCATGCCCGATTGCAGCGCGCGGGCCATACGGTTGGCGCGAACAGGGTCGGTGGTCTGGACATAGTTGGTCAGGCCATAGGGCGTGTCATTGGCGATGGCGAGGGCCTCTTCTTCGGTGTCGAAGGGCATGATGCACAGCACCGGTCCAAAGATTTCCTGCCGCATGACATTCATGTCGTTGTTGCAATCGGCAAAGACAGTCGGGCGGACAAAATAACCGCGGTTCAACCCCTCGGGGCGACCGACGCCACCAGCGACCAGCTTGGCCCCTTCCTTGACGCCGACCTCGATCATGGATTGCACCTTGTCGAACTGGGTCTGGTTGATCATCGGGCCAATGTGTTCTCCGGTTTTCGAGGCAATATCGACGGCCTGAGCGTTCGCCGTCTCGACCGCTTCGGCCACGGCCAGGTCATAGCGGGACCGTTCGACCAGCATCCGGGTCGGGGCGTTGCAGGATTGGCCGGTGTTGTTGAAACAATGGGTGGCGCCGCGCTGGACCGCCTGAGCATCTGCATCCGCAAAAATGATGTTGGCGCCTTTGCCACCCAGCTCCAGCGACACGCGCTTGACCGTATCGGCGGCGTTTTTCGAAATGGCGACGCCTGCGCGTGTCGACCCGGTGAATGAAACGAAATCTACATCCTTGTGGCCCGAAAGCTGCGTGCCGACCCCCAGACCGTCACCGTTTACCATGTTGAACACACCCGCCGGAACACCCGCTTCGTGCAGGATTTCAGTGAACAAAATCGACGACATTGGTGCCTCTTCCGAGGGCTTCAGAATCATGGTGCATCCAGCCGCCAGAGCCGGAATGACTTTGAGCGTCACCTGATTCATCGGCCAGTTCCAGGGCGTGATCAGGGCGCAAACGCCAATGGGATCGTGAAGGATACGGTCATTCGGCGCATCGGCGCGCAGCGGCTCTTCGAACTCGAACCTTTCCAGGGTGTCGATGAAGGCCTGTATATGCATCGTCCCGATCCCGGTCTGGATGCCCTTGGCCAGATCCATGGGCGCACCCATTTCCCGGCTCATCGCCTCGCCCATCTCGTCGGCGCGGCGTTCATAGATCTCCAAAACCCGCCGCAACAAGGCAAGACGCTCGGCTTTCGAGGTCGTGCGCCATTTCGGCAGTGCGGCCTTGGCTGCTGCTACGGCGGCGTCGGTGTCAGTCTGCCCGCCAAGAGAGATCACAGCGTAGGCTTCTTCGTGGGAGGGGTCGATCACCTGATGGTCGGCAGCCTTATGCGGCGCAACCCATGCGCCATCGATGTAGAAGTTTCTTGCGTCTTGCATGTCGTCACCCTGTTGCAGTGAGAGTAAAGCAATCACGAATCACCATTCCCATAAAATGTTTTATTTGATCTTATTTCTACATTTTGTAGATATGTGGCTGTAAGCACATCTGATGGGCAATCATTATCACTTTTTATATTTTATGAGCTTTCCTTCCTGTGATTAGCACTGGAGAGCCTCCGAGTGAGGTATCGAGTTCAATAATCTGCGAGAAAGCCGAACATGTCGTTGAACAAAGGCCGTCCCATCCTTGCAATTCCTGGTCCGTCTGTTCTGCCTGACCGGGTCATGGCAGCCATGAACCGTCAGTCGGTCAGCATCTACAGTGGTGAGTTGGTCGACATGACCGATGGGTTGCTGACTGACCTGAAGAAAGTCGCAGGCACCGATGGGTTTGCTGCGATCTATCTGGCCAACGGACACGGCGCTTGGGAGGCGGCACTGCGCAACACCTTGAACTCTGGCGATCAGATTGCGGTGCTCAGCAACGGGTTCTTCTCGCACCGCTGGGGTGAGGTTGCACAGACATTGGGCGTAGAAGTGCAATACCTTGATTATGGGATGGCCGAGCACGCAGATCCGGCGAAGTTGGAAGCTCTGTTGCGCAACGACACCGACGGGCGCATCAAGGCCGTGCTGGCGGTGCAAACCGAAACCTCATCCTCTGTGTGCAACGACATTCCGGCGCTGCGCGCGGCAATTACGGCGGCGGGGCATGGCGCATTGTTCATGGTCGATTGTATTGCGGCGCTGGGATGTGACCGGTTTGAAATGGATGAATGGGGCGTCGATGTCATGGTCTCGGCCGGGCAAAAGGGCATTATGAACCCGATTGGCCTGTCCTTTGTCTTTTTCAATGACAAGGCAGACGCAGCGCGCGCCAACACCACGCCGGGGCAGTACCTGGATTGGACCGAGCGCGCCAAATCGAAGTCCTTCTATCCCCGCTGGTCGGGTAGCCCGCCGGCTCATCACATGTTCGCCCTGCGCGAAACGCTGGACATGATGCTGTACGAAGAAGGGATGGAGGCCGTCTGGGCGCGCCACGCGACCATTTCTAAAGCTGTCGCCGCCGCCGTCGAGGCTTGGGGGGCGACCGGCACCATGACGCTGAACATCTCGGATCCGGCCTATCGGGCGTCTGGCGTGACGACAATCAACACCGTGCCAGGGGTTGCGATGAAGATTTGCAGCTGGTGCGAAGAAAACGCTGGCGTCACCTTGGGCAACTCGCTTGGCTTCCCCGAAGTCGAGCTGGAGGATCATTTCCGCATCGGCCACATGGGGCACCTCAACATTCACATGGTGATGGGTGTTCTGGGCGCCGTTGAAACGGCAATGCACGCCCAGAACATCCCGCATGGGGCCGGTGCCCTATCAGCGGCTGCGCGGATTCTGGCCGCGCATCCCAATACATAATCCGCCAACACAAAACCCGAGGGACAAGATATGAGCGACAAGACAGCATTTGTGTGGGATGAGAAGTGTTTCTGGCATTTCGGCGGAAACTACGCACTGCTTGCCCCGGTCGGTGGGCTGGTTCAGCCGATGGTTGCGGGCGGGTTGCCAGAAGCCCCGGAAACCAAGCGGCGATTGAAGAACCTAATGGATGTGACGGGCCTGTCCGATGAGTTGGATCTGATGAGCGGTCCAGCGGCCTCAATGGAAGACCTCGCCCGCGTGCATCCCCAGAGCTATCTGGACCAGTTTAAAAGCATGTCCGACAGCGGCGGTGGCGAACTCGGCCTGCGCACACCCTTTGGTCCCGGAGCATTTGAGATCGCGGCTCTGTCTGCCGGGCTCGTGACAACTGCCATCGTAAAGGTAATGACTGGCCAGGCACGAAACGCCTACGCACTTTCGCGCCCGCCAGGGCACCACTGTCTGCCGGACTGGCCAAACGGGTTCTGCCTTCTGGCCAATATCGCCATCGCTATCGAGGCCGCGCAGGCCAAGGGTTTGGGGAAGAAATTCGCTGTTTTGGACTGGGACGTGCACCACGGCAATGGCACCGAGGCCATTTATCTTGAGCGCGATGACGTTCTGACCATCTCGATCCATCAGGACCGATGCTATCCTCATGACACTGGCACCACCGATGTGGTTGGCACCGGCGCGGGGGCAGGCTTAAACATGAATATCCCTCTGCCGCCGGGCTGTGGCCACAAGGCATATCTGGACGTGATGGAGCGTCTGGTCATCCCGAAACTAAAGGAATTCGACGCCGATCTGATCATCGTGGCCTGCGGGTTTGACGCCTCGGGATTTGACCCACTGGCGCGAATGATGTGCTCGCCCGAAACCTATCGCGAGATGACCCGGATGTTGCTGGAGATCAGCAATGGCAAGCTGGTCGCAGCCCATGAAGGGGGTTATTCTGAACTCTATGTGCCCTTCTGCGCCCACTCGATGCTTGAGGAGATGTCTGGCTCGGATATCCGGGCTGAAGATCCGCTCAAAGCCCGGATTGATGGTCAGCAACCGGATGCATTCGCTGATGAATTCCACAGCTCCGTTGTGTCGCGTATTCGCGACGAACTACGGCATCATGGTGTTCTGAGCTGATCAGATGGGTGGGGGCGGATAGATCAGATCTTCCGCGTGTTCACCGTGAACAACCGCGAAGTTCTGCGGACCAAGCTCAACAATGTATCGATGTAGCACGTTAATGAATGCCTTGACGCCAGCAGGCTTTTGGTCCCCATAAGGGTCTGCAACGAACAAGGTTGGCTGGCGCAGCTTCTCTTTGATCGGCACCCGGGCAAGATTTGGACTGTCCGGAATAGTTTCCGGGGTTGGCCGGGTGTTCAGGATCGAAACACCCAGTCCGTTGGATACCGCCGAGCGCACTGTTTCATAGGACCGCGTGCGCAAACCGATTTTGGGTCGGCTTGAGATACTGTCGAATATTCCGAGCAGATAGACACGCGTTTCGGGCAAATCGAGCAGGATCAACGGATGTTCGACCAATGTCTTCAGAGACACCACCTCCAGGTCGGCGATCGCATCTTGCCGGTTGACCAGGGCGTGCGTTGGAAACTTGCAGATGGGTGTGATATTGGAACCGAATTCCTGGCCGATGTCATACGTCACGATCAGATCTACCTCGCCCGCTGCCAACCAGGCACGCAGCTCGGTCTGGTCCCCTTCGAGCAAGGTGATCTCGCAATCCCCATGGGCGTCAATGAAACGGCGAACGACAGGCGGAATCAGAAACGCGCCAAAGGGCACGAAACAGCCAATGCGCAATGATGTTCCTGATGTTTCCGAGAAATTTTCCAACGCCCGCGAGAATTCCTCTCCTGAGGCCAGGAACCGATTGGCCGAGATCAGAAAGGTCCGCCCAGCCGGCGTAAGCGCGATGCCATGCCCTTTGCGGCGCGTGAACAACTGGGTGCCCGTGACATTCTCAGCCGCATCAATCGCAGCAAGCACAGAGGACTGTGAAATCGCCAGAACCTTGCATGCCGCAGCAATACTGTCCTGTCTGGCGACCTCTCTAAGATATTGAACTTGTCGGTAAGTTAGGCGCATACATGCATTTACATTGAATGAATATATGACGTCAAAGTTTATATTTTATAGACTGATCAACTTGTGCGTAGAGTCTCTCTGAAACATTCGATCCCGGAGAAAAAAATGATCAGCCTGCGCGATGCAACCCATGAAGACATTCCAACTATTGTCACCCTGAATGAAGAAGTCGTCGCTGTCACAAGCCCAATGGATGCAGGGAGGTTCAAGGAGCTTTGGGAGTTGAGCTCCCACTGCATCGTTGCCGAAAAGGACGGCGCTGTCATTGGCTTCGTGCTGGCGATGCAGAAGGGCGCGGCCTATGAGAACGGTAACTACAATTGGTTCTCGGATCGCTTGAGCAACTTTGTCTATATCGACCGGATTGTTGTGTCCAAAGCCGGGCAGGGGCACGGGTTGGGCGGCAAACTGTACCACCACGTGGCTGAAGCCGCCAAGAAAGATGGCTGCTTGGTCATGTCGGCCGAAATTGACTTGGTGCCTCCAAACGAGCAATCTCTAAAATTTCATGAAAAGGATGGATTCGTTAAACTCGGCGCCCGAGGATTGGAAAGCGGCAAGCTCGTTTCCATGCAGATTAAGGGCTTGTGAAGCAGAAACTGCCCTGCGACGTTTCCGGGGGACACTGGAGAGGAAAATGCCCATATGCGACTTTCAGAAGTTGAATCAGAGGCTTGGTAAGCCCTTGTAAGGGCGTCGGATGACCCTCAATCTGGCTATCGCTACCTGAAACTGTGTTCGGTTGATGCTGAACACAGACCTCAAGCGCGAACCGTCGTGTTGCGCCGTGTGGTGCCAAATCGGCGAGAGTTGGAGTTTCACACCGGCACGCGCAGCGCCAAATGGGTGGAGCTTTCTGAGAACCCGCAAGCAACCGCCCTTGGCTATTGCTCAACGACGCGCACTCAACATCGTTTGATTGGGAATGTGGAATTGTTTCCCTCTGAAACACCGCAGGCGTTGGCCGCTTGGGATGCACTGCCACCCTGGACGAGAACCACTTATGCAGGAGGCCCTCCAGGCGATGAACGGGCATTTTCTAACAAGGAAACGGAGCCCTCTTCTCCGGTTGCTGAAGCTGGCTGTGGAAAGCGTGTCTTCGGCGTCGTCGTCTTTCGGGCGGAAATGCTGGATTGGTTCCGTCTCGAGCGCCAGAACAACACACGAACTCAGTTTCGATATGATCAGACCGGGGCACAGGTCGGTGAGCTTTGGAGCAATCCGTGATCATGAGCGGAACAGAGCTCAGCAAACGTGCTCGTCCCTTTCTCCGCTCAATAGACAAATTCGGCGTTGGCCGAAGCGATAACAACCATGATTGATCTATTACCGATCTAATCACTCAAACGGACATTCTGGCGGTCTGCAGCGAAAGTCCGGTTTCCGCCCTTCCTGGCGCAGTTACTTCATACATCCTGCATAAGCCCCGCCGCTGTACTTCGGCCAATCCACCGCCTTGCCGGCCCGAACCAATTCACAGGCCAGATCCGCACCTCCGGGAAGACGGCAACGCGCGACCAGGAGCCCGTAGCGTCCCACATCCACCACATCGCAGACAAGCGGCTGTCCATCGACCAGCTAGACCAGAGCCTCATTCGACGCTGGTCCGCCTTCGGCCTTCAATTCGGGCGCGTCGATTCCCCATAGGCGAACCCGCAGATCCCCGCCGCGAAGGGTGTCGCCGTCGGTAACGGTGACGGCCGCCAGAATGAGAACTGCGCTGATCATTGGGGATTGGTATCAGCTAAGGGTTTCCCGGTCGTTTCGGTCTCGGTTCAAGTTTTACGAAGTGCGCGGCAGATCAGTTCGCCTTTGGTCCTTCTTTTTCAGCCCTGCAACGGTTAAGTCAATCGCTCTAGCCATTCCCAGTTTTCGTACTTGTCGCCCGTCTGTTTGATGTGGGTGTATCGCTGCAGTGAAGACCAAGAACGATGGCCGGACACAGCTGCAACCTGCGGGATCAAGAGCCCTGTTTCGAAGAGGCGCGAGACGCCTTCATGGCGCAGGTCATGAAAGCGTAGATCCTTGATCTCTAAGAATTTGCAGGCCCTAGTGAATGCGGCGCTGACCGTGTCGCTATGGTAGGGAAACACACTGTCTTTTATTCGCGGCATTGCCAAGGCGATGTTCAGCGCGGGTTCAGGCAAGTCGCACCACACATCATTGCCGATCTTGTCGCCTGGATGTTTCATGTCAGTGACAAGTAGGCGGCTGTGATCGGTGTCTAGGCCCTTCCAAGTGATCCGGGCTATTTCTTCCTGACGACGCGTCGAGAACAGGGCGAAGCCCATCACCCGGTGCATTGGCACCGAACTCGGCCGATGGCGGTGCTTTTGTTCGAAGAGAGTTAGTAGCGCGTCTAGTTCCTTCAGCGTGGGCCTGCGGTCGCGGCTGCGGCCTTTCCCGGTGATACCCAGGCGACTGCAGACCACAAATGCATCTTTCATCGCTTGCTGATCTAATTCCATGCCTCATGCGGGACGGGACAAGGCGAAAACCGCTCCAAGGTGCGAAAGGTAGTTGCTGACGGTCGATGGCGTCCGGCTGGTTCCGATTTCCTTGGCGAAGGCCACGATGTCATGGCTCTGGATGTCGCTGCAGTCCATATCTGCGATGTCGTATTCAAGTATCGAGCGCAACACCTGCGCTTTGGTGCGGCCAATCTGTTTGACGCTTTCGCGCGTGTAGCGTTCGATAGCGTCGGCAAGGGTGCGCCCGCGATTGCGGATCGATGACAGATCGTCGCCGGCGGCGTCGATTTCCTTCATCCGTTTCTTCAGCCATGCGCTGGCCGCGCTTTTCCGGCCGAAGCTTCGGGCCTCTCTATGTGCCCATTTCCCTTTTCTTTTGATGGCGATCTGTGCGAGTTGGGCGGTGCTGCCATCCTTGCGTTTGCGTTCGATGATGTGGGCCACGGCGGAACAACTTTTTGGTGATTCGGAACATCTTTAGTTGTTCCAATAGCACATAATAGGCAAAAACAAGCCAAAATCAGAACAACTCGGACACTTGGGCTAGTGCAAAATATTGAGAAAAACACAATAAAAACAAACACTAGAAGGGCTGCAAGGTTGTCGGTTGCCCCGATGATGGATGGGATTTGCAGATAGAAAAACGACGCTGCAACAGTAACTTACTGTGGGGTGATTTGTCCGAGTCATACACAAGTCATGCAAGGGCGCGTATAACTGCAACCTAGTTGCCGCGCTGCCTATTGTCGGGCGTCAGCCCGATTGCTTTTCAATCCAAGCCTGTGCCTCAGCTTCCGACTTGAACGCTAGGTCAGCGTTCCGGTGCACCCTCTCTTCGCCATCTACCTCGAAGACTTCCCAGACCTCAAAGAATACTGACTCGACCCCGTCAGGGGCCTTGATGTTCGCCATGCGTTTGATCTCATATTGCGCAGTCATTTTTTGGTTTCTCCTGACCTCGAATAGCCTCGGTTACTTGATCTCGACGGTACGTAGCACCCACTGAGGGTTCACGGCCTCGTTTAGCACAGCCATCGCCTTGTTCGTGTCGCCGAGAAGAGAGCCATTAAACGGAAGGGCGACCCTGCGGCCTGTATCGTAGTAGGTGAGAGCATCGGCAAACTGCCTTAGGAGGGCGATTGGATTTTGACCGCGACCTTCAACACCCCAAACAAACTGGCAACCGATTGCACGAATGTCATCTTCTGAAATGCGAAATAGACCCTCGCCTGCATCGGCCAATACCAGTGACCCAAACTCGCCAGTAGTGATGCGTCCGATAATGAACAGAATTCGGGACGCTGCGGCGACAGTTACTTCGCCGGGGTATTCCAGAACATCAATCCATAGCTCGCCGGGTTTAACTTCAATATCGAACTTGATGCCTTCGGCTGTCGGAAAAGTTGCAAGGAAATCACTCAAATCAGAAACAGCAACCGAATTCGGCTCATGTTCGGGCAAAGTTCCGGGCCAGTAATTTGAACCGCATCCGTTAGCCAATGCACTACTGGCGCAAAACATCACGGCCAGCGCGGTTATCCCCAAAAATTTCTTCATCTTGTCTTCCTTTCACCACACCGATGCGGCAATACTTTCAATCAGAACGTGTTCTGTTTATGGAGATTTTTAGTTTTGAGGAAGAGGTTTTTCATTTCGCTGGTTGGGGCAGTCGCCGCTTGTGCCACAGCAGTTTTTGGACAAGATTCAGCAGGCGCTTGCACGGCTATCAACGAGGATTTGGCGCGGCTGGCGTGTTATGACCGCGCACTTGGGCGTTCCCCGACGCCAGACCCAACGCCCGCGACGCATTGGCGGGTTAGGTCTACCAAGTCAGATTTCACTGATCAAACGGATGTATATATCTCAACCGTTGCGGAAGGCCCGTTGCAATGCAGCTATCGCAACACCCCTTCGCTGTATGTTCGCTGTCTCGAAGGCAAAACCAATGTGTTCATTTCTCATGGTTGCTATGCTCCCCCTGACCGTGATTCAGGGCAGATAGAAGTCCAGCTTCGCATTGACGATGAACCAACCAGCACCAAACGGCTGTATACGACAACCGATGACAAAGGTTTCGGCTGGTGGGATTACAATGGCGCAATGAGCACGATCCGTAATACGCTCCTCGATCACGATACCTTGGTTGTGCGGTTCTCGCCATATCGGGAAGCTCCACAAATCGCGCGCTTCAACATTTCCGGTCTTCGGGAAGTCATGAAGACAACCGAACCGTCCTGCGTCTGGGGCGATTTGGAACGACCAACAGAATAAGTTTTAGGTGGTATTGTATGAAACGATTTTTCCCGACGGTCGCGACAATCAGCGTATTGTTATCAGCCCCGGCGCAAGCTGACTTCATAGACACGCGCTGGTCGGTTGTCGGGTTCACAGGCGAAGCGTGGTTCATCAACCCGCAAAGCGTCATTGGTCAGTCTCAGACCTTCAATCGTGGATATGCGGAAGGCGTGTTCTACAACTGCGACTATGCCGGTCAGTCTTCATCCTATACCCGGTATGAAAATGACGCCTTTTTCGCAAACTCTGAATTCGAATTGTTCTTGCCATTACGCGAGGAAATGACGCTTAGCAGCGAAACCCTATTTGTTCATCGGATCACTTGCGAGGGCGGCGGCAACCCGGCCAAGCGGCGCGTGATGTATCCATTTGTAACGAACGAGACGCGAAAGTCCGCTTGGTATCTGTTCGAAGGCGGGGTTTTCTCGCTCTACAACCCGTGATCTGAAAGAGCGTTTATGAACCTCCCCTTTCGGTTTCTCGCAGTAATCGTGTGTTTTCTCGTCGGGTTTGTCTTTCCCATCAGCTTTGGGCTTGCTGCTCTTATTGCATGGTCAATCTACGAAGACCTGACAGAACCTGTCAGCAACGAACCACCGCGCCCTAACAAACTTGTGACGCTGACAGAAGAGGACGAGGAATGGCCACGGCTATTCCGGCTCGCCTGTGAGTCCCCTGCCGAAGTGGCCTTCTTAGATGCGATGGTTTCCGCCTTCGACCTCAAGCCCGACAAAGGGCGTCTTTCTGGCGGTGGATTGACGTTGCAAATGCAGGTTCCAGTAGCGAGCTACCGTCTGGATTTCCTTGTTGACAAGGGGTTGGTGGTCGAAGTGGACGGCGCACGATGGCATTCATCACCGGAAGCCATTGAGCGCGACACCGAAAGGGACAAGGTGCTGAGGTCCAAAGGCTATGAGGTCTTACGCATTCCGGCAAAGACCACTCTTTACAAGCCGGATGAAGCCATTGCGCTGGTGCGGCAAACACGAACTGAATGGTTGGCCCGAAAAGCTCAGGCGCGTGCGTTACGAGCGCGCGAGCAAGGGCAGAAAGCTAATGAGACGAGTTGCAAAGCGCAGGATGAAAGGGCCAATACTGGTTTTTCTCAACTGCTTGCTTCCGCAGAAACCGGGCTTGATCGGTTTTCCCAAGGGGTCAACAAGTTCAATGAACAACTGGACCAATTCAATAAACGCGCAGAGGCGTGGAAGGAAGAGGATCGTGCAAGGGTACAAAAACAATCCGAAGAAAAGCTAAAGCGCATTCAGGAGGAATTGGACGCAGACCCTGAACTCCGAAAAATCTACGATGAGCTAATTGAGAAGATGAAATCTTGAGTGCTTGAGTTAACCCCGCACGATTGCAGATAGCGCAAATTGTTTTCGAAAGTTGAGGAAGGAAAATTGAATGGGTATTAATCGTTACGGTGCGGTGCGCGAAATCTTAAAGCTGTTTGAATTCGTTGGTTGGGGTGTCACGGGTATCGGTGGACTTCTTATGGTCGCAGGTCTTGCCAACGGCAGTTTACCATACTTCCCAACGCCCTCTGACCCGACCGCTACAGACCGATTGATTGCAGCGATTCCGGGATTGCTCTTGTTAGAAGGCGGATTGATCCACGTCGTTTTGGTCAAGGTTGGGCTGGCAAACATTGATACTGCCGAAATGACAAAAGAGTTGCTGGATATCGCTCGCAAACCTACACCGGTTGTGGTGTATACGCCGAAGACACCAGCCACCCGGCAGCCCGCCAAGTCTGCCTCCGCCGCTCAGAAACAATCCACTCCCGAAAAACCAACAAAAGAAGGCCAACAAGTTTACGTTGAAACATACGGCGGACAACCTATCTATCAGCGCTACAATGGGCACTATGTGGGCGACAAATGGTTCGCGGGTGTCAAGCAAGCACGCGCCTACATTGATGAATTGGCTAAGGAAAACTAACCCGCCAAAGCATTGGTCAGGTTGCCCCGCGAATGCGAGCGGCGGTCGCACGGTCCAGCGAGCGCGTTGCCACTTCCATCAAAACCTTATCATCGCAGTCGCGTGCAACGTCCGCGATTGCCTGCCTCAAGGCTTGAAGCTCTGCGTGCATCTTGTTCAGTTTGTCTTTCGTCGCTTGGTCGATTGCGGGGGAGGTGAAGTGTTGTTCTGTCATTGCCCTAGGATACCACAAGCGGCGGTCGCGCCGAAGTGAGCGGCGGTTGTAACACTGGCCGAAATTTTGGAATCTACAGAATGCAAGGTAAGGAGGGCGAACATTGCGGCTATGCTGCAACGGGTCCCTTGCAACGCTGCAACAATTCGATCCGGTGCACCCGTACAGCAACTGCGCGCGCCGGGCGGCGGGAGGGGGATACCCCCTTGTGGTTCCATTTGGCCTTTCTGAGGGCCATACAGCGCTTTCACGATACTTGACCGCTTGCGGCGAGACAGGCGCTCAGCGTGGCGCTGCGCGCCCCTACAGGCACACCACCGCCGGGGCGGCTCAGGCGTCACCAATAAACCACCAAACCTCCAACTAACCGCCCGCTGACGCGGGCACCACCAACACACCACCCGCCATATCTAAGACCAAAGAACCCACTCAGACCACTGCTGAGCGGGCTTGGCGGGCTGGTTGCTTTGTATGGTTGAAGGTGGGCGACTGGCCTGCGTAGCGGGCGTGTGCGGGCTGCTGGGGTGACAGGTTAGGCCGCGTTTTTTGCGTCAGCGAGGATGCGATAGACAGACGCGACACCGATGCCCAATTGCTTAGCGATTTCGGGGGCTTTGAAGCCTCGTTCTTTCAGTGCCAGAACCTCTGGCGTCTTGGCGCGGGCGGTCGGTTGGCGTCCTTTATACTTCCCGTCTTTCTTTGCTTTTGCAATGCCGATAGCCCGACGTTCTGCAAACCGGTCTTTCTCAAATTGCCCAATGGCTGCAAGGACATGGAAATGAAGGCTCTGCGCGGCATCCGTGGGGTCTAAGGGGCTGTTGCTTATGTCGTGTAAGGTGAACTGTACCCCGTGCCGGTAGGCCCGCTTGACGGTCTTGATAGCGTGTTCAATGTCCCGGAATGCCCGATCCATTTTCGTAATGTGTATGTTGACGGGTGCGCCGGTTTGTTCCGCTCGGTCCATTGCCTGTTCGATCATATCTTCGAACACGGGTCGATGATGGCCTGCGCTGGCTTGTTCTTGAAATATATTGATGGCACCGACACGCGTCAGCGTGTCCGATTGGTGTTCCCAAGTTGCGGCCTGCCGCTCTGCATTGGTGCTGATGCGAGCGTATCCCCAATGTTCCATTCTAAGCACTCCATTACCACATGATTCTAAACCCAATGATAGGCTATCACATGGATGGAGTCACGGCTTATATGATAGACAATCGGGTCAATTATCAGGTCTATTTGGATACGTACCTATTGATAGTGGGTTTGGCGATAGAAGGGGCGGTTTGCCGCGACAAGGGCGTCTCCTTTGATCATTCGCTTAGTTGCTGTTTGCACCCGTCAGGGTGTCGGCTACCGGCGGCGTTCTGGCGGGGGGGCTTGTTGGTTTGGTCGTGCCAGAAAAAACGGAATTGAATCGTGTCAGAATGAAAAAATGGCAGATCATGATAAGTGGTTTGGAATGTCGCACCCAAAGCAAAATGAGCAATCATCAAGATTCCAAAATGGCCCGCCGTCAAGTCAAAAAGAGAACAATTCAAGAACAAAGCGGTGGGGAAATCTGAAACGAAAAAGATTCCGTCGCGGGCGCGTGAGCGCCCAGCGTTCGGCGGATTCTATCAGATTTCGTGGAACGCGCGTTTAGGGCAGCGTGGGCTGGGAAAATCAACTATGGTTGGCGATTGCGGTATTTCAGGTGGTGGCGTGCTGGCAAGGTGTGTATCCAGAATGGCTGTTTATTCTTGCCAGCGGTGTTAACGGGGTACGCCTGCCCGTCTCTTGGTTGGGCAGGCGCAAGTCTTGTCACTCGGCAGCGGGGCGTTCCGGTTCGTCGCCGGGGTCGTACCAATCGTCGTTGATTGCGCCCCCAACCGACATGTCGGCTTCGAAAAAGCACGTATGACCAGCAACGCGATCCAAGGTGATGATCGCTGACATGTTGATAGTATCACCAGCAAACATTTTATCCGGGTCACTGCTCCCGGAATACGTCCCGGTTGCTTCGATACTCATCCCTTCTGAATTGCGGCTCACAACGGCTTCCTCGAAATACGCTTCCTCGAAGTAGGCGTTGGTTTCAGCCATCACACCTGAAAGCTGTTCGGAAACCTCGTAGTCATGTTCCGGCAAGTAGACTTCGAGCACGTAATTTTCCACAAACTCGTACAGCCAAAGCTTCCCACCAAACCAGTCTTCGTCCACCAAGTGGTCGGACAAGATGCGGGCAAGCTCGTAAGCCGAAGGAAGGTTCGACGGCAGATCGTTCAAGCGGTCGATACGCCACGTGATACGATCAACGTCCGGCACCATTACAAACGCCTCTTCGATCTTCGAAAGCGGGAATTCGGTTTCGGCGATCTGCGCAGCATGGCTCTTGTAGCCGAAGAATGCCGCCACGATTTCACGGGCATGAGACGCTTTCAGCTTCTGCCCGTAGTCGGACTCGTGAACGCCGCGCAGATGATCTGCACACAGTTTCGAAATGGACATGGATTACTCCTGTTCCTTGCGGGGCTTCGTCAGTGTCGAAGAGCGTTTAACCGCCACCGTGCCCGCAATTCGCAGAGAGTTGAGGTTTAGTAGCTTTGCAGTCTGCCGTCTTTTTGGTCGCTCTTAGCCAAGGCGAACGGCTCCTGCCAACAACATAGGTGGCATTGGTTAGTGGTTCAAGAACGAAGCGTTCGGAAGTGGCAGGTAGTGCAAACCCCTGTCTAAAGGACTTGCGGACTTGCAGTGGGCTTTGCGGGCTTGTTGCGGGCATACGCCCGCAAGAATTACTCGATTAATTACAGCATGTTGCCAGAAAAGTGCGGGCTTGCGGGCTTAAATCGGGGTGTTCCGTCCGCACTGGAATATTTTTTTTCGGAATCGCGGCGTCTTCGTGCACGACTCTTTCCCACCTATTGCGAGGGCTGGGGGTGGGGCAGTGTTATGTACCGGTTTTCTGCCTTTTAAAAAACTTTTCTTCTACAGATCAAGAAATCGAAAAGAAGCCCGCAAACGGTATTTTGGAGTCGTAAAAGCCCTTATTTTTAAGGCTTGCGGACTTGCGGGCTTACAAGCCCGCACTAAGCCCGCAAGTCCGCAGTTTCCGGGCACATGTTAGGCTCACGGGCACTTACCCTCGACCGATGACCTACCATCGCAACGTATTGCGCGGCTGACGCCGCAGGAATTCCGCCACAAAAAGAAAAGGCCCCGCTCACGCGGGGCCGTGTCACAGTTGTAGGTTACTCAGCCTTCGACTTCGGTCACCACCAGTTCCCAGTAGTATTGCGAAGGCGACTTAGGGTCCGGTTCTTCTTTGAAGCTAACCGCATAAGGCACGGGTACTTCTTTCATTTCACCGTCTTCGCCGTGGCGCATTTCATACAGCGTCACTTCATAAGCCCCGCGTGCCGCCTCACGAAATTTGTCCTTGATGCCCCGCGCGTGGTTGAATTGCTGATCTTCGCGGTTGTATCCCCAACCATCCAGCAACAGCGGCTTTCCATCATCCGCGACGTTCAATTCCGCCTGCAAGCTGACAACTGTTTCATCCTCCCGCCCGCGAATGGGGCTTGTGCCACCAGCACGGAACAACGTGCCGGGCGGATAGTTCGCCGCAAGGTGCTGCATGAAAACCTCAACGCCGCTGTCGCCGCCAGTTGCGCCATATGAGCGCAAACGCTCTTCGTTTTCGAGGAACCCACGGATACCCGCATCGCGCAGGATACCCCCCATGACACGGCTCCATGATACGAAACTGGCCTTCGGCTGTCCGGCCCAAGGCTCCATACCCTTGGCCACCCAGTTTTGAATCAAAGTCAGAATCGCCCACACAAGTTCGGGGCGATGTTTCTCAACCCACGCAGGCAGGTCGGGGTGGCGGAAATCTTTCGGGTCCCGGTCCTCCGGGTGCGCAAGCTTGGAATCCAGTTCGATCATCACCAAACGCCGCAGGATTTCAGGGGTGCCCTTGATGTTGTTGGCAGCGGCAACCCAAGTAAGCCGCACATCAGCCTCAATCATACGACTTGAACCCAAAAGGCGGGCGCGCACCCGCCCTTCGGTGACGTTTGAGGCGAAGGTGCCCAAGGTGAGCGCGGCGTTCATGTTGTCGAAGAAAACGTATTCCCCGGACTCACTGATATTCGCGCTCATAACCTTGGTATATTCTTCATCGGTCGCGGGCATGGATTCTGCTGCAGCCTTACGCCCGGTTGCCGCCAGTGTGATCGCGCCAACCAATGCCCCCGCGCCGGTCCCCGGCTTGGGTTTCGTCGGAGCATAGACCGGTGTCGGCCCATTGATCAGATCGCGGGCGGCGCGTTCGAGCATCAAGCAAACTGCATGGGCCGCAGACGGCAAGGGTGCGCCCTCATTGCGCAGAAAACGTGCCTCGCGTTCTTCACGATCCGCCACCCCATCAAACGGAAAGTCGCCGATCATTTCAAAGAACAGTTCTTTCGCTTTCGTCATATCTTCGGCACTCGGCACGTCGCTGACCGGCGGCACCTCAAGCCCGCCAAGGTCCAAGTAGGTTTTGGCAGGTTCATCATATCCATGGTCACCAACACGGCGACCATCGTTGGTGAAGAACGGAGCGGATTTCACCTCTTTAAGTTCAGGATATGGTTTGTCAGAACGGTGGAAATTGTGGTCAATCACCGGTTTCGGTGCGAACACCCCACGGCGCTCACCGTCTTGTTTCTCGCGAGCATATTTGTTGACGTTGTTGTTGATGGCGGCGAACTGTTTTTCGCTCAGCATGCGCCGTTGCCTGTTGTGCATGTCGCACACGTCGCCTTCATAGTCATATACGCGTGGGTCGCCGTTCAAATCGGTGGCGCTGGCGAGGTTGTTTTGAGACCAGTCTGCCATGTCGGAGTCCGACCATTCGTTGACGATTGCGATTGAATCCTGTTTGCGCTTCGGCTTGTTCTCCGCAACCACATCACGAACAGCGCGCGCTACCATCTGGCGGGCAGGAACCTTGCCAAGCGCGATTTGCTCGTGCGCCACCAGCCCTTCTACCAGCCGGTTTTGTGCTTGCTCATCGTCTTCCAAATGGTTCCGCTTGATCAGCCCGCGCAAACCGGACTTGAGATTATGCGTTGAAACGGGACCATTGATCTTTTGAAGGTACGAGTCCACCACGCGAAGTTCGGCAGGCAGTTCAGCTTTGGCTTTGCGTTCTGCTTTTTCCGCTTCACGCCGCGCCACCGCTGCCCGCTCGGCATTCAGGACCGCAAATTTTTCCCGATGGAGAATTTGGCGTGCATCAGACCAAGCAAAAAGTCCGCCCTGTTCCTGTTGGCCGGGCCAAGCGTCCCGGTGATCAATTACAAACTGGTCAAGAATTTCGGCTTGATCTGGCAGTGGTTCCCAATCCGCCAGAGGCTCGCTATCAGCGTCGTCCGAGTCTACGCTCAATCCTCCCATTGAGAAAAACTCAGCCTCTACAAGTTCGCGGGCAACGTCGCACCAGACTTCGCGCACGTCATTCTCCGACGGGGCAGAAGCGATCAATTCGCGGGCGCACGCCAAGGCGCTACTAGCAAACTGGCGCGTTTCATCGGTCACTTCGACAAGCGGGATCAAGGGCGGAGGCGCGGGCCGGTCTTTCGGCAATTCGCCAGCACGATATGCGGCACGCTCACGCGCGCCTTCACGCCATTCTGCCAGATCAACAAGCTTTGCGTTCTCGCGCTCGCGTGATTTATAATCAGGATGGTCGGGGGAAAGAGCCGGTTTGGGCGTCAGGTCGAGTGTATCAAAGTCAATCTCGATAGCGCCATATTTGCCCGAAAACACCTCGGGCAGAGATACTACTGTGTTGTTCATTTCTTTCTCGTTTGTGCGACCGAGACCCCCGGTTCTATTGACGTTCTGGCGTCGTTTGGGGTATCAAAGGTCTGTTCAATTTACTGACCCGCCGCGTATCCTTTCTTTCTCGGATACAGCCCGGCAAGGCTAGGCGGGTCACCTTCTTTCTTACCACTTTCGAATCACTAAGTCAGCCCGTTTCGGTCGGCTGATTTTCGGTCAATCCAACTTGTCAAGATAATTTCTCACATGCTAAATTTCCACTGTGGCTTTAATCTCGCCTTATGCCTGTGATTGGCTCGAAATAGGCATCAGTGGCGCGCTTTTTGCAACCGAAACATCATGAATGGTTGTTATTTGGGTTAAACCAATCACGAAAAATCATGGTCAGTAGTCTAAGAATCCAACATGAAGCGCCTGACTGGCCCACCGTGTGGCGTTCTCATTCAGCACCCTGACGGGTGCAGGCTTCATCGCTGCATTGATTGTGGCGTCCACATCGTAACTTTTGCCTAGAACACGACCGATGCGTTCGATTGCTGCCCGCAATTCGCTTTCGTTGTTCACCACATCAAAAGTACCCGCTTCGTAAGAAACAAGGTCAATTGGATATTCGCCAAGCCCTCGGAAAGGGGAGCCATTTGCGCGGTTCAACATTCCGTTCTTATCCAGAATTGCAGTGACTGGATTGTGTCCAGAACCAAGGCCCGATTTACGTGTCATTTGATGTTCCCACTTGCGCGCCGCATCCGGCGACGGTTTTCAGCCGCGCATTTACAGGCGATGCAACGCCCGTCTTGAACGCGGCGCGGCGCGATATGCCCGTTGCGGCACGGCTTGCCGGTGAAATAGAGACGCGAGCCAAGAGCGTGAGCCGCTTCCGGGGTGCCGGGCAATTCATCCATAGTTGGTGATCTCAGCAAGACGTTGCGCTGCACGCAAAAGCAACCCGCCATCGCCAACGGGCTTCACGGGGCCTTTCTGTGCGCTGTCAGGATGTTCTGGCGGCAATTCATCAAGCCACTTTGAAAGCTTGTCCAAACCTGAACTGAGCGTCGAGGCTGTCGCTTCCAAATTTCGCAGACGTGCGTCAATCGTGCGGCTGTCCGCGTCTTCAAGTGCAGCCACGCCAGACTGCAACTCTGCCAAACTGGTGGTGCAGACATACGTCAAAGCTTCGATTTGACTCATGGCTCCATCTCCAAAATGCGGCGCGCCATTGCCTCAACGTCGCCTTCATCGGCGGTCCGCACTGCGCCCGGACTTTCGACCCTTTGCGATACCCTCGAATGCCTCCCCACATGCCGAACAAGGCTTTGCTTGATCGAATTGGCGAGGCGGTCAGCCCCGTGGGCTTTGGCCGCCTTGCTCGCCTGCAAAAGGGCCGAAGAAACGGACTCCATCAACAGTAGAATGGATTGCGGGTCGGTCGAAACTTCGACAGGTGCGGTCGCATCGGCCTTTTGCTTTGCCAGAAAGGCCCGGCGTGCCTCAGTCCGTTTTCCAGCGCGGCTGGACTGTACACGCGCGGCGGGCGACCGCTCAGGGCGCGGGCCGGGGCGGCTTTCAATCCAAGCATCTTGGAAACTCAAACCCTCGATTGCCACCAGCCGCGCAAACATTTCATCGTCTTCCCGTTTCATCGGGACACTGCCGTCCTCAATCGCGCTCATCTTCGATCACCTGAATGATGTGCTCGCGTTCTTCGCTTGTGATATAAGAGTAATCGCCGCCGGGGCCGGTCCAAAGCCAACCGCCGCGCGGGGCCGCTTCAAACATGGAGCGCGGGTCCGCGCCGGTACGGCGCAACTCGGCAAGGATACGTCCAGCAACGCCAGTCATTACACCACCTCGCGCGCGGCGGGCCGCGCCAGTTCGCGCAGTTTCGTTTCATGCAGCGCTCCGAAATGGCGACTGTGCCGATAGAGAAAGCTAACCGCGCTATCAATCGGATAGCCGCGCTCCTGCCATGCAGAGCGGCGCGACCGGACAAACTCCGTGGGGGCTTGCGGCCTGCCTGCAACGCGCAGGAATTTGGAAAAGCTGGGCACGTCCACCCCCATGACTTCGGCCATATCACCGTTTGAGACGTACAGAGTCACAGGCCCAGTTCCCGCGCACGAGCCATTTTCAACGTTGCCGGGAGGCGTTGCAGTTCTTGGAGCGCGGCGGCTTTCTCTGCCGGGCTGAGGGGCTGGCGCGTCGTCTCACCGGGTCCGGGCAGGCGTTGACCCAGTTCCCGTGCGCGTTTCATGCGTTCGATTGGCGAGAGCGCATCAAGCTCAGCCTGCAACGCTGCCTCAGCATCCGCCTTGCGTTTCAGGTCGCCATTTTCATCATTGATAGCTTCCATGATCTCGCGATCTTCACGAGCCTTCTGGAAACTATTCAGCGTCCCTTCGGCCTCAGACCACCAGTCATCGGTAACCCGTTCACCAGTGAGAACATGCAGCCGTACCGCGCTCAGCGCGTACGCATCATCCAGCGTCATCTGAACGCCGCGCTGCGCGGCTTCGCCAATGTATTGCGCCGCAATCTCTTGGGCTTTGAACTTGAGGTCTTCGTTGTTTTCGTCGCTCAGCATTTTCTTGAACGACGACAGGTTGTCGATTGCCATTTTCATGTATCCGATGTGTGGGAAAATTTTTCTCTTGACACATCATATACCACAAAAGCGAATCACTTACAAATGTGGACGGTCGCGCTTGGTTGCAATCAGGGTTGGTGGGTATAATTTCCCGCCATGCTAAACAAATACAGTAAAAACAGATGGTTAGATGGAATTTATCTTGACTGGATCGGCGCAGATGTTCTATCTAGCAGTCACCGAAACGAAACCGCGCTGCGTTGCGCACAGGAGAGGGACCGTAGGTATGGGAATGTAGACGTGAATACGCTTTGGATGTTGTTGGGCCAGTATGAGAGCCAACCCGTCATTCCTGTTGACGTGGTTGCGCGCGACCATTTCGGGGGCATGAATACGCGCACATTCCTGCGGAAAGTAGATGACGGCAGCATTGCCCTGCCAGTCATGCGCATGGAAGAAAGCCAAAAGAGCGCCAAGGGTGTGTATTTGCATGACCTTGCCGAATACATCGACCGGCGGCGGGCTGACGCCCGCCGGGAGTTCGAAAAGCTACACCATTAAGAAATCGCGTGTCCGTCACTGGCCATTGTGACCACGTCCAGCCACTTCCATCCTTCGTACTTATCTCCGATCTGCCGAACGTGCGTATAGCGATCCAAGCTCTTCATTGACCGGTGCCCCGTAACTGCCGCTAGCTGAGGAACCGTCCGACCAATCTCTGCCAGCCGCGATGTGCCTTCATGGCGCATGTCATGGAAGTGCAAATCCTCAATTCCAAGAACCTGACATGCTTCTGTGAAGCGGCGGCTGATCGAATCCGTATTGAATGGAAAAATACGCGCTTTCTTGCGCGGCATAGCGGCGATGATCTCCGCGCAAGGGTCCGGTAGTTCCACAACGGTGTCTCGCCCGCGCTTGTCACCGGGGTTCTTCATCTTTCGCACCATGACGCGCTTGGCGTCGGGGTCATATTCCTCCCAAGTGATCCGACATATCTCGGCCTGACGGCGGGTACTGAATATGGCCATTGCCAACACGCGGTGCATAGGTATGCAGCGTGGATCGTGGTCCGAAGCACGCACAAAGTGGTCCATAAGCTGATCAAGCTCTTCGAGAGTGGGGCGGCGCTCTCGCTCTTCCGAGTCGGCAATTAGTCCGTGTTTTCGGCAAACGCGCCGGGCATCCTTCATAACCTGTTCGTCTAACGGAAAGCCCCAAAGTGGACGGGCGTCGGAGAAGACAGCCGACAGATGCGCGAAGTAGTTCCCGGCTGTGGAGGGGCTGTTTAGGCCGGGGCGATCATAAAGCGACCGAACGAATTCTACCACATCCGGCGACGTGATTTGGTCGCAACGCATTTCTGCGATTGGGTATTCGTTTCGAATGGTCCGCAAGACCTGAGCTTTGGTCCCGCCAATCTCACGCATGGATTCGGCCAAGTATTTGTCTATGGCATCGCCAAGGGTGACGCGCATTTCACTGCGCTTCTTGGGAGTTCGACCGGCAGCAATCTCCGCGTCTATCTCGCCTTCACGCTTCTTCGCCCACGCTTCGGCGGTCTTGCGTTTGTCAAAGGTCTTCAATTCCTGATATGCAGGGTTTCGTCGCACAATCTGCGCCGTCACGCTGGTTTTGCCGCTCTTCAATGTTCGTTCTCTGAAAGTGGCCATTCTGGTATGACTCCCAATATTCTCGTATGACTCTGAGTCATACCATATGTCGAAACAGGCCAAAATAGGGCAAAATCATACGGAATCGTGTCGGTTAGAAATATGGCAAAAACAACGCAAAACCCAACAAAACAAGGCGTATTGCGCGCTGCGCGACTATCTGTAGCTCCTATGATGGATTGGACGGATCGTCATTGCCGGTATCTGCACCGTCTGCTGTCGGCTGAAACGCTGCTGTATACGGAAATGGTGACCTCGCCGGCCTTGGTACGGGGTGGGGCGCTGCATTTGCTGGATTTCTCGACCGAGGAACATCCCGTGGCCCTGCAGCTGGGTGGCTCGGATCCCGAGGAGCTGGCCAAGGCCGCCAAGTTTGGGGCCGAGGCCGGGTACGACGAGATCAACCTGAACGTTGGCTGCCCCTCGGACCGGGTGCAATCGGGCACGTTTGGCGCGGTGCTGATGCGCCAGCCGAATCTGGTGGCCGATTGCGTGAAGGCCATGCAGGATGCTGTGGATGTCGAGGTGACGGTGAAATGCCGGATCGGCGTGGATGATCAGGACCCCACGCAGGTGCTGCCCGATTTCCTGCAAACCGTCAGCGCGGCGGGGTGCCAGCGGTTCACCATCCATGCGCGCAAGGCTTGGCTGCAGGGGCTGAGCCCCAAAGAAAACCGCGATATCCCACCTCTGGATTACCCCTTGGTGTTGCGGATGAAGGAACAGTTCCCGCATCTGCACCTGTCGATCAATGGCGGTATTACTTCGATTGCGCAGGCGCAGGGATTTCTGCAGGCCGGGCTGGACGGGGTGATGATCGGGCGCGCGGCCTATCATCAGCCGGCCGATATCCTGTGTCAGGCCGATCCGCTGATTTATGGCACCGGGCAGGCCAGCGACCCTGTGCACGCCGTTCTGCAGATGCTGCCCTATATCGAGGCGCATCTGTCTCAGGGTGGAAGGTTGGGCCAGATCACCAAGCACATGCTGGGCTTGTTCGCCGGGCGTCCGGGCGCACGGGCCTGGCGGCGTATCCTGTCCGAGGGCGCGCATAAACCCGGCGCGGGCCCCGAACTGGTGCAACAGGCGCTGGCTCAAATTCCTGCGGCTGCCTGATTTTCCTGTCATTTCGTGTGGCTCTGGGGCTATCTAGGCGCGGGTGAGACATGAAAGGAGCGGCGCGATGGATTTGACCTTGCTGGCCATGATGGTGGTGATGCTGATGGTGATCGGCGCCTTTGCGGGCGTGTTGGCCGGGTTGCTGGGCGTCGGCGGAGGCATCGTGCTGGTGCCCGCGTTTTTCTATGCGTTCCAGACCCTTGGCTATGATGGGCCGCAGCTGATGCAGATCTGTCTGGCCACGTCTTTGGCGACGATCATCGTGACCTCGGTGCGCTCGGTTCTGAGCCACAACAAGAAAGGCGCGGTGGACTGGAGCATCCTGAAAACCTGGGCGCCTGGCATCGCCATCGGCGCAGTGGTGGGTATGTTGACGGTGGCGTCGCTGCGCTCGGCGACGTTGCAGGGCATTTTCGGCGGTCTGGCATTTGTGATCGGGCTGTATATGGGCTTTGGCCGGGCCGACTGGCGGCTGGGTCAGGCGATGCCGAAAGGGCTGTTGCGGATTGTTCTGTCGCCGATGGTTGGGTTTCTTTCGGTCCTGATGGGGATCGGAGGTGGCAGCTTTGGTGTACCGCTGATGAGCCTGTATAACACGCCCATCCACCGAGCGGTGGCAACGGCTGCGGGGTTTGGCGTGATCATCGCGGTGCCCTCGGTGATCGGATTTCTGACGCTGGGGATTGATCCGGCCTATCGTCCGCCACTGACCCTAGGAGCGGTCAATTTGCCAGCTTTCGGCGTGATCATTGCGATGACACTGCTGACCGCGCCTCTGGGGGTTCGTCTGGCCCATGCGATGGACCCCAAACCGCTCAAGCGCGTGTTCGCGTTTTTCCTGATCCTGGTGGCGCTGAATATGCTGCGCAAAACGTTCTGGGGTTAACGCGCCAAACGCGCCGCCCGGCCGCCGCGTCGTTTCTTGACCAGACCTTCGCGTCCGGGCAATTGCGCCATCACCGTACTGCGTTGCGCGTCGCTCAGGCGCGACCATTGGGTGATTTCCTCGATCGAGCGAAAACACCCCGTGCACAGCTTGGCCTGAGGGTGAATGGCGCACAGCTTGACGCAGGGCGATTGGATTTCGTCGCGCTTCCAGACCTCGTCGCTCATGTCGCCGCCCCCATATGGCGCAGCCGATCCAGCGCGCCTTGCAGGATATAGCTGGCCGCGACGTTGTCGATCAGCTCGGCGCGGCGTTTGCGCGAGGTATCGGCCTCCAGCAGCGCACGTTCGGCGGCGACGGTCGACAGGCGTTCATCCCAGAACCCGATGGGCAGGTCTGTCAGCTGCGATAGGTTGCGGGCAAAGGCGCGGGTGGATTGGCAGCGCGGCCCTTCCGAGCCGTCCATATTGCGTGGCAGGCCCAGCAGAATCCCGGTGACATGGCGGTCCTTGGCGATTTCCAACAGACGCGCCGCATCCACGCCGAACTTCTTGCGCTTTACGGTTTCGAGGGGCGTCGCAACCCCGCGCAGCACATCCGACAGCGCCACGCCGATGGTTTTGGTGCCCAGATCCAGCCCCATCAAGGCCCCGTCGCGGGGCAGGGCGCCAGCGTAAGCGTCAAAATCGTCCAGAACCATCAGTTCAGCCCTGCGCGCTCGGCGCCTGCGCGAACGGTGGCCAGCGCCTGCGGGCGATCCTTAAAGACCTGCTGTGCCTCGGTCCAGATGGCCGCGGCGCGCTCGGATTCGCCCATCACGCCATAGGCTGCGATCAGGCGCGCCCATTCCTCGGGCGTGCCGCCCTCGTTGGCCAAACGGTCCGACAGCTGAGCAACCATGCCGCGGATCATGTCCTGACGTTCCTCGGGTGTCATGTCTTGAGCGGCTTGCATGTCCTCAGAGGACGGGCCGGGCATCGCCGGGGCAGCCGCAGGCAGCGTATAGTTCACGATCCCGGCCAGCGCGGCTATTTCTTCGATCTGAGCGCGGATGGGGGCGATCCAGGGTGCGTCGGGCGGACCCTGGCGCAGCAGCGCATCCCAGGTGCGGAAGGCGCGATCAGGCCGCCCGGTCTGCACCAGCATCAGCCCCATGTAATAGCGCGCGGTGGCGTCGCGCGGGTCCAGGTCCAGCGCTGTCAAAAGGGCCTGTTCAGCCTGGGGCGAAACATACCCATTGGTGGCCAGAATCAGCAAATCGGCATAATCCACGTAATCGCCGGCGGTGGCGGTTTCGGCCTTCAGTTCCAGAACGCGGGCCTGGGCCTGATAGGCGGCTTTGTAGTTGCCCAAGGCGGCCTCGTTGCGGGCCAGCAGCATATAGCCTTGCACCTCGTTGGGGCGCGCGGCGACGGCTTTGCGCAGCTTTTCCACCAAGTCCTGATACTCGGGCGAGACATCCCCCATGGCCGGGGTCGGCGGCAATTGCGCCTCCATCTCGGTTTGCGAGGGGCGGTTGGCGTGCAGCTCTTTGGCCATTTCGATCCGCGCCGAGAGCCCCTGATCGCCATATCCCGGCACACCCAGTTTCCAATACAGCCCCAGCGACCCGCCAATCAGCACAAGCCCCAGCACAACGGCCAGACCCTGACCGAGCCCGCGTGGTTGACCCCCGGTCTCGCCACCGGCCTTGACCTGAGCATCCGCCGCCAGAATGCGACGGCCGATTTCGGCCTTTGTGCGCTCGGCGTCCTCGGCATTGATCACACCGCGCGCCAGGTCTTTGTCGACCTCTTTCAATTGGTCGCGATACACGCGCAGGTCATAGGCGGCGGGGGGCTCGGCCCCGGTGCGCCCCTGAACCAAAGCCCGCGCCAGCAGGGCAGCGGCCACAAAAGCCAGAACGCCGGTGATGATCCAAAACAGCATGAGCTCTCCTATTGCTTGGGCAAACATGTATATCCCGCGCCGCATTGGAAAAAGGGCAAACTGACGCAATGGCCCACCATGTCGCAATTGTGACTGAAAACGACGCTTCAAAACGGGGGTGAAACCGTGGCGTGGTCCAGTAAGGTTGGTGACGATCGCAACTCTTGGATTCGAGGTCCGACACCCACGATGAGACGTTATTCCGCCTTTGCCATCGCCCGAGAGGCCGCAAGATACCACACCGGGTGGGCGCGCGCCTGGGCGGCACCCGAACCGAAAAAGAAATACGACGTCATCATCGTCGGGGCTGGCGGGCACGGGCTGGCAACCGCCTATTATCTGGGCAAGAATTTCGGCATCACCAATGTAGCGGTGCTGGAAAAGGGCTGGCTGGGCGGCGGCAACACGGGCCGCAACACCACGATTATCCGGTCGAACTATCTGCAGGATCCCTCGGCCGCGATCTATGAAAAGGCCCGGTCGCTCTATGAAACCATGAGCCAGGACCTGAACTATAACGTGATGTTCAGCCCGCGCGGTGTGATCATGCTGGCCCAGACCCATCACGAAGTTCGCGGCTATCAGCGCACCGCTCATGCCAACGCTTTGCAAGGCGTCGCGACCCAGTTCATCGGCCCGCAAGAGGTCAAGGATCTGGTGCCGATCATCAATATCGCCGGTCCGCGCTATCCTGTGCTGGGCGGGCTGTGGCAGCCCCGTGGCGGCACCGCGCGCCATGATGCGGTGGCCTGGGGCTATGCGCGGGCGTGCTCGGATATGGGGATGGACATCATCCAGCAATGCGAGGTCACCGGCGTGCGCCGCGAGGGCGACAAGGTTGTCGGCGTGGACACCACCAAGGGCGCGATTGACTGCGATAAGCTGGGGATCGTCGTGGCCGGGCACTCGGGCGTGATGGCCGATCTGGCGGGTTTCCGTCTGCCGATTGAATCGCTGGCGCTGCAGGCGCTGGTGTCCGAACCCATCAAACCCTGCATGGACGTGGTGGTGATGGCCAACACCGTGCATGGCTACATGAGCCAATCGGACAAGGGCGAGATGGTCATCGGTGGGGGCACCGACGGCTATAACAACTATACCCAGCGCGGCAGTTTCCATCATATCGAGGAAACGGTCCGCGCCCTGATCGAGACCTTCCCGATGATCAGCCGCCTGAAGATGCTGCGCCAATGGGGCGGGATCGTGGATATGACCGGGGATCGCTCGCCCATCATCTCGAAAACGCCGGTAGACGGGATTTTCGTCAACTGCGGCTGGGGCACGGGCGGGTTCAAGGCCATTCCGGGCTCGGGCTGGGCGATGGCGGAACTGATGGCCAAGGGGCATTCGCCGCTGGCCGACGAGTTCGGGCTGAATTGTTTCGCCGAGGGCCGGTTCATTGATGAAAGCGTTGCAGCAGGGGTGGCTCACTGATGAAAAAGCTCATGATCAAACTGACATTTGCCGCCTTGGCCGGACTTGCCACGCCCGCACTGGCCGCGCCCCTGGATTACGTGCTGCTGGCCGATGCTCATTCGGACACCTGCATCACACGGGTGGAAACCCAAACACAGGCGGGCCGCGAGGTCACGCTGCGCTTTTTCGCGCTGCCCAACGGGCGCTTCGTGCTGCAACTGGCCCCTGCGGGGCTGGAAAGAAACGCGATCAGCCGCCGCCCGGTGCAGTTCTCGTTCGAGGATACGCTGAAGATCGACGCCAAAGCCAAGATGCACAAAGGTGCCTATCAGGTGGATTTGCGCACGGGCGCGGGCTCGACCGATCTGCTGGTGGGGCTGGTGAACCGGGCGCGCATGGAGACACGCTTTCCAGATGCTGTCGATGATCCGCTGGTGCTGTTTCTGGAAGGCGTGCCGCAGATGATTGACCGTCTGCGCAACTGTCAGGAAGGGCTGGCGCGATGACCCTTGTTCACCAGGTATGGAGGCAACCATGCTGACCCTGAAATGCCCCTATTGCGGCGTCCAGGCCGAGGAGACCGAGCTGCATGCCGGCGGCGAGGCGCATCTGAAACGTTTTGGCCCCGGCTCCTCGGATGCCGATTTTGAAACCTATATGTTTCAGCGCGAGAACCCCAAGGGCGTGCATTTTGAACGCTGGCGCCATGTGAATGGCTGCGGCAAGTGGTTCCACGCGGCGCGCTGCACCACGACGCTCGAGGTGTTTGGTACGTACAGCGCGCAGGTCAGTGAACCGCCACAAGAGATCAAGGACGCCATCACCGCCAAACGGCCCGGTTGGAGCTGGAGGGATATCGCATGAGCACGCGTCTGGCCCAGGGTGGCCGTCTGCTGAACAAAAACCGCCCGCTGCGGTTCACCTTCAATGGCAAACACTACAAAGGTTACGAGGGCGACACGCTGGCCTCGGCCTTGCTGGCCAATGATCAGATGCTGGTGGGGCGTTCGTTCAAATACCACCGTCCGCGCGGTATCGTCGCCAGCGGTGCCGAGGAGCCCAATGCCCTGGTGGGGCTGGGCAAGGGCGCGCAGTTTGAACCCAACCAGCGCGTCACCACGACCGAGCTGTTCGACGGGCTGGTATGCGAAAGCCAGAACCACTGGCCGTCGTTGGAATTTGACGTCGGGGTGATCAACAACTACGTCGCGCGCTTCTTGCCGGCGGGGTTCTACTACAAGACCTTCATGGCGCCGCGGGCCGCCTGGAAACACCTGTTCGAACCCATCGTGCGCCAGTCGGCAGGCCTGGGCAAAGTGCCCAAGGATCGCGACGCTGACACCTATGAACATTTCTATGCCCATGTGGATGTGGTGATCATTGGCGGCGGTATTGCCGGGCTCGAAGCCGCGCTGGCCGCCGGTCATGCCGGGGCCAAAGTGTTGCTGCTGGAACAGACCGCGCATCTGGGCGGGCGCGCCCGAGTCGATGCCAGCATTGACGGAGCGCAGATTGACGGGATGTCGGTCGAGGGCTGGCTGGCCGAGGCCGCCTCGGCGCTTGAGGCCTTGCCAAATGTCGATATCCGTCTGCGGACTATGGGCGCGGGCGTCTATGATCACGGCTATGTTCTGGGCTATGAACGTCTGAGCGACCACACGCCGCTGGCCAAGGGGCCGCGTCACCGTCTGTGGCGCATCAGGGCCGGGCAGGTCATCACCGCAACCGGCGCGATCGAACGCCCGCTCAGCTTTGCCGGAAATGACGTGCCGGGGGTGATGCTAGCCTCGGCCGTGCGGGATTATGTGGTGAATTATGGCGTCTCGATCGGGGATCGCACTGTTGTGGTCACCAACAATGATGACGCCTACCGGACCGCGATTGCGCTGCATCAGGCCGGGCTGATCGTGCCCGCCATTCTGGATGCGCGCCCAACTGGGGGCGGTGCGCTGGCCGAACAGGCGCGCGCCTTGGGCATCCGCGTGGAAACCGGCAAAGGAATCGCCAAGGTGCAGGGCGGCAAGCGGGTGAAATCGGTCTCGGTCTGCCTTCAAGCGGGCGAGGGCGCCGCGTTGGAAGAAATCAAATGCGACGCAGTGGCCATGTCTGGCGGCTGGTCGCCGGTGGTGCATCTGTGGTCGCATTGCGGAGGCAAGCTGATCTGGGACGAGGCACAGGCCCATTTCCGCCCCGATGCCACACGGCCTCCGACCGGGGCAGATGGGGCTGGGTTCGTGATCCCGGCGGGCGGTGCAAATGGCGCGCTGGACATGGCCGAGGTGCTGAGCAATGCCTTTGAGGCAGGTCTGTCAGCGGCCAAATCCTGCGGCTTTGCGGCCGGCCAGTGGGACCCGGCGCAGGCTGCCCCACAGACCGAGGCCCCGATGTTGCCCGTCTGGCTGATGCCCCAGGGCGCGAACGCCAAGCTGCGGATGAAATCCTGGCTGGATTATCAGAATGATGTGAAGGTCAGCGACGTCCAACTGGCCGCGCGCGAGGGCTATGAAAGCGTTGAGCACACCAAACGCTATACCACTTTGGGGATGGCGACGGATCAAGGTAAGCTAAGTAATATCAACGGTCTGGCGGTCCTATCTAATGCATTGGATCAAGAGATCCCGCGCACTGGGACCACCACCTTCCGGCCGCCCTATACGCCGATCAGCATGGGCGCGATCGCGGGCGAAGCGCGGGGCGAAATCTTCCAACCGCTACGCCGCACGCCGATGCATGACTGGCACGAACAGAATGGCGCATATTGGGAACCTGTCGGCCATTGGCGGCGGCCCTATTGCTATCAGCGCGCGGGGGAATCCGTGGAAACAGCGGTCAATCGCGAGATCCTGCAGGTGCGCAACTCGGTCGGGATGCTGGATGCCTCGACCCTGGGGAAAATTATCGTCAAGGGGCCGGACGCAGGCAAATTCCTGAACCTGATGTACACCAACGCCATGGCTGGTCTGAAGCCGGGCAAGTGTCGCTATGGGCTGATGTGCAGCGAAAACGGGTTCCTGTCGGATGACGGCGTGGTGGCGCGGATCGACGAGGACACCTTCCTGTGTCACACCACCACCGGCGGCGCCGATCGCATCCATGCCCATATGGAGGAATGGCTGCAGACCGAATGGTGGGACATGCAGGTCTATACCGCCAATGTGACCGAGCAATACGCGCAGATCGCCGTGGTCGGCCCGAACGCCCGCAAGGTGCTGGAAAAACTGGGCGGCATGGATGTCTCGCGCGATGCGCTGGCGTTCATGGAGTGGGCCGATGGCGAACTGGCGGGCATTCCGGTGCGGGTCTATCGCATCTCGTTCTCGGGCGAGCTGAGCTATGAGATCGCCGTGGATGCGGGCCGGGGGCAAGAGCTTTGGGACAAAATCGCAGATGCCGGTGCCGAGTTTGACATCATGCCCTATGGCACCGAGGCGCTGCACGTGCTGCGCGCCGAGAAAGGGTTCATCATGATTGGCGATGAAACCGACGGCACGGTTATTCCGCAGGATCTGGGGCTGGACTGGGCGATTTCCAAGAAGAAGGACGACTTTATCGGCAAACGCGCACAGGAACGCAGCCATATGACCGATCCGTCCCGTTGGAAACTGGTGGGGCTGGAAACCGTGGATGGCACGGTTCTGCCGGATGGGGCCTATGCGGTTGCCGAAGGCACCAATGCCAATGGACAGCGAAACATGCAGGGGCGGGTGACCTCGACCTACTATTCGCCGACGCTGGGCAAGGGCATCGCTATGGGGCTGGTGCTGAACGGGCCAGACCGCATAGGCGAGGTGATCGACTTCCCCAAGGTGGATGGCCACATCGTGCAGGCGCGGATTTGCGATCCGGTTTTCTATGACAAAGACGGGGAGAAGCAGAATGTCTGAGGCACTGAGTGCACTGAGCGGCTTGTCCGCCAAAGGCGACGTGACCGTGGCTGATATCGGCCCCCAAGGCATGATCACCCTGCGTGGCGATCTGACCAAATTGGGGGACGCGCTGGGGCAGGTGGGGCTGACCCTGCCAGAGCCGCGCCAGATCGTGCATGCCGGTGATCGCTCGGCCGCGTGGATGTCTCCGGACGAGCTGTTGCTGCTGGTTCCCTATGCGCAGGTGTCCGAAGTGATCGCTGCGCTGACGGCAGCGCTGGAGGGTATGCATTTCCTGGCGGCGAACGTGTCGGATGCGCGGGCGATGTATGCGCTGAGCGGCGCGCCCGCAGACGTGCGCGAAACCCTGGCCAAGCTGGCCCCCGTGGATCTGGCCCCCGGATCTTTCGAACCGGGTGAAATCCGCCGCACTCGCCTGGCGCAGATCCCGGCGGCGTTTTGGCTGACACAGGATGGCGCGGCGCAGGTGATCTGCTTCCGCTCGGTCGCGCAATATGCGTTTGATCTGCTGAAAACCGCCGCCCAGGGCGGGCGGGTCGGGTTTTTCTGATCGCCTATTTGATCGAACTGCCCCCGCACGGGCGGGGGCTTATCCGAGTAAATCCGTCGATTTCGCGTTTTCGGTCTTGACCTTTGCGCGCTGCGGCAGACATTTAGAGCCAGTCTAAAACGCATTCGAACAGGGAGCCCTGACAATGGCTTTTGAACTTCCCGATCTTCCTTACGCACACGACGCCCTGGCTGGCCTGGGCATGTCCGCGGAAACTCTGGAATACCACCATGACCTGCACCACAACGCCTATGTGACCAACGGCAACGCGGCCATCGCGGGCACCGAGTGGGAAAACAAGTCGATGGAAGAGATCATCGTCGGCACCTATGACAAGACCGCCGTGGCGCAAAACGGGATCTTCAACAACATCTCGCAGCTGTGGAACCACAACCAGTTCTGGGAAATGATGGGCCCCGATCAGACCGCCATGCCCGGCGAGCTGGAAAAGGCCATCGTGGAATCCTTCGGCTCGGTTGACGAGTTCAAATCGCAATTCGCCGCTGCTGGCGCGGGTCAGTTCGGCTCGGGTTGGTGCTGGCTGGTGAAAGACACCGATGGCGGCCTGAAAGTCACCAAGACCGAAAACGGCGTGAACCCGCTGTGCTTTGGCCAGACTGCTCTGCTGGGTTGCGACGTGTGGGAGCATTCCTACTACATCGATTTCCGCAACAAGCGTCCGGTCTACCTGCAAAACTTCCTGGATAAGCTGGTGAACTGGGAAAACGTGGCCTCGCGCCTGTAATCCTGGCTGTCAGCCTTTGATACAAGAACGCCCAGGGGAAACCTTGGGCGTTTTTTCTTGACGTCTGGTCAGGTCGAACGCGTGCCCCTTGCATAGAGGCAGTCCCGGGCGCAAGACTGCTGCGTTGGGTAGAAGGGGCGACCATGACCGAGGGACAAAAAGGCGTTTTGGGAATGGTGCTGGCCAGCACGGTCTGGGGCCTGTCGTCGCTGTTTTACAAATTGCTGGATCATGTGCCTCCTCTCGAGGTTCTGTCGCATCGCACCCTGTGGTCGTGCCTGTTTTTCCTGGCGGTGTTGCTGTTGCAGGGGCGGATCGGGCGGGTCCGTCTTGTGCTGACAGATCGCCAAGCGATGCCGCTGATCCTGGTGGCGGCGCTGACCATTGCCGCGAATTGGTTTTGCTTCATCCTGGCCATCCAGATCGGCATGGCGACCGAGGCGTCGCTGGGATACTACATCTTTCCACTGGTGGCGGTGTTGCTGGGCGTCCTGGTGTTTCGCGAGCATCTCAGCCGCAGTCAGGCCCTGGCCGTGGGTTTGGCCACGCTGGCCGTGGTGCTGCTGACCCTGGGGCTGGGGGTGGCGCCGTGGATTTCGCTGCTGATCTCGGCCACGTTCGGCCTGTATGGGATGCTCAAGAAAAAGCTGGATGTAGGTCCGGTGGTTTCGGTCACGGTCGAGGTGCTGCTGCTGACTCCTGTCGCGCTGATCGTGCTGTTTGCCCAATGGCAGAGCGGGCAGGGCGTGTTTGGGATGAACTTGCAGGACAGCCTGCTGCTGATGCTGTCCGGCCCGCTGACGGCGACACCTTTGATGCTGTTTTCAGCAGCCGCGCACCGGGTCAGCCTGTCCACTGTGGGATTGGTGCAATATCTGAACCCGACCCTGCAATTCCTGTGCGCGGTTCTGGTGTTTCGCGAACCCTTTGGCCTGTGGCACGCGATCGCCTTTGCGCTGATCTGGACCGCGCTGGCGATCTACTCGGTCTCGGCGATCCGTCAGGAACGAGCGGCGCGCAGACAGGCCTCGGCCTCGGCGGGGGTATCGACAACGGTGATGAATTCCAACAAGGACGCATCGGCAAAGCCCTGATCCACGACGTGATCCAGCAGCGCGGTCAGCGGCGACCAATAGCCTTCGGAGTTCAGGAGCAGAATTGGTTTGTCATGCAAGCCCAACTGGCGCCAGGTCAGCACCTCAAAGAACTCGTCCAACGAGCCCGCGCCACCGGGCAGCACCACGATCGCGTCGCAGTTCATGAACATGACCTTTTTGCGCTCGTGCATGTTTTCGGTCACGACAAAGCGGGTGAGGTCGGTCTTGCCCACCTCCCATTTCATCAGATGGGTCGGGATCACGCCGAATGTGTCAGCCCCCGCCGCCTGGGCCGCGCGCGCCACGGCGCCCATCAGCCCGACATCGCCAGCCCCATAGACCAACCGCCAGCCATTGGCGGCCAACAGGCGGCCCAGCTCTTCGGCATGTTGCTGATAAACCGGGTTTTTCCCGGCGCGTGAGCCACAATAGACACAGACAGAATAGCTTTTCATGGGAATCGCCCTTTAACACCAATGGCGGTTTTGACCCCTGATACCCTTGTTGATATGTTCGCTCAACCGCTGGGGATGAGTTGAGCGGGCTGGAAGGATAACGATGAGCAAAATTGCAGGAGCAATGGGCGGTCAAGCCCTGACGATTACCGGTGCGGTCGTGGTGGCTGCGGGCGTGGCGGGCGCCTATTTCGGAGGGTTTTTCGACCCCAAGGCACCCGCGCCTGCGCCAGAACCCGTTCCGGTGGCGCAACCCGCCCCGGAACCGGCGAAACCTGCGCCTGTTGCTGCCCCACCCGCAACCCAGCCAGACCCTGCGCCTGAACCCAAGGCCGTCGTGTACGAGCCGCCGCGATTCGATGTGGTGCGGGTGGAACCAGATGGCTCGACGCTGGTTGCCGGGATTGCCGCAGCAGGGGCCAAGCTGGATGTCTTGCTGGACCAGGCTGTGCTGACCCAGACCGAGCCGGGCACAGACGGGAAATTCGCCGCGTTTCTGGCCATTGAACCCTCGCAGAACCCGCGTGTGCTTAGCTTGTTGATGCGGATCGACGGGCAAGAGATCGCCTCGGACGCGTCGGTGATCATTGCTCCGGTGGTGCAGGTGGCCGAGGTCAAACCCGAACCTGAACCCGAACCCGCAGCTGAACCGGCGGCGCGGCCCGAACCGGAACCGGCGGCGCAGCCTCAGCCTGAGGCTCCGAAACCCGAACCGACAGACGTTGCCGAAGACACGCCCAAGCAGGCCGAACCGGCGCAGCCCGTCGAAACCACGCCAGAGCGCCCGGTCGAGGTTGCCAAAGCCCCGGCTGACGAGCCCGCTCCGGCAGCTGAACCCGCGCCCGAGCCCGAACAGGTGGCCGAGGCCACACCGGAAGCTCAGCCAGAACCGGCAGCGGCCCCGGACCCCAGCGAACCCAGCCAACCCAAGGCGCCAGCGGTCATTCTGGCCGACAAGGAGGGGGTCAAGGTCGTGCAACCCGCCGAGGCCGCAGATGCGCCAGCCGCTGATCTGGCCGTGGCCATCGACGCCATCAGCTATTCCGCGCAAGGTGATGTGACGATCGCCGGGCGCGGCAAGCCGGGTAAATATGTGCAGATCTATCTGAACAATGATGCTGTCGGTGGCACCGGGATTGATGACGCGGGCCAATGGGACACGATCCTGACCGGCATCGCGGCGGGTATCTATACCCTGCGCGTGGACGAGGTGGACGAGACCGGCAAGGTTCTGTCGCGCATCGAAACGCCCTTTAAGCGCGAGGCCCCCGAAAAGGTCGCCACCGCGCCCAAACCCGACACGCCTCAGCCCGAGGTCAAGGTGGTCACGGTGCAGCCGGGCTCGACCCTGTGGGCGATTGCGCGCGAAAAATACGGCGAGGGCACCCTGTATGTCCGCGTGTATGAGGCCAACAAGGACCGCATTCGTGACCCTGATCTGATCTATCCCGGACAGGTGTTCGTGGTCCCCGAATAAGTCGCGCGGATAAATTTCGACGTGCCTCTGGAAACGGCAGCGCGGCGTCATATATGGGGGGTATCTTCCTCTGCGGGGCGCTTTTGGCGTCCCGTTTTCCTTTGGGGCCGCGGATGTCTGGCCTTTCTTGGCGCCGCGCTCTATGTCTTTGCCGTAGCAAAGGAAAAACACCCATGCGCAGCCTCAACAGTCGGCCCCCATCCGAAAACGACCCCTCCCAAGCTGATGTGAACGGCTGGCGCACCATTCGTCGCGTCGCGCCCTATCTGTGGCCCGAGAACCGGACGGATGTGAAGGTACGCGTGGTGGTGGCGATGCTGTTGCTGCTGCTGGCCAAGGTTGTCACGGTGCTGACCCCGATGATCTACAAAGAGGCCGTGGATGCCCTGGCAGGTGAAGGCGAAGCCGCGACCCTGATCGTTGGCGCGGTCGGGCTGACGGTGGCCTATGGCATGGCCCGGCTGATGATGAACGGGTTCCAACAGCTGCGCGATGCGGTCTTTGCGATGGTGGCGCAGCGGGCCTTGCGCAGTCTGGCGCTGGAAACATTCACCCATATCCACCGCCTGTCCATGCGCTATCACATCACCCGCAAGACCGGCGGGCTGAGCCGCATCATCGAGCGCGGGGTGAAAGGCGTGGAATTCCTGCTGCGCTTCATGCTGTTCTCGATCGGTCCGCTGATCCTGGAACTGCTGATGATCGCGGTGATCTTTTTCGTGCTGTTCGACGTCTGGTATCTGGTCGTCGTGGCGGTCACGATCGCGGCCTATGTCAAGTTCACCTTCGCCATCACCGAATGGCGCGTGAAACTGCGCCGCAAGATGAACGAGCAGGACACAGATGCCAACCAAAAGGCCATCGACAGCCTGCTGAACTTTGAAACGGTCAAGTATTTCGGTGCGGAACGGCGCGAGGCTGCGCGCTATGACAAGGCGATGGAGGGCTATGAAAAGGCCGCTTTATCAACGGCTTACTCGCTGTCCTTTCTGAACTTTGGTCAGGCGTTCCTGATCACGACCGGCCTGGTCATCGTGATGATAATGGCGGCCCTGGGTGTGGAAAACGGGACGCTGACCGTAGGCGATTTCGTCATGGTGAACGCCTATATGATCCAGATCACCATGCCGTTGAATTTCCTGGGGACGGTCTATCGCGAGATTCGCCAGTCGCTGGTCGACATGGCCGAGATGTTCAACCTGCTGGAACAGCCCTCGGAGGTCAAAGACAAGCCCAATGCGCCGGACGTCACGGTTCGGGGCGGGCATGTGCGTCTGTCCGATGTGCAGTTTGGTTACGATCCCGAGCGCCCGATTTTACAGGGTGTCGATATCGATGTGCCCGCGGGGCAAACCGTGGCCATCGTGGGCTCGTCTGGCTCGGGCAAATCCACCATCGGGCGGCTGCTGTTCCGGTTCTATGACGTGCAGGGCGGCGCGCTGACGATCGACGGGCAGGACGTGCGCGACGTGACGCAGGAAAGCCTGCACAGCGTCATTGGCGTGGTCCCGCAGGACACGGTGCTGTTCAACGACACGATCCGCTATAACATCGCCTATGGCCGCGACAACGCGACCGAGGCCGAGGTGATCGAGGCCGCGAAATCCGCTCAGATCTATGATTTCATCATGTCGCTGCCCGAAGGCTTTGACACTCAGGTCGGCGAGCGCGGGCTGAAACTATCGGGCGGGGAAAAACAGCGTGTGGGCATCGCCCGGACCTTGCTGAAGAACCCACCGATCCTGTTGCTGGACGAGGCGACCTCGGCGCTGGACACGGATACCGAGCGCGAGATCCAGGGCGCGCTGGCCGAGGCCGGGCAGGGGCGCACGGTGATCACCATCGCGCACCGTCTGTCCACCATTGCCGAGGCCGACCAGATCATCGTCCTGGAAAAAGGCGAGGTGGTCGAGCGCGGCACCCATGCCGAGCTGGTCTCGGGGCAGGGGCGGTATTACAGCCTGTGGACCCGTCAGCAGAACGAAGAGGCCGCCTAGCTCCAGCCCATCTGCGCCGGGGTCAGCCCCTGAAACACAACCACCATGGTGCCGTCCACAAACAGGGCGGCGTCCCCCGTGTCAGGATCGGTGCCCTGAACCGTGGAGGCGTCCTCGCGGAAGTTGACAATCACCTCAACAGTTTCGGTAGCGGGATCAAAATCGGTGATGATCGCGGCATCGGGCCAGGTCTCGGCATTCTGGGTTTCCGGAAGATGGACGATGAATTCGTCGATACTGGACCCACCGGACATTACGTCGCCTGCATTCCCGTTCAGGGTGTCGTTTCCATGGCCGCCCAGCAATGTGTCAACGCCATCTTCGACATAATCTCTGTCAGTGGGGTTCAAGGATTTGCGCATTCCCCACCTCGGCGAACATTCTGTCATTGCCCGCACCAGTCCGTACGGTGCTATCGCCTAAAACGTTTTGATATCCATCGTTCCCTTTGCCCAGGTCCGTCACACCACCCCGACCTGTTTGAAAGACACTGTCGTCGCCAATGCCTGCAAAAACCGTATCACTGCCCTGGCCAGTATGGATACTGTCAAACCCCTCAACAACGTTGAACAGGTCGTGATCGTCTCCGGCGGTGATTAAGTCGTGGCCCTCTTCGCCATTCATCCAATCATTGGCCGTCCTCCCCATGCAGCCGATCGTTTTCGAAGCTGTCCCGCAGTGTAGCGTCGCCATATCCACCGTTCAGGGTATCGCTTCCCTATCCCTCCAGTCCTTCGTCTTCGCTAGCGCCTAGCCCAAACATCGTCGTCATGGCCTTCTGTGCGGTCATCTCCTTCGCGCGCCATGATGTGAAAATAAGCGTCCTCGCCTGCCAGACCCAGCAGGTCGCTTTCGTCGGTCAGGCAGCGTCGGGTGTCTTTGGTGTCGTCCTTGGGGTTGGGCCCATCCGGGCTGCTCTGGTCGTTCGAAACCTTATCACAGAAGACTTCTTACAACAGAAAGCTGCCCAGCAGCGATAAAATTGCCAGCCAGATCATGTGATGAGCCGCCACAGTTAATTCAATCGTAACTCGTAGAGAATAGTGGTATTTCTCTTGGAACGGGGGCTTTCGGGAACAGATTGTTTCCAAAATGGAAAGACCGGGCACGAGGCCCGGTCTTTGTTCATTCAGCGGCTTTCAGCCCGGTTTTGCCCGAGGGGCCGGGGGGCGATGGGGCCTCGGCCAGATCGGGGACATCGTCGTCCCAGATAATCTCGGGCGCTTTCAGCTTGCGGGCCGCGCGTTGCAGGGCGAAATCCTGCGCGGTGCGGCTGGCCTTGCCCAGGGCCATGGCGGCCAGCGCGCGGGCAATCCAGCGGATATAGGTATTCACCCAGACCCGGATCGCCAGCATCGAGGGTGTAAAGACCAGCGTCAGAACCGTTGCGATGCCCAGCCCGAACACCACCGCCGTGGCCAGCTGTTTCCACCAAAGCGCCGTGGGGCTGTCGATGGAAAAGCCACCGCCAATGAAATCTAGCGACAGGCCAAACATCATCGGGGCCAGACCAGCCATCGTGGTGATGGTGGTCAGCAGAACCGGGCGGATACGTTCCTCGGCGGTGCGCACGATGGCCTCGATCCGCGGCATATACGAGGAATAGTCCTGGTAGGTGTCGATCAGAACAATGTTGTTGTTCACCACGATCCCCGCCAGCGCCACGATGCCCGTACCCGTCATGATGACCGAGAACGCCTGATCCATTACCAGCATCCCGATCAGCACGCCCGTGGTGGACAGAACCACCGCCAGCAGCACCAGAACCGAGTTATAGAAGCTGTTGAACTGCGCCAGCAGGATGACGAACATCAGCGCCAGGGCCGCAGCAAAGGCACTGGACAAGAAGGCCTGGGATTCGGCCTGGTCTTCTTGGTCGCCGGTCCATTCCCACTCGACCCCCTGCGGCAGAGGGTTCGTGTCCAGCCAGGCGGTCAGCAGCTCGATCCGTTCGTTCGCCGTGATCGGCACTTCGTGGGTCGAGCCATCCTCGTTGGTTTCGGTCTTGGTCAGCCCATCGGTGAGGGCAGCCTTTACGTCGAAATAGCGCTTCTGATCCACGCGGCTGATCTGCGCCAGTTTGGGCACGGGGGTGCGCGTGATGAAGTTGGCCAGCGGGACCAGCCCGTCAGCGGTGCGCACCTTCAGCGTGTCCAGGGTGGACAGCAGGCGGTATTCCTCGGGCAGGCGGACGCGGATTTCGATTTCCTCGTCGCTGCTGTCCACACGCATCGTGTCCAGCAGAATGCCGCGGGTGACCAGCTGCACCATCGCGCCCACCGTGGCCACGTCAGCGCCATACAGGCCGGCTTTTTCGGTGTTCACGTCGATCTGCCAGTCAATGCCGGGCAGGGGGAGCGTATCCTCGACCAGTTCCAAACCGTCGGTCTGATCAAACTGGGCCCGCGCCAGGCGGGTGGCCTCTAGCAGATTTTCCCAGTTGTCACCTTTCAGGCGCAGATGGACCGGTTTGCCGCTGGCCGGGCCGCGCGATTGGGCCAGGATTTCGATCTTGATGCCGGGGATTTGTTCCAGCTCGGCCGTCAATTCGTCGATGACCAGATCCCCATCCAGATCAGGACGATCCGAGCGTTCCTCCCACGGGATGGTTTCCAGCTGCACCTGTCCGATCGTGTCCCGCGGGGGTTGCGCGCCCCCGGTGTTGTTGTTCAGACCACCCTCGCCAGAAAAGGCAAATGCGTTCAGAACACCGGGATGGGCCAGGACGCGTTCTTCGACCTGACGGACCAGATCGTCCTTTTCATGCACCGACAGGTTGCCACGCGCCCGGACATAGACGATCGCCTGTTCCGGTTCGGATTCCACAAAGAATTCAACGCCGTTGTTGTTCTGGGTGAAGGTCATGAAGGTCATACCGACAAAGCCGATCACCGCAGCCACCGCAACCAGAGGCATGATCGGATTGCCTGCGATGAACTTGATGAACAGACCAAAGGGCGTGCGTTTATGCCCCGCGCGAATGCGGCGGCGACGTTTCCAGGTGATTTTCGCAGCCCCAAGCGCCATCGAGGCCCCAAACGCCGAGCCAAAGAACAGCACCGTGCCAATCATCAGCGCCAGGCCTGGGCTTTCGGCCAAAGACGGCGACAGATAGGCCGGGTTCAAAACCTGCATGGCTCCGATAAACATGCCCATCCAGGTGATCGGCACCAGAAGCGCACGTACCCACCAGGGGAAATGACGGATCAGGAAGGCCGAGCCGAACTCGAACTGGCGGGACAGACGCCCCGAAACGCCGCCCATCACAGGCAGATAAATCAGCGCCACCACCAGAGAGGCCGACAGAACAAAGATCAGCGTCACCGGCAGCATCCCCATGAATTCACCAGGGACACCGGGCCAGAACAGCATGGGCAGGAAGGCGCACAACGTGGTCGCGGTCGAGGACACGATGGGCCAGAACATACGCTTGGCCGCCTCGACATAGGCGTGCATCGGGCCGATGCCGTCTTTGATGCGTTTGTCAGCGTATTCCACCACAACGATGGCGCCATCCACCAGCATCCCCACGGCCAGGATCAGGCCGAACATCACGATGTTGGAAATGGTCACGCCCATCATCGCCAGCAGCACGAAACACAGCAGGAACGAGGTCGGAATCGCGAAGCCCACCAACAGTGCGGCGCGACTGCCCAGGCTGGACAGAACCACGATCATCACCAGCGCGATGGCGGTCAGAACCGAGCCTTCCAGCTGGCTGACCATGGAGCCCACAACGCGGCTCTGATCGTTCGAGGTGCCCACGCGCACGGCGGCCTTCAGGTCCGCTGGCCATTCCTCATGGACCTCATCTATGACCTGACGGACCTCTTTGGTGGTGTCCAACAGATTGAAACCTTTGCGTTTTACCACCTGAAGCGCTACTGTCGGCTCGCCGTTGAAGCGGGCAAGACCCTCGCGGTCTTCGAAGGTCAGCCGGATTTCCGCCAGATCGCCCAACGTCACGACACGCTGGCCGTTGATCTTGACGGGCAGGGCGTAGATGTCGCGCGGCTCGTCAAAGGACGAGGGGATCTTTACCGCGAAAGTGCCCTGATCGGTTTCCACTTCACCTGCGGCCACAAGCATGTTGTTGTTTTGCACAACCGAGATCAGCTCGCCCGCGGTGACGTTATAGGATTCCAGGCGCAGCGGGTCGATCACCACCTCGACCATTTCATCGCGCGACCCGGCGATCCCGGCCTCAAGCACCGCATCCAGGCCTTCGACCTTTTCCTGCAAATCCTTGGCGATTTTGGTCATCGTGCGCTCGGGCACGTCGCCGGTCAGGTTGACGATGATGATCGGAAATTCCGAGAAGTTGATCTCGTTGATCGAGTATTTTTCGACCCCCTCAGGAAAGAACCCTTCGGCGGTGCCCATGGCATCGCGCACCTCGGCCAGCACCTTGGCCTTGTCCCAGCCAAACTCAAACTCCAGCGCCACACCGGCATAGTTTTCCGCTGCGGTCGAGGACATGGACTTCAACCCGTCCAGATCGGACAGTTCGGTTTCCATCGGTTTGACCAACAGGGTTTCCGAATCCTCGGCCGAGATGCCGGGGAATTGCACGGAAACGAACAGGGCGGGGATGTCGATATCGGGCTCGCCCTCTTTGGGCAGCCCGAAATAGGCGTATCCCCCCGCCGCCAGCGACAGCACGATAAATGCCAGGATCATACGGGCGCGCGAGGCGGCCCAATCGACCATACCAGTCATTCGTTGGCCTCCTGGAAGGTCGGTGCGACTTCGACGCCCTTGGTGACGTATTCCTGTCCTATCACGATGATATCAGCGGTGTCCCCCAGCCCGGTAACCCAGACGCCCTTGATCGTGTCGCGCACCATGGTGACAGGTGCGAAATCGACAATGTTGCCATCCCCCACCAGCCGGACCCCCAGCGCGCCTTCATCATTCAGTGTCAGCGCCGATTGCGGCAGCAGATGGGCCGTGGCGCCGTCGGCGGCGATCAGGATTTCAGCGGTCTGCCCGTCACGGATTTTCAGATCGGGGTTGGGCACGTCGATATCCACGCGGAAGGTGCGGGTTTGCGGATCGGCCGAGCGTGACAGGAAGCTGACCGTGCCGCGCAGCTCGGACCCATTGGCCAGACGCGCGCCAGCCAGGGCGCCCAATGTGACCCGGTCAACCTCGGTTTCGGGGACGTAGCCCACCAACTTGATCGGGTCCAACTGGATCACCGTGGCGCAGGTGCCCCCGGCGCTGAGCAGGCTGCCCAGTTCTGCACTGTCGGCTTCCAAAAGGCCCGCGAAGGGGGCCGAGATCACCAGACGCTGCATTTCTTTTTCGGCCATGGCGACGGCGGCCTGAGCGGATTGCAGACCTGCCTGCGCCGATTCCAACCCTGAACGTGCAGATTCGACACCGGCTTCGGCAGAGCGCACAGCGGCCTCGGCCGAAGCCAGTCGCGTTTCAGCAGCATAGCCCGAGTCGTTCAGTTTCGAGGCGACGTTATAGTTAATCTCGGCCTCTTTCAGAAGCGCCTGCGCCTCTTGCAGCTTAGCCTGGGCTGCGGGCCCCGAGGCCTTGGCGTTGGACAGGGCGGCGTTTGCCTCGGCCAGGGCGGCAGGGCGGGTGCCCGGATCAAGGCGGCACAGCTCTTGGCCTTCCTCGACATACGCCCCGCGGCGCAGCGGTTCGGAAACCACAGTCGAGGTGGTCTCGGCCCGCACAGCCACTTGGCGCGCAGCCTGCGTTTCGCCACGCAAAATCACTGCGCTGTCAATGGTTTGCGCCTCGGAATGCAAGGCGACAACACCAATGGGCGGTAGTTTCTCGGTCTTGGCTTTTACCGTGGGGTCCTGGGGTTCAGGTTCAGCATTGGCCGCGTCGACCGCTGCTTCGGCATCCCCGGACAGGGCAAAGGCGGTCAGGGCGTCCCGCTCCATCACGAGTACATACAGGAAAGCGGTCACCAGAATGGCGGTGAGAACCGGGATGGGTCGCATCTTGTTTCAATGTCCTTTTCGCGCGCAAAAACTCGGGGGTGTATGGTCCGTAGATAGACGTGAACGCCCCGAATACAACAAATCGGTCCTGTGAATATGTCTGAACCGTTTAGTTCAGTTTAGAAAGTTAATCGCTTTCACGCAAGTGTGCAGTCGCAGAATGCCGCCATCCCCAATCCCGGGCCTTGCGGGTCTTGGCAGTGGCGGGGGGACGCGGTAAGAGAGGGCAAATTCATCGAAAGGGCCTGCGCGTGAGCGATACCGACAGTTTCATTGAAGAAGTCACCGAAGAAGTGCGCCGCGACCGTCTGTTCGCGATGATGAAGAAATACGGCTGGATCGCGGTTCTGGCAGTGATCCTGATTGTGGGGGGCGCGGCCTATAACGAGTGGCGCAAGGCGCAGGCCTTGGCTGCGGCGCAGGCGTTGGGCGACGATATCGTTGCCGCGCTTGAGGCCGACGATGCCGCTGCGCGCGCTGCTGCTCTGGCTGGCGTCCAGGCCGAGGATTCGGCGGCGCAGGCCGTTCTGGCGATGCTGCGGGCCTCGGAGTTGGCCGAGTTTGGGGACAATGCCGGGGCTCTGGCGCTGTTGGACAGTGTGGCCTCGAATGGTGATGTGCCCCAGATCTATCGTCAGGTGGCCTCGTTCAAATCGCTGCTGGTGCAGGGCGATGCGCTCAGCGCCTCCGAGCGTCGCACCCGCCTGGAAGGTATCGCACAAACCGTGGCCTCGCTGCGCCTGGCCGCCGAAGAACAGCTGGCGCTGATGGACATCGATGCTGGCCAGACTGACGCGGCGATTGAGCGGCTCCAGCGTATCCTTGCCGATGCCGAGGTCACGCAGGACTTGCGTCGTCGCGCGTCTCAGTTGATTGTGGCGCTGGGTGGTCAGTTGGATCCCGCGGAACAAGCGGGCAACTAAGGCCCCTGCGCCGGGCCTTTCGGGGGTGCGGCGCCAAGCAAGAAAAGTGAGGGCAGGCCCCGAGATGAAACCCGTGATCAAACCCGTGAAGACAAGCGTTCTGATGCTGGGCGCGGTTGGGCTGGCCGTTCTGGCCGGTTGCGCCGAAAAAGAAGAGATTCTGGTCGGCAAACGCGAAAGCATCTACGCGGTGTTAAGCTCAGGGGTCGAGCCCGCCTCGGCGCTTGCCGAAAACAAATCGGTTGCGATCCGCTTGCCCGCGCAACGGGCGAATTCGGAATGGACGCATGGCATTGGCTCGCCCGCGCATCGCACCAGTCACCCCGCCTTGGGCGCAGCACCGACACTGCTCTGGAGCGCACCGATCGGGGCAGGGGACAGCAAGCGCAACCGCATCGTGGCCGATCCTGTTGTGGCTGGTGGCCGTGTCTTTACGCTGGATGCCCACGCGACCGTGGCCGCGACCTCGACCGAGGGCGCCGCGGTCTGGAGCACCGATCTGACCCCGCCGCGGGATGACGCTGGCGATGCAACGGGCGGTGGCCTGGCCTATGGGGATGGCAAGCTGTTCGTGACCTCGGGCTTTGGCACATTGACGGCGCTGGACCCGGCCACAGGCGCGGTCCTGTGGCAGCAGGATCTGTTGTCCGGCGGCTCGGGCGCGCCCACCTATTCCAAGGGTCTGGTCTATGTCACCAGCGGGGATGATACCGGCTGGGCGATCGAGGCGGATACCGGCCGCGTACGCTGGCAATTGGGGGCCTTGCCAAATGTGGGCAACGTGCTGGGCGCACCGGCCCCGGCGGTCAACAACAAATTCGTAATCTATGGCTATGGTGATGGCGAGGTGCAGGCCGCGTTCCGCAAGGGCGGGATGCGCCACTGGGTCTCGCAATTGGCGGGCAGCCAGCGCGATCGCGCGCTGACCCGTCTGAACGACATCACAGGCGAGCCGGTGATTGACGGCAAAACCGTGTATGTCGGATCGAATGCAGGCCGGATGGTCGCGCTGGATCTGGACACGGGCGAGCGCAAGTGGACAGCGCGCGAAGGCGCGATTGGAACTATGTGGCCTGTCGGGGGCTCGGTCTTTGCGATCAACCTTGAAAACCAGCTAATGCGCCTGAACGCGCGCGACGGCAGCCCGGTCTGGTCGGTGCAACTGCCCAACTATGTGAAATTCACGCAGCGCCGGGCCACCGAAGTCTTTGCCAATTACGGGCCGGTTGTGGCGGGCGGACGGGTCATCGTGGCCTCGAATGACGGGCAGCTGCGCTTCTTTGATCCCAAGGATGGCCAGCAGGTCTATGCGGTCGAAGTTCCAAACGGCGCTACCACCGGCGCTGTGGTCGCCGGGCGCACCTTGTATGTCGTTTCGTCCAAGGGCGAATTGCATGCTTTCCGTTGACGCGGGATTGGTGTAACAGGGCGCCTTGATCCGTATCGGAGCCTGAGACAATGAGTTTCACCCTTGCCCTGGTGGGGCGCCCAAACGTGGGCAAATCCACGCTGTTCAATCGTCTGGTCGGCAAGCGCCTTGCGCTGGTCGATGACCAACCTGGTGTGACCCGCGACCTGCGCGAGGGCGAGGCGCGCCTGGGCGATCTGCGTTTTACCGTGATCGACACCGCCGGGCTGGAAGAGGCCACCGACAACAGCCTTCAGGGCCGGATGCGCCGCCTGACCGAGCGCGCTGTGGACATGGCCGATGTGTGCCTGTTCATGCTGGACGCGCGCGTCGGTGTGACCCCCACGGACGAAATGTTCGCGGAAATCCTGCGCAAACGCTCGAAACACGTGATTCTGGCCGCGAACAAGGCCGAAGGCCGCGCGGCTGATGCCGGCGTGATCGAGGCCTACAGCCTGGGTCTGGGCGAACCGCTGCGCCTGTCTGGCGAACATGGTGAGGGCATGGGCGAGCTGTTGACCGAGCTGATGCCCCTGGCCGAAGAGCACGAAAAAAAGGCCGAGGAATATCGCCCCACCATCAACGTGACCCTGCACGAGGATGATGAAGAGGGCTTTGAAATGCCCGTCCCCACGCAGGAAAAACCCCTGCAAGTCGCGGTGATCGGGCGCCCCAACGCGGGCAAATCCACCCTAATCAACAAGATCCTGGGCGAAGACCGCCTGCTGACCGGCCCCGAGGCCGGGATCACCCGCGATGCCATTTCGCTGACCATCGACTGGAACGGTCTGCCCGTGCGGATGTGGGACACGGCGGGGATGCGAAAACGCGCTAAGGTGCAGGAAAAGCTGGAAAAACTTTCGGTCTCCGACGGGCTGCGCGCGGTGAAATTCGCCGAGGTCGTGGTGCTGTTGCTGGACGCGGCCATTCCCTTTGAGCAACAGGATTTGCGCATCGCCGATCTGGCCGAACGCGAAGGCCGCGCCGTTGTTGTTGCCGTGAACAAGTGGGATGTCGAGGACGAGAAGCAGGAAAAACTGCGCGACCTGAAGGAAAGCTTCGAACGCTTGCTGCCACAGCTGCGCGGTGCTCCGCTGGTGACGGTGTCTGCCAAAACCGGGCGCGGGCTGGAACGTCTGCGCGCCGCGATCGAGCGCGCCTATGAAACTTGGAACCGCCGCGTGCCTACGGCTCAATTGAATCGCTGGCTGTCGGGCATGGTCGAACAACACCCGCCGCCCGCTCCGGGCGGTCGCCGGATCAAGCTGCGCTACATGACCCAAGCCAAAACCCGCCCGCCGGGGTTCGTGGTGATGTGCTCTCTGCCTGATAAAATGCCCGAAAGTTACTCGCGCTATCTGGTCAATGGCCTGCGTGAGGATTTCGATATGCCCGGGACGCCGATCCGCCTGACCATGCGCGGACAAGGGAACAAAAACCCCTATAAAGGCAAGCGCGAGAAAAATGCAGGCGCCCTGCGCAAGCATTTGGCAAAAGGCGCGAAAAACCGCTAAGGGCGTGTTCAAGCTGGTGGGAGGGGGCCAGCCCCCTCGATCGGAAATTCTTTCCGATCTTCACCCCCGGAGTATTTGCCCGAGCAAAGAAATGGGGCGCTGGGGTAAGGCTTGCGCCCGCCCGAGGCCGAAGCCGCAGGCGGAGGACGAGATTTCGTGGGCGCCGCAGGCGCACCTTTGGATCAGATCAGCGTCCCATCGGCGGCCAGCGTGGTTTTGCCGCCCAGGTAGGGGTGCAAGGCGTCGGGCAGGGTGACCGAGCCATCCTCGTTCTGGCCGTTCTCAAGCACTGCGATCAGGGCGCGGCCCACGGCCAGGCCCGATCCGTTCAGCGTGTGCACGAATTGCGGTTTGCCGCCCTCGGTCGCCTTGAAACGTGCATTCATCCGGCGTGCCTGGAAATCGCCGCAGACCGAGACAGAGCTGATTTCGCGATAAGTGTTCTGACCGGGCAGCCAGACCTCGATATCATGGGTTTTGGTGGCGCCGAATCCCATGTCGCCAGTGCACAGCACCACTGTGCGATAGGGCAGGCCCAGTTTTTCCAGGATACCCTCGGCGCAGCGGGTCATGCGGTCGTGTTCGTCCAGGGATTTGTCCGGGTGTGTGACCGAGACCATCTCTACCTTCTCGAACTGGTGCTGGCGCAGCATACCGGCGGTGTCGCGACCGGCGCTGCCGGCCTCGGAGCGGAAGCATTGCGTGTGGGCCACGTATCGGCGAGGCAGGTAGCTTTCCTCGACCGTGACTCCATTGACGATGTTGGTCAGCGTCACTTCGGCCGTGGGCACCAGCCACCAGCCTTCGCGGGTCTGATAGCTGTCTTCGCCGAATTTCGGCAGCTGTCCGGTGCCCAGCATCATTTCTTCGCGCACCAGTACCGGGGTCCAGGTCTCGGTCAAGCCGTTTTCCTCGACATGAGTGTTCAGCATGAACTGCGCCAGTGCACGGTGGATGCGCGCCACGCCCGCCGACAGCACCACAAAGCGCGACCCGCTGAGTTTCGCAGCCGTTTCAAAATCCATCCCCGGTTTCACGCCGTCCAGCTCGAAATGTTCCTTGGGCTGGAAATCGAAGGTCTTGGGGGTGCCCCAACGGCGGATTTCCACGTTATCCTCTTCATCCGCGCCCTGGGGTACGTCTTCCAGAGGCGTGTTGGGCAGGGTCATCAGCAGGTCGGTCAGCTGTTGGTTCAGGTCCTTGGCTTCGGTCTGCATCGCGGCGACTTCGGCCTTTTTCTCGGCGACCAGCGCGCGCAGGCGTTCGAATTCGGTCTCATCGCCGCGGGCTTTGGCAGCGCCGACCTCTTTGGCGGCCTTTTTCTGATCGGCCTGAGCGGTTTCTGCGGCCAGGATCTTGGCGCGGCGCGCCTCGTCCAGTTTCAGCACCTCGGACGACATCGCCGAGGCCCCGCGGCGGGCCAGCGCCGCGTCCAGTGCGGCTGGGTTTTCGCGGATGGCACGGATGTCATGCATGGGTCTGCTCCGGTGTTGAGTCGTGTCTGAGCGCGTTATTACGGATTTTTGGGCGGTTGGAAACCGATCTTGGCCTGCCAGGCGCGCCATGCGGTTTGGAAGTCGTTCCATTTCAGCATTTCCTTGGGCCAATGGGTGTGCCAATCGGGGTGATCGGGGCCGCCACCACCAGGGAGGGTGGTAGAGCCGTCGCCGAACATGGTTTGGAGCTGTTCTTTGGTTATGATAAAGTCAGTAAAATCCACCCGAACACAGGCAGAACCCGTAAAATTGGCTGCCTGAGTTTTGCTGGATTTGTCAAACTCCGCGCCCCAGAGGTCCGCCCCCTGCAACTTCGCGCCAATGAGGTCCGCCCCCTGCAACTCCGCGTCAATGAGGTTCGCCCCTTGCAACTTCGCGCTTCGGAGGTTCGCCCCCTGCAACTTCGCTTCACCGAGGATCGCCCCGTGCAACTTCGCGAAGCCAAGGTCCGCCCCCTGCAACTTCGTGTCCCAAAGGATTGTCCCTTGCAACTTTGCCTGCGTCAGAATCGCATCCGTCAGGTCCCTGCGGTGCAGTTCAAGGGCGTGGAACGGAGCGCGTTCCAGGCCGAGGCGGTAGTTGGCATCTTTTTCACGCTGTTTGCGATCATTCGAGCGGCGTTCGATGATGCGCAGGGCGATGTCCACGTCCAAGGGGGGATGGGTGCGGTTTCTCAGTCCCCATGCTTGCCAGCCTTCTTTGGGTTCTTCCTCAGGTAGGCGGGGGCTGTGGCGGTCGGCGTTGTTGCGGATGTAAGCGCAGAGGATTTCCATGGCCTGGATGTGGTCCCTTGCGCTGTACTGGCTGATGCGTTCCAGCGCGTAGAGCGCTCCGATGCGGACCTCGAGGTTGGGTTCGGTTTCATCTTCCCCGTCGCGTTTCACGGATTTCTCGGCGCCCAACCCCTCGACCGCTTTGTTGATGCGGTCGGTGATGTGGCCTTGTTCACTGACATCCACCTGTTTCTGAGCGACGATGCTGCGCCAGATCAGGAAGGGGATGCCGATCATCGCACCGGCGGCCAGGCCCAGATTGCGGATGTCCTCGGATGTGGGATTTGCGTTCAGGTTTTGCGAGAGGACGGCGTAGAGGAGTTTGATCAGGGTTGCGCCCACCAGCAGGAACAGGCCGAAACCCACAAGCATCAGCACCGCGCCAACCATGCCTCCCATCCATGCGGGCAGGTCCGCGGCATTGATCTTGGTTTTCAGCCCGATCCAGCTTCGGAAATCGGAGTTGTCCCGTTGTGCCATCAGGCCCCCTTGGTCGCGTCTCTTCCGCAACTTTGCCGCGATTTGGGGGCGGGGTAAACCTGTTCGGACGGGGTGTGGCCGGGATGGGGTTAGTGTGCGGGCTTTGACGCCTTGCAAATACCCGCTTGCGCACATAGGTTCCGTGCAAAATCCTGGGGCCGGTCTGGCCCCCTTACTCTATAAGGACCACCGACATGGAAGCCATCGGCCAGTTTCTCCCGCTTATTCTGATCTTCGCGATCATGTATTTCCTGCTGATCCGTCCGCAGCAAAAGAAGATGAAAGAGCACCAGAACATGGTCGCCGCGCTGCGTAAGGGCGATCAGGTGGTCACCCAGGGTGGTGTCATCGGCAAAGTGTCCCATGTCAGCGACGACGAGCTGAAAGTCGAAATCGCAGACGGCGTCAAAGTGCGCGTTGTGCGCTCGACCGTGACCCAGGTTCTGAACAAGACCGAGCCGGCAGAAACCGCCTGATCCGGCCAGAGGGGCGCCCGTTTGCGGCGCCCTTTTCGTTGTAATGCCCCCTAGCGAAAGCTGTTCTCATGCTTCAGATTGATCTGTGGAAGCGTATCGTGATCTGGGCCGTCTGTGCCTTTGGGTTGCTGATGGCGCTTCCGAATGCGTTTTACACGCGCGTGGAAACCCACAATGACGCGGTTGCCGCGATCGAGTCCGGGGCCACAGCCGAGGGGCTGGATGCTCTGGTGGCGCAATGGCCCGGTTTCCTGCCGTCTGGTCTGGTAAATCTGGGGCTGGACCTGCGGGGCGGCGCGCATTTGCTGGCCGAAGTGCGGGTCAAGGACGTGTACGAAGCGCGGCTGAAGGCCATGTGGCCAGAAGTGCGTGACCTGCTGCGCGAAGAACGCGACGAAATCGGCACGATACGCCTGCAGCGCACTCAAGGCGCCGAATTGCGGGTGCGTCTGAACCAGAAACCTGACATGGCTGAACGCGCCGCCGAACTGGTGCGGGGCTTGGCGCGTCCGGTGACCTCGCTGACCGGGGCAGGGGCCTCGGATATCGAGGTGGTCGTGGAGGGTGCGGATATCGTTGTGACCCTCAGCGAGGCCGAGCAGTTGGCCACCGATGATCGCACGGTCAAGCAGTCGCTGGAAATCATCCGTCGCCGGATTGACGAGGTCGGCACGCGCGAGCCCACCATTCAGCGTCAGGGTGACACGCGTATCCTGATCCAGGTGCCCGGCATCGGCAGTGCGACCGAGTTGAAGGAAATCATCGGCACCACCGCGCAGCTGACCTTTCAGCCGGTGGTGACGCGGACCTCGAACGCCGATATGCCGCCGGGCGCGGGCAATGAACTGCTGCCCTCGCTGGACGAAGAAGGCGTGTTCTATGTGCTGGAACAGGCCCCCGTTGTGACGGGCGAAGAACTGGTGGATGCGCAGCCCTCGTTTGATCAGAATGGCCGCCCAGCTGTGTCCTTCCGTTTCAACACTACCGGCGCGCGGAAATTCGGGGACTACACGGCCGAAAACATCGGCAATCCCTTCGCCATCGTGCTGGATGGCGAGGTGATCAGCGCACCGGTCATTCAGGCTCATATTGGCGGCGGGTCCGGCATCATCACCGGGAATTTCGACGTCGAGGAATCCACCAACCTGGCGATCTTGCTGCGCGCGGGCGCCCTGCCTGCGGGTCTGGATTTCCTGGAAGAGCGCACCATCGGCCCCGAACTGGGCGCCGACAGTATCGAAGCGGGCAAGATCGCCTGTCTGGTCGCCTTTGCCGCCGTGCTGGTCTTTATGGTGCTCAGCTATGGCCTGTTCGGTCTGTTCGCCAATATCGCGCTGCTGATCAACGTGGCGCTGATTTTTGGCGCGCTCAGCCTGATCGGTGGCACGCTGACGCTGCCCGGTATCGCGGGGATCGTGCTGACCATCGGGATGGCCGTGGACGCCAACGTGCTGGTGTTCGAACGTATCCGCGAGGAATTGCGCACCGCCAAGGGCCCGGCCCGCGCGATCGAGCTGGGCTATGATCGCGCCCTGTCGGCCATTATTGATGCGAACATCACCACGTTCATCATCTCGGTGATCCTGTTCACGCTGGGCTCGGGCCCGGTGCGGGGCTTCTCGATCACGCTGGGGCTGGGGATCATCACCTCGGTCTTCACGGCGATCTTCGTGACGCGTCTGTTGATCGTCATGTGGTTTGAACGCCGCCGTCCCAAAACGCTGGAGGTCTGATATGCGCCTGCGACTGTTCCGCGAAGTCCCGAACTTCGATTTCTTCCGCTTCCGCAACCTGACCATGGGCCTGTCGGCTGTGGCGATGGTGTTGTCCCTGGCCAGCTGGCTGCTGATCGGGCTGAACTTTGGCATCGATTTCCGGGGCGGCACCACGATCCGCACCGAATCCACCGCTGCGGTGGATGTGGGGGCTTACCGCGATGCATTGGGCGCGTTGAACCTGGGGGATGTTTCGATCACCGAGGTGTTCGATCCCACCTTCGGCCCCGAAAAGAACGTGTCCATGATCCGCATCCAGGCCCAGGAGGGCCAGGAAAGCGTCAGCCCCGAAACCATCCTACTGATCGAGCAAGCCCTGCAAACGGTCGATCCCTCGATCAGTTTTCCCTCGGTGGAATTGGTTGGCCCCAAGGTCTCGGGCGAGCTGATTTGGACGGCCGTGATTTCGCTGCTTGCGGCCGTGGCGGCGCTGTTGTTCTACATCTGGCTGCGGTTCGAATGGCAGTTCTCGGTCGGGGCCGTTGCGGCGCTGATCCACGATGTGGTGCTGACCATCGGCGTGTTCTCGGTGCTGCAAATCCGGTTTGACCTGGCGACGATTGCGGCGCTGCTGACCATCGTGGGCTATTCGATCAACGATACCGTGGTGATCTTTGACCGGCTGCGCGAGAACCTGATCAAGTTCAAATCCACGCCGCTGACCGACCTGATGAACCGCACCGTGAACGAGACCCTCAGCCGGACGCTGATGACCTCGGGGACCACGCTGCTGGCGCTGATCGCGCTGCTGCTGCTGGGTGGCGACGTGATCCGTGGCTTTGTGTTCGCTATCACCTGGGGTGTGATCGTGGGGACGTATTCCTCGGTCTATGTGGCGAAAAACGTGGTGCTGATGCTTGGCGTCAAGCGCGATTGGTCCAAGCCCGACAACAACCAGGGCAACCAATTCGCCAACGTGGATGCCTGATCTGTTGAACGCCATTCTGGCCCAGGACGGGCTGGTCTGGCTAATCATCGGCACATTTATTGCAGGGGTTGTGCGAGGCTTTACCGGCTTTGGCACGGCCCTTGTGTATCTGCCCATCGCCGGGCTGTTTTTGCCGCCGGTCTGGGCGCTGACCACGCTGGTGGTGATGGATGTGCTGGGGCCGATGCCGAACTTGCCTGCGGCCTGGCGCGCCGGGCGTCCGCGCGATGTTGGTCTGCTGTGGATCGGGGCGGCGCTGGCGCTGCCGGTGGGGGTCATGATCCTGTATGCGGTGGACCCGGACGTGTTTCGCTATGCCGTTTGCGCGGCCGCTTTGGTGGTGCCGCTGCTGCTGGCCTCGGGGCTGCGATATCGGGGCGAGCCACGCGGTGCGATGCTGGCAGGCACCGGCGTTCTAAGCGGATTTCTGGGCGGAGTCGCCGGGGTGCCGGGGCCGCCGGTGATCCTGCTCTATCTGGCCTCCAGCGGGCCCGCGCGGGCGATCCGCGCCAATATCATGGTGTATCTGGTCGCCTTTGATGCCTCGCTTTTGGCGCTGTTTGGGGTGCAGGGGCGGCTGGAATGGGTGCCGGTTTTGCTGGGGGTCGGTCTGGCGCTGCCGAATCTGCTGGGCAATCTGGCGGGGGCCGCTATGTTCCGGCCAGACAGACAGGGAATGTACCGCATTGCGGGCTACAGCGTGACCATGGCCGCCGCGCTGCTGGGCCTGCCCCTGTGGGACTAACGAAACGGAGGCACCGCGATGGAGCTGAACGAGATCACCTATACCGACGCTGTGCCGTTTGACAGCTATGGGCCGGGCTTTTTTCGCGTGGCGGGCCATGTGATCGAAGGCCCGGCACTGGTGACGCTTAGCGCTGCGCGCAGCTGGGGCGGGCTCGAGGACCTAGCCCCGCTTGAGGCGCTGGCCGGCGAGGTGGACGTGATTTTTCTGGGTATGGGGCCAGAGATTGCCCACGCGCCCGTCGTCTTGCGTGACCGTATGAATGAACTTGGAATCGGGCTGGAGGTCATGGCCAGCCCCGCCGCCTGTCGCACCTATAACGTTCTGGCCTCGGAGGGGCGGCGGATAGCAGCTGCGGTGCTGCCGGTTTAACTTGAAACACGGGCGCGAAAATATTGGCAGAAGACTGCGCTTTTGGTTTTCGCAACGTCGCCAATCGGGTAGGACAGCTGCATGGAGTTGAATGTTTCTGATCTGGCCGTCGCACGCGGTGGCGTTCCGGTGCTAGAAGGGGTTTCGTTCCGCGTAAAAGCGGGCGAGGCGCTGGTGCTGCGTGGCCCCAACGGCTGTGGCAAGACCACGCTGTTGCGCACCATTGCCGGTCTGCAGCCTGCGCTGTCCGGTAAGATCGGGCTGGAACGCGAGGCCATGGCCTATGCCGCCCATGCAGACGGGCTCAAGGCCGTGCTGACAGTGCGTGAGAACCTGCAATTCTGGGCAGATGTGTTCGGCACAGGCGCGATTGAGCCAGCGCTTGAGGCGTTTGATTTGCACAGCTTGGTGAACCGCCCGGCCGGGGCCCTGTCAGCGGGGCAAAAACGCCGGTTGGGGCTGGCGCGGATGGTGGTCACGGGGCGCCCTGTTTGGGTGCTGGACGAACCGACCGTGTCACTGGATGTCAGCGCGGTGGCCATGTTTGCCCAAGCCGTGCGCGCGCATTTGCGCGGCGGGGGGCTGGCCCTGTTGGCCACCCATATCGATCTGGGACTGGACGAGGCGCGGGTGCTGGATGTGGCCCCGTTCAAGGCCAAGGCCCCTGCGATGGATGATTTCGACGGAGCCTTCTTGTGATTGCGCTATTGATCCGAGATTTGCGGCTGGCGATCCGCGCGGGCGGGGGCTTTGGCCTGGGCCTTGCGTTTTTCCTGATCGTGGTGGTGTTGGTGCCCTTCGGTGTGGGGCCGCAATCGGCGTTGCTGGCCAAGATCGCCTCGGGCATTTTGTGGCTGGGGGCGCTGCTGGCCTGCCTGTTGTCGCTGGACCGGATATTTGCGCTGGATTGGGAGGATGGGTCGTTGGACCTGTTGGCCACCGCGCCCGTCCCGATGGAGGCAGCCGTCAGCATCAAGGCGCTGGCGCATTGGCTGACGACGGGCCTGCCGCTTGTGATCGCGGCGCCGGTCTTTGGGCTTTTGCTGAACCTGCCGGGGCCGGGCTATGGCCCTCTGGTGATCTCTTTAGCCCTGGGCACCCCGGCATTGAGCGTCATCGGCACCTTTGGGGCGGCCTTGACCGTGGGCATCAAACGCGGTGGGCTGCTGCTGAGCCTGCTGGTACTGCCGCTATATGTGCCAACCCTGATTTTCGGGGCCGAGGTGGCGCGGCGGGGCGCGGAAAACATGGACTATTCCACCCCAATGCTGATGCTGGCCGGGATCACCTGCGGCGCTATCGCGCTGTTGCCTTTTGCCTCGGCTGCGGTACTGAGAGTGAACCTACGCTAACGCGGATGTGAATTGCGTCCGAGCCAGGAAGAATTAGGAAAACAACATGGCCTCGATCTGGGAATATGCCAATCCAAAGAAGTTCATCGCCACCACGGACAAGCTGTTGCCGTGGGTTTCGGTGCTGGCTTTGGCCGCGCTGGTGGGCGGATTGATCTGGGGCTTTTTCTTTACGCCGGATGATTACAAGCAGGGCTCGACCGTCAAGATCATCTATCTTCACGTACCCGCCGCACTGATGGCGATCAACGCGTGGATCATGATGCTGGTCGCGTCCCTGGTGTGGATCGTGCGGCGGCATCATGTGTCTGCGCTGGCCGCGCGCGCCGCTGCGCCGGTGGGGGCCGTGATGACGCTGATCGCACTGGCGACCGGGGCGATCTGGGGGCAGCCGATGTGGGGTACATGGTGGGAATGGGACCCGCGCCTGACCTCTTTCCTGATCCTGTTCCTGTTCTACCTGGGTTATATGGCGCTGTGGGCGGCGATCGAGAACGACGATACCGCCGCCGATCTGACCTCGATCCTGTGTCTTGTGGGCTCGGTGTTCGCGCTGCTCAGCCGCTATGCAGTGAATTTCTGGAACCAGGGGCTGCATCAGGGGGCATCGCTGTCGCTGGACGAAGAAGAGCACGTCGCCAATGTGTTCTATCATCCGCTGTTGCTGTGTATCGCGGGGTTTGTGCTGTTATTTATCGCGCTGGTGTTCCTGCGCACGCAAACTGAAATTCGGGCGCGCCGGATGCGGGCGTTGCTGGCACGCGAAAGGGTAGGGCAATGATCCCTGATCTAGGAAAATACCAGACCGAGGTCCTGTCGGCCTATGCGGTCTCGATCGTGCTGATCGTGGCGCTGGTTGCGATCAGCGTGGTGCGATCGCGCAAGGCCCGCGCCGCGTTGGAAGAAGTTGAACAGAGAGGGCGCCAGAATGGCTAAGATCTCGCCTCTGATGATTGCCCCGCCGCTGGTGTTTGCTGGTCTGGCGGCGATGTTCATGGTGGGGATGCAGCGCGAAAACCCGGATGCGCTGCCGACCGCGCTGGCGGGCAAAACGGCCCCCGCCGTGCAGACGGTTGCGCTGTCCGATCTGCCGCAATTCACCGACGAGACCCTGCGCGATGGCCAGGTGAAACTGGTGAATTTCTGGGCCTCGTGGTGTGCGCCCTGCCGGGTGGAGCACCCAAACCTCGAGGCCTTGGCCGACCAGGGCGTGCCGATCTATGGTGTGAACTACAAGGACAAGCCCGAGGCCGCGCTGAAATTCCTGGCCGAGCTGGGCAATCCTTACGCCGGGATCGGGCAGGATGATACGGGCCGCATGGGGCTGGACTGGGGCGTCTATGGCGTGCCCGAAACCTATGTGATTGACGGCGAGGGCCGCATCCTGATGCGCCATGCCGGTCCCATCACCCAACGCACCCTCGAGGGCGCCCTGGGCGAGGCCTTGCAGACCGCACAATAGCGCCATCTGAGGGCACAGTGACCCACCTCATTTTGCAGAAAAACGCTGAAGGGCCAGACTAGCACAGGCTGGCCCCGATCCGTGCGCTCAGCGCTTTGCCAGATCGCGCAGCACGTAATGCAGCACGCCGCCGTTTTCGACATATTCGATCTCGGGGGCGGTATCGATCCGGCATTTCAGTTGGATCGTCTTGGTCGAGCCATCGGCAAAGGTGATCTGGCAGGGCAGGATTTGCTGAGGCTCAACCGTGTCCAGCCCGGTGATGGTGACGGTTTCATCCCCAGTCAGTCCCAGCGTCTTGCGCGTGTCGCCGCCAGTGAATTCAAACGGCACCACGCCCATCCCCACCAGATTTGATCGGTGGATGCGTTCAAAGGATTTAGCAATCACCGCTTTCACCCCCAGCAGGTTCGTGCCCTTTGCGGCCCAGTCGCGCGACGATCCGGCCCCGTATTGAACGCCTCCGAACACCACCAGCGGGGTGCCCTGCGCCTGATAGGCCATCGAGGCCTCGTAGACGCTGGTCTGCTGCCCGTCCGGGCCCTTGGTATAGCCGCCCTCGACGCCGTCCAGCATCTCGTTCTTGATGCGGATATTGGCGAAGGTGCCGCGCATCATGACCTGATGATTGCCGCGCCGGGACCCATAGGAATTGAACGCGCGCGGGGTCACGCCGCGATCGGTCAGGTATTGCCCCGCGGGGCTGGAGGCGGTGAAAGACCCGGCAGGCGAGATATGGTCGGTCGTGACCATATCGCCCAGCACCAACAGCACTTTGGCGCCTTCGATATTCTGGATGCTGCCCTTGTCTGGCCCCATCCCCTGGAAATAGGGCGGGTTCTGGATATAGGTGGACTCGGCCGGCCAGTCATAGGTTTCCTGATCGGGCACTTGCACGCCGCGCCATTTTTCATCGCCTTTAAAGACGTCGGCGTATTTGCTGGTAAAGGCCTCTTGCGTCACGGTTTTTTCCACCAGCTCCGCGATTTCCGCGTTGCTGGGCCAGATGTCGCGCAGGTAGACATCATTGCCGTTCTGATCCCGTCCCAGCGGGGCCTTGGTCAGGTCAATATTCATGTCTCCTGCGATGGCATAGGCCACCACCAAGGGCGGCGAGGCCAGATAGTTCGCGCGCACGTCTGGGCTGATCCGGCCCTCGAAGTTCCGGTTGCCGGACAGGACCGAGGTGGCCACCAGATCGCCCGCCGCTATTGCCTCGCTGATTTCGGGCTGGAGGGGGCCTGAATTGCCGATACAGGTGGTGCAGCCGTAGCCCACCAGGTTGAACCCGATGGCATCCAGATCGTCTTGCAGCCCTGCGGCCTCCAGATATTCCGTGACCACCTGACTACCGGGGGCCAAAGAGGTTTTCACCCAGGGCTTGCGATCCAACCCCAGTGCGCGGGCTTTGCGTGCAACCAGCCCGGCGCCGATCATCACATACGGGTTCGAAGTGTTGGTGCAGGACGTGATCGACGCGATCACCACCTTGCCCGAGGACAGGGCGTAGTCTTCGCCCGCCACCGGGACCTCTTTGTCCATCGGGCGTTTAAATGTGTTAGCCATTTCCTCGGCAAAGGCTGATTTCGCCTGCGTCAGGGCCACGAAATCCTGCGGACGTTTGGGGCCGGAAATGGCGGGCACGATGGAGCCCATATCCAGATGCAGCGTGTCGGTATAGATCGGATCATAGTCCGCGTCGCGCCACAGCCCGTTGGCCTTGGCATAGGCCTCGACCAGGGCAATCCGGTCCTCATCACGGCCGGTGTTGCGCATGTAGCGCAGGGTTTCACCGTCAATCGGGAAAAAGCCACAGGTCGCGCCATATTCGGGGGCCATATTGGCGATGGTGGCGCGATCGGCCAGCGGCAGATTGTCCAGCCCCTCGCCGTAGAATTCAACGAATTTGCCGACCACACCCTTTTCGCGCAGCATTTCCACAACCTTCAGCACCAGATCGGTTGCGGTGGTGCCCTCAATCATCTCGCCGGTTAGTTTGAAGCCCACAACCTCGGGGATCAGCATGGAAATCGGCTGCCCCAGCATCGCCGCTTCGGCCTCGATCCCGCCGACGCCCCAGCCCAGAACGGCCAGACCGTTGACCATGGTGGTGTGGCTGTCCGTGCCCACCAGCGTGTCCGGATAGGCGACCATTTCGCCATTCTGATCGGTGTCGGACCAGATGGCCTTTGCCAGGTATTCCAGGTTCACCTGATGACAAATCCCGGTGCCGGGGGGAACGACGCGGAAATTGTCGAACGCGCTTTGGCCCCATTTAAGGAACTGATATCGCTCCATATTCCGTTCGTATTCGCGGTCCACATTCATCTGGAAGGCCCGCGGGTTGCCGAATTCATCAATCATCACCGAGTGGTCGATGACCAGATCCACCGGTGCCAGCGGGTTGATTTTCTGGGCGTCACCCCCCAGCGCCTTGATCCCGTCGCGCATCGCGGCCAGATCGACCACAGCAGGCACCCCGGTGAAATCCTGCATCAGCACGCGGGCCGGGCGATAGGCGATCTCGCGCGGGTTCTGACCGCCCTGCGCCGCCCAGTCGCCGAATGCCTTGATGTCGTCCACCGACACAGAGAACCCGTCATCCTCAAAGCGCAGCAGGTTTTCCAAAACCACCTTCAAGGCCGCGGGCAGGCGGCTGAAATCGCCCAGCCCGGCCTCTTGCGCGGCGGGGATCGCGTAATAGGCCAGCGATTGCGCGCCAACAGTCAACATGCGGCGGGTCTTGGCGGTGTCTGTTCCGACGGTAATGGGCATCGGGGCCTCCCTTGGGTTAGAAAACGGATTTGTCATAGAATGTGTGGCACAGGGGGGGCTGATCAAGGGGAACCCGTCGCCTGCTGTGACCCCTATGCCGCATCACCGGCGGCTGACGAAACCTTGATTGGTTATTTCAGTCCCGAGCGCCTAAAACCAAACTCAAGGACAAACCGGGGAAAAGACCATCATGCGTAAACTTGTCAGTTGGGTTGCGGCCGCCTGTTTCGGGCTGGCGTCAGGGGTAGCCCTGGCCGATGACCATCCCGTTCTGGTCGAGCTGTATACCTCGCAGGGCTGTTCATCCTGCCCGCCGGCTGATGCGTTTCTGGGCACGCTGGCGGATCGTGACGATGTGGTCGCCCTGGCGCTGCATGTAGATTATTGGGACTACATCGGCTGGAAGGACGCCTTTGCCCAACCCAAATTCACCCAACGCCAGAAAGCCTATGCTGTCTCGGCCGGGCGGCGCTCGGTTTATACGCCCCAGATGATCGTGGGCGGGCAGGAACACGTTGTCGGCAACCATCCGATGGATGTGAACGAGCTGATCAAGAAACACGCCGCCAAGCGCGAGCTGGTCTCTGTCGAGCTGGAGCGCGAGGGCAATCGCCTCCTGATCGAGGCCGAGGCTGAGCGTCCGTTTCGTGAAACCCTTTTGGTGCAGATGGTGCGCTATCGCCCTGCGGATCAGGTCAAGATCAGACGCGGCGAGAACGCAGGCCGCACGATCAAGTATTCCAACATCGTGACTGACTGGAAACTGCTGGGCGAATGGGATACGCGCCAGCCGCTGAAAACCGCCGGCAAGATCACTGGCGACGCGCCTGTGGTGGTGATCGTGCAACGCCATGGCCCGGGCGAGGTTCTGGCCACGGCGCGTCTGCGCTAAAGCGTTTTGCTCCAACGGCGATGAATCCAGAACCATTGTTCGGGATGCTCGGCGATCCGCTCCTCCAGACGCATGGTCATCTCGCGCGTCATGTCTTCGGGGGTAGAGTGATCAATCGGGGCGTCGATTTGCACGTCAAACGTTAGCCCGTCCGCGCGTCGGATTGCAAAGAACGGGACCAGTAACGCCTTGGTTCTAAGCGCGATTTCCGCTGCCGAGGTCGCCGTCAATGCCGGTTTGCCAAGGAAGGAAATCGGTTTGCCTCCGGACGAGTGGATATCAAACAGCAGCACCCCAAACCCGCCCTTGCGGATGTGCCGGACCAACCCCATCGTGCCCTGCGCGCCTTGCGGATAGACGGGGCCGGACAGGGCTTCCATATTCTTGGCGTAATGGGCATTGAAGTAGGGGTTGGACAGCGGGCGATACAAACCACCGATCTGAAAACCGCGATTGACCAGCGCGGCGCGCGGGATCTCGAAATTCGCAAAATGCGCCGTCACCATCATCACCGGACGCCCCTGGGCGCGGGCCTGTTCAATTGCGGCCAGACCTGGCCCGGTGATCTGCTGATCCTTCGTGCGCGCCAACAGGCCAGCCGTGTCGTAATTCTCGATCATGGTGCGACCGGCGTTGTCGGCCACAGCATCCGCGATTTCGCGTTTTCGCTCGTCGGACATGTCAGGGTAGATATAGCCCAGATTGGCCATCGCGCGTTTGCGATACCCGACTATTGGCGCCAGAACCCGCCGCACGAACCAGCCGATAAAACGCACACGCAGGTGCCAAGGCAAGGCCAGCGCCGTGCCGATCAGGCCGCGCAGGATGCGGTCATACACCCAGTCCTGCCAGGTGCCATTTGGAATGTCTTGTGCCACGCGATGCCTAGGCTCTTGTTTCCCGGTGCCACACATAAATCCCTGATGCCGTGATCACAAGGGCGCCGATGATCGTCCACATGTCCGGGAATTCGCCAAAAATGAAAACACCCCAGAACGTCGCGAAAATCAGGCCCGCATAAGCAAAGGGGGCCAGCATCGCGGCCTCACCGATGGTGAGCGCGCGGATGATAAGCAATTGCGACGCCGTGCCGACGCCAGCCAGCAAGAACATAAGGCCCGCGCCGGTGGGGCTGGGGGTCTCCCAGAAAAAGGGCACGGCACAGGAAAAACAAACGGCACCAATAGCGGCGGGATAGAACAATGACGTCAGCGGATCATCTGACTGGCCAACGTATCGGGTGATCAGGCTGAACCCGGAATAGCAGCTCGCCGCAATGAAGGGCAGAATCGCCCAGACAGACAGGGCGCCAAAGCCCGGTCGAATGATAATAAGCGCGCCGACCAACGCTGCTGCGACACCAAAAATACGACGGGGGCCAAGGTGTTCGCGCAAAAAGAACGCGGCACCCAAAGTGATCAACACCGGGTTGGTGTTCATGATCGCGGTCGCCTCGGCCAGGCCAATATGCGTGAGCCCGGCAAAGAAGCACCCGGTGCCAATCATCAAAAGAACCGCCCGCGAGACCTGCAAAAGCGGGAAATTCGTCTGAACAACCAGCCGCAATCGAGGGGCCACCATGATCAAGACAACAATCCCCTGGCCAGCGTATCGCGCCCACAAGATTGGAACGACCCCAACCTCCTGGCTCAGCCGTTTTGCCGTGGCGTCCATCACCGACAGGCAGAAAATCGCCCCGATCATCATCAAGATGGCCCTGGCGTTTGGCGATAGGCTGTTCATGGGGTGTCCCGGGTCTGGAAGTACCGAAGAACGTTATGACTTATAGTTATTCGTGTCCAGCCTATTCGTGGATGAACTTATTCCTCCTCTTCAATGATCATCTCAAGCTCACCAGCCTCTTCTTGGGCGCGGATTGCCAGAATGACAGCGGTCATGGCCTCTTCGCCGGCCTTGGGTTTGATCGTGCCAGCCTCGGATATCTCGTCGCGCAGAGAATCGGCCATTCGCGAGGACAGGTTGGTCAGGATAAACTCGGCAATCTCGCCATCTTCGGTGGCCTGGGCATAGGACAGCGCGGCGACAAGATCGCCCTGATCCACGGCGCGGGTAAATTTGGGCACGTCCAGCGGCGAAATCCGCTTGGGGATGTCCTTGAAGGTAAAGATGGTTTTGCGCACCCGTTCGGCAAAATCCTGGTCTTCGCCTTCGAGCGCCGACAGCAGCGTATCGCGGGTTTCCGAGGACGAGAAATTCAGGATCGCGCCGACGCGTTTTTCCGGCCCATCCTCAAACGCGCGGGGGGGGCGGGCATCCATTTGGGCGGCAAGGGACAACCCGATCCGATCGACCGTATCTGGCGTTACGGCACCGGTTTGGGACATGGCATAGGTGATGCGGCGCGCGCGATCTCCGGGCAGCAATGACAGCACCTCGGCGGCATGGGGGACCTCGAGCTTGGACAGGACGACGGCTGCAATTTCAGTGGCTTCGGTCTCGAATATGGGTAACAGAGCCTCGGCCTTCATGTCGCGGATACGGTCCCACGGGTCCGCATATTGGCGCACCCCGGCCTGAGAGCGCAGCCGCGCGGCCGTGCGCGGATGAATGCGACCATCCAGTATGGTCAGCGCCCCGGCCAGATCATGTGGGAAGGTCACGCCGATCTGTTCCAGTTGACCGGCGAATTCGGCCACAACCTCGGCCAGGGTTTCGCGATCCACCAGGCGCATTTCACCGATCTGACGGGTCAGCTCGGCCTGCAAACTATCGGGCAGGGCGCGGAAATCCAGATCCGCGCCTTCGGACAGAAGAAACCGCACCATGATCGCGGCCTTCTGTTTCCGGCTCAGGCCGGTTTTGCCCTTGCGCGCAGGGGCCGAGGAGGCCGGAACCGGCACCTCTTTCTTTACGGGCGTGATGCGGGCCAATTGGGTCGAGTTGCTCATCCATCCCTCGTATCTGTCAGCGAGGACAGATAATCAGCCAAGGGTGAACAAACGCTTTAGCCGCGCATTTATCCTGTCGCGCTGGTGCAGCTTTTCGATTCCTTGTCCCAAATCATGCCATCCGCACAGGACATGGCCTGCTGGTGGCCGCGGCTGCATTCGGCGATGGCCAGTGCCGGGGCGGTGGCCAGAACAAGAGCTGCAAGAACGGTTCTGATCATGAAAAACTCCCTGTCATGAAACGTCACGACAGGGAGCATAGCACATTTCAGCGATTTTCGCGAAATCAGCTTTCGCCGAAGACCCGTTTGAAAATCGTGTCGACATGTTTGGTGTGATAGCCCATGTCGAATTTCTCGTTGATGCCGTCGACGCCCAGAGCGGCCACGACCTCTTCGTCGGCCAGCAGCAGCTCGCGGAAATCCAGGCGTTCTTCCCAGACTTTCAAGGCGTTACGCTGCACCATGGAATAGGCGCCTTCGCGCGAGACACCGGCTTGGGTCAGGGCCAGCAGCACGCGCTGCGACATCACCAGACCGGGGAATTTGTTCATGTTGTCCAGCATGTTCTCGGGGAAGATCAGCATCTTGTCGACAACGCCGGCCAAACGGTTCAGGGCGAAATCCAGCGTCACGGTGGCGTCGGGGCCGATGCCGCGTTCCACGGACGAGTGCGAGATGTCCCGCTCGTGCCACAGGGCGACGTTTTCCATCGCGGGGATCACGGTCATGCGCACCAGACGGGCCAGACCGGTCAGGTTTTCGGTCAGCACGGGGTTTTTCTTGTGCGGCATCGCCGAGCTGCCTTTTTGGCCCATCGAGAAGAACTCGGCGCCTTCCAGAACCTCGGTCCGCTGCATGTGGCGGATTTCGATGGCGATGTTTTCGATCGAGCTGGCAATCACGCCCAGAACGGCAAAGAACATGGCGTGGCGGTCGCGCGGGATCACCTGGGTGCTGATGGGCTCGGGCGACAGGCCCAGCTTGGCGCAGACGTGCTCTTCAACGGCCGGGTCGATGTTGGCAAAAGTGCCAACCGCGCCCGAGATCGCACCGGTGGCAACCTCTTCGCGGGCCTGTTGCAGGCGGGCCTTGTTGCGATCCATTTCGGCATAGAACCGGGCAAAGGTCAGGCCCATGGTGGTGGGCTCGGCGTGGATGCCGTGGCTGCGGCCGACGCGCACGGTGTCCTTGTGTTCCAGCGCGCGTTTTTTCAGCGCGGCCAGCACTTTGTCCATGTCTTCCAGCAGGATGTCGGCGGCGCGGACCAGCTGCACGTTCAGGCAGGTGTCCAGCACGTCCGAAGAGGTCATGCCCTGGTGTACAAAGCGCGCTTCTTCGCTGCCAACATGTTCGGCCAGGTGGGTCAGGAAAGCGATGACGTCATGCTTGGTGACGGCCTCGATCTCGTCGATGCGAGCGACGTCAAATTCCACGTCCTTGGCTTTCCACACGGCCTCGGCGTTTTCGCGCGGGATCACGCCCAGATCGGCCATGGCGTCACAGGCGTGGGCCTCGATCTCGTACCAGATTTTGAACTTGGTGGCGGGGTCCCAGATAGAGGTCATCTGCGGGCGGGCATAACGGGGGATCATCGGCTGTTCCTATGGGATATTCGGGTTTCGCCGTGTCTTTACCCCCGAGCGCCCCGCGCGGCAAGGGTGGGGCGCTGTTATGTAGCGTCCCCGCCTTGGTTCTGGTCTGCCAGAACGGTCCGGACCGAGCTGCCACGGGTCAGGGTATGATGTACCGGGCATTTGTCTGCGATTTCCAGCAGGCGTTGGCGCTGCTCGGCGCTCAGCGGTCCCTCCAGATGGATGACACGGGTGAACTGGTCGATCTTTTCGCCCCCACCGGCATCCTGCGCGTGGACCTTGTTTTGGGTCACATCCGCGCGCACATGGGTCAGCGGCCAGCCCTTGCGCCGGGCATACATGCGGATGGTCATGGTGGTGCAGGCGCCCAGACCGGCGGACAGAAACCCATAGGGCGTCATGCCCCGGTTGGTGCCGCCATAGGCCAGGGGTTCATCCGCAAGCGCATGGTGATGGGGGCCGGACTGGACGTCTTGTAAGAACCCGGCGGGATCGGCCTCGGAAACCCGCACGACGCCCTCGGGAGCGCCGGGGGGCGGGGCAGGGTGGCGCAGCGGCAGGTAACGGCTGGCCCAGCTGGCGATGACCTCGGCCGCGTATTCGGCATCCGCAGCATCCGAGATCAGGTGATCTGCATCATCAAGCGTAACAAAGCTTTTGGGGTGTTTGGCGGCAACGAAAATATCTGTGGCATTCTCGATCCCAACGGTTTGATCCAGGGGCGCATGCAGCACCAGCAGCGCCGCATCCAGGCTGGCGATCGACCTTTGCAGATTGCTGGCCGAGACATCCTGAATGAAATCCTTGGTGATCGGAAAAGCCCCGTGTCCCAGTTGCACCTGGGCGCATCCCTCGGCCTCGATCAGATCAAGATCGCCCTGAAATGCGTGCAGCACATGGGCAGGATCCGCTGGAGCATTCAGCGTTGCGACGGCCTTGATCCCGTCGATCTGCGTGGCGGCGCGCAGCACCGCAGCCCCGCCAAGGGAATGCCCGATCAACAAGCTGGCCGGCATGCCACGGGTCGCCAGATGCGCCGCGGCGGCCCGGATATCGGCCACATTCGAGCTGAACGTGGTATTCGCGAACTCGCCCCCCGAATGGCCCAAGCCTGTGAAATCAAACCGTAAAACAGCGATGCCTAGCGCCGACAGACGCTGGCTGATGCGCCGGGCCGCGGCGATATCCTTGGTGCAGGTGAAACAATGCGCCAGGATGGCGGTGGCCTGATGGGTTGCCTCGGGTAAATCCAGTCGGGCGGCCAGCATGTCCCCGTCATGGCCGGCAAAGGTTAGGCGTTCGGATGGCACGTGCTTTCCCCAATTCTTGGCTGCGCTCAGATGTGTCAAAGTAGAGAGCAGATCGCGACGCCGCCACCCGATGTGTCAGAAACTAACGGGAAGTTGAGCGCCAGTGTGCAGCCAAAAAAATGCCACCGCCGCAGCGATGGCAAGTGTCCCCGCAGTACAAGGGGATCGGGAATGTCAGGAGGTCAGCCCACGATCTGAGTGACGATCTGCATCACATCGGCCGTGGCGCCGCGGGCGCTGAGGGCGGTGAACAGCCCTGTCAGCGAAAGCGCCTGCGCGGACAGGCGGAAATCCTCGCCGCGAAACAGGTTATAAATCATCAGGAAGGCCGCAACTGGCAGGGAAAAGACGCCGACTGTGATCGCCAGGAACCAGGTCGCCATACGGGCCACACTGTTGCGCGGCGAGGCAATGCCGGTGGCCTCCAGCGCTTCGTCCTCTTCGCTGGTGAACGAGCTGCGCAGCTCGGACAGCTCGTGCAGATCAGATTGTTCGATTGCCAGGCGGTTGCGACGGTCATATTCGCCCTCGAGCTGACGCGAGGTTGCGTCCACATCAGGGAAGCGCGCCGCGCCACGCACGGTTTGCGGGCGGTCGGGATCCAGTGTTGGATGGGTCGGGCGCACCGGCAGATCGGCCACGGCAACGGCTTGCGTCTGGGGGGCTGATTGCACCAGGACTGGGCGGGTCGGGCGGTGCTGGGTGCAGGGTTTCTTGCGCTTGACACGGCGCGGCATCACACGGGCGACGGCCTTGACGAAATCCTTGGTGTCCAGCAACGCGTCTACGTTCAGCCAGCGCACGTAATCGGGTTCCAGCCAAATGGCCATCTGGCAGGTCAGGCTGGCCAGGGTGGCTTGCGTGTTGCGTTTGGCCGGGGTGAGGCCGGGTTCATGGGCCTGGGTCAGGGACAGTTCTATGATCAGCGCGGCATGATCCAGAACAGTTTTGCTGGAATGAGTTTCGGCCGTGGGCAGTTCGCCTTGGGCCTGAGGGTGGGCCTTGGGCACAGACAATTCCAGGGTCAAAATGTCCGAGGTTACTTGGACGTGGGTGTCCGACAGCACCTGGACGCCACAAATCCGGTGTCCGTTTGCCTCCAGCACTCTTTGCATGCTGGCGCTGAGCTCCAACGTGTCGCAGTTGCGCGAGGCCATGAAAACCAGACCCGAGGTCACGCGGTTATTTTCCATGTTCATGACGGATCTCCGGTCAGCGTTTTGTTCATCCCCAGATTGATTGAAGAAATGGGAAAGAATGTGGCCGAAATGGGCAACTTTGCGGGTGAACCGATCAACGTTCCCGGATTGTTCCGAAAACGGGGCCGGTTCATGCCATATTTGCGCGGAATCACACAGCGGGGCACAGCAGGCCGATCTGCCAAAAGCTGTATGCGCATTCTGTCCACGAGCGCTGATTCGTATCTAACAAGCGCAGAATTCAGAAATGGTTAACGCGGTCGCGTTCATTGGCGCAGCTTCTGGATCTTCCGACCCTGGCCCCAACAGAAAAGGGCGCCGACCTGCGGCGCCCTTCCCAAATCTCTCCGAACCCGGATTAGCAGCTGTAGTACAGTGCGAATTCCATGGGGTGCGGGGTGTGCTCGTAAGCTTCGATTTCTTCCATCTTCAGCTCGATGTAGCCTTCGATCTGGTCTTTGGTGAACACGTCACCGGCCAGCAGGAAGTCCATGTCGGCTTCCAGCTCTTCCATGGCTTCGCGCAGCGAGCCACAGACGGTCGGGATGCCGGCCAGCTCTTCTGCGGGCAGGTCGTACAGGTTCTTATCCATGGCTTCGCCCGGATCGATCTTGTTCTGGATGCCGTCGATACCGGCCATCAGCAGAGCAGCGAAGCACAGGTAGGGGTTCGCCGAGGGATCGGGGAAACGAGCTTCGACGCGCTTGGCTTTGGGCAATTCTGCGAAGGGAATACGCACACAACCGGAACGGTTGCTGGCCGAGTAGGCGCGCAGAACGGGGGCTTCGAAGCCCGGGATCAGACGCTTGTAGCTGTTGGTCGACGGGTTGGTGAAGGCGTTCAGGGCCTTGGCGTGCTTCAGAACACCACCGATGAAGTACAGGGCTTCCTGGCTCAGGTCGGCGTATTTGTCGCCTGCGAACAGGGGCTTACCGTCTTTCCAGATGGACATGTTCACGTGCATGCCGGTGCCGTTGTCGCCTGCGATGGGCTTGGGCATGAAGGTGGCCGATTTGCCGTATGCCTGGGCAACGTTGTGGACGATGTATTTGTACTTCTGGATCTCGTCAGCCTGTTTGGTGACGGTGCCGAAGACCAGGCCCAGCTCGTGCTGACAGGACGCCACTTCGTGGTGGTGCTTGTCAACTTTCATGCCGATGCGCTTCATGGTCGACAGCATTTCCGAACGCAGGTCCTGTGCGTCGTCGATCGGGTTCACGGGGAAGTAACCGCCTTTGACGCCGGGACGGTGGCCAGTGTTGCCCATCTCGTAGTCGGTGTCGGTGTTCCACGATGCGTCCAGAGCGTCGACTTCGTAGGAAACTTTGTTGATCGAGTTCGAGTACTTGACGTTGTCGAACAGGAAGAATTCAGCTTCGGGGCCCATGAAGGCCGAGTCGCCGATGCCCGAGGATTTCAGGTAGGCTTCGGCTTTTTCGGCGGTACCGCGGGGGTCGCGCTCGTAGGCTTCGCCGGTGTCGGGCTCGACAACCGAGCAGTGGATGCAGAGAGTTTTCTCGGCATAGAAGGGGTCGATGTAGACGGACTCGGTGTCGAAAACCAGTTTCATGTCCGAGGATTCGATCGATTTCCAGCCAGCGATGGACGAACCGTCAAACATGAAGCCGCCTTCCAGGAAGTCGGCGTCAACTTCGTCGCTGATCACGGTCACGTGCTGCAGCTTGCCGCGCGGATCGGTAAAGCGAACGTCCAGGTATTCAACCTGTTCGTCTTTCATCAGTTGCAGGACTGCATCAATGCTCATTCCCTTAATCCCTTTCGTTATCTTTGGGGTGTATTACAGAGCGTCCGAGCCGGATTCACCGGTACGGATGCGGATCGCTTGTTCGACGGGGCTGACGAAGATCTTACCATCGCCAATCTTGTCGGTTTTTGCAGCGTCGATGATCGCCTCGATGGCGCCGTCGACCAGGTCATCGTCCAGGATGACTTCGATTTTTACTTTGGGCAGGAAGTCCACGACATATTCAGCGCCGCGGTACAGTTCCGTGTGGCCTTTTTGGCGGCCAAAACCTTTGACTTCAATCACGCTCAGGCCTTGGATACCGGCCTCTTGCAGCGCTTCTTTTACTTCATCCAGCTTGAACGGCTTGATGATGGCTTCGATCTTTTTCATCGACTTGGGTCTCCTCGCCAGCACTTGTCGTCAAGCGACAGACCACTTTCCCAAGGGGACCACAATTGGCTATGGTGGAAGTGCCTGTAGAGGGGTTTCGAAAGCCAACCGCGAGGCTAAATTTTAGTCAGGTTGCATAAAAAAGTATCACTTTGTGAACAAAAGGTCCGCATTTATGACCGAAATTCTAACAGCTGCCCAAATGCGCAGCATTGAGCAGGCCGCCATCGAGTCGGGAGAGGTGACCGGCCTGGAGTTGATGGAGCGCGCCGGACAGGGCGTTGTCGAGGCAATATTCGAAGAATGGCCGGAACTGGCGATCGAGGACGGGGCAGGGGGCGTTGCCCCCCGGCCTGCGGCCTCCCCCCAGGGTATTGAAGCCAAGAAAAAGCGGGCGGTTGTTTTATGTGGGCCCGGCAACAATGGCGGGGATGGGTTTGTTGTTGCGCGGTTGTTGCGTGAGCTTGGGTGGAGTGTTGAGGTTTTCCTGTATGGGGACGCTGAGAAGCTGCCGCCCGATGCGCGTGTGAACTATGAGCGGTGGTGTGAGTTGGGGAGTGTGGAGGCTCTCGGCAATAAGGACGAACCTGCCTGGCAATTGGCCTGGCGGGCAGATCTGCTGATCGACGCCTTGTTTGGTACCGGGTTGCGGCGCGGTATCAATTTGCCTCTATTTGGACTGGAACGCCAATCTGAGTTGGGAGCCAAACACCGAGTTGTAGCGATTGATATGCCCAGTGGGATCTGCAGCAATTCAGGGCGGTTGATTGGAGAGCAATTCATCGCTGCCGACATGACGGTGACATTTCACAGCGGTAAGATTGGCCAATATCTTGATCAAGCAGTGCAAGCCATCGGGTCGTTGTGCGTCAAGGATATTGGGTTGGCCGATGCGAAATGGCGTGACCATGGCGAATTTATGGAAGCTGTGGCGGAGATGCTCATCACAAGCCCAGAAGAGGTCCGGCACTCACTGAAATTGCCAGAGACAGTCATCGACGAGTGCCCGGTTATGTTATGGGATGGCGGTACAGATGTGACTAGGTTTGTTGTCGAAGAATGCCAAAAACTGTCATTGGATCACAAATACGCCCATGGCCACGCGTTGATCCTATCGGGCGGACCTGGCCAGACTGGGGCGGCGCGGATGTCGGCGCGGGGGGCGTTGCGTGTGGGGGCTGGCCTTGTGACTTTGGGTGTGCCCGGATCGGCGCAGTTGGAGGTTGCTGCGCAGGTGGCGGCGATTATGTTGCAGCGGGCGGGGACGGTCGAGGAATTGACCAAGGTGTTGCAAGATGATCGGTTGAATGCCCTGTGTCTGGGGCCGGGGATGGGGGTGACGCGCGCGCGTGATCTGGTGCCGGTGGCCATGAAGGCGGGGCGTGCCACCGTGTTGGATGCGGATGCTCTGACCGCCTTTGCCGAAGACCCCGAGGCGTTGTTTGAGCTGACACGCAGTACGCAGACCGTTCTGACACCCCATGGCGGAGAGTTTACGCGTCTGTTTCCGGAAATCGCAGCCAAGCTGAAGGCCGTGCCCACCACGGGTCCCGCGTATTCCAAGGTGGACGCCACGCGTGAGGCCGCCGCGCGCGCGGGGTGTGTGGTGCTGTTCAAAGGGGCGGACACGGTGATCGCGGCGCCGGACGGGCGGTGCAGCATCAATGCAGCGGTTTATGAGCGTGCTGCACCTTGGCTAGCCACCGCTGGGTCCGGTGATGTTTTGGCTGGGTTCATCACGGGTTTGCTGGCGCGCGGGTTTGACCCCTTGCGGGCGGCCGAAACCGGGGCCTGGCTGCATGTGGAATGTGCGCGGGCCTTTGGGCCGGGGCTGATCGCCGAGGATTTGCCAGAGGTGCTGCCGCGTGTGCTGTCGGCATTGGAAAAACCTGGTGGTCAAAGTTGATTTTTGCTCTCGCCATCGGAAAAACTCTTTGCTAATCATCGCCGGACCAGCCCATGGGCTGAGCAGTGCGGGTGTGGCGAAATTGGTAGACGCACCAGATTTAGGTTCTGGCGCCGCAAGGCGTGGGGGTTCAAGTCCCTCCACCCGCACCATTCTATCCTTTTGAATGCAAGGCGAACCTCTGAGAAATAGGGCTGTGGTCCGTTTCAAAGTTCCGAATGGTGTCCGCGCGTGCCGATCTTGGGTGGTAGTCTCTGTACCCGAATAGAAGGTCACTTATTATGACCTATTCGGGTAGGTGGGGAGGCTGCCTGCCCTTTTGTGCACATTAATTGCTTAACTCATTCATGAATTGGGTTCGGAATTTTGCCCTATCTTGGCGGAGCCCGGTATCATGGTGTGCGTACACAAGTCGTTAGAATTCTTGACGAAATTCAATTTTTTGCATACAATCAGATTGAATACTTTAATTCCAACTCGTCTGTTTTCAGAAAGTGGGGTGGTAAGTTTGTTCCGTGTTTTCTGCTTCCTGCCGTTTCTTCTTGTCGCGCTTTCTGTCGGGGCGAATGGTGGTGGCGTGCATATATATTCTGGGAATTTTTCTTACTCGTCCGAGGCCGCGCCCCATCTAGGAGGCGATGATTTTGAAATCTCATCACTTCGACTTGACTATGGTGCCAACCGTGCAGAGCGGGCCATCGTGACGGCCTTTGGGCTGATTGAAACCTTGCAGTATTTCGAGGTGACCGCTGAAGACAAGCCAAGCTTGCCCACGCCGGTACCGGACCCAGCCCGCCCCGCCGGTGCGCCGCCTGTTGTGATCGAAGGGCAGGGGCCCGTCGGCATCGCTGCAGAGGGGTCGGCCATGCGCCGCGTCAAGGTTCTGATCGACGCGCCCAGCGACCCGACAGTCATTCGGGTCCGTTCGGGCTGGCAAGAGTATCGTGCGACGCTAGAGGCCCAGCTGGGCACCAAGATCGCAGAGGGAACGGTCGGCGTTTATTTTCGGCTGGAGGCATTGGGCACAGGGTCCAACCCGACCGGTCAGACACTCACAAAAGCGGAGGTAAATCAGCACACGACTTTATCCAATCTATTTGCAGCACCTTTTGCACTCATGCCGATCGGAGGATCAAAGGAGATCGGCGCGCTGCATCCGGCCTTGCACTTGAAGGTGGGGCAATCCCGCCTGATCAATTTCAACGGCCGGGCCTATTCCGTGACTCGATACGATTTGCGGTAGTTGTTCATTTAACGATCGAAAGGGGTTCATTCTAACGTCACTTTTTGGGGGGAGTTATGCCTAGTTCAAAGACTAAATTACCACTCCTGGCCTCAACGGGCCTGGCAGCGGTAATTTCATTCATTCCGATGGCGAGTTTGGGGGGAGGATCCTATTTCTCGCGTGTTCACTATAGTGGTGAAACCGTTGATGCGGCCACGGCACGAAACAGGGGCAAGGATGGCCCGCTTGGAGTGCAGGCGGGGATTACCTCGACTACTGCGGTTTTCGATATGTCGATCTCGATCGCGGAAAATCCATCGGGCGACAACAATTCAACAGCAGATCCGGGCGCGTCGGATGACGAACAGAACGCCTATGAGACCGTTTTCAAACATTTCGCCGACGCGGTTTGCGAGCAAACGAATGGTGCGCATAAGCTGGGCAAACTGACGGTTTTCCGCGAGGGGAAACAATCCTCGAACGTTGATATCGTCTGGGGCAAAACGGGTCGTCCCAACGCAAACCCCACAGGTTTCGGCAAGGCGGGCTGGCAAATCCGTATGTTCGACACGTTCGGGGATATCAAGGTCAGCGACGGCGGCACCGATCTTCAGTTGCTTGGCTACATTGCTGGCCACGAATGGGGCCACTATGTGCTGGGCGTCTATGACGAATACGCCGAGGCAGGTAGCAACCCGCCCAAGGATCCCTATATCCCGCTGAAGGATGACGATCCGGTGGACAAAGCGATCATGAACCGTGGACGCTCGGCCGTGTCCTCTGGGGATTTCAAATGGCTCAACCACTCGACCTCGAATAATATCGGGGACGTGACCCAAACCGCGCAGGGCCGTGTTTATGGCAAAAGCGGCTGGGATACGCTGATCCAGACCACCAACAATGACCCGACCACAATTGGCGCGTTCAACGTGCCCAAGCGGACGCACTATTCCAACCTTGTTGGCAAGCAGCCCACCGCAACGGACAATTGGTACAAGGTCGAACTGCCCACCGGGCGCACCGGCTGCCGCGATAAGCTGAACATCCAATGGGTCGACAGCCTGGAGCTGGACATCGTTCTGGACCGTTCGGGTTCGATGGGCGGTCCGGGTATCACAAACGCGAAATCTGCGGCCAGCGCGTTGGTTGATCTGCTGACGGAAAACGAGACCGCGGCGGGCGTCAGCTCGTTCTCGTCAACCGTTTCGTCGAATGCAGCGATCACACCCATCACCGGTGCTGCGGACAAGACAACGCTGAAGAATGCGATCGCCAACATTCGTACGACTGGTCTGACGGCCATGTATGACGGTGCTGTTTTCGGGCTTAACAAGTTGCAGACCTATGCGACGACCAACAACACCAACGCGCAACAGCTTGTGTTCTTGCTGACCGACGGCGGAGACAACTCTTCTTCGGAAACGCTGGCATCGACCACGGCCAAGTTTGTCGCGGCTGGTGTGCCGGTAATTGGCTTTGGATATGGCTCGGCGTCTGATCCGAACCTGCCTGCATTGGCCTCGGCCACGGGGGGTAAGTTCTTCTTCTCTCCGACCAATGTGACCGATATCCAAAACGCGTTCTCGCAAGCCTTTGCACAAGCCAGCGGATCGTCGGCGCTGTCGTCATCGTCTGTTGGTGTCACAGCCGGTTCGACTTCGGACGAGCCATTTGTGATTGACGACACAGTGGACGAATTGTCCTTGCTGTTCACCTATCAGGGCGCCTCGACGGCCTATACCCTGACTGTGCTTGATGCCAGTGATGTGGATACCGGGCTAAGTTTCACCTGTACCGACAACGCGGGTATTGCAAGCTGTGTCCTGAACCTGGATTCAGCCGCCGTGGCAGCCTTGGGGACTGGGGCCTACAAGGTGCGCGCCGAGAACGGGTCTGCGACTGATATCACCTACAGCCTGAACATCGTGGCCACCACTGCTGTGGGGTCAGATGGTGGGAACTATTCTGTGGGCGTTGCTTCGCAAGGGGGCAGCACGATCAGCTATCCTGATCCCATCGTGATCTCGGTTGTTGTGTCTAAGGTGCTGCCGATCACGGGCGTTAGCGTCGTGGCCACAGTGACGGATCCCAACGGGACTGTGACGACGATTGACCTGAACGACACGGGTGTTGGCGCAGACCTGACGGCGGATGATGGACTGTATTCGGCCTGGGCGCCTTACACCATTGATGGCACCTATGACGTACGTGTCACGGTCACGAACCCAAGCGGCAGCGCCTCGTACTCGACTGTCGCTTTGTCCGAGGCTGGCCTGGATCCGGGACAGACGGTAAGCAACCCGACCCTTGGGGCTCAGAACTTCCAGCGTTTTGGCAGCACGCAGGTGTCCGTTCAGGGTGTCGTACCTGACGATCATACCAATGACCCGACCAATTCGGCAGCGTGTACAGCTTTGACGACGGACAACACGGGTGTTGCAGGCCGGTTTGACGCGGCAGGCGACATGGATTGCTTTGCCATCGCCGGGCCGGTGGCAACAACGAGCGCAATCGTTGTGCGGACGTTCAACAACGCGTTGGGGGCGGAACCCAAGTTCACCGTCTACGCGTCTGATGGCACCACTGTGATTGCATCGGCGGATCCTGCAACGGCAACTCCGTCCAATGGCGCGCTGTACACCTCGATCGCACCAAGCGATATTGACGCGGCTGGTATGGTGGTCGTGGTCGAGGATGTGGACGCTTCGCATTCCGGCGGGTCGTACTCGGTTGGTGCGGGGGCCAAGCTGGCCTCGGATGTGCCGGCAAACACTGGCGGTGGCGGTTCGACCGGCAGCGGTGGTGCGACCGGTCCGCTGGGCTTGCTGATGTTTGCCCTGCTTGGCCTTGTCGGTATCTATCGCCGTCGTCGGGCCTAAGATCTGACGCTTGAAATCGAAAAGGGCCAGCCTTGCGCTGGCCCTTTTCCTATCGGGCGACGGCTAGGGCAGGGCGATCTGGCGACGGATTGCAAAGGTTTCGCTGTCCTGTGGGGTGCCCCAGCTTTCCAGAATGGCAAGAAGGGTTGGCGACGCGTCAGCCCCCGGGCGCACCACCAAATCCAACAGAGCCGTGCTCCAGCTGGCCTCGAATGTGATGCTACCTGAGACCGAGACTCCGGCTCCGGCGTTCGAAACGATCATGCGAACCCCGCCTTGAGGCGTGGCCGACAGGGCCCCGTGTATCGTGCCCAAGGTGATCTTTTCTTCTAAAAGGACCCCGGCGTTCTGCCATTCCATCTGACCGGACAAATCGGTCAGCTGCCCGCCTGGAATCGAGATCTCTGCGCGTGTCAGGCCGATGGAGATCTGGCCTTCTAGCCGCTGATTGCCCCCTGCAAATACATTTGCCGAGATGCGGAAACTGCCATTTTCTATCTGGGCCTTCGGGCCAAGAGGTGCCCCGATCACGCGCGCGCTTCCGACAATGGGACCCGTCAGTTGCAGGTCATAGGCGATCCCGGCGGGCGTGATCGATATCCCGTCAATCTGCCAGTCGATTTGCTGTACACCTGTCGGCAGAAGGTTGTCGAAATGCGCGGAACCTCGACCCAGGCTGGCTTGGGCGGCCAAGATGCCGCCTTGCCGCTCGATTTGCTCGCCGGGCAGATCAGAAAATACCGCAATAGGGGTAAACAGGGCAAACCCAACCGCGCCCGCACCAACCACCAGCGCCGTCGCAAGCGACCATGTGACAGCGCGGCTCATTCACGGGGCTCCGGCGGGGTCAGATCCACAGTCATCGTGGCATCCACCAAATCGGGCGTTTGATTGTGTCCAACGGTCAAGGTTTGCACCGTTTGCGCCAGTCCGGTGTTCAACATCCAGCGCATCAAGGCCAGATAGGAAACGTTTTCAAAGGCGATCTGAACCTGTCCGTCTGGTTGGGGGGCAAGTCGGATCATCTGTTGCGCAAAATCGGTCTGCCGAAGCGCTGCTTCTAATGCGGCGACTGTCGTTGGGGCGGTGCTTGCTGCTGATGCAGCCGGTCGGCGCGCCCCAAGCGCGGCCAGTTCAGCAGATTTCCCCTTCAGCCAGTTTGCGTCATCTGAAACCTGCGCCCAAGCCCGTTCAGCTTGGGCTTTGCGGGTTTTCATGGGCTCGATCACCATCAAGAAGGCCATCGCCGCACAGGACACCAACAGGCCGACGCCCAGTAGCCCGCGTTCGCGCGTGGTCAGGGTATGCAGCCAGCCCAGCATCATTGTGCCCTCTTTGCTGGACTGATTCTGATATCCGCGCGCACGCCCTCTGTTCCGCTGCCGACCGAGCGTAGGATCTGCACAGTCAGGCCGGACGCCTGTAGAGAGCTGCGCAACGCTGCAAGCCGCGCGAAATCCCGCACCTCGACTGAAATGGTCACCACATGTGCGGCATAGCGGAATTGTGAAACGGTGATGTCTGGCGCTGCCAGGTCTGGTCCCGCCGCCGCAAGATAGTCTGGCAGGCCAGGTTGCACGTCATCGCTGGCCAGGGCTATGCGCCGCTCGGCCAGGGCGCGATCCACCTGGACTCGCAGATCGACGATCGGGCCAGTCAAACCCAGTTCTTGCCGAACAAAGGCTGAATTCGCCTGACGTTGACTGGCTGTCTGCCGCTCCAGGTCGCGAATGTCGGAAAGGGTATTCAACGACCAGAACAAGAGCGCCGCAACACCGACCGCGACCAACTTGGCCAAGGTCTGGGCACGCGGCGGCAGCCCTATTTCTGCACCAGCCAGAACCGAGGCTTGCGGGGGATTGGCGGCCTGATCTGTCCCCTGAACTGGAAGGCCCCAGGCCGATAGCTCGGCCATAAGCGCAGCGTCTTCTTGGGCGGTTTCCGGCACCAAGCTGATCGTGCTCAGTTCTTCTGTCTGCTGCGCGCGCAACTGCTGGAGCATCGCAAGCACCATGGCCGTTTCGCCAGAAAAACCGCTGGTTTCTGAGCCGCGGACCACCAGCCTGTCTGGCGAGGGGGCGCTGATCGTCAACGTGCCCGGCTGCCACGGCAGGCACAGATAATCGGGCAACACCCGCGCAGATCGCAGTTTGTGTTGGACTGTCTGAGCTGACCAGAGGTCGTGATCCGCGCGCGCGCTTACCAAGACTGTCCGCGATGCGCCAGCGCCAGGCAGAACAACCAGGCTTGTGTCCTCAGTTGGGGCCGCCAGCATTTCCTGCACCGCTTGCAGCGCAACATTGCGAGCGTTTTTCCCACGCAGATTGGCCGGAACCGTGCAGTTCAGCGCGCTCACGCGCTCTCCGGGCACAGAAATCACTGCGTTTCGGGTGCCCTTGGCCTGCGCCAATTGCGACAGGGGAATGATCCGTGCCGCCGTCATAGCGCCTCCCCGCTACGCAAAATGATGCTGGGGGTGCTGCCACCGTCCGGGCGCTTGATAACCGAATACAGCCGCGCCCGGCTGATGCCATGCGTGACCTTGACCTCGAGCAGGAACCAGTTGGATTTTACGTCAAGGTTCAGTGCCGAGAGCTCCTGTAATGTGCGCGGGGCCAGGATGTCAGAGACATAGTCCTGAAACGCAGCGCGGGTTTGAAACGGGTTCTGTTGTCTGTGCTGCATTAGACGATCCAATTGCGTCGCGCGCAAGCCCGGCATCATCGCCTGAAGAACCGGGCGCGGAGCTGTGTTCACGTTGATCGTCGTGGGTTCAGGCAGAGCCGTGATCGCAGCTGACAGCGCGCGATAGGTGTTGGCGCTCATGCCGTCGACCGGGCGAAAATCGCGCGGCGCGATTGCCGCCCTGGCCGGGCGCAGCATAGGTTCGGCCCCGCGCAAATACGGCGCGTCCCCCGCAGCGCCAGGTAGATCCAGAATATCGGGGCTGATCCACTCGACCATGCGCGGACCAAGCGTGGCCGGTCCGCCTGCGTTTTGAATCAGGGCATTCAACAACGTCAGGTCGGGGGTCGAGACGACCAACTCGGCTTTGGCACCTTCTTCTTCGGACTGTTGCAGCAGTTGGTTCAAGTTCAATCGACCCTGCAAATCATGAATGCGCCCCGTGAGAGTCCCACCTTCGATGTCGAACGTTCTTTCGCCCTCGGCCCAGGCTTCGCCCAGGTGGTCGATTTCGTTGGCTTCGGCATCTAGCGCCAAAAGCCGCAGGGTCAGCGTTTCAGCCGCTCGGGCATATACCCGGGCCTGATCTGATCGCAGCATCAACTCGTATCGGATGCGCGCCTCCAGATCGTCACGGATCAAGGCGGCCGCAATCGCCGCCACGACCGAGATAATCACCAGAGCATTCAGCAGCACCACACCGCGATCTGACCTTGGCGTACTCATTTCAAGGACACAACCCGATCGATCGGGCCCCATTTTTCTGTTTCGAAGGTCACTGCGATCCCTTCGGGCAAAGCCGCAATGTCGTCGGTACCCGGCGGGGGCCAACTGTCCAGCCATTGCCCTTCGGAATACACACGAAATCGCATGGTCTGGATGCCGTCCCATAGCATCGCCTCGCGTGCCGAGGTCGCGGCAGGGCGATCCACCTGATCCCACACGTGTCGCAGCGACCCGGTATCCGCAGCATCGACATAGCGCACTCTGATAAACGGACCGCGAGGACGGTCCACGGGATCCACTACGCCGCTTCGGGTCAGCGTCAGGTCGCTGGCATCCGCAAGGATCAACGCAGCCTGCGTTTCATTGCCCCCCACACGCACCGGACGCGGCGCAATGTTCTCTAAGTCCCGCGTGACCAGACTGACGCTGAGTTCCAGCTCTGCCAGATCGGTGCCGTTTCTGGTCAGCCGCGTGGACTGCGCCATGGCGCTGAACATGCTTTGCTGTGCTATGACGGCGATGATGGCGAAAATTGACATGGCTGCGACCAGCTCGATCAGAGTGAAGCCGCGCGTCGCACCTGTCTTCATGATCCATCCCCCGCAGGAGAGAGATAGCCCACCAGAACCGCGCCTGCATGACCGGGGCTGCTGACGGCGATTTCAATTCGGGTCAGATCTATGGGGCCGGCGCTTTCGCGAATGTCGATGTCCCACTCGATCCCGCCCATGCTGCGGCTGTTTTGGCCTCCTGCGCCTGAAATGCCCAGGCGGCGTTCTTCTAGCTGGTTCAACGCCACCCAATGGGCCAGCACCCGATCGTTCAGCCCCGCCGCAGCCCGGGTTTGCTGTGTGATCAGCTGAAAACTGGCGACCAGAGCGATCGACAAAACCGCGACGGCGATCAGCACCTCGACCAGGGTAAAGCCCCGATCCGTGCGGTGCGATCTCAGCCGCGCTGGCATTCAAGCTCTCCATAGCTGTGAAGCGTACAGCGGGCCAAACGGCCTTCTGCGTCCGAGACCGTCAGGACAAAGGGCGTTGTCTCTCCGCTGGGAAGCAGAAAGACGTCGGGGGTCGGGAGGTCCGGGAAATCTTGGCGCAGGACCACGTCCAGGCCTTCGATTTGAAGGCTAGGGCGGTTTTCGTTGCCCCAGTCGCCCGCGCTGAACAGCTTCTTGGCTGGTCGTCGCGACCAAGTTCTTTCAGGTTCCGAAAACACCATGACTTCCCATCCGCTATTGGCAAACGATAGCGCGAAACTGCGGTCTGTATACAAGGCTTCGGCCTGCAAGAACCGTAGCCCACGCGCGAACTCATCCATCTTGTTGGCCGGTGTGTTCTGCGTGGCGACACGCAGTCCCAGAACCGCAGTCAAAGACAGTGTCGCAATGATCGAGGTTGCAACCACCAGCTCTATCAGGGAAAAACCAGAGTCGGATTTGTCATAGCGCCCCGGCAGGGCCCCGAGCCCTTGCTCGCGACCCGCGATTGCCGCCCGGATCCGATTAGAAATGGACCTGAGGACACGTTTTTTGCGGCCTGTCAGCACTGTTGATCGGTGTCCAATTGTCTGATATTCATAGTAAAACCTTTTTCACGCCAAAAACAAGAGCATTGAATGTTTTACTTGTTGCCGCGGTGGCTCAGTTGCGGGCCAAAGCAGAGAAACGGACTGCTTTTCTTCGCTGTGACCGGCGTGTTGATTGCCTTTGCTGCCTTTACCGACGATTGGGGCCGTGGCCATCTGGGGATTGTACCGGGGGCTGTTCAGGACGGAGAGCTCTGGCGCGTCATAACGGGTCATCTTGTGCATTTGTCACGGATGCACGCCTTTATGAACGAATTGGGGCTTCTGTTTCTGATCGTTGTGCTTTGGGACGTGCTAGAGCCATGGGGATTGCTGATTGCAACCCTGTTGGCCGCGATATCCATCACACTCGGCGTTCTGCTGTTTCACTCAAATCTGCCCTACTATGTGGGGTTCTCGGGTATCACACACGGGCTGTTTGCGTGGGGGGGGCTGCGTGTTTGGCAATCCGGACAGAAAGGATATGCTGCGCTGATCCTATTCACGGTCGTGGCGAAATTGATATGGGAGGGAACAATGGGACCGACACCCGGTGCATCAGAGGCCGTCGGAGGAACCATCCTGGTCGAAAGCCATCTGTATGGCGTGATCGGTGCGGTGATCGCAGCCTTTTTTAGACCGGGGCGGGCGCATATCGTGGCTTTGCTTGTGCTCGTTGCCGCCTTGATGGTGCCAGCCAAGGACGCATCGGCCCATTCCATCGACGATTCCCGTGCGCGCATCCTGTTCAACGCGGACGGAGACCTGATGCTATTGTTGGATATCGAAACGGCGGCTTTCATCCTGCGAGAGCCGCCTGGCGCATTGTCCGACGAAGCCCGCGATCGCGTCCTGGGGATGCTGGATGACGACCTGCAAGACTATATCAACGGTGCGGGGGACTATCTGCTGAACACCGTAGAGTTTTTTGATGACGCAGGCACCGTGATCGAAGCGCGCCGTATCCGGATGCCCACTCCTGCGGCGCTGCGTCGCCACGCCGAAGCCCAGGACGACGGTGGTGCGGAACAACAAGCCTTGTGGCTGGAATTCGATGGCCCAAGCGTTTTGGCTCTGGAACAACCTCGCTTGCGTCTGCCCGGTATGGTGGGGCCAGTCATCGTGATCGTTGCACGGCCCAATGGCACAGAAAGCGTGGATCTGATGCCGCCCGGGCTGCCTTCGCGCCCCCTTAGCCTCGAGGTTCCGGGGTCGATATGGAACGGCATCTTCAAAAGCATCCTGGATGGCTACCGGCATGTCATTCCAAGCGGCTGGGATCACGCGTTGTTCATGGCGATTCTCGTGATCGCAACGCCTGCAGTCCTGACCTCGCTGCTGCATGCAACTATCTTTACCGTTGCGCATTCGATTACGCTTTTCCTGGCGGGATTTGGCGTTGTCGCGATCCCCAGTGGTCCGGTCGAGCTGGGCATCGCCTTGACCATTGCACTGGCCGGGATTGATGCGGCCTGGCGACTGCGACATGGCGAAACGACGGGCACGTCCGATGTCTCGGGGCCAACGCGTTGGGGGATCATCTTTGCCTTTGGGCTTCTGCATGGCTTGGGGTTTGCGTCCGTGTTCAGCGATTTGCAGGTCAGTCAGCTGAGTCTTCTGACCTCGTTGTTCGGGTTCAATATCGGGGTAGAGCTTGGCCAGATCGTGGTCATATTGGCTGTCCTGACATTCTTGATGGTGTTGCGTCGGCTTGGCTCGGATCTGATCGCCGGGCGCAGTCGGTTCGTCATGAGCCTCATTGTGACGCTGATCGGCTGTATCTGGGTTGGCGAACGTGCGCTCAGCCTTGTGAGTTAATTCACAAAAGTCGTTTGCAAATCAAAGATCGGCAGCAAGACCGACAGGACAATCACCAGAACCAAACCGCCGACTGTCATCATCAGCACCGGTTCCAGCAAGGTTGCGATCCGTTTCGAGCGCACGGCAAGGCTGCGTTCGGCCAGGCTGGCGGCGCGGGCGGTTGTCTGCGCCAGTTGGCCCGAGCTTTCTCCGCTGTCCAGCATCTGTCGTGCGATCACGGGCAGGGCGCTGACAGATTTCATGGCCGTCGAAATGCGCTGGCCTTGTTCGACCAGCACAGATGCCTCGGCGGCCTCGGTCCGCAGAACATCATTGTCGATTGCCGCAGCTGCGTGGCGCAGGGCGGATACTGCCGGCACGTTCGCAGCCAAGACCAAAGAGAAGGTTCGCAAAAACAAAACGGCCGCTTTCAATCGCGCAAGCGGGCCCGCAACGGGGATTTTCAACAGGATACGGTGATACAAGCGGCGAGGCGCAGGGCGCCTCAGGAATAGCCGTAAACCAACGATCAAGCCGACTATGCCAGCCGCCAGAGAAGGCCAGTTGGCCCCCAGAAAATTGCCAATCGCGATGGAGATCAGTGTCAGCTGCGGCAAAGGCTGGCCGGATTGTTCGAACAACAGCGCCAGTTCCGGCACCACGTTCATCAGCAATATCCCTGCAACGACAAGCGATACGGCCCCGACGAACAGCGGATAGACCAAAGAATTCACGGTGGTGTCGCGCAATGCCAGGCGGCTTTCGATGAACTCGGCCAATACTTCGCAGACCCGTTCCAGTTCGCCGCTGCTTTCACCAGCGGCAATGGCCGCTCGGTAGTAATCGGGAAAGGCTCCGGGCAGTTTATCCATGGCGGCGGGCAGGGACAGCCCGTCGCGGATATGGGCTTGCAGAAGGGCGGCGATCTTGTTCACCTGTCCTCCGACCTCCGAGCCGGTCAGGACACGCAATGCCTCGTCCAGAGGAATCTGCGCCGACAAAAGAACCGCCAACTGGCGCGAGAACACCGCCAGGTTTTCCTGGTTTAGCGTCGGCTGACGCCACCCAAACTTGCGTCCGCTGGCTTGGGTGTCGCGTGTTTCGGTCAGGGTTTCGGGAAACAGCCCTTGCTTGCCCAACAAGGCGCGCGCATGGCTGGGCCCGTCGGCAACCAGAACGCCCCGTATCTTTTTGCCCGCGCTGTCATAGGCGGTATAGCTGAAGGCCGCCATCAGTCGGCACTCACGGTGCGCAGCACCTCGTCCAGCGCAGTGTCACCCCGGGCCACGGCCCGAAGGCCCGCGGCAAACAGGCGATCCTGTGGGGGCAGGGCGTGCAGGGTCAGTTCATCCTCGGCGGCGTCATCGTTGATCCGGTCGCGCATCTGCGGCGTGTTTTCGGCAATTTCATAGATTCCCATGCGCCCGGAATAGCCGATCCCATCGCAGGCGGCACACCCGACTGGTTCAAACAGCGTTTCTGGGGCCTCCAGCCCGACACTGTCGAAGGCTGCACGGGCCGTGGCATCCGACGCGGTGGCACGCTTGCATTCAGGGCACAAGCGCCGCACCAGCCGTTGCGCCATCGCGCAGCGCAGGGTGGTGGCCAGCAAGAACGGCTCGATCCCCAGATCTCGCAGCCGCGTCACCGCGCCCAGGGCCGAGTTCGTGTGCAGCGTGGACAACACCAAATGCCCGGTCAGTGCCGCTTGAATGGCCACATCGGCGGTTTCGGCATCCCGGATTTCGCCCACCAGAACGATGTCGGGATCTTGCCGCAGAATGGCGCGCAGGGCGTTGGCAAAGGTCATGTCGATCTTGCTGTTGACCTGTGTCTGACCAATGCCGGGCAGATCATATTCCACCGGGTCCTCGACCGTCAGAATATTGGTGCCCAATTTGTTCAGATGTTGGATCACCCCATACAGGGTCGTTGTTTTCCCGCTGCCCGTCGGGCCGGTCACAAGGAACAGCCCGTTTTGGGCGCGGGCCAGGCGTTGGATGGTGTCTTTTTGCGCAGGCTCCAGTCCGATGACATCCAGCGACAGCATCCCCATGCTTTTGTCCAGAATCCTCAGAACCACCCGTTCGCCGTTCTTGCCGGGCATGGTGGACACGCGCACATCAACGGAGCGCCCGCCAAAACGCAGCGCGATGCGGCCATCCTGAGGGCGTCGTGTCTCGGCAATGTTCAGATCGGCCATCACCTTGAGCCTGGAGATCACCACCGAGGGCGCAATGTCCGTCCGCTCCAGCGCCGATTGCAACACGCCATCAATGCGCATCCGCACGCGCAGCCCGGTCTCCATCCCTTCGATATGCATGTCCGAGGCCTTGCGGTGCAGGGCTTGGCGAAACAGCGAGTTGATCAGCTGAACCACGGGCGCTGCGGTGCTGTCATCCAGCAGGTCGGTCACCGAGTCCGCGCCGATCACCTTCAGCTCCATCCCGTCCAGATCGTTCAGATCATCGTCGGCGTCAGCGCCGCCATAGATCTGCTCAATCAGTGACAAGAAGGACTCGGCCGGACGCAATTCCAGGGCAAAGGGCTGGGCCAGAACGCGCCGTGCCTCTTGGATCGTTTGTGGGCTGACATCCGCCCGCGCAATCACCGTCAACGGATCGTCATTCCCCGGAGCAACCACGATTCCGTTCCGCCGGGCAAAGGCCATCGGCAGCATCGGGCGTGAAGTATTGGGGCGTGCGTCCATTCAATTCAGTCTCAGTAATTGTCGCCCAGATCCAAGCGGTTCCCAAGCGAGGGCAACAGCGCCTTTTTGTCAGATCGTTTCGGGTTTTGGGGTGTGAAAGGTGCCCCCAGCTTGGGCAGGGCCGGGCGCAACTGGCCACCGGATTTCTTGGGATAGTCGCTGTTGCGTTCCAAAAGCAGCCGACGTTGTTGATCCAGGGCTTGATCATAGGCCGCCGAGGTTGCGGCGTCGGCCTTGGAATCCGTGTCGATCACCCGCGCCCGCAAAAGCAACAGAAGGATACGCTTGTTGCCGCGCGCGGACTTGGCCGAAAACAGCCGTTTCAGGATCGGGATATCCCCCAAGCCGGGCACCTTCTCTTGAACGTTATTCGAGAAGTCCTCGATCAAGCCGCCCAGCAGCACAACATTGCCATCGCCCACGATTATCGAGGTGTTGATGGCGCGGCGCTGGGTGATCTCTCCGCCGGAGGCCGCCGAGGCGGTGGTCAGGTTTGAAACTTCCTGTTCCACACGCAAGCGTACGGTTCCGTCGCCGGTGATCTGAGGCACAACGTTCAGCACCAGCCCGACATCTTGCCGCTGGATGGTCTGGAAGGGTTGGCTGGGGATCGCGTCATCGCCGACAGTCGAAAAACGCCCGGTCACAAAGGGGACGTTCTCGGCGACGGTGATCTCGGCCTCTTCATTGTCCAGTGTCAGCACCGAAGGCGTGGACAGGATATTGGTCGAGGTATCGCGCGCCACCGCAGACAGGAACCCAAGCGCCAGCCGATCGCGCGAACTCAGCGCGATGCTCGCACCGCTGGACAGGGTCGGCACGTTGCTGGACAACAACGAGGTCACAAGCCCACCCAGCGTGGGCACCCCGCCGACATCGAATTGGATGCCGCCCGCAAACACATCGTTGACGACACCGCCGAACTGCGTGCCCAGCGTGGCGAAATTATCGGCGCTCATCTCGAAAATCACACCTTCGACCAACACTTGGCTGGGACGACGATCCAGGTTTTTCACAGCACGGACAATGGATTGCAGCAGGTCCGGGCTGGCCGAGATCAGCACCGAGTTGGTGGTCTTGTCAGCGACAATGGCCGACGAGCCTTGGCCCCCATCACCCTCGCCAGACTGGAACGCAAACAGCTTTTGCCCGATCGCCGCGATTTCCTCGGCATCGGCATATTGCAGATGCACCACCACCGCGTCCTTGACGTTGCGGGGTTTGTCCAGCTCGGCCACCAGGGTGCGGACCATCAGGCGAAACTCGTCCGACCCGCTGACCACCAGCGTGTTGGACCGCGGGTCCGAGGTGATTTTTGCCCCCGGCGAGGTCAGTTCCAGCGCCTTCAGCGTATCCAGCAGCGACGCTGCGGCCGCATTTCGCAGGTTGATCACCTCGATCCGGTTGGGGCTTGCGTCGTCCAGCTTGTCAATCAGCACCGACATGCGGTCAATATTGGCGGCCCGGTCTGACAGGATCAGCAGGTTGCCCGACTGATAAGTCGAGATGACGGCCTCGGGTGGGAGCAAGGGTTTGACGATTTCGACTGCTTCGGACAGCGGAATGTTGCGGACCCGAATGGCGCGGGTGACAAAGCCATCGCGGGCGGTGCGGCTGTCAGTATTGGAAATTTCGCGGGCGGTCTGGGCAGGTACGATCCGGTCAACGCCATCGCCCTCGATCAGGGTAAAGCGGTTCAATTCCAGCACGTTCAGGAATATGCCGAAGACCTCGGAGGCCTCGACCGCTTCGGGGGCATAGATGGTGACGGTCCCCTGAACGCGCGGGTCCACAATGAAATTGCGCCCGGTCAACTGCGAGACCATTTCGACGAAAACCGACAGGTCGGCATCGCGCAGGTTCAACCGGCTATCTTGCGCTTCTGCGGTTCTGAGCGGGCCAAGCCACGAAAGGGCCAGTACCAGGCCAATCATAATCTGCGGGCCAAGCCCGCATCTGAGCGCCCTTTTGAAAATCTGTGTCACTGTCCTGCCTCGTTCTTTTTTCTTAGGATTTTATCAGTGGGATCGTCGCGCGCATAGGCCGTTTGCCGCGCTCATATTCAATTTCTATGGTGTCGTGCTTGCCAAGACTCAGCACCAGGGATTGCAAAGCGTCTGAATTCTCGACCGATTGACCGTTGATCGAGACCAGAATATCCCCACGTTGCAGACCTGCGGCTTCGACCAGGGGGCTGTCCTTGATCCATTTGAGTTTCCAGCCGATCCCGCCACTGAGAGTGCGCGCCCGAACGAAATGCACAGTGCTGAGCGCATTGGGGGCGTAGATCGCGCGGCGCAGCGTCTGGATATGCAGGGGCGGCTGTTGGATCAGCTCGGTCTCTGGGGGGGCGGGGCGCTCGACCGGAGAGACCGTGGTCACGCGCGCGGGCTCAGATGGGGCCTCGGTCGGGTTGAAATCAGCGGTCAAATCGGGGCGACGATCTGTTGGCTCATTCTCGGACGCGCCATTGAATTCCAGGATCGTAAGCGCGCCGTCGCGGCTGAGCAGAACCGCCGTTGGCGTGATCTCTTTGACCTCTTCACCATCGGCCAGCTTGTCACCCATACGCACCAGTATATTTGCGCCATCCGCAGTGAGCATGGCCCAACGACTGTTCCCCACAACGGTGATCCCGCGCAGGCCATAGCTGGTGCTGGGGGCGATGGGCTGAGAGGCAGCGGCAGGCGCAGCAGTGGGTTCGGGCGTGCCGAAAATGGCGGCGACCTTGGTTTTCAGGGGGGATCCGTCCGGGCGCGGGGCGTCATCAAAATCGCGGGCGTCTGTCTTTACGCCTGACACAGATGCAGTGGCAGGAAAAACAATCGCGGAACCGAAACGACCGATCTGAAACCCGGCAAAAGCCAACAGACAGACGAACACTGACCAGGTCAGCAGTTTTTCGCCGCGTGATATATTTCCGGGTCCGGTGTTTACGGTCAAGCAAAGCCCCCAGATTTCTGTTCTCGTGAAGAGCCTCATAACGCTAGCACGATGCCAAGTTTTAGGCTAGTCTATGGAAAAAAGACCCGAGGAACACCGAGTTGGCAGCGAAAACACGGACAGGATGGCCAAGAGCGCACATGCGCCAGGGGTGCATTGCAGCCTGCGCTGCAGCTTTTGTTGTGCTGTCAGGGTGCGATGCTGTGCGCTCGGTTGGTTCGAATACCAGCGTCTCGGGACCCAGCAACTATGATCAAGCGCGCGAAGCCGCCGAGGATCAGAACTACCTTGTCGCGATCAACTATTACCAGCAGGTGTTGCAAGAGTTTCCGCGCGGCAAGTCCGGCGCAGAGGTCAGGTTGGAATTCGCCAAGGTGCTGCTGTTTGCTGACCAGCCTGCGCGCGCAAAACAGGTGGCCGACAGTGTGCCAGACCTGACGTATAACCGTGAACTGCGGGGTCGTGCGGCCTTGTTGTCGGTGATCGCCCAACATGTTCAGCACGAGGCCTATCTGGCCAAACGCCCCCCGTATGTCGAGGCGCGGGATCGCTCTCGGGCGCTTTATGCGCAGATGGAGGCGGTCTATGAAAAGTTCGGCAAGTATGACGAGGATGCGATCATCCCCGCAAGAATTCGCCTGCTTCGCGAGTCTCTGGCTGAGTTGGAATTGCGCCAGATGCAAGTCGAGCGTGATCAAGGCAAAGCCAGCATTGCAGCCCAACGTGCGCGCTATATCCTGACCGAATTTGCCGACACTGACGCAGTGCGACGTAACGCGCGCTTGTTGCGGGGGCTTTCGAACTAAGCGCGGCAGTGTCCTACAGCGCCCGTCCAACCTCCATCATCAGATCGCGCAGCATCCGGGTTTCCGGGTCGTGTTGCTGCTTGGTGTTGGTGACCAGATATTCCTGCAGCGGCGGAACATCGACGGGGGGCTTCAGGAAGGTCATGCCGGGAATGGTCTCGAAGAACGGCACCAGCCGCTTGTGAATGGTCGCGATATTGCGTGTGCCCGGGATATAGTAGGGCAGCACCACGAAACTGGGCAGGGACGCTGCGACCTTGATCTCTCGGCCCTGTTTGTCCAGCCAGCGTTCGAAATGGCTTTTCCCGTTCATAACAAAGAAATCGGTCACCACCTGCGGCGAGGTAAAAAACGCTTCGGGATCAAGGCCGGTTTGCAGCAGCGGATTGTCCGAACACATCACGCATTGAAACGTGTCTTCATACAGAAGCTCTGCGTCATAGTCTTCGTTGGCCACGAAGCGAGGGGCAATAAAGAACTCGACCACGCCGCGATGAAACATGCTGATCGAGTCCTGGGTAAAAGGCACCACGGACAAGGTCACGCCAGGGGCCCGCTGCGCCAGAACTTTGCTGAGCGCGGAAACATACACGGCGGAAACATAGTCGGACGCAACGATTGTAAACCGGCGTTTGATCTGGGCCAGGTCCGTTTCAGCGCGCATCCGGGTCAGCGAACGCAGCTGCGCGATCATCTCGGGCACCAGATTTTCCAGCTCGGCGCCAAAGGGGGTCGGGACCATCTGTTGCCCGTCATAATACATGATCTTGTCGCCGAAATGCTGACGCGCGCGCTTTAGCGCACTGCTGAGTGCGGATTGCGTGATCAGCAACTCGGCCGAGGCCGTTGTGACATTGCGATGGCGCATCAGCGCCTCGATGGCGACCAAGAGGTTCAGGTCAAATTTCTCTAGATGCATGTGGGTAGTAATCAGATTTATCGCATCTATTTCAATTATTAATTTTCAAACTACCAAGATTTGCGACTAGGCTTTTGGCGAGGGACCGGGCGCAAAAGCCCGGCCACACACTGGGAGGAAATCATGAAATCCAAGGCACTTGGGGCTCTGGCCCTGATGATTGCGGCCACATCAGCCGCTGCGGACAATTTCAACGTGACCATCGTTGCGGGCCATCCGCCGATTTTTCGCTGGGTGAAACAGTTTGGCGTGGCGTTTGAACCCGCGGCCCGGGCCAAGCTGGAAGAGCTGGGTCACACACTGACCGTGTCGGGTCAGTATGGCGGCGCGATTGCTGGCGTCGGCGAAGAACTGGAAACGGTCGAGGCCGGTCTGGCTGAAATCGGGGCGTGCTCGTCGGTGTTCGAACCGGCCAAGCTGGCGGTGCAGAACGTCACCTACTATACCCCTTTTGTCAGCGATGATGCGCGTCAGGTGGTCGAGGTGATCCACGACATGCACAAGACCGACCCGCGCATGACCGAAGCCTATACCGACAACAACGTTGTCTATATCGGCGGTCCGTCCGCGATTGATGACTATCTGCTGATGACCAATTTCGAGATCAACTCGTTGGCCGATCTGGAAGGTCGTAAGATCGCAGCCCCTGGCCCGGCGATCAACTGGCTGGCAGGGACCGGGGCCGTTGGCGTGCAGGGCAACCTGACCACCTATTATAACGAGCTTCAGACGGGCGTGTATGACGGCGTGATCGTGTTCGCCTCGGCGGCGTTCCCGGGCAAGCTCTACGAGGTGGCGCCCTATGTGACCAAAATGGGTCTGGGGGCTCAGTTCGCGGGCTCGATGTGCGCCAACAAGGATTGGTGGGATGGGCTGTCCCCCGAGGTTCAGGCGGCCTTCAATGCGGGTGCCGATGCCGCGATGGATTGGTATCTGAGCGACCTTGAAGGCTTTGTTTCGCTGGCCCTGACCAAGATGGGAGAGGCCGGAGCCAAAATCAAAGACGCCCCCGACAGCGTGCGTATGGCCTGGGCGGAAACCATGCCAAACGCGGCCAAGGATTGGGCTGCGGGTCTGGATAAGCAGGGCAAGCACGGCACTGCGATCATGAAGGACTACATGGACCGGATGCGCGCCGGAGGGGCCACGCCCTTGCGGAACTGGGACCAAGAGTAAACCTGATGAAAAGCTTGTCCTTCACTTTGCGTTGCCTGGATAGGGCAACGCAGGGTGCCAACATTGTCGGCACGATGCTGATTGTCGGGCTGGTGCTGATCATCTGTGTTGACGTCATCGGCCGCGAAGTGGCGGGCAGCCCGCTGCCCGGGGTCCCAGAAATGGTGTCTCTCTCGATCGTCGCAATCGTGTTCCTGCAGGTGCCGCAAGCACTGAAAGCAGGGCGGCTGACCCGGTCGGACGGGCTGATCAATACGCTGCACACTCGGGTGCCGGGTCTGGCCAGGGTGCTCGAGATGCTGTTCGACGCCTTGGGGATCCTGGTGATCAGTGCGCTGATTTATGCCCATTGGCCGATGCTGCTGAAATCCATCAAACGGGCGGATTTTGTCGGCTCGGTTGGCAATTTCACCTTTCCCACCTGGCCGGTGAAGCTGATGATCCTGATCGGCTGTGTCCTGCTGGTTTTGCAATTCCTGGCGCGTATCCTGCGCCGCCTGATGCCGGAGCAACCCTCATGACTGATTTCGCCATTGGTCTTTTCAGTTTGGTCGCCATGGGCGGTCTGGTGCTGGGCGGGCTGTATGTGCCCATCGCACTGATCCTGTGCTCGTTCGTTGGAGTCTGGGCGATCAAGGGCAATGCCCTGCTGGCCACCAAGATGTTGGGTCTGGCGGCGAATGACGCGATCTCCAGCTATTTCTTTGGCGTTGTGCCGGTATTTGTTCTGATGGGATTCCTCGTGTCGGAATCCGGCATGGGACGCGATGCGTTTGATGTGGCCAACGCCATGTTCAAACGGATCAAAGGCGGTCTGGGTGTTGGCACCATTGCCGCGAACACGATCTTTGCCGCCATCACCGGGATCTCGATCGCCTCGGCCGCCGTGTTCACCAAGATCGCCGTGCCCGAGCTGCGTCGTCACGGCTATGGCACGCGTTTTTCGGTGGGTGTGGTCGCAGGCAGTTCGGTTCTGGGGATGCTGATCCCGCCGTCGCTGTTGTTGATCCTGTATGGCCTGTTGGCCGAGCAATCCATCGGAGACCTCTTCCTGGCGGGATTGGGGCCGGGGCTGGTGCTGGCGTTGTTTTTCGGGATCGGGACCGTGGCGATGGCCGTGTTCTCGCCGGGGTTCGTCGGGCGCAGCCTGAGTTTGGACTCCGAGGAGATTCCTCCGGCCGAGCTGCTGCGCAAGGGGCTGCCGATCGCGGGGCTGATTGCGTTGGTTCTGGGCGGTATCTATGCGGGCTTTTTCACCCCGGTCGAGGCCGGCGCCGTTGGAACCGCTGGCGCCTTGATCATCGGACTGGTGAAGCGCCGTCTGGACTGGGCCAGCTTGTGGCGCGTTCTGGTCGAAACCGGGATGATCACCGCAGCGATCTCGTTTTTGATCATCGCCGCGCAGATGTATTCGCGGATGCTGGCCTTTTCCGGCGTGCCCGCGGGCTTTGGCAATATGGTCGCCGGGGCAGATATCAATCTGCTAAGCTTGATGCTGCTGTATTGTCTGGTCGTTATCCTGATGGGGATGATCCTGGACAGCGGCTCGATCATGTTGATCCTGGTGCCGCTGATGCTGCCGGTGATCACCTCGTTGGGGGTTGATCTGGTCTGGTTCGGCATCGTGACGGTGATCGCCGTGGAAATCGGGCTGCTGACCCCCCCGTTTGGCATATCCGTCTATGTCATCAAAGCCACGCTGGATGACCCCGAGATTGCGCTGAAAGACATCTTTATCGGCGCGGCGCCCTTTGCGGCCATGATGCTGGTCTGTCTGGCGCTGGTCATTCTGTATCCCCCAATTGCTACCGGCCTGCTGGGCCGCTGATCGGAGACACCCATGCAACTTATTGATCTCGCTCGTCCGCTGGAGAATACCGAATATGCCGATCCGCCGGGTCTGGGCCCGCAGATCGAGTATACCAATCACCAGGAATTTGTCGGAGAGATGCTGAGCTTTTTCCCTGGTGTGACGCAGGACCAGTTGCCCGGTGGCGAAGGCTGGGCGCACGAACGTGTGTCGCTGACCACGCATAACGGCACCCATCTGGATGCGCCCTATCATTTTCATTCCACGATGGATGGTGGCAAGCGCGCGCTGACCATCGACGAAGTCCCGCTGGAATGGTGCTGGGGCAGGGGGGTGAAGCTGGATTTTCGTCATTTCGAGGACGGCTATGTCGCCACCGCCGCCGATGTCGAGGCCGAGCTGAAACGCATTGGTCACGAGATCGCAGATGGGGACATCGTACTGGTCAACACTGCGGCCAGCGCGGCCTATGGGACGCCATCTTATGTGGCGACGGGCTGCGGAATGGGGCGCGAGGCGACGAATTACCTGTCTTCGCGCGGGGTCAGGATCACCGGCACCGACGCCTGGAGCTGGGATGCGCCCTTTGTCTATACCGCGAAACGGGTGGCCGAAACGGGGGACACCTCGTTGATCTGGGAAGGCCACCGTGCCGGGATGGATCATCTGTACATGCACATGGAAAAACTGGGAAATCTGGAAAGCCTGCCCTCGACCGGGTTCGAGGTGATCTGTTTCCCCGTCAAAATCAAAGCGGCCAGTGCCGGCTGGTGCCGCCCCGTTGCCGTGTTGAAAGGATAAGTCATGGCCCAGATAGTCACCCGTGCGACCAACCCGGTTGGCGTCACCACCATGCCCGAATTTCCCCGGCCGGTGATCAGACCGGGCGAGCCGATCCGCTTTGCCTATGAGGTTGTTGCAGAACCGGGCGAGGGACAGAAAAAACGCGGGGTTATCCTGTCGCCGCGGGCCGATTATGGCTCGTGGGAAGTCATCTGCGACGAAGGCACCGGTATGGGAGGGGAGGACAGCGCGCCCTCGCCGCTGGGCTATCTGATCATGGGGGTGGCGTTCTGCCTGCTGACCCATATCCAGGGCTATCTTGAAAAAGCGCCCATGCAGATCGACAGTTTGCGGGTCGAAATACGGGCGGAATATGGCACCTTGCCCCCCGAACCGGATCAGGGCCAGCAAGGCCAGGGGATGTGTGACGCTTACAGCTGTCACGTGTTGATCCAAAGCCCAGAGCCTGACGAAAAACTGCAACATCTGATCTCGGTCTGTCGCGATGCCTGCATGGCCATCGCGACACTGACCACGGCTGTACCCACCACGACGCGCGTTTTCCTGAATGGCGCGACTGACGGGCAGCAGGTTTAACAAGGAAGCACAAACATGAAGTTCTGTACGATTGACAATGGAACGCCCGATGGGCGTGTCTGTGTCGTGTCCGCGGATGGCGCGCGCGTGCAGCCCGTGTCGGGCGCTGAAACAATGCAAGAGCTGTTGGAAAACTGGGAGTCTCTGGCCTCGGGGCTGGCGGCTCAGTACGAGGCCGTGAACGGCGGGGCAGGAGAGACCTTTGAGCAAAGCGCCGCTTGCTCGCCTTTGCCCCGAGCCTGGCAATGGCTGGATGGATCGGCCTTCGAAACCCATGCGCTGTTGTTGCAACAGGCCTGGGGGATGCCGGTGGTTGGACTGAACGAGCGGCCCTTGATGTACCAGGGGCTGTCGAATGAATTCCTGCCGCCGCACGGGATCGCGACCTTCCCTTCGGTGGCGGATGGTATCGACTTCGAAGGCGAATATGGCGTCATTCTGGATGCCGTCCCCATGGGAACCAAGGCCAGGGACGCCGCGCAATACATCCGTTTGGTGGTTATGATCAACGACTGGAGCCTGCGTGCGCTTGGCCCGGTGGAAATGGCCACGGGGTTTGGGTGGTTGCAGTGCAAACCTGCCTGCGCCGTCGCGCCCGTCGCTGTGACCCTGGACGAGCTGGGCCAGGCCTGGCGGAATGCGCGGGTCTGCCTGCCGCTGAACATCACCTATGACGGTGCCCAGTTCGGACGCGCAAATGGACAAGAGATGAAATTCGGCTTTGACGAGTTGATCGAACACGCCGCCTATTCCCGCAATCTGCCGGCAGGTACGATCCTGGGCTCGGGCACTGTGGCCAATTCGGGCTTTGCCGAGGTCGGTTCGAGCTGTATCGCTGAACGTCGTGCGATCGAAATGATTGCCGGTGACATGGGGGAAACCCCCTATATGCGCCATGGCAGCACCGTGGAAATGCGCGTTGCCGGTCTGGACGGCCAGGACCTGTTCGGCTCGATCCGGCAAAAGGTGCAGATCGTCGGCTGACACAGTTTCGGTCCGGACAGGATCAGCGTGTCCAGGGCCGATGAACAGACTGGCGACATACACAAATGGCGACCCCGGCAGAACACTCAAAGTTGCTGGAAATCTCAACGAAATCAACGTTGCCACCGGGACACAAACAGGTTTTTCGGTGCTTTAGAGAACAATGGGTTACCCCAGTGTCCGGGACACCGCTTCCAGTCATCCCTTAAGAAAAATCCCGGCTCGGCGGCCACCGAAACCGGGATCAAATCTAAAGCAAAAGCCTGCAGCTTTCACCGCCACTTTATTTCAAAACTTGGCGCAGAAGCAACCAACAATCAGGGCGACAAACCGATTCTAGGCGGTGTGTCATGAGTGTTCGGTTGACGCACAGTGGACTGCCAGACGACATCACGCCCTATCGACCGAAACTGTTGTTGCAGCAGGCGAAGGCTTCCTTAGGTCTTTCTCGCGGAGCACTGAAGTACCTTGAATTTGCCATAGATAATTGCCAGCCCTCTGACTTTCGGCAAGGCAGGATCTGCGCCATCTGGCATTCGCTAGAACGGCTTGCCCTCAACTTTGGAGTATCAAAACGGCAGGTCGGACGGTTCGAGGCGGAACTTGTTGAATCCGGTTGGATCAAGCGCACGTACCCAGAACGCAAAAGTCGCTCCGGCGAACGTGTTGATGGTGTTATAGAGCGCGCGGCGGGCATTAACTTGGCTCCCCTTATCGAGCAAGCGGAGTACCTTCGTTTGCTGGTCAGTCGCCAAATGCAGGCTAACGAAGATCACAAGCGGCTTCGCGAACACATTCAAGACCTCTTCCGGCAAATTCGAGAGCTCGGAAACGCTGATGCGAACGAGGCGGCAACCAAGATTTTGCCTCGCCGCCGCCCAACGGAGCTGAACGGCATTGAGGCTATGCAGCAGGTTGCCGAAGCACTCGAAGCCGTGGTTGCCGACTTTTCTTCTGTCGACGGTCAGCCAGAAATGGCTGACGGGTCAGACAAAAATGTCCGACTCATTACGAACAAAGAAAAGAAAAACAAAACCCGTATCGCTATGACCTGCCCCCCGAGGCTCCCTCATTCATAACGAGAGTCTGCGGGTCTGGTTTTCATAGTCTTGGTCGTCAATTTGGGCAAGCGCGCCGGACGCGGAGCTCTCAAATTGCTCAAGCGTTCGGCGCGCTTCTGCGGGCGTTTTGTTTCCGAGAGATGAGTGCGGCCTGACGTTGTTGTAGTCGTACCGCCAGAGCGCCAGTTTTCGACGCGCATCATCCAGACTTTCGAACATCTCTTCATTTAGACATTCGTCGCGCAAGCTGCCGTTGAATGACTCGATGAAGGCATTCTGCTGTGGCTTGCCCGGATCAATGTAGTGCCAGTCGACGCCGTTGTCGTTCGCCCATTTCAGGATTGCCCGGCTTGTGAACTCAGTCCCGTTATCGCTGACAATGCTGGCAGGCTTGCCATAGATACGCACAAGCGCATCCAACTCACGCGCAACCCGGGCACCCGAGATGCTGGTGTCGGCCATCAGGCACAGGTTCTCACGGCAGCAATCGTCATTGACGGCCAGGATGCGGAACCGGCGTGATGCCCCGAACGTGTCCGACAGGAAGTCCATCGACCAACGTTCGCCTGGCCTCAAAGCCTCTGGCATTGGTGTTCGAGACCCACGCGCCCGTTTCCGTCCACGCCGTCGCCGAACGCCCAGCTTCTCCTCGGTGTACAGCCGATACAGCTTCTTGTGGTTCATCACGTATCCTTCGCGCTCCAGCATCACGCCGATCCGGCGGTAGCCAAACCGACGCCGTTTGGCCGCGACGGCCTTCATCTCCTTGCGTATCTCAGGATTGTCCGGCGGGCGTTCACGCCGGACCGTCTTCGGATCGACACCGACAAGTCGGCAGGCCCGGCGTTGCGAGATGTCATGATCCCGCATCGCCCTGAGCGCTGCCTCTCGCCGCTCATTCGGCGTCGTCAACTCTTTCCCAGCAAATCCTTCAGCACAACGTTGTCCAGCATGGCATCGGCCAGCAGACGTTTAAGCTTGGCGTTCTCGTCCTCCATCGCCTTCAGCTTGGCCGCATCAGACACTTCCATGCCGCCATACTTGGATTTGAATTTGTAGAACGTGCCCTGGCTCAGGCCATGCTTGCGGCACACCTCCGCCGTCGGAATCCCGGCTTCTTGTTCTTTGATCATCCCAATGATCTGGGCTTCAGTGAAACGGCTCTTTCGCATTTGTTTGCTCCTTCAAGAGGTTGAGCAAACTCTACATTAAAGTGCGGGGGATTTCGGGGGGCAGGTCAGCGCGTATCAAGGGTGTGGGTCCCGAGGGTGTTGTCTTTGACTATCCTGATCGAGACGAAGCAAACCATAAGTGGGAAGGCCAGCCCTTCTCAGGAGATGCGGCATGAAAAAAACTGCCTTATCTACGTTCTAAATTGCGCCGAGGGCGTTGGTTTCACACATATCGTCGCGGCGATGCTGAACGGTCTCTGGGAGTCCATGGACTGCACCCGTCTGACCCGAAGGTCTTGGCCGCGTGGGCGGCCGAACACGCGCGTTGGCAGGAAATGCCACCGGATACCGAGACCCCAGAGACGGGAACATTTGCATGGGCCCTTGACTTATACATCTCAGGTAATACCGATTGGGCGAAATATGCAGAGGGTACACGCGCGGCTCGCTCTGCGATCTTTGCGCGTTACCGAAAGACGCAAGGTGCGCGCCCGGTCAAGACGATCACAGGCGAAGTCGTTGAACGCGCCCTGTATACCAAGGGCGGACACGGCGCGGTCAATGAGTACAAGGCGCTCAAGCCGGTCTTTGAGCACCTCCGTCGCCTGGGCTTCATCCGAAAAAATCCGCTAGTCGGGATCGAGTTAGATAAACCCAAGATTAAAGGCTTTCCTGTCGCCGACGCTGAAGACATTGCAGCCTTCCAAAAGTGCTGGCCAGTAGGCACGCGGGAACGCTTGATTTTTGATTTGGGCTTATACACTGGTGCGGCTCGAACTGACCTCGCCAAGCTAGGCCGAAAGAACATTAAAGGCGACCTGTTAGTTTATGAGCGCCAGAAAAGTGGTATCGTTGCGCGTGTGCCGCTTACGGCTGAACTTCGAGCCGCTATAAATCGGACCCCAGATATTGCTCCCGCCTTTATTCTTACCAATGCCGGTAAGCCCTTTAAGGCGACAAGTCTAGGAAATGAGTTCGGCGACGCAGCACGCGAAGCTGGCATAGCTTCTCGCCTTCATGGCCTTCGCAAGGCTTTCTGCATTTACTGGGCAGAAAATGACGCGACCACACACCAGATTGCGGCGATGGCTGGGCATATGAGCCTTTCTGAGGTAGAGCGTTACACGCGCGCTGCTGATCGTGAGCGAATGGTCAAGTTGCTGGTAGGAGTAGCCTAAAAATGGGACACACCCACCCAAAAGCGGGACGCATCCGCGTAACACACTGTAAAATATGAGGAAAAATCGTGGAATTAGCTAATTGGCGACCCCGGCAGGATTCGAACCTGCAACCTGCCCCTTAGGAGGGGGCTGCTCTATCCAGTTGAGCCACGGGGCCGCGTTCTTGCGTCATAGCTTGATGCACTCTCTTGAACAAGTGGTGGAGTTCGCGCTAACAATTGGAGAAACCAATTAAAGGATTTTGTGAATTTGAGCCGAGCTGATCACCGACCGCTGACACTCCGTGACGTTTCCGAAGCTTCGGGCGTGTCCGAAATGACCGTAAGCCGCGTGCTGCGAAACAGATCAGATGTCAGCCAGGCGACGCGCGAAAAGGTTCAACAAGCAGCCAAGCAACTGGGCTATGTGCCCAACAAGATCGCGGGGGCCTTGGCCAGCCAGCGGGTGAACCTGGTGGCCGTGATCATCCCGTCCTTGTCCAACATGGTGTTTTCCGAAGTGATGGCCGGAATCAGTCGCACGCTGGAAGACACCGGGTTGCAACCCGTTGTCGGCGTCACCGATTACAGCCCTGAAAAAGAAGAAAAAGTTCTGTACGAGATGCTGTCATGGCGTCCTTCTGGGGTGATCATTGCGGGGTTGGAACATTCCGATGCGGCGCGGGCGATGATGCGCGCGGCTGGCATCCCGGTGATCGAGATCATGGATGTTGATGGCGAACCCGTGGACACCTGCGTAGGGATTTCGCACCGTCGCGCGGGGCAGCAATTTGGCGAGGCGATCGTCGCCGCGGGCTATAAGCGTATCGGGTTCATGGGCACGAAAATGCTGATGGATCACCGCGCACGCAAACGCTTCGAAGGCTTCACCCAGGCGTTGGCCAAGGGCGGTGTCGAAGTGGTCGATCAGGATTTCTACTCGGGCGGGTCCGCGCTGGCCAAAGGGCGCGAGATGACCGAGGCGATGCTGGCGCGCAACCCTGATCTGGATTTCCTGTACTATTCGAATGACCTGATTGGCGCGGGCGGATTGTTGTATCTGACCGAAAAGGGCTATGACGTTCCCGGCCAGATTGGCCTGGCGGGTTTCAATGGCGTGGAATTGTTGCAGGGTTTGCCCAAGAAGCTGGCCACGATGGACGCTTGCCGTGCTGAAATCGGGGAAAAAGCCGCCCAGATCATCCTGGAACGGATCGAGGGCACCGGTGACAGCCCCAACCGTGTCGAACTGGAGCCCGTGATCTCGCGCGGGGACACGCTGCGCGACGGGTAATGGCTGTCCCGGTTTTGCCCAACGCTTTGGCGCGGCGGGTCTTTTTACAGAAACACTTGCTCTCGGGGCTCGAGCCCGGAAACGGGCGTGGTGCGGATTTGCTCTCGGTTATCCGGCGGCTGGGATTCGTGCAGCTGGACAGCATCAACACCGTGGCCCGCGCCCATGATCTGATCCTGTTTTCGCGCCGTCCGTCCTATCGGCCGCGCAATCTGGAGCTGCTGCTGGAGCGCGATCGCGCGATTTTCGAACATTGAACTCATGATGCGGCCGTTATCCCGACCGAATTTCGCCCCCACTGGCGGCTGAAATGCGCGGGGGATGCTGACCGCTTGCGCCGGCTCTACAAGAGATGGCAGCGCCACGAATTCGAACATCTGCTGGAAACGGTGCTTGGGCAGGTGCGCGAGCGCGGCCCGGTCTGTTCGGCGGATCTGGCCTCGGGCGCGGGGCGCAAAAGTGACGGATGGTGGGATTGGCACCCGGAAAAAACCGCGCTGGAATATTTGTGGCGCTCGGGACGTTTGGCGGTGGATCGGCGGGTCAATTTTCGCAAGTTCTATGATCTGAGCACGCGGGTCTTGCCCGCCGACGCCCTGTGCGATCCCGAGTGCGACACGGTGGAGTGGGCGTGCTCGGGTGCGCTGGATCGTTTGGGGTTTGCCACGCCGGGTGAACTGGCGGCGTTTTGGGATATGGTTTCGCCCGCACAGGCACGCGACTGGGCGCAGGCTGCATTGTCGGATGGCCGGGTGATCGAGGTGGATATCCAGGGCGTGGACGGCCGGTTGCGACGGTCCTTGGCATCTTTGCACTTGCCCGACGCAACGCCGCCCGAACCTCCGGGCCGCATCCGTGTGCTCAGCCCCTTTGATCCGGCCTTGCGCGATCGGACCCGGGCCGAGCGGCTGTTTGGTTTTTCTTACCGGATCGAGATTTTCGTCCCCGCAGCCAAGCGCCAATATGGCTATTATGTTTTTCCCTTACTGGAAGGGGCCCGGCTGGTCGGGCGCCTTGATATGAAAGCAGATCGGCGCAAAGAGGGCGCGACGCTGAACGTCACGCGGCTGTGGCCCGAACAAGGGGTGCGTTTTGGCAAAGGGCGCAGGGGGCGCCTGATCGCTGAACTAGAGCGAGTCGCGCGGTTTGCTGGATGTCAGGACATTGCCTTTGCGCCGGGTTGGGCGGACTAGAGCATCTTGATCACGGATTTATCGACCGACAGCATATAGCCCTTGCGCGCGATGTTTTTCACCAGCAGTTCCGAAACCATCTGATTGCCCAGCGTATCACGCAGGCGCTTGATGCGGGTTGCCCCGGCGCTTTCGTCACAATCGGTGGCCAGACGACCCGAGATCATCGCCTCGATTTCCGCGCCTGACAGAACGTCTTCGTCCATGCGGGCCTCGGCCAGAACCGACAGGGTCTCCATCGCGGCGCCGGTCAGCTTAAAGCCCATATTGTTCAGATAGACAGTGTTTTCATCCCTCGAGATCAGCAACGAGGACACCTGAATCCCGGCCTGCTCGATCTGCGCCATGCGCCGGTTCATGGACACCAAGGCAACCAGAAACACCAGCGCCGCGATCAGCATCCCGGTGGCAAAGACCAGCAGCACGAAAATCACCACGCGATAGCTGGCCAGCGTGTCCGAAAAGGCCGTTCCGGACTGGGCCAGGATTTCCAGCAGTTTGATTTCAGATGGCCCGGTCAGCAGATCATTTTCGATGAATATCCGTTCGACCCGCGCGTTAAACGCATTCGCATCGGGCAGGGTCAGGAACAGGACAACCGCCGCCACCAACAGGATGGCCACGATACAGGCGATGCCGAATACCACCAGGCGATTGCCCGAGCGTCGGATCTCAGAAGGCGAGGAAATACTGCCCGGCACTTGCTTTCCTTTCGTTCAGTCCATCCTGCCCGAAAACCGACAGAACATTCAGCAACACCCATCCCTGGCGGTCCAGACGCGCGGCCACTTCGGCGCGGGCGGATCCAGCATCACAGGCGCCATCCAACTGGATCACACCGTAGTGCAGACGCAAGGGATTGTCCTGTTTGGCCTTGTAGTCGGCGAAACAATTCTCATTCGCGAGGGCGGGCGAAACGGGTGTCAGCAACAGGGACACAAGCGTTATGGCAAGCAGTTTTCTCATGCCTACGACAATGCGCGCATGTCGTGCGTTATTCAATAACCAAAGGGGTTTGCGGCGTTTGATATCCGATATCAGGGGGGTGTTATTGAGCGATTTCACCGCCAAGAGCCAGGTTGGTGTCACACCGCCCAACGCCTCGAATCGCGATCGGGCCAGACATATGAACCCAACCGAGAGGATACCTCATGTCCCGCAAATTCATCGCCTCGATCCTGGCAGTCTCGATCGCCGTGACCGGTCTGACAGCTGCGCCCGCAAAAGCAGATAACGAGGATCTGTTCCGTTTCCTGGCGGGGGCCACTGCGCTGGTGATCATCGGCAAAGCCCTGGATAAGGATAGCAGCGCCAGCACCACACGTGAAATCCATGTGCGCCCTGGTCACGGTCACGGAGGCTATCGCGGGCCACATGATCGTCGCTATGATCCGCGCCCTGCACGCGACAGCCGCACCCATCGCTACACATTGCCCGGTCAATGTCGCAACAGCTTTTGGACCCCGGACGGCAAACAGCGCTATATGGACAATCGCTGCCTGCACAAGAATTATGGATACACTCAGGACCTGCCCAAGCGGTGCGAGATCACCTTCTATGACAAAAACGTTCGCAAGCGTGGATACTCGATCCGATGCCTGAAAGATAACGGGTATCGTATCGCGCGCAACTAAGCGCGCTGGCGGCCCGCTTCCCTTTCCGCGGGCCGCATTTTTCTTGAGCCATCGGCTGCACCGCACCTGTCATCAGGGGCGGAGTTTGCGTGTAGCGGGGGAAAGGGGCCTCAGGCAGGGTGATACAGCCCCGGAACCAGGGTTTCGGCCAGGGTTTTCAGGGTCTCGGGCGCGGTGCCGGGGGCGACGGGCGCGCCATAATGGACGTGATAGTGCCCGCCAAGCTTGGCCAGCAGTTCCGACACATAGCGCAACGAGGCCACAGTGCGCCCGAAATCGTCATTTCCACCGCTGAGGAGGCGCGCGATATCGCGGGTGCGATAGTAGTGACGCGAGTTCCGCATATCCGCCGAGGCCGGCACGATCGGAGCGTCGCACGCGGCGGACATGCGGGTGATGCCCGTGCGCCATTCCGGTTCCACCAACAGGCCATCCGTCATGCGCGGCACCCGCCCGGATCCAAACACCAAAAGGGCCCCGCCATTCTGGAGATGCGCTTGCATCCCGGCGCGGGTCTGGCGGGCGCTCAGGACCTTGTCTTTGCGATCGAAATCCACTGCGATGATCCGGTCGGCGCCCAGGAAACGCTCGGCCTCGCGGTTGGCGACGACTTTCATGTCGGGGCGATGATCCAACAGCGCCCCCGCATGGGCTAGAAAATCAAAGGTGCCAATCGGGTGGGTCGATCCGATCACAACAGCCCCCTTGGCGGGCACATGTGCCAACCCGTGCGGCGTGATCGTGGTGCCGCCCTTCATGGCCATGACAGCGCGGATCAGCTCGGGGCCGGTGCGATCGCCCAAGGCGATCAAAACCTGCTCGGCCTCGCGTAGGGCAAAAAACGGCGCGCCGCTGGTGGTGCGGGCCACGACATCCACCGAGGACATCAGCATCCGCAAGGCCTTGATCCGAAAATCCGCGCCCTCATGCACACGCAACCGCGCGCGCAACAGCTCGTCCATGGGGGTGTCTTTGCTTTGTCTGGCCATGGCGTCGCGAGGTCCCTGGGGTGGTCTTTCAGCCACGCTAGCACGGTATAAAGGCAGGTGCACCCTTGGTAATCTACCTTGCCTGAACGGTTTTTTCCGGTCACTACTCGGGAACCCAAGCCAACATGGCCACCCATAAGGAGAGCAGGATGACCAATCAGGCCACCGCCGGCATTGACGAGGTGCTGCTGAATTTCTCGCCCACCAGCCTGCAAATCCTGAACGCGGTTCTGGCCGTGGTGATGTTTTCCATCGCGATTGATCTGAAGCCATCGGATTTTCAGAAACTGGTGCGCAATCCAAAATCGCTGCTGACCGGGCTGGTGTCGCAATTCTTGGTGCTGCCTGTGGTGACGTTCTGCATGATCCTGATCACGACGCCTCCGCCCTCGATCGCACTGGGGCTGATGTTGGTGGCGGCCTGTCCGGGCGGGAATATTTCCAACTTCATCACGCACAGGGCAGGGGGGAACGCCGCGCTGTCCGTGTCGATGACGGCCTTTACCACCATCGGGTCCATCCTGCTGACGCCGTTCAATATTGCCTTTTGGGGCAGCCTGTATGCCCCCACGCGCGAGATCCTGCGCGCGACCTCGATTGATCCGGTATCGGTGATGATCACGGTGGGGGTGATGCTGGTGCTGCCGCTGTGCCTGGGCGTGTTGCTGAACATGAAACGCCCTGATCTGACGAAACGGCTAAGGACGCCGCTGCAATATTTGTCGATGGGGATTTTCGTGGCCTTTATCGTGATCGCCCTGGCGGCCAACTGGACCTTGTTCCAGGATTTTGCCGGGTCTGTGGCGCTGTTGGTGATGCTGCACAACGCGCTGGCCTTGGGCGCGGGATATGCCACGGCGGGGGCGATGCGCCTGTCACCATTTGATCGCCGCGCCATCATGATCGAGACGGGCATCCAGAATTCAGGGCTTGGGCTGGTGCTGATCTTTGGCTTTTTCGGAGGCATGGGCGGTATGGCCGTCGCAGCCGCCTTTTGGGGGATTTGGCATGCGGTGACGGGGCTGGCGCTGGCCGGGGTGCTGTCGCGCCATCCCGCCGCGCGTTAACCGAGGATACGAGCAGCGTCCTGTAGGGACCGGCGTGAACAAATCATTGCAATACCTTGGCGCGTGGCGTTTCATACTCAGATGCGCCTCAACCCCAAGAACATTGCTGCGTTTTTTTGGCTTCTGGCTTTGCTGCTGGTGCTTGCGCTGCCGCGGTCAGGTGCTGCGCAGACTTTCTATTATCACGAGATAGGCGAGGCCCAAAAACAAGCGCAATCGGGCGATATTCAGGGTGCAGCTGATCGGATGCGCGCGTTGTTACAGGCCTTTCAGGATGAGGGGCGAACCGACAAATGGATGCTGTCTGATATCTATCTGAATGCGGTGTATTTCGTGGGCGGATCCGGGGATACAGCGGGGGCTCTGGCTCTGATCGAGCAATCCTTTCAGGATGGTGAAATCGTTAAGAACTTGCCGCAAATGTTTGAAGTACAAGGATATTTGTATCTGAGGATTGGTGCGTATTTGTCAGCGGGAACATCGTTCAGTCTGGCGGCTGACTATATGCAAATGGGGAGTTTTGCCAAGAATTTCACACCCGAGCGCGTGGCCAAAGTTCAGCTGGAAGCCGTGTCAGCCAGGGTGCGCTCGGATCTGTTTGCCGGGGACCTTGAGCAGGCTTTGGGGCAGGCCCGCGAGGCGCTGCGCGTGCTTGGGGAGGCCGGGCAAAGCGGGGCTTGGTTGGACTATTACCTGCCACGGATGCGTGATGTGGCCGGGGATCTGTTTCGCGCGCGCGATGCCTATCTCAAGCTGCTTGACGGGGCTGGGCAGGTCGCCCCTGATATCTTGCGCAATGTTGCGTTGATCGACTGGCAACTGGGGGATTACGACATTGCTGGGCGGCGCGCAGAGGCTTCTTTGTCGGGATTAGAGGCAACCGGTGGCGCGCCGATCGAGCTTTTCTTGATGGAGTCCATACAGGCGCTGGCTCCGATTTTATCCGGGCAAACATCGATCGATTTGGCCCAAAGCGAAACGCTAGTGAAAAACCTCGTGTCGCGGGCCGAGCAGCTGGATAAGACCAATCCGGCTCAGATGATCTGGTTTTTGCACTGGGTGGATGTGGTGCTGACCTATCTGACGGAAACGTCGATGCACGGGCATGACTGGGTCGCGCAGCTGGATATGTCGCTGTTTGATTATGACAGCTTTCCTCAGGATGCGCTGGCCCGACGCGTCGTCACCCGGATACGTCTAAAGGCGGCGCTGGCATTGGAACGGCTGGGCAAGCCGGATCAGGCGCTGACGCTGTATACCTCGGTTTGGCTGAACAACGTCAATTCCAGTCGCGTCACGGCCGAGGCGCAGGCCGGGCGAGCCCGCACCGGGACGTTCAGCTATTGGGAAAAGCAAAGCATTGCCTTGGCTGGTGCCCAGGCTGCCCGCCATCTGGTCGAAAATGTCCCGGCGCGGTTGGGCCGATCTGCACGCCAGCAACAGGCGCGCTTTGCCCAGCTGTTCGAATTGGCATTCGAGGCCAACTATACCCAGCTGGAAAAAGATCCACCGCTGCGCTGGGTCAAGGCCGAATATGGGCGGGTCCCGGAACCTCAGGCGGTGACCTTTGTATTCCCCTGGAAAAAGAGCGAAGAGTTTTTCTCGACCGCTGATGGTTTGGTTACAGGGGATTTGTTGTCCGAAGCCTTTGATCTGTTGCAACTGGCGCGCCAGTCCGAGGCCGGGCGGGCAATCGCGGCGATGACCTCTCGCTTGGCGGCGGGATCGGGCGAGTTGGCCCAGCTGTTGCGCGAACGCGATGAAATCCTGGCCAAGCGAGAGATCGCCACGGATGGGGAAATGGGAAACCTGACCGGGCTGGACGCGCAACTGGACCAGATCGAGACCCGCTTGGACGCGGAATTTCCCGCCTATCGTCAGGCCAGCGGGATTGATCCATTGTCTTTGGTCGAGGCGCGCGATCTGTTGGCGCCGCGCGAAGCGATGGCGGTGATGCTGGCGCGCGAAGAGGGGCTTTATACCTTTCTGGTGACGCCGGAATATGTGGGCTGGCATCGCTCGGGCGTCACCCGCGATTGGTTAGAGTCCCGGGTGAGCAAGCTGCGTCTGGCACTGGATCCAACCGAGGCCGCGCGCTCGGGGGTGGCGTTGAACAAGCGCGCCAAGGCCCGCCAGTTTGATTTGGACGTGGCCCATGCGGTTTGGCAACAAACCCTGGGGCCGCTGGCCCCCTATCTACCCCCCGAGGCCACGGTGTTTCTGGTTCCAGACGGGGCGCTGCAATCGCTGCCGTTCTCCATGTTGTTGACCGACGCACCCACGGCACGCAGCGCGTCTGATCATGCGGCTCAGCCCTGGGCGATCAAGCAGTTCAGCTTTGCCACTTTGCCCGTGCCGGCCAGCTTGCGGGCATTGCGGCAGGCCAAACCGATACAGGTGCCCTCGGTGCCGTTTGTTGGTGTCGGTGACCCCGTATTGGGGGGGCATAGCGCTGCCGATACACGCGATGTTCTGAGCGACGCCGGTGCCCTGGCGGCGCTGGCCCCGTTGCCGGAAACCGAACGCGAGCTGCAAGAGCTGAACCGGCTGATCGCTGCAGGGGCAGGGCGCTTGTATCTGCGGGACGCCGCTCGAGAGCCCGTGCTGAAATCCGGGGCCCTGGCCGAGGCGCAGGTGCTGGCTTTTGCCACGCATGGGCTGATGGGGGGCGAACTTGACGGGATCGCCGAGCCTGCGCTGGTGTTGACGCCCCCGGATCGGGGCAGTGCAGACGAAGACGGGCTGCTGACAGCCAGCGAAATCGCGCAGCTGCGTCTGAACGCGGATTGGGTCCTGCTGTCGGCCTGCAATACAGCGGTTGGGGCCGGGGGTGGCGAGGCCGAGGGCCTGTCAGGTCTGGCGCGCGCGTTCTTTTATGCGGGGGCGCGGCGGCTGTTGGTATCGCATTGGTCGGTGCAATCGGACCCCACTGTGGCGCTGACCACGGGCATGTTTCGCGCCAAATCCCTGGTTGGAGATGACCCGACAGGTGCGCGCGCGCTGCGCCATTCCATCCTGGACATGATCGCCAATCCGGCGCGTTCGGGCTGGTCTCATCCTGCGGCCTGGGCGCCCTTCGTGACGGTTGGGGGATAATGCTGCGGCGCAGAGCCGCTTTTGCCCCTGAAACGTGATGGATTCACGCTTGCGCCCGTGACGTTCCACCCTTAGAACACGGCGAGATTTCGGCGCCCGAAAAAGGCTGCCCAGACGATACCGAAAAAGGAAAAGACACATGCAGGTCACCGAGACCCTGAACGAAGGCCTGAAGCGCGGTTACGAGATCACCGTGACAGCGGCCGAACTGGACGCGAAAGTCACCGAGAAACTGACCGAAGCCCAGCCCGAAGTCGAAATGAAAGGCTTCCGCAAGGGTAAGGTTCCGATGGCGCTGCTGCGCAAGCAATTCGGCCAGCGTCTGCTGGGCGAAGCCATGCAGGAAACCATCGACGGTGCGATGAACCAGCACTTCGAAGACAGCGGCGACCGCCCCGCGCTGCAGCCGCAGGTCACCATGGTTGACGGCGAAGACTGGAAAGAAGGCGACGACGTCAAGGTCACCATGTCCTACGAAGCTCTGCCCGAAATCCCCGAGGTCGATTTCTCTGGCATCGAGCTGGAGCGCATGGTCGCCAAAGCCGCAGACGCGGATATCGACGAAGCCATCGCCTCGCTGGCCGAAACCGCTCAGGATTTCAAAAAGCGCCGCAAGGGTTCGAAAGCCAAGGACGGCGACCAGATCGAGATGGATTTCGTCGGCAAGGTTGACGGCGAAGCGTTTGAAGGTGGCTCGGCCGAAGATTACCCGCTGGTTCTGGGCTCGAACAGCTTCATCCCCGGTTTCGAAGAGCAGCTGGTCGGCGCCAAGGAAGGCGAAGAGGTTGAGGTCAACGTAACCTTCCCCGAAGAGTATGGCGCCGAGAACCTGGCTGGCAAAGACGCTGTGTTCACCTGCACCATCAAAGCCGTGAACGAGCCCACCGCCGCCGAGATCAACGACGAGCTGGCTCAGAAATTCGGTGCCGAAGATCTGGCCGCGCTGAAAGGCCAAGTCGCCGAGCGTCTGGAAGCCGAATACGTTGGGGCCGCCCGCGCTGTGATGAAGCGCGCGCTGCTGGATCAGCTGGACGGCAAAGTGTCCTTCGAACTGCCCCCGTCGCTGGTCGAGGCCGAGGCCAAACAGATCGCGCATCAGCTGTGGCACGAGGAAAACCCTGACGTTCAGGGCCACGACCACCCCGAGATCGAAGCCACCGACGAGCACAACACTCTGGCCGAGCGCCGCGTGCGTTTGGGTCTGCTGCTGGCCGAAATCGGTCAGAAAGCCGAAGTCGAAGTGACCGACGCCGAGATGACCCAAGCGATCATGAACCAGGCACGTCAGTACCCGGGTCAAGAGCGCCAGTTCTTTGAATTCATTCAGCAAAACGCTCAGATGCAGCAGCAGCTGCGCGCGCCGCTGTTCGAAGACAAAGTTGTCGATCACGTGGTCGAACAGGCCAAAGTGACCGAGAAAGAGGTCTCGAAGGACGATCTGCAAAAGGCTGTTGAGGCCCTGGAAGACGAATAAGTCTTTCCCGATATTGCTTAGCGAAGGCCACCCTGCAGGGTGGCCTTTTGCGTTTCTGACGCGGGGGCGTGGTTGACGCAAAGGGGGCTGGGCGCTCAGGATCGGGGCAAAGGGAGGACATCATGAGCTATATCGGTTTCGACAAAGAGAAATTCGCCGCCTTCCGCGGCATCGACCGTGCGGGGCCCATCCACATGCTGAACCTGGTTAAACTGCGCGATCAGGCGGAATATCCGGACGGACGCCAAGCCACCGGCGCCGAGGCTTATGCGGCCTATGGTACGGGCAGCCAGAAAGTGCTGGAACGGCTGGGTGGGCGGATCGTCTGGCGCGGTGCGATGGAGTTGATGCTGATCGGGCCGTCAGAGCGCGACTGGGATCTGTGTTTTATCGCTGAGTATCCCAACACCGACGCTTTTGTCAGCATGATCAAGGACCCCGAATACCGCGAGGCCATGGTGCATCGTCAGGCGGCGGTCATCGATTCCCGGCTGATCCGGATGAACCCTCTGCCCGTGGGGGAAAACTTCGGGGGCTAGCCCCGCGTTTTCGGACAAAAAGAAACCGCGCAGGGTGGGCCTGCGCGGTTCCGGTTTTCAACAATGTGAAAACGCTTACTCTTCGTCGTCCGAAGCAACCTCTTCGGCCTCGGGGGCCAGGTCTTCGTCGTCCGATGCGGCGCTGCCGATATCGTCGAACAGTTCCGAGATTTCGAACTCGGCGGCGGCCTCTTCTTCGGCGGCCAGTTCCTGAATCGACTTACCTTCGGCCTGCAGCTCGGCTTCTTCTTGCGAGCGTGCCACGTTGATTTCGATTTCGGTCGAAACCTCGGGGTGCAGAACGACGGTTACGGCGTGAACGCCCAGGGCTTTGATCGGCAGTTCGATCACGACCTGTTTGCGGTCAACGGTGAAACCTTCGGCGGTTGCTGCCTCGGCCACGTCGCGGTTGCTGACGGAACCGTACAGGTTGCCACCATCAGAAGCCGAGCGAATCACGATGAACTGCTCGCCGCCCAGCTTTTCGGCCAGGGCGTCTGCTTCTTTCTTGGTTTCCAGGTTGCGCGCTTCCAGCTGAGCTTTCTGCGCTTCAAACGATGCAACATTGGCGTCCGACGCGGTCAGAGCCTTGCCCTGCGGCAGCAGGAAGTTGCGGGCGTAGCCGGGTTTAACATCGACCACATCGCCCATTTGGCCCAGTTTGGCCACGCGTTCCAGAAGGATAACTTGCATTGTGCTTTCTCCTTACTTCACGGCGTAGGGCAGCAGGGCCAGAAAACGGGCGCGTTTGATGGCACGGGCCAGCTCGCGTTGTTTCTTGGCCGAAACGGCGGTGATACGCGAAGGCACGATTTTGCCACGCTCAGAGATGTAGCGTTGCAGCAGTTTCGTGTCTTTGTAGTCGATCTTGGGTGCATTGTCGCCCGAGAAGGGGCAGACCTTGCGGCGGCGGAAAAACGGTTTTGCAGCCATGGTTTAGCGTCCTTTGTTCAAGCGATCAGTTGCGACGGCGACGGTCGTCGCGCTCGTCACGTTTCTGCATCTGGACCGAGGGGCCTTCGGCGTGCTCGTCGACCTTGATGGTCAGAACGCGCATCACGTCATCATGCAGGCGCATCAGGCGTTCCATTTCCTCGATCGCCGGCACAGGTGCGTCGGTTTTCAGGAAGGCATAGTGGCCCTTGCGGTTTTTGTTGATCTTATAGGCCATCGTTTTGACGCCCCAGTACTCGGAATCAACCAGCTTGCCGCCGTTGTCCGCCAGTACGGTACCAAAATGTTCGATGAGACCTTCAGCTTGCGCGTTGGACAGATCCTGGCGCGAGATGAAAACATGCTCGTAAAGCGGCATGTGCACTCCATTCATTTTCAGGCGCATTTCATAGGAGGGTCTGACCTTCCGCGACCCATCCACGAGAGACTGCGCGGTTCAAGAAAAACTGCGGAAGGAAGCGCGCGTATACGACGGATTGACCCATTTCGCAACCCCGCTGGTGCCCGATCTGAAAAGGATGAAAAATTCCCAAACCTTCGCCCAACTCTTGCCCCTTTTTACGGGGCATTCTGGGGATATCAACAGTTGCCAGGGATGTCTGCCAGATGACCAAACTCAGCCCGGAATTTGCCTCGATGCACGCGCCCCATTCGGATGCGCGCGATATCATGCAGCAAACCACCAAGTTTTTCAGCATTGTACTGGGCCTGTCGGCGTTTGGGCTTTGGCTGGTGCCCGGGGCAACCGAGGATGGCGCCGAGGCCCTGGTTCGAATGGTGGTGTCGTTCCTGTTCCTGGGGATCGCGATTGGTCTGTGGGGCGCCGGTCGTCCGCAATTTGACGAGGAATTCCACCTGGATATCGTAAATCACCAACTGACCCATGTGCTGCGCGGGCAGGACGGCATCGCACGGACACAGGCGAAATACGGTCTGGACGAACTGATTGTTGATGGCGACACGGTGCAGGCGCGCGGGGCCGGAGGACGCGATGCCCTGCGACTGCCCATCGCGGATCGGTTGGATTCGCGCACGCTTGAGGCGCTCTCTACTTTGCGAAAACGCGCATTCACGTAAATGTGATCCCGGGTTCTGTGCATTCGCGCACAATTTTTGTGGTGTTATTCTGAATTGCATTGTGATGATGGATAGCGATGTTTGACCCCACAATTTCATCGCGATTTGAAAACAGGAGCCCCTCATGAAAAACTCGATCTTCGCCGCCGGTCTGGCCGCTGCAATCCTGAGCGCCGGTGCCGCCACCGCCGCCGACAAATACGTTCTGGATGCCAGCCACAGCCAGATCGTGTTCTCGTACAACCACCTGGGCTATTCGACCACCTATGGCATGTTCTCGGGGTTCGAGGGCGACATCATGTTCGACATGGAAAACCCCGCCGCGTCGAGCGTCAGCGTTTCGATGCCCGTGAAATCCATGCTGACCGGTTGGGAAAAGCGCTTTGGCCACTTTATGTCGCCTGATTTCTTCGACGCAGCGGATGACGAGATGGTCTCGTTCAGCTCGACCGGCATCGAAGTCACCGGCGAAAAAACCGCGCTGATCACGGGTGACCTGACCCTGAACGGCGTCACCAAAAGCGTCGTTCTGGACGCCAAGCTGAACCAAGCCGGTGATCACCCGATGGCGGGCAAGCCCTGGGCCGGTTTCGACGCCACGACCACCCTGGTGCGCTCGGACTATGGCCTGGGCAAATTCGCCCCCTATGTCGGCGACGAAGTGTCGGTGATGATCTCGGTCGAGGCGATGAAAGCCGAGTGATCTTAGGATCTTAGAATGCAGGAAGGCCGCCGATACCCTCGGCGGCCTTTTTGTGTTGTGGGGGCGGACTTAAGGGCGCGTTGCGGTCAGTGCAAAGTCGATTGCGACTTCAAAGGCCAGTGTGCCGGTCTCGGTCACCGATTGGCCGATCCCGAAATCCATCCGGTTGACCTGAGCGCTGCCCTGCGCTGTTGCGGCGTTGCCCTCAATCTTAAGCGTAAACGGCAGGCGAAGCGGCATCGCGATGTCCTTGATGGTCAGCGTGCCATCCGCCACCAACCCGGTGTCCGTGCGCAGAAGGTCGGCCTGGAAGGTGGCCGTGGCGAATTGGGTCGCGTCAAAATAATCGGGACCCATCGCCTGTTGCGTGACTGACCCCAGCGTCAGGGACGAGATCGAGATGGTCACGTTGACCTCGCCGTTTTTCTCGGTGCTTGGATCGTCGGCATAGCTTATCTGAGCGGTCCAATCGGCGAACTCGCCCTGGACGGCGCTGCCCATTTGCACGATCGAAATTCCCAGACTGCCGTCCTGAACCTGCCAATCACTGGCCACTTGCTCGAGCTTGGGGCCGGTTTGCGCGCCCGGGCCGAACCACCCGATCGAGGCTGCGCCCACCGGCACCAGCACCCAGACAAAGGCCGCCGCAATCGCGGGAAGGGCGGTGGCATGTGAACCCGGTTGCCCGGCGGCGGTGCCGCGCGCCATACGATAGAGAGTGCTGTCCTTGTCGATCACCTGATGTTTCACCGCGCCCGCGATGTGCAGGAACAGCGACCCGACCAGAATCACCACGGCCAGGAAATGCAGCGTCGAGAAGATTCGCGACAGCTCAGCGTCCTGAGGTACAAACGGCAGGGTCTGACCAAGGGGCCACCAAATCGGCGCAAACCCGGTGGCCGAGGCATGGTGCAGCCAGCCGGTCAGTGGCACCAGCACCAGCGCTCCGTAAAGAGCGTAGTGGACCAGCTCGGCCGCGAAGGTTTCCAGCTTGCGCTCGGGGTGCAGCGGTACGGGTTTGGGACCTGACAACATCCAGACAAGGCGGATCAGCGCCAGAAAAAACAGAGCCACCCCGATGGTTTTATGGATCGAAAACAGGGTGATTACGCGCGCCATTTCAGCGTCACTGGGGGCGGCACCGGGCGCATTGATAGCATGGGCCATATTCGTGGCGACAAATCCAAGGGGAATCATCAGCAGGATCAGCAGCGCGGTGATCCAATGCAGAAGGCGGGAGATGCGGCCATAGCTATTAAAAGTGTTGCGAGCGGTCATTCGGGCACCTGAAACATGAATAAGGGATACAAAGCGGTATAGCGGACCGGCATGCGCATTACACGATGTCAGCCTGTGCAGCTTTGCACATGGGCTCTGCGATGTCGAAGTCTGTCTGATTGCGCCCTGTTTTACTTGTGGTCACGCACCGGTGCGGATACATCATCAGAAATCATAATTGGGACGAGGACGACCATGACCACAGCTTTCGTTTTTCCCGGTCAGGGGGCACAGACTATCGGCATGGGCAAGGCGCTGGCCGACGCATACCCGGCCGCCAAAGCCGTATTTGACGAGGTGGACGAAGCCCTGGGCGAGAAGCTCAGCCAGTTGATTTGGGAAGGCGAGCAAGACCAGCTGACGCTGACGCAGAATGCGCAACCGGCGCTGATGGCGACCTCGTTGGCGGCGCTGCGCGCGCTCGAAGCCGAAGGACTGGTGCTGAAAGATGTTGCCAGCCACGTGGCCGGGCATTCCTTGGGCGAGTATTCCGCGCTGGCGGCTGCCGGGTCCTTGACCATTTCCGACGCCGCGCGCCTGCTGCGTACGCGTGGTAAAGCCATGCAAGAGGCCGTGCCAGTGGGCGAGGGCGCCATGGCGGCTCTGCTGGGTCTGGATTTCGAAACCGCCCGTGCTGTCGCCGAAGAGGCCGCCAAGGGCGAGGTCTGTCAGGCGGCGAATGACAATGATCCGGCGCAGGTCGTCGTGTCCGGTCACAAAGATGCCGTTGAACGCGCGGTCGAGATCGCCAAGGAAAAGGGCGCCAAACGCGCGGTTTTGCTGCCCGTCAGCGCTCCGTTCCATTGCGCCTTGATGGAGCCCGCCGCCGCCGTGATGGCCGAGGCGCTGAACGCGGTGCATATCGAACGCCCGGTTGTGCCGGTTGTGGCCAATGTGGTGGCGGAATCGATCACCGATCCGGCAACTCTGCGTTCGTTGCTGGTGAACCAGGTCACAGGCTCGGTCCGCTGGCGGGAAAGCGTGATGTTCATGGCCGCTGACGGTGTGGATGCCGTTTGGGAAATCGGCGCGGGCAAGGCCCTGTCGGGCATGATCCGGCGCATTGATCGCTCGATCGCCTGCACTGCGGTTGGCACCCCCGAAGACGTGGCCAAGGCCGTTGCGTCGCTGAACGGCTGAACGAAGAGGCACCGGCGGGGCGTGGCCCCATAGCCGGAAGAAAGGACAAGAAATGTTTGATCTGAATGGAAAAAAAGCGCTGGTGACCGGGGCTTCGGGTGGTATCGGCGGCGCAATCGCCAAGGCCCTGCACGACGCAGGCGCCACCGTTGGTCTAAGCGGCACGCGGGTGGAACCTCTGGAGGCGCTGGCCGCTGAATTGGGCGAACGCGCCCATGTGCTGCCCTGCAACTTGTCCGATGGTGCCGCCGTCGACGCGTTGCCCAAGCAAGCCATCGAGGCCATGGGCGGGCTGGATATCCTGGTGAACAACGCGGGCATCACGCGGGACCAGATTTTCATGCGCATGTCGGACGAAGAATGGCAATCGGTGATTGACGTGAACCTGACCTCGACCATGCGCCTGTGCCGCGGCGTGATGCGCCCGATGATGAAGGCTCGTTGGGGCCGCATCATCAATATCAGCTCGATCGTTGGCGCCACAGGCAACCCGGGTCAGGTGAACTATGCTGCGTCCAAGGCCGGGATGGTGGGTCTGACCAAATCCATCGCCTATGAGGTTGCCAGCCGTGGCATCACCGCCAACGCGGTCGCGCCTGGGTTCATCGCAACGGCGATGACCGACAAGCTGACCGACGATCAAAAGGCCAAGATCAACACGCAAATCCCCGCCGCGCGCATGGGCTCGCCCGAGGAAATCGCCGCGGCCGTGCTGTATCTGGCCAGCCCCGAGGCCGGCTATGTCACGGGCACAACCCTGCACGTCAATGGCGGCATGGCGATGATCTGATTCTCGGCGCAACGCCGGAAATCGGATCGGTCGCGTCTTGAATACATGGCGGGCGGGCACAGGTTTCCGAGCCTGGTTTCGCCCCAATGTATAAGAGGCGAGGGAAAGCATTTGCCTCTGGCGCGCCATGTGCTATAGGCCACGCAGATTTGCCGGGGCGGAAACGTTGCCGGATATCCCGCTTGCGGGACGACGAGCCGCCCGCTACACCGGGCACACCATTGAGGCCCACCCCGCGGGCGAGGGCAGAGAACCGGGCAGATGCCCAAGAAGTTATGAGGACTTTGAAATGAGCGATATCGCAGACCGCGTGAAAAAGATCGTTGTTGAGCACCTGGGTGTTGAAGAAGACAAGGTGACCGAATCCGCTTCGTTCATCGACGATCTGGGCGCAGACAGCCTGGACACCGTGGAACTGGTTATGGCCTTCGAAGAAGAGTTCGGCATCGAGATTCCCGATGACGCAGCCGAAACCATCCAGTCGTTTGGCGACGCAGTGAAGTTCATCACCGAAGCTTCCTGATTGAATAATCCTTCGGGATTTTCTGAGAACGGCACCCTACGGGGTGCCGTTTTTCTTTCCGGCGTGCAGTTTTCGGTTCAGACGTACCAAGTGATACAGCTCTTGTGCAGGAAGCGCGCGTTTGAAAGCGATTCCCATACATTGAGCGTTGCGCCAGATGATGCGTCCACCGGCGGACCACCCATGCGAGTAGAGTTTGCACTGGTTCAATGTATCGGGGACAAATTCGTCCACGCAGACCTTGGCGCCCAGCTGGCTGATGTCGCACATCTTGCCCCGCCGCGCGGTTGGGGGCTCATTGCTGCGCTTGTCCTGAATAAAGCTGATTGTGCAACTGAGCGCGCAGGGCAACCGGCGCGCCCGTCTGCGTTTGATCTTGGCGCGCCGACGTAGGAACATAGACATCGCTATCAACAGCGCCATAAGACCGAAAACAAGAATGCTGATGGCGGAGGCGTTCTTGGCGATCAGGGCGGTATCGCTTCCACCACCATCCATGCCGGTTGGCGTCGTCCTGCCTGAACCGCCCGAGGCGTCCTGGGGGGTCCAGTTTTTGTCATCGTCACAACGCATTTTGGGGACAAGCCGCTGCATTTTGGACAGAGAATCCTGTAGCGCCTTGTGCTGCCGGGCCGGAAGGGAGCCATTCCCTCCGGTTCTGTCCCGCGCGTCGATCAGCAGTTTTTGGGTGCGCAGGAAAGCAGAGATATCGGCGCTGTCCGCTGCCAATCCGGCCGCGCGCAAACGTGGGGCGAGCTCGGCCATCGAGATTTGATTCAACACCGACCGAAGCTGTTTGGCGGCCAGGTCGGCGCTTTCGCCAACGCGCTGTTGTTCGAGCACTTGTGCAAGGTGATGCGCCCGGACCAGAAGGTCTTGCATGTCACATTCCCCAGCGATGGATCGCGTGGCGAAGCTGAATGTCAGCAAAACGATCATGCTCAATGGTCGCAGTGACCTGATTTGCATCACTTGGTCCTCCCCTTTGGCGGAGGATTTCACACCGTCCTTAACAAGCGCTTAAGTGCCGAGGGGCCCATTTGATCCGTTCAAGATGGGGTTCGGGGGGCTCCTGCTCTTGCCCCTGGGGTAGGATGCAGGGTATGAGCGGGGAAAGACTGCTGAGGAAGGGCATAAATCATGCGTCGTGTCGTCGTTACTGGGCTTGGACTGGTCACTCCGCTGGCTTGCGGTGTCGAAGAAACTTGGAAGCGTTTGCTGGACGGAGACTCCGGCGCGGGCCCGATCGAACGGTTCGATGCTTCGCAAATGGGAACCAAATACGCGTGCGAGCTGCCGCGCGGTGATGGCACGGACGGGACGTTCAACCCTGATGACTGGATGGCCCCCAAAGAAGCGCGCAAAGTCGACGATTTCATCCTGTACGGTATCGCCGCAGCAACGCAGGCGGTCGAGGATTCTGGCTGGATGCCGGAAGACACTGACAGCCTGGAACGCACCGGCGTGATGATTGGTTCGGGGATTGGTGGGCTGAAATCCATCGAAGAGGGCGCGATCACGCTCAAGGAACGTGGCCCGCGTCGGATTTCTCCGTTCTTTATTCCGGGCGCGCTGACCAACCTGGTGTCCGGCCAGGTCAGCATCAAATACGGTTTCAAAGGCCCCAACCACGCGGTCGTGACGGCCTGTTCGACCGGCGCCCACGCCATTGGGGACGCAGCCCGTCTGATCCAGTTCGGGGATGCCGACGTGATGGTGGCCGGTGGCGCCGAGGCGGCGATTACCCCGCTGGGCATTGCGGGCTTCAACGCGTGTAAGGCGCTGTCGACCAAACGTGCCGATGACCCCAAGGCCGCCAGCCGCCCCTATGACGAAGACCGCGACGGTTTCGTGATGGGCGAGGGCGCTGGCATCGTGGTGCTGGAAGAATACGAACACGCCGTCGCGCGTGGCGCCAAGATCTATGGCGAGGTTCTGGGCTATGGCCTGTCGGGCGACGCGTATCACATCACCGCCCCATCCGAGGATGGCGATGGTGGGTTCCGCTCGATGAAGGCGGCGCTGGCCCGAGCCGGCGTGACCCCCGATCAGATCGATTACATCAACGCGCATGGCACCTCGACCATGGCGGATGTGATCGAACTGGGCGCGGTCGAGCGTCTGATGGGCGATGCCGCCAGCAAGGTGACCATGTCCTCGACCAAGTCCTCGACCGGGCACCTGCTGGGCGCGGCTGGCGCGATCGAGGCGATCTTCTCGATCCTGGCGATCCGTGATCAGGTGGCCCCGCCCACCATCAACCTGGACAACCCGGCCGTTGAAACGCCGATTGATCTGGCTCCGAACGTCAAGCGCGAGCGTGAGATCAACATCGCCCTGTCCAACAGTTTTGGTTTTGGCGGCACCAACGCCAGCGTCGTGTTCGGAAAAGTGAGCTAAGCTTATGTGGCGAGCCATCGCGTCTAACGCGCTGACGGTCCTGATCGTGGCGCTGTTCCTTGTGGGCGGCGTCATTCTTTGGGGCAAGCGCGAATACCAAAGCGCGGGCCCGCTAAGCGAGGCGATCTGCCTGCGGGTGGAGCCGGGATCGACGTTCAAGAAGGTCTCGGAACAGCTGGAACAAGATGGCGCTGTCAGCAGCGGGGCCATCCTGCGTCTGGGCGCGGATTACACCGACAAAGCCAGCAAGCTGAAAGCTGGCAGTTTCCTTGTGCCCAAAGGCGCCTCGATGGAGGAAATCGCTGATATCGTGACCCGTGGCGGCGCTTCGACCTGTGGTGTCGAGGTGGTGTATCGGATCGGGGTGACACGCTCGGCCGTTGTGGTGCGCGAACTAGACCCGAACACGAACCGGTATGTGGAGCGCGCCGAATTCAACCCGGCCGAGGATGACGCCCCCGAGAAATACACCCAGGTTCGTGCCCAGTCGGACACGCGCTATCGCATTGCGCTGGCCGAGGGTGTGACCAGCTGGCAGATCGTGGAAGCCCTGAAAGGGATCGAATTGCTGGCAGGCGAGGTTGCTGATCTGCCGGCCGAAGGAATCCTGTCGCCCGACAGCTATGAAGTGCGGGTTGGGGATACGCGCGCATCGGTGCTGGAGCGGATGAGCGACGCCCAGGATATCATCCTGCAAGAGGCCTGGCAGAACCGCGTGGACGGGCTGCCACTGGCCAGCCCGGAAGAGGCGCTGATCCTGGCCTCGATCATCGAAAAGGAAACCGGCATCGCGGATGAACGCCGCACCGTGGCCAGCGTATTCGTGAATCGCCTGAACCGCGGGATGCGCCTGCAAACGGACCCGACCGTGATCTATGGCATCACCAAGGGGCAGGGTGTGTTGGGGCGTGGCCTGCGCCAAAGCGAGCTGCGCCGGGAAACGCCGTGGAACACCTATGTGATCGATGGGCTGCCACCGACTCCGATTGCCAATCCGGGCCGCGCCAGTATCGAGGCCGCGCTGGATCCGGCGAACACGAACTATGTGTTCTTTGTTGCAGACGGGTCTGGCGGGCACGCTTTTGCAGAAACGCTGGACGAGCACAACCGCAACGTCGCCAAGTGGCGCCAAATCGAGCGTGAACGTGCCCAACAATAAATCAAACGCCTCCGAATTTTCGGGGGCGTTTTTGCTATTCTCTGATTGCAATCAAGGTATTCATTTTCGCCCTATCGTACGATGGCGACGGGCGCTAGGGTACTGTTAAAGAGGATTGAGTATGCGATTTGACAAACTGGCAGAGCATCAAATTCAAAAGGCCAAAGCCGAAGGTCAGCTGGAAGGGCTGAAAGGCGAAGGCAAACCGCTGAGCGCGAATGTTCCCGGTGGGGACGCAGCCGAGGCAGCCGGGTTTCGGATCATGGCCGAAGCTGGGGTCTTGCCGCGCGAAATGGAGCTGAAAAAGGCGGCTGACGCGCTGCGCGAACAGATTGCGGCCACGGAAAACGCTGAACTGCGCCGGGTTTTGATGTCGGAACTGGGCCAGATCGAGATGCGCCGCGCAATCGAAGCTGAGGCGCGCCAGAAATATATGAAACAGGGCTAGCCCCTTGTTTATATAGACGAAAAAGGCCCGGACAGTCCTGTCCGGGCCTTTTCGATTCCGATCAATGATCTGTTAGGCGTTCCAGGCCTTGTCTTCGCCACCCAGTCCGCCGATCTGCACACGGGTCGGCAGGCCGATACGGTCCAGAATGGTGAAGAAGGGCTTGGGGTCCAGCTCTTCGACGTTTTTCATGGTCTTGGCATCCCAGTCGCCATTGGCCACCAGCATGGCCGCCGCAACGGGCGGCACACCGGCGGTGTAGGAAATGCCCTGAGAGCCAACCTCGGAATAGGCTTCTTTGTGGTCGGCGACATTGTAGACGAATACCTCGAAATCTTCGCCGTCCTTGGTGCCTTTGACCAGATCGCCGATGCAGGTTTTACCGGTATAGCCGGGCGCCAGCGAGGCGGGATCGGGCAGGACGGCTTTGACGACCTTCAGCGGGATGACCTCTTGGCCTTCGGCGGTGGTGACGGGCTGTTCGGACAGAAGGCCCAGCGATTTCAACACGGTAAACACGTTGATATAGTGATCGCCAAAGCCCATCCAGAACCGCACATCCGCATGGGGATAGTTCACGGCCAGGCTGTGCACCTCGTCATGGCCGGACATGTAGGCTTGGCTGGGGCCAACAACGGGCAGATCCCAGACCTTGCCCACCTCGAACATCTTGTTTTCCTGCCAGGCGCCTTCCTGCCAGCTGTAGACGGTGCCGGTGAATTCACGGAAGTTGATTTCGGGGTCGAAGTTGGTGGCGAAGTATTTGCCGTGATCGCCCGCGTTGATGTCGACGATGTCGATGGATTTGACCTCGTCCATCATGTCGATGGCAAAGCGCGCATAAGCGTTCACCATGCCCGGATCAAAGCCCGCGCCCAGAATGGCAGTGATGCCTTTTTCCGTGCACAGATCGCGTTTTTTCCATTCGTAGTTGGCGTACCACGGCGGGGTTTCGCAAATCTTGTCGGGCTCTTCATGAATGGCGGTGTCGATATAGGCGGCGCCGGTTTCGATGCAGGCGTCCAGCACATACATGTTCACAAAGGCCGAGCCGACATTGATCACGATCTGAGCACCCGTCTCGCGGATCAGGGCGGCCACGGCGGGCGTGTCCATGGCGTTGACCTGATGCGCGGTCAGAACGCCCTCGACCTTCATTGCGTCCTTTTCGCGGACGAACTCAAGGATCGCTTCGCATTTGGACAGCGTCCGGCTGGCGATGTGAATATCGCCCAGCACATCGTTGTTTTGCGCGCATTTATGCGCCACGACCTGAGCGACGCCACCAGCGCCGATGATGAGAACGTTCTTTTTCAACGGTCGGAACCCCCTTTGGTTCTTGGATGAAGGGCCCTTAGGACAGGGCCGAGGCAAAATCTGAGTAGTCGAACTGGCGTTGCACGGTGATGGTGCCGTCCAGCTCGCGAATGGCAATGGCGGGCATGGCCACACCGTTGAACCAGTTTTTCTTGACCATGGTATAGCCGGCCGCATCGTCGATCGTGACGCGGTCGCCGATTTGCAATGGCTGATCGAAACGGGCCTCGCCGAAAATATCCCCGGCCAGACAGGTTTTCCCGGCGATCTGGTATTCGTGCAGGCCGGTCTGCGGCAGCTTGGCGGTTTCGCGATAGATCAGCAGGTCCAGCATGTGGGCCTCGATGCTGCTGTCGACGATGGCAACCTTTTTCCCGTTGTCGATGATGTCCAGAACCGTGGTTTCCAGCGTGGTCGAGTTGGTGATCGTCGCCTCGCCGGGTTCAAGATAGACCTGGACGCCCAGAGTATCGCTGAAAGATTTCAGACGGTCTGAGAGGCGGTTCAGCGGGTAGCCCTCGCCAGTGAAATGGATGCCGCCGCCAAGGCTGATCCAATCGAGGCGCTTCAGGAAGGGGCCAAACTCGGTTTCGATGCGGGTCAGCTGATCCGAGAAGAGGTCGAAGTCACCGTTTTCACAGTTATAGTGGATCATGACGCCGTTGATCCGGGACGCGGCCTGTTCCAGCCGGTCCATATCCCATTCGCCAAGGCGCGAGAAGGGGCGCGCGGGATCGGCCAGATCGAAGCCCGACGTCGAAAAGCGCGGGTTCAGACGCAGGCCGACGGGTTTGTCAGTGCGGTCGGCGAAGCGGTCCAGCTGGCCCAGAGAGTTGAAGATCAGCTTGTCGGCGTGTTTGCTAGCCTCGTCGATTTCATGATCGGCCCAGCCCACGGAATAGCCATGGGTTTCCTTGCCGAATTTTTCGGCGCCCAGGCGCAGCTCAAAGAGTGAGGACGAGGTCGTGCCGTCCATATAGTCGCGCATGAAATCGAAAAGGCCCCAGGTCGAGAAACACTTGAGCGCCAGGAGGGCCTTGGCGCCCGAGCTTTCGCGCAGGGCGGCGATTTTCTCGAGGTTGGGCAGCAGGCGCGCTTTGTCGATCAGGTAATACGGGGTCTGCAGCATCGGGCGGGGTCCTATGGGCGTAAGATGCGCGGTGTCAGGGCGGTTGGCATCCCTTAGGGCCATGGTGTGGGTGACGCAAATGTTTTTTGTAACTTGAGGGCGGGGAGGGGGCGCTGCCCCCCGCGCCTGTGGGCGCGTCCCCCGGAGTATTTTGGGAGCAAAGAATCCGGGGATTTGTTCCTGTGGTCGGTCTGGAGTTAAGAAATAGGTAATGATAACGGGCGTTTACGGGATGTTCTGGCTTGACTTAGCGTGCGGTTCTGCGTAGTGTTTATGGCATGCTAGAAGAAGTGGGTAAGCGGCCTTGGGGGTGATCCTCGGGGGCCGCTTTTCTGTTTCTCTCGTGCGGAGTGTTTTCAACGCATGAGGCTGAGCGAGCACTGATGACATTGATCACGACAGACGAGAGCGCCTTTCCACTGGCGGAGAGCCTGGACGATATCAGGGACCAGTTGGGCGCCTTGCGGGCAGAGATGTCCGCCATACAGGCACGACTAAGGGATGGGGATATAGCGGCCGTGAAGGACGCGCAGAGGACCATACAGGAGATCCGCCAATGGTTGCGGATCGCCATTGATCTGGAGATGGAATTTGCCAAGCGACAGCAGAAACAGGCCGGGATCACCCAAGGATACGCAATCGACTTTGACGAAGCCCGACAGAGTATCCGGTGCCGGCTGGATCGCCTCCGCACCTGTCGAGGTTCAAAACGATTTCCTGGATAATCTGAGTGAGGGAGAGCTGATGGCTCTCCCTTATTTGTTTGAGTTCTGGGCGATGGAGCATCAGCGTGCGCCCGAAGGGGCGTGGCGCAACTGGGTTATCCTGGGCGGGCGCGGGGCGGGCAAGACCCGGGCCGGGGCCGAGTGGGTGCGCGAGATGGTCGAAGGGGCCATGCCGATGGATCCGGGGCGCGCCCGGCGTGTGGCCATTGTTGGGGAAACGATGGATCAGGCGCGCGAGGTGATGGTGTTTGGCGAGAGCGGGATTCTTGCCTGTAGCCCGCCGGATCGGCGGCCCGTGTGGAATGCAGGGCGGCGGATGCTGACCTGGCCGAACGGGGCGACGGCGCAGATTTTCTCGGCCTATGATCCCGAGGCGCTGCGGGGGCCGCAATTTGATGCGGCCTGGGTCGATGAGTTGGCAAAATGGCCAAAGGCGCAGGATACCTGGGACATGCTGCAATTCGGCTTGCGTCTGGGAGAGGCGCCGCGCGTTTGCGTGACAACAACGCCGCGCAATGTGCCGGTGCTGAAGCAGGTGTTGAAGCAAAGCTCGACCGTGGTGACGCACGCGCCGACCGAAGCCAATCGCGCCAATCTGGCCGACAGCTTCCTGGCCGAGGTACAGGACCGCTATGCCGGAACGCGGCTGGGGCGCCAAGAGCTGGAGGGTGTGTTGGTCGATGAGGCCGAGGGCGCACTATGGACAGCAGCGATGCTGGAGGCGCAGCGTGTCGAGGTGGTGCCTGATCTGGATCGGATCGTGGTAGCCGTCGATCCGCCTGTGACGGGGAATGCAGGATCGGATGAATGCGGGATCATCGTGGCCGGTGTACGGATGCGAGGTGAGCCGCAGACCTGGGAGGCCTATGTGTTGGCGGATGCCTCGGTACAGGGGGTGGGGCCGACGGCCTGGGCCAAGGCTGCTGTGGACGCGATGACCGACTGGGGGGCGGATCGGCTGGTGGCCGAGGTCAACCAGGGGGGCGATCTGGTCGAGGCAGTGATCCGTCAGGTGGCGCCCAATGTGGCGTTTCAAAAGGTGCATGCCAGTAAGGGCAAGGTGGCGCGGGCCGAACCTGCGGCGGCCTTGTATGAACAAGGGCGCGTGCATCACGCGCGCGGCTTGCCCGAGCTGGAGGATCAGATGTGTGCGATGACCCTACAGGGGTTTGAAGGCAAGGGCAGCCCGGACCGGGTGGATGCGCTGGTCTGGGCTCTGCACGAACTGATCCTGAGCCAACGCGCGGATGCCCATCCGCAACTGCGTTCGCTCTAGTTCACTTTTCTTAAACTTTTAACTGCAGGTTTGCCTTCAACAGCCGACGGGTGCGGCAGTCAGGCATCCCAGAGGAACAAGGAGCAAGGACCGAATGATTATGGACTTCTTCAAACGCGGCGACGCCCAGCAGGTGCCCGAAACCAAGGCCAGCGCGACAGGGCCGGTTGTGGCGTTTCAGGGCGCTGGCCGTGTTGCCTGGAGCCCGCGCGATACCGTGTCTCTGACGCGGACAGGGTTTGCGGGCAACCCGGTGGGCTTTCGCTGTGTGAAGCTGATTAGCGAGGCCGCTGCGTCGCTGCCACTGATCCTGCAGGATCGCGTGCAACGCTATGATGTGCATCCGGTGATGGACCTGGTGCAGCGCCCTAACCCGGCCCAGGGGCGCGCTGAACTGTTCGAGGCGCTGTATGCGCAGATGCTGCTGACCGGAAATGGCTATATCGAGGCCGTGGGCGGTGAAGCGGGCGCTCCGGTTGAATTGCATGTGCTGCGTTCGGACCGGATGTCCCTGGTGCCCGGCGCGGATGGTTGGCCTGTCGCGTATGATTACAGCGTGAACGGGCGCAAACATCGGTTTGACGTGACGGGGGCGCTGTCTCAGATCTGCCATATCCGCAACTTCCACCCGCAGGATGATCATTATGGGTTCTCGCCCATGCAGGCCGCAGCGCAGGCGTTGGATGTTCACAATTCAGCCTCGCGCTGGTCCAAGGCGCTGCTGGACAACGCCGCGCGGCCCTCGGGGGCGATTGTATACAAGGGTTCGGATGGGCAGGGCAGCCTGGCGCCGGACCAGTATGATCGCCTTGTGAACGAGATGGAGAGCTATCACCAGGGTGCGCGCAATGCGGGTCGGCCGATGCTGCTAGAGGGTGGCCTGGACTGGAAACCTATGGGCTTTAGCCCCTCGGATATGGAATTCCAGAAGACCAAGGAAAGCGCTGCGCGCGAGATCGCCCTGGCCTTTGGGGTGCCGCCGATGATGCTGGGCCTGCCAGGGGACGCGACCTATTCGAATTATCAAGAGGCCAACCGGGCGTTCTATCGCCTGACGGTGCTGCCGTTGGTGCAAAAGGTAACGGCGCGTGTGGCAGACTGGCTGTCGGGCTATGTGAATGAGCGGCTGGACCTGCGGCCCGACCTGGATCAGATCGCGGCTTTGTCCTCGGAGCGCGAGGCACAATGGCGCCGTGTTGCGGATGCCGATTTTCTGACGGATGCCGAAAAACGCCGGATGCTGGGCCTGCCCGCATTGGAGGACGGCTCGGATGCGGGATGAACGCTCCGGCTTTGAGCCGTTCGATTGCGCGCCGGCCTTGCGGCTGGAAGCACATGAGCGGGTCAGCAAACTGCATCAGGAGGCGTTCGAGCGCCGCCTGGAGAAACTGGAAGAGATGATGGAAAAACTGGAGAAACGCCTGTGGCTGACCGTCTATGGCGTGGTGGGCACCATTCTGGCGCAGGCCCTCCAGTCGATCCTGACGGCGCAACCGTGAGAGCGAGGTAGGAATGGACACAGGACTGGAACACAAGTTCTGCCGATTGGGTGGCGATGACGTCACCGTCGACGGAATGGCGATCGAGGGCTATGCCAGCCTTTTCGGTCAGACCGATCAGGGCGGTGATATCGTTCAGAAAGGCGCCTATGGCGGCTCTTTGAAGAAACTGATGCGGGCAGGACGCAGCGTCAAAATGTTGTGGCAACATGATCCGGCCCAACCCATCGGTGTTTGGGATGAGCTGCGCGAGGACGACAAGGGGCTGTATGTCAAAGGCCGCCTGTTGGAAAGCGTTGACAGGGGCCGCGAAGCCGCCGCGCTGATCGAGGCGGGGGCTATCGAAGGCCTGTCGATCGGGTATCGGACCAAACGCGCCACGAAGACGCCTCAGGGCAAACGGATTTTGACGGAATTGGAGCTTTGGGAGGTGTCGCTGGTGACCTTTCCGATGCTGCCAAGCGCACGGGTTGCTGCCAAGTCGGACGACTGGGGCGAGGACCTGATGCAGGAAGTGGTGGCGGCCTTGAATGGCGCGCGCCAGGAGATGGCGCGCAGCTAAGCGGCCGAGCAGAAGGAAAAGTGGGATGACCATGACCGAGCAAGAGTCTCGGAACGGAGATGCTGTGTCTCCGGCCACCGAGGTGAAATCTGCAATCGTAGATTTCATGACTGAATTCAAAGGCTTTCGAGCCAATATTGATGCGAAACTTCAACAGCAGGAAGAGCGACTGACCATGCTTGATCGTAAATCTATGACCCCGGCGCGTCCGGTTCTGGCGACCTCGGCCGAGATCGAGGCCCCCCATCAGAAGGCCTTTGATGCCTATGTCCGTCACGGCGACGAAGATGCGCTGCGCGGCTTGGATCTGGAAGGCAAGGCCATGTCCACGGCCGTCAACTCGGACGGTGGGTACCTGGTCGATCCCCAGACCTCGGCCAGCATTCTGAGCGTGCTGAAATCCAGTGCTTCGCTGCGCCAGATCGCCAATGTGGTGAACGTGGAGGCGACCTCGTATGACGTGCTGGTCGATCACACGGATCTGGGCAACGGCTGGGCTGACGAAACCACCGCCACCGCCGAGACCGGCACCCCGTCGATTGACCGGATCACGATTCCGCTGCACGAGCTGTCGGCTCTGCCCAAGGCGTCGCAGCGTCTGCTGGATGACAGCGCGTTTGACGTGGAAACCTGGCTGGCCGGCCGTATCGCGGACAAATTCGCCCGTGCCGAGGCTGCGGCATTTATCAATGGGGATGGTGTCGACAAACCGACCGGGATTCTGACCCACACTGCCGTCGACAATGACGTCTGGACCTGGGGCAATATCGGCTATGTGCCCACCGGCACTGATGGGGACTTCGGCTCGGCTGATGCGATCATTGATCTGGTGTATGCACTAGGCGCCCAGTATCGCGCGAACGCGGCATTTGTGATGAATTCGAAAACCGCTGGTGCGGTGCGCAAGCTGAAAGACGGCGACGGTCGCTTCTTGTGGTCGGACGGTCTGGCCGCTGGCGAGCCCGCACGCCTGATGGGCTATCCGGTGCTGATCGCCGAGGACATGCCTGACATTGGCTCGGGGTCGGATTCGATTGCCTTTGGCGATTTTTCGGCAGGCTATACCGTGGCCGAGCGCCCTGATCTGCGCATCCTGCGCGATCCCTTCAGCGCCAAGCCCCACGTCCTGTTCTATGCCACCAAGCGCGTGGGCGGTGATGTAAGCGACTTTGCTGCGATCAAGCTGCTGCGTTTCGCCGTCTCGTAAGAGGTTGGTGATTGGGGCGGGCTGATCAGCCCGTTCCAGGGCGCGCGCTGTCGGAACGTGGCGTTGTCTAGCTGCTCCCTCCGTCCGAGCAACGCGGATGGCGCGCGCCTGACCCGATGGACGGGGACATGAAGATGCGGAGTTTTTCCATGATGTTAGTCGAAGAGACCCAGGTGCCGCAGGCGGCGCTGCCGGTCGAGGATTTCAAGTCTCACCTGCGGTTGGGCAGCGGCTTTGCCGAAGACAGCGTGCAGGACACCGTCCTGGAAAGCTTCTTGCGGGCGGCGATGGCTGCGGTCGAGGCGCGGACAGGCAAGGTGCTGATCGAGCGCGAGTATAGCTGGACGCTGAGCAGGTGGCGGGACGCAGCGGGCCAAGGATTGCCGGTGGCTCCGATCAGCGCCGTCACAGAAGTGGTTCTTGTGGATCGCGGCGGTGATGAAACGATCGTTTCGACAGACGCGTATGTTTTGCGGCCCGATCAACAGCGGCCCCGGTTGTGCCCGGTGTCTTCACTGCTTCCGACGCTTCCAACTGGAGGCAGCGTGCGCATCGGGTTCACCGCCGGATATGGCCCGGCCTGGTCCGATCTGCCGTCGGATCTGGCGCAGGCGGTGATGATGCTGGCGGCGCATTACTATGAGTACCGGCACGAAACGGCCCTGTCTGGGCGTTGCATGCCCTTTGGTGTCACCAGTCTGCTGGAGCGCTATCGCAATATGCGTGTGTTCGCCGGGGGGGCATCATGAAAGCCCCGCGCCTGAACAGGGCGCTGGCGCTGGAAGAGGCGGTGAACACCGCGGATGGCGCGGGGGGGTATGAGCAAAGCTGGTCCACCTTGGGCCATCTGTGGGCCGAGGTTGCCTTTCGCTCTGGGCGTGAGACCGGACAGGGCGGAGGCGCAGTGTCGCTGGCCTCGTACAAGATCACAGTGCGCGGTGCGCCGGTTGGAAACTCGATGCGGCCCCGACCGGATCAACGCTTTCGCGAGGGAACGCGGGTGTTTCGCATTCTGTCGGTCGGCGAGAAGGATGCCGAAGGGCGGTATCTGACCTGCATCGCACAAGAGGAGGCCGTGGCATGAGTTATGCAATGTCTGCAGCGCTTCAGAGTGCGGTGTACCAGCAGCTGATCACAGATGCGGCGGTATCGGGCCTGGTCGGAACGGATGTGTTTGACGCGGTGCCTTCGGGACAAGCGCCTGACACCTATGTGAGCCTTGGCCCGGAACTGGTGCGGGATCGCTCGGACAAGACCAATGCGGGCGCCGAGCACGAATTCACCATCACCGTTTACACGAGCGAGGCCGGTTTCGAAGGGGCCAAGGATGTGGCGGCGGCGATATGTGACGCGCTGGTGGATGCGCCGCTGACCTTGTCGCGCGGACAGCTGATCGCGCTGAATTTCTTCAAGGCTCAGGCGGTGCGTGATCGCAAGGGCAAAGGGCGGCGGATTGATCTGAAATTCCGCGCCCGCGTCGAAGACAACTGATGATTTAAATGATGGAGTGAGTGAAATGGCTGCTCAAAATGGCAAGGATCTGTTGATCAAAGTGGACCTGACCGGGGATGGCTCGTTCGAGACCATCGCGGGGCTGCGCGCGACACGGGTGAGCTTCAACGCTGAAAGCGTGGATGTCACCAGCCTGGAAAGCCAGGGCGGATGGCGCGAGTTGCTGGGCGGCGCCGGGGTAAAATCGGCGTCGATCTCGGGCTCGGGCGTGTTCAAGGATGCGAATACGGATGAACGCGCGCGCCAGATCTTTTTCGACGGAGAAACGCCGGATTTCCAAGTGGTTATCCCAGATTTCGGCATTGTTGAAGGGGCGTTTCAGATCACCGGAATTGAGTATTCCGGCAGTCACAACGGTGAAGCGACCTATGAGATGTCGATGGCCTCGGCCGGGGCGCTGACCTTTACCGCGGACAGCTAAGATGGCGAACCCCTGGGCAGGAGAGGCAGAGCTGGTCATCGATGGTCAGCGCCGTGTGCTGAAGCTGACGCTTGGCGCGTTGGCGGAATTGGAAACCGCACTGGAGACCGGGTCTTTGGTGCAGCTGGTTGAACGGTTCGAAAGCGGCGGTTTCGCAGCACGAGACGTGCTGTTGCTGCTTGCCGCTGGCCTGCGGGGTGGTGGCTGGGACGGGGCGGCTTCGGATCTGGCCAAGGCTGATATCGAAGGTGGTCCAATGGTGGCGGCGCGCGTGGCGGCCGAGTTATTGGCGCGCGCTTTTGCCCTGCCTGGGAATGCGGGATGAAGGGGTTCGACTGGCCCACCCTGATGCAGGCAGGGATGCGTGGCTTGGGGCTGTCGCCGACAGAATTCTGGCGGCTGACCCCTGCCGAGCTGCGACTGCTGTTGGGGGCCAACCCAAGCAATGCGCCCCTGGCGCGCACCCGTTTGGACGAGCTCTTGGCGGCATATCCCGACACAAAGAAGGAGACGGAAAATGGCGGAGTTTGACGGATTGGACGACCTGAATGATCAGGTCGATACGTTGGAGAACACGCTGGGCGCGGCCTCGGTTATGGCGGCGGGGTTCGAGGCCGAGCTGCGCCGTGTGCAAACGGCGATGGGTGCGACGACAGTGGATATAGATGCCATGGAGAAGGGGCTAAGCAAAGGTCTGCGCAAGGCGTTTGATGGCGTGGTTCTGGACGGGATGAAGCTGTCGGATGCGTTGCAGGGCGTGGCGCGCTCGATGGTGGATGCTGTCTATGCCTCGGCGGTGAAACCGGTGACCGATCATCTGGGCGGGGTATTGGCGCAGGGAATCGGTGGGTTGTTGTCTGGCGTTCTGCCATTTGCTGATGGGGGATCGTTCAGCCAGGGGCGGGTGATGCCGTTCGCAAATGGGGGCGTAGTGAACAGTCCAACCTATTTTCCGATGCGTGGAGGCACCGGGCTTATGGGCGAAGCCGGCCCCGAGGCCATCATGCCGCTGACGCGCGGAGCTGACGGCAAACTTGGGGTGCGCAGTGAAGGCGGAGGCGCGACGACGGTGGTGATGAATATCTCGACCCCGGATGTCGAAGGATTTCGCCGCTCGCAATCGCAAATCGCAGCGCAAATGGGGCGCGCGCTTGGGCGTGGCCAGCGCATTCGCTGAACAGGGGGAAAGAAGATGCAGTTTCACGAGGTGAGATTCCCGGCCAATTTGAGCTTTGGTGCGGTTGGTGGCCCCGAGCGACGCACTGACGTGGTGACGTTGGTCAATGGCCATGAAGAGCGCAACACCCCATGGGCCCATTCACGGCGCCATTATGATGCAGGCATGGGGATGCGATCGCTGGATGATGTCGAGGCGCTGATCGCTTTTTTCGAGGCGCGCCAGGGTCAGATGTACGGATTCCGCTGGAAGGATTGGTCGGACTACAAATCCTGTCTGCCTTCAAAGGACGTTGCCTATGACGACCAGGTTGTCGCTTTTGGCGATGGGGAAACGACAGAATTTCAACTGGTTAAGAACTACCGTTCAGGTGAATTCACCTATGCGCGCCCCATCAGCAAGCCCGTTCTGGGGACGGTTCGCATCGGTGTCGAGGCTGATGAACAACGCGAGGGCGTGCATTTTGAGGTCGATGCGCAAACCGGGATCGTGACCTTGGCGGTGGCGCCGGGCGAAGGCGAAGAGATCACCGCTGGCTTTGAATTTGATGTGCCCGTTCGGTTTGACACGGATCGCATCCGCTCGAGCGTGGCAAGCTTTCAGGCAGGCGAGGTTCCCGACGTGCCAGTGATCGAGGTGCGGATATGACAATGAATGCAGAGATGCTGGCGCATCTGGCGACCGGGGTCACCACCGTGTGCCGAGTTTGGTCCTTGGAGCGAACAGATGGGGTAAGCCTGGGATTTACGGATCACGACCTGGACCTCAGCTTTGACGGAATGACCTTTCGTGCTGATACCGGTTTGACGGCGATGGCGCTGCAACAGGGGACGGGTTTGTCGGTGGACAACACCGAAGCCATGGGAGCGCTGAGCGACGGTTCAATCTCGGACAGCGATGTCGAGGCTGGTCTTTATGATGGGGCGACGGTGCGATGCTGGCTGGTCAACTGGGCCGACCTGGATCAGCGCGCGTTGCAGTTCAATGGCAGAATAGGAGAGATCCGACGCAACGGATCCGCGTTCGAGGCCGAGTTGCTGGGGCTGACTGATCTGCTGAACCGGCCCGCCGGTCGCGTTTATCAGGCCCCGTGTGCAGCGGTTCTGGGCGATGCCTCTTGTGGCAAGGATCTGAGCGAAGAGGGGTATCAGACCGAGGGTGTTGTCCGTTCGGCCTCGGATACGGTTGTGACCCTCGATCCGATGCCGGGCTTTGAATTGCAATGGTTTCAGCGCGGTGTCCTTGAGGTGATCAGCGGAGACGGCCTTGGGCAGATCGGCATGGTGAAACAGGATTGGATTCTGGAAAACAGCCGAGAAATCACTTTGTGGTCTGCGTTGGGCGTCCCGCTCGCCGTGGGCAATATCGTGCGCCTGACCGCCGGGTGCGATAAGCGCATGACCACCTGCCAAAACAAATTCAACAACATGATCAACTTTCAGGGTTTCCCTGACATTCCTGGCAATGATTGGAGCGTGGCGTTCCCGTCGTCCGCGACCTCGACCGGAGGAAGCCGCAGATGAACGAGAAGAACATTGTCCGCGCTGCGCGGGGCTGGTTGGGGACACCGTATCGGCATCAGTGCAGCACAAAGGGCGCAGGAACTGATTGTCTGGGCCTGTTGCGCGGTGTCTGGCGCGAGGTGATCGGGCCGGAGCCCGAGGCGGTTCCCAACTATACCCGGGACTGGTCCGAGCCAGAAGGCGCCGAAGATTTGTGGCGCGTCGCAACGCAGCATCTGTGTCCGAAGCGTTTGGACGACGAGGTGGCGGGGGACGTCTTGTTATTTCGCATGCGTGATCGCGGCGTGGCGAAACATCTGGGCATCGCTGCTGAAGTTGGCGAACAGGCCTCTTTTGTTCACGCATATTCGGGCCATGGAGTTGTCGAAAGCCCCCTGAGCCTTCCGTGGCGGCGACGGATCGTGGCCCGGTTTTCATTCCCTGAAGGAGACAAGTGATGGCGACGATTTTGCTTTCTGCCGCGGGTGCGGCGGCTGGGTCTGCGGCGGGGGGCACTCTGCTGGGGCTGTCGATGGCCACTGTCGGCCGCTATGTTGGTGCCTCGATTGGACGGGTGATTGACCAATCTTTGCTTGGGAATGGATCGGACGTTGTTGAAAGCGGCCGGGTTGACCGGTTTCGGCTTACTGGCTCTGGCGAGGGCGATGCTATCCTGCGCAGCTATGGCCGGATGCGTGTGGGTGGGCAGGTCATCTGGGCCAGCCAGTTCAGCGAACATGTCGAGACGACCTCGGGTGGGGGGAAAGGTGGCCCCACGCAGCCTGATACCAACAGCTATCGATATACCGTCAGCCTGGCGATTGCCTTGTGCGAGGGGGTGATTGACGGTGTGGGGCGCATCTGGGCTGATGGCACCGAGATTGCCCCGGCTGATCTGACCATGCGGGTCTATCCGGGCGATCATACGCAGCTGCCTGATGCAAAAATGGAGGCGATCGAAGGTGCGGGCACTGTTCCGGCCTATCGAGGAACGGCCTATGTGGTGATCGAGGATCTGGATCTGTCTCCGTTTGGCAACCGGGTTCCGCAGTTTTCCTTCGAGGTGCTGAGCGCCGATCGTGTGTTCGATGGGGTGGTCGATGCTGAACCTGCGCGGGCGGTGCAGGGCGTGGCGATGATCCCGGGAACGGGTGAATACGCGCTGGCAAGCGATCCCGCTGTCATCGAGTACAGCCTGGGTCAAAGCAAGACAGTGAATGTGAACAGCCCCTCGGGCAAGACTGACCTTCTGACGTCGCTGGATCAGCTGGAACGGGAACTGCCCAACTGCGATGCGGTCTCGTTGATCGTCAGCTGGTTTGGCAATGACCTGCGCTGCGGCGATTGTCAGATCCGCCCGATGGTCGAGCAGGCCCAATACGATGCCAGCAATATGCCCTGGCAGGTGGCAGGGCTGACGCGCGGTTCGGCCGAGGTCATTCCCGAGTTGGAGGCGCGCGCCGTGTATGGCGGCACGCCAACCGATCAGTCTGTGATTCAGTCCCTGTCTGAAATGGCGGGGCGCGGGAAACGGGTGCTGTTCTATCCGTTCATTCTGATGGATCAATTGGACGGAAATGGGCTGACTGATCCGTATGGCGGGGACGAGCAGGCGATCTTGCCGTGGCGTGGGCGGATCACCAGCTCGGTTGCGCCGGGGCAGGACGGTGACATCGATGGGACCGCACAGGTGGACGCCGAGGTCGCGGCCTTCTTTGGTACTGCCGAGGCCAGTGATTTTACGATTTCTAACGGGCAGGTCACCTATGCGGGGCCTGCGGAATGGTCGTATCGTCGGTTCATTTTGCACAATGCGGCTCTGTGTGCCGCTGCTGGTGGCGTTTATGCTTTTTGCATCGGGTCAGAAATGCGCGGCCTGACCCAATTGCGCGGTGCTGGCAATGGCTTCCCTGCTGTGGCGGCTCTGATTGATCTGGTTGCCGAGGTACGGGCTATCCTGGGGTCCGAGGCCAAGCTGGGCTATGCGGCGGATTGGTCGGAATATTTTGGTTATCACCCGCAGGATGGGTCGGGGGACGTGTACTTCCACCTGGATCCGCTGTGGGCGGATGACGAGATCGATTTTGTAGGGATCGACAACTATATGCCGGTCGCAGATTGGCGCGAAGGCGAGGGACACCAGGACGCTGCCTGGGGGTCAATCTACGATTTGTCCTATCTGCGCTCGAATATTGAAGGTGGTGAGGGCTACGAGTGGTACTACCATTCGGACACAGCGCGTGCAGCGCAGATCCGCACGCAGATCACCGATGAGGCGCATCAAGAGCCTTGGGTTTTCCGCTATAAGGATATCCGCAACTGGTGGGAGAACGGCCACCACAATCGGATTGCGGGACAAAGGTCCGAGGCCCCCACTGATTGGGTGCCGCAATCCAAACCGATCTGGTTCACCGAGCTGGGATGCGCAGCCATCGACAAGGGGGCCAACCAGCCCAACAAGTTCTTGGATGCGAAATCATCTGAATCAGCCTTGCCGCACTATTCGACCGGTCAACGCGATGACTACATGCAGATGCAGTATCTGCGTGCAGTTCTGGGGTATTGGGGGGACGAGACTGTGAATCCCGTTTCCGTAGAATATGGCGGGCCTATGCTGGATATGTCCAATGCCTATGTCTGGGCTTGGGATGCGCGCCCGTATCCGCATTTTCCTGGAAACTCAGACCTGTGGTCGGATGGGGTGAACTACAAGAAGGGCCATTGGCTGAACGGGCGAGGGGCCTCGCGGAGCCTAGAATCCGTTGTGAGAGAAATCTGTACCACTGCCGGGGTTGAGACCTTGCGTACGGACCGTTTGCACGGGATCGTGCGCGGGTTTTTGGCCGATGACGTGGCAACCGCGCGCGCCATCTTGCAACCCTTGATGCTGCGCTATGGTTTTGATGCCATCGAGCGGGACGGTGTCCTGGAGTTCCGCTCGCGCGATGGGCGGGTTGATCAGGTGCTTGCGCTGGATTCGCTGGCGGTGACCAGCGACACGCCCAGCGGATTGGCCAAATCGCGTGACAACGAAAGCGAAATGGTCGGACGCGTGCGGCTGCGCTTTGTCGAATCTGACGGAGACTTTGAAACCATTGCCGAAGAGGCGATCCTGCCGGACGAAGCAACGCACAAGGTGTCGTCCTCGGAAATGCCCGTGTTGATGTCCCGAGCAGAGGGGCGACAGGTGGTCGAACGTTGGCTGACCGAGGCCCGCATTGCGCGAGATACGATCAACCTGTCCTTGCCCTTGTCGGTGGGCGCTTTGGGGGCCGGTGACATCGTCCAACTGGAACAGGGGCAGCGCTATCGACTGGATCGCGTCGAGACCGGCACTTCCTTGCTGGCCGAAGCTGTGCGGGTCGAGCAAGAGGCCTATCGTCCGGTTGATATCGAGGACACGCCGGCGCGCGTAGCGGCATTTGTCGAACCCTCGGCTGTTTTTCCGTTGTTCATGGATTTGCCTCTGCTGGTGGGGGATGAAGAGCCGCACGCGCCGCACTTGGCGGCCACGGCGCAGCCCTGGCCGGGAACTCTGTCGGTCTATAATTCAGTCGAGGACAATGGCTATAGCTTACTGCAATCACTGGATGCTCCGGCAACGCTTGGACAGCTGAGCGCGCCGCTTTTTGCCGGGCCGGTCGGGCGGTTTGATCGCTCGAATGTGATCGAGCTGGATCTTGTGCGGGGCGAATTGCAGGGCGTGTCTGAACTGGCCTTGCTGAATGGTGCGAACGCGGCAGTTGTTGGCGACGGAAGCCCCGAAAACTGGGAGGTCATCCAGTTCCAAAATGCCGAGCTGGTGGGCGATTCCAGCTACCATTTGAGCGGGCTGTTGCGCGGTCAATCCGGCAGTGATGCGCTGATGCCTGACGTTTGGCCTGCGGGCAGTTATTTCGTGCTGCTGAACGGTGCGCCGCAGCAACTGGCGGTTCGTCAATCGACGCGCAATGTCAGTCATCATTATCGGATCGGGCCGGCAGGGCGCAGCTATGATGATCCTTCGTATCAGCATCAGGTTCATGCGTTTTCCGGGATCGGACTGAAGCCCTATGCGCCCGCCCACTTGACTGCCACCGAGTCTGGCGGGGATGTCGCGCTTTCGTGGATCCGGCGCACTCGTGTAGATGGCGACAGCTGGGAAGCCGCAGACGTGCCATTGGGCGAGGAAAGCGAGGCCTATCAGGTGCGTGTCCTTCAGGGCACGACGCTGATCCGCGAGGAAACCGTGACCTCTCCGGCATGGGTGTACACGGCAGCGATGCGCTCTGCCGACAGTCTTGTGGGGCTCTATCGTGTCGAGGTGGCGCAGATTTCGGCCAGGTTCGGCGCGGGGCATGCGGCGGGGCTTGATCTAAGCGCCTAGTTATTGTCCGTACCCATGATGACCCGCCCCGATCAGGGCGGGTCATTCTTTTTCGTGATCATCCCCTTCAAAGCTTTGCATTTTCCCCCGAGGCCCTATCTGTTATAGTCCATCGGACCGGAGGGCCAAATCATGGTTGAAACACGCGCACATCTGACCGAATTGGATCCCGTTTGGTCGCGGATCATCGCCGAAGCCGAGCAGGCCGTCACCGACGAGCCCCTGCTGGGTGGATTGTTGCATTCCAGCATCCTGCATCACAACTCGATCGAAAAGGCCTTGGCTTATCGGATTTCGCTCAAGCTGGCTTCGAACGAAATGTCTGAACAGTTGTTCCGCGAAATCTGTGACAGCGCCTACAATGCCGATCCCGATCTGGCCCTGTCGGCGCGCGCGGATATCGTGGCCGTCTACGAGCGCGATCCCGCCTGCCATCGTTTCGTGCAGCCGCTGATGTTCTTTAAGGGCTTTCAGGCCGTGCAAGCGTATCGCGTGGCGCATTGGTTGTGGGGGCAGGGCCGCCATGACATGGCCTATTTCTTCCAGATGCGCATCTCGGAAACCTTTGGCGTCGATATTCACCCGGCCGCGAAAATCGGCAAGGGCATCATGATCGACCACGCCCATTCCATCGTGATCGGGGAAACCGCCGTTGTGGGCGACAATGTCAGCCTGCTGCACTCGGTCACGCTGGGCGGCACCGGGAAAGAGGACGAGGATCGCCACCCCAAGATCGGCGATGGCGTTCTGATCGGGGCAGGCGCCCATGTGCTGGGCAATATCAAGATCGGCCATTGCTCGCGCGTGGCGGCGGGCTCGGTCGTGCTGCATGATGTGCCGCCCAAAACCACGGTCGCTGGCGTGCCGGCCAAAGTCGTGGGCGAAGCAGGATGCGAGACGCCCTCGGTCACCATGGATCAGCTGATCAGCACGCGCTAATTTCTCTGGAATTTGAACGATCAGACCGCAAGGCTCAACTCGGCGTTGCGGTCTGTTTTTTTACATTTCTGAATATGAGGCGGAGTTTCCGTCAGATTGTTCCGACAGTAAGCGAATAATTGGAACAGGGTCCCAAAACTTCTGATTGTGGTGATTTTGTCCGCTGCCTACCATATTCGCGATTTTCAGTATCAGGAGACGCGAAATGACACGTCAGACCGAAGGACGCGGGCAGCTGTATGGCTCGGTGCTGGACACCATTGGCGACACGCCCGCCATCCGTATTAACAAGCTCGCCCCCGACCATGTGAATCTCTATGTGAAGGCCGAGGCGTTCAATCCCGGCGGTTCGGTCAAGGACAGGCTGGCGCTCAGCATCATCGAGGCCGCCGAGGCCTCGGGCGCGCTGAAACCCGGTCAGACTGTGGTCGAGGCAACCAGCGGTAACACTGGCATCGGCCTGGCCATGGTCTGCGCGGCCAAGGGCTATCCGCTGGTCATCACGATGGTCGAAACCTTCAGTGTCGAGCGGCGCAAACTGATGCGGTTCCTGGGCGCCAAGGTGATCCTGACTCCGAAAGAGCAAAAAGGCACCGGCATGTACCAAAAGGCCAAAGAACTGGCCGAAAAGAACGGCTGGTTCTTTGCGCGCCAGTTTGAAACCGAAGCCAACGCCGATATCCACGAACGCACCACCGCGCGCGAAATCATGAATGATTTCAAGGGGGAAGGGCTGGATTACTATGTCTCGGGATTTGGCACGGGGGGCACCATCACTGGGGTCAGCCGCGTTCTGCGCGCCGAAAGCCCCGACACCAAGATCATCCTGACCGAGCCCGCAAACGCCGCCATGATCGAAAGCGGAACGGCGCAGGAGCGCACCGAGGATGGCGAACCGGCCGCCAGCCACCCGGCATTCCAGCCGCACCCGATCCAAGGCTGGACACCCGATTTCATCCCGCTGGTCTTGCAGGAATTGCTGGACAAAAACGGCTATGACGAGTTGCTGCCGGTGCCTGGCCCCGAGGCCATCGCGGCCTCACAGGCGTTGGCGCGTGAAGAGGGTGTTTTCACCGGGATTTCCGGCGGTGCGACCTTCGCAACCGCGTTGAAGGTTGCTGAAACCGCGCCCGAGGGCTCGACCATTCTGGCCATGTTGCCGGACACGGGCGAGCGTTATCTGACCACGCCTCTGTTCGAGGGCGTCGAGGCCGAGATGACCGAGGAAGAGATCGCCCTGATGAAATCCACACCGGGCTATCAGATGGGCTAACCCTGCAAACAACAAAAAACGCCGGGGCAAAACCCCGGCGTTTTCTTTTGTCATTAGACCCCTTTAGGCCAGCATGGTCATCGGGTTTTCCAGGTTGTCCACGATTGCTTGCAGCAGGTTCGCACCCAGTGCGCCGTCAATCACGCGGTGATCCACGGACATGGTCACGGACATGACAGTGGCCACGGTCAGCTCGCCATCTGCGCCAACAACCGGCTTTTTCACGCCCGAGCCAACTGCCAGGATGCCCGAATGCGGCGGGTTCACGATGGCGTCGAAATTGTCGATGCCGAACATGCCCAGGTTCGAGATGGCAAAGGTGCCGCCCTGGTATTCATGCGGCGCCAGTTTGCGATCACGGGCACGACCGGCCAGATCTTTCATCTCGGTCGACAGGGCCGACAAGGATTTCATATCCGCGTCTTGCAGAACCGGGGTGAACAGACCGCCTTCGATCGCGACGGCAACCGCCACGTCCGAGGGTTTCAGCTGCAGCACACGATCACCGGCCCAGACAGCGTTACACTCGGGCACCGCTTGCAGAGCGTTGGCAACGGCCTTGATGATGAAGTCGTTGACCGACAGTTTGACCCCACGGCCTTCCAGCTGTTTGTTCAGCTGGCTGCGGAATTTCAGCAGGGCGTCCAGCTGAATGTCGCGGCGCAGATAGAAATGCGGGATGGTCTGTTTGGCTTCGGACAGGCGCGAGGCGATGGTCTTGCGCATGCCGTCCAGCTTGACTTCTTCGAACTCGCGACCTTCGTACATTTTCAGCACGGTGTCGGTCGACGGGCCGGTGGGCGCCGCAGCGGCTGCAGGGGCCGCAGCAGGGGCTGCCGCCGGAGCAGCGGCAGGCGCCGGTTTGGCGGTGGCGTTTTCGACATCCGCCTTGACGATCCGGCCACGCGGCCCCGAGCCCGTGATTTGCGACAGGTCCAGGCCCTTGTCGGCCGCGATGCGGCGCGCCAGGGGCGAGGCGAAAATGCGCGAACCATCGGCGGCAGCCGGGGCCGCCGGGGCAGGGGCAGCCGCAGAGGGAGCGGCGCCCTCGGAGGCGGCAGGCGCCGCCTCGGCCGCCGCTGCGGCAGGAGCCGCGGGCGCGCTGGTGTCGATGTCATCGGCGCTTTCACCGTCTTCCAACAGGACGGCGATGGGCGTGTTCACCTTGACCCCTTCGGAGCCATCGGCGACCAGGATTTTGCCGATCACGCCTTCGTCCACGGCTTCGAATTCCATCGTCGCCTTGTCGGTTTCAATTTCGGCCAGAAGGTCGCCCGATTGCACGGTGTCGCCTTCTTTGACCAGCCATTTTGCCAGCGTGCCTTCCTCCATGGTGGGGGACAGGGCGGGCATCAGGATTTCGGTAGGCATCAGAAATTCTCCTTACCGGTAAGTGACTTGCTTCACGGCGGCGATCACTTCGTCGGTGGTGATCAGCGCGTGGCGTTCCAGGTTTGCGGCGTAGGGCATAGGCACGTCCTTGCCGGTGCAGTTGATCACGGGCGCATCCAGATAGTCGAAGGCGCGTTCCATGATCGTGGCCGACAGGTGGTTGCCGATCGAGGCGACGGGGAAGCCTTCCTCGATGGTGACGCAGCGGTTGGTTTTCATGACCGAGGCCAGCACGGTGTCATAGTCGATCGGGCGCAGGGTGCGCAGGTCGATGACTTCGGCGCTGATGCCGTCTTCGGCCAGTTTGTCCGCGGCTTCCAGAGCGTATTGCATGCCGATGCCGAAGCTGACCAGCGTCACATCGGTGCCTTCGCGCCAGATGCGGGCCTTGCCGAACGGGACGGTGAAATCGTCCATATCCGGCACATCAAAGCTGCGACCGTAGAGGATTTCGTTCTCCAGGAAGATGACCGGGTTGGGGTCACGGATGGCGGTTTTCAGCAGACCTTTGGCATCCGAGGCCGAGTAGGGCATCACCACTTTCAGACCAGGGATCTGAGCATACCATGCCGCATAGTCCTGGCTGTGCTGAGCGCCCACGCGGGCGGCCGCGCCGTTCGGGCCACGGAACACGATCGGGCAACCCATCTGGCCACCGGACATGTACAGGGTCTTTGCGGCCGAGTTGATGATGTGGTCAATCGCCTGCATGGCGAAGTTGAAGGTCATGAACTCGACAATCGGGCGCAGACCGGCAAAGGCCGAGCCCACGGCGATCCCGGCGAAACCATGCTCGGTGATCGGGGTGTCGATGACGCGTTTGGATCCGAACTGATCCAGCAGACCTTGGGACACTTTGTAAGCGCCCTGATATTCGGCGACTTCTTCGCCCATCAGGTAGACGCTTTCGTCGCCGGTCATTTCTTCGGCCATGGCGTCGCGCAAGGCTTCGCGGACCGTTTGCTGTTTCATCGGGGTGCCTTCGGGCCAGTCGGGTTCCAGATCGACGGTGGGCACGGGCGTTGCAACGGCAGCAGGGGCCGAGGCCAGCTTGCCTTCTTCGCCCTCCAGAACGGCCGGCACGGCGGTGCTGGTGTCCGAGACCTGGATGTCGTCTGCGCTTTCGCCTTCTTCGATCAGGATCGCGATGGGGGTGTTCACTTTCACGCCCTCGGTGCCGTCCTCGATCAGGATCTTGCCGACGATACCTTCGTCAACCGCTTCGAACTCCATGGTGGCCTTGTCGGTTTCGATCTCGGCCATGATGTCACCGGATTGCACGGTGTCGCCTTCCTTGACCAACCATTTGGCCAGGGTGCCTTCCTCCATGGTGGGGGACAGGGCGGGCATAAGAATTTCGGTAGCCATATCTCTGTCTCCTTAGGCGTAGATGTCGGTCCACAGCTCTTCGAGCGCGGGTTCGGGGCTGGTTTTGGCGAATTCGGCGGACGCGTTGACGATTTCCTTGATCTCTTTGTCGATCGCTTTCAGGTCGTCTTCGGTGGCGTGTTTGCCGTTCAGCAGCAACTCGCGCACGTTTTCGATGGCGTCACGCTCTTCGCGCATTTTCTGGACTTCGTCGCGGGTCCGGTATTTCGCCGGGTCCGACATCGAGTGGCCGCGGTAGCGGTAGGTTTTGACCTCGAGGATATAGGGGCCTTTGCCCGAACGGCAGTGGGCGACAGCTTTTTCGCTGGCGGCTTTCACGGCCAGAACGTCCATGCCGTCGACGGCTTCACCGGGGATGCCGAAGGCTTCGCCGCGGGTATACAGTTCGGGGGTCGAGGTCGAGCGCGCCTGGGCGGTGCCCATGGCGTATTGGTTGTTCTCGATCACAAAGATCACGGGCAGGTCCCACAGGGCAGCCATGTTGAAGGTCTCGTAGACCTGGCCCTGGTTGGCAGCACCATCGCCGAAATAGGCAAAGGTCACGCGGCCGTTCTCGTTATATTTGTCGGCAAAGGCCAGACCGGCGCCCAGCGGCACCTGCGCGCCCACGATGCCGTGGCCACCGTAGAAATGCTTCTCTTTGCTGAACATGTGCATCGAGCCGCCCTTACCCTTGGAATAGCCGCCTTCGCGACCGGTAAGTTCAGCCATCACACCGTTGGGGTCCATGCCGCAGGCCAACATGTGGCCGTGGTCACGATAAGAGGTGATGCGCTTGTCGCCTTCTTCGGTCGCGGCCTCCAGGCCCACAACCACGGCTTCCTGACCGATATACAGGTGGCAAAAGCCCCCGATCAGGCCCATGCCGTACAGCTGACCGGCTTTTTCTTCAAAGCGACGGATCAGTAGCATGTCACGATAATATTGTTTCAGCTCGTCCGCAGATACGTTGGACTTGCTTTGGGTCTTTCTGGCGGCCATTCGGCGTCCTCCTCCCGATTTTGGCAATAGTTTAGCGTTAAACCAATTTATACAGCATCAAATCAATTTGTGCGAGCGCAAATTGACGCAAGGGCGAATTTCCGAAGAAATCGCCTTTTATCATATGCTTAGAGGGGTGAGGGGGCGAATGTTAGCGAATAACCAATTCGTCTGCGCGCAACATGCCAAGGATCGAGCGCGCCTGTTCGTCCAAAAGATCAAGGTCCAGATAATCGTCAGACAAGCGCTTGGTCAGGTTCTCCATCCGGGTGACTTCGGCGGTCAGACCTGCCAGCTCTACCTCCAGAGTTTGCGTTTCGGCTGTAATCTCGGCGCGGCGAAATACACCAAAACTGCCCTGCACGGCGGCGAAGGTGAAATACGCCCCGGCGGCGAATGCCAATGTGAAGAATATCCAAGCCCCAATAGCGGGGGTCCTGCGACGTGTCATCGTTTCTGCCTCTGGTTCCGCCTCTGACGGGCGGTGAGGGTACAATGCCATAAGTGATTCGCTTTGTGAATCCCTGAAATGTGTCTTTTGGGCAGACTTTTTGGTGCTGCGAAGACGTTCCCAGGATCCGCCGCGCCGGACGTCGCGTAACAGTGGATCGGGTCGTGGTCTGCGGTCACTCTGGCGCCCAGAACGAGGAGAGTTCTCGGGGGAGACAGCATGACAGTTCCGGGCCATGACGCGCTGAACACACACGAGGTGGCCAATCAGCCAAAACCCAGAGAGGCGCGGGATCTGTGGGCCGAGGATCTGCCCCTGCGTCAGCTGGCTGCTTTGGCAGGGGCCGATGCCGATCTGTTGGCCGTCGCTGGACAGACCTACGGCAGCGAATTTATCCGGCAAAGTGCTCAAGAAGCGCGCCGCGATCCGCCGCGCTTGGTGCCCTATGGGCGGGACGGGCGCCGTCTGGACGAGGTGCGCTATAACGCGGGCTATCATGATGTCCTGAGGCTGGGTGTCGAAAGCGGGTATGCCGCGTTGCCGTGGGAGGGCGCGCAAGGTGGGCATGCCACCCATGCCGCGCTGACCTATTTTATGGCTCAGCTGGAACCCGGGGTGTCCTGCCCCCTGACCATGACCTATGCGGCGGTGCCGGCCTTGCTGAATGACCCTGTGCTGGCCGCGAAATGGAGACCCAAGCTGACCGCGCGCAGCTATGACCCGTCGATCCGCCCGGTCTCGCAGAAATCCGGGGCCACCATGGGGATGGCAATGACGGAAAAACAGGGGGGCTCGGATGTGCGGGCCAATACCACGCGCGCCGTGCGGGATGGGGATGACTATCGCTTGATTGGGCACAAGTGGTTTTGCTCGGCGCCCATGTGCGATGGGTTCCTGACGCTGGCGCAGGCGCCGGGGGGGCTGACCTGTTTCGTGGTGCCCCGATGGCTGGAGGACGGCACGCGCAATGCGATGCATCTGCTGCGGCTGAAGGATAAGCTGGGCAATCGGGCCAATGCCTCGTCCGAGATCGAATATGACTATGCTTTGGCGCACCGGCTGGGCGAGGAGGGGCAGGGCGTTAAGACGATCATTGAAATGGTGCATCATACGCGGCTGGACACGGCGATTGCGCCTGCGGGTTTGATGCGCGCTGCGCTGTCCGAGGCCAAGTGGTGGATTGAGGGGCGCAGCGCCTTTCAGCGCCGCTTGATTGATCAGCCGCTGATGCAATCCGTGATGGCCGATCTGGCCCTGGATCACGAGGCCGCTCTGGCGCTGGCCATGGGCTGTGCGCAGGCGTTTGATGGGCAGTCAGACGAGGATCGCGCCTTTGCCCGGATCGCCGTGGCCTTGGCCAAATACCTGTCCAACAAACGCGCGCCGGGCGTGATCTATGAGGCGATGGAGTGTCTGGGGGGCATGGGCTATATTGAGGAGACGCCGCTGCCGATGCTGTACCGCGAGGCACCGCTGAACTCGATCTGGGAGGGATCGGGCAACGTGATCTGCCTGGACATCCTGCGCACGCTAGCGCGCGCGCCTGCGGCGGGCGAGGCCTTGATGGCGCGGTTGCAGCGGGTGCAGGGGCTGGACGCGCGGTTCGATGCAGCACTGGCGGCGCATCTGGACCGCTGGCCCACGGTTCCCCCCGAGGCCGAGGCGCGCTGGTTCACCGAAAACCTGGCCACGCTGTTGGCGGCGGTGATGCTGCTGGAAACGGCGCCGAATGCGGTGGCTGACGGGTATATCTCGACGCGGGTCGCCGGGCAGCGCGGGGCCACGGCCGGGGCGGTCTCGGGCATTGACAGTGTCGGGATTATCGCGCGGATCTAGGGGGCCTCGCGCTGGTCCAGCACCAACTGCATAAAGGCCAGATCCAGCCAGCGACCGAACTTCTGCCCGACCTGCGGCATCAGCGCGGTTTGCGAAAAGCCCAGCCGTTCATGCAGCGCGATCGAGCCCGCATTCTGGGCGTCGATCCCGGCAACCATCACATGCAGCCCATCAGCACGGGCCCGGGCGATCAGCGCTTCCATCAGCGCGCGGCCAATGCCCGCGCCCTGGGCCTGCGGGGCGACATAGACGGAATGTTCAACCGTTTGCCGGTACCCGTCATGGGGGCGCCACGGCCCATAAGAGGCATATCCCTGCACCCCATCCTGATCCCACACAAAGACCGGCAGTCCAGTTGTCAGCCGGACCTGCATCCAATGCACGCGATTTTCAGCATCCACGGTGATGTCATTCCAGATCGCCGTCGTGTGCAGCACCGCGTGGTTATAGATCGCGGCAATGGCTGGGGCATCTGCGGGCGTTGCGGTGCGGATCATGGAAACCTCAATCAAAAAGGGCGGCCCCAAACGGAACCGCCCTTTCGAAAAACTGTCAAGTCAGGCTTAGCCCGCGACCGACGCTTTATAGATGTCGTCCACGGTGCCGGCCAGGGTCTCGTCAAATTCCGAGTCCGCCTGTTTCGCCGACAGGCCTTCGGTCAGCGCCCGCGAGAAGCTGGCGATAATGCCAGTGTTTTTCGACAGGCGGTCGTTGGCCTCGACGCGCGAATAGCCACCCGACAGGGCGACAACACGCATCACGCGGGGGTGGTCGACCAGCGGCTGATAGGTGTTTTCGGCCTCGGGCAGGGTCAGTTTCAGCATGACCTGCTGGTCATCGGGCAGGGCATCCAGCTGTTTTTTGATCTCGGCCAGCAGGATGGCTTCGGCTTCGGCCTTGTCGGTGATGGTGATGGTCACCTCGGGTTCGATAATCGGAACCAGGCCGTGGCCCAGGATCTGTTTGCCGATGGCGAATTGCTGATCAACCACCTTGGCGATGCCCGAGGTGCTGGCCGCGTTGATGACCGAGCGCATCTTGGTGCCGAAAATGCCCTTGGCCACGGCTTTTTCCAGCAGCGCGTCCAGATCGGGCATGTCTTTCATCACGCACACGCCGTCGTCTTCGTCGGCCAGACCCTTGTCGACCTTCAGGAAGGGAACAACGTGGCGCTCTTCCCACAGGTAGGTGGCCGAGGGCTTGCCGCCGATATCGCTGTCCATGGTGCGTTCGAACAGGATGGCACCGATGATCTGTTTGCCAGTGAAGGCAGGCGAGTTCACGATGCGCGCGCGCATTTCGTGGATCAGGCCGAACATCTCTTCGTCGTTGCTATAGGCGTCTTCCTCGACACCGTACAGTTTCAGCGCTTTGGGGGTGGACCCGCCGCTTTGGTCCAGGGCGGCAATAAAACCGTCGCCGCTGGTGATCTGTTTGGTTTGCTGTTCGTTGGCCATGGTCGTTTCCGTGTAAATCTTTGTATCTATACGAGGGAGCGCCCCCGGGGGGTTCGCCGCGACACTATGTCAGGCGTCCCCGAGGTGCAATTGTGGTCGCGCTAACGGGTGCGCGGATGGGCAAATTCAAGCCGCCGACGCCTCGAGTGCTGCAACACCGGGCAAAACCTTGCCTTCCATCCATTCCAGGAAGGCCCCGCCAGCGGTCGAGATATAGGTGAAATCCGCTGCGGCGTTGGCTTTGTTCAGCGCGGCAACAGTGTCGCCGCCACCGGCGACCGAGGTCAGGCTGCCAGCTTTGCTGAGCTCAGCCGCCTGTTTGGCGGCGGCGTTGGTGGCCGTGTCGAAGGGTTCGATTTCAAACGCGCCCAGCGGACCATTCCAGATCAGTGTCTTGGCGCCGCCCAGAACGCCGCTGATGCGCTCGACGCTGGCAGGGCCCGCGTCCAGAATCATTTTGTTTTCGGGGCAGGCATCGGCGGCGACGGTGCAGTTGTCAGCGTTGGCCTTGAATTCTTCGGCAACCACGACATCCGAAGGCAGCACGATGTCACATCCAACGTCCTTGGCCTTGCCCAGGATATCAGAGGCGGTGTCGGTCATGTCGTGTTCGGCCAGCGATTTGCCCACATCAATGCCTTGGGCGGCCAGGAACGTGTTGGCCATGCCGCCGCCGATCACCAGATGATCCACCTTGGACACCAGATTGCCCAGCAGCTCCAGCTTGGTGGACACCTTGGCCCCACCGACGACCGCCACCACAGGGCGGACAGGGTCGCCAAGCGCGCTTTCCAGCGCTTCCAGTTCCGCTTGCATCAGGCGGCCGGCACAGGCGGGCAACAAACGAGCGATCGCCTCGGTCGAGGCATGGGCGCGGTGCGCGGCCGAGAACGCATCATTGCAATAGACATCCCCCAGTTTGGCCAGACGGGTGGCGAACTCGGTATCGTTCTTTTCCTCGCCCGGATGGAAGCGAATGTTTTCCAGCAGGGTGACTTCGGCGTCCTTGACCTCGTCGGTCGGGTTTTCCGCAGCTTCCAGCGTTTCCACAAAGGCGACCTTGCGCCCCAATGCATTTTCCAGCGCCTTCAGGGTCACGCGCAGCGACATGTCCAGAACGACCTTGCCCTTGGGACGGCCAAAATGCGCCACCAGGATGGGACGTCCGCCCTGGGTCAGGATGTCATTTACAGTGGGCACGATGCGCTGGATGCGGGTGTCATCCGTCACTTCGCCGTCACTGACCGGGACGTTGATATCCACGCGCACCAATACGCGCTTGCCGTCCAGTTCCATGTCATCCAATGTCTTCCAACCCATCGTGGTCTCTCCGCAGCAATAAATTTGGCTCTCTCTTGGCGTGAAGCCGCCCTATCGTCAAGCTCTGGCTTGGCAAAGCGGTTCTTGCGTCTTAGGAAAGGTCCAGCAGAAATGAAGGAGCCCATGATGGCTGACATCAAAGACCCCGAGAACACCATTCTGATGGAGCTGAAAGACGGCACCGTCGTGATCGAGTTGCTGCCCGACGTAGCGCCCAAACATGTCGAGCGTATGAAAGAACTGGCCCGTTCGGGACAGTATGACAACGTCGCGTTTCACCGTGTGATTGACGGTTTCATGGCGCAAACCGGTGACGTGCAGCACGGCGATATGGAAGACGGGTTCAACCTGTCGCGCGCAGGCACTGGTGGCTCAGATCTGCCTGATCTGCCTGCGGAATTCTCGAAGCTGCCGCATGCACGTGGCAGCCTGGGCGCAGCCCGCTCGATGAACCCGAACTCGGCCAACTCGCAGTTCTTCATCAACTTCAAGGACAATGATTTCCTGAACGGTCAGTACACCGTTTACGGTCAGGTCATCGAAGGCATGGAACACGTAGACGCCATCACCCGTGGCGAACCCCCTGCGACCCCGGATCGTATGATCAGCGTGAAAGTGGCCGCTGATGCGTAATCTGGCCTTTGCATTGGCCCTGATGGCCAGCCCGGCTGCGGCAACGGGCCTCAGCATTCAGGTCGAAGGCGAGGGCGCAAATGGCGCAATTGTCATCGATTTGTTCGAGGATCTGGCCCCGGGCCATGTGGAACAGATCACGGCCCTGGCTGCCGAAGGCGCCTATGATGGCGTGGTGTTTCACCGCGTGATCGAAGGCTTCATGGCCCAGACGGGTGACGTGAAATTCGGTAAGCTGGGCGCGGATATGCGCCGGGCGGGGATGGGCGGCTCGGATCGTCCGAACCTCAAGGCTGAATTCACCGACACTCCGTTTGATCGTGGTGTCGTGGGCATGGCACGCGCGGCGGACCCGGACTCGGCCAACTCGCAATTCTTCATCATGTTCGCCCCGGGCCATTTCCTGAACGGTCAGTACACCGTGATTGGCCAGGTGACCGAGGGCATGGAGATCGTCGACCAGATCAAACGCGGCAAAGGCCGCAACGGCGCAGTGGTCGGCCAGCCCGACGTGATGAGCAAGGTCACCGTGACCGAGTGATCTGATCGCCGCTTGAAATACGAAAAGGCCCAGAGATGTCTATGGGCCTTTTTCATAGTTGCAGGGTTACTTGCGCGTGTGAATTCCGCCTTTGTCGCCCTTGCCTTTTTTCCGGTGATACTGGGTTTGCGTGTCGCTGGCATAAACGACCTGGCAATCCGTCCCCAGTTTTTTCTTCCCCAGAACGATATTGCGGCAATAGTATTTCCCTTGCCAGTTCCAGGCGCCGACCAGCTTTTGTTTGTTGTATTTACCCTTCAGCGTGCCATCGGCGTTCACGATGTGCCAGTTGCCTTTGTCATCATAGTATTTGTGGCCAACGACAATCGCGCGGAACTCGCTTTCCTTGCGCAATTTTTTCAGGTCAGAGGCAAGTACCGGAGTTGCCAAAGCAACGGCCACAGTCGCGACGCAAAGTTTCGCCATTAGTTTTTTCATAAATCAGTCCTCTTTAAACGATCGAGGGCAAATTCTATCACATTTTATGCTCTTCTCCTACGGGCTTTCAATCTGCGCGGGTGACGCAGATGTGAACAGGTTTGGCTTTGAGAGCCGGGCATTGTTGCCCATGCTGCCAAGAGGGAGGCGTTGGACATGTTGAAACATCTGATTGTCGCAGTTGCGGTGGCTCTGGCCACCTCGGCGCAGGCCGATCCCGCGTTTTGGAAATATGAATGGCCAAATACTGATTTTGAGCGCACCAGTATTTCCAACTGGACCCAGATCATGTCGGGCGGGCCGGGAAAGGATGGCATCCCTGCGCTCACGGGGCCCGAGTTCAAACCCGCGGCAGAGGAAACCCGCTTTACCCCGACCGAGGCGGTGATTTTGCTGGAGGCCGCCAAAGGCCCAGCCCGCGCCTATCCGCTGCGCTATCTGATGTGGCATGAGATCGTGAATGATCACGTCGATGGGCGGGCCGTGGCGGTGACCTATTGCCCCTTGTGCAACTCGGCCATGGTGTTTGACCGAACCGTGCAGGGGCAGGAATTGGAGTTTGGCGTGTCCGGCAAGCTGCGCAACTCGGACATGGTGATGTATGATCGTCAGACCCACAGCTGGTGGCAGCAGGCCATCGGAACGGGCATCGTGGGCGATCTGACCGGGGTGGTTCTGGAAACCCTTCCGGCCCGTATGGTTGGGTGGGAGCAATTCCTGACGGCGCATCCCGACGGGGTTGTCATGAAACAGCCAGCCCATGCGCGTCCGTATGGCGCGAACCCCTATCGCTCCTATGATCTGTCCAAACGGCCCTTTCTGTACAACGGGGAAAATCCGCCCCACGGGATCGCCCCGTTGGCCCGGGTTGTCCGGGTCGGTGATCGTGCCTGGCCGCTGGAGCGGCTGGCAAAACTGGGCCAGTTGCAAGAATCCGGCGTGACCCTGCAATGGAGCGCCGGCCAGGCCTCGGCGCTTGAGGCAAGCGCGGTGGGCAAGGGGCGCGATGTCGGATCAATTCGCGTTCTGGACGGGCAGGGGCGTGATGTGGCCCATGACGTGTTGTTCGCCTTTGCCTTTCATGCGTTCTGGCCCGAGGGGCAGTGGATGCTGGGCCCGCGCTAAATCCCCCGTTGCCAGCCCCGCACCGCTGCGCTAGACAGGCGGTATGAAACGGACCATCTGCATTATCTGCTGCATTACCTGCTGAGCATCATCAGCGGGCCGTTCTTCTATTCCAAATCAGTGTCGAAGTTGCTAAGCCCGCCCGCAAAGCCGTGGTGGCGTCTGCACGCGCATGAGGACACGAATGACGACGATCAAGCTGCACAACTCGAAAACCCGCCGCAAAGAGGTTTTCACCCCCATCGATCCCAACAATGTGCGGATGTATGTCTGTGGGCCGACGGTCTATGACCGCGCCCATATCGGCAACGCGCGGCCCGTGATCGTGTTCGACACGCTGTTTCGGCTGCTGCGCCATGTCTATGGCCCCGATCACGTGACCTATGTGCGCAACTTCACCGACGTGGACGACAAGATCAACGCGCGGGCCGCCGAAAGCGGGCGTTCGATTGGCGAGATCACCGCCGAGACCACGCAATGGTATCTGGACGATATGCGGGCCGTGGGGGCGATGGACCCGACCGAGATGCCTCGGGCTACGCAATATATCCCGCAGATGATCCAGATGATCGAGACACTGATCGCGGATGGCTACGCCTATGCCAAGGACGGCCACGCGCTGTTCCGGGTGCGCAAGTACAAGGAGTATGGTGCGCTGTCTGGCCGCTCGGTCGATGACATGATCGCTGGCGCGCGGGTCGAGGTGGCGCCCTATAAAGAAGACCCTATGGATTTCGTGCTGTGGAAGCCCTCGACCGATGATCTTCCGGGCTGGGACAGCCCTTGGGGGCGGGGGCGTCCTGGCTGGCATATCGAATGCTCGGCCATGTCCTATGAGCTGCTGGGCGCCAGTTTCGACATCCACGGTGGCGGCAACGACCTGATGTTCCCGCACCACGAAAACGAAATGGCCCAAAGCTGCTGTGCCCACCCCGAGGGTGGCTTTGCCAATGTCTGGATGCATAATGAAATGCTGCAGGTCGAGGGCAAGAAGATGTCCAAGAGCCTGGGCAATTTCTTCACCGTGCGCGATCTGCTGGATCAGGGCGTGCAGGGCGAAGTGATCCGCTATGTGTTCTTGTCCACCCATTATCGCAAGCCCATGGACTGGACCGAAAAGAAACGGCTAGAGGCGGAAAAGGTTTTGCGCCGGATCGCGCAGATTCTGGCCGAGGACGGGCCCGCTGAGGTGCCAAGCGAGTTTGTCGACGCTTTGGCGAACGATTTGAACACATCGCTGGCTTTGACCTTAGTGAACAAGTATTTGAAGAGCAAAGAAGCGGCGAAGCTGCGGGGGGCATTGTCTTTGTTGGGCTTTGATCCGGCTGGGCTTGTCGAGGGGTTTGCTGGACCTGAGGCCGCAGGGGATGAGGCGGATGATCCAGTGATTGGCGCCTTGGCCAGCAAGTTGCAGGCGTTGCGGGATGCGGCGATGCAGAGCAAGGATTTCTCGGCTGTGGACGCTATGAAAACCGATCTGGTCGCGGCTGGATTGGACGTGAAGATGTCCAAGGACGGTGTGGAATTGTCGCCGAGTGATGGTTTTGACGCCTCGAAACTGGAGGGCCTGAAATGACCGAGCGGCTCTATATCTATGACACCACTTTGCGCGATGGGCAGCAGACGCAGGGGGTGCAGTTCTCGACCGCTGAAAAGCAAGAGATCGCGCAGGTTCTGGACACTCTGGGCGTGGATTACATCGAGGGCGGCTGGCCCGGCGCGAACCCCACGGACAGCGAATTTTTCGAAACCAAGCCCAAGATGGATGCCGTGTTCACCGCCTTTGGGATGACCAAGCGGGCCGGGCGCTCGGCGGAAAATGACGACGTGCTGGCGGCGGTGATGAATGCAGGCACGCCGGCGGTCTGTCTGGTTGGAAAAACCCATGATTTCCACGTGGAAACCGCACTGGGGATCACCCTGGCCGAGAACACGGACAACATCGCGCGCTCGGTCGAATATCTGGTCGCACAGGGGCGTGAGGCGCTGTTTGATGCCGAGCATTTCTTTGATGGCTACAAGGCCAACCCCGCCTATGCGATCGAGGCGGTGAAGGCCGCTTATGACGCGGGTGCGCGCTGGGTGGTGCTGTGTGACACCAATGGCGGGACCATGCCGCAAGAAATCCACGACATCACCAAGGCGGTGATCGCGGCGGGGATTCCGGGCGACCATCTGGGCATTCATACGCATAACGACACTGAAAACGCGGTGGCTGGGTCCTTGGCCGCGATTGATGCGGGCGCGCGGCAGGTGCAGGGCACGCTGAACGGGTTGGGCGAGCGTTGCGGCAATGCCAACCTGACCACGCTGATCCCGACGCTGCTGCTGAAGGAACCCTATGCCAGCGCCTATGACACCCGCATCAGCCATGAGGCGCTGACGGGGCTGCTGAAGGCCAGCCGCAAGCTGGACGATATCCTGAACCGCGTGCCCTTCCGCCAGGCGCCCTATGTGGGGGCCAGCGCCTTTGCGCATAAGGCGGGGCTGCATGCCAGCGCGATCCTCAAGGATCCGTCGACCTATGAACATATTGACCCGGCGGTGGTGGGCAATGAACGCATCATTCCGATGTCCAACCAGGCGGGGCAGTCCAACCTGCGCAAACGTCTGGCCGAGGCAGGGCTGCAGGTTGCGGCCAAAGACCCGGCGCTGGCGCGCATTCTGGATGTGATCAAGGCGCGCGAGGCCGAGGGCTATACCTATGACAGCGCGCAGGCCAGTTTCGAGCTGCTGGCGCGGACCGAGCTGGGCCAGCTGCCCGAGTTTTTCGAGGTGAAGCGCTATAAGGTCACGGTCGAGCGGCGCAAGAACAAGTACAACAAGATGGTCAGCCTGTCCGAGGCCGTCGTGGTGCTGAAAGTAGATGGCGAGAAGAAACTTTCGGTGTCTGAATCCATGGATGAAAACGGCTCGGATCGCGGGCCGGTCAATGCGCTGTCGCGCGCCTTGGCCAAGGATTTGGGGCGCTATTCGGACGTCATTCGCGACATGCACCTGGTGGATTTCAAAGTGCGGATCACCCAGGGCGGCACCGAGGCCGTCACCCGCGTGATCATCGACAGCGAAGACGGGCAGGGGCGGCGCTGGTCCACTGTGGGCGTGTCCCCGAACATAGTTGATGCGTCCTTTGACGCTCTTTTAGATGCAATAAATTGGAAACTTCTGCGCGAGATGGGCGCAGACTAGCGAACAGGAAAATTGGTAATGATTGGTAAGGTTGCGTTCTCGTTGGCCATGTTTGCGGTTGTGCCCGGGGCGATTGCCCTTGGGTTGATCGCCTCGCAGGGTCCGGGTCAGGTCGATGGCTCGGGCGGGCTGGATTTCAACAAACAGCTCGAGCGCGGTCTGGCCGACCCGCTGCCTGTGGCCCCGGTTTCGATGCGTGACGGTTTCCCGCTGCAAGTGCGTCACCTTGATGGACCCGAAGGCGCGCCGCTGTTGGTGATGGTGCATGGCTCGGGCTGGCAGGGCGCACAGTTTGACAGTCTGGCGCGTGAATTGTCTGCGCAAGCCGAGGTGTTGGTGCCTGATCTGCGCGGCCATGGTGCACAGCCCGGACGACGCGGTGACGTGGACTATATCGGTCAGTTCGAGGATGATCTGGCCGACCTGATCGCCGCCTATCGCAAGCCTGATCAAAAGGTCATCTTGTTGGGCCACAGCTCGGGTGGAGGGCTGGTCGTGCGGATGGCGGGCGGCACACATGGCGCGCTGCTGGATGGCGCCGTTCTGCTGGCGCCCTTCCTGAAATACAACGCCCCCACGACTCGGGCCAATTCCGGCGGTTGGGCCACGCCTCTGACCCGGCGCATCATTGGTCTGACCATGCTGAACGCGGTGAAAATTCCCGTGCTGAACCACCTGACCGTGATCCAGTTTGCCATGCCCCAAACCGTGCTGGACGGCCCGCTGGGGCACACCGCGACGACGGCCTATTCCTATCGGTTGAACACCTCTTATGCGCCGCGCAGTGACTATACTGCTGATATCGCGGCGCTGCCGCCTTTCCTGCTGGCTGTCGGCGATCAGGACGAGGCCTTTGTGGCCGAGGGATACCAGCCGCTGATGTCCGCGCATACGGATCAGGGGCGCTATGCCTTGATCCCAGGGGCGGCCCATCTGGACATGGTGGACGATCCGCAAACCCTGACCGAAATTCAAGGATTCCTGAGTGAGTTTTGATGACCCCGACATGATCGCCTGCGCCGAGCTGGTGCAGCGCGCCGACCCCGACAGGTTCCGCGTGGCCATGGCCGCGCCGGTGCCTGCGCGGCTGGTGCTGTTCCCGATTTTCGCGGCGAATGTCGAGGTCTCGCGCGCGCCTTGGGTGACGCAGGAACATCTGATCGCCGAAATGCGCCTGCAATGGTGGAGGGACGCGTTTGAAGAGATCACCGCGCAGGGTCAGGTGCGCCGGCACGAGGTCGTCACGCCTTTGTCGCGGGTGCTGGATGCGCGCGGGGCGCAATTGCTGCTGGAGCTGGCCGAGGTGCGCAGTTGGGATATCTATCGCGACCCGTTCGAAGACGAGGCGCATTTCAGCCGCTATCTCACCGCCAGTTCAGCCAATCTGATGCTGGCAGCGGCGCGCGCCCTGGGCGACGTGGATGAAAGCGTGGTGCTGGATATGGGCTATGCCGCCGGGCTGGCCAACTATCTGGCTGCCGTACCCGCCCTGGAAAAGGCCAAGCGCATTCCTTTGCTGGATGGGCGGCCCGAAACCGTTGCGACACTGGCTACGGACGGGCTTGCGCGGCTGAAACGGGCCCGTGCGGCGCGGGCGCGGGTTGCACGCATTGCGGCCCCCGCGATGTTGCTGGGATGGAAGGCCAAGGGTATCCTGAAACGCGCGGCCAGTCAGCCCGAGCGTGTCGCGGCCGGTGCTTTGGCCGGGTCAGAATTCCGCGACAATGCAGGCCTGATGCTGCGGGCCTTTTCAGGGCGCTGGTGATCACGCCTCTTTCGGGCGCAGCAGCAACCAGATCATTGCGCCACCGGCCAACATCAGGAACGGTGCCATCGCCAGGTTGACCGAGGTCCAGCCCACCTGCGCGGACCCGCCCGAGCAGTTCATCAACCCGCCCGAGGCCAGCGAGGCAAAGGTCACGCCGCCAAACACCAGCAGGTCATTCAAACCCTGCATCCGGCCGCGCTCGTGCGGTTCATGGGCCCCCGCCAGCATCGAGGTCGCCCCGATAAATCCAAAGTTCCAGCCCACGCCCAGAAGGATCAGCGCGATAAAGAAGTTCTCCAGATCAACGCCTTGCAGCGCCACAGCGCCCGCGCCAGCCAGGATGATCAGACCCGCCGCGATCACCTTTTCCACGCCAAAGCGCGCGATCAGATGGCCGGTAAAGAAGCTGGGCACGAACATCGCCAACACGTGCGCCGAAACCACATCTGCCGCCGTGTCCGTTTCAAACCCGCAGCCCACAACCGCCAGCGGGGTCGAGGTCATCACCAGGTTCATCAGCGCATAGCTGACCATGCCGCAGATCACGGCAACCAGGATGCGCGGGGTTGTGATCAGCTCCCACCGGGTGCGGCCCTTGGGCGCGTCGGCCGAGGGCTCTTCTGGGGTGGGGATATCCAGGAAAAATAACAGGAGCGATCCAAAAATGTTCACGCCGATCACGGCAATGTATGTGCCCACGAAAGGGATCACCATGGCGTCGACCGTCACTTTGACCAACTGCGGCCCGATGATGGCCGAGGCCAGACCGCCCGCCATCACATAGGAAATCGCCTTGGGGCGGAACGCATCGCTTGCGGTGTCAGCGGCTGCAAAGCGGTAAAATCCCTGCGCGGACATGTAGACCCCGGTGATCAGGCTGCCCAGCAAAAAGATCGGGAAGGACGCGATATACAGGCCATAGGCGCCTACAGCGCCGCCCAACGCGCCAGCCGCCGAGCCAATGAAGAACCCCGTGCGTCGCCCGAACCGTTGCATCGCCCAGGACAAAGGCGTCGCCGACATCATGCTGCCCAGAACGATCAGCGAAATCGGCAGGGTTGCGAAGCACAGGTTCGTCGCCAAAGCCTGTCCGGCCAGACCTCCGATGGTAAAGATCATCGGCATCTGCGCGCCCAGAACCGCCTGGGCCAAAACCAGAATGGCCACGTTGCGCTTGGCGCGAGAGTTGTCGGGGATATATTCGGAACTGCTCATGCGAGCAGTGCTAGCCATTTGCGCAGACCCGCGCAAGCCGGATATTTACGGTGTTAACCAGTTCCGTTGCGGCCTAGGGCTCTTCTGCGGGGCGGCCTCGGTCCAGCGGGTCCAGATTGCGCGGCGCCTGTCCGGCGATCATACCCTGCCAATCCAACACTTGCCGCAGCAGGACCGAGCGCCCAATGCACAGGATGGCTGGGGGTTTCATGTCCGAGGCCGCGATATCGGCCTCAAGCCGGTCCAGCCGGGTTTCCAGAACTTGCTGATTGGGTGTGGTCGCCTGGGCCACCACGGCGCAAGGCTCGTCACCGGGGCGTCCGCCCTTCAGCAAGGCTTCGGCGATCCGGCCCGCATGTTTCATCCCCATATAGATCACCAACACCTGCGCGCCCTGTGCCAGCGCGCTCCAGTTGATCGCACTTGGGGTCTCGCCGGTTTGGTCATGGCCGGTGACAAAGACAACCGATTGGTTCACATCGCGATGGGTGACGGGAATGCCAGCATAGGCCAGCCCGCCGATCCCGGCGCTGATACCGGGGATGATGCGCACGGGCACACCGGCCTGCACCAGGGTTTGCGCCTCTTCTCCACCGCGGCCAAACACGAAAGGATCGCCCCCTTTCAGCCGCAGCACCCGTTTGCCCTGTTGGGCCAGCTCGACCAGTCGCAGAGAAATATCGCGCTGCTTGGCCGAGGGCTTGCCCCCGCGCTTGCCCGCGTATTCCAGTTCTGCCTGCGGGGCCCAGTCCAGGATCGCCGGGTCCACCAGCGCGTCATAGACCAGCACATCCGCCTGCTTTAGCGCATTCAATGCGTGCAGCGTCAACAGCCCCGGATCGCCGGGACCCGCGCCGCACAACCAAACCCATCCGGGCTCAAGATCAGGCCAGTGATAGGCAGGAAGAGGAGGGGAATCGATCATGCCCCCTGTATGAGGCGTTTTCCCCGGCTGGAAAAGAGCAAAGCCCGTTCCTATAGTCGCCACAACACAGGAGAGAGCGATGGTAGGGCGGATTATCCAATCCCAGGACTGCGTGGCGGAAGGGGCCGATTGGCTGTGCCGCGCAGACCCGTTGATGGCGCAGGCCTATGCGCTGACGGGGCCGTTGCCGCTGCGCTTGAAACCGGACGGGTTTGCGCAGCTGCTGAACGCGATCGTCAGCCAGCAGGTTAGCGTGGCCTCGGCCAATGCGATCTGGGCGCGTCTGGACGATGCCGGGATGACCGAGGCCAACGCGATCGCCGCCAACAGCGAAGAGAACCTGCGCGATCTGGGGCTTAGCCGCCAAAAGGCGCGTTATGCCAAGGCTCTGGCCGAGGCCGGGATTGATTATGACGGATTGCGCGACACGCCCACTGATCAGGTGATCAAAACCCTGACCGCCGTCACCGGGATCGGTGTCTGGACGGCCGAAATCTATGCCATGTTCAGCCTGGGTCGCGCAGATGTGTTCGCACCGGGCGATCTGGCCTTGCAGGAGGCCGCCCGTATCCTCTACGACCTACCCGAGCGGCCGCGTGAAAAAGCGCTGAGACAGATGGCGGACAAATGGTCCCCCTGGCGCAGCGTAGCGGCGCGGATGCTATGGGCCTATTACAGGCTGGAAAAACAAAGGGAAGGGATCAGATGACACGCGTGTTGCAAGCCGGCCGGGTCGAACCGAAATCAGGAGAGGCCCCGCGCTCGGTTGTGGTGTTTTTGCATGGCTACGGGGCCAATGGCGCCGATCTGCTGAGCCTTGCCGATCCGTTGGGCGATCATCTGCCCGATACTCTGTTCATTGCGCCTGACGCGCCCGAGGCCTGTCCCGGCGCGCCGATGGGGTATCAGTGGTTCCCAATCCCGTGGATTGATGGCTCGTCGCAAGAGGAACAAGAGCGCGGGATGCAACAGGCCGCCGAGGACCTGAACGCGTTCCTGGATGGCGTGCTGGTCGACAATGACATGCTGCCCGAACAGATGGTTTTGTTCGGCTTCTCGCAAGGCACGATGATGTCGCTGCATGTCGCGCCGCGCCGCGAGGACGAGGTCTCGGGCATCGTCGCTTTCTCGGGGCGTCTGATGTCGCCCGAGCTGCTCAAAGACGAGGCCATCAGCAAGCCGCCCATTCTGCTGGTGCATGGCGATCAGGATGACGTGGTGCCCGTGCAATCGCTGCCCGAGGCCGCTGAGGCCCTGCAAGAGGCCGGGTTCCAAGAGGTCTACGCCCATATCCAAAAAGGCACCGCCCACGGGATCGCGCCGGATGGGTTGTCGGTGGCGCTGGCCTTTATGCGCGACAAGCTGGGGCTTTAAGCCTGCCACAAACGCGGCTCGGCGAATTCCAGGGAATTGCCGGCCGGGTCGCGAAAATAAAGGGATCGGGCGCCGTTGGGCCAGTCGAACTCGGCCTCGATCTCGATCCCATGCGCTTGTAGATGGTCGCGCCATTGACCAATTTGCGCACGCGTTGCCGCAAAGCACAAATGCCCCGGACCGCGCGCCCCATGTGGTGGAACCGGCATCGTGGTATTGCCGGTCGCGACCTCGGTTTCATCCGGGTTGAACAGCAGCAACACTGCCCCCTGCATCCGGAAAAACACGTGCCGATTGGCGATGCGGGTGATCACGCTCAGTCCCAGAACGTCCTGATAAAAAGCCTGTGCGACGTCCAAATCGTCGACATAAAGGGCTGATTCCAGAATGGCTTGGGGCGGGGATGGCTCGTTTTTCATGGAACTCACTCTATCTTAAACCCCTGCAAAGGCGAGTCAGCGCAGCGTTTGCCCGCGCATTAGGCAATTGATGCGTCACGCCCCTGTCATCTTGCCGCGCTAGGTGCAGTAGGCATGCAGGGCAGATCATGGGGCTTGCCCCATGCCTAGCACGATATATAGTGATGCATAGCTGGGGCGGGATGTCCCGCCTTGGTGCCAACAGCGGGCAGACAGGGCAGGGAGCCAATACGCCAATGGATGGAGACTTCAGGACAGAATTCGTCAGAGACCCGGGTGCACTGAAACAGCACCCCGCCTTGGTGCTCAACGCGGATTACCGGCCCTTGTCCTATTACCCGCTATCGCTGTGGCCCTGGCAAGAGGCAGTCAAAGCGGTCTGGCTGGATCGGGTCGACGTGGTGGCCGAATACGAGACTACGGCCCGCAGCCCCAGTACCGAGATCCGCATCCCCTCGGTGGTCGTCCTGAAAGATTTCGTAAAACCTCAAAGGCGCGTGGCATTCACGCGCTTTAATTTATTTCTGAGGGATGAATTCCGCTGTCAATATTGCGGCAGTCGGGGGGATTTGACCTTTGATCACGTTGTGCCAAGGGCCTCAGGCGGGATCACCAGTTGGGAAAACGTGGTGGCGGCCTGTTCGCCCTGCAATCTGAAAAAAGGGTCCAAATCGCTGCGCCGCGCCGGGATGCATCTGCGCCAGGTGCCCCGTCGCCCCAGCGCGGGCGAGATGCAGAATATGGGCCGCAAATTCCCACCCAACCACCTTCACGAAAGCTGGATGGATTTCCTGTATTGGGATGTGGAGCTTATTCAGGATTAACGTAAGTACGTTATTTTACGTTGTTTTGTCGGGATTATTGCAAATGCCAACCCTTGCAATATCATCTATCCTGTAGAAAATGCGGCCTTTGTTACGCATGAATTACGCAGGATTTACGCATGGCGAGTATTCGAAAGCACGGGGACAGGTGGCGCGCAGAAGTATCGCGCAACGGTCAGAGGGCGTCAAAGGTTTTGCGCACCAAGCGCGAGGCGCAGGATTGGGCTGCGAGGCAGGAATATCTTTTCGGCCAGACGGATGGATCGCGGCCCACGATGACCTTGGGCGCAGCGGCGCGGAAATATGAGTTAGAGATCCTTCCCAAGAAAACCGTGCGCTGGAACAGTCCTGGGTCCGAGATTTATGCGCTGCGGCTGATCATGGAGGACGAGCTGGCCCAGAAGGATGTCGCGGCGATCACGCCTGCGGACCTTGCTGCGTGGCGTGACCGGCGGCTGCTGTCTGTGGCCCCGTCTTCGGCGCAGCGCTACATGAACACTCTGTCCAGCATACTGTCAGTCTGTGTGCGCGACTGGGCGCTGATCGATGACAACCCGATGCGAAAGGTGCGCCGACCCCCGCCCACGCCCGCGCGCAAGCGCCGTCCCACGCCAGAGGAGATTGAGCGGATGTCGGTGGCCGGTGCCGATGTGAACACGGCACTGGGTCGGGCGCACTTGGCCTTTCTGTTTGCGATTGAAACGGGTATGCGCGCCGGGGAGATCGCCGGACTGACAGAAGAAAGCTTCGATGTCGAGCGGCGCGTGGCGCATCTGGCCAGAACAAAGAATGGAGAAGCGAGGGATGTGCCGTTGTCCCGTGCGGCGCTGCGCATTCTGGCGAAGTTGCCCGAGGCTGACCCGCTGTTCGGGTTCCATTCCGGGCCGAACCTGTCCACCAATTGGTACGCGCTGAAAACCAAGGCGGCGGTCGAAGGGTTGAACTTTCACGACAGCCGCCACGAGGCGGTAACGCGCCTGTCGACAAAGCTGGATGTCTTGGCGCTGGCCCGGATGATCGGGCACAAAAATATAAAAGAGCTGATGACGTATTACAATGAAACGGCTGAGTCGCTGGCAGCGCGGCTGGACTAGCCGCGCACATAGGTGACATTGCCGATCCGTTTGCTGTCGATTTTTCCAGCTCTGATCCAGGTCCGAACGGTCTGCGGCTGAACGCCTGCACGCTCTGCATGGGCCTTGACTGTTTCCCATTCATCGCGTGGCTTGATCGTTGCTCCGGTGATGGCGGATTTCAGATCAGCGATTTCGGCGCGCAGGGCTGCGATTTCATCGGTGCCGATCATCACCATTATGCGGGGTTGTTCAGTCATTGGCTGCCTCGTCTTCTTCGGTTGGGCCCGGGATGTATTCGTGATTGCGCGATGCCGAGAACTGCCAGCCGGTGAAGGTCAGGTTGTGCTTCTTTTGCCATGCGTCGATTGTGGCGCGCACCATGTCTTGAAGGTCGTTGCGCAGATCAGGGGGAACATCAAAAACCGTATCGCCACCTTCGGGGTCGCCATGGTTTTCCCATGCGTTTTCATCAGCGTTCTCCACAAACATATCTGCATCGAAATAGCTGCTCAGTGCGATATTGCCCGGCTTCATTGCTTCCACAATATAGCCGCCGTCGTGTTCTTCCTTCGCGATGCGCACCGCTTCTTCGCGGCTGTCGCATTCCGTGTGGAATTGCTCGTCGTCATGGCCGACCCACCAAGACCAGTGTTGGTTTTTTTCGTTGGCTTGTGTTTTCTGTTCCATTTCCATCACCCCCAGATGATCAGCGCGATAAGCACGGCTGCCAAGCATCCAGACATCCAGCGAGCGGTTTTGTTTGTATTGTTGTCGTAGTTGCGTTCGGTGCGGGCGTCTTTGGTGTCCCAGCCAAACCATTTCCAGAATTTCATGATAGTTCTCCTTTCAGGCCACCACGGCCAGCTCGGGCACGTTTGCAGACACCAGCGCCTCGGCCATCACCGGGGGAACACTGTTGCCGCACATGCGGGTTTGTTCGGTCTTGGTGAAGGTGCGGCCATCGGGTCCGCGCTCCAGCCCGGTCGGGTCGTCCAGCAGGTCTAGGAAGGTGTCTTTCATTGGCGGGCCTCGGCTTGGTGCGCAAATAACGGAGAGGGATCGGCGAAGTTGCACCAGATGACCTCGGTGCGTTTTGCCGCGCGGTCTGCCATCGCCTTGATTTCGATCCGACGCCAATCGTGAAGGGCGTCGTCATAGAGGGTCGATGCATATCCGCTTAGGACCACATGTCCCTTCATGTTGCGCAGGCTGTCCAGAAGGGCGGCGTGATCATCGCGGGTCATTTCGTGGCGATAGTCCCGTCCCTTGTCCCGCGTTTCTGGTAGATACGGCGGATCGACATAGTGGACGGTTTGCTCTCCATCGTGTGCCAGCATGACCTGAACCGCTGGTCGCTGTTCGATCACACCGCCGCGCATCCGCTCGGCCGCGATTTTGATTGTCTCAGGCAGCTTCGCCCAGCCATGCACCGGCAATGTGCCAGATCGCATTCCGGCGGCGCGAAACCCTGTCTTGCGGTGAATGCCAGACGATCCATGCCCAAAGTGCGACCTGATCAGGACGCGTCGCGCCCGTTCAAGGTCTGTGCCAGCCTGTTCATAAGATGCTTCATGCTCGGCCCGCGCAAACGGCGTTATCGAAATCGCTGACGCGAGTTCGTCTGGCGCATCACGCAGAACCCGAAACAGCGTCACCATGTCGCCGTCCATATCGTTGTAGACTTCGAGGCGTGATCGAGGCTTTGCTAAAAGAACAGCAGCGCCACCGCCGAACGGTTCCGTATAGCAATCGTGCGCCGGGAAGAGTCCAATGATCTTGTCAGCTAGCCGAACCTTGCCGCCGTGATATCTGACGAGTGCGCTCATTCCGCCACCTCGTCCAGCTTGGCGACCTGATCCAGAACCCACGCAACGTGCTGGGCGCGGTCGGGCCAGACCAGATCGTTGCCGGGGTTGGCTTCCTGCCACATCTTGATCCCGCGCATGTCGGCTTCCCAAAGGCGGTCAAGCAGCGCCTCCTTTTCCGCCAGCGCGGCTTCGGCTTTCTCGGCGCGTTCTTTCCAATACCGCTCGGTGGTCTCGAATATGTCCTCGTCAACGTATCGGTGGAACTCGCGCTCGCGCTCTTTGTCGCCCTCCCAGCGCGCGACCGTTGCGTGTACGGACAGAACAGCCGAAACGACGCCCTGGCCATGGTCTTCGCACTCGGCCATCCAGATTTCGCGGGGCCATTCGATTTGCTGTTCGTCAGGCATTGGGCACCTCGCTCCACTCGCACCCGTCCAGCAGGCGACCGGCGGCGCGCTTGCCGGTCCTGTCGCCCCAATTGTCGAACTCCCCCCACTGCTTGAAAAAGAACTTGGTGCCAGCGGCCACACATTGATCCCGCAGGGACCGCACCCAATCGGGGTGCATGGGGCGGGCGTTTCGACCGCTTTCCCCGCCGACGATCACCCAATTCAGGCTGTAAGGCCCGTCAAGCTTCAGAGCATCCAGTCGAATTCCGGCCGCTGCTGATACGTCGAGAAATGGTGGCAGATTGGTCAGGTCCACCGGCCCCAACAGCGGCTCCGCGCTGACGAACCGCACCGCCGCCGGGGTTGCCAGAAGGTCAGGGATACGCTTATCCGCCGCCTCTTGGTTCTCGATGCTGACGCCAAGCCAGACGTTGGGGAGGCCATCTTTGGACCAGCTAATCGCGGTCTCTGGAAATATCACAGGGCCTCCTGGGATTTCGTCAGTGCGTTCTGCCCAGCGTTGGCCAACATCATGGGATGATAAATACGCCCGCATCCGATCCGCCCGCTTCGTCAGCACCTGAAACGTGTGCTGCGGGGCCAGAGCCATGACGGCGAACACCCGGTCGATCCATTCGTCGGGTACGCTCTCGTGAAACAGATCGCCATGGGCGCAGACAAAGATCATGCGGGGCTTGCGCCAGCGCAGGGGCTGTTCAAGCCATTGCTCGTTAAACCGGACCTCGCCTGTGAACTTAGCCTCACCGGCGGCATTCAGGCGGGCCAGCCCTTCGCGGCTGGGGTGGTGCTTGAGTCGGGTCGCGGCCAGCGTGGCGGCGTAGCAGTGCTTGCAGCCGTCGCTGACCAGGGTGCAGCCGGTGATAACATTCCAAGTGGAATCGGTCCATTCGATGTGGGTTTTGTCAGCCATGTTGGGACTCCAGTTTCTTTTTCCACTTGAACATCCCCTGCGCGCCCTTGACCGGGATGAACGGGACCGGCTGGACGTTTGCCAGGACGAACCCGTAAGGCCCGGTGAACCACGGGCTGTCGCTGTGATCGACGCAATCGACGATTTCAGCGGTTCCGATGATCCCACCGCGCGGTTGGTCGATGAAAAACCTTTGGCTTGGCCACAGATCCTCCATTGTCGGTGGCGGCGTTTTGGCTTCCTTGGTGGAGGTAGCTGCGTGGTGGTGCCAAGCGATCACGTCGGGCAAAATCCATTTAAATTCGGCTAGGTTGCGGGGCTGGATAGCGGATCCCGCATGAATACAGATCCGCCCACGATAGTGGGTGCGCCACGAACGGTTCTCGATGTCCTTGCCAGCGTTCAGGATCGCCCAGGCCCAAGGCTGGCGGATCGACAACGCGCGGTCTGGGAGGGTGGAAAGGTCAGTCATCGGATGTCTCCTGAATGCCCGCCTCGGGTGCCCATGCCGGTGCGGGCGGGAAAACGAGTTCAATCGGGTCTCGTTTGTGACGTGGGGTGCGCCTGCGCCCATCTCAGGCTGGCCCACGGGGCGTTGTGAAAAGGGCGGGGAAATCACGCGGCCTTGGCTTTGGCTGCCTCGTTCAGGATCCGCAGGATGGCGCTCTGCGTGTCCGGCGTCTGGCGGCGGAACAGAGCTAATGCTTCGGCTTCCTGTGCGTCCTGAGGGGTCAGCGTGTCCGCCTCGGGCTGGTCCAAACCCTCGTAGAAATAGCCGACCTCGACCTTCAGCAGCTGGGCAGCCTCGTGAAGCCTGCTGGCACTGATCCGGTTGCGGCCGAGCTCGTATTTCTGGATTTGCTGAAAGCTAATGCCGAGGTGATCAGCCACATCGCTTTGCGTAAGGCCCATGACTGCGCGGCGTTTTTTAAGCCGATCGCCAACGTGTGCGTCTGTGGGGTGGGTCATTGGGTGCGCTCCGTTTTGGTTTTCATGTGTTCAACGGTTGCGTCATCGACCTCGATCATCGCGTCGATCGCTTCCTCTAATAGGCTGTGAATTGCAATGGCGTCGGCCAACGTGATTGCGAAGTCGAGCACTTGGCCTTTCAGGGCTACGCGCACCTCTGCAAGGCCATACATTTCATTTCCGTCGCTGACGGCAGCGGGGTTGATCCAAAACAGTCCGCATGGCGGTGTGATCGGTATTCGGTCGGGATCATCTGGCAGTACGCCGATGAAGCCGACTGAATTGAAAAGCGTGCCTTCACTCATTTCCACGTCCTTGTGGTTGTGGCGTATTTTGGCGGTGGGGTGGGTCATTGCTTCGGTCCTTCCATCCAAAAAATCAGCTCTTCCGCTTCGCCCCGCTCGGTGGGCATGGGGCTATGTTCGGCGATCACGCGCGCTGCGGCGATCACTTGGGTGTCGGGGTGGTGGGTCAGATCGGCGATCACGGCGCGGGCTGAAATAAGCGCGTCCGCGATCGCCTCGCTGCGGGCATCGTGAGTGGTGGCAGCGTGTGTGGGAAACATGTCATTCGATGGGGCGGGGCTGTCAGGCAGGATTTGATCGGGCTTCATCACCAGTTCCTTTGCAGATGGTCTAGAGTTTGGGCAAAGAGGGTCAGCAAGTAGATCCCGCCGCCGATGACAGCGACCCAAGTCAGAAGGCGAAGGCCGCGTTCGCCGAGATCGCAAAGCCGGTCGCGGCGGATCTGGGGGCGGTTGAGGTTCTCGAAATTGCTCATACGGCGCCGCCGGGTGTGTCGGTGCAGATCAGGTGATAGCCTTGGCTAGTTGCGTGTTTGCGGATCCGCGCGCGGGTCCGGCCTGTCACCGTGGCGATCAAGGCCTCGACCGAGTTAGGGGCGGGTTCCTTTGTATCCCGTGGCGGCAGGGGGCGGACGTTGCCTGACCAGGCCGGCACGGCCAGCGGCAGGCGCGCCATGCGCTCGGGGGTGATCGGATTTCCCTGCGCCTCTTTCGCGGCCATCCATGCGTCTTGGCGCAGGGCGGGCAGGTGGGCGAATGCCTGCGGGTTGCGGATCACATCGGCACAGTTGTGCGGCAGGTCTGCAAGAACGACCGTCGTTGTGGCTCGGGCATCTGTTGGTTTGGATAACATGGCCCCTCCTTTTCTGTTGGTTGCACGGTGCGTAGCGATCCTGCTGGATGCGCAAAATGCATCGCTAAACGCGAAAAGCGTCTAAACAAACCCATAAAGCGTTGAAAATTGCCTTGTCAACGCAAAATGCGTTTGCTAGGCATCTTGCGTGCCGTGATTGTGCGGAAATGTAGATTTCTAGGAAAAGGTGCGTTATGAATGCAGCACACTTTAGGGTTGAAAATATGGTTAAACAAAAACTGCTGGCAGGTGTTGTTGCCTGTTTTTCGGTTTTTTCCGCCCCGGCCAGTGCGTCCGACGTGTCTGGGCGTGTTCTCGTTGATTTGCAGACTTCGCTTGCAGAGGCGCGCATAGATCTAGCGGCTTCAGCACTTCGAGCGGCAACGGCTGAGTTGGACAAAAAAAGCGGTTTGGACCCATGCCGAAGGGCATCGGGCGATGAAGGCTATCATGGCGGGGTATGATGTCGGGCGGTCGATCCTTGTCCTTGACCGCCATGGGGACTTGCTATTCGACAGCTACAACGGCTTTCGATTGTTCGCAAAGGATCTTTCGGATCGCCAGTATTATCGCATGGGATGGCATGCAGCGATCGGCCAAGTTATTGTTCAGGCGAAGGTTATTGGTCGCCAATCCGGTCTGGAATTCATTCCACTGACGATGCGGACCATTGGCGGTGACGGCCCGGATGGATTGCTTGCCGTTCTTACCTTAGTCCCGGATCAATTGATCCCTGATATCCAAATCTGTCCAGTATGTGGGTTTGTGGTTTTGCAGGATGGAAATGTGCTGGCTTCGAGTCATAGCCTTTCCACTGCCAACCAAGATATTGCCGCGCGGGTCCAGTTTGACGGCGAGTATGGGCAGCGGTCGTTGGATGTTCGAGGGGTGGACCTTTCGATCCATTGGCGGCGCAGTGCCAAGTATGGGCTGATTTTTGTCTATTATGCAGCGCAGGAGGTCATTGTCGATGAATGACAGCGAAGGACAGGAAAGCGATGTCTTGGAGATGCTTGGCCGATTGCGCAAAGATCAGGGAGCGACCTCGGTGACCGAAAGGACTGGCGCGCGGCTTTGGGGGAAGTGGCTGGGGCGGGTGGCCTTGGTCGTGAGCGGCGCCGTTGCGGGAACGGGTGGCGCTTTGTTTGCTGATGAGTTCAAGCGCGACCCGATCGGGCCTGGGCCAGAGTTTACGGTTTTGGTCGAAGAAATAGCCCGGTCTTTGCAGGTTTCCCCAGGCCGTTTGGAAGAAAGATTGCTCGCCGCTTATCAGGGCAGGGATTAAATCAGAGAATAGTTTCTCGAAATTCTATAGCATGACCCATGGAAGCGAGTTTTCTAGGGAAAAGTCATGCATCATGTTCGTCGCGCTGAAGTCAGCGACGTTTGTAGCGTTTCCATGATCCATCACCGCTGTTGGAGCGAGTGTTATAAGTTCATGCCGCCGCATGTTTTGGAGGCACGGGGGCCGAGTTTTAGGCAAACCCAATGGGCGCGACTGTTGTCTGCGCCTCGCCCATGGCTATATTCAATCGCTGTTTTGACCCACGATCAGGAGATTGTCGGCTTTTCTATCATCAAGCCCAATGAGGACCCGGATTTGCTTGGGGCGGCCTATGAGTTACATGCCATGTATATTTTGCCTGGGCACCGGGGCGGGGTTGGTGGACCGAAGCTGCTGCGCTGGATGTTGGATGATCTGGGCTTGGGGGGCGATGATCGGTTTTCGGTTTGGGTCTTTTGTGAAAACCCAATGCGTTTTGCCTATTTTGCGGCAGGCATGACGATCGAGGTTAGGCGCGATCGCGTGATCGAAGGAGAGCGAGTCCCAGAACTGGGCTTGCTGTCGCCGCCGGTTTCGAAGGTTCGGGCCGTGTTGGATCGGTTGATCAGGCGCGCTGGCGCTGAAGGCGGTGCAGCTGAAACTCGATTACATTCGAAATACCGGTATGACCGGATTTCTGAATATAGTCGCAGATGTCGATGACAAGGCTGGCCAGTTCTTCGTTGGTCGCTTCTTTTGCGCCATCGGCCTCGAGAACAAGCATGATCACCTCTTTCAGCACGTCAGTCGAAACGCCGCCCATACGCGTGTCGGACTTGGAAATCCCATAGGCAAGCCAACTGGGTTCCGTTCTGAAGGCCCTAGCGTATTCGTCTAGCTTGGCAAAGGTGATGCCTCGGCTGCTGTTTTCGTGCCCCCGATAGGTCGATATCGGCCAGTCGAAGGCTTTAGCCGCAGCTTCGGCGGATTGGAACCCAGCTTTGGCGCGGGCGGACTTCAGTCTGTCATGCATTGTTTCGGTCATGAGTTGCATATAGCGCCTATAACGACGCAAAAAGCATTGCAAAGCAACGCAAAATGCGTTTATTGATGACGCATGTCAGAAAAACACTTCGAATATTGGCGATCGGTTGGGCATTTAGCCGAGGATTTCGAGGTTCCCTATGGGACCGCGAATTCTTGGGTCACGCGCGGTGCGATCCCCTCTGCATATGACGTTCGAAGGATCCAGTTGATCACCGAGAAGGGTGGCAAGCCGGATTTCGAAGCGATCGCTAAGGAGCGCGCCGAAGCAAAAACACGAAAATCGTCAGGTTGTGGGGGTGTTCGCAAATGACCGCGAGCCCGGATCCTCAACTCGGCGGCATGTTGTCTGCAGTCCCGTCCCTAGAAGGGGCAGCGAACATGCCGTCCGATTCCATCCACCGTAAATGCGGTTCCATCATAAAGACGTCCCTTAAACGGGGTGAAGCCGACGTAGCCACCGAAGCCGTTCTTGGCGTTCACCTCGCCGCAGACATGTCTCAGGGTTTGCCCTTTGGTCGTAACGATTTCGAGGTGTTGGAGGTTTCGGAATTGAGCGGACTGGGGGTCGCGCATCTTGTTCTTGACTACGCTCTGGATCGAGCTGGTCTGTCTGTCTGTCAGGGGTATGGTTTTTATGTCCGTTGCATCGACCTCGCTCATGCAGGCGGGCAATGTGAGGGTAGCTCCAAGAAGGACTGCGATCCGAAGCATTTGAGAACACCTTTTTCGGGGGTTTCTGTCGCTGCTTTTATCGCACTAATTGCGCTGCGCTTCAAACCCTCATTTCTGGATTGTTTGCTTGACACACCCCAGCGCACCTCCTCTGCGCTGGTGCGTGGCGTCCCGGTGGGGTCTTCCTCCTCCCTGACCTTCCGGGGCGCCAAATTATTTAGAGGAACCGGCCGATCTGGCCGGCCTGCTGCCGCGCGTTTGAGGGATGTGCGCGCGGCCACCTTGCGCGGGGGCGGACAGGCCCGTCCTCGCGCGCTTTCTTGCCAGGGGTTGTCTGGGATGCGCAAAACAAAAGGCGTGGCCGCTGGCGCGCCACGCCCTCGCTCCTCCCTTTTTCATGGCGGGTTAATCCGTCAGTCGGCGCAGGGCTTCTGCCCCGGCTGTCGGATGGGATTCGCCACGAAAGACTTCACCCACGCGATTTGCGTTCGTGCCCAGATATTGGACAATATCGGTGAAGGTTTTGCCTTGAATTTGCAAGATATGGGCGGTAACCGCCTCCTCGAAATTCAGGGACTTTCGCTTAACCTTAATCGGGTTAAGCTTGACACCTGTGATAGGGTGTCTGTCATCGGGGCCAATGCCCCTGTCGTGATAAGCCATGGTCAACTCCTTTGGCTTATGGCGGATTTCAGCGTTTGTAGGATTTCGCTGGTGTCCGCATTGTCCCACACTTTCAACGAGGGTGTGGTGGCCTCGGCTGAGATAGCGTTCGTGCGCTATCTCAGCCTCATTATTCAATGCAGCTCTTATCTGGTAAAGTTGGAACAAGGTTTGTTTTTGCTTTGTTCCGGCTGGCCTGAAGTTAATGGCCTGACAAAAAACGGTATTCTCAAAAGCAGTAAATGCTCGTTTGAGCGCGATGAGGTGCGCTTTTTAGCTGATTCCGCAACCCAGAATATACGCAAGACGATTCGTTTGCGCCGCATTGGTCGTTCGGCTTCGGCCCCGTTTTTCGAGGCAGTCGCATGACGCAAAACCGTTCCACAGCCGTGATGCAGCGCCGGGTCGAGCCGCACAAGTCGCTGGATGATTTTCCGACGCCGCCATGGGCCACGCGGGCCCTGTGCGAGTGGCTTGGCCAGCAGGGGCATCAGCTGCGCGGGATGGCCTGCCGGGAACCTGCGGCCAATCGGGGGCACATGGTGGCGCCCTTATGCGAGTATTTCGGCAAGGTGACCGCGTCTGATGTGCACGACTATGGCGTCGGATTTCCTGTGCAGGACTACCTGTTCGGTCCGATGGCCGGGACCGACTGGACGATCACCAACCCGCCTTTCAGGTTGGCGGAACAGTTCATACAGAGGGCCTTTGAAACCAGTGACAGCGGTGTGGCGGTGATCGTTCGTGCCGCGTTCCTGGAGGGGATCGGGCGATATCATCGCCTGTTTGCTGCGCATCCGCCCAGCGACATCCTGCAGTTCACGGAACGGGTGGTCATGGTCAAAGGGCGGCTGAGTGCGACAGGCAGCACGGCCACCGCCTATGCCTGGCTTGTCTGGGATAAGGCGGCCTATGCGCCTCTGGGGCCGCGGTTTCACTGGATCCCACCGTGTCGCAAGCATCTGGAAAAACCGGATGATTATGTTGAAACGCCCGTTGGCGATGGCTGGCGGTCGGTCGCCGAGATGGCTGCGCCTCTGGTAAAGCATGCAGGGGAAGGGCGGGCATGAGCGGTTCTGCAAAAAAGGCCGAGCAACTGATGCTGTCTAGCTGTCTTGCCATCACCTACAATTGGAGTCGCGTGGATCCGCAAATGATGTGGCGCCAGATGCTGGCTGAGTGTTTGCCGTCGGCGTCTGGTTGCGGGTCTGAATTGCTGCCCATTTGGGTTGCGGCCGATGCCTTTGTGAAAGCCCCCCCTGGCAAGGAGCGCGACGGTGCCAAGTTTCGATTGCAGATCGAGATGCGTGACTATTTGCAGATGCGGGTCGCCCGGTCATACGAGGCGTTTCGCGGTGTCGATGCGGGGGGCGTCTAGGTGGCATTTCGTGGCGACGATACTCGGTTGCGTGACGCGCAGGCCGTTCCGATCCGCGAGATCGTCGACAAGCTGGACGCCCATTTGGCATTGCAACGCGCCGGGCGCGAGCAGGTAGGGCCCTGTCCTGTCTGCGGTGGGCGCGATCGGTTTTCGATCAACCTCGATCGCGGGGTTTTCAATTGCCGGAATTGTGGTGGCGGGGATGGCATCAAGCTGGTGCAGCATGTGCTGGGGTGTGATTTCAAGGCTGCGTTGGACTGGTTGGTGGGCGGTGCAGATTGCCGGATCGATCCCGAGGAAGAGCGTCGGCGTCGCGAGGAGCGCGAGCGTCAGAAGAAAAAGGCCGAAGCCAGTGCCGCGCGCCGCCGCGACGACGCCATCCGAGCCGCCCGCGCGATTTGGGACGCGGGCCGTGCCGCCAGCGGGTCGCCTGTGGTTGATTATCTGTGCCGTCGCGGGATCGCGTGGAGCAAGCTTGCAGCGCCACTGTCCTGCCTGCGCTTTCATCCAGCCTTGCCTTACATGGTGCCATCCGACGATGGCCGCGGCTGGTCTGAGATATGGCGGGGCCCCGCGATGCTGGCTGCAATGCAGGCGCCGTCAGGCAAGTTCACCGGGGTCCATCGAACCTGGCTGGATCTTGATCAGCCCAAAGGGAAGGCCGATATCCGCCACAATGGCGAGATTTGCAAAGCCAAGAAAACGCTTGGCTCCAAGAAAGGGGCCGCAATCCGCCTGGTTGGCCAGAGGGCTGCAAAAATCCTCGTGATGGGCGAGGGCATTGAAACGACGCTTACCGCTGCCATCGCCGGGTCTTTCCCGGATGCCGCATTCTGGGCGGGTATCGACCTTGGCAACATGGCGGGGCGGCGCGTGTTGCGGGGAAAAGGGATGAAATATGCCGGCGTGCCTGATCTGGACGACGCTGAAGCTTTCTTGCCTCCGCCCTGGGTCGAGCGCCTGATCTTCATCCAGGATGGCAATTCCGAGCCGCGCAGCACGCGGGCCAAACTGGTCGCGGGTCTGCGCCGGGCCAAGGCGGTGCAGGGCACGAGCAGCATCCAGATCGTCCATGCGGGCGAAGGGTGCGATTTGAATGACGTTTTGATGGGAGAGGGTAGCGATGGATAGTGAAGATTTGCGGACCGAAGCGTTGGGCCTGGCCGGAAAGTTACGCCGGGCTGGCCTGCATGGCGAGGCACAGCGACTGCGCGCTGCGGCCCAAAATGATCGCCTGGAGGACAGCCGCAGGCGTCGCCAGATCAAAACCCTGGAAACCATGGTGAGCGCGGGCCATGCCCTGATGGCCGATGCCAAAGGGGCGGCATGATGGACAATGTAGACCGGGTACGCGACCAGCTGGCCCATCCCGAGGACATTGATATGGGCCCGGTCGCTAAAGGCGCGTTTCATAGCGATGATCGCGGCCTTGACGGTGTGCCCCCGCACCCCCCACAAGTGGACGATATGGATGAGCCCCCCGAAGCCAAAGGGGCGCATTTGCCGTTGAATGACACTGGCAATGGCCGACGGTTCGCTTTGTATTGCGGGGATGATGCGATGTATGTCCCGCGTGTAGGCTGGCATATCTGGGATGGCCGTCGCTGGAAACTGGACCCTGACGATTTGTCAGTTCGGCGCCATGCCCAAAGCATCCACGAGCGGGTAGCGGCCGAGGTGCCCTATTTATCGCTCACCTCGATTGAGACCCGCCTTGCTGATCGGTTGGAACATGTTCGGGCCGAGCTGGCTTCGATCGAGCGCGGTGATCATCAGGATTTGGATGGGGATGCGCTGGCCGATCGCAAGAAATCGCTGTTGGAAGAAAAAGACGGCCTGACAGCCAAGCTGTGGGGCAAGGGCAGTTCGCGTCAGCGGCATATGACCTGGGCCAAGTCTGCTGGGAACACCAACGCCATCAAGAACATGCTGACCGAAGCCACGACCAGCTTGGCCCGCGAGGTCGAGGATCTGGATGCGGACCCGCTGACGGTAAACACTGAAAGCGGAATCTTGCGGTTTTCAGTGATCGATATGCGTGACGAAGGTGCTGGAAAGCAGGCCAGTGTTGCCTTGCTTGATCATGCGCGCATGGTGCCGATCGACGGGCGCAACCGCAGCCAATACATCACCAAGATGATGCCCGCCGTCTATGATCCCGGCGCCAAATGTCCGCGCTTCGACGCTTTTCTGGAACGGGTACAGCCGGATCCCGAGATGCGCGCTTGCTTGCAGCGTTGGTTTGGTCTGTCCATGACGGCCCTGCCGATTCAGAAGTTTCTGTACTGTTACGGAATGGGCGCCAACGGCAAATCACTGCTGGCGGGCCTGATGCGCCGGATGTTGGGTGATTATGCGACCATGGTGCGGATCGAAAGCCTGACGGGAAAGAACCGTAAATCGGGCTCGGATGCCACGCCAGACTTGATGCGCCTGATTGGTGCGCGCGCGGCGATCACCAATGAGCCCGAAGAAGGGGAGCGTCTGCAGGAACAGAAGGTCAAGGAAATGACCGGCGGCGACGAAATGCTGGTGCGCAACCTGCATTCGGACTTCGTGGCTTTTACGCCTTATTTCAAGCTGACCTTCACCGGCAACCACAAGCTGGAAATCAGGGGCACCGATGACGGGATTTGGCGGCGTCCGCTGCTGTTCCCGTTCGATGTGCAGATCCCCGAGGCCGAGCGCGACGAGAAGCTGGGGGACCGGCTGTTCGAAGAAGAGCGATCAGGTATTCTGAACTGGATGATCGCGGGGCTTCTCGACTACCTGGAGGGCGGTCTTCAGGAGCCACAGCAAGTGCTGAGTGCGACCGAGGAATACCGCAAGGACAGCGATCCTGTGGGTGACTTTCTGGCCACGGGATGCGAGATCGATGGCGGGTCAGATTTCCTGCCTGCCCGCGAATTCGTCGATGCCTGTTATCTGTACCTTCTGGAAAACACCGCCCATGCGTGGCAGCCCGGCAACCTGCAGCGCAAGCTGAAGGAACGTGCGGGCAAGTACATGCACCCGGCCACATCCAAAAGCTATGCGCGCCACAAGCGCAATGGCACCTGGGGCTACGTTGGCCTGCGTCTGACCAAGGATATGGCCGCGCGCTTGGAAGATGCGCCGCGCGACCAAAAGGGCCTGCCGATGCTTCGCAAGGACAGCGCCGGTTCCAGCGGCGGGGACTACCCGCTGTGATGAGGCGGGTGGCATATCCCACCTTGGACGCCACCCGCACCCCGCACCCCTACATCCTACTTCGACTGAAATCGGGGCAGTTTTCCAAGTTCTGCCCCAACTCGGGGCATGTTCCCAAACAGGATGGTCCGTGGAAATGGACAAGGTTTCAAAGCGTTACGTTCATTTCGGGGCAGGCGGGGCGCGCGGGGCAGAAATTTGCGGCTTACGTGTGTGTGCGAGGAAGCCGGGGTCAGGGGGGAATTGTTCTTGCGTGTAACTCGATCCGTTGCGCCCTATCTGCCCCGCGCGCCACGCCTTGCGTTTTTAGTGCGTGTTTTCAAGGTGTTGCTTGGGCTGGCGGGTTGTTAGACTTCTGCCCCATGGCTGTGCGTTCTGCCCCATCTGCCCCGGTTAAACCTACCGAAAAACAACATCTTGTAATGCTCTCTATCGAAACAACGAAATATGGAAGAACTGGGGTTAGGTATGATGGTTCAGGCAATCAATGGCGGCAAGTGTGTGGGTGGGACAGCGTCTCTACAGGCGATCTCAATCCTTGATCTGCTGGAATGGGCGTTCCGGCGGGAATGTGCGCAGTTGGACTTCGACCGGCATGGGGCGTCGGCTGTGGGGTGGGGTTACGTTTCCTCGACGGCGGCGATTATTCAGCACGAACAGTTGGGGTGCCGGGTCGATGGTGGTGGGCGGTCAGATCCGCACCCGGACGCGGATGTGGTGGCATCGGCCTTGTCGGTCTTGCCCGAGGCGCGCGGTGGTCGGCCCATGGCGATCCGTATTGCCGAACTGGCGCGGGCAGGGGCCGTGCCCGATTGGATGCCAGGGGCTGCGCCGAAGGTCGTACCCGTTGCCGTCAATGTGAACCAGTTTGGTGTGATTGCGAAAACCGAAGACGCGTCCGGCTTGGGTGTGCATGGGTGGCCTGCGCAGCCGCGGCGCAACCGCAAGGGCGTGGTGGTGCATGATGCTGTCAAGTATTGCCCGGTATTGGTGCGTCCGACTGCTGCGCAAATTTCGCGGGCGCGGCGTTCTTACCTTGACTGGTGGGGCGCCCTGTTGGAGCTGCGCGAGGGGTTCCGGCTCTATGGTGGATTGAGCGCCTTTCAGGTGACCGACGCTATGCCGCCGATGACACCGTGGAAGAAAATTGTTGACGGCGAAAGTTAGGCCCCCTAGACAAGTTACCAACTTCCGAATTGCGCCCGGAGAGGATGAACCCTCTGCCGGGCGTTTTCATTGGGGGCTTCAGTCAATCATGGGAAAACTCAAAGGGTGCGGCATGCGCCCCATGTTGCCGCGCGCGGGCGGTTGTCGCTTTCGTGCGCCCGCAGACGCGGACGTTGAGCGTCGGAGCGCCGGGCGCCCGATCAATACGGCCAAGTGGCAGCGGGCGCGGCGGGCATTCATCGCGAAGCGGACGGCGGCGGCGGCTCTTTTGGGTGACGTCCTGCGTTGCGAACAGACGGGCGTTGCTCTGATTGGCATCAACCAGGCGCCCGATAGTCCTGTGGTGGATCACATCGTGCCCGATCGAGGTGATCTTGCGCTGTTCTGGGACGAGGACAATTGGCAGATCGTGTCCAAGGAATGGCACGACCGGGTGAAGCAGAGCAGAGAGAAACGCGGCGAGGCCTAGAGCTGACGCCATCGAAAGAGGGGGGGGTGGGTCAAAAGTCCAGAAGCCTGCGAGCCTAGACCCGCCCCCCTCCTAGTTAGGGATTTTTTTTCATGGCCCGAGAATTTGACCTCTTCGGTGAACCGATCCCGGAGAACAAAGGCAAGCCCGGTGCGAACGGGCACGTGGCCACGTCAGAAAATGTCAACAAAGTCAGGATGTTAGTCCTGTCGCGTTGGACATCGGCGCAGATTGCCGAAGAATTGGGGATCACGGTTCCCACTCTGAACAAGCATTATTTTAAAAACAGCTCGATCAAGCGCGCCCGCAAGACCGTGTTGAGCGAAGTGAAGGGCCGGGTTCTGTTGCAGCTCGACAAGGAAGCCAGCGCCGGAAATGTCTCGGCGCTGAAGGAACTGTTCAAGATCCTGGAGCGCGAGCAGCTGGCCGATCTGAGCGCTGACATGACCAGCCCGGCCAAGGGCAAGGCGCCGAAGCCGAAATTGGGCAAGAAACAGCAGCGCATGATTGACGCGGCCGAACCCGATGACCAATGGGGATTTCTGCCCTCGGCGGCTGATCAGCAAGAGCGCCCGAACTAGTGCCGTTTGATCTGTCCTGTCCCGATTGGTGGGACAAACTGCAAGCGGGCGAGACGCCGATCCCGGATCTGCCGTTGGATGAAAACAAGGCCAGTGTCGCGGTGCGCGTCTTTGATCAGCTGCGCCTGCCAGATGTCGTCGGCCAGCCGCGGTTCGGCGAGGTTGGCGGGCAATGGTTCCGCGATATCGTGGGCACGCTGTTTGGCTGCGTGGAAGAAGATAGCGGGATCCGGGCGATCAGCGAGCTGTTCCTGCTGATCCCCAAGAAGAACTCGAAAACGACGAACAGCGCGGCGCTGGGGATCGTCTGGCTGCTGCTGAACGAGATCCCGAACGCAGGTGGAGTCATCCTGGGTCCGACCCAGAAAATTGCGGCTAAGAGTTTTACTCAGGCCCAAGGCATGATCAACGCGGACGCCAAGCTACAAAAGCTGCTGCATGTGCAGGAGCATCGCAGCCGGATCGTGCATGTGCTGACGGGGGCGGTGCTGGAGATCAAGACCTTCGACATGAAGGTGGTGACCGGGGATATTCCTGTCTTTGTTCTGATCGACGAGCTGCACCTGCTGTCGACTGTGTCCTATGCGACCAAGGTCATTGGCCAGTTGCGGGGCGGTATGGTCAAGGATGGATCGTTGTTGGTGTTCATCACCACGCAGTCAACCGAGGAACCAGCGGGTGTGTTTCGGGCCGAGCTGAACCTGGCGCGCTCCATACGGAATGGGGATGTGGATTCCGAAGGCATCCTGGCGGTGCTTTACGAATTCCCCGAGGCGGTCCAGCGGAACAAGTCGGAACCCTACCGGGATCCGAAGATGTGGCCGCTGATCCTGCCCAACCTTGGGCTTTCGATCCATATCGAAAAGTTGCAACGCTTGCTGAGGTTGGCCGAGAGCAAGGGCAAGGAAGATGTCCAGCTTTGGATGTCGCAGCACCTGAACATCCAGATCGGCCTGGGCCTGCATTCCGATCGATGGATCGGGGCGGACTATTGGGAGGGCTGCGCAAACGAGACGCTTGACCTGGACGAACTGCTGGCCCGGTCCGAGGTTTGCGTGGCCGGCGTTGATGGCGGCGGTTTGGATGACCTTCTGGGGCTGGCCATTCTGGGGCGTTGCCGGGAAACCAAGAACTGGCTGCATTGGGGCAGGGCTTGGGTGCAGCCTGACGTGCTGAAGGCGCGCAAGGAAATCGCCGAACGGCTGCTGGACTTCGCCGAGCAAGGCGACCTGGTGATCTGCGAAAGCGCAGACGAGGATATCGAGGGCGTGATCGAGGTGATCGAGAAGGTCCATGATGCGGGGCTGTTCCCCGAGGAATGGGCGATCGGCATGGACCCCGAAGGCGTGGCCGAGATCATCCAGGCGATGGAAGGGCTGGGGTTGGAGCCGGGTCGGGAAATCGTGCCGGTGTCGCAAGGTTACAAGCTGAACGCGGCCATCAACGGCCTGCCGCGCCTGTTGAAACGCGGCACGTTCGAACATGGCGCGCGTCCTCTGATGGCCTGGAGTGTCGGCAACGCCAAGACCGAGCTGCGGGGCAATGCGCGGGTTGTGACCAAACAACGCTCGGGCGTGGCTAAGATCGACCCGCTGATGGCGCTGTTTGATGCGGTCATGCTGATGAATAGGAACCCGGTGGCGGCTCAGAAGGATCTGAGCGGCTTCCTGAACAACCCGGTTATGGTGATATGAAGAAGCTATTCAGCGCTGCGATCCGTGGCATTCGCGCAGAACTGGCCGCCGGGGAATCTGGATGGGTCGTGGTGGATGGCGTTGATCTGTCTTTGTCGGATGTGGGCACCGTTGCAGATTCCGGTGCGCTGGTTTCGAACGAGACGATCATGAAGCTGTCGGCGGTCTGGGCCTGTGCCAGCGCCACCTCGCAACTGGTCGCAAGCCTGCCGTGCCACCTCTATGAGAAAACCAAGGATGGCAAGAAAAACCGGATCGACGCCGAGGCCGCGGACATCATGTTCGCCCAGCCCAACGCCATGCAGACCGGGGTGGAATTCTGGGAAGGCTTTACGGTTCAGCAGCTGTTGCGCGGCAATGCCTACGCCGAGAAACTGAAAATCGGGGCGCGGACGGTTGGCTATCGACCGCTTTTCAATGTGACCCCGCGGCGGGTCAGTGGCGCGTTCGAATATGTTGTGATCGAAAAGGGTAAGCGGCGGGTGCTGACGGCCGACCAGGTTTTGCACCTGCGCGGCTTCGGGGCGGGTAACGGGCTTGGCCTGAGTGTTGTTAAATACGGCGTTCAAAGCTTCGGCGCTGCGCTTTCGGCGGATCAGACCGCAGCCAAAGTATTTTCCAATGCGCTGATGCCTTCGGGCGTATTGGAGGCGGACCAGTCGCTGAGCCCCGAGCAGCGAACGCAGCTGCAAACCAACCTTGAGGCTTATGCCGGGTCCAGCCGAGCAGGCAAAACCATGGTGCTGGAGGCGGGCCTGAAATGGAACCAGGTGCAATGGGATCCCGAAGATGTGCAGTTGCTGGGCACCCGGCGCTTCCAGGTCGAAGATATCTGTCGCTGGTTCGGCACCCCGCCCGTGGTCATTGGTCATGCCAGCGAGGGGCAGACCATGTGGGGAACGGGGATTGAATCGATCATGCTGTCCTGGCTCCGGCTGGGGATCAATCCGATCCTGCGCCGGAACGAGGCGCGTCTGAACCTTGATGCCATCCCGCCCGAGCGCCGGGGCAAATGGTTCTACAAGTACAACCGAGAGGCCATGCTGGAGATGGACAGCAAGGCCAAAGCCGAATTCCTGAGCCGCATGGCGACCTCGGGCACCATGACCGCGAACGAGCGGCGCGAGAAACTGAACCTGCCCAGGCATGACGACCCACTGGCCGACGAGCTGCTGGCGCAGACGGCATTGGCGCCCCTGATCGATCTTCGAAAGGATGCAGAATGAAACGGAACCTTCCCAAGCTGGAAATCGGTGTGCGTCCCGGCGTTCAGTCCGATGTGACAATCGCCGCAGCAAAGCGCTGGGATCCTGATCTGCGCGCGGCGGCTGGCGAGGATGAGGCGACGATCTCAATCCTTGATCCGATTGGTGCGGATATGTGGGGCGATGGTGTGACAGCCAAACGCATCGGGGCTGCGCTGCGCGCGATCGGGGACCGCCCCGTGACAGTCTCGATCAACAGCCCTGGTGGTGATGTGTTCGAAGGGATCGCGATCTACAACCTGCTGCGTGAGCATTCTGGGGACGTGACGGTCAAGATCATCGGGCTGGCGGCAAGCGCGGCCTCGGTTATTGCCATGGCTGGCGACAAGGTGCTGATCGGCCGCTCCAGCTTCCTGATGATCCACAATTCCTGGGTGATAGCGATGGGCAACCGCAACGATCTGCGCGAGGTCGCGGACTGGCTGGAGCCTTTTGACGCGGCCATGGCTGATGTCTACCAGGTGCGCTCGGGGCTGGGGCTGGATGACATTGAGGCACGGATGGACGCCGAGACCTGGATCAATGGCGCCACGGCTGTCGATGACGGGTTCGCGGATGGGTTCCTGTCCTCGGACGATGTGGCCCACGGTGACGGGGATGATCCCAGCAGTTCGCTGCGCGCCGAAAAGAAATTCGACCTTCTGGCCAAGCGTGCCGGCCTTTCGCGGGCAGATGCGCGGGGGCTTTTGAAGGACCTGAAAGGGGGCACGCCAGCGGCTGCCCAACAGGGCGTCCAGGATGACGCCCAAATCGCGGGCCTACTGGATGATATCCGGGCCCTCACCAAAACCAACTGACGGAGAAAATCTATGAAACGTCATCTTCTGATGAGCGCTGCCCTGGCAGCGCATATGGCAACTGCGCCTGCTGCCCTGGCCAGCGTCCCGCGTGCGGATGCCTCGGGCCTGACCGCGAAGGCGCTGGAGGACATCAAGGCCAGCATCGCGACCATGCGCGATGATGTCATGAAACAGGCCGAGGCCGCCCTGAAAGAAGCCAAAGCATCTGGCGATGTTGGCGCCGAACTGAAAGCGCAGATCGACGCGCTGATGCCGAAGTTCAACGAGGCCAGCACCGCGCAGGCCAAGCTGGAGGGCCAGCTGGAGGCGCTGGAAACCCGCGCGCTGGGGATGGAACAGATCATCGCCCAGGGTGGTGGCGGAGCGCAGCAACAGATGACGGTCGGCCAACATGTGGCAGAAAGCGACGAACTGAAGGCTTACCTGGCCAACGGTATGAACGGTACGGCCAAGATCACCTTGAACGCGGCCGTGACCTCGGCGGATGGATCGGGTGGCGGCCTGATCTGGGAAGACCGCGACACGGCCGTCGACATGCCGCGCCGCACTCTGAAAATCCGGGATCTGCTGACGGTGATCAACACCGGTTCGGATCTGGTCAAATATACCAAGCAGGTCACGCGCACGCATCAGGGCGGCATGACCGCAGAAGGGGCGGCGCCCACCGCGTCCGAGTTTGGCTGGACCAAGGCCGAGGCTGCGATCCGCAAGATTGTCGCCCTGACACATGGATCGGACGAGGCTTTCGCGGATGCCGCTCAACTGATGGGGTTGCTGAATACCGAACTGCGCTACGAGGTTGAACTGGTCGAAGAAACCCAGCTGCTGTCCGGCAACAACACCGGTGAAAACCTGAACGGTATGATGACCTGGGCGACGGCCTTTGCGGCGCAAGCAGGTCTGCCCAATGCCACGCACACGGATCGTCTGCGTCTGGCCATGCTGCAGGTTGTTCTGAACGACTACGCTGCGGATGCCTTTGTGCTGAGCCCGATCGACTGGGCAGCGATCGAACTGACCAAGGACACAACCGGTCGCTATATCGTTGGTAGCGCAGAAGCGCCTGCCGGTCCCAGCCTGTGGCGCCTGCCTGTCGCTGAAAGCAACAGCATGACTGCTGGCAGTTGGTTGTGCGGTGCGTTCAAGATGGCGGCTACGCTCTATGACCGTCAGCAGACTGAGATTCTGATTTCGTCTGAGCACGGCACCAACTTCGTTGACGGTATGAAAACCATCAAGGCAACCAAGCGTCAGGCCCTGGCCGAACGGCGCGCCGCCTCGCTGGTCACCGGCAACTTCACCTTCGCCTGATCGTAGTGCGACCTATCCGGGGCGGGCGACTGCCCCGGATATTCAACTGATGGAGGCTGAAATGGCTGCAAAAAAATTCGTGCGTATGTTGCGCACACAAACCGGGGATCACGGAACGCATCATGCGGGAGTGATCTACCAAGTCGAACCCAAGAACGAAAAAACCTTCGATCTCTATATTGAGCGCAAGTTTGCCGAGCCGGTCAGCGCCAAGGCTCTGAAAAAAATCGTCGATGATGCCGCGCAGGCTAACGGGAATTCCGGGCCGAAGAAAGCCGAACCACCGGCTGCGCCCACCAAAGAGGATCCGAAGAAAGATGATCCTGCCGCCACGCCTGCCAAGGATGAATCGAAGTGACCAGTGGAGTCGATCTCGCGCGGGTGAAAGAGCATGTGCAAGTCACGTTCGATGACGATGACGCGTTGTTGTCTGCTTATCTCACGGCGGCCGAGGGGCACGTGGCAAACTACACCCGCCGAGATCTCGATACCGAGTTCCCCGGCGACTGGCCGAACCCGATGCAAGTCGCTGTGCTGCTGATCGCCGGTCAATTTTACAATGATCGGTCCGAGGCGTCAGTCTTTCCGGGGGTCGCCCTGATGCTGCTGGCCCCGTATCGGGAGTTTACCTAATGCCCGCTCCGTTGCCGTATACGGTGACATTCTGGCGCCCCGGTGAGGCGGTCGATGGTCACGGCGGGTTCGAGGCCGTTGACGCGCAGGTGCATTCGGCCCGCGCCCGGTTGATCTACAAATCGGGCACCGAGGGCGTGTCGGCCGGTGCCGAAACCGCCCGCGGCGTGATCAAGGTCAAGCTGCGCAGCTGCATTGCCGCCCGTTCTCTGCTGGCGTCTGACTACATGCGCGATGCTGCGGGACGGCGCTATAACATCCGGGCGGTGGACCCGGTGACGGATCCCGCCTTTGTCTGGCTCGATGTGGAGTTTGGCGTGGCCGACAAAACCAGCGGGGTAAATCCCTGATGTCTCAATCTCTTGCGCTTCAGGATGGGGTGATCGCGCTGCTAAAGGCAGATCCGACCTTGGTGGGTTTGATTGGGGGCCGCGTCTATGACGAACCGCCCAAGAACCCTGAGTTTCCCTATATCGATCTGGGGCCCAGTGACTTCCGGCCGGGTCGTGCGGATGAGCTGCTGTTCCGGGTCGATACGCTGCAGATCGATGTCTGGTGCGAAACGGGTGGCAAGAAATGGCCCTGCCGCCAGATCGTGGACGCGGTCTATGCGGCTTTGGATGGAATTCGGCCCGATCTGGCTGCGCCCTACGCCTGTACGCGCCTGGACGTTGTGCTGGCCCGCGTGAGTGATGATCCTGATCCGGCCAAGGTTCACGGCATCATCCAGATCGAGGCCGGGATCGAAACCGTGGGGGGCTGAGCGTGGTGAAAGGGCGGGCCGCGCTGCATCAGCGTCTGCAGCGGATCCCCGAAAATATCCGCCGCGCAGCCATGGACAAGATGGAGCAAGAGGCGTCCCGGATCGTCGCCCATATGCGCAACCTGAATGACCATCCGGCGGTCATCATCGATTGGGCCTGGGGCGATGCGCCCACCGGTGCCCTGGCGCTTTCCAGCAAGGCCATCGGCAAACTGACGATCACGATCTATGCCACCGCCAAAACCAGCGACTACCCGCAAGGCTTCCCCGCGCTTGCGCGGTGGGCCGAGTTCGGCACGGCCGAACGCTACCAGAAAACCACCGGGCGCTATGTCGGGAAGATCCCGGCAAGCCCCTATTTCTATCCCGGCTGGCGTTCCAACCGGGATCGCACCAAATCCGCAATCAAGCGGGTCATCACCAAGGCATGGAAGGCTTCCTGACGGGGCCTGCCGACCACCGGCCCTTTGGCCATAACCCTCGGGCGGGTTGCCCGAATTACTGAACAGGAGTGAGCACGATGCCCAAGCCGACTTTGGCCGATTTCCAGGATCTGGTTCTGGAGGTGGAATGGGTGCCCGACAGCGGGACCTATTCGAAATTCTGCGCGATGGAGCAGGTGACGATCAACCGCAACAAGCAGGTCGATCAGCCCGAGGTTCCCGCGGATTGTGACGATGAAAGCCTGCCCTACGTCACCCGCGCGAATACCCGCGCCCGGTCGTTCTCGATCAGCGGGACCGGGTATTGGAACGCGCAAAGCCACGGGCTGGCGATGGATTGGTTCAACGGAACTCCTGACGAAAAGCTGCGGGTGCGGATCACCCACGCCAAGGCCGAAGTCGGGACCCCCGAGTACGAAACCGGCCTGGGTGTTCTGTCGGTTCTGAACAACGATAAGCGGAAAGGTCAGCAAGTCAGCGCCGAAATCACGATCACGATCGATGGCGATCTGGTCACTACCGATAAGGCTGCCTGATGCTAGTGAAGGACCTGAAATGGATCGGGGGCGAGCATCGCTTTACCCTCTTTCTTGGGGAGCTGCGCGCCTTGCAAGAGGCGACCAATGCAGGCCCCGAGGAACTGTTGAACCGCATTCGCTTTGGGAACTGGCGGGTGGACGACCTCGGCGACACGATCCGCCAGGGCCTGATCGGTGGGGGGATGAACCCCGAAGATGCTCGACGCTTGGTTGCGGGTCTGCTGGATCGGCATCCCTTGCTGGTGTTCAAGCCCACGGCGATCGAGGTGCTGCTTTCGGCCCTGTCTGGGCCGGAGGAAGACAAGCCGGGAAAGTCGGCGGGGGCGGACGAGAGCGCCCCGGAAAGTGGCGCTGGAGCGACATCTACCGAACCGGCGTAACGCTCGGACTGCCGCCCAGCGAGGTCGATCGGCTTTCGCTTTGGCAATTTCTGGTACTGGTGAACGGAAACGAACCCGAGGATCGCAGCGATTGGCTGCGCGAATTGGGCATTGAGGGCTTTTGATGTCTCAGAATTCGAAGGGTGACGGTCTGGATCTTGAGCTGTCTGTGACCGAAGAAGCTGTTCTAAAGCAGCTTGTCCGTCTGGAAAACCGCATGAACAAGGCGGCGGTAAAGATGGAGAAGAACTGGAACAAGCATTCGCGCCAATCCATGCGCCAGGTCGAGCGGATGAATCGCGGCATCGAGGCAAGCTTTGATCGCAGCATGGCGCGGGTCGGGGCCTCGATGAAAACCTACATTGGCGGCGCCGTGGGGGCGGTGCTGGCCGGTGGGATTGGCGAGATCGCAACGCGGGCCCGCGATGTCGTGCGCGGGATTGCCGAGATCGGTGACCAGGCAAAACGCTCTGGCGTGGATGCCGAGGCCTTCCAGGAATGGAAATACGTGGCCGAGCAGAACCGGATCGGCTTGGATCAGATGATCGACGGCCTGAAGGAGTTGAACCTGCGGGCTGATGAATTCGTGGTCACAGGCAAAGGAGCAGCTGCCGAGGCGTTCGAGCGTCTGGGCTATACTGGGGCGGCGCTCAGTGCGGCGCTGAAGGACCCGTCCGAGCTGTTGTTGGACATCATCGGGCGTCTGGAAAATATGGACGATGCCGCGCAGATCCGCATCGCTGACGAGGTGTTCGGCGGATCCGCGGGCGAGCGTTTCGTGGAGTTGATCGCCCAGGGTGAACAGGGCCTGCGCCAAGCTGTGTTGCGCGCTCATGAGGTTGGGGCGATTATGGATCAGGAAATGATCCAAAAGGCGGATGAGCTGGATCGAAAATTCAATGACATAGGGACCTCAATCAAGAGAGTCGGAAAGGAGGCGGTCGTCGCCGTGGCTGAAGTCATCGCGGCCTATGGCGAGGGGGGTAAAGAAATCACGGCGGCGTTCTCTGGTATTGGGGGCAGCATGGCCAATCAGGCTGGCGCATTGACTGGGGACGCATCTGTGGCCGAAGCGCTGTCCGAAAATGGAGGTGCGGCCGCAAAGGCGGCCAAACATGTTGATGTTTTGGCCCAAACCAATGATCGATTGGTTGACAGCGCTGCCGATCTTCGGAACGAGTTGCTGCTCGTGGTGGAGATTCTGGATCTGGTGGGTGATCATCAAGCGGCGGATGCGTTGGATGATGTAATTGACCTGCTTGAGGCAATAGCGCGCGAGGCTGCGACAGGTAAGGGGGACGCAAAAGGTCTGCGAGACAGGTTGCGTGAGGCCGGTGTCGCCGCGGATGGAGCCTTAAAGAAGATTGAAGATATAGATGGTATTTCACTGGACAATGCTAAGAAGCAGGTTGGTGGAATTCTTGGGCTATTGGACCGGGCTGCAAGTGCAGCGGCAAGTATAAAGAAAGCCGCGCTCGGTGGAGGGAAAACAGTATTTGGCGATATGCCATCTCCGCCATTGCCCCCGCTGCCTGCAGAGCTACAGGGCCTCGCGCCGACCGTATCACTTAGACCAAAGGCAGCCCCGCCCATGTTGGGCGAAGGGGGCCCAATCTCGGTGGGCGGTGGTGCGGGTAGACGCAGCTTCGCGGACGACCTCAAGGATCTGCAACACGAGATCGCGGCGCTGGAGGCAGAGGCCGCGGCGCTGCAGCTGGTCGCCGTGGCAGGCAAGGACTACGCGCGCTCTATCGATTTTGCCAGAAAGCGGGCCGAGTTGCTGGTCGCGGCTCAGCGCGCTGGCAAAGATATCACGCCCGAGCTAACAGAACAGGTTGACCGGCTGGCCGGGGCCTATGTCGAGGCCGCCCACGGGGCCGAGCTGGCCTCGGATCGGCTAGAGCGCATGCAAGAGAACGCGCAGCGCGGCGCCGATGCGATGACGGACCTGTTCATGGGCATAATGGGTGGTTCGGATTCGGCCAAATCCGCCCTTTCCAGCCTGTTGTTGCAAATCGCACGGTTGCAGGCGCAACGCGCGTTCAGCAGCTTTGCAAGTTCCAGTTCCGGTGGTGGCCTGATGAACTGGCTTGGTGGGCTGCTAAGCTTTGAGGGCGGGGGGGATACGGGGGCCGGCGCGCGCGCGGGTGGCTTGGATGGCAAGGGTGGCTTCCTAGCCATGGTGCACCCCAATGAGCGCATTTTTGACATGAAATCCCCCAACCTGAACATGGGCGGTTCGGCGGCCGGGGCGGGCATCGCCCAGGCGGTGGGCAACAGCCACATGGAATTGTTCATCAGTCTCGACGGGGCCAATGGTGATCAGGCAGTCTACCAACTCGCCCAGGAAGCGGTGGTTCAGGGGATCCGGCAGGCCATGCCGGGCATCCACCAGAGGGCCGTTCAGGGCGCTGTCGTGGCCGTTGAACGCTCGATGTCAAAAACCAAGACCTTTGGGAACCGGATGATCTGAATGGTACATGTGATTGCATGGCCGCCGCTTGGGCTGCATGGCTACGAAAACACGATCGATGCGCCGATCTCGCTCTCCCGGTCGGTCCTGACTGGTAGACGGTATGCCAGCGCGGCCCAAACCGCCCGGCGCGTGGCGACGGCCATCACATCGGGGATCGGTCCGGATGGTGGTGGCGCGGGTTATATCGAGATGCTGAAGCGTCAACTTGGGGGCGGCATCAACCTGGTGCGCCTGGCGCTTTGTTCGCCAAATTACCGGGGGGATGTACGCGGGCTCGGGCTTCTACGCGGCGAGCGCCCGATGGACTGGACGTATGGTGGCAGCTCGCTGAACTGGACCAATGGTGGCTCGGGGATGGATTGGGTCGTGGGTGCGCCTGTGTCGGGTACGGCGGGCATCCTGGAGGGCATGCCGGTCCTCTATTGTACGGGTCTGCCCAAGAACCGGCGGATCGCCTGGCCGTCCGAGGTGGTCCGGGTGGTTGATGAGGCCGAGGCCGCTCATACGGCGCGCGTGATGCGCGTTGCGACCTCCGATGCAACGGGCATGGCGGTTTTGTACCTGGACGCAGCCTTGCCCGATGGCGCCGTGCTGATCGGGTTCCGCGAAAGCGTGGTCTATGAGGTTGAGAACGCCAACGCCTTGCGGGCGGTTCAACAGATGCGCGGGGACTGGACCTATACGTTCCAGCTGCGCGAGGTCTTTGAAGATGAGACTGACGGCTTTGTGGAGGTGGACCCATGGCATTGACGCGCGGAATTGAACAGGCCACCTATGACGCTCTGATGGTCGACGGCTTTCACCCGGTGCTGATGGTGCATGTGGATTGGCCTGACGGCGCGGTCTTCGCCCATAGCGGCAAGGGGACGATCAACTGGGGTGGGCAGAACTGGCTGGGGGTCGGCCCGTTCGGTGGTGGCAAGATCCCGTCCGAGGCCATGGGCGGTGCTGTCCCGACCGAGGCCAGCCTGTATGTTCTGGGCACGATCGAAGACATTCTTGGGCAGATCGACCAGCCTGCGCGCAATCGCGACGTTCAGATTTATCTGGCGCTGGTCACCGAGCGCGCAGGCAGTGTGCTGATCGGCGAGCCGGTCGAGCTGATGTCGGGCTATATCGACGCCAATGAACTGGACTATCGCGAGGAGGGCGAGGGGCTGGTCCCGGCCTTCACCTTGGTCATCAACAGTGGCCCGTGTGTGCGCATGGCGCTTTCAGCGACCCATTCCGACGAGGACCAGCAGGCCGCTTTTCCCGGTGACACGATCATGCGTCACGCCGCTCTGTCCGAGCTGGCCCGGGTCAACCCACCCACGTGGCCCGCCGCGTGACACCACAAACCATCGTGGCCGCTGCCGAGGTCGTTCTGACCGCGCCGCCGCCGCGCGGCTGGCTGGACTGTGCGCTGGCCGTGGATCTGATCGTTTGTCGCGCGGGCGGGCGCAGCCCGATGGGCCTGGCCGTCTCGCAATACCAGACGCCCAGGCAGGCGCTGCGCCGGATCCGCAGGGCGGGGGGCTGGGAACAGAACTTTGCCGCCACCGTGGCGGCGCAGGGCTATCGTCCTGGCGCAGTTGTGACTGGGGCGGTCGGCTATGTCCGCAACCCCGGCGCGGTGTTCGGCTTTGCCTGTGCGGTCTGCGTGCAGCCCGGCGCATGGATTGTGCCGGCGGAAACTGGATACACGATTGCAAGGGATGCTTTGGGCGCATGGTTGCACTGATTTCGGCGCTTGGTCCCGCGATGGCGGGGCAAACGACCCTGTTCGGCGTATCGCTGACGGCAGCGGGTGGCGGTCTGACCTTTGCCGGGGCGCTTGTCAATCTGGCCGGGTCGGAATTGCTCAATTCCGCAGCGCGGGCGCTTTCGCGGAGCGGTGGCTCGCAACAGCAGCTGGCCGAGCTCTCGCTGCCTTCGTCGCTGCCCTTGAAGCGGTTTGTCTATGGCCAGACCCGTGCAGTCGGAACGCCCCTGGCGCAGCGCGTGGTGGGGGATAAACTGTATGTATGCTGGCTGTTCAACAGTCGCGAAAGCGAGGGTTCGTTCGACCTGTTGCTGGACAAGCGCCGTGTACCGCTGTCGGGCGATCCCTATGATTTTGCCGAGGCGGGGGCCTCGGCCAGCAACAGCCCCTTTGTCGATCACCTGACCGTCTGGATCGGGCGCGGGGATCAGACCCAGCCGCCATCGGCGATCCTTGCGGCGGCCCCTTGGGCGGTCGCGGATCCGCAGCTGTTCAAGGAAAGCGATGCAGGCCGGGGCTGCACCGTGGTCTGGGCTGTCATGGCTGCGGGCGACGGCGGTCAGCGCAATGATCGCTGGCCCAACAGCCCGCCCTATGCCGAACTGGAGGGCAAATTCTCCAAGGTCTGGGACCCGCGCGACGGTGCGCAGGATGCGGATGACCCCGCGACCTGGACCTGGTCGGACAATCACCGGCTTTGCGTGTTGGATGCGCTGCGTCAGAACCCTGTGCGCCCGTTTCAGGCGCGCAACCTGAACCTGTCGCAATGGGAGGTGGCGGCAGACAAGGCGGACGAGCTGGTCAGCCTCAAATCCGGCGGTTCAGAGGCGCGGTATCGCGCGCATGGGACCCTGATCTTCAACGGGTCCGAGCTGGAGGATCTTCTGGCCCCGATGATGCTGGCCGGTGCGGCGGATTTCGTGCGCACGGGTGGGCGCCTGGGGGTCACAACGGGTGTCTGGGACGGGGTGGCCTACACGCTGGACGATTTGCTGGACTACATGACCTGTTCCAGCCTGAAGCGTGGCGAGGACCTGCCAACGCAGATCCGTGCCACCTATGTCAGTGCCGCGCGTGAGTACGAATCCGCTGAACTGCCGGTCTGGGATATACCCGGTGCGCAGGAGGCGGATGGGGGTGTGCCTTCTGTTGTCACCTATGATCTGGAATGGGCCGGTTCCGCGACGCAGGCGCAGCGGTGCCGCAAGATACTGGGGATGAAGGCGCGACGGCAGCGAACCCTTGGCGGTGTGGCGCCCCCGGCGGCATTTCGGTGCATCGCAGGCTCGGTCGCGCAGGTCAGCTTGCCCAGCCCCTTCAGCACGCGTGACGGAACCTATGAGGTGACCAGCATTCACCCTGCACTGGACCCGGTGGGAGGCTCGGGCGTGGCTATGCGCTGCCCGATCGAGATGATCGAGACCTCGCCCGCGATCTTTGAATGGGACCCCGAGGTCGATGAAATGGACATCGAGGACCCGGTCTATGACGCCAGCCGGGGCGGGGTTGCGCCGCCTGGCGCGATTACGATCACCAGCGGCGCTGGCGTGGATCTGGATACGGGTGGCAGCATCGTGCCGCGTCTGCGCTTTGCTTTTGACCCATCCACGTCCAGCGGTGTCGAGTTCTATGCCTGGGATTGGGCGCTTGGGGCTGAGGGCTATGCCGCCGGGGGCAGCATTGACGCGGCTTTGCGCGATGAAAACGATCAGGTCTTTGGCTACCTGCCCGCCGCTGGGATCGACATTGCCCACAGCATCCGGGTGCGCGCGGTGGCGCAATCCGGGGCTTCGGATTGGGTGGAAATCACGGGCGTATATTACGGCCTGAATTTGAGCGGAGTCACGGGTGTCGCGGGAACGGGCGAGGCCTCGTTTGACGGCACGGCCCCTGATACCAGCGTCTTGCAAGGCGTCCAGGTCTACCGCGCCGAGGCGGGCGAAGGATTCGAAGACGCGGTCGCCGTCACCGAGGTAATCGCCTGCACCGCCGGGGCGGCGTTCTCGATCACAGCGGGCGATCCGGGTGGTGGGAATCCGCTGCCATCAGGTCCGGCCAGTTTCTGGGTCGTGGCCGTCGCACAGACTGGCGCAGCGGGGACGCCAAGCGGGCCGATTACGCTGACAATCGTCTAACTTTGGGCCGTCCAGTTGGGCGGCTTTTTTATTGCAGTCAACAACGACAGGAGGCCCGATATGAAGGGGTCTAAAATTAGCCTGCCGGTCACCGGCGTGAACCCAAAGACCGGGTCCTGGACCGAGGCCGAACGCCAGATCAATGTGGCGCTGGACAGCAAGGCCAATGATGGCCAGATCGACGGGATTCATTCACTGGTCGATGCGGCGCAGCTGGCGGCAATCTCTGCGGCGTCCTCGGTGGTGTCCAGCGCGGTTGAAGGTCTGGCGGCGACTGCCGATGGTGACACTTTCGTGGTGGTGGCTGACAGTGGTGTTGATGTCTACCGCAATGATGGTGGAGTTGCTGCTTTTGTCGGGTCTCTGCAATCGCTGACGGCCTTGGGAGCGATGGGCTGGGTGTCCTTTGGTGCGACCGAGCCGTTGAGCACCCGCAAGGTGCGCGTCGGACCGGGCTGGTACGCCCCCGAGGCCATCGTGATCGGTATGACGGGCCAGTCCAATGCAGGTGAGAACGCAGGCCAGACCGGGGGCGATCTGTCCACCCACCCGGATGTTTTCGCCTGGGATCATGTTGCTGGAGAAATCGTTCCCGCGCAGCTGGGGGCGGAACCCTTTGCAACCGCTGGCCAGATCGCGTCCGTGGCCTTTTCCTGGGCCAAGCGTCTGGCAACGGAATTGCGCCGCCCTGTGCTGATCGTGAACGAGCCGGTGGGTGGCTCCGGTCTGGCCACGCACCTGCCCGGCGGCGAGAACTTCACCACCTTTGATGCGGCGATGACGGCGGCGCTGGCGGCTGCATCCGGCGCGCTGGTGGCGGACAAAGATACGGCTGATTTCATCGGGATGGTCCATGGCGAGGACTGGTCGGATCTGGGGCCTCTCTACACCATCAGCGAGGAACGGTTCGGCGAATTGATCGAAGGCTGGCGAGCGCAAAGCTGGTGTGATGCGCGCACCGGGCTGATCTTTGGCGAGGTGATGCGTGAGGCCGATGGTGGCACCGCTCACCGGGCGAACCGGGAATGGGCGCGGCTGGTGGCCTCGGGCTGCTATGACAACCTGCGCCTGGTCAGCGCGGCCGGTCTGGAGCTGCAGGGCGACGGTATTCACGCCACGGGTCTGGGAATCGACGAATACGGGCGGCGCTTCGCGGATGTCTCGTTGGGTCATGACCCCGGCATTCGATCGGATGCACTGCACTATGCGGGGCTTGGTCAGGCCGCCACGATCATTGATGGCGAGTTGTATCATCTCGCCGCCGAGATGCCGTTCGATCCGACCACGGGGGACGCGGATACGGTCACTATCGGCAGCGTGGTGGGCGGCGCGCCTGTGGTGTTCGATCTGGACGGGGTGCAGACCAAGACGGCCACGGATGAGATCACCAAGGCAGTCAGCCTTGTGGTTGAACAGCCTGCCGCGCGGCTGAAGGTCTGGCTACCAGCTTTTGCGGGGGAGGATCAGCCCTATACGTTGGCCGTGAACAATGCTGATCCCACCGGCCAGATCAGGGGGCTGACCCTGGGTCCGAAAGCGCCGCTGTCGCAAATCTACATCGCGGGTCATACAGAGTTCAGCGGGTTGGTCGAGCCGCGCCTGTGGCCACGGACCCTGACCACTTTCCGTCTGCAAAAAGCGCCCAAAGCGGACTTTTCGAAGTTCGTGGCCGAGGATATGCCGGCGGGGCTGACCTTGCTAAATTTTGATGATTGTTTCCTACCCGAGCACGTCCGCGCGGATATCACCGCGGTCAATGCGGCGCGCGGGGGCGCCATTGACGTGCAATCGCTGGGCCGCACCGCCGGGTCCACCCAGCAGCACGCTTTTGCCAGCGTCACGGACCTGACGGACGCCATTGGCGATGGGTTTGATGTGGCGGAATGCTCAATCATTCATCTGCGCAAGGATGACTGGGTCTATCAGGTTCAGCGGGACGCCACGGCACCCGTTATACCCGGTATCGCGCCTGCGGGATACCGCCTGATCACGCGCGATTTCCCCAGCCGCGAGCTGGCCAGCGCCGCATTGCAGGCAGACTGGCGCCTGCCGGATGGGGAAATCATCGCCGCCGGTGGCCTGAACTACGCGTTCAACAGCGCGGCGGGCGATCCGGTACATGCAATGCCGGGTGTCGAACCGTCAGGAGAAGCCGAGTGCCCGCATTTTGGGCTGTCTGGCGACGGAGAGACGGATGACACCATGCGCCTGGCCGAGGCGTTCGCGTGGTCGAAAGCATCTGGCAAGACGGTGCATGGTCGGCTTGGTGACACCTACAACATCACCAGCAAAATCACCCACACAGGCACGGTCAAGTTTGATGGGCGTGGCGCTGCGGTGCGCAAGTCCACGAATGGTGGCACGTTTGTTTTTACTCCAGAAATAGAAAGCTACGACCTGGCGGAGGATTACGTCGCGGGGAGCACCAACCTCCCTGTCGTGGACACGGGGACGGCATTGCGGCCCGGTCAGGTGATCATGGTCGTCTCCGATGCGAACGAGCCCGGTCAGCGCGACAAGGGGAGCGCGACCACACAGTATCGCAAGGCGCGCTACGCCTTTGTGGGCCGGGGCAGCACCACGACCAACGTGGTGCTCTCCCGACCTCTCGATAAGATCAGAGGCGTACACCCAGCGGTAAGCGCGGGGGATGAGGCTCTGGTTGAGGCGTTCACCACGGCATTTAACGCACGCATTATCGTGCCCGATATGAGTGCTGAGTTTGCTTTCAAGAACGTCCACGCCTGGTACGACGATGGCCATGCGGCTGGCCAAGGGGGCGCTCTGTGGACCGGGACTTTCTTGAAAATCGGACCTTACTCCCATGGGCTGGTCGAAAACCTGCGCCAGACGCGTGGCTATGACGCCATGATTTCGAATATCGGTACATACAACCTGACGCTCCGTGAGTGTCACGCCGAACATCTGGCCAATGATCCCGAAAACGACCAACATGGCTACGGCGTCTCGGACACTGGACTGGCCACACACATTTACGGCCTGACCGGGATTGATAACCGGCACGTATACACGACCAACAGCGTTCGTATCGCAGTTGGCGAAACAGACCTGTTGAAAGTAGCTGGCGCTGCGAACACGCGAGGCGCACGGGTGTATGGGTTCTATGGTGAAGGTGGCGAGAACGCCCCGCTCGACACGCACCAAGGATGTGAGGACATAATCTTCTTCTCCCCCTACGTGGCGGGTGCGTCCGGCAAGGCCGCGGCTTTCCGGGGGGATGTTACCGTCCATAAGCTGCAGGTGCGCAACTGCAAGTACGGTGTGATGTGCTTTACGGAATATCAGAGCGGGGACGCTGATGAGGACTTTTTCACAAACAGCAAGCGCCGAGAGGACATGACAAAGGTGGAGCTTACCGATCCCGACATCGAATGCGAAGGCCCGCCTTTTGACTTTTCCAACGCCACCCTCGAGGTAAACGGAACCGCGCGGATCAAGGCCGCAACGCACAGGCTCTTTGGTGATGTTGTTGAGGGCGCAGCAGGTCGAAGCAAGGGCAAACTGATCTGGGGCGCTAGCGGCACGTTCGAAGCGTCCGACTTCGACGGCGCTTTACCCCTTGAAGCCTTCGATGACACGGGCGTGTTCGATCTCGATGAACCTCAGGTGGTTGTGAAGAACGCAGCAGGGTTCCCGAAGACCGAAGTGACAATCCTTGACGGTGTGGACTTCACAATCGACGTTGCAGCGGCGACCGCCACAGCGGTGCGGGGCTTTAACTGTGGCGATACTGCAACCGATACCGCAGTAGAGAACCGGGGCACGTTGCGGATCAAGCTGCCGTCGGACGGCGTTCTGTTCGGCCCGGAAGGCGAGTTCAGCGGGTCGGGTTTGTACCGGTTCGAACTGGACGGTGCCGCTGACAATGCGGTCAACCCAAACCTTGTCGGTCGCCGGGTCAATGTCGAGGCCGTCGATGGCTCGGTGCGCTGGTTCGCGCCACTGCCTTCGGGCGAAATGCAAACGCTGTATGTTGACGCGGTCGAAACCAACCTGGATCCGGGCGATACCGGCGCCGAGGTCGATGACGCCTATGTTCCCAAGGTGGTGCAGGTGGCCAATCATCTGGGAACGATCGGATCGGGCCGCATTCATTTGCGCCAGGTGTTCAAGAAGACGGGCAGCAATGCCTCAGCCAACTTGAAATGGGATACGTTCGGAAGCTATCAGGACCAGTTTGATATGCCAGCGGGCGACGCAGTTTGCCGGTTTGACGCGGAAATCATCATCCAAAGCAACACCAGTTACACGACGATCGTGGACTGGAAATCCTCGGACGGGACGGGCACTGCGGCCGACATGAACCGCCAGAAGGTTCTTTCCGATACCCATGCGGGCCTGGACGCCGCCACTGGCGCGATCATGAACCTCGATCCTACCATTCACGCCGCAGACACCGTCGCCTCGGTGCTTTTTGAGCTGAAGGTGTCTGAGGGCGGGTTCTTCTGAAGCAACAAAAAACTGAATCGTTAACCGAACCGGGCGCTGCCCGGTTTTTCTATGTGTGAAGGATCGAACATGAACAGGGAAGATTTCCTCCACTGGCTTGGCACAGACGCGGGCCGCGCCGCAATTGCAGGAGCTTTGGGCGGCATTGTCCGCTGGATCACCCTGCGCGAACGCCCGCGTGAGGCCTTGGGGAGCCTGATCGTCGGCAGCATCTGTGCGATTTTCCTCGGCCCTTTGGTCGAACCGATGATGTCGCCCGTGATTGGCAAGATCGCGCCAAACGGCGACAGCGCCGGGTTTGCAAGTTTCGTGGTTGGTCTGGGCGGGATCTCCATCGCGTCTTTCGTCATTGAAATCTTCCGCGCGCGTCAGCGCGGTCAGCGGGGGCAGGCCGATGACAAAGCGTGAGGCCATGAAGGCAACGGCCAAAAAAGAGGCGCGAGTTTGGGCAGTCGGTTTGATCGCCCTTTTTCTTTTCCTGATCTGGAGTGCAGTTCAATGAAATATTCCTCACGCGACTTGCAAGCCCGCCTGGCGGCGCTTGGGTTTCACCCTGGGCCGATTGACGGCATTCGGGGGCGGCGCACCCGCGCGGCCCTGAATGAGGCGATGTATGATCGTGTCGTGACCGATCCGCGCCATTTGTTCCACATTTCTGGGCTGCACCGGATTCACTGGCACTGGACCGCTGGGGCCTATGGCGAGATTCAGCTTGAGCTGGACCATTACAATATCCTGATCGACCAGGGGGGCGCCGAAGTCGCCGGCACATTCCCGCCCCTGGCCCAGGTAAATTACGCCCCCGGCCTTGCTGCATCCCACACCTTGAATGCGAACACCGGGGCCATTGGCTTGGCCGTGGACTGCATGGCTGGGGCGCGCGAACGCCCGTTTCGCTCGGGGCCGTACCCGATCACGCGCGATCAGATCGAGGCGCTGGCCACCACCACCGCGCGCCTTTGCAAGCAGTACGACATACCGGTCAGCCGCTGCTCCACCCTTAGCCACGCAGAGATCCAGCCGACGCTGGGCATCCCCCAGAAACAGAAATGGGACATCACCTGGCTGCCCGGCATGACCCGCCCCGGCGATCCGGTTGAAGTCGGTGATCGGCTGCGCGACATGGTGAGGGTGGCGATGTGAAGAGGGTGGGGCGCGCGCTGGCCTTGCTGATGGCCCTTGGTGCCTGCAGCGGCATTCCGGCCTACCTGACGGGCGGCGGCCCCAATGTGGCCGCGAATGTGCAGGCCGGACAGATCAACACCCAGACGCTGGGCAAGAGCGAGACCACAACGCAGAAGCTCGTCCGCCCCGAGGCCGACAAAATCCACCAGTCCGCCGATCGCAACAAGGTGCAGGCGGACCACGTTCAAACTGTGGTGGTGCAGGAAGTCCCCGCCTGGCTGATCATAGCCTTTGCCGTGGCACTGTTCCTGGACAGCCCGCTTCGCTGGTGGGGGCAGATCAGGGCCGGGCTGCGGCGGTGAGGGAGGACGCGATACAAGAAAAGCCCTGCGCTGAAGCGGGGCAATGTCCCTTTGCGCAGCACCTCAGGTGATGAAAATATCATCGGCCGTCAAGATCGGGGCCCCCTCGAACACGGCCACATCAACCGCAACTCCCGCACCATCGCCATCCGCGTCATAGCGCAGCGTGGTGCCATCGAACAGGAACCGGTGATCGGCGGTTTGGGCCGTGTTCCCGAGGTGAAAGGCCGTGTCGTCCAGCACGCCAGCGGCCACATTGACCAACGCGCCTTTGATCACGATGCGGTCCTCTTGGGTCGCGAAATCCGTAATCAGATCCGCATGTTGCGCGCCAAGCGTATCGGTAAAGATAAAATCATCCGCCCCCGCGCCCCCCGTCAGTGTGTCGTTGCCGGTGCGGCCATTGAGGCTGTTGTCCGTCGCGTTGCCCACCACAAGGTTGTCGAGATTATTGCCGATCGCCGTTAGGCCATTGACGGCCTGACCATTCTTGCCGAGGACGTCTTGCAGAACAATATCCTCGATCCCGAGCATCAGCTTGAAGCTGTTGTGGGCGAGCACAGTGTCATGGCCGTTTTGCGCGGCATTCAAGGATTTTTGGCGGGCGTTGACACCCGGCTCCTCGGCTATGTCGGCTTTGTGGCGGAGGATGTAGGTGTCGTCTCCAAGACCGCCAACGAGCGAGTCGATGCCCCGTCCTCCGTCGAGAGTGTCATTCCCGTTGTCCCCAGAAATTTCATTTGCAAAGCTGTTTCCTGTTCCTTGAGACGAGAATCCAGAAAGCTTCAAGTTTTCAACCGCGCTTCCTTGTAGAGAAAAGTCAATTGAAGAGATAATCGTATCTCCGTTTCGTTCTGGTGCCCAGCGACTTCGCTCAACTACTATGTCGTTCGCATTGTCGACGAAATACCAGTCGTCACCTTGCCCTCCCATCATTAGGTCTGCACCGGCCCCTCCAACGAGCTGATCGGCCCCCAGCCCTCCTTTCAATGTATCATTTCCGCCTTCCCCAGCCAGAAATGCCCGCATACTGCCTGCTCCTCCACTGAGTATGTCAGCTCCCGCCAAGCCGTATATATCATTGTTTTGGTTGTCGAAACCTTCAATGACATCGGCACCTGAAGTGCCACGCCATTCGTAGAAAGTGAAAACACCTCCAATAGTTTTCAGCTCGACCGATATAGATTCTGACATTGATGGACTAGCCTCTAGGAAATTCAATTGAAATGGGTACTACTTGCTGTACATAGAGTAAATTTGCGTTTTGGAGTTTGTATTAGAATGACCGATATTACAATAGACATTTCACTTGGACATGATGCTGGAACCATTGAAGCTGCGCTGAGGGACGCGAGAGAAGGTGACAAAATTATTATCAAAAATGGCACCTATAAGATTGATCGAGCCCTTGTCGCAAAGTTTAGCGGAGTGACGATCGTAGGAGAAAGCCAAAGCGGAACAATTTTGGAAAGCAATGGTACAGTTGCTGCTCCTACCATCGCAGTTCTTTCTGAAAACGCTGTAAATTCTGGCAATCCTACTTTTTCCATGGGCGCGGCCATCAACAAAGACAGCAATGTCGTGCGTTTGTCGAGCATTACCTATTTCGAGGAAGGCAATGCGAAGACACTGGAAGCCAACGATACCCTATACATTTCCCGCCCCAACGACGGCTCCTACATCAGCGAAACGCACAGCGATACGCCGATGTTCTGGCAGGAGAGCGGGCATATCGGAGCTACCCCGCAACCTGGCTATCATCACGAAGAAGAAGATGCGCCGGGGGAAACTGGGTATGGAAAAGTAAATGAGGGCGAGAATTACTTTCCGTTAGGCGACAAGCTACGCGAATTCCACACTGAGATCGTACGTATAAACCCGGTCACTATCGAGGGCAGCACATACTATGATGTTGTGCTTGCTGACTATAGCCCGTATAAATTTGATGTCGGAGCTGAAGTCGTCCGTGCGTCTGATTTGATATCCGGCGTCACAATCTCTAACTTGAATTTCACATACGAAAACGTAGATCAGGACCTGTCCGCAGGCGGCATTCAGTATTTACCAGCTGATAACTATAGCAACGGTCCTGCCGCCGGTTGGCAAAGCACACCCACAATCGATCTCAATGGCACTCTGGGCGCCACCGTCAAAAATGTGACAATTACTTTGCCTGAATCCCACGGGTTGCGTGTAAGCCGTTCCTACGGCGCGAAACTGGAAAATGTCACTATTGAAGGTGCACAATCACGATCATCGGGCAATGGGTATCACTTTTTTCTTAGTGAATCGTTCAATACCACTGGGATTGGACTCAAAAGTTTAGACTACCTCACGCATGGCGGCGCGCGCCATTCTTTGTTGTTCGACTCAAACCACGCAGAGCACTACAATTATTTGCAGTTTGATACGGCGACTCGAGACATCAACTTTCATGGTAGCTTGGACTCGGGCAACTACGTCTTGGTTGGCACCGTTGACTACAGTAGCTTTCCGAGTGGTGGTTCCGCGCCAGGTGACCCAGAAAATCAACCATGGACAACATTTGAAGTGTCTGTTGCTGCGCAACATCCCTCCATGGCCAAAGATACAGACGATGAAAACAACAATTCCATCAGGGATTTGGTTGATCCGTTTCTGCCAGTGTCGGGTTTAGGGAGGGTTCGGTACAATGTTGTTGGTGTGGTTGGAAATTTCACCGGCTCGGTGAACAACGACAAAGTGCACGGGATGTTGTACGCAGATCTCGTGGACCTTTACCAGGTTCTTGTGGACCTTTACGAGGTTCTGGATGCAAGCGATCTCCCAGCGCTCGGAGCGAACTCTTTGAACGCGTCTGGCGGAGACGGCAACGATCTCATCTTTGGTGCGGATGGGGATGACACGATCAACGGCCAATCCGAGAATGACCAGCTTTTTGGAGGTGCAGGCGACGACAGTCTGATCGGTGGCAGTCAAAACGACACACTGTATGGCGAAGATGGAGCTGATACGTTGAAGGGAGGCAACGCCGCTGACACGCTTGACGGCGGAGCGGGTGGGGACCTCTTGGAAGGTGGCGGTGGCAACAACACCATGTTTGGGCGTGCTGGAAAGGACACGATCATAGGCACATCTGGGCGCGATTTCGTCGAAGGCGGTGACGATCAAGATTCCATCGAAGGCGCTGCAGGGGACGACACGATCAACGGCGGCGATCAGAACGATACAATTCACGGTGGCGACGGTAAGGACCAAATCCTTGGCGGCGCAAATGGAGACGTTCTTTACGGCGACGAAGGAGATGACACAATCTCCGGCAACAGCGGGAACGACAAGCTCTATGGTGGGTCCGGCAATGATATGTTGAACGGAGGTAGTGGTCGGGATTCCCTTTACGGCGATGAAGGTTCAGATGAGTTGAACGGTGGCAGCGGGTCGTCGGATGCTGTTATCTACGCCGACTCTTCCGAAGGCGTGAATGTCAACCTTTTCACTGGTGCAGCGGGGGCAGGAGGAGATGCCCAAGGCGATACCTACACCGGTATCGAGAATGTCTATGGTTCCGATAATGATGACACCATAACAGGAAGTACTGCGGACAATGGCCTTTTTGGTCTCGGGGGCAATGACCAGATGCATGGGGCCGACGGCAACGATACGCTTGATGGCGGCGATGGAGATGACAGTCTTCGTGGATTGAATTGGGATGATACTCTCATCGGCGGAATTGGCAATGACACCTTGGAAGGCGGCGCAGGAGGAGACTCTCTGAATGGGGGCGACGGTATTGATACGGTCGTATACTCTGCGTCGCCATCCGCCGTGTCAGTGGATTTGACAGCTGGCGTCGTAAACGGTGGTGACGCTACCGGTGACACGATCACGGGCATCGAAAACGTTCACGGATCTAGCCATGACGACACGATTTCAGGGAGCGCTGACGGCAACAACCTTTTGGGAGGCAATGGTCAAGACATCCTGTTAGGGCTGGGCGGAAACGATACTCTGATCGGCGGTATGAATGACGACTCTGTCAACGCAGGGAATGGAAATGACAGCATCGACGGAAACGAGGGAAATGACACCGTCAAAGGCGGAGGAGGGAACGACACCATAAAGGGCGGTGATGATGATGACACGCTTTATGGCAATTCAGGATCAGACATTTTCGTGTTTGACCCAGAATGGGGCAATGATCGCATCGAAGACTTCAGCGCCGGTGACACCGAGAAAATAGACTTCTCGGAGATTTCTGAAATTTCAAGCATGAGTGAATTGCTCACTCATTCAGCAGATGTTGGGAACGATGTTGTAATAACGGTAACCGTCAATACCGTTGACCACACAATCCTCCTTGCTGGGCTGGACTACAACAACTTCGGCGTGGGAGGGTCATTTGCATATTCAGAAAACGATTTCATATTCACTTGATCGCGGTTTGAGTGTCGGCATTTTCCAAATGCCGTAGGTCTCCTGCTACAGTATTGGTGCGAGGACAATTGCTTTCAAGCTTCGTAAGCAGCAAAAGACCGATTTGCGTGGGGTAGGCGAACCTTTAGATCCCCGCCGCGAAGGGTGTCGCCATCGGTCACGGTGACGGCCGCCAGAATGAGAACTGCGCTGATCATGAGGCATGATTATCAGCACGGAGTTTCCGGGCCGTTTCGTTTTAGGTTGAAGTTTTACGAAGTGTGCGGCAGTTCAGTTCGCCTTGTCGCCCGTCTGTTTGATGTGGGTGTATCGCGGCAAGAAAAAGCCCCGCGCTGAGGCGGGGCGCTAGGGCGCTTAGGATACACTGGCGCGGGGTCGGTTCTTTGGAAAACCCATGGGGTTGTTGGGTAGTGATACGCAAAAATTACGCAATAACTATAAATTACAAATTAAAACAGTTATCTGAATTTCCTGTATTGGGATTGACCTGCCCCCCGAGGCTCCCTCATTCATAACGAGAGTTTGCGGGTCTGGTATTCATAGTCTTGGTCGTCAATTTGGGCAAGCGCGCCGGACGCGGAGCTCTCAAATTGCTCAAGCGTTCGGCGCGCTTCTGCGGGCGTTTTGTTTCCGAGAGATGAGTGCGGCCTGACGTTGTTGTAGTCGTACCGCCAGAGCGCCAGTTTTCGACGCGCATCATCCAGACTTTCGAACATCTCTTCATTTAGACATTCGTCGCGCAAGCTGCCGTTGAATGACTCGATGAAGGCATTCTGCTGTGGCTTGCCCGGATCAATGTAGTGCCAGTCGACGCCGTTGTCGTTCGCCCATTTCAGGATTGCCCGGCTTGTGAACTCAGTCCCGTTATCGCTGACAATGCTGGCAGGCTTGCCATAGATACGCACAAGCGCATCCAACTCACGCGCAACCCGGGCACCCGAGATGCTGGTGTCGGCCATCAGGCACAGGTTCTCACGGCAGCAATCGTCATTGACGGCCAGGATGCGGAACCGGCGTGATGCCCCGAACGTGTCCGACAGGAAGCCCATCGACCAACGTTCGCCTGGCCTCAAAGCCTCTGGCATTGGTGTTCGAGACCCACGCGCCCGTTTCCGTCCACGCCGTCGCCGAACGCCCAGCTTCTCCTCGGTGTACAGCCGATACAGCTTCTTGTGGTTCATCACGTATCCTTCGCGCTCCAGCATCACGCCGATCCGGCGGTAGCCAAACCGACGCCGTTTGGCCGCGACGGCCTTCATCTCCTTGCGTATCTCAGGATTGTCCGGCGGGCGTTCACGCCGGACCGTCTTCGGATCGACACCGACAAGTCGGCAGGCCCGGCGTTGCGAGATGTCATGATCCCGCATCGCCCTGAGCGCTGCCTCTCGCCGCTCATTCGGCGTCGTCAACTCTTTCCCAGCAAATCCTTCAGCACAACGTTGTCCAGCATGGCATCGGCCAGCAGACGTTTAAGCTTGGCGTTCTCGTCCTCCATCGCCTTCAGCTTGGCCGCATCAGACACTTCCATGCCGCCATACTTGGATTTGAATTTGTAGAACGTGCCCTGGCTCAGGCCATGCTTGCGGCACACCTCCGCCGTCGGAATCCCGGCTTCTTGTTCTTTGATCATCCCAATGATCTGGGCTTCAGTGAAACGGCTCTTTCGCATTTGTTTGCTCCTTCAAGAGGTTGAGCAAACTCTACATTAAAGTGCGGGAGATTTCGGGGGGCAGGTCAGGATGTGGAGCTAATCGAGAGCTAACTTAGGCTCAGGACCCATTGATTTCCGCGTTTCGTCGTGATCCACGGTTCGAAAACGGGCGGTGAATATGTCTGATCTTTTCTGGCTGAGAGACGAGCAGATGGCTCGTCTGGAACCCTTCTTCCCAAAGCCCCACGGCAAGCCGCGCGTTCACTGCCCGGCAGGGTATTGCGCAGCAATGTCCCGAGAGGGGATGACCGGCCTGTGCAAATCGGGATTATCTTCATTGATCGCAATGGGTTACGATGGCGTGATGCACCCAAGGAATATGGCCCACACCAGACCCTCAATACCCGTTGGAAGCGGTGGAGTGAAAAGGGCATCTTTGCTCGGATGATGGCCGGTCTGCCGGGCTGTGATGCGAGATCATGTTTGGCAGACTTAAAGACTGGCGGCGCATCGCAACGCAATACGACAGGTGCCCAAAGGTCCTCCTGCCGGCAATCGCCCTCGCAGCACTCGTTATCTACTGGCTATGAGGCCTGACCTTAGGGTTGCCTGATATCCATTTCAACTAGGGTCGCATTGATCCTATGTATTGTTCCCAGGAAAGGCCAAAACTGTTGACGATTGACGCAGCATATTTCCAATCCCGTCACACTAGGAGAATGTCACTGGCATCGATTTCAATCCCACTATTTATCGGGTTGAAAACGACAAGCGGCTTCGCCGGATTGGCGCCCGCCCCGTCGTCATCAAACAGGAGGATACCATCATTCAGAATGAACCGGTCATTTGCGTCAAGCGCGGTATTTCCTACTACGAACCTCTGAGCGTCAAGTATACCACTGGGCAGTCCAAACAAGCCCGACTTCAGAACAAGCGTGTCATCTCTGGCGTCGAAATCTTCGATCACGTCCAGATTAGAGGGCCCCGGCGTTCGATCCAGCACAAATTGGTCCGCCCCATCGCCGCCGACCAGTGTATCGCTACCTTCTCGTCCAATCAGGACATTGTTGTCATCATTTCCGATGATGCGATTATCCAATCCGTTGCCAATCAATTTCATGTTGCCCGACGTTCCCGCAACGAGCCTTTCGACATGTGCGGCAAGAGACAGGGAGACCTCGGTAATGATCGTGTCGAAACCCGCATCATGCCCCTCGATCACGGTGTCGTAGGGACTGACGATTTCGTAGATATCATCCCCTTGAAGGCCGAGCACTGTATCCTCGCCTCTTCCCGCAGCGATGTAATTGTCACCCATATTCCCGAAAATGAGATTGTCCAACCCGTTGGCCAAAACGCGAGCATTATCGTCGCCACCCAACCTGACAATCTCGATGGCGACATGGCGTATGTCCAAACTGAATTCAGCCAGAACTGTATCCGTTCCACCGCCAGGTCGTTCCTTGATATCCACCGGGCTGACGCCGAAATAAAGGTCGTCCCCGACACCCCCGGCCATCTGGCCATACCCGGAAAGCGTGTCGTTTCCCGCGCCTCCGAACAATTTGTTGCTATCGTCCAGGCCATGCAACCGGTCGTTGCCTGTCCCTCCTTCCAGCCGGGCTGCATCACCCACTCCAATTAAGACATCGTCACCCCCGCCGCCGCGGAGGGTTGTGTTTTCCCCGGGAACCGCAAGAACCTCTGCAGCGGCGGTTCCGACGACAAGTGAAGACTCGTTTCCGGCAACCTCACTGCGCAGTACCGGGTCGCGCCCACTTAGTCCGGCGTAGCTGAAAGTTTTGTCGCTAAAGGCAATGAATTCTACATCGTCCTGAAGTCGACCAAGCCAGATGGGCGCAAGTACATAGATTGCCTCGTCTGTCGAATATATGTCGACACTTTTGATGAGGTTGCGCCAGATTTGCACCTGGTCGCGTCCAGGCCCACCCGCAATGAACGCGCTTCCGAAATAGGAAAACTGGAACCGGTCATTTCCAGCACCCAAATCGACAACTGCAATGTCATCATACCGTAAGGAGCCTGTAAATGCCCGAATGTGATCGTGGCCGGTTCCAGCGTCGATCATTCCGCCCCTAATTGAAATCAGGTCGTTCCCACTTCCGCCGTATATAATATCGCTGGCTGACTCGCTCACTAAAGAATTGTTCCCAGGCCCGCCGATAAGCTGATTGTTGCCTTCGCCGCCGCGCAGGGTGTCGTTTCCGTCGCCCCCCTCTAGGCGATCGTTTCCTTCGTATCCGTGCAGAAGGTCGTCCCCGTCGAACCCAATCAGCGTTTCATCTGCAGATGTGCCTATGATTGTGTCCTCGCCGGGCGTGCCTGTAGGACTTTTCGTCGGAAATCCGAGATTCACGAAAAATTCGCTGTTTTGACCGTCCTTTTCGGCCAATTCCGCATAACTGAGTTCCGTGAACCCGGTATTTGCGTCGTCAAAACGAATGACTTCGATGTCATGCGAGATAAGAATAAGGTTCGTGGTCCAATGCCCCCGATTGCCAACCAAGATACCGTCCGCCGTGACCGACACCGCAAATGAATAGTTTGCGGTGGTTAAACCCGCGATGTAGGCGGTGTCGTGTCCGTCTCCGCCGACCAGCGTTTGATTTCCACTTCGATAGAAACTGTCCCCTTTGGATATCAAAAGGTCGTCTCCGTCTCCGCCGATCAGCAAGTCAGAACCTACCCCGCTGTGCAGCGTGTCATTGCCATCGCCACCAACGAGACTGTCATCCCCATTCGCACCGAAGAGTTCGTTATCTCTGGCATCGCCAATTAGCGTATCGTTCCCGCTAAACCCGAAGAGTATCTGGGCGCCGTCCTGCGCCCAAAGGAGATCGGAGGTCGTCGATCCAAGAGCGGTGGAAGAAAATTTGGAAAGCGCGACGATTTCATTGTCGAGTTGCAAAAACTCAACATCATTTGATACAAATGTGGTTACTAATCCGCTGTAAGAAGCTGTCGCGATCTCGTATCCGCTCAATGTGGGTGAGACCCCATATCCACCTCGCGAAGTCCACGAGGCCCCGTTTCTCTCTAGCAGGCTGAGCGTGTCGTCACCGTTGCCCCCAAATACGCTCGACGCGCCACTTACTGCGCGAATGTGATCGTCCCCATCGCCCCCGTTGCCGATGTTGCCCTGCGCCAGAAACAGCGTGTCATCCCCTGAACCTCCAGACAGGCTTACTTGCCCGGCCGCTCCTGTGATCCAATCATTGCCGTCCCCGCCCAACAACGTGTCTCCGGGCTGGTTCACATCACCTCTGGAGACCCTCTCAAACCTGAGGTCAGATGCTTTCAGCACGTCATTCCCGTCGCCGCCTTCAAGCAGATCGATTCCGTCACCACCGATCAGGGTATCGTTGCCACTTTCACCCTTCAGGGTGTCATCGCCATCCTTACCTTCTAGGCTGTCGTTCTGAGCTCCGCCCAGCAGCAAGTCGTTTCCATAAGTACCAATCAGTTCATCGTCGCCATCGCCACCGTCAAGCGTCCCACCCTTCAGCGTATCATTTCCTGCTTCGCCCAGTATCGTGTCGCCTTCCCATCCCCGGAAAATGGAATTGTCGCCAGCTCCGGCTGTAACAAGATGCCGTCCGTTCCCAAGCGATATGTTGTCATTGGCATCAGTGCCGGCAATCGTGATGACTCGCGTCGCCAGCCCTGCGCGGGCGGCCAGATCCGAATAGGACAGTACCTGGTCCTCGAACGCCACATATTCCAGATCCGAGGTCAAAGTTACGATCATCTTTCCGAAATGCAGGTCCAGACCATTGGAATGAACTTCAACCAGAACATCGAGGCTGTGTACCCCGGTGGAGAGAGTGTCGTCACCGGAACCGCCTATGATTCCATTTGTGGAGTTTTCTACGTATTCAGACCAGAGGTGCTCTATCTCGATCAGATCGTCGCCAGCTCCTCCGTCCAAGATTACACTCGTGGAAATACTGCTGGATCGAAGTGTGTCGTTTCCTGCTCCACCATAGATCTCCCCACCCCATGGGATGTCCAACAGGTCGTTTCCAGCGCCACCGACGATGGTGCTGCTTGAGGTTCCTGAAATTGTATCGTCACCATCCCAGCCGAAAACAATTTCTTTGTTCCCGGAGTACCCTGATCTTTCGAATACATCCTGACCATCGGACAGCGTAATGAAAGTGTCCGAAAGGACAGCACCCGATCGCGCGGCAAAGTGTTGATACGACAAGGTCCTGTCTGAAAAAGCAATAAATTCCACATCATCTATGACCACGTGCTCGGATCCGCCGTAGACCACTTTGACGACAGAGTCGGATGAAGATGAAACTCCATAAGAGTTCAGAGGGGTATACACTCTCAGGGCTAAATTCGACGGTGTCGACGCCATCACCACCCGAAATTCTCTTGGGCCCAATAATTGTATAGCCCTGATGAGCCAGCACGATGCGATCGTCGCCGCCCCCCGCCTCGATCAAATCTGCGCCATATGACGGCTCTATTCTGTCATTCCCAGGGGTTCCAATTGGCGTATCTTGGCCAATCGTCCCCTGAATTAAATTTTCGACTGGGGTACTCATCAAAATTCCTAACTATAGTGGCTTTTTACTCAATTACCTTGGTTGCAGCCTATCAGAGATATCCAATTGTAGTCGGTTTAGGAAAGCTATACCAGATTTGGAGGAATGGTCCATTGTCGAGACGTGTGAATGGGCTTTCATGACCTGACTTTGCAAAGGGGGTTTTCTGCACAAAGGCGCCATTTGCGCCGACTGCAGCGAACTTACGCTTCCCGCCTGAGTGTGCCATGCAAGTGCAAGGGTTAAGGCGGGTTTGCGCTCAAATGATGCCCAGCATTCTGCCGCGCACGACGGCCACTTTGCGATCCGAGGCGTCAAGTTTGCGGAAAAGGTTCTTCAGATGCCACTTCACAGTTTCGTCGCTCAGCCCCAGAGATAGCGCGATTTCTTTGTTGCTTAGATGTGCAGCAAGGTTGCAGAGGATGTCGAACTCGCGTTGGGTTAACAGATCGGTTTTTCGCGCGCCGCGCTCGGTCTGAACCGGGGCATGGGGCGCCATCTGCGCATCTTCTTTGTCCTCTGACACCGTGCCCTGTTCGATCGACGTGGCAAGCGGCGTCAGTCCCCAGGCCTTGGCGTTTTTGATGATTTCGGCGATTTCATGTGCGCCTCTTTCGGGATCGTGGGCCATCAGGGCCTGTCCGGCCAAGGCCTGTGCTTTCAACCGATCAATCTTAAGGTTCAAATCCGTGGCCAGCCCCTGTGCGTGGCGAGCGGCCTGCAAGCGCGATCCTGCATCCTCTTTGCCAACCAATTCAGCCCGCGCAAGATTGGCCTTTAGGCGCACAAAATCGTGTATTCGCGCGGGCGTGTCGTTGGACAGCGTCGTCTCGAAGGCCTCAAACGCGTCATAGGCTTGGCGCGCCTGTAGGGTTTGGCCATTGCGGTTATGTAGGGAAATCTGCTCGGCAAAGCCACTGGCGATGACGCGCGGCAGGTGCCGGGCCCGACCCAAGGCGATCAACCCGGTCAGCTGTACCTCGGCCAGATCCAGCTGATTGCCAGCCTCTGACAATCTGGCGGCCGCGATATAGCCATAGATCAAGGCGTCTGGCAGGGGGACTTCTTCCACAAAGGGAAGGCGCCCCAAAAGCAGGGTGCGCGCCGCCTGATATTCTCCGAGTTCGGTCAAAACAAAGGCCAGCTGCGCTTGCAGCATCGAGACCGCGAAATTGCGTCGGTCCAGCACCGAGGTGACCTGATCAATGGCCCGGCGCAGGACGTCTTGCGCCAATTTCGGCTTGCCATCGTTCAGCAAATCCTTGGCGCGGATGGCATGAAGAAAGGCGGCAACAACCGGAGTTGAATCAGCAATATCGGCATCAGACTGCGGTATTCGCGATGTCACGTCGACGCCACTAAGCTGCTGATAAATAACTGTAATAGCTGTATGAATGCGCGCCTCATCCGGCCCGACCGAAGCCGGGACCGTCGGCCATTTCGCGACAAAACCTTCCAGCAGATCAAGCGCATCCGAATACAGCGCAAGCGCCGCCTGAACCAGATCGGCTTCGTATTGATCAATGATGTCAGGGCCAGGATTAGCCTGCATCGCGTTCAGCAAGGGCTTGGCCTTTTCGGGGCGGTTTGTGTTGGCATAGGCCCAAGCCCCCGAATACCAAAAGCCGCGACGGGTCATCAGGTCAGCCTCGGGCAGGGTTTCTATCCAGCGCACCACCTCGGCGGGTCGCCCGTGAACAATCATTTCGCGCACGGCCTTCTCGGCCAGATCAAGGGCGGTTTTTGTATCGCCGATCCGGCGCGCTTGCTGGGCGGCCTCCTCCAGAAGATCATTGGCGCGATACCAGTCGAACGCGGCGCGCGCACAGGCTTGTTGGGTCTCTAGGGGCCAGGACTTTTGCAGATCTTGCAGCATCCCCCGAAAGCCCGGGTGGATGTTGAACCAGGACCCTTCGCCGGAATAAACCAACAGCGGCAAGGAACCTGCAATGCGCTCGAGCTGTCGGACCGGCGCATCCGGCCCCGCCACGGCCTGGGCAAGATCCTGGCAAATCGGATCCAGATAGGCCAGGCTGGTCAGCATCCGCACCACATCCGGGGGTTGGCGGCTGAGGATGTTCTCGTTGAAATAGTGCCCCAAGGCCAGCTCAACAGAGGTTTCCCGCCCGCGCGCGATCCCATTTTCAATCTCGGAGGACAAGGCAAGCTGCACGCCCAAGGGCCAGCCATCGGTCATGGCCTGAACCCGGGCGGGCAGGTTTATGGTCTCGCGCCCGGGCAGGGCCTGTTCGATCAGTTCGGTGGTTTCCCCCAGACTAAAACGCAGCTCGTTGGCGGTGATGCGCACCAGGGGCGTCCCAAAAAAGGCGGGCAGGCGAAAGATCGGATGGCCCGGGCGGGTCGAAAGCCCGACCATCAGATGCGCAGGCGTATTGGCCAACACGAAGGCCAGGCCCTCTTCGATGACGGCGCTGTCGGCCAGATCCGCGTCATCCAGAAGCAACACGCAATCAATCTGAAGCTGCTGCATTTCTACGACCCAGCCGGTCAGGGCCTCTAGCGGATCGGTTGTTTCAAAAACCCAGTCAACAAAGGCCAAATCGACCAGCGCGCCCGCGGCGCGATAGGTCGCCAATGCCAGGCTTTCCGCAAAGCGATGCGTGGTTTCCAGTTCGGCCATGCTCAGCCAGATGACCGGTGTCTTTTGCTGGGCTGCCTCGTGATACCACTGGCTCAGAAGTTGGGTGCGCCCATAGCCCTGAGGGGCGCTGACGTCGATCAGGCGCGTCCCCGGGACAGAGAAATGTCTGAGCGACAGACGGTCGCGAGTCAGCGCAGACCGCCCGGCTGACGGCGGTGCCGCGCGCAGCTCCATGGCCTTAGGCCACTTCATGTTTCCTCCCTGGCGCATGCGCGCTCTCCAACGTCGACAGAAGAAACGAGGTCGAGGCTGATTGCAAGAAATGTTGGGGCGAAATCCCCCCACCCCCCCATTGCGGGGGGGATGTTTGCATCTGCGAATCTGCCCAGTTTCGCAAACGTGCCGCGCCGAGGAGAGGCCAGCGGCACATGGCAAAACAGGGAGGACTGAATGAGTTCGATGAACAACCGTTTCGACGGCAAGGTCGCTTTGATCACCGGTGCGGCCACCGGAATCGGGGCGGCGACGGCCCAGCGTATCGTTGCGGAAGGTGGAAAGGTGGTCCTGCTGGACCTGAGCGACAAAGTACACGAGACAGCCGCTGCCTTGAAAGGCAAGGCCCTGGTCGGCAACGCGCTGGACGCCGATCTGCTGGAGCAGGCGGTTGGCGTTGCCCAAGAGTTTTTTGGCGGGCTGGACGTGCTGATTCCGGCTGCCGGAACGCCGATCATGGGCGGGCTTGAGGCCATCGAATACGATGTCTGGAAGTCCACCCTGGACCTGCATCTGGACGGCGCCTTCAAAGCGGCCAAGGCCGCCATGCCAGCCATGCGCGCCCGCGGTGGCGGGGCCATTGTGCTGGTGTCATCGCTGGGTGGTTTGATGGCTGCGGGCCAGAACATTGCCTACACCACGGCCAAAACCGGCCTGCTGGCCATGAACCGCTCGCTTGCCGTTGACTATGGGCGCGAAGGCATTCGCTGCAATGCGGTTTGCCCCGGCCTGGTGGAAACCCCTCTGACAGACACGCTGTTTCAGATGCTCAAAGGTGGGTTGGGCTACGACAAACAAGAGGCCTACGACCGTCTGGTCAAATTCATGCCGCTGGGGCGCTTTGGCCAGCCGTCGGAAATCGCGGCCGCCATCGCCTTTCTGGCCTCTGACGACGCCGCCTTCATGACGGGCTCGGTGCTGACGGTCGATGGCGGTTCCCACATCGTGGAATGCGGCTTTGCGAATCTCGCCCCTTAACCAAGGCCTTAAAATCAAAAGGAAATCATCATGTCCGAGATGACATCACAGGGCAGTTGCAGCCCCAAATACGCGGAATTGCGCGCCGAGTTTGATCGCCGCCTTGCCAGCGGAGAAGAGCACGGTGCCTCGCTGGCGATCATCGAAAACGGCGAGCTTGTCGTCGATCTGTGGGGCGGTTTTGCCGATCCGATGGGGATGCACCCCTGGACCGAAAACACGCTGGTCAACACCTGGTCCATCACCAAGACAATGACGGCGATCTGCGCCGCAATCCTGATGGATCGCGGTGCGCTGGACCCGGACCAGAAGGTGGCCCACTACTGGCCCGAATTTGCCCAGAACGGCAAGGCCGACATCACCGTAGCGCAAATCCTGACCCATTCCTCGGGTCTGGCCGGATGGGAAACGCCCGTCGATATGATCGACCTGTGCGACCTGGAATACTCGACCGACCTGCTGGCCGCGCAAGCGCCTTGGTGGCAGCCGGGCACGATGAGCGGCTATCACCTGATGAGCCTGGGCCATCTTGTCGGCGCGATCATCGAACGCATCACCGGACAGACGCTTGGTGCGTTTTTCCGTACCGAGGTGGCCGAACCTTTGGGGACGGATTTCCATATCGGGCTGCCGCTGAAGGATCACCTGCGCGCTGCGATGACCTTTGCGATCGGTGCCCCACCGCCCATGCCGCCCGCAGATACAATCGCGTTCAAAGGCTTCACCAGCCCGATCCCGATGCCGATGCCCGTGAACTCGATTGCCTGGCGCTCGGCCGAGGTGGGTGCGGCCAACGGCCATGGGAACGCCCGCTCGATCGCGCAAATCCAGTCGGTTCTGGCGCAGGGCGGCGAGGCGCAGGGCAAGCGGCTGTTCAGCCAAGAAACGCTGGACAAAATGTGCACGCCACGCATCGAGGGCATGGACCTTGTGCTGGGTATGGATGTGAGCTGGGGCCTGGGTGTCCCGCAGGCCAAATCCGGCATGGGGCAATTCATCCCGGCCCGCGACATCGCCTTTAGCGCCGGTGCAGGCGGCAGCCTGATGGCCGCAGATCGCGAACGCCAGACAACGTTTGCCTACACCATGAACAAGATGGAGCCCGTTGTGTTCGGCAGCCCTAATTCCATCGCCTACTACACGCTGTTCAACGACATCCAGTCGCGTGCAGCGGCCGCCTGAGAAGGAATACACAATGACTGATCAACAGATTCCCCCCTCGATGGACCTGGACCAGGCCCGCTCGAAATTTGCGCTGGAACGTGAAAAGCGCATGAAGGCCGACGGCATGGGCCAGTATGTCGAAGTTTCCGGCGAAATGGCCCAAGATCCCTGGACCGAGTACGAAGACCGCGCGCCCGTCATGGATCACGTGAAATTCACCTTTGTCGGTGCGGGTTGGGCAGGCCTGACATGCGGCGCTGAATTGGCCAAGGCGGGCATCAAGGATGTGCGCATCATCGACCGTGCCGGTGATTTCGGCGGTGTCTGGTATTGGAACCGCTATCCGGGTCTGATGTGTGACAGCCCGGCGCTTATGTATCTGCCGTATCTCGAAGAAACCGGGCATGTCCCGACGATGAAATACGTCTATCAGCCTGAAATCCTGGATCAGATTCAAAAGATCGCCAAACATTTCGATCTGTATGACAAGGCGCTTTTCCACACCGAAGTGACAAGCGCCGAATGGATCGAAGCCAAGCAACATTGGCTGATCAAGACCAACCGGGGCGATGTTTTCACCAGTGACTATTTCTCGATGGGGCTTGGGTTCCTGTCGACGCCGAAACTGCCGGGCATCAAGGGTGTTGAAACGTTCAAGGGCAAAAGCTTCCACGCGGCGCGCTGGGACTATGACTATACCGGTGGCGAGCCAGGAAGTCGCGACCTGCCCAACCTGCGGGACAAGAAAGTCGCCGTGATCGGCACCGGTGCGACGGCCATTCAGATCGTGGGCCCCGTGGCCGAGAATGCCCGCGAAACATTCGTGTTTCAGCGCACGCCCTCGGCCGTGTGGCCGCGCGGGAACGAGGATTTCGACCCCGAATGGTTCAAATCCATCGCCAAGCCGGGTTGGCAGGAAGAATGGCAGAAAAACTATGTGTTGAATTGGTCAGGCATGTGGGGACAACCCTTCCGCATGGCGCCGGTGCCCAACCTGTTGCAGGATGTGTTCTCGACCTTTGCCGAGGCGATGAAAACGGCCATCCAGGCGGTTCCGCCGGATCAAATGACCCCCGAGAACATCATGGCCTCGATCGAGCGCGCCGATGTTGATACCGTCGCCATGGTGCACGCAATGGTCGATCAACTGGTCCATGATCCGGAAACCGCGGCCAAGCTTAAGCCCTGGTACCGGCCACTGTGTAAACGGCCCACATTCAACGATGACTTTTTGCCATCCTTCAACCGGCCCAACACGCATCTGATCGATACCGATGGGCAGGGCGTCACAGAAATCACCGAAAAAGGCATCGTGGCCAACGGTATCGAATACGAGGTCGATGTGATCATCTATGCCTCGGGCTATACCTTTGCCAAAGGGGCCACCAATGCGGTGAACTTTCCTGTGATCGGTGCGGATGGGCGTAGATTGCAGGACCACTGGAAGGACGGTCTGCGCTCGTTGCACGGAATGCATGTGAACGGGTTCCCCAACATGTTCGTGGTGCAGCTGGCACAGGGTGCGGACTTTATTCCTGCAATTTCCGTCGGCTGGCAGAAGTGTGGACAGACCATCGCCACCGTTGTTGGGCATATGCAGGCCCAAGGTCACGACCGTGTCGAGGCCAAGGCCGAGGACGAGGCCGCCTGGAGCACCATCATCGCGACCGCTCCGCCCGTGCCGGACACGTCAGATTGCACACCGGGGCTGTTGTCGCACGAGGGGGAAACCGATCCGCGTATTGCCTCGCTGAGTGGCAGCCCGGATGGACCGCGTGCGTTCTTTGCCATGATGGAAAGCTGGAAAGCCAATGGCCGGTTCGAAGGCCTGAGCTTTGGCAAAGCTGCATAAACGGAACGGGCCCTGCAAAAGCGGGGCCCCAATTCACGGGTCTAGTCTTCGAAGGGCAGGTCGGTTTCCAACAAGACATCCGTCGTGCGTTCTAGGTGGTCTTTCATCAGACTGACGGCTTTCGCGCTGTCCCGTGCCAAAACCGCATCTGCAATCGCCGCGTGTTCTCCAACCGTGTCTCTTTGCTGGTGATCAGCTGGCGCTGAAAGACGGCGATACCGCTCGGACTGGATATAGAGCTGTTTTCGCAGTCGCTGCCACCAAAGATTTTCGCAAGCCGAGGTGATCTGATCATGAAACGCGTTGTGACATGTGTGCCATTGCTGGGCCTCGGGGCTCGAACCATCGCGGTAGGCGTGGCCAAGCGATTTCAGCTGGTGATGCGCCGACAGAACGCGGCCCTCCCAGGCAAGATCGCCGTTTTCGATGGACAGGGCCAGGCATTGCGATTCCACCGAGACCCGCACGGCCGTCAGATCGATCAGGTCCTTGCGGGAAATCGGCGCGACAACAAATCCCTTTTGAGGCTTTGCAACAACCAGCCCATCGGCCGAAAGCCGCGACAGGGCCTCGCGTACGGCGCCCGCACTTACGCCAAGCTCGCGACCGATCTGGTCAATGAAAAGCTTGGTGCCGGGGGGGTATTGGGCGCTGACGACCGCCTCGCGCAGGTCCTCATAGGACTGCGCCGTCCGGCTCTTGTGTTTGATCTCTTTGTTCATCTCAGCAGCATGTCAGAAATTTTTTCAGATGACAAAAAATAATTTAGCTTTGCAAAATATATTTTATTGAATAATGTCGATTCTCAGGTTGATCTGTGACGGAGGAGACACGAATGCAGCCAAGACTTCCTATCGATGGGACCTCGCATGTTGTTGGGGCGACAGACGCTCCTTTGATCGAGCTGACAGTTCCCGCCCAGCTGCATCTGACCGCCACGTTGCATCCTGACAATGATGCGGCAGTGTTCTGTGCCGAGGGCATTCGCTGGTCCTATGCCGAGTTCGCAGCCGAGGTGGATCGGCTGGCGGGTGGGCTGGTGAAGCTCGGGGTCAAGCCCGGGGATCGTGTCGGCATCTGGTCCCCGAACAACTCGGCCTGGTTGCTGACGCAGTTTGCCACTGCCCGCATCGGCGCCATTTTGGTCTGTGTGAACCCGGCCTATCGGGTCCACGAGCTGGAATATGCGCTGAACAAGGTCGAATGCAGCACGCTGATCACCGCGATCTCGTTCAAGACGTCGGCCTATGTCGACATGCTGCACCGGCTGACGCCTGAAATCGCCTCGTGCCCGGCCGGTGAACTGACCCTGTCAAAGCTGCCGCATCTGAAGCGCATTGTGCAGATCAGCCCCAAGCCCGCGCCCGGGATCTTTAGCTTTGATGACGTGTTGGACATGGGCAGCTCGGTGCCCACCGGGGATCTGGACGCGATCACCGCCACCCTGGACAACAACGATCCGATCAATATCCAGTTTACCTCGGGCACGACGGGCAGCCCCAAAGGCGCCTGCCTGACCCACCGCAACATCGTCAACAATGCCGATCAGGTGACAAGCAGCATCAATCTGAGCGCCCAGGATCGGCTGTGCATACCGGTGCCTTTCTATCACTGTTTTGGCATGTCCATGGGCACGCTGGGCTGTGTGACCAAAGGCGCCACCATGGTGATCCCCGGCGAAGGATTTGACCCCGCTCAGACCATGCAGGCGGTCTCGGACGAGCGCTGCACAGCACTGTATGGGGTGCCGACAATGTTCGTGGCCGAGCTAGCGCTGGACAATCTTGACCTTCACAATCTGAGCTACCTGCGCACCGGCATCATGGCGGGGGCCAGCTGCCCGGTCGAGGTGATGAAGCAGGTACAATCCCGCATGAACATGACTGAGGTGACCATCGCCTACGGCATGACGGAAACTGCGCCTGTGTCCTTTCAGTCCGATGTGGATGACCCGCTGGACAAGCGCTGTGCAACGGTTGGGCGCATCCAGCCGCATCTGGAGTGTCGGGTGATTGGCGAAGACGGCGAAACCTTGCCTGTTGGCCAGAAAGGCGAGCTGCTGACCAAGGGCTATTCGGTCATGCAGGGCTATTGGAACGATCCCGAAAAAACCGCCGAAAGCATTGTCGATGGCTGGATGCACACGGGCGATATCGCTGTCATCGACGCCGAGGGCTATTGCGATATCACGGGTCGTGTGAAGGACATGATCATCCGCGGCGGAGAAAACGTCTATCCGCGCGAGATCGAGGACTTTCTGTTCACCCATCCCGGCATTGCACAGGCCCAGGTCTTTGGCATCGCGGATGACCACTATGGCGAGATCGTCTGCGCCTGGATCATCCCCTCGGATCCCACCCTGACCGAAGACGCCGTGCGCGCCTTTTGCAAGGACCAGATCGCGCATTTCAAGGTCCCGACTTATATCCGATTGACGGACGCCTTTCCGATGACCGTCACGGGCAAACCCCAAAAATATCTCATGCAGCGCCAGATGGAGGACGACCTGGCGCAGGCTCCTGCACTCTAACGCAAACCAATGTTTCAGAGGAGAAAACAATGGCTGAACAATCCGCACGCGAAGTGGTCACGCTACTTCATGAATACGACAATTATCCAAACATCCCAAAGGTGAACCTGCACCTGCTGGCGACGGCTCCGGGGAACGAGCACCTGTATGCGTTCATGTCTGATGCGCCCGAGAATGCAGAGCGCTACGCTGGCAAGAAAATCGCCATCATCATCACCCACGGCGCCGAAGAAGCCGAGATCTCGATCCCTAAAAAGTGGTTCGAAGATCGGGGCGCAACCGTCGATATCGTGTCGCCGAATTTCATCGACTACCCTGAGGCCTTTGGCGTGCAATGGCCCGAAGTGGCCAAGACCCATGTGTTGGCCGTGCAGTTCATGCAGAATTCCGGCTGGCTGCCGGTGGATGCCCGGGTCGAGGAAATCTCGGTCGATGACTATGACGCGCTGATCGTGCCGGGTGGGGCATGGAACCCCGACCAGCTGCGGGTGAACGAAGCCGTGCTGCAATATCTGCGTGATTTTCAGGCCACCGGAAAACCCACCGGCGCGCTGTGCCATGGGACCCAGGTTTTCCAAAGCGCGGGCCTGCTGAACGAGCGCAAATGCACCGGCTATTGGAACATCTGGGAGGACATGACCAACGCCGGCGCCGAGGTCTTGGACGAGCCCGTGGTGGTCGATGAAAACGTCATCACCAGCCGCTTTATCTATGACATTCCGCAATTCGTCGACGCCATCGTCGAACGCTTGAACTGAGCTTTGCCTGACTGGCAAAGGGGAGGAAAATATGGACTATCCTTTGGATGCGGGCATTGACCGCAAGAAGACGAATGCGATCTTCAACGACAACAAAATGAAGCTGGGACTGTTCGGCATCAACGTCGACAGCGGCTGCGCGATGACCCTGGTCGACGAACGGCTGAAGTTGAGCTGGGAGAAAACCAAGCAAATCGCCCAACAGGCGGATCAGGCGGGGTATGAGGTTCTGGTGCCGGTGGCCCGTTGGAAGGGGATCGGCGGCGAGAACAACTTCAATGGCCGGAATTTTGAAACCTATACCTGGGCGGCCGGACTGGCCTCGGTGACCGAGCATATCACCCTGGTGACCACCAGCCATGTGCAGACCACTCACCCGGTTTTTGCGGCCAAACAGGCCGCCACGATCGATCATATCTCGGGCGGGCGCTATGCGCTGAACATCGTCTGCGGCTGGTTCCACCCCGAGCTGGAAATGTTTGATGTGCCCTTCATGGAGCACGACGAACGCTATGACTATGCCGAGGAATGGTTCGAGATCGTGCGCCGGTTGTGGACCGAAGACAGCTTTAAGCACGATGGAAAGTATTTCCAGATCGAAGAAGCCTTTGCGATGCCCAAGCCGATCCAGAATGATTATCCCCCTGTGCTGAATGCCGGTGGATCGGAACGGGGTCAGGCCTTTATCGCGAAGAATGCGGATTTGGGCTATATCGTGTTCACGGATCACTTCAACTGGGAAGCCAACAAGGCGATGGTTCAGGGGTACCGGGACCGCGCGCGCAATGAACATGGGCGTGAATTGCAGCTGTGGTCGCCCGCCTATGTTGTCCAGCGTGATACGGATGAAGAGGCGCAGGCCTATCTGGATCACTACACCATGGAAATGGGGGATGAAGAGGCGGCGCTGAACGCGGCCAAACATCTGGGGCTCAACTCCGAAATCATGCCGCCCGAGCATTGGAACGCGTTTTTGCAACATCTGAAAGCGGGCTATGCGGGCTTCCCGCTGGTCGGGACCGCCGAAACCATTGCCGAGCGGATCAAGCTGTTGTCGGACGCAGGCATTGATGGCCTGGCGCTGAACTGGGCGGATTACACCGACGGTATGAATCGCTTCAACGCCGAGGTGATGCCGTTGCTGGAGCAAGCCGGTCTGCGCAATCCTTTCTCCCCGTCCTGATCTGCGATCAGTGACGAAAGACTGCCGCGCAAGAAACCCTTGCGCTCTTGCGCGGCAATTTCCCTATATCTCAAGAGGCTCGCATGACTGATCACGTTGATGTCTTTAAACTGGCGATGCGCCGACTGACAGCCGCCGTCTCTGTCATCACCACGGGCGAAGGCGGACAGAAATACGGTATGGTTGTCACGGCTGTCTGTTCGCTTGGGGTGACGCCGCCCAGCTTGCTGATTTCGGTGGCCCATACCGCAAGCATGCACGGCCCCCTGATGCGGACCCGCAAATTCGGGGTGAATATCCTGCCAACGGATCACGCCGATATCATTGCGCCCTTCAGTGGCAAGGTGAAAGGGCAGGACCGTTTCCTGCACGGCAACTGGACCATGACCAAAGAGGGCATTCCGCATCTTCTGGGCGCGCAGGCCAGCCTGTTTTGTGACATTGCCCAAAGCTTTGAATACGCCGGGCATACGGTGTGTATTGGCCGGTTGACCCACGGCGAGGTGGCCGAGGAAATTCGCCCGTTGCTCTATGAAAACGGCGGGTTGGCCCGCTCGGTCGCATTAACCTGAGGGCACCAGAATGACATTCTCAAGCATTGAAACGGCGTTGAACGCAGTCGCCAAGGGCCGGATGATTGTCGTGGTCGATGATGAAGATCGCGAGAACGAGGGCGATATCGTCATGGCCGCCCAGCATGTGACCAACGCCCATATCGCCTTTATGATGCGCGAGGCCCGCGGTCTGATCTGCGTGCCCATGGCCCCCGAGCGCCTGGAGCTTTTGGATATTCCGCAGATGGTGCCCCGGAACTCCGAGGCGTTGCAAACGGCGTTTACTGTTTCGGTAGATGCGGCGCGCGGAATCACGACTGGGATTTCGGCCGAGGATCGCGCGACGACGATCCAGCTTCTGATCGACCGGTATGCCTGCGCCAAAGATTTCGCGCGCCCCGGCCACATCTTTCCTCTGCGGGCCAATCCGCGGGGTGTGTTGGCGCGCAATGGCCACACCGAAGCCGCCGTCGATCTGGCGCGCCTTGCTGGTTGTGCGCCAGCCGGAGTGATCTGCGAGATTGCCAAGGATGACGGGACGATGGCGCGTCTGCCCGACCTGATCCCCTTTGCCCGCCGTCACAAGCTGCCATTGATCACCATTGCGGATCTTGTCGACTATCGCAAAGGGCTTGGCGCCGAGGATCTGCCGGATCTTGCGCAGCCCCTCGCCGATCAGGCCTCTGACCGGGCTCCGGCGGATCTTTGGCTGTCGGCCATGTGCTAGTTGGGTCCACAAAGCATGACTTGCGTAACTTTTGACGACTTTCGAGCCGCCGCCAAACGGCGCCTGCCTCGGATGATGTTCGACTATATCGATGGGGGCTCGTTTTCCGAAGAGACCCTGCACCGCAATCGGGATGACCTGAGACAGATTGCGCTGTCCCAGCGGGTGATGACCGACGTGTCCGAGATTTCGACCGCGACAAGCCTGTTTGGCCAGGATCTGTCCATGCCGCTGTTGCTGGGTCCGGTCGGGCTGGCCGGGATGTATGCCAGACGCGGCGAGGGTCAGGCTGCGCGGGCGGCTAAAACCGCCGGTGTCCCGTTTTGTCTGTCCAGCGTATCGATTTGCGATTTGGACGAGGTGACACAGGCCAGCGGCGTCCCCCCTTGGTTCCAGCTCTATATGATCAAAGACACGGGCTATATGACCGAGCTGCTGGGCTGGGCCAAGAACATCGGCAGCCCGGCCCTGATTTTTACCGTCGACCTGCCGGTGCCGTCCCTGCGTCCCCGCGATTTTCACACGGGTCTTGCCGGCGCGCCCGGCCTGAAACGAGCGTCAAAGCGCGTTCTGGATGTGCTCCGCCATCCGGCCTGGGCCGCGGATGTCCTGCTGCGGGGGGGACCGCACAGTTTTGGCAACTTTGCCCGTGGAATCCCGGACGCCCAAAAGGTGGGTGATTTCTTTGCCTGGGCGGCACGCAACTATGAACCAAAGATCACCTGGGACAACCTGGCCTGGCTGCGCCGCCATTGGGAGGGCCCGATCCTTCTCAAAGGTATCCTGGACCCGCGTGACGCGGCCCAAGCGGTCAAGGAAGGGGCGGACGGTATCATCGTATCCAACCACGGAGGGCGACAGATGGACGGGGTGCAGTCCAGCATCGCCGCATTGCCCCGAATTGTCGAAACGGTGGACAGGCGCGTACCGGTCCTGATGGACGGCGGCATACAGTCCGGCACGGACATTTTGAAAGCCCTGTCCCTGGGGGCGGATGCCGCGCTGATCGGCAAAGCCTGGGCATTTGCTTTGGGTGCCGAAGGACACCGGGGGGTCAGTCAGCTGCTGGCCCTGATGAAGCAGGAACTAGAGGTCGCAATGGCCCTGAGCGGGGTCACGTCCTTAGCCCAGGCCAGCGATGCGCGCGCATAAGAATCTCGGAAAGGAATACGATGAAACTTGTTCGATTTGGCGCTCTGGGCGCCGAGACCCCAGGCATAGTAGATGCAGATGGGAATATTCGTGATTTATCCTCGGTGATCCCTGATCTGACGCCGGATCAGCTGGGGCCTGATGGGCTGGCCGCCCTGCGGGGTATCGATGTCTCGACATTGCCCGTGGCGCCAGAAGATGCGCGGCTCGGAGCGCCGATGGCGGGCATTCGTCAGTATCTGGGGGTGGGGCTGAACTATCATGACCACGCAGCCGAGGCGAACCTGCCCAGCCCGGACTCTCCTATTCTGTTTTCCAAGTGGCTTGGCTGTATCTGCGGGCCCAATGACAACACGATCCGTCCGGCCGGGTCCGTGAAAATGGATTACGAGGTCGAGCTGGGGGTGATGATCGGCAAGCGCGCCAAGAATGTCAGTGTCGAAAATGCGCTGGACCATGTGCTGGGCTATGCCTTGTGCAACGATGTCTCGGAACGCGAACAGCAGCTTGAACTTGGCAGCGGACAATGGGGCAAAGGCAAGGGCTTTGACACTTTCGGCCCGATCGGCCCCTGGCTGGTCACCGCCGATGAAATCCCCGACCCGCAAAACCTGGATATCTGGCTGGAGGTCAACGGCGAGCGGCGTCAGGACGCCAATACCCGGCTGATGATTTTCTCGGTCGCCCAGATCATCAGCGCCTGCAGCCATGTGACGACGCTTGAAGCCGGGGATTTCATTGCCACTGGCACCCCGGCAGGGGTCGGTGTGGGCTTTACGCCGCCCAAATTCCTAAATGACGGGGACAGCGTCAGGCTTGGCATCACAGGGCTGGGCGTCCAAGAACAGACCGTCCAAAAAGGTGAGCCCCAATAGGCATTCGGGCGTCGAACCGGTGGCGTGGTCCCATACATTCGCCAAAAAAAACGCCCCGGCATGGGGCGTTTCTTCGTTCGGGCGAAAGCGTGGCTTAGCCTTCGGCTTTGGGTGCCGGTTTGGACGCCTTGGTGGTCAGCGGATCGTCCTGACGCTGCACCGAGCCTTCGAAATGCGCACCGCTTTCGATCGCGATGGTTTTGTGGATGATGTCGCCTTCGACGCGGGCGGTCGAGGTCAGGCGCACCTTCAGGCCGCGCACGCGGCCCACGACGCGACCGTTCACAACCACATCATCCGCGATCACTTCGCCCTTGATGGTGGCGCTTTCGCCAACGGTCAGCAGATGGGCACGGATGTCGCCTTCGACCGTGCCTTCGACCTGGATGTCGCCGGTGGTTTTCAGATTGCCGGTGATGGTCAGATCCGAGGACAGGATCGACGCCGGGGGTTTCGCCTTGGGGGCCGACGCTTTGAAATCGGTCTTGGGGGCTGCCGCGGGTGCCTCGGGGGCAGCCGGTTTCGCGGTTTCAGTGGCCTTGGGGGCGGGTTCGTTGATTTTGCTCTTAGAAAACATCTCGTGCTGCCTTGATAAAGATCATCGGATTGACGGCTTTGCCGTCCACTCTCACTTCGTAGTGAAGATGGGGACCAGTAACGCGCCCGGAGGCTCCCATATCACCAATGCGTTGCCCGCGCGATACCTTTTGCCCTTCTTTCACGATAATTTTCGACAAATGGGCATATCGGGTCTCGATTCCGAACGCGTGCTTGATTTTTACCAGCCTTCCATAGCCCGAAGACCATCCGGCATGGCTGATGACGCCATCCGCGGTGGCGTGCAAGGGCGTGCCAACCGGGCCGGCGAAATCGACGCCGTTATGCATGCGGCGTCCGCCGGTCTTGGGGTCGCGGCGAAAGCCGAAACCGCTGGTGAAACGATAGGCGCGGTGCACCGGGATCGCAAACGGCGCGCCCTCGGCGGCGATGCGATACATGTTCAGCTGGTCCATCTGTTGCAGCAGACGGTTGGCGCGGTCCATGTCGGGATGGTGGTCTTCGCCACGGGTCGAGAACGACAGCGGCATCAGAGGGCCGCCCTGGCCACCATAGCCGCGACGGACCTGCGACAGGATGGAGTCAGTGTTCATGCCAGCGGCGCGGAACATCTTGTCCAGCGGTTGCACGGACACGGCCATCGCATCTTCGAGCTGGCGGAAAATCTGATCGTTCTGATCCTCCAGCAAGCGCAACTCGCGCGTCAGTTCCTCGGCGCGGGTCAGCGCCCCCTGAGCATCGGCAATGATCTGGTCCCGTTCAACAGCCGTGTCCCCCAGGGCGGCGACCAGGAAATCCATGGTTTCGGACACGACCGGCGAGGCGCTGGCCATTGCCGAGCCATTTTCGCTGTTATCAATCTGCGTTTGCAGCTCGGTCATTTGCGTGCGGGCGCTGTCGCGTTCCTGCATGGTGCGGCGCAGGGTGGTCTGGATCACCTCGATTCCGGTTTCCAGCTCGCGCCGGCGGGTTTCGGATTCCAGCAGCTGGGATTGCATCACCGAGATCTGCTCCAGCGCTTTGCTAAAGCGATCCTGCGCGGCCAGGGCCTCTTTGGCGCGGGTGTCGCGCTCGTCGGCCAGAATGTTCAGCCGGGTTTCATAGGTCGCCCGGTCGCGTTTCGCTTGTTCGCGGAAATTGCCTGATCCGATCGAATCCATCAACAAAACGGCAGTCGCGACGATGGCCCAGGCCACCAGGGCGGCCGATCCGGTAAATCCGATCAGCTGAGTGACCGGACGCAGGCGTATGAAACGCGTGTCGGTATCCGATCGCAGAAAAACGCGCCGCTCGGGAAAGACCTTTTCCATCAGCGCGTCGAATTTGATTGCCAGACGTGTTCTCACCTGACTGTCCTTACTTTTCATCCCCAAGTCCCGGTGCGGCCTTTTGGTCTGATGCCAGCCTGCACCGGGGAATGGCTTAGCGGCGAAGCCCTTGGAGGGCAAGGAATTTAACCTTTTGGCAACTTCTGAGCGGTGAAAACCCGCCGCCCCGGCAAAAACCTGCCGAGATCAGCGGGCATAGGCCGGGGGTGTTTCCTCGGAAAGCGGCCAGTAGAAATCCGGGGGCAGTCCGGCCTCGGCGCGTTTTTCTTCGTTGAACGGGGGCTTCAGAGGGCCGTGGAAGTATTTGCGGACAAGCTCGTGGAACACCTGTTTGGGGTCCTTGTCATAGCGTCCACACAGGAAATGGAACCATTTCGAGCCATAGGCCACATGGCCAACCTCTTCGGCATAGATCACGTTCAGCGCCTCGACCACGTCGTCTTGTTTGGCGTTCTGGAAGATCTTGATCATGCCGGGCGTGACGTCCAGACCGCGCGCTTCCAGCACCATGGGCACCACGGCCAAACGACCCAGAATGTCTTCCTCTGTGTCCTCGGCGGCGCGCCACATGCCCGCATGAGCGGGCAGGGCGCCATAGTGGCTGCCCATGGCCTCCAGACAGTCGCACACCAGATTATAGTGCTTGGATTCCTCGTCGGCCGATTTCACCCAGTCGTCGTAAAACCCCAACGGCATGGGCACATGACCAAAGCGCGCAACGATGTCCCAGTGCAGGTCTACGGCGTTCAGCTCGATATGAGCCACCGCATGCAGGATCGCCGTACGCCCCTGAATGGAGCCGGGGCGGCGGCGCGGCACATCGCGCGGGTCCAGCAATTCAGGTTTCGCAGGACGCGCGGGGCGTAGCGGCGGGTTGGCGGTGCCCACCGGGATTGGCTCTCCCGCGTCCCGCGCGGCAAACCACGTGGCGGCGTGTTTATGGGACAGGGCGGTTTTTTCGCGCCCATCGGCAGTGGTCAGAACCTCGACCGCCATTTCCGTCAGGGTCTTGGTCATAGGGCGCGCGCGGCCTCCAGAACCTCGTCCACATGGCCTTTGACCTTCACCTTGCGCCATTCGCGGGCGATGTTGCCTTCACCATCAATCAAGAAGGTCGAGCGCACGATGCCCCAGAAGGTTTTGCCGTACATCTTTTTTTCCTGCCACACGCCCAGACGTTCGCACAGGTCGCTATCGGCATCTGACAACAGCGGCACGCCCAGCTCTTTTTTCTCACGGAATTTTGCATGGCTTGCGAGCAAATCCTTGGATACGCCAAAGACCTTGACCCCCAGCTTTTCGAACTCGGGCAGGGCGGCGGTGAAATCGATCGCTTCGGTGGTGCAGCCGGGGGTGTTGTCCTTGGGATAGAAGAACAAAACCACGGGCGCGGGGCGCAGATCGGACAGGGTTACCGGATCGCCTCCGTCCTGCGGCAGGGTGAAATCCGGGGCGGCGGTTTTGGCGTCGGTCATTTTGCGCTCCTTTCGGGCTGTGGGGGTGCGTCAGAGATTTGGGTGTAGTAATAGTGCTCCGGACAAAAGAATAAAGACCACGTTCCGCCATCGGTGGTTCCAACTGCAAGGCAGAGATGAGCAACAACGACCAAATGCCAACCAAATCAGTGGAGCCCGCAAAGCCGCGGCGCCGTTGGGGATGGCTGTGGTGGGTGCTGATCCTGGTGGGAGTGCTGATCGCGACAGCGGGAGGCGTGATTTATGCGCAGGCGGGTAAGCCCATCAAAGCGCCGGACTGGCTGCACGCACGGGTCGAGGCCAGGCTGAGCGATGCGTTGCCCGGATCTGACATCAGTTTTGGTGATATTTCGCTGCTTGTGCCGCGTGGGGGGCGCCCGCGTATCCTGTTGCGCGATGCCGAGATTTCAACCGAGGACGGGCAGCCGGTTCTGAGCCTGGCAAACCTCGAGGCCCGGGTGGCTTTTCAGCCCTTGTTGCAGGGGGATTTGCTGTTGGGCAAGCTGGTGCTAAGCGGCGCAACGGTGAATGTGCGCCGCCGCGTGGACGGAACCTTCGATCTGTCCTTTGGCACCTTTGAGCAGACCAGCGAATCCGCAAGTGTGGCCGAGCTGATCGCCAGTTTGGATGCGTTGCTTCTGACCCCGGAACTGGCTGCGCTGACCCATGTCGAGGCCGAGGCCCTGACCCTGCGCTATGAGGATGCGCGGGCCGGGCGCGCCTGGACGGTGGACGGCGCGCGCTTTGTGCTGGATCGCGATGGCGCCGATCTGCGGGTGCGGGGGGATCTGGCGCTGTTGGGGGGCTATGATTACGCCACCACGGTCGAGCTGAACTATGAAAGCCAGATCGGTGCTTTGGACTCTCGGTTTGGCATGGCCTTCGAGGACATGGCCTCGCACGATATTGCCGGACAGGTGGGGGCCTTGGCCTGGCTGGATACGGTGCGCGCCCCCATCAGCGGGGCCCTGCGTGCGGGGACGGATGATCAAGGGCAGCTGGGTCGGTTGTCGGGCACCTTGCAGATCGGACAAGGCGCCTTGCAGCCCAATGATCAGACCCGCCCAATTCCGTTTGAAAAAGCCCAGACCTATTTCACCTTTGATCCAGAAACGCAGACCATTCGTTTTGACGAATTGCTGGTGCAAAGCGCTCAGTTCAGCGGCTCCGCTTCTGGCAAGGCGTTGCTACAGGGGCACAAGGACGGCTGGCCAACGCGTCTACAGGGCCAGTTCGCCATGACCAATGCGCGGGTGAATCCCAACAACCTGTATCCCGAGCCCGTAAGTGTGGATCAGACCATGATGACCTTTCGCCTGGATCTGAATCCCTTCGAGCTGACCCTGGGCGAGCTTAGCCTGTCCAAGGACGGGCATGTTCTGGTGCTGGACGGTAAGATGCTGGCGGATGATGACGGGTGGAACCTTGCGCTGAACGGGCAGGTCGCGGAGCTGAGTGAGTCAACCGTTATGGCCTTCTGGCCCGAAGCTCTAAAGCCCAAGACCCGAACTTGGGTCTCCGAAAATATCAACGCGCTGATGCTGACCAACACCCAGATCGCTTTGCGCGCGCAGCAGGGGCGCAAACCCAATGTCTATCTGTCGACCGAATTCAAAGAGGGCGATATCCGGTTTCTGAAATACATGCCGCCTCTGAAAAACGCGGCCGGCCGGGCCGAGCTTTTGGGAACGCGGTTCGTGGTGACGGCGGAACAGGGGACGGTCACAGCCCCCGAAGGCGGTCAGATCGACGCGACGGGCACCAGCCTGATCATCGAAGACGTGCGCATCAAGGGCCCGCCCGCCGAAGTGCGGCTGAACACATCCAGCACGATTACGGCGGCGCTGTCTTTGCTGAATCAAAAGCCGCTTGAAGTGATGACCAAGGCCGAACGCCCGGTCACCATCGCGGATGGACGCGCGCGCGCGCAGGGCTCGATCTTTTTGCGCCTGAAGAAGAAGCTGCCAAGATCCGAAGTGCGCTATGACATCTCTGCCGGTCTGGAAAACGTGCGCAGCACCAAGCTGATCCCCGAAAAGGTTTTCGTCGCACCGCATCTGGATGTCAGCGCCACAAACGACCGTGTGCTGGTTTCGGGGCGCGGTCGCGTGGGGCAGGTAGCGTTTGACGGGCACTGGGTCTCGCCCATCAAGGACAATCCGAACAAAATTAGCCGGGTCGAAGGCACGACGACCGTGTCTCAGGACTTTCTGGACGAATTCAACATTACCCTGCCACCGGGCTCTGTGTCTGGCGCGGCGACAGCAAAATTTGCCGTTGACCTGGAAAAGGGACAGCCCCCCAGGTTCACGGGCAGCAGTCGCTTGGCGGGCCTTGGGCTGCGCATTCGGGAATTGGGGTGGCGACTGTCCCAAGAGCGCACGGCTGAATTCGAGATCGCCGGGACTTTGGGTAAGGTCCCTGAAATCGAGCGCCTGTCGCTAAAGGCAAGGGGCCTGAATGCTGTTGGAGCCGTGCGCCTGAAACAAGGCGGAGGCCTGGATCGCGCGGCATTCTCGACCGTCAAGGCGGGGGGCTGGCTGGAGGCTCCGATCACGTTACGAGGGCGCGGCAAGGGTGTTGCCCCTTCTGTTGAAATCAACGGTGGCTGGCTGGACCTGCGCAATATAGGCACGCTGGGGGGCTCGGGCGGATCGGGTAAATCCTCGGTCGTGCCGATGCAGGTGAAACTGGATCGGCTACGGATCACCGACAGCCTGTCGCTGACAGGCTTCAAGGGCGATTTCGAAGCCTATCGCGGCGGCATGACCGGACGGTTCGTGGGGGTGGTCAATGGCAAGGCCAGCATTGCCGGGCAAATGGTGCCGCAAAACGGGCGCAGCGCTTTTACCATCACCTCGGCCAATGCCGGAGCGGCGCTGGCGGCCGCCGGCCTGCTGTCCAAGGCCGATAAGGGGGATATGACGCTGAACCTGACCCCGGTGGGCGATCACAGCTATGACGGCGCCCTGAAGATTAAGTCAGTCTGGCTCAAGGATGCGCCTGCGGTGGCGAACCTGTTGAACGCGGCCAGTATCGTGGGGCTGTTGGAGCAGATGGGCGGTGGGGGCATCCATTTCGGTGACGTCGAAGCGAAATTCCGCATCACCCCAACTCAGGTCATCGTGACCAAATCCAGCGCTGTCGGCAGTTCGATTGGCATTTCCATGGACGGAATCTATGACCTGGAAAACAAGGTGATGGATATGCAGGGCGTGTTCTCGCCGCTGTACTTGGTGAATGCGATTGGATCGGTTTTCACCCGCAAGGGCGAGGGGCTCTTGGGCTTCAACTTTACCATGAAGGGGCCGGGGGATGATCCGAATGTGGGGATCAACCCGTTGTCGATCTTTACACCCGGCATGTTCCGAGAGATATTCCGCCGCCCACCGCCCAAACTGACTGAATAGCGCCTATGAAACTCTCTGATTTCGATTTTGACCTGCCCGATGATCTGATCGCGACGCGGCCCGCCAAGCCGCGCAGTTCGGCCCGGTTGCTGGTGGCAGAGGGCGACACGATCACGGATGCGCGCGTGACCGATATCACGCAATGGCTGCGACCCGGGGATCGGCTGGTGCTGAACGACACCAAAGTGATCCCGGCCCGCCTGTCGGGCACCCGCGCGCGTATCGGCGCCGAGGGTCTGACCCAGGCCCGGATCGAGGTCACCTTGCTGGAACCGCGCCCGGATGGGCAGTGGGCGGCCCTGCTGAAACCGCTGAAAAAAATCCGCGAAGGCGAAGAGATCGTGTTCTCCGACGATCTGACCGCGCGGCTCGAGGCCAAAGAGGCCGGGCAGGGCGTGTTGTCCTTCAACCTGACGGGCGAGGATTTCGACGCGGCTTTGGCGCAGGCCGGCGCAATGCCCCTGCCGCCGTATATTGCGGCCAAACGCGCGGCGGACGCGCAGGACAAGACCGATTATCAAACGGTCTGGGCGCGGGCCTCGGGCGCGGTGGCGGCGCCAACGGCCAGCCTGCATTTTGACGAGCCCTTGTTGCAGAAAATCCGCGAAATTGGGGTCGAGTTGACCTTTGTCACCCTGCATGTGGGCGCGGGCACCTTTCTGCCCGTCAAGGTCGAGGATGTGACCACTCACAAGATGCATGCCGAGTGGGGCGAGGTATCCGAAGAGGCCGCGCGCGACATCGCCGCCACCAAGGCCGCAGGCGGGCGGGTGATCCCTGTGGGCACCACGGCGCTGCGGCTGATCGAAAGCGCGGGGCGCAGCGGTCAGATTGAACCCTGGCGCGGCGAAACGGATATCTTCATCTATCCGGGCTTTGAATTCCACGTGGCCGATGCGTTGATGACCAATTTCCATCTGCCCAAATCCACGTTGATGATGCTGGTCTCGGCGCTGATGGGGGCGGACCGGGTGCGCGCGATCTATGATCACGCCATCGCCGATAAGTACCGGTTCTTTTCCTACGGCGATGCCTCGATCCTGTTTCCGACGCGTTAAATTTCGCGCGAGGTCGCGAACAGAACAGACCATGTCGCGAATACGCAGGTAAATCACCGTGTCTCCTGACACAGGGGGCTTCTGGTTTTTCACCGAGGATCGCGCCATGCTGAGCACTTTATCCAATGCCTGGGCCCTGTTGCTGGGGATCATGCTGCTGATGGTCGGGAACGGCTTGCAGGGCACGCTTTTGGGTGTGCGCGGAGAGCTGGAGGGCTTTTCCACCTACGAGATGTCCATCGTGATGTCAGCCTATTTCGTAGGCTTTCTGGGCGGGTCCCGCATGGCGCCCGAGATGATCCGACGCGTGGGACACGTGCGGGTATTCGCGGCACTGGCCTCGTTTATCTCGGCCGTGCTGATCCTGTATCCGACCGTGGCAAACCCCTGGGTCTGGACCTTGGGCCGCGTGGTGATCGGGTTTTGTTATTCCGGCGTGTATGTCACCAGCGAAAGCTGGCTGAACAACGCGGCGACCAACGAAAACCGGGGCAAGGCGCTGTCCATGTATATGATCGTTCAAATGGTCGGCATCGTGTTGGCGCAGGCGCTGCTGCTGACGGCGGATCCGTCCGGCTATGTGCTGTTCGTGATCCCCTCGGTGCTGGTGTCGATTTCATTCGCGCCGATTTTGCTGTCGATTTCGCCCACGCCGGCGTTTGAAACCGACAAACCCATGAGCCTGCGCGAGATCCTGAAAACTTCGCCTCTGGGCAGTGTGGGGATGTTCCTGTTGGGGGGCGTGTTCGCCTCGCAATTCGGGATGGCTGCGGTGTATGGCGGCGAGGCCGGGCTGAGCCTGCCTGAAATCTCGATCTTCGTGGCGGCGTTTTACGTAGGGGCGACGCTGCTGCAATACCCGCTGGGCTGGTTGTCGGACCAGATGGATCGCCGGGTGCTGATCTTGCTGACGGCTGCCGGGGGCGGGCTGGGCGCGATCGTGGGCATGATCACCGGAGGCTATTTCCCTTTGCTTCTGGTGTCGGCGTTTCTGATCGGAGGCACCTCCAACCCGCTTTATTCTTTGCTGATCGCCTATACCAATGACTTCCTCGAACCCGAGGACATGGCGGCGGCCTCGGGTGGGCTGGTGTTCATCAACGGGGTGGGAGCGATCGCTGGGCCGTTGATCACCGGCTGGTTGATGGCCACGTTCGGGCCCTCGGGATATTTTCTGCTGATCGCGGTCTTGTTGCTGGCCCTGGCCGTCTACGCGGGCTATCGCATGACGCAACGCGCAACGCCTGACCATGATGAGACAGGCTCTTACATGCCGGTTATGCCCTCGGCCTCGCACGTTGCGGTGGAGATGGCGCGCGAATATGCCCTTGAAACAGCAGAAGAAAGTGACGCTAGCGCTACCAACACATAATATGACGTTCCTGACGTAAATAGTGATTGTTAACGAGGGCGTATGGTTTGTAACGTTTTCTTAACGAACTGTATTGGCCTTGAAAGGGAGGCTCTGATGGTAAGCGCAGATGAAGTACTGGAGTTCTGGCTGGACAATGTCGGCCCCGAAGGGTGGTACGCGGTTGATCCGAAATTAGACGAGACCATCCGGGAAAAGTTTCTCGGGGCATGGGAGAACGCCAAAGCCGGCGCCTATAGCCTGTGGCTGACCTATCCCAGCGGATCACTGGCCTATGTCATTTTATTGGACCAGTTTTCGCGCAACATGTTCCGTGGCTCTGGTGATGCGTTCGTAATGGACGAAGTGGCCCTGGCCGCAGCGAAATCGGCGATTGATCATGGCTGGGATCTGAAAATTGACGAACCCGCCCGTCAGTTCTTTTACCTGCCATTGATGCATTCCGAAGATCTGTGTGATCAGGAACGCTGTGTGCGGCTGATGGCCGAGCGGATGCCCGGCGCAGGCGAAAGCAACCTGTTGCACGCCAAGGCGCATCGTCATGTGATCCGCGAATTTGGGCGCTTTCCCTATCGCAACGCAGCGTTGGATCGGGCGACCACGGCCAATGAACAGAGCTATATTGACCAGGGCGGCTATGGCCACACGGTTCGAGAGCTGGCAGGCTGTCTAAATCGTTTAAGAAGTAAACGACTTTTAATTGTTGAAAAACAAACATGTAACCCCCGCAGGCGCGTCAAAGCGCAGCGGGGGTTTTGTTTTGGTTGAGTGGTTGTGAAAAATAGTTTAATGATAAACTAAATTCTAAATCGGAGGAGACACATGTCTGCCAAGACGTTTGATATGATCGTAATCGGGGCTGGCCCCGGTGGGTACGTAGCTGCCATTCGTGGTGCTCAGCTGGGCCTGAAAGTGGCCGTGGTTGAACGCGAGCATCTGGGCGGCATCTGCCTGAATTGGGGCTGTATCCCGACCAAGGCGCTGTTGCGCTCGTCCGAGGTGTTCCACCTGATGGAGCGCGCCAAGGATTTCGGCCTGAAAGCGGACAAGATCGGTTATGATCTGGACGCGGTCGTGAAACGCTCGCGCGGGGTTGCGGCGCAGCTGTCTGGCGGCATTGGCCACCTGATGAAGAAAAACAAGATCACCGTTGTCATGGGCGAGGCCACGCTGCCCGCCAAGGGCAAGGTGAGCGTTAAGACCGACAAAGGCACCGAAGATCTGACCGCGAAAGCCATCGTTCTGGCGACCGGCGCGCGGGCCCGCGAACTGCCGGGTCTCGAGGCCGATGGCGATCTGGTCTGGACCTACAAACACGCGCTGAACCCGCCGCGGATGCCGAAAAAGCTGCTGGTGATCGGCTCGGGCGCAATCGGCATCGAATTCGCCAGCTTCTATAACACGCTGGGCGCCGACACGACCGTGGTCGAGGTGATGGACCGCGTTCTGCCCGTAGAAGACGCTGAAATCAGCGCATTCGCGAAGAAACAGTTTGTTAAGCAAGGCATGACCATCATGGAAAAAGCCATGGTGAAACAGCTGGATCGCGGCAAGGGTAAGGTCACCGCGCATATCGAAACCAAGGGCAAGGTCGAAAAGATCGAGTTCGACACGGTCATCAGCGCCGTGGGTATCGTGGGCAATGTGGAAAACCTGGGTCTCGAAGGCCTAGGCGTGAAAATCGATCGCACCCATGTTGTGACCGACGAATTCTGTCGCACCGGTGTGGACGGGCTGTATGCCATTGGCGATATCGCCGGCGCACCCTGGTTGGCGCACAAGGCCAGCCACGAAGGCGTCATGGTGGCCGAGCTGATCGCGGGCAAGCATGCCCATCCGGTCAAGCCCGAAACCATCGCGGGCTGCACCTATTGTCACCCGCAGGTTGCCTCGGTCGGATATACCGAAGCCAAGGCCAAAGAGCTGGGCTATGACATCAAGGTGGGTCGTTTCCCCTTCATCGGCAACGGCAAAGCGATCGCACTGGGTGAGCCCGAGGGCATGGTGAAAACCGTGTTCGACGCCAAAACTGGCGAGCTTCTGGGCGCCCATATGGTCGGCGCCGAGGTGACCGAGATGATCCAGGGCTATGTGATCGGTCGCCAGCTGGAAACCACCGAAGAAGACCTGATGCACACGGTCTTCCCTCATCCCACGCTTTCTGAAATGATGCACGAAAGCGTTCTGGATGCGTTCGGCCAGGTCATCCACATGTAAGCGTTTTCCTCTGGCCGAATGAGGCCGGAGGGCAACCATGCCGAGCATTAACCGTGTGGTGATGAACAAGACCAGCCGTCGCTGGCTGCAGGCGCTGGACTTGGAGAACATGGACGTTGCAGAGGTTTCCGGAAAGTTCGGTCGCCGGTTCACGTTCAAAAGCTATAGCCGGTACAGATATCCTGAATATGATATCTGTGCCGGTCCCTATTCCGGGGCAGAGGGGCAGGCGCTAAGCTTTGATCTGGTGCTGGCCAATCAGGTTTGGGAACACCTGGACCGGCCCTATACGGCGACGCGTAACGTATTGGAAATGCTGCGTCCTGGCGGATATTTCTGGGTCGCGGTTCCGTTTTTTATCCCCTATCACGGCGATCCGGTGGACAATTCCCGCTGGACAGCGCGCGGGCTGAAAAACCTGCTAATGGAGGCTGGGTTCGAACCCGATGCGATCAAGGCGCGTCAGTGGGGCAATCGCGCCGCAGCTGCGCGCAATCTCGAGCCGGACTGGCCGCCGGCCTATAATCGCGAAACCGATGATCTGACGAACGATCCCAGCTTTCCGATTTGTGCCTGGGCCTTGGCGCAGAAAACCTGATCAGGCGCGCTCGACCGGGCCACCCGCTGCCATCCAATGGGTCAACCCGCCCAGATTGTGCACCTCGGCATAGCCCAGCTGACGCAGCATCCCAGCGGCCATATTCGAACGCGCGCCCGAGGCACAATACAGCGCGATGGGCTTGTCCTGCTGAAGGTCGGGGTGGAAATCGGGGTGACGCGGGTCCGCCATGTCGGCCAGCCGCATCATCGGAATATGCAGCGCCCCTTTGGCCTTACCCGAGCTCGCCAGTTCAGCGTGATCGCGGATGTCGATCAGGATCATCTCTTTGTCGGCGACCCGTTGAATCGCATCAGCGACAGGGAGGGCGGGGGCGGATTGGCGCATGAATCCAAACATCGGGCGGGTCCTTTTGGTGTTTCCGTTCCAGGCCGATCTGTGGCCTGAGGCTTGAGGCTTCAAGATGTGTATAGCAAATAAATTCCAATAACAGAATATAAATGTCGCCCGCACGTGCTTTGGCTGCGTCGATCGCTCAATTCAGCGCCAGTGTTCCTGCAATGTTCTGCTTTTTTTCTTGGAGACTCGGCGCGGCTCTACTATCTGTTAACCACGGATGGCGAGGGACCCATGGCTGAGCTGAAAAATATCGAGGTGCGCGGCGCGCGCGAGCACAATCTGAAAAGCATCGACGTGGATATCCCGCGCGATGAGTTGGTGGTGATTACGGGGTTGTCGGGCTCGGGCAAATCCTCTCTGGCATTTGATACCATCTATGCCGAGGGTCAACGCCGCTATGTGGAATCGCTGTCCGCCTATGCGCGCCAGTTTCTGGACATGATGGAGAAACCAGACGTCGACCACATCAGCGGTCTGTCCCCAGCCATCTCCATCGAGCAAAAGACGACCAGTAAGAACCCGCGCTCGACCGTCGGCACTGTGACCGAGATTTACGATTACCTCCGCCTGCTCTTTGCCCGCGTCGGTACGCCCTATTCGCCCGCAACCGGACTGCCCATCGAGGCGCAGCAGGTACAGGACATGGTCGACCGCGTCATGACGATGGAGGAGGGCACGCGCGCCTATCTGCTGGCCCCCATCGTGCGCGACCGCAAGGGCGAATATCGCAAGGAATTCTTAGAGCTTCGTAAACAAGGCTTCCAACGGGTCAAAGTGGATGGTGAATTCCACGATCTGGACACGCCTCCGACGCTGGACAAGAAATTCCGCCATGACATTGACGTGGTCGTGGACCGGATCGTGGTGCGCGAGGGGCTGGAAACGCGGCTGGCCGACAGTCTGCGCACGGCCTTGGATCTGGCCGACGGGATCGCCGTTCTGGAAACCGCTCCGCGCGAAGGCGACCCGGAACGCATCACCTTCAGCGAAAATTTTGCCTGTCCTGTCAGTGGCTTCACCATCCCCGAGATTGAGCCGCGGCTGTTTTCGTTCAACGCGCCCTTCGGGGCTTGCCCGTCCTGCGACGGGCTGGGGGTCGAGCTGTTTTTCGATGAACGGCTGGTGGTGCCTGACCAGAATATCAAGGTCTATGACGGTGCGCTTGCCCCCTGGCGCAAGGGCAAATCCCCCTATTTCCTCCAGACGATCGAGGCGCTGGCTCGCCACTATGGCTTTGATCAGAATGAACGCTGGAAGGACCTGCCCAAGAAAGTGCAGAAGGTGTTCCTCTATGGCTCGGGCGATGAGGAAATCGAGTTCCGCTATGACGAGGGCGGGCGTGTCTATCAGGTGACTCGCGTCTTCGAAGGCGTCATTCCCAACATGGAGCGGCGCTATCGCGAGACGGATTCAAACTGGGTGCGCGAGGAATTTGAGCGTTATCAGAACAACCGATCCTGTGGCGATTGCGGCGGTTATCGCCTGCGCGAAGAGGCCCTGGCGGTGAAGATCGCGGGCCTGCATGTCGGGCAGGTCGTCCAGATGTCGATCAAGGAAGCCTACGCCTGGTGCCAGACGGTTCCCGAGCATCTGACGGATCAGAAAAACGAGATCGCGCGCGCCATTCTCAAGGAAATTCGCGAACGCTTGGGTTTCTTGAATAATGTGGGATTAGAATATCTTACACTAAGTCGTTCAAGTGGTACATTAAGTGGTGGCGAAAGCCAGCGTATCCGTCTGGCCAGTCAGATCGGCTCGGGGCTTACGGGCGTTTTGTATGTGTTGGACGAGCCCTCGATCGGGTTGCACCAGCGGGACAATGACCGCCTGATCGGCACGCTGAAGAACCTGCGCGACCAGGGTAACACGGTGATTGTGGTCGAACATGACGAGGATATGATCCGCCAGGCGGACTATGTGTTTGATATTGGGCCGGGTGCAGGCGTGCATGGCGGACAGGTGGTGTCGGATGGGACGCCCGGGCAGATCTCGGATGATCCTGCCAGCCTGACCGGGCAATACCTAAGCGGCGCGCGCGAGATCGCGGTGCCTGCCGAGCGCCGCAAGGGCAACAAAAAGAAGGTCAGCGTCGTCAAGGCGGCCGGGAACAACCTGCAAAATGTGACTGCGGATTTCCCGCTGGGCAAATTCGTTTGCGTCACTGGCGTATCGGGCGGGGGGAAATCCACGCTGACGATTGAGACGCTGTTCAAGACCGCCTCGATGCGGCTGAATGGGGCGCGCCAGACGCCTGCGCCCTGCGAAACCATCAAGGGGCTGGAGCATCTGGACAAGGTCATCGACATCGACCAGCGGCCCATCGGGCGCACGCCGCGCAGCAACCCGGCCACCTATACCGGGGCGTTTACGCCGATCCGTGATTGGTTCGCCGGTCTGCCCGAGGCCAAGGCGCGTGGGTACAAGCCCGGCCGGTTTAGTTTTAACGTCAAGGGCGGGCGCTGCGAGGCCTGTCAGGGCGACGGCGTCATCAAAATCGAGATGCATTTCCTGCCGGATGTCTACGTGACCTGCGAAACCTGTAACGGCGCGCGATACAACCGCGAAACGTTGGAAATTAAGTTTAAAGGCAAGAGCATAGCGGACGTTCTTAATATGACGGTTGAGGACGCGCAAGAGTTTTTCCAGGCTGTTCCCTCGATCCGGGACAAGATGGATGCGCTGATGCGTGTGGGGCTGGGCTATATCAAGGTAGGCCAGCAGGCGACGACCCTGTCCGGGGGCGAAGCGCAGCGGGTTAAGCTGTCAAAAGAGCTGGCGAAACGCTCGACCGGGCGGACTTTGTATATCCTGGACGAGCCCACAACGGGCCTGCATTTCGAGGACGTGCGCAAGCTGCTTGAGGTGCTGCATGAACTGGTTGATCAGGGCAACACGGTGGTTGTGATCGAACACAACCTGGATGTGGTCAAAACCGCCGACTGGATCATCGATATCGGTCCCGAAGGCGGGGATGGCGGTGGTCAGATCGTCGCCGAGGGCACCCCCGAGGACGTGGCCAAAGAGCCGCGCAGCCATACCGGACGCTATCTGGCGCCGATGCTGGGGATGACCGCTGCCGCAGCGGAATAAAACTGGCCCCGGCATGAACCGGGGCTTTCTGAGTCACTTGTTCGGGCAGGTGTTAACACCAACAAGACGGTACAGCGGGCACATGCCAAACAGGCCCGTCAGCAGCGGCACGACGCCAATCCACATCCAGATACCATAGCCCATCAGAGCGCCAACGATCAGCGCGGCCCCAATGACGATGCGCAGGATTTTGTCGATACCACCAACGTTTTTCATGTCAGTCTCCTTTCGTGTTCGATTGAAGACAGGTTAGCAATTCTGCGCGCGTTTGTCTGTGACAGGGTCACACAGCGTCTGCAGCAACGGCGTGCAGGGCGTCCGGGTCCAGGACTTCGATCGTGCCACGCCCGGTGCGGACCCACCCACGGCGCGACCAATTTTCGAGCCGACGGGATACAACCTCGCGGGCAGAGCCGATCTGCGTGGCCAGTTCTGATTGGGTAAGATGTAGCGGGTTTTCGGTTTCGGACAGGGACAGAAGTCGTTCGGCCAGACGGCATTCGACGCGCGTAAAGGCAACTTTTTCAAGAAGTTGCATCATGTTCTGAAAGCGTTTTGCAAAGGCCTGAAACACCAGCGCGCGAAAGGCAGGATCGCTGTCCATCATCCCCAAAAACATTGGTTTCGGCAGCAGTACCAAACGGGTGTCGACGGTTGTTTCCGCCTCGGCGGTGTAGTCATCCCCGCCCAAAAGGCCCATGGTTGTCTGGATGCAAGACTGGCCGGGCTCGACCGAGTAGAGCAGCATTTCGCGCCCCGAGGTGCCTGTCATCGACACATCTACGCGGCCAGACAGGACCATGGCATAGCCCTGAACCGCGTCCCCTGCATTAAACAGCGGAGTGTGCGCGGGCAGGGTGACCGGCACAAGCGAGCCAAGCCGCAGCCGTGATTGCGGCGCCAGCTTTTCCAGCTGAGGCGTGCCCGTCACCCAGTCAGTCATGCACCGCGTCCTCGCTTTTCGAACCGGGGCAGCATGGCGCTGAAATCCATGCCTTTTCCATCCTCATTTTCGACGAATTGCTCGTAAAGCGCCGCCGCCAGCTGTCCCATGGGCGTGTCAGCATCCGCAAATTCGGCCGCTTGCTGGGACAGGCGCAGATCCTTGAGCATCAACTCGGACGCAAATCCGGGCTGATAGTCATTGTCCGCAGGGCTGGTGGCCCCGACGCCGGGGGCAGGGGTGTAGGCGTTCATCGTCCAGCTATAGCCCGACGAGGTGCTGACCACATCGAACATCTTTTGCCGATCCAGGCCCAGCTTGTCAGCCAGGGCAAAGGCCTCGCAGGTGGCAATCATCGTGACGCCCAGGATCATGTTGTTGCAAATCTTCGCAGCCTGTCCCGCACCGCTTTCGCCACAATGGACAGCCTTTTGCCCCATGATCTCGAACAGCGGCTCGGCCACGGCAAAGGCTTGGGCGCTGCCCCCGGCCATAAAGGTCAGTGTGCCGCCTGCAGCGCCGCCAACCCCGCCCGAAACCGGCGCGTCCACCGCCAGCAGGCCTGCAGCGATGGCCTGATCCGCCACGGCGCGCGCACTGTCGACATCCACGGTCGAACAATCCACCAAGGTCGCGCCCGTGGACATGGCCGGGATCACCTGATCCGCCACGGCGCGCAGGATGGCGCCATTGGGCAGCATGGTGATCACGACCTCGGCGCCCTGCACAGCGTCCTGCACGGTGGCGGCATTGCTCACGCCTTGGGCTGTGGTGCCCGCAGTGTCAAAGCCGGTCACGTTGTGGCCTGCAGCGGCCAGGTTGGCGGCCATGGGCGCGCCCATATTCCCAAGTCCGATAAATGCGATCTGCATGGCTTAGTCCTCCTCAAAGCCGAGACTGTTCGCGCCCAAAGGCATCAGCATCTGCGATACGGCGATCGCAGGAACGCTGTCATGGGCGTGTTTCCAGGTGGGGTTGCGGTCTTTGTCGATGATCTGGGCGCGGATGCCCTCCAGAAAATCGCCCTTCTCCATAATCCGATGCGAGACGCGATATTCCATCTCTAGCGCCCGTCGGATCGTCAGGCTGGGCCCGCGCAAACGGTGGATCATTTCCAGCGTCACAGCCATCGACAAAGGCGCGCTGCGCATCAGGGTTTTCAGGGATTTTGCAGCCAGGTCACTGTCACTGGCGCGTAGGGTATTCAGAACGTCTTGTAGCGCCTCACCATCAAAAAGCGTATCTATTTCAGCCTGTTGCGCTGCCAATGCGCTGCTGGGGGGCGTCTGAGCGGCTGCGGCAAGCGCTGAAATGTCGCCTGTATCTTCAAGGGTTTTAATCAGGGCTGGCCAATCTGCCTGAGGGATAAAGTGATCCGCGAAACCGGCGTGAATCGCATCGCCGGGCCCCATGCGCGCGGTGGTCAGGCCCAGATATTCTCCAAGCCGTCCCGGGGCTCGCGCCAGCAGGTAACTGCCGCCAACATCGGGCACAAAGCCGATCCCGCATTCCGGCATCGAGACCTGCGAGTTTTCGCAGACGACGCGATGGCCAACATGTCCGCCCAGCCCCACGCCTCCGCCCATGGTAAAGCCCTGCATCAGGCTGATGATGGGTTTGGGATACTCGGCCAGCTTGGCGTTCATGCGATACTCGTCGCGCCAGAATTTGCGACCATAGGCGAAATTGCCGGCCATTCCCGTGGCGTACATTTCCGCGATATCGCCGCCAGCGCAAAACGCCTTGTCGCCCTCGGCATCGATCAGGACAAGGGCAACGCGGTCGTCATCGCGCCACGTCTCCAGGGCTTGTTCGATGTCCATACACATTTCATAGCTGAGCGCGTTCAGCGCCTCGGGGCGGGTCAGCGTGATGCGGCCAGCCTGGCCCTCGATGCGGATATTGGTTTGGCTCATGCTTGGTTACCCTCTGTCACTCAGCAATTGGCGCGCCACGATCAAGCGCATGATTTCATTGGTCCCTTCCAGGATTTCGTGGACACGTAGATCGCGCACGATTTTCTCGATCCCGTAATCGGCCAAATAGCCATAGCCGCCATGCAGTTGCAGGCATTCATTCGCCACTTTCGATCCGGTTTCGGTGACGAACCGCTTGGCCATGGCGCAGAACTTGGTGGCATCAGGCGCACCGTTGTCCAGCTTCCACGCGGCCTGACGCAGGAAGGTGCGGGCGGCTTGCAGCTCGATCTCCAGGTCAGCCAGGCGGAATTGCAGCGCCTGGAACTGGTCGATGGTTTTGCCAAAGGCCTTGCGTTCCCCCATGTATTGCAGGGTTTGCGTCAGGGCGGCCTGCGCAGCGCCAAGGCTACAGGCCGAGATATTCAACCGCCCGCCATCCAGCCCCATCATCGCGTATTTGAACCCGTCGCCTTCGGTGCCGACCAGGTTCGCAGCCGGGATTTTACAATCGTCAAACTGTACCTGCCGGGTGGGCTGTGATTTCCAGCCCATCTTGTCCTCGAGCCCGCCAAAGGACAGCCCCGGCGTGCCATCCTCGACCACCACGGTGGAAATCCCCTTTGGGCCATCCTCGCCGGTCCGGCACATCACCACGTAAGCATCGGAATAGCCGCCACCCGAGATAAACGCCTTGGTGCCATTCAGCGTATAGCCGTCATTGCTGCGATCGGCGCGGGTTTTCAGCGCAGCCGCATCCGAGCCCGAGCCCGGTTCCGTCAGGCAATAGGACAGCACCGTGTCCATGCTGATCGCCGGGGTCAGATAGCGCGCCTTTACGTCATCGCTGCCGAACGCATCCAGCATCTTGGCGCACATGTTGTGGATCGACAGAAAGGACGCGACCGAGGGGCAGGACTGGCTGAGCGCCTCGAAAATCAGGGTCGCATCCAGCCGCGTCAGGCCAGATCCGCCTGACTCTTCAGAGACATAGATCCCACCCAGCCCCAGCGCGCCCAGTTCGGGCCACAGCTCTTTGGGGATCGTGCCTTGTTTTTCCCATTCGGCCGCATTGGGGGCGATATTTTCCAGGCCAAAGGCCAGCGCCATGTCGTAGATGGCGGTTTGTTCCTCTGATAAGGCGAAATCCATGGGTCTCCTCCCGGATCGACTGGGTATTTGAACGCGTGTTTATTTCTGAACCCTTGCAGAAATTTTGCAGGGGCAGGATTGGGTTACAAATCGTGGTGATATTCCTGGATCAGGTGTCGCACGACCGCCTTTAGCGCGTCAGGTTGCGTGTCCTCGGCATGCAGGGCGTCCTGGTATACGGCGCGTTGCCGGTCGGCCGAGTTGCCGCGCTTCAGAAGGGTGCGCAGGTTTTCGATCTCGGCGGTGCAGCCCAACGCCTCGGCATCCTGGGCGGTCAGCGCAATCATTTCCTCGACCAGTTGATCAAACGGAACAATTGAACGGTCGCCAAAGTCGATCATTCCGCCCGCCAGCCCGTATCGCTGCGCCCGCCACCGGTTTTCCGCAATCAAGAAGTTATCATACAGCCGCCAACGCTGGTTTTTCTGGCTCAGCCGCCACAGCATCCGCGTCAGGCATTGGATCAACGCGGCCAGCGTCAGTGTGGTCTCTAGCCGGGGGGATACATCGCAAATCCGTGCCTCGATCGTCGGGAACCGGGCCGAAGGGCGCAGATCCCACCAAATTTTGGAACTGTCCTCGATCAGCTCCAGATCCACCAGCGCCTGGACCGAGCGTTCATAGCTGCTCCAACTGTCGAACTTGGGCGGCAGCCCGGTGCGGGGCAGGTTGTCAAACACCGTCAGACGATAGCAGCTCAGCCCCGTATCCTCGCCCTGCCAAAACGGCGAGGACGCCGACAATGCCAGCAGATGCGGCAGGAAATAGCTCAGCTGGTTCATCAGATCGATGCGCTGATCAGGGTAGGGGATGCCCACATGCACATGCATCCCGCAGATCAGCATCCGCCGCACTACGCCCGCCAGATCATCGCGCAGGTCGTTATAGCGGTCCTTGTCCGTGTGATGCTGATCGCGCCAGTTGGAGAACGGATGACACGAGGCCGCGATGGGCGCCAGGTTGTAATCCCCGGCAATCTGCGCCACCGTGCGGCGCAAATGTTGCAATTCGCTGCGGGCCTGGGAAACACCCGCACAAACTTTGGTGCCGATTTCGACCTGGCAATTCAGGAATTCCGGGCTGAATTGCCCCTCCAGCGCGCTGCCACACCGTTCCATCAATTCCGGTGGTGCCGGGGCCAGGTCCAGCGTGTCCAGATCAACCAGAAGATACTCTTCCTCAACCCCAATGGTGAAGTCTGGCTTTGGTATTGGCATAAGATCCTCCCGCAACGTGGTCCCGACCGAACAGACCAGATTGTCCCGGTGGCGGCAACCGTTTCCGGAACAACATACAGAGACGTAAGCCCCTGATTTTCGGGCGGTTCGGCCAGGGAGGAGCGCCAAACCGCCCGAAGGGCTGATCAAGCGCGCGCGACAGCGCGCTCAATCGGATCCGTAGGATCAATCCATCGCTTTGAAGTTCAGGGCAGCACCATCCTTGATGCCCGAATACCAGCGCGACGAGACCTTCTTGGTCTTGGTGTAGAATTTGAACGCATCGGGGCCGTACTGGTCCAGATCGCCAAAGCCCGACTTTTTCCAGCCGCCGAACGAGTAGTAGGACAGCGGCACAGGGATGGGGAAGTTCACACCAACCATGCCCACATCGACACGGGCCACAAAGTCACGCGCGGTGTCTCCGTCCGCGGTGTAGATCGCGGTGCCGTTGCCATAGGGGTTGTCCAGGATCAGCTGCAGGGCGTCCTCGTACTGGTCTGTGCGCACCATCGACAGAACCGGTCCAAAGATCTCTTCCTTGTAGATGTCCATGTCGGGGGTCACTTCGTCAAACAGGGTCGGCCCGACAAAGAAACCATCCTCGTATCCCTGGATCGACAGGCCGCGCCCGTCGGTCACCAGTTTGGCGCCTTGCGCAACACCCGAGTTGATCAGGCCTTCGATCCGTGCCTTGGCCTGAGCGGTGATCACCGGGCCATAGTCCACATCATCGCCACCAGTGTAGGGTGCCACTTTCAGGTTCTCGATCTTGGGAACCAGCTTTTCGACCAGCTTGTCAGCGGTTTCAGCCCCAACAGGAACCGCAACCGAGATCGCCATGCAGCGTTCGCCAGCCGCACCAAAGCCTGCGCCGATCAGCGCGTCGGCGGCCTTGTCCATGTCCGCGTCGGGCATGATGATCATGTGGTTCTTGGCGCCGCCGAAGCACTGGGCGCGTTTGCCATTGGTTGCCGCGCGGCCATAGATGTATTGCGCGATCGGGGTCGAGCCAACAAAGCCAACCGCCTGGATCGTTTCGTTGTCCAGGATGGCGTCAACGCATTCCTTGTCGCCATGTACGACCTGCACAACACCTTCGGGCAGGCCGGCCTCGATGAACAGCTCGACCAGGCGCATGGCGGTGTGCGGTGTGCGTTCCGAGGGTTTCAGGATGATCGCATTGCCGCAGGCCACGGCGGGCGACATTTTCCACAGCGGGATCATTGCCGGGAAGTTAAACGGAGTGATGCCCGCGACAACGCCCAGAGGCTGACGGATCGAGTAGAGGTCGATACCCGGGCCCGCGTCGCCGGTGAACTCGCCCTTGGTCATGGCCGGAACGCCCATGCAGACTTCGACCACTTCCAGGCCACGCTGAACGTCGCCCTTGGCATCGGGCAGGGTTTTGCCGTGCTCTTTGGACAGGATCTCGGCCAGTTCGTCCATGTGCTCTTCGATCAGGGCGCCGAATTTCATGAACACACGTGCGCGACGCTGGGGGTTCACCTTGGCCCAGGCTTTCTGCGCGATGGCGGCTTTTTCGACGGCGGCGTCCAGTTCAGCGGCCGAGGCCAGCGGCACCTTGGAAATTACTTCGCCAGTGGCAGGGTTCAGCAATTCAGCGAAACGACCGGACGTGCCGGCAACTTTTTCGCCATTGATCAGGTGGGTGAGTTCTTGCATGGGATTGCTCCTCCTAAGTGTTGGGCACAGGATAGGATTGCAAAATTCCCTGAAAAAGAGGAAAAATAACAAAACAGATTTGCATTATTGCAAAATGAAAGGGCGCCAATGACCCCAAATTGGGATGATATGAAGATGTTTCTGACCGTCGCCCGGTTGGAAAGCCTGTCCGCCGCAGGGCGCGAGCTGAAAGTCGATCCCGCAACGGTGGGGCGGCGCATCGCACGTTTCGAAGAGGACATGGGCGCGCCGCTGTTCGCCAAGTCTCCGCAGGGGTATGCGCTGACGGATGCCGGGCAACGCTTGCTGACCCATGCCGAGCGGGCGGAACAGGCCATGCAGGCCGCGACCGAGGAACTGGCCGGTCAATCCGGCGGTCTGTCCGGTCAGATTCGCATCGGCGCCCCGGATGGCTGTGCGAACTATCTGCTGCCGCAGGTCTGTGCGCGGATTGCGCAGGACAACCCCGGTCTGGACTTGCAGATCGTCGCCTTGCCCCGGGTGTTCAACCTGTCCAAACGCGAGGCAGACATGGCCATCGGGGTCAGCCCGCCCACAGCCGGGCGTCTGACCGTGCAGAAAATCACCGATTACAAACTGCATCTGGCCGCGCACGAGGATTACCTGGCCCGCCACGCTCCGCTGCGCGCGATCGAGGATCTGCGGGATCATCAGATGGTGGGCTATATCGCGGACATGATTTTCGACAAAGAGCTGGACTATTTAAGCGAATGTAATGTGGAGCGCGTATCGCTGGCCTCGAATTCCGTGTCGGTTCAGTTCAACTGGATTCGCCAGGCGGGTGGCATCGGAATCGTGCATGACTTCGCCATTCCATCGACCACCGGAATCCGCAAGGTGCTGGAGGATAAACTCAGCCTGCGTCGCAGTTTCTATATGATCCGGCACTCGGATGACCGCCGGCTGGAGCGCCTGAATCTGCTTGCACAACAACTGAGCGATGGGCTGCGCGCCGAGGTCGCCCGGCTGGAGGCTATGTGCTGATCCTGGGACGGCTGCAAAGCAGGATGCCGCAAATGCAAAGAGATTTGTCACAAGTGCTTGACACTCTGTCGCGGGCAGGTGACGCTGGGTTCGCGAAATAATATTGCGGAGGAGACCCATTATGCTTGTCCATCAGATCCTCAAGGCCAAAGGCGACGACGGTGTTGTGACAGTGAAACCCGGGACGCTGATCTCGGATGTGTCGCAAATCCTGGCGGAGCGCCGGATCGGGGGCGTGATCGTATCAAAGGACGGGCAGGTGGCCTCGGGCATCATTTCCGAGCGTGATATCGTGCGCGCTCTGGCGGTGAAAGGTGCGATTTGTCTGCAGGAAAAGGTCGACGATATGATGACCCGCAACCCGGTCTGCTGCGCGCGCAATGACAGTGCCGATGACGTTCTGACCCGCATGACAGATGGGCGGTTCCGTCACATGCCCGTCGTCGAAGAAGGCGTACTGGTCGGCATCGTCACCATCGGGGACGTGGTCAAGGCGCGGCTGCAGGAACTGTCGATGGAAAAGGATGCTCTGCAAGGCATGATCATGGGTCATTAACGCTTGCATTCCCCCGCGCAATAATGTTGCGTGCGCGGCAAGAATTTCCTGTTCTGTTGGGAGGAGCATCTGATGCGTATCGGTCTGTATCCGGGGACTTTTGATCCGATCACCCTTGGCCATGTCGACATTATTCAGCGGTCTGCCACCTTGGTGGATCGCTTGGTTATCGGGGTCGCGATCAACCGCGATAAGGGGCCGCTGTTTTCGCTCGAAGAACGCGTGGCGATGATCGAGGCCGAGACAGCCAAGCTGTCCGAGGAAACCGGTACCGAGATTGTCGTGCATCCGTTCGAAAACCTGCTGATCGATTGCGCCCATGATGTTGGGGCCCAGGTCATCGTGCGGGGGCTGCGTGCGGTTGCGGATTTCGAGTATGAATTCCAGATGGTCGGGATGAACCGGGCGCTGGACAACAGTGTCGAGACTGTCTTTTTGATGGCCGAGGCCCGGCACCAGGCGATTGCCTCGAAACTGGTTAAGGAAATCGCGCGGCTGGGCGGGGATGTGTCCAAATTCGTGCCGCCCGCGGTGAAAGACAAGCTGCTGGCTAAGCTGGGCAAATAAGCCTGGTATCATAGCGTCCAAAGGCCCCTTTGTGGGGCCTTTTTCGCGTCAGGATGCAAATTTGCGAATGAATTCAGCAGTTTGAGGGATGTGGGTCATCGGCAGCATATGCCCGCCTGACAGCAACTCTAGCTGGATTTCAGGGTGTTTGGCAACCAGATCTTCGCCATGGGTTTTGTAATCCAACACCTGGTCCTCGCGCCCGAACAGGATGTGAACGGGCACTTGCAGGTCCGCATATCCTTTGACCATGAAGCCCAGATCCGTACCCGAGGCCAGAAAATCGCGGCTGGTGTTGCGGAATGAAACCGGGCGCAGGCCCAGCATCCCTCCGCCCTGAACGGCATAGCTGGGGGGCACCGAGTCAGGGCCGAAAATCGCGGCCATGTTCTGGTCAGCCATGCGGATCGAGGTGGGAATCGCGATGGTCTCGGAGACCAGTTTGCGGACCCAGCTGCGGGGCAGGTTCAGCCCGGCGAACACTTCGGCCGGGGCTTTAGGTGGCATGGTCAGCGGCGCCAACAGGGCCAGTCCGCGGATCTTTTCGGGGAAATCCAGCGCCAGACACATCGCGATCGCGCCCCCAAGCGAATGACCAACCACCAGGGGCTGATCCAGGTTCAGCTTGTCGATGATCTCGGCCACCAGCGCGGCCTGCGCCCGAGGCGAGGCCGGGGCGTCCTCGGGACGGTCAGACCAGCCCATGCCAGGCCGGTCGATGGCGATAACTCTGAAATCCTGTGCCAGATCATCAGCCAGGCCCGTGTCGAAATTGCCCAGCTGCGCCCCCAGCCCATGGATCATCAGGATGACGGGGCCCTGGCCCTTGTCGATATAGTGCAATTGCCCGGTCGAAATCTGGGTGAACGTCCCGCGCGGCGGCACGGCTAGCGCCACATTGCGCGCGGTTTTGCGGGTTACACGGGCATTCCAACCCAGCCAAAGCAGCACCAGCGCAATGAAGACGGCCAGCACCCACAAAAAGATGGTCATGTCTCGCTCTCCTGTTGTTGTGGTCAGCTTAGGAGGCCGCGCGCTGCACGCAAGAGCGCCGAGAAATGACCCTGCGTCAGCGCCAGAACGCCATGTATTCGATCAGATCCCAGAATTTCTTGATCAGGAAGATCAGATAGGTGCCGTCGTTCAAGTTGATGTCGGCAACGATCAGGGCGACGATGATCAGGCCCAAAACAAAGGCGATACGGTTGGTCATGATGTCCCCGAAACAAAAAAAGGCGCTTGGGCAGACTATGCCCAAGCGCCCCTGATCCCGCAAGGGACCGAGTTTACAGCAGCTTGCCCATCGCAACGGCCACGTCAGCCATCCGGCACGAGAAGCCCCATTCGTTGTCGTACCAGGCCAGCACGCGCACCAGGCGGTTGCCGATGACTTTGGTCTGGTCCGCCGCGAAATACGAGCTTTCCGAGCTGTGGTTGAAATCAACCGAGACCAGTTTTTCCTCGGTGTAGCCCAGGATGCCTTTCAGCGGGCCCGCGGCGGCTTCGGCCATGACGGCGTTGATGTCGGCCTCGGTCACGTCTTTCTTGGCGACAAAGGTCAGGTCAACGGCCGAAACATTCGGGGTGGGCACGCGGATGGCCGAGCCGTCCAGGATGCCGTTCAATTCAGGCAGAACCAGACCCACGGCCTTGGCGGCGCCGGTCGAGGTCGGGATCATCGACATCGCGGCGGCACGGGCGCGGTACAGGTCTTTGTGGCGGCGGTCCAGCGTCGGCTGGTCACCGGTATAGCTGTGGATCGTTGTCATGATGCCGCTTTCGATGCCGACGGTGTTGTTCAGCACTTTGGCGACGGGGGCCAGACAGTTGGTGGTGCACGACCCGTTCGAGATCATGGTGTCGCCAGCGGCCAGCTGGTCGTCGTTCACACCCATCACGATGGTTTTTTGCACGTTCTTGGCGGGGGCCGAGATCAAAACCGATTTGGCGCCGCGTTCCAGGTGTTTCTTGGCTTTTTCACCGTCATTGTACTTGCCGGTACATTCCAGCAGCACGTCGACGCCGGTCCAGTCCAGCTCGTCCATGTCATAGGTGGACTGCACTTCAAAGGCGCCGCGACCCATATCCATGGTACCTTCGCCGATGGTGACGTCACCAGGGAAACGGCCATGAACCGAGTCATAGCGGATCAGGTGGGCAGCGGTATCCAGCGGCCCGGTGGCGTTGATTTTGACAACCTTGATGTCTTCGCGTGCGCTTTCGGCAATGTGGGAAAGGGTGCAGCGGCCAATGCGGCCAAATCCGTTGACACCGACGGTGATAGTCATGATTTCAACTCCTGAAGAGAAATGAATTTTGCGCGTCGTATAGCCGCCGCAGCCCTGTGCTGAAAGGTAAAAAACGTCGCGATACAAAGGTGTTAGCGCAAAACCGGACTGGTTGCGCTAACGTCTGCCTGTCAAACGGACTTGTTCCGGCGAACCGTTCGTTTAGATTGGCCGCAAATACAGGTTTGAGGTGCGAGATGAGTGGTCTACTGGCTCTATTGGATGACGTAGCGGGGATTGCCAAAGTGGCGGCTTCCAGCGTGGATGACGTGGCCGCAGCGGCCGGCAAGGTCGGCGCCAAGACCGCCGGCGTGCTGATTGACGACGCGGCCGTCACCCCGAAATACATCCAGGGCTTCGCCCCTGCGCGCGAGCTGCCGATCATCTGGAAAATCGCGCGGGGCTCGTTCTTCAATAAGCTGGTGATCCTGTTGCCGGTGGCCATGCTGCTGTCCAACTTCGCACCCTGGCTGATCACGCCGCTGCTGATGCTGGGCGGGTCCTACCTGTGTTTTGAAGGGGCCGAGAAGATCTTTCATGTGCTGTTTCCCCATGGGGACAAACATGTCGAGCAAGACATGGACATCAAGGATCCCACCCACCTGGAACAGCAAAAGGTTGCAGGTGCGATCAAGACAGATTTCATCCTGTCCGCTGAAATCATGACCATCGCCCTGTCCGCCATCCCCGAAGGCGGTCTGTGGATGGAGGCCGCGACCCTGGCCGTCGTCGGGATCGGCGTCACCATCGCCGTCTATGGCTCGGTCGCGCTGATCGTGAAAATGGACGATGTCGGGCTTTACATGGCGCAAAACTCGGACACGGGCTTGGGCCAGGGGATTGGCCGGGGCCTGGTCAAAGGCATGCCCCTGTTGATGAAGTTCCTCTCGGTCGTTGGCACCGCGGCGATGCTGTGGGTGGGCGGCTCGATCATGATCCACGGTCTGCATGATCTGGGCGTGCATCACCCCTATCAGGACATCCATCATCTGGCCGTGATCGCCGCCCAGGCCGTGCCTGATCAGATCGCGGGCTTCGCCAAATGGGCCACCACGGCTTTCTGTGACGGCGTCCTGGGGCTGCTCTATGGCTTATTGCTGATCCCTGTGGCCACGCGGATCGTCACGCCGCTGATCAACACCGTCACCGGCGCCAAGCCCCATTAGCGCTTTCTTTGCTCGAAAAATACTCCGGGGGTGAAGGCCCACAATCGTGATTGTGGGGCAAGGGGGCTGGCCCCCTCCACCCTGAAACAAAAAACGCCGCGCACTCTGCGCGGCGTTTCTCTTAGACCCGACGGGGCCCTTTATTTCAGCAGCGACTTGGCTTTTTCGGCTACGGCCTCGGCGGTGATGCCGAATTTTTCGTACAAAACGTCCGCAGGGGCCGAGGCGCCGAACGAGGACATGCCGACAAAGCCCGCTTTGGCTTCGCGACCACGTTCGCCCAGCAGCCACTTGTCCCAGCCCTGACGCACGCCCGCCTCGACAGCGACGCGCACCGGACCGGCGGGCAGGACACGCTTGCGATAGCTTTCTTCCTGCTCTTCGAACAGCTCCATACAGGGCATCGAGACAACGCGGGTGCCGATGCCTTCGGCTTGCAACAGGTCACGTGCGGCCATGGCGATGGACACTTCAGACCCGGTGGCGATCAGGATGGCCTGACGCTTGCCTTCGGCCTCGGCCAGTACATACGCGCCCTGGCTGACCAGGTTCTTCTGTTTGTGTTCAGTCCGCACGGTGGGCAGGCCCTGACGGGTCAGCGACAGAACCGAGGGCGTTTCCTTCGAGGTCAGGGCAATTTCCCAGGCCTCGGCGGTTTCCACGGTGTCGGCGGGGCGGAACACATAGGTGTTGGGCGTTGCGCGGCTGATGGCGACATGTTCCACCGGCTGGTGGGTCGGGCCATCTTCGCCCAGACCAATGCTGTCATGGGTCATCACGAACACGCTGGGGATGCGCATCAGGGCGGCCAGACGCATCGAGGGGCGCGCATAGTCTGTAAAGGCCATGAAGGTGCCGCCATAGGGGCGGAAACCGCCATGCAGCGCCATACCGTTCATTGCAGCGGCCATGCCGTGCTCGCGGATACCCCAATAGATATAGCGGCCCGCGCGGTTATCGATGTCAAAGATGCCCAGATCACCGGTCTTGGTGTTGTTCGAGCCGGTCAGGTCAGCCGAGCCACCCACGGTTTCGGGCATGATCGGGTTGACCACTTCCAGAACCAGTTCGCTGGATTTGCGAGTGGCGTATTTGGGCTGCTCTTCGCTGATCTGTTTTTTCAGCGCGCGGATGGTGCCGGCCAGACGTTTGGGGGCCTCCAGCGCATACATGCGGGCGAATTCGCCTTGCTTACGCTCGGAGATACCGGCCAGGCGGGTTTCCCACTCGGCGCGATCAGCCGCACCGCGCGATCCGATGGCTTCCCAGGCTTCCTTGATGTCGGCGGGCACTTCGAACGGACCCGAGGCCCAGCCATAGGCCTCTTTGGTGTCGGCGATCAGCTTGGGGTCGGTCAGCGCGCCGTGACCCTTGGAGGTATCCTGCGCCGACGAGCCCAGAGCGATATGCGTTTTGCACGCGATCATCGAGGGCTTCTTGGTGGTCTTAGCCTTGGCGATGGCGGCGTCGATGGCCTCGGGGTCGTGGCCGTCGATTTCCTGCACGTGCCAGCCCGACGCCTTGAAGCGCATGACCTGATCGGTGCGGTCCGACAGTTCAACGGTGCCGTCGATGGTGATGTTGTTGTTGTCCCACAGGACGATCAGTTTGCCCAACTGGTGGCGACCGGCCAGGCCGATGGCCTCTTGGCTGACGCCTTCCATCAGGCAACCGTCACCGGCGATGACATAGGTGTAGTGATCCACGATCTTCTTGCCGAAACGGGCGCGCTGGATTTCCTCGGCCATGGCGAAACCCACAGCGTTCGAGATCCCCTGACCCAGCGGGCCGGTGGTGGTCTCGATCCCTTCAGCGTGGCCGTATTCGGGGTGACCGGCGGTTTTCGCGCCCCACTGACGGAAGTTGCGCAGCTCGTCCAGGGTGATGTCCTGGTACCCGGTCAGGTGCAACAGCGAGTAGAGCAGCATCGAGCCGTGACCCGCCGACAGGATGAAGCGATCGCGGTCAGGCCAGCGTGGGGCCGAGGCGTCAAACTTCAGGTGTTTTTCAAACAGAACCGTGGCGACATCCGCCATGCCCATCGGCATGCCCGAGTGGCCGGAATTGGCGGCGTGAATGGCATCCAGGGTCAGCGCACGGATGGCGGCAGCTTTGAACCAGTGGTCGGGATTGGTATTGCGCAGTGCTGTGATATCCACGGCGAATGTCCTTTGATCGAGATCTGAGTGGTTTGATGCTCAATACCAGCCCAAACCAAGAGTGCAAGCGCGCCGTGTAACCCATTGGTCCAGAAGGGGGCGCAATTTCCCCGACCATTGGGTAAACTTGACCGGAAGCAGAGCAAAAATGATTCGTCTGCCGTTTTGAGCGGTGGAATCACAAGAATTGAAGGTTGAGGGCCATGAGCGACATCAACACATTAGAAGGCCGGATCACCGCCGCGCTGGACAGAATTGCCAAGGGGCTGGATGCGGTGCCCGCAGCACCGGTCGAACCGCAGGGCATCAGCGCCGAAGCCGAAGCCGAGATTGCTCGGCTGACCCAGGCGCTGGAGGACGAACGCACCGTGACCGCTCAGCTGGAAGAGCGGGTCAAAGCGGTCAAAGACAAGCTGGAAGAGCGCGCCGCAGACATGGCGCAAACGCTGGAAGAGGCGCAGGCCTCGGTCACCGCTTTGGACACCGAATTGCAGCAGCTGCGCGACGTGAACGAAAAACTGCGCGAAAGCAACATGGCGCTGCGTGACGCAAATGCCGCCGGGCTGGCTGATCCCGAACTGATCAATGCCGCGATGATGGCCGAGCTGGAATCGCTGCGCGCCGGGCGCAACGTGGATGTGGCTGAAATGGGCGCGGTGCTGACACAGCTGGACGCGATCCTGGGCAACTCTGACAACGAGGAGAGCGCCGATGCCTGAAGTCGAAATCAAGATCGGTGGCCGCGGCTTTGATGTGTCCTGTCAGGAGGGCGAAGAGCATTACCTGCATTCCGCCGCCAAGATGCTGGATGACGAGGCCCAGGCCCTGGCCGCGCAGATCGGGCGCTTGCCGGAATCGCGGATGTTGCTGATGGCCGGGCTGATGCTGGCCGACAAAACCGCCGGGGTCGAGGATCGCCTGCGCGAGATGAGCTCGGAAATGGAGACCCTGAAGGCCGAGATTGAGGCGCTGAAAAATCGCCCCGAACCCGATCCCGTGCGGGTCGAAGTGCCGGTCGTTCCTGCCGAGGTGATGGACACCCTGGCCGAAGTCGCGGCCCGCGCCGAAGCACTGGCCAGCCAGGTCGAGGAAAAAGCCGAGGACTAAGGTCCCCATGGCACAAAAAAAGGGCGCGGCCAGATGGCGCGCGCCCTTTCTTGTGATCAGATCCGATCAGCCAGCGTTGGCTTCGCGGATTTTGTCGGCGGCTTCTTTGTTGTAGCCCACTCCGTTTTCGTCAAACAGCGTGTCCAGCTCGCCCGACAGGGTCATTTCGGTGATGATGTCACAGCCGCCGACGAATTCACCCTTCACATACAGCTGCGGAATGGTCGGCCAGTCCGAGTAATCCTTGATGCCCTGACGGATTTCATCGTCCGCCAGCACGTTCACGTCGGCGTACTCGACCCCCATGTAGTTCAGCACTCCGGCCACACGGCTGGAGAAACCACATTGCGGCATTTGCGAGGTGCCCTTCATGTACAGCACCACGTCGTTGGATTTTACGGTTTCGTCGATACGGGTTTTCGCGTCGGTCATTTGCGTTTCCTTCCAGTCCCTTACGGGGTGTTCCTGATCTTATTCCGGGGCGCGGGTGGTCAGCGCCAGGGCGTGCAGCTCGCCATCGGGGCCGTCCATCTTGCCCTTGAGCGCCGCATAGACGGCGCGTTGCTGTTGCACCCGGTTTTTCCCACGAAAGCTTTCATCCACGACCATCGCGGACATGTGACGGCCGTCGCTGCCCTCGACCGCGATCTGGGCGTTGGGGAAGCTTTCGCGAAGGATTTCTTCGAGTTCCTGAGCGTGAACGGGCATTGATGTCTCCGGCTGAGTTCTGTTCGTTGGCCATGAATTTAGGGCGCAGGGCAGGGCTGTGCAAGTCATCTGGCCCCGGTTCTGCCGGTGCGCCAGAAAAAAGGGCCGCGACTGGCGGCCCTTCTGATGTTGGGTGGTCAGACGTTAACCAACAGCGGCTTCAAAGCTGCCACGGTACAGCGCGGCCAGTTCGGAAAGGGGGGCCTCGGCAGCACCGAATTTCACAGTATCGCCGGTGAATTTGCCCACGGTGGCAATCGGAACGCCCGCAGCGGCGGCGGCGGTCATCAGGGCCTCGGCCTGATCGAAGTTGCAGGCGATCAGGTAGCGGGCCTGATCCTCGCCGAACAGCTGCGCCATGTCGTCGGTGTCGATTTGCACGCCAACACCGCCGGCCTCGGCCATTTCAAAGGCCGCGACGGCCAGACCGCCATCGCTGAGGTCGGAGCAGGCTTTGATCAGCTCGTGATTGGCGCGGATGAAGTCACCGTTGCGCTTTTCGGCGTCCAGATCCACGGCGGGGGCGTCGCCCTCTTCGCGGTTGAAGACCTCGGCCAGCAGGGCGGATTGGCCCAGATGACCCGCGGTTTCGCCGACCAGCAGGGCGACATGCCCGTCGCGCGCGGTGCCCAGGATGGCCTTTTCAGGGCTATCGATCAGGCCAACGGCGCAGATGGTCGGCGTGGGCAAGATGCCCTGACCGTCGGTTTCGTTATACAGCGACACGTTGCCCGACACGATCGGCACGTCCAGCGCGGCGACGGCCTGACCGATGCCCTGAATGGCGCCAACGAACTGGCCCATGATCTCGGGCTTTTCGGGGTTGCCGAAGTTCAGGTTGTCGGTGGTGGCCAGCGGAGTGGCGCCGACGGCGGTCAGGTTGCGGTAAACCTCGGCCACGGCCTGTTTGCCGCCTTCGACCGGGTTGGCTTTGACATAGCGGGGGGTCACGTCGCTGCTGAAGGCCACCGACTTGTCGGTGCCGTGGATGCGCACGATGCCCGCGCCAATGCCTGGAGCCTGAACCGTGTCTGCCATCACCATGGTGTCATATTGTTCATAGACCCACTGTTTGGCGCCGTAGTTGGGGCTGCCGATCAGGGCCTTCAGACCGTCGATGGGATCGACCGAGGGCACGTCCGCCAGCGCTTCGGCGGCGGGGGTGGCGACCCAGGGGCGGTCATATTCAGGGGCCGAGGAGCTGAGTTTCGACAGCGGCAGGTCGGCCTTTACGTCATTGCCGTGCAGGATCAGGAAACGGTCTTCGGCGATGGTTTCGCCCACGATGGCGAAATCCAGGTCCCATTTTTCGAACACGGCGCGGGCCTCGGCCTCCAGCTCGGGTTTCAGGACCATCAGCATGCGTTCCTGGGATTCGGACAGCATCATTTCATAGGCGGTCATGTTCTCTTCGCGCTGGGGCACGTCGTCCAGCTGTAGTTTGACGCCCAACTCGCCCTTGTCGCCCATCTCCACGGCTGAACACGTCAGACCCGCCGCGCCCATATCCTGGATCGAGATCACGGCGCCGGTCTGCATCAGCTCCAGCGTTGCTTCCATCAGGCGTTTTTCGGTAAAGGGGTCGCCAACCTGAACGGTGGGGCGTTTTTCTTCGATGGTCTCGTCGAATTCCGCCGAGGCCATGGTCGCGCCGCCCACGCCGTCACGGCCGGTTTTGGCACCCAGATACACGACGGGCATCCCGACACCCGAGGCCGCCGAGTAGAAAATCTTGTCCGCGTCGGCCAGGCCAGCAGCGAAGGCGTTCACCAGGCAGTTGCCGTTATAGGCGGGGTGGAAGCGAACCTCGCCGCCCACGGTGGGGACGCCGAAACAGTTGCCATAGCCGCCGATGCCTTCGACCACGCCATGCACCAGCTGCTTGGTCTTGGGGTGATCCACCTGGCCGAACGACAACGAGTTCATCGCCGCGATGGGACGCGCACCCATGGTGAAGACGTCGCGCAGGATGCCGCCCACGCCGGTGGCCGCGCCCTGGTAGGGCTCGATGTAGGAGGGGTGGTTGTGGCTTTCCATCTTGAAGACGATGGCCTGACCGTCGCCGATGTCGATCACGCCTGCGTTTTCACCGGGTCCGCAGATGACCTGAGGGCCTTCCGTCGGCAGGGTGCGCAGCCATTTCTTGGAGGACTTATAAGAGCAATGCTCGTTCCACATCGCGCTGAAAATGCCCAGCTCGGTGAAGGTGGGCTCGCGTCCGATGATCTCTAGAATGCGCTCGTACTCGTCAGGCTTCAGGCCGTGGGCTTCGATCAGGTCGGGCGTGATGGCAGGGTCTTGCATGTCTCTCTCCGCTGGCGCGATGTTTGGGCGTTCTTTAGGCCATCCGAGGGCAAGGGAAAAGAGGCAAGCCCACATGTTTATAGCGTGGGATTGACGCAATACGCATTTTGCGGGTCAAGTCAGGGTCAGATTGGTTGGGATCGGGGCAAAAGGGCAGGGGATGCAGCGGGGATTCGACACATCCGAATACAAGGCCCGGCTGGTGCGGGCACAGGCGATGATGGCTGCAAACGGGCTGGGCGCGCTGCTGCTGACGACCGAACCCGAGGTGCGCTATTTCACTGGCTATCTGACACGGTTCTGGGAAAGCCCCTCGCGCCCCTGGTTTCTGGTGGTGCCTGCGGCGGGGGATCCGATTGCGGTGATCCCCTCGATCGGGGCGGCGCTGATGGGGCAGACCTGGATCACGGATATTCGCACATGGGCCGCGCCTAATCCGGCTGACGAAGGTGTCAATCTGCTGCGCGAGGTGCTGTCCCAGATCGGCGGGCCGGTTGGTGTGCCGTCGGGACCTGAAACGGTTCTGCGGATGTCCCTGACGGACTTTGAGCGAGTGAAGGCGGGATTCGATTTTCGAGATGATGCCGGGATCATGGCACAGCTGCGGGCCGTGAAATCCGAGGCCGAGATCGCCAAGATCCGCTATATATGCGCGATTGCCGGGCGCGCCTTTGATCGTGTCCCTGAAATCGCGGGGGTGGGGGTGCCGCTGGCACAGGTGTTTCGCGACTTTCAACGGCTTCTGCTGGAAGAAGGGGCCGATTGGGTGCCCTATCTGGCCGGTGGCGCGGGGCCGTTGGGATATGGGGATGTGATCTCGCCCGCGGCCGAGGCACCGTTGCAGGTCGGTGATATTTTGATGCTGGACACGGGCGCTGTCTGGGATGGCTATTTCTGCGATTTTGATCGCAATTTTGCGGTCGGTGAACCTCAGGCCGTATGCAAAGCGGCGCATACCCAATTGCTGGAGGCCACGCAGGCCGGGCTGGAGGCCGCCAAGCCCGGGGCGCGCGCCTGCGAGGTCTATGCCGCGATGGCCGCGGTAACGGGCGCGGGGGAAACGGCGGGGCGCTTGGGGCATGGGTTGGGGATGCAGCTGACCGAAGGTCTGTCCCTTGCACCGTGGGATCAAACGGAATTGCAACCTGGGATGGTTTTGACGCTGGAGCCGGGGATCGAAACAAGCGCAGGACTGGGGCTGGTCCACGAAGAAAACATCGTGATCCGTTCTGATGGTGCTGAAAAATTGTCCCCCTGGTCGACCGAAATGGTGTGCATCTAGGCGAAATGTGAATGCCATCGGCTCGAAAAAACTGATCGGCGAAAAAAAAGGCCGAGCACTAAGCTCGGCCGAAGTCCAACAGGGAGGTATGAGGATGATGCGAGAAGTATCAGCATCACCGTCGAATGCTGAAATAGTGATCATAAATGAATCGATCAAGACTCAAGATGTCGCAGGTGCAGCATGCCCGCTATGCGGTGGACGCATAGCTTTAGAATTTATATGCTAACCGCCTGATTTTTCATCTTTTTGCGATAGGAGATTATCTCGTCCTGCACGAAATCGCGGAAGGCAGAAATGCGTTTCGAATGGCGCAATTCTTCGGGGTAGGCCAGGAAAACCGGGACTTCGATGGACTGAACATCGGGCAGAACACGCACGAGGTTCGGGAAATCCTGCATCAGATAGTCGGGCAAGACGCCAATTCCCAGGTCGTGATCCACCGCTTGCAGCACGCCAAAATAGTTGTTCACCGTCAAGGTCGAATGCACATCATAGGTCAGCAAATGCTGCACCAGATTGGCCCCGGCACCGACCTGCGCGGAATTTGGGTTCTGACAAATCAGGCGGTGTTTGCTGATGTCCTCGATGGATTCCGGGGCGCCGTGTTCGTCCAGATAGGTTTTCGATGCATAGAGCAGCATCCGCACCGCCATCAGCCGCTTGCGAATCAGATCAGCCTGGCTGGGTTCTTTCATGCGGATGGCCACGTCGGCCTCGCGCATGGGCAGGTCCAGCACGCGTTCTTCCAGCATCAGGTCGATCTTCAGATCCGGGTATTTTTCGTACAAAGCGGGCAGGCGAGGGGCCAGCCATAAAGAGCCGAAACCAGTGGTCGTGGTCACCCGCAGCTCGCCAAAGACCTCTTCTTCGCTGTCGCGAATACGCGCGGCGGCGGCATCCAGACGCTTGGTCATGGCGCGGGTGGCGTCAAACAACAACTCGCCCTGTTCGGTCAGAATCAGCCCGCGCGCGTGGCGGTGAAACAGGGTGGTGTTCAGGCTCTCTTCGAGCGCGCGCACCTGTCTGCTTACCGCAGATTGCGATAGGTGGAGTGTATCACCCGCATGGGTTAAGCTGCCTGCATCCGCGACTGCGTGGAAGATTCTTAATTTGTCCCAGTCCATTCCGGCAACTTTCAGCGTTGTTTGGTGTGTCACAGGGTAACACATTTCAATTATGGGGCATAACTTCCCTTTCTGCGACGTGTTGTCAAATTTTTGTGTACGTAGGTCAGTTTTTGTGACCTAATATTGCCCTATAGTTAAGCAGACAATTCAGCGTTGGGAGGCGCGGAATGACCAGCCAGACTGTTTCTTTGAACGACAGGTTCGACCTGTCGAAATCGCCGGTCCTTTTGAATGGAACACAGGCGCTGGTGCGTATGATGCTGATCCAGCACGCGCGCGATCAACAAGCCGGTTTGAACACGGCCGGATTTTGCACCGGGTATCGTGGCTCGCCTTTAGGGGCGGTCGACATGCAGATGCGCCGTGCTGAAAAACAGCTGAAAGAGGCCAATATCCTGTTTCAGGAAGGGCTGAACGAGGATTTGGCAGCCACCTCGCTGTGGGGCAGTCAACAAGCCGAACTGCGCGGCGAGGGGCGCTATGACGGGGTGTTTGGCTTCTGGTATGGCAAGGGGCCAGGGGTTGATCGATCCGGTGACGCGCTGCGTCATGCCAATATGGCAGGCACCAGCAAGTTTGGCGGCGTGGTCATGGCAATGGGGGATGATCACACGGGCAAATCCTCGACCGTGCTGCACCAATCGGACTGGGCGCTTGTCGATGCCTATATCCCCGTGCTGAGCCCTGCAGGCGTTCAGGAAATTATGGATTACGGCATCTACGGCTATGCGCTTAGTCGTTTTACCGGATTGTGGGTCGGCCTGAAAACCATGAAGGACACGGTCGAGGCCACGGCAGTTGTCGATGGGCGCCCTGATCGCATGCAGCTGGTGATTCCGGATTTCACAATGCCTGAAGGCGGATTGAACATTCGATTGGGCGATACCCCGCATGAACAAGAAACGCGGATGATCAACCACAAGCGGTTCGCCGCCGAGGAGTTCAGCCATGTCAACAAGATCGACAAACGGGTTTGGGGCCGTCCGGGCGCCAAGATCGGCTTTGTCGCGGCGGGCAAGAACTGGCTGGACCTGACGCACGCGCTGTCCCTGCTGAATATCGATGAGTTCGAGGCTGAACGGCTGGGCATCACCACCTATAAGATCGGCCAGACCTTTCCGCTGGACATGCGCAACTTCCAGGACTGGGCCGAGGGGCTGGACCTGGTGGTGATCGTCGAAGAGAAACGCAAGCTGATCGAGGTGCAGGTCAAAGAAGCCCTGTTCGACAATCGGCGTGGGCGTCGGGTCTATGGCCGGTTCAAGGGCCATGCGGGTGATGTGGACCGCGAAGAGCTGTTCCCCACGCGTGGCGCGCTGGACCCGATCTTTATCGCCGAAAAAATGGGGGCGATCCTGATCGAAGAGGGGCGCGGCACCGAAGGGATCAAGGCAGGCATGGCCGCGCTGGACGAAGCGCGGCGCAATGACAATGCCGACGAGATCGCCAGCCGTTTGCCCTATTTCTGTTCGGGCTGCCCGCACAACAGCTCGACCAAGGTGCCCGAGGGCAGCCGGGCCTATGCCGGGATTGGCTGTCACTACATGGTGCAATGGATGGACCGCGAAACCAGCGGCTTTACCCATATGGGTGCCGAAGGGGCGAACTGGATCGGCGAGGCGCCGTTTTCAAACACGCAACATGTGTTCCAGAACCTGGGCGACGGGACGTACAACCATTCGGGTATTCTGGCGATCCGCGCCGCTTTGGCGGCGGGCACCACGATGACCTACAAGATTCTCTATAATGATGCAGTGGCCATGACGGGTGGCCAGCAGAACGAAGGTGGGTTGACCGCCTATCGCATCATCGACGAGGTCAAGGCCATGGGCGTGCAGAACATTGCCGTGGTCTATGACGAAAAAGAGGATGTGGACCTGTCGCTGATCCCAGCGGGCGTGGAGATCCACGAGCGTGCTCAGCTGATGCCTGTTCAGGAAAAGTTCAGCAAATACAGCGGCGTGTCTGTCATAGTTTATGTGCAAACCTGCGCGGCTGAAAAGCGTCGGCGCCGGAAACGCGGCCAATTCCCCGACCCGGATCGCCGTGTTTTCATCAACACCGATGTCTGCGAGGGCTGCGGCGATTGCGGGGTGCAGTCCAACTGTGTCTCGATCGTTCCCGTGGAAACGGAACTGGGGCGCAAACGTGCGATCGATCAATCCTCGTGCAACAAGGATTTCAGTTGTCTGAACGGGTTCTGTCCGTCTTTTGTGACGCTGGAAGGCGCTCAGGTGAGAAAGGCCGAAACGGCTCAGCTGGATCTGCCGGACATGCCCGCACCTTCGCTGCCGGAAATTGACGGAACCTATAACGTGGTGATCACCGGGGTGGGTGGCACAGGGGTCGTGACCATCGGCGCTGTGATGGCGCAAGCGGCCCAGATTGATGGCATGGGTGCCGGCGTGATGGAGATGGCGGGTCTGGCGCAAAAGGGCGGGGCCGTGCACATCCATTGCCGTCTGGCCAAGGCACCTGACGACATCAGCGCCGTGCGGGTCGCCACGGGCGAAGCAGACGCGCTGATTGGTGGCGATCTGGTGGTCAGCGCTGGGGCGAAAACCCTGGGTCTGACCCGGACAGGGCGCACCGGCGCGGTGGTCAACAGTCACGAGATCATCACGGGCGATTTCACCCGCAACACCGAATTCAGCCTGCCGACGGATCGGTTGGAGCTCCAGCTACAGGCCCGCTTGCAGGATCGCGTGACACTGTTTGATGCCTCGGAATTGGCCAAGGTCACGCTGGGGGATTCGATCTTCTCGAACATGATGTTGTTCGGCGCGGCCTGGCAAAAAGGGCTGGTGCCGCTCAGCCATGACGCGATCACTCAGGCGGTAACGCTGAACGGGACAGCCGTTGAGCGGAACCTGCGCGCCTTTGAAATTGGTCGCTGGGCGATGCTGCATCCAGATGAGGCCGCAGGCCTGTTGTCGCCCAAGGTGGTGCGCAAGGATCTGACACTGGACCAGAAAATCGCCCATCGCGAGGACCTTCTGATCGCTTATCAGGGCAAGCGACTGGCCAAGAAATATCGCAAATTGGTGGATCAGTTCCAGGACCCGTCTTTGAAAGAGGCCGTTGCCAAGGGCTATGCCAAGTTATTGGCGTATAAGGATGAATACGAAGTTGCGCGCTTGTTGCTGAGTACTGAGGAAAAGGCCCGGACGGAATTTGACGGGGAGTTCACCCTGAAATTCCACATGGCTCCGCCGATCCTGTCCAAGATGGGGGCGAACGGGCGGCCTGAGAAACGTGAATTCGGGCCCGGGATGCTGCGCTGGCTGCGTCTGTTGGCGCGGATGAAGCGGCTGCGCGGCACGCCATTGGATCTGTTCGGCCGCACCGAAGAACGCAAGATGGAGCGTGCGCTGATCAAGCAATACGAACGTGACATGGCGCTGGTCCGCAAATCCCTGACCTCAGAGAAAATGGAAACGGCGATTGCGCTGGCCGAGCTGCCTCTGACCATTCGCGGCTTTGGTCCGGTGAAGATGGAAAACGAGGCCAAGGCTGCCAAACAGCGTGAAGCCTTGCTGGCTCAGTTACGCAGTGATGCGCCGACCCAGCTAAAGGCAGCGGAATGACGCCAGGGCCGGGGGCGTTTCATGCACCCCCGAGCTTTTCCTAGCGCCGGAAAGGTTGAGGGATTAAGAGGTTTCCGACATTGGAATTGGACCTTATGACCTCGCGCCAGATCGCCAGAGACATCAGCTATGCCCATTCGGCCTCGACCCGCGGGGGGCGGGCGCTGATCCGCGTGATGGAAAACGCGACGGGGCGGGTGCGGATGATCAAACGGGCCGCTGGGTACGAGCGCGAAGTTCAGGACGGGCGAGACTTCTGGGCGGTGATGGTGCAACGCTATGGGCTGTCGCTGGATGTCGTGGCCGGATCGTTGGACAATCTGCCCAAGGATGGCCCGCTGATCGTGATCGCAAACCACCCGTTCGGCATTCTGGATGGGCTGATCATGGGGCATTTGCTGTCACACACGCGCGGGGATTTCCGCATTCTGGCGCATCGCGTATTCCGCAAAGCCGAAGATTTGAACCGGATCATCCTACCCATCAGTTTCGATGACACACGCGCGGCTATGCAGCAGAATATCGACACGCGTAAAGAAGCCTTAAGCTATCTGTCCCAAGGTGGCGCCATCGGTATTTTCCCGGGCGGGACTGTCTCAACGGGCGCGCGGCCATTCTCGCATCCGATGGACCCCGGTTGGCGATCTTTCACCGCTCGGATGATCGCGAAATCGGGGGCTCAGGTGGTGCCGGTGTTCTTTGAGGGGCACAACAGCCGTCTGTTTCAGATCGCCAGCCACCTGCACGCTACGCTGCGTATGGGGCTGTTGATCAAGGAATTCGCCGCGCGAGTGGATGCGCCCGTGCGGCTGGCCGTGGGGCGCCCGATCCCTAAGGCCGACTTGCAGGCCCATGCGGGGGATACCAAAGCAATGATGGATTTTCTGCGCAAAGCCACGTATGAGCTTTCCCCGACTCCGCTGCGATCCTATGATTACGGTTATGAGTTCGAAGAGAAACACCGCCGATAGAGGCGCAAAAACAAGAAAGCCGAGGCCATGGCAGTAGGGATTTTTGATAGCGGATTGGGCGGATTGACGGTGTTGAATGCCGTGCAGAAACGCTTGCCCGGGGTGCCCTTTGTCTATTTCGGGGACAATGCGCACGCGCCTTACGGCGTGCGCGACGCGGACGATGTATATGATCTGACCACCAAATCCGTCGAACGCATGTGGGAGGCCGGCTGCGATCTGGTGATCCTGGCGTGCAACACGGCCTCGGCCGCTGCGCTGCGTCGGATGCAAGAAAGCTGGATCCCGCGCGACAAACGCGTGCTAGGGGTCTTTGTTCCTCTGATCGAGGCGTTGACCGAACGCAAATGGGGGGATAATTCGCCCCCGCGCGAGGTGGCCGTCAAACATGTCGGCCTGTTCGCCACCCCCGCTACTGTGGCCAGCCGGGCGTTTCAGCGCGAACTGGCGTTTCGCGCGATTGGCGTCGATGTCGAGGCGCAGGCTTGTGGCGGCGTCGTCGACGCGATCGAAGACGGGGATCTGATCCTGGCCGAGGCCTTGGTGCGCAGCCATGTGGACGCGCTCAAACGCAAAATGCCCGACCCCGAGGCCGCCATTCTGGGCTGCACCCACTATCCATTGATGGAGGAGGTGTTCCAGGATGCCCTGGGGCCGGATGTGACGGTGTACAGCCAGGCAAACCTGGTCGCGGAATTGCTGGCGGATTATCTGGCGCGCCATCCTGAAATGCAGGGCTCGGGCCAGGAAAACCTGTTCCTGACCACCGGGAATCCGGCCAAAGTGTCCAACAGCGCCACACAGTTCTTGCGCCGCAAGATCGAGTTCCAGTCGGCCTGAGCTATTGACAAAAGGTAGCAGGGGCAGGGGCTTGCATGTTGCTCGGTGAATGTTACCTGTTCTGGAACGCCTAGGGTCAAGCGGAGGGCCAGATGAAGGGATTGAAGAAAAAGCGTCGGATACAGGTCATTGCGGTGGCCGCGATTGCGCTGGTCTTGTCTACGGCTTTGATCGGATACGCGCTGCGCGACGGTATCAATTTCTTCCGCTCTCCTTCGCAAGTGATGGAAGAGCCACCCAAACCCAGCGAAACCTTCCGCATCGGCGGCCTGGTCGAAGAAGGCAGCCTGAAACGGGGGCAGGGCGAGGTCATTATGTTCAGCGTCACGGATGGAGGGGCCTCGATCCCGGTGACGTTCAAGGGTGTGCTGCCGGATTTGTTTGCGGAAAACCAAGGCATGATCGGTACCGGAAATTACATTAACGGTGTCTTTGAAGCCTCTGAAATTCTTGCAAAACATGACGAAGAATACATGCCCAAAGAGGTCGTGGACGCGTTGAAAGAACAAGGTGTCTATCAAGAACACGGAAATTGACTCGGTGCTGCGAACGCTCTGGTTCGCCCGCATTAACCCAATTCGCCCCAGCCTTGGATCAAACAGATCAGGCTGGGGTTTTTCATGCAGACGGTCAGACAGATTGCCGAAGACATCATTGCCCGCGAGGGCGGATATGTAAACGATCCGGATGATCCGGGCGGGGCGACGAACTATGGGGTAACGGTGCATACGATGCGCCGGCTGGGCTTGGATCTGGATCAGAACGGGGTGGTGGACGCCCTGGATGTGCAGCAGCTTGACCGAGAGCAGGCGATCGAGATTTTCCTGGAGCACTACTATACCCGTCCGCGGATCGGGGAGCTGCCCAAGGCGCTACGGGCCTCGGTTTTCGATATGTATGTGAATGCGGGCGGCAACGCGGTGAAGATCCTGCAACGTCTGTTGTGCCAGATGGATCAGCGCGTGGATGTGGATGGTGCTTTGGGGCCGCAAACCATTGCTGCGGCGCATCGTGCCGCCCGTGCTGCGCCGGGCCATATCGTGGATGCCTACGGAATCGCGCGCCGGAATTACTATTTTGCGCTGGCGGATCGTCGCGTGGCCTCGCGCAAATACGCGCAGACGCGGGCCGGGGGCAAAGGAGGGTGGATCAAGCGCGCCGAAGAGTTCATCTCGCCCGAGTATCATCTGAGCGCACAGGAATTTCAGGAAAGGGTGGCGACATGGGCCTGATGACACGGGTGTTCGACGTGATGTTCGGGGACGGGCGCAACCTGATCCGCGAAACGGCGGGGGTTTTTGCCGAAAACAAAGAGGCCGGGGCAGATCGCGCCGCTCAGATGCAGCGTGCCGCGCTGGAACAATTCGGGGCCGAATTCGCTTTGCCCAGAAAAGGCGTGTTTGATCGAGTGATTGACGGGTTGAACCGGCTGCCCCGCCCGGGGATGGCGCTGGGAACTTTGGGATTGTTCGTCGCCGCGATGGTGAATCCGGGCTGGTTCGCCGCCCGGATGGAGGGCCTGGCCCTTGTGCCCGACCCCCTGTGGTGGCTGCTGGGGGCGATTGTCTCGTTCTATTTCGGGGCGCGACATCAGGCCAAGGGGCAGGAATTTCAGGAACGTCTGATCCAGAATTTGGCGCAGCGCCCGACCGAGCCCGCTCTGGTTTCCGAGCCAGCGGCAGAGCCCGACAAGAACCCGGCGCTGGAGGCCTGGCGCGACCACAAGCTGGCTCCGCAATATTGATCAATGGGAGAGGGCGCGACAATGTGATCGCGCCCATCCCCCGAATCCCATTGGACGGGTTTCCGCAAAGCTCTATAACCGAGACATGATTACAGAGCTTGGCCACTTCGCCCTTATCCTCGCTGCTTTGGTCGCCGTCGTGCAGGCCATTGTTCCCCTTATCGGTGCGCAAAAGCGCTGGCCCGGTTGGATGGCCGTGGCCGAGCCCGCCGCAAATGTGCAATTTCTGCTGACGGCTTTTTCCTTTGCCGCGCTGACCTATGCCTTTGTTACGTCAGACTTTTCCTTGCAGCTGGTCGTGGCGAATTCGCATTCGGCCAAGCCCATGCTGTACAAAGTATCGGGCGTCTGGGGGAACCACGAGGGCTCGATGTTGCTGTGGGTGCTGATCCTGACGCTGTTCGGCGCGATGGCCGCCTGGTTCGGAGGCAACCTGCCGCCCACGCTGAAGGCCCGCGTTCTGGCCGTGCAATCGGCCGTCTCGGTGGCGTTTTTTGCGTTCATCCTGTTCACCTCGAACCCGTTTTTGCGCATGGCGGTGCCCCCCTTTGACGGGCAGGACCTGAACCCACTGTTGCAAGACCCGGGCTTGGCCTTCCATCCGCCATTCCTGTATCTGGGCTATGTCGGGCTGAGCATGGCGTTCTCCTTCGCCGTCGCTGCCTTGATCGAGGGGCGTGTGGATGCGGCCTGGGGTCGTTGGGTGCGCCCGTGGACACTGGCCGCCTGGATTTTCCTGACCATCGGTATCGGGCTTGGGTCCTGGTGGGCCTATTACGAGCTCGGCTGGGGCGGTTTCTGGTTCTGGGATCCGGTTGAAAACGCCAGCTTCATGCCCTGGCTGATCGCGGCGGCGCTGCTGCATTCGGCCATCGTGGTCGAAAAACGCGAAAGCCTGAAAAGCTGGACGATCCTGCTGGCGATCATGGCCTTTGGGTTCAGCCTGATCGGCACGTTCATCGTGCGCTCGGGCGTGATCACCAGCGTTCATGCCTTCGCCAATGACCCCGAGCGCGGTGTGTTCATTCTGGCCATTCTGGCGTTCTTTATGGGCGGCGCGCTGACCTTGTTCACCGCCCGCGCCAGCGTGATGGAGGCCAAGGGCGTTTTTGGGCTGATCAGCCGCGAAAGCGGACTGGTGTTCAACAACATCCTGCTGGCCGTCAGCTGTTTCGTGGTTTTCATCGGCACGATCTGGCCGCTGGTGGCCGAGATCGCCTTTGATCGCAAACTTTCGGTCGGTGCGCCATTTTTCAACATGGCCTTCTCGCCTTTCATGCTGGTGATGGGCATCGCGTTGCCGATTGCCGCGATGATGCCCTGGAAACGCGCCGTGATCGGTCGCACGATAAAGCCTTTGCTGCCGGCACTGGCGCTGGCGCTGGCTTTGGCGGGGCTGGCCTGGGCGATGCAATCGGGGCGCAGCCTGCTGGGTCCGATCGGCGTGTTTTTGGGCGCTTGGCTGGTTGCCGGTGCGGCCGTTGATCTCTGGAGCCGGACCGGCCGCAGCGGTCGTGTCGCGCGTCTGATGCGTTTGCCGCGCGCGGATTGGGGCAAGGCCGTCGCCCACGGAGGCCTTGGCATCACCATGCTGGGTGTCGCCGGTCTGATGGCATGGGAGCAAGAAGACATTCGCGTGGTGCAGTTGAACGAACCCTTCACCGTCGCGGGCTACACCCTGACCCTGACCGAGGTGAATCGCGTGCAGGGGCCCAACTATTTCTCGACCATGGCCACGATGGAGCTGTCCAAGAACGGTCGCGACATTTCCACTTTGCACCCAGAAAAGCGCCAGTACCCCGTTGCCCGCATGCCCACCACCGAGGCCGCGATCGACAATGGGTTCTTGCGCGACATCTATGCCGTGATCGGGGATGCCCAGGAAAATGGCGGCTGGGCCGTGCGGGTCTATTACAAACCGCTGGCGAACTGGATCTGGGGGGGCTCGATCCTGATGGCTCTGGGCGGCGCGCTCAGCTTGTCAGACCGCCGCTATCGCGTCGCCGCCGGTGCCCGCAAACGTCAACCTGCCGGGGTGCCCGCCGAATGAAACGCCTGATCCTTGCCCTTTGCCTGATGCTGGCCGCACCCGCCTGGGCGGTTGAACCGGACGAAATCTTGAAAGACCCCGCGCTCGAGGCCCGCGCGCGCGAAATTTCCAAGGATCTGCGCTGCCTTGTCTGCCGCAACGAAAGCATCGACGATTCCAACGCTGAACTGGCCCGAGACCTGCGCATCCTGGTCCGCGAACGCCTGCTCGAAGGTGACAGCAACGCCGAGGTCATCAATTATGTCGTTGATCGATATGGTGAATATGTGCTGCTGAAACCGCTGACTGGCGGCGTGAATTGGGTCTTGTGGGGCGCTGGCCCGTTGATGCTGATCCTGGCCTTGGGGCTGGGCATGACCTATGTGCGCCGTCGCGCCGAAACGGTCGAAATGCCCGCGCAGGACCTCAGCGCAGAAGAACAGGAACGCCTGCGCGAAATTATGAAAGAGTGACGCGCGGTTTGGTCTTTACCTGACCGGATGGTCGGATAAGCTGCGCGCGAACAGGAAATTGGAGCCCGCCGCATGGACTATCAGACCATCACCTTCCAGATCACCGACGACATCGCCGTCCTGACGCTGAACCGCGCCGACAAGATGAACGCGCTGAACACGCAAATGCGTGCCGAAGTGGCCAATGCCGCGCGCGAAGCCGGTCAATCCGCGCGGGTCCTGGTTATCACTGGCGCGGGCAAGGCCTTCTGTTCGGGGCAGGATCTCAGCGACCGCGCCACCGCCGCGAACCTGGATCTGGAGCGCACGCTGCGCGACGAATACATGCCCATGCTCAAGGCGATCTTTGATTGCCCGATCCCGACGATCTGCGCCGTGAACGGTCCCGCCGCCGGGGCCGGGGCCAACCTTGCGCTGGCCGCCGATGTGGTGATCGCCACCGAAAGCGCCTATTTCCTGCAGGCCTTCACCCGGATTGGCCTGATCCCGGATGCGGGCGGCACCTACTGGATGACCCGCAACATGGGCAGCGCCAAAGCCATGGGCGCCGCGCTCTTTGCCGATAAGATCAGCGCCAAACAGGCCGATGATTGGGGCATGATCTGGGAGGCCGTCCCCGACGCCGAATTCGAGGCCATCTGGAAAGCCCGCGCCGCCCATTTGGCCAAGGGCCCGACCATGGCCTATCAACACGTCAAACAGGCGATCCGAGGCAGCTGGGACAACTCGCTGGATGAACAACTCGCCCTCGAAGGCCGCAGCCAGGGCAAATGCGGCCAAAGCCGCGACTTCAAAGAAGGCGTCCTGGCCTTCACCGAAAAACGCCCGCCCCATTTCGAAGGCCGCTAATCCGCCCCTCAATCTCAACAAAAGGCACGCCGCATCCCCCCTGCGCGCGTGCCTTTTCTTTGCTCCTGCAAATACTCAACTCCAACATCCGCCACAAACGTCGCGCTAACCAAACGAAAAACGCCACCCGAAACGGGCGGCGCTCTCAAATTTACAACGTCAGAACGGGGCCTTAGCCGCGGTCTTCGACATCCGTATAGCCGCGGGTGGTTTCGCCCAGATACAGCTGACGGGGACGGCCGATTTTCATCTGCGGATCACCCAGCTGTTCTTTCCACTGCGAAATCCAGCCAACGGTCCGCGACATGGCGAAGATCGGGGTGAACATCGAGGTCGGGAAGCCCATGGCCTCCAGGATGATGCCCGAGTAGAAATCAACGTTCGGGAACAGCTTTTTGTCGATGAAGTAAGGGTCGTTCAGAGCGGTATGTTCCAGCTCTTTGGCGACTTGCAGCAGCGGGTTGTCTTCGACGCCCAGCAGCTCCAGCACTTCGTCGGCCGACTGTTTCATCACGGTCGCGCGTGGGTCGCGGTTTTTATAAACGCGGTGGCCAAAGCCCATCAGGCGGAACGGATCATTCTTGTCCTTGGCGCGGGCGATGAATTCGGGGATGCGATCGGGGGTGCCGATCTCTTTGAGCATCTCCAGGCAAGCCTGGTTTGCGCCACCGTGGGCCGGACCCCACAGGCAGGCGATGCCAGCGGCGATACAGGCGAACGGGTTCGCGCCCGAGGACGAGGCCAGACGAACGGTCGAGGTCGAGGCGTTCTGCTCGTGATCGGCATGCAGGGTAAAGATACGGTCCATGGCGCGGGCCAGGATCGGGTCCACGTGATATTCCTCGGCCGGTACCGAGAAGCACATATGCAGGAAGTTGGCCGCATAGGACAGATCGTTGCGCGGGAACACGAAGGGCTGACCGATCGAGTATTTATAGGCCATCGCTGCGATGGTCGGCATCTTGGCGATCAGGCGGTGCGAGGCGATCTCGCGCTGACGCGGATCCGAAATATCGGTGCTGTCATGATAGAAGGCCGACATTGCGCCAACAACGCCCACCATGGTGGCCATCGGGTGTGCATCACGACGGAACCCACGGAAGAAGTTGTGCATCTGCTCGTGGATCATGGTGTGACGGGTGATCGTCGTTTCGAACGTCTCCAGCTCGGTCGCGGTGGGCAGTTCACCGTACAGCAGCAGATAGCAGACTTCCAAATAGTGCGATTTTGCGGCCAGATCGTCGATCGCATAGCCCCGGTGCAGCAGGATCCCTTCGTCACCGTCAATATAGGTGATGGTCGAATCACATGCCGCGGTCGAGGTAAAGCCCGGGTCATAGGTGAAAACGTGGCCTTGCGCGTACAATTTGCGGATGTCGAGGACATCAGGACCAACCGAGGGGGACAGAATGGGCAAATCGATGGTTTTGCCATCAAAACTCAGCGTGGCAGTCTTGGTGTTGTCAGTCATGGTGTTCCCTTCATCACTGGCCTCGTGCGCGGACCGCACGGGCGTTGGTAATTTGTTGGCTTGTGGGTATTTCTAACGGTTTATTCCGTTCCCATCAGGCCGCTGCGTCGGTCAACCGGGCGAGTGTTTCGTCTCGCCCAAGGACCAGCATCATGTCAAAAACGCTGGGTGTGGCGGCGCGCCCGGCAAGGGCGGCTCGGATCGGTCCGGCGAGCTTGCCAAACTTCAGTCCCTGCGCTTCTGCGAACTGGGTGGCGGTCGCCTCCAATTCGTCTCGGGACCAGCTAGCATTTTGCAACTGCGGCGTCAATTCTTTCAGTATACCACGGGATACATCATCCAGGTTTTTCGCGGCTTTCTGATCGGGTTGAATAGGACGGTCAGCCAGGGCAAACTCTGCCTTTTCAATGAGTTGCGGAAAAGTCTTGGCGCCGCCTTTCAAACAGTAGATGGCATTCTCCAGCAAAGTTTTTTTCTGATCGGTCAGTTCTGGCAGCCCAGTGACCGCCCGGAAGGCCAGAAGTTCATGCAGCACTGCGGCATCGTCAGACGATGCAAGGTGCTGACCACACAGGTTTTCCAGCTTTTTGAAGTCGAAACGGGCCGGAGATTTGCCGATTCCGGACAGGTCGAACCAGTCTTTGGCCTGGGCGTCGGTGAAAAATTCATCGTCCCCATGGCTCCAGCCCAAACGCGCCAGATAATTGCGCATGCCCGCCGCCGGATAGCCCATCGCCTGGTATTCCTCGACCCCCAGCGCGCCATGGCGTTTGGACAGTTTCTTGCCGTCCGGCCCGTGGATCAGAGGAATATGCGCCCACACAGGGACATCCCAGCCCATCGCGTCATAGACCATCTGCTGACGGGCAGCGTTCATCAGGTGATCGTCCCCGCGGATCGCGTGGGTCACCCCCATATCATGGTCATCAACGACAACGGCCAGCATGTAGACCGGGGTGCCATCCGAACGTAACAGGATCATGTCATCCAGCTGGTCGTTGCGGATGGTCACATCCCCCTGCACCTGATCGCGGATCACGGTTTCACCGTCGCGCGCAGCTTTGATCCGCACAACATAGGGGGCATCGGGGAAGGTCGCGGGATCGGCGTCGCGCCAGGGGCTGCGATACAGCGTCGATTTGCCCTCGGCCCGCGCGGCCTCGCGGAAGGCCTGGATTTCCTCTTGGGTGGCAAAGCACTTATACGCCTTGCCCTCGGCCAGCAGTTGCAGCGCCACCTCGGCGTGACGGTCGGCGCGCTCGAACTGGCTGATCACCTCGCCATCATGATCCAGCCCCAGCCAGGCCATGCCTTTCAGGATCGCTTCGGTCGCCTCAGGGGTCGAGCGTTCACGGTCCGTATCCTCGATCCGCAGCAGGAATTTCCCGCCGCGGCCACGCGCATACAGCCAGTTGAACAAAGCGGTCCGCGCGCCGCCGATATGCAGATAACCGGTGGGCGAGGGGGCGAAGCGGGTCACGACTTGGGTGGACATCGGGATTTAACCTTTCGGTAACCATGAAGGGGTTAGCGTTTTGTCGTCTGTCTATCGGCCCGCCGGTGCAAGGACAAGGACTTGCGACCGACAAGCATGGGGGAAGGGGTGTGGCACGGTTTCCCGGATTGCAGCACAGGCTGAGCATGGTTCTGTTGGAACAGCGGCTGCACTTGTTCCCCTGGAGCCCCGTTTTTCTGGCCATCGGTATCGGTCTGTATTTCCTGCTCCGGTTCGAGCCGGGCTGGACCCTCTATGCCCCCGTTTGCGTCGCGGCGCTGGCCAGCATTGCGCTGGCCCTTCGATGGGGCCCAGAAGTGTCACCGCTGTTCTGGGCGGTCGGGCTAGTTTGTCTGGGGCTGCTCTTGGCAGGTGCACGGGCGCATTCCCTGCAAGGCCCGGTACTGGATTGGCGGTACTATGGCCCGATTCAAGGGCGCGTGGTGCAGGTGGATCGGTCGGGCTCGGACGCGCTGCGCCTGACCTTGGATCGCGTGGTGTTGCGCGATGTCGCGCCCCAGCGCAGGCCCGACCGCGTGCGGGTTTCCATGCACGGAGACTGGGACCTGCCGCGCCCAAAACCCGGACAGGTCGTGATGATGACCGGCCATCTGTCACCACCCGCCGGGGCCGTTGAGCCCGGCGGTTTTGATTTTCGCCGTCATGCCTATTTTCGCCAGCTTGGCGCCGTCGGCTATACCCGCAATCCAGTGGTGCTGTGGCAACCACATCAAGGAGGGGTGCCGGTTGCGGCGCTGCGTGCGGCCTATTCCGCGCGTGTTCAGGCCGCGTTGGAGGGGGATGCCGGAGCCTTCGCCGCTGCCGTGATGACCGGAGACAGATCCGGGATGCGGCTTGAAACACTCGCGGCCTTGCGGGCCTCGAACCTGGCGCATCTGCTGGCGATTTCCGGCCTTCATATGGGGTTGCTGGCCGGAGTGGTTTTCGCGGCCGCACGGTTGGCCTTCGCCCTGGTGCCCTATGTCGGGCTACGGGTCCCGGCCAAAAAAATCGCGGCAGGGATCGCGTTGATCGTGGCGGCATTGTATTTGCTCTTGTCCGGAGGCAGCATCGCGACCGAGCGGGCCTTTGTCATGGTTGCGGTCATGCTGGTGGCGGTGGTGTTTGACAGGCGCGCCATCAGCCTGCGAGCGGTGGCGGTCGCCGCTTTGATCGTGTTGCTTTTGCGCCCCGAAGCCTTGTTAAGCCCAGGCTTTCAAATGTCATTTTCCGCCACGACGGCGCTGGTCGCGGTGTTTGGCTGGCTGCGCGATGCTCAGGTGCCGCTGGGGCCAAGATGGCTGCGCCCGGTGGTGGCGGTGGTGATCTCGTCCGCGGTGGCCGGGGCCGCGACGGCCCCGTTTGGCGCGGCACATTTCAACCAGTTATCGCAGCTGGGGTTGATCGCGAACCTGTTGTCGGTGCCCTTGATGGGGGCCTTGGTGATCCCCGCCGCTGTTTTCGCAACCTGCTTACTGCCCTTTGGCCTCGAGGCGATCGGATTGTGGTTCGTGGGGTTAGGGCTGGACTGGATCCTGGGCGTGGCCGAGTGGGTTGCAGGAATGGGGGCTGCGACCCGTCCAATCCCAACCCCGGATTGGAGGGTGTTGCCGTTGCTGTCGATCGGGGCGCTAGGGGCAATGCTGTGGCAAGGGCGCGGACGCTGGGCCGGGCTGATCCCTGTCGGCGTTGCCCTGGGCCTGTGGGCCACGACGCCACGCCCCTTCTTGTTGATCGATCAAAGCGGCGCATTGGTGGGCGTCATGACCGAACAGGGCCGCGCTTTGAACAAGCCCAAGGGGCAGGGATTTGTGGCGCGCAGCTGGCTGGAAAACGACGGGGGAGGAGCGACACAGATCCGAGCGGCCTCTCTTTGGCCGCAGGATCCGGTCGTGGATGGCTGGCATTTGCGCGTCGTGTCGGGCAAAGCGGCGAGCTCGGTGAGCTGCGCGCCGTCTGATTGGCTGATTTCCGGGCGCCAGCTGCCAGAGAACCTGCCTTGTCGCGTGATGGACCGTTCGTTTCTTAGGCAAAGCGGTTCGATTGCCGTGTATCAAAACCCTGGCGGGATCCGCATGACCACCGAACGCGAAACGACGGGATGTCGCCTGTGGACACGCTGCGGGCGGGCTCAATAGCTGCGGATCAGACCAACCAAGCGCCCCTGAACCTTCACCTTGTCCTCGGGCAAAACGCGGGTTTCATAGGCGGGGTTCGCAGCCTCCAGCGCAATCGCATTGCCGCGCCGGTAAAACCGTTTCAGCGTGGCCTCTTGATCCTCGACCAGAGCGACAACGATGTCACCATTATCGGCCACTGTGGTTTCGCGGATGATCACCACATCACCATCATTGATCCCGGCTTCGATCATCGAATCGCCGCGCACTTCGAGGGCATAATGCTCCCCTTGCCCGGACAACATCTGACTGGGGACTGCCACATTGTGCGAGGCATGGGCGATCGCCTCGATTGGGACACCGGCCGCGATCCGGCCCATCACCGGCAGCTCGACGGCGGCAACGGCCTGAATTGGAATCGCAGCAGGGGGCGTTTGATCCGGGCGATCACCGTCGATAACGCGCGGGGCAAAACTGGATTCCCCGCCCAGAGCCTCGGGCAGTTTCACGATTTCAATGGCACGTGCACGATGCGCCAGGCGGCGAATGAAACCGCGCTCTTCCAAGGCGGTGATCAGGCGATGAATGCCTGATTTGGAGCGCAGATCCAGCGCCTCTTTCATTTCGTCAAACGAGGGCGGAACCCCGTCTTTTTGCATACGCTTGTGGATGAATTCCAAGAGATCCAGTTGTTTCTTGGTCAGCATCTGCCACCCCCGATACCTGTTGGTTTGGGTTTGTTCTACGCATGTTCTTGTTTTGTGTCAACAGTTTCGCGCGCTCATCCGGCGCGAGAACTCACATCAGCAAATAGTCAACTGGATCGCCAGCCTTGCGCGGACCCTCGTCAGGGGCCCGAACAATCAGGGCATTGGCGTCCGACAAAACCGACAAAAGCGAGCTATCCTGACGATCAAACACCGTGACCTGGCCGTTTTCAACATGGGCGCGGACATAGTGTTCCCGAGGGCCATTGGCCGGAATGTCATGGCGCAGATGTCCGCTGTGTCGCGCGCGCGCCGCAGGCGCAAAGCCCAGCATCGCGCGGATCATCGGCAGCACAAAAACATGCCCACAGACCATTGCCGAGACCGGGTTGCCGGGCAGGCCGACCATCACCGCTTGGCCCATCCGGCCGGCCATAAGGGGCTTTCCGGGGCGGATTTTCACCTTATAGAAGCTCTGATCCAGTCCCAGCTGCTGGGCCACTTGTCCGACAAGATCGTAGTCTCCAACCGAGGCCCCGCCAATCGTGATAACCAGATCAGCCCCTTTGGCCAGATCAAACACCGTTTCGATCGAGGCCGGATCATCCTTGGCAATCGGCAGGATTTGGGTCAGCGCACCGGCTTGATCAAACAGCGCCTTCAGACCAAAGGTGTTGGACACGATGATCTGGTCCGGGCCCGGCGTATCGCCCGGCATCAACAGCTCGTCCCCAGTCGAAATCAATGCGATATCCGGTCTGCGCGCCACTGTCACCGCGGGAATATTCATCGAGGCCAGCAGAGCAATATCGTTCGGTCCCAACAGGCGCGGCGCCGTCAGCGTAAATCCTTCAGCGAAATCGGTGCCGGCCGGGCGAATATTGGTGTTCTGGCCGGGGTCCTGGTCAATGGTGATCGTGTCGACGAACCGATCGACGTCCTCCTGAATGACCACGAAATCCACACCTTCGGGCACCGGGGCGCCGGTGAAAATCCGCACAGCCTGACCGGGACCAACCGCGCCCTGAAACCCGCGACCGGCGGCAGATTCTCCGATGATCTTGAACTTGGCGCCGACTGCGACCTCTTCGGCGCGTACGCCATAGCCATCCATCGCTGAGCCCGCAAAAGGAGGTTGGTCGCGCATGGCCACCGCATCCTTGGCCATCACCCGGCCTGTGGCCTGAGCCAGTGGAACCTCTTCTGTTTCCAGCGGTCGGACTAGCGCAAAAAGCTGCTCCAGAGCCTCGTTAACTGTGATCATGTCGCCTCGTAACGCCCTGATTTACCACCATCTTTCAGGATGACGCGGATGCCGCCGATCTCCATGGCCTTATCCACGGCCTTGATCATATCGTAGACGGTCAGCGCGGCGGTGCTGACGGCGGTCAAAGCCTCCATTTCCACGCCTGTTTGGCCTGTGGTTTTCACCGTCGCCTCGATCTGCACACCGGGCAGGTCAGGATCCAGAGTCAGTTCGACCGCCACCTTGGTGATCGGCAGCGGATGGCACAGCGGGATCAGGTCGGGCGTTTTCTTGGCCCCCATGATGCCTGCCAGCCGCGCAACGCCCAGCACGTCACCCTTTTTCGCGCGACCTTCTGAAATGATATCAAAGGTTTCCGGCGCCATCTTCACCCATCCCGCCGCCGTCGCAATGCGCGCGGTGACGGCCTTGTCGGACACGTCCACCATATGCGCGTCGCCCTTGGCGTCGAAATGCGTGAGGCCCGACATCACAGGCCTCCTGGCATCAGTGGGTTGGCCAGCAAGGCGCGGGTGGCTGCGGTCACATCGTCCTGACGCATCAGGCTTTCGCCGATCAGGAACACGCGCGCACCATAGCGCGCCATGTCCGACAGATCCTCGGGGGTGAACAAGCCGGATTCCGAGACCAGCAGCCGATCCGCCGGGGCCAAACGCGACAAGCGGCGGGTGGTGTCCAGCGAGGTTTCAAAGGTCTTGAGATTGCGATTGTTGATGCCGATCATGCGCGATTTCAGCATCGCGGCGCGCTCCAGCTCGGCCTCGTCATGCACCTCGATCAGCGCGTCCATGCCCCAGTGGGTGGCGGCGTCTTCCAGCTCTTGCGCCTGCGCGTCCGACACACTGGCCATGATGATCAGAATACAGTCCGCCCCCAGCGCGCGCGCCTCGGCCACCTGGTAGGTGTCGTACATGAAATCCTTGCGCAGAGCGGGCAGATCACAGGCATTGCGCGCGGCGGTCAAGAAGTCCTTGGAGCCCTGAAAACTGGGCGTATCGGTCAGAACGGACAGGCATGTTGCGCCCCCCGCCTGATAGGCCTGCGCCAGCGCGGGCGGGTCGAAATCGGGGCGGATCAAACCCTTAGAGGGGCTGGCTTTCTTGATCTCGGAAATCAGGCCATAGCCTTCGCGCGAGGCTTTGAACAGCGCATCGGCAAAGGGGCGCACAGGGCTGGCCTCGCGCGCTTCGGCTTCGATGGCCTCCAGCGGTTTGGCGGCCTTGTCGGCGGCGACCTCTTCCAGCTTATAGGCCTTGATCTTGTCCAGAACGGTGCCGGTTTGGGTCATGCGCTTGCCTCCGAGGTGATACGGGCCAGGGTTTCCACGGATTTCAAAGCCGCGCGGCTGTCGATGGATTCTTTTGCGATTTCAACGCCTTCGGGCAGAGTGGAGGCCTTGTCTGCCACAACAAGCGCGCAGGCCGCGTTCAGCAGAACCGCGTCGCGATAGGCGCCGGCAGCGCCCTCGAGCAGGGCGCGCATGGCCTTGCCGTTTTCCTCAGGCGTGCCACCCAGAATCGCAGACAGGGGATGCACGGGCAGGCCCGCATCCTCGGGGTGAATCTGACGGCTGTGGATCTGGCCATCCTCAAGTGCGGCCACGTCGGTCGTGCCAGTGATCGTGACCTCGTCGGTGCCATCTGATCCATGCACGAGCCAGGCCTTTTCCGAGCCCAGCGTCTGCAGCGTTTCAGCCATGGGAAAGATCAGATCAGGCGCAAAGGCCCCGGTCAGCTGGCGTTTGACACCCGCCGGGTTGGTCAACGGGCCCAGGATGTTAAAGATGGTCTTGCAGCCCAGCTCGGTCCGCACGGGCATCACGAATTTCATCGCCGGGTGATGCATCGGGGCCATCATAAAGCCAATCCCGGCCTCGGCGATCCCTTTTTCCACCACGTCCGCGCCAACCATCACATCAATGCCCATCTGGCCCAAGGCATCTGCGGCCCCGGATTTCGAGCTGAGGTTACGATTGCCGTGTTTGGCCACGGGCACGCCCGCGCCAGCCACCACAAAGGCCGTCGCGGTCGAGATATTCAGCGTGCCCATCCCGTCACCACCTGTGCCGACGATGTCCATCGCGCCTTCGGGGGCCTGAACGGGCAGGCATTTGGCGCGCATTACCGCAGCCGCAGCTGCATATTCGGCCACGGATTCACCGCGCGCGCGCATCGCCATCAACAGCCCGCCGATTTGGGCGGAGGTGGCATTGCCTTCGAACAGCTCGGCAAAGGCGGCCTCGGCCTGGGCACGCGACAGCGGACCTTCGGAGGCGGCAAAAATCAGGGGTTTCATCGCGTCGCTCATGCGGGGACTTTCATTACGTTCAGGAAGTTTTGCAGCATCTGGTGACCATGTTCGGACCGGATGGATTCAGGATGGAACTGCACGCCATGAATGGGCAGCGTACGGTGTTGCAGGCCCATGATGGTGCCGTCTTCCAGCTCGGCCGTGACCTCCAGGCAATCGGGCAGGGTGTCGCGATCAACCACCAGCGAGTGATAGCGCGTGGCCTCGAACGGCGAGGGCAGGCCTTCGAACACGCCTTTGCCGGTGTGATGCATCTGACCCATCTTGCCATGCACAATCTCGTGGCAGCGGACAACATTGCCGCCAAAGGCCTGACCAATCGTCTGGTGGCCCAGGCACACGCCCATCAGCGGGGTCTTGGTTTCGGCGGCGGCCTGCGTCAGCGCCAGACAGATCCCCGCCTGATCCGGATCACAAGGGCCGGGCGACAGCAGGATCCCCGCCGGATTCATCGCCATGGCGGCCTGAACATCCAGCGCGTCATTGCGGCGCACGACAACATCGGCGCCCAATTCGCCTAAATAATGCACGAGGTTATAGGTGAAACTGTCGTAGTTATCGATCAGAAGCAGCATCAGCGCGGTCTTTTCATACAGGTCATGTGTTTTGGGGGCTAGAGGCCCCTCCCTTGGTCGCGGTATACTTGTTCAGGGTTGGCCCACAGCGTCAAGGGGGCAGGGGGCCAATCGCGACAAAGAGACGAAAAGAACAAGAGGACAAAGCAGTGGCTATGGGCGTATTCCGAGGATTCGTTACCGGCTTGGTGGTGGCAGGGGCCGGGGTCAGCGTGTTTTCGCTGACGCAAATGCCCACATCCGTGCCGGCCCCCGAGGCCGAAGCGGTCGAAGTTCCTGCCGGATCGGATTTTCAGGGCGAACGCGAAGATACCGCGCCGCAACTGCCCGATGCGGCGGATGCGCAGCCCCAACCAGGCGACGCCCCCATGATCCAAGAGGCCGACAGCGCGGAAACCCCGGTGGATGCCGCTGCGACCGAAACCGCCGCCCGTCCGGAAACGGGCAGCCCCGAGGGATCGCTAAGCGCACCGAATGTCGATGGCGCCTCAACGCCTGCGGGCAGCAGCGCCCCAACGCCCGTTGTCACCACCGAGGTGGAACAGCCCGAATTATCCGCTCAGGAAGAGGGCAAAATCTCGACCGATCCGGCGCAGCCCACCGCGCCATCAGCCGAGCAAACCGCCTTTCCGCAGGATCAAGCTGAACCCATTGATGCCAGCCCCGCGGCCGAGGCCGACACGCCGCCTACACCGGCGAAACGCGCAGATCCCTTGCCCTCGGTCACCGATCCAACCCCGACAGATCCGGCGCAAAATCGCCCGCAGATTGGCACGCCGGTCGGCACCTTCACCGATAAAAAAGAGCCCGAACCCGAGGTTGCCGCCGCCCCACCCGCTGAGCCCAAACCTCCGATCCAGGCCAACGCAGCCTCCTTTGATAACCCTGAGTCCAAGCCGCTGATGTCGATCATTCTGCTGGATGACGAGGCCGGCACGATCGGTCCCGAGGCCCTGTCGGCCTTCCCTTATCCGCTGAGCGTTGCCGTGAATCCGCTGTCGCCCAACGCGCAGGCACGCACCGATATGTACCGCGCTGCCGGGTTCGAGGTCATGGCCAAAATCGACATGCCTCAGGGGGCGACGGCCAGCGACACCGAAACCCTGATGCGGGCCGCCCTGGCGCAGATGCCGGGCGCGGTTGCCGTGATCGAAGGCGATCAGTCCGGGCTGCAATCCGACAAAGCCGTCAGCGATCAAACCGCCGCCATTCTGGCCGAAACCGGGCACGGGCTGGTGCTGTTTCCCAAGGGGCTGAACACCGCACAAAAACTGGCGGCTCAAGACGGCGTGCCCTCGGCCACCGTGTTCCGCGATTTCGATGCCAAGGGACAGAACGCTTCGATCATCCGTCGCTTTCTGGATCAGGCCGCGTTCAAAGCCCGCCAGGAAGAGGACGGCGTGATCATGTTGGGCCGAATGCGGGCGGATACAATCTCGGCCCTGTTATTGTGGGGATTGCAGGATCGCGCCAGCAGCGTCGCACTGGCCCCGATCTCTGCCCTGCTGCTGGAAACCCAGAACTAGGCGTCGCGCCAGCGCCCGCTGTCCAGCCCGGCCAGTGTCCAGTCGCCAATGCGATAGCGGATCAGCCGCAACGTGGGAAAGCCCACCGCGGCTGTCATCCGGCGCACCTGACGGTTGCGCCCTTCGCTTAGCGTCAGCTCGATCCAGCAATCGGGCACAGATTTGCGATAGCGCACAGGCGGCACGCGCGGCCACAAACCCGCGGGCTCTGACATACGGCGCGCCTTGGCCGGGCGCGTCTTACCATCCTTCAGAGACACCCCCTGTTGCAAGCTTTGTAGCGCCGCGTCTGTGACCTCGCCTTCGAGCTGCGCCCAATAGGTCTTGGCCATCTTGTTGCGCGGGTTGGCAATGCGGGCCTGTAAGCGCCCGTTGTCCGTCAGAACCAACAACCCTTCGCTGTCCCGGTCCAGCCGCCCAGCAGCATAGACCCCCGGCACGTCGATGAACTCGGATAAGGTCTTGCGATCTGACCCCTCATTGCCCTTGTCAGTGAACTGCGACAAAACGTTGAAGGGTTTGTTGAACAGGATTACCCGCGTCACGGCTTGTTCGTCCTTCCCCATTTTCTGCTGCGCCTCAAGGACACCACCAATCCCGAGGCCGTCAGGCCGAGATATCCAGCGCGCGCCTTGGCGCGCTCCGCCGGATTACATCCGTATCAACTGTTGCCGTTACCGGTGAACCGGGCGGCATCCGCAGCGGCGCGCCGGATGGCGTTGGACTTGTGCACGGTCTCCATATACTCGGCTTCGGGCACCGAGTCATACACGACTCCGCCACCCGCCTGGATATACAGTTTCTGATCTTTTACGATCGCGGTGCGCAGGGCGATACACATGTCCATGTCACCATTGGCGCTGAAATATCCGCAGCCCCCGCCATAAACACCACGCTTCTCGGGCTCGAGCTCGTCAATGATCTCCATCGCGCGCACCTTGGGCGCACCAGACACAGTCCCGGCAGGCATCCCCGCGAAAAAGGCGCTCAGCGCGTCTTGATCCTCAGCCAGTTCCCCCACCACGTTCGAGACAATATGCATCACGTGGCTGTAGCGCTCGATGATAAACTCTTCGGTCGGGCGCACGGTGCCGATTTTGCTGACCTTGCCCGTGTCGTTGCGGCCCAGATCCAGCAGCATCAGGTGCTCGGCCAGTTCCTTTTGATCGGCCAGCAGGTCCTCTTCCAGCGCCTTGTCCTCGGCGGGGGTTTGCCCGCGCGGGCGGGTGCCGGCGATGGGGCGAATGGTGACCTGGCGATCAAAAACTCGCACCAGAATTTCGGGGCTGGCCCCGATCACCTGGAAACCACCAAAGTTGAAATAGAACATAAAGGGCGACGGGTTGGTCCGGCGCAGCGAGCGGTACAGAGAAAACGGCGGCAGCGGGAAATTCTGCGTCCAGCGCTGCGAGGGCACCACCTGGAAAATATCGCCCGCGCGGATGTATTCCTTGGCGGCCTCGACGGCCTCCATATACCCGGCCTTGGTGAAATTGCTTGTGGGCGCACCGGCGTCATGGGCCTCGCCCAGATCACGGCTGGCCTGGGGCATGGCGCGTTCCAGATCACGCACCGCATCCATCACACGTTCGGCCGCCTGCGCATAGGCCGCGCGGGCGGACAAACCATCGTTGACCCAGGCGGGCGACACCACGGTGACTTCGCCTTTGACCCCGTCCAGCACCGCCACGACCGAAGGGCGCAGCATCAGCGCATCCGGCAGGCCCAGCGGATCGGGGTTCACATCGGGCAGATGCTCCACCAGTCGGATCATGTCATAGCCCAGATACCCAAACAGGCCCGCGCTGGCGGCGGGCAGGTCGGCGGGCAGGTCGATCTTGGTTTCCGCGATCAGCCCACGCAGGGCGGTCAGCGGGTCATCCTGGCACGGCTCGAAAGCCTCGGGATCAAAGCGCGCCTGACGGTTCAGCGCGCTGGTCGTGCCGTCGCATTTCCAGATCAGGTCGGGCTTCATCCCGATGATCGAGTAGCGGCCGCGCACTTCGCCCCCGGTCACCGATTCCAGCATGAAGGCGTCTTTTTGCGCGCCCGAAAGCTTCAGCATCAGCGACACGGGCGTATCCAGATCCGCCGCGAGGCGCGCATAGACCACCCGGTTTTTCCCCGCCTCGTAATCCTTGGCGAAATCATCAAAAGTCGGCGTCAGTTCCACGGTATCCGGTCCTTACTGGAGATTGCTGTGCACAGCGTTGATTGCAGCCTGATCGAGGCTGATCCCAGCGGTGTCCTGAATGTTGCGGGCATAGGCAGCGTAAAGGTCTTGCGCCAGCGAGGCATTGATTTCCTGATCCAGCGAGGCCGCCAAAGCGCTGACCTCGGGGTCCTCCAGATCGGGGGGCAGGATGTCGTTCAGCTGCACGATGGCAACGGTGGTGGCATCGGAGATCACCACGGCCTGGTCCTGGGTCAATTCGAACACCCGCGCCAGGAATCCATTGGGCGCACCACTGATGAATTCGTTGCGGGTCAGGGCCGTTTCGATCCGCGCGGTCAGGCCCAACGCGGCCATATCATCAGAGCTGGACAACTCTTGGACAAGGTCCTCGGCACGGGCGTTCAGGGCCTTGGTGGTTTCGGCGGCGAACCAGGCGGCGGTAACCTCGTCGCGGACATCGTCCAGCGGGATCAGGGCAGGGGCGACCTCGCCCTCCAGGCGCAGGGCCGCCAGACCGCCGTCATCCAGACGGATCAGTTCAGGGTAATCCCCGTCGCTGACGGCTTCGGCGGCGTTGCGGAAGGCGGCATAGCCGTTGATCCGGTCCTCGGCGTCGTCATGCCAATCCATCGTGGCCAGTTGCATCCCAGCTTCGTCGACCAGTTCTTCCAAGGTGGCGCCCCCGGCCAGCAGATCGTCGATCGCTTCGGACTGGCTGTCGACCATGCGGCGCGCGCGATCAGCGGCCAGTTCGATACGGATGGCGTCGCGCGCATCCTCGTAAGGGGTTTCCTTGGCGGCCAGAATACCGTTCACGCGGAACAGGGCCGGGCCAAGGTTGCTGTCGAACGGGCCCACAACATCCCCAACCGAGGCGTTGAATACGGCCCCACCAGCGGCACCCAGATCGTCTTTGACCACATCACCCAGATCCACATCTGTCAGGTCCAGACCACGGTCGGTCACCAGATCCTCGAAGGTCACGTCGCCGGTTTCGATCTGTGCCTTGGCGGCCAGTGCAGCCTCGTCATCCGAGAAGGCCAGGCGTTCCACCAGACGGCGCTCGGGGCGCATATAGGTGGCCAGGTTGGAGTCATATTGTTCGCGGATCGCGGCCTCGTCCACGTCAACCTGATCGATCACCATATCCGGCGAGAGCCAGACATAGGTCAGCTGTTTGATCGCCGGGCTGGTGAATTGAGCAGCGTTATCCTGATGATACGCGGCCAGCTGATCCGGGGTGGGGGCGGGAATCGGGGTTTCCAGCGCCTCGCGATTCAGCACGGCCCAGGTAAAGCTGCGCCGTTCGGCGTAATATCCCAGCAGCGTGTCGGTGTAGGCGTCGGGCATGGTGACGCCCGTTATCAGCGCGCCTTGCAATAGGCTGCGGGCGGCCTCGTCCCGCATTTCCTCTTCGAACTCGGCTTCGGTCAGACCGGCCTGGTTCAGCGCAAAACGATAGGCCTCGCGGTCGAACTGGCCATCGCCCCCCTGGAACGAGGGGATCTCGACGATCTGGCGGCGCAGGTTTTCATCGCCCATCGACAGGCCAATGCTGCGCGCTTCGTTGTCCAGCGCGGCGGCTCCGATCAGACGCCCCAGAACCGAGCGGTCCAGCCCAAAGGCCACCGCCTGTTCAAAGGTGATGCTTTGCCCGGTCTGGGCCTGAATGGCGCGCAGCTCGTCCTGAAGCGCGCGCGCATATTCCTGGATGGTGATCTTCTCGTCACCGACAGCGCCGATCGAGCGCGCATTTCCCGACAGGCTGGTGGCGCCAAACCCCGCAAGGCCCACGATCAGCAGACCCAACAGAATCCAGACAAAGATTTTCGAAGTAGCGCCTTTAGCCATGAGCGTCCCTTATCACCGGGTGAATTGAATTCGTCCGCCCGTGTCTACGACGAGACCTTGCGGGGGGCAAGGCCCGCAAGCCGGTCAAACAAGGTGTTGATGCCCGCGCGATCAATATTGGCAAAGGCAATCCGCAGCTGGCGTTCCCCGGCGGGGTCATCAGGGGGCATGAACATGGTGCCGGGCAGGGCCAGAACGCCGGCCTCTTGCACCATGTCCTGGGCCAGTTGCAGCGAGGACCGCCGGAACGGGTGCTCGACATAGGCGAAATAAGCGCCCACGCCCAACAGCTCCCATCCTTTGAGGGCCAGCTTGGGAAAGCCCTCTTCGATCGCGGCGCGCCGATCCAGGATCTCGGCGCGTTCTCCGGCCAGCCATTGATCCAGGTTCTGCATCCCCCACAGCGCGGCGTGCTGCGCCAACTGGTTGGGGCAGATGGTGACGGTATCGAGGAATTTCTCGACCTGCGCCAGCCGATCCGGATGCGCGATCATCGCGCCCACCCGATGGCCAGTCAGCCGATAGGCCTTGGAAAACGAATACAGCTGGATCACCGTGTCGCCCCAATCAGGATCGGTGAACAGCTCATGCGGCGCACCGCTTTGGCTGTGAAAATCGCGATAGGTTTCGTCTATGATCAGGGCAATACCGGCCGCGCGGGCCACGTCGCGAAAGGCGGCAACCAGATCGGCGGGATATTCCACGCCCGCGGGGTTGTTCGGCGTCACCAGCACGATGGCGCGGGTGCGCTCGGTGATCATCGCGCGGGCCAGATCCGGGTCAGGCAACAGCCCGTGCCCGGTGGGCAGGTCGACACAGCGCACCCCGGTCATGTCCAGCCACATCTTGTGATTAAAGTAATAGGGCGTGGGCAGGATCACCTCGTCCCCCTCGGTGGTCAGCGTCATCATCGCCGCGCAAAAAGCCTGATTGCAGCCGGCGGTGATACAGACATTGCTGTCGCTGATCTGTCCGCCATATGCGGCGCTGAACTTGCTGGCCACCTCGGCGCGCAATTCGGGCAGGCCCAGAACCGGGCCATACAGGTGCGCGCTGTCCAGATTTAGCGCGGTTTGCGCGATATGCTGGCGCAACGCATCCGGCGGCGGATCGACCGGGGCGGCCTGACTGACATTGATCAAGGGACGCTCGGCCGGGAAGTCAACGCCCGCGATCCAGCGGCGGGCCTCCATCACAGGCGGAGGAAAGGTGGCAGCGGTGCGGGACAAACTCATGACAGGCTCCGGTTCCAGGACGCTGGCAGGATATGCGCCCGCGCGGGCGGAGCAAGCCCCGAGTCACGCACCCGATGTCACACGGTGCGCGCCGATCGTTTTGGGCTGACCTTGGCGGTGACAAACTGCCCCATGCGCAACAAGGCATAGCTGCCCGCCCAAGATGCCAGGAACACGGTTTCGGCGAAAAAGGCGTTGTTGCCGCTGGGGGGCATGAACCGCGCGACGACCACCACAAAGAACGGGTGCAGCAGGTAGATGCCAAAGGCCGAGTCCCCAAGCGGTTGCGCCCAGGCCCCGATTCTGTCGATGCGCAGGAAGATCTCGAACACCGCAGCGGCCAGCAGCAGGAACCATGCGGGCTCGGGATGGCCCAGCCAGGTCATGCCGATCAGCGTGCCCAACAGGATAAAGGCAGGCCCCCAGCGGCGACCCGAGACCCGGATCACGGCGTAAAACAGGGGCGGCAGCGCAAAGCACCATTGGGTCCAGGGCGCGTCCAGCAGCTCGAGCCGCTCGACATAGTACACCCCACAGGACAGCGGCAGCGCAATCACCACCAGGATGCCTCCGAAGATGCGCCCATGAGGCAGATGCATCGCCATATAGGCAAACGGGGCCGAGATCAGGATGAAGGGCAGGAACCAAAGATGGATTTCCGGCCCGATCAGCAGCCACGCCGGATCAGTCAGGACGAACATGGTGTGCCAGCCATCCCGCAGCCCACGAAAGAACAGATAAAAGCCGCACCAGACCAGCCAGGGGATAAAGATGCGGATGATACGGCGCGTCATGAAGCTGCCGAAATCCTGCCGGGTGGCGGCGCGGGTGCTAAGCGCAACGCTGAGAATAATAAAGGCGTTCAGACCAGCATAGGCGACGATGGCATAGGGGGCGCCCAGATGGCCCCAGACGATCGAAAAGGCGCAGATGAACCGCATCAGTTCCAAAGAATAGAACTTGGGCGCGCGCTCGTTTGGCGAGGTCCCGCCAATCAGCTTTTCCCGGATGGTGTCGCTGCTCATGGCGTAACCATCCGGTTCATGTTGCGCTGTCTAGTCTGTGCCTCGGTACGGTTCCACATATTGCAATGCCATATCCCACGGGAAAAAGATCCAGGTATCCTGGCTTACTTCGGTGATAAAAGTGTCAACCTGAGGGCGACCTTTGGGCTTTGCATAGACAGTTCCGAAATGGGCCTTGGGATACATCTTACGTACCAGCTCCAGCGTTTTCCCGCTGTCGACCAGATCATCGATGACCAGAATGCCGGTGCCATCGCCCATCAGCTCGGCATCCGGGGCCTTCAGTATCTGAGCCTCCATCTGCGCTTGATGATTGTAGGATTTGACGCTGATCGTATCGATGGTGCGGATGTCCAGCTCGCGCGCGATGATCATGGCCGGGGCCATGCCGCCGCGAGTGATGGCGACGATGGCCTTCCACGCGCCATTGTCCGGTCCTTGCCCATCCAGACGCCAGGCCAAGGCACGGCTGTCGCGGTGAATCTGATCCCAGCTGATGTGGAACCCTTTTTCGTGGGGCAGGCGAGTCTCGGCCATGATGTGTCCTTTGTCCAAGCGGTTCAGCAAGTGATAGCCCCAATTCAGCCGTTCCGAAAAGGGGCTGCGCAAAGAAAAACACCGGTCAGGGCGGCCCGACCGGTGTTTTCGTGATGTCTGCGGCCGTGCTTACTTGCGCCCGGTCACCGCGTCGATGTCAGGGGCGTCCACGGCTTTCATGCCGACCACGTGATAGCCCGCGTCCACGTGCAGGTTTTCCCCGGTCACGCCGCTGCCCAGATCGGACAGCAGGTACAGGGCCGATTTGCCCACATCATCAATGGTCACGTTGCGGCGCAGGGGCGAGTTCAGCTCGTTCCATTTCAGGATATAGCGGAAGTCCCCGATGCCGCTGGCGGCCAGGGTCTTGATCGGGCCGGCGCTGATCGCGTTGACGCGGATGCCGTCCTTGCCCAGATCCTCGGCCAGGTATTTCACCGAGGCCTCCAGCGCGGCCTTGGCCACACCCATGACGTTATAGTGCGGCATCACCTGCTCGGCCCCGTAATAGGTCAGGGTCAGGGCGCTGCCACCTTCGTTCATGATTTTCTCGGCGCGCTGCATCACAGTGGTGAAGCTGTAGCAGCTGATATCCATGGTCATCAGGAAGTTGTCGCGGCTGGTGTCCACGTAGCGGCCGCGCAGCTCGTTCTTGTCGGAAAAGCCGATGGCGTGGACCAGGAAATCGATCTTACCGAATTTTTCCTCGATCTGGGCAAAGGCCGCATCCAGCGAGGCCGGATCCGACACATCGCAATCGATCAGCGTTTCCACTCCCAACTGCTCGGCCAATGGGACCACCCGTTTGCGAAACGCATCGCCCATATAGGTAAAGGCCATCTCGGCCCCTGCGTCTGCACAGGCCTTGGCGATCCCCCAGGCGATCGACTTGTCATTGGCAAGCCCCATGATCACACCGCGTTTTCCGGCCATCAGTTGATTTGACATATCTCGTTCCCCGACGTGCTTGACTGGTTAAATGTGCTTTAGGGGATTGATCGTGTAGCATCAAGTGCAGGCTTGCCCGTATCCGCCAGAGGACTACTGTTGCGTGGGCGAACACCTTCGTGCTGGCCAAAAGAGAACACTGAGAGAATCATGACTGACAGAACCGGAATTTTCGCAGGGGACGACCCGTTCCAGATTGCGCGCGACTGGCTGGCCGAGGCCGAAAAGACAGAAATCAATGATCCAAACGCCATCGCATTGTCCACGGTTGATCAACAGGGCATGCCGAATGCGCGAATGGTTTTGCTAAAAGACATCGAAGATTCAGCTTTTGTTTTCTACACAAACTACGAAAGCGCGAAAGCGACCGAGATTTCGCAGGCCGGAACGGCTGCTTTTGTCATGCATTGGAAGTCGCTGCGGCGTCAGATTCGCGTCCGTGGCACCGTCACGAAAGAGGACGGAGAGCAGGCGGATTCCTATTTTCGCTCGCGCTCGTTGAAAAGCAGACTGGGCGCCTGGGCCTCAAAACAATCGCAACCGTTGTCTTCGCGTGGCGCACTTATGGCAGAGGTTGCAAAAGTGACCGCAAAACAAGGACCAAACCCGGATCGTCCATCCTTTTGGGGAGGTTTCAGAATCACGCCAATTGAGATTGAATTCTGGGCAGATGGTGCGTTCCGTCTTCACGATCGTTTCCAATGGCGACGTGAAACGCCCGAAATGGCGTGGAATGTAACGCGGTTGAACCCCTGATACTCGCGTAACGTGAAATGCAAGCGTTTGAAAAAATGAAAATTTTCGACTTGCACAAGCCGCACCAATTGTATCATGACTGTGTCGGGGATGACGTTCATTTGGGTACCAACGCTGTGAAGACTGAAGAAGACGGCGAACGCAGGGTACACGGGCACGTTAAATGGTTTGACCCTGTAAAGGGGTTTGGTTTTGTAGTCGCCGATGGCGGCGGGCCTGATATTCTGCTGCACGCTAATGTATTGCGCAATTTCGGGCAAAGCTCGGTGGCGGATGGCGCGTATATCGAGATATCGGTTCAGGAAACCGGTCGCGGTGTACAGGCCACAGAGGTCTATGTGATCGAACCACCAGCCGTGTCGGACGGAACCGCCTTGGCGGATTTCGAAGACATCGATCCCGAAGTGATGCGCAACGCGCCTCTGGAACCGGGGCGGGTGAAATGGTTCGACAAGGGCAAAGGCTTTGGCTTTGCCAACGTTTTCGGGCGACCCGAAGACGTGTTCGTGCACATCGAAGTGCTGCGCCGCTCTGGCCTGGCAGACCTACAACCAGGCGAGGCCATTGGGCTTCGCGTCATCGAAGGCCAGCGCGGCCGGATGGCGACAGAAATCCTGGCCTGGGAATCTGCACTAAAGCTTACTGACGACGCATGACACGGATGGGGCGGTACATAGGCACTGCCCTTTTCCTCGTGATGTGGCCTGCATGTGTGTGGGCAGAGTGCAGAACTGATGCTGTCGCTTTGAAGGGCGATTGGGGGCAGGCGCGTTTCTCGGTCGAGGTGGCCGATACAATGCGCGAGCGTTCGGTCGGGCTGATGCACCGTGAAAGCATGCCGCGCATGGCTGGCATGCTGTTTGTATATCCGCGCGCGCAACGGGTCGCGTTTTGGATGCGCAATACGCTGATCCCGCTGGATATGATTTTCATGGATGCGACAGGGACCGTGCGCCATATTCACCACAAGGCGGTGCCGCTGGATGAAACTCCAATCCGCGGAGGCTCTGGTGTGCAGTTTGTGCTTGAGCTGAATGGGGGTATGGCCGAACGTTTGGGCATCACTGTTGGCAGTCAGATGCAGCACCCAAGTGTCGCACGCGATCGTGCTGTTTGGCCCTGTCGATAAGATCAGCCTCAAACGCCTTTTTTGCCTTTTCAATCCGCGCTGAGGTCGTTATGTGAAGCGAACGGTCCGGGGCGTAGCGCAGTCTGGTAGCGCACCTGTTTTGGGTACAGGGGGTCGTGAGTTCGAATCTCGCCGCCCCGACCACTTCTCTCTTCATAAATATGAAACGTTGCTGTGTATCAGTGACAGTCTGCCTGCCTGACAAACGGGCATTTTGCGTGTTCGATTCGGGCTGAATACCAGATATGGTAGTGACCTTTGGAAAAGCACAAAATTTCCTTTGCACTTGCAAAAAATCCTTTCTGCGCCGCCGCATAGCTCAGGCAGTGCCATAGTGTCGTCGGCTAACCCAGCCGGATCCAAGGAAAAATCAATCCTTTCCACAGAGATGCCCACAGGGCGCATTCCAGGACCGTTAACCTATTGAATCACTCCGATGGCGCGGCCAATGTTGGTCAACACCCAAATCCCAAAATTTTCGTAAAAAAATCCGTTGACCCTATAGAGGATCATACGTCAGATTGTGGAGGCCAGCCGGATAACGCACAAGATATAGTGGCGGTAGCGCAGGGACGATAGCTTCGAACATCAGGGCCATACGGGCCCGTAGCAACCTGGTTATGGGACCGGGGTGCCGAAGGTTTGCCTCTGCGCATCGCTCGATCAGAACCGCAGGGTCAATCGGCAGCTGGCAGGGATTGAATGCTGAAGTATGGGGCAGCGCACATGAAGATCGAAAGAAAATTCACCAAGGCCGGGCAGGACGCATATGCAGAGCTGGATTTCGTGACCACAGCGTCCGAAATCCGCAACCCCGACGGTTCCATCGTGTTCCGTCTGGACGAGGTCGAAGTGCCGCAAAGCTGGAGCCAGGTGGCTTCGGACGTGATTGCACAGAAGTATTTCCGCAAGGCTGGCGTGCCGGTCAAACTGAAGAAGGTCAAGGAAAAGGGCGTGCCCGAGTTCCTGTGGCGCTCGGTCCCGGCGGCCAAATCCACCGAAAAAACCGGCGAAACCAGCGCCAAGCAGGTGTTCGATCGTCTGGCGGGCGCCTGGGCCTATTGGGGCTGGAAGGGCGGCTATTTTTCCTCCGAGGAAGACGCGCGCGCTTATTATGACGAAATGCGCTTCATGCTGGCCACGCAAAAGGCCGCGCCGAACTCGCCCCAGTGGTTCAACACCGGCCTGCACTGGGCCTATGGCATCGATGGCCCGTCGCAGGGGCACTACTATGTTGATTACCAGACCAAAGAGCTGACGAAATCCGCCAGCGCCTATGAACACCCGCAGCCCCACGCCTGTTTCATCCAGTCGGTTGCTGATGACCTGGTGGGCGACGGTGGCATCATGGACCTGTGGGTCCGCGAGGCACGTCTGTTCAAATATGGTTCGGGGACGGGCACCAACTTCTCGTCCTTGCGGGCGGCGGACGAGCCCCTGTCGGGCGGTGGTAAATCCTCGGGTCTGATGGGGTTCCTGAAGATCGGTGACCGCGCGGCTGGCGCGATCAAATCGGGCGGCACCACCCGTCGTGCGGCCAAGATGGTGATCTGTGACGTCGATCACCCCGATATCGAAGAATTCGTGAACTGGAAGGTCAAGGAAGAGCAGAAGGTCGCCAGCATCGTTGCCGGGTCCAAAATGCACGAGGAACGCCTGAACGAGATTTTCGGCGCGATCCGTGAATGGGATGGCAGCACCGAAGACGCAGTGGACCCCGCCAAAAACGCTACGCTGAAAACCGCGATCCGCAGCGCGCGCAAGGTGCAAATCCCTGAAACCTATGTGAAACGCGTGCTGGACTACGCGCGTCAGGGCTATGACAGCATCGAATTCCCCACCTATGACACCGATTGGGATTCCGAGGCCTATGCGTCCGTGTCGGGCCAGAACTCGAACAACTCAGTCCGGGTGACAGACGCCTTCCTGAAGGCCGTAAAAGACGATGCCGACTGGGAGCTGCTGCGTCGCACCGACGGCGCCGTCGCCAAGACCGTCAAAGCCCGCGATCTGTGGGAAGACATCGGCCATGCCGCCTGGGCCTGCGCTGATCCGGGCATTCAGTTCCACGACACCGTCAACGCCTGGCACACATGCCCCGAGGACGGCGCGATCCGTGGCTCGAACCCCTGTTCCGAATACATGTTCCTGGACGACACCGCCTGTAACCTGGCCTCGATGAACCTGCTGACCTTCCTCAAGGATGGCGAGTTCCAGGCCGAGGATTACATGCACGCCACCCGCCTGTGGACCGTGACGCTGGAAATCAGCGTGATGATGGCGCAGTTCCCGTCCAAAGAGATCGCGCAGCTGTCCTATGACTTCCGTACGCTGGGTCTGGGCTATGCCAATATCGGCGGTCTGCTGATGAACATGGGCTTTGGCTATGACAGTATCGAGGGCAGGGCGCTTGGCGCGGCCCTGACCGCGATCATGACCGGTGTGGCCTACGCGACCTCGGCCGAGATCGCAGGCGAGCTGGGCCCGTTCGATGGCTATGCGCGCAACAAGGACCACATGCTGCGGGTCATTCGCAACCACCGCACCGCCGCCTATGGCGCCACCGAAGGCTATGAAGGGCTGGACGTGAAACCCGTGCCGCTGGACCTGTCCAACGTGCCCGATCAGCGCCTGGCCGAGCTGGCCATGACCGCCTGGGACGAGGCGCTGAAGCTGGGCGAGGCCAACGGCTATCGCAACGCTCAGGTCAGCGTGATCGCGCCCACCGGCACCATTGGCCTGGTGATGGATTGTGACACCACCGGGATTGAGCCCGATTTCGCGCTGGTCAAGTTCAAGAAACTGGCCGGGGGTGGCTATTTCAAGATCATCAACCGCTCGGTTCCGGCTGCTCTGGAAAAACTGGGCTATTCCAGCGCTCAGATCGAAGAAATCGTCAGCTACGCCGTGGGCCATGGCACCATCGGCAACGCGCCGGGGATCAACCATTCCACTCTGATGCAACACGGGTTCACCGAAAACGAGCTGAACAAGGTCGAAGAGGCCCTGGGCAGCGCCTTTGACATCCGTTTCGTGTTCAACCAGTGGACCCTGGGAGAAGAGTTCTGCCAGAACGTGCTGAAAATCTCGGCCGCGCAGCTGAATGACCCGACCTTCGATCTGCTGCGTCACCTGGGGTACTCCAAGGCCGACATCGAGGCCGCGAATGACCACGTTTGTGGCACCATGACCCTGGAGGGCGCGCCGCATTTGGACGCCAAGCACTATGCGATCTTCGATTGCGCCAACCCCTGCGGTAAGAAAGGTAAACGCTTCCTGTCGGTGAACAGCCATATCGACATGATGGCGGCGGCGCAGTCGTTCATCTCGGGGGCGATTTCCAAAACCATCAACATGCCTAACGACGCTACAATCGAGGATTGTCAAGCTGCCTATGAACGGTCCTGGCAGATGGGTATCAAAGCGAATGCTTTGTACCGTGATGGCTCGAAACTGTCGCAGCCTTTGGCCGCCGCGCTGATCGAGGATGACGACGAGGCCGCCGAGGTTCTGGAGAGCGGATCAACCCAGGAAAAAGCCGCCGTTCTGGCCGAGAAAATCGTGGAAAAGGTCGTGGTCAAAGAGCTGGTCCGCAGCCACCGCGAGAAGATGCCGGAACGCCGCAAAGGGTACACCCAAAAGGCCGTTGTTGGCGGGCACAAAGTGTATCTGCGCACCGGCGAATACGAGGATGGCAGCCTGGGCGAGATCTTCATCGACATGCACAAAGAGGGTGCTGGCTTCCGCGCGATGATGAATAACTTCGCCATCGCCGTGTCGGTCGGCCTGCAATATGGTGTGCCGCTGGAAGAGTTCGTCGACGCGTTTACCTTCACGAAATTCGAGCCCGCGGGCATCGTGCAGGGCAACGACTCTATCAAAAATGCAACATCTATCCTGGATTATATCTTCCGTGAACTGGCTGTTTCTTATCTGGATCGAACAGATTTGGCACATGTGAAGCCTGAAGGTGCATCCTTTGATGATCTGGGCCGCGGGGTCGAAGAAGGGGTCTCGAACGTCGAGGAACTCAGCGAAACCGCCGCCAACCGCAGCCTTGAAGTGCTCAAGCAGATCAGCTCGACCGGGTACCTGCGCAAACGTCTGCCGCAAGAGCTGGTCGTGTTGCAGGGTGGTCAGACTGCTGGGGGCATGGTCCTGGGTGGAACAGACCCCGAAGCGGCGCTACAAGCCCTGGTTCCCGAAACCGTCGGGACTATCGGTGACACCGCGACGCTGTCTAGCACGACCTCGGTCAGTACGGGCGCCGTCAGCATGGATGCGCGCACCAAAGCCAAGATGCAGGGCTATGAAGGCGAGGCCTGTGGCGACTGCGGAAACTACACTTTGGTGCGCAACGGCACCTGCATGAAGTGCAACACATGTGGCGCAACCTCGGGTTGCAGCTAATCAGTCACGGGGCGGATTCGTTCGCCCCGAACGACGCTCAGGCCGCAGGCAAAAACACCGAGCGGTACCAATGATTGAGCCTGAGCGGCGAAACTGGCCCCCCTTTGCGGGGGCCTTTTTCTTTAAGACTTGTCTTTACGATTTGGCGCGCGCCGCCAGAATCCAGATTGCCATCAGACCGAAAGAGGCGAGCGCGTTCCAGCTGGCCATCGAGATCCCAAACAGATCCCAGGCGACCTGATCGCACATCACCAGCGCCGGGCCGTCCGTGGCCAAGAGATTGCCAGCATCCAGCCCGCCGGAACCGGTGCAACTGCTGGGGCCCTCCCACCAGTCACGTTCAACGCCGGTGTGATAGATGCCCAGCGCGCCGGTCGCCGCCGCAGCCAACGCACCCAACCAGGCCAGAACCCTGCTCGGAACGGTCATCAGGGCGACAATCCCAATCACGATCGCAGCGCCATGTGGCCAACGTTGCCACAGGCACATCTGACAGGGCGCATAGCCCAGGAACTGGAATACAAACGCCCCGCCCAGCAGGCCCGCCGATCCAGCGGAAGCCAATGAAATCAGTGTGATACGATCAAGTGTCATAGGTATTTAACCACATAGAAGCCGCCTAGCAGAATGATCACGAACAGCGAGAACATCAAGCCCAGACGGCGTTCGATAAAATCACGAATGGGTGCGCCGTACTTCCACAGCAGGGCCGCCACGATAAAGAACCGCAGCCCGCGCGCGAGGATCGAGGTCACGATGAAGGTCATCAGTGGAAGGCCCGTCCAGCCCGACATGATGGTGATGACTTTGAACGGGAAGGGGGTCACACCAGCGATCAACACCGGCCAGAACCCGAAATCGTTGAACCGGGTGTTGAACTCGGCCATCGCGTCGGCCTTGCCCATCGTTTCCAAGATGGGGCGACCGATCTGGTCGTAAAACTGTGCGCCAATCAGATAGCCAAACAGGCCTCCGGCCACCGAGGCCACCAGCGCGATCCCCGCGATCAGCCACGCCCGCGAGGGCCGGGCCAGGATCATCGGAATCATCAGCACATCTGGGGGGATCGGAAAGACCGAGGCCTCGATGAACGAGATGAACGCCAGCAGCCACAAAGCACGTGGATGCTCGGCCAAGGACATGGTCCAGTTATACAGTCCTCTGATCATCATTTTGCTCCTGTCGGGTTTGCCCTGTTACGCCACGCGTGGGGCGCGAGGTCAACATGCGATTGATTGCGTTTTCGCTCTGGACGCGGGCGCGACGGTTGGGTAGACGAATGAAACGTGCCCAAGTGGCGGAATGGTAGACGCAGGGGATTCAAAATCCCCCGCCGCAAGGCGTGCCGGTTCGAGTCCGGCCTTGGGTACCACCTTGATCTTCAAGGTAGATCGGCACGGAGGATCGGTTCAACCGACCTTTGAGACCTGTTTTCCCAAGACTTTGATCAAGACTTTGATCCTGAGGCCGGAACAGGCTGTGCTCGCGCAAATCTGGGCAGGGTGGCTTGTCAGGGCAGGGACCTGATCACGAATTTTTGCTGACGCTGGCCAGCAGGTTGGACAATTGCTGCGTCAAAGCCTGATAGCCGGTTGCGTTTGGATGCAGCCCATCATTGGTCCAGACCCTGGGATGAGCATCAAACCCATCCGGGGCCGGAAGAAAAATACATGCTGGCAGCGCCCCACAAAGCTCGCGCGCTTTGGTGTTGAGAAACAGCCGCTTTTGTTCATGCAGAGGGGTCCAGTCGGGCCGGCTGACAGGTAAGACCGCGCGCCAGATCAGCAGATCCGCGCGGCCAAAGGTTTCAGCAAGCGCACGGGCGTTATCTTCTATGTCGTTTTGGGCTTGTCCGCGCAGTATGTCATTGACGCCCACGCCCAAATACCAAATCGGAATGCGCTGAATGGCGCTGGGATTTGCGCGGGCTTGAACGCCTCGCAGGGTGTCTCGCCCAATCCCAAGGTTCAGACTGTTGGGGAATGGCGCCTCGGTCATCCAGTTTTCAATCAGCGAGTCCCCAATCAAGGCAAAAGTCACCGGATAGTGCGGGGATATTTGCTGCATCAATCGGGCATGGACCTCCGTCCTATGCTGATAGTGCCGCGTTTCCGTGACTGGCGTGGGCTGATGGAATAGTCGTCGCAGGGTGCGCTCGGGATAGTTTTCCCGGATCAAAACGAAGGTCAAAACGGCAACGAGGCCCAGAAACGCAATTCGCAACATCACAAAACCAGTAAATAACAATACAATAAGTGGCTACATTGTGCATGAATGCACCTTAGGCGCGACAAGTTCAAGCATCAGCCGGATTGGGCCCTCAGAATCGGGCCGGGAATCGCGCTTTGTGAGGCTGAAGAATATGGTCAGGCTGCCTTAATTCATGTGCAGGGGCTGGCCAACGGGGCGTGATTCTTTCTGACCGTCGAAACGAGCACGTGATTCGGTGACCTTTGGGCAACATCCGAAAATTCAGACAGTTAAAGTTTTTCATCAATGCTCTGATTCTCGGGGGATTGGATCGTAACGGAAAACAAAGATTGTCAGGTCTGCAGGAAATTAGGCAAAAATATGGCCTCTTCCCGGCACGCCGCCCAATTGTGGCATTGTTTCGAAACATTGAACAAGTAACCAAGAAAATCAGCCACGAATTTCGCCCATAACAAGAAAAACGCCTTGAATCCGTGTGGCAGGCGTCAAAAAGCGCGAAATTTCCGAATAATTCCCCCTGCATATTTTCCAAATTCGCAGCAAATTCAGTTCGTGATTAAGGCAAATTTGGTGAAATCTGGGCGATTTCGTGAAATTCCGTTCTTTTTTGAAACCAATTTCATGGGGTATGTTGGGTCAAAGCCCGACTGGGGGGCGAAGTCTGATGGCCGGGGGCGGCCATGCAAACCGATGCGCATCCATGCTGATGCGAAGCTGCCATTGGCGACACAACCGTTTCCGGGGGGAAACGATGTCGCCGGACCGGTATGACCTGACCACGGGGATCCCTGCGGGCTGGTCGGCTTGGCTTCGTGCATTTTGGATAGCGTGAACAGAAAAGGGCTTTCGCGGCACGGACTGTCTGCAATGGGGTGTCCCATGGACGTGATCGCGGGTGAAAGAGGTAATTATGGCTGAGTTGTTTTTGGATTGGGGCGATCTGGGCCCGGTAAATTCCGCGGTTTCTCCGACGTCGAGCGTCGATACCGGCGGTGTGAATGTCGACATTTCCTTCACGCCCGTGGACGAGGGCGCAGAGGCGTATGTCATGGGCACCGATACCTATGTCGCACCCGGTGAAGAATTCGATCCCAACTCGGTTCTGAAACTGCTTGGCCTTGGCGGCGAAGGCGGGATCGACCAGACCTCGGTCACGACGATGGATTTCTCGTCCAGCGATGCGGCCTATGGCGATGATGTCCAGAATGTCAGCTTCCGTATCTCTGATATCGACGCCGGTGCAGACCCGTATACCAGCCCCGGCGCCAGCATGCTGGACGTGGTGACTGTGCGCGCCTTTGATGGCGACGGAAACCCCGTTGTTGTAACCCTGACGCCTGGCAGCGATGTCAGACTCGCTGGGCGATACACTCAGCGGCAGTGGCTCGAACTATGAACCTACCGATGCCGAGGCCTCGGTTCTGGTCGAAATCGAAGGCCCGGTTTCGCGTATTGAAATCATGTATGCCAACGAGGGCGACGGCGAACAGCGCGTCTATGTCAGCGATGTGCATTTCGAAACCACCGATGCTGACGATCCAGATCCGGTGCGCGACGGTATCGTGATGGGCTCGGGCGATGATGATCTGATCGACACGTCCTATGATGGCGACCCTGATGGCGATTTTGTCGACAATGATGACAACATCTTCCCTGGCAACGATCCCGATGATGACATCATCGAGGCCTATGACGGCGACGACACGATCATCGCAGGTGAGGGCGAAGACACGATCTATGCCGGCGACGGCAACGATGTGGTCGAAGGCGGAGACAACCGCGACGTAATTTACGGCGACGACACCACGCCGGATGCCACCGATCTGCCTGATCTTGGCTATCCTGGTTTGTATGATGCGGATGCCGATCCGGACAACAACCGCGATTATATCGCAGGTGGCGACGGTGGCGACGTGATCTTTGGCGGGGATGATGCCGATACGATCATGGGCGAGCGCGGCGCGGATTCGATTGACGGCGGAATTGACGCTGACCTGATCGATGGTGGCAGCGGCCATGACACCATTATCGGTGGCGAGGGCTCGGACACCATCAATGCGGGCTCGGGCGATGATATCGTCTATGCCGGTCTGGACCCGATTTTCCCGGATGCGGTGAACATTCCCGATGACGTGGACCTGGTTCCGGACAACGGGCGTGATCTGGTCCATGGCGAAAGCGGTGACGACACCATTTTCGGTGCTGACGACGATGACACCCTTTATGGCGATGGCGGGAACGACTATCTGGATGGCCAGATCGACGAAGACATGTTGGTTGGCGGGAACGGCGACGACACTCTGATCGGTGGCGACGGCGCGGATACGCTGACCGGTGGCGACGGCGTTGACGTGATTGATGGCGGTGCGGATCGCGACGTGATCTATGGCATCAACCCGGGTGAGCATGTCTCGGGCGGGTCGACCGGCGATGACTGGGACATCCTGCATCTGACCGGCGGCAACAGCCGCATCGGTACCACCACGACCGACAGCGATGGCAACGGCTTTGACGGCACCATCGAATTCCTGGACGGCAGCGGCAACGTGATCGACACCGCGACCTTCGAAAATATCGAAGAAATCGTGCCCTGCTTCACGCCCGGCACCGTGATCGCGACCCCGCAAGGCGCGCGTCTGGTGGAAGAGCTGAAAGAGGGTGACAAGATCATCACCCGCGACAACGGCATTCAGGAAATCCGTTGGGTCGGTGCAAAGCAGCTGTCCGGTCTGGAACTGGCGCGCAATACGCATCTGAAGCCCGTTCTGATCAAGGCTGGCTCGCTGGGCAATGGTCTGCCCGAGCGTGACATGATGGTCTCGCCCAACCACCGCGTGCTGGTGAACAATCAGAAATCCGCTCTGTACTTTGAAGAGCGCGAAGTTCTGGCCGCCGCTAAGCATTTGGTCGGGATGGACGGGATCCACAATGTGGACGTCATGGGCACCACCTACATCCACTTCATGTTTGACCGCCACGAGGTCGTGCTGTCAGACGGTGCCTGGACCGAAAGCTTCCAGCCCGGCGACTACACCCTGAACGGCATTGGCGACGAACAGCGTCAGGAGATCCTGGAACTGTTCCCCGAACTGGCCACGCAGCAGGGCATCCGTGCCTACAGCTCGGCCCGCCGCTCGCTGAAGGGGTACGAGGCCCGCCTGCTGGTCAACGGCTAAGTTTTCATGGAAATTGCAGCGTCCATCCGGTTTCGACCGGGTGGATATCCTGTGGGCGTCGGGCTGTCGCCTAATGGGATCTGAACCCAACTCTGCCTTGCAGGTCGGGTTTTGGTCGATGGAGTTTTATGAAAAAGGCGAAACAATCGGGCTGTTTTCGCCAGATTTCACAAGAAAAGCCCAAATCGCGCCCCATTCTTGCCGGGAAACACGTGTGTAACAGACGCTGAAGTATTGTCCCCGGCGCAGACCGGGGTGAAGTGATGAGGCAGACGAAAATGCAAGATACCTTCCGCATTCCGGCCATTTTGATGGTGCCGTCGCGTCGGCCTCGTGTTCCCGCCCGGAGGCTGGTGAAATGAGCGTTTCTTTCCTGATATATGGCATCGATGTGGTGCAAAACCCTGCGATCACCACCACGCCCGGTGCGGGGAATGACGGCGCGGGGCAGATATCGTTGACCGGCGGCACCCAGATTTTCACCGATGGCCAGGTGATCGAGGTGACGCTGGAAAATGTTGATGCCAATGGCGAGGTCAGCGGGACATCTGACATCATCAGTCTGACGGTGTACGACAGCCCGGCTGACTATCTGGCGGGCAATGCGCTGTACACTTACGAACCCGCAACGCCCGGTGATTATGCCCAGGTTCCCGATGACCTGAGCAGCATTGGCGATACCTACCTGAATTTCGATGCCTCAGGGCTGGTCTCGGCGGATGCCGGGGCGCCCTCGTTGGGGCAGCTGTTTATGGCACCGGGCTCGGACGCCAATGACAACTATGGCAGCCTGGCGATCGATCGCGATACGGATGTGGACTATGATGGCGATCTGTCCATCGATCCCGGCACCATCGAAGAAGGCAACACCCATTTCAACGTGACTTTCCCCGAACATGTCTATGGCCCGATCTCGGACGGTCTGGTCAGCGGCACGGCCGGAGATGACACAATGGGGCTGGGCTATGTCGATCCCTCGGATGGTGACGTGATCACCACGGGCGGCGATCAGATCGACGGCAGCTTTGGCAACGATACGATTGATGGCGACGCCGGAGATGATGGCGTTTTCGGCGGCGAAGGCGATGACAGCATCACCGGGGGCGCCGGCAACGACTGGGTTCTGGGCGAGGGCGGAGACGACACGATCACCCTGTCCGATGGCTTTGGCGATGACACAGTTATCGGGGGCGCGACCGGTGAAACTGACGGCGATCTTCTGGATGCCAGCGGTGTCAGCGCCGATCTGACTGTGGATCTAAGCGGAGCCGACAGCCAGGCGGGGAGCGTCTCGGATGGGGCGGACACGGTTGGTTTCACCCAAATCGAGCGGATCGGTCTGGGCGACGGAAATGACACGGTGATCCTGGGCGACGGCGGCGGTGCGCGCGTTGTCGAAGGCTTCACCGGGCCGACAGACAATGGGGATGGCACCTATTCGGGTGTGGACGTCCTGAATGTCAGCGGGCTGACCGATGGCAGTGGCGATCCGGTGAATACCGGCGATGTGACCTTGGGGGATGATGGCGATGGCAACGCGGTTCTGGGCTTCCCGAACGGAGAGAGCCTGACCCTGATCGGCATTGATCCGGGCGATATCAACTCGCGCGCGGCGCTGGTCGCGATGGGTATTCCGGGTGGGCGTGACTATATCGTGAGCGGCACAACGGGCGATGATTGGATCAGCGAATTCTATGTCGGCGACCCCGACGGAGACATGATCGATGCAGGCGATGCGCTGGATGGCTCGGATGATGACCATGTGCAGGCCGGGCAGGGCAATGACACCGTTCTGGGCGGTGCAGGCGACGATTCCATCGAAGGGGGCGCGGGCAACGACCAGCTTGAAGGCGGCGATGACGACGACACACTGATCGGTGGCGATGGCGCGGACTATCTGTATGGCAATACCGGCAACGATGTGGGCTATGGCGGCGAGGGGGATGACTCGTTCGAGGGCTATGACGGCGATGACTATGTCGAAGGCGGTGCTGGCGATGACCGGCTGGAAGGCGATCGTGGCAACGACACGATCCTTGGTGGCGAGGGCAACGACTGGCTGCGCGGCAGCTTTGGCGATGACTATATGGAAGGCGGCACCGGCGACGATTTCATCTGGTCCGGCTACAACGACGATACCATTGTTCTAGAAGACAATTTCGGCAATGACACCATCGAAATGGAAGGCCAGGACGAGGTATACGGCGATGTCCTGGACCTGAGCCGCATCACCTCGGATCTGGTGATCGATCTGACCTCGGACGTGCAGGGGCGTGGCAGCCTGACGGATGGCACCTCGACCGCGACCTTCGAAAGCGTCGAGCATCTGATCCTGGGCAGTGGCACCAACACCATTCGTCTGGCCTATATCTCGGGCAATGACAGCGTGACCGGGTTTGATGCGCCAACCGACAATGGCGATGGGACCTATACCGGCAATGACCTGCTGGACCTGACCAATATGCAGGATGCGGATGGCAACCTGGTCGACACCGCGGATGTGACGGTCACAGATGACGGGGACGGAAACGCGCTGCTGAGCTTTGGCAATGGCGAGACCCTGACCCTGGTCGGCGTGGCGCCTGGCTTGGTGTCCAGTCCCGCTCAGTTGCACGCGATGGGGATACCTCTGGCTGCGAGCGATGGCGTGGTCGAAGGCACCGCAGGCGATGATCTGATCGACACGGCCTATACGGGCGATCCCGAAGGCGACTTGGTCGATGGTGGCGATGGGGCCGGGGGTTCGGATGCGGATTGGATCGAAGCAGGCGCCGGGAACGATACCATCCTGGGCGGCGCCGAAGACGACAGTATTTTCGGTGGCGACGGCAATGATCTGATCGACGGAGAAGACGGCGACGACCGTATTCTCGGTGACGCAGGCGAGGACACGGTGAACCTTGGCGCGGGCGATCACGCCACGGGTGGCGATGGTGATGATACCTTCTATGTCGCGGCCACGGGCGGTGGTACGATGCATGTGGATGGCAGCGAAGACGCCGAAACCATTGGTGATACGCTGAACATCACCGGCCCCGCGACCATCACCTATGATGCCGATCCGGAAAACGGCACGGTCGAGTGGCTGGACGGCACGACCCTGACCTTCGAGAACATCGAAAACATCAACTATGTGCCCTGTTTCACCCCGCTTTCGATGATCAAAACGATCCGAGGCGAAGTGCCCGCCGGGCAGCTGCGCCTGGGCGATCGCGTGTTGACGCGGGACAACGGGTTCCAGCCGATCGACTGGATCGGAACTCGGGACCTGTCTGCGCCCGATCTGGCGATGGCCCGCAATCTGCGCCCTGTACGCATTCGCCAGGGCGCCCTGGGCAATGGTCAACCCGAACGCGATCTGCTGGTCTCGCCTCAACACCGGATGCTTGTGTGCTCGAAAAAGGCGGCGCTGTGGTTTGGCGAAGAAGAGGTCTTTGTGCCTGCGATTGCGCTGACGGTTATGGACGGCATCGAGCAGGTCCAGATGCCGCACGTCACCTATGTGCATTTCATGATGTCGCGTCATCAGGTGGTGATGGGCGATGGCGCCTGGAGCGAGAGCTTCCAACCCGGGGATCTGACCCTGGCCGGTATGGATCAGGCGCAACGCGGCGAATTGTTCACGCTGTTCCCCGAGTTGAAGCACAAAGATTCCGCGGGCGCCTACCCGGCGGCGCGAGTCACCCTGGCCGCGCACGAAGCCAAGGTTCTGATGCGCTAAGACCGGGCGCGCCAGGCCTGCCAGGCCTCGGGCGTATCCAGATCAGTTATCGCGTGATCGTCGGGCAGGGGCACCAGCTCGAGCCGCTGGCGATGGCGCACCAGAACGGATTTCGCGCCTTCGTCTCCGCGCAGGGTTTCCAGCTCGCGAAACAGGTCCTCAGGGAAAATCACCGGATGGCCGGGTTGGCCCGTCGCACTGGTGGCGCGCGTGATCGCGTGGGGCGCATGGGCCCGCCAAACCGTCGCCAGATCGGTGGCGGTAAGATCAGGCATATCCGCAGGCAGGATCATGACCGCGCGGGTGCCCTCGGGCAGGGCCATGACGCCGGTGCGCAACGAAGCGCCCATCCCCTCGGCTGCATCAGGCACCCAAATGGGCTTGGCCCCCTCGGGCAATGTTGCGACGCGCGCATGGTCCGGATCTGGCAGACAGACAAATACCGCACAGCCGGTCGCCAAGGCCCGTTCAGACATGACGGTCAACAACGCCGCGCCGTTTACGGGCTCAAGCAGCTTGTCCTGATCCCCCATCCGAGACGAGGAACCAGCCGCGAGAATCAAGATGGCATTTGTCATTAAAAACAATCCACTAAAAGGGGAAGCTACTGCAGTCTGATCTTCAGTTTCGTCACGCGATTGCCTTCGCGGCCGCGGACCTCGAACCGGAAACCGTGGAAATTGAACACCTGCCCGATTTCGGGGATCATCTGTGCCTCGTGGATCACCAGACCGGCGACGGTGTTGGCCTCGTCATCCGGCAAGGACCAGTCCTTGGCGCGATTGAGGTCGCGTATGGTCATGGCGCCGTCGATCAGGAAATGACCGTCTTTGGTTTTCTGGATCGGGTGATCGGCGTCGGGGTCGAATTCATCGGTGATCTCGCCCACGATTTCCTCGAGGATGTCCTCCAGCGTGATCAACCCTTCCAGACTGCCATATTCATCCACCACCAGCGCAAAATGGGTGCGACGGCGCAGAAACTGGCGCATCTGATCGTCCAGCGTGGTGGTGTCCGGGATAAAGTAGGGCGGCATCGCGACGTTCTGAATATCGAACTTTTGCAGCTCCATCAGCCCAGGGGCATCGCCACCGGTTTCGCCAAAGGTCAGTTTATGCATCGCGCGCAACAGATCCTTGGCATGAACGACGCCGACGATGTTGTCGGGTTCGCCCTTAAAGACAGGCAGGCGCGTGTGGTTGCTTTGCAGACATTGCGACAGGATTTTATCGGGCGTTTCGTCGGCATCGATCATCTCGATCTGGCTGCGGTGAAGCATGATCTCCTCGACCGAGCGATCCGACAGGTCCAGCGCGCCCAGGATACGGTCGCGGTCTTCTTTTTCGACCACGCCCTCGGAATGGCCCAGATACAGGGCGCCGGCGATTTCCTCGCGTACGGCCAGGATATGGCTGTCCGGGTCCGTTCTGACCCCGAAAATGCGCAGCACCATGCGCACGAATAGGCGCACCGCGCTGACCACCGGCGCAAAGATCGTGATCACCACCTGAATAACAGGCGAGACCCCGGCCGCCGCGCGTTCCGCATTGGTGATGGCATAGGTCTTGGGCAGCACCTCGGCAAAGATCAGCACCAGCAGGGTCATCACCAGTGTCGCCAGTGCCACGCCGCTTTCGCCAAAGGCGCGGGTAAACAGCGAGGTCGCCAACGAGGCCGCCAAGATGTTCACCAGATTGTTGCCCAACAGGACCGAGCCAATCAGACGCTCGTTATCCTCGGTTATGTTCAGCGCACGCTGCGCCCCGCGCGATCCCTTGTCGGCCTGCGCGCGCAACTTCCCGCGCGAGGCAGCTGTCAGCGCGGTCTCGGACCCCGAGAAAAAGCCCGAAAGCACCAGCAACAGCAGGATCGCCGCAGCAGTGATCCAGAAAGCAGAGTCCAGTACAGGGTCAAGAACAGTGGTCGTGTCCATGTCGTTCCATCTTTGGCGGTTTTGCTAGGTTATGGGGGCCAACGGGGCCGCATTCAAGAGAAGCCTGTTGATCGGCTGCAATTAGGCGTCGCGGGCCAGGGGGTGATGGGTCAGGACCAGCTCTTTCAGGCGTTCATCCAGAACATGGGTGTAAATCTCTGTGGTCGAGATGTCCGCATGGCCCAGCAAGGTTTGGATTGCACGCAGATCGGCCCCATTGGCCAACAGATGCGTGGCAAAGGCGTGGCGTAAGGTGTGCGGGGTCACGGTGTCGGCGGGCACCCCGGCAGTGAATGCCAGTTCCTTGATCAGCGCAAAGAACCGATGACGGGTCAGGTGCCCGGACTTGCCGCGCCCCGGAAACAGGTATTTCGAACGCGGCTTGCCTTTGTTCTTGGGCAGCTCCGCCTCGAGCTCCAGCTCGGCCCGCCAATCGGACAGGGCTTTGCGCGCCGAACCCGACAGCGGCACCATGCGCTCTTTGCCGCCTTTGCCCAGGACCAGCAACATGCGCGGATCGCCCTGTGTGGCCGCCAGGGGCAGGCTGACCAGCTCGGTCACGCGCATCCCCGTGGCATAGAGCAGCTCCATCAGGCAGGTGTTGCGCACCCGGTCCGCATGGTGGCGCCCAGTGTGGCGCGCGGCGTCCAACAGGCGATCGACATCCTCGATCGACAGCACCTTGGGCAGCTTTTTAGATCGCCCCGGACCACGGATCTGAATGGCCGGATTGTCCTGACGCCAGCCCTCCTCAAAAGCAAACCGATAGAGCTGTTTGATCGCTGACAGGCGGCGCGCTCGTGTGGCTTGCGCCAGGCCCTGCGCGTCGCAATTCACCAGGTAGGATTCAACATCCGTGCGGGTCAGCGTATCCAGAGACAGCGCCTGGGCCTCGCTCCAGTCGGCAAAATCCATCAGGTCGCGCCCATAGGCCATTAGCGTGTTTTCCGAGGCGCCCAGCTCGGCCGAGTGCGCCTCGAGAAAGGTGGATATCCATCGGTGTGCGTCCATCATGGGGTCCGTGTCAGCAAAAGGGCCTGCAAGGCGGCCTGGCGCGCTGTGTCTTCAAGCCCCAGCCTGCGGAAGGTGGCCAGCGCGGTGACCAGATCCTTGGTTTCGCCGCGCATCGCGTTTTCATACAGGCGCATCGCGTCCAGAATAACCTCGCCCACACGGCCCTGCGCCAGCGTCGCCGTGATATCATCAGGCAGGGTTGTCGCATTGAAGCCCTTGACGACAGCCTGTTCCAGAACTGAGCGCGACAGGCGCGACGAAGGCTGGCCAAGCGCCACGGTCGCCGCGAAATCCGGTTCGGATTGGCGCTGCGCGGCTTGCTCATAATCTGGGGACAAAAGCGCGATCTGCTGCGACAGGCGCGCGGCTTCCTCACTCAAAGACAGTTCCGCCAGCTGAGGCGCGAACAAGCGGGCAAACGGGACCTCAAGCCGCGCGGCCTGCATGGCGCGCCAGGCGTTGGGTAGGCTGCGCTCGATGGCTTTGGCATCCTTGGCGGTCACGGCACGATCCAGACGCTGCACCGCTGCAACGCGATCCCAAATCCCGCCCGAGGCCGCGGGTTCGCGCTCGGAATAGATGCCAAGCAGGCGGTTTTCTGTCAGCGCCGCGGTTTGGGCCAGACGTTCTGCGGCCTCGATCCGGGCCTTCCAGCCAACAATGTCGCGCAAATCCGCCACAGCAAAGGCGCGCGGCAGCGGCGCTGTCGGCAGCGGTTCGCCCAAGGCCTCCCACAGGCGGAACACCAGGGGGCTGGGGCGCACAGGGGGCAGGGGCAGGGCCTCGCCCTCAAAGGCTTCGGGATCCAGGAAATGTTGCAGCAGCGCGGCCTCTTGCTGGGGCAGGCTGTTCAGCACCAGCGCTGTGTTCAGCATCAGGGCAGCGGCGCGCCAGTCGCCTTGCCGGGCGGTGCAGAAAATCAATGCAGCTTCTGATGGGGCCAACCCGGGCGTGCGCACCAGGTCAGCGCAAGCGCGGTCTTCGTCACCGGTCAGCAGCGTGGCATCAAACCAGCGGGCAAACAGCGTCTTGGTGGTCGGCCCGGCGCGTTGCACCAGAGCCTGCGCGGGCTCGACCGCGCCAAGCGCCAGCAGATGATCCAGTCGCGCCGACAGAAACGCGCCATCCGCGCTCAGCTCGGCTGGGGCTTCGGCCTCGGCCAAAAGCAGGGTATAAAACAGGGATTGCATCGCCGGCAGATCGGTCAGTTTCTGCGCCTTCATCAGCGCCAGAACGCGTGCCGCCTGACTGGTCTGCCACAAAGAGACCGGCAGCCCGGTGACCGAGCTGGGCAACAACCCCACGGAATCTGCGGACGGCGCCCCCAAAGGTGAAACATCGACGACGGGAATCACCACACCACCGGAGACAGGCGGATCGCCCAGGCCTGGCCGGGGCTGGATCACAGGAACAGGGTCATTCAACCAATCGATGGCTGACAGAGGCGGCCCGGACTGTGCGGTTGCGCTTTGTCCCCACAAAGCCACCAACACAAGGACCGCCAATTCCCTAGCCCGCATCAAGAATCACCTGCTGGCGTATCTCGGACTGGTCTGGCGAAAAATCCGCGCCCAGGAAGGGGCCGACATAGGCGTAAACCGCCAATCCGACCAGTCCCAGGAAAATCAGGATGAACAGCCATTTCAGAAGTCGCCCCATATCTCTGCCCGTTTATTCATGTGTGCATTTTCCCCAACTTATAACTGGCCTTTTGCCCAAGATCACGTCATTCATCCGTGAAGATTGAAAAACGGCGTCACTTAGCCGAAAAGGCCGCCCTATGAGTTGGAAGTTGAAAAAGACAGTCGCGCTTGTCGGAATGATGGGCGCTGGCAAAACGGCGGTCGGCAAGGCTCTGGCGGCGCGTTTGGAGGTTCCGTTCCTCGATTCGGATGCTGAAATCGAAGCGGCCGCCAACATGAGCGTGGCTGAGATTTTCGCCCGCGACGGAGAGCCGTTTTTTCGGCAAAAAGAAAGCCAGGTGATCCAGCGTTTGCTGGAAACCGAGTGCTGCATCCTGTCGACCGGTGGCGGGGCCTATATGGCGGAAAACAATCGCCGGATGATCTCGGACAAGGGCGTTGCGGTTTGGCTGAATGCCGATCTGGATCTGCTGTGGCAGCGCGTGCGGCACAAGGATACGCGTCCCTTGCTGCGCACCGAAAACCCGCTGGGTGTGCTGACCGATTTGTATAACAAACGCGTGCCGATCTACGAATTGTCGGATCTGCAAATTCACGTCAAACCCGGCTGTTCGATCGAGGAAACGGCCTCGATGGTGGTGGACGTATTGCTGACGCGCCCCGACGTATTGGAGAAAATAGAATGATGGAAACTGTTCATGTCGGCCTGGAAGGGCGCGAGTATGACATCCATATCGGCCCCGGTTTGCTGGCCCGCGCGGGCGAGCTGATCTCGCCTTTGCTGAAACGTCCACGCGTGGCAATTGTGTCTGACGAAAACGTCGCTGCTTTGCACTTGGAGAGCTTAAAGAGTGGTCTGCAAGCTGCTGGTATCGAAAGTGTTTCTCTGATTTTGCCAGCGGGTGAGAGCACCAAACAGTGGCCTCAGTTCACCAAAACCGTCGAGTGGTTGCTGGAACAAAAGGTCGAGCGCAACGATGTGGTTTTGGCCTTTGGTGGGGGCGTTATTGGGGACCTCGTGGGCTTTGCGGCGGCCGTATTGCGGCGTGGCGTGCGCTTTGTGCAGCTGCCCACCAGCCTGCTGGCGCAGGTGGACAGCTCGGTGGGGGGCAAGACAGGGATCAACGCACCGCAAGGCAAAAACCTGATTGGCGCGTTCCATCAGCCGTCGTTGGTTTTGGCCGATACCGAGGTTCTGGGCACCCTAACCGAACGCGACTTTCTGGCCGGGTATGGTGAGGTCGTGAAATACGGACTTTTGGGAGATTATGAATTCTTTCAATGGCTTGAAAAGAATACTTCACGCGCTGCGGCAGGTGATATGGAGGCCCGTATCTATGCCGTGAAGCGCTCGGTCCAGATGAAAGCCGAGATTGTCGAACGGGACGAGACCGAACAGGGCGACCGGGCGTTGTTGAACCTTGGGCACACGTTCTGTCATGCGCTCGAGTCCGCGACGGGCTATTCGGATCGCTTGTTGCATGGCGAGGGCGTGTCGATCGGCTGCGCCCTGGCCTTCGAGGTTTCAGCGCGTCAGGGCTTGTGCCCGCAAGAGGACCCCAGCCGTGTACGCGCCCATCTGAGTGACATGAAGATGAAGGTCGATCTATCTGATATTGAGGGGGATTTACCCTCGGCGGATGAGCTGATTGAACTGATGGGGCAGGACAAAAAAGTTGTGGACGGTAAGATCCGGTTCATCATGGCGCGCGGCATTGGGCAGGCCTTTGTGACGCAGGATGTCGACCTGGCGATCGTGCGCGAAGTTCTGACCGAGGCGCTGGACGCGCGCTAATCGCTCTGGTCTTTGCGGCAAGGGCCGCGATAGATTGGCCCCATGCGACAAGATTTGCGCCGTCGCGCGCTGGTTCTGCTGGTGTTTCTCTGCGCCGTCGGCATCTTTGCCGGAGGCGTTTGGCGCTATGGCTATGTTCAGGCGCTGGATCAACTGGCCAAGCGGGGCGAATCCGACATGACGCTGGCCGCTGACCGCCTGATGGGGCAGTTGCAACTGTACCAGCAATTGTCCGTGGTTTTGGCCGAGCACCCTCGGATTCAGGCGGTTCTGGCCGGGGCTGAAGCGGACGCGCTGCACGGGTTATTGCTGCGACAGGCTGATAAAACGGCGGCGTTGGATGTGCTGTTGGTGGATCAGCGAGGGCAGGTGCTGGCCTCGGCCAATCAGACCGAACCGCAAGATCTGTCGCGCAGTGCCTTCGTGAAACGTGCGCAGCATGGGGCCCTGGGCGAGGCGCATGGGATTAACCTCAAGACAGGGTTGCGGGCCTATTATTTCGCGGCTCCGGTTTTTGCACCTAACGGCAAGGTGCGCGGGGCCCTGGTGGTCATCGCGAATGTGGGCCGCGTCGAGGCCGAGTGGCGCGGCGCTCGTCCGGCGGTGTTCTTTACCGACCTGAACGGCGAAGTCTTCATCACCAACCGTTCCGAGCTGCTGTTTTGGCAACGTACCTCCGCCGGCGGGCTGACGCCGATGGCAGGCCCCGAGCCCGACTTTGATATCCGCGCCGTCGCGGGTCACGAGATCTGGCATCAAAACTGGTCGCCCTATGTGCCGGATCGCGCGATGCATTTGTCACGCCACCTGCCGGTGATCGATCTGACGGTGGAAACCATGTTGGATGTGGCCCCGGCGCGAGGGCTGGCCTGGTTGCAGGCCACGGTGGTTGCGGCCGTCTGTCTGGCCTTCGGAGCGTTGTTGTTCCTTGCGACCGAGCGACGACGTACGCTGAGCATCGCCAATCTGCGCCTGGAAAGCCGGGTGGCCGAGCGCACGGCGGAACTGTCTGAAACCAACCTGGCGCTGCGCCACGAGGTGGCCGAACGGATCGCCGCAGAATTGGCGTTGAAAAAGGCACAGGCAGATCTGGTTCAGGCGGGTAAATTGTCGGCTTTGGGGCAGATGTCCGCCGGAATCAGCCACGAATTGAATCAGCCCCTGATGGCGATTCAACAATTTGCCGACAATGGCGCGGCGTTTCTGGAAAAGGACCGTACCGAGGTCGCGGCGCAGAACCTCTCGCGGATCAGTGCCATGGCCAAGCGCATGGCGCGGATCATCAAGAATCTGCGCGCCTTTGCCCGTCAGGAATCCGAACCGGTGACGCGGGTGGATCTGACAGCGGTGATTGATCAGGCGCTCGAACTCAGCGAGGCCCGCCTGCACCAGGAAGGCGTCGCGCTGGACTATGAGCCGCCGCACATGCCGGTGCACGTGATGGGCGGAGACGTGCGGCTGGGGCAGGTTCTGGTCAATCTTATCTCGAATGCGGTGGATGCGATGGCCGGGCGTCAGGACAAACGCATCATGATTGCGTTGCGCCGCGATCAGGGGAAAATCTGTCTGGATGTCGCCGATACGGGGCCCGGTATCCGGGAACCAGAGAAGATTTTCGATCCGTTTTACTCGACCAAAGAGGTCGGGGCCGAGGATGGCATGGGGCTGGGGCTTTCCATTTCCTATGGCTTGGTCCAAAGCTTTGGCGGCGCAATCCGAGGGCGCAACCGCCCCGAAGGAGGCGCCATTTTCACGGTCGAGCTGACCGCCGCAGAAGGAGCCCAAGCCGCATGATCCGTCAGGTTCTGGTTGTTGACGATGACATGGCCGTGCGCGAAGCGCTGGCACAGACGCTTGAGCTGGGCGAACTGTCTGCGCATGCGGTTGGCTCGTTCATCGAAGCCAAAGATCACATCGCCAAGGACTATCCGGGGATCATTCTGTCTGACATTCGGATGCCCGGGCGGGATGGATTTTACCTGCTGGACTATGTGCAGAAATTGGACAGCGAATTGCCTGTGATCATGTTGACCGGCGAGGGCGACATTCCCATGGCGGTGCGCGCCATGGGGCAGGGCGCGTTCGGATTCCTGGAAAAACCCTGCGCGCCTGCGGATCTGTTGGCGGTGATCGAACGGGCGCTGAAAACCCGGGAACTTGTGCTGGAAAACCGCCGCCTGAAGGCGCAGTTGGAAACGGGCGATCCCGCGGCCAGATTGATTTTTGGCTCGTCGGTTCAGGCCGACGCATTGCGCGCGCGGGTGCGTCTGGCGGGGCAGTCCCGGACCGAGGTATTGGTCAGCGGGCCTCCGGGGTCGGGGATCAGCAAGGTGGCCGAGGTGGTGCACCTGATGTCACCGCGCGCCAAAATGCCCTTTGTGAAACGCACGGCGACAGGGATGGAAGGCCCGGCGCTGACCGAAGCCTTTGAGGCCGCCCAAGGGGGCAGCTTGTTTTTAGATGATATCGGGGCGCTGCCCGCCGAAACGCAGTTCGCGCTGCTGCAACGGCTGGAGAAAACGGACAACACTGTTCGTCTGATCGCGGGCAGCACAGCGGATCTGCACCAGGCGGTTCAGGATAACGGGATGAACTCGGATCTGTATTACCGGCTGCAAGTTTTGGATGTTCGCATCCCCGCTTTGGCCGAGCGTCGGGATGATATCCCGGTTCTGTTTCAGCATTACGTGGAACAGGCCAGCGAGCAGGCCGGGCTCACGCCTCCGGATATCACCTCTGACGTGCTGGCTGGATTGATGGCGCAGGATTGGCCGGGCAACGCGCGCGCGCTGATGAGCGCGGCCATGCGGTTTGCCCTGGGTTTGGGCGCTCCTGAGGCCGAGGAACAGACCCACGAGCTGGGCCTGGCTGAACAATTGGCGCGGGTCGAGCAATCTTTGTTGATTGCGGCGTTGCAGCGCGCGCAAGGCCGGGCCAGCGAGGCGGCAATCGCTCTGAAGCTGCCCAGAAAGACCTTCTATGACAAGTTGGCGCGCTATCATCTGAAGCCAGAGAACTACCGCTGAGTCGCTGCGCTTGTAGCTGTGCGGAATCTCGCACAGGCTGGTTGGTACGCTGTGTGAAAATCCGCACAATGCTGGGGTGCGGCATCCTTGGGGCCTGTGTGATGATCCCGTAGGGTGCTGAAAATATTGGCATTTCACAGGGTTTTGAATAATTCTTCACTTTTTCTTGTTTGGCCCGCGCCGGACAGGAAATCTTGGGGCACCGCGCCAAAGGGCGCTGATTTCCACGTCTCAAGATCTCTGGGAGGAGACAGACATGAAATTCCTGACCACTGCCGCAATGGCTCTGGCCCTGACCGTGACGTCGCAGGCCGCTTTTGCTTCGGATGCTTGCGATGACGGTGAAATCGTCATCAAGTTCAGCCACGTCACCAACACCGATAAGCACCCCAAAGGGCTGGCGGCCTCGTTGTTGCAAGAACGCGTGAACGCCGAGATGAACGGCAAAGCCTGTATGGAGGTTTTCCCGAACTCGACCCTGTATAACGATGATCAGGTGCTCGAGGCCATGCTGCAAGGCGACGTTCAGATGGCCGCGCCGTCGCTGTCCAAATTCGAACAGTTCACCAAGAAATTCCGCATCTTCGATCTGCCCTTCATGTTCAAGAACATCGAAGCCGTGAACGAATTCCAGAAATCGGAAACCGGTCAGGCGATGAAGGAAACCATGGTGCGCCGTGGCCTGCTGGGCCTGGGGTTCTGGCACAATGGTATGAAGCAGATGTCGGCCAACAAGCCGCTGATCAGCCCCAAGGACGCCGAGGGCCTGAAATTCCGCGTGCAGAACTCGGATGTGCTCAAGGCGCAGATGGCCGCCCTGGGTGGCAGCCCGCAGCCCATGGCCTTCAAAGAGGTGTATGGCGCGCTGCAAACCGGCGTTGTGGATGGTCAGGAAAACACCTGGTCCAACATCTATGGCCAGAAATTCTTTGAGGTACAGGACGGCACCACCGAGACCAACCACGGTGTGCTGGACTATATGGTTGTGACCAGTGCTGACTGGTGGGACAGCCTGCCTGACGACGTGCGCACCCAACTGGGTCAGATTGTGGACGAGGTCACCGAGACCCGAAACGCAGCTGTGGCCGAGGTCGATGCACAGGCCCGTCAGGCCGTATTGGACGCGGGCGGGGTCATCCGCGAACTGACTGCTGAACAGCGTGGCGAATGGCTGAAGGTCATGAAACCCGTCTGGGAGCAGTTCACCAAAGACGTCGGTCAAGAGAACATCGACGCGGCTCAGGCGATCAACGCCAAACACTAAGCCTGATCAACAGGCCGAACTGACCCGGCCCCAGCAACGGGGCCGGGCTTTTCATATCCTCGGGGGAAAGGGGATACATCATGTCCACCCATTACCATGCAAAAACGGCCCTGGGCCGCTGGGTCAACGAGTTCGAGGAGACCGCCATCGCGGTGCTTCTGGGCCTGATGACCCTGATCACATTCGTCAACGTCGTGCTGCGCTATGGCTTTAACACCGGGCTGATCTGGGGGCTGGAGGCCGTGACCTTCCTGTTCGCCTGGCTGGTTCTGTTCGGGCTGAGCTATGCAGTGAAAGTCACCGCCCATCTGGGTGTGGACGCGTTGATTGCCTTCTTCAACCCATCCCTGCGCCGGGCGGTCGGCCTGATCGCCGGAGCCCTGTGCATCATCTATGCGGCCCTTTTGATGAAGGGCGCCTGGGATTACTGGGCCAACTTTGCCAACCTGCCGCAAACCACCGGGCGCTGGTTGCCCACCGGGCTCGAGGAAATGAAGCGCACCTCGTATCGCGGTTGGTACGAAGTCATCGACATTCCCTTTCCTGAATGGCTGCGCTGGATCGAACCCATCATGAATGACGGCGAAAGCTATGAAAAGCTGCCCCGTTTTATTCCTTATTTCATTCTTCCCTTCGGCATGGCGCTGCTGCTGTTCCGCTTTGTTCAGGCCACCTGGCGCCTGTTCCAGGGCGAGGTCGACAGCCTGATTGTCAGCCACGAGGCCGAGGACGCCGTGGAAGATGTCAAACACATGAACGCCGGAGACTAAGATCATGGAAGTCGCAATTCTCTTTGCCATGGTCATTGGCCTGATGCTGATCGGGGTGCCGATTGCCGTATCGCTTGGCCTTTCGTCCATCGTGTTCCTGCTGGTGCTTAGCGATACCTCGCTGGCCTCTATCGCGCAGACGCTGTTTCAGGCCATGGCGGGCCACTATACCCTGCTGGCGATCCCGTTCTTTATCCTGGCGTCGTCTTTCATGTCGACGGGGGGTGTGGCCAAGCGGATCATCCGGTTCTCGATCGCCATCGTGGGGCACTTCCCCGGCGGTCTGGCCATCGCGGGTGTGTTTGCCTGTATGCTGTTCGCCGCGCTGTCCGGCTCCAGCCCCGCCACCGTTGTTGCCATCGGCTCGATCGTGATCGCGGGCATGCGCCAGGTTGGGTATTCCAAGGATTTCGCCGCCGGTGTCATCGCCAATGCGGGCACACTGGGCATCCTGATCCCGCCGTCCATCGTGATGGTGGTCTATGCCTCGGCCACGGATGTGTCCGTGGGGCGGATGTTCCTGGCGGGTGTGATCCCGGGCCTGATGGCGGGCACCATGCTGATGCTGACCATCTATCTGATCGCCAAGGTGAAAAACCTGCCCAAGGGCGAATGGAAAGGCTGGGGCGAGGCGTTCTCGGCCGGGCGCGAGGCCGGTTGGGGCCTGTTCCTGATCGTCATCATCCTGGGCGGCATCTATGGCGGGATTTTCACCCCGACCGAGGCCGCAGCGGTCGCCGCTGTCTATGCCTTCTTCATCGCGAACTTCATCTATCGCGACATGGGTCCGCTGGCCCGTCCCGAGGGTGAACGCAACCTGTCGCTGCTGCAAAAACCTCTGTCCATCATCACCGCGTTTTTCCACCGTGACACGCGTGATACCCTGTTCGAGGCCGGCAAGCTGACCGTCACGCTGATGTTCATCATCGCCAACGCCCTGATCCTGAAACACGTGCTGACAGACGAGCAGATCCCCCAGCAAATCGCCGAGGCGATGCTGTCGGCAGGGTTCGGCGCGGTCATGTTCCTGATCATCGTGAACATCATCCTGCTGATCGGCGGTCAGTTCATGGAGCCCTCGGGCCTGATCGTGATCGTCGCACCGCTGGTGTTCCCCATCGCGATCGAGCTGGGCATCGATCCGATCCATCTGGGCATCATCATGGTGGTCAACATGGAGATCGGCATGATCACACCGCCCGTAGGTTTGAACCTGTTCGTGACCTCGGGGGTCGCGGGGATGCCGATGATGCGGGTCGTGCGCGCGGCGCTGCCGTTCCTGGCCGTGCTCTTCGTCTTCCTGATCATGGTGACCTATATCCCGTGGCTGTCGACCTATCTGCCGACGACCTTTATGGGGCCGGAAATCATCACCAAGTGATCCGGGATACAGAAACAAAAAACGGCGCCTCTTGGGGCGCCGTTTTGCATGTCTGGGGTAGGGCGGTTCAGGCCGCTTCCAGGGCCTTGATGATCGGGGTGAAATCTGCGGCCTTCAGGCTGGCCCCACCAACCAGCGCGCCGTCCACGTTGGAGACGGCGAAAATCTCTGCCGCGTTGCCGGGTTTGACCGAACCACCATACAGGATACGCACCCCATCAGCGGTGTCCGTGCCATAACGGGTGATCAGCTCTGCGCGGATGAAATCATGCACCTCGGCGATCTGTTCCAGCGTGGGGACCAGCCCGGTGCCGATGGCCCAGATGGGTTCATAGGCGATCACCAGCTTGTCGGCGTCCACCTCGTCGGGCAGCGACCCGGCCAGCTGCGCGCCGATGACTTTCAGGGTGTCTCCGGCCTCGCGCTCGGCCAGCAACTCGCCCAGACAGGTGACTGAGATCAACCCGGCCTCCATCGCGGTCACCGATTTGGCACGCACATCCGCGTCGCTTTCGCCATGATCCTCGCGCCGTTCCGAGTGGCCCAGGATCACTGCGCCAGCGCCCGCATCGGCCAGCATTTGCGCCGAGATATCGCCCGTATGCGCGCCCGAGTCCTTTGCATGGCAATCCTGCCCACCAATCATCAGCGGATGATCGGCCAGTTTCGCGGCGCAAACCCCCACCAGCGTGGCTGGGGGACAAATCAGCAGATCTACCGAAGGGTCGCTGTTCTGGTCGGCAATGGCTTTTAGCTCGGACAGCTGGGCAATCAGCCCGTTCATCTTCCAGTTTCCAGCGGCAAGTTTGCGTCGCATTCACAGCACCCCGTCAAATTTGATTATCTATTGGGCGCAAATATTGCGATGGGGTGCCTTAGGTCAAGTCTGATGACGTCAAAGCAGGCACAAGGTTACGACTTCTTCTTGCGTGCCTTTTGTTTGCGCTTTTCCTCGGCGGCTACGCGGGCCGGGGGAAGGGCCAGATTTGCCCAGTGCATGGCCTGTTCGGGATCGTCCAGCGCGCTTTCAGGAAGGGTCATAAAGGTATGAAGTTCCAGACGTTTTTCGCCGCGCATATACCAGAAGGCTTCGCTGCCGGCAGTCTGAAATTCCTCCAGCGTGCTGTCGTCGGACTTCATATAGACCGTACCCGAGGACGAGATCATCGCGAACATCACGTCGTCTTCGACGAACAGGCCCGCGCCGCCGAACATGCGACCGGTGCGAATGGGGCCAAGATCGGCAAACAGCTCCAGAACATGGGTCAGGAACTCTTGCTCGACCGCCACTTACATGCCCTCGAACTTGATGGATTCCCCGCAGCCGCAAGCCTCGGTGACGTTTGGGTTGTTGAACTTGAAGGCCAATTCCAACAACGAGACCTCATAGTCGATTTCAGTGCCAAACAGGAACATCTGCGCCATCGGAGCAATCATCACGCGTGCGCCGTCCTGTTCGACGACCTCGTCATTCGGATCAACGTCGTCGACATAGTCCATGGTGTATTCCATGCCCGCGCAGCCGCCCTTTTTCACACCGATGCGCAAGCCCTTATGGCCGTCCTTGGCCATCAGCTTGGCGATCTGCGCCGCTGCCTTGGGGGTCATGCTGACCGCTTGTTTTCCCGGAATTCCGAACATGCGCATTTCCTGTGTTGCATGAGGATGACTCTAATCACCCTCGTCCTTTTCTCAAGGGGTTACATGAACCCGAGTTCAAGGCGGGCTTCGTCGCTCATCATGTCCATGCCCCAAGGCGGTTCCCAGGTTAGATCGACGCTGACGGATTTCACGCCTTCCAGCGGCTCCACCGCATCGACCACCCAGCCGGGCATATCGCCGGCCACGGGACATCCCGGCGCGGTCAGCGTCATGATGATACGCACGTCGCTTTCGGGTGAAATATCGATCGTGTAGATCAGGCCCAGATCATAGATATTGACCGGGATTTCAGGGTCATAGACCGACCGACAGCCTTCGACAACGGCGTCGAACAACGGGTGGTCAACGTTCGAAGGGGCGATCAGCGGTGTGCCCTCCATGGGGTCTTTGGGCTCGGGCGTTTCGGTCATGGGGCTGTCCTGTATTTCCTGACCGAAGATATAGGGAATGATGCTGGCTTCGTCCAGAGCGCGCACACACATGTTTTCGCAACTGCGGCAATCCCTAGCGCGTCTGGTCCTTTTTGATGCGGTGCTGATCCATGAAATGCGCGATCATGGTCTTGGTGGCGCGGGCATAGGCCTGTTTCAGCGGTAGCTCCAGATGCTCATACAGCGTTGCTTTGCCCGAGGCGATCGCAGGCGGGTGATAACTGGCGATCTTGCGGGCAAATTCCATTGTGTGGGCGTGGATATCCTTAGCGGGCAAAATGCGGTTGATCAGGCCGGTTGCCAGCGCCCAGTGCGCGTCCATGGGCGTGCCGGACAGGGCCAGCTCCATCATATGTTTGCGCGACAGGTTGCGGGACACGGCAACCGCAGGCGTGGTGCAAAACCCTCCGTTCAACACGCCGGGCAGGCAGAAACTAGCGTCGGGGGTGGCATAGGCCAGATCGCAAGCGGCGACCAGTTGCAGCCCGCCAGCGGTCGCGATGCCCTCGACCAGCGCGATCGAGGGTTTGGGGCAGTTGCTCAGGTCCAGCATCATGGCGCTGCAATCGGTGAACAGCTTGGTCAGGTACGCTTCACCCTGATCAGGATCGTTGCGATGGGCTGCGATTTCCTTGAGATCATGCCCGGCACAGAAAATATGGCCGGGCCCATGGAGAATGATGGCCCTTATGGCCTCATCGCGGGCCGCTTGATCGATCAGATCGTGCAGCGCGTGGATCATCGCCAATGACAGAGGATGGGCCACGCCATTGCCCAGCGACAGTGTCAGGACACCATCGTTCAGATCGGGCTGCACCAGGGGCAGGGGGGTCATATCGGTCATGTCTGTGCCTCTGGGATTGACTATGTCACGCTGAGCGGGGTTTTCAACGCTTGGCATTTCGGGCGCGGCGTGAAAATAAAGCGGGATCCGAAAGAAAAGGGTAGCACAATGGCAGAGAAATTCTCGTTCGAGCATCAGGCAACTGATGGCCAGGCGCGGCGCGGCGTGATCCGCACCACGCGCGGGGATATTCGTACGCCTGCCTTCATGCCGGTGGGCACCGCAGCGACCGTGAAGGCGATGATGCCCGAAAGCGTGGCCGCCACGGGGGCGGATATCCTGCTGGGCAACACCTATCATTTGATGCTGCGCCCCACGGCGGAACGCGTGGACCGTTTGGGCGGGCTGCACAAATTCATGAACTGGGACAAGCCGATCCTGACCGACAGTGGCGGGTTCCAGGTGATGAGCCTGTCGGATCTGCGCAAGCTGACCGAGGAGGGGGTGACCTTCAAATCACATATTGATGGCTCCAAGCATTTCCTGACACCTGAACGGTCAATGGAAATTCAAAAGCTGTTGGGCTCGGATATCGTGATGTGCTTTGACGAATGCCCCGCGCTGCCCGCTGATGAAAAGCGCGTGGCCGAAAGCATGCGCCTGTCGATGCGGTGGGCTCAGCGGTCGCGCGATGCCTTTGGCGATCGGCCCGGACATGCGTTGTTTGGCATCATGCAGGGCGGGGTGACGCCGCATTTGCGCGAAGAAAGTGCCGAGGCCTTGCTGGATATCGGCTTTGATGGCTATGCAGTCGGGGGTCTGGCCGTGGGCGAGGGCCAAGAGGCCATGTTTGGTGTGCTGGACTATGCCACCGGGTATCTGCCGCAGGACAAGCCGCGCTATTTGATGGGGGTGGGCAAACCCGACGACATCGTTGGCGCGGTGAAACGGGGCGTGGACATGATGGACTGCGTTCTGCCGTCTCGGTCAGGGCGGACGGGGCAGGCCTGGACGCGTCACGGGGTGGTAAACATTAAGAACGCGCGCCATCAGGATGATCCGCGCCCTCTGGACGAAGAGTGCACCTGTCCGGCGTGCCGCAACTATAGCCGGGCCTATCTGCATCATGTGTATCGTTCGGGCGAGATGATCTCGGGGATGCTGTTGACCTGGCACAATCTGCATTATTTCCAGGAAATCATGGCCGGAATGCGAGACGCGATTTCCGAGGGGCGCTTTGAGGCCTGGGAGGCGGATTTTCATGCGCAACGCGCCCAGGGTGATATAGAACGATTGTAATTTTATTAGGAACGGTAAGTGACGCTCGCTGACGCATCGCCCCACCCACCGTCCCTATATATTGGGTCTGATGCGGCAAAGCCCGTCTTAATTGGTGGTTTGTTGCTGCCTTTGCGGTCGGATTCAGGTCTTTTCAACCGAAGCGACCGTTCGTGTCTTGCACCTTTGCCCGGGGGCGGGCAGTCTGGTGTCAGGAAATTGTGACAAGGTTGAAATCGGGGGGCTCGCGCCCCAGATTAACAATCTGGAAACGGAGTCAGACGGGGTTGCCGATACTCGGGGCCGGGGCTGACTTGCCAAGAACAAGGAAATGAGCATGCAAGAGCAACTCAACGCATCCTATCCCGTGCTGCCGCTGCGCGACATTGTCGTGTTCCCGCATATGATCGTGCCGCTTTTCGTCGGGCGAGACAAATCGGTGCGCGCGCTTGAGGAAGTGATGCAAGACGACAAGCAGATCCTGCTGTCCAGTCAGATTGATCCGGCGATTGATGATCCCACCGAGGATGGGATTTATCGCACGGGCGTCTTGGCCAACGTACTGCAACTGCTGAAACTGCCGGACGGCACTGTGAAGGTGCTGGTCGAGGGGCAATCGCGTGTGCAGATCACCGAGTTCATCGAGAATGAGCAATTCTTTGAGGCCCGGGCTGAGCTGTTGATGGAAAGCGAGGGCGATCCCGAAGCGATCACGGCGCTGTTGCGGACCGTTGCGGTTGAATTCGAGCGCTATGCCAAGGTGAAAAAGAACATCCCCGAAGAAGCGCTGGTCGCTGTTTCGGAAACCAGCGAAGCCGACAAGCTGGCCGATCTGGTCTCGGGGCATTTGGGCATCGAGGTCAACGAAAAACAGGACCTCTTGGAAACTCTGTCCGTCAGCGAGCGGCTGGAAAAGGTCTATGGCCTGATGCAGGGCGAAATGTCCGTCCTGAAAGTCGAGAAAAAGATCAAAACCCGCGTCAAATCGCAGATGGAGCGCACCCAGCGCGAATATTATCTGAATGAGCAGATGAAAGCCATTCAGAAAGAGCTGGGAGATGGCGAGGATGGCAGCAACGAAATCGCCGAGCTGGAAGAGAAAATCGCCGGGGCGAAGCTGTCGAAAGAAGCCAAGGAAAAGGCCGATGGCGAGCTGAAAAAGCTGAAAAACATGAGCCCGATGAGCGCCGAGGCGACCGTCGTGCGCAACTACCTGGATTGGCTGCTGGGCATTCCGTGGGGCACCAAGTCGCGCGTGAAAAAGAACCTGAACAAGGCCCAAGAGGTGCTGGACGCCGATCACTATGGTCTGGAAAAGGTCAAGGAACGTATCGTCGAGTATCTGGCGGTGCAGCAGCGCTCGGCCAAGCTGAAGGGCCCGATCCTGTGCCTTGTCGGACCGCCGGGTGTGGGTAAAACCTCGCTGGGGAAATCGGTTGCCAAGGCCACGGGGCGCGAGTTCATCCGCATCTCGTTGGGCGGCGTGCGTGACGAAAGCGAAATTCGCGGTCACCGCCGCACGTATATCGGCTCGATGCCCGGTAAGATCATCCAGGCGCTGAAAAAGGCGAAAACCACCAACCCGCTGATCTTGTTGGATGAGATTGACAAGATGGGCCAGGATTTCCGCGGCGATCCCGCCTCGGCGATGCTGGAGGTGCTGGACCCCGAACAGAACGGCACCTTTGTAGATCACTATCTGGAGGTCGAATATGACCTCAGCAACGTGATGTTCCTGACCACCGCGAACTCCTACAACATGCCGGGCCCGCTGCTGGACCGGATGGAGATCATTTCGCTGGCCGGCTACACCGAGGACGAAAAACGCGAAATCGCCCGTCAGCACCTGATTGAAAAGCAGGTGAAAAACCACGGGCTGCGCAAAGGCGAGTTCGAGGTCACGGATGATGCGCTGGACGAGATGATCCGCCGCTACACCCGCGAGGCGGGCGTTCGGAACCTGGAACGCGAGATCGGTAAACTGGCCCGAAAGGCCGTGACTCAGATCGTGAAGGGCGAGGCCAAGACCATCAAGGTGACGCCGGAAAACCTGGATGATTTCCTGGGCGTGAAGAAATTCCGCTATGGTCTGGCCGAGAAAGAGGATCAGGTCGGGGTTGTCACCGGGCTGGCCTATACCTCGGTCGGGGGCGATCTGTTGCAGATCGAAGCCCTGCGCCTGCCGGGCAAAGGCCGGATGAAGACCACCGGGAAACTGGGCGACGTGATGAAAGAATCCATCGACGCGGCCAGCTCTTATGTGCGATCCATCGCGCCGCAAATCGGGGTCAAACCGCCCAAGTTCGACAAGATGGACATCCACGTCCACGTGCCCGATGGCGCTACGCCCAAGGACGGCCCCAGCGCGGGTCTGGCCATGGTCACCGGCATTGTGTCCGTTCTGACGGGTATCCCGGTGCGCAAAGACATCGCCATGACCGGCGAGGTCACGCTGCGCGGCAATGCTTCGGCGATTGGTGGGCTCAAGGAAAAACTGCTGGCCGCCCTGCGCGGGGGCATCAAGACTGTCCTCATCCCCGAGGAAAACGAGAAAGACCTGGCCGACATTCCGGACAATGTGAAGGAAGGGCTGAAGATCATTCCCGTGACCCATGTCAGCGAAGTGCTGAAACTGGCGCTGGTGCGCGAGCCCGAGGCGATCGAATGGGATGAAGAGGCCGAAGAGGCCGCCGCCGCCGCAGCCCTGGCCGCGAAACCGGGGGCAGGGGCTGTCGCGCATTGATCCCCTAGGGATATCGGAAAAGGCGCCCATCGCGGCGCCTTTTTCATGCGCGAAATTCCTGCAGAAACAGCGCGCGAACCCTCTTGCACATCGGTTTGGGATTCTCTAAACACCGCGCTACCGGGTGATTAGCTCAGTGGTAGAGCGCTTCGTTCACATCGAAGATGTCAGGAGTTCAAATCTCTTATCACCCACCATTTTCCCTTTGATCCGACTGATCTGATCCCAGTGCTGTTGCGCTACAGGCATGTTGTTCCGCCTTTGGGGCAAGGATGACTGCGTCAGGCGCCGTAGCGTTGGACAAAGTTGCGCAAAATGCGTTCGGGGGCGTGGACATCGGCGGCGCGACACATGGCGATCAGCTCGTCCGCCTCGTCCGGATGGAAATAGCCTTTGTTTTTGTACAAACGGATGCGCAGTTCGAACCCGGCGCTGTCGGCCTCGGGATGGAACTGGGTGGCATAGACGTTCTGTTTGTAGCGGATCATCTGAAACGGGCAGGGATCCGAGGCCAGGATCTGCACCGCGCCTTTGGGCAGGTGTTGCACGGCCTCTTTGTGGCCGACAAAGGCCAGGAATTCCTGTGGCAGGCCCTCTAGCATCGGATCGTCCGCGGTGATCTTGCAGTTGGTCGGACCCACCGGTTCGCCGTATTTTTCTTTGGACACGGTGGCGCCCAGATGATGCGCCAGAATGCCGATCCCATAGCAGCACCCCATGAAAGGAATGTCGTTTTCGGTGATTTGCGGCATCAGCGACAGAATCTCGGCCTCGATCTTGGCCTCAAGCGGGTCCTTTTTATCGGCTGGGTCGCTGACACAGCCCGGTCCGCCGCCGACGATGACCCCGGAATATTCAGACAGGTCCAGCGCGGGCATGTCTTCTTGTTCCAGCCGGATGCGATGGGTCTGATCCGCGCTCAGCCCGCCCTTGGCCTGAAAGGCGGCATATTCATCGTCCGAGGCTTCGGCCTCGGGGCGCAATTGCAGGATCAGGAAGGGTTTCATCGGCGCAACTCTGTTTTTGGGCCGCGCCGGAGATAAAAGATCAGGCGCAGCGTGAAAAGATCAAACTGCATCTGCGCGTGTATTCTGAGCGCGGGACATCAAAAAACCCGCCGAAAAATCCGGCGGGCTTTTTTTAGCGTTGGAGAGACGCTTGGGATTACCGGCCCCAGCTGCGCACAACACCACAATCCATGTGGACGAAATTCGAGCGGCTATAGCGGCCCACGCCACCGGCCTTGCAGCTGGAGGCGGCGCGATAAATCTGGCTGACCGAGCGCGACGCAAGACGCAAATCCGCCGCCTGGCCTTTCATATGCAGGGAATTCTTGGCGACGGCCCGGGATTTCGAGCGTAGCATCGCGTTGGTTTGAGGGCTGCGATAGCCCGACAGCAACATATAGGGTTCGCTGACATCCAGCAGGTTATGTGTGGCCGAGATGATATCAATGGTGCGGGTGTCCATCGACTTGGTGCCGTCGGTCCGCCAGTCGCGCATGAAATAGTTGATCTCTTTCAGCGCGTCCTTGATGTAGTTGCCTTCGATCCAGTAGATCATATCGATCTTTTCACCCGTGCGGCCGGAATACATGCGGATGCGGCGAATGTCGCCTGACCCGCGCAGAAACCCTGCGGCGTTGGAAAAAGTCGGAGCCGCTGTTACAGCGGTTGCCGCGAATGCGCCCAGTAACGCACGTCGCGAAATGCTCGACGAGCAATCTTCAGTCATGTTAAGCGCCGTCCCGTCGCTCTTGCTTGGCCGCGATGTTACGCGGCACCTGCCTTGTCATCCCCCAGATGCACGGGTTTTATTACACAAGTTTTCCCCGTGACCAACGCCGTTTTTTCGAAAATTTTCGAAATCAAGAGGTCTCGGCGAATTTTTGCTGAAAATTTCAGTTTGTGGCAAACTTGTGAATACGCCACTGAATTGTTGGGGCTTGAATGCATCACTGTCGAAGCTTGCTTTCCTCCTGATCAAAATGTGAATAGACAAGGGGTTAAGACGTTTGTGACACTGGTGCGACGTAACGCGCGAATGAATTTGAAAGGGACGAGATCATGCTGCCGCTGACCCGTTCCGGCTTGGTCCGGTTTTTCAGTGCAACCTTGGTTGCGATTTTTGTTGTTTCTGCCTCGGGGGCGCACACTGGGGCGCAGGCCCAGGGCAACGATATGGCGTTTAAACAGGCGCTCGCCGAGGCTGCGGCTCTGGATCGCGATATCGCCGAGTTTTATAGGGACGGGGGGTATGTCCCTGTTTGGACGGGGAAATCCCGGACCGATCGCAAACGTCGCAGCGCCCTGATCGAGGCCCTGAATGGCGCTGCGCTGCATGGGTTGCCCGCAGACCGTTATAATGTGGCCGAGCTGACGCGGATGTTGAAATCTGTGCGCAGCCCGCGTGATCTGGGCCGGGCCGAGGTCGCGCTGAGCAAGGCTTTTGTGGCCTATGCGCGCGATGTCCAGACCGGGATTCTGACGCCCTCGAAGGTGGACGCTGACATCAAACGCAAGGTCCCGCTGCGCGAACGTAAATCTTACCTGACGTCGTTTGTGCAAAGCTCTCCGGCAGCGTTTCTGCGATCCTTGCCGCCGCAATCGGCTGAATATGCCCGCCTGATGAAGGCGCGTTTGCAGCTGGAACAGGTTGTTGCGCGCGGTGGTTGGGGTGCCAAAGTGCCCGGCAAAAAGCTGGAACAAGGCGACAGCGGCAATTCCGTTGTGGCGCTGCGCAACCGTCTGATCGCGATGGGTTACCTGAAACGGTCCTCGACCCGCAGCTATGATTCGGCAATGGTGCAGGCCGTTCAGAAGTTCCAAAGCGCCCATGGTCTGGAGCCCGACGGCGTGGCCGGTGGAACCACCCTGCAAGAGATCAATGTGCCCGCGGACAAGCGCCTGAAATCCGTGCTGGTCGCGATGGAACGCGAGCGGTGGTTCAACCGCGAACTGGGCAAGCGTCATGTGTTGGTGAACCTGACCGATTACACTGCCAAGATCGTCGACAATGGCAAGGTCACGTTCCGCACGCGCTCGGTGGTTGGGGCGAACCAGTCGGACCGTCGCAGCCCGGAATTTTCGGACGTGATGGAGCATATGGTCATCAACCCGACATGGAACGTGCCGCGTTCCATCGCGGTCAAAGAATACCTGCCGATGATGAAGCGGAACGCGAATGCGGCCGGGCATCTGAAGCTGCTGGACGGGCGTGGACGTGCCGTCAGCCGGGGCAATATCGACTTTAGCCAGTATAACGAGCGGAATTTTCCGTTTGATCTGAAACAGCCGCCCTCGCGCTCGAACGCGTTGGGATTGGTGAAGTTCATGTTCCCCAATCGCTATAATATCTACCTGCATGATACGCCCGCCAAGAACCTGTTCGCGCGGGAAACCCGGGCCTATAGCCACGGCTGTATCCGCCTGCACCAGCCCTTTGATTTCGCCTATGCGCTGCTGAAACCGCAAAGCAGCGATCCCAAGGGCGAGTTCCACCGTCATCTGAAGACCGGGCGCGAAACGCAGGTGGATCTGGTCACTCAGGTGCCCGTGCACATCATCTATCGCACCGCGCTGACCACCGCCAAGGGCGGGCTGGAGTTCCGTCGCGATGTTTATGGCCGCGATGGGCGGATTTGGACCGCCTTGTCCCGCGCAGGGGTGGCATTGGGCGCCGTTCAGGGATAAATCTGCCGCCAGAGTAGTTCTGGAGGCAATCCATATGGCCTATACGGTCCAAGACATCGCAACCGCTTTGGGCGCTTCGGCCTATGGCGATCTGGACCTGACAATCGACGGCGTGGCCGAGCCAGCAATGGCCGGCCCCCGTGATCTGGCTCTGGCGATGAGCCCCAAATATGCCGAAGGCCTGGCCCAGGGACAGGCGCAGGTTGCCATGCTGTGGGACGGCGCAGACTGGCAGGCGATGGGGCTAAAGGCGATGCTGGTCGCGCCGCGTCCGCGCTTTGCCATGTCCAGCCTCAGCCAGATGATGGATCTGGGGCAGGGCTATGCCGCTGGTATCCACCCGTCGGCGGTGATTGATCCCTCGGCCGAGCTGGGTGCGGATGTCTCGGTGGGGCCTTTGAGCGTGATCGGAGCGGGCGCGCGGATCGGTGCGGGCTCGGTCATCGGGCCGCAATGTTTTATCGGAACGGATGTGACCTTGGGCGCGGGCGCCTTTCTGCGCGAGGGCGTCAAGCTGGGCGCACGCGTCACAATCGGTCGCAACTTCATCGCGCAGCCAGGTGCGACGGTTGGCGCAGATGGGTTCTCGTTTGTCACGCCCGAAGAATTGGCCGTGGAACGCGTGCGCGACAGCCTGGGTGATCAGGGCGAGATGAAGGGCCAATCCTATGCCCGCATTCACAGCTTGGGCAATGTCACCATCGGCGACGACGTGGAACTGGGGGCAAATGCCTGTATCGACCGGGGCACCGTGCGCGACACGCGCATCGGCAATGGGGTGAAATTCGATAACCTGGCGCAGATCGGCCACAACGTTGAAATCGGAAATGACTGTCTTATCTGTGCTCAGGTGGGTGTCGCAGGATCGACACGAATTGGGAATAACGTGGTTCTGGGCGGCCAGACCGGTGTCAGCGATAATATTTTTATCGGTGATCATGTGATCACGGGCGGGGCCACGAAAGTGCTGTCAAACGTGCCTGCGGGCCGTGTTTTGTTGGGCTATCCGGCGATGAAGATGGACCAGCATATCGAGGTCTACAAGTCGTTGCGCCGCCTGCCGCGTCTTATGCGTGACATATCCATGTTACAAAAATCGCTTTCTAAGGCGCGAGACAAAGACTAGACAAGCCTCATCACGAGGAAAGGGCCGGGATCATGAGCATCAAGGACAAAGTGATCGCAATTATCGCAGAACAAGCCGTTCTGGAACCATCCGACGTCACCATGGACAGCACGCTGGAAAGCCTGGGCATCGACAGCCTGGGATTGGTGGAATCGATCTTCGCCATCGAAGAATTGTTCGACATCACAGTGCCATTCAACGCCAATGAACCCGAAGAGAGCGATTTCGATATCTCCTCGGTTGCAAGCATCATCGCGGGCATCGAACAACTGGTGGCCGAGCAAGCCGCATGAAACGTGTTGTCATTACCGGGGCGGGAACGATCAACGCCCTTGGGCACTCGGTCGCCGAGACCATGGAGGCCATGCGCGAAGGGCGTTGTGGCATCGGTCCGCTGGAGTTTCGCGACGTTGACCGCCTGGCCATCAAGATCGGCGGGCAGGTTCAGGACTTTGACCCCGAAGAGAAATTCAACCGCCAACAGCTGGCGCTGTATGACCGGTTCACCCAGTTTACGCTGATCGCGGCGCGTCAGGCGATCGCGCAGGCCGGGCTGGAGTTTTCCGGCGAGCTGGCCGCGCGCTCGGGCGTGGTGTTGGGGAATTCGGGCGGCGGCATGACCACGCTGGATGAGAATTACCGCAGCGTTTATGAGGACGGTAAAAACCGCGTGCACCCCTTCGTGGTGCCCAAGCTGATGAACAACGCCGCCGCCAGCCATGTGTCGATGGAGTTCAACCTCAAGGGCCCATCCTTTACGGTGTCGACGGCCTGCGCGTCCAGCAACCACGCGATGAGCCAGGCGTTCCAGATGGTCCATGGCGGTCTGTGTAAGGCGATGGTCACCGGTGGCTCGGAATCGATGCTGTGTTTTGGCGGGGTGAAGGCCTGGGAAGGCCTGCGCGTGATGTCCAAGGATGCCTGTCGCCCCTTCAGCGCCAACCGCAACGGCATGGTGCAGGGCGAGGGTGCGGCGATCTTTGTGTTCGAGGAATACGAACATGCCAAGGCGCGCGGGGCCGAAATTCTGGCCGAGGTGGCCGGGTTTGCCATGTCCTCGGATGCGGCGGATATCGTGATGCCCAGCAAGCAAGGCGCGGCGCGGGCGATTTCCGGGGCGCTAAGCGATGCGCGGATCAATCCCGACCAGGTGGGGTATATCAACGCTCATGGCACTGGAACGGCTGCAAATGATAAAACCGAATGCGCGGCCGTGGCCGATGTGTTTGGGGCGCATTCCGATAAGCTGATGATCTCGTCCACCAAGGCGATGCATGGCCATTTGATCGGTGGCACGGGCGCAGTCGAGCTGCTGGCCGTGATCATGGCATTGCGCGACGGGGTGATTGCGCCGACCATCAGCTATGAAGAATATGATCCCGAATGCGCTCTGGATGTGGTGCCCAACGAGGCGCGCGACGCCAATGTCGAATATGCGCTGTCCAATGCCTTTGCGTTTGGTGGCCTGAACGCTGTGCTGGCGCTGCGCAAAGTCTGATCCAGACCGGCAGACCCCAAAAAAAAGCCCGCGCTGTTCAGGCGCGGGCTTTTCGTATTTCGCGATCTCTGACGCTTACTGGTCGATGATGCTGATCTTATCATAACCCGCAGTGAAGCCCTTCAGCGACATGGTGACGATCATGCGCTCGTTCGGGGCGACAAAGGGGACCACTTCGAACACCACGTTCGAGCCACGTTTGAACGCGTCGATGTCCTCTTGGGTGAAACCGATCCGCGCATAGCAGCCCAGCGGATCACAGACCGAGAACGGATAGCGCTTGGTGGCGCCGTCATCGACGGTCATGGTCATTTGCGCGGTCAGCAGGATTTCCAGGGGGAAGGCGATGACCGATCCGGCTACGGCTTGTCCGCCCTCGGGCAGCTTGAACAGGCGCATGTTGGATTGTTGGTTCCCGTCCGGATCAAAGGCGGCCTGGAACAGCTGGCAGGGTTCTTGCTCTTGGCCGGTGCTCAGGCATTCCAGTTTCCAATCGCCCGAGTCCTCTCGGAAATAGGGTTTGACCTCGTTGACCTCTTCGCCCATCTCCAGATCGGTTTTGGGCGCGTCAGCGGTATCTTGGGCGGCAAGCGGTGCTGCCAGGGCCATCGCCAACAGGGCGGGCAGAGCAGTGCGACGTTTGAACATGGGATCCCCACATTTTAAGTTCATTTGACGCAGGGCTTAGCACGGGGATTTGCGAGTGTCAGGTTACAATTTGGGCATTGGCGCGTGAGCTGTGCAAGAAATTGCCATGTGCTGGCCTGGCAGCATAGAAACGATTTACGTTCAGGCAGGAAAGAATTGAAAAAAGGGATCCCGAAAGATCCCTTTTTCCTATTTTTGCTCCCCGTCGGACTGGCCGACTTAGTAATTGCATGAACGCTAGGCGATCGATTGGGGCGGGTCAACCGGGTTTTCAAGAGGATTGAGAAAAAAAGCCGCGCTAAAAGAAGCGCGGCCAGTCTAACAGGGAGGAAGTCTCCCCAAGAGCCAGAGGACATGGGCCCCGGGAGACAGATTTCACTGTGGCACAAAAGGGTTAAGAGTGTATTTTCAAACCGAATGGTAAAAAGGGGCGGCCTATGCAGGACCATATCTTTATCGGTGGCGGTGGTGAAAATTACGGCGAAAAGCAGGGGCTGAAGCTGAAATATGCCAATCGCCATGGTCTGATCGCCGGGGCGACGGGCACGGGCAAGACAGTGACCCTTCAGATCATGGCCGAAGGGTTCTCGGCTGCGGGCGTGCCGGTGTTCCTGTCCGACGTCAAAGGCGATCTGTCCGGTCTGGCCAAGGCCGGCAGCGAAGGGTTCAAGCTGCATCAGGCCTTTAGCTCGCGCGCGGAAAAGATCGGGTTCAGCGACTATAGCTATGATGCCTTTCCCGTGACCTTCTGGGATATGTTCGGCCAGCAGGGCCACCCGGTGCGCACCACCGTGGCCGAGATGGGGCCGCTGTTGCTGAGCCGCCTGCTGGAACTGTCCGAGGCCCAAGAAGGTATTCTGAACATCGCGTTCCGTCTGGCCGATGAACAAGGCATGGCGCTGCTGGATCTGAAGGATTTGCAGGCGCTGCTGGTCTGGCTGGGCGAGAACCGCAAGGATCTGAGCCTGCGCTACGGCAATATCTCGACCCAGTCCATTGGGGCCATTCAACGCCGTCTGATGGTTCTGGAAAACCAGGGCGCGACCAACCTGTTTGGCGAGCCGGCGCTGGAACTGTCCGACATCATGCGGACCGATCCCGATGGGCGCGGGCGGATCAATATTCTGGCCGCCGACAAGCTGATGGCTTCGCCGCGACTGTATGCGACTTTCTTGCTGTGGCTGTTGTCCGAGCTGTTCGAACAGCTGCCCGAGGTCGGCGATCCGGACAAACCCAAGCTCGTGTTCTTTTTCGACGAAGCGCACTTGTTGTTCGAAGACGCCCCCAAAGCGCTGGTCGACAAGGTCGAACAGGTCGCGCGGCTGATCCGCTCCAAGGGGGTGGGCGTGTTCTTCATCACGCAGAACCCAGCCGATGTGCCCGAGGATATTCTGGGCCAGCTGGGCAACCGGGTGCAGCACGCCCTGCGCGCCTTTACCGCCAAGGATCGCAAAGAGCTGCGCATGGCCGCCGAGACCTATCGGGACAACCCGCGCTTTGATACCGAACAGGCGATCCGCGAGGTCGGGGTGGGCGAGGCCGTGACCTCGTTCCTGATGAAAAAGGGTGTGCCGGGCGTGGTGGAACGCACGCTGATCCGGCCACCCTCTTCGCAATTGGGGCCGATTGAACCGACCGAGCGAAAGGCGCTGGTGGATACCTCGCCCATCGCGGGCAAATACGAAACGCTGCAGGATCGGCACTCGGCCTATGAAATTCTGGCGCAACGGGCGCAGGATGCCGCGCGCGCGGCTGAAAAGGCCGAAGAAGCCGAGGAAGAGGCCGCAGCAGCAGAACGCGAGTATAAATCAGCGCGCCGTTTTACAGGGACTCGCGTCACGCGGTCTACGTCGCGCTCGACCCGCAGCAATGCGCGCGGGGACACGATTGGCGAGGCATTGGGCAAGGCGTTGGTCAAAGAGCTGAAAGGCACCACCGGACGGCGCATTGTACGCGGTATTCTGGGAGGGCTGTTCAAAGGGCGATAGGGGAAGATGGGGGCGTTGCCCCCTCTGGCCTGCGGCCATTCACCCCCAGAGTATTTGAAGAGCAAAGAAGGCGGGCGCTGACGGGATTGTCTGGCGCCCGTTGTGTTATTTTTCGGGGATGAGGCCGCGGGGGCTGAAGCGTAGCACCAGCAGAAGGACCAGCCCCATGGTCAGCAGGCGCATATGGGCGGCGCTGTCCAGAAGGTGATCGCGCAGGGCGCTGTCCTCGGCCATGCCTGCGGTGATCAGCTGCATCATGGCCAGGCCCAGGGGTTCGACCTGTACCCAGAGGAACCAGATCAGAAATCCGCCCAGAACGGCGCCCAGGTTGTTGCCAGATCCGCCCACGATCACCATCACCCAGACGAGGAAGGTAAAGCGCAGCGGCTGATAGGTCCCCGGGGTGAGCTGGCCGTCAAGTGTGGTCATCATCGCACCGGCAATGCCGCAGATGGCGGAGCCGAGGACGAAGATTTGCAGATGGCGGCGGGTGACGTCCTTGCCCATGGCCTCGGCGGCGACCTCGTTGTCGCGGATGGCGCGCATCATGCGGCCCCAGGGGGAATGCAGCGCCCGTTGGGCCAGCCAAAGGATCAGGATCAGGACGATCGCGAACAGCACCCCATAGAGCCCCTTGACCCAGAGCGTCGAGGCTGTGGTGGGATCAAGGCCCAGACCTTCGGCGCGTTCCACGAAGCTGGCCGAATTTTGCAGGTCGACCTCGTAAGGGACAGGGCGGGGCAGGCCGATCACGTTTTTCACGCCGCGCGCCAGCCAGTCTTCGTTTTTCATCACGGCGATGATAATTTCCGCGATCCCCAGCGTGGCGATTGCCAGGTAATCCGAGCGCAGGCCCAGGGCGGTTTTGCCGATGATCCAGGCAGCACCCGCGGCCAGCAGCCCACCAACCGGCCAGGCCAGCAGAACGGGCAGGCCGAGGCCGCCGATATTGCCCTGTGCGGCGGGGTTGATTGCCTCGACGGCGCCGACGGCCGGGTCTAAAACCGCCCGGTAGACAAAGAATCCAACGATCAGCACGGCCAGCAGCGCCAGGGTTCTGGGGGCGCCTTTGGGCATGCGCGTATAGAGCAGGATCGCCGCCACGATGGTTGCCGCGCCCAGGAGCAGCGACAGGACGATGCGAAAGCCGCCGGCGCTCCAGGCTTCGGGGATCGGGTCGCTGCTGACCAGAACGGTGGCCAACCCGCCAAGGGCGACAAACCCCATGACACCGACGTTGAACAGGCCAGCAAAGCCCCATTGCAGGTTCACGCCCAGCGCCATGATCGCGCTGATCAGGCCCATATTCAGGATCAACAGGGCCGAGTTCCAGCTTTGGATCAGCCCGGTGCCGATGATCAGCAGGCCCACCAGGGCGAACAGTCCGGCTTTCTTGGTTGTATCGCTCATACCGATTTCCCCTTGAACAGGCCTGTGGGTTTGAACAGCAGCACGACCACCAGGATCGCAAAACTGACGGCGAATTTGTAATCCGTGGACAAAAGCTGCACCAACGAGGAGGGTTCCAAGCTTTCAGGCAGCAGATACACCAGCACTTTTTTCCATGCATAGGTGATTGTCACCTCGGAAAAGGCGATGACAAACCCGCCCGCGATCGCCCCCAGCGGATTGCCAAGGCCACCGACGATGGCGCTTGCAAAGATCGGCAGCAGAAGCTGGAAATAAGTGAAGGGTTTAAAGGTCTTATCCAGCCCATAGAGCGTGCCCGCGACAGTCGCCAAGGCCGCAACGATCAGCCAAGTGATCATCACTACGCGCTCGGGGTTGATACCGGACAGCAGGGCCAGATCCTCGTTATCGGAATAGGCACGCATGGATTTGCCAGTGCGCGTGCGGTTGAGGAACCAGAACAGCAGCGCTACCACGATGATGGCCGTCACCACCGTCAGCCCTTGGGTCGTCTTAAGCGCCAGACCCTCGCGCAGGCCGGTCATTTGCTTGAATTCGCGCGCGGTGATGATGAAACGCTCTCCATCGGCAAAGCGCTGTTCATTCGGGCCGATTATGAACCGCACGACCGAGTTCATGATGAACATCACCCCCATCGAGACGATCACCAGGATCACTGGCTTGGCCTTTTGCGCGCGATAGAACCTGTAAACCACACGGTCCGTTCCCAGCACCAGCAAGGCGCAGGCTGCAATGCCAAAGGGCAGGGCCAAGAGGGCGGTCGGAAGCGGCCCTAGACTGATCCCCCAGCCCTGGAACAGCCATGTCACCAGAACCACGACCATGGCCCCAAAGGCCATCGTGTCGCCATGGGCAAAGTTGGAAAACCGAAGGATGCCATAGATCAGCGTCACCCCCAGCGCGCCAATGGCCAGCTGTGACCCATAGGCGATGGCAGGGACCAACACAAAGTTGGACAGCGCAACGATTGCATTCAGAAAGTCGATCATTTTGCCTTATCCCCCCAGGAAGCTCTGCCGGACTTCGGGGTCCGCCAGCAGCTCCTTGCCGGTGCCGGTATGGGCATTCGCGCCCTGCACCAGAACATAGCCCCGATCCGCGATTTCCAGCGCCTGACGGGCGTTCTGTTCCACCATCAGGATGGAAATGCCCGTGCGCGCGACCTCGATGATGCGGTCAAACAGCTCGTCCATCACGATGGGGCTGACACCGGCGGTTGGCTCGTCCAGCAGCAGAACCTTGGGCTTGGTCATCAATGCACGCCCTACGGCGACTTGCTGACGCTGGCCGCCGGACAGTTCACCTGCGGGTTGGCGCCGTTTATCTTTGAGGATCGGGAACAGCTCATAGACCTGCGCCATCGTGTCCTTATAGTCATCGGTGCGGATAAAGGCGCCCATCTCCAGGTTTTCCTCGACCGTCATCGAGGTGAAAATGTTGTGCGTCTGGGGCACGAAGCCCATGCCCTGCACCACACGATCCTGCGGGGTAAGTCCGGTGATGTCCACGCCATCCAGCCGCACCGAGCCCTGCCGCAGGTTCAACATCCCAAAGGTCGCCTTCATCGCGGTGGATTTGCCCGCGCCATTGGGGCCCACGATCACGGCGATCTGCCCCTTGTTCACGGCGATCGTGCAATCATGCAGGATATCGGGGCCGGTCTTGCCGTACCCGCCAGTCATGCTGTCACCGATCAAAAAGGCCTCGTCCGTATGTGCCGCCGCACCGGTGCCGGGGGCGGGCTGCATCGTGCCGCCACCATGCGGATTGGCGATCGAAGCATCCTTGTTCCCGTGATCGTCCTGATAAGGGTTCCCGGTCATGCGCCCACCTTGTCTTTGTTCTTAAGGCCGGTGCCCAGATAGGCCTCGATCACCTGTTCGTTGGCCTTGATTTCGGCCAGGGTTCCCTCGGCCAGAACTTTGCCCTCGGCCATGCAGATCACCGGGTTACAGATCTTGTCGATGAAATCCATGTCATGTTCGATTACGACAAATGTATAGCCTCTTTCGGCGTTTAATTGCTTAATTGCATCGGTAATTGTATAGAGCAACGTACGGTTTACGCCCGCCCCGACCTCGTCCAGGAACACGATTTTTGCGTCCACCATCATGGTACGGCCAAGTTCCAGCAGCTTTTTCTGGCCGCCCGAAACCTCGCCCGCCTTCAGGTCAGCGATATGTTCGATGGTCAGGAATTCCATCACCTCGTCTGCCTTGGCCCGCAGGGCGCGTTCCTCGTTGGCGATGCGCTTGCGGCCAAACCAGGTGTTCCACAGGGTTTCGCCCGATTGCCCACCCGGCACCATCATCAGGTTTTCGCGGCAGGTCATCGAGCCGAATTCATGCGCAATCTGAAACGTCCGCAGAAGACCCTTGTGGAACAATTCATGCGGTGGCAGGCCCGTGATGTCCTCGCCATCCATCGTCACGCGACCGCCCGTTGGGGGCAGAACCCCAGCAATCACGTTGAACAGCGTGGTTTTTCCGGCGCCGTTTGGTCCGATCAGCCCGGTGATCGAGCCGGTTTCAATGGTCAGTGATGCTCCGTCTACGGCACGGAACCCGCCAAAGTGCTTATGAAGGTCCTCAACGACAATCATAGGCATCCCCCGTCTAAATGCGCGTTTTCGCGCTGTTATTTTGAAACAGCCCGGCGCATGGCCGGGCTGCTTGGTCGCGTTAAGCGTGACTTAGCGGTATTTCACAGTGGTCAGCTTGCCACCTTTGACTTCCAGCTGGCGATAGCCACCGGCGGCTTCACCGGGGCCAATCAGTTCCACGGCGGTCGCACCGACATAGTCGATGTCACCCCCTGCGGCGATGATCTCCAGGGCTTTGCCCAGCTCGCCAGCCATGATCTTTTCGCCCGGCGCGTTGGCCACGTCCATGATCTTGGCCTTATAGTCCGCTGCCTCGGTCGAGCCCGCAGCCTGCATGGCCAGCATGATCAGGGCAGCAGCGTCATAGCTTTCGCCGATATAGGGGCCTTCGGCGTTGGCACCGGTTGCGGCCACTTTCTCGATCACCATCGAGGCATCCGCCTGATCCGAGCCGGGCACGGTGCCGACCGAGCCGTCGATTTCATCACCAAAGGCCTCTTCCAGGGCCGATCCGATCATACCATCGGGCAGCACGAACAGGTCAAACGCCCCCGAATCCAGCGAGGCGCGGATCATGCCGGGACCACCTTGGTCGACATAGCCGGCAACCACCAGCGCATCGCCACCGGCCGAGGCCAGAGCGCCAACTTCTGCCGAGTAGTCCGCTTTGCCGTCTTCGTGGGCGGCGGTTGCGGTCACTTCGCCACCAGCGGCTTTGAATGCCGCGGCGATGCTGTCAGCCAGGCCCTTGCCATAGTCGTTGTTGGTATAGGTGATGGCCGCGGATTTGATGCCGGCTTCCATCATCACGTCCGCCACAACCTGACCCTGACGCGCATCCGACGGAGCGGTGCGGAAGAACAGGCCGTTGTCTTCGGCCGAGGTCAGCGCAGGCGAGGTTGCCGAGGGCGAGATCATCACAACACCATTGGGCACGGCCACGTTGGCCAGAACCGCGCCGGTCACACCGGAACAGTCAGCGCCCATGATGCCTTTGACGCCGTCAGCGGTGATCAGACGCTCGGCTGCGGCGGTGGCCGCACTTGCATCCACACAGGTCGAATCCGCGCGCACTGGCGTGACCTTGGCACCGCCCATCAGCTTGCCGCTTTCGGTGACTTCGGCCATCGCCGCTTCGGCACCAGCCGCCATGGCCGGGGTCAGCGATTCAATCGGGCCGGTAAAGCCCAGAATGATGCCCAGTTTGACTTCGTTGCCGTGGCCGCCCGCCATGGCCGCACCCGCCATCAGAGCAGACGCCGCAGTGGCCATAAGAAATTTTTTCATGATTTACTCCCAGATTGGAACAAAGGTCCGGATCAAAGCCTATCCCTGAGCTTGCCAAAAGAAAAGATTCTTTCGCGAGGGATTTATTGGGCGATGACAACTATATGTCTCGATATTTTGATCGCTTGGTCTAGCTGCTAAACTGTCCCAAAATGCGGAGAATTCGACCATGTTTCGTTCAATTGCGACCTCGGTTCTGGTTTGTATCCATTTTTTGATTGCGGGTGTCGTGGCGTCACCCGGATGGGCTGACGTCAGGGCACAGAAGATTGCCGAGGGGTTCTTTGTTCCCTGGGCGCTTGGATTTCTGCCTGACGGGGCAATTCTTGTGACCGATCGCGAGGCCGAGCTGTGGCTGATTTCGCCTGACGGGGCAAAGAACCGGGTGGACGGGCTGCCTGACATCGTCGCCCAGGGGCAGGGCGGGTTGCTGGATGTGATGGTCCCGCGCGATTTCGCCCAAAGCCGCGAGCTGTTCCTGAGCTATGCAATCAAACAGGGGCGCGGCAGCGGCACAGCCCTGGCGCGCGCGGTTCTGTCCAAGGATGGAACGCGACTGACCAAATTGGTGCAGATTTTCCAGATGAGCCCCGGCAGCAAAGGCGGGCGGCATTTCGGGGGGCGAATTCTCGAGGCTCAGGACGGGACGCTGTTTCTGACGATTGGCGAGCGCGGCGATCGCCCCTCGGCGCAGGATCTAAGCCGCCACAATGGCAGTGTGATCCGCCTTCACCGTGATGGCTCGGTGCCGCGCGACAATCCGTTTGTTGGCAAACCCGACATTGCGCCAGAAATCTGGTCGTATGGTCATCGCAACCCGCAAGGTGCGGCCTTGGATACGGACGGGCAGTTGTGGGTCAACGAACATGGCGCGCGCGGCGGGGACGAGGTGAACCGCATTCAGAAAGGCGCCAATTACGGTTGGCCCGTCATCGCCTATGGGCGCCACTATACGGGGTTCAAAATTGGAGAGGGTCACGCCAAACCGGGGATGGAGCAACCCGAACTCTATTGGGATCCCTCGATTGCGCCGTCCGGTATGACCTTTTACAATGGAGATCTGTTCCCGCAATGGCGCGGCGATGCCTTTGTTGGCTCGTTGAAATTTGACTATATCGCGCGCTTGTCGGGCGATCCGTTGCGCGAGGTGCAGCAGATCAAATTGCCTGAAACTCTGCGTGTGCGTGACGTGCGTACGGGTCCGGATGGCGCAATTTGGTTCCTCAGCGAGGGGCAGGGCGCGCTGTATCGCCTGATCCCCGACTAGGGCTTGGCCGCATAGCTGCCGCGCTCGCGATAGGGTGTTGTGTGATAGTGCGACCGGTAGCATTTTGAAAAATGTGACGGCGAGGTAAACCCGCAGGCCAGCGCCACGTTGATCACGCTCATATCCGTTTGCATCAGCAGGTTTCGGGCCCGTTGCAGGCGCAGTTCCATGTAATACCGCTTGGGGCTGCGATCCAGGTAGCGGCGAAACAACCGTTCCAGCTGGCGGGTCGACATGTCCACGCTTTTGGCCAGGATCGCGGGCGAGATCGGCTCTTCGATATTGGCCTCCATTTCCTGGATAACCTGGCTGAGCTTGGGATGACGCACGCCGATCCGTGTGGGCGTCGACAGGCGCTGAATATCCTGATCGGTGCGGATCGAGTTATAGATCTGCTGATCGGCCACAGCGTTGGCCAAATCCTCGCCGAAATCCGAGGCAATGAGATTCAGCATCAGATCAATCGAGGACGTCCCGCCCGCCGTCGTCAGCCGTTTGCCGTCGATCACGAAGACCGATTTTGTCAGGTCAATATCAGGGAAATCCTCGGCAAAGCTGTCCTGGTTTTCCCAGTGGATCGTTGCACGCTTGCCGTCCAGCAGTCCGGCCTTGGCCAGCGCATAAGACGCCGTGCACAGGCTACCCAGCGTCAGCCCGCGCCGCGCCTCGCGCCGCATCCACGAGATCAGTTTCTTGGTCGTGGCGTCCTGAATGCGCACGCCTCCGCAGATCAGCACGGTATCATCGCGTGACAGCTCGGCCAGATCGCCGTCCAGTTTGAACTCGGTGCCCGCCGAGCAGGTGACCGTATCGCCACCTTCGCCGATCAGGATCCAGTCATAGATCTGGCGCCCAGCCACGCGGTTTGCGATCCGCAGACTATCCAGCGCCGCAGCAAAGCTGAGAAGCGTAAAATTGGGAAGCAAAACAAAGACAAAGCGTTTGGGCTTGTCCATGGAAGACGGGGTTTGGGTCAGCGTCGCTTTGTCGTTCATCGGCACATCCCTGAGTTGGCACACCAGTTCAGCACCTTTGCCGAACCCGTTCAAGGGGGCGCTAACATCTTGTGCCGCTACGCGCCAATTTCCATATGCCAATTAGACGAATTGTATATGGCGCAGGCGCGCGGGCTCGGATATAGAGGTGCGACCTGAACAGAGGACCAATCGGAGAGAAACGATGAGTGAGTGGCAAAAAACCAACTGGCGCAACAAGCCCAGGGTTCAGATGCCCGACTATACGGACGCGGCAGCCCTGAACTCGGTCGAGGATCAGCTGTCGAAGTATCCGCCGCTGGTCTTCGCCGGAGAGGCGCGCAAGCTGAAAGAATCCCTGGCTGCCGCGTCCCGCGGCGAGGCCTTTTTGCTGCAAGGCGGGGATTGCGCCGAAAGCTTTGACCAATTCAGCGCCAATGCGATCCGCGACACCTTTAAGGTGATGTTGCAGATGGCCATGGTGCTGACCTATGGCGCCAAAGTGCCGGTTATCAAGGTCGGCCGCATGGCCGGTCAGTTCGCCAAGCCGCGCTCGGCGCCCACGGAAACCGTGGATGGTGTGGAACTGCCCAGCTATCGCGGGGATATTATCAACGAGCTGGATTTCACCTCGGATGCGCGCATCCCGGACCCGGCCAAGATGCTGCAGGCCTATACCCAATCGGCGGCCACGCTGAACCTGCTGCGCGCCTTCAGCACCGGCGGTTACGCAGACGTGCACCAGGTGCACCAATGGACCCTGGGCTTTACCGAGGGCGAAAAGGCCGCGAAATACCGCGAAATGGCCAACCGGATCAGCGACACGCTGGACTTCATGAAGGCCGCGGGCGTGAACAGCGCGCATACCAATGCGCTGCAAACCGTCAGCTTCTACACCAGCCATGAATTGCTGCTGCTGGAATACGAAGAGGCGTTGACCCGGATGGATTCGACCTCGGGCAAATGGCTGGCTGGCTCGGGCCATATGCTGTGGATTGGCGATCGCACCCGTCAGCCCGACGGCGCGCATGTGGAATTCCTGCGCGGGGTGATGAACCCGATCGGTCTGAAATGTGGTCCCACAACCACCGCCGAGGATCTGAAGGTTCTGATGAACAAGCTCAACCCCGACAACGAGGCGGGCCGTCTGACCCTGATCGCACGTTTCGGTGCGGGCAAAGTGGGTGAACACCTGCCGCGTCTGATCAAGACCGTGCAGGAAGAGGGCGCCAATGTCGTCTGGTCCTGTGATCCGATGCACGGCAACACGATCAAGTCGGCCTCGGGCTATAAAACCCGTCCGTTCGACAGCGTGCTGCGCGAAGTGCAAGAGTTCTTTGCCATTCACCGCGCCGAGGGCACCATCCCCGGGGGCGTGCATTTCGAAATGACCGGCCAGGATGTTACGGAATGCACCGGCGGCGTGCGTGCCGTCACCGAAGAGGACCTGTCGGCCCGCTACCACACCGCTTGTGATCCGCGCCTGAATGCCTCGCAATCGCTGGAGCTGGCCTTTTTGGTGGCCGAGGAACTGTCGGCCCTGCGAGACGAAAGCCAGGCCGAAGCCGTCTGATTTCAGCACAATATCCAAAGAAAAGCGCGCCGATCTTGGCGCGCTTTTTGTTTTTCGGATCTGCGGTTCGTGCGGTCGCCGCCTTAGTCGTCAGACTTGATCAACCGCAAGTCCGGTTTGCGACGCACCGAGCGCAGCCGAGCGGCATCGGCGTGCTCAAAGACCCGAGCGGGCTCGGCAAAGGCCGGGTTGGGCTGTTGCGCATTGCGAGACACCGACCGAGGCAACGGCACCGACCCCATCAGGGGCTGCAAACGCTGGGTGTTCATCTTGAACCGGCGCGGCGCGCGGCCGATTTCCCCATAGGTCGACAGACATCCCAGCGCCCGCGTCACCCGGTTTTCGTCGTCGGTCAGCGGCAGCAACATCATCCGGCCCAAACATTTCGGTTTGCCAATGGCGCGCTCGGCCGTGAGGTCAGCGATCAGCTGGGCAGGGGCGGAAAACACTTGCTCAAGATGATCGGCAAACCGGGTGCGATGCTCGGGCGTGATCAATGCGGTCAGGGGCATGCCCCGGATTTCCATCCCCATCATGTCATTCAAATGCGAACCCGCCAGCCGTATGCGCCCAACCCCCGGCGCGATCCGTTCGATCATGAAGGTGTGCGACAGCGCCCCTTCTATCCCGCGCGGGTCGATTTCCAACCGAGAGGGCATCTGACGCGAGCCCTTGAGCGCGGTCCAATAAGCCTCGACCTCGGCCAGTTCGGGAAATCTATTCTGCGACACGTGTTTGCCGATCTCGATAACGTTGTTAGATGCCCTGGGGTCATCCGTCCCCAAATACCCACTGAAAAACATGTCCATCACCCAAGTTTGCGGTTTTGCCTGCGCAGCAAACCTGTGTGAGTTCAAAGGTTAACGCGGCAAAGGTTATCTAAATCTTAATATTCCACAGGTTGAGGAAAATTGCTGCGGTATTCGTAATGAAAGGTTAATGATTGCCCGGCAGGTCCTGCTTGCCCCGTTGGGGGGAAATGGCTTAGGGCTGTGCCAAAGAATGCCCAAGCACAGGAGCCACACCTTGTTGAAATCCATGACCGCTTTTTCCTCGGGCACCGGGTCTTTGGACACCAGCGACAGTGCCGCCTTCAGTTGGAGCTGGGAGCTGCGTTCAGTGAACGCCAAGGGCCTGGATCTGCGTCTGCGGGTTCCGGATTGGATTGATGGTCTGGAAACCGGGCTGCGCACGCGTCTGGGCAAGGCGATGGGGCGGGGCAGCGTCGCGCTTTCATTGAAACTGGCCCGCGAAGATCAGGGGGGCACGCTGGCTGTGAACGCGGCGGTGCTGGACTCGGTCCTGGAGGGCATGCGCGTGATCGAAGAGGCCGCCTTGACCAAAGGGGTGTCCCTGACGCCCGCCACCGCCGCCGAGGTGCTGGCGATGCGCGGTGTCGCAGAAACCCGCACCACGGATCAGGACACGACGCAGCTGCGCACCGCATTGCTGGCGGATTTCGAGACGGTTCTGGAGCAATTCCTGTCGATGCGCGCCAACGAGGGCCAGGCGCTGCACCAGGTCTTGCTGGGCCAGATCGATCAGATCGCGTCGCTGACCGCCGAGGCCGCCGAGGTTGTGCTGGCGCGAAAGGCCGACACGGAACAAGCGCTGCGCAACGCGCTGGAACGAGTCATGCAAAACATTGGCGAGGCAGACGAGCAGCGCGTGACTCAGGAACTGGCGCTGATCGCGGTGAAATCCGACGTGACCGAGGAACTGGATCGCCTGCGCGCCCATATCGACGCCGCGCGCGAGCTGCTGGGCCAGGACGGCCCCGTCGGCCGTAAACTGGATTTCCTGATGCAGGAGTTCAACCGCGAGGCCAACACCTTGTGTTCGAAATCGCAAAACACCCAGCTGACCCGTGTGGGGCTGGAACTGAAGACCGTCATCGACCAGATGCGCGAGCAAGTACAAAACGTGGAGTAACCCATGCAACGACGTGGCCTTTTGATCATCCTGTCCTCGCCTTCGGGGGCCGGGAAATCCACTCTGACGGGGCGTTTGCGCGACTGGGACCCTGAAATCAGCTTTTCGGTTTCGGCCACTACCCGTGATCCGCGCCCCGGCGAGGTGGATGGCGAGCACTACCACTTCATGACCCAGGATGAATTCAAAAACACGGTGCACGAAGACGGTATGCTGGAACACGCGCAGGTGTTCGGGAACTACTATGGCTCGCCCAAGGCGCCGGTTCAGGCCGCGATCGAAGATGGCAAGGACGTGCTGTTCGACATCGACTGGCAGGGCGCACAGCAGATCACCAACTCGTCCCTGGCTGCGCATGTGCTGTCGATCTTCATCCTGCCGCCCTCGATCACTGAGCTGCATCGCCGTCTGATCAGCCGTGGTCAGGACAGCGAAGAGGTGATTACCAAACGCATGGCCAAAAGCTGGGACGAGATCAGCCATTGGGGCAGCTATGATTATGTGCTGGTCAACGACGATTTGGACAAGACAGCCGAAGAGCTGAAGACTATCGTGGCCGCAACCCGCATGCGTCGGGTTCAACAGCCGGTGCTGGTGGATCACGTGCGCAGGCTGCAAACGGAATTCGAGGAGCTGAAATGACCCTGTACAGCCTGGATGGAAAATCGCCTGAACTGCCCGAAAACGGGGATGTCTGGGTTGCGCCCGATGCCAATGTGGTGGGGCAGGTTCGGCTGGGGCAGGGGGCCTCGGTCTGGTTTGGTTGCACCCTGCGCGGCGATAACGAGCTGATCGATATTGGTGACGGCTCCAACGTGCAGGAAAATACGGTGATGCATACAGACAAGGGCTATCCGCTGACCATCGGCGTGAACTGCACCATCGGCCACAAGGCGATGCTGCATGGCTGCACGGTGGGGGATAACTCTTTGATCGGGATGGGGGCCACGGTGCTGAACGGTGCCAAGATCGGTAAGAATTGCCTGATTGGCGCCACCGCGCTGATCACCGAAGGCAAGGAAATCCCTGATGGCAGCCTGGTCATGGGCTCGCCCGGCAAGGTGGTGCGCCAACTGGACGAGACCGCGATCCAAAGCCTGACGCTCAGCGCGTTGCATTATCAGGAAAACATGCGACGGTTCCGCGACGGGCTGACACCTGTCGAATAACATGGATCGCGGGGATTGAGCGATGACAGAAACGCTGATTTCAGACACATTGGCGGCCATCCCGATGCCTGCTTTGTTGGTCGCAGCGGGCGAGCGTATTCTGGGCGGCAACATCGCTGCTGAAAAGCTGTTCGAATCCGAGGACCTGACCGGAAGCCACTTGTTGACGGTCTTGCGCCAGCCCTCGGTTCTGGATGCGATTGACGCCTGCCGGTCCAGTCAGACGACGCGTACCACCCGCTATCTGACCACAGTGGGCCGACAGGAGATGACCTATCGCGTGCATTGCGGTTTCATTCGCGATCAGGATCGCTCGGGGGTGCTGGTCACCTTCGAGGACATCACCCATCTGGAAACAGCCGAGCAGATGCGCCGCGATTTCGTCGCGAATGTCAGCCACGAGCTACGCACGCCTCTGACCGCTTTGCTGGGCTTTATCGAAACACTTCAGGGACCCGCGCGGGATGATCCTGTCGCACGAGACAAATTCCTGGGGATCATGGCCAACGAGGCCGGACGGATGAACCGTCTGGTGCGCGATCTGCTGTCGCTCAGCCAAGTCGAAGCCCAGGAACGCATCCGCCCGGGCGAAAGCGTCAACATGACCGAGATGATCAACTCGGTGATCCGCAATCTCTCGCCGCTGGCCGAGGCCTCGAGCGTGACAATGCAGCAGGATGTGCCGTCTGAACCGGTGCTGCTGCCTGCGGATTCCGATCAGATTCGCCAGGTGCTGATGAATTTGACTGAAAATGCCATCAAATATGGCGGGACCAACGGAACGGTAACGCTGTCTTTGTCGGTCATGAGCCGGGATCCGGCCTTGCGCGGCCCGGCCGCACGGATTTCTGTACGCGACGACGGCCCCGGAATCGATCCGGTGCATGTGCCGCGCCTGACGGAACGGTTCTACCGCGTGGATAGCCACCGGTCGCGAGAAATGGGCGGAACGGGGCTTGGGCTTGCGATCGTCAAACACATTATCAACCGTCACCGCGGCCGTTTGAAGATCGACAGCGAGCAGGGCCAAGGCAGCGTCTTCACCGTGATTCTGCCGATTTAGCAGCATACTCGCCCTTGGGATGCGCTCGGTTTGACAGGTTTTACGCAAAGGTGGAACGAATTTGTCACAAACTTCGAATCCAGCGCAGGGATTTTGTTACATTCGCCGGATTTCGCGCGACTCTGAGGCTGCTTCAACGGGGGTTTTAGGATATATCCTAAGAAATTCTGATGGCTTGCATCGCATAGGAAATACCTAACCTACTGGTATTTAAGGTATTAATTTCCGTATGTGACAAATGCAGCCAACCAAAGCCCTATCTGTCATATCCCTGTTACAATAGCGTCACAAAAGATTGGCATTCGCCCGATAGTTCGCGCCGCAGAGGTCGCCTTTACCGAGCGACCCGCAATCGAAATCAGGAGTTTCCCTATGTCCTTCGTGAAACTGACCGCCTCCACTCTGGCGATCGCTGCTGTTTCCGCCACCGCTGCTGCTGCCCGTGATCAGGTGCAGGTTGCCGGTTCGTCCACCGTTCTGCCCTATGCTTCGATCGTTGCCGAAGCCTTTGGCGAAAACTTTGACTTCCCGACCCCCGTTGTTGAATTGGGCGGTTCGTCGGCTGGTCTGAAGCGCTTCTGTGAAGGTGTTGGCGAAAACACCATCGACGTGGCCAACGCCTCGCGCAAGATCAAAGACAAAGAGATCAAGAAATGTGCCGAAAACGGCGTGACCGACATCATCGAAGTCCGCATCGGCTATGATGGCATCGTGTTCGCAAACGACATCAAGGGCGAAAGCTTCCAGTTCACTCAGACCGACTGGTTCCTGGCTCTGTCAAACGAGATCCTGGTTGACGGCAAAATGGTTGCCAACCCGAACAAAACCTGGGCCGACGTGAACCCCGCGTTCCCCGCCCAGCCGATCCAAGCCTTCATCCCCGGCACCAAGCACGGCACCCGTGAAGTGTTCGAAGACAAGGTGATCCTGGAAGGCTGCGAAGCCACCGGCGCATTCGAGCACCTGCTGGCCGAAGCTGAAGGCGACACCGCCAAAGCCAAGAAGAAAGCCGCTGAAAAAGCCTGTATCTCGCTGCGTACTGATGGTGTTTCGGTCGACATCGACGGTGACTACACCGAGACCCTGGCCCGCATCGACAGCAACAAAGACGGCATCGGCGTCTTCGGCCTGGCGTTCTACGAGAACAACACCGACAAGCTGCAGGTTGCCACCATGGCAGACGTTGTTCCCTCGACCGAGTCGATCGCAACCGGCGAATACCCCGTGTCGCGTCCGCTGTACTTCTACATCAAGAAAGCCCACCTGGGCGTGATCCCCGGCATCAAAGAATACGCTGAGTTCTTTGTTTCCGACGAGATCGCAGGCCCCGATGGCCCGCTGGCCGAATACGGCCTGGTTTCGGACCCCGAGCTGGTCAAAACCCAGGAAGCCGTGGCTGACGAGCACACCATGGGCTCGAACATGTAAGACCCTTAGGAAAGAGCGGCCCTTGCCGCTCTTTCCGACCTTTGCTATTGCCGCCAGGCATTTCCCAAATTTTTCGGAGCAGACATGCCCGTACTCTGGCTACTTCTGATTGTCGCCGCTCTGTCCGTTGTCGGTTACGTGTTCAGCCGCATCCGCGCGCTGAAATCCGTAAACGGGGACAGCAGAGCCTTGCACTCGCTACCTAAATACTATGGGGCCAACGCCGTCGTCTTCACGGCGGTTCCTGCGCTTCTGGTGTTGGCTGTTTGGCTTTTGGCCCAACCAATGGTGATCAACTCGAGCGTTTCGAAATTGATCCCTGAAACCGCGATTGCCGAAGGATCTTCGCTGGATCTGGTCATGTCGGACGTACGGCGCGTCGCGGATGGCCTGGATCTGGCCGTTGCCCAAGGCACCATGACCGAAGCCGAGGCCGGCAAGATGCGTGCCTCGTTGTCGGATGTACGCGGTCGACTGGCCGAGATCGGCGTCGCCCTGGGGTCGGATGTGCGCCCCGAGGTGTTGGGCGCCGCACAGGAATACCGCGCGATGACCGCTGCGGGGAACCTGTACATGACGATCGTGGTGCTCGTGGTGTCAATTGCCGGGTTTGCCTGGGCCATTTTCAGCTCGCACGCTGAATTCCGCGCGCGCAACGTGGTGGAAAACGCCATCATGGTTCTGCTGATCGGGGCGGCTTCGCTGGCCATTCTGACCACCGTGGGCATCGTTTTGTCGATGCTGTTCGAGACGGTGAACTTCTTCGGTCTGCACGACTGGAAGGACTTCTTCTTTGGCGCGACTTGGGCGCCGAACTTCCGCGGCGATTCCGAATTGTCGATCCTGCCGCTGCTGTGGGGCACGCTGTATATCTCGGTGATTGCGCTGCTGGTGGCGGTGCCGATCGGGTTGTTCGCTGCGATCTATCTGTCCGAATACGCCGGCCCCAAGACGCGTAGCTTTGCCAAGCCGCTGCTAGAGATCCTGGCCGGTATCCCGACCATCGTTTACGGCCTGTTTGCCCTGCTGACCGTCGGCCCGATCCTGCTGCGCCTGTTTGGCGAAAACGGCGGTCTGGGCGTTGACTGGATGAGCGGCGCCACATCGGTTCTGACCGCTGGTGTGGTGATGGGTATCATGCTGATCCCCTTCGTCAGCTCGCTGTCCGATGACATCATCAACGCCGTGCCGCAATCCATGCGCGACGGCAGCCTGGGCCTGGGTGCCACCCAATCGGAAACCATCCGTCAGGTCGTTGTCCCTGCCGCTTTGCCCGGTATCGTGGGCGCCATTCTGTTGGCCGCCAGCCGCGCCATTGGCGAGACCATGATCGTGGTGATGGGGGCAGGGGCAATTGCGAAATTCTCGGTCAACCCGCTGGAAAGCATGACCACGATCACCACCCGTATCGTCAGCCAGCTGACCGGGGATGGGGATTTTGCCTCGCCCGAGACGCTTGTGGCCTTTGCCCTTGGCCTGACCCTTTTCGTTCTGACGCTGGGGCTGAACGTCCTGGCGCTGTATATCGTGCGCAAATACCGGGAGCAGTACGAATGACCGACGCAACCACTTCGATCCTGACCCCGGACGCCCGCACGAAAAAGCGGAACGCGGCTGAAGGACGGTTTAAACTATACGGAATGGCCGCCATCGGTGTCGGTCTGGCCATGCTGATCCTGCTGGTTGTCACGATCGTGGGCAACGGGATGGGCGCCTTTCAGCAGACCTTTATCACGCTGAATGTAGAGCTGCTGGAAAGCAAACTGGACAAGAAAGGCAACCGGGACATCGACGACATCAAGAAGGTATCCACCTTCGGCTATGCCCCGCTGATGAAAAATGCCTTTGCCGCCGCAGTTGAAGAAAACGGGATCGAAACCAAGCTGAAAACCAAGGATCAGGCCAAGCTGCTGTCGAAATCAGCCGCTGCGGATCTGCGTAATTTCGTGATCGCCAACCCCGACCAGATCGGCAAAACCGTCGAGTTCACCTTTCTGGCCAACAGCCGTGTGGATGGCTATCTGAAGGGCCGCGTCAGTCGCGAAAGCATCGCCAATGACAAAAACATCAACGCCGCGCAGCTGGACCTGGTGGATGCGTTGAAAGAGGCGGGCGTGATCAAGAAACGCTTTAACGCTGATTTCTTCCTGGGCGCGGATGCCTCGGACCAACGGCCAGAAGCGGCCGGGATGGGTGTGGCGATGGCGGGCTCGTTCTTTATGATGATGGTGGTTTTGGCGCTGTCACTGCCCATCGGGGTTGCGGCCTCGATCTATCTTGAGGAATTTGCCCCCAAGAACTGGCTGACCGACATTATCGAGGTGAACATCTCGAACCTGGCCGCTGTGCCGTCGATCGTGTTCGGTATTCTGGGTCTGGCCGTATTCATCAACTATATGCACCTGCCGCAGTCGGCCCCGCTGGTCGGTGGTCTGGTGCTGACGCTGATGACCCTGCCGACGATCATCATTTCCACCCGCGCCTCGCTGAAATCGGTGCCTCCGTCGATCCGCGACGCTGCGCTGGGGATTGGCGCGTCGAAAATGCAGGCCGTGTTCCACCACGTGCTGCCGCTGGCCGCGCCGGGGATCCTGACCGGCACCATCATCGGCCTGGCCCAGGCGTTGGGGGAAACTGCACCGCTGCTGCTGATCGGGATGATCGGGTTTATCGCCTCGAACGCGCCGGGCAGCATCGCCGAAGGCCTGATGTCGCCGAACTCGGCCATGCCGGCACAAATCTACGAATGGGCAAAACGGGCTGACCCCGCGTTCTATGAGCGCGCCTGGGGTGGGATCATCATCCTGCTTGTTTTCCTGATCACCATGAACACAATCGCTGTCATCCTGCGCCGCCGCTTCGAGCGCCGCTGGTAACCCGAGGGGGCAACAATGTACGACGCACCTAGCCTGGAGAAGACCGTGGACCAAAAAAATATCAAGATCGCCGCCAAGGACGTTCAGGTCTACTACGGCCCCAACCACGCAATCAAAGACGTGAATGTGGATTTGCAGGACAAGACCGTGACCGCCTTTATCGGCCCCTCGGGCTGCGGTAAATCCACCTTTTTGCGCTGTCTGAACCGGATGAACGACACGATCGATGTCTGCCGGGTCGAAGGCGACATTCTGCTGGACAACGAAGACATCTATGACCCCAAGGTCGATCCGGTGCAGCTGCGCGCCAAAGTGGGCATGGTGTTCCAGAAACCGAACCCGTTCCCCAAGTCGATCTACGACAACGTGGCTTATGGGCCCCGTATCCACGGCCTGGCCCGCAACAAGGCCGAGCTGGACGAGATCGTTGAAAAATCCCTGCGCCGCGGCGCCATCTGGGACGAGGTCAAGGATCGCCTGGATGCCCCGGGCACCGGCCTGTCGGGCGGTCAGCAGCAGCGCCTGTGCATTGCGCGCGCCGTCGCCACCGAACCCGAGGTTCTGCTGATGGACGAGCCGTGCTCGGCTCTGGACCCAATCGCGACTGCACAGGTCGAAGAACTGATCGACGAGCTGCGCAGCAACTTCTCGGTGGTGATCGTGACCCACTCGATGCAGCAGGCCGCGCGCGTCAGCCAGAAAACCGCCTTCTTCCACCTGGGCAACCTGGTCGAATACGGCGACACCACCCAGATCTTTACCAACCCCGTTGACGCCCGGACCGAAAGCTACATCACCGGTCGGATCGGCTAAGGAGCCTGACAATGTCGGACAAACACATCGTTTCTGCCTTTGACAGAGACCTGGAAGCCATTCAGGCGCAGATCCTGAAAATGGGCGGTCTGGTCGAAGCTGCGATCCTGGACGCAGCCAAATCGCTAGAAGAGCGCGACGAAGAGCTGGCCGAAAAGGTCCGCAACAGTGATCGTGCCATCGACGACCTGGAAGAGCTGATCAACGAAAACTGCGCCAAGCTGATCGCGCTGCGTGCACCCACCGCTGTGGACCTGCGCGTGATCCTGACCGTGATGAAGGTCAGCGGTAACCTGGAACGCATCGCCGACTATGCCAAGAACATGGCCAAGCGGAACGGTGTTCTGGTGCAGATGTCGCCGATCAACGGGTCTTATGCCGCGCTGCGCCGCATGGCGCGCGAGGTTCAGCTGATGCTGAAGGACGCGCTGGACGCCTATATCAAGCGTGACGCTGAACTGGCGATGGACGTGATCCATCGTGACCGCGACGTGGACCAGATGTACAATGCGCTGTTCCGCGAATTCCTGACCTTCATGATGGAAGACCCGCGCAACATCACCCCCTGTATGCACCTGCATTTCATCGCCAAGAACACCGAACGCATGGGCGATCACGTGACCTCGATCGCCGAGCAAGTGGTGTATCTGGTGACCGGTGGTCTGCCCGACGATCTGCGCCCCAAGGGGGACATGACCTCGGTCAATCCCGAGCTGGGCCAGGTCTGAACCGCGACAAGTCTGAGTTGAGTAAATCCGATGTCCGCACAAACGCAACCCACCGTTCTGATCGTCGAGGACGAGCCCGCGCAACGCGAGGTTCTGGCCTATAACCTCGAAGCTGAAGGTTTCCGTGTCGTCAAAGCCGAAAACGGCGAAGAGGGCCTGATCATGGTGGACGAGGAAACCCCCGATATCATCGTTCTGGACTGGATGCTGCCCAACGTGTCGGGCATCGAGGTCTGCCGGCGTCTGAAAACCAAATCTGACACGCGCTCGATCCCGATCCTGATGCTGTCGGCCCGGTCCGAAGAAGTCGACAAGGTGCGTGGGCTGGAAACCGGCGCGGATGACTATGTGGTCAAGCCGTACTCGGTGATCGAACTGATGGCCCGCGTGCGTGCCCAGCTGCGGCGGACACGCCCCGCCACGGTGGGCGAGCGGTTGGAGTTCGAAGACATCATCCTGGACGCGGAAACCCATCGTGTCACCCGCGATGGCGAGGCGCTGAAGCTGGGGCCGACCGAATTCCGGCTGCTGTCAACCTTCATGGAAAAACCCGGCCGGGTCTGGAGCCGCGAGCAGCTTTTGGATCGCGTGTGGGGCAGGGACATCTATGTCGACACCCGCACCGTGGACGTGCATATCGGACGGCTGCGCAAGGCCCTGACGCGCTTTGGCGGCTCGGATCCGCTGCGCACTGTGCGCGGGGCAGGCTACGCATTGGGTTAACGGGGCAGGCCGTCCTCGGTTTCCGCCTGTGTTTCCAACCAATCCCGAAACAGGTTTAGAGCCTGTTTTCGGGATTTTTCTTTGGGCCAGACCAGATAATAGCTGCCCAATGTGCGCGTCGCGGCCCCATAAGCAGGCACCAGACGGCCCGAGCGCAGCTCGGATTGCGCCAGGTAATCCGGCAGCAACGCGACGCCCAAACCGTGAATCGCCGCTTGCAAAATGGTCGAGAATTGATCGTACAGGGTGCCATTCAGGCGATCGGCTTTGACACCGAACGAGTTTAACCATTGCGTCCAGGCCAGCGGGCGGGTCTGGATTTGCAGCAAGGGATAGTCCAGCAAATCCCGCGGGTGCGCGATGGTCTGACCCGCGATCAAATCGGGGGCGCAGACAGGCAAAACCTGCTCGGACATCAGCTTTAGCCGCTCGGTCCCGGGCCAATCATCATTTCCATATTGTAAAGCCGCATCAAAGGGTTCTGCGGCAAAGTTCACGTTCTGCAGGCGCGTTGACATGTTGATCGTTACCTCGGGATGCAGCTGCGCGAATTCTGACAAACGGGGCACCAGCCAACGCATCCCAAAGGTGGGGAGGATGGCCAGGTTCAGGCTTCCGCCCTCGGGGTTCACGCGCAGGTTCAGGCTGGCCTGCGCGATCTGGTGCAGCGCAGCGCGGACATCCTGAACATAGTCCTGCGCGGCGGGCGTCAGGGTCATGCGCTTGCGCTCTCGGAGGATCAACTCGGTTTCCAGATAGGATTCGAGAGACTGCAACTGCCGACTGACCGCGCTTTGGGTCTGGTTCAGTTCCTGCGCAACTGCGGTGGCCGACCCAAGGCGGTCCAGGGCCTCGAGCGCGCGCAGGGACGCGATTGAGGGCAAAAGGCGGCGTGACGGTCCCATATATGCGGTTTACTCATGTTTATATGCAAGTATTTCGCTATTTTAGGCCCGGATTCCGAAATATTGTCAACCACAACGCATATAAAGCACAGGACGGACTCATGACTGATACACCCACGCTGCGCGCCAAAGACGCTCCGGATCTGCACGGTTTTGTTTGGGACGACCCCTTCAAACTGAATGATCAGCTGCAAGAAGACGAGCGTATGATCCGCGACAGCGCCGCGGCTTATTGCGCTGAAAAACTGCAGCCGCGGGTGCTGGAGGCGTTTCAAAACGAGCAGACAGACCCCGAAATCTTTCGCGAAATGGGCGAGATGGGACTGCTGGGCACCACGATCCCCGAAGAATACGGCGGGCTGGGCGCGGGCTATGTGTCCTATGGTCTGGTCGCGCGCGAGGTCGAGCGGGTGGACAGCGGCTATCGCTCGATGATGTCGGTGCAAAGCTCGCTGGTGATGTATCCGATCTATGCCTATGGCAGCGAAGAGCAGCGTCAGAAATACTTGCCCAAACTGTCCAGCGGCGAATGGATCGGGTGCTTTGGCCTGACTGAACCCGACGCAGGCAGTGATCCGGCCGGCATGAAAACCCGCGCCACCAAGACCGAGGGTGGCTATGTGCTGAACGGGTCGAAAATGTGGATCTCAAACAGCCCCATCGCCGATGTGTTCGTGGTCTGGGCCAAGTCCGAGGCCCATGGCGGCAAGATCCGGGGCTTTGTGCTGGACAAGGGCCTGAAGGGGCTGACTGCGCCGAAAATCGAGAAAAAGATGTCGCTGCGCGCCTCGATCACCGGGGAAATCGTGTTGGACAATGTCGAGGTGGGCGAGGATGCGCTGTTGCCGCATGTGGAAGGCCTGAAAGGGCCGTTTGGCTGTCTGAACCGCGCACGCTATGGCATCAGCTGGGGCGTTCTGGGCGCTGCCGAGTTCTGCTGGCACGCGGCGCGTCAATACGGGCTGGATCGGCACCAGTTCAAGCGTCCGCTGGCCGCCACACAGCTGTATCAAAAGAAACTGGCCGACATGCAGACAGAGATTGCACTGGGTCTGCAAGCCAGTCTGCGGGTAGGGCGCCTGATGGACAACGCAGATGCGGCGCCCGAGATGATCAGCATCGTCAAACGCAACAATTGCGGCAAGGCTCTGGATATTGCGCGTCTGGCGCGTGACATGCACGGCGGCAACGGCATTAGCCTGGAGTTCGGTGTGATCCGTCATATGGTCAACCTGGAAACGGTCAACACCTACGAGGGTGCGCACGACGTCCACGCGCTGATCCTGGGGCGCGCGCAAACTGGTCTGCAAGCGTTCTTCTAATGCAGTCTGCGGGCGGCCATAGGGGCATGCCCGCAGCTGCCTCTCACTCACCAGTAATCGTATAATCTGTATTATGGTAATATATGAGTCACCGAGCCAGGATTTTTTTACTATCTGGTTGATGTTTTCTCGACAAACAGCTGTTCGCAGGATTTATTAATAAGACGGTTGGGCGACCACTCGCTGCCTAACCCTGTATCCGAACGGGAGAACCGTTTGGGTTCACTATCACTGTTGTTTACCAAGGAACCACATCGTGTCGCTCTCTAACTATCTGACAGCGCTGACAAATGCAAAAAGCATCGAAGAACTCTGGGATATGCATTCGAGGAAGATGGCCAGCTATGGCTTCGACCGTCTGCTCTATGGCTTTACGCGCTTTAGATCAGGACAATCGCTTGGGGATCCAGAAGACTATGTCATTCTCACCAATCATGATCCGGCCTATTCGGACGTATTCATGAATGATGGATTGTACCACCATGCGCCGATGGTTCGTTGGGTTCTTGAAAATGAAGGCGCCTGCAGTTGGAATATTATCCCGCAATTGGCCAGCAATGGCTTGATGACAGAAAGCGAGAAAAGAGTGATCGAGTTCAATCGTCAGCACAATGTGCTTGCCGGTTATTCGATCAGTTTCAAATCCATTTCTCCGCGTGCTAAAGGCGCCATCGCTCTGACTGCGCGCGCGGAACTCAGCCAAGATCGAGTCGATGCCACTTGGGAACAACATGGCGAAGAGATACTTGTGGTGAACAACGTTGCTCATTTGAAGATCATGACGCTTCCCTATTCCGGCCCCAGTCGGCAGTTGACCAAGCGCCAGCGCGAAGCTTTGCAATGGGTGGGCGACGGCAAAACGGCGCAAGACATCGCGTTGCTTATGGGATTGACGCCCGCCACTGTCGAAAAACACTTGCGCCTTGCACGTGAAACACTGAGCGTCGAGACCACGGCCCAGGCCGTGTTGAAAGCTGCGCTGCAGAATCAGATGTTTGTGATGGAATCCTAACAAAAGCAATTATTTGCATCTTTGCATGAAAAGCACAGACAGAATTGGTGCCCTCGCGATCAGCTTATGGATATAACACCCTGTAATAACACAATAAAAATGCCTTTCTGCAGGCGCGATACGGAAAGGTAGGGAATCCCTTACTTTCTTTACGTGAGGTAAAACGGCAAATTGGCTGTGTTCCGTGAGTGGTGGCTTTGGCCAAGGAACGAAGACCAAGGATCGTTGTGATTTCAAGGCTCTGCTTGGTCTCCGGTTAAAATCCGGGTGCTGGCTTGGGCTGTATAGGGGGTCCGGGTCAGCAGCTAAAAGACCGATCCTCGCTCATCCCCAATAGTCCGGGGATCGGTCGACTTTTTTTGGGTGCCACTGCCTTTGGGCGGTGGCACCTTTTTCTATGTTTGCCCCCTGCCCCAGCGAAAACTCAACAACGAAAAAAGCCCCGAACGAAATCGCTCGGGGCCTTGAGGCTTCAGACTGAAAAAGGCGATTAGCCCTGAACGGCCTTGGCGACTTCGGCGGCGAAGTCTTCTTCTTTTTTCTCGATGCCTTCGCCAACTTCCATGCGCACGAAACCAACGATTTCGGCACCGGCTTCTTTGGCGGCAGCTTCGACGGTCAGGTCGGGGTTCACAACGAACGCCTGACCCAGCAGGGTCAATTCAGCGATGAATTTCTTCATGCGGCCCTTGATCATGTTTTCGATGATGTTTTCGGGCTTGCCGGATTCACGCGCGATGTCGATCTGAACCTGCTTTTCTTTCTCGACAACGGCCGGATCCAGATCAGCTTCGCCCAGAGCGGCAGGGTTCGCGGCTGCGATGTGCATGGCAACCTGCTTGCCGAATGCCTCGTCACCGCCGTTCAGGCCAACCAGAACGCCGATTTTGCCCATGCCGTCGGTGGCTGCGTTGTGGATGTAGGTCACAACGGTGCCCGCTTCGATCGAGGCCATACGGCGCAGCGACATGTTTTCGCCGATGGTCGCGATCTTGTCGGTGATGACGGTTTCGACGGTCTTGCCACCAATCTCGGCAGCTTTCAGCGCGTCAACGTCGGCAACGGTCAGAGCCGCGCCAGCGATGTCTTTCACCATGCCCTGGAATTCGGCGTTCTTCGCAACGAAGTCGGTTTCCGAGTTCACTTCGACAGCAACGCCTTTGCCACCATCCACGGCGACGGCCACCAGGCCCTCGGCGGCGGTACGGCCGGCTTTCTTGGCGGCTTTGGCCAGACCTTTGGTGCGCAGCCAGTCAACGGCGGCGTCCATGTCGCCCTCGTTTTCGACCAGGGCTTTTTTCGCGTCCATCATGCCAACGCCGGTGGATTCGCGCAGTTCTTTTACCTGTGCAGCGGTGATCGCCATAGTGGCTCTCCTCGAATAGAAAAAGGATTGTCGGGCGCGGACATAGCCCGCGGCCCGTATCAGTTTGATGACAGTCCGGCCTTAGCCTTCGGCGCCTTCGATGGCTTCCTCGACGGTCTCTTCCAGAGCGCCCAGGTCAACACCGGCGGCACCCATCTGAGCGGTCATGCCGTCCAGGGCTGCGCGCGACACCAGGTCGGTGTACAGAGCGATGGCGCGGGCTGCGTCATCGTTGCCGGGGATGATGTAATCGATGCCATCAGGCGAGCAGTTGGTGTCGACAACAGCCACAACCGGGATACCCAGTTTCTTGGCTTCGGCGATGGCCAGCGCTTCTTTTTTCACGTCGATGACGAACAGCAGGTCCGGCACGCCGCCCATTTCACGGATACCGCCCAGCGAAGCTTGCAGCTTCTCTTGGTCGCGTTCCATGTTCAGGCGCTCTTTCTTGGTCAGACCTTCGGCGCCGCCGTCCAGTTTCTCGTCGATTTCCTTCAGACGGTTGATCGACTGCGAAACGGTCTGCCAGTTGGTCAGGGTGCCGCCCAGCCAGCGGTGGTTCATGTAGTATTGTGCGCAACGCTCGGCGGCGTCTGCCACAGGGGCAGCGGCCTGGCGCTTGGTGCCGACGAACAGAACGCGGCCGCCCTTGGCAACGGTTTCGCGCACAACATTCAGAGCCGCGTCAAGCATGGGAACGGTCTGGGTCAGGTCCATGATGTGGATGCCGTTGCGCGAGCCGTAGATGAACTCGCCCATGCGGGGGTTCCAACGCTGCGTCTGGTGGCCAAAGTGAACGCCTGCTTCCAGCAGCTGGCGCATGGTGAACTCGGGAAGAGCCATGTCTTTTTCCTTTCCGGTTTACGCCTCAGCGGGGGTAGAAACAGTGTTCAACCGGCGGACCTACAAGGATGTCTCCCTCATACGCCCAACCCCGCCTGCGGGTTTGAATGCGGCTCCTTTACGGCAATGCCAGCCAATGCGCAACCCCCTACGGCTGCTGATCACAGAAAGACCCGTTCGATCACCCAATAGGCCCCGATCACGGCGATCACCAACGAGCCGGGAATGGAAATCATGCGCCGGTACCAGGGTTTGCGGCCAAACCACGCCCCGACGGCCAGGAAGGCAATGGCAATCACGGTCAGTTGCCCCAGTTCCACGCCGACATTAAAGCCCAGCAGCGCCGGGATGAATTGTGAGTTTGGCAGGCCGAACTCGCCCAACACGCTGGCGAATCCCAGCCCATGCAGAAGGCCGAACAGAAACACGATGATCGGGCGCCATGGGGTCAGTCCCTTGGCCAGAATGTTTTCGATCGCGACAAAGCAAATCGACGCGGCGATCAGGGGCTCGACAATACTGCCGGGCACCGAGACCCAGCCCAAAGCCCCGGCCGCCAAAGTAACCGTATGCGCCAGAGTAAAGGCCGAAATTTGCCAGATCAGCGGGCGCAGCCGTGTGGACAGGAAAAACAGCCCCAGAACGAACAGGATATGGTCCAGCCCCTTGGGCAGGATGTGGTCAAACCCAACAGGGATATATTGGACAAAGGCCTGTGTGGCGCTCAGCGTTTCGCCCCCCGACAACGGAACCGGCCCCGAGCTGTCCCCGCCCTGCAATGTCCCGGTATAGGGCGCCTCGACCCCGTTTTGACGCAGGATCAGAGTGCCGTAGCCAACCGGCCAGGTCAGGTCCAGCGTGTCCGCACGAGTTGCGGGCACCGAGGCCAGAATCGTCGCCGCGCGAGCCAGTTCAATCGTTTGCACCATCTGCACATCGACGCGCTGCATGCTCAGGGCCGCAGGCTGGCCGTTCAGCGTGACCTGAACCCGGCCGATCATGTGGTCGAAGCGTGCCTCGATCATCTGTTCCAGCGCCTGCCCCTGCAGCGCGCGCAGGGCATCATACTCCCCTGCCCCCGGTGCGTTGTTGGTATCGTCCAGACCATCCAGATTGATCCCGGCCAGGATTGCCTCGGCATTGATGCGGAACTCGATCTGCAGCTCGTCCTCGAATAGCTGGAAATTCGCGATCCCTGGCGTAACCTCGTGGGCCCAGCCCCCCTGAACCAGCAGGCTTGACATCGCAGCCACAAACGCCAGCCTCACCCATATGAAAATGCGCACCATACCCCTGCTCCTTACCTTGCTGGCCACCCAAGCCGTTGCGCATGAAGTTTGGATAGAACCTCGGCACTATCAAGTCGAAAAAGGCGCGCCAATTGTCGCTTCGCTGAAAAACGGAGAGCGTTTTGCCGGAATCGAGCTGGGCTGGTTTTCAGGACAAATCGCGCGGTTTGATGTCGTGGAACGCGGGAAAAGGCGCGCTTTGAACGGACGGCCCGGCGACATACCTGCCGTGCAAGGGCTAAAGACCGGGGCCGGTCTTGTCGTACTGGTCCACCAATCCAAACCCAAAACCGTAACCTACGAAAATTGGGACAAGTTTCAGAAATTCGTTGATCACAAAGACCTGGGGGATGTGCGGGCGGCGCATCAGGCGCGCCAGCTGCCGGAGTCACCGCTGCGCGAGATCTACACACGCTTTGCTAAGTCCCTGCTGTCGGTGGGGCACGGCAAGGGCACAGACCTCCAAACCGGGATGGAAACGGAAATCGTTGCGCTGGCCAACCCCTACCGAGAGCGCCTGACAGAGATGCCCGTGCTGGTGCTGTACCAAGGCAAACCACGCGGTAAGGTTCAGGTTGAATTGTTCGAGCGCGCTCCGGATGGGGAAGTCCGCGTAAGCACACACCGCACGGATGAACTTGGCAAAGCCACCCTGCCTGTTCGCGCCGGTCACACGTATCTGGTCGATGCGGTTGTTCTGCGCGTGCCCGCAAAGGATCTGGCGCAGCGATACAATGCGCAATGGGAGACCCTGTGGGCCTCTTTGACGTTTGCGCTACCTGAGCCGTAAGCCGATAGATGGGGGCGCTGCCCCCGGCCTGCGGCCTCCCCCGGAGTATTTTGCGAGCAAAGAAAGCGGGGATGGTGGATGATTGCTAAATCTGCCGGGGGTGATTAAGGCGGGCTTGCCAAAGGCGTCATTTCCGACAAAGGCTGTGCCATGACAAGTAAACCAGACATTCTGTGCATCGGGTCTGTCCTGTGGGACGTGATCGGGCGCGCGTCTTTGGTGATGCGCCAGGGCTCGGATGTGCCCGGCCGGATCACGCGTTGCCCGGGTGGCGTGGCGTTGAATATCGCTATGGCGCTGGTGCGCTTTGGGGTGCGGCCTTTGGTGTTGAGCGCGATTGGGCAGGACGAAGAAGGGGCCGAGCTGATTGCAGCCTGTGATCGGTTGGGGGTGGCCACTGATTTGGTCTATCGCTCGGATGATTTGCCAACGGATCGCTATATGGCCGTTGAAGGGGCCAATGGGTTGATTGCTGCGATTGCGGATGCGCATTCATTGGAGTTGGCCGGGGACAAGATATTGGCCCCCTTGCTGGATGGTCGACTGGGCAGTGAGGCGGCTCCGTATGAGGGGGCGATTGCACTGGATGGCAACCTGACTCTGGCGTTGCTTGAGGAGATTGCCCGGCATCCGGCATTTGTCCGTGCCGATTTGCGTGTGGCGCCGGCCTCGCCCGGGAAGGCCGAGCGCCTTTTGCCGTTTTTGCGCCATCCCCGAGCGGTGTTATATGTGAACCTGGAAGAGGCCAATTTGCTGTGTCAGACCCGGTATGAAGATGCCGCCGGAGCTGCTAGGGCGCTTTTGGATCGGGGGGCGGCCCGTGTTTTGGTGACAAATGGCGGGGAACTGGCTGCAGATGGGTCGGTGGATGGCATCCTGACGGCGGCGCCGCCCAGGGTGTTGGTCACTCGTGTCACGGGCGCTGGAGACACTTTCATGGCGGCGCATATCGCTGCTGAACAAGCGGGCATCAGCGGAACTGAAGCTCTGAGCCGCGCTCTGAGTGCCGCAGCAACCTATGTTTCCGGAGAACCGCCAGCATGATCCCGATGATTAAGTCCCCCGATGTCGCGCAGGCGCTGAAGGCAAATCAGCCAGTCGTCGCGCTGGAAAGCACGATCATCACCCATGGGATGCCCTATCCGCAGAACCTGGAAACTGCGCGCTCGGTCGAGGGCATGGTGCGCGATATGGGGGCTGTTCCAGCGACCATTGCCGTGCTGAACGGGAATTTGCATGTGGGGTTGACGGCAGAGCAACTGGAACAATTGGCTCAGGCCAAAAACGTGGCCAAGCTGAGCCGCGCCGATCTGGCCGCCTGTATGGCCATGGGCGGCACCGGGGCGACCACTGTGGCCTCGACCATGATCGCGGCGCATCTCGCTGGCATTCAGGTTTTCGCGACCGGTGGCATCGGCGGGGTCCATAAAGGTGCAGAGCAGAGCTTTGACATCTCGGCCGATCTGTTGGAACTGGCGCAGACGCCGGTCACAGTGGTGGCTGCCGGAGCCAAAGCTATTCTGGACCTGCCCAAAACGCTGGAGGTGCTGGAAACCCAAGGTGTTCCCGTCATCGCCTATGGCCAGGACGCGTTTCCTGCCTTTTGGTCCCGCGAATTTGACCTGAAATCCCCCCTGAGGATGGATCGCGCCGCCCATATCGCACGCGCCCATCAGATGCGCGGCGCGCTTGGGCTGCCTGGCGGTCAACTGGTCGCCAATCCCATCCCTGAAGATCACGAAATCCCGCTGCCAGAACTGGCCCCCATCATCGCCGAGGCCACCCGAAACGCCGAGGAACTGGCGATCACCGGCAAAGAGGTCACGCCTTTCCTGTTGCGCCGGATTTTCGATCTGACCGGAGGCCGATCGCTTAGCGCCAATATCGCGCTGGTCCTGAACAATGCGGCGTTGGCGGCGCGTATTGCTGGTGAATTGGTCAAAGATCGCTAAACCTTGCCGACACAGAGACAGCGCCATTGTGACATGCGACCAAAGTCCCTACATAGCGCGTGACACTCTTTGGTTGGGACCGCTTAGAACGCCATGACCACACCCTTCGACGAAAATCACACACCGCCGCGTCGCCCGGGCCTGTTTGCCCGGCTGCGCTCGTCGTTTCTGACCGGAATTGTGGTGATCGCCCCCGTGGGGCTGACCATCTGGCTGATCTGGACGCTGATGGGCTGGGTGGACAGCGTGGTTCTGCCGCTCGTGCCCGAACGGTTCCAGCCCGAGCCCTATATCGGCATCAACTTGCGCGGTGTCGGGATCATCTTTTTTCTGGTCTTCACCGTCATCATCGGCTGGATCGCCAAGGGCCTGATGGGGCGCTCGTTGATCCGCTGGGGCAAATCCCTGGTCGACCGCATGCCGGTCGTGCGCACCATATATTCTGGCGTGAAACAGATCGCGGAAACGGTCTTTGCCCAATCCGAACGCTCGTTTGAAAAGGCCTGCCTGATCGAATACCCGCGCAAAGGCATCTGGGCCGTGGGCTTTGTCTCGACCCGCGCAAAAGGCGAGGTTGCGCGTCTGGCCGGCACCCAGGAAGAGCTGATCAGCGTCTTCGTCCCCACCACACCGAACCCGACCTCGGGCTTTTTGCTGTTCTTCCCCAAATCCGATGTGATCGAGCTGGAAATGGGCGTCGAAGATGCCGCGAAACTGGTGATCTCGGCCGGGCTGGTCTATCCAAACCCCAAGGATCCGACGCAGCCCCCCGAATAGGGCCTACAGGAACATCTCTTCCAGATCGACGCTGCTGCGCTTGCCCAGTTCATCCTTGTGCTGATCCAAAAACGCGTCCGCCGCCGTGCGTCCGGCCTGCTTCATCCGCACCATCAGAAACGGGCTGGGCACCAGCTTGGTGCTGACGGAAAGCTCGTTCATCAAGACATCATCGGCGATCATATGGATGTTGATATTCTTCATCCCGTCGCGATTGCTGTCCAACGTCCCGCGCATCGCCTGGGCATAAGAAATCACCCGCAACTCGCGCAACAACGAGGTGTTAAAGCTGATCTCGTTGATCCGGTTCTGGATTTCCTGCGGCGTCACGGGCACTTCGTCCCGTTCCAGCGGATTGATGTTCACGATCAGAATGTCATCGGGGTATTGGCGCCCAAACAGCGGAAACAACGCCGGATTGCCAGTATAGCCCCCATCCCAGAACGCCTCTTCCTGCCCGGTCTTCGGATCGTCCATCTTCACCGCCTGGAACAAGGTCGGCAAACAAGTCGAGGCCAACAAAACCTCAGCATTCAGCTCCTCTGCCTCAAACACCCTGATCTTACCGGTGCGCACATTCGTTGCCCCGACAAACAGGCTGGGCCCGGCATTGGCGCAGACCTTGTCATATTCAAACGCCTCGGCAATTGGGCGCAGCGGATTCTGATAAAAGGGCCCAAACGCGTAAGGAGACGACATCCGCGCCATCGTATCCGCAATGGTAAAAGGCAAGGAATACTCCAGCGCCGTATGCATCAGATCCGTCGCATCCGGCAGCCACCCGGCCAGCCAGGTCGCCATGCGCATATCATGCACCGCACCCAGTTTGGACCACAACCAGTCCAGCTTTTCCCGCGCGCCCTCAGCGCCCCCTTCCAGCCACCCCGATTTCAGCGCTGCGCCATTCATCGCCCCGGCCGAGGTGCCTGAAATCGCGACAATCTCAATATCGTCCTCTTCCAGCAGCCGATCCAGAACGCCCCAGGTAAAGGCCCCATGTGCGCCGCCCCCCTGCAGCGCCAGGTTGATCCGTTTTTTTGCCAAAACCAATGCCTCTTCTTTGTTCGTCAAATACTCTGGGGGGAGCGCCGCAAGGCGCGGGGGGCAAAGCCCCCTATGGCCCTATGGCCGGGATCAAAGCGCGGTCCAGCCACCATCCACACTGATCGTGGTGCCGGTGATCTGTTGCGCCGCATCCGAGCACAGGAACACCGTGGTGCCGCCCAACTGTTCGACACTGGCGAATTCTTTCGAGGGCTGGCGCTCCAGCAGAACCTTCTCGATCACGTCCTCGCGGCTCATGTTGTATTTTTCCATCGTGTCGGGGATCTGCGCTTCGACCAGCGGAGTGGACACATAGCCAGGGCAAATCGCGTTGGCAGTGATCGGTTCGCGCGCGGTTTCCAGCGCCGTCACCTTGGTCAGCCCGACAACCCCGTGTTTCGCCGCCACATAGGCCGATTTGAATGGGCTCGCCGTCAGGCCATGCGCGCTGGCGATGTTGACCACGCGGCCCCAGCCCGCTTTGCGCATCATCGGCAAAGCCGCCGCCGTCGTATGGAAGGCCGAGCTCATGTTGATCGCGATGATCGCGTCCCATTTCTCGATCGGGAATTCATCAATCGGAGAAACGTGCTGAATACCCGCGTTGTTGACCAGAATATCGCAGGCACCCGCCGTTTCGACCAGCGCACGGCATTCATCGGCCTTGGACATGTCCGCCTTGATATAGCGCGCCTCAACTCCGAACTCTTTGGCGATCTGGGCGGCCAGCGCGTGATCCTCGTCGCGATCGGTAAACGAGTTCAGCACCACATTCGCCCCGGCCCGCGCCAATTCACGTGCTACGCCCAGCCCAATGCCAGAATTCGATCCGGTGATGACGGCGGTTTTTCCAGTCAAAGTCATAGTGATGCGTCCTTCATCTTTCGCACTTGCAGCAATACAGATTTGGGATAGCACGTTGCAGGGGGAGTTTGGGGAAAAAAGTCACAGGTAGAAACACCTACCCATGCTTGCTCGTATGCTTGGATTTTGCACAAAAAAAACGCCGGCACGAAGCCGGCGTTAAGTTATTGAGGCAGGTTTCATACAGGCAAGAAACCTATCGAGCAGTGACTTCTTTATAAGCAATTGCTTGCGCAACTCCAAGCCTAAAGTTTGTAAAGCCGCCAAATCACCGTTACGCTAAGTCCCAACAAACAAAGGGCCGAGCAGGATTGTCCCCAAAATGAGATCACAGTTTTTCACGCATTTGCGAGCGGCCACGACCGGTTTAACGCTTGTTTTGTTGGGTCAGGTCGCCTTGGCCGAGCCCCAGCACGGAATCGCCATGTATGGCGCCCCTGCGCTGTCCCCCGATTTCACCGCCTTACCCTACGCCAAGCCCGACGCCCCCAAAGGCGGGAAATTCGTGGTCGGAAACACTGGTGGATTCGATTCGCTGAACCCATTCATACGCAAGGGAACGGTCCCCTGGCAGCTGCAATTCCTTGCCTACGAATTGCTCATGGGTCGCAGCCTGGACGAGCCCTTTACGCTGTACGGGTTGCTGGCCGAAACCATCGAGGTGCCCGAAGACCGGTCCTGGGTCGAATTCACCCTGCGGCCCGAGGCCAAATTCTGGGATGGCAGCCCCGTCACGGTCGCGGATGTGATCTGGTCCTATGAAACGCTGGGCACGCAAGGCCACCCCCGGTATCTGGGATTTCACAGCAAGGTGGACAGCATTGCTCAGACCGGCCCGCGCTCGGTTCGGATCAGCTTCAACACCGAGGATCGCGAACTGGCGCTGATCGCGGGGATGCGCCCGATCCTGCAGAAATCGCAATGGGAGGGGCGCGACTTCACCGCCTCGACCATCCATGACGTTCCGATGGGCACCGCCCCCTATATGATCGGTGACTATGAACAGGGGCGCTATGTCAGCCTGATCCGCAACCCCGACTATTGGGGCAAGGATCTGCCCTTGCGCCAGGGCGTTGCCAATCTGGACGAAATCCGCATTGAGTTTTTTGGCGACAGCGCCGTTCTGTTCGAGGCCTTCAAGTCGGGCACGCTCAGCACGCAGCGCGAATTCAATGCCGAGGCCTGGGCAACCCGCTATGATTTTCCCGCGACGCAGCGTGGCGATGTGGTGAAATCCGAGATCACGCATCAACGCCCCACCGGCATCACCGGCTATGTGATGAACACCCGCCGCAAACCGTTTGATGATTGGCGCGTGCGCGAGGCGCTGATGCTGGCCTTCAACTTCCCGTATATTAACGACACCATCACCGGAGGGCGCCAGGACCGGATCACCTCGTTCTATTCCAACTCCGAGCTGGGCTTAATCCCCGGCCCCGCCAAGGGCGCTGTGGCCGATCTGCTGACCCCCTGGGCCGATCAGCTGCTGCCCGGCACGATCGCGGGCTACGCGCTGCCCCAAGGCGACGCCAGTGCGCGCAACCGCAAGGATCTGCGCCGCGCCACCAAGCTTCTGGCGCAGGCCGGATGGTCCGTGGACAAGGGAACGCTGGTGAATGCGGACGGACAGCCCTTTACCTTCGAGGTGCTGTTGCGTCAGGGCGATCGCACCGGTCAGTCCGTGTTCGATCTCTATCGTCCTGCGCTGGAACGGCTGGGTATCGAAATGACGGTCAGCACGGTGGACAACGCCCAATACGCCGCACGTGAGCGAGAGTATGACTTTGATATGATGCCCTACCGACGGGATCTGTCGCTGAGTCCCGGGAATGAACAGAAACTCTATTGGGGAAGCAACGGCGTAACAGCCCCCGGGACGCGCAACCTGATGGGCATGAACAGCCCCGCAGCCGAGGCGATGATCGACACGATGCTGACGGCCCAATCCCGCACCGAGTTCATCCACGCCACCCGAGCGCTGGACCGTATCCTGACAGCGGGGCGGTATGTCATCCCGATTTGGAGCTTTGGTCCAGACCGGATTGCCCATATTAAAGAACTGAAATATCCCGAAACCATCCCGATTTACGGGGCCCGGCTGGTCTGGAGCCCGGAACTCTGGTGGTACGAAGAGGAGTGAGCAGAAATGAAGAAACTGGCAATTTTCGGCGTTATCGCGCTGTTGTCCGGATGCGCGACGGTGGACGGCGTGGGGCAGGATATCTCTGGCGCGGCGCGCACCGTGCAGGGCTGGTTCCGCTAAGTCAGGTCAGCGAGGTGACCCACAGGATCGTCGCGTCCTCGTCGCTGACAGACACCACGTTATGCCCCATGCTGGCGTCGTAATAGGCGCTGTCGCCCCGACGCATTTCCACGGGTTCATAAAACTCGGTATACAGCTTGATCACCCCGGTCAGCACGAACAGGAATTCCTCGCCATCATGGCGGACCCAGCCATCGAATTCGTCCATACTGCGAGCGCGGATGCGGGCGCGATAGGGCAGCATTTGCTTTTTCGTCAGCCCGTTGGCCAGCAGTTCATGTTCGTAAGTGGCCGTCGCATGGGCCGCGCCCTGCCCGTTTTGCGTCAGCACCATGCGCCCATTCACCTGGCCCTTGATCGGAGGGGTGAACAGTTGGGGCACCGAAATCTCCAGACCTGTCGCCAGCTTTTTTAAAGCCTCATAGGTCGGGGACATTTGCCCGTTTTCGATCTTGGACAGGGTCGAGCGCGCCAGCCCGGCCTGATTGGCCGCCTGCTCCAGCGTCATACCGCGATCCTTGCGCAGCTCGCGCACGCGCTCGGCCAGGTTCAGGGGCTCGGCCAGCTCGTCCAACCCGGTTTCGCGGGCAATACGGATCAGCGCTTTGGGATCTTTTTGGGTCATGTCTCCACACTTAGGCCGGTCGTCCCATGCTTGCAACTGTGATCAACTGGGCGTAACCCGAACGCATGTTGTCGATCTTTGATCAGGGTCCGTTCGCCCCCTGCCCCGCTCCGTTCAATCTGGCTGCGCATGTGCTGGCGCGGGCCGACGAACTGTCCGAGAAAATCGCGCTTTCGGTTCTGTCACCATCAAGGTCCGAGCGCTGGAGTTTTGGGCGATTGAAAGCGGCGGTCCTGGGCACGGGAACCGGCCTGTTGCAGGCCGGATTTCAGCCCGGAGACATCCTGTTGCTGCGGCTGGGCAACACGGTCGAGTTTCCTCTGGCCTATCTGGGCGCCATCGCGGTCGGGATTGTGCCGGTGCCCACTTCGCAGATGCTGACCGAGCCCGAAGTTGACAAAATGATCGCCCAGCTTTCTCCGGCGGGGATCTTGCATGATGACGGTGTTCCCTGTCCGATGGAATGCGGCCTACCGATCATTGGAACCAAGGCGTTGCATGACATGCGCGACCTGCCTGCTGCTGCCTATCAAATGGGAGATCCCGAGCGGCTGGCCTATATCATCTACACGTCGGGCACCTCGGGAACGCCGCGCGCGGTGATGCATGCGCACCGCGCGATTTGGGCCCGCAAGATGATGCATGAGGGCTGGTATGGGCTGCAAGAAGACGACCGCTTGCTGCATGCTGGTGCTTTTAACTGGACCTTCACGCTGGGCACAGGATTGATGGATCCCTGGAGCATCGGCGCCACAGCCCTAATCCCGGCGCAGGGCGTTTCGATCGAGTCATTACCTCTGCTTCTCAAGCGACATGATGCGACGCTTTTTGCTGCGGCTCCAGGCGTTTATCGAAAGATCCTGAACCATCACACAAAGCTGCCCCTGCCCAAGCTGCGCCATGGGTTGACCGCCGGGGAAAAGCTGTCCGACACGATCCGTCAGCATTGGGAACAAGCCACAGACGGCACGCAACTGTTCGAGGCCTACGGCATGTCGGAATGTTCGACCTTCATTTCCGCCAGCCCCGCGCACCCCGCCATTGCGGGCAGTCTGGGGCGCCCTCAGATCGGACGCAAACTTGCCATACTGGGTGAAGATGGGCCTGTAGGTTATGGAAAAGAAGGTATTATTTCTATCCATAAGTCTGATCCTGGATTGATGCTGGGCTATTTCGGCGCCGATCGCGCCACCGCGGATAAGTATCAGGGCGATTGGTTTCTGACAGGCGATCACGCGTCGATGGATGATCAGGGCAATATCACCTTCATGGGGCGCGTGGACGACATGATGAATGCCGGCGGATTTCGTGTCTCGCCGCTGGAGGTTGAGGCCGCGCTGCTGCCCCACCCCGGCATCCTGGACATTGGTGTGACCGATGTGGAAATCAAAGAGGACGTGCGGATCATCGCCGCCTTCTATATCTCTGACACGCCCATCCCCGAGTTCGATCTGGCACGCTTTGCCGACGAACATCTGGCCCGCTATAAACAGCCCCGCGCCTGGGTGCGGCTGGACGCATTGCCGACCAATCCGAACGGAAAACTGTCGCGTCAGGGCCTCAAACCCTTGTTTCCACGCTGAACGCCCTTTCCCTTGGGCGCGCCACGGGCTACCAATGCGGAACCCAAGAACGGAGGCCCCGATGGTCAAGCTTGATATTCTGTCCGATCCGATTTGCCCCTGGTGCTATATCGGCAAGGCCAACCTTGACCGCGCGTTGGAGCAGCGCCCAGACCATCCGTTTGTGATCGAATGGCATCCGTTCCAGCTGAACCCCGATATGCCGCGCGAAGGGATGGATCGGCGCGCCTATCTGGAGGCCAAGTTCGGCGGCAAAGAGGGGGCCGTGCGCGCCTATGCCCCCGTCGTGGAGCATGCCCAGCAGGCGGGGCTTGAGATCAATTTCGAAGCTATTCAACGCACCCCCAACACGCTGGACGCTCATCGGTTGATCATGTGGGCCGCGATCGAAGGTCGTCAGACCGCAATCGTGTCATCCCTGTTTCGCGCCTATTTCAACGAAGGTCGTGACATTGGCGATGCTGATACCCTGGCTGATATCGCCGACAGCTGTGGCATGGATGCCAGCGTGGTGTTGCGCCTGCTGGCCACCGACGAAGATGCTCAGGGCGTGCGCGACAAGGATGCCTCGGCCCGCGAAATGGGCGTGAACTCGGTGCCCACCTTTATCGTCGCCTCGCAACATGCAGTGCCTGGCGCGCAACCGACCGAGCTGTGGCTGAAAGTGATGGACGAAATCATCGAAAAGCGCGCCGAGGACGCATGAAGACCCTTCTGGGCCTTTTCTTCCTTCTGACCTCGCTGGCAGGCATCGTTCTGGGCGGCACGGTCTTTTTTCACTATGTCGAGGGCTGGCGCTGGATTGACGCCTATTTCTTTACCGTGGTGACCCTGTCCACAGTTGGCTATGGCGAGCTGGTCCCTGCCACCGATCTGGGCCGCATTGGCACCACGGTGTTTATCTTCCTTGGCCTGGGTGTGTTTGCTGTCGCTGTTCAGCAATTTGGTGCCTTCACCTTGCGCAAACGCGAGGAACATACCGAGTGGCTGATCGCACGACTGGGGCATCACGAAAGCAAATCAGCCCCCCACGCCGCCAACGAAGACGACCGCCCCGATCCGCCGCACATGGATCACGACAAGACCCCATAAATCCGCTTGAACTTGGGCCTGATCCGGCTATACCTCGGGATCACCATTGCGGGTATGATGTAATGGTAGCCTGTCAGCTTCCCAAGCTGAACGCGCGGGTTCGATTCCCGCTACCCGCTCCAATCCCAACACGAATATTATCTATACAAATCAGCACCTTGTGCTGATTTCTGGAGGGGTTCGCAAAATCCGAGCAAGAACTAATCTAGGAAGAATCGGGAACATTCGGGAGGCTTCGGAAGCGCGAGTCCCGAAGAAACGCCCGAAGCGCATTACAAAGGAATCTGAACCACCATCTACTTCGATGTGAACGAAGTGGAGGAGCTTTTGCAGGCCGCGCGGACGACGGGCTCTAAACCGGATTCCCTCAACGCAACCACCTCGACCCGACTTCAGTCTCGCCGGATCGAAGCTTCATTTCCCGTAAACGTTAGACGATGAAATCCGCTGCTGTTATGTCATTCTGCGCCAGACTAACATCTAGCAGGGTTATGGTCCTGGTTAAATCTACTTCAACCACAACGTTTGCTCCGGATTGATAGGCTGCACTATAGGCATCAGCTGCTGTCGCGAAGTTAAATGCGCTCAAGTCCAGGAAGTCTTCATCGGTGAAATCAACGATCGTATCATGGCCAAAAGACCAAGAAAATACAAAGGTATCGGAACCCCAGCCTCCTGTGAGGCTGTCATCTCCCGCCCATCCGGTAAGAGTGTCAGCACCACTACCACCGTTCAATGTGTCGTTGAAATCTCCACCATTCACAGCGTCGTCACCGGCCCCGCCACCGACCATGTTCTCGCCATCACCACCCCAAAGAGTGTCGTTTCCGTTTCCTCCCCAGATCGAGTCGTCGCCGGCACCTCCGTAGAGTTTATCGTTTCCTGCCTCTCCTTCCAGGTAGTCGTTGCCGCCGTTTCCATCGAGGATATCGTTTTCGGCCCCACCTTTCATGGTGTCGTCACCGCCCCAACCATACAGAGTGTCGTTGCCCTCTCCTCCGTAAATCGTGTCCGATGACGAGCCGCCTTCGATTTTGTCGTTTCCGGCGTCACCTTGTGCATAGTTTTGGCCGGCGCCGGTCCAAATGACATCATCGTCACCACCACCATAAAGAGAGTCATTGCCAGCACCGCCACCTAGCGTATCGTTGCCCCAGCCTCCTTTGATCGTGTCGTGACCGTTTTCACCCCAGACAGCATCATCGCCCTGTTGTCCCTTTAGCGAGTCATTTCCGGCATTCCCATAAATGGTGTCCGAACCTTCTTCGCCTTGAATAGAATCCGCACCATCACCCCCCGAAAGAGAATCATCTCCGGTGTTGCCAAACAGCAGGTCATTCCCCCCGTTTCCATTTATGGTGTCTGAACCTTCTTCGCCTTGAATAGAATCCGCACCATCGCCACCCGAAAGAGAATCATCTCCGGTGTTGCCAAACAGCAGGTCATTCCCCCCGTTCCCATTTATGGTGTCTGAACCGCTCCCTCCCCAGACAGTATCATCTCCGCCGTTGGCAGAAACGAGATCATCATTCAGGCCCGCAGCGATAACGTCACCGACATTTGTGCCAGAAATTTCGGCATCTACGTCGGCTTGATCTACGTCAAAGTCATCTAAATATAGCCCGCCAGCATCGGGCAAATACCCAACCGGAACGAAGTTTACCGGATCGACAAAACCAACGCCTTGGGGATTGGTGGCAAGAAAGGCCCTCGTAGGGACTTCGGATACGAAATGATGTTCTTGGTAATCTCCGGGGCTCTCGATGTCACTGTTGTCCACCCTGGCGCCCTCTATGGCGTATAGCAGCGTGCCACCACCTGATGTCTCGATCAACAGCCATTGCTGGGGGTCAGCATTCGGGTCCAGGTGTTCCCCGTTCCATTCGACGATCCGCCAACTGTGACCATTAATGGTGCCAGAGCCGCTTGAAAAATCGATCAAATTATTTGGGCTCACCGCTCCAATATAGACCTGATCCTGGGAGTGATCGAGATCCTCCAAACGCCCCACGACGACATCTTGAATGTTGTGCAAGTTCTGAAAAACAAAAGTGTCAGCGCCCTCGCTTAGCACTCTGCTGTTGGTGTGAGCATCTACCGGGATAATGTGGTCGTCCAAATCGAATGGATCATCAGTGTTAAACTGTTCTCCGTAAGTCATAGCATCCCGCGAACCGCCTCTGGCGTGGTGCCCAGCGGAAAATATTGTGATCAAGCCGAAGTCCAAATAAGTGACATCGTCTCCTGCTCCCGCATAGGTGTGAATCTCATGCCCATATCCCCAGCCGTTCGTAGCGGTTGCACTCAGAGTATCGTTGCCTCCCTTAGCTCTAATACCCCCCCATCCGTCACTAATATAGAGTCCATCAACGACGCCATTGATCGTCCCTTCATCCAAACCTTCACTCTCGTTTGTCCCCTCAACCCTTTCAAATCCAGTTCCTTCAACTTCACGCAGCGGCATCTATAAACTCCTTTTTCACTAGCGAACAATTTTGACTGTTACACTCTTAAATTGTTTTGTGAACCTTTTTTGATTTTTGGGGTCAGGATGCACTGATTTTCGACGCGCTGGTTGTTGCACGGCTCGGGAAACGGAGCGGGGACATTAGCGACCTTTTCTGGCGAACAGACGAGCAGATGGCCAAGCTCGATCTGAGGTGCCCCTAGTTTCCTAGGCACCTGCCTTTTCCAGTTTGTGCTGTCTGTTTTCGAAACCAACCATTGCCGGCAACACATGCCAAGCATGTGTGATAGGGGGCGATAGCATGCCGTTGTTCGTCTGCGTGCGTTTTGGGTCGTAGAACAGCACGATGTATTCAAAGACATCTCGTCTTGCTTCGTCACGTGTCCGGTATTTTCGGCGTCTGACCTTTTCTCGCTTCATGAGCTGAAAGAAGCTCTCAGCGACAGCAATATCATGCAATTGCCGCTACGGCTCATCGAGTGTTCCAGATTGTTTTCGCGCAGGAACGCTGCCCATTCTCGGCTGGTGAACTGGGCACCTCAGGTGGCGACTATGGACTGGCACACACGCAAGGTGCTGGCGTGGCCGATATCGAACACGCTGGAAGCCGATTTTTACGTCGATGCGCTGAACGGGGCCATCCACCGCTTCGGCCTGCCCGAGATCATGAACACGGATCAGTGCAGCTTGTTCACATCATCTGTCTGGACAGACCGTCCGCGCCGATCCTGAGTGCGTATCTCGATGGATGGTAAGGGCCGGTTCCTCGATAGCATCTTCGTCGAGCGCCTGTAGTGATCCCGGAAATACGAGTGCGTTTGTCTTCACGCAAGGGAGACGGGTACAGAGGCAAAAGCTGGCGTCAGGATATGGATTGATTTCTACAATCGCAAACGTCCAGATTCCACCCTTCGCGGCAACTCCCCAGCCGTGGTCTATTGGCTGAGAAATGAAACAACCAACCCCAAGCAGCAGGTGCAAAGAGTAGCTTAAGTCACGCCAAAAACTGCCCAATCATTGGGGAATAGCTCAAGCGGGGGTCAGAAAATCTCAATATCGTCGTGAGTAAGGATCGCGCCTTGGTCAAACGTGGCAACAAGGATCTGGGCCGAGGCGCCGGTGCCGTCCGAGTCATACCAGAGCCGACCCGAGGTTTGATCGAAGATCAGGCGATCCGCTGCATCTTGTGCATTTATACCGGATACGAAAGCCGTCTCATTCAGCGCGCCGTTTGCAATACCCGTGAATACGGCCGACTTCAGCTTGAGGGTATCGCCCTCGCTTGCCGTGTTGGTGTTGAAGTCAATGATCCGATCCACGTTGTCTGCGCCAAGTTGGCGGTCAAAGACAAATGTATCCGCGCCCGCTTGCCCCTTGAGGGTGTCACGCCCCTCACGCCCGATGATCGTATTGGCAAAGGGGGTGCCCACGATGGTGTTGTTCCCGTCGTTGCCAATTCCGTTGAAAATCGCCGGGTTCCCATCCTTGGTATAGACCGTCTGCATGAACAGCCGTTCGACGTTTGCCGTCAATTCATAGGAACGAAAGGCGCGTACTGTATCGGCCAGACCACGCCCTGCCGCTTCGATCACAGTGTCGCCGGGCGCACGGACGAAGTAGGTGTCATTTCCCGCACCACCAATCAGCGTGTCGTTGTTGCGTCCCCCGTCAAGGATGTTCGCCTCACGGTTGCCGCGTATTTCATTCGCAAGACCGTTGCCGCTACCCAGAATGGCTGTATCGGTCAGGTACAGGTCTTCGATATGCGACCGGCCCATTCTGAAATCGACCGAGGCGTAGACGACGTCATTGTGGCTGCCGGTTCGGGATTCAACCACGACGTCGCCGTGATTATCAACATAATAGACATCGCCGTCCAAGCCGCCATGCATGCGGTCCGCACCGGACCCGCCGTCAAGCGTGTCCTCCCCCTGCTCCCCGTACAGCGTGTCGTTGCCGGCACTGCCAGTTATGACGTCCGCCATGTTTCGCCCATAAATGATGTCGTTCTCGGCACCGCCGTCTAGACTGTCTGCCTGTTGGCCTCCTACAATCTCGTCCACGCCGTCACCGCCAAGGATGGTCACAGATCCGTCCTGATTCACTGTGCCCGCACGATCAAACCCGAAAAGCATGTCGTTGCCCGCACCGCCATCGATAAAATCGGCACCGGTACCGCCTTCGATGGTGTCATCGCCGTCCCCGCCTTCCAGACTGTCGGCACCAGAGCCGCCATTGATCGAGTCCGCGCCACCAAGCCCCTGGATCGTGTCGTTCGCTTCGAAGCCAAGGAAAACTTCGGACGCATCTGTTCCTAGAAGAGCATCCTTGCCGCTCGTCCCTTCATAGATGTTTCCTGAGCGGTTGAAGAAAACATCCCCACCCCCGTTTCCGCCCAGAAAGAAGGTGGCAAATCCTCCGACTACTTTTAGAACGACAAGGTCCTGATACCAGTTCGACGCGGCCGATTGACTGAGTGGAAGGATTTCGGTTTCGTCTGGACCTAAACCGATCATATCTCCCTGAAGATCGAGAGTGATGATGTTGTTGGTCCCACGCAGGCGAGAACCTTCGCTGCGGGAATAAGTGACGTGCAACTGATCGTCGTCCCCGGCTACCAGGTCGAGCCCCAACAGATACCCAGACGGACCAACGGAGGTGTCGAAGACCGAGGTACCGTCTGCGTCGAGCCGGTGTACCACAAGTCTTGGTGGTCTACCGGCCCAACCCGCATAGCCGAACGCCCAGCCGCCATCTGGCAGGGCAACGGAATCAATGATGCCTTTCCAAAAATCATGCGTTCGGGAACTGACTGGGTAGTCCTGATACGGGACAACGGTACTAAGGTCGTCTGACACCCGCGCGAAGGACGCCCTAGCGGAGCCGTTGGTGACATAGTAGCTGTCGTCGCTTGTAGTATGGAGGATGGAGGCCACCATCTCGCCCGATGCAAGTGTCAAAAGATCGGCCTGCAGCTCTGAACTTACAAAGCCCGTGTCCCAGACTTTGACGTTGAACGAAACGGGTCCCAGATCGGTGGACCCGATCAGGTCGCCGGTTTCTGGATCGAACTTGCGCAGCACGGTCACAACCTGCTGGCGTGGCGTGTCCCCGCTGGTATCGACAATCCCTTGGGTTGCCTCGAGGACGTTGATGGATCCGTCCTCAGAAATGGTCACGTCAACAACGCTTGTGGCGACGTCGATTGCAACCGTCGTTGCTTCTGGCACCCCGTGTTCGCTGAAATGCTGCACGATGACCTGGTCGCCGGACAAATATGTCAGCGTCCGACGCCCGTTCGAGTCAACGAAAATGTCGTTATCGAAAGCCGATGACACCTCATTCTCGTTCAGGACATCCGTACGCAAGACCGTCCCGGCATCGTTTATGACACGGCTTGTCAGATATCCGTCGTCCTGGTTCAAGAACACCAACAAGTACATTCCGTCGGCAAGGGTCTGAACCGAAAGGAAGTCGCTGTCGAGCGATGTTCCTACGACTTTGTTTGAGGCTGAGGCGGAAAAACTCATTAGAATAGTCCCCCTTAAAAAAGCGAGATATTGAAACTGACAATTCTCAAATTGGAATGCATTTTTAAGTAGAGTGCGCCTGATGTCGCTTTCCGGTCAAGCGTTTTGATACCTTGCCAGATACGCTAATCTACAGAACCGATAATTCCATCTCGGATATGCACACTTCCTGTATGACGACCTCTTAGCTGCCATGGCCAATTTCAGCGCCCTTCGAACCTGTGATACCCAATGAAATTCGCGAAGGAAGTTATAGATTCCTAACTTTTTTCAATAACTTACGATCAATCACCAGCCGTTTCCCAAACTGAACGCGGGTTCGATTCCCGCTACCCGCTCCAATCCTTGCCCTTGCTCAGCGTCTATTCCTTACCCAGCGGACCACCCAGTGTTGCCCGTTGTCAAACAGCGACGGTTATAGAAACCCGTCAATACTGTCGATCAAGGACACGTCGTCGTCGCGGCTGCCGAATTTGGCGACGCGGTGGTGTTGCAGCCGACCCTGAATGCCCAGCCCGTAGCGCGCGATGATTTCTTCGTCACCAACATCATGATCCAGCCAATGCTCTGCCTCGTCCGAGGTTAGCGCGACGGGCATCCTGGCATGTATCTCTTTGATCTCGGGCAAGGCCGCGCGGGTCAGGATGGTGCAGGTCCGCAGCCCGTTCGCAAGCCGGGTCTGCAATCCCGCCAACAGCATATAGGGTTGGTTCTGTTCCAGCCGGATATAGTTCGGCTGGCGGTTGGTCTTAGGGCCGCTCCATTCATAGTAGCCCAACACCGGAACCACGCAGCGCCCCTGCGACCAGGCATCCCGAAACGAGGGCAACCCACGCGCCGTTTCCAGCTTGGCATTAAAGGTGGTCGCTTTCCATTCCGCGATCGGTTTCCTGTGCCAGTGGGGCACCAGCCACCAGCGCGCGCTTGAGGCGACGACCTCGTCCCCGTCCAGAAAAAGCAAATTCAGCAGCTGAGTCGGAGCGACGTTATATCCGGTGGTGGCTTGGGCGGCGTCTTCGGCCCGCCAGGGACGGTTCGGATAAATATACCCGCTGAGTATTTCCAGCATTTCCGCCTGGGTTTTATCGCCCGCAACAATACGTCCGCACATGCAACATGTATCGCCAAACCGCGCCGCCGAGTCCAGATTGTTCGCTTTTAAGGATCCGTCGGGGCTGACAGGGGCCCTGGTCCCCCTGCCCTAAGACGAACAGCCCCAAGCCTGGACCCCAGAGATCTGATTTGCCATTTCCTTTGCTAATTTATGCCAGACAGTTAGACATGGCGGTGCGCCTGCGCGGCCATTTCTCTTGTGCTACGCATATTGTTATGACATATAGCTATATACCTATGAGCCTTTTATGACGACACCAATGACGACCGCGCTGACCACATTGATCCTGATGGCAATCGCCGGTGTCGGAGGCTTTATCGCCTCGTTCCTGCATACGCCGCTGCCCTATATGCTGGGCAGCCTGATCACGACAGCCATTATCGCCTTGTTTTGGTTCGATAAAGTACCGCAGGGCTATAAGTTTCCGATGAAGTTCCGCATGGTCTTTATGTCGGTCATCGGCGTCACCATCGGCACGCGCGTCACGCCCGAGGTTATCTCTTCGCTGTCCGGCTATCTGCCCTCGTTTGCCCTGCTGACAGTGTTTTGCTGCGTGGCGCATTGGATGAATTACCAGATTTTTCGCCGGGCCGGTGGCTATGATCACCCGACCGCGTTCTATTCGGGGACGCCCGGCGGCTTGATTGAATCCATCGCCATGGGAGAGCAGGCCGGGGCCAACATCGCGGTCCTCACCATTCAGCAGTTCCTGCGGATCATCGCCGTGATCACCCTGATGCCGATCGGGATGTCGCTGTGGTATGGCGCGCCGGTCGGGTCGGCCTCGGGGATCAGCCTGGCCGAGGCCGGGACGGATCTGCACGCGATGCCCATGGTGCTGCTGCTGGGGGTAATTGGTCTGGTGATCGGCAGAGGATTGCGCATCCCCGCAGGTCAATTGACCGGCCCCCTGGTTGTGGCTGCCATCGTGACCGTCAGCGGCTTTGCCGATCTGGCCGTGCCCCAATGGGTGATCAACCTGTGCCAGGTGGTGATCGGAACCAGCCTTGGGGTGCGCTTTGTCGGGCTCAAGCGCGATGCGCTGCTGCGGGCTTCGTGGCTGTCGATACTGTCTGTATCCGCGATGCTGGGGCTGGGCCTGATCTGCGCGATCATTCTGGTGCCCATCACCGGCCTGCCCGTGGACGTGTTGCTGATCTCGTTCGCGCCTGGCGGCGTGACCGAAATGGCCCTGATCGCCCTGTCGCTGCACGCCAACCCGGCCATTGTAACGCTCCATCATATCTATCGCATCATCCTGACGGTCATCGAAATGACCGCCGTCGTCCGTTTCATGGACCGCAAGAGGACTTGACTTCACACGAACCACCCTTGAATGAACATGTGTTCATTTATTAGACGAGAGAGGACGTCACCATGCAAATGAATGAAACCTGCGCCGTGATCACCGGAGGCGCGTCGGGCCTGGGCGAAGCAACCGCCCGCCTGTTCGCGGAATCGGGCGCCAAGGTCACCCTGCTGGACCGCGATTCCGAACGCGGCCCCAAGGTCGCAGCCGAGATCGGCGGCACCTTTGTGGAAACCGACGTCAGCAGCGAAGAGTCAGTGCAAAACGCCATCGACACCGCTGTTGCGGCGATGGGCAAGGTCAATACCGCCATCAACTGCGCCGGCATCGGCACCGCCGAGAAAACTCTGGGCAAAGACGGCCCGCACAGCCTGGAACACTACCAGCGCATTCTGAACGTGAACCTGGTTGGCTCGTTCAACGTGGCCCGTCTGGCCGCGGCCGCCATGGCCAAGAACGACCCCACCGAGGACGGACAGCGTGGTGTGATCATCTCGACCGCCTCTGTCGCGGCATTTGACGGTCAGAAGGGCCAGGTCGGCTATGCTGCCTCCAAGGGCGGCATCGTGTCGGGCACCCTGCCCATGGCGCGCGATCTGCAACGTGAAGGCATCCGCGTGATGGCCATCGCACCGGGCATTTTCCTGACCCCCATGCTGATGAGCCTGCCCGAAGAGGTGCGTGACCAGTTGGCCGTGGACGTGACCAACCCCAAGCGTCTGGGCGATCCGCGTGAATATGCCTCGCTGGCGCGTTTCATCTGCGAATGCGGCTATCTGAACGGCGAGACCATCCGCATCGATGGCGCCCTGCGCATGAAGTAACCTATTGGTGGCGCGCTGAAATTCGGCGCGCCCCAGCCCCAATCCGCCCCTATCCGGCGGCTTTTTCTTCCAGAACCAGCCACTCTTCTTCGGCCGCAGCCAGCGCCTGCTGACGTTCGGCCAGGGCCTCGCTGGCCTTTTTGAACTTGACCGGTTCTTTGGTGAACAGATCGGGATCCATCAGGAATTCTTCCAGCTTGGCGATCTCGGCCTCCAGCCGTTCGATCACGCCCGGCAGCGCCTCCAACCGGTGTTTTTCGGTAAAGCTCAGCCCTTCGCTGGCCTTCTCGGCCTTTGTCTCGGTCTTCTTTTTTGCAGGCTTGTCTTTGGCTGGTTTGTCAGGTCCGGAGTCTTGGCGCTGAGCGCGATAATCGCTCCACCCGCCCGCATAGACGGTGGCCCGCCCATCGCCCTCCATCGCGACGGTTTGGGTCGCCACACGGTCCAGAAAATCCCGATCGTGGCTGACCAGCAGGACCGTGCCGTCAAAGTCGTCCAGCAGCTCTTGCAGCAGGTCCAGCGTTTCGATGTCCAGATCGTTCGTGGGTTCGTCCAGCACCAGAATGTTGCTTTCACGGGCCATCAGCTTGGCCAGCAACAGACGCGCTTTTTCGCCCCCTGACAAAGACTTAACGGCCGCTCTTGCCTGCCGTTCGTCGAACAGGAATTCCTTTAGGTACCCGACCACATGTTTGGGCTGCCCGCGCACCATGATCTGATCGGCCTTACCCGAGACGCGCATCTCAGGATCGCCTGCCAGGCTTTCCCACAGGGACATTTCCGGGTCCAGCTGTGCGCGGGACTGATCAAAGATCGCAGGCAGAAGGTTGGTGCCCAGCTTCACCGTCCCGCTGTCCGGGATTTCCTGCCCCATCAGCATTTTCAGCAGCGTGGTTTTACCCACACCATTGGGTCCGACAAAGGCCACGCGATCCCCGCGCTCGATCTTGATCGAGAAGGGTTTCAGGATCACCTTTTCCCCGTAAGCCTTTGTAATATTATCAGCTTCGATGACTTTCTTGCCGGATTTCGGCGCCGAGGACAGCTCCATCGCGGCGGTGCCCTGTCGCCGGATTTGTGCCGAGCGTTCCGCCCGCAACGCATGTAACGCCCGCAAGCGCCCCTGGTTGCGTTTGCGCCGTGCGCTGATGCCTTCGACCGCCCAACGCCCTTCGGATTTGATCTTGCGATCCATCTTGTGGCGCTGCATGTCTTCGTCGTCCCAAACCTTGTCGCGCCAGGCCTCGAAATCTTCGAAACCACGTTCTTGGCGGCGCACCATTCCCCTGTCAATCCAAAGGGTTGCGCGGGTAAGTTCACGCAAAAAAGCCCGGTCGTGGCTGATCAAAACATAGCCCGCGCGGGTCTGTTTCAACTCATTCTCAAGCCAGGCGATGGCTTCGATGTCTAGGTGGTTGGTCGGCTCGTCCAGCAGCATCAGCTCGGGCGCCTCGGCCATCAGCTTGGCCAGCGCCGCGCGGCGTCGCTCGCCCCCCGAGGCGGTTTCAACGGCGCGGGCCGGATCAAACTTCAGCCCCTCGCCAGCCATCTCAACCTTGTACATCTCCGAGGCCTCAAGCCCGCTGGTGGCAAAATCGCCAAGCGTGGCAAAGCCGGTCATATCCGGGTCTTGCTCCATATAGCCGACGCGAATACCGGGCGGTACAATACACGCACCGCTGTCGGCCTCGACCAACCCGGCCATCACTTTCATCAGGGTCGATTTGCCTGAACCATTGCGCCCCACCAGCGCCACCCGATCCCCGGGCTGAACCACCAGCGAAAGATCATGAAAAACAGGATTTCCGCCGAATGTCAGCGAAATATCGGTGAGCTGAAGAAGAGGTGCACGTGCCATACCGCGCAGCTAACCAGCCACCTTTGCAAGGTCAAGTGGATTAGCCCGCGACCCCGCGCAACAACCGTTTCCGCGCCGGGGGAATCGCATTGATTTCCAGCCCGGTGAAAACATGCAGCGTGTTCATGTGCCGATCCACCACCGCGTGATCACTGACCCATCCGCCCATCAGCAGATACGTCCGCAGCAAGGGCGGCATTCGCAGCATCGCCTTTTTCGCATCCGGCTTGCGCCGCAGTTTTTGGGCGAATTTAAAGACCTGAGGCGCCTTCACACGTGGCAGCCATCGCCGTGGGGCCAGGTGGCGCTCTTTCAGCATCGCAAAACTGTCCAGGTATTCCTGTTCATCTGTGCCATGAAACGAAGAGCAGCCAAACAGCATCTCAATTCCATTGTCATCCACGAATTTCGTCATCGCCCCCCAGGCCACGCGCAGGATATCCGGGTCGTTGATCTCAGGATGGATACAGAATTGCCCCATCTCGACCATGGGGCCTGAAAACGCCTGAAGCGCCGATAGCTCGTAGAACTGGGCGGCATAGCTGCGGCCGATCTCTCCGCCATCCGACAGGGGCAGGAACCGAAAGGTACACATCAGCTGCCCCGAGCGCGCCTCTTCGATCAGCACATGATCGCAAATCCCGTCGAATTCGTCGGCATCCCGTCCGGCCGGTTCCCCGCGAAAACACAGATGACGCAGAGATTGCGCGGCCTGAATATCGGCTGGGGTGTCAGCAAGCCGCGCCTGATAGCGGCCTTTGTTCATCAACTGCATCGGACTGATCCTGTACCGGTCATGGCGGCTTGGGCGGCCTTTTGGCTCGCCCTAGCATACCACATGTATCAAGGATGTGACGACAGGCGGATCAAGGTCTTAAATGGACCTATGCGCGAGGCTTTGCTTATTCGACGAAGTCAGCCGCGTTGAATTTGCCCAGGCTGCCCAGAAGCTGCCGCAAGAAGCTAAGATTGGCGACAGGGCTGTCGGTCACGCGCCGATCCAGCGGCACGACTTTGCCGTCCTCCAGCCCGTAGCGTTCGATATTGCTGACCACACCGCGGTTATTAAAGGTGATGGCCACGACCTCGCGGTCGATCACCTTGGGGGCCTGATAGGAATAGTGACGCACGCGAGAGCGCACGTAGTAGTATCCGCTATTGTCCAGAATGCCGCCGGTCGAGGGCGTACCCACGGTTTCGGCCACACTGTCACGGGTGTCAATTCCCACAACCACATTCGCCAGATCATCTGGATGCGGCACATATCCGTGATTGCGGAACTGCGCCGTACAGGCCATCAGCGCGGCCAATGCGCCGCCCATGACTGCGATTCTGATCGATTTGCCCATGCGCGACATGGCTGCTCCCTGTGGTAGCCTCTTGTATTGGCATCGCCTGCCTTTTAATCCGATTACAGAAGGAACGAGCTCTGTTCAAGTTAAGGAAGCCCCAAGCCTGATGACAAAGATGCCAACTCAAGCCCTGCGCGTCGCTGATTTGCCGCAATCCAAGCCCACCCGGTTCGAGCTGGTGCCCGATACGGAGACCCTGTCGGCCATAGCCACCGAACTTGGCCTGCGGGGGCTGCGTAAGCTGCGTTTCAAGGGGCAGATCGTGGCCGAGGGGAAACGTGACTGGCGGCTAGAGGCCGACCTGGGCGCGACCGTGATCCAGGATTGCGTGGTGACACTGGACCCGGTGACGACCCGCCTCGAAGAACCCGTGACCCGGCGATTCCTTGCCAATATGCCCGATGATTCTGGTGATGAGGAAGAAATCGAGATGGCTGAGGACGACTCGATCGAACCGTTGGGCGCGGAAATCGACCCGGCCGTGGTGATGATCGAGGCCCTGGCGCTGGCCCTGCCCCTGTATCCGCGGGCCGACGGGGCCATTCTGGGCGAATCCATCCATACTGAACCGGGCAAAGAGGCGCTAAGTGACGCTGATCTTAAGCCATTTGCCGGTCTGGCCGCCCTGCGCGAGCAGTTGCAGGACAAAGAAGATTGAAAGAGGTGAAAAAACACTTGCGACTTTAAGAAATCGCAGTATTTTCCGCCCCTCATCCGAATTTTGGGTTGGACATGTCGGCTTTGACCGAATATGAGCCACGCACCCACGTGAAACCGGGCGACACGCCCACAGCAAATTGAGATTGTGACATGGCTGTCCAACAGAACAAAGTAAGCAAGTCGCGCCGCAACAACCGCCGCGCACATGACGCGCTGGTAGCGGCAAACCCGAACGAGTGCCCCAACTGTGGCGAGCTGAAACGCCCGCACCACGTCTGCCCCTCGTGTGGCCACTATGCCGACCGTGAAGTGGTCGCCATGGCCGACGAGATCGAGCTGGACGAAGACGCAGCATAAACCTATCGGGGACCGGCGTCCGCATGTCCGTTCAGAATGATCAGACGAAGGCGGGTGCCGGGCGCACCATCATCTCTGTCGATGCTATGGGCGGAGACCGGGGACCGGCGGCAGTTGTCGCCGGTATTTCTGATTCTGCCGCCGTGAACCCTGACATCGGGTTTATCCTGCACGGCCCCAAGAACGAGCTGGAACAGCTGGTCGCCAAGCGCAAGCCGCTTGAGGGCCGGGTTCAGATTCGCGATGCCCAGGACGTTGTCACCATGGAGGACAAGCCCTCTCAGGTGATGCGCCATGGTAAGAAAACCTCGATGTGGTCGGCCCTGAATTCGGTGCGCGATGGCGAGGCTGATGTGTGCGTGTCCTGTGGCAACACCGGCGCCCTGATGGCGCTGAGCATGATCCGCCTGCGCAAGCTACCCGGCGTGAACCGCCCTGCGATTGCAATTCTGTGGCCCTCTCGTAATCCACAAGGGTTCAATGTGATGCTGGACGTGGGCGCTGATATCCGCGCGGACGAACAGGATTTGCTGCAATACGCGTTGATGGGCACGTCCTATGCGCGCAACGGCATGTCGCTGGAACGGCCCCGCATCGGTCTGCTGAATGTCGGCACCGAAGAGCACAAAGGACGTGCCGAGCTGAAAGCCGCGCATGACCTGATCGCCGATGCCGCCCCCAAGGCCGATTTCGAGTTCGTCGGCTTCGTCGAAGGCGGCGATATTCCCGGTGATGCCTGTGATGTGATCGTCACGGATGGCTTTACCGGCAATATCGCGCTGAAAACCGGCGAAGGCACCGCCAGCCTGATCGGCGATCTGATGCGCGAGGCCTTCCGGTATTCGTTCCTGTCCAAGCTGGCCTCGGTACTGGCGCTGACCTCGTTGCAACGTCTGCGCAAACGTATTGATCCGCGTCGTGTGAACGGTGGCGTATTCCTGGGTCTGAACGGCACCGTGGTGAAATCCCATGGGTCTGCCGATGCGACCGGGGTTTCGGCCGCGGTCAAGCTGGCATTCCAGCTGTCTCAGTCCGGCTTTTCAGAGAAACTTGCCGCGCGGGTTGCATCCGCCACTGCACAAGCTAAGAATGCCGACACAGAGTAGCGGAAAGCAGCGAACAAAATGACACTACGCGCCGTTGTGCAGGGCGTTGGGCACTACCTGCCAGAGAGAATTGTTCCGAACAGCGAGTTCGAGAAGACACTTGATACAAGTGACGAGTGGATTCGCGCCCGGTCTGGCATTGAACAAAGACATTTCGCATCCGATGACGAGGCGACCTCGGATTTGGCCACCTATGCGGCACAGGCGGCATTGAAAAATGCCGGGCTTAGCGCCGATGACATCGATGCCGTCGTGGTCGCGACCTCGACCCCGGATCTGACCTTTCCCTCTGTTGCCACCATGGTGCAGGACAAACTGGGCATGACACGAGGCTTTGGCTTTGACGTTCAGGCCGTCTGCGCGGGCTTTGTATACGCGCTGACCAATGCCAACGCGCTGATTCTGTCTGGGCAGGCCAAGCGGGTGCTAGTGATCGGCGCGGAAACCTTCAGCCGGATCATGGATTGGGAGGATCGCGCGACCTGTGTTCTGTTCGGAGACGGCGCTGGCGCTGTGATCCTGGCGGCCGAGGACGGCACCGGCGACACTTCGGATCGGGGTATTCTGTCGGCAGATCTGAATTCGGACGGACGCTATCGCGATATGCTGTATGTCGACGGTGGCGTTTCGACCAGCGGCACCTCGGGCAAACTGCGGATGCAGGGCAACCTGCTGTTCCGCCAAGCGGTCGAAAAACTGACCACAACGGCGACTAATGCCTTGGAAAAAATCGGACTTTCCGATGATGATGTGGCCTGGATCGTGCCGCACCAGGCCAATATCCGCATCATTCAGGGCACCGCCAAAAAGTTGGGCGTGCCGATGGAAAACGTGATCGTCACCGTGCACAAACATGGCAACACCTCGGCGGCCTCGATCCCGCTGGCGCTGTCGGTTGGTGTCGAAGAAGGCAAGATCAAACCCGGCGATCTGCTGGTCACCGAAGCAATCGGGGGTGGTTTGGCCTGGGGCTCGGTCGTGCTGCGCTGGTAAGCCTGCAACAGTGGCGTGCACCAGCGTGCTGAAACTGCGTGGGGCAAGCCATTGATATTGACTCGGAAATTGGCTTGCAGCATGGTGTCCCAAACTAGGGGATTGATATGAGCGAGAAAACTCTGACACGTATGGACCTGAGCGACGCGATTTTTCGTGAGGTCGGTTTGTCGCGCAATGATGCCAGCCAGCTGGTGGAAAGCGTTCTGCAACATATGTCGGATGCCCTGGTCGACGGCGAACAGGTCAAAATCTCGTCCTTTGGCACTTTCTCGGTGCGTGAAAAGGCCGCCCGCGTGGGCCGCAACCCCAAGACCGGCGAAGAGGTTCCGATCAATCCACGTCGCGTGCTGACGTTCCGCCCCTCTCACCTGATGAAAGAGCGGGTCGCCACAGGCAACAAATCCTAATTTCCGGGGGGCGGTAACATGACCAAATCCCCCGACGCGTTTCGTACCATCAGCGAAGTCGCCGAGTGGCTGGACCGCCCGACCCACGTGTTGCGCTTTTGGGAAAGCAAGTTCACGCAGCTTAAACCGATCAAGCGCGCCGGTGGGCGCCGCTATTACCGCCCCGAGGACATGCTGCTGCTGGGGGGCATCAAGAAATTGTTGCACGATGACGGCATGACCATCAAAGGCGTGCAAAAGCTGCTGCGCGAACAAGGCGTGGCGCATGTCGCCGAATTGTCTCAGTCTCTTGACGTGATTGCACCGGCGGATCAGATGGTGCCCTCGCCCGAAAAGGTGGCCGCGCTGAAAGACCAGGCTGAAACACCTGAAAGTGCGACTTTGCTGAAATTCCCCCATGGTGCAGATGCCGCCGAGGAGGAAGTGGCCCAGACCACCTATGAGAAGACGGTCGAAGAGCTAACCCCAGACGATATCCCTCAGGATTTGTCACAGGAAACTCCGCCCGCAGTATCGGAACCGCCCGCGCCAGAGGCTGATTTCGAAGCGCCGTCCTTCTTCAACATGTTTGACGCGCTCGATCCTGCGGCCGCTGAAGAAGCGCCCAAACACCCTGAGGCCGACGCGGAAATCACGCCTGACCCTGTTGAAACTCCGCCTGCTGGCCCCGCGCCCAAAATGGTCGAGGTCCCGGTCGAGGCCAGCTCGACCAAAGGGCCCGGCGTCCTGTCCCGCTTGTGGAAGACCACAACGCCCCTGCCCGCTTCGGAACAGGCGCATCTGTCCGAGTTGCGGCAAAAACTGCGTGCGCTCAGCAATCGAATGCAGACCGGCTGATTAGTTTGAAAAAGTGCGAAATCGCTCTTGTCCCTGCCCGGAAAATCAGTATGAAGAGCGAACCGTCGGGCTATAGCGCAGCCTGGTAGCGCGTCCGTCTGGGGGACGGAAGGTCGCAGGTTCGAGTCCTGCTAGCCCGACCATTTTCCCCAAAAGAGCCGTCCCGACAGGTCCGTTTTGGTACACGACCTGTCGGGGCGGTTTTTCTTTGCCCAACAGCTAAACCGACCAATCGGTCATTTTTACCCAGCGTCGTTATTGACTCCGCGTTCCCAAAACCCAAGCTGGTGCCAATCTGCAGCCAGTCAAGGAAGGGACACCATGGCCAAGACCGTCGATGATTTTCAGCTGGAAAATCTGTTGGTTACGATGGACTCGCAAGGAATCACCACGGTGACCCTGAATTGCGAAAGCAAGCGCAACGCCTTGAACGCGGACACGATCGAGGAACTGATCGAGGTGTTCTCCTCGCTGCCCAGAATGGGGGCGCGCGCGGTTGTCCTGCGCGCTGAGGGCACGCATTTCTGCGCCGGTCTGGACCTGGTCGAACACCATCAAGAGGATCGCCGCCCCGAGGACTTCATGCATGTCTGTCTGCGCTGGCACGAAGCCTTCAACAAGATGGAATATGGCGGCGTCCCTGTGATCGCGGCGCTGAAGGGCGCGGTCGTGGGGGGCGGGCTGGAACTGGCCAGCTCGGCCCATATTCGCGTGGCGGATCAAAGCACCTATTTCGCCCTGCCCGAAGGTCAGCGCGGCCTGTTCACCGGTGGTGGGGCCACGATCCGCGTGGCCGATCTGGTCGGCAAAGCCCGAATGATCGATATGATGCTGACCGGACGCGTGTACAAACAGGACGAGGCCATCCAGGTCGGCCTGGCGCAATACCTGGTCGAGGACAGCGAGGCCAAAGCCTATGATCTGGCGCGTGCGGCCGCTGAAAACCCACCTCTGTCTAATTTCGCGATCTGCTCGGCGATCAGCCATATGCAGAACATGTCTGCGCTGGACGCGGCCTATGCCAAATCCGTGGTGGCTGGGATCGTGAACACACAGCCGGCCTCGCGCGGGCGGTTAGAGGCCTTTGCGAACAAAACCGCGGCCCGTGTGCGCCCCGATTGAACAGCAAGACCGTGCAAACAACGGAACAGGGCTGCGATTTTGGCCCTTTTCCCTGTTGTTTCAGCCCCCTCATTTGCTAAGACAGGTCAATTCCAAGGGGGAAATCTGATGATCGGTGTGCTGCCCAGCCAACAGTTGGAAACCATGATTGACGCGGGCCAGATCCACGCCAATCCTGCGATCATTCCCGAACAGATCCAACCCGCCAGCCTGGACCTGCGCCTGGGCGCGCGCGCGTGGCGGGTGCGGGCCTCGTTTCTGGCCGGGCATGGACGGACCGTGGCCGACAGACTGGCCGGGTTCGAGATGCATCAGATCGACCTGAACGGCGGCTATGTGCTTGAAAAAGGGTGTGTTTACGTCGTCGAGCTGATGGAGTCGCTGGACCTGCCTCAGGGCATTCAGGCCGTGGCCAATGCCAAAAGCTCGACCGGACGGCTGGACCTGCTGACCCGCACCATCACCGATGGCGGGGAAGAGTTCGACCGCATTCAGCCGGGCTATGCTGGCCCCCTGTATGCCGAGATCTGTCCGCGCAGTTTTTCCGTGCTGGTGCGTCCGGGGATGCGCCTGAACCAGATTCGGTTCCGTCAAGGCCAGGCGGTTCTGTCCGACGCCGATCTTGGCGCGCTGCATGCGAAAACACCCCTGGTCGATGGCGAGGCCGTGATCAGCGAAGGATTGGGGTTTTCTGTCGATCTGGAGCCCGCGAACGGCGATCTGGTTGGCTATCGCGCCAAGCCCCATACCGGGGTGATCGATCTGGACCTGATTGGCCATTATGACCCGGCCGAATACTGGGAGGAAATCCGCACCACCAGTGGCCAGATCATCCTGGACCCCGGCGCGTTCTACATCCTGGTCAGCCGCGAGGCCGTGCATATCCCGCCGCAATACGCCGCTGAAATGGCCCCCTATCTGGCCATGGTGGGCGAGTTCCGGGTGCATTACGCGGGCTTCTTTGATCCCGGCTTTGGTCATGCTGCCGCTGGTGGCGCTGGCTCGCGCGGGGTGCTGGAAGTGCGCTGTCACGAGGCCCCTTTTGCATTGGAGCACGGGCAGGTCGTCGGTCGGTTGGTCTATGAAAAAATGGCAGAAATTCCCCAGCAGCTGTATGGCGCCGGAATTGCGTCGAATTACCAGGGCCAGGGGCTGAAACTCAGCAAGCATTTCGCAGTTGACGTAAAGTAATACTGGCGTAAAGCGATCGCCGATATCGTTAACACTTGACGTAACGGGATTTGACTGCCCTACTCTCTACTTATGAGAGTTTTTCAGCGAACGGTTCCGCTACTGACGGCTGCGATGGCAGTGATCGGGGCAAATTCCCTTGTGTTGCCACCAATTGCACCGGCAGTCGCAGCGGATTTGTCTACTGACGTCGCAACGATTTTATGCGCCGCTGCGGCCTATGGGACGGGCACGGCCTTGGCTGCGCTGTTCCTGGCGCCCCGCGCGGATGTGGTCGGCCCGGACCGCGCCCTGCGCGCGGCCTGTGCCATTCTTGTCTTGGCCCTGACCGTGTCAGCGATTGCGCCGGACGTGTCTTTGTTGATCCTGGGGCAGGCCTTGGCCGGGTTGGGCGCTGGCGTCGCCTTGCCTACAATTTATGTTCTTGCCGTCCAAGTTGCCCCCGAGGGACAAAAGAAGCAGACCATAGGGTTTGTGTTGTCTGGCTGGACCTTTTCCCTGATCGGAGGCGTAACGATCTCGGCATTGATGGCCGATTATCTGGGGTGGTATTGGGTTTACGTGCTGATGGCTGTCTTGACTGCGATCGTTTGGTTCTTGCTAAGCCGATGCCAATTCGCCCCTGATCAGTCCGAAACATCCGAGATCCAGTCCTCTCCGTTTACGGCCCTTCAATTGCCCGGCATCTGGCGCGGTCTGTTGTCGAATGCGATGCTGATGCTGGCGTTTAACGGCGCCTATTTGTATCTGGGCAGCCATATCGTCGAGAATTTGGGTCGCAGCACCTCGGCTGCTGGCGCGCTGACCATGTTTTATGGAATCGGATTCGGTCTGGCCTCGTTCCTGAATCATCGTCTCGAAATGGTGTCGCTCCGGACTGCGGGGGTACTGGCCTTTGCAGGTTTGTCGGTTATCTATTTGCTGATGGACCTGTCCGCCGACGCCTTCTTATTGCTGCTGCCCATCGCCTTGGTTTGGGGGGTATTCCAGCATTTAGCGTTGAATATGGTTGTCGAACGCCTGACCGACATTGATCCCTTTCGGCGTGGCGCGATCATGGGCATGAATTCAGCCGTCACCTATGTCACGGTTGTGGGCGGGGCGCTGCTGTATCGTTTGCCCTACGAGATCGGTGGCTTGGCGGCCTGTCTGGGCTTTTCGGCGCTGTTTGCGGTCATCGCCTGCATCGAAAGCCTGTGGCCACGTGGGTTCAGAACTTATTCAGCCGCCGAGTAACCCGGGCCGCCTGTTTCGCACCTTTCAGCGCTTGCTGGTTCTGGCGGGCCTTTTGCGGATTGCCCCCGGCCATACGGTTGATGCCCGCGTTGACGCCCTTGTTCACCGCTTTGCGCAGAACCATGCGCATCACCATATTCACGATTTGATTGGCATTCATTGCCCTGTCTCCTGACTACTCGTGCAGTATATAGCGCAGAAATACGCTCATTTTAGGGCAGAGTGGGCCGGATCAGTCGTCGTCGAACAGCTCGGTCTGATCATCGTCGTCGTCCTCGTCACCTGTGGGTGCCCCCAAGGTGGGCGGAGGGCGGCTTTCCAGTAATCCGGCCGAGCGCAGCTCTTTCAGGCCCGGTAGATCGCGCGCGCTTTCCAGGCCGAAATGATCCAGAAATTCCTGCGTCACCACAAAGGTCACGGGCCGCCCAGGCGTCATCCGGCGACGACCAAAGCGAATCCACTCCATCTCCAACAGCTGATCCACGGTGCCGCGCGACACGGACACGCCGCGGATTTCTTCGATCTCGGCGCGGGTGACGGGCTGGTGATAAGCAATAATCGCCAGGGTTTCGATCGCGGCCCGGCTAAGTTTGCGGGTTTCAACCGTTTCCTTTTGCATCAGGAACCCAAGATCGGGCGCGGTGCGAATGGCCCAGGCATCCCCAACCTTGGTCACGTTCACGCCCCGCCCCTCATAGCGTTTGCGCAGATGTTCCAACGCCTCGCGCGCATCGCAGCCATGCGGCATGCGCGATTCCAGCTCTTTGACCGTGATCGGCTCGGCGGTGGCGAACAGGATGGCCTCGACCATGCGTTCCTGTTCGGCCATGGGGGGCGCTTCGAACAGGCTTTCACCGGTGTCGCTGATGTCTTCAGCCATCGGGGGTCTCCTTGCGGCGCAGTTGAATGGGCTCGAACGTGCCCGATTGGCGAATTTCGGCTTTGCCCTCTTTGACCAGCTCTAGCGAGGCCGCAAAGGTCGCCGCCGTGGCCGAGCGGCGCTTGACCGGATCGTCCCCCCAACCCGGAGGCAAATAGCTGCTGATGTCGGTCCAGGTGCCGGCAAAGCCGATCATGCCGCGGATGCGATCCAGCGCCTGTTCCATCGTGAACACGCTTTCGCGGTCCATCACGAAGGGGCGGAATTCGTCGCGGGTTCGGATGCGCGCATAGCCCTGCATCAGGTCCAGCAGCGTCGCCGAATAGGTGACTTTGCGCACGCGGGTGACGTCTTCGGGGATGCCGCGTGCAAAGAAATCCCGGCCCTTCTGATCGCGCGCCATCAGTTTGGCAGCCACCTCGCGCATGGCTTGCAAGCGTTCCAGCTGAAAGGCCAGATGCGCGGCCAATTCCTCGCCCGAGGGGCCCTCTTCGGTGGGATCAGGCGGCAACAGAAGGCGCGATTTCAGGAACGCGAGCCAAGCGGCCATGACCAGATAGTCCGCCGCCAGTTCCAACCGAAGCGCCTTGGCGCGTTCCACAAAGTCCAGATATTGCTGCGCCAGATCCAGGATCGAGATTTTGCGAAGGTCCACCTTTTGCGTTCGGCTGAGCGTCAGCAACAGGTCCAGCGGGCCTTCGTATCCATCCACGTCGATGATCAGCGCCTCGGCGGCCAGACGTTCAGCGACGCTCTGTTCCTGGAACAGTTCGTTCTGCCCCTCGGGCATCTGATCGAAGGTGTCGTCCGCCATGCGCGCCTATCCGTCCAATAAGGCGTCCAGCTTGGCCTCGAGCGCAGGAATGTCAACCTCGTCGGGCTGTTTTCGGGCGGCAAGGGCGGCCTCGGCGCGGCGCTGGCCCTTTGCGTCCAACCGTCCCGCTGCTGCGGCAACCTCTTGTTTATCGGCCAGTGAGCCATTGCAATGCAGGATCACATCACAGCCCGCCGCGCGCGCCTGCTGGCTGAGGTCGGTCAGCGAGCCACTAAGCGCCTTCATCCCCAGATCGTCCGTCATGATTAGCCCGTCAAAGCCGATCTGATCGCGGATCACCCCCATCATCTTGGCCGACAAGGTCGCCGGGGCGTCATCGAAGGCCTGATACACCAAATGCGCCGTCATCCCCAGCGGCAGGTCATTCAACGCCCGGAACGGTGCGAAATCCACGTACCCGAGCGTATCCGCGTCTGCCTCGACCACGGGCAATTCCAGATGGCTGTCCGCCACCGCGCGCCCATGTCCGGGGATGTGCTTGACCACCGGCAGAACCCCGCCATCCAGCAACCCATCGGCCACAGCACGCCCCAAGGTGGCCACAATACCGGCCTCGGTGCCATAGCAGCGATTGTACAGGAACGGATGGGTCAACTCGGTGGCCACATCCACCAGGGGCGCGCAATTGATATCGATCCCCAGCGCGCGCAGCTCGTGAGCAATCAGACGATAGCGCAGATACATGGCCTGTGCAGGGTCCGCGGCGGCCCGGACGAACTCCAGCGGAGGCAACCAGTGACGCCAGTCCGGCGCGCGCAGACGCTGCACGCGTCCGCCCTCTTGGTCGATCGTGATGGGGGCATCGCGACCCACGGCCTCGCGCAGATCGGCACACAGCGCGCGGATCTGATCAGGCGTGTCCAGATTGCGGGCAAACAGGATAAAGCCAAACGGGTCGGCGTCGCGAAAGAACGCTTTTTCCTCGGCGCTGAGCCGCAGTCCCAGCGGATCCAGAATCGTTGCGCCGAAATTCATCGGGTGGTCACGGGGATACATTCGGCCTTTTCAGCCACCAAAGCCGAGCAGAACCGCCGCGCATCATTGATATCGCCAAAGCCATGGGCGCGCAGGCGATAGAAGGTGCGCCCGCCGCTTTCAGCGCGCTGAATCACGCGCTTTTTGTCTTCCATATAGTCGCCAAAACGGGCGAACAGGCGGTCCCATTCCTTGCGGGCGACCTCGGCGCTTTCATAGGCGCCAAGCTGCGCCAGACGCGTGCCAGCGGGCAACGAGGCCGGATCAACATCCACCGAACCCGCGGCCACCGGTGCCGACACAGGCGCAGGTTTCAGACCCGCCGGGCGCGCACTGGGACGCAAGGAGCGGCCAAGCCCCCCCGGTACGATTTTCACCTCAGGAGCAGGCTCAGCAACGCTGGGCGCTGGCACGGTGACCGGGGCGACCTCTTGCAGGGGTTCGGCGTCTTTGGTCAGGCTGGCGACCAGGTCTTCGACCGACATTTTCTCTTCGGTGACAGGCTCTTGTGGCGTGGGGCTGGTCATCGCCTCGGCCGAGGGCAACGCGCCAATCGGCTTGTCTTCGTCACTCAGCGTGATCGGTTTGGGCGCGAGGATCAACTTGTCAGCAGGTTTCGAGGCGCTTCCTTCGGCGGCAACCGCGTTCACGGCAAGCCCCTGATTGGCGGCGGCGGCCCCGCCAGGATTGTCTGGCTGAATGCGCATCGGGCCTTCGGCGGCGCGGACAACGGGGATGCCGCTGACATCGCGTGTCACCAACTGATAGCCCCAGACACCGACCCCCACCAAAAGGGCCAGCGAAACCGCTGCCCCGGCCAGGTTTGCCATTGCTCCGAATGCGATGCCGTTTTCGGGGGCGTCAAAACCCCCATCCGCCTGTATCTGCGCCATGTTCGCCTCTTGCCCGGGGCCCGTCGGCCCCTGGTTTCATGCTCTGCCCAACCGGCGCGTTGTGCGTTAGCGCATCTCTTCTGCCGGTTTCACGCCCAGAATACCAAGACCTGCTGCAATTACAACGGCTACGGCCCGGGCCAGCGCGATTTTCGCCTGACTGGTGGCGGCGTCGCCCTCTTGCAGGAAACGCAGGGACAGATCGTCGTTGCCGCAATTCCACAGCGAATGGAAATCCGAGGCAAGTTCATACAGATAGAACGCCACCCGGTGCGGTTCGTTGGTGCGGCCCGCGATTTCCACCAGGCGCGGCCATTCGGCCAGCTTTTTGGCAACGGTCAGCTCGGCGTCGTGGGTCAGCCCGGACAGATCGGCGGCCGCCAGCGTTGCGTCATCATGGGTGATCCCGGCCTCGGTCGCCTTCCGCAGGACCGAGCACACGCGCGCATGCGCATATTGCACATAGAACACCGGGTTGTCCTTGGACTGTTCCAGCACCTTGTCGAAGTCAAAATCCAAAGGCGCGTCGTTTTTGCGGGTCAGCATGTGAAAGCGCGTCACGTCCGCGCCCACCTGTTCGACCACGTCGCGCAGGGTCACGAAGGTCCCTGCCCGTTTCGACATTTTGAAGGGCTCGCCATTCTTGAACAGCTTCACCAGCTGGATCAGCTTGATATCCAGCGGGACCTTCTGTTCGGACAGCGCCGCCACCGCCGCCTTCATCCGTTTGACATAACCGCCGTGATCCGCGCCAAACACGTCGATCAGCAGGTCAAAGCCACGCTCGATCTTGGTGAAGTGATAGGCGATGTCGGGCGCGAAATAGGTCCACGAGCCATCCGATTTCATCACCGGACGGTCCACGTCATCGCCGTATTCGGTGGATTTGAACAAGGTCTGCTCGCGCTCTTCCCAATCTTCGGGCAGTTTGCCCTTAGGCGGTTCCAGCACACCTTCGTAGATCAGCCCCAGGCCTTTCAGACGCTCCAGCGCGGCCTCGATCTGGCCGGTGCCATACAGCGATTTCTCGCTGTAGTAAGTGTCCATCTTGACACCCAGAGCCGCCAGATCACCCCGGATCATCTCCATCATGGCTTCGGTCGCGAATTCACGCACATCGGCCAGCCAGTCGGCCTCGGGCTTGTCCAGCAGGCTGTCCCCGTATTTTTCCTTTAGCGCCTCGCCGACCGGGATCAGGTAATCCCCAGGATACAGGCCTTCGGCAATCTCTGGCTCCAACCCGTTGGCCTCGCGGTAGCGTTCAAAGGCTGACCGCGCCAACACGTTCACCTGCGCGCCGCCGTCGTTGATGTAATATTCGCGGGTCACGTCATAGCCCACGTAATCCAGCAGACTGGCCAGCGCGTCGCCAAACACCGCGCCCCGTGTGTGGCCCACATGCATCGGGCCCGTGGGGTTGGCGCTGACATATTCCACGTTCACCTTTTTGCCCTGCCCCATGGTCGAGCGACCATAAGCGGTGCCAGAGCTCAGCGCCGTTTTGACGATCCCGTGCCACTGCCCCGCGTCCAAACGCAGGTTCAGGAAACCGGGGCCGGCAACCTCGGCGCTGGTGATACGCGGGTCTGCGGCCAGACGGGCGGCCAGCTTTTCGGCAATGTCCCGGGGTTTGGATTTCGCGGGCTTGGCCAGAACCATCGCCGCATTGGTCGCCATGTCCCCATGCGCCGGATCACGCGGAGGCTCGACCGCCACGTTTTTCAGATCCAGACCTTCGGGCAGCTCACCTGCAACAGCCATCTGGCCAAGCGCATCCAGCACCAGGGCGCGCATTTCGGTGAAGAGATTCATGGGTTCCATCCTTTTCAGCTTGGCCGGGGTTTACCACGCAAAGCCCAAAGGTCAACGCCCCCGCGCCCCTTAGCCGCCCCGCTGCACCGGTGTCGCCCGCCGCCCGGCCGGAATCGCCTTGCGCCCGGTCAGATGCTCGTGCTCTTGCAGGGCAAACCGGTCGGTCATCCCGGCAATATAGTCCGAGACAATCCTGGCCAGCGCCACCTCGGTCTGGGCCGCGTCCACATCCTTGCGCCATTGTCGCGGCAACAGCTCGGGCTGTTCCATGTAGACAGCGAACAGCTCGCGCACCACGCCTTTGACATAGCTGCGGATTTCCACCACCTCGGGGGCGCGATACATGCGATGAAACAGGAACTCGCGGATAACTTTCAGGTCTTCCCACAAAGGCTGCGAGAATTGCACCATCATCCGCCCGCCATGGCGCACGTCCTCGACCGATTGAGGGTTCAGATCATCCAAATTCGCCTTGGTGGTGGCAAGCACGTCCTCGACCAGCACGCCAAAGAACCGGCGCAACGCCTCGTGGCGACGACGATAGTAGTTCAAACCGGGATAGCACTGATCCACCTCGGCAAAGCAGCCATCCAGAATGGGCATCTCGGCCAGCTCGTCGGTTGAAAACAGCTCGGCCCGCAGCCCATCATGCAGATCGTGGTTGTTATAGGCGATATCATCGGACAAGGCGGCGATCTGAGCCTCGGCGCTGGCATGGGTGTGCAGCTCCAGATCATGCCCGGCATTATACCCGGCCAGGGCCCAGGGAACCTCGCCCGTCACCGGCCCATTATGCTTGGCGATGCCTTCCAAAGTCTCCCAGGTCAGGTTCAGCCCGTCCCATTCGGCATAGTGCCGTTCCAGCGCCGTCACGATCCGAATGGCCTGCGCGTTGTGATCAAACCCGCCATAGGGTTCCATCAATTCAGCCAGCTCATCCTCGCCCGTATGACCAAACGGTGTGTGCCCCAGATCATGGGCCAAGGCGATGGCCTCGGTCAGCTCCTGGTTCAACCCCAGCGTCCCCGCCATGGTCCGCGCCACCTGCCCCACCTCGATGGAATGGGTCAGACGGGTGCGAAAATAATCACCCTCATGTTCGATAAACACCTGGGTCTTGTGCTTCAGCCTCCGAAACGAGCTGGCATGAATGATCCGGTCCCGATCCCGATGAAAACACGACCGAAATGCGCTTTCGCTTTCGTCATACAACCGTCCGCGACTTTTGCGCGGATCCGATGCAAATGGGGCTGCCATGCCTCAAGAGTCCTTAACTGGTGCTTGTCGCCTGTCCTAACCAAACCTATATTCCAACCCACCCGCCAATAAAACCGTGCAGGAGCACCAAATTCATGCAATTGCCCCCCAAAGTGACCGAGCGCGCCTTTGATCGTCTGTCCGAGATCGGCGCAGCGACCCAAGGCCAGGCCCTGCGCATCGCGGTCGAGGGCGGCGGCTGTTCGGGATTTCAATATGAAATCAAACTGGACACCCCCACCGAGGATGACCTGATCCTGGACAATGGCGCGGAAAAAGTCGTGGTCGACAGCACCTCCCTACCCTTCCTGGCCGGCGCCACCATCGACTTTACCGAAGAACTGATCGGCGCGCGTTTCGTGATCGACAATCCCAATGCAACCGCCTCCTGTGGCTGCGGCACCTCCTTCTCGATCTGACCTTCCCTTTCTTTGCTCCTGCAAATACTCAATTGCCCGGCCTGACCCACACGCCGCACTGGGCTCTTGCGCGCTCCCCTCTCTTGGGGCCATACATCCCGCAGACCCGAACGGAGAGCCGCCATGAAAATCGCCACCTTCAACATCAACGGCATCAAGGCGCGCGTGAAAGCGCTGGGCGATTGGCTGGACGAGGCCCAGCCCGATGTCGCCCTGTTGCAGGAAATCAAATCCATCGACGAAAACTTCCCGCGCGAGATGTTCGAAGAGCGCGGCTATAACGTCGAAACCCATGGTCAGAAAAGCTTCAACGGGGTGGCGATCCTGTCCAAGCTCCCGCTCGAGGATGTCACACGCGGCCTGCCGGGGGATGACAGCGACGAACAGGCCCGCTGGATCGAGGCCACGGTGGTCGGCAAAACCGCGATCCGCCTGTGCGGGCTCTATCTGCCCAATGGCAACCCGGTTGAACTGAACGCCGATGGCACGCCCGTCGAAGGGGGCAAATACGCCTATAAACTGGACTGGATGAAACGCCTCAAGGCCCGTGCCGAACAGCTTTTGGCGGATGAAATACCCGCGCTCATGGCCGGGGATTACAACATCATCCCCCAGGAAGAAGACGCCAAACGCCCCGAGATCTGGCGCGAGGATGCCCTGTTTCGCCCCGAAAGCCGCGCGGCTTATCGCGAGATCCTGAACCTGGGCTTTACCGAGGCCTTTCGCGCCCGCACGCAGGGCCCTGGGCATTATTCCTTTTGGGATTATCAGGCCGGGGCGTGGAACAAGGATGACGGCATTCGCATCGATCATTTCCTGCTGACGCCGCAATGTGCGGACTTGCTGCGCGATTGTCAGATCGACCGCGGTATTCGCGGGCGCGAAAAACCGTCGGATCACGTGCCGGTCTGGGTCGAGCTGGACGCCTGAGCCTTAGGCGCGGCGCGTTTCGTCGTGCAGGTACAACCAATCGAATTGATGCAGCATTTTACCCGGAGCGATCGCACCGCCCAATTTCAGCGCAGAATGGGCGGCAAATCGCAGCGGCCCAAACCCCAGATGGTATTTCCACGCATTGCCCGAAGCCGCATCAATCACCTTGCACGCTCGGGCCCGGCGCCGCGTTTGATAGGCGGCAAGGCCTGCGTTGGGGTCGTCAGTTTGTGACAGCTCCTCGGCCAGGGCCCAGGCGTCCTCCAGCCCCATCGAGGCCCCCTGCGCCAGAAACGGCAGCGTCGGATGCGCCGCATCGCCCAGAATTGCGGTGTTTTCACCGAACCATTGACCCGCAACCGGGTGGCGGAACAGCCCCCACAGTTTGACATCCTCGACCGCGGCCAGCATTTGCTGCACCTCTGGCCCAAAATCCGCAAAAGCTGCACGCAGATTGTCTGCCGAGTCGCTGTGTGTCCAGCTTTCCTCGACCCATTGCTGGCGTTCCTGAACAGCGACGATATTGACCAGCTGCCCCTTGCGCAGAGGATAGCTGACCACATGGCGCCCCGGTCCCATATGCACCCGTGCGACAGGGGGCAGCTGCAGGGTGTTGGGAATCGTCGCGCGCCAGGCAACCTGTTTGGTAAAGAAGGGCTGATCCGCGCCGTTCAGCGCCGTGCGGGTTGGCGAATGCAACCCATCCGCACCGATCACCAGATCCGGATGCAGCACGGTACCCGATTTCAGCTGTACCTCGGGGCGCGATCCGGGGACCACCTTGTCGACATGCTGCAACAGGCGGATCTTCACACCGCAATCCCGCGCGCCTGCGGCCAACAGATCAATCAGATCGGCACGGTGTACGAAAAAGTAGTTCCGGTTTTTCAACTGGGTCAGATCCAACCGGGTGACCTCGCCCTTGCGAAAATCACGCAGCGATACAGCCTGGGCCTGAACGGCGGTTTCGGCCAAGCCCTGGCCCAACCCTAGCGCGTCCAGAATGGCGAATCCGTTGGGGCTGATTTGCAGCCCCGCGCCGACTTCGGTGATCTCGCAGGCTTGTTCCAGAACCGTGACCGAGGCCCCGCGCATCGCCAGGGCGCGCGCCACGGCCAGACCGGCAATCCCAGCGCCGATCACCACGATTTTCATCCCCAACAAACTCATATCACCCCTGATGAATTGAAAAACGCCGAAGGAAACCCCCGGCGTTTTGGATTTCTTCTTCCGTTTGGCCCGCAGACCGGGCCAATGCCAGACCCGGTGACTTAGTCGTCGCGGTGGACTTTTTCACGGCGCTCGTGACGTTCCTGAGCCTCCAGGCTCATGGTCGCGATCGGACGCGCGTCCAGCCGTTTCAGGCTGATCGGTTCACCGGTGACTTCGCAATAGCCGTATTCGCCCTCGTCGATCCGACGCAGGGCCGCATCGATTTTCGAGACCAGTTTGCGCTGGCGATCCCGGGTGCGCAATTCCAGCGCACGGTCGGTTTCCTCGCTTGCGCGGTCAGCAATGTCGGGGATGTTCCGGGTGCTGTCTTGCAGCCCCTCGATCGTGTCACGGCTGTCGGCCAGCAACTCGGCTTTCCAGTCGTGCAGTTTACGCCGGAAATATTCCAGCTGGCGTTCGTTCATGAACGGTTCGTCTTCCGCCGGACGGTAGTCGTCGGAAATAATAGCTTCCGCCTTCATTTTTCTTCCCTCATCCAGGTCCATCTTCGTCAAGGCATTATGATCTGACATTATGGTACCCTCCCGACGCCGGATTTACCCCAAGATATTAGCATTGTCACTACCCATATACGCTATAGATTGCGGCTCACTTATGATCACGCTACTGTGCGCCCTGAACAGGGCAGAAGGGTGAAGACTCCATGAAATTTCAGGGCACAGATGCGTATGTCGCCACGGATGATCTGAAAGTGGCCGTAAATGCCGCCGTAACGCTGGAACGACCGCTTTTGGTCAAGGGCGAGCCCGGCACAGGCAAGACCGAACTGGCCAAACAGGTGGCCTCGGCGCTGGATCTGGAGATCATCGAGTGGAACATCAAGTCCACCACCAAAGCCCAACAGGGCCTCTATGAATATGACGCGGTCAGCCGCCTGCGCGACAGCCAGCTGGGCGAAGAGCGCGTTCATGACGTGAAAAACTACATCAAGAAGGGCAAGCTGTGGCAGGCCTTCGAGGCGGACAAGAAGGTCGTGCTGCTGATCGATGAGATCGACAAGGCCGACATCGAGTTCCCCAACGACCTGCTGCAAGAGCTGGATAAGATGGAATTCCACGTCTACGAGACCGGCGAAACCATCAAGGCCGCGCTGCGCCCGATCGTGATCATTACCTCGAACAACGAAAAGGAACTGCCCGACGCGTTTTTGCGCCGCTGCTTCTTCTTCCACTATATCCGTTTCCCGGAACCCGAAGTGATGAAGAAGATTGTCGAAGTTCACCATCCGGGCATCAAGGAAAAGCTGCTGACTACAGCGCTGACCCAGTTCTATGAAATCCGCGACACCTCTGGGTTGAAGAAGAAGCCCTCGACCAGCGAAGTTCTGGACTGGCTGAAATTGCTGCTGGCCGAGGATCTGTCGCCCGAGGACCTGAAGCGCGACGGTGCCAACGCGCTGCCCAAACTGCATGGGGCGCTGCTGAAAAACGAACAGGACGTCCATTTGTTCGAACGATTGGCGTTCATGGCGCGCGGACAGCGTTAAGGGCGGATTGCCCTTGTTCTAATCCACTCCGGGGGGCAGGATAGCCGTATGAAGAAACTGCTGATCGGCCTTGCTGCATCTGCCCTGCTGGCCTCTTGTACGCCCGCCGGGACCGTCGCCACAACCCGCGCCGCACAATCCCTGCCCCCGATGAAAAGCTTTCAGGGTCAGCGCCTGGAGCGACCCCGGGCCTCGAACAGCGATATCGCGCGGGATTTCATGGATTTGGCCTTTCGTCTGGAATCCGGGCGCGATTTGCAGGTTTTCACCCGGTTCGAAGGCCCGATCACCCTGCGCCTGACCGGCAAGGCACCTGCCTATCTGAAACGGGATCTGACGCGCCTGCTGGCCCGTCTGAAGGCCGAGGCCGGGATCGAGATCACGCTGACCGAGGCCGCAGATGCCTCGATCACCATCAACGCGGTGCGCCGTCGAGATATTCAGCGCCATTTGCCGCAAGCCGCCTGTTTCGTGGTGCCCAATATCTCGGATATCTCGGAATATGCCCGCGCGTCGCGCCAACCGAAAACCGATTGGCTGCAACTGCGCGACCGCAAACAGATCGCGATCTTTGTGCCCGCAGATTCCGCACCACAAGAGCTGCGCGATTGTCTGCACGAGGAATTGGCTCAGGCTCTGGGACCGCTGAACGATCTGTACCGGCTGCCCGATTCCGTGTTCAACGACGACAATATCCACACCGTGCTGACCCGCTATGACATGCTGATCCTGCGGGCCTACTATGCGCCCGAGCTGCGCAGCGGCATGCGCCGCGCCGAGGTCGCCGCCCGCCTGCCCGCGATCTTGGCACGCCTCAATCCTGCGGGACGGTCCCTGCCCTCGCGCCCGTTGCGCGACACGCCGCGCCGCTGGATCGACGCCATCCAATTGGCGCTGGGCCCCGGCACGCCCCCCGTTGCGCGCCATGCGGCGGCGCGGGACGCGCTGGCCATGGCCGAGTTGCAAGGCTGGACCGATCACCGGCGCGCCTTTTCCCATTACGCTCTGGGCCGCCTGACCCAAGGCGTGAATGCCGAGCTTGCTCTGTCGCATTTCCGGGCCGCGCAGACATTTTACACGCGCTCGCCTGTGACCCAGTTGCATGCCGCCCATGTTGCCGCGCAGCTGGCCGCCTATGCCCTGACCGAGGGCAATGGCGAAGAGGCTCTGCTGCAAACTGGCCCCTATCTGGCCGTCGCGGCCCGCCATGAAAACGCGGCGCTATTGTCCACGCTCTTGCTGCTGCGCGCCGAAGCCCTAGATCTGCTGGGACGCAAGCAAGAGGCCGAAACCGTCAGGCTGGACAGTCTGGGTTGGGCGCGATACGGATTTGGCTCGGATAGGGCGGTTCGCACGAAGCTGAATGAAATCACGGCCTTGTCCCCGCTGAACAGAGGAAACGGGCAATCATGATCGTCATCGCAGGTCTTATTCTGGGTATCATCGTCGGCATTCTGCGCGCCAAGGCGCGTGGTGGGAACGGCAAAGACATGGCGCAGCACGCCGCCGTCTATGCAATTTTGTTTGCCATTATCGGCCTGTTCATCACCATCATCATCCATCGGCTGGCGGTCTGACCCATGTTTCTGCCCTTCTTTGAAAATCTCAGACAGACCGGCGTCCCTGTGTCGCTGCGCGAATATCTGAGTTTTCTGGAGGCAATGAAGGCGGGCCTGGTCACCTATGACGTCGAGGGCTTCTATTATCTGGCGCGCACCGCCATGGTGAAAGACGAACGCAACATCGACAAATTTGACCGCGCCTTTGCCACCACTTTTGAAGGGCTGGACCAGATCAAGCTGGGCGAAGTTCTGGACGCCATCGACCTGCCTGCGGATTGGCTGGAAAAGATGGCCGCAAAACACCTGAGCGAAGAGGAAAAAGCCGAGATCGAAGCCCTGGGCGGCTTCGAAAAGCTGATGGAGACGCTCAAGCAGCGACTGGAAGAGCAAAAAGAGCGTCACCAGGGCGGGAATAAATGGATCGGCACCGCAGGCACCTCACCCTATGGCGCGCATGGCTATAACCCCGAAGGCGTGCGGATTGGCCAGGAAAAAGGCCGCCATGGTCGCGCGGTCAAAGTCTGGGATAAGCGTGAATTCAAGAACTTAGACGATACAGTTGAACTGGGTACACGCAATATCAAGGTCGCACTGAAACGCCTGCGCCGCTGGGCGCGCGATGGCGCCCATGACGAGCTGGATATGGATGGCACCATCCGCGCCACCGCCGAACATGGCTATCTGGATGTGCAAACCCGCCCCGAGCGGCGCAACGCGGTGAAGGTGGTGCTGTTCCTGGATGTTGGTGGCTCGATGGACCCGCATATCAAGGTCATGGAAGAGCTGTTCTCGGCCGCGAAATCCGAGTTCAAGCATCTGGAGCACTTCTACTTCCACAATTGCCTGTACGAGGGTGTGTGGAAGGACAACCGCCGCCGTTGGGACGAACAGATGCCCACATGGGAGGTGCTGCGCACCTTTGGCCCTGATTATAAATGCATTTTCGTGGGCGACGCGTCGATGTCGCCCTATGAAATCCACTATCCCGGCGGTGCCAACGAGCATTGGAACCCCGAGGCCGGTGAGGTCTGGCTGGAACGGGCGCGCGATCAGTGGCCCTCGAATTTGTGGATCAACCCGGTGCCTGAACGCTATTGGGCCTATACTCAGTCGATCAGGATGATCCAGGATATCTTCGAGGACAATATGGTCCCCATGACCCTGGAAGGCCTGGAAAAAGGCATGAAAGAGCTGACGCGCTAGACCTCAAACAGCCGCCCCGGCCCCCATCCAGTTGCGTCGACACCGGCCAGCTTGAGCATGTGCCACAGTAACGCCTGGTTCGAACTGATCACGGGCAGACCGGTTTCGCGCTCTAGCTCCTGGAGGATCCCGAAGGTACGCAGGTTGGTACAACTGACAAAAATCGCCTCGGGCTTTGCATCAACTACAGCGTTTAATGCCATGTTTTTTGTGATATTTTCCTGAATACGCGCCACTGCCCTGTCCTCTTTGATCCGAAAACTGGTTTCGACCAATGTCTCGATCCCGTGCCCGGCCAGAAACAGGCGCATGGGCTGAGTCACGGACGGGACATAGGGCGATACATAGGCCACCGAGCCGACCCCAAGCGCCTGACAGGCTGCAACCACGGCTGTGATGGGGTTGGTCACCTTTGCCTCTGGATGTGCACCTTGGATCAGATCTGCGACAACCCCGGGCCCGATCACAGTGGCCCCAGAGGTACAGGCATAGGCGATAACATCCTGATCTTTCGGTAAAAGTGCCGCCGTTTCGGGCAACGCCGCTTCCATCAGCTTCAATGTGTCAGGGGTCACATCGGCATGGGCGGGCACGCGCGAATGCACCAGGCTGACGGGGCGATCCCGCAGAACAAGCCGGGCCTCGTTCTCGATCGTTTCGTCCGTGGACAGTACAATCATCGCCAAGCGCGCCAAGGTCCCATATCCGCGATCCAGTTCCATCGAGCTCTCCTGAGGTTTGAACCCAGCTTTGCCCGCCGATACAGCCCGGTCAATTCCATTTCAGGGCTTTTCATCCCGCCGGATGATCCCATATTTGCCTTATGTTGAAATTCACGCCCCTTTTGCTGGCTTTGCTGTATGCGGTCGCGATGTATCGCGTTTCAGCCTGGCGCACCAAGAAAGAGCTGAACGAGCGCTCGACCGAGTTGATGGACCCGGCCCTGACGCCCGTTCTGGACAGGCTGGCCGCCGCGCTGGAGGTGCCTCGGATCAAGGTTTACCTTTATGAGGTGGACCCGGTGAACGGGTTGGCCTCGCCCGAGGGCAAAGTATATCTGACGCGCGGGTTTTACCGGAAATTCCAGAATGGCGAGGTCAGCGCCGAGGAACTGGCCAGCGTCATCGCCCACGAGCTTGGTCATGTGGCGCTGGGACATACCCGGAAACGGATGATCGATTTTTCCGGCCAGAACGCGCTGCGCGCCGCGCTGGCGATGTTCCTGTCACGGTTCCTGCCCGGTGTTGGGGTGTGGATCGCCAATATGCTGACCACCTTGCTGGCCGCGCGCATGTCGCGCTCGGACGAGTACGAGGCGGATGAGTATGCCTCGGCGCTGATGGTAAAAGCGGGCTTTGGGACGGGGCCGCAGAAATCCTTGTTTACCAAGCTCGAGGATCTGACCGGCGCGCGTGCCGGCGCCATGCCCGCCTGGTTGATCAGCCACCCCAAAACCCCCAAACGCATCGCTGCGATCGAGGCCCACGAGGCAAAATGGGGCCTTACGGACTAAGCGCCTTGCCCAAACGTGGCAGCCGCGCCTTTTTCAACAGTTTGCGCATGTCCCATGTTTCGCCCGACAGTTGGTCGGCGCGCTGACGAACCGTTTCAACAGCATCACGCACCGCATCGGGCGCCTCGCGCCAACAGTGATACAGCAGCTCGTCCGGGGTTTGGCGCGACAGGCCTTCCTCGGCCAGGGTGTGTTTGGGAAAATCCTTGGCGTTCATGGTCACCAGCACATCCGCATGGCCCGCGATGGCCGCAGCCAAGACATGCACATCCGCAGGATCAGGCAAATACAGGCGGCTTTCCAGCGAGGGGGGCCAAGTCACCTCGGCCCTTTGCCACTGCGCCCGCACCAACGCGATTTCAGCGCGCGCCTGAGCCTCGCCGGTTGGGCCAAGTTTGCGCGCGGCGCGGGCCCATTCCTCGAGGATTCGCGCAGACCACAGAGGCTGAAAAGCCCCAGTGCGGGCAACGCCCAGCAGCACCTCGCGCATCACCGTGGGATACATCACACAGGTATCCAGCAGCACCTTCATAGGCGGAAAAACAGTGCCTTCAGATAACCGCTTTCGGCCAGTTGAGGCATCAGCGGATGGTCCGGCCCGGCATAGCCGGTATGGATCAGCTGGGCCGTGCGCCCCGCACGCCCGATCCCGCGGGTGCAGGCCCCTCGGAATTTGGTCAGATCCGCTGCATGGGAACAGGAACACAGGCCCAGATATCCCCCGTCGGCCACCAGGGGGGCAGCCAAACGCGCGATACGTTCATAGGCGCGCAACCCGGCCTCGAGCGCTTGTTTGTTCGGGGCAAAGGCGGGCGGATCACAAATCACCACGTCAAATTTTTCGCCCTCTTGCGCCAGCGCCGCCAGCAAATCAAAGGCATCGCCCTTGCGGGTGGCGAACCGATCCGAGGCCCCCATTTTCTGCGCGCCCATCTCGGCCAGCCCCAAGGCGGCTTCGGACCCATCAACCGCCAAAGCTTGCTTTGCCCCACCGGCCAAAGCGGCCAAAGAGAACCCGCCCACATGGCTGAACACGTCCAAAACGCGCGCGCCATGGGACAGGCTGGCTGCAAAAGCGTGATTGGGGCGCTGATCAAAGAACAGGCCGGTTTTCTGCCCGGCCACCAAATCGGCCATGTATTTGGCCCCGTTCATCGGCACGGTCAGAGGCGCTGTGGGCGCGACACCGATCACGGCGCCGGATTGATCATCCAGCCCCTCAAGCGCGCGGGCCCGTCCTGCGGCATTCTTCAGCACGTTGTCCACACCCGTTACCTGCACCAGCGCGGCCACCAGCGACTCCAGGCGCGCATCAGCCCAGGCGGCGTTCGGCTGCACCACGGCAGTGTCCCCAAAGCGGTCGATCACCACGCCCGGCATGCCGTCGGCCTCGGCGTGGATCAGGCGATAAAACGGTTGATCATAGAGGCGCTCGCGCATCTGCAGCGCCTTGGCGATCCGTTTGGCGAACCAATCCTGATCGATTTGCGCGGTCAGATCGCGATCCAGCATCCGACACATGATACGGCTGCCCGGCGTCACGGCAACAAGGCCGATATCCTTGCGCTCGGCGTCCTGCAAAACGGCGATCGAGCCCGCCGCCAACGCCTTGGTGCGTCGGTCGGTGACCATTTCATTGTCATAGACCCAGGGAAAACCGTGGCGGATGGCGCGGGCATTGGCCTTGGGTTTCAGGCGAACGGAGGGGAGCGTGTTGTCTGTCATGGCGCTGTCTTAGCCCGGTTCCCGCCCTGGGGAAAGCGCCGATCAATCCGGATTGCCCACCAAAATGAAGGGCGCCCAATAGGCCGGATGCGACCAGGCCGGATTGGCCGGGGCATCAATCATCGCCAGAATGGCCTGTTGCTGGGCTTTGGCGGCGCTGAGCGTAGGATCCGCCGCGCGGCGTGCAAACAGGTCGGTCATCAGGGCAACAGCCGAGCGGCTTTCGACCGGCCAATGCGACACCATCAGTGCTCGCGCGCCCGCATAGGCAAAGGCCTGCGCCAGGCCCGACAAGGCCTCGGCCCCCGGTTCATCCCCTACAGCAGTGTTGCATGCGGACAGAACCACCCAATCGGCGTTCAGCTTCAGCGCTGCAATTTCCGAGGCGGTCAACATGCCGTCCTCGCCCTGCCCTGCTGTCAGCGCCAGTGCGGGTTCTGTCAGCTCTTGGCCCGGGCGCACCATATCCCCGGCCACCAGACCATGCGTGGCGAAATACAAAACCCGGTAATCCGCAAGCGTCTCCTGTTTCAGCTGCGCTTCGCTGGCCGCAGATCGCGCCCGCACGGCCTGCGCTGCACTTGTTCCGACGGCCTTGGCGACCTCGCGGGCCTCGATCGCGGTTTCCGGCAAAGGCGCCAGCGCCCCGCGCAACCCGGTGCCTGCTACAGGCGCGTCGGAAAAGATCGGATCGGCAAAGCCCAGAAAGGGTTTGGGCGCGCGTGTGGTCTGACCATGCGACAGCTTCATCGCCGCCACCGAGGGGATCACGGTCATCGCGTGATGGCGCACCAACCAATCGGCCTGCGCCCGCTGGGACACGTCATTGCGCACCAGCAATTGCGGCGGTAAGGCAGTCAGCGCCCCGCGCAGCTCGACATACAGGTGATCCTTACCGGCCAGCACGTCCTCGATCACGCCGAAGGTCTGCTGATAAATCCAATAGGCCGCATAGAGAGAATATTCAGACTTTTCAGGTTGAGCGCGCTGTTTCAGGCTGATCCCCGACCGCAGCCCCATCCGCAGATCAATCGAGCCCCGCAGGTCCGAGATCGCGGCGTTGATGCTATCCTGGCCGAGCGGCATTTCCCGCCAGATGGCGGTGTCAGCCGTGACGACCAGTACAAAACTCCAGTCACTGGGCCGGTCGCCGACGTCAAATATCACCAGCGCCTCATCCGGGCCCAGCAGCGCCTGAGCCTCGCCAAGCGTCAGCGGATCGGTTGCATACATTTCCTCAAAAGGCAGATGCAGGTTACGCAACTGCGCGCCCAGATCGTTGATCTGTTCAGACAGCGCGGCCATTTCCCGGCGGATTTGCCGTTCAGCCTCGGGCTGGCGCTGGGCGCTGGGCAGGCCCGCGAAATAGGACATGTCGGCCTGCAACTGCCCCTGACGGCGCTGCATATCGGTAAAGCGGCGCATCAACTTGGCCTTTTCCCCATCCCCCTGTTCGACCCGCTGCGCCAATGTGGCAAACGCCGCGCGCGCCGCGCTGTCATAGTTCAGCTGCGCCAGCCGAAAGGCCTCTTGCGTGGCCTCAGCATCCGAGATCAGCCCGGAATCACGCATCTGAACCAGGCTGGTTTGCAGCAGGGACCGGCTGCCCTGGCCCGCGGCCTCGGCCTTTTTGGCCAGCTCCCAGGCGACGGCGATATTGCCCAGATCCTGCTCCATCGCGCCCAGATCCAGATAGGCTTTGCCGGTGAATTCATGTGTCGGCGACAGCAACCGCTCGCGCAACGCCACCGAGGCCCGCATATCCGCCATCGCGGCGTCAAATCTGGGCGTTCCCAGGGCCTCCCAGGAACGAGCCAGGGCGCGACGCCCCAGGAACTCGGCATATTGCAACAACTCCTGTCCAAAGGTCGGGATCAAGGCTGCGTGCCAGTCGTCCAGCACCTGCTCCATCCGCGCAATGTCGCGCAGATGATACAGAACCAACGCATATTCCCCCATCGTATAGATGGTTTCCGGGTGGTTTTCGGGATGACACGACCGCATCCGTTCGACAGCAGCTGCGTATTCGGCCGCAGCGCCTTGCAAATCCCCGGCATCTCGCAACAGACGTGCGCGCTCTTTGGACACGGCGCAGGCATAATAGGCGGTCTGGTCGGTCCCGGCCGCGTCCATGCGGGGCAAAACCGCATCAAACAGCGCCAAAGCCTCGTCTATATGGCCAAGCTGCTTGAAAATTCCGGCCGTATTGTACTGCCACAACATGGTTTTTTCGTTTTCCAGCCCCCAAACCGTTTCCGCAAAGCGCGAGGCCTCGAGCGCAAGCGGAAGCGCGTCATTGGAAAATCCCAAACGGGACAGATGCACCGCCAATTGCATCGCAGCATCCTGCCGGGCGGGGTGGAATTTGAAATAGTGCTCTTGCCAGATCTTATAGGCGTCTTCCATCTCGGCCAGCGCATCCCCCGTGCGCCCCTGCAAACGCATGGTGTTGGCCAGCGCCTGACGCAATCGCAACACCTTGACCTGTGTCGGCCCAATCTCGGCAGACAGTTTGGCGATCAACGGGTGTAAAACGGCCTCGGCCTGGGCGTACTCTCCTTGCTTGAAGTAGCCATCCATGATGGCTTCTTGCTTGGCCACATATTGTGACAGGGCCGTGTCCATCACCTGAGCCCCGCTGGGCGGCCCCAAGATCAGCAAAACAATGGTCAAAACTGTGCGCAACATGGTATGAAAATAGACAGGCGACGGCTTTCGGGTCCAGTGCCGAAGTATGACAAGTGCGGTCACGCGCGGCCCCTTGCGGTGTTATCGCTAACAGTTTATAGCGATCACATGATTGGAGAGGTCCGCATGAGTTTGCACCCAAAAGTTTCCGAAGTCACCGATCGCATCATCGCGCGCAGCCAGGACACGCGCTCGGCCTATCTGGAACGCATGCGCTCTGCTGCCGAAGACGGCCCGCGCCGTGCGCATCTGACCTGCGGAAACCAGGCCCATGCCTATGCCGCGATGGGCGATGCCAAGGCTAGCCTGACACAAGGGCGCGCGCCCAATCTGGGGATCGTGACCACCTATAACGACATGCTCTCGGCGCATCAGCCCTTCGAAGCCTATCCCGCGATTATCAAAGACGCCGCCACCAAGGCCGGCGCCACCGCTCAGGTTGCAGGCGGTGTTCCCGCGATGTGTGACGGCGTGACCCAAGGCCAGCTGGGGATGGAGCTGTCGCTGTTTTCGCGCGATGTGATCGCCATGGCAACGGGCGTGGCCCTGTCGCATAACACCTTTGATGCGGCGATCTATCTGGGTGTGTGCGATAAAATCGTGCCCGGATTGGTGATCGCAGCGGCGACCTTTGGCTATCTGCCCGGTATTTTCCTGCCTGCGGGCCCGATGACCAGCGGCCTGCCCAATGACGAAAAGGCCCGCATTCGCAACGCCTATGCCGAGGGTAAGATCGGCCGGGACAAGCTGATGGAGGCCGAAATGGCCAGCTATCACGGCCCCGGCACCTGTACCTTTTATGGCACCGCGAATTCCAACCAGATGCTGATGGAGTTCATGGGGCTCCACCTGCCAGGCGCCAGTTTTGTCACCCCCAACACCCCGCTGCGCGAGGCCCTGACCCGCGCGGGCACAGAACGCGCCGCGGCAGCTACGGCGTTGGGGAATGACTATACCCCGGTTTGCGATATCCTGGACGAGCGCGCCTTTGTAAACGGGATCGTGGGGCTGATGGCCACGGGGGGCTCGACCAACTTGCTGTTGCACCTGCCCGCCATGGCCCGCGCTGCTGGTATCCTTCTGACGATGGAGGATTTCAGCGACCTGTCCGCCGTGACCCCCTTGATGGCCAAGGTCTATCCCAATGGGTTGGCCGACGTGAACCATTTTCACGCCGCTGGGGGGCTGGGGTTCATGATCTCGGACCTGCTGAAACAAGGCTTGCTGCATCCTGATGTGCAAACCATCGCGGGCCCCGGGCTGGATCGCTATGCCCATGAACCCAAGCTGATCGAAGACGCGCTGATCTGGGATGACGCGCCGCGTGAAACCCTGAACGATAAGATCCTGCGCCCCGCCGCAGATCCGTTCCAGCCGTCGGGCGGCCTGTCGATGATGCAGGGCAATCTGGGGCTGGGCGTGATGAAGGTCTCGGCCGTGGCGCCTGAACGACGCGTGATCGAAGCCCCGGCCCGCGTGTTCCATACGCAAGACGCCGTCAAAGACGCCTTCAAAGCCGGAGAGTTCACCAGCGACACCGTGGTTGTCGTGCGCTTTCAGGGGCCAAAGGCAAACGGTATGCCCGAGCTGCACGGCCTGACGCCGACCCTGTCGGTTCTGCAAGATCGCGGGCTGAAAATTGCGCTGGTCACCGATGGGCGCATGTCGGGCGCGTCGGGCAAAGTACCCTCGGCCATCCATGTCAGCCCCGAGGCCGCGATGGGCGGCCCGCTGGCCAAGGTTCAAGACGGGGACATCCTGCGCGTGGACGCCGAGAATGGCGTGCTGGAAAACCTCAGCGCCGATTTTCAGGATCGCCCCGTGGTTCACGCCGACCTAAGCGCCAACGGGTTCGGCATGGGGCGCGAACTGTTTGACGTATTCCGCCAGGCTGTTGGCCCCGCCAGCGAAGGCGCCAGCTCGATTACATGAGGATGTCATGATAACACCCCAAGAAGCCTCCGTTTTTTCGCGCAAGCTCTGTGAAACCGCACCGGTTATTCCGGTGTTGGTGGTAGAAGACGCCGCGATCGCCGCACCGTTGGCGCAGGCATTGGTTGCCGGAGGGCTGCCTGTGCTAGAGGTCACGTTGCGCACCGAAAGCGCGCTGGATGTGATCCGTGAAATGTCCAGCGTTCCCGGCGGAATTGTCGGCGCTGGTACGGTTCTGACCCGCGCGGACGCCGAGGCGGCCAAAGCAGCCGGCGCGCAGTTTGCGGTCTCGCCCGGGGCGACTGATGCCTTGCTGAACGCCTGTGAAGAGTTGGACCTGCCGTTGTTGCCCGGGGCCGCCACGGCCTCCGAGGCCATGGCCCTGCTGGAGCGCGGCTATACCGTACAGAAGTTCTTTCCTGCTGAGGCCTCGGGCGGCGCGCCCGCTCTGAAATCGATTGGGGCTCCGCTACCACAAATCCTGTTTTGCCCAACCGGGGGGATCGGGCCGAAAAACGCGCAGGACTACTTGTCGCTCAGCAACACCCGCTGTGTTGGCGGCAGTTGGGTGGCCCCGGCGGATCTGGTCGCGAAACAGGATTGGGCCGCGATCGAGGCTCTGGCAGCAGCGGCATCAAAACTTTAACTTCGCCCCGCAATTATTTGCTTTAATTGCGAACTCTTCCCTTCCATCCCCCGCGACGCCGCGGGGTAGTGATCTGTTTTAACCCCATGGTCATCACGGCCGTCATGGGGTGATCCGGGTGGTCGTCAGCGTACAGGGCTAACAGAGCCTTGAGCGCCGGTTGCTGCTCGATCCCATCCGGCAGGCTGAGCGCCCAATCCAAAAAGATGGTGCGACACTCAGCGTCTCCGATGCCATCTATTCGATAAGCTTCGCGGACCAAGCCTTTGGGGTCATGTGGATTTCTTTCCATTCACGCCTCTTTCTTCGGGGTGAAATCCCGCGCCAGAACTGCCTGTATCACCTGTTCAGCTTGCGCCGTTTTGGTGGTCAAGGCCGTGCTCAGCGCTTCGATTTCGTCAAATCCGGTTTCGCGCAAAAGCATCTGACGACCGCCTTCTCCGACAACCTGTGGGTCCAGGGGTTTCGTGGTCAACAGCTTAGACACAAGTTGAACTTTCCAACATAAGTCATAGGAATTACAAAGAGTTTCCGACTCAGACTGGGTCAAAAAACCAGAAGTGACCGCGTGCTGCAGAGCGCCATGAACCGTATGCCCGTCAAAACTGGTCAGCAAGGCTCCGGTTTGGGCGATCAGCTCGATATCCTGCAGACGCCCCGGCCCGATTTTGGCGTCCCAGATCCCGTTTGGCGATTTTGCTTGTGCGATCCGCTCTCGCATTTCCGCCACGTCCTGCAACACCTTGGCCGCGTCCTGCGGCATCCCCAGAACCTCCGCCCGTGCGGCCAGAACCTCTTGGGCGACGAGGACCTCGCCCGCCACAGGGCGCGCGCGGGTCAGGGCCAGATGTTCCCACGTCCAGGCCTCGGATTTCTGGTATTCGCGAAACGCGTTCAGGCTGACAGCAACCGGGCCTTGCGTGCCCGAGGGGCGCAGACGCAGGTCGATCTCGTACAGGCGACCTTCGGACATCAGAGCAGTAACCGAGGTCACCATGGCCTGCGTCAGGCGCGCATAATAGGCGCGTGTCGCCAACGGGCGTCGGCCCTCGGAAAAGTCGACGCCATCAGCGTCATAGATCACGATCAAGTCCAAATCCGAAACCGCGTTGATGCGGCCCGCCCCCAACGAGCCCATGCCCAACAGCATCGCCCCCCGGCCGGGTTGGTCCCCATGTTTCTTGGCGAAATTGGCGACAACAACGGGCCAAAGCGCGGCCAGCGCCGATTGCGCCAGATCCGCATATTCGCGCGAGGCCCTGTCAGCATCAATTAGTCCGCGCAGGTGGTGCACGCCGATCCGGAAATGCCATTCCTTGGCCCAGCGGCGGGCCATGTCCAGCTTGCGTTCGTAATCCTGTTCCTCGGCCAGACGGGAGGACAATTCCTGGGTCAGCGCCTCAACTCCGGGCCAATCCGAAAAGAACGACCCGCCGATCACCGCATCAAAAACCGAGGCATGGCGCGACAGGTGTGCCGACAGCGCGGGCGAGGTCCCGGCAATGTCGATCAACAGGTCGATCAGCTGCGGATTGGCTTCGAGCAGCGAAAACACCTGAACCCCGGCGGGAAGGCCCGACAAGAACCCGTCCAGGGCCGCCAGCGTTTCGGCCGGTTTGGCGGTGCCTTCGACCCGCCGCAACAATTCCGGGCGCAGACGTTTGAAAATCTCGACCGCGCGTTCGGACCGCAGCGCCGGATAGCTCTGCCAGCGTTGCAGGGTTTCGGCATCCAGTTCGACCGAGGTCTCGGCTTCGGGCTTGGCGGCATCGGGGGCAAAGAATCCCTCGGTGACCTCGTGGACCTCCTCAAGACGGGCGCGCAGCTCGGCTTTTAGGGCGTCGGTATCGGTGCCCATGAAACAGGCCAGCCGGTCGAATCCCTCGTCCGATTTCGGAAGCTGATGGGTCTGCGCGTCATTGATCATTTGCAGGCGATGTTCGACCTCGCGGTGATAGCGATAGTGCCGGGTCAGGGTTTCGGCCGCGTCTTCGGGAATCCAGCCCTTTGCAGCCAAGGCCGCCAGTCCCGGCACCGTGGCGCGCATCCGCAGATCAGGGTCCCGCCCGCCCGCAATCAACTGGCGGGTCTGGGTGAAAAACTCGATCTCGCGGATACCACCCTGCCCCAACTTCATGTTGTGGTCATACAAAGACAGCGCCCGGCCTGTGCCTTTGTGTTCGCGGATTCGCAGGCGCATGTCATGGGCATCCTGAATGGCGGCAAAATCCAGATGCTTGCGCCAGACGAAAGGCCGCAAAGTTTTCAGGAACCCTTCACCGGCTTTAATGTCGCCAGCGGCCGCGCGGGCCTTGATATAGGCCGCGCGTTCCCAAGTGCGCCCAACGGATTCGTAATAGGCCTCGGCCGCGGCCATCGCCATACAGACCGGCGTGACCGACGGGTCCGGGCGCAGACGCAGATCGGTGCGGAACACATAGCCATCGGCGGTGACATCGTTCAGCAGGCCGCTCATTTTCCGGGTGGCGCGGATGAGCGCGGCGCGAACCTCGAAATAGTCGTCAGGGTCGTAGCGGGTTTCATCAAATAGGCAAATCAGGTCGATATCCGAGGAATAGTTCAGCTCGAACGCGCCGCCCTTGCCCATGGACAATGCAACCAGACCCGCAGCCGTAGGGATGTCATCCTCGGTGGCGCCGGGCAGTTTCTTGCGCTTGATTTCAGCGGCCACGGCGGCCTTCATCGCCACATCACAGGCTAGGTCCGCCAAACGAGACAGCGCCCCCGTGACATCCTCAAGCACCCAAACCCCCGCCACGTCACACAGCGCAGTCAGCAGGGCCACCCGCCGCTTGGCCTGGCGCAATCCGGCAGGCAGGGACTCGGCAGGCATGGCGCGAATGTCGTTGAACACCTGTTCCAAGGCCTGCTCGGGGGACTCCAACGCTTCGGGCAACCACGCGGCCTCTTTCTCCATTAGACGTTTCAAATAGGGGCTGCACCCGGCGGTGCCTGCGATCACCTCGGCCACTTCGGGGCGAAAATCGGGGAACAGCGCCAGCGCCTCGGCACCGCGATCAGAATCAAAAGGACGGGGCGAGCGGGTCAGTCGTGCAGCGAAAGTCATGGCCGCAAGATGCGCCCGCGCGCGGGGCTGGTCAATGCGGCAAAGACAGGAAATAGTGCGACCAATCGGATTTAGGAGAACGCCATGAGCAAGAGCCTGAAACGCGTGGCCCGCGCGTTAGAAGAGCTGGGGATCGAGACCGAAATCAAAGAGCTGGGCCTGGCCCGCACCGCGCAGCAAGCCGCCGACGTGGCCGGGTGCGCCCTGGATCAGATCGCGAAATCCATGATCTTTCGCGGCGAGGAGTCGGGCGAGGCGATCCTGTTCCTGACGGCGGGCGGCAATCAAGTGGATACAGACAAAGCCAGCGCCGTTGCGGGCGAGCCTCTGGGCAAGGCCGACGCGGCGCTGATCCGCAAACAGACGGGCTTTGCCATTGGGGGGGTGGCGCCCGTGGGTCATTTGAACCCGATCCGCGCGTTTTTGGACCCGCGATTGCTGGAATTCCCCACAATTTGGGCCGCAGCGGGCACGCCGCACCATATTTTCGAGCTGGATTCAGCAAAACTATCAGAAATAACTGGCGCGCAAGCTGCTGATTTTACGTCATAATCCAAAATAATGTAAAAAACCTTCACATCACCCCTTGCGGATCAGCCGCCCAACCCCAATCTGTTATAATGTGAAAGACATTCACATCGCAAACAACACAATGGAGAAGCTGATGACACCCGCCGCCGCAACGACCGCACCGACCACCCACCGCATGGGTTGGCTTTCGCGTACCGAGGCCTGGTTGGACAGCAAGGGAAAAGGCGCCTGGATCGCTGCGATGGTCCTGGGATTCGTCTTCTTCTGGCCTGTCGGTCTGGCCCTACTTTTCTATATGATCTGGAGCAAACAAATGTTCGGAAAAAACTGCACACGTCGTAATTCAGTCACCCGCCATGGGTTCCACGCCATGAAATCCTCGGGCAACGCCGCCTTTGACGCCTACAAGGCCGAAACCCTGCGCCGCCTGGAAGACGAACAAGACCAGTTCGAAACCTTCCTGCAGCGTCTGCGCGAAGCCAAGGACAAGGCCGAGTTCGACCAGTTCATGGAAGACCGCGCCCGCAAGGCCGCTGATGACACCGAAGAGCGTGAAGACGCCTGATCCAAACGTCCCCCCGACTGGCCCGGAGCAATCCGGGCCTTTCCCCTGCCCCTTTGACGGACCCAGAAACATGACCTCGTGGCAATTGCCTGATCCCCAAACCCAACCGGAATTTTACGAAGATGTCGCGATGAAGCGCCTGTTTGCTTTTGTCGTCGACAGCATTCTGATTGCGCTGATCACCGTGGCGATCCTGCCGCTGACTGCCTTTACCGGGATCTTCTTTTTCGGGTTCCTGATGGCGATCGTGGGCTTTGTTTACCGTGTGATTTCGCTGGCCACCGGATCGGCCACCCCGGCCATGCGCCTGTTCGCCATTGAGTTCCGCGCCTCGGACGGCAGCCGTTTCGGCCTGGGCCAGGCATTCCTGCACACGGTGGGTCTGTGTATCTCGTTCGGGATTCCGCTGATCCAGGTTGGCTCGGCCATTTTGATGGCCACGACCGAGCGCGGCCAGGGTGTGACCGACTATGTCATGGGATCGGTCGCGATCAACCGACCGGCGCGATACTGACACACTGTTAAGCGGGTTTCCTCCTGACCCCTTGGCGCATCGGGATTTGGTTGCTATCTTTTTGCGACTTCACTGATTTTCGGACCCGATGCGCCATACTTTACCCCTTGCCCCCCAGTTCTATGTGACCGCGCCCCAACCCTGCCCCTATCTTGAGGGCCGGATGGAGCGCAAATTGTTTACCGCGCTGCAAGGCCAGGGCGCCAAACAGCTGAATGACAGCCTGTCAAAGCAAGGCTTCAGGCGGTCCCAGAATGTACTGTATCGCCCCTCTTGTACCGATTGTTCCGCCTGTATGTCCGCGCGTGTGCGGGTCGAGGCGTTCAGCCCGTCGCGCTCGCAACGGCGGGTGATCAAGCGCAACAGCTATCTGACGCGCCGCGCGACTTCGCCCTGGGCCACGGAAGAGCAGTTCGACCTGTTCCGTAGCTATCTGGATGTGCGCCATGCGGATGGCGGAATGGCCGATATGGATGTGTTTGAATTCGCCGCCATGGTCGAGGAAACGCCGATCCGCACCCGCGTGATTGAATATACTGACGCCGCAACCGGCGAGCTGATCGCCGTGTGCCTGACCGACATTCTGGATGACGGGGTCAGCATGGTTTACTCGTTTTACGACCCCGAGCGCGAGCGCGACAGCCTGGGCACCTATATCATTCTGGATCACATTGAAATCGCCCGCGAGGCCGGCCTGCCCTTTGTCTATCTGGGCTACTGGGTCCCCGGCAGCCCCAAGATGGGCTATAAGGCGCGGTTCAAAGGGCTGGAACTGTTCGTGAAAAACGAATGGGAACCGATGCGCGGCGAAGACCACTACAAATCCGAGCTCCACCCCCTGTCCACCGACCCGATCGCGGATCAGGTGGCCAATATCTCATTGCCCGATCTGCGCTAGGGTCTCTGATCCGAGCAAAGCAAAAGCCGCCCCGAAGGGCGGCTTTCTTTTTCTACGGAGGCCCGTTTTTCTTAGTTCGGGATCAATGCGGGCACGATGGTCACGATCGAGGGGAAGAACCACAGGATCGCCAGCCCGACCACCTGGATCAACACGAACGGTATGATCCCGCGGTAGATATGGCCCGTCGTCACGCTGGCCGGGGCCACGCCGCGCAAATAGAACAGCGCGAACCCAAAGGGCGGTGTCAGGAACGACGTTTGCAGGTTCACCGCGATCATGATCGTCACCCACTTGGGATCGAAGGTGCCGCCATAGATGACAGGGCCCACGATCGGGATCACGATGTAGATGATCTCGAGGAAATCCAGCACGAAGCCCAGGATGAACAGCACCAGCATCACGATCAGGAAAACAGTGAACTCGTTATCGAACGACTTGAGGAACTGCTGGATGTAATGCTCGCCCCCGAACGAGATCACCACCAGGTTCAACAGCTGCGACCCGATCAGGATGGTGAACACCATCGAGGTGACCTTGGCCGTTTCGCGCACGATGGGGCTCAGGACCCCGCCCGTGAACAGCACCCAGGCGGCATAAACCAAACCGAAGGCGGCAAACAGGAAGGCAGCATAGGCAACGAAGAACCCGACCCAGCTTTCAAAGCTGACATCTGCATTGTTGATGCGCAGATCGAAGTTCATCCCCACCAGCAGCATCAGCACCACAGCGCCCGTTGCCCACAGGATGATCTTGCCGGATTTGTCCTGGTCCTGCAGCTTGCGATACGCCGCCAGCATAACGGCCCCACCAGCCCCCAGCGCCGCAGCGGGCGTCGGGTTGGTGATACCGCCCAGAATCGAGCCCAGCACCGCAACGATCAGCACCAGCGGCGGGAACACCACGCGGATCAGCTCGTTCTTGGCGCAACGAATGGCGGCCTCGCGACAGCCATACAGCGCAATCACCAGCGGGATCAGCATCAGGACCACCGACACTCCCGAGGACGTGGTTGGCTTGATCAGCACCATGTCCACCAGCGCCAGCAGCAGCAGCCCAATGGCCCCCAGGATCAGGGGTTTGGGATCAGACGACGGCGAGACCCCGCGCCCGATGATCAGGGTCAGGCCCAAAATGATGATGATCGTGGCGATCCCGGTCCCGATGGGGGCGGCATCCGCGATCTTCTGCTCGCGCAGCTCGGCGATTTGTTCGGGGGTCAGGCGTTCAGCCTGGGCCACACCGCCCGCTTGGTCGATGGCTTCTTGTTCCGCCACAGCCGCGTCCCATTTTTCCTGGCCGTGCAGCTCGATCATCGCGGCTTTACAGTCGTCGGACACATTGGTCCGCAGGCTGGCGGTTTGACCCGCATCCGAGAACCCGGACACCGAAATATCCTGGCTGCCCACGACATTCACCTGCCCCAGCAGCATCACACCCGCGATCAAAGCCACCGGCAGGCCGACAAACCAGGTAAAGCCCTCGCCCTTGCTGATGGGTTCTTCGCTGGTGGCGCCCATCTCGACGGCAGGCGCCTTGGACGGGTTGAACATCGCATAGCCGAACGCATAAAGCGCATAGAGCAGCGCCAGCATGATCCCCGGCAACATCGCCGCCTGGAACAGAGTGCCCACGGACACAACGGCCGGTTCGCCCAGATAGGTCAGCGCATCCGAACAGCCCGCCGCGACGGCGCGGCTTTCTTGCGCGGTCGAATACAGGTCACCCGCCAGCGTCCCCAGCAGAACGATCACGATTGACGGCGGGATAATCTGGCCCAGCGTGCCCGACGCGGCGATCACACCGGTGGACAATTCAGGCGAATAGCCATTGCGCAACATGGTGGGCAGGCTCAGCAGACCCATGGTCACAACAGTGGCGCCCACGATCCCGGTCGAGGCGGCCAGGAAGGCGCCCACAACCACAACCGATACGGCCAGACCGCCGGGCAGCGGGCCAAACACGCGCGCCATGGTGGTCAGCAGATCGTTGGCGATCTTGGACCGTTCCAGCGTGATCCCCATCAGCACGAACATCAGCACGGCCAGCAGAGTTTCGATGGATTGACCGGCCAGAACACGCTCGTTCATGCGGTTCACAACGAACGAGATGTTGCGATCCAGCGCGGTTTCCCAACCCTGCGGAAAGACCGAAACGGCCTCGCGCGGGAGATCCGGATATCGGAATATCGAGATCGTATCCGACTTGATCCCGGCATTGACCAGATCGCGATACGCCGCCGAGGACGTATCAATGGCTTGGTGGATCAGCAGGCCGGAACTGTCCAGCGCCGCGATGATCCCGAAGGAGATGACACCGGCCCCACCGATGGCAAACGCCACCGGGAACCCGGAAAGGATGCCCCCAAAGAGGCAGAGAAAGACGATGATCAGGCCGATCTCGACCCCATCTAGACCGAATAGCATATCTGCGTGCCCCTTACTTAATGCGTGCCTTCATAGGCTTCTTCACCCTCGCCAAGCGAATCCCGATCCAGGTGCTTGCCGATGCTTTCCTCGCCTTCGATGAATTCCAGGAAAGAGCGGTAGAAGAAGGCCACAGCGTGGATGAACACCATTGCGGCGAATGCGATCAACAGGACCTTGAACAGGAAGTATCCGTTGAACCCGTTGGGCGAGAAACCGATGGTTTCCACATTCCAGCGCAGCGCGCGGGATTTCATGACCAGCCGTTCAACCGAGTCACTGGCCGAGGGTTTGGGCACGATCAGGTGGCGCCACATGAAGAACCAGCCATACATCCAGACCAGCACCGCCATGGGCATCATGAACAACAGCGACCCCAGCATGTCCACCACCCGCTTGGCGCGGTGCGAAATGCCCGAATAGATCAGATCCACCCGCACATGGCCGCCCTGCACAAAAGTGTAGGTAACACACAGGCAAACGACCATCGCGTTATACAGCTTCAGTTCTTCGGCATACCAGCTGATGTCCATCTCCAGTGGGATGCCGAACCCGAACGCCATGTCAGGCCGGGCAAAGACACGCTGCATGAACACGATCACGATTTGCTGGAACACCATCAGCAGGCCCGCCCAGGCAAAGAAACGCCCGACCACGTTGGCAAAGCCTTCCAGCCCACGCACCATGCCCCACATGAAGTTGCGATAGTACAGACCGATCGCGGTCAGCACCAGGAACAGCGTGAATATTACAAAGAAGAACTCGACCGAGCCCCCGTAATAGACAAAGCGCATGATCGAGGCTTTGTCGCTCCAATCCAGCCATAGCTGCGGATGGGTGACGGCATAGCCGAAATTGTAAAAGGCAAGGCCGATATTCTGGATGACCCACCAGAGCCCCTCAAACAGGGCCCCAATGGCGGATGCGCCACTTTCTTCCTGCATGTATCCCCCGGAATGTTGCTTGCCGCCGTCTGACCCCGGTTCGGGTTTCTGTGGACTGGCAAGTGAAAAGCGATCCCCCGCGCGTGGCGGGGGATCAGGTTAGTGTCAAACGTCTGGATTAACCCAGCACGCGAGTACGTTGAGCGGTGTAGGTGCCCGACGACTGGGCCAGCCAGTTCGACGATGCTTTCATCGAGGACATCGCGCTGTCGTGGATCTTCTTGAACAGCTCGTCGCTCATGTTTTCGGCCAGAACCTCTTGCGAGGCTTTGCCGAACGCATCCCAAACGCTGTCGGGGAATTCCATGACCTTCACGCCGCCAGCCTGCAGACGCTGCAGGGCCGCACCGTTGTTGGCCAGGAACAGCGACAGGTTCCACTGGTGGGTTTCGGCGGCAGCGATCTCGATGATCTTCTGCTGGGCCGGGGTCAGGCTTTCGAACACGTCGCGGTTGGTCGCCAGCGACAGACCCGCGCCCGGCTCGTGGAAGCCCGCGGTGTAGTAGGTCTTGGTGATTTCCTGGAAACCAGCCTTTTCGTCCGCCCAGGGGCCGATCCACTCGGTGCCGTCAATCGCGCCCGAGGACAGCGCTTGGTACACTTCCGAACCGGGGATGTTCTGAACCGAAGCACCCAGTTTACCCAGGGCTTTGCCGCCCAGACCGGGCATACGGAATTTCAGGCCGTTGAAGTCTTCGGGGCTGTTGATCTCTTTCGAGAACCAGCCACCTGCCTGCGCGCCGGTGTTGCCTGCGATGAAGGATTTCAGGCCAAAGATCTGACCCAGCTCGTCATGCAGCTCCATGCCGCCGTCCTGGTAATACCAGTTCACCAGTTCCTGAGCGGTCATGCCAAAGGGCACAGCGGTAAAGAACGCATAGCCGGGGTGCTGACCCACAAAGTAATAGTCAGCAGCGTGGTACATGTCTGCCTGGCCCGAGGACACAGCGTCAAACACTTCGAAAGCACCCACCAGTTCACCGGCGGCTTTAATTTCGACATTCAGGCTGCCGTCGGACATGGTGTTGATCAGGTCAGCCGAACGCTGAGCGGCGTCAAACACGCCCGCCAGACCACGGCCCCACGAGGTCACCATGGTCAGGGTCCGTTTGCCCTGCGCATAGGCCGGTGCGGCCAGAGCGGTGGTCGAAGCGGCGGCCGCGCCACCCAGAGCAGACGTTTTTAGAAAAGAACGACGATCCATTATGTATCCTCCCAGATAGTTTTTCAGTCCGCCCCCTCAGGCAGACGGATCGTTTGAAGTTTGGTCAGGTTAGCTAGCCAATTCCGTATGTGAATACCTAGTACTACGTAGAATGCCGCATTTTTTGCCACAAATTGCGCCAGGCCCTCGCACAGCGGGTTTTTCGCAAAGATCATTTGACAGGAAAAAACCTCTCTGATCGGGACTCGCTTTGCTTTTGCGGCCAAGTTCTCGTATTCGATTCGGGTCATGTACTGGTTGCAGCGCCTTTTCCGACCCTCCTACGCCCAGAAGCTGTTTCTTCTGGCGACGGTCCCGTTGTTGGTGTCGGTTATTGTCATCGCGCTCTTGGTGTCCCACCAGTCCCGGGCCTTCGCCGAGCGCGAGATCCAAGCCCTGGAAGAGCGCATGCTGGCCGCCAAAAAGGAAGAGCTGCGCAACTATGTGACCCAAGCGCGCAACGGATTTTATCACATTTACGGCCTTGCGGCGCCCGACGATGAAGACGCCAAAGAGCAGGTTTCCCAGATCCTTGCCGCGATGATCTATGGCACCGACGGGTTCTTTTTCGTCTATGATTACGACGGCACAAATCTGGTCAGCCCGCGTCAGACCGAATTCATCGGCGCCAACTGGGCCGGTCTGAAGGACAGCGCCGGCACCCCGATCGTGGATCGGTTTATCGAGCTGGCGCGCCAGGGCGCGGGCTATCATCAGTTCCTGTGGGAGAAGCCCTCGACCGGGAAAGAGGCGCAGATGGTGACCTATGTGCTGGGCCTGCAGGATTGGCGGTGGGCCATCGGTACAGGGGTGTTTATCGACGATGTGAAGGCCTCGGTCGCGGCGGCACGGGCCGAAGTGGAACAGCGGGTCGAACGCACCCTGTTCAATATCGGCCTAATCACCTTTGCGGCACTGATGCTGGTGTTTATCTCGGGCATGGCGCTGAACATACGCGAACGGATGCTGGCGGATGCCAAGCTCAAGGAACTGACGCAACGGGTGTTTGATGCCCAAGAGGAAGAACGCGGTCGCGTTGCCCGCGAGCTGCACGATGGGATCAGCCAGATCCTTGTGGGGGTGCGCTATGCGCTGGATACAGCGCGCCGCCGCCTATCGCCCGAACAGGACGAACGCGGGCTGCAAATGCTGGATCGGGGCATCACCCATCTGTCCGGCGCCATCCAAGAGGTGCGCCGCATCAGCCGTGACCTGCGCCCCGGTGTTCTGGACGATCTGGGGCTTGGCCCTGCCGTAAAATCCCTGACCCAGGATTTCAGCGCGCGCACCGGGATTGAAACCTCTTTCACGACCGTGGTGTTTCGCAACCGTCTGGACCAGGAAAGCAAAATTGCGCTCTACCGTATCGCGCAGGAGGCCCTGACAAATGTCGAACGCCACTCGGGCGCGACCGAGGTTTCGGTGGACCTGCGCGGACATCGCACTGGCGCCACCCTGCGAATCTGGGATAATGGGCGCGGAATACCGCAATCCACGCAAGAGGATGGCGGCAAGGGAGGATTGGGCTTGCGCAACATGCAAGAGCGTATCGAGCAATTGGATGGGACGCTGTCCATCACCTCGGGGCGCCATGGCACTGTGATCGAAGCCAAGGTTCCCCTGTCGCACCTGTTGTCGCCGGAAGACACTGAAACGACAAAGAAAGCCGCTGAATGACCGCTCCTGTAAAGATCGTGATTGTGGACGACCATCCCATGGTGGCCGAGGGGATTCAGGCGGTGCTGGAATCCTATGACGATATCGAGGTGCTGGGCGCTCTGAAAACCGGGCGCGAGATCGTGGACCAGGTCGAGACCCTGCGCCCTGACGTGATCCTGATGGATTTGAACATGCCCGAGATTGGCGGTCTGACTGCCACCGAGATGATCCTGGAGCAAAGCCCCGACACCCGCATCCTGATCCTGTCGATGCATGACAGCCCGGAATATATTTCCTCGGCGCTCAGTCACGGGGCCAAGGGCTATGTTCTGAAGGACGTGCCCACCGAAGAGATCAAGACAGCCATTGATACGGTGATGCGGGGCGAGCGGTACCTGTGCACGGGCGCCAAGGGGTCGCTGCAACCCGAAGGGGACGAGCAGCGCGAGCAACTGACGGGGCGCGAACAGACGGTTCTGCTGCAACTGGCGCAAGGCAAATCCAACAAAGAGGTCGCGCTGGCGCTGGATATCTCGGTGCGCACAGTCGAAACCCACCGCAAGAATATCAAGCGCAAGCTGGGCATATCCTCGACCGCGGGCCTGACCCGCTATGCGCTGGAACACGGCGTGTTGCAGGGCACGGGTGTCAGTCTTTGATCACTTCATGGTCGCGTGGAACCGTTCACCCTGATTATTGGTAAATCTGGCGTCGACCCCGGTCTTTTTGATTTTGAACTGAAAGTATCCAGTGGGGATTTTCACCTTCAACTGACCGTTCAGTTGCTTGTGATACCGAAACTCGCCGCACTTGTCTGGGCCCGGCTTCTTTTTGTGATCAAAGCAGTATTCGAGCACCTTATCATTGATCACGGTCAGAGCCGTGAAGGCCCCGAATTCCCAGTTTCCGTCATATCGCTTGCCCATTTCAGCGCTGGCTGCTGTCGATATCAAGCCAAGGGTCAGGGCCGTGGCGAGGGTTTTGGCCAATGTCTGGGCCAGGGTCGTTTTCTGAAACACACTCAATCCTCCGAAGGAATAAGAGCCAGTTTAGAAGGTTTGAGTGTATTTTCTATCGTTAAGTGCAGATCTCTTTGGGGATTTAACCCAAAGGAGCGCGCCCTGACGGGCGCGCGCTGGTTATCTCGGCATTCGGCCTGACGGCCTGCTGCCTCGGGAATGGGGGCGCTGGCGCGCCCCCTGCGCTTGCCGATCGGTTAGCCGATCATTTCGCCATCTTTGCGCCAAACCGACACGACCGAAGAGCGCGGCTTGCCGTTGCCATCGGGCCATTGGCCGCCGGGGTGCTGCACGCCGACAAAGGCCACTTTTTTGTCCGCCGACCAGCACAGGCCGGTGACTTCGGCGCCTTTGGGGACGGTCATGAAGCGTGCGATCTCGCCGGTTTCGGGGTCACCCACCAGCATCTGGTTGTTGCCCATGCCGGCGAATTCGCCTTCGTTGTTGTCTTTGCCGTCGGTTTGGATCCACAGCTTCCCGTCGGACGAGAACGCCATGCCATCGGGCGAGTTGAACATGTTGCCTTCGTTGATGTTGGCCGAGCCCGCATAGGCGTTGTTGTAAACGGTCGGGTTGCCCGCCATCACATAGAGATCCCAGGTGAAGCTGTCCGAGGCGTGGTTTTCATCCGCCGGGGTCCAGCGCACGATCTGACCGTAGTTGTTGGTCTCGCGCGGGTTGGGGCCGTTGACGCTGATGTCATCGCCGCCCTTGTTGGGCTTCTTGCCGCGGTTCTTGTTGTTGGTCAGGGCGCAATAGGCCTCGACCTTCAGCGGGTTGGCGGCAACCCATTCGGGGCGGTCCATGGTGGTGCCTTTGACGGCCGAGGCACCCATGCGGGTGAAGGCCAGGATTTCAGCGGCGGACATGCCGGTGGTTTCCGGGGTCAGGGCCAGCCATTCGCCGGTCTGGTCGTCGTTGAACTTGGCCACATAAAGCGTACCGTCATCCAGCAGGCCTTCAGTGCTGCCACCGGTCGTGTAGGTGCCGGTCGAGACATAGCGGTACAGGTATTCGCCGCGCTCGTCATCGCCCAGATAGACCACGATACGACCGTCCTTGGCGTGGACCATTTCGGCGTTTTCATGCTTGAACCGGCCCAAGGCGGTGCGTTTCACCGGGGTGCTGGTGGGATCGGCGGGGTCGATCTCGGTGATGAAACCGTGGCGGTGAGGTTCGTTCGGCTCGTTCGAGATGTCGTAACGCGGATCGAACTTTTCATAGGCATAACGGCCTTCGCCACCGATGCCGTAACGCTTGTACCCGTCACCTGCGGGCATCTCACCGGTCGCGCCGAAGTAGCCGTTGAAGTTTTCTTCGCAGGTCAGGTAGGTGCCCCACAGGGTCTTGCCCGAGCCACAATTGTTCATGGTGCCCAGAACGGTGCGGCCTTCGGGATCGGCCTTGGTTTTCACCAGATCATGACCGGCCAGCGGGCCTGCCAGCACCATCTCGGTGTCATGCGTGATACGGCGGTTATAGGGGCTGTCGACGACGACTTCGTAGCCGTTACCGGTGTCGGCCACTTCCATCACGGTCACGCCTTGCAGGTTCTTCAGCAGCTTGACCTCGTCAGCGCTGCGCGGGGTGCCTTCGGCCTCGGCGGGCAGGTTCAGCTTTGGGCGCACATATTCCGAGTTCACGGCGATCAGCTGTTTGCCGTCCACTTCGAACAGCTCCATCCCGTCGGTGTTTTCACCAAACACCTTGTCGGACATGTCCACGGACACGCCGGTTTCGGGCGAATAGGCGCCCTCGGCTTCGGAAAACAGCGCGTCGCCCCAGCGGGTCAGGACCTTCCAGTCATAGCCTTCGGGCACGTGGATGTCATAATCGGTGGCGATGTCGATGGGCTGGAAGTTGAAGCCCTTGGTCATGGCCGCGGCGCTGTCAAACAGGCCCGAGCCAAACACGGCCGCGCCCGACCCAAAGGCCAGCGCACCACCCAGGAACCCACGACGCGAGATGGCGCGGTCTACAACGGCGTCAAAGCCGTTTTCCTCGGGGCGCGGATCGCGCATTTCGTCAAATTCATCCCAGGACAGGTCACTGCTGTCGTGCTTTTGCATGGCTAGCCTCTTTGTAGCTATGTGAGAAGGTCAGCGCGCTTTGAGGGGTCAAAGCGTCCGCCCTGAGAGGTCGTTTACTTTCGTGACAGGAGCGTTAACGAAAGATGAAACCTATCTAACAGCGCGAGAATGCACCGCATGTCGTCGCGTCACCCTGTCAGACACCCAGGAGATTCTGCTTAAATTCACCGCGGATATTCCGAAAATTTCCCCCAAACCTCTGCCCGCGCAACTTTCGCAAAGAATTTAGGGCAGAAATGTTCGCAAAGACCGCATTTTCGCGGTTGACGCTACTTCCTTGCGCTCCTAATGTCGCGCTCGCACGAAGGAGCCTTTTGATGACCACGCTAGTCGTAATCGTAGGTATATGGCGCATGGGCCGGTAACGGACACCATAACGGTACCCCATGCGCCCCCGACTGAACATCGGGGGCTTTTCTTTGGCAGATACAGTGACGTCGTAAACGGAGCAAACAAGATGACACGTCAAATGACCGGAGCGAAAATGGTAGTCCAAGCCCTCAAGGATCAGGGTGTGGACGTCGTATTCGGATATCCCGGTGGCGCGGTGCTACCGATTTACGACGAGATTTTTCAGCAAAATGACATTCGTCACATCCTGGTGCGCCATGAGCAAGGCGCCGTGCACGCGGCCGAGGGCTATGCCCGCTCGACCGGCAAACCGGGTTGCGTTCTGGTGACCTCGGGGCCCGGTGCCACCAACGCGGTGACCGGCCTGACCGATGCCTTGCTGGACAGCATCCCGATTGTGGTTCTGACCGGCCAGGTGCCGACCTTCATGATCGGTTCGGACGCGTTCCAGGAAGCAGACACCGTGGGCATCACCCGCTCCTGCACCAAGCATAACTGGCTGGTGAAGGAAACCGACGAGCTGTCCGCGACCCTGCACGAGGCCTTCCACGTGGCGACCTCGGGTCGTCCCGGCCCGGTCCTGATCGACATTCCCAAGGATGTGCAATTTGCCAGCGGTGAGTATACCGCACCCCAGAAAGTCGTGAGCAGCCGCTATCAGCCGCAGGTCAAGGGCGACATGGAAGCGATCACCGAGCTGGTCGCCGCCATCGAGACCGCCAAGAAACCTGTGTTCTACACCGGTGGCGGCGTGATCAACTCGGGCAACGCGGCCAGCCAACTGCTGCGCGAACTGGTCGAACAGACCGGCTTCCCGATCACCAGCACCCTGATGGGTCTGGGCGCTTACCCTGCCTCGGGCGACAAATGGCTGGGGATGCTGGGTATGCATGGCCTGTACGAGGCCAACATGGCGATGCACGATTGCGATCTGATGATCAACATCGGTGCGCGTTTTGACGACCGGATCACCGGCCGTATCGACGCGTTCAGCCCGAACTCGACGAAGGCGCACATCGACATTGACCCGTCCTCGATCAACAAGGTGATCCGTGTGGACATCCCGATTGTCGGCGATGTTGGCCACGTACTGGAGGACATCCTGAAGGTCTGGAAAGCCCGCGGTCGCAAAACTGACAAGGCAGCGCTGAGCGAATGGTGGAAACAGCTTGAGGCGTGGAAGTCGGTGAAGTGCCTGACGTACAATGGCTCGGACAAGATCATCAAACCGCAATACGCGCTGGAACGTCTTGAGGCGCTGACCAAGGACCACGACCGTTACGTCACCACCGAGGTGGGCCAGCACCAGATGTGGGCCGCGCAGTTCCTGGGCTTTGAAGATCCGAACCGCTGGATGACCTCGGGCGGCTTGGGCACCATGGGCTATGGCTTCCCGGCCTCGATCGGTGTGCAGATGGCGCATCCCGACAGCCTGGTGATCAACGTCGCGGGCGAGGCCAGCTGGCTGATGAACATGCAGGAAATGGGCACCGCCGTTCAGTTCCGCCTGCCGGTGAAACAGTTCATCCTGAACAACGAACGTCTGGGCATGGTGCGTCAGTGGCAAGAGCTTCTGCATGGCGAGCGGTACTCGCACAGCTGGTCCGAGGCCCTGCCCGATTTCGTCAAGCTGGCCGAGGCGTTCGGCGCCAAGGGCATCTATTGCGACAACCCCGATGATCTGGATGACGCCATCCTGGAGATGATCAACTATGACGGACCGGTGATCTTTGATTGCCTGGTGGAAAAGCATGAAAACTGCTTCCCGATGATCCCGTCGGGCGCGCCGCATAACGAGATGCTGATGGGTGACGCGAACACCCAAGATGCCATCGGCAACACCGGCGCCGTTCTGGTGTGATGAGCCCCGGGGGGCGCCTGTCCCCCGGCCCCTTAAAGGATAGAAAAGAAGAGAAACGATATGTCTGCTCTGCAAATCAAAAAAGGCTCGACCAAGCATTCCGCCTACAACCTGCGGCCCAACTTTTCCGATGTCAGTGAAAAACACACCCTGGCTGTCATCGTCGACAACGAGGCGGGGGTTCTAGCCCGCGTTATCGGACTGTTCGGCGCGCGCGGCTATAACATCGACAGTCTGACCGTGGCCGAGATTGATCACGCGGGCCATCGCTCGCGCATCACCATCGTCACCACCGGCACGCCGCAGGTGATTGAACAGATCAAGGCTCAGCTGGGCCGCATCGTGCCCGTCCACGAGGTGCACGACCTGACCGTCGAGGGGCCCTCGGTCGAGCGCGAACTGGCGTTGATCAAGGTTGAAGGGGGTGGCGACAAGCGTGTCGAGGCGTTGCGCCTGGCCGATATTTTCCGCGCCAATGCGGTGGACAGCACCTTGGAAAGCTTTGTGTTTGAAATCACTGGTACGCCTGAAAAAATCGACGCTTTCGCCGACCTGATGCGCCCTCTGGGCCTGGTCGAGGTTGCCCGCACGGGCGTGGCGGCGCTGTCACGCGGCGTCTGACCTGTCGGAGACAAATGAAAATGGGCCGGTGCATCGCCGGCCCTTTTCTGTTGTCTAATTCTGAAGCAATTCCAGATAATACGCCACGGACAGGATTTTGCCGCGGGTATAGATCGGGCCTCCATAGGGGCCAGGCGAGATCGCCTCGTCGTCGAAAACCGCGCCATAGACTGGCATCGGCCCACCATGGCCGCGCAGGCCAGTGCGCCCATCGATCACATGGATCACTTCGAGCATCGGGAATTTCCCGTCATTGCGCGCGCTGAGCGCAGTCAGATCAGGCACTTCGGCCGTGATCATCTCGGTCATCGGGCCGGTTCCGTCCCCTTTCAGACCGTGACAGGTTGCGCAATATTGTTCAAATGCGGATTGGCCCGGGTCTGTCATGTCGTCTGCAACCGCTAAGGTGGCGGTACAGGTCAGGGTGACTGCTGCGAGCGTGCTAAACTTCTGTCGCATGATCTTTCCTTCTCCTCCTAAGGTCAGAAAGACGCGGCACATCAAAGGGACACTGAACCAAACATTCCGCGTCCCTAATATGATATCGTTCGAGGTCGTTTTGTGCGTTGACCTGCGTCAACCCTGCTGGGTCGAAAGCAGGCGACAGAGATGCCAGGTGGCGTGTCCCAACAGCGGCAGCACGAAAAACAGGCCCAAAAAGCCTGGGATCATGGCGAAAAACGTAATCACAGCAATAAAGAGCGCCCAAGCCAGCATTGGAATCGGATTCTGAGCCACAGTTTGAAAGCTGGTGATCATCGCGGTGACGAAATCTACTTCGCGGTCCAGCAACATGGGCAGGCTCATCACTGTGATCATGAACAGCAACAGCGCAAACAAGGCACCGACCACGGTGCCAACCGCGAGCATCATCAGCCCGTTGGAGGTCAGATAGATTTCGAAGGATGATGACACATTCGTCATCGTACTCAGCCCCAAAAACAGCGCAAAGATCATATGGGCGATGAAGAACCAGAACAGGAACATGAAGATCACGATGGCGCAGATCGACGGAAGCTGGCGCTTGGATTGCAGCAGCACCACGCCGAAAATCTGATAGATGTCCATCGCGCGCTCTTGTTCGATCCGGCGGCTGACCTCATACAGACCCACAGCGGCGAACGGCCCGATCAACGGAAACCCCACCGCCGCAAAGATCAGCCAATAGCTTTTGCCGGTGACCAGCGTGATCCAGGCAAAGATCAGGCCCAGCCCCACATAGAACGACGCGAACACCAGCCCAAACCCCGGAGCACGCTTCATATCCGACCACCCACGGCGCAGGGCCTCTTTCAGCGTCTCAAAGCTCGCCTGCCCCATTTCTGGTGCGCCATGTTCCAATTCGTATGGCATTCACTCCTCCCAAAGCGATATATTCTTGTTTTTGAGTATGGGAGCGGGTTTTCGGACTAAAATCAAGCGTCAGGGTTGTTGCGGAGGCATTTTCTGGGGCCAAAGCGTGGCGCGATGATAGGCCTGCCCCAAATGCAGGACCGTATGATCCCCACGCGCTGCCCCGATCAGTTGCATGCCCATCGGCAGACCGGTGTCGCTGAACCCAACCGGAACCGACAGCGCAGGCAGTCCGATCAGGCTGGCCGGCACCATGACCTCCATCCAGCGATGATAAGTGTCCATCGGCGTGTCGTTGATCATGCTCGGATGGGTCTGCTGCGTGGGAAAGGGCCAGACATGCGCGCTTGGCAGTACCACGGCATCATAGGTTTCAAACATTCGAGCGGCGGCGCGGAACCACTCGGATCGCAGAACGCTGGCGTGATGGATCTGCATGGCGCTCAGCCCCAGACCGCTTTCGATCTCCCATTGTGCGGCGGGTTTTAAGCGCGCGCGGGTTTTGGGCTGCTCATACAGCGGCGCCAGTTTCGAGGCCACGGCGAACCAGCGCAAGGTCTGCCAACTGTCCCAGATTTTCGCGGCCGGAAAGGGCGGCGCGATCGGTTCAACACTGGCGCCAAGATCCTCGAACACGTTCAGCGCAGATTGGCAGAGCGACAGGATACCCGGCTCCATCGCGTAGGCCCCGCCCCAATCGGCCAGCCAGCCGATACGCTTGCCTTGGATCGGAGCATTCAGTCCCTCGGTGACCTTTGTATGTCCGACCCCAAAGGGCTGCCCCGGATCGCGCCCGGCCTGTACCTCTAGCAGCGCGGCGATATCGGCGGGCGAACGCCCCATCGGCCCGTTTGTCGCCAGAGTTTGCAGATACATATCGCCCAGAGCTTCGTTCGGGATGCGCCCCCAGGTGGGCCGCAACCCATAGACATTGCACCACGCGGCCGGATTGCGCAGGCTGCCCATCATGTCCGAGCCATCCGCGACAGCCAGCATCTGCGTGGCCAATGCCGCCGCCGCCCCGCCCGAGGACCCGCCCGCGCTGCGCTCCAGCTGATAGGGATTCAGCGTTGCGCCATAGACCGGATTATAGGTGTGGCTGCCCAGCCCGAACTCGGGCACATTGGTTTTACCGATGATCAAGGCCCCCGCCGCGCGCATCCGGGCGACATAGATGTCATCCTTTGGCGCCACCTGATCGGCAAAAACCGGCGAGCCCATCGTAGTCGCCAACCCCTGCGCATTCGCCAGATCCTTGATCGCAACGGGCATCCCATGCAGCCAGCCCTTGCGTTCGGAATTGTCGGCCTTTGCGGCCAGCCCCAGCGCCTGATCGGGGTCCAGCGGTGCGACGATGGCGTTTACATGCGGGTTCCAGGCGTCGATTTGGGCCAGGGTTGCGCGCATCAGCTCGACCGCGCTGATGTCTTTGCGCGCAATCATGCCTGACAGGCTTAGCGCGTCATTGTCCAGTAAATCACCCATTTGGCCTCCCACGCGAAACGGGCAGAGGTTGCCCCCTGCCCGTTCACGATTTCGCAAAAGCCGTTTGGGATCAATCCCCCAGCGGGTGCCTTATTCGTCCGAGTTCGCCTCGGCGCGCGATTTGCCAGACACCTGCATCGCCAGCGTGGCGGCCATCAGCCCGTCCAGATCGCCATCCAGAACGCCCGCGCTGTCCGAGGTTTCAAAGCCCGTGCGCAGGTCCTTGACCATTTGATAAGGCTGCAACACGTAAGACCTGATCTGGCTGCCCCATCCCGCGTCGCCCTTGGATTCGTGGGCGGCGTTGATCGCCTCGTTGCGGCGGTCCAGTTCCATCTGGTACAGGCGCGATTTCAGCGCTTTCATGGCGATATCACGGTTCTGGTGCTGCGATTTTTCCGAAGATGTCACCACAATCCCCGTCGGATTGTGGGTGATCCGCACGGCCGAGTCGGTAGTGTTCACGTGCTGACCGCCCGCACCCGAGGAGCGGTAGGTATCGATGCGGATATCGGCCGGGTTCACCTCGATTTCGATGTTGTCATCCACCACCGGATAGACCCAGACCGAGCTGAACGAGGTGTGCCGCCGTGCCGAGCTGTCATAGGGCGAGATTCGCACCAGCCGGTGCACACCGCTTTCGGATTTCAGCCAGCCATATGCATTGTGCCCGCTGATCTTGTAGGCGGCGGATTTGATACCGGCCTCTTCACCATAGTTGATCGACTGAAGCTCGACCTCGTACCCCTTTTTCTCGGCCCAGCGGACATACATCCGCGCCAGCATTGAGGCCCAGTCGCAGCTTTCGGTGCCACCCGCGCCCGAGTTAATTTCAAGGAATGTGTCCGAGCTGTCCGCCTCGCCATCCAGCAGGGCTTCCAGTTCTTTTTCGGCGGCTTTGGCGGCCAGGGACTTGATGGTTTCCTCGGCCTCGGCGACGACCTCGTCGTCCTCTTCCATCTCGCCCAGTTCGATCAGTTCGATACTGTCGTTCAGCTCGGTCTGGATGTCATTGTGACCGGCCACCGCGTCCAGCAGCGACTGACGTTCGCGCATCAGTTTCTGCGCGCCTTCGGGGTCATCCCACAAGGTCGGGTCTTCGACACGAGCGTCGAATTCTTCCAGCCGGTATTGCACGGTGTCCCAGTTCATGCGCTGACGCAACAGGGCCAGCGATTTCTCGATAGCTGCAACCGTGTTCTGAACTTCTGCGCGCATAGGAGGCCCCTGAATTTTTCGTTATCCGGCTTGGGTGATAGCCCAGCCCGCAGGCCGGGGCAAGCGGGCCTGCGTTTAATACAGCCCGCCCGAGGAAACAGACCCAAAGCTGGCCTTGGGCCCTACCACTGCGCGCTGGCCGGTCGAGGTCGTGACCTCTTGGGAATATTCCTGCACTTCGTCGATCAGAGGCAGGTTCGAACCCATGGCAAAACCACCGTCATAGGTAATACCAAAGATCGGCTCTTCGCCGTCGCGGAAATATTCGGCCACCACATGGGTGCCGCTGGCGTCATTGGCCAGGCGAGCCCCAGTATAGCGGTCGATCTTGATGAAGTGACCGCCATCCGGCACGCGGAATTTGCCGCCGCCGTATTTCTTGGTGGCCTTTTTCATGAACTCCTGGAACACCGGGCCGCACATGGTGCCGCCATAGGCCCCACGGCCCAGCGGACGCGGCGTATCCATCCCCATATAGCACCCGGCCACGATGTTGCTGGTGAAGCCGACAAACCAGACATCTTTGGATTCGTTGGTGGTGCCGGTCTTGCCTGCGGTGGGCACGCCCAGATTGATCACGCTTGATGCTGTACCGCGCTGAACCACGCCCTGCATCATCGAGGTCAGCTGATAGGCCGTGATGGCATCCATCACCCGTTCGCGGTTGCTGACGATATAGGGCTTGGTGCCGGGACTGAGGAAGCTATCGGAACAGTTGGTACAGGTCCGTTTGTCATGGCGATAGATCGTCTGGCCATAGCGGTCCTGCACGCGGTCCACCAGCGTCGGTTCCACCCGCTCGCCCCCATTGGCGAACATGGCGTAGGCGGCGACCATTTTGAACAGAGTGGTTTCCTCGGCGCCCAAAGAGTTCGCCAGGAATTCGCCCATTGAATTATAGACCCCGAAATCCTCGGCGTAATTGGCCACAACATCCATCCCGACCTCTTGTGCCAGACGGATGGTCATCAGGTTCCGCGACTGCTCGATCCCGGTGCGCAGCGGTGTGGGGCCATAAAACTGGTTCGACGAGTTCTTGGGCCGCCACAGACCTTGGGGCGTGTCGATTTCAATCGGGGCATCAATTACGATGGTGGCGGGGCTATAGCCGCTGTCCAGCGCCGAGGCATAGACGAAGGGTTTGAAGCTCGAGCCCGGCTGACGGTTCGCCTGCGTCGCGCGGTTAAAGACCGAGTGCTGATAGCTGAACCCGCCCTGCATGGCGATCACGCGGCCGGTGTTGACGTCCATCGCCATGAAACCACCCTGGATTTCGGGCACCTGGCGCAGGGTCCAGCGGATAAAGCTGCCATCGCTGTCCTTGGTCATCGCACGCACCAGAATGACATCGCCGACCTCGAACAGGTCGCTTGCGCGGCGGGCTTTTCGGGCCAGTTTGCCGTCTTCCAGCTGTTTGCGCGCCCAGGTCACGTCTTTGGCGACGATCCAATGGCCTTCGGATTCGTCTGGGACGCCCTCGATCCCGATGCGGGCGTCGTTCTTGCCCAGTTCCAACACCACGGCGGGATACCACTGGCCGTCCAGCACGATGTCGCGGGGCACTTCAGTCGCATCCAGGGCCGCGCGCCATTTGGCTTCGCTTGTCAGTTGGTCGGCGGGGATTTTCACGCCGGTGCCGCGCCAGACACCCCGGCTGCGGTCGTATTTTTCCAATCCACGACGCAGGGCGCTGGCCGCGTCCACCTGCATGTCAGGATCAATCGTGGCACGCACGGACAGCCCGCCCGAGAAGAACTCGCCCTCGCCGAATTCCTCGGACAGCTGGCGGCGGATTTCATCGGTGAAATAGTCGCGCGGCGGCAGCGCGGTGCGGAAGCTTTCGAAATCGCCATTCTGGACCGAGCGCAGCGGCTTTTCCTTTTCCGCCTCATAGGCTGCCTGCGAGATATAGCCGTTTTCAGCCATTTCCTTCAGAACGAAATTCCGGCGCGATAGCACACGTTGCTTGTTGCGCACCGGGTGGAATTTGCCTGGCGCCTTGGGCATCGAGGCCAGCGTGGCGGCCTCGTGCGGGGACAATTCGCCCAGGGTTTTGTTGAAATAGGTCTGCGCGGCCGCCGTCACACCATACGAGTTCTGACCCAGGAAAATCTCGTTCAGATACAGTTCCAGGATCTGGTCCTTGTTCAGGGTTTCTTCGACGCGGGTGGCCAGGATGATTTCCTTGATCTTGCGCTCGATCCGACGCTCGCCGCCCAGCAGGAAGTTCTTCATCACCTGCTGCGTAATTGTGGACGCGCCACGCACGCTTTGCCCGCGCGAGCGCACAGCCTCGATCGCGGCAGCGGCGATCCCGCGCGCGTCATAGCCCTTGTGGGTATAGAAGTTCTTGTCTTCCGCGCTGATAAAGGCGTTTTTCACCAGGTCCGGGATCTCGTCTGCCGGGGTAAACAGGCGGCGTTCCTTGGCGAATTCGTCGATGATTTGGCCTTCGCCCGAATAAATCCGGCTGATGGTCGGGGGTTTATACTGCGCCAGGCTTTCGTGGCTGGGCAGGTCCTTGCCATAGATCCAAAAGACCGCGCCAATGGACAGGGCCACAACCGTCAGCCCCAGCGTCACCGCCGTAAAGATCGACCCAAAGAAGGAAAGAATGAACCTGATCACCCAGCGCGCCCTTTTTCATGTTCTGGCGTCTCTATAATGATCACAGTCTGTAGCGTCAAAACAAGAAGCGTTGATCAGCGCGCGAGTTTCCGCTGTTTTCCTAATGTCTGGCCAGCGCACGCAGGTTGGCGTCGGCCTCCATCCAGGCGCGCAGCGCGTCGCGAATGGCCACCGAGGCATTCAGCCGCCAATTCTTGTCCAACAGGTTTTTCAGATCCCGTTTCGAGGACATAAAGCCGATCTCGAGCAGAACCGAGGGGATATCGGCCGATTTCAGCACCGAAAAGGACGCGTGTCGGATCGGCTTGTTGTTCACCGGCGTACGCCCGTTGCGCAGCCCCTGCACCAGATTCAGCGCCAGTTGATCCGCGCGCGGTTGGGTTTCCTGGCGGGCCAGATCCATCAGGATACCGGCGACCACGTCATCCTGACCGGACAGATCAACACCCGCCAGAATATCATCGCGGTCATGACGTTCGGCCAGTTGCTGGCTGGCCTCGTCGCTGGCGCTTTCGCGCAGCAGATACACGGTGGCGCCATGGGTATTGCCCTCGGCCAGCGCATCCGCATGCAAGGACAAGAACACATGCGCTCCGGCCTGATGCGCGATGGCGATACGCCGTTCCAACGAGACAAAGCTGTCATCCTCGCGCGTCAGAACCACCTCGAAACGGCCCGAGCGCACCAGGACCTCTTTCAGTTCCTTGGCGAATTTCAGGGCAATCGTCTTTTCCTGATGTCCCTGGCGTTCAGCCCCCGGATCAATTCCCCCATGACCGGGGTCCAGCACCACAACCAAGGGCCCATCCCCGCGATTTTGCGATTTCGCGACCGCGGCTGGCGGCGGCAGGTCCCAGCGCGGATCATAGGGCGCCCCGGCACGGGCGGCGAAATCCTCGGGCGTGACATCGGACAGCGCGACTTTCAGCCGGGCTTTGCTGGTTTGCGGATCGATTTTCATCTCGATCGTTTCGGGCAAGAGCGGATCAGCCAGATCAATCACCATGCGCGACCAACCGGGACGGAACGCGCCAAAACGCACATCCGAGGCGCGGTTGGCGTTCAACAACACGTCTTTGGACACGTTGGTCCAGTCGATCTCGCGAAAATCCAGCACCAGACGGCGCGGTTCATCCAGCGTATAGACTCGGTAGGGCACGCCCTGGGTCAGCGCCAGTTCCACCGACAGCCCCCCGCCCCAGGTATCGCGGATCTGAGAATAGCCCACATCCACGCGCGCCAGGCCGCTTAGCTCTTGCGCTTGCGTTTTGACTGGCAACAGGGCCAGCACCACCAAGAGTACCGATAATATACTGCGCATCCGCTCTTTCCGGCGTGTCTGTGCCTCGTTGAGGATAGGATACGCCAAGGGCGGGGCGCTGCCCAGCCCCCTGCCCGCCTCAATGCGCGAAAATCAGCCTCGGGTGGCCATATAGCGGGTCAGCCTGTCCAGACCTTCCACGATATCGGCTGTTGCGCGCGCATAAGAGAACCGCAACGTCCCCACCCCGCGCACCGGATCGAAATCCAGCCCCGGCGTGACAGCCACGCCCGCATGTTCCAGAATTTCGGCCGCCAGCGTTCGGCTGTCCTCGGTCAGGTGGCTGACATCGGCATAGACGTAAAAGGCCCCATCGGGTGGCGCGATCCTGTCAAACCCGGCCTTGGGCAGGCCCTCCATCATCAATTGACGGTTCTTTGCATAGATCGCGATATTCTGGTCCAGCTCGTCGGTGCACTCCATCGCGTGCAGCGCCGCGACCTGGCTGGCATGGGGTGGACAGATGAACATATTCTGCGCGATCCGTTCCACCAAACGCACGTGATCCTGAGGCACCACCATCCAGCCGACGCGCCAGCCGGTCATGCTGAAATATTTCGAGAACGAGTTGATCACATAGCACTCATCCGTGACCTCAAGCGCGGTCACGGCTTTCTGATCGTATTCGATGCCGTGGTAGATCTCGTCACTGATCAGGATCGTATCGCTGTCGGCACAGGCCTGCGCGATGGCGGTCATCGCAGCCTTGTCCAGCATTGTCCCCGATGGGTTGCCGGGCGAGGCAATCATCAACCCATCCAGCTTCAGATCGGCGAAATCGGCAGGCACGGGTTGCAGGCGGTTTTCATCGCTGGCGGCCAGGCCCACGGGCTCTAGATCCAGCGCCCGCAGGATTTGCCGATACGAGGGATAGCCCGGCTCGCCAACGCCCACACGGGCCCCGGCATCAAATAAGGCGGTAAAGGCCAGGATGAACGCCCCGGACGAGCCCGGCGTCACCACCACCCGGTTCCAATCCAGATCGACCCCGTACCATTGCGCGTAAAGCTGCGCGATGCGTTTGCGCAGCGCGGGCAGACCCAGGGCCACGGTGTATCCCAGCGACTGATCGGCCATCGCCTGCGTCAACGCCTGCCGCGCCCCGCTGGGCGCGGGCGTGCTGGGCTGCCCGACCTCCATATGGATAATGTGGCGGCCTGCCTCTTCTGCGGCGCGCGCGGCCTCCATCACGTCCATCACAATAAAGGGATCGACCTCGCCACGTCTTGAGTTTCGCATGTGTAGTTTCCTATGGTGCCGCAAGAGACGCCAATTCACAGCGAAACAGGACAATCGTCAATGCACCTGATGGGCCGTTTGGTCATTATTCCCCTGCTCTGCCTGATGATGGCCGTTCCTGCCCGAGCAGCCACGTTTCTGCGGGACGCGGATATTGAACATTCGCTGAACCAACTGGCCCACCCGATTTTGGCGGCGGCGGGGTTGTCGCCCAGCTCGGTGAAAATCGTGGTGATCAAGGACAGCGCCTATAATGCCTTCATCGTGGACCGGCGCCATATCTTCATCAACTCGGGCCTATTGCTGAAGATGCAAAGCGCCGCTCAACTGCAATCGGTACTGGCGCATGAGGCCGCCCATATCGCCAACGGCCACATCACCCGTCGGCATCAAAACGCCCTTGCCGCCAACACCATCGCCGGTCTGGGCATGGCGTTGGCCGCAGCGACCGCTGTGAGCACAGGCAATGGGGATGCAGCGGCTGGCCTGGGCATGGGGATCAATTCCACGGCCCAGCGGCTGTTCCTGTCTCATACCCGGGCCGAGGAAGCGGCCGCAGACTTGTCGGCCTTGCGATACATGATCTCGGCTGGGGTCAACCCCGAGGCCTTTTTGGAAGTGTTGGATATTTTTCGCGGTCAGGAAATGCTGTCGGCGGCGCATCAGGATCCCTATGCACGCTCGCACCCGTTGACCCGGGACCGCATTCGCGCGTTCAAGGCGCGGGTCACGGCGCTGAATGGCTTGCCCAAGCCCGACCCCAAGGCCGAATACTGGTACGCCCGGGCCCAAGGCAAGCTGTCGGCGTTTTTGCGCGCGCCCAGCTGGACGTTGCGCCGCGCGCCCAAAAGCCTGACCAAAGATATCCGCCTGATGCGAGAGGCCGCCGCCCATCACCGCCAACCCGACAGCAAAAAGGCCATCGCGACCGTGAATAAACTGGTGGCCCTGCGCCCCAAAGATGCCTTTGCGCATGACCTGCGGGGGCAAATCCTGCTGGAGTCGCGCCAGACCAAAGCCGCAGTTGCGGCCTTTCAAACCGCAGCCGATCTGGCCCCCAAGAACGCCCTTATCCTGGGTGGCTATGGCCGGGCATTGCTGGTTGCGGGCCAACACAAAACCGCGCGCAGCGTGCTGGAAAAAGCCCGTGCGCGCGATGCGACCAATCCCAGCCTGTTGCGCGATCTGGCCATGGCCTATGCGCAGCTTGGTCAAACCGGTCTGGCCTCGGTCGTGACGGCTGAACGCTATGCCCTGATCGGGCGCCCAAAGGATGCGCTGATCCATGCCAAACGCGCCGAGGGGCTGTTGCCCCGCGGCTCTGCCCCTTGGCTTCGGGCGCAGGATGTGATTTCTGCCTCGAAAGCCGCCGTAAACAAAAGGAATTGAAATGAAACACCTTCTTGCCTCTGCGGCGCTGCTGATCGCTGGTGCGACGGCCCCCGCCTTTGCCTCGGACCTGACACAGCTCAGCGATGCTGAACGCGCAGCCTTTCGCGCCGAAGTCCGGGCCTATCTGCTGGATAACCCCGAGGTGATCCTGGAAGCCTATCAGATCTACGAAGAACGCCAGGCCGCAGCCCAAGCCGCAGTCGAAGAACAGATGGTCGCGGCCTATGCCGGCAAGATCTTCGACGACCCGAATTCCTGGGCCGGAGGCAATCTGGACGGTGATATCGTGCTGGTCGAGTTTTCCGACTATCGCTGTGGCTACTGCCGCAAGGCCCATTCCGAGGTGAAGCAGCTGGTCGAAACCGACGGCAACATCAAGCTGATCATCAAGGAATTCCCCATTCTGGGCGACCAGTCGGTGCTGGCCTCGCGCTTTGCCATCGCCAGCCGGATCGTCGGGGGCGACGAAGCCTATGAGAAACTGCACAACGCCATGATGGAAACCAAAGGCGCGGTCAGCGAAAAATCCCTGTCCCGTCTGGCGGACAAGCTGGGGCTGGACGGTCAGGCGATCCTGGCCAAGATCAATGATCCGCTGGTCAACCAGATTATCGGCGAAAACCACCAACTGGCCCAGGCGCTGCAAATTTCGGGGACGCCGACCTTTGTATTGGGCAACGAATTGCTGCGCGGCTATGTCCCGCTGGCCGATATGATGGAGCTGGTCGACGCCGCCCGCGAAGACAGCTGAGGCCTAGACGTCCTCGTCCATGACCTTGACCGCGCCGTCCTCGATCTGGGCGGCGCGTTTTTCGACCTCTTCCACGATGTGATCAACCATCTGGTCGTTGGACATCTTATGACTGGCCTTGCCGGCCAGATAGACCATGCCACTGCCGGCCCCGCCGCCGGTGAAACCGACATCGGTCATCAGCGCCTCGCCGGGGCCGTTCACCACGCAGCCGATGATGCTCAGGCTCATCGGGGTCTTGATGTGCTCCAGCCGCTGTTCCAGCGTTTCCACGGTCTTGATCACGTCAAAGCCCTGACGCGCACATGATGGGCAAGAGATGATATTGACGCCCCGGTGCCGCAGCCCCAGGGATTTCAGGATTTCATAGCCGACCTTGACCTCTTCGACCGGATCGGCAGACAGGCTGACGCGGATTGTGTCGCCAATCCCCATCCACAGCAGGTTCCCCAGCCCGATCGAGGATTTGATCGTGCCCGACATCAGCCCACCCGCCTCGGTAATCCCCAGATGGATGGGCGCGTCAGTCATTTCGGCCAGTTGCTGATAGGCAGCGGTGGCCATGAAGACGTCACTGGCCTTCACGCTGATTTTGAATTCGTGAAAATCATGGTCCTGCAGGATCTTGATGTGGTCCATGCCGCTTTCGACCATCGCATCGGGGGTCGGCTCGCCATATTTGTCCAGCAGGTGTTTTTCCAGCGATCCGGCATTCACCCCGATCCGGATCGAGCAATCATGGTCGCGCGCGGCCTGGATGACTTCTTTGACACGATCCTCGGAGCCGATATTGCCCGGGTTGATCCGCAGACAGGCGGCACCGGCCTCGGCGGCCTCGATCCCGCGTTTATAGTGGAAATGGATGTCGGCCACGATGGGCACCGGGCTTTCGCGCACGATGTCCTTGAGCGCCTTCGAGCTGTCCTGATCGGGCACTGACACCCGCACGATATCTGCCCCGGCTTCGGCTGCACGGATCACCTGGTCCAGCGTGCCTTTGACATCGGTGGTCAGCGTGTTCGTCATCGTCTGAACCGAGATCGGCGCATCCCCCCCAACGGGAACCGAGCCCACATGAATTTTCCGGCTTTTGCGGCGATAGATATTGCGCCACGGGCGAACATGGTTCAGCGACATGGGGTCGTCCTTGCATCCAGAAGGTCAGCTTAGGGGCTACTTAGCGCCAGCGCCCGCCCGCATCAATGGGGTGCGCTCAGTTGTCCGGCTGATGGCTCAGCTCGGCGACGGTGCGGGCCAGTTCCTGATGCTGTTCCAGCTCGGCCACGCTGTAGATGTCGGTCAGGTGATCCTGAGACAGCGCCAGATCCTTGGTCACGGTGCCACGGGTGCCTGCCGGGCCATAATGCTGGCCATTGACCGCGAAATAGATCGCGCTGGATTCGCCGACGCGCAGCACAGGCGGCTGTTCGGTCTGCGGAACGATCCAGCGATCGCCCGCCTCCATAATGCCTTCGAAGATCACACTGCCGTCGGCGGCGCGCACACGCACCCAGGCGGGGCGTACAGCGACCATGGCAACCTGCGGCGCAGCATCGGCAACCACCTGCGGAGTGGCGACGGGTTCGGGAACCGGCGCAACATCCACCAAATCAGCCTTGGCAGTACGGAAGCTGCCCACCATATCGGGATCCAGCGTCGAAATCGGCGCATCCCGCGCGACCATCACCGGCACATCCAGCGCCTCGGGGCGGTACAAACGATCCAGCGCATCCACCTGCGGGACGGTCAGCCCGGCATCGGCCATTTGCGGCCCAACGGTGCCAGCATTCAGCGGATCCAGATCGGCCAGAACATCGGGCGTGTTTTCAACCGGGGCCAGACGCACGCGCTGCACCTCGTTCAGAACGGTATAGCCGCCAAACCCAATCGAGCCGATCAGCAGCAGCAGAACCAGCGCAGACCCAATCGCGCCGGGTTCGATATTGGACAAGAAGGCCTCTTTCGCGGGGGCGAAGGGCGTCGCGTTCTTGGCAAAGGGATCGCTGTCACCTGCAACCGGCTGACGCTGCGTGGTCACCTTGCGGATCGAGGACGCCTCGGCCGACATGCCATGCGCCGTAGAGAATCCGCTTTCGGCACAGAAATCAGCAAAGGCCTGATCGGGGTCCATGTTTAGGTAACGCGCATAGGACCGCACATAGCCCGCAATAAAGCCAGGCGTGTCAAAGGCACTAGGATCGGAATTTTCGATGGCTGCAATATAGGAGGCTTTGATCCGCAACTCGCGCTGCACATCCAGCAAGGATTTGCCCATGGTGGCCCGTTCGCCACGCATCAAATCGCCCAGACGTGTTTCGAAACTGTCGAACCCTTTGGGTTCAACCTGCTCGTCTTCATCCATACGCGGTGTCTTGCGCCTGATCATCCCCATCTGCCCCTTTAGCAATTCGCTTTTCCGAACCTGCCGATTCGAGACGCGACCTTTATTTTCTTCACGTTAGCACAACTCAAGGGAAAAAGCAGCCCGGGGCCCCTCAGGCGGGTAATTCGGCGCAATTCAGCTCACATCGAGACCAGAGCTCATCCAGTGCGCGAACCAACGCGTCCATCTCTTGTGGGCCGTGTACCGGCGACGGTGTAAAGCGCAACCGCTCGGTGCCGCGGGGTACAGTGGGGAAGTTGATGGGTTGGACATAGATGCCAAAGGTTTCCAGCAACATGTCGCTTAACTGCTTGGTATGTACCGGATCGCCCACAATGACCGGCACGATATGGCTGCCATGGTCGATGATCGGCAGCCCCAGCCCTTTGAGGCGCAATTTCAACGTGGCCGCTTGTTGCTGGTGCTTGGCCCGCAGATCGCGATCAGATTTCAGATGCCGCACCGAGGCCGCAGCCCCCGCCGCCACAGCGGGCGGCAAGGACGTGGTAAAGATGAAGCCCGGCGCGTAAGACCTGATCGCGTCGCACATTTTTACCGAGGCCGCGATATAGCCGCCCATCACCCCATAGGCCTTGGCCAAGGTGCCGTTGATGATATCCAACCGGTGCATCAGCCGGTCACGCTCGGCCACTCCGGCCCCGCGCGAGCCGTACATGCCCACAGCGTGGACCTCGTCGATATAGGTCAGCGCGCCGAATTCATCGGCCAGATCACAAATCTGTTCGATCGGACCGAAATCACCATCCATCGAGTAAACCGATTCAAAGGCGATCAGCTTGGGCGCTTTGGGATCATCGGCCTGCAACAGTTCGCGCAGATGCGCCACGTCATTGTGGCGGAAGATCCGCTTGGCCCCGCCGTTGCGCCGCACCCCCTCGATCATCGAGGCGTGGTTCAGCGCGTCGCTGTAAATGATCAGCCCAGGAAACAGTTTTGGCAGAGTGCTTAGCGTCGCGTCATTGGCGATATAAGCGCTGGTGAACAACAGCGCGGCCTCTTTGCCATGCAAATCGGCCAGCTCGGCCTCGAGCTGTTTGTGATAGACCGTCGTGCCAGAAATATTCCGTGTCCCGCCCGAGCCGGCACCGGTGGCGTCAATGGCCTCGTGCATGGCGGCCAGAACGACGGGGTGCTGGCCCATGCCCAGATAGTCATTGCCGCACCAGACCGTCACGTCGCGGGCCGAGCCATCCGAATGCCGCCAGATCGCATGCGGGAAATTTCCCTTTTGCCGTTCGATATCGATAAAGGTGCGATAGCGGCCTTCGTCATGCAATTGGTTCAGGGCCTGATCCAGTTGGGCAGAATAATCCACGGCGATGATCCTTTTCCTTGTTCGCTGTATGCCGCTTGGGCCGCTTCCCGGTCGGCTGCCCCGCAGGGCAAACGGCATTTTCCTGCTCACCTTTTAGGCAGACTTGTGACCGCAAACTTTGATTTCCATCAATACGGCGGCTCTGGACAGTACAGCGGCGGGTGCTACGCTCAGGCTCAAAGAATCCCCCCACCCGGAGTGACCTGATGACCCTTGATCCCGTTCTAAGCCGGATTGACCAAGACCTGCCGCAAGCCCTGGATCGCCTGTTGGACCTGCTGCGCATCCCCTCGATTTCCACCGATCCGGCCTACGCAGACAAATGTCAGGCGGCGGCCGATTGGCTGGTGGCGGATCTGCAAAGCATCGGGATTGACGCGGAAAAGCGCCAAACACCGGGGCATCCGATGGTGGTGGGGCATGTCGACGGCGACGGGCCGCATGTGCTGTTTTATGGCCATTACGATGTGCAACCGGTGGACCCGCTGGAACTATGGAACCGTGACCCGTTTGATCCGGCGATCGAAGAGGAAAACGGCAAACAGGTGATCCGGGGTCGGGGATCCTCGGATGACAAAGGCCAGCTGATGACCTTTGTCGAGGCCTGCCGCGCCTGGAAAGCGGTGCACGGCGCCCTGCCCTGCAAAATCACCTTCTTTTTCGAAGGCGAAGAGGAAAGCGGATCGCCTTCGCTGATCCCGTTCATGCAGGATAACGCGGACGAGCTGACATCCGACATCGCGTTGATCTGCGATACGGGCCTGTATGGAGACAGCACTCCGGCCATCGTGACCATGCTGCGTGGACTTCTGGGCGAAGATTTCACCATCACCGGGCCGGACCGCGACCTGCATTCGGGCATGTATGGTGGGATCGCGATGAACCCCATTCGCGTGCTGAACAAAATCCTGGCCGAGCTGCATGACGATACCGGCCGGATCACACTGGACGGGTTCTATGACGATGTGCCCGAACTGCCCGACGATGTTCGTGCCCAGTGGCAGGGCCTGGGGTTTGATCACACCAGTTTCCTGGGCGAGGTCGGGCTGAAACACCCCGCTGGCGAGCAGGACCGCACCCCGCTGGAGATGATCTGGTCGCGCCCCACCTGTGATGTGAACGGCATCTGGGGCGGCTATACAGGGGCCGGGTTCAAGACCGTTCTGCCCAGCCAGGCCAGCGCCAAGGTCAGCTTCCGTCTGGTCGGGCAACAAGATCCGGAGAAGGTGCGCGCGGCCTTTCGGGCCCATGTCGAAAGCCGCCTACCCGAGGGGTTCTCGATCGAGTACCGGACGGAAAAGGGCGCGCCAGCCTCGCAAATGTCAATCGAGAACCCGATGTTCGACAAGGCGCGCCTGGCGCTGTCGGATGAATGGCCCAACGCTGCGGCCTATGTGGGCTGTGGGGGCTCGATCCCGATTGCCGGATATTTCAAGGATATCCTGGGCACGGACGCCATGCTGATCGGATTTGGCAAGGATGACGACCAGATCCACAGCCCGAATGAGAAATACGACCTGAGCAGCTTTCACATGGGTATCCGCAGCTGGGCGCGGGTGTTGGAGGCACTGACGCGCGGATAAAGACCTCCGTGTCTGTGTTCAGGTCGGGTTTGTTGAGTATTTGAAGAGCAAAGAAAGAGGGGCTCTCATGGCGAAAATGCAGGTCGGTGGGCTGGAGCTGGCGTATGATGTCCAGGGATCGGGGCCACCGGTGTTGTTGTTGCATGGGTTTCCGCAGACGCGGGCGATGTGGGGGCCGATCGTGCCGGTTTTGGCCGAGCGGTTTACGGTGGTTTGCGCGGATTTGCGCGGCTATGGGGGCTCGGGCAAGCCGGAGCGGGTTGTGGAGTATTCGTTTCGGGAAATGGCCGCGGATCAGGTTGGCTTGATGCGGGCGTTGGGATTTGAACGTTTCCATGCGGTTGGACATGATCGCGGGGCGCGCACAGTGCATCGGATGGCGCTGGATCATCCGGACCTGGTGATGTCGATGACGGTGATGGATATCGTCCCCACGCATCTGATGCTGGATCAGCTGTCGCGACACGTGGCCAAGGCCTATTATCATTGGTTCTTTCTGGCGCAGCCCGCGCCCTTTCCTGAAACCCTGATCGGTGCGGACCCGGACCAGTATTTCGAAAGCTGTTTGCTGGGTTGGGGGGCGTCGAAACTAGAGGATTTCGACCCGGATTTGCTGGCACAATATCGGAGCGCGTGGCGCCAGCCAGACACGATTCGCGGCATGTGCAACGATTATCGCGCCGCGCTGGAGGTGGATTTCGATCTGGACGCGCAGGATTTAGAGCGGCGTGTGCGCTGCCCGGCTTTGGTGCTTTATGGGGCAGATGGGGCGATGGCCAAAGCCTATGATTTCAACGAGGCCTGGGCCCCGCGTTGCGCACATATGCAGACCGAAGGGATTCCAGGGGGCCATTTTTTCCCGGATACGGCCCCGCGCGCGACGGCAGAATCGATTCTACGCTTTTTATCAGAGACTTAAAGCACACCCTTAAAGCGATCCGGCAGGCGAAATTGCAGATCATAGTCCGGGCGTTTGAAGTCGAAATAGCCGGTGTCACCGCGCGGGCCAAAGCTGCGGTGCATTTTCCTGCGATAGGGGCGCATGTCGAATCCCTCGACCATCTCCAGATCTGCGAAACTTTCAAACAGGGTGCGATCCTCACCACGGGCCTCGGCGAACCAATGGCGTCCGATAGCAGTGTCCTGGACCGAGCCTCCGATGTCAGCGGTGACCTGATTGCGCCGGTTCATGGCGCTGACATATTCACCGAAATCGCAGAATTTCAGATGCAAGAGGTACAGGTTATCGGGCGTGAACAGCGTGTCGAACTGGGTAAAATGCCCCCCGCGCGCGATCTTGGTGCCCACGGACAGAATACAGGGTTTTGAATAATGCGGCGCCAGGCGCACATGCATGCGCGGCCCCAGCAGGTGATCGGTGATGGGCTGTTCTTCTTGGTCAATCCGGTGGATCACCTCCAGCCCAAGCGGTGTGTACACCCGCCCTTTGCGCACGTCTTGCAGGAATTCCAGCAGCGTCCGCCCGTCCTGAGGATCATTCACCACCACTTCATCCACATCGCCGACGATCACATGGGTATAGTAACTGCGCAGCCCCATCACGAGATTGTTCAGCAGCCGCCAGCGCTTCATATCGAAATTCTTGTGCGGGTCGCCGGGAATGCCGATGATGTTGCAGCCTTCGGCCAGTTTCGCGACGTCCTCGCCCCGGCCATGGTTGACGATATACAGGTTTTCGCGCCCGAATATCCGTTCGTAATGCCGAAGCCAGATCTTCAGGAAAAACAGGTCGTCCCGCACCATGGTGACGACCGCAACGGTGGACTGCATTTGGGGTGGCCTCTGCTCAACTGCCTTTTGGCAAGCCTAACCGTTTTGCTGCTATAAGAGAATTGAATTTTGAATGATTGGAACGCCCCCTGTGACCGTTGCCGCGCTTGTGCCTGATGATTTTGCCCGGACCGGGCTGTATTTTGCGTCTAACGGGGTGGTTCCGACCCGCTATCAGGTGATCGGAGAGCGCAGCAGTGGCACCAACCATGTAAAGCGACTGTTGGGGCGCAATACGCCTCTGGCGCCGGTCGAGATCCTGGGCTGGAAACATGGTGGCCTGCAGGCTCTGGCCGTGCCGCGCGATCTGGTGGTGGTGCTCAGCCTGCGCAACGCGCTCGATTGGGCCTTGTCGATGTATGCCAAGCCCTGGCACACGCCGCCAGAGATGCAGCGGCTTGAGTTTTCGGCGTTTTTGCGGGCCGAATGGGCCACGATCATCGACCATCAGAAATATTTTCAGGACGCCGGCCCCCTGATGGTTGGCGAGCCCCTGCAGCAGGATCGCGACCCGCTGGGCCTGGCCTATGCCAATCTGTTCGCGCTGCGTGTGGGCAAGTTGGCCGCGCATCTGAGCCTGATCAATCGCGGCTGTTCCCTGGTGATTGCGCGGCACGAAACCGTTCTGGCCGATCCCGGGTCCTTCTTGGCGCAATTCCGGTCTGGGATGGGCCTGCCGCCATCGGAACTGCCGCTGCGGCCGGTGGTCAAGCGGCTTGGGTCTCAATTCATGCCTGCCGTTCCGGATCGCCCTGCCCGGCCAGACGCGATGCCCCAAGCGGACCACGCCTATATGCTGGAACAGCTGGACCTGGGGCTGGAATCTGCGTTGGGCTATCACTACTGACGCCAACCCCAAGGTCCTGCGCGTCGTGACATCCATTTCGAAGAAGGGAAAGTGGCGCGGTTGACGGGGCTCGAACCCGCGACCCCCGGCGTGACAGGCCGGTACTCTAACCAACTGAGCTACAACCGCGCATTTTCCCTCGGGTCTATCGCCTGTGGATCGGACAGTGGTGGCGCGGTTGACGGGGCTCGAACCCGCGACCCCCGGCGTGACAGGCCGGTACTCTAACCAACTGAGCTACAACCGCTCACTGTCCGCTCAGGCGACCCGAGCGTGAGAGGCTGTTTATGCGAGGCCCTGTCGGGCGTCAAGCGGATGATGCGGGAAAAAGCGCAATTATTTTCGCAAAATTTCCACCGCCCGCCCGACCTGGAATTTGCCCTCGTCCCGCTGGTTTTTGGCAACGGCGCCAACGCCCCTAATCGCCTTGCGCAATTGCCCAACAAACAGGCAAAACCGCTCGTCATGTCACTATTTCCAGCAAAAACCCCGTGAAACGCCTGTTTCACAGGCAAAATCAACACTACCCTGTTAGCGACAACACCAAGAAAGGCACTGCCGAGACCGGCCTGCAAACATATGGAAGACAACAGAAAATCCGAAGGGAATGGTGGGTGATGAGAGACTCGAACTCCCGACATCTTCGGTGTAAACGAAGCGCTCTACCAACTGAGCTAATCACCCGTGGCGCCCCTGTTACCGAAAGCAAACCAAAGGCGCAAGAGGTCAGATGACGGAAATTTCTGCAATTGTGTTTACGGATCTGGATGGCACGCTTCTGGATCATCACAGCTATGACTATTCGCCTGCTCTGCCCGCATTGGAATCCCTGGCACACCACGCGATTCCGGTGATCCTGGCCAGTTCGAAAACCGCAGCCGAGATCGCGCCCCTGCGCGCGGAACTTGGGCTGTCTCAGCATCCGGCCATCGTTGAGAACGGCGCAGGATTGCTGCCCGCTGGGGCGGCGTCATTGGCCGACAACTCGGACTATCAGAAACTTCGCGCCGCGCTGGACGCCGTACCCGAAGCGCTCAGGCGACTCTACACGGGTTTTGGGGATATGACGGCCCAGCAGGTGGCCGATCATACCGGCCTGCCCTTGCCTCAGGCCAGGCTGGCCAAGACGCGGCTCTATTCTGAACCGGGGATTTGGGCTGGCCCCCCCGCGCAACAGGCCGCGTTCGAAACCGCCCTGACGGCACAAGGGATCAGCCACAAATTCGGAGGGCGGTACCTAACGCTCAGCTTTGGCCGCACCAAGGCAGACCAGATGGAGGCGATCCGCGCGCAATATGGTGCCCGCACTGTGATTGCCTTGGGGGATGCCCCCAATGATCTGGAAATGCTCGCCGCCGCGGACCACCCGATTCTGATCACCAACCCGCAGGCCAAGCCCTTGCCAGGGTTGACATCCGACCTGTCAGCCCGCCTGATCCGAAGCACACGCACCGGACCTGCTGGCTGGAATGAAACACTCAACGCCTTGCTGCCCTCGCTGCTAATAGACGACCCAAAAGGAGCCTAACCTGTGGCTGACTTTCACCAGAACGGCAATATCGCCACCCTGCACAACCTGCGCGCCAATGATGGCGCTGCCTTGACCCGCGAGTTGGAGACCTTTTCCACCTCCCGCAAGATCTCGTTGATTCTGCCGTCGCTGTTTTCCGAGCTCGAAGGCGACGCCCTGCCCCGCATTCTGGATGAGCTGGCCGAGGTGCCCTATCTGCACCGCATCATCATCGGGCTGGACCGCGCGAACGAAGAACAGTTCCGTTATGCCAAGCAATTCTTCTCGCGGTTGCCGCAGGAACATATCGTCATCTGGAATGATAGCCCGCGGATGAAGGCGATTGATGATCGGTTGGCTGCCCTGGGTCTGGGCCCGTCCGAGCCGGGCAAGGGTAAAAACGTCTGGTCCTGCCTTGGGTATCTGATGGCCTGTCAGGACAGCGCGGTCGTGGCGATCCATGATTGCGATATCGTCACCTATGAAAAGGACATGCTGGCCCGGCTGGTGTATCCGGTGGCCAACCCGACCTTTCCCTATCAGGTGTCCAAGGGGTTCTATGCCCGCGTCGGCAACGGCAAGATCAATGGCCGCGTGTGCCGGATGCTGGTCTCGCCCACGTTGATCGCGCTGAAAAAGGTGATCGGGGATCGGGACTATATCGATTTTCTGCGCTCGTTCCGCTATCCGCTGTCGGGCGAATTCGCCATGCGCACCTCGATCCTGCCCGACCTGCGGATGCCTTCGGATTGGGGGCTGGAGATCGGCCTTCTGTCCGAGGCCTGGCGCAATCTGGCCCGCAAATCCGTGTGCCAGGTGGAAATCGCCGATCACTATGACCACAAACACCAGGACCTAAGCCCCGAGGACAAGACTACGGGCCTGAGCCGCATGTCCATCGACATCTGCAAGTCCATGTTCCGCAAACTGGCCACGGATGGCACCGTGTTCACCGAGGAAACCTTCCGCACGCTCAAAGCCACCTACTACCGGACCGCCTTGGATTTGCTGGAGGATTACTATCACGACGCTCAGATGAACGGGCTGGAGGTCGATCGCCACCAAGAAGAGCGCAGCGTGGAAATGTTTGCCGAAAACATTGTCGAGGCGGGGCGCGTCTATCTGGAAAACCCTGCCGAAACACCCTTTATCCCGACCTGGAGCCGCGTGCATTCGGCCGATCCCGACCTGATGCGCGACCGCAAAGCCGCGGCCGAGGCCGATTTTGCCGAATACAGCTGAGGGGCGCGCAGCCCCTTAGAATTTGTTGGTGATCCAGCGGCACTGGTAGGGCGCGAAAGAAATTTCGCTGCCTGCCGGGTCGATATGTTCGCCGCTCAGCAGATCCACCCATTCTTCTCCGTCGATCAGGTTGATCGCTTGTGGGGTGATGGTCAGCCCGTCCGCGCTGACATTGTGCAAGGCGAAAATCGACTGGTCGCGTTCCAGGCTTTGCCGCCAGAGCCCGAACAGCCGGTCATCAATCTGCAAAGTGAACTGCGTCGCATTGGGATGGAACGCCGTCTGCTTGCGCCGCACGGACATGCGCCGCAGCAGCTCGTTCATCACCCGCGACTGTACGGTTTCCGGGTCAGACAGGCGCGCGTTCAGTTCGCCATAATCCCAACGATGCCGGTTGATCGCGCGGTTATGGCCGGATTTTTCGACCCCTTCGTGATCATTCGGCGTGCCCAGCAGCGCATGAATGTAAAAGGCCGGGATGCCCTCCAGCGCCATGATCAAGGTTTGCGACGCCATGAAGCGATCAAATTGCCAGTGATCCGGCCCCTCGAAGGTGCCCTTCATTGCTTCGTACCAGGTGATGTTCAGCTCGTAGGGGGCCTCGCCCCCGCCGGGCAGCGCGCGCATGCTGACCTCGCCACCGAATTCGCGCACCATCCCGATGACCTGATCGACCTCGGCCGAGCTAAGCAACCCTTCGGCCGGACGCATCCCGATCCCGTCATGGCTGGCGGTGAAATTCAGGTAGGCACAACCCATCTGCGCGGGCGGCATCGAGCCCTGCCAGCAATTCAGATACTCGGCCTTGCCCGCCATCATCGCATGCAACACCAGCGGCGGCAGCGAGAAGTTATAGACCGCGTGCGCCTCGTTGCGGTTACCGAAATAGGACAGGTTTTCCGCCTTGGGCACGTTGGTTTCGGTCAACAGGATCACCGGTTCAACCGCGTAATCCGCCAGCAGCCGCATCAGCCGCACAATCGCGTGGGTCTGGGGCATGTGAATGCTGGTGGTGCCGATTTCCTTCCATAGGAAAGCCACCGCATCCAACCGAATGATCCGCACACCCATGTCGATATGCAGCCGCATCACCCGCAGGAATTCCAGCAGAACCTCGGGGTTGCGAAAGTCCAAATCCACCTGATCATGGCTGAACGTGCACCACACATGGCGCGACCCGTTCACCGTCTCGACCTCGCGCAGCAACGGGTGCGTGCGGGGGCGCACGACGCTGCTCAGATCGTCCGTGGGGTCGGCCTCGAAAAAGAATTTGTGATAAGGTTCATGACCTTGCAAGTAGGCGTTAAACCACATCGACTGGCTGGAGACATGGTTCAGAACCAAATCTGACATCAGCTTGAACTCGGCCCCGATGCGGCTGATATCGGCCCAATCGCCCAGCACCGGATTGACCGCGCGGTAGTCGGTCACAGCAAATCCATCATCCGAGGTATAGGGAAAAAACGGCAGAATATGCACCCCGTCGATCACACCCTTCAGATGCCGTTCCAGAAAGTCATGCAGCAGGTCCAGCGGTTTATGCTGCCCGTCAACGATCGAGTTGCCATAGGTGATCAGCAGCGAATCCCGCTCGGACCACTGGTTATTCCCGGGAACGCGTCCGCGTTTGCGGCGATGGTTGTCTTGCTCGGAATTTGTTGGCCAGAATGCCTCGATCACCTGAGAGGAAAGGATCGCACTGTCCAGATCGGGATAGACCTGTTCCAGAAGCGCGCCGAGTTTGATGCTGAAGGATTGATTTTGAGAGGCCATTTCAACGTCTTACTATTTTCTCTTGTTGTGCCCGGTTCAAGGGCACTTGCGCAAGAGATCCGGGCAAATGACTTCAAATTAGACAGTTTCTACAGCAAGTGCGGTCAAAAACTAGTCGCCTGGGCACCCTCGGGTGCTGAAAAATTGCGTCGCCGCAAGCCCATCAAGGGGCGCTCCAGCCCCCAACAAACGGCGGCGGTGCCCCTCGGATTCCTCTTACCAATTGTAAAGAAAAGATGGCGCACCCGATAGGATTCGAACCTATGGCCTCTGCCTTCGGAGGGCAGCGCTCTATCCAGCTGAGCTACGGGTGCCTGAACGCGTCTTTAGCGAATGCCCGCGCTGGGTGCAATCGGTAACGCGCGGGCATCAGGATTTTTCATCGCTGAGGGTCAGGCGAACAGGTCATGCGCCAGTTCCAGCGCATCCACCAACACGTCCACCTCGGCCGTGGTGTTGTACATTCCAAACGAGGCACGGCAGGTCGCCGGAGTGCCCAGATGATCCATCAGCGGCCCCGCGCAATGGTGCCCGGCCCGCACGGCCACGCCCTTCTTGTCCAGAATGGTCGAGATGTCATGCGCATGCGCTGCCCCCTCCATCGTGAACGAGAAAATCGCCGCCTTACCAGGCGCAGTGCCCTGCAGGTTCAGCCAGTTAATGCCGGACAGACGCTCCATCGCGTATTTCGCCAGCGTGGCCTCGTGCGCGGCGATGTTTTCTATGCCCACGCCCATCATATATTCCAGCGCGACGCCCATACCGATGGTTTGTACGATCCCGGGGGTGCCGGCCTCGAACTTCATGGGGGGATCGTTATAGGTCACGACGTCTTTGCTGACCTCTTTGATCATGTCGCCACCGCCGATGAAAGGACGCATCTCGGCCATGCGCTCTTTGCGGATATAGATCGCGCCCGAGCCAGACGGGCCGTACAGTTTATGCCCGGTGATCGCATAGAAATCGCAGCCCAGATCTGCCACGTTCACCGGCATATGCACCGCGCCTTGCGAGCCATCCACCAGCACCGGAACGCCCATATCGCGTGCGGCAGCGCAGATGGATTTTACATCAACAACGGTGCCTAAGACATTGGAACATTGGGTAATTGCGACAAGCTTGGTTTTAGGACCGATGGCTTCGATCACCTTTTGTGGATCCAGCGAGCCGTCGGGCTCGGTGTCGACCCATTTCAGCACGACCCCCTGGCGTTCGCGCAGGAAATGCCAGGGCACGATATTGGCGTGGTGCTCGGCGACGGACAGGACAATTTCGTCACCCGCCTGCATCCGCGGCATGGCCCAGCTGTAGGCAACCAGGTTGATCCCTTCGGTTGTGCCCGAGTTGAAAACGATTTCATCCTCGTCCGGCGCGCCCAGGAACTTGGCGACGATCCCACGCACGGCCTCGTATTTTTCGGTCGCCAGATTCGACAGGTAATGCAGCCCGCGATGGACGTTGGCATATTCCTCGGCATAACCACGGGTCACGGCGTCAATCACCACCTGAGGTTTCTGCGCACTGGCGCCATTGTCCAGGTAAACCAAGGGCTTGCCGTTCACTTCGCGTGCTAGAATGGGAAAATCCGCGCGGATTTTTTCGACGTCATACATGGGTCAGAATCCTGTACCACCGGCCCCAATCAGGAGCAAAAAGAGAGAAAGCCCAAAGGCAAAGCCAAAGCCCGCGATCAGCATCGAGATGATGGATTTCCCCAGCGAGCGCCAGCCTTGGGCCACATCGATGAAATTGGCCAAAATCCACAGCCCATAGAGACCAATCGCCAGCGACAAAAGATCGGCCAGCCCCGGCTGGATCAACATCAGGATCATCACGCCCAGCTGTGCCGCCGCGCGCAGGGCCTGCAGCCAGACGACCAGCGGCAGCAGGTCCATCAGCTTGGCGCGACCGCCCAGGACCTGCCCGATCCAGGACAGCACCATCGAGCCGATGACCATCGCGGCCACCATCAGCGCCAGGTACAGAAACGGCAGGTTGATCCCCGAGGCAAACCCGCCGCGGGTTTCAAGCAACGTAATCGACGCGGAAAACAACAGCGCGTTCAGCACCGCCACCAGGGCAAGCGCGGTCCAAACGGCCTCGGAACGGAAGGACTGCGAAAGGATCTTTTCGGCCGCGTTGCGCGGCGTGCGGATCGTTTCGATTGCCAGTTCCTTGAACGGAAACATCGACTTACCCTTTCTTGGCCGGAGTTTCTGCGGGCGGCCATTCGGCCTGTCGCAACCCGGAAATCCAGAACCACAGGAACACGACCAGCCAGATCAGACCAACCAGCGTCAACGCGCCCCCGGCCCCGATAAAGCCAGCCACCATTCCCTGAAGCAAGATCAACGGGGAGGACGCCAATAGCGCCCAGAACAGCGCGATCCGCGCCCCATATCCCGTGCCCCGCCCTCCGGCCGCACGGGCCACCAGATGCGAGACGAAAGCGATCACATACATCAATAGCGGCGCGATCATGATCCAGGCCAGCAAGGTGGCCCCCAGCAGCATTTGCAGCTCAAGCTCGGGGTCCAGATGGGCCTGACGGGCCAGTCGCGGCCATTGCGCCACAAAGACCACGGTGCACGCCGCCATCAGGATGGCAAGTGCGCGATCCTCGCGTTGACCCATATCCAGCAGGCGGGCCACAACCCGGCCCGGCCTGCGGTAACTGGCCACGATGTCAGCGGTTACAGGCATCAGTCGCGCCGGCGCTCCAGCCAGCCTTCCAGACGCGAGACGATCTCGTCCCGCAGTTCCTCGGCCTCGATCTCGTCCACTGCTTCGGCAAGGAAGGCCAGCACCAGAAGATCCGTTGCCTCGACCGTGGGCACCCCGCGCGAGCGCAGGTAGAACAGAGCTTCCTCGTCGATCGCCCCCGAGGTCGAGCCATGCGAACAGGCCACATCATCGGCATAGATTTCCAGCTCGGGTTTGGCCAGAAACTGGCTGTCCTCATCCAGCAACAGAGACTGGCTGATCTGATAGCCGTCCGTTTTCTGGGCGCCCTCTTTCACCAGGATTTTGCCCTGGAAGACGCCGGTCGCCCCGTTGCGCAGCACCTTTTTGAACACCTGACGGCTTTCGCAATTCAGCGCATCATGGGTGACAAACACGGTGTCATCATGGTGGAAATCACCGTCCCCCATACAGGCGCCAGCGACATGGGCCACGGCGTCATCCCCCAGCAGTTCGATAAAGCACTCGTTGCGGGTCAGCACCCCATTGGCGGTCAGCGTGAAGCTTTTGAAAACGCTTTCGGTGCCCAGACGCGCGAACATATGGGTCACGGCGCGGCGCTGGTGATCACGACCTTGCGCACGCACATGGTGGAACTGCGCTTTGTCGGCGACCTCGACCTCCATGCACTTGTTGAACCGTGCCGCTGCGGGCCCGTTTTCCAACAAGGTGAACGAGGCGCCCTCTTCAACCTTGATCACATGGTGCAACACCGCGTCCGAGCTGTCAGACCCATGGATATAAACCAGGCTGACCGGCTTGCTGGGGGTCGCGGTCACGCGGATCAGCACGCCGTCGGTCGCAATGGCCGTGTTCAACGTCGCCAAGGGGCGCTCGACCGGGGTTTGCCCGTTGGTTTCAAGCACACCATAGGCGTCTTTTGCCCAGTGAATATCGGTGGCGCCAGCGGTTTCCAGACGGTCGATCTCGATCCCTTCCAGGGCCAGATCATCGCTGGCCTCGGCGTCAAACACACCATCCACAAAGACCAGCTTCAACCGATCAACACCGTCAAAAACGGGGATTTCCCCACCGGTGTCGAACAGCGCAGCCACGGGGGCCTGGTCCGCTGTCAGCGTCTCTGGTCGGGTGTATTTCCAGTATTCATCGCGACGCACGGGCAGACCCATGGCGCGCACCCGCGCCAAAGCATCCTGACGGGCCGCCGCCAACCAGCCGCCCGATTGCGGCACGGAAATGTCCGCCAGTCGGGCCTGGGTTGCGTCCAGTTTTGCCTGAGGAACGGCCATTACTCGACCTCCGCCAGAATGTCGGCATAGCCGTTCTGTTCGACTTCCAGCGCCAGTTCGGGACCGCCGGATTTGACGATACGACCCGCGGCCATGATGTGCACGACATCAGGTTTGATGTGGTCCAGCAGGCGCTGATAGTGGGTGATCACCAAGAACGAACGCCCCGCGTCGCGCAACGCGTTCACGCCCTCGGACACCAGTTTCATCGCATCCACGTCAAGACCCGAGTCGGTCTCGTCCAGAATGCACATTTTCGGCTGAAGCATCGCCATTTGCAGGATCTCGTTGCGCTTCTTCTCGCCGCCCGAGAAACCCACGTTCACAGGGCGTTTCAGCATATCCGCGTCGATTTTCAGGGTCTTGGCCTTGGCGCGGACCTCTTTCAGGAAATCGGTGGCGGACAGCTCTTCTTCGCCGCGCGCTTTGCGCTGTGCGTTCACGGCCGTGCGCAAGAAGGTCATGTTGCCCACGCCGGGGATTTCCACCGGGTATTGGAAGGCCAGAAAGACACCCGCAGCGGCGCGCTCTTCGGGCTCCATCTCCAGGATGTCTTCGCCGTTCAACGTTGCTTCGCCGTCGATCACCTCGTATCCGTCCTTACCGGACAGAACATAGGACAGTGTCGATTTACCAGAGCCATTCGGCCCCATGATCGCATGGACCGAGCCCGCTTCGATCGACAGGTCGACCCCTTTCAGGATCTGCTTGTCTTCTTCTTCAAGTTTGACCTGCAGGTTATTGATTTCCAGCATGTTTTTCCCTTTTCACTCACTGCGCACGGCGGCGCTGTCTGGCCTTGGTCCCTGGCTGTTTTCTAGCGCGTTCCAGGGGGAAGGCTGTTGTTCCTTTGGGCCCTTGCCCCGCTTAATTCACTCGACGATCACCGCCGTGCCCGAGGCACTGACCATCAGCATTGACTGGCCGACCACCTCGTAATCCAGATCCACGCCGACAACGGCATTGGCGCCCAGAACAGCGGCGCGCTCTTCCAGTTCACGCAGGGCCGTGTCGCGGGCGTCTTGCAGCTTGGATTCATACGCCCCCGAGCGCCCGCCGATGATGTCAGTGACCGACGCGAACAGATCGCGCACCACGTTGGCGCCCATGATCGCCTCACCGACGACAATACCCTTGTAGGCGGTAATGCTGCGGCCTTCGACAGACGGAGTGGTTGTGATGATCATTTACGGACCTCTTTTAAGTCAACGTATCTAGCCAGGCGAATGCCCTTGCGGATCTCCGTCCCATAAGACCGATGTCCCGTACCGATTTCAGCGATATCGTTAATGGAATGCCCACCCAATTCGCTAGCAAATTCAATGCCAAACAGATGAATCGCGAGCACGACCTCTCGCTTTTCAGCTTGCTCGTAACGTTCACGCAAAACCTCGGCTAGCTCGCTTACTTGCATTACCCCACCGAACCTTCCAACGAGATCGCGACCAGCTGTTGTGCTTCCATGGCGAATTCCATTGGCAAGGCTTGCAGGACGTCCTTACAGAACCCGTTCACCACCAGCGCCACGGCCTCTTCCTCGTCCATGCCACGCTGACGGCAATAGAACAGTTGATCGTCATCCACCTTCGAGGTCGTCGCCTCGTGTTCGACGCGGCTGGAGTTATTTTTCACCTCGATATAGGGCACCGTGTGGGCCCCGCATTTATCGCCGATCAGCAGGCTGTCACATTGGGTATAGTTGCGCCCGTTCTTGGCCTTGGGGTGCATCGACACCAGCCCGCGATAGGTGTTCTGAGCCTTACCCGCACTGATGCCCTTGGACACGATGCGCGACTTGGTGTTCTTGCCCAGATGCACCATTTTCGTGCCGGTGTCGGCCTGCTGCATGTTGTTGGCGATGGCGATCGAGTAGAACTCGCCCTGGCTTTCATCGCCGCGCAGGATGCAGGACGGGTATTTCCACGTCACGGCCGAGCCGGTTTCCACCTGCGTCCACATCACCTTGGACCGATCCCCACGGCAATCGGCACGCTTGGTCACAAAGTTATAGATACCGCCGTTGCCCTCTTCGTCACCGGGATACCAGTTCTGAACGGTTGAGTATTTCACCTCGGCGTCTTCTTCGACGATGATTTCCACCACGGCGGCGTGCAGCTGCGCGGTGTCACGCTGAGGCGCGGTGCAGCCCTCCAGATAGGACACATAGCTACCCTTGTCGGCGATGATCAGGGTGCGTTCGAACTGGCCGGTGTTTTCGGCGTTGATGCGGAAATAGGTCGACAGCTCCATCGGGCAGCGTACACCGGGGGGCACGTAGACGAACGAGCCGTCCGAGAACACGGCCGAGTTCAGCGTGGCATAGAAGTTGTCCGACTGCGGCACGACCGAACCGAGGTATTTTTTCACCAGTTCGGGATGTTCCTTGATCGCCTCGGAGATCGAGCAGAAGATCACGCCGGCTTTTTTCAGCTCGGCCTGAAAGGTGGTGCCGACACTGACCGAGTCAAATACCGCGTCCACTGCAACCTTGCGGCCCTCGGCGGGCATATCCTCGGCGCCTTCGACACCGGCCAGGATCATCTGCTCCTTCAGCGGGATGCCCAGCTTTTCATAGGTCGCCAGCAGCTTGGGATCGACCTCGTCCAGCGACTTGGGCTTTTCTTCCATCGATTTGGGACGGGCATAGTAATACTGGTCCTGGAAATCGATGTCCGGATAGCTGACCATGGCCCATTTGGGCTCTTCCATCTGGGTCCAGCGCTCCAGCGCTTGCAGACGCCAGTCGGTCATCCATTCGGGTTCGTCATTCTTGTCCGAGATCAGCCGGACGATATCGGCGTTCACACCCTTGGGCGCGTATTCCATCTCGATCTCGGTTTCCCAGCCATACTTGTACTTGCCGCCGACTTCGCGCACGGCATCGACCGTTTCCTGGTCGACCCCTTCTTTAACGTCGCTTTGATCCAAAGCAGCCATGATGCACCTCTTGTTCGCGTCTTATTTCATGCCACGCGGGCACGGAATTTCTGTTGTTTGGACAGCCAGCTTTGCGCAAAGCGCAGCACGTCCTCTTCGCTTGTTTCCAGCCCCAAGGACACGCGGATCGCGCCTTTGGCCACGTCTTCGTCATACCCCATCGCCCGCAAAACCGGGCTGGCCCGCAGTTTTCCCGAGGAACAGGCCGAGCCCGCCGAGATGGCAAACCCCGCCAGATCCAACTGCATGACCTGCGTTTCCCCTTTCCAGCCCCGTGTTGCGAAACAAGAGGTATTGGGCAAGCGCTTGGCACCTTTCCCCACAAAAATAGTATCTGGTGCGTCGGCCTCAATGGCCTCTTCCAACAAATTGCGCAAGCCCTGCACTTTGTCCCAGCGACCATTCGCCAGATCCCGCGCCGCGGCCTCGGCAGCGGCCCCGAAACCGGCAATGCCCAGAATGTTTTCTGTCCCGGCACGGCGCCCCATTTCCTGACCTCCGCCCTTCAACTGAGCCGCCAATTCGGTGCCACGTTTTACGACCAGCGCACCAACGCCCTTGGGTCCCCCCAATTTATGCGCTGAAACCAAAACGGCCTGCGCCCCACACCAGTTGAAGGCAAACGGCAACTTGCCAAAGCCCTGCGTAGCGTCACTGACCGCCAGATCCTGAGGCAAGTCCTGCACCACCCCGGTTTCCGAATTGGCCAGTTGCAAAACCGACCCGGCCGGATCTTCAACCGCGACCTGACCCGACGCATCAACGCCCAATACCGGATCGATCCACGACAGCACCGCGTCATGTTCGACCGGAGCGCCCTTCAGATCCCGGCCCGCACAGATCAACGCCGCCGCCTCGGTCGCGCCCGAGGTAAAGATCACATCCGCCCCTTCAGCCCCCAACGCCGCAGACACCTGTGCGCGCGCGCGCTCGACCAACCCTTTGGCCGCGCGTCCTTCCGCATGGACGCTGGAGGGATTGCCCACCACATCCATCGCCGCGATCATCGCGGCCTTGGCCTCGGACCGCAGGGGCGCTGTTGCGTTGTGATCCAGATAGACCCGCGCCATTACTCTTCGTCCACCACCGCAAACAGGCCGGGGACAGCCGGGCACGGGGCCAGCGAATTGTCGATCACATCTGACAGACGGGCATTGTGCAAAAAGACATAGACATTGGCGCTGAGGCTTTGCCACAAACGGTTCGTCATGGATTGCGCGCGCGAACCCGAGGCCCCACCGCTGGCACCAGCGCCCTTATGCATGGCGTCCACGGTTTCATCGACGGCGCTCAGCACCTCGACCACACGAATCTCGGCACTGGGGCGCGCCAAACGGTATCCACCACCGGGGCCGCGCACCGATTCCACCAGCCCGGCCCGGCGCAGCTTGACGAACAATTGCTCAAGGTAAGGCAAAGAAATATCCTGACGTTTCGAGATATCCCCCAGCGACACAAGTGTCTGAGCCGGTTGCAGTGCAATATCGGCCAGGGCCACCATCGCATATCGTCCTTTGGTACTAAGTTTCACGGTGCAATTCCCTCGTGAATTGATTGACGACACGGTCCGCAAAGCGTATCTGCAATGCAGCCACTGGCCTGGCCGGCCTCTATATTAGAACCGTTCTAAGCTGCTTGACCAAATTCGTCAAGAATGAACAACCCCGCGAGGAGAGACGCAAGACATATGCCCGAGGTTATTTTTCCCGGTCCCGAAGGTCGGCTGGAAGGTCGTTATCATCCGCAAAAAGACCGTGACGCCCCGATCGCCATTGTTCTGCATCCGCACCCCCAATTCGGTGGCACCATGAATAATAAGGTGGTGTATAATCTGCACTACGCTTTTTATAACATGGGCTTTACGGTGCTGCGGTTTAACTTCCGCGGTGTGGGCCGCAGCCAGGGTGAATATGATCAGGGCGTGGGCGAGCTGTCAGACGCGGCCTCGGCGCTGGATTATCTGCAATCGATGAACAGCAATTCGAAACATTGCTGGGTCGCGGGCTTTAGCTTTGGCGCCTGGATCGGGATGCAGCTGCTGATGCGCCGCCCCGAGATCACCGGCTTCGTGTCGGTCTCGCCGCCCGCCAATATGTATGATTTCTCGTTCCTGGCGCCCTGCCCCAGCTCGGGCCTGATCATCAACGGCACCGCCGATCGCGTGGCCCCGCCCGCGGATACGGCCTCGCTTGTTGGCAAACTGCACGAGCAAAAAGGCATCACCATCACCCACGAAGAAGTGGACGGTGCTGGTCACTTCTTTGAAAAAGAAGAGCAGATGGATCACATGATCGGCAACGTCACCTCGTATGTGAAACGTCGTCTGACCGAAACCACACGCTGAGGCCGTCATGGGAGTCACCGAGGATCTTGCCGACGCCCTGGCCAAGGACGCCATCGAAGCGGCCGAGACCCTGGGCGACGAGCTGTTGATCGATCAGATCGCAAAATCGCTGGGCGACAGTTCGACCACCACGCAAGAGGCGTTTTTGACCGCCGTGCGCGTGCGTCAGGCCGAAAAGCGTGCCCGGCGCTTTCTGAACTCCAAAATCGAGGCCGCGCTGAAATCGCAGTCCGGGAATGACTGAGCGGCTGGACGCGCAGATGGCCTTCTTGACCGAGGCCTGCAAACTGAAAACCGTGACCCGCGCGACGCTGCTGTGCGATGGGTCCCGGCGCGAGAACTCGGGCGAACACAGCTGGCATCTGGCGCTGTATGCGCTGACCCTGGCCGAGCATGCGCCCGACGGAGTGGATATCAACCGCGTGATCCGCATGCTGCTGTTGCATGATCTGGTGGAGATCGACGCGGGCGACGCGCCGATTTTCGGCACCCATGATGTGCAGGAAACCGAAGCGCAAGAGCAGGCCGCCGCCGAGCGGATTTTCGGACTATTGCCTGTGGATCAAGGCGTTGAGTTGCGCGCACTTTGGCAGGAATTTGAGGCCAATCAAACTCCGGACGCGAAGTTCGCCAAGTCGCTGGACCGTTTCCAGCCCCCCAACCAGAACCTGGCCTCGGGCGGGGGCAGCTGGGTGGAATACAATGTCGATTTTGACACGGTTTCCAGCAAGGTCGGCGCAAAGATCGCTCATGGGGCGCCAGGGCTGTGGGCCTGGATCGCGCCGAAAGTCCGGGCGTTCTTTGACGCGCGGGGATAGGGGGCGCTGCCCCCGGCCTTGCGGCCTCCCCCGGGGTATTTGGACCAAGAAAAAGCGGGAAGATGGCGCCTAGTTCTGGCGCTTTTTCTTTGATTTTTTCAGGGCGACAACCTTTTCGGCCAGGTCGCGGGCGATGGCGAAGGCGCCCTTGATCTTGTCGCTGTCTTTCGCCCAGTCCCGGCGCACGACGATCTTATTGTCTTTGACCTTGGCGAGGCCTTTTTGCGCGGTGATATATTCAACCAGTCCCTGGGGGGAGGCGAATTTGTCGTTGTGAAATTGGATCGTCGCGCCTTTGGGGCCACCATCCAATTTCGCGATTCCAGCGCGTTTGCACATGGCTTTGATGCGCACGATCAATAGCAGTGTGTTCAGCTCTTTGGGCAGTTTTCCAAAGCGGTCGATCAGTTCGGCGGCGAAGCCTTCGAGTTCAACTTTGCCCTGCAAGCCACTGAGGCGTCGATACAATCCCAGGCGCACATCCAGATCGGGCACGTAGTCTTCGGGGATCAGGACGGGGACGCCAAGGTTGATCTGTGGCGCCCATTGGTCGCCGGAATCGCTGAGGCCTTCCATCTCGCCGGATTTGATCTTGGCGATCGCCTCTTCCAGCATCTGTTGATAGAGCTCGTATCCCACATCGCGCATCTGACCGGACTGTTCTTCGCCCAAGAGGTTGCCAGCGCCGCGAATATCGAGGTCCTGGCTGGCCAGGGTGAAGCCCGCGCCCAGCGTATCCAGCGAGCCCAGAACGCGCAGGCGTTTTTCAGCGGCAGGTGTCAGAGGCGCGCGCGGTTTGGTGGTCAGATAGGCATAGGCGCGGGTTTTTGAGCGCCCCACACGGCCGCGAATTTGATAGAGCTGCGCAAGTCCGAACATGTCAGCGCGATGCACGATCATCGTATTGGCCGTTGGAATATCCAGACCGGATTCGACGATGGTGGTGGCCAGTAGCACGTCATACTTGCCGTCGTAAAAGGCGTTCATGCGCTCATCGAGTTCGCCAGCGGCCAGCTGACCATGGGCGGTGACATAGCTGATCTCGGGGACGTGATCGCGCAGGAATTGTTCGATTTCGGGCAGGTCAGAAATGCGCGGCACCACATAGAAGCTCTGCCCGCCACGGTAATGTTCGCGCAGCAGGGCCTCGCGGATGGTGACGGCGTCGAATTCGCTGACATAGGTGCGGATGGCCAGACGGTCCACGGGTGGCGTGCCGATGATGGACAGGTCGCGCACACCGGACAGGCTGAGTTGCAGCGTCCGGGGGATCGGCGTGGCGGTCAGCGTCAGCACATGGATGTCGCTGCGCATCTGTTTCAGCCGTTCCTTGTGGCCCACGCCGAAATGTTGCTCTTCGTCGATGATCAACAGGCCAAGGTTTTGGAAACGAATATTTTTTGCCAGCAATGCATGGGTGCCGACGACAATATCAACAGTGCCGCGCGCCATGCCGTCACGGGTTTTCGCGGCCTGTTTGGGGCTGACGAAACGCGACAGGGCGTGGACCTCAAGCGGGAAACCGCGGAACCGCTCGGCAAAGCTTTTGTAGTGCTGACGGGCCAGCAAGGTGGTGGGTGCAATCACCGCCACCTGCACGCCCGACATGGCGGCGACAAAGGCGGCGCGCATGGCGACCTCGGTCTTGCCGAAACCAACATCGCCGCAGATCAGACGGTCCATGGGGCGCCCGCTGGTCAGGTCGTCCAGCACGTCCTCGATGGCGCGCAGCTGATCGTCGGTTTCCTGATAGGGAAAGCGCGCGCTGAAGGCCTCCCACGCGTGGTGCTGCGCCTCGAGTGCGGGGGCGGTGCGCAGTTCGCGTTCGGCAGCGACCCGGATCAGGCGGTCGGCCATCTCGCGGATACGTTCCTTGAGCTTGGCCTTTTTGGCCTGCCAGGCGCCCCCGCCCAGCCGATCCAGAAGGCCTTCGTCATGGCCATATTTCGACAGCAATTCGATGTTTTCGACCGGCAGATACAGGCGCGCGCCCTCGGCATATTCCAGCAGCAGGCATTCATGCGCGGCGCCGGCGGCGGTCACGACCTCCAGCCCCAGATACCGGCCGATCCCGTGGTCCACGTGCACGACCAGATCGCCAGCGGCCAGCGATTGGGTTTCGGTCAGGAAATTCTCGGCGCGCTTGCGTTTGCCTTGTTTGCGGACCAACCGTTCGCCCAGCACATCCTGTTCGGAAATCACCGTCAGGCCGGGCGCTTCGAACCCGTGTTCCAGCGGCCAAACCGCCAGATGCAGCCCGTGCTTGCCCACGCCGCGCATATCGGTGACGGGCACGGCGCCCAGCAGGCCCTCGTCTTCTAACAAGCCGTCCAGACGTTCGCGCGCGCCTTCGGAGTAAGACGCCACAACAACCGGACCATTGGCCAGTTTGGCCGTTACATGATCGCTAAGCGCGCTGAAAAGATTGACATTTTCCAGCTGGCGTTCAGGCGAGAAATTCCGGCCGATCCGCCCGCCCCCGTCGACAACACCAGGCCCCGAGGCCTGGGCCAGCGGATGGAATTGCACCACGCGCCGATCCGCAATGGCGGTCATCCAGGCCGCGTCATCCAGGTACAGTTGCTCTGGCGGGACAGGTTTATAGATCGTGTCGATCCGCCCCTTTTGGGCCATCGCGATTTTGCGGGTTTCATACTGGTCGGCGATGCCTTCCCAGCGCGACAGGCGCGCGGGGGTGATCTGATCGTCCAGCGTCACCGGGGCGTCGGGCAAATAGTCGAACAACACCTCCAGCCGGTCATGAAAAAAGGGCAACCAGTGCTCGATGCCTTGGTGTTTTCGCCCCGCGCTGACGGCCTCGTACAGAGGATCATCGGTGCCCGCGGCGCCGAAAGCGATGCGGTAATTCTGACGGAACCGCAGGATCGCAGCCTCGTCCACGATCACCTCGGACACCGGGGCCAGTTCGATCATATCCAGCTTTTCAATGGTGCGCTGACTGACCGGATCAAAACGGCGCGCGCCATCCAACACATCGCCGAACAGATCCAGACGCACGGGGCCAGAATCGCCGGGCGGAAAGATGTCGATGATGCCGCCACGGATGGCATAGTCGCCCGGCTCCATCACCGTGGGGGCCTGTGAAAACCCCATCCGCACCAGAAAATCACGCAGCGCCTTTTCATCAACGCGCTGATCCACGCGGGCCGAGAACGCCGCCTCTTTCAGCACTTCGCGCGCCGGAACCCGCTGCATCGAGGCGCTAAGCGTCGTCAACAGCACAAACCTGTCCGGCATTCCATGCGCCAGCCCCGCCAAGGTCGCCATCCGCGCAGCCGAGATATCGGCATGCGGGCTGACGCGGTCATAGGGCAGACAATCCCAGCCCGGAAAAGTGATCACTGGCAAATCGGGCGCGAAAAAGCGCAAGGCGGCCTCGGTCGCGGCCATGCGTTTATCGTCGCGAGCCACATGGATAACGGGCCCGCCAGCCTTTTCCACCTCGGCCAGAATCAGCTTGGCGTCAAAGCCCTCGGGGGCACCCCCGATGGTGATCTGGTTGTGTGACATGCGCGCTTAACCCAGGTGCCAGAAACTGTTCGGAAGATTGACCGTATAGATCTGGTAGATGCCCCAGATCGTTGTCACGAAGATCGAAATCATCCCCAGAACCTGAACCCAAATTCGATGCCGGGTCAAGCGCTTGCGCAGAAGGGCGCCGCTGGCCTCTTCTTCGCGGATGCGCCGAGCGGTGTTCAGACTGAGGATGCCAACCAGCGCCAGCGGGAACAGCAGACAAAAGATCGCCTGCGCCAGCTGCACATCATACACAAAGCCCAGCCCGCCCAGGATGGTAAAGAAAAAGCACCCCAATCCCAGCAGCCACAACCCGGACACCCCCGAGATATAGAGCAACCGGTTGACGTTGACGCGCACCAGATCCTCCAGATCCTGCTGCGCCTGATTGGGGCCTTCGCGCTGTGCGTGACGGCCCGCGCGCACCACCATGTCATAGGGCACGCCCAGCACCCAGTGGCTGGTCGTCGACCACATGACCGCCAGTGCAATCCAGAACCAAAGGTTCGAAAAGGACCGCATGTCGATCATTTCATTGAGAAGTTCGTACCAGCTCACTCCGGGTGCCCCAATCCTGTTTTGGCCTGATTACCCGGCCTGCGCGGCAATTCCTACCCTTGAGTGCGCTCAAATTCCATGCGACCCATGCAGCAGACAGGAAGGAAACACCAGATGCCCCATCAATCCCAGGCCCCCTTTCCCACCACACGGTTCCGCCGGACACGCCAATCGGCGCAGATTCGGGCGCTTGTTCAGGAAAACACGCTGAGTGTGGGCGATCTGATCTGGCCGGTTTTTGTGCGTGATGGCGAGGGCGTCTCGGAGCCCGTGCGCTCTATGCCCGGTGTCAACCGCCTGTCCGTGGACAAGATTGTCGAGGCCGCGCGCGAGGCCGCCGATCTGGGCATTCCGGTGATCTGCCTGTTCCCCTATACCGATCCCGCGCTTAAAACCCCGGGCTGTGAAGAGGCTTGGAACCCCGACAACCTGTCCAACCGCGCGACCCGCGCCATCCGCGATGCCGGGATCGAGATCGCGATCATGTCGGATGTGGCGCTGGACCCCTATAACTCGAACGGGCATGACGGGATCGTTGAGGACGGGAAAATCCTGAATGACGAAACGGTCGAGGCGCTGGTCAAACAGGCGCTGGAACAGGCCCGCGCGGGCGTCGATATCATCGGCCCTTCGGATATGATGGATGGCCGCATCGGCGCCATTCGCGGTGCCCTGGAATCCGAGGGCCACAAGGACACGATGATCCTGTCCTACGCGGCCAAATACGCCAGTGCCTTTTACGGGCCGTTCCGCGATGCGGTTGGGGCCTCGGGGGCTCTGAAGGGCGACAAGACCACCTATCAGATGAACCCCGCCAATTCAGACGAGGCCCTGCGGATGATCGAACGCGACCTGTCCGAGGGCGCGGATATGGTGATGGTCAAACCCGGCATGCCCTATCTGGACATCTGTCAGCGCGTCAAAAGCACCTTTGCCGTGCCCACCTATGCCTATCAGGTGTCGGGCGAATACGCGATGATCCAGGCTGCGGCGCAGAACGACTGGATTGATGGCGAACGGGCGATGCTGGAAAGCCTGATGTGCTTCAAACGCGCGGGATGCGATGGTGTGCTGACCTATTTCGCCCCCGCCGTGGCGCGCCTGCTGCAAACCGCCTGAGGCGCGCCTTTTTGCCGACCCGTCCGCGCAGGCCAGCACCCTAGTGACAGTGCTGCGCGCGCGGCGTATAGTTGCCCCATGAACCGGCCCAATCAGAGGCTGGCCCAACAGGCAACAAATACAGGCGATCCTTATGACCCAATTTACCCGACGCAGCTTTACGCTGGCCGCGCTGGCCGGTGCTGGTGTGACGGCCGCGTGCTCGAACGGCACGGGCACCCCGAATGCAGATACGATTGATGCGCGCGTGAACGCGACGATGGACTATCTGCTGACCAACTATCCCAATGTGCAGGAAGTCATGGACAAATCCGTGGCCCAGCTGGTGATGCCCCTGGTAACCGAGGCAGGCCTGTTCATCGGTGGCGGATATGGCCGCGGCGCCCTGCGCGTGGACGGTATGACCGTGGATTATTACTCGGCCGCGAAAGGCAGCTTTGGCCTGCAAATCGGCGCGCAGCAATATGCGCATGTTCTGTTCTTCATGACCCAAACCGCGCTCGAGAATTTCCGTCGTGGCTCTGGTTGGGCCGTGGGCGCGGATCTGGAGTATGTGTTCTCGGATGTTGGGGAAAACGTGCGCACTGATACCACGACCGCGACCTCACCCGTTCTGGCCGTTGTGTTTGGGCAGGCCGGGATGCTGGCCGGTGCCAGCCTGGAGGGGCTGAAATACACGCGGATCATTCCCTGATTTCTGGGTCAAAAGCGGGCCGCACGCCCCTGCGAACAGGACAAAGAACAAACGGGCCAGACGCGGAATTCCGCGCTGGCCCTTTTCCATATTTCTTTTGCGGTGGTTTTTCTTTTATTTCTGACCCTTAGCGTGTTTTTCACGGCCGAGGCCTCAGCGCCGAACATGGGCCATTGCACCCTGTATATGGGCTCTGATATAACTTGTGTAACAAAATATAGACACTCAAGACCGAGCGGTGGGACCACGTGAACGACACGCCTCAAACCCCTGATAACGAAGACGAAAACACGGTAGATCGCCCCGTATATGACGGGCCGAGCGTGTCCATCACGGACGAGATGAAATCGTCCTATCTGGACTACGCCATGAGCGTGATCGTCAGCCGTGCGATTCCGGACCTGCGCGACGGGTTGAAGCCTGTTCACCGGCGCATCCTTTACGCGATGCACGAGACCGGAAACAGCCATGACAAGGCCTATCGCAAATCGGCCCGTCCGGTCGGCGATGTCATGGGTAAATACCACCCGCATGGCGACAGCGCGATCTATGATGCGCTGGTGCGGATGGCGCAGGATTTCTCGATGTCGCTGCCCTTGCTGGACGGTCAGGGGAACTTTGGCTCGATGGACGGGGATAACCCGGCGGCCATGCGCTACACCGAAGTGCGGATGGACAAGCCCGCCGCCTTCCTGCTGAACGACATCGACAAGGACACTGTCGATTTCCAGGATAACTATGACGGCAAGGACCAGGAGCCGACGGTTCTGCCCGCACGTTTCCCCAATATGCTGGTCAATGGTGCCGGCGGTATCGCGGTCGGTATGGCCACCAACATCCCGCCGCATAACCTGGGCGAAGTCGTGGATGCCACGCTGGCTCTGATTGACGATCCGGACCTGACCAGCGAACAGCTGATCCACTACGTGCCCGGCCCCGATTTCCCCACGGGTGGCATCATGCTGGGCCGCTCGGGCGCGCGCAAAGCGTATCTTGAGGGGCGCGGCAGCGTCGTGATCCGCTCTAAAACCCGGGTCGAGGAGATCCGCAAGGATCGCTATGCCATTGTCATCGACGAGATCCCCTATCAGGTCAACAAGGCCTCGATGATCGAAAAGATCGCCGAGGCTGTGCGCGAAAAACGCATCGAGGGCATCAGCCACGTTCAGGACGAATTTGACCGCAACGGTGTGCGCGTGGTGGTCGAGCTGAAACGTGACGCCACCGCCGAGGTCGTGCTGAACCAGCTGTTCCGCTTTACGCCGATGCAGACCTCGTTTGGCTGCAACATGCTGGCGCTGAATGGCGGGCGGCCTGAACAACTGACGCTGCGCCGCTTCCTGACCTCGTTCATTGATTTCCGCGAGGATGTCGTGGCGCGCCGCACCGCCTATCTGCTGCGCAAGGCGCGCGAGAGGGCGCATATCCTGTGTGGTCTGGCCGTCGCCGTCACCAACGTGGACGAAGTGGTCGCCACCATCCGCGCCAGTACTGATGCCGCCGAGGCGCGCGAAAAACTGATGACCCGCCGCTGGCCCGCTGAATCCATCGCCGAATACATCCGTCTGATCGACGATCCGACCCACAAGATGAACGATGACGGCACCTATAACCTGTCCGAAACGCAGGCCCGTGCGATCCTTGAGCTGCGCCTGCAACGCCTGACCCAGATCGGCGTTCAGGAAGTCACGGACGAGCTGCAAGAGCTGGCTGGCAAGATCAAGGAATACCTGGAAATCCTGGGCTCGCGCGATCGCATCATGGGCATCATCGCGGACGAGCTGCGCGACGTGCGCGAACAATTCGCCGTGCCGCGTCGCACCGAGATCGTCGACTGGTCCGGCGACATGATGGACGAGGACCTGATCGAACGCGAAGACATGGTCGTGACCGTGACCTCGGGGGGCTATATCAAGCGCACGCCGCTGGCCGATTTCCGGGCACAGAAACGCGGCGGCAAGGGCCTGTCTGGCATGCAAACCAAAGAAGAGGACGTGGTCACCACGCTCTTCGTGGCCAACACGCATACGCAGCTGTTGTTCTTTACCACCGATGGCATGGTCTACAAGCTGAAGACATGGCGCCTGCCCCAGGGTGGCCGCACCGCCAAGGGCAAGGCCATCGTCAACATCCTGCCCATCCCGCAGGGCGTTTCCATCGCGGCGATCATGCCTGTGGACGTCCCCGAGGATGACTGGGCCAACCTGCAAATCGTGTTCGCCACCAGCGCGGGCGATGTGCGCCGCAACCGACTATCGGACTTCACCAACGTGAAATCCAACGGCAAGATCGCGATGAAACTGCCCGAGGATGGCAGCGTCAGCCTGGTGAACGCGCGGATTTGTTCCGAGGATGACGACGTGATGCTGGTCACCAATTCGGGCCGGGCGATCCGCTTCCCCACCACGGATGTGCGGGTGTTCGCGGGGCGGAACTCGACCGGGGTGCGCGGGATCAAGCTGTCTGGCAGCGATATCGTTGTGTCCATGTCGGTGATCCGTCACTTTGACGCCACGCCGGACGAACGCGCAGCCTATCTGAAGATGCGTCGCCTGATGGCCGGTGTCACCGAAGAGGCCGAGGGCGACGAGGATGGCGGCAACGCTGACGCCGCCCTGCCCCAGGAACGTTATGCCGAGATGTCGGCAGCTGAAAACCTGATCCTGACCATCACCAGCGAAGGCGCGGGCAAGCTGAGCTCGAGCCACGATTACCCGGTGCGCGGACGCGGCGGCATGGGCGTGATGGCCATGGACAAGGCGATGCGCGGCGGCGAGCTGGTCGCCTCCTTCCCTGTTGAACTGGACGATCAGGTGATGCTGGCGACCTCGAAAGGGCAATCCATCCGGGTGCCGGTCGAGGGGATCTCGTTCCGGTCACGCTCGGCTGGTGGAGTCAAGGTGTTCAACACCGGCAAGGGCGAAGAGGTTGTCTCGGTTGCCCGGATCGCGGAACAGGGGGATGAGGACGAGGGTGAAGCTGAAAGCTGAGCCAAGGCTGGGGGCGCTGCCCCCAGACCCCCGGGATATTTTTAAAAGAAGAAGCCCGCTTCTGAGACAATCAGGAGCGGGTTTATTGTTACAGCTGGTACAGCGCGCTGAATTTTTCGGTGAGATAGGTGATCAAAGGCTGTTCGCTGGGCGGCGTGCCACAAGCGTGAGTGATCGTATCCTGGGGGCTGCGCAGGCCACCATGGGTTTGTAGCTTGGCCTTTAGCCAATCGGTGGCCGGTCGGGTATCGCCCTGGGCCAATGCGTCATCCAGATCGGGGACATCCTTGCGCAGGGCCGCGTGCAGGCAGCCAGCATAGACATTGCCCAGGCTATAGGTCGGGAAATAGCCAAACAGGCCGACCGACCAGTGCACATCTTGCAGGCACCCGTTCGAAGGCTTATCGACCTCGTATCCGAAATCCGACTTGAACCGGTCGTTCCAGGCCGCAGGCAGGTCGTTGACCGACAGATCCCCGGCGATCAGGGCGCGTTCCAGGTCAAATCGCAGCATCACATGCAGGTTATATTGGACTTCGTCGGCCTCGGTCCGGATAAAGCCGTTTTGCAGCCGGTTGACGGCGGCATAGAACGCGTCCTCGGACGTGATGCCGAAATCACCGAACCGGTCACGCATTTGCCCAAAAAGCCAGCCTGTAAAGGCACGGCTGCGCCCCAGTTGGTTTTCATAAATGCGGGACTGGGATTCATGCACGCCCATCGACACGCCCTGCCCCAGCGGGGTCAACAGGTAGGACCGGTCGATGTTTTGCTCATAGCAGGCATGCCCGACCTCGTGGATGGTGGAATAGATGCAGTTGAACGGATCGCTTTCATCTGTGCGGGTGGTGATGCGCACATCCAGCCCCGAGCCCGAGCTGAACGGATGCACGGCCTGATCCACGCGGCCGTGATCGGCGTCATAGCCAAAGGTTTGCGCCAGCATGCGGGCCAGCGCGATCTGTTGGGATTCGTCGAAATGACCGCTCAGGCCTGCAGGGGCGGGCTGGTCCAGGGCCGCAGCCCGCAGCGCCACAAGATGCGGGCGCAGCGCATCGAACATGGCTTGCAGATCGGCCGCTTTGCAGTCGGGTTCGTAATCGTCCAGCAGCGCATCATACAGATCCCCGCCCTGGGCCAGCGCCTCGGCCTCTTGGCGGCGCAGGGTCAGGACCTCGTCCAAGATCGGGGCGAAGGCGGCGTAATCTTCGTCTGCGCGGGCCTGAGCCCATTGGCCCTGGGCGCGGCTGGTGGTGCGGGCCAAGGCGCTGGCCAGATCGGCGGGGACTTTGCTGGCGCGCTCAAAGCTGCGACGGATGTGGCGCAGTTGCGCGGCGGCGACGTCATCCGATGGCGCGGCGTCCACCAGCCAATCGGCGATCCGCGGGTCCGTGCGCCGCGCATGCAGCACCGATTCCAGGGCGGCCATTTCCTCGGCCCGTTGTTCGGCGGCACCGCGCGGCATCATGGTTTCCTGATCCCAGCCAAGGCGCCCGGCCACCTGCGCAAGCGCCATGGTTTCACGGGTAAAGCCCATCAGGGCGTCATAGGCGTTCATGTCAGGTTCTCCGGATGGCGTCGGTGATCGGATAGCCCGACAAGAACCGCGCCCGCAGGATCAGCACCCAGACCAGCACGGCGATGATTTGGTGGGTCAGCGCCACATGCGCCTGTACGCCAGAGAAGAGCACATAGATGCCTAGGCAAACCTGTCCGAACACCGCGATCGAGGCCGCGATAAAGGCCGCGCGGGTGCTGGCATTGGCGGACTTGCGCCCCTTGATCAGCGCCATGATCGTCATCGCCAGCAACAGGTAGGCCACACACCGGTGGATGAACTGCACCAGACCTGCGTTCTCAAAGAAGTTGCGCCAGACCGGGGTCAAATCAAAGGCTTCGGGCGGGATGATCTGGCCCCCCATTGTGGGCCAGTCGGTAAAGCTTTGGCCCGCGTCGATGCCGGCGACCAGTGCACCCAGCAGGATTTGCACAAAGGCCAGGTGCAGCCAGCCGGTCGAGATCCCCCACAGCTTGGCCTCGCGCAGGCGGCGGGCCTGCATCAGGTCCCGTTCTTCCCGGCCCAGCAGGAAGATATACCAGGTGATGAACCCCAGAATGACAAAGGCCAGCCCCAGATGCGTGGCCAGGCGATAGCTGGCGACATCCAACATCGTCCCCGTCAGGCCCGAGCTGACCATCCACCAGCCGACAGCGCCTTGCAGGCCGCCCAAAGCACCGATGGTGACCAGCCGTCCTGTCCAGCCCGTCGGGATCGCCCGCGCCAGAGCAAATCCTGCGAAACCCAGCGCCCAGACCAGCCCGATAAAGCGACCCAGCTGACGGTGGCCCCATTCCCACCAGTAGATGGTTTTGAATTCCTCAAGGCTCATGCCTTTGTTTTGCAACTGGAATTCGGGGATTTCCTGGTATTTGGCGAACTCGGATTCCCAATCTGCCTGCGACAAAGGCGGGATCGCGCCGGTCACGGGTTTCCATTCGGTGATCGACAACCCGCTATCGGTCAAGCGGGTCAGACCACCCACGGCGATCATCACAACGACCAAAGCGAACAGCACCGCCAGCCAGGCGCGAATGCCGCGCCGCGCGCCGCGTTTGCCCTGATCGATCATGCCGCCCGCAGGCGTTTTGCGTTCTGCCGGGGCCTCGTCTGTGACCTCTTCGAAGATGCTGCGTTTGTCGCTCATTCGCTTGCTTTCCTGTGCTCGCCGCCCGAAGGCGCACCATCCTTTTGCCGCAAGTTAGGGCGCGCGCGCCCTCGCGTCCAGCGCTCAGCCGCGTTCTTTCCAGCGCACCATTTGACGCATGATCCCATGCAACATCTGCACGTCGCTGCGGGTCAGTTGCATGCGGCTCCAAAGATTGCGCAGAACCACCTTCATCCCCTCGGCCTTGGTCTCAGGGAAAAAGAACCCGGCCTCGTCCAGACGTTGTTCGTAATGCTCGGCCAGCTTTTCCACCTCGATGGTGCTGGCCCAGTCTGCGCCCGCCATTTCGACCGTTTCAGCCACCGTTTCCACGGACTGACGGCGCCATTCATAGGCCGTCAGCAGCACGCATTGCGCCAGGTTCAGCGAGGCAAATTCGGGGTTTACAGGGACCGAGATAATGGCGTTGGCGCGCGCGATATCCTCGTTTTCCAGACCCGCACGTTCAGGACCAAACATTACGGCGACCTTTTCCCCAGCAGCGATTTTTTCCCGCGCCATTTCCATCGCACGCTCGGGCGTGAACACCGGCTTGGTCAGGCCGCGTGGCCGGGCGGTGGTGGCGAAAACATAGGTGCAATCCCCCAGCGAGTCCGCCAGGTTGTCATAGAGCCCCGCCTCGTCCAGCAGCCGCCCCGCACCACTGGCCATGGCCACGGCTTTTTGGTTGGGCCAGCCATCGCGCGGGCTGACGACCCGCATCCGGTCCAGCCCGAAATTCCACATCGCACGCGCGGCCCCACCGATGTTTTCACCCATCTGCGGGCGCACCAGGACAAAGGCGGGTTGAGGGGTCTCGCTGGGCATCCAAACTCTCCGATTGATATCCGGATGCTGATACGCCAGCGCAGCGCGCTTTTCCACCCCTGCGCTGCCCCATTTTCAAACCCGGCGAACCGGGGTATAGCGTGCTCAAACCAAGTGACAGGAGCCTTCGCCATGGCCGAATCCGAGCAGCCGCAGATTTATCTTATCACCCCGCCCGAATTCGAACTGTCGCAATTCCCTGACCAATTGGGCCGCGTGCTGGACAGCACGGAAATCGCCTGCGTGCGCCTGTCCATGTCCACCCGTGACGAAGATCGCCTGTCGCGCGCTGCCGATGCGCTGCGCGAGGTGACAATCGCGCGGGACGTGGCGCTGGTCGTGGACAGCCATATCCTGATGGTCGAACGTTTGGGACTGGATGGTGTGCATCTGACGGACGGCGCGCGCTCGGTCCGCAAGGCGCGCAAAGAGCTGGGCGATGACGCCATTGTCGGCGCCTTCTGCGGGGCCTCGCGCCACGACGGCATGAGCGCGGGCGAAGCCGGATCGGACTATGTCAGCTTTGGCCCGGTGGGGCAGACCCCCCTGTTCGACGGCACAGTGGCCGAACACGAATTGTTCGAATGGTGGTCCATGATGATCGAGGTTCCGGTCGTGGCCGAAGGCGCGCTGACCCCCGAACTGATCGCCAAAATCTCACCCGTGACTGATTTCTTCGGCATTGGCGAGGAGATCTGGAAATCTGACGATCCCGTCGCAGCCCTGGCCACGCTACAGGCCGCGTTTTAATGCGCGCCCTGCCCTAACCCGCGCAGCACCGCGCGGGCCGCGCGCAATCCAGGCGCTTCGCCATCGCGACCCAAACGCTCCATCGTGAGGCGCATGGCCTCCAGCTGAGTGCCGGGATTGTCCAGCACGTCCAGCAAGCCAGCCGCGATCTGATCGGGCTTGCAATCCGCCCCGATGAATTCGGGCACCGCGCGGGTGTCGCTGACCAGATTGACCAGCGTCACCGTATCCACCTTCAGCATCCGCCCGATGATCTGACGGCTCAGCCAGCTCATGTCATAGGCGATCACCATTGGTGTGTTCGTCGCTGCCAGTTCCAAAGACACCGTGCCTGACGCCGCCAGCGCTGCATCGGCTGCCGCGAAACAGGCGCGTTTTTCGGCCAGATAGGCCTCTTTGTCCTGACCCTGTGGGGACAGGATCAGCGGTTGCACCGGCCAGTCGGCCACTTGGTCGCGCACCAGATCGGTGACATTGGCCGTGGTCGGGATCACAACTTGCAACTCGGGTCGCGCGGCCAGAACCGGCGCCAGCGTTTGCCCGAAAATCGGCGCCAGACGGGATACCTCGCCCCGGCGCGAGCCCGGCAGCACCATCAAGACCGGCCGATCCCCAAGCCCGTGCTGATCGCGAAACGCCCGGGCCTGCGCGGCGTCAGCCAGAGGCTCGGCCACGACCGGATGACCCACGAAATCGCACTCCATCCCCTCGGCTTCCATATAGGGGGGCTCGAACGGGAACAGCGCCAGCACATGGTCGATTTTCTTGGCCATTTTCGCAGCCCGCCCGGCGCGCCAGGCCCAGACGGTGGGAGCGACGTAATGCACGGTGCGGATATTGGAATGCTCTTTGACCCGCGCGGCCACCCGCAGACAGAAATCGGGGCTGTCGATTGTGATCAACACATCCGGTTGCGCATCCAGAACAGCCTGCGCGGTTTGCTCCATCCGACGTTTCAGGTGCCGGTATTTGGGCAGCACCTCGGCGATGCCCATCACCGACAGCTCGTCCATCGGGAAGTTGCTTTCCATCCCTTCGGCCTGCATCAGAGGGCCGCCGACCCCCATGAATTCCACATCGGTCAGGGATTTCAGCCCCGCCATCAGGGCCGCGCCAAGTTTGTCGCCCGAGGCCTCGCCAGCGATCAGGAAAACCCGGATCACAGCTGCCGTCCCAAGATGAAAATCCCTGCATTTTCTGCGGCTTGCAGCATGTCGTCGCGATCCAGCAGCAACACCTGACCGGCCTGAACCACAATGCCGTGAACCCCAGCCGCAGCGGCATTTTCCACGGTCGCAAGGCCGATCGCAGGCATATCGACCCGCAAATCCTGCCCGCGCTTGGGGGATTTCACAAAAACCGGTGCCTGCCCGCGCAGCAGATGTTTCGGTGTCTGCGCCACCATCTGCAACAGCGCATCGGTGCCCTGAATGGTCTCGATCCCAACGCAAATGCCGCCCGCCACAACGCAGCCCTGCCCAACATCGACTGGCGCCAAGGCGCTTAGGATATCCGCCGCGCGCTCGGCGTCTTTCAGCGCTTGCTCCGAGGGCGCAGGCCCGCACAAAAGGCCTTCGGGGACGGTCAGATCGGGGGCGATTTCATGGGCGCCGACCACCTGAAAACCCTGCTCTTCGAAAATCTCGATCACCAAGCGCAATAAGGCGTCATCGCCCCCCTGCATCCCCGCCAAAAGACGCGGCGCCAGAGCAATCATCGTCGTGTCGAAATTGGCTGGATTCAGCGGCGGGCGGCTCATGGAACCGCCAAAACTGACGCGGGTCACCTGATTGGCGCGCAGATCGTCAAACAGTGCACCCAGCTTTTCGAACTGATGTTCTTGCGTGGCGCTCAGCCCGGTCGGGACCCCGGCGAAACTCACGCAATAGGCATCCGGTGCGGCCTTGGCCAAGGCCACGGGCAATCCGCCGCTGCCCGCCAATATGGCCAGGCGTCCGCTCATGTTTTCGGGGTCAGGAATGACCGGTCCGAGGCGCCCGTCACGAATTCCACGATCTGGCGCACATAGTCGCTGTCGGTTTCTTCGCCCAGGGCGCGTGCGCGTTCCTGGAACGAGCCGTCGCCCGAGCCCAGTTTCTTGAACGCCTCGCGCAGGGCCGAGATATCCGCCCGCGCCACACCACGCCGTTTCAGACCCACCAGGTTCAGCCCGTCCAGCTCGCCCCGGTCGGCCTGAACCAGGCCATAGGGCATCACGTCGGCCGTCACCATGGTCACAGCGCCGATGATGGCGCCCTGCCCGATCCGCACCCATTGGTGAATGCCCGACAGCCCGCCGATGATCACGTCGTCCCCGATGATGCAGTGCCCCGCCAATGCGGCCGAGTTCACCACGATCGCCCGATCCCCCAGGATAACATCGTGGGCCACATGACAGCCGGCCATAAACAGTCCGTCATCGCCCACCTTGGTCAGCCCTCCGCCGCCCTCGGTGCCAGCGTTCATGGTGACATGTTCGCGGATGCGGTTGCGTTTGCCGATCTCCAGACGGGTCTTTTCACCGGCGAATTTCAGATCCTGCGGAATCTCGCCGATCACGGCGAACGGAAAGATGACCGTGTCTTCGCCGATCTGAGTGTTGCCGGTGACAACCACGTGGCTTTTCAGCTCGACCCGGTCGCCCAGAACGACCTCGGGGCCAACTATACAGAACGGACCAATCTTGACGTCCTCGCCCAGCTGGGCACCGTCTTCGATGATGGCCGAAGGATGAATGTCGCCGCTCATGCGCGCGCTCCTTAGCCCAGATCCATCATGGCGGTGAATTCGGCCTCGGCGGCCATTTCGCCGTCAACCGTGGCCACGCCCGAGAATTTCCACACCTTGCCACCGGGTTTGCCGCGCACGGTGGTGATGTTCAGCTCCAGCACGTCGCCGGGCACGACCATGCGGCGGAACTTGGATTTGTCGATGGCCATGAAATAGACCAGCATGTTCTTGTCAGCCATGTCCAGCGCGGTTCCGACCATAACGGCGGCGGTCTGGGCCATGGCTTCAATGATGGTGACACCGGGCATGATCGGCTTGCCAGGGAAATGGCCCTGGAAATGGGGCTCGTTCATGGTGACATTCTTGATGCCACGGCCCGATTGATACCCGTCAATATCGACGACCTTGTCCACCAGAAGGAACGGATAGCGATGCGGGATGATCCGCTGAATCAAGGCGATATCCGCGCTCAACAACTGCTCTGACATGGTCGATTTCCTTTCTTTTACTTGGCCCATCCCCTACCAACTGAGACCCCGCTGGGCAAGCGTCACTGCGCGTCTTCCGTGCTTTGTGGGCTGGCTTCAGGAGAAGGAGCCGGATCGGGCTCTGGGTTGGGCTCTGGGTTGGGCTGATTGCCAGCCCCAATTTCCGCATCCAGACGCTCGATCGCCAGGTTGGTGATGTCGATGGACAAACGGCTGAGGAATACGCTGCGCTGTTCGACAATGATGGCCGCGTTGGTTTCGGTCATGATCCGGGCCAGGATGGGTTGCACCGCACTCAGGAACTCTCGCCGTCCGGTATCCAGAGCTTGGGTCAACGCGCGCGATTTGGAGCTTTGTTGCAGGCGGATCAGTTCGACCTTTTGATCAAAGGCATCCGCGAGGGCGCGAAACTCTTCGGTCGAAAGGGTCGCGCGCTTATCGGTCAGTTCTTGCTCTTCGGCGATCAACTCGGCTTCGATCTCGCGGTTTTCGGCCTCAAGCTGCTTGCTTTGCGCTTCGAAATCCTGCGTCACCCGCTGACCAAACAGGGAATCCGCAAACATACGTTCGGAATCAATGGTCAGAACAGAGCTTTGCGCGGGCATCGCCTCTTGGGCGGTGACCATCGGAGCAAAAAACAGAAGGGCCAGCACGGCCAGCCCTTTTGCACTACGTTGAACCGCCACACGCATCAGAATGTGGTTGCGATGGTCAGGTTAAAGGTCTGCTCTTTGTCCTGCGCTTCTTTCTTCAACGCTTTGGAGAAATTGAACCGCAGCGGACCAATCGGCGTGGTCCAGAAAACCGAGATCCCAACCACATGGCGCGCATTGAAATCATCGTACAGAACCGGGTTGGTCGCGCTGCCCAGGTTATTCACCCCCCAGACCGAGCCGACATCATAGAACAGGCCACCGGTGATGCCATATTCCTCGGGTAGGCCCAGCGGGAATTCGGCCTCGAACTTGGCGACGGCAAACATGTCCCCGCCCAAGGCGTCATCCACGGTGCCAGCTGCATATTCCCGCGGACCGATGCCATCGGGCTCAAAACCGCGCATGATGCCCGACCCGATGTTGAAACGGTCAATCGAACGCCCCGTGGTGCCACTGCCATAGGCCAGCATACCGGCTTCTAGGCTGGCGCGCAGGGTGACCTCTTCGTGGAAGATCTTTTTCTGAGCAATGGCCCGGGCCGTAGTCTTGATATACTCGTTGTCACCACCGGCACCGCCAAATTCCTGACCGAACTCCAGCAGCCAGCCAGCGGTCGGATCCAGACCGGTGCGGCGGGTATCATAGGTGTATTTGTATCCCAAAGCGCTGGACCACAGGGCCCCCTGCGCGATCTCCGAGGCGACAATTCCGCCCGTCGTGCTGCCATTGTCCAGCATCTCGCCACGCACGGCGCTATAGGTCAGATTCAGGCGACCATTCTGGCTGAGCGGGAACCCAAATCCGGTGCGGAAACTGCCGACCGTGGTGTCATAGTTCGCATAAGAGCCTTGGGTCTCGGCATAGTTCAGACCAACACTAAAGCTGACATCCCGTCCCAGAAACGCTGGTTCGGTAAAGCTGAAGCCATAGCCAGATTCGCTATCCGCGCCGGAAAAGGACAAGGTTAGGCGTTGGCCGCGTCCCAGGAAGTTATCCTCGGACAGTTTGATCACAAGCCCCAGGCCGCTGTTGGTCGAATAGCTGCCCCCCAGGGTCAAAGACCCTGTCGGTTGTTCCTCGACATCCACGTCCACGATTACCTGATCGGGCGCCGAGCCTTCACGCGCTTTCACATCTGCATTGGCGAAATACCCCAGCGCGCGGATGCGTTCGGCACTTTGACGGATTTCACGCGGGTTGAACGGATCACCTTCGGCAATGCGGAACTGATGCCGGATCACACGGTCCAGCGTGGCCGCGTTGCCCTCGATATCGATCCGCTCGACGAACACGCGTTGGCCGCGCTTGATCAGGAATTCAACATCCAGCGTCAGATCACGGTCGTTGCGGGTAATACGCGGTTCGACCCGCACAAAGTCCAGCCCCTTAGCGACAGCCAGACGTTCCAGACGCGTGATCGCGTTTTCGATCAGGCTGGGCGAGTATACCACGCCTTCGCGCAGCTTATGCTCGGCGGCGAATTCATCCGCGTCCACATCTGCCAGATCAGTACTGGCCGTGATTTGACCCAGGCGGAACTGCTGACCCTCTTGGACATTCACCACCATGAAATAGGCGTCACGTTCTTCGGACAGTTCTACATTGGTGCCAGTGATGCGGAAATCGACATAGCCGCGCGATTGATAGAAGTCGCGCAACACCTGTTGATCAAAGGCGATCCGGTCCTCGACAAAGGTGTCCGAGCGGATCAGCTGACGCAACAAACCGGCCTGCTTGGTGGACAGAACGCGGCGCAGACGGCGGTCGCGATAGGCCTCGTTTCCGACAAAGCTGATGCGTTCAATTTCGATCACACCGCCTTCGAACACCTCAAAGACCAGATCAACACGGTTGTCGCTGCGGCGGATGATCTTAGGGCTGACACGGGCCGACAGACGTCCCTCTTGGGCATAGGCGGCGGCGATCAGTTCGGCATCGGATTCGACAATCGAGGGCGACAGCACCCGGCGCGGCTGCGATTGCAGTGCGGCCATAAGAACCTCGTCCTTGATGCGCTTGTTGCCCTCGATCGAGATGCGGTTGATCGTGGGGTATTCCACCACTTTAATGACCAGGGTGCCGCCACGGGGCACGATCTCGACGGATTCGAACAATCCGCTGGCAACGATCCGCTGATAGGCGCCGTTCAATTGGGCGGCCGATACGGTCTGGCCCCGCGCGATTCCCGCATAGGTCAGAATGGCGTCGCCCCCGATGCGCTGGTTCCCTTCGATCCGTACCGAATTGAACTTATAGCTTTGCGCCATCGCCCCTTGCGGGACCGAGGCAAAAGCCATTGCGATCAAAAGAAAAAACAGAGCGCCATAGCGGCGGATTTCGATGTGTTTCACGGCGCGGCTTAGCCGCAGACCGCCGATCATAGTGGTCATGTGGTCAACTCAGTCTGACATCCCATTGGCGTCCTGAGTATCGGGAAAGCCCTGTATTGTCAAAACGGCAAAACACCCGCCTGAGCAAACAAGCGGGCGTTTCACGACTGACGTAACCAAGGACACTCAGAAAGATCGCCAGTAAGACCCCAGGGCCAGGGCCAGCATCAGCGTGCCGACCACCAGAAAACGGTCCCAATTTAGCAACAGAAGCAGGCTCAGGCCGCGTGTTCCATTCTGAATCGTTTGCATCGTTTTCCGCCTTCTAAAGGATTTCGTTACCTAGAAACCTATCGGCGGAAAATGGCGGAAGTTGGGCGCAATGGGGGCGATCCGCCGACCAAAGCGCCCTTAGGGACAGAAGATATCGCTGGACAGAGCGAACAACATCGTGGTCAGGATCAGCGCCAGACCGGCGGTCATCAGGATGCGCAGCACCTTGTCGCTGGGGGTGCGCCCCGTCACGGCCTCGTAGGCGTAAAACACCAGGTGGCCACCATCCAGAACGGGAATCGGGAACAGGTTCAGCAGGCCCACTGCCGCTGAAAGTACCCCGATAAAGTAGATAAAGCTTTGTGTCCCCTGGCTGGCCATCGCGCCAGACACCTCGGCGATGCCCAGCGGGCCGGACATATTGCAGTTGCTGATCGCGCCGGTGATCATGTGATACAAGCCCGAGATCGAGCCGCGCATGATCTCCCATGTGATCAGGATACCGCTGGTAAACGCGCTGCCCAGGCCGGCATATTCGGTGGCGGGCTCAAAGAACATGCCGCCCACGATGCCGATGCGCCAATGGGTCTTGAACCCGCCCTCGGGCTGAGGCTCATCCACGCGGCGCGGCGCAAGGGTGAAGTCCAGCTCTTGTCCATCGCGCCAGATCGTTACGACCAGGGGCGCGCCCTCGGCGGCGACAACAGCCTCTTTCAGCTGCTCGAATACCAGGATCGGTTCCCCGTCCACGGCCAGGAACACATCGCCAATTTTCAGGTCAATATCATAGGCCGCCGATTGCGGCGCCAATTGCGAAATGATCGGGGTCATCGGGTGCGGCGCAGTCACGTCCAGCGTTTGCCCGTCGCGTTTCACAGTATAGGTCAGCGTCGATTGCACCGGCAGCGCATCGATCAGATCATCCATATACCCGGCCGTATGGTCGGACAGGCGCAGCCCCTCGATCGAGACGATCTCATCCCCCTCGGCCAGATTCACCTGATAGGGAACCGGCAGAACCTCGCCCACGGTCAACGGATCCTTGATCACGCCCGAGGTCAGGCCGATCCCCGTAAACACCAGAATCGAAAAGATAAAGTTGAACACAGGCCCCGCGGCCACAGTGGCGGTACGCGCCCACAAAGGCGCGCCCAGCATGGTGTGGCGCTGCATTTCAGCGGGCATGGCAGCCACGGCCTCTTCGTCGGGGCCACTGGCGGCGTTCGCATCGCCCAGAAATTTCACATAGCCCCCAAAGGGCAAGGCCGCGATCTGCCATTGGGTGCCGCGCTTGTCCTTGCGCGAAAACAGCACAGGCCCAAAGCCCAGCGAAAACACCTCGGCATGGATGCCCGACCAGCGGCCAACGATGTAGTGGCCGTATTCATGGATCGCGACAATCACGGACAGGGCCACAACAAAGGCCACCAAGGTTGAAAGAACGCCACCAACTGCGGGGATTGCGTTTAGAAATTCCACTGTTCTGTCCCGTTCTTGCCTGTTTGGGTCATTCTGCTGCTTGGGCCGACATGATTTGATCGGCCCGCATACGCGCCATTTGATCGGCTTTGGACACGTTATCAAGGGTAAACCCGGCGCGAATAAGGCCATTATCGGATGACAATTGTGTCATCACCTCTTCCACGACATGGGCCATATCCAGAAATCCGATGCGCCCCTCGATGAAAGCATCCAGCGCCCGTTCCTTGGCCCCGTTAAAGATCGCCCCCATCATCCCGCCGGTCTGCATGACCTCTTGGGCCAGGCGAAGCGCGGGATAGCGTTCAGGGTTGGGTGCGCGAAAGGTCAACTGCCCGATCTGGGCCAGATCCAGCCGCTCGACCGGCAGATCACGCCGCTGGGGCCAGTGCAGTGCATAGCCGATGGCGTGGCGCATATCGGGCGCGCCCACATGGGCCATCAGCGCGCCATCATTGAAGCCCACCAAGGCATGCACCATGGATTCTGGATGCACCAGCACCTCGATCTGATCTGGACGGACGCCAAAAAACTCTTTGGTTTCAATGACCTCAAGCGCCTTGTTGAACATCGAGGCGCTGTCGATCGTGATCCGCTGCCCCATGTCCCAGTTGGGATGCGAGGATGCTTGCTCCAGCGTCGCGCCAGCCAGTTTGTCCAGCGGCCAATCGCGAAAGGCCCCGCCACTTGCGGTGATGATAATGCGCTCGACCGCGTTGATGTCCTCGCCCACCAGCCCTTGAAAAATCGCGGAATGTTCGCTGTCAACGGGCAACACGGTGGCATCATTCTGGCGCGCGGTGTCCACCAACAGCGGTCCCGCCGTCACCAGCGATTCCTTGTTGGCCAGCGCCAGCGTCGCGCCTTGTTCCAAGGCCGTCAAACCGGGCGCCAGCCCCGCCGCACCGACAATGGCGGACATGACCCAATCAGCAGGGCGCGCCGCAGCCTCGGTCAAGGCCTGCGTGCCGGAAGCGGCCTCGACACCCGTTCCGGCCAGGGCTGCGCTCAGATCGTCCAGCAATTCGTCATGCGCGGTCACGGCCACATCGGCCTCCAGCGCAATCGCGTCCCGCGCCAATTGCGCGATATTACGCCCGCCGGTCAGCGCAACCACGTCATAGTCGTCCGGCGCCCGTGCGATCAGGTCCAGCGTGTTCTGCCCGATCGAGCCCGTCGCCCCGAATACCGAAACCCGTCTCATGACGCCACCGGCGGGAATCCAGCCAGTCCGCCCGCGATCAGGAACAACAGCAACGCGCCCAGCATCCCATCGAACCGGTCCAGCAATCCGCCATGCCCAGGAATCAGGTTGGAACTGTCCTTGACGCCGGTTTTGCGCTTGATCGCGCTTTCGGCGGCATCCCCCATCTGCGAGGCAAAGCTCATCACCATGCTGATCCAGACAAGGCTGCCCCCTGCCCCGGTCAGGTTGATAAAGACCAGCGCCACAATCGCTGCGCCGATCCACCCCGCAACGGTGCCGGACCAGGTTTTCTTGGGGCTGACCTTGGGCCAGAATTTCGGCCCGCCCAGGATACGACCGGCGAAATAGCCAGCAACGTCCGTAACGATCACCACGCTGACCAGCCACAGCATCCAGATCACTCCATGATCCAAGCGCAGCACCATCGCGCCCAGGCATGCCAGCAGCAAAAACGGTGTATAGGCCAGGTAGATTCCGCGATGCGTTTTGACCAAGCTGAGCCCCACGATCCCCGGCGCCACCAGCACCGGCAGCGCATAGATCGGCGGCAGATACAGCGCCAACAAGACGGCACCAGCCCCCAAAGCCCCCAGCTGGAGCGCGATGGTCGGTGTGTCGGGCTGCAACATGCGCACCAGCTCCCACACCATCAGGCCGCACACAGCTGCCAATAGCACGGTAAAGACCCAACCGCCCTGCCAGATGGCAAAACAGCCCACCGCCAGCATCGCAATCGCCGACAAGATCCGCGGCGCCAGATCATCCCATTTCGAGGCCATTATGCTTTCACCCCGCCATACCGGCGTTCCCGGTTGGAATAGCTGCCGACGATCTCGCCAAAGATCTTTGCGCTGAAATCGGGCCACAGCGTGTCGATGAATTCGTATTCAGCATAGGCCGACTGCCACAGCAAGAAGTTCGAGATCCGCGCCTCGCCGCTGGTGCGGATGACCAGATCGGGATCGGGCAAAACACAGGTGTCCAGGTATTTCGGCAGGGTCTCTTCATCGACGCTGGCCGGGTCCAGGCGGCCATCGGCCACGTCCTGGGCCAAACGTTTGGTGGCGCGGGCGACCTCGTCGCGGCCACCATAGTTCAGCGCGATGGTCAGGTTCACCTTGGTGTTCTCGGCGGTCAGCTGTTCCAACTCGTCCATCAAAGAGATCAGCTTGCCGTCCAGCTTCACCCGATCCCCTATAAAGCGCACGCGCACGCCCTCTTCTTTCAGGGCGCGGGCCTCTTTGGTGATATAGCGGCGAAACAGGCTCATCAGACCGGCAACTTCGACCTGGGTGCGTTTCCAGTTCTCGGTCGAGAAGGCAAAGATCGTCAGGTATTCGACCCCCAGATCGGGGCATGCCTCGACGATCTCGCGCACGCGTTTGGCCCCGGCATGGTGGCCAAACAGGCGCGGTCTCCCACGCGCCTGCGCCCAACGGCCATTGCCATCCATGATGATGGCGACGTGGCGGGGGCCACGCTCGGAGTAAGCGTCAGCGGGCATAAGACCCCCTTTCGGTCCTTAGACCTGCATGATCTCGGCTTGCTTGCTTTCCAGCGCCTTGTCGACACCGGCGATATGAGTGTCGGTCAGCTCTTGCACCTCGGTTTCCCAGAATTTCTGGTCGTCCTCGGACATGCCGTTGGATTTCGCCTTTTTGATCTGGTCCATCCCGTCGCGGCGCACGTTGCGAATGGCGATCCGGGCGCGCTCGGCATAGTCGCCGGCGACCTTGGTCAGCTCGCGGCGGCGTTCCTCGTTCAGTTCGGGAATGGGCAGCATGATGATGGTGCCGTTCAGCTGCGGGTTGATGCCCAGGCCGCTTTGACGAATGGCTTTTTCAACGGGGCCCACCATGGATTTGTCCCATACGTTGATGGTGACCATGCGCGGTTCGGGGACGTTGACGGTGCCAACCTGGTTGATCGGAGTCATCTGGCCGTAGGCTTCGACCTGGATCGGGTCCAGCATCGAGGCCGAGGCCCGCCCGGTCCGCAACGAGGCAAATTCGTTGCGCAGCGCGTTCATGGCGCCATCCATCCGGCGGGACAGATCGTCAGTGTCGATCATGAATTCTTCGTCAGACATATTCTTGCTCTTCCTGTTTGCCCGCTTGGGCGCGGGTCATAGTGCCTTTGCGACAGGATACCCTTATCCCGCCACCGTTGTATAGGTGCCTTGCCCGGCCAGAATACCGCGGAACCCGCCCGGTTCATCCAAAGAGAAGACGATGATCGGCAGGTTGTTGTCGCGGGCCAGGGCGATCGCGCTGGCATCCATCACGCCCAGATGCTGCGCCAGAACGTCGTCATAGCTGACGGTGTCGAACCGCTTGGCATCGTCGAATTTGACCGGATCCTTGTCATAGACCCCATCCACCTTGGTGCCCTTAAAGATCGCCTGACAGGCCATTTCATTGGCGCGCAGCGTGGCCGCAGTGTCGGTGGTGAAATAGGGGTTGCCGGTGCCGGCTGCAAAGATGCAGACGCGTTTCTTTTCCAGGTGGCGCACGGCGCGGCGGCGGATATAGGGCTCGCAGACCTGATCCATCGGAATGGCGCTGATGACGCGGGTGAAGACGCCCAAGCTTTCCAGCGCGGACTGCATTGCCAAGGCGTTCATCACCGTGGCCAGCATGCCCATGTAGTCGGCGGTCGTGCGCTCCATCCCTTGCGCGCTTCCGGACAGGCCTCGGAAAATGTTGCCGCCACCGATGACCATGCAGATCTCGACCCCCAGGTCATGAACCGATTTCACCTCGCGTGCGACGCGTTCCACGGTCGGCGGGTGCAGGCCAAACCCTTGCGGCCCCATCAACGCCTCCCCCGAGATTTTCAGCATCACCCTTTTATACTTGGTGTCAGAGGGCAGCTCGGCGGGGGTTTGGGCGTCATCGGCCATGGGGTGCTCCGGGTAAGGCAATTCTGATTGCGCGCAAAATGTCGGAAAACGCGGCCGGGTTCAATCCGAGAGTCCCGAATTGCGCAGGATTTCCCATGCTTGGTCTTTGCCAACAGGGCACCAACCGGCTATGGCGGGGAAATGATCGACCTGACGCAAATCCCACCCGACAGGCCGGTGCTGATCGCGGGGCCCACGGCCTCGGGGAAATCTGCGCTGGCGATGGACATTGCCCGCCATTCCGGTGGCCTGATCATCAATGCCGATGCGCTTCAGGTCTATGACAACTGGCGCGTGCTGTCCGCGCGTCCCTCGGAACAGGACGAGGCCGAACTGCCGCATCGCCTGTATGGACATGTGCCCGGAGCGGCAGACTATTCCGTGGGTCATTGGCTGCGCGAGGTTGCTCCGGTATTGCAAGGGCCCCAGCGCCCGATCATCGTGGGGGGCACGGGCCTGTATTTCAGCGCCCTGACGCACGGATTGGCCGACATCCCCGCCACGCCCCCGCAGATCCGGGCCGAGGCGGACCAGATCATCGCCACCCAAGGCCACCACCCTCTTCTTGAAGCGCTGGACCCAGAAACTCGCGCGCGCATCGACATACAGAATCCGATGCGGGTCCAGCGCGCCTGGGAGGTCCTGCGCGCCACCGGCACGGGGCTGGCGGCTTGGCAGGACGCCACGCCCCCGCCTCTGCTGCCGTTGGATCAGACGACTGCGATCCTGTTTGACGTCGACAAAGACTGGCTGAACGCCCGCATCGCCCGTCGGTTCGATCTGATGCTGGAACAAGGCGCGCTGGACGAAGCCCGCGCCAATCTTCCCAACTGGGACCCAACCCGCCTGTCCGCCAAGGCCATCGGCGCGCCGGAATTGATCGCCCACCTGAATGGCGAGCTGACCCTGGACCAGGCCCGCGAGGCCGCCACGATCGCGACCCGCCAATTCGCCAAAAGACAGCGCACCTGGTTCCGATCCAAAATGAAAACCTGGCAAAAATACCGCCCGTCGGGCATATAATCATTTACTTTTTACGATTTTCTGCGCTTGATTTCTGGCAAAGCACCGCAGCAAAATTGCCGAAAACCAACCAATGGCGCAGAAACTGACAGAATTGACACCCGACAGTATCACCGTGTCTTCGCTGAACCAGTGGAACCGCGCGGGCGCTTGGCGGCTGACGCAATTGCACGAGCATGACAAGGACCTGCTGATCTGGGTCACCAAGGGGCACGGGCTGGCTCTGCTGCAAGGGGTGCGGCGTGGGGTTGGCGCGCATAACGCCTTTCATATTCCGGCCGGAACGCTGTTTTCCTTAGACACGGGGCGCACGGGGTTTGGGCTTGTCGTCGAAATCCCGCATGACCACGCATTGACGCTGCATGACGCCCCGATGTTGCTGCGGATTCGCGACGTACATGCGCAATCCGAGCTCACCGGGTTGCTGGACAATCTGCAACGCGAGCTGGACCAGAACGCCCCTTTCGCCGCCGAGGCCGCCCGCGCGCAAGTGACGCTCATTTCGGTATGGATGCGGCGGCAGGCCCTGGCGCTGCATGGCCCCAAAGAGCCGAAACCTCCGGCCGGGCAACGCCTGGTCGAGGCCTTCAGCGCCCTGGTCAGCCAGGAATTCCGCTCGGGCAAGCCAATGGCCGAGTTTGCCGCCATGCTGGGCGTCACCCCCACTCATCTGTCGCGGGCGTGTCGCGAATTCGCAGGGATCACTGCCGCCGATATCCTGACCCAGCGCAGCCTGTACGAAGCGCGCGAGATGATCGAAACCACCAGAATGCCGCTTAAGCAGATCAGCGAAGAGCTGGGCTTCGGCAGCCCTGCCTATTTCTCGCGTTTCGTGTTGCAGCACACGGGCAAGACGCCCTCGGATCTGCGCCGGCAAATGGCGCAGGTCAAACCAGAGAACCGATGCTGATCACTCGTCGCGATCGGTGGCAAGCTCTTGCATCAACGGTTCATAGCGCGCATCCGTCAGCGTACGCAAAAAAGCTACCAATGCGTCAATGCGCTCGTCCTCCAGCGCCGGGCCCGTTTCCAGTTCTTTCAGAGACAAGGTGCCGTCGACCTCGGGCGCGCGCCAGGGCTTACCAGTTTCCGGGTTGATCTGACGCATTTGCGAACGCGCGTTGAACTTGTTGTAGAACAGGACCACGGTGCGCAGATCCTGAAACACCCCATTGTGCATGTATGGCCCGGTGACCGCGACATTGCGCAATGTGGGCACCTTGAACTTGCCCGCCTGTCCGGGATCGTCAACCGCCGGGTTCTCCAACAGCCCTTTGTCGTTCACTGGTGCGCCCAGTTTGGCCTCAAGCTCGGCATTCGCCGGAACCCCGATATTGTGGTATTCATAGTTGGTAAATGTCTCGGTCTGATCCACTTCGCTTTCGCGCAGTTTGTGGCACAGATTGCAGTTGGTGAACTGCTGCGAAAAGAACAACACGCGCCCCAAATCTTCTTGGCGTGTTAGTTTAGCTTCGCCGCGTAAGTATCTGTCATATTTAGAATCGAATGGTGAGAAGACCTCGGCATTCTCGAAACTTGCGATGGCCTGCGTCATCGCCTGATAGGCGTGTTCCGGGTCCAAGAAGATTTCATTCCCAAACAGCGTTTTGAACGCCTCGACATATAGCGGGTTTTCCATCAGGCGCTCGACAACGGCGGCTTTGCTGGGCATGGCCATTTCGACAGGATTTAGCGGAGGCCCCCCCGCCTGTCCAGCCAGATCGGTTTCGCGCCCGTCCAGAAACTGCCCGCCAACATAGACCCCATCCGCGCGCTGATGAAACCGCGGTGAAAAAGACGCATAGGCTGCCGTGGGCGCGTTGCGCCCGCCCAGCAATTCTGCATCGTCACCAATTGATGTGGCCCACCCCAGAAAGGTTCCATTGGGATCAGCAAACCCGGTTTCCGGCGCGTGGCACGAGGCACAGGCCTGGGTCCGATCCCGCGACAATTCGGTATCAAAGAACAACATCTCGCCCAGTTCGGCCTGTGTGGAAATCGGGTCTGCACTGCCCGCCGTCGCAGCTATGGCCAGCGCCACCGCAGCCAGTTTTGTCGTTCGCCTCATCAGCTTTCGTGCCTCAATCAAATGGGTGCGTGTTCCTGCCCCCACTGGTGGCACAGCCGACGGAAAATTACCAGAGTATTTTAGTCACCAATTTGTGGCGTCAACTGCCCCAGATCGCCCGGACGTAGCCTTGGGTTTCCTTATAAGGAGGAACGCCGCGGTATTTCTTTACCGCGTCCGGGCCAGCGTTATAGGCCGCCAGAGCCAGTCGCCAATTGCCAAAGGTCCTGTACTGCTCCGCCAGATAGCGCGCGCCGCCATCCAGATTTTCAAACGGCACTTTCGGATCCACGCCCAGCGTCTTGGCCGTACCGGGCATCAGCTGCGCCAGACCCAGCGCGCCCTTGTGCGATTCTGCCTTGGCGTTGAAGCGGCTTTCCTGATTCACCAGGCGCAAGAACAGCTCTTCGGGCACTCCGTGACGGCGCGCGGCGGATCGCGCCATGTCCAGATAGGGCCCGCGATAGGTGCCGTCATACATCAAAGGTCCCCATTTCGTGGGAGTGTGAATGCTGGGAGGCTGCAATCCGACGCTGTTTTTGTATTGCGAGGCCGCTCGCGTATCCAAAACACTGGTCTGCGATTTGAACAGCCGCGATCGGGATTTGGTCGACAGCACATCGGCGCTGGCAACCCCACTGATCACCAACGTCATGGCACAGCCAAGGCACAGAATTTTCCGCATCACACCGCCCAAACCCGTTTGAATTGCCCACAAGATAGGCAAATACGCGATGAAATCCAGCCCTGCCGTGCGGATGCGCGGGCGCTTGCTGATCCAATGCCGACGGGCCGCGCGGATCATAACTTTACCTTTTCGCGTCCCCATGGTGTAAGCAGGATCAAACGAGTCAACGGGAGAGACAGATGGCCGGATCGGTGAACAAGGTAATTCTGGTGGGCAACCTGGGCCGCGACCCCGAGGTCCGGCAATTCCAGAACGGCGGCAAGGTCTGCAACCTGCGGATCGCGACCTCGGAAACCTGGAAAGACCGCAACACCGGCGAGCGTCGCGAGCGCACCGAGTGGCACTCGGTCGCGATTTTCCAAGAGGGTCTGGTTCGCGTGGCCGAGCAATACCTGCGCAAGGGCTCGAAAGTGTATATCGAGGGCCAGCTGCAAACCCGCAAATGGCAGGACCAGTCTGGTCAGGATCGCTACTCGACCGAGGTCGTTCTGCAAGGGTTCGGCGGCACACTGGTGATGCTGGATGGCCGCAATGAAGGCGGTCAAGGTGGCGGCGGCTATGGCGGAGGCAGCAGCGGCGGTGGCTACGGCGGCGGCTATGACTCGGGCCCCTCTGGTGGCGGCAGCGCTCCGGCCCGTGGCGGGGATCTGGACGACGAAATCCCGTTCTAAGCCAAGCTGAAACAGATGCAACAAAGCCGCCCCAACCGGGCGGCTTTGTTGTGGGTTAAATCAACGCCTCGATCAGCCAAAGAATGGCCGCCACAGGAGTCGACAGAACCACAGCGATCAGGGTCAGCGCCTGCCAGGTCAGACGTGGTGGCGGGAATTGATTTTGCATAGGGCACGTTAACTCTGTCTTCACTGACATCCGGTTAACAAACCATATGTCCCTGCACCCGTTGCAACAGTCCCGTGAATACGCTCAGGCCCTGCGCCGCCTCGGTGCCGAGGTGGATATGGGCGATCAAATCTGCCTGTATCGGAACGTCCCCCTGCTGGGCAGACTGGCCTATCTGCCGCGCGGACGTTGGCCAGAAATCGCCCCCCGGACGGCGACGGTGATCAATGCCGCTGACCCCAACCAAGACCTGACCCTGCTCGCGCAGGGGGCGATCCCGGTGATGAGCCAGCAATGGCTGGCCGTGCTGGACCTGCACCAAGGCGAACCCGCACTGATGGCGGCAATGCACGGAAAATGGCGCAATCGGCTGCGCGCGGCGATGGCCGGGCCACTGACGCTCACGAGCGGGCGTTTCTGTTCGCGAAAACACGCGTGGCTGCTGGCTGCTGACTCCCAACAACAGGCCGAGCGGGGCTATACCGCCCTGCCCCATGCGATCTTGGATTCCTACCCGGCCGACAGAACCCTGTTGATCGAGGCGCGCCTGGGCGCGACCCCCGTCGCGGCGATGCTGTTTTTGCTCCACGCACCGGGGGCGACGTATCACCTGGGCTGGACCGGCGCGCAAGGGCGCAAACACCACGCCCACACCCTGATCCTGTGGCACGCGATGCAGCGGTTGCGCGGCCTTGGCGTCCTGGATCTGGAGCTGGGGACGCTGGACGACACCAATACGCCAGGCCTGGTCCGGTTCAAGCTGGGCAGCGGTGCCAAGCCCGTACAATTGGGCCAAACATGGCTGTATCTGCCCCGTCTGGCGCCGCTGATCCGGGCGATCCGGCGCGGTGGTGGCTTTCTCTCTGGCCTTTTGCGCAAAGGCAGTATAGGCGGACCCCGAACAAGTCAGGATACGCCTCATGGATCTGCGCAACATCGCCATTATCGCCCACGTTGACCACGGGAAAACCACCCTGGTGGACGAATTGCTGAAACAGTCCGGGGCCTTCCGGGAAAACCAGGCCGTCGCCGAGCGCGCCATGGACAGCAACGACCTGGAACGCGAACGTGGTATCACCATCTTCGCCAAGCCCACCAGCGTTGAATGGAAAACCACCCGCATCAACATCGTGGACACCCCCGGCCACGCCGATTTCGGCGGCGAGGTCGAACGGATCCTGAGCATGGTGGATGGTGTTGTCCTGCTGGTGGACGCGGCCGAGGGCCCGATGCCGCAGACGAAATTCGTGACCTCCAAGGCGCTTGCGCTGGGTCTGCGCCCGATCGTGGTGCTGAACAAGGTCGACAAACCCGACGCCGAGCCTGACCGCGCGCTGGACGAATGCTTTGACCTGTTTGCCAGCCTGGGCGCGGACGAGGATCAGCTGGACTTCCCGCACATGTATGCCTCGGGGCGCAACGGCTGGGCCGACGCCGAGTTGGATGGGCCGCGCAAAGATCTGCACGCCCTGTTCGAGCTGATCGTGAACCACGTGCCCAAGCCCAAGCAGCTGGCGCACCAAAACGAAGATTTCCGCATGCTGGCCACCACGCTGGGCAGCGATCCCTTCATGGGTCGGACCCTGACAGGGCGCGTCGAATCGGGCACCGCCAAAGTCGGCGCCACCGTGCAGGCCATCAGCCGCATCGGCCAAAAGATCGAACAGTTCCGCATCACCAAGATCCAGGCGTTCCGCGGTCTGGCCATGCAGGAAATCGACGAAGCCGTCGCCGGTGACATTGTAACCCTGGCCGGTATGGCCAAGGCCACCGTGGCTGACACGATCTGTGCTCTGGCTGTCGAAGAACCGCTGGACGCGCAGCCCATCGATCCGCCCACCATCACCGTGACCTTCGGTATCAACGACTCGCCCTTAGCGGGCCGGGACGGCAAGAAGGTTCAGTCGCGCGTCATCCGTGACCGCCTGATGAAAGAGGCCGAATCCAACGTCGCTATCAAGATCGGCGAAACCCCCGGTGGCGAGGCCTTCGAGGTTTCCGGCCGTGGCGAACTCCAGATGGGGGTTCTGATCGAAAACATGCGCCGCGAAGGGTTCGAACTGTCGATTTCCCGCCCGCAGGTGATCATGCGCGAAGAAAACGGTGTCCGCATGGAGCCCGTCGAAGAAGCCACCATCGATGTGGATGACGATTACTCGGGCGTTGTGATTGAAAAACTGACCAGCACCCGCAAGGGCGAGCTGGTGGAAATGAAACCCGCCGGCGCCGGCAAAACCCGGATTGTGGCCCATGTGCCCTCGCGCGGGTTGATTGGGTATCACGGCGAGTTCCTGACCGACACCCGCGGCACCGGCGTGCTGAACCGCGTGTTCCACGGCTGGACCGAGCACAAAGGCGCCATTCCGGGCCGTCGCGCGGGCGTTCTGATCTCGATGGAGGACGGCGACGCGGTGGCCTATGCGCTGTGGAACCTCGAAGATCGCGGCAAGATGTTCATCGGCGCGCAGGCGAAGGTGTACCAGGGCATGATCATCGGCGAGCACAGCCGGGACAATGACCTGGAGGTCAACCCGCTGAAGGGTAAGAAGCTGACCAACGTGCGGGCCTCGGGCTCGGACGAGGCCGTGCGCCTGACCACCCCCGTCACCCTGTCGCTGGAAGAGGCCATCGCCTATATCAACGATGACGAGCTGGTCGAGGTGACGCCCAACGCGATCCGCCTGCGCAAACGCTATCTGGACCCGCACGAGCGCAAGCGGATGGCCAAACAGGCCTGATCGTCCAGCACCTCACAAAACCTGCGCATCAGCGCACAAAGCCCGGCCTTGCCGGGCTTTTTTGTGCGCACTACCTTCTGTTCAAACGGAGGACAACCATGCGTAAGATCCAAGCTCAGGGCGTACACCACATCACGCTGACCGGTGCTGACCGGCAAACCTCGATCGATTTCTGGGAGGGCGTGCTGGGCATGCCCTTCGTGTTCGATCAACCCAATCTGGACAACCCGGACGAAGGCCATCTGTATTTCGATCCCGGTGACGGGCGGCTGATCACCATTTTCACCAATGAAACCCGTAAGCCTGATCGGCGGCGCACACCTACAGAACCGGGCTGCGTGCATCATCTGGCGTTCAATCTTAGCCGGGCCAGCTTTACCCAGGCGGCCGAGCGGCTGGAGGCGCGCGGAATCGGGCATTCAGGGGTGAAGGATCGCGGGTTCATGGACTCGATCTACTTCAAGGACCCGCTGGGCATGCTGATCGAGCTGGCCACCTATAAATTCGAGCCCCCCGTTGGCTGCACCCATGCGGACGTGATGATCCTGGCGCATAAGCTGCGGGTCGAGCGGGGCGATTACAACATCCAGGAAATCCACCTGGCCGATGCGATCGAACAGCTGGTCGAGTCGCGCCAAGCCTCGCTCTCCGATGATCGCGGCGCGAAGAACCCGTTCTAACCAATTGAAAACAAAAGGCCGCGCTGGAATGGCGCGGCCTTTGATGTCGGGGCTGACAGGGTCACTCGTTGGTTTCAACCACCAGCAATTCCCGCTCGGACGCGCCTTTGGCGAATTGCAGCGCCTCTTGGTATTCGTCGCTGTGATAGCACGCGACGGCGGTGTCCAGATCGGGGAAGCGCGCGACCACGTTGCGCGGGCGCTCTTTGCCTTCCAGCTGAACATAGCGCGCGGCGCGGGCGATGAACTCGCCTCCGTGCTTGGTGACGGCCGGACCGGCCAGAGCCGCGTATTTCGCATAGGCCTTTTCGTCAGTCACAGTGACATGTGCGATCCAGAGTGCGCTCATCTTTATTCTCCAATAATTGCTTTGGCCGCATCTATGGCCGATTGTGCATTGCTTGCGTCGCGACCGCCACCCTGAGCCATGTCCGGGCGACCACCGCCACCTTTACCACCCAGTTCGGGCGTCGCGGCGCGGACCAGATCTACTGCAGAAACCGTTCCGGTCAAATCTTCGGTCACACCTGCGGCCACAGCGACTTTACCATCTGCATCCGCAATCAGCAGAACCGCCCCCGATCCAAGGCGAGACTTGTGCTCGTCAATCAACGCGGGCAGATCTTTGCCCGAAACACCCGACAACACCTGCGCCAGGAATTTCACGCCGTTTACCTCTTCGGCCTCGGCGCCCCCCCCTTGACCCGCGCCACCAGCCATCGCCAGTTCGCGGCGCAGTTGGGCAACCTCGTTGCTCAGCTGTTTGCGCTCGCTCAGCAGGGCCTCGACCCGGTCGGTTAGCTCGGACGGTTGCGCCTTTAGCGCGCCCAGAACCGCGTTCATGGTTTTGGCCTGATCGCTCAGATAATCCAGTGCGCCCTGCCCGGTCAGAGCCTCGATCCGGCGCACCCCGGCGCTGGAGGCACTGTCGCCCAAAATCACACACATGCCGATATCGCCGGTCTGTTTCACATGCGTCCCGCCGCACAGCTCCAACGAATAGGTCTGGCCGTCCTGGCCCTTGCCAGTGTCAGCGCGGCCCATGGACACAACGCGCACCTCGTCGCCATATTTTTCGCCAAACAGGGCCTGCGCGCCAATCGCACGGGCATCATCCGGCGTCATGATCCGGGTTTCAACGGGCGTGTTCTGACGGATAAAGGCGTTCACATCGGCGGCCACCTTGGACAGCTCGTCCTCGGTCAGGGCCTTGGCATGGCTGAAGTCGAACCGCAGACGATCGGGCGCGTTCAACGAGCCGCGCTGCGCCACGTGATCACCCAGGGTTTCGCGCAGGGCCTCGTGCAGCAGGTGCGTAGCCGAGTGGTTCGCCCGAATGGCCGAGCGACGGGTGTGATCCACCTCCAGCTCGACCGGGTCCCCCTTGGACACTGTGCCGCGTTCGACATCGACACGATGTGCAAACACCTTACCATCCGCGAATTTGCGCGTATCCGTGACCGAGGCCACGTCGTCACGGTTTTCGATCCGGCGGATCACGCCAGTATCCCCGACCTGACCCCCGGATTCACCATAAAACGGCGTCTGGTTCACCACGATCCAGCCGCTTTGACCCTCGGCGATCTTGTCGACCAGCGCACCGTCAACGATCAAGGCGGTGACCTGACCTTCGGCTTTTTCGGTGTCATAGCCCAGGAAATCGGTGGCGCCTTCGCCATCCATCACGTCGAACCAAACCGCGTTGTCAGCGGCCTCGCCGGAACCCGCCCAAGCGGCCCGCGCCTTGGCTTTTTGCGCGTCCATCGCAGCGTCAAATCCATCCGTGTCGACGGTCAGGCCCTTTTCGCGCAGCGCGTCCTGGGTCAGATCCAGCGGGAACCCATAGGTGTCATACAGCTTGAACGCAGCCGCGCCGGGCAGCGCGCCGCCCTCGCCCAGGCCGGCAACCTCGTCATCCAGCAGCTTCAGACCACGATCCAGCGTTTGCTTGAACCGGGTTTCTTCCAGCAACAGCGTTTCTTCGATCAGCGCCTGGGCCTGACGCAATTCGGGATAGGCATCGCCCATCTGAGCGGTCAACGCGGGCACCAGCTGATGCATGATCGGGTCCTTCGCGCCCAACAGATGCGCATGCCGCATGGCGCGGCGCATGATCCGGCGCAGCACATACCCGCGGCCGTCATTGCTGGGCATCACCCCATCCGCGATCAGGAACGAGGTCGAGCGCAAATGGTCCGCGATCACCCGGTGATGAACGTTTTTATCCCCGTATGGGTCCACGCTGGTGGCATGGGCCGAAGCCTCGATCAGCGATTTGAAAAGATCCGTGTCATAGTTGTCGTGGCTGCCTTGCAACAACGCGCCGATCCGCTCCAGCCCCATGCCGGTGTCGATCGATTGCATGTCCAGATCGACCATCGAGCCGTCTTCGAACTTTTCGTTTTGCATGAAAACGACGTTCCAGATCTCGATGAACCGGTCGCCGTCTTCCTCGGGGCTACCCGGAGGGCCACCCCAGATGTGATCGCCGTGATCATAGAAAATCTCGGTGCACGGTCCGCAAGGGCCGGTCGGGCCCATCTGCCAGAAGTTGTCCGACGTGTCGATGCGGATGATCCGATCCTCGGGCACGCCCACCTTTTTCCAGATCTCGAACGCCTCGTCATCGGTATGGTAAACGGTGGTCAACAGGCGGCTTTTGTCGATGCCGAATTCCTTGGTGATCAGCTCCCATGCGAAAGGAATGGCCTCAGGTTTGAAATAGTCCCCAAAGCTGAAATTCCCCAGCATTTCAAAGAACGTATGGTGGCGCGCCGTGTAACCAACATTGTCCAGATCGTTGTGCTTGCCGCCCGCGCGCACACATTTCTGCGAGGTCGTGGCGCGGACGTAATCGCGCTTGTCGACCCCGGTGAAACAGTTCTTGAACTGCACCATGCCCGAGTTGGTGAACATCAGGGTCGGGTCGTTGCGCGGAACCAGCGGGCTGGAGGGCACGATCGTGTGCCCCTGCTTCTGGAAATAGTTAAGGAACGTCGAGCGGATATCGTTCAGGCTGGGCATGCGTTTCAGGTCTTTCCGGACAAGGCCAATGGTCCCGCAGATTTAGCCCCGCCCGCGCCCGGTGTCCACCGTTAGGTGCGCCCTCATCGGCATAGCAAAGGCCGGCCCCGTTTTCGGAACCGGCCTTGTGTTGAATTTACGGGCGGATTAGGCCTCCAACACGTCTTCGTCTTCGTTGGACATCTCGAAATCCAGACCATGCGCGGCACGGATTTTATCTTCGATTTCAAACGCAACGTCTTCGTTTTCCTTGAGGAAAGTCTTGGCGTTCTCGCGCCCCTGCCCCAAGCGTTCATCATTGTAGCTGAACCAGGACCCGGATTTGTCGACCACACCAGCCTTCACACCCAGATCCAGCAGCTCGCCGGTCTTCGAGATGCCCTCGCCATACATGATGTCAAATTCGACCTGTTTGAACGGCGGTGCGACTTTGTTTTTCACCACTTTCACACGGGTTTGGTTGCCAACAACCTCGTCCCGGTCCTTGATGGCCCCGATCCGGCGGATGTCCAAACGAACCGAGCTGTAGAACTTCAGCGCGTTGCCCCCCGTGGTCGTTTCCGGGCTACCAAACATGACCCCGATTTTCATCCGGATTTGGTTGATGAACACGACCATACAATTCGAGCGGCTGATCGAACCGGTCAGCTTGCGCATCGCCTGGCTCATCAGACGGGCCTGAACGCCAACGTTGCTGTCGCCCATGTCACCTTCGAGTTCGGATTTCGGTGTCAGCGCCGCCACCGAATTGACCACGACCATGCTGACCGCACCAGAGCGCACCAGCGTATCCACGATTTCCAGCGCCTGTTCGCCCGTGTCTGGCTGGCTGATCAGCAGCTCATCCAGGTTCACACCCAGCTTCTTGGCGTATTGCGGATCCAACGCATGTTCCGCATCGACAAATGCGCAAATCCCGCCCTTTTTTTGCTCCTCAGCGACGCAGTGAAGTGTCAAGGTTGTCTTACCCGAGCTTTCAGGCCCGTAGATCTCGATGACTCGCCCTTTGGGCAGCCCTCCGATTCCCAAGGCAATATCCAGCCCGAGCGATCCGGTCGACGTTGCCTCGATCTCTTGAACGGCGTTTTCGCCCCCCAGTTTCATGATCGACCCTTTGCCAAACTGGCGCTCGATCTGGGAAAGCGCACTATCCAGTGCCTTTTGTTTGTCCGCGTTGCGTTTACTATCCATCGAAAGAAGATCTGCCGTTGCCATTGTTCACATCCTTATCCCACACGTTCTGCCTTGCGGCAATCATCACGTTTGTTCCCCATGTGTTCCTAGATGCATCATGAGCACAAAGCAGGAACATTTCAATCAAAATTTTCTGATTTTAATTTGGCGTGCGGTCGTTAAGTTTCAGTAAACACGCGCACAAGAAGCGCCCCCTGAGAATGGAAACAGATCTATGTTGATGTTTTGGAAAGAAAAGCTTGTGTTCCTGTCTGTTCCCAAAACGGGTACGACGGCCTATCACGAAGCGCTTGCGCAACGGGCGGACATGGTTGTCAGTGACCCGCCCGAGTTAAAACATGCCCCGCTATACCGCTACAATCGGTTCTTTCGGCCAATGTTTGAAAAAGTGGGTGGCGAAGGGTTTGAAACGCTTGCGGTTGTGCGTGAACCGATAAGCTGGCTTGGAAGCTGGTATAGATACCGACGTCGTCCGTTCATGTTGGGCCATCCGAATGCAACTCATGAGGTCACTTTTGATGACTTTGTGCTTGAGTACATTAAGGGATCGCCAGCAGGATTCGCGAATGTGGGAAGCCAGGCAAAGTTTCTGGAGCCCCGCCCAAACGGCGTCCGCGTCAATCACCTGTTTCGCTACGAAGATCAGGCCGGACTCCAGAAATTTCTCGAAGAGCGCCTAGAGTATCGGTTCGATTTGAACCGCGCGAACGTGTCCCCTCAGATGGAACTGGAATTAACCCCCGCCACGGAAAGACGATTGCGCCGAAAACGGGCGGAGGAATTCGAGCTTTGGGAAGGCGCGTCTACACACTCATGACATTTGATCATGAACGGTCTCCAACAGGTCGTTCAGCGAAAACGGTTTGGGCAGGAAGACCGAGTTGCTGACTGGTTCAGCGCTATCATCCAACGCATCCTCGGCATATCCGGAAACAAAGACAACGCGGGTATCAGGTCGTGATTTTCGCGCCTGTCTGACCCAGCTTGGGCCATCCATACCGGGCATAATCACATCGCTAATGAACAGATCGACATGCAGATGCGCGTCACTGAGCACATCAATCGCTTCTTCCCCCGTGCCGGCCTCGATCACGGTATAACCGCGAAGTTTTAACGCTTGCGAAGCAAAAGCGCGGACCGGTGCTTCGTCTTCAACCAAAAGAACCACGCCTTCGTCTCGATGCATATTGTTTTTTGGCTTCTCCGTTACGGGCTGCTGAACTTTTTGGGGTGGTTTCTCGCGATGCGCTGGCAACAGGATTGTAAACACAGTGCCCTGACCTACGATGCTGTCGATAAAGATGAAGCCACCACTTTGCTTGATGATTCCATAGGCTGTTGAGAGACCAAGCCCTGTACCTTCTCCTGTTCGTTTGCTCGTATAGAAAGGTTCAAAAACCTTCTGCAATTTGTCCTGAGGAATGCCGCATCCCTGATCGGAAACTCGCACGCTGACGTAGTCGCCCGGCGGGACAGTTGCCCGATCTCGGCGCAGCTCTTTTTCCAAAGTCTGACCACTCGTTTCGATACGGATCTCTCCGCCCTCTGGCATGGCGTCGCGGGCGTTCACGACCAAGTTCATAAGGACCTGTTCGAACTGGCGTTTATCAGCGCGAACCGGCATCAGAATGGGATCATGGCTAAATGTCAGCGTTACTTTTTCACTTACCAAGCGGTTCAACAAATGGGTGAGATCCGAAAGCGTATCGCGCAAATCCAAGGTCTCGGGACGCAATGTCTGTTTTCGCGAGAACGCAAGTAGCTGACCGACCAAAGCCGCCGCACGATTGGCATTCTGAGAGATCTGCACGAGGTCAGCGAAATCTGTGTCTTCTTGATCGTGCCTGAGCAGTAGTAAATCACAATGGCCCGAGATAGCCGTGAGCAAGTTATTGAAATCATGTGCCACTCCGCCCGCTAACTGGCCGATCGCCTGCATTTTCTGGCTTTGAACGAACTGGGCCTCCAGGCTTTTGAGCTCGGTCGCGTCATGCAGGACCGCAACCAGCGCATGTTTGCCCTCCGGTGTGGAAATACGCCCGAGCGAAACCTGTAAAAACACCTCTACGTCATTGTTTTTTAGGCGTAAAAACTCGGATTTGTTTAGGTACTTTCCCAAGGACGCATCAGTCAGCCAATCGCTGATCGGCCGGCCTAAACCTTCTAATATCCCTTGTAGCGATTGCCCCTGAGTCGTTTCGAGATGAAGCAATTCGCGCGCCAACCGGTTCGATTGAACGATCTGACCGTCATCTTCCAGTCTGAGAACCGCGACGGGCAGACGATCAAAAGCTGACCATTCAGACGCATCGGCAAACTCGGAAACGCTAATGGGAAGGAACACGAACTCTCGGCGCCCTGGATGCGTGACGGTTTCGGCGACCGCACAGGGGTGCAGGGTTTCCCCATTGCGCGCGACACAGATCTGACCATGCTCGGGCACACCTTCTGGAAAGACATCCAACAAAGTGCGCGCTCGGTCCCCGACGAATTGCCGCGCCGAGTCGTTCATCGACAGCACCGCATTTCGACGCCCGATCGTCACCGTCGGCAGACTTGGTCCACGCCCCGCGCGCAGCGGCGCCTCGCGTGTTTCGTCAATACGCCAGGCAATTTCCTGTTTTCCCAGCGCGGTGGCCTTTAGCCACAAATGTCCGCGCCGCGTGGTGACATCCTCGGTCGCACCGCCAGTGTCCAGCGCGCGAATTTGCATGCGCGTCAACAAGGTGCCCGGATTGCCCATCAGATCCTTCAGAACATTTGCCAGCGTCTGACCGTCTTCTGGTGACAGCCCCTCCTTGGCGGCCTGGTTCGCAAATGTGATGCGCCCAATATCATCCGTGACAAAACAGTAGCTGGAATCGCTTGCCAAATAGGCGCTGATGATCGAACGGTGCAGGCGCGCACGATGTCGCGCGCGCAGATAGAGCAGCGCAAACAGCCCCCCCGCCGTGCTGAGTCCGACGGCCAAGGACAACAACGCCTGCCCGGTCAGCCCTTGTTCGACCTGTGTCGACGCAAACGCACACAATCCAGCGCCCACTAGCAGAGCGAAAACTTGCCGCGCGTTTATACGCCCGCCCAAACCAGGTGCGGCTTGTGCTGAAACACTCATTTACCTTGCCATATGCTGATTCCACGTTGCTACAGTCTCGGCGCGCAACGGTTAATCCACCCTTAATCAGAACACATTCCCTTAAAGGTAGAATTATTCAGCATTTCTGGTCAAGCATGCCGCATAGAAGCCATCGTTTTGCGGTCCTGGCAGCCAGGCCTGCTGCCATACAAGAGTCCAGCCGGGGTTTCGCGTCTGGAATGCCGCGATCTGATTTTGGTTCTCGGAGCTTAGAACCGAGCAGGTCGCATAGATCAACGCGCCTGAATCTGCGACAAGCTGTTGTGTTTTATCCAGAATATCGGACTGGGTTGCGTTCAGATCCGCAAGTCCCTTGGGTGTCAGGGCCCATTTCCCCTCAGGAGAGCGGCGCCAGGATCCGCTACCCGAACACGGAACATCGCACAGGACGACATCATAGGGCGCCTGTGTTTTCAGCTGCGCGCTTTCAAGCAGGCGAACGGACACCCCGGCCCGTTTGGCACGGTTTGGAAGGTCCTTCAAGCGACCAGGATTCGCGTCATAAGCGCAGAATTTCCCCTGTACCCGCCCGGCCATCGCCAGAGTCTTGCCCCCGCCCCCGGCGCAATAGTCCAGAATGTTGTGCCCGTCCCGCAACGGCACCCGGTCGATCAGAGCCTGCGATCCACCATCCTGCAATTCAATCCAGCCATCTTTGAACACACTCGATTGGCTGACTTTCCGCGCGCCTTCGGTGACAATCAGAGCTGTCGGCGAGATCTCTGCCACATGCGCCGCGATGTCCTCTTGCGACAAGCGGGCAATGGCCTGGTCCCGCGTGGCTTTGCGCAGATTCACCCGCAACATCACCGGCGCGCGATGTTGCAGCGTGTCGCAGACCGCCTGGGCCTTGTCCTGCAGGCTGTCCTGAAACAGTGGGATCAGCCAATCGGGCAGGTTCATCGCCTCGGCCTGGTTCGGTGGGCGCGTGTTTTGTTCTGCCTCGGACAGCGGGGCTGGCGCATGGCCCTGACCGGTAAAGAAGTCTTCGGGCTCTTGCCCACCGGCCCGCAGCGCGCCGATCATCAGCCCACGGCCGGTTTCTGCGCCGCCCAAAGCCGCGAAAGAGCGTCGGCACCGCAGCGCCTCGAACACGTGATCCCGGATCGCGGCACGGTCCTTGGACCCGGCAAAACGCGAGCGCCGCGCCCAGCCGGTCAAGGTCTTTTCTGCGGGCGCGCCATCCAGGATCAGATCCAGAATCTCGGCCGCCGCCTGTAGTCGCGCCGCAGGGGTCATGCCAAATCAGCCGATCCGGTAGTTCGGGCTTTCGCGGGTGATCTGAACGTCATGCACATGGCTTTCCTTCAGACCCGCACCAGTGATTTTCACGAAATTGCTGTTCTTGCGCATCTCGTCCACGGTGGCATTACCAGTATAGCCCATGGCCGCGCGCAGACCGCCCACCAGCTGGTGGATCACGGTGCCAGCTGGGCCTTTATAGGGCACCTGGCCTTCGATCCCTTCGGGCACCAGTTTGTCGCTGGCCGCGTCCTTCTGGAAATAGCGATCGGCCGAGCCACGCGCCATTGCGCCCAAGCTGCCCATACCGCGATAGGATTTGAACGAACGACCCTGGTAAAGGATCACCTCCCCCGGGCTTTCATCGGTGCCCGCGATCATCGAGCCGACCATGGCGCAGGATGCCCCCGCCGCAATGGCCTTGGCAAAGTCGCCCGAGAACTTGATGCCGCCATCGGCAATCACCGGGGTATCCCCGGCGGCCTTGGCACAATCCATGATCGCGGTCAGCTGGGGCACACCCACACCGGCCACCATCCGCGTGGTACAGATCGAGCCCGGTCCGATCCCGACCTTCACCGCATCCGCGCCCGAGTCGATCAGCGCCTTGGTGGCCTCGCCGGTGGCCACGTTGCCCGCCACGACCTGCACTTCGTTGGACAGGCTCTTGGCCCGTTTGACGGCCTCCAGAACGCCCTCGGAATGGCCATGCGCAGTATCGACAACCAGAATGTCGACCCCTGCATCCACCAAAGCCTCGGAGCGTTCAAAGCCCGCCTCGCCAACACCAGTGGCCGCCGCCACACGCAGACGGCCCAGCTGGTCCTTACACGCCGTGGGGTTCAGCACCGCCATTTCGGTGTCTTTCAGCGTCAGCAGGCCCGTCAGTTTGCCCTGGCCATCATGTACCAACAGCTTTTCGATGCGGCGGGCCTTCATCAGGCTCTTGGCCTCGTCCAGATCAGCAGGTTCCGCCAACATGGCCAGATCATTGCTGGTCATCATCTCCGACACGGGCATGTCATCCGAACTGGCAAACCGCATATCCCGGTTGGTCAAAATACCCACAACCAGGCCATTTTCATCGACAACCGGGAAACCGGTGAAGTTATAGCGCTCGACCAAGGCCTTGGCGTCCGCCAGCGTCTGATCCACCCGCAGCGTCACCGGGTTATAAACGATCCCGGATTCAAACCGCTTGACCCGGCGAACCTCGCGCGCCTGTTCATCCACGGTCAGGTTCTTGTGAATCACGCCCATGCCACCGGCCTGCGCCATGGCAATCGCCATGCGCGATTCCGTGACGGTATCCATCGCAGAACTCAGCAGAGGGATATTCAGCGCAATCGAGTTCGTCACGCGTGTCCGCGTGTCTGCGGTCGACGGCAGAACGCTCGACGCAGCAGGAACCAGAAGAACATCATCGAAGGTTAGGGCCTCACGAATTTCCATAGGGGACTCCGGGAAAATGGGGATCGGTGTTGGCACGTCCCTATCTCATGCATCCGCAGGAAAGAAAAGCCCCAACTGACGTTTCGTGACCGGTTTATGCCGCTTGATACGCTTGTTTGCAGGCCCCACCCCCGCCATTCTACCCCCAAGCAGCACGCGGTTCTCAAGAGGTTCTCATGGCACACGGATATGAAAGCGGCAGGCTGGACCTGCCATTTGTCGGCATCGCGACCTTCGGCAAACGCCCCTATCAGCCCGAATGGGACCAGCTCGAGGCCGACGTGGCCATCATCGGCGCGCCCTTCGATTTCGGCACGCAGTGGCGCTCGGGCGCCCGGTTTGGCCCCCGTGCGGTGCGCGAGGCCTCGACCCTGTTCAGCTTTGGCCACGCCGGAGCCTATGATCACGAGGATGACGCCACCTATCTGCCCGGATCGGTCCGGATCGTCGACATGGGAGACGCGGACATCGTCCACACCGACACCGAAGCCAGCCATGCCAATATCGAAACCGCCGTGCGCGCTGCCCTCAGGGCCGGTGCCCTGCCCGTCACCATCGGCGGGGATCACTCGATCAACATCCCCTGCTTGCGCGCCTTTGACACACAGGGCGATTTCCATGTCCTGCAAATCGACGCCCACCTGGATTTCGTCGATGAACGCCACGGGGTGCGCCATGGTCACGGCAACCCCATGCGCCGCGCAGCCGAGCTTCCCTACGTCACCGGCCTGACCCAGGTCGGCATCCGCAATGTCTCCTCCACCGCGCGCGAAGGCTACGAGGACGCGCGCCAGATGGGCTCGGATATCCTGTCCGTGCGCCAGGCCCGCAAACTCGGCCCCCAAGACCTCGCCGCGCGCCTCCCGGCGAAAACACCGGTCTACATCACCCTTGATATCGATGCCTTCTGCCCCTCCATCGCACCGGGCACCGGCACCCCCAGCCATGGCGGATTCCTCTACTACGAGGTGCTCGAGCTGCTCCAACAGGTCGCCCGAAACCACGACATCATCGGCATCGACCTGGTCGAGGTCGCCCCCGACTACGACCCAACCGGCTCGACCGCCATCCTCGCCGCCCAGATCTTGCTCAACACGCTGGGCTTCATCTTCCACGCCAAGGGCCACCGCTAACCCTTTCTTTGCTCGCCCAAATACTCCCGCCGGAGGCATCCTTCCCCAGCGACCCATACCAACGATGACGCAGCGCGCGCCGCAAATGCCGTTTCCCGGCTTTCCTTCGCCCGCGCAGGCCCTATGATCCGCCGCAACGCGAACACCCAAGGCCTGATCCATGTCCGATCCTCTCGTTATCTTTACCCCCTCTGGCAAACGTGGCCGTTTTCCGGTGGGCACGCCCGTTCTGACCGCAGCCCGCCAGTTGGGCGTCGATCTGGATTCGGTCTGCGGCGGGCGGGGCATCTGTTCTAAATGCCAGATCACCCCCTCTTATGGTGAATTCCCCAAACACGGCGTCACCGTGCACGACACCGCGCTGTCCGACTGGAACGCGGTCGAGCAACGCTATGACGACAAACGCGGGCTGACCAAGGGCCGCCGCCTGGGCTGTCAGGCCACGGTTCAGGGCGATATCGTCATTGACGTGCCCCCTGAATCCCAGGTCCACAAACAGGTGATCCGCAAGGCCGCCAGCGCGCGCGCCATCACCATGGACCCGGCCACGCGGCTCTATTTCATCGAGGTGTCCGAGCCCGACATGCACGTGCCCACCGGCGATTTCGAACGCCTGAAATCCGCTCTGCGCGACCAGTGGCAGATCCAGGACCTGCGCGCCGATCTGTCCATCCTGTCCAAACTGCAACCCACCCTGCGCAAGGGTAACTGGCAGATCACCGTCGCCCTGCACCACGATCATACCGGCACCGCGCCGCACCTGATCGAGCTCTGGCCCGGCCTGCATGACAGCGGTCTGTACGGGCTGGCGATTGATCTGGGCTCGACCACCATCGCGGCGCATCTGTGCGATCTGCAAACCGGCGAGGTCATTGCCTCCTCGGGCCTGATGAATCCGCAGATCCGCTTTGGCGAAGACCTCATGAGCCGCGTCTCCTATGCCATGATGAACCCCGGTGGCGATGCTGAAATGACCACCGCCGTGCGCACCGCTTTGAACGAGCTGGCCGCCGCGCTGTGCACCGAGGCGCAGATTGATCCGGCCCTGCTGATCGAGGCGACCTTTGTCTGCAACCCGGTGATGCACCACCTGCTGCTGGGCATCGATCCGGTCGAGCTGGGCCAGGCCCCCTTTGCGCTGGCAACCTCTGACAGCCTGTCGCTGCCCGCTGCGCAGCTGGATCTGACCGCCCTGAACCCACGCGCGCAGGTCTATGTTCTGCCCTGTATCGCCGGCCATGTGGGCGCAGATGCCGCCGCTGTTGCCTTGTCCGAAGAACCCAATAAATCCAAAGACCTGGCGCTTATTGTTGATGTTGGCACCAACGCGGAAATCCTGCTGGGCAATACCGAACGGGTGCTGGCGTGCTCGTCCCCCACGGGCCCCGCATTCGAGGGCGCCCAGATCAGCAGCGGCCAGCGCGCGGCCCCCGGCGCCATCGAACGGATCGAGATCGACCCCACCACCAAAGAGCCCCGGTTCCGCATCATCGGCGTGGATATGTGGTCGGATGATCCGGGCTTTGCCCAGGCCGCCGCCGCGACGGGGATCACCGGTATTTGTGGCTCGGGCATCATCGAGGCCGTGGCCGAAATGCGCATCGCGGGCCTGTTGGATCCCTCGGGCCTGATCGGCTCGGCCGACCAAACTGGCACCCCCCGCTGCATCGCCGAAGGGCGTACCCATGCTTATGTCATCCATGACGGCACGGCGGATGGCGGCCCTTTGATCACCGTCACCCAAGGCGACATCCGCGCCATCCAGCTGGCCAAATCCGCGCTCTATGCCGGGGCGCGGCTGCTGATGGACGAAATGGGCGTTAACAAGGTGGATCGCGTGGTGCTGGCCGGGGCGTTCGGCGCCCATATCAGCCCCAAACACGCGATGGTGCTGGGCATGATCCCTGATGTGCCGCTGGATAAAGTTCAAAGCGCGGGCAATGCTGCGGGCACCGGTGCGCGGATCGCCCTGTGCAATATCGCAGCGCGCGCCGAGATCGAACAGACCGTGCATCAGATCACCAAGATCGAAACCGCGATCGAGCCACGGTTCCAGGAACATTTCGTCGCCGCCAACGCCATCCCTCACGCGACCGAGCCCTTTCCGGAACTGGCACAAGTGGTTGACCTGCCAAACGTCAGCTTCAACGTCAAAGCCGAAGGCACCGGCGGGCGCAGGCGCCGACGTCGTTAATTCGTTAACTTTCCACACTACCGTAGTCCTCACATCTGGCCCGGTCGTGCAAAACATGCTAGCGCGGGCGGACACAACCCAGGACACCTGCCATGACCCCGCGCCCTGCGCTGTCTCGTGTCGAGTTCATTGCCCTGCTGGCGATGCTCTTCGCGACGATCGCCTTTTCCATCGATTCCATGCTGCCCGCCCTGCCCGAGATCGCAGCCGAGCTCAGCCCCAATGACGTCAACCGCGCTCAGTTGATCCTGACCAGCTTTGTGCTGGGCATGGGGGCGGGCACATTTTTCACTGGGCCACTGTCAGATCGCTTTGGGCGCAAACCTGTCATCCTGGCCGGGGCGGGCCTGTATATCCTGGGGGCTGCGCTGGCCTTTGTCGCGCAGGGGCTGGAGCTGGTCCTGTTCGCCCGCTTTCTTGGCGGTGTCGGCGCCGCTGCGCCTCGTGTCGTGGGGCTGGCCATTATCCGAGACCTATATTCAGGCCGCGAGATGGCACGGATCATGTCCTTTGTGATGATGGTGTTCACGCTGTTCCCCGCTGTTGCGCCTCTGCTGGGGTCGATCATCATCGCATTTGCCGGATGGCGCGCGATTTTCCTGACCTTTATCCTGTTTGCAGGCGTCGCCGCTGCCTGGCTGGCCATCCGCCAACCCGAATCCCTGCCCCTGGACAAGCGCCGCTCGCTCCGCCCCGCCGATATGTGGGCCGCGATCCAAGAGATGTTCGCCCACCCCCGCGTGCGCCTGTCCATCCTGGCGCAGACCCTGTGTTTCGCCATCCTGTTCATGACCATCAGCCTGATTCAGCCCATCTTTGACGTGGTATTCGCCAAGACCGCCTCGTTTCCCTATTGGTTCGCTGGGATGGCGCTGCTGGCCGCCAGCGGGAATATTCTGAACGCGGCCCTGGTGGTTCGCTACGGCATGCGAAACCTGGCGACCATCGCCCTTGGCATCCAGATGGTCCTGTCGCTGCTGATCACGCTGGCCTGGCTTTCGGGATATTTCCCCAACGCGATGTTCTATCTGTTTCTGGCCTGGATGACCTCGGTGTTTTTCCAGATCGGCCTGACATTGGGCAACCTGAACGCCATCACGATGGAGCCCATGGGCCATATCGCAGGAATCGCGGCCAGTGTGTCGGGCGCCGTCGCCACCGTGATCGCCGCAGGCCTGGCCATCCCCGTGGGGCTCAGCTTTTCCAACACACCGCTGCCCCTGACCATCGGCATCCTGATCTCGGCCACAGCGGCGTTTCTGGTCCTGCTCAGAATGCGCCAGATCGACCTGCGCAACCCGGACGAGATCTAACCCCATGCAAACCTATCTGATCCTGTTCCTGGCCATCGCCGCTGAAACCATCGGCACCACCGCCCTGCAAGCCAGCCAGCAATTCACCCGGTTCTGGCCCTCAGTGCTTGTTGTGGTGGCCTATGCGCTCAGCTTCTGGCTGCTCTCGCTCACCCTGAAAACCATGCCCGTCGGCGTGGTCTATGCCATCTGGAGCGGCCTTGGCATCGTGCTGATCGCCCTGATCGGCCTGACCATTTTCGGACAAAAACTCGACCTGCCCGCGATCCTGGGCATGGGCCTCATCCTGACGGGCATTCTGGTGATTCACCTGTTCTCGAAAACCGCCCCGCACTAAGCCCGCTTTTTCTTGGCCCAAATACCCCGGGGGGAGGCCGCAGGCCGGGGGGCAGCGCCCCCAACCCGGTCAAAATCAATCCAGCGCCCGCAAGCGTTTGATCAAACTCGAAGTATCCCAGCGCGCCCCGCCCAGTTTCTGGACATCCTTATAGAACTGATCCACCAAAGCGGTCACCGGCAGGCTGGCTTCAATCTCGTCGGCGGTGGACAGGCAGATCCCCAGATCCTTGCGCATCCAGTCCACGGCAAACCCGTGCTCGAACTCATCATCCAGCATGGTTTCATAGCGGTTCACCATCTGCCAGCTGCCCGCCGCGCCTCCGCCGATCACCTCGACCACGGCGCGCCCGTCCAGACCGGCCTTTTCGGCGAAATGCAGCCCTTCGGACAGGCCCTGCACCAGACCCGCGATACAAATCTGGTTCACCATCTTGCACATCTGCCCCATGCCGCTTTCGCCCAGGCGTTTACACATCTTGGCATAGGCGTCGATCACCGGCTCAGCCTTATCATAGGCAGCCTGATCACCCCCGCACATCACCACCAGCTGGCCATTCTCGGCCCCGGCCTGCCCGCCGGACACGGGCGCGTCGACAAAGGCCACGCCTTGCCCGGCCAAGTCCCGGGTAACGGCCGCTGACACCGTTGTGTGATCCACAAAAACCGCGTCGTCCGACATGCCCGCAAAGGCGCCGTCCTCCCCCACACAGACCGAGCGCAGATCATCGTCATTTCCAACACAAGCCATCACGAAATCGCAGCCCTGTGCGGCCTCGCGCGGGGTCAGGCCTATTGCGCCCCCATACTCGGCCACCCAGGCCTCGGCCTTGGCGGCGGTGCGGTTATAGACCACCACCTCGTGCCCAGCCCTGGCCAGATGACCCGCCATCGGATAGCCCATCACCCCAAGGCCCAGAAACGCCACTTTCGCCATGTCACACTCCCTAGCATTTGTATTCACCCAAGTTTGTGGCTAGCTATCAGAACAAAGGCAAGGGCGAACGGGGACTCACCGCAAAATGGCGTTATTCATTACTTGGTTGTTCCGACTGTCCAGCGTGTTGATTGTGCTGGCGGTGATGGTCGTTCTGGTGATCTATTATCTCGCCTCGCGCTCGCTGCCTGACTATACCAAATCCCTAGAGGTCCGCGGGATTTCCGCCCCGGTCGAGATCGTGCGCGACAACGCCAATGTGCCTCATATCTTTGGGGCGACGGATGGGGATGTGTTCTTTGGTCTGGGCTATGCCCATGCGCAGGACCGGCTGTGGCAGATGACGGTGATGCGCCGCACGGTCCAGGGTCGCCTGTCCGAGGTTTTCGGCGCCCGCACGGTGGAAATCGACAAGCTGTTGCGCCGGTTTGATCTGTACAGCGCGGCCCAACGGTCTGTCAGCGCGCAAGACGCGCGCACGCAAGGGGCCCTGACCGCCTATGCCGCCGGAGTGAACGCCCGTGTCAACGAAATCAACCGTGATGCCCTGGGCCGTGGCGCGCCCGAAATGTTCCTGTTCAACGCGCCGATCGCCCCGTGGACCCCTGCGGATTCGCTGGCCATTGTCAAATTGATGTCCGTGCAACTGTCGGGCCAGCTGGAAACCGAGGTCCTGCGGGCGCGGACCTCTTTGTTGCTGCCGGATGCGGATCGTCTGGCCGACATCCTGCCCGATGCCCCGGGCAGTGGCGTTGCAGCGCTGGCCTCTTATGCCAGTTTGTTCGACACGCCCTTGCCTCGCTATGCCGAAGGACACCGGATCAGCGACCAGCTCTCGCCTTTCCCGCGCAAAGAGCTGGCCGGCGCGTCAAACGCCTGGGCGGCGGCCAAGCATCGTTCAGCGGCCGGGGGAACCTTGTTGGCCAACGATCCGCATCTGGGGTTCAGCGCGCCGACCATCTGGTATCTGGCGCGCCTTCAACTGCATGACGGCGGCGTGATCGGCGCCACCATTCCCGGTATTCCCACGGTCCAGTCGGGCCGCAGCGAGGATCTGGGCTGGGGCGTGACCTCGTCTTACATGGATGATCTGGATGTCTATATCGAGCGCCTGAACCCAGACAATCCCGAGCAATATCAGACACCTACTGGGTTCAAACCCTTCAGGACCCGCAAATCCATCATCCAGATCAAGGATTCCGAACCCGTCACCATCACCCTGCGCTGGACCGAGAATGGCCCCGTCCTGCCCGGCAGCCACGCCAATCTGGGCACGATCACCCCGCCCGGCCACGTGGCCAGCATCGCCTGGACCGCGCTTGGCGACAATGACACGACGCTCAGCGCCGGTGTCGGGCTGATGTATGCCAAATCGGTCCAAGAGGCCCTGTCGGCTCTGCGCCCCTATGTGGCGCCCTCGCAAAACGTGACCATGGTGGACAGTGACCAGATCGCCATGAAAACCGTGGGAGCGATGCCGCGCCGCTCGGCCCGCCATCAAAGCCAGGGGCGCATGCCCTCACCCGGCTGGCTTCAGGAAAACCGGTGGCAAGGGCACAGCGCCTATGCCGCGAACCCCGAATTCCTGCAACCGCTGGGCGGAATTGTCGGCAATACCAACAATAAAACCGTCGACCGCCCCTTTCCTTTGCATGTCAGCTTTGATTGGTCCGACTCGCAACGGGTGCAACGCTGGCAGCGCCTGATGCAGTCGCGTCAGGTCCACACCCGCGACAGCTTTATCGAGGCGCAACTGGATACCGTCAGCCCCGCCGCGCGCACGATACTGCCGCTGATTGCAGCGGATCTGTGGTTCACTGGTCAGGCCGCCCCCGATGGCACCCCCGAACGCCAACGCCAGCGCGCCCTGACATTGCTGGCCGAATGGAACGGCGAGATGTACGAACACGCCCCCGAGCCGCTGATCTACTCGGCCTGGGTCCGTGCCTTGCAAGCCCGCCTGATCCGGGACGAACTGGGACCGCTAGCCAAAGAATTCACCCATGTCGAACCCCTGTTTATCGAGCGGGTCTACAAGGATGTGAACGGTGCCTCGGTCTGGTGCGATGTGCTGCAATCCGCCCCGGTCGAGACATGTTCAGATCTGGCGCGGATGGCGCTGGATGACGCAATTATCTGGATCGAGGAACGCTATGGATCGCAGCTGGAATCGCTGCGCTGGGGCGACGCGCACCAGGCCACCCATGACCACCCGATCCTGGGCGAGGTGCCTTTGATGCGCTTCTTCGTCAATATCCGCCAATCCACCAGCGGCGGGGATCACACCCTGATGCGCGGCAAAACCAGTGGCGAGGACAGTGCGCCGTTCCAGAACGTCCACGGCGCAGGCTATCGCGGGGTCTATGATTTCGCCGATCCAGACAGTTCAGTTTTCATCACGTCGACCGGCCAGTCGGGGCATTTCCTGTCGCGCCATTATGACGATCTGGGCGAGCTATGGCGGCGCGGCGAATACATCCCGATGTCGCTGGATGTGGATCTCGCGCGCGCGGCCTCGGTGGGGGTGACGATGCTGCGCCCTGCCCCGTAAAGAACAGCTCGTAAAGAGCGCCCCGTAACTACATCTCGCGAAAGCGTTTTTCCTGCCGGTTTGTCCAGCGAACCGTCAGGTTGAACCCGGTGTCGTCCTGGGTCTCTGCCTCGACCAGTTCCTGTTCGAACAGCCAGGCCCGCTTGCGTCCTTCGGCGAAGGTCAGGTGGAGCTCGCTGATGTGATGTTCGGCCTCAAGCGCGCGGGTGATGCGCTCCATCAGCTCTGACAGCCCCTCGCCGGTGATCGCCGAAATCGCAAAGATATCATCCTCGCGCGCGGCACGGGACATGTGGGCGGCGCGAGTTTCATCGTCGAAATTGTCGATCTTGTTCCACAGCTCTAACACGGGCACGTCCTCGGGGACGCCCAGCGAATCCATGATTTCGTGCACATCCTTGGCCTGATTATCCGTCTCGGAATGCGAGATGTCGCGGACATGTAGGATCAGGTTGGCCGAAAGCACCTCTTCCAGCGTCGCGCGGAACGCAGCCACCAGTTCGGTGGGCAGATCGCTGATGAATCCCACCGTGTCCGACAGGATCACCTCGGGGCCGCCATCGGGCAGCTGAACACGCCGCATCGTGGGGTCCAGCGTGGCAAAGAGCATATCCTTGGCCATCACCTCGGCACCCGTCAAGCGATTGAAAAGCGTGGATTTTCCGGCGTTGGTATAGCCCACCAGCGCCACGATCGGATACGGCACCTTGGCGCGCGAGGCCCGGTGCAATTCGCGGGTTTTCACCACCTTGGCCAGCTGCCGACGCAGGCGCGTCAGCTGTTCATCAATAGCGCGGCGGTCCGCCTCGATCTGGGTCTCACCAGGTCCGCCGACAAAGCCCAAACCGCCCCGCTGACGCTCCAGGTGGGTCCAGGCGCGCACCAGACGGGTCCGTTGATAGGACAGCGCGGCCATTTCCACCTGCAACACGCCTTCACGGGTGCGGGCGCGGTCGCTGAAAATCTCGAGGATCAGACCGGTCCGATCCAAGAGCTTCACCTTCCACTCTTTTTCCAGATTGCGCTGCTGCACGGGCGTGACGGGGCCATCGATCAGTACCAGCTCGACCTCGGCGGCCTTCAGCTTGGCCTTTAGCTCCTCGATCTTGCCCGAGCCAAAGAACAGCCCCGGCTGAGGCCGCTGAACGCGCACGGTTTCCGCCCCCACGACCTCGAGGTCAGGGAGCGCCGCAGCCAGAGAAACGGCCTCGTCCAGCGCAAAGGCCGGATCGCGCCGTTCACGTTCGGATTTGATGTCAGGATGCAGAACCCAGGCGAGGGTTGCCTCCTTGTCATGCGTCATCAATTGGCGTCGTCACCGTCATACAGGTTGATCGGCTGCGACGGCATAATGGTCGAGATCGCATGCTTGTAGACCAACTGGGACTGGCCATCGCGGCGCAGCAACACACAAAAATTGTCAAACCAGGTGATAACACCCTGCAATTTGACACCGTTGATCAGGAAAATAGTGACCGGAATTTTGGTCTTCCACGTGTGATTCAGAAACGCGTCTTGCAAGTTTTGCTTATCGGAAGCCATGGAATAAACCTTTGTTCTTGCGCAGAGTCGCGGACCGACCCTGGTGTTCTAAGGCTAAGTATGTCGCGGCCAGAACCGAGTTACCAGCCCAAAAGTAAAATAGTTACCTTGTGAACTGCTTGGCACTGTCAACTACGCCAAACATCACTGGTCAGCAGCGCAATAATGGCCAGCATTTCCAGCCGCCCCAGGATCATCGCCGCGCAGAATGCCAGCTTGGCCGAGCCCGCCAGCTCCAGCAGGCTGAAACTGTCTTCTGGTGCGATCACGACCAGCGGGCCGGTGGTGGACAGGGCAGAGATCGACAGGATAATCGCGTTCTCAAAGCTCAGCCCCAGGCCGGCAAAAATCACCGTGAAGCCGGACAATGACAGCGCAAAAAGCATAAAGAAGATCCAGGCGATATAGGCGCCTTTTTTGCGAATGCGGCGCGACACTCCGGTGCTGCGCCCCACCGAGGACGGATGCACCAGCCGATCCATCTCGCGCAGACCGTTCAGGTACAGCGCCCAGACGCGCAGCAGCTTGACGCCTCCGGCCGTGGTCGCAACCCCACCCCCGATCAGCGCGAGCCCCAGAAAAATCAGACCGGGCGTCGACATGCCCGACCAAAGCTGCGCCGTATCCCATTGCGCGCTGATAAACCCTGTCGTGCTAAGAAAGGACAGTGCGGTGAATATGCTGCCCCAGAAGGCCCGCAAGGCGATCATAACCCCGCCCGCTTGGGTGCCGTCCACGGCCTCGGCCCCCCACCAATGGCGCAGGAACAGCAGCACAGGCACGGCGATCACGATCATCATGCCCAGACGGAATTCGGGGTCGGTATGAATGCCTCGACGGGCGGTGGTGATGGTGTCACTGGAAAACGTCAGACGCGACAGGGCGAACAGCATGAACAACGCCATCACGATTTCGCCCGGAATGCCCGAGCCCCCGGCCTGCGCCCCCGCGATCGGAGAAATGCCACTGGTCGCCATCACAGACATCGCATGGCACAGCGCCACCAGGGGACGGTCGCCACTGATGACCATCATGATCCACAAAGCCAGCGTTAGCCCGCCATAGATCGGGATCAGCTGCGCCGAAATCCTGAGGATGCGCCGCTGTGGATCGCTGGTATCCAACCCCCGCCCCGGCCCCTCGCCCTGCCCCGGTTCGGCCGAGGCCGTGACCTCGAAGCCCCCCAGGTTCAGCGGCGCCAGAATGGCCGCAGCCGCAATCCACATCAGCAGCCCGCCCAGCCAACCGACCTGTGCGCGCCACAAATGCTGGGTCGAGCTCAGCCGATCCGCGTCAAACAAGGTCGCCCCGGTGGTGGTCAGGCTGGACACCATTTCGACATAGGCATTCAGGAAACTGGTGGTGCGGATGGTTTCATACAGCGGCACCGCCAACATCACCGGCAGAACCACGAAACAGGCAAACAGCGCCAGCAGATCGCCCATGGTGCCGCGTTTGCGCTGGCGTCCCCACATTGCCATTGCCACCAGGCTGACTGCCAACAAAAACAGCGTTCCAGAATAGAAGAACGTGCGCGCCTGGAAAAAATCATCCACCGCCAGCGCATGGGCTGCGGGCAGATACATGGACAGGGCGCCGATCCCCATCAGCAGCAAAAACAGCGGTTGGTTTCGCAGCTGGTCCCACATGGCTTAGAAGAAATCGATCGAGACTTGCAGCAGTCGTTCCACCTCGGGGACATCCGAGGCCATCGAGAACAGACAGATCACATCGCCTTCGTCCACGCGCGTATCGCTGCCGGGTTTGACCACGCGATCGCCCTTCAGGATACCACCGACCAGCACACCTTCGGGGAAATCAATGTCGCGCACCCGCTGGCCCGCAATGGGCGAGGTCGACAGCACTTCGGCCTCGATCATCTCGGCCTCGGCATCCCCGATCGAATAGACACCCCGCACCCGGCCATGCCGAATATGTCGCAGGATCGAGGACACAGTGGTCGCGCGCGGGTTGATATAGGCATCAATCCCCAACGGCCCCATCATGGTGGTCAGGGTCGGGTCATTGATCAGCGCGATGGCCATCGGGCAGCCTTCGGTTTTGGCACGCACGGCGGCCAGCATGTTGGTTTTGTCGTCATCGGTCACACACAGGATCGCATCGGCGCGGCTGATATTGGCCTCGGCCAGCAAGGTCGAATCCAGCCCATCGCCATGCAGCACAATCGTGCGCTCCAGCGCATCCGCTGCCAGCTCGGCGAATTTGCGTTTCTTTTCTATCACTTTTGCGCGGATGCGCCGATCTGTGCGCGATTCCAGCGCACTGGCGACGGCCAGCCCCACATTGCCACCACCGATGATGACCACACGTTCCTGGGTCTTGCTGGTTTTGCCGAATACTTCCATCGTGCGGGGCACGTCTTCGTTGACCACGAAGACATAGCACTCGTCCCCCACAAACAGCTGATCCCCGGCCTCGGGCGCGAACAAGGACCCCTCGCGGCGCACCCCAACCACCACGATCCGCAGCGTCGGGAACAGCTCGTTCAGCTGGCGCAGAGGTGTGTTCACAACGGGGCATTCTTCCTCGATGGTGATGCCCAAAAGCTGCGCGCGCCCGTTCAGAAAGGTTTCGGTATCAAACGCCGCCGGAGAGGCCAGCCGCTGGAGCGCAGCCTCGGCCACTTCGCGTTCGGGGCTGATAACCACATCAATCGGCAGGTGATCCCGGCGATACAGATCCGAATAAATCGCAGTCAGATAGCTTTGGCTGCGCAACCGGGCGATCTTGCGCGGAATGGCGAACACGGAATGGGCCACCTGACAGGTGACCATGTTAACCTCGTCCGAATAGGTTGCGGCGATGATCATATCCGCATCCCGGGCGCCCGCGCGATCCAGCACATCCGGATAGGAGGCAAAGCCCGCGATCCCCTGCACGTCCAGCGTATCCGTCGCGCGACGGACCAGGTCGGGGTTGTTATCCACCACCGTCACGTCGTTGCGCTCGCCTGACAGGTGACGCGCGATCTGCCAGCCCACCTGACCGGCACCGCATATGATGACCTTCATGCCAACAATCCCTCTGGTGTCAGTGGTCTTGAATTGCATGCCCCCAGAACAGCGTCAATTGATTAATGCCGGAAATCCCGCCAAACTGAGCCCGCAAACGCAGCCTCAGCCGCGCTGGCCCGAATTCTGCCTGATCTGGCGACGGAGAATACAGGCAACAACGTAGTACTGACAGTGGCGCGCCCTGAAAGCTCAGTTTAGGATGCAGAACATGCGTATCATTTCTGTCCTGGCCTTTGGCCTTGTGGCCGGGTGTTTCCCGGTCGAGATCTACCACAAGACCGGTGCCTCGGTGGCGCGGCTTCAGGCAGACGAGACCGCCTGCGAGGTCGAGGCACTGAAAGAGGTGCCGGTGAACAAGATGACCCGCATGACGCCGATCCGGTTCCACCCGCGCGAAACCTGTGACCGCAATGGCAATTGCCGCACTGTCTATATCAAAACCGGCGGCGAGATCGTGACCTATGACGCCAACAAACGCCTGCGCGCGCGCTATGCCACCCAATGTATGGCCAACAAAGGCTATAGTGAGGTCGAGCTGCCGATCTGCACTGGCGAGACGCCCGACACCCTGCCAGGACGCATGCCAAAGCTGACCGAGGACAGCTGTGCCGTACGTACCAAGGCTGGCTACCGGGCGCTTACGCCAACTTAAACTTCTGCGTCCTCGTCTTCGACATGCGCGACCCGCGCGCCGGATTTGTTCGACGTCACCACATTCAGCGATTTCAGTTTCCGATGCAGCGCGCTGCGCTCCATCCCCACGAAATTTGCGGTGCGGCTGATGTTGCCGCCGAAACGGTTGATCTGCGTCAGCAGGTATTCACGCTCGAAAACCTCGCGTGCCTCGCGCAGGGGCAACGTAGCCAAAGTGCCGGTCAGAACCACGCGATCATCTTTGCCGCTGCTTTCTTCGTCCTGAGGCAAGTCTTTGACTTCGATGGCTTTATCGCCATCTCCCAGGATTAGAACCCGTTCGATCAGATTGCGTAGCTGGCGCACGTTTCCTGGCCAGATCATGGTTTGCATCAGCGCCGCCGCATCATCAGAGATACCGCGCATCGGCAGACCCTGCGTGCGATTGAACATTTCAATGAAATGCGCGGCCAGTTCGGGAATGTCCTCGCGACGTTCCTCCAACGAGGGCACGCTGATCGGCACTACGTTCAGGCGATGATACAGTTCCTGGCGAAAACTGCCGGCGTCAATTTCAGTTTCCAGACGCCGGTTTGTCGACGAGATCACCCGCAAATCGACCCGCACCTTTTCGGTGCCGCCGACGCGCTGGAACTGCTGGTCCACCAACACCCGCAGGATCTTGGATTGGGTGCCCAAGGGCATGTCTGCGACCTCGTCAAAGAACACCACACCACCATGGGCCTGTTCCAGCAGGCCGGGCTCCACCCCGCGTTCACTGCTTTCGCGGCCAAACAGCACTTCTTCGACGCGATCTGGTTCGATCGAGGCACAGCTGACCGTCACAAACGGCGCCGCAGCCCGGCTCGAATTGGCATGAATATAGCGCGCAGCAACCTCTTTGCCGACACCGGCCGGGCCGGACAGCATCACGCGCCCATTGGACTTGGTCACCTTGTCCAACTGGCTGACCAGCGCCCGAAAGGCCGCGGACGAGCCGACCATTTCAAACGAACTCACCTCACGCTGGCGCAGTTCCCGGTTCTCGCGACGCAAACGCGAGGTTTCCATCGCGCGCCGGATCACGACCAGCAACTGATCAATATTGAAGGGTTTTTCAATGAAATCGAAGGCGCCCTGCTTGATCGCCGCCACCGCGATCTCGATATTCCCGTGCCCCGAAATGATCACGACCGGTACGTCCGGGTTATCGCGCTTGGCGGTTTTCAGAATGTCGATCCCATCCATCCGGCTGTCCTTCAGCCAGATATCCAGGATCATCAGCGCCGGGGCTTCGGCATTGATTTCTTTCATCGCGTCATCCGAGTTTCCGGCCAGACGGGTCGTGTATCCCTCGTCCTCCAGAATGTCCGAGATCAGTTCGCGGATGTCGCGTTCGTCATCGACAATCAGAATATCACCCATGGGTCCTCAACGCTCTTTATGTTCTTGGTTTTCTTCAATGGTTTCAGAAAGTGGCAGCCGCATAACGGCCATGGCGCCACAGCGGCCGGTATCATCGAACGGCTCGGCATCGACCAGATCCAGCGTACCGCCGTGTTCTTCGACAATCTTGCGCACGATGGGCAGGCCAAGGCCCGTGCCCTCGCTGCGAGTCGTCACGTAGGGCTCGAACAGGCGCGCGCGATCCTCGGGCAGCCCGATCCCGTTATCCGCAATGGTCAACACGGCGCTGTGCCCCTCGACCGTTGCCTTCACGCGAATTTCGGGCGCCAGATCATTCCCATTTTCCCGATATATTTCAATTGCTTCACCGGCATTCTTCAACAAGTTTGTCAAAGCCTGATTGATCATGGTCGCGTCCAGATCCGCCCGCATCGGATCGTCGCCAAGTTCCGAGGAAATCGTTACATCGGGTTGGCCGTTTTGTTGCAGCACAACCGCCGCCTCGGCCAGGTCGCGCAAGCTGACGGTGCGCAATTCGGGTTCGGGCATCCGCGCAAATTTTGAAAACTCATCAACGATGCGGCGCAGGTCATCCGTTTGCCGCACGATCACACTGGTCAGTTGGGTCAGGTCGTCGCTCAGCGGTTCATCCAGATGTCGACCGAACTTGCGCTTGATGCGCTCGGCGCTCAGCTGAATGGGTGTCAGAGGGTTCTTGATCTCGTGTGCGATACGACGGGCAACATCGCCCCAGGCGGCCATCCGCTGCGCCGCAACAAGGTTGGTCACATCATCAAAAGCAACCACATAGCCTTCGAGCTGGCCCTCTTCGCCATAACGTGGCGACATCCGCACCAGCAGGTTTTCCAGGCGGCCACTCCGTGTGACCTTGATCTCTTGCTGAACGGCGGCGCCCTCGCCTGAGATCAGCCGCTGGAACAAGGCGCTAAACTCGGGCACGGCCAGTTCCAGCGCCAGTGACTGGTTCTCATCATCCCAATCCAACAGACGTTGCGCCGAGCGGTTCACAAAGGCCACGCGCCCGGCGTCATCCAACCCCACAACACCCGAGGTGACCGAGCTGAGCACAGAATCAAACAAGCGTCGGCGGCGCTCGATCTGATTGGTGTTTTCCAACAATGTCGTGCGCTGTGCCTTCAGCTGTCGGGTCATCTGGTTGAAGTACCGGCCCAACATGGCGATTTCGTCATCGCCCTCTTCCTCGGTGACGCGCACATCCAGATCCCCGGCGCCGACACGTTTCGCAGCCCCTGTCAGGCTGCCCACGGGCCGCGAGAGCCGTTCCGCGAACCACAGGCCCAGCCAGATCGCGGCCAGGATCAGAATGACGGCAAAACCCAGATAGATAAGACCGAATTCGAACAGCACCCGGCCACGCTCGTTTTCCAGCTGTTGATAGAACTGGGCGGTTTCCTTGGTTTCATCCAGCAGGCTCAGCAATTCGCCATCCACAGCGCGGCTGACATACAGGAACCGGTCCACAAAGGCGTTCAGCGGCACCAGCGCGCGGAATTCGTTGTTTTCCCAATCCTCGATGATCAGCAGACTGTCGGCAATTGAGGCTTCTATTTCTGCGGCCGAGGGCTTTTCATAATCAAACAGATAGGATCGTTCGCCGCGCGCTTTGATCTCGCCGCTGCCGTCGATGACAAAGGCTTCGCGCAGACCGCGCTAAATCTGGGCCTGTCCTTGTGCCAACACGTTGCGAATGTTGTTGTCGCCCATAAAGAACGTGCGCTGGCGCGTCGCGTCCAGAATCCCAGCCAATATCAGCGCGTCCTGGCGCAGGTCGCGACGGTGCTCTTCCTCATAGGCTTCGGCGGCTTCAAGCGAGCTGCCAACCACCCGCTGCACCCGATCCGAGAACCAGCCCTCGAGCCCCACATTCACGGTCAACGCCGCGAAAATGGCCACGGAAACGGTGGGAATAAGCGCAAGAACCGCGAAGGCCCCGGTCAGGCGCAGGTGTAGGCGGGAACCTGCCGATTTCGCCCGTCTGGCCGAAATAAGCGCCACGATCCGCTGCAAAACCAGCGCGGCCACCAGCAGCACATAGACGAAATCCGCCAGCAGAATCAGGCGCAGGCTCAGCGAAGACGTGCCCTGATCCAGCGGCCCCAGAATCATGAAGGTGCTGATGGCCAGAATGGGCCCCAGCAGCACAAGCGCAAAGGTCGCCATGTTCTGCACACGACGCTGACGCCTTAGGCGTTGCAGCCTTTGCCACGCTGTCGGATATCGTGTCCGGGTTGTCACCCGCCACCTCTCGTTGATGTGCCGCTATGTTGCGGCTTACCGCCTCTTTGATGACCCGATGCAATCGGGCCACGCCTGTTGCGGTTTTACATCAATTTGCGGCGGCGTGTCACGCGAATATCCAGATCGGTGATTTTCTTACGCAAGGTATTGCGGTTGATCCCTAAAAGATCGGCACATTTGGCCTGGTTCCCACCGGTGGCCTCCAGCGCAATTTCGATCAGGGGTTGCTCGACCTCTTTCAAAATCCGGCCGTACAGGCCCGGGGGCGGCAGCATATTGCCATGCAGATCGAAATAGCGACGCAAATGGCGCGACACTGAGGCCGAGAGCTTCTCGGTATCGCCGCCGCCCAGAACGGGCTCCATCTCGGGCTGATTGCCCAGCACGGCTTCGACCTCGGAGCGCGCGATTTCATCCGAGCGCGACGTCAGCACCAGCCGTTTGATCGCGTTTTCCAGCTGGCGCACGTTGCCCGGCCAGCTATAGGCGCGCATCAGTTCCAGAGCGTCTTTGGACAGAATGCGCTTGGGCGCCCCATCGCGTTCTGCACGCGCCAGAAAGTGATCCGCCAGCAACGGGATATCCTCGACCCGTTCCCGCAGCGAGGGCACCTGAAGCGTCGCGCCGGACAGCCGGTAATACAGATCCTGACGCACATTGCCTTTTTCCAGCGCATCCGACAGATCGCTTTGGCTGGTGGCCATGAACCGGGGCACGTTGTCACCGGGGCTGTCCATCATGCGCACGATGCGGGCCTGGACCTCCAGGTCGATGTCGCCGATCTCGTCAATCAGCAGCGTCCCGCCTTTGACGCGGGCCAGAATACGCGCCGGACCTTCGATATCTTGCAAATCACTGGCCGTGGCCGTGATAAAGGGCAAGGTACGCCGGTCTGAAAAATCGTGAATGGCCCGAGCAATCAGGGATTTCCCAGTCCCGCTTTCGCCCGCGATCAGCACCGGCAAATCGGTGTTCATCACTTTGGCCACCAAGCGATACAGCGCCTGCATCGCCGGAGTGCGTCCCACCAGTGGCAGATCATCGGGCCGGTCGTTGCTTTCCACCACCGGAGCGGCCGGGGCCGCACGACGGCGCTGATCCAGCGCCCGGGCGGTGCGCTTCATCAGGTCGGGCAGATCGAAGGGTTTGGGCAGATAGTCATAGGCCTCGGCCTCGGCGGCCTGAATGGCGGTCATGATGGTGTTCTGCGCCGAGATCACGATCACCGGCAGACCGGGACGGTCCTCGGCGATCTTGGGCAGCATTTCCAGACCATTGCCATCGGGCATCATCACATCGCTGATCACCACGTCGCCTTTGCCCTCGCCGACCCAACGCATCAACGTGGTCAGCGACGAGGTCGCGTGCACCTTACACCCTGCGCGGGTCAAGGCCTGCGTCAGAACCGTTCGGATCGTGCGGTCGTCATCTGCTACAAGTACGGTCCCGTCCATTACTGGTTCTCCTTCTTCTTGCGCCGCGTCTGAGACTCGGGGTCCAGAGGCAGTGAAATCTTGAATACGGTGCGTCCTGGCACCGAGTTGACAGAGATCCAGCCATCGTGGTCTCCGATAATTTTGCTGACCAGCGCCAGGCCCAGGCCGGTGCCGTTTTCCTTGCCGGACACGAAGGGATCAAAGATATCGCCCTTGATGTCGTCCGGCAGTCCGGGGCCGTCATCCATGATCTCGATCTGCAGCGGCAGCGCCTGCCCGGTGCCGTCACTGCGCCGCAGACGAAAGCTGTGCTCATAGAAGGTACGCAGCCGAATGGTGCCACCCTCTTTGCCTGCGGCCTCAGACGCGTTCTTGATCAGGTTCAGGATGACCTGCAACAACTGGTCCGGGTCCCCATAGGCCATCGGCAACGAGGGATCGTATTCCTCGAAAATCTTCATATGGGCACCAAACCCCAGCAGGGCCGAGCGCCGCGCCCGATCCAGAACATCGTGGATATTCACGGGCTTGCGTTCCGGGGCGGTCAGGTTGCCGAACTGTTCAACCTGTTCCAGCAACTTCACGATCCGGCGGCTTTCCGCGACGATCAGATCCGTCAGCTCCAGATCATCAGCGGGCAGGTTCATCGACAACAGCTGCGCCGCGCCGGTGATGCCCGCCAAGGGGTTCTTGATCTCATGCGCCAGCATTTCGGCCATCCCGATCGCCGATTTGGCGGCCGATTTCACCGAATGGCTTTGCGTCAGCTGGCCAGCCAATTCGCGCGGGGAAATCAGGAACAGCATGTGCCCCTCCAGCCCCAGCATCGGCGCGATTTGCAGGTTACAATGCAAGGGCGCGCGTTCACCCGTGCCGACATCGACGTCATTCACAAACAAGGGCGTTTTGCTGGAGCGCGCACGTTGAAACGCTTCTTCCAGAGGCGCGTCGATCATGATGCGGTCCCAGACGGGTTGGCCCTTGATCGATTTGGACGATGAGTTCAAAAAACCCTCGGCCGCCGGGTTGATATCGGCGATATTGTCCTCTGCATCGACCAGAATGCCGGGCACAGGCAGGTTTTGCCAGATCAGGTTATCGCGCATCATGCCGCCACCTCTTGCTGAGGGCTAAGCGCGTCGGGCAACAATCGGATGACCTGTGCCGGATCGCGCGCGGTCAGAACGGCGCGGCGCAGTTGAGCGCCTGTCCCGGCCTCGTCCATGTACCAGCCAAGGTGTTTGCGCGCGACGCGCCCGCCCAGATCAGCACCGTAAAAGTCCAGCATGGCCTCGTAATGGGTGATCACCATGTCGACCAGATCGTTGCCGTCAGGAATCTCTGGCGCCTCGGCGCCATAGAGTTCATGCGCGATCTGCGCCAGCAGCCAGGGCCGCCCCTGAGCACCGCGACCAACCATCACGCCATCTGCGCCGGATTTGTCCAGCGCTGTGCGCGCGGTGTCGGCGCTGACGATGTCTCCGTTCGCGACGACCGGGATCGACACGGCCTGTTTCACATTCGCAATCGCGGCCCAATCCGCGCGCCCTTTGTAGAACTGACAACGCGTGCGGCCATGGATGGTAATCATCTGGATACCCGCATTCTGCGCCCGCTGCGCCAGCTCGGGGGCGTTCAGCAGATCGTCGTCCCAGCCCAAGCGGGTCTTCAGCGTGACCGGCAGATCGACCGCATTCACGACCGCCTCGATCAAGGTCAACGCGTGATCCAAGTCTTTCAGCAAAGCAGACCCGGAATACCCGTTCACGACCTTTTTCGCGGGGCAGCCCATGTTGATATCGATGATCTTGGCCCCGTTATCCTGCACCATACGCGCAGCACGCGCCATCCATTCAGCATCGCGCCCGGCCAGTTGCACCGAGGTATTCGCGGCCTCGAAACCCAGCTCGGCCTTTTCGCGCACTCCGGGTTTGGCCTGCACCATTTCCTGGCTGGCAACCATCTCGCTGACGACCAGCCCGGCACCGAACCGAGACACAAGATTGCGAAACGGCAGGTCCGTGATTCCGGCCAGAGGCGCGAGAAAAACCGGTGGTGTCAGAGTTTTGTCCGCGAGAGTCAGCGACACATGCCTAATCCTTGTGCATTTGCCTTTGGACTAGCTGATAGCCCTAACCGCTTCAATCCATAGCGCCCAGAAATCAGACCGCCCCGGGCAGTATGCCTAATTTTTCATCAAATACCACAAATCCACGGATGGATTGCTCTTGGGCGCCACACGTCCTATGCAACAGAACAAGGCAGCAAAACCCGAGGATTTCATGCGCACGGACGCCATCATAGTCGCCGCAGGACGTGGCCGCCGCGCAGGCGGTGGATTGCCCAAGCAATGGCGTGATCTGGGTGGCGTTTCGGTTGCGGCGCGCACGGTTCAGGCCTTTCTGGATCACCCACTGATTGAGCGGATCGTGCTGGTGCATCACCCTGATGACGCCGCAGATGTGGCCCGCCTGCCCGGCCAAGATCAGCTGATTTGTGTGCTTGGGGGCGAAACCCGCAACCAATCCGTTCGCAATGGGCTTGAGGCCATGGCGACCGATCCCCCTGCCAACGTGCTGATTCATGACGTGGCGCGCCCTTGCGTGCCTGCACAGGTGATCTCGGACGTGATTGATGCGCTTGGCACCGCGCCCGGGGCGGCCCCTGCCCTGCCCGTCACCGATGCTTTGTGGCGCGGCGAAGACGACAGCGTCACCGGTGTGCAGGATCGCGCCGGACTGTATCGGGCGCAAACTCCGCAAGGCTTTGACTTTGGCAAACTGCTGGCGGCGCATCGCCTGTTTCAGGGCGAGGCAGCAGACGACGTTCAGGTCGCCCGCGCCGCGGGTCTGCGCGTGGCGATTGTACCGGGCCACGAAGACAATTTGAAAATCACCCATCCCGGCGATTTCGACCGGGCGCTGAAAATACAACGAGGACAAATGGATATTCGTTTGGGCAATGGCTATGACGTGCACCGGTTCGGGCCGGGGGATCATGTGATCCTGTGTGGCGTCGAAATCCCGCATGGTCGCGGGTTGCAGGGGCACTCGGACGCGGATGTGGGTATGCATGCGGTCACCGATGCGATCTATGGTGCGCTGGCCGAGGGCGATATTGGCCGCCATTTTCCACCCTCGGATCCGCAATGGAAAGGCGCCGCCAGCGAAATCTTCCTGAAACACGCCGCCGAGCTTGCGCGTGAAAAAGGGTTTGAGATCAGCAATATAGATTGCACGCTAGTCTGCGAATACCCCAAGGTCGGGCCTCATGCGGCTGCCATGCAGGCGGAAATGGCGCGTATCATGGGCATGGCGCCCGAACGCGTTTCCATCAAGGCGACAACCAGCGAACGTCTGGGCTTCACCGGACGCGAAGAAGGCATCGCCGCCATCGCAACAGCCGCATTGGTGAAAGCATGATCAGACTGATTAACACCTTTTTCTACACGGGCCTTCTGCGCCCCGCGCCGGGCACCTGGGGGTCTTTGACTGCGCTGGCCGTAGGCTGGGGAATCGAACGCTATCTGGGGTTCTGGCCGCTGGTCGTCGCGACGCTGATCGCCACCACCGTCGGGTTCAAAACCATCGCCATCGAGCTGAAAGACCGCCCCGGGGATGATCCCGCGGAGATCGTGATCGACGAGGTTGCAGGCATGTGGCTGGCGCTACTGTTCCCAGCGGCGGCCTTCTATTCGCGCGACATGTCCATGATCTGGCCGGGCCCTATCGCGGCGTTTCTGTTCTTCCGCCTGTTCGACATCACCAAGCCCTGGCTGGTGGGACGCGCAGACCGCCGTCACGACCCGATCGGCGTGATGCTGGATGACCTGTGGGCCGGGGTATTCGCGGGCATCTGCACCTTGATCGCAGCGGCGCTGTACCACGTGGTGCTGATATGAGCGTTGCGGATCTGCTGGAACTGTACAAGGCCAAAGGCCTGCGCATCGCCACCGCTGAAAGCTGCACAGGCGGCATGGTCTCTGCCGCGATCACGGATGTTGCGGGCTCGTCCGCGGTGTTCGAACGGGGGTTTGTCACCTACACCAATTGCGCCAAAATGCAGATGTTGGGGGTTCGCGAGGAAACGCTAGAGGCACACGGCGCAGTGTCCGAAGAAGTCGCGGCTCAGATGGCATTTGGGGCGCTGGCACACTCGGATGCGGACGTCGCTGTGGCGATCACTGGCATCGCTGGTCCGGGGGGCTCTGAGTTCAAACCCGAGGGGCGCGTGTGCTTTGGATTGGCGACAAAAACCGGCACTGTGCAGACCGAAACAACAGAGTTCGGTGCCATCGGTCGGGCCAATGTCCGCGCCAAATCTGTTCAAAAAGCAATCTCTCTGCTCAATTCCGCAGCAACTTAAAAACGCTTACAGATTGCTCTTTATCCCTATTTTTAGTCTATTTATTAGGCATTTTTCTAACTGCGCACTTTTTAATCACCCTGAATCCACTTTGCTTCTTTCTTTTGCGCCTTGATTCCGTTTGATCCCCCGCAAACAAAACCAAGGGATCGGAAAGGAAGGACACATGAACGGAGCGGATACCGCCTGGATCATTGTCGCAACAGCGCTGGTGCTGTTCATGACGCTGCCAGGGCTGGCACTGTTTTACGGGGGGCTTGTGCGCGCCCGGAACGTGCTGAGCGTCTTTATGCATGTTTACGCCATCGCTTGCTTGATGAGCGTGCTTTGGTTCGCCGTTGGCTACTCGGTGGCATTCGGGGATGGAGGCGCCTATTGGGGCGGCCTGGGCAAGATGTTCCTGGGCGGCATCACGGCCGACACCCTGTCGGGCAACCTGCCCGAGGTGCTGTTCTTTGCCTTCCAGATGACCTTTGCCATCATCACCCCGGCGCTGATCGTGGGTGCCTATGTGGAGCGCATCGGCTTTGGCTTTGTGCTGCTGTTTTCGGCACTGTGGATGGTGCTGGTCTACGCGCCCGTCACCCACTGGATCTGGGGCGGAGGCTTCCTGGCCGATGGCGGCATCTTTGGCGAGACCGGCGTGAAGGACTTTGCCGGTGGCATCGTTGTGCACGAGACCGCAGGCATCGCCGCGCTGGTTCTGGCCGTCATGCTGGGCGCGCGGAAGAACAAGACCACCCCGCCGCACAACCCCGGTTACGTGATGATCGGCGCGGCCATGCTGTGGGTCGGCTGGTTCGGCTTTAACGGTGGTTCGCAGCTGGCTGCGGATGGTGGTGCGGCCATGGCGCTGACCGTGACGCATATCTCGGCCGCAACGGCGTCGCTGACCTGGGCGCTGTGGGAAAAGATCAAGTATGGCAAAGCCTCGCTGGTCGGTATCGTCACCGGCACCATCGCGGGTCTGGCCTCGATCACCCCGGCCTCGGGCTTTGTCGGCCCGGTCGAGGCGCTGATCATCGGTGCCGTCGCAGGTATCCTGTGCCAGGAAGCGGTGAACCTGATCCGCAACAAGGCCAAGATCGACGACACGCTGGACGTGTTCGCCGTGCACGGCGTGGGCGGCATCTTTGGCACCATCATGATCGCCGCCTTTGGTGCCGGGTCCTGGGCGGCTCAGCTGGGCGCGCTGGCCATCGTGGGCGTGTTCACGCTGGTGGCCTCGATCATCATCGCCAAAGTGGTCGGCCTGATCACACCGCTGCGCGTGGATGAAGAGACCGAGACCAACGGCCTGGACCTGTCGGCCCACGGCGAACGGGCCTACGATCACAACTCATAAAGCTTTGATATTTATGATGAAAGGCCGTCCTTCCGGGGCGGCCTTTTGCGTTGGGATCAGGTATACAGATCCGCCGCGCGGCGCTCGAATGCTCGTACAATCCGCTGCATGGCCTCGTTGAAAACCACGCCGATGATGCCTTGCAGCATGGCGTTGCGGAACTCGAAATCAACGAAGAACTGCACCTCGCAGCCGCCCTCGACATCCGCGAAATCCCAGCTCGAACGCATGTGCTTGAACGGCCCGTCCAGGTACTCGATCTCTAGCCGCTTCTGATCGGGGCGCAGCACCACGTTGCTGCCGAACCGTTCGCGAAACACCTTGAAGCTAATCACCAGGTCCGCCTTCATCAGGCTGGCTCCATCGGCAACTTCGCTGACCGAGCGCACCCGCGCCGCCGCGCACCACGGCAGAAACTGCGGATATTTGGCCACATCGGCCACCAGATCATACATCTGTTGCGCCGTGTAAGGCAGAATGCGGGTTTCGGAATGAGTTGGCATCTCAGCCCTTGTTTTTCGCGTGACAGGTGGGGGGTATTTCGTAGACTGAACGCGGGAATTCAAGGGGAAGTCATGCCACAGCGTCCTTATGTCATTAACGAAATGATCTCGGCCAAACAAATCGCCGCGAGGATCGAGGAATTGGCCAGCGAAATCCGCCAGGAATTCGCCGATACGGACAAGCTGGTGGTGGTGGGTCTGCTGCGCGGCAGTTTCGTGTTCATTGCCGATCTGGTGCGTGAACTGGACCTGCCGGTCGAGGTCGATTTCCTCGAGGCGTCGTCTTATGGCAATTCGACCGAAAGCTCGCGCGAGGTGCGGATTCTCAAGGATCTGCGCGGCGAGATCGAAGGGCGTGACGTACTGGTCGTCGAGGATATCGTCGACACCGGGTACACGCTGCACCATGTGCGCCACCTGCTGGAAGGGCGCGCACCGCACAAGATGAAGATCATCGCCTTGCTGGACAAACCCGCCCGGCGCGAGGTTGAAATGCAGGCCGATTGGACAGGCTTCACCATCCCGGATGAATTCGTTGTGGGCTATGGCATTGATTTTGCACAGCGCAATCGCAACCTACCTTTTATCGGCAAGGTTCGATTTACCGAGGAATGAACCAATGATCTGGTTTCTTCGCATGGCCCGCTGGGCCCGCAATCCGCCGTCGACCCAACGGGTTGTTCTGGTTATTGCTGTGATCGCACTGTGCCTGGGACTGTATGCGGTTGAACGTTGGATCGGCTGGCCGGATGCGCTGAGGGTAGAAAAATTGCGGAGGTAGGCCAATGCGGCTGGTCATATTTTTACTGGTGACAGCCGCATTGGCAGGCTGGTTTGTTACAGAGCCCGGTCAGGTAGATACGCAACAGTACGGCGACTTGAAAGGTGATGCAGGCAAAGGCGAAATGGTGTTTCACGCGGCTGGATGCGCCAGCTGCCATACGGTCCCGAATGCAGAATTTTCCAAGCAGCCAGTGCTGGCCGGGGGACGCGCTTTTGCCAGCGAATTCGGCACGTTTTATGCCCCGAATATCTCTTCCGACCCGACCCATGGTATCGGCTCTTGGGGGCTGACGGACCTGGCGAACGCGCTGGTTCATGGCACGTCGCCTTCGGGGACGCATTACTATCCCGCCCTGCCCTATACGACCTATGCCAAGGCTGCGCCACAAGACATCGCGGACCTTTACGCGTTTTTGAAGGCCTTGCCGGCGGATGCTACACCAAGCCGTGCGCATGACGTCGATTTTCCCTTCAACATCCGTCGCAGCCTGGGTGGATGGAAACTGTTGTTTGCGTCCAACGCGTGGTTGGCTGAAGCGCCCACCGAACAGTTGCAACGCGGCCGCTACCTTGTAGAAGCGCTGGCCCATTGTGGCGAATGCCATACGCCGCGCAATGCCTTGGGCGGAATGGATCGCGCCAAATGGCTGCAAGGGGCTCCAAACCATTCAGGACGCGGGAAAATTCCGAACTTGATCACGATGGATTGGTCACAAGCGGATTTGGTAGAGTACCTGACAAGTGGTTTCACCCCCGATTTCGACAGCGCGGGCGGTGAAATGGCCGAGGTCGTGCAAAACATGGCCCGCCTGCCTCTTTCGGACCGCGAAGCCATTGCCGCTTATCTGATCGCTCTGCGCTGATTAGCGTTTCAGGGGATAGCGGTCGCCCTCTTCAAAGACATCAATCGCCTTGGCCCCGGCCTTGATCACACCGCTATGTACGACGCCCGCGGGGATGTCATAGGTGTCGCCCGCGCGATAGGTGCGGGTTTCATCGCCAATGGTCAGCTCGATCTCGCCATCAATGACGGTGCCCCACTGCCCCAGATGCGAATGCGGCGGCAGCACCGCGTCTTTGTGAAAGTGAAAGAACGCCACCATCCCGTCGTCAGAGGCGATGGCACGAATGGTCACGTCCTCTTCGGAAAACGCGGTTTCGAGGCTGGGAAAGCGATGGATGAATTCAGCGAAATCGCTCATTCGGCCCCCAGTTTGGCCAGACGGTTTTCGCGCAGCCGCGCAAAATCATCGCCCGCGTGATAAGACGAGCGCGTCAGCGGCGTGGCCGAGACCATCAGGAAGCCCTTGCCATAGGCGGCTTTTTCATAGGCGGCGAATTCATCGGGATGCACGAACCGATCCACGGCGTGGTGTTTCGGGGTCGGCTGCAGATATTGACCAATGGTCAGGAAATCAATGTCAGCAGCGCGCATGTCGTCCATGACCTGATGCACGCCCTGTTTATCCTCGCCCAGGCCCACCATGATGCCCGATTTGGTGAACATGGTCGGGTCCAGCTCTTTCACCCGTTGCAACAGACGCAGCGAGTGGAAATAGCGCGCACCGGGGCGGACTTCGGGGTACAGACCCGGAACCGTTTCCAAGTTATGGTTGAACACATCCGGCTTGGCCGCGACCACGGTTTCCAGCACGTCATCCGAACATTTCAGGAAGTCAGGCGTCAGGATTTCGATCGTGGTGCCCGGGCTGCGGTGACGCACGGCGCGGATGGTCTGCGCAAAATGCTCGGCGCCGCCATCCTCAAGGTCATCGCGGTCCACACTGGTGATCACCACGTGGTTCAGGCCCAGTTTCTGCACGGCGTCCGCCACGCGACCGGGTTCGAACGCGTCCAGGGTCTGCGGCTTGCCTGTCGCGATGTTGCAGAAGGTACAGCCGCGGGTACAGATCTCGCCCATGATCATCATGGTGGCGTGGCCCTGGCTCCAGCATTCGCCCGCATTGGGGCAGCCCGCCTCTTCGCACACGGTGACCAGCTTGTTTTCCCGCATGATCTTGTGCGTTTCCTTGTATCCCTCGGACACCGGAGCCTTCACGCGAATCCAGTCCGGTTTTTTCGGCTGGGCATTGTCCTTGCGATGCGCCTTTTCGGGGTGCCGTTGCTGGGGGATTTTCAGGTCACGCACGATCATATTCCTGCTGTTTGTTCAGGCACCACTATAAAACTTAGGCAGGTCAAGCACCAGTGACGCCAACGTGAAAATGTGAGCAATGGCCATGTCAACGCCGCATGGCAGCAATTTTTCGTTACCTACCATAGCGTTATACCCTCAACATGCAGAAAGAATGAATCTTTTCTCGCACTGCAACGCAGAATTTGGCCTTGGCAGTAGTTTAGAAACGTTTTAAGAAGTGGCCAAATCAGCCTTTAACCGCAAAAGAGGATAAATCGATGCAAGCTGGCGCAAAACTGCCTAACGTCACTTTCCGTACCCGTGTTCGCGACAAATCCGTGGGCGGCCCGAACCCGTTCCGCTGGGAAGACAAAACCACCGCTGACTATTTTGACGGCAAGCGCGTGATCCTGTTCTCGCTGCCCGGCGCGTTCACCCCCACCTGCTCGACCTACCAGCTGCCCGGCTTTGAAAAAATGGCCGGCGAGTTCGCTGAAAAAGGCATCGACGACATCTATGTCATGTCGGTCAACGACAGCTTTGTCATGAACAAATGGGCCCAGGACCAGAACCTGGAAAACGTCAAAGTGATCCCTGATGGCTCGGGCGAATTCACCCGCAAAGTCGGCATGCTGGTCGCCAAGGACAACCTGGGCTTTGGCATGCGTTCGTGGCGCTATGCCGCCATCGTCAACAACGGTGTGATCGAAGCCTGGTTCGAAGAGCCCGGCCTGTCCGACAACCACGGCGAAGACCCCTACGGCGAAAGCTCGCCCGAAAACCTGATGAAATACCTGGACGCCGCAGGCGAGCCCGTCGCCGCCGAATAATCCGGCAGTCCCATGAATTTGCGAAGGCCCGCCCGAGAATTGGCGGGCCTTTTGCTATCCGGCTTTCTCGCGCGAGGATTGCACCAGCCCCTGTCCAATTTGGCGCAAGATCACAGCCAGGTCGCTGAACCAGCCATCATCGACTGACGATGCGCGCCGCACCAGTCCGATCATCCGGGAGGGCTGAGGCTCGGCAAAGCGCAGCAAGTGCATGTCCGGCGCCGCGCGCTGTTCGGACATCGCAGCCATCTCGGGCATCAGAGTAAGCCCGAAACCCGCTGCGACCAGCCGTGTCAGCGTCGCCAAAGAAGACGCACCCATATTGATTTGACCAACTGTATCCGGGGATTGTCCGCACACCTCCAGTGCTTGATCCGTCAGGCAATGTCCGTCCTCAAGCAACAATAATTGAGCAGGGCGCAGTTCTGTCGGACGCAAAGTTTCCGGGTTCCCGATCGCCCGAAGGCGGGCCGCACTTCCTGCCAGTAAAAACCTATCCTCGAACAAAGGCTCTTCGATGAGGCCATGATCGCCAGTTGGAAGGGCCAACACCGCGGCATCGATTTGCCCGGCCGTCAACGCTTCCAGCAATCGGTGGGTTTTCCCTTCTTGGATTTGAACGTCCAGTTGAATGTCATCTGTACGCAGGGCGGCCAATGCCCCTGGCAACAAGTAGGGCGCAATCGTCGGGATGACACCCAGAGTCAGTTGCCCGGACAACCCGGTTTGCCACCGGGCGGATTCTTCTAGAACGCGCACCCCATCCAGGACATTGTTCGCCTGCTGCAAAATGCGCCGCCCGAATGGGGTCAACAAAACGTCGCGCGCCTGGCGCTCGACCAGCGGCGCGCCCAGAGTTGTTTCCAATTCCTTGATCTGAACCGAAAGCGCGGGTTGAGAAACGTGAACAACTTGCGCGGCCCGACGAAAGTTTCGTTCTTCTGCGAGCGCCTGAAAATACCGTAATTGGCGAAGGGTGATTTTCATAATCTCACCCTATCACCTTTTATGATTTCGAAAAGCCTTGACTATCGCTAGCCGATCATTTGGGCGGATGCTCCTTGCGCATCATAGTGCCGTTTCAGCCTTTGCAGCGCGATCCGAAGAACGATTTTGCCCGAACGCGCAGACCATCCCATGCGTTTTTCCGCTGTTTCCAGACCCTCCAGATAACAGCAGCACCGCAACGCCACGTCGCCCAGGCCCGGCCCCAGATCCCGCAAAGCCGAGGCCATCCGCGCGCGCGCGGCGGCAGGTCCGGTGACGCCCAATTCGCCGCTGCCGGTATCAGCGCCGCCACGGCCGCTTAGGAAATGATCCCAATTCTGAGTGATGCCCGGCTCGATCTGAGACAGTTCGAAATCCTCGCGCAGACGTTCCCCCACCGCGACCAGATCATCGGACAAAAACGGGTTGCCCTCTTTGTCTTTGCGCCGGGCCAGCAGGGTCAAGGGCGAATCCGGGGCCGAGTAACGGCTGCGCCCGCTTGGTCGTGCCGCCCCCGCGCCGATCCCGACCGTTTCAGCCCCCGCGAATCCGGCCTGAGCCTCGGCAAAACCGGGCTGCGCTGAATTCTCTCGCTTGGCCACCAATGTCGCAAGCGCCGCCCGCCCTGCCGAGGTGACGCAATAGCGCGAAATCCGCCCCGGAGCCTCGCAGGTGATCCATTCCTTCAACGCCATGGCCTGCGCCACCTCGCGATCCACCACGGCGGTGCGGGTGGTCGTGCCACTGTCGTTTTCACGCACGACCACTGCCTTTTCCATTTCCTGAGCGACAGCCAGAACCGAGCCGGTTTCTGTCATCCGTCGCAGGATGCGCGCGGCCTCTTTTTCGAATGCATCGGTTTCCACAGGTTGGTGAGAGTTTTCTGGGACGCTCATGATGTCTGGCTCCGGTTTCTTGGTCGGTGAGGTCAGTCTCGGCACCTGAAAATGCGTTCGGCTCAGGCGCAGAAGGGCTTCGTCAACCAAAAGATCCTCGCGTCGGCATTCCACCTTTCGAATCTGGCGCAAGATAGTCGAAGCATGACAGCCGGCTTCGCGTGCGATGGCACGGATGGTCAGACCGGTTTCAGTATGCGCCAGGTACCGTACGGCACTGTCTGGCACCCATTCCGGCACAGTTGCGGCACTTGCGGGCGTCGCGATTGCATTCGGCATGTCAGCTCCATAAAGGTCACGTTTCTTGACCCGGTTATCCACGCGATATCCCCAGATCACCCGCAACCTAAGCGCGGGTTTGTTACCCTTTGGTTAACAATTATTGTTCTGACAATCTTTGTTTCCAATTAGTAAACATTTGAGGTGCCCAGCGTTCGGTAGTTGCGACCATTGCGCAACACTACCCTAGGATGTGTCATCGTGCTTCTCGACCTCTGGAAAGGAGTACAAGACATGATGGACCTGCTGAGTTTTCTGACCACCCTGCGTCGCCCGCGTCTGCTGATCCGTGCGGCACGGTACGGAATTGCGGAATACCGCCGCGACATTCACCTGGCACGCATTCTGGGAACGTCGCGCCTGCCGCGTTCGGCGGCGGCACTGTCTGAACTGATCAATCTGGAAATGGAAACGGACGAACTGCGACGCCAAAAAGCGGCCGATTACTCGCCCGCGCGCCATGTGGAATTGTTGATCGCTGTCATGGGCGAGGCACAGCTCTTGCGTGCCTCGAGCAGTTGATCAACTGAACGCGTCCGGCATCGAGGCCTTCTTGCCAGCGACATAGGCGGCCAGCGCTTCGGCGGTGGCCGGCTCGATCGAAGGCGCCACATAATCCGCCAGCATCTTTTCGACCCGAGCCGAGGCCAGCGCCATGGTGTCGCGTGCGCCCTCTTCGGCCCAGGTTTCAAAGGGCTTGTAATCCAGCACATCGGACCGCCAGAACGCCGATTGAAAATTCGCCTGGGTGTGCGCACATCCTAAATAGTGCCCACCCGGCCCGACCTCGTGAATGGCGTCCAGGGCCTGGGCGTTTGCGTCCACGCTGATTCCCGCAGCCATCTTGTGCAGCGCGCCCAGTTGATCGGCATCCATCACGAATTTCTCGTACGAGGACACCAGCCCGCCTTCCAGCCAACCACAGGCGTGCAACATGAAATTCACCCCCGACAGCAGCCCCATGTTCAGGGAATTCGCGCTTTCATACCCGGCCTGCGCATCTGGCAGCTTGGACCCGGTGAATCCGCCCGACGACCGGTAGGGCAGCCCCAGGCGCCGCGCCAACTGCCCGGCCCCATAGGTGATCTGCGCGGCCTCGGGCGTCCCAAAGGTGGGCGCGCCTGAATTCATGTCGATCGATGTCACGAACGCCCCCATGATCACCGGCGCCCCTTTGCGGATCAGCTGGGAATAGGCCACGCCGGCCATGGTCTCGGCCAGGACCTGCGTCAAAGTTCCCGCAACCGACACCGGCGACATCGCGCCGCCCACGATAAACGGGCTGATGATACAGGCCTGATTGTTGCGCGCATAAACCTCAAGACTGCCCATCATCACATCGTCAAAGGTCAGCGGCGAGTTGATGTTGATCAGCGAGGTCATCACCGTGTTTTCCTGCACGAAATCCTTGCCGAACAGAATCTCGCACATCTCCACCAAATCCTGTGCGCGGCTGGGTTCGGTGACCGAGCCCATAAAGGGCTTGTCCGACAGAGTCATATGGGCATGGATCATGTCCAGATGGCGCTTGTTCACCGGGACATCCGTCGGCTCGCACACCGTACCACCCGAGTGATGCAGCCATTTGGACATATATCCCAGCTTCACGAAGTTGCGGAAATCCTCCATCGTGGCATAGCGGCGGCCACCTGCTGCATCATGCACAAACGGGGGCCCATAGACGGGTGCCAAAACCAGGCTGCCATCCCCGATCACGACCGAGCGTTCGGGGTTACGGGCGTGCTGCGTAAAGGTGTTGGGGGCCGTCTGGCACAACTGGCGCGCCAAACCGCGTGGGAAACGGACGCGCTCGCCCTCGACGCTCGCCCCGGCATCGCGCAGCAGGTCCAGCGCAGCGGGGTTATTGACGAAATTCACACCGATCTCTTCCAGAACGGTTTCGGCGTTGTGTTCGATGATCTCCAGCGCTTCGTCGTTCAGCACCTCCAGATTGGGGATGTTGCGTTCGATATAGCGCGCGGTCTCAAAGGACACCGCTGTGCGTGCTGCCCGTCGGGCGGCCCCGCCGCCCCCACGTCGTCTGCGCCCGGCCTGTTCGCTCATTCCTGATTCTCCCCAGATGTCGCGTTTTCCTATTCCTAGGACGCTTCGCGCGGCCCGCTTGGATGGAATGCGGCCTCTGAGGCGCAAAAACGACCTCTCCCCGCGTTCCGGCAAGCTTTGTCGCGCTGCGCCCTCTTGCACGGGCAATCAAGCCGCCGTATTGGGCGTACATGACCCAAGACACCCATGACCGCCTTCTCATCATCGACTTTGGCAGCCAGGTCACGCAGCTGATTGCGCGTCGCCTGCGCGAGCTGAGCGTCTATTGCGAAATCCACCCCTATCAGAACGTCACCGACGCGTTTCTGGCCGAGTTTGCGCCCAAGGCCATCATTTTCTCGGGCGGCCCGGATTCGGTGATGCGCGAGGGCTCGCCCCGTCCGCCGAAATCGGCCTATGACCTGGGCGTGCCGATCCTGGGCATTTGCTATGGTCAGCAGGTGATGATGCATGATCTTGGGGGCCGGGTCGAAGCCGGTGAACATGCCACCGCTGAATTCGGTCGCGCCTATGTCACGCCCGGCGACACTCATCCCGATTTCCTGACCGGTTGGTTCCTGGACGGGCAAGAGCAGGTTTGGATGTCCCACGGTGACCACGTGGCCGAGATTGCCCCCGGCTTCGAGGTTTTTGGCACCTCGCCCGGCGCGCCTTTTGCGATCACTGCCGATCTGAGCCGCAACTTCTTTGCCGTGCAGTTCCACCCCGAGGTGCACCACACCCCGAACGGCGCCACCCTGTACGAGAACTTTGTGAAACTGGCGGGGTTCAGCGGCGACTGGACCATGGGTGCCTATCGCGAGGAAATGATCGCCAAGATCCGCGAGCAGGTCGGCGACAAGAAAGTCATCTGTGCGCTGTCCGGAGGCGTGGACTCATCCGTGACCGGCATCCTTTTGCACGAAGCGATCGGCGATCAGCTAACTTGTGTCTTTGTCGACCATGGCCTGCTGCGCCTGAACGAGGCCGAGCAGGTCGTCTCGATGTTCCGCGACAACTATAACCTCAACCTGATCCATGCAGACGAAAGCGATCTGTTCCTGGGCGAGCTGGAGGGCGTTTCCGATCCGGAAACAAAGCGCAAGACTATCGGCAAACTGTTCATCGATGTGTTCCAGAAATACGCTGATCAGATTGAAGGCGCAGAATTCCTGGCCCAAGGCACCCTGTACCCCGACGTGATCGAAAGCGTCAGCTTCAGCGGTGGGCCGTCGGTCACCATCAAATCGCACCACAATGTGGGCGGTCTGCCCGAAAAGATGGGCCTGAAACTGGTCGAACCCCTGCGCGAGCTGTTCAAAGACGAGGTCCGCGCGCTGGGTCACGAACTGGGCCTGCCTGCGTCGTTCATCGGCCGTCACCCCTTCCCCGGGCCGGGTCTGGCGATCCGCTGCCCCGGCGAAATCACCCGCGACAAGCTGGAGATCCTGCGCAAGGCCGATGCCGTCTATATCGACCAGATCCGCAAACACGGACTGTATGACGACATCTGGCAGGCTTTTGCCGCGATCCTGCCGATGCGCACCGTGGGCGTGATGGGCGACGGGCGCACCTATGACTATGCCGTTGCGCTGCGGGCAGTGACGTCTGTGGACGGGATGACGGCGGATTACTATCCGTTTACACACGAGTTCCTGGGCGAAACCTCGACCCGGATCATCAACGAGGTGAAGGGTGTGAACCGTGTCTTCTATGATTGCACGTCGAAACCACCCGGAACGATCGAGCTGGAATAATCCTGAAGACACCCCGCCTGGCCCAGCTTGGCGGGGTGTTTTTCTGCGGTCCCGCACCAGGCGTCGCAACGTCAGCACTCAATTCTCAACTCATTTCTTCTTTTTCGATCTAACAGGGCGTAACCAAGACCCACGACCGGCCTGGTGCTGATGGTTTCTTGTGTCAGGGCTGCGGTCCGTCTGAGGTTTCGAAACAGAGCAACAGCATGTCCCATCCCAACAGCATCATCAAAGCCAGCCTGTGGATGACCGGAGCGATTGCCTCGTTCACGGCGATGGCCATTGCCGGGCGTGCTGTCAGCTCCGAGTTGGACACCTTCGAGATCATGACCTTCCGCAGCTTTGTTGGCATCATCGTTGTGCTGATCGGCGCCAGCGCGGCTGGCACGCTGAATCAGATCACGCGCCGGCATCTGGGCACGCATCTTATTCGCAATCTGGGGCATTTTGCGGGCCAGAACCTGTGGTTCTATTCTTTGCCCCTGATCCCGTTGGCGCAGGTCTTTGCGCTGGAGTTCACGGCACCGCTGTGGGTGATTTTGCTGTCGCCCTTGGTGCTGCGCGAACGGATCACGCCCATCCGGGCGCTTGCGGCTTTTCTTGGGTTTGTAGGCATCCTGATCGTGGCCCGCCCTACCCCGGACAGCTTTGAATTCGGGCAGCTGACGGCCGCCATGGCGGCGATCGGCTTTGCGCTTTCGATCATGTTCACATCCAAACTCACCCGGACCGAGACCACCACCTGCGTTCTGTTCTATCTGACGACCATGCAGGCCGTATTCGGTATGATCTGCGCTGGCTATGATGGCGATGTGACCTTGCCGTCACTGCAATCGCTGCCTTGGCTGGTGTTGATCGGTTTTGCGGGGCTGCTGGGCCATTTCAGCCTGACCAATGCCCTGTCCATCGCGCCTGCGACCGTTGTGGTGCCGTTCGATTTCACCCGTCTGCCTCTGATCGCATTGATCGGCATGGTGTTTTACAACGAACCTCTCGAGCTGTGGGTGATCCTGGGGGCTTTGGTGATCTTTGGCGCCAACTATCTGAACATATGGAATGAAACCCGGCGCTAGCGGCGCCCGAATTGTCTCACCCCCTGTGATAAGATTTGACCGCCCTGCCCGGCCCCGCTAGGACTGCCTGCGCGCAAAGGGGCAAGAGCATGATCTATGAAACCGCTCAGGACTGGCTGAAGGCCGACAAGAAAAAAGTGCTGTTCTTCGGCATGTCGGGGCTGGGGAAAACCTTTGTCTCGAACATGCTGCGCGATCAGGGGGCGTGGTTCCACTACTCGATCGATTACCGCATCGGCACGCGGTATATGGGCGAATACATCGCCGACAACGCCAAGCGCGAAGCGATGAAAGTGCCCTTCCTGCGCGATCTGCTGATGTCGGATTCGATCTATATCGGTTCGAATATCACCTTTGAAAACCTGACGCCCGTATCCTCGTATCTGGGTAAACCCGGGGACGTCTCCAAGGGCGGCCTGCCTTACGGAGAATACACGCGCCGCCAGTCGCAATTCCGCACCGCTGAAATCGCGGCGCTGCTGGATACGCCCTATTTCATCGAACGGGCCGAGGCGCTGTATGGCTATCCACATTTCATCTGCGACACGGGCGGATCAATCTGCGAATGGGTGAACCCAGAAGATCCCGAAGACCTGGTGCTGAAAACCCTGTCGCAAAACGCGCTGATGATCTGGATCGAAGGCTCGGACGCCCATACCGAAGAGCTGGTGCGCCGCTTCGACAAGGCGCCCAAGCCCATGTCTTATCAGGATGCGTTTCTGGAACGGGTCTGGGCCGAATACCTGACGCTGAAAGGCTGCGATGAAACGCAGGTGGACCCGGATGACTTTATCCGCTGGACCTATGCCCAGGCCCTGGCGCACCGTCAGCCGCTGTATCGCGCGATGGCGCAGAATTGGGGCGTCAGCGTCAAGGCCGAAGAGATCGCGCAGGTTAAAACCGCAGATGATTTCGATCAGTTGATCGCACAGGCCCTTGAGCGTCGGTGATCCCTGCCTTATCTCTTGGCCTCCAACCTTATCGGAGCCTGAAAGATGCCCATCAAATTGCCACGTGACTTGCCTGCCTATGACGTTCTGACGAACGAAGGCGTCATGGTCATGTCCGACGAGATGGCCCAGCACCAGGACATCCGGCCCATTCGGATCGGGCTCTTGAACCTGATGCCCAAGAAAATCCAGACGGAAAACCAATTCGCCCGGTTGATCGGCGCGACGCCCTTGCAGATCGAATTTTCGCTGATCCGCATGAGCGAGCACGAGTCGAAAAACACCGGCGCGGCCCATCTGGAAAGCTTTTATCGCCCCTTCAGCGAGGTCAAAGCCAGCGGTGAAAAATTCGACGGCCTGATCATCACCGGCGCCCCGATTGAGCACCTGCCTTTCGAAGAGGTCACCTATTGGGACGAGCTGAAAGAGGTGTTCGAATGGACCCAGACCCATGTGCACTCGACCTTTGGTGTGTGCTGGGGCGGCATGGCGATGATCCACTATTTCCATAACGTGCAGAAATACGTGTTGGATGAGAAACTGTTCGGCTGCTATCGCCACATGAATTTCGCCGCCCAGAGCCCCTATCTGCGCGGCTTCTCGGACGATTTGATCATGCCGGTCAGTCGCTGGACAGAGATGCGCCGCGAGGAAATCGAGGCCGCGAACCTGCCGATCCTGCTGCACTCGGATGCGGTGGGCCCTGCGCTGGTCGAAGACCCCCAGCACCGCGCGGTCTATATCTTCAACCATCTGGAATATGACAGCGACACGCTAAATCAGGAATATCAGCGCGATCTGGCCAGCAACCAGATCGAAGGTGCCCAGATTCAGATGCCGTTCAATTATTTCCCCGAGGACGATCCCAGCCAGCAGCCTCAGAACCGGTGGCGCAGCCATGCGCACCTGCTCTATGGAAATTGGATTTCCGAGATCTATCTGACAACGCCATATGACATGTCCCTGATCGGACAAGAATTGACAGATTGGCGAAAACAGGACTAGGGTTTGGCTCTTAAGGTATTGGCATTTATTGCCGTTTTGATCTTCGCGCTGCACGGATACACCCTGCAGCGCGCCGCAAAGCATGAAAAACGCGCGATGGCGTCGCATCCGCCCGAAGGCCAGATCGTGATGGTGGACGGGCATCGCGTTCATGCGGTGGTTTTGGCCCCCGAAAACCCGCGCGCGGATGTGGTGATGATCCACGGGGCCTCGGGGAACACCCGCGACTTCACCCATGATCTGGCGCATCAGCTCGCGGAAACCTACCGCGTGATTGTGTTTGATCGTCCGGGGCTGGGATATACCGACCGCATCAACCGCACAGGCGCAACCTTGCAGCAACAAGTGAGCCTGCTGTCTGAAGCGGCTGTTCAATTGGGAGCCGACAAACCCATCGTTCTGGGCCAGTCTTATGGCGGCGCTGTCGCCCTGGCCTGGAGCGTCTATCACCCTGATCGCCTGTCTGGTCTGGTGCTTTTGGCGGCGGCCTCTCAGACATGGGAGACCGGGCTAAGCACCTATTACAAAACCCTTTCGCATCCCTGGCTTGGCCCGGTGGTGATCCCCTATCTGACCGCTTATGTGCAAGATGACCGGGTCACACACGAGCTGCACGCGATTTTTACGCCCCAACGCCCGCCCCAAGGCTATGACAGCCATATCGGCGCGGGTCTGACCCTGCGGCGCGATAGCCTGCGCGCCAATGCGTTGCAACGCGCCAATCTCAAGGAAGAAATCCGCGCGATGATGCCGGAGTATGGCGCAATCTCGGTTCCTACCGAGATCCTGCACGGAGATGCGGACATGACGGTGGGCCTGCACATTCACTCGGTTCCGCTGTCGCAACAAATCCCCGGGGCCACGTTGACCGTCTTACCCGGGATTGGCCACATGCCCCAGCACAGCTCGAAACCCCAAGTAATCGAGGCTGTCCACCGCACAGCGGCCCGTGCCGGATTGAACTAAGCGCCCGTAATCGCCATATTGTTTTGAAAACAAGTGGAGAGGCCCATGGAGCTGCCCTTTGACGGCGCGATCAGTGCATTTTACCAGAATGACGCCCCCGAGGACGTGCGCAATGCAATCAAGCGCGCTGAAAAGGGGGACATCCTGGCCCCCAGCTATCCCCATTCCGAAAAACTGGCGCGCAAGCCCTATGAAAAGGATATGGAGAAGCTGCAGATTGAACTGGTCAAGCTGCAACGCTGGGCCAAAACCACCGGCCAGCGCATCGCCATCCTGTTCGAAGGCCGCGACGCCGCCGGCAAAGGCGGCACGATCAAGCGTTTTCGCGAAAACCTGAATCCACGCGGCGCGCGTGTTGTGGCCTTGTCCAAGCCCTCGGATACGGAACAGACCCAGTGGTATTTCCAGCGCTACATTGATCACCTGCCTGCGGGCGGCGAGATCGTGTTCTTTGACCGCAGCTGGTACAATCGCGGCGTGGTCGAGCACGTGTTTGGCTTTTGCGAGCCCGAGCAGCGCGAGCATTTCTTCACTCAGGTTCCCGATTTTGAACGGATGCTGGTGGATGAAGGCATTCTTGTCTTCAAATTCTGGCTGAATGTCGGACGGGCGGAACAGTTGAAACGCTTCCTGGACCGCGAGAACGATCCTCTGAAACAGTGGAAGCTCAGCTGGATCGATGTCGAAGGCCTGAAAAAATGGGACGCCTACAGCGACGCCATCAGCGAAACCCTGCGCCGCAGCCATACGGACTGGGCGCCTTGGACGGTGATCCGCTCGGACGATAAGAAACGCGCACGGATCAGCGCCATCCGCCATGTCCTTCATACTGTCAGCTATGATCGCAAGGACGCCAAGGCCATTGGCGCTGTGGACGACCAGATTTGCGGCGGACCGGACATCTGGGATGCCTAAGAAACGCGGATATCATCACGGCAACCTGCGCCAGGCCTTGGTCGAGGCCGCGTTGAAGCTGATCGAGGAAAAGGGGCCCACCGGGTTCACCCTGTCCGAGGCCGCCAAGCAGGCGGGCGTGACCCCTGCGGCCGTCTATCGACATTTCGAAGGGCGCGAAGACCTGATCGCCGAGGCAGCCCGTCAAGGGTACGAGATTTTCGGCGATGTCATGCAGTTTGCCTATGAATCCGGGCAACCCTCGGCACTGGCCGCGTTCGAGGCAACGGGGCGCGCCTATCTGGCCTTCGCGCGCAAATACCCCGGCCATTATATCGCCATGTTCGAATCGGGAATTTCGGTGAACCGCTCGCCCGAGCTGGCCGCTGTTGCAAAAAAAGCACGGGGGGTGCTGGAAAAGGCAGCAGAGGAGCTGTCTCAGAACATCCCGCCGGAAAAGAGACCTCCTGCATCCATGTTTTCCGCCCATATTTGGGCTATGAGCCATGGTGTAGTCGAGCTTTTCGCCCGCAATTCCCCCGGAACGCAGTCACCTTTCCCGCCCGAAGACCTGCTGGAAACCGGAATTGGCGTCTATTTGCGGGGTCTGGGACTCATTTCGCCCGATAAATAGGCAGTTTTTTGGGGCAAATGGTTGCGCTAAAGGCACATCATAAAACCTTCATATTTGACGCCAAAATCAACGTTTACTTTTTCCGCGCTGCGGCGTTAAAGGTTGCCTCGACGGCTGGGCGGGCGACGCTTCAAACCACACTCCAATCCGGTTTTGAACGCCTCCTTCTACCCCCGAGCAATCGGGGAAGACTTGGCAACAGTCGGGCATGAAACCAAATACGCTATGAAGGGACATCGTATGTTCACGCAAAAAACTCTGGCAGCTGCTGCTGCAATCGCTCTGCTGCCCGTCGGCGCTTTCGCAGGCGAATTCTCGGCCACCGCTGGCTTCGAAGCTTCGATCGATTTTGACAACGACCTGGACCCGACCGGCGACGCCGTTGAACTGAGCCTGGGCGCCGAATACGCCGAAGGTGGCTTCACCGCTGGTGTTTCCGCAACCTTCGCTGACGGTGCGACCGACGAAGTCGAGTACGAACTGGCTCTGGGCTACGGCGGCGACCTGTCGGACGTTCTGAGCTACTCGGCCGGTCTGTCCGCGACTTGGCTCGACGACAGCGACTACCAAGGTACCGAAGCCGAGCTGGGCTTCTCCTACGCCTTCACCGACGACATCACCGGTTCGTACACCTACACCAACGTAGTTGACGCACCTGCCGCAGTTGGCACCGAAGGCGACTACTCGCACGAAGTTGCTGTTGAAATCGCCGTTGGCGACTGGACCGTCGAGCCCGTCATCTCGGTCGACCAAGCTGACGTCGTCGCATACGAGCTGAACTTCGGCTACGAATTCGAAAGCGGCGTTTCGGTCGGCATCGAATTTGCTGACGACGACACCGCCGGCACCAAAATGACCGGTTCGCTGATCTTCGGCTACGAAATCGACCTGATCTAATCTGGTTGTGTAAGAACCGCGTCCTCCAATCGCGCGGAAAGACTAAGGCGGGCTCCCTCGGGTCCGCCTTTTTTGATGTCTGGAGGTGGGTGCCCCTGCCCCATGAGATTTCCGCAAGACCCGGACAAAGAAAAAGGCCACCCGAACCGGGTGGCCTTTTCCGTAAGCTCTGTATCGAAGATTAACGCTTCGAGAACTGGAACGAACGACGGGCTTTACGCTTACCGTATTTCTTACGTTCCACAACACGGCTGTCGCGGGTCAGGAAGCCAGCGGCTTTCAGCGGGGCGCGCAGCGACGGGTCGAACAGTTGCAGGGCTTTCGAGATGCCGTGCTTGACTGCACCGGCCTGACCGGACAGACCGCCGCCTTTCACGGTGGCGACAACGTCGAACTGATCCTCGACACCGGCCACACCGAAGGGCTGACGCACGATCAGTTGCAGAACGGGACGTGCGAAGTAGGCGTTCATCTCTTTGCCGTTCACGGTGACCTTGCCCGAACCGGGTTTCACCCACACACGGGCAACAGCGTCTTTACGCTTGCCGGTGGCGTAGGAACGGCCCAGCTCGTCACGGACGGGCTCGCGGGGGGCTTCGACTTCGACAACGGTTTCAACACCGGTGGCCGCGGCCAGGTCTTCCAAAGTATTGATTTGATCAGACATTTATCAGCTCCGGGTGTTCTTGGAGTTCATGGACTTGACGTCCAGAACTTCGGGGTTCTGCGCTTCGTGCGGATGCTCAGCGCCCGCGTAGACACGCAGGTTGGTCATCACTTTGCGCGACAGGCGGTTGCCCGGCAGCATACGCTTGACGGCGGCAGTGACCACACGCTCGGGGTACTTGCCTTCCAGGATCTGACCGGCGGTGCGGTGCTTGATGCCGCCCGGGTGGCCAGTATGCCAGTAGTATTTCTTGTCAGTACGCTTTTTGCCAGTCATCTGGATCTTGTCAGCGTTGATGACAATCACGTTGTCGCCCATGTCCTGGTTCGGAGTGAACGACGGCTTGTGCTTGCCACGCAGACGCATGGCGACAATCGATGCCAAGCGGCCCAGCACCACGCCTTCGGCGTCGATGATGATCCACTTTTTCTCGATGTCTGCCGGAGTAGCAGAGAAGGTTTTCATCGCGGGATTACCCTTGTTCAGTTGCGGAAACGGGCAAAAGGCCCCTATCCAAATTCGATTGCGCGGTTATATAGGGCCTGAAAACACAGTCAAGACGCACAAACGCGTATTTATCGTTTGTTATCAGAGTGTTGAAAAATAGGTATTTAAATACCCCAACTATTTCGCGTCAAACTGTGAATTCTTCGCGCGGGTTGTCCAGCAATTGGCGCACTTGCACGATTCCCGCCTCGTAGCGCTCCATATCCACCTGTCCGTTCACCGCAATCCGCACCGCATGAGGCGCACGGGCGTGGCGTAACACGAACTCTTCGGCGCTTTTCAGGATCACGCCCTGTGCCTCGGCTGCGCGAATGAAGCTGGCCGCGCGCCATCCATTTGGAAGCTGCACCCACAGGAACGGAACATCCTCTTTCCAGGTCACATTATGCCCGCCCAGATGGTTGATGGTCAGCCGCAGCAACTCGTTCATCCGGGCGCGCGACTTGGCCGCCACACTGCGCAGCCTTGGATCAGACATAAAGGCCAGCGTCACCTCGGACAAAGGACGCGACAGGCCGAAAAATGCATAGGCCGAGGTGCGAGCCAGCTCTTGCACCCGTTCCCGCGGAGCCACCACATAGCCAATCCGCAAGGCCGGCGTCAGCGCCTTGGACAAAGAGGACACATACCAGCCCAGCCCCGGCACCAGTGAGTGATAGCTTTCTGCCATATGCGGCCCGATGACATAACAATCGTCATCCAGAATGTTCAGCCCCAGACGCGCTGCCATATTGGCGATTTCGCGGCGGCGGCGACGAGACGTGGCGCTGACTGTTGGGTTGTTGACCTCAGAGGACGTACAGAACATCTGCACCCCCTCTTCGCGTACGGCGCGTTCCAGCGCCGACACAATCGGCCCTTCGGAATCGCTGGGAATCCCGACCACGCGGGCGCGGCACAGCTCGGCCGCGCGGCGAAAGCCTGGATAGGTCAGGTTCTCGACGGCAATCGCAGGGTCCGGGCCGCGCAACACGGTCTGCATCACCAACAACAGCGCGTTTTGCGCCCCGTGGGCCAGAACAACATCCTCGGCGGTGAAATTCCCGATCGGCAGATCATCCATCCAGCGACGCAACGCGCGACGCAGAGGCAGATCCATCGTGCGCTCGGGATAGTTCAGAAACTCTTGCGAGGGCATCGTGTCGGCGGTGGCCCGCATCGCATCGCGCAACAGCGCGCTTTGCCCCACATCCGGCAGCAACGGGCTGCGCAGGTTCAGAACCTTGGGCCAGGCAACCGAGTCATCCACCTGTGTCGTGGCCTCGGCCACAAAGGTGCCCCGCCCGACCCCGGCCTGCAAAACACCTTCGTCCGTCAGCAGCGAATAGGCCCGCGCCACCGTGCCCGGTGTGATCGACAGCTGATAGGCCAGCTCGCGGACCGGAGACAGCTGCGCCCCACTGGGCAAGACCCCACCCGCCACGGCGCTACGAATCTCGTCCGCCAGCGCTTTGTACTTAGATCGGCCAGCCTTGCTCAGGTCCGGGACCCAATTTGTACCCATAACAATGTTTTCCTAGACGGTTTGTACCAAATAATTGTATCAGTCATCTCGTAGCAACCCCGCTACTTTGTGTCAATACAATTGAAGGATTTATCCCATGTCACAGCAGCAAGCCCTGCTCGCCGCCAACATCATCTCTTACGACCTCGGCCAGCCCGCGCCGGTCGTGGCCCGTTGGGCGATGGCGTTCGCGGTGATTGTGACCAAGTGGGACAGCCGACATCGCACCCGAAAGGCGCTGCGCCAGCTGACAGACGAGCAGCTGAAGGACATCGGCATCGAACGTGACGTGGCTTATACGGAGGCCCGTCGCCCATTCTGGCGCGCGTAACGACCCCGTCCGCGTTGGAATGTACTTGGCCGGGGCCTGTCCCCGGCCTTTTTTATTTGGGCGGTATCGAATAGGTCATCGAGGCCCGCGCAACGGGCGCGTCTTTGCCCTCGGAATAGATCAGCACATCGCCGACGGCCAAAACACGACCTAGTTTCAACAGGTTACATTCGCATATCAAATCCCGGCTTGCCTCGGGTTTACGCAAGAAATCCATCGAGCAATTGGTGGTCACCGCCAGGGCCTTGGGCCCGATCATGGCCAGCACCGCCAGGTAGATCGCGCAATCGGCCAGCGCAAACATACTGGGCCCGGAGACGGTGCCGCCGGGCCTCAGATGCCGCTCGGCGATGGGCATGCGCACACGCACCCCCATATCACGCACCTCTTCTATCACGAAGTCCTGGTTCACCTGTGGGAACTGCTGCTCCATAAACTGCGTCAATTCCGCTGCGGACATTTTTGCCTGCATCGCTTCCCTCCCTGTCGTGTTGGTCCTAGACTTGCCGTGAATGGCGAGGAGAACAAGATGGCAATCTTAGAACGTAACGACACGGGCGCTGTCGCCCATCTGACGCTGAACACCCCCGAGAAGCTGAATGCGCTGAGTGACGCGATGCTGGCGGCCCTACAATCCGAGTTTGACCAACTGAGCAACGATCAATCCATCCGCGCGGTTGTGCTGTCTGGCGCGGGCAAAGCGTTCTGTGCGGGCCATGACCTGAAAGAGATGACCGCCGGGCGCCAGGCCGAGGATGGCGGCAAGGCCTATTTCAAAGATCTGTTCGATCGCTGCGCCCGTATGATGACAACCATTCAGAAAATGCCGCAGCCGGTGATCGCTCAGGTTCACGGGATCGCAACGGCCGCTGGGTGTCAGCTTGTGGCCTCATGCGATATGGCCGTCGCGGCTGACGGCACCAGGTTCGGCGTGAATGGTGTGAATATCGGCCTGTTCTGCTCGACCCCGATGGTGGCGCTGTCCCGCAATATCCCGCGCAAACAGGCGTTTGAAATGCTGTCCACCGGCCAGTTCATTCCCGCCGATCGTGCCGAGGCCCTGGGCTTGATCAACAAAGTCGTCCCGCAGGACCAGCTGGACACCGAAACTCACAAACTGGCCGAACTGGTCGCGGGCAAACTGGGGGCCGCGGTGAAGATCGGCAAAGAGGCCTTCTATAACCAGATCCAGATGCCCTTGGATCAGGCCTATGCCTATTCCGGGGACGTGATGGTTGAAAACATGTTGTTCCGCGACACCGCAGAAGGCATCGCCGCATTTCTGGAAAAACGCGACCCAGATTGGCAGCAATAAGGCACAAATGCCCCAAATCCGGACAGGCGGGGCGGGAATCATGGGGGATTTCCGCCGAAACCCACCCGTCGTTTCCAATTCGTGCATTATTCTTTTCTAACTTGCCACTATTCTGCCCCAAATTCCTCCGGTATAGAAAAGGTATAGAGGATTTGATGAACCTCTTGATCAAGCGAGTGTGGGTCACCCTTTGCGGGCTGTCTCTCTCGGCCGCGATTGCTCAGGCGGCTGATATGCCCGATGCGGTGACCCACTCGACCTTCCCCGACACTGACATGACGATGGTCCTGCTGGGGCGTGATCTGTTCTATGATCCGATCCTGTCTGGAAACCAGAATATCTCTTGCGCGACCTGCCATCACCCGCGTCTTGGCACCGCGGATGGGGTCAGCCTGTCGATTGGCGAAGGTGGAGCAGGTCTGGGGCCGGACCGGACGGTCGTAGCTGGTCAAGAGCCGCACGCCCGTATCCCCCGCAACGCCCCTGCCCTTTGGAACCTTGGGGCCTATGAATTTTCCACGATGTTTCATGACGGCCGGGTCGAACTGGACGATACCGCCCCCTTTGGCCTGCGCATGCCAGAGGATCGCCCGCTGGACCGCGGCCTGCCCTCGCCGCTGGCCGCGCAAGCGATGTTGCCGCCGCTCTCGCCCGAGGAAATGGCCGGTCAAACCGGGGAAAACCCTGTCGCGGACGCCGTGGCGCGCGGGGATGCCGCTGGTGCCTGGGCCGTTCTGGCCGCGCGGGTCAATGCGATCCCGGCCTATCACACGCAGTTTGACCGGATTATCGGAGACGCACCCGTCCATTTCACCGATATCGCCAGTGCTCTGGCCGAGTTCATCACTTTTGAATTCCAAGCCATCAACAGCCCGTTTGACGCCCATCTGCGCGGGGACGCGGACGCCCTGACCCCAATGCAACATCAGGGCATGGAGCTGTTCTATGGCAAGGCCGGGTGCAGCGCGTGCCACAGGGGCCCTTTCCTGACCGACCACAGTTTTCACGCGATCGCCATGCCTCAACTTGGGCCTGGAAAGGAACCCGGCGACTATGCGGACCTTGGCCGCCATATGGTCACCGGACGGGCCGACGACCTCTATCGCTTTCGCACGCCCTCGTTGCGCAACGTCGCCACCTCGGCGCCCTATGGCCATACCGGTGCCTTCGCTGATCTGCGCAGCGTCGTGCAGCACCACGCAACCCCGGTGCAGTCGTTGATGCAATACGAGCGTCGCCAGGCCATCCTGCACACCTATAATTTCAACGACTGGCAGGCGCTGGATGATCAGGACGAATTGATCGAGATCGCCGCTGGCAGCGAGCTGCCAGATACGCCCCTGTCCCCGACCGAAATTGACGCGCTCGTCGCCTTTCTGGAGGCGCTGACCGATCCCGACTCGATTGCCGGGCGTTTGGGAATTCCCCAGACAGTGCCCTCGGGCCTGCCAGTGGATCAGTAGGCCAACATCTCAACAGGGCTTTTCAAACGCGTCCGCCTGCCCTACATCGCGGCCATGGAAAACACTCTTCATATCGTTGGCGGCGGCATGGCCGGGTCCGAGGCCGCATGGCAGGCCGCAAACATGGGCGTTCAGGTGGTCATCCACGAAATGCGCCCGCAGGTCGAAACCTTTGCCCACCGCACCGGCAATCTGGCCGAGATGGTCTGCTCGAACTCGTTCCGCTCGGATGACAGCGAACAGAATGCCGTGGGTCTGTTGCACTGGGAAATGCGCGCCGCGAACGGGCTGATCATGCAGATGGCCGACCGTCATCGCCTGCCCGCGGGTGGTGCCTTGGCCGTTGACCGTGACCCGTTTTCCGAAAGCGTGACCCAAACCCTGATGGATCACCCCAATGTCCGTGTCGAATATGGCGAAATCACCGAGCTGCCCTCGGAAGGTCACTGGATTTTCGCCACTGGCCCCCTGACCTCGACCGCTTTGGGCGCTGCGATCCAAGCCGAAACCGGGTCCGAGCGTCTGGCCTTTTTCGACGCCATCGCCCCCATCGTCTATGCCGACAGCATCAACATGGACGTGGCCTGGCTGCAATCGCGCTATGACAAGGGCGAGACCGAGGAAGAGCGCAAAGCCTACTTGAATTGCCCGATGACCAAGGACCAGTACGAGGCCTTTATTGATGCCCTGCTGGCCGCCGACAAAACCGAATTCCACGAGGGCGAGACCGCCGGCTATTTCGATGGCTGCCTGCCGATCGAAGTCATGGCCGAACGCGGACGCGAAACCCTGCGCCACGGCCCGATGAAACCTGTTGGCCTGACCAACGCCCATGCCCCCGAAAACAAGGCCTATGCCGTGGTGCAGCTGCGCCGCGATAATGCATTAGGAACGCTGTATAACATCGTGGGTTTCCAGACAAAAATGAAATATGGCGCCCAGACCGAAGTGTTCAAAATGATCCCCGGCCTGGAGGATGCCAGCTTTGCCCGCCTGGGCGGCATTCATCGCAATACATTTCTGAATTCGCCCACTCTGCTGGACGACCAGATGCGCCTGCGAAGCCGCCCAAACATCCGCTTTGCCGGTCAGGTGACAGGGGTCGAGGGCTATGTGGAATCTGCCGCGATGGGCTTACTGGCTGGACGTTTGGCGGCGGCCGAGATCCTGGGCAAACCGCTGGACACGGCCCCGCAGGACACCGCGATGGGTGCTCTGATCCACCACATCACCGGCGGCGCCGAGGCCAAGACCTTTCAGCCGATGAACGTGAATTTCGGCCTGTTCCGACCCGTGGACGGGCTGAAGGGTGGACGCCGCGGCCGCAAGGATCGTTACAAAGCCTACACAGATCGCGCCAAAGAGGTGTTCAATCAATGGCTTGAAGGTCAAAGCTAAACCATGATCACCCGGTTCGCTCCTAGCCCGACCGGGCCGCTGCATCTGGGCCACGCCTACTCGGCCCTGTTGGCGTATGACATGGCGCGCGCCCAAGGTGGGACATTCCTGCTGCGGATCGAGGACATTGACCAAACCCGTGCCCGCCCGCATTGGGAAGAGCAGATTTACGAGGATTTAACCTGGCTTGGCATAACCTGGGACGCGCCGCCAATGCGGCAGTCTGACCGAACAAATGCCTATCGCGCGGCGCTGCAATCAATGTGGGAACAGGATCTGCTCTACCCGTGCAGCTGCAATCGTCGGGATATACTGGCCGCTGCCTCGGCGCCACAGGAAGGGGCGGAACCGGCCTATGGACCCGATGGTTTGATCTATCCGGGCACCTGTCGGCACAAACAAATCGCGGGCGCGTTCCCGATGGATACCCCTGACGCGTTGCGGATCAATCTGGATATGGCGCTTGGACGGCTTGATCGCGACGACACGTTGTCTTTCGAAGAAACGGGCGACGTCACCCAGAACGAGCCCACGCGAATCCACTTCCGCCCCGACGACCTGAAAACTCAGGTGGGCGATTTCATCGTCTCGCGCCGTGAGTTCCTGGGCTCGTATCACCTGAGTGTCGTTCTGGACGACGCGGCCCAAGGGATCACCCATGTGATCCGTGGCCGTGACATCTTTGAGGCGACCAATATTCACGTGTTTTTACAAGCACTTCTGGGCCTAACGACCCCGATCTACAACCATCACCGCCTGATCCGGGACGAGCACGGCAAGCGCCTGGCCAAACGGGACGATGCCCGCGCCATTGCGAAATACCGGGCGGCGGGGGCCTCGCCTGCGGATATTCGTGAAATGGTCGGGCTGACCTAGAGTTCAGGCGCCATCAGTTCGACCTCTTCCCCGTCCCGAACGGCCGTATAAAAACAACTGCGCCGATTGGTGTGGCAGGCCGGACCAGTCTGATTGACCATCACCAACAGACAGTCGCGATCGCAATCCAGACGGAAATCCACCAGTTCCTGAACGTGGCCGCTGCTCTCGCCTTTGACCCAGAACGCCTGCCGAGAGCGGCTCCAATAGGTCACTTTGCCTGTCTCTAGCGTACGCGCCACAAATTCGGCATTCATCCAGGCCATCATCAGAATTTCGCCCGTCTCATGATCCTGCGCGATCGCCGGGATCAGACCTTTGTCATCGTACTTCAGCGTGGCAGGGGTGAAAGACATCGCGAAAAACCTTTTGCATCTTAGGATTGCCCCCTATTTATGGGAGGGAACAACAAAGGAAAAGCCATGAGCGGCGAAACCGACCTGATCAAGCTGTATTCCGAGCGCATTCTGGCGTTGGCGGCAGACATGCCCAATGATGAACGGCTGGAAAATCCAGATGCGACAATCAAGAAGCGTTCCCCGCTGTGCGGTTCGACTGTCACGGTGGATATCACGGTCAAGGACGGTCGAATCGATCATTATGGCCAGGACGTGAAAGCCTGCGCTTTGGGACAGGCGGCGGCCTCGGTCGTCGGGGCCGCTGCGCCAGGATGCACGCGCGAGCAGATCGAAACGGCACGGGATCAGTTGAAGGCGCTGCTAAAATCTGACGGCCCGACACCCGACGCCCCCTTTGCCGAATTCGAGGTCTTGCGCCCCGCACGCGAGTATAAAAATCGCCACGCCTCGATCATGCTGGCGATCGAAGCGACGCTGGAAGCCATGGACAAAGCGGCCGAAAGCGCCTGCGCCTGATCGCAGTCCCGGAACAAAAAAACCGCCGCGCTTCGGGGACGAAGGCGGCGGTCAGTTTTTGCGTTTCCGCTGGGGATGGGCCGGTATACGAGAGAGGCAGTCTCGTGTGACTTAAGAACAGGCAGAAAGTCAGGCGCCAGGTTTGGGACAGGCGGCGCCGAGGCCGGGCCAAGGGCGGAACGCAGGCAGAAACTCAGACAAGGCTGGGCAGGTGCAACGCCACCACCGTCATCACGACCAGCGCAGCCATGCCCAACGTATCCGACAGCAAAGTGTCTTCGGCGCGGGTGATGATATCAGCGATCTGACGCAACATGATGGCAACTCCTTGTTAACCTTTGTTGCTCTTTTGTTCTCATATTGCGCGACGTCAGGCAAGAACTTTTTGGGAACATTTGCGAACTAAAGGTAAATTTTTCGATTGATCAGATCTAACCTACTGAAATCAAACGAATTGCCTCGTCCTGCCCCATCAGCCACAATAGAACGCGCGCAGCCTGCCCCCGATCAGAGCTCAGATCAGGATCCTGTGCCAACAGCGCCCTGGCATCGGTTTGAGCGGTTTGCATCAGGGCCGTTTGCGATTCCATGTCGGCCACCCGGAACCTGGGCAGCCCGGATTGCGCCGTCCCGATCAGATCGCCAGCACCGCGCATTTCCAGATCGACCTCGGAAATCCTGAACCCATCCTCGGTGTCCCGCAAGGTCGTCAGACGGCGTTGCCCACCTTCGGACAACGGGGCCTCGTACATCAGCAAGCAGGTCAATTCCGCGCTGCCACGCCCTACCCGCCCCCGCAATTGGTGCAGTTGCGCCAGCCCGAAAATCTCGGCCCGCTCAATCACCATGATCGACGCATTCGGCACGTTTACACCCACTTCGATAACGGTGGTCGCGACCAGGACCTGCGTACGCCCGGCAACAAAATCCGCCATCGCCGCATCTTTTTCAGCTGGCGGCATCTGACCATGCACGAGGCCGACATGCCCTTCGCCGAATGCGGCGCGCAGATGTTTAAACCGCTCTTCCGCAGCGGTCAGATTCACGATTTCGCTCTCTTCGACCAGTGGGCACACCCAATAGGCCTGCCTCCCTTCAGAGATGGCCCGACGCAGGTGATCCACCACCTCGTCCATGCGCCCGGTCGAGACCATCGCTGTTTTGATCGGCTTGCGCCCGGGTGGCTTTTCATCCAGCACCGAGACATCCATATCGCCATACTGCGCAAGCGCCAGAGAACGCGGTATCGGCGTGGCCGTCATCACCAACACATCCGCCTGCGCGCCCTTTTTGCCCAGCTCCAGCCGCTGACGAACACCAAAGCGGTGTTGTTCATCGACCACAGCCAGCCGCAAATCGTGAAAACTCACATCCTTCTGGAACACAGCATGGGTGCCAACCAACATATGAATCTCGCCCCGCTCGAGCGCTTCAAGTTTGGCCCGACGGGCCGCACCTTTGTCGCGTCCGGTCAGCAATTCGAGCACCACACCTGCCTGATCCGCCAGCGGGCGCAGGCCCTCCAGATGTTGGCGCGCAAGGATCTCGGTCGGAGCCATCATCACCCCCTGGCCACCGGCCTCGACCGCAACCAACAGCGCCATGAACGCCACCAGAGTTTTCCCCGCGCCGACATCCCCTTGCAACAAACGATTCATGCGGATGGGCGCGGCCATATCGGCCTCGATCTCTGCAATGGCGCGCAGCTGAGCACCCGTCGGACGATACGGTAACGCGGTCAGAACCCGCGCTTTCAATGCGCCTGGCGCCTTCGTTTGACGCCCCTTCGAGCGCCGAAGCTTGGAACGCGCCAGCGCCAATGTCAGCTGATGCGCCATGAACTCGTCATAGGCCAATCGCTGCCGCGCCGGGGCGGACTGCGACAAATCCGCGGGGTTCTCTGGGTGATGCGCCTGCTGGATTGCGGCAGCCCAATCGGGCCAATTCTCCTGAGTTTTCTGTTGTGAATCAATCCATTCTGGCAAATCCGGCACACGGCCCAATGCGCCGGACACCGCCTTGGTCATTTGTTTCTGAGTGACCCCAGATGTCAGCGGGTAGGTGGGTTCAAAGGCAGGAATATCCGCAGCTTGCTCGACCGGCAGGACATGATCGGGATGCACCATCTGCGCGCCCCCGTCGAACATCTCGACCTTCCCCGAAACAACACGCCGTGCACCGACGGGCAGAATTTTGGTCAGATAATCTGCGCGCGCGTGAAAGAACACCAATTGAAATGCCGTTTGGGAATCTTCAACCTGAATGCGGTAGGCCCCCCCTCGGGAGCGGGGCGGAGCATGCGCCCCCACAGTGATTTCAACCGTCAACACCGCGGGCAAGACCGCCCCCCGCACGCTGGGACGCACGGATCGATCGACCCCCGAGAATGGAAGCGTGAACAGCAAATCCCGCGGTCGAGTGATCGCGAGATTGCCAAGATTTTGCGCGCTTTTTGGGCCGACACCAGGCAGCGTTTCAAGCGCGGCAAACAGTGGAAAAAGAGACTCTGGCCGACTGCTCATGTGTCCCCGATCAAGGCTAGCCAATCCTCTTCATTCATGACCTGAATCCCCAGTTCAAGGGCTTTCTTCTCTTTTGAACCAGCGCCTGGTCCCGCGACCAGAATGTCTGTTTTCTTGCTCACGGATCCGGACACTTTCGCACCCAAAAACTCGGCACGCGCCTTGGCCTCGGCGCGGGTCATTTTCTCTAGTTTACCTGTAAAAACAACAGTTTGCCCAGTTACCGGACTGCCAGAATCAGTGGGCTGCTCGACCTCTTCAATGTCCAATTGCGCCACAAGCGCATCGATGCTGGCGCGTTCATTTTCCTGCGCAAACACTGTCACCAACGAGCGTGCCATAACTTCACCCACGCCATCAATGCTCAGCAAATCCTCCCAATCGGGGCCCGTGAAAGCCGCCGCATTCTGCATCGCTGTTTCGAACACATCCCAACGCCCATAGTGGCGAGCAATCAGTCCGCTCGCGGCCTCGCCAACATGGCGAATACCCAGCGCGAACAATGCGCGCGAGAACGAGATTTTTCGTTTTCGATCTATCGCCAGAAAAAGGTTGGTCGCGCTTTTCTCACCCCATCCTTCACGGTTTTTCAACTGCTGCATCCCAGAGCCGAACCTGTCGCGCAGGGTAAAAATGTCCGCCGGGACCTTGATCCAGCCATCTTTGTAGAACTGCTCGACCTGCTTGGCCCCCAAACCTTCGATATCAAAGGCGCTACGACTGACGAAATGCTTCAGCTTTTCAACGGCTTGCGCAGGGCATATGATACCCCCCGAGCAACGACGAACCGCGTCTCCTTCTTCGCGAATGGCCGCGCTGTCGCATTCGGGACACCGGGTCGGGAACGCAAACTCAACAGCATCGTCCGCCCGTTTCGTCAAATCCACATCGGCAACTTTTGGAATCACATCGCCAGCGCGATAGACCTGAACCCAGTCCCCAATTCGGATGTCTTTGCCATCGCGGATCTCGTGCCCTTTGGAGTCCCGACCCGCAATATAATCTTCATTGTGCAGCGTTGCATTGCTGACGACCACGCCCCCAACTGTGACCGGCTGCAAGCGCGCGACCGGAGACAATGCCCCCGTGCGCCCAACCTGGATATCAATCCCTTCTAGCCGCGTCCAAGCAAGCTCGGCCGGGAACTTATGCGCAATCGCCCATCGCGGTGTTGTTGAGCGAAAGCCCAATCGTTTTTGCAAATCCAGATCATCGACTTTGTAAACCACCCCGTCGATGTCATATCCAAGGGTCGCACGCTGTTGTTCGATCATGCGATAATGCGCCAACATTTCGGCGATCGACGCGCAATACTTGGTCAGTTCGTTAACCTGAAACCCTAGTGCTTTCAGACGCTTTACAGCTTCCATCTGCGTTTTTGCGAGAGGCGCGGACACTTCCCCCCAGCTATAAGCAAAGAACCGCAATGGCCTGGAGCGCGTAACCTCTGAATCCAGTTGCCGGAGAGAACCGGCCGCCGCATTCCGTGGATTGGCAAATTCTTTCTCGCGGTTTTTCAGTTGCCGCTGGTTCAGCCGCTCAAAATCCGAGTGAAGCATATAGACTTCGCCTCGAACCTCCAAAATCTCGGGTGCATCCGTTAGTTCCTGAGGAATATCCGTGATCGTACGGGCATTTTCGGTAACGTTCTCGCCCGTTTCACCATCGCCGCGTGTGGCCGCTTGAACGAGTTGCCCATGCTCATATCGCAATGACAAGCTTAATCCATCGATTTTCGGCTCCGCCGTATAGCTGACACTGCCAGGTTCCTGCCCAAGATAGTTGCAGATAAAATTGTCAAATTCGGAAACATCCTCCTCGTCGAAGGCATTCCCCAAAGACATCATCCGAACCGCATGTTTGAGCTTGCCAAACCCCTCGGCGATTGGCGCCCCCACCTGTTCCGTTGGGCTATCTTCGCGCTTCAACCGCGGGAAACGCTTCTCGATCTGACGATTTCTCTGTTTCAGCGTGTCATAGTCGGCATCCGAAATTTGGGGGGTATCATGCGTGTGATACGCCGCATTTGCGGCGGCAATAAGCTGAGACAAGCGCGCAAGTTCTTCGCGCGCTTCTTCCTCTGTTAGGTTTTCGATAGCGATTTTTGCGGTCACGGACCCATCCCAATGTCTTTTGCAAAGTGATAGGGCCGACGGGCGCTAAGGTCCAGTCTTGGAACCGGGTGTGATCTGGGACTTATTCTTCAGGCACCGATGGCAAGCTTGTCTTCATTCAGTCCGACCGGGTTGGGATCCCGCAGGACATAGCCGCGCCCCCACACCGTTTCGATGTAATTTTCGCCATCCGTAGCCTGGCTCAGTTTTTTTCGCAGCTTGCAAATGAACACATCAATGATTTTGAGCTCAGGCTCATCCATCCCACCATATAAGTGATTGAGGAACATTTCCTTGGTCAGCGTTGTCCCCTTGCGCAGGCTCAGCAACTCTAGCATCTGGTATTCCTTGCCGGTCAAATGCACGGTGTTGCCACCGACATCGACCGTCTTGGCATCCAGGTTAACATTCACCTTGCCGGTGCGGATAACCGATTGCGAATGCCCTTTCGAGCGGCGGATAATCGCGTGAATGCGCGCGACCAGCTCGTCTCGGTGGAAGGGCTTGGTCAGATAGTCATCGGCACCGAACCCGAAGCCTTTGATCTTGTTATCCGTATCATCCGAGCCCGACAGAATCAGAATTGGCGTATCCACCCGGGCCAACCGCAATTGACGCAGCACTTCGTGCCCATGCATGTCCGGCAGTCCCAGGTCCAAAAGGATCAAATCGTAATCATAAAGTTTGGCCAGATCGATGCCTTCTTCGCCCAAATCGGTGGAATAGACATTCAGATTGGCGTGCGTCAGCATCATCTCGATGCTTTTGGAGGTCGTCGGGTCATCTTCAACTAACAGCACACGCATGAATTTGTTCTCCGCAATTCGCTTGTCATTTGCGTTAACCGTCGCGAATAAAGGTTAATCACCCGTTACCGCCGAAGAACAAATAGCATACTATCGCTAAAGTTGTCTATACTTTTGCAAGGCTGTGGCTTTGAGCGCAGACTCGCCATGAGACGCAATCAATTGACACCACTCCATAAATTCCTCGTCGCTGAGCCCATAGCGTTGCAATGCGGCGTCTTTGCTGATTAAGCCATATAAAACACCGCGTACAACCGCGGCCTTTCGGCTGGCCACCCATCTTCGCGTGTTCTGGGGCGGCAGATCGGCCTGCGTCATCACCCGCCCATCCGGCAGCGTGACTGCACGCTCTCCATCAACTTTCTTCAGGTACATCACGGTAATCCTCGCTCTTTGAAACAAGGATCGGGCGGCGTGTTTAACAGGATATGAAACCGGGGCTTGAGAGTAGTTAGGATTTTCCTATATTCTCGCAGACTTTCATGGGAACGCGCATCATGCTGGACGAGACGACAAAACTGAATTCGCTGGGCTTTGCCAAACCGCCGTCGGAAACGCGGGTGGTTGTGGCCATGTCGGGCGGCGTAGACAGCTCGGTCGTGGCTGCGATGCTGGCCGAGGAAGGCTATGATGTGGTTGGTGTGACGTTGCAGCTGTATGATCATGGTGCGGCGCTGGCGAAAAAGGGCGCCTGTTGCGCGGGGATCGACATCCACGACGCGCGTCGTGTGGCCGAGGAAATGGGCTTCCCTCATTACGTGCTGGACTATGAAAACATCTTTCAAGAGGCGGTGATCGATGAATTCGCCGACAGCTATCTTGGTGGCGCGACCCCAGTGCCCTGCATCCGCTGCAACGAGCGGGTGAAGTTCAAGGACCTGCTGGAAACTGCCAAGGACCTGGAGGCCGACTGCATGGCCACCGGCCATTATATCCAGCGCATGATGGGCCCCAATGGCCCCGAGCTGCACTGCGCCACGGATGCCAATCGCGACCAGAGCTATTTCCTGTTCTCAACCACGCCGGAACAGCTGGAATTTTTGCGTTTTCCGCTGGGGCACCTGCCCTCGAAGGATGCCACACGCGAGTTGGCGGCCAAATACGGGTTGGCCGTGGCCGATAAACCCGACAGTCAGGACATCTGTTTTGTGCCCAATGGCAACTATGCCAGCGTCATCGAAAAACTGCGCCCCGGTGCGGCGGAACCCGGCCAGATCGTCCACGCAGATGGGCGCGTGCTGGGCGAGCATAGCGGCGTGATCCACTATACCATCGGTCAACGCCGCGGCCTGGGCATTGGTGGCCTGTCCGAGCCTCTCTACGTGGTCAAACTGGATGTCGAGAACAAACAGGTCGTTGTCGGCCCCAAAGAGCTGCTGTCGACCCGCACCGTGCCCGTGCGCGAAATCAACTGGCTGGGCGATGAGCCCTTCACCTCGCAAAAGGAATGGCATGTGTCGGTTAAAATCCGCTCGACCCGCCCCCCGCGCGAGGCGATCATCCGCCCCCTGTCCGACACCACGGCCGAGGTCGAACTGCTGACCGCCGAAGAGGGCGTTTCCCCCGGTCAGGCCTGCGTGTTCTATGAAACGACGGGCTCGCAAATCCTGGGCGGCGGCTGGATCTGGAAGGGTTAACCGCCCGGCATCGCGCTGCGCACGGTCTTTTCCGCATAGGCGGCCAGGCTCTTACGATTGGGGAAATCATCCACCCGAACGGGGGGGTGATACACCACCCTGACCGCGCCCTGACGCGGATTGGCCAGTACCTTCAAAAGGTGCGAGCCAAAGTCCATTTCGCCCCACCAACCGTAATATCGAGGGTCCTCTCCCTTGCGCGGAATATAGATCACCGTGGCGGGCTGAATGTGCATCTCATGCCTCAGGTGATCCGTGAAGAACGCCTGAAAAAGCGTTGATTTAAAAGGCAAAACAACGATTCCGTCGGTCGAGGTACCCTCGGGAAAAAACAGCAATTTGTGACCGGCCAACAGGCGGCTCTCAAAGATCTCTTGCTGGGCTTTTGCCTCTTTGCGGTCGCGCCGAATGAACACCGTTCCGGTGGCGCGGGCCAACCAACCGATACCTGGCCAGCTGGCGACCTCGGCCTTGGACACAAAGTAGATCCGTTTGCGCGCGTTCAGCGTGAAAATGTCCAGCCACGAGGAATGGTTCGCCACAACCGCCCCGCGTTCCCGCATCACGTCGCCAATCGTTTCAAATCGAAACCCCATGATCCGAAAGGCATTCCGGCACACGAACTGAGTGATATGCGGCGTCACCGGGCGATGCAGACCGAAGATCGGGCGTTCGATCAGGCGCACCAACAGAAGGATCAGCAAGCCGCCAAAGACCAGAATGGCCAGCGGAATCCCACGCGCCAACGCGCGCACCCAGCCAACGAAACCAATCGGTTGCCGCGCAGGTTCGGGCGGCATGTCCCATTCCAGGCTCACTCCGCGATCCCCTTGGTATAAATACTGCGCTGTTTCGCGTTCAGTTTCTCGGTATCCATGATCAGACAGACGTCAATCGTGTTAAAGTCCCGATCAATATAGGCGCCCTGCCCGACCACACCACCCAGACGCAGATAGGCCTTGATCAGCGCGGGCACGGCCAGCATCGCCGCTTTGCGATCCAACTGGTCCTTTGGCAACAGATCCATCGAGGTACAACTGCCCGGCTTGACCGTCGCCCGCAAGGGTTCAGGCGCCAGGTGGTTGTGATGCAGCATCGACAGAGGTTGCGCCAGGTCCTGCGGGTCGATCCCGTGAAAACTGGCCACGCCGAACAGGATTTCTACTTCATGTTCAAAGACATAAGCGGCCAGCGCGTTCCAAAGGTGGAACATTGCCGCGCCACCGCGATAGTCCGCATGCAGACAGGATCGCCCCAACTCCAGCAGCTTGCGCCCACTGTTTTTTAACGGTGTCAGATCATATTCGTCTTCTGAATAAAACTGCCCGATCTTCGCGGCCTGATCGTCTCGCAACAGCCGGTAAACGCCGATCACCTGTTCGTCCAGAGCATCCGAGCGCGCGGTATCCAGCAGGATCAGGTGATTGAAAAAAGGGTCGAACTGGTCGATCTCGCGCCGATTTTCATGATCGACCATCTCGCCACCGGCCCCCAATTCGGCCACGAAAACCTCGTAGCGCAGGCGCTGCGCGGCCTTCAACTCGGCCTCGGATTCGGCAAGTTTTACAACGAATTGCGGTTCGGTCTGCGTCATGTCACTAAGTCCAGGCAAGCTCTGAGCGCTTTTAGGAAAGGCAGGTGCGAAAATCAATGATCCGCATCAAGCCTTTACTAAACCTTAGCGGGTGTTAGGGTTTCATTAACCCTTATTGGTCATCAAACACGGGTATCAAATGGATGCGAGAGCCATCAATGACGACTTTGCCCGCTTCGGGGAAGTTCACGGTGATTTTGCCGTGAATATTGGACTGAACCTGGCCCGTGCCCCAATCGGGTTGCGTGGGATGTTGCACCCGCATGCCGGGCTCCAGAAAGCTGTTCAAATCGTCCATGTGGGGGCTCTTGTATGAAGGAGGTCAATTTGCCCTACGATAACCTTGATCTAAGCGCTTTGATAGGGTCGCGCGTCTGCCATGACCTGATCAGTCCCATCGGTGCGATCGGCAACGGGCTGGAACTGTTACAGATGGGCCAGCCCGACACCCCCGAGATGCAGCTGATCGCGCAAAGCGTGCAAAACGCCACCGCGCGTGTGAAATTCTTCCGCATTGCCTTTGGCAAGGCGGCGCCGGATCAACAGGTGAATATGGGTGAAGCTTGGTCGATCCTGCAGGATCTGTCGGGGGGTGGACGGATCAAGTACCAGCTGGACGCGGATACCGACCCGGATCGAGCAGGGCTGCAATCGGCCTTTCTGGCCGCGCTATGCCTGGAAACCGCCCTGCCCTTTGGCGGTGAAATCACCATGACTCATGCCCTGGGCGTGTGGCAGCTGACGTGTTCTGGGCGCAAAGTCAGCTTGACCGATGGTTTGTGGGCGCACCTGTCCGGCGAGACCACCGAGGCCGACGTGAAACCTTCGGAAGTCCAATTCCTGTTATTTCCTGCCAGCTTGGCTGCGCAAGGGCGCGCCGCCCAGGTTTCCAGAACCGAGACGACGCTGACCCTGCGGTTTTAGGGGCGCGTGGTGCCGTCGCCCTCGACCAGGTATTTGAAGCTGGTCAGCTGAGCCGCCCCGACCGGGCCGCGTGCGTGCATTTTGCCTGTGGCGATACCGATCTCGGCGCCCATGCCAAACTCACCGCCATCGGCGAACTGAGTCGAGGCATTGCGCATCAGAATCGCGCTGTCCAGACGTTCAAAGAACCGCTCGGCCACAGAGTCGTTTTCAGTGATCACGCAATCTGTGTGGCTGGAGCTAAACTGCCGGATATGGGCGATCGCGCCGTCCACGTCATCCACCACCTTGGCGGCAATGATTGAATCCAGATATTCCTTGCCCCAATCCTCGGCGCTGGCCTGAACCGAGCCATTCAGCCCCTCGGCGCGCACCTCGACCCCGGCCTTCATCAGCGCAGACACCAGATCAGCGCCCAGACCCTCCGCGATATCCTTGTAAATCAGCAGACATTCGGCCGCGCCACAGATCCCGGTCCGGCGGGTTTTCGCGTTCATCACCACGTCCAGCGCCTTTTTCGGATCGGCGTCCTTGTCCACGAAAATATGAACGATGCCTTCCAGATGCGCGAAAACCGGGACACGGGCCTCGCGTTGCACGAGGCCAACCAGACCCTTTCCGCCCCGAGGCACGATCACGTCTACATAGTCGGTCATGGTCAACAATTCCTGAACGGCGGCGCGATCCCGGGTCGGCACCAGCTGCACCGCGTCCTCGGGCAGGTTCGCGGACTTCAGCCCTTCGACCAGGCAGGCATGGATCGCGCCGGACGAATGGAAGCTTTCCGAACCGCCGCGCAGGATCACCGCATTGCCTGATTTCAGGCACAGCGCGCCCGCATCCGCCGTCACGTTCGGGCGACTTTCATAGATCACGCCGATCACGCCCAAGGGCGTGCGCACCCGGCGGATATGCAGCCCCGAGGGCATATCCCATTCCGCCAGAACCTCGCCCACCGGGTCGGCCTGTTCGGCCACGGCGCGCAGGCCGTTGACGATGCCCATGATGCGGTCTTCGTCCAGCATCAGGCGGTCCATCATGGCCGGGCTCAGCCCTTTTTCGCGGCCATAGTCCAGGTCCTTGGCGTTAGCTTCGATGATGGCGGCGCGGTTTTTCCAAACCGCATCAGCGGCGCCAATCAGCGCGGCGTGTTTCCGCTCAGCGCTGGCAAAGCCCAGCTCGGCGGCGGCGGCCTTGGCGCGCGCGCCCAGGTCCAGCATCATCTGGTGAATATCGGTTGCGTCTTTCATGTTCTGACCTCCGGTTCCCGTGTCAGTGTATCTTTGGTGGCGTCAAAGCGCCATGTCATCACGATGGATCAAGGCCCCGCGGCCCGAATAGCCCAGCAGATCCTCGATCTGCTCCAATCGGTGGCCCTTGATCTGGTCGGCCTCATCTGCCGTATAGCGGCTGAGACCCTGCCCAAGTTTGCGCCCATCTGGGCCCAGGATGGCCACGGGATCTCCGCGGCCAAAGGCTCCTTTGATGGTGCTGACACCCGCAGGCAGCAGGCTGTTTCCCTTGCCAAGCGCGGTCATCGCGCCCGCGTCAACGGTGATCTCTCCACGCGGTTTCATCGAATGAATCCAACGCTTTCGCGCCTGGTGCGGATCGCTTTGGGCCAGGAACCAAGTGGCATTCGCCCCCTGTTCCAGCGCCGCCAATGGCCGCATGACGGACCCTTCGGTGATCGCCATGGTGCAGCCGCCGGCGATGGCCATTTTGGCCGCCATCAGCTTGGTCACCATGCCGCCCTTGGACAGGCCCGAGACCCCTTCGCCAGCCATGGCCTCGATCTCAGGAGTGATGTTTTCGATCACGTCGAAACGCTGCGCATTGGCATCCTGCTGCGGGTTGGCCGAGTAAAACCCATCCACATCCGATAGCAAAATCAGCTGATCCGCGCCCACGGTCACGGCAACCTGCGCGGCCAGCCGATCATTATCGCCATAGCGGATTTCATCGGTCGCAACGGTGTCGTTTTCGTTCACGATCGGCACCACGCCCAGCCCGATCAGCTGGTTCAACGTGGCGCGCGTGTTCAGATAGCGGCGGCGGTTTTCGCTGTCCTCCAGCGTCACCAGAACCTGCCCGGTGGTGATGTCATAAGGGGTCAGCGCCTCTTGGTAAGCGCGAGCCAGACGGATCTGCCCGACCGCGGCGGCGGCCTGAGATTGCTCCAACGCCAAATCGCTTTGTGGCAGGTTCAACACCCGGCGCCCCAGCGCGATTGACCCCGAGGACACCAGGATCACGTCCTTGCCCTGCTCTTTCAGCCAGGCAACGTCAGCGGCCAGCGCCTTTAGCCAATCCTCGCGCAAAGCGCCACTGTCCCGGTCCACCAACAGGGCCGAGCCAATCTTGATCACAAGACGTTTGGCTGCGCTTAGGGATGCCACGCTTCGTCCTCGTCTTGCGATTTTTTCTGCCGAAGGCGATTGTCATCGATCTGCGCGCGCAGGGCCCGCAGCACATTATCCGTGCCTTCGCGCGAAACGCCCGACATCAACATAACGGCCCCACCGCTGGCGGTTTCCAGTTCCTCCTGCAAGAAGGCACGTTCCTCGTCATCCAGCGTGTCGATCTTGTTCAGCACGGTGATGCGCGGCTTCTCGGCCAGCTCGCCGCCATAGGCGGTGAGTTCACCGATGATCGTGTGATAATCCTCGATCAACGTGCCCGAGCTGCCATCAACCAGATGCAACAACACAGCGCAGCGTTCGACATGACCCAGGAACAGATCGCCCAGGCCGCGCCCTTCGGATGCGCCTTCGATCAGGCCAGGGATATCCGCGACAACGAATTCGACGCCATCAATGCCCACAACGCCCAGATTGGGGTGCAGCGTGGTGAAGGGATAATCCGCGATCTTGGGGCGCGCGTTCGACGTGGCCGCCAAGAAGGTGGATTTGCCCGCGTTCGGCATCCCCAACAGCCCCACATCCGCGATCAGTTTCAGACGCAGCCACAAGGTCCGTTCCACGCCTTCCTGACCCGGGTTGGACCGGCGCGGCGCCTGGTTGGTCGAGGATTTGAAATGCAGGTTGCCCCAACCACCATTGCCGCCCTTGGCCAGCAAGACACGCTGACCGACCTCGGTCATGTCGGCGATCACGGTTTCCTGGTCTTCGTCCAGCACCTCGGTACCCACAGGGACCTTCAGCACGATATCCTTGCCATCCGCCCCGGTGCGCTGGTTGCCCATGCCCGGACGGCCGTTATCGGCAAAGAAATGCTGCTGATAGCGAAAGTCGATCAGGGTGTTCAGCCCTTCGACAGCCTCGGCCCAGACGCTGCCGCCCGTGCCGCCATCGCCCCCATCGGGGCCGCCATATTCGATATACTTCTCGCGGCGGAAGCTGATACAGCCCCCTCCGCCCGAACCGGACCGGATATAGACCTTTGCGAGATCAAGAAATTTCATGGTCGTCTCCTAACGCAAAGGCCCGGTTGTCCGCAATCCGGTCTTTGCTCAATCCAGTTTTCGGCTATAGGTCCAGGTTTGAACCTTGCTGTTGCGCGCCACCGAGAAAGTCTCGGCGTCGCCCAGGTATTCAAAGCCACAATTCGTCAGCACACGGGCCGAGGCCGGGTTGTCCTGAAACACTTCGGCAAAGATGGTGGCGCAATTCTGCGGGTTGGCCTCGATCAAGGCAGTCACTGCTTGCGAGGCCAGACCGGTATTCCAGAAGGCCGGCGCAACCCAGTATCCGATCTCGGACTGGTTGCGGTCCATGCGATCCAGGGCGATCAGCCCCATCACTTCGCACGCACCCTGCTTGGTGCCATCGATGGCCCAGACATCCTCGGTGCGTTCGTCATGCATCGAGCGCGCGATCATCGCCTCGGTGGCACCAGGTGGCAGCGGGTGCGGGATCGAGCGCGTGTTCTTGGCCACGCGTTCGTCACCGCCATGCATTTCGATCAGGCCCATATCGGACTTACGCAAAGGGCGCAGGTCAAACCTGTCCGTCTCGATCACGGGCTGGTTGGTGATCTTGTCCAACATCATGTCAAATTCCTCCCAGAAAACATGGGGGTTTCACCCTGTTGAGCTTGGTGGCTGTCTCCTCCACAGCGGCCGAGCCAAGGTAAAACCGAATATTGTCAAACAGATGGCGTTCGAAACGCCAAAAACTAGGGGTATCGCAGATGACATTTGCGATAGGTCCAAGGATGCCCGCCCCGCGCGCCATGGTCTGGACGCGGCGAAGATCGGTCAGGTTGTCAATCAGTCCGGCAACGAACATGGGTTGCCTCCTTGAACGAGAAAGGGGACCGGCGGTTTGCCGATCCCCTTATGAACTTGTGCCCTTAAGGTCGGCTTACTCAGCGGCCTCCGCCACTGGCAGAACCGAAATAAAGGTACGGCCTTTCAGGCCCTTGTGGAAGGTCACTTTACCCTCTGCGGTTGCAAAGATGGTGTGATCCCGGCCCATGCCGACGTTTTCACCCGGCCACCACTTGGTGCCGCGCTGGCGCACGATGATGTTGCCAGGAATGGCGGCCTGGCCACCATACAGTTTTACGCCAAGGCGGCGACCAGCAGAGTCGCGACCGTTACGGGATGAGCCGCCAGCTTTCTTGTGTGCCATGAGTCGTTACTCCTTACTTAGCGGCCAGTTCTTTGGCCTGTTCCACCCAGCCTTCGCGCTCGATACGGCCTTTGAACGACAGTTTTTCGTCGAACTCGGCGATATCGGCTTCGGTCCAGGCTGCGATTTGGGCAAAGCTGGTGACGCCAGCGGCGTGCAGCTTCTTCTCCAGCGCCGGGCCAACACCCGACAGAGCCTTCAGATCGTCAGCGCCAGCAGCGGCCGGTGCGGCAGCAGCAGGAGCAGCAGCGGCCGGAGCGGAACCCGCGCCGATGGCTGCTTTCACGCCTGAGGCAGCAGCGCCCGAGGACAGAATGTCGGTGACCTTGATCAGCGTCAGTTGCTGACGGTGACCCTTGGTGCGCTTTGAGCTGTGCTTACGACGGCGCTTGACGAAGTTGATGACCTTATCACCTTTGATCTGATCCACGACCTCGGCCTGAACGCCAGCATCGTCAACCAGAGGTGCGCCCACGACGAGGTTGTCGCCGCCCAGCATCAGAATCTCGTTGAATTGGATAGTTTCACCTGCATCAGCAGCCAGTTTCTCAACGCGCAGAATATCGCCCGCTTGAACCTTGTACTGCTTGCCGCCGGTTTTTAGGACCGCAAACATTTGCTTTTCCTTCATTTTCCCGCGTTCTGTGGTCCCTGTTTCCAGGAGTTTACGGCCAGCGCCACCTCGAACTGCGCGTCATTTAAGACGTCATTAACAACAACACGGGCAAGGTTCCCCCAGCCCGAGATGCGCGCTTTTCCTCTGGAATGGATGCAAAGTCAAGCCAAAACCCAAAGAAATAAAGGAAATCAGCTTACAGCTCTTCCGACGGGCGCAGATCAGCCATCCGCGCTGCCAGGACTTCGTATCGCTGGGCCGTGATCTCGAAATGAATGGCATTCATAAGACGATAGACCTCTTGCATGTCCGGATGTTCCAATGCTTCGGTATAGTCGCGCAATTCATCATCGCTGAGCGACTGATAGGTATAGGCCGCACCGGCCATCGCGTTGGCCATGATTGTCGCCCTCATCTGCGGCTCTTGCTGTTGAAAAAAGGCGCGCATGTCCTCCTCGTCCATCTGCAATGCGATCACCCCATGCGCCGCCGCGGTCAGCAAGAACCTGATCTGAATTTCCTGAATCGCGCGCAGCGACAGCCCATCGCTGTCCACCGCGTTGTTCATCCGCCGCAAATAGTCCAAACGGTCGCTGCCTTCGGCGCCCATACGCAGCAAAGCAGCAACAATGGACTGGCCGGCTTCGTCTTTGGCGTCCTCGTCCTCGACCATATGCAAGTCATTCTCGACCGTAACGACGCGCTGCCCCAAATCCGAGCCGTAAAACTCCAAGGCGTGATCCAACATCGCCTGATCCAATGTTTGCTCCAACATCTGCGTGGCCGTCGCAACGATCTCTTTTGGGCGCATCACATCCTGGACCATGCGTTTCCACATGATTCCGAAATCTCCGGGGTCCTGCCCCAGCATTTCAGGCGCGTTTTCCGCACCAAGGGCGATGGATTCCAGTGCAACATCGAATCCGGTGATCTTCAGGAACCGCTCGACATCCGCACGATCCGCCGCCTGCCCCGGGCCAGGTGCAGCCACAATTGTCAACAAAACAAGCCCCAATGAAGCAACGAGCCAGGGGCGCAACAGACGGTATCGGTTCATTTTCAACAACATGACCCTAGAGTTAGAAAAAAACTTCGCAGAAACAATGTAAATCGCCCTTGCCACTGCCGAAAAGACACTTTAAACGGCCCTCCACCAGACCCCCGCGGAGAGGTGCCGGAGTGGTCGAACGGGGCGGTCTCGAAAACCGTTGTGGGTGCAAGCCCACCCAGGGTTCGAATCCCTGTCTCTCCGCCATTAAACATTTTTACATGTTTTCTCCTTCTAACAGATTGAATGGTAAGGAAAAATTCTGGGTTCGAAACCCGTTTTGCGGTGGTAGTTTAGGCGCTCGGTAAAGGCTAAGCGCAGTACCTTGCGGTGCAGGGTGAGATGGTTAAAACCCCATATTTTACAAGGGCTTGACAGGAATTCCCAAGCGCGTTCGAACAACTCCTCGAAGGTGCCTGCCTGTTTGCGCCCCTGTTGGCGTTCATTTGCCAGTTTTTCCGCGATCAGCAGCTTTTGACGCTCCATTTTGGCAATGCGCGTTTCATAAGCCGAGATCTCGGACGGCGTTCTGGCATCAACGATGCGATCCAGCAGCGCTTCGAACTGTCCTTCCAGCACATCGCGGCGGATAGTTTTGCGATAGCTCGCACAGCCCTGAGCCTCCCCATCTGAATTGGTCCACTGCTACGTTTAGGAAACGGAGGACCTGTTCAGGTGGGGAGGCTCAACAGGAATTTCGCGTAGCGCAAATTGGGCGGAGATACCCATTGCATTCCATTGAACAATTGCAGTAATACAAATTACAGATGAACGCACCGCACTGCACAATCAGGTTTTCACTTACTCGAAAACGGCAGGGCGTGCTTTCGTGATAGCGTCGTAGCACCAATCGCAAGAGAAGCTTAGAATGGAGAGGCCGTATGGAAAAATTTGATCAGGTGATTTCCAACGTCTTGATTGTAGATGGCACAGGGCATCCCGGATACACTGGAGACGTGGCGATCAACGCGGACAAGATCGTCAAAATCGCCGAAAGTCGAGCGCTGGACGGCAAGGTCCGGCACGATGGCACCGGAAAGCTATTGACTCCCGGCTTTGTCGATATTCATTCCCATGCCGACTTCACTTTGCTTGCAGATGGTCGCGCCCATAGCAGCACAATGCAGGGGGTTACCTCAATCGTTCCCGGCAATTGCGGCCACGGCATCGCCCCCGTGAACAAAACCTCAGCTGATCTGGTGCACATGAACATCAGCGGATGGCTTACGAAATGCGACATCAATTGTTCCTGGCAAAGCTTTGGCGACTATCTGAACTTGATGCGTGACCGTGGTGTTTCGACCAACGTCTTTCCATTGGTTTCTCACGGTGCTTTGCGGCTTATGGTTGCTGGGTATCGCCATCGATCGCTCTTGGATTCCGAGATATCGCATCTTCAGAAACATCTGGAGCAATCTATGGCAGAAGGCGCGTGCGGGCTGTCCACCGGCTTGGAGTATCTGCCTGGCCTGGCGGCCGATACCGACGAATTGTGCCGCGTCGCCGAAGGGATGAAAGACTTCAACGGCTTCCACGCTACCCACTGTCGCAACCGCACCGACAAAATGCGCGAAGCCGCTGACGAAGCGGTGCGCATTGCCAAAGCTGGCCAGGCACGCCTTCAGATGTCGCATTTCGTGCGCCGACCCTCTGCGCCCAGCGACGCTGGCACCCGCAGTTGGGAAGTGCTGGACGCGGCGGAGCGTGAAGGGATCATCGTGCATGCAGATGTCATCCCGTTTGAGTTCGGACCTACTCCGCTGGCCGTTATGCTGCCGTCGTCGTACCGCAACCTGACACGTGATGAAGTTGCCGAACATCTGAACCGAGAGGGGTCTTTCGAAGATATTCTCGCCAATCTTGGGCCGATGTTCGAAGGCGCAATTGCATCGGGCGCGATTGATGAGATGTATGTCGCCTGTGATGGCGGCGATGGCGCATATGTTGGAAAGACCCTTCGCGAAGTTGCTCATGAGATGAAGTGTTCACTTCCCGAGGCCGCGTTTTACTTGTTGCGGCGCGCCGGTCGGGATTTCTATTCGGTCACTATTATCGAGCGATGGGTCGACGATGCGGACTTGCGGCAGGCGCTGTGCGATCCCCGGTTCTTTATTATGGGGGACGGCGCGACCGGCTGCCTTGACGGGCCACTGCGGGATTTCAACATGACGATGTCGGATTGGGGGTTCGCGCCACATTTTCTGGGGCACTTCGTGCGCGATCAGCGGATCGTCACCCTTGAGGATGCGGTTCACCGGATGACACTGGGACCGGCCCGACAGATCGGGTTGACCGACCGAGGGGCGATCAAAGTGGGCATGAAAGCGGACCTCGCCTTGATGGACTATTCAGAACTTGGATCCGGGATTACGCCCTCCGAGCTGAAGGTTTTGCCTTCGGGGGTCACAGATGTTTGGGTGAACGGAGATAAGGTGGTTCGAGATTCCATGCCCACTGACGCTCGACCGGGGAGCGTGGGTCTTTCAAGGTAGATTCCGGGTTTCATTTTTGCTACACGTTCTTGGTGTGATGCAAGTGTGCATTCAGCTTCGGCTTGACAGATACCACCCAATGGTAGCTTCGATGCGTACTCACATCGAGGTTGTCGGATATCTGGCTAAGGTGTTTGCGTAGTGGAGCGGCCCGTGGAAATGGAACGAATTGACTGGAAAGATCAGGTTTCGAGAACAGGTGAAGAAACGATCTACCAAGGCATTGCTGCCGCGGTTATCGAATTCATCCGTTCGGGAGATTTAGCGCCGGGTGACCGGTTGCCTACGATCCGCGAGTTGGCGAAGCTTCTGAAGGTTTCGCCAATGACCGTGAGCAAGGCCTACGCCCTGCTGGGCAACCGGGGCGTCGTCATGACGCGTCGCGGCGGCGGAACCGTAGTCGCGGAACAGGAATCCCAAACATCGTCCGCACCCAAATCCGTCGGAAAGCCACTGGTTTTTCGCACCGAGGGGTTTTCAGAACGGATGTCGCGAGTCGCGATGGCGCCAGGTGCAATCTCTTTCCTTGGTGGTTATCCTTCCAGCAGCGACATCGACGCTAAGTTCCTATCTGATTGTGTCGCCAAGGCGATTTCGGACTCGCCAGAAAGCATATTTCGCTACGGAAATGCCGCGGGCGTACCTGCACTGCTAGAGCTACTCTCGGCAAAGTGCCGTAGGTTTGGAAATGAAATTGGCGCCGGACAGATCTGCGTCACTTCGGGCGCACAGCAGGCGATCGATATTGCTTCGAGAACCCTGCTCGCCGCAGGGGATACGATTTTGGTCGAGGCCCCAACCTACTTTGCTGCCCTCGATACGTTCCGCACACAACGGCTGAACGTCGTCCCAATTGCGATGGAGCCTGATGGCATCGATCCAGATGTGTTTGCGGCAACGGCACGCAAGCTGAACGCCAAGGCCTTCTACACAACGCCGAATTGCCACAATCCGACCGGGATCACGACGTCACAGGAACGACGCGAAGCAATTGCGGCCGCGGCCAAGAGCCTGAATGTCACAATCATCGAAGATGATTACTGCCCGGAGCTGCTGTTTCACGGCGATCGTCCGACCAGTTATTTCGAACTATGTCGCGAGACACGGAACGTTTTTTACATCAACAGTCTGTCGAAATTGCATTTCCCGGGTTTGCGCATGGGCTTCGTCGCGACCCTGAGCGACGGCCTTAAAGACCTAATCGCGGTCAAGTCTTCCACTGATCTGCACACCTCGGGCGTATTGCAGGTCACCGCGGCGGAATACCTAAAGTCGCAACATTTTGTCGAGTATTCGGACCAACTTGTTGCGAAGCTTAGGCAAAAAAGCGAAACAGTGCGGCGCCACATCGGTAGCTATCTGGGCCCGCAGCCCTTTGTCAACGCGGCCAGCGGTGGGTTGAATTTCTGGGTTACTTTCGGGCGCGAAGTCAGTGATCAAGACGCATTCTTTTCTGCCGTAAACAACAGCGTGGCCTATTCTGTAGGCTCGATATTCTATCCAGATTGCGCAAAGACCAATGGAATCCGGATCAGTTTTGGCCTTACACCAGAGGCTGATCTGGAGGAAGGCATCAAGCGCGTTGCCCGCGCGATAAATGAACTTGAAACGACACCTTATCCGAACATGTCGGTCCTAGCCTAACTCGACGAGGGCGGCTTCACGTCGGTTCGGTCTTTTGCCTGTCATGGTGCCAATAGGGCGGGCATCACGCGCGCGATACCTGCCTGCGGCCCAATCAACCCAACGGGTAGTTTTCAAAGTTCAGGAGGATCGCATCGAGAACCGCGGCAGCCCTGATGAGAACTAGGTCCTTGCCCGGTTGCGCATAGATCTGCGGGCCGATCCCCAAGAAGGGCTGAAAGGCGTTTCGAAGCGACGAGAGTTCACGTCGAGATGGTCTTTGAAGGACAGCGGCACGCCGTCAGGTTAACTGCGGGGTGTGCCCCTGCGCCGGCAGCTTCTGCTTGACGACGCTCAACGATTTGCCGGATGAATCGGCTAAGGTGGGAGACGCCTTCCCGAGCGCCGCTGCCGCAGCACGTTTCCCGACGTCTCGCCGTGATAACGTGTTCATATTCCCCTCCCGGTTTGTCATGAGCGACGACTCGACCGCCGCGCCTGGTTTCTCCGATTCTTGTTTTGCTTGAAGTACTACAACATGCGGCAAAGCTGAGATTCGGCAAAGGAAGCGGAAATTTCTGTGCGCTTCAGGTGTCAGTTTCGGAGAACCTTGCGGCCTGCGAGAATTTTGGGCAAGGACCCACCCCTTAGATATCACATATTTTACAAAACGTTAATTGAATTTCGTTTAGTTGCGTCAATGTTGATCGAGCTGCGTGGCGCTCTCAGGGCGGCAAAAATCCCCAGAAAAGTAGACAAGTAATTTGAACTAGTTCAAGGTGTCAGCACCGAACATGCCTGTGAACGGGGCGTGACAACAGGGAGTTAGTTAATGAACCTATTCACGAAATCAGCAACAGCAGCGGTCCTTGCGATCATGATCGGCGGCGCTGCGGCAACTGCCGAGACATTTGTATTCGCCCATGGCGGTCCAGAGGAGCATGAAACCCACCGTGCGTCGGTCGATTTTCTTCAGAAGCTCGAAGAGGTGTCCGGTGGCGAAATTAAGGCAGAATATCACTATGGCGGCGCCTTGGGTGATTGGGCGACGATCTTTGAGCAAGTGCAGCAGGGCGCGATCCAGATGGCCATTACCTATGGCTTTTCAGAGTACGATCCGCGCCTAGACCTGCAATTCATGGCCTATATCGTGGACGACTGGCAGAGCGGTCGTGAGGTGTTTGGCCCAGGCGGCGAAATGATCGATATCTACCGCACGATTCTGAAAGATCAAAACCTTGATCTACTGACAACCATCCCCAGTGGCGGCTTCTACGGTGTCGGCATGAGAAAAGGCGTTGGAGTGGTTCCGGTGAACTTCCCCGAAGACGCTGAAGGTCTTAAGATCCGCGTGCCTCCGCTACCGATCGGGGTCGAGCGTTACAGCTTGCTGGGATTCGATGCGGTGCCGATCTCTTCAAGTGAGTTGTACACCGCCTTGCAGCTTGGCACGGTTGATGGCCGGACCTTCGGCACCGCGTCTGAGATTTGGAACCAGCGGGACGTGATCGAAACCTATGTCCGCACAATGGATGGTTTCGAACATGCGTTCTGGGTCGTTAATCCGGATTGGTGGAACGGTCTTGATGAAGATACTCGTGCGAAGATCAGCGAAGCGGTCGCCCACGGTGCCTCTAAATCCTGGGAGCGTGGCGAACAGGCCGATGCCGCCGACCTTCAGCGTATTATCGACGCAGGTGTGAATGTTGTCGAGCTGACGGACGAACAAATGGCATCGTTGCGCGAAAAAGTGATTTCGGCAGAATGGGCATGGATGGAAGATCAAGTCGGCAAAGAGCTGGTCGACGCAGTGCGCGCTGCCGTCGGTCTGAGCAATTGAGCGAAAAATATATCAGATTCGGCCGCCTTCGGGCGGCCTGTTTGACAAGGGAGTGGTAAAAATTGACGTTAGCAAACGCGACTCGGATCATGGGCCGGCTATTGGCTCTGTTGAATGTTCTATTGGTCGTAATCGTACTGATCGGAACCGCCAGCCGATACACCGGGAAGGCAATTTTCGGAACCGATGAAATCGCGATTTTGTTGGCAATGTGGATCTACTTTCTGGGCATGTCTATCGCCACGGCAAAAGACAACCATATCGAGGGTGGCATTCTTTCGGCGCTTTCGCTCTCAGACGCCGCTCGCCGTCGCCTCGGGCTGGCAAGAACGCTCATCGCGCTCTCCGTTCTAATGGTGTTTTGTTACCATGCGACAAACTACTTTGTAGAGCTTTGGGAAAGCGGCCGCAGCAGTACATATTATCGCCTTCCCAGCACGCTATGGGCCGCATCATTTATTTTCGGCATCGCCTTTTCGATCATCGCGCTGGCGGGGCAACTTGTACGCCAGTTGCGCGGTGACGCGCCGCAAGCGTGGGAGCAATAATATGGGTTTTTTGCTGTCGCTTTCTTTGTCGATTGTCTTGTTGCTCTTGTCTATACCCGTGGCGTTCGCATTCGGCGCTGCCGCGATAGTCTTCGCAATAGCCGAGGGGCGGGATATTCAGGCGCTGGTTAGCTATGGCTTCTGGCAGTTGGCCGGGTACCCATTGTTGGCGCTACCTCTCTTCATCCTGGTCGGATCTATTATGCGCTCGAGTGGCCTGGCCGACCGTCTGATCGAGGGCGCAAATACTCTCTCGCGAAAAAGAGATGTGAACCCCGGCGTGCTGACAATTCTCGGATGTTCGGTCTTCGGAGCCATTTCGGGAAGCGGAGCGTCCGCCGTAGCGGCCTTCGGCCCTATTGTGATGCCCCGGCTGATTGCGAGAGGCTATACGCGGGGGTATGCGACCGCGCTTGTATCCTGCTCCGCTGTGTTGTCGCTGTTGATCCCGCCCAGCGTCCCAATGATCATATTCGCGCAGACGATCAACATTCCCGCAGCCTATGCCTTCTTGGCCACGGTCGGACCGGCAATTTTGATAATCTGTGCGCTTATCCTTTCGAACCGTTTTATCTTTTCTCGGGACTTGCAAAACGATGCGATCTCGGATGCCCAAAAAATGAATTCAGGATCGTCGCATCAGCGTGGCACCCTGCGGCGCAGTGTGCCCGCGTTCCTGTTGCCCATATTTGTGCTGGGAGGCATCTACGGCGGCTTCGTCACGCCGACCGAGGCCGCCGCAGTCGCCTGCGGGTACTGCATCCTGTTTCGTTTAGTCAGCCGTGCCGAGGCTACGGAACCTTTTATGACGAGCTTGGAACGGGCCGGAATGGTGACCGGTTCCATTATTATCATTCTGTTCTTCCTGATGATTCTCAGCCGACTTTTGGTTTTTGAGCAGATCCCAATTAAGACTGCCGAACTTCTGCTGTCGATCTCTGACAACAGGATTGTGATCCTGCTGATGGTCAACGCGTTTCTATTGCTAATGGGGATGTTCGTCGACGACGTCTCGGGAACCATTCTGGCCGCAATTGTGCTGTCGCCGTTGATGCAGAAAATGGGCATTGATCCGATTCATTTCGCGGCGATTGTTGGCACAAATCTTGGAATGGGGAACGTTACGCCGCCACTAGCCCCCTTCCTTTTCATTTCCGGCTCCATTTCTGGCGCATCGCTTCGGGAGTATGTAGCGCCTACGCTCAAGATGTTGGTCTTGGCGTACCTTCCGATAATTCTGCTGGTGACATACCTGCCGGAAATTGCCCTGTTCATTCCCCGAATGATTATCGGTTGAACCACGATGGCGTTTGATGCGTTCTGCGATGAAGACAGGCTTGTGTAAGATGCTCATGACGGCTGTCGCTGTTCCGACAGCCTGCTGAAACACAGATCATCGAATATACTGCTGCGTGAACATGTCGGTTTCGTTGAGCCCCCTACCAGTCTTTTTTATCGCAACGGCACATGCCGTCGAAGTTAAATGTTCCTTCAAGGGGGCTTCCGATCTTTATTGGTGCACAGGATGGGCGCCACCCCTTGTTTCCTGAATACGACGGAAACCGAATGACAGGACGCTAGGAAACATCCAGAGCTCGCGTGAAGTGGGGCTGCTGTTCATCTAAATTCTTGATTTGCCCGCAGCCCCGAGTTGAAAAGCCGAGATTTCATCAAAGACTTTCTGCTGGAATGTCGTGAAGCCAGAGGAAAGGACTTGTCACATGATTGGGCTTGTATTTCTATTTGTACTGATGCAAGTATGTTGAAGGAATACAATAGATTCGGGAAGTACATACGCATGCAGGCTGGGAACATTTTTGCGCAAGGAAATCGTCAACCCTTGCTAAACATGGCAACTGGGCCCGTAGAAGTTTCTGCGGAGATTCAAGAAGCGCAATGCACGAAACTGTATACGTCCCACACCGAGCATTTTTGGGAGGTGCAGTCGGAACTGGTGGACCGACTGGGGCGCTTGTTTGATCTTGACGGATTGGTGTTGCCGGTCACCGGATCCATCCGATCTGGTTTGGACATTGCGTTGAGCAATTTCATTGGGACAGGGTCTAATGTTCTCGTGATCGAAAATGGCTTCTGGGGTCAGTTGATTGGCAAAATGTGCGAGATTCTTGGTGCGACAGTGCATTGGGTTTCTGGAAGCATGCTGCAACCAATCGACCCCGAGGCCGTGCGCGAGGCGATGACAAAGTCCGATGTTCAATTTGACTTGGTGACAGCCGTACACGTTGAAACGAATACAGGTGTGATCAATCCGATTGAAGAAATCGGGGCGGTCGTGGCCGAATCCGGTGCATTTTATCTTGTCGACGCGGCCTGCTCTTTGGGGGTCGTGCCATACAGCGCCCGCAATGCACATGCGGACATCACGGTCACCGGATCACACAAATGCTTGGCGTCGGTACCCGGTGTGACTCTCCTTGGTCTGAACCGGCGTGCGCTTGATCATGTCGAACAACATGGGCGCGCAAAGTCATACTTTTTCGATCTGGCACGCTGGATCCGCCACACCCATTCCCGAGTCTCCACGCCCTGGTTCACGCAGCCTGTCAATCTTTTGTTGCCGCTGAACCTGGCGGTTGGCGAGATCCTTGCCGGTGGCACAGAAAGGCAGGACAGGTTCCGTAAAAGAGCCTTTCAATTCGTCGACGAAATGCGCGCAATCGGCATACCACATCTTTTGGATGCTGGGCCTGTTCGATACGAGACGGCGCATTACTCGAGCACTGTGATCGCGCTGGCATTGCCCGATGGCATACATGAAAAAACACTGCGCAATCGGCTTTTGTCGGACGAGAATATCTTTGTGATCGGCAATCTCGGCCCCTATGCCGACTCTTCAATCCGGGTCGGGATGATGAGCCCGCCTCAGATCAAAGAAGAGAATGTCTGCCGCACAATTCGTGCGATCAAGAAATCACTTTAGCAAAGTTTATGGAGCACCTGTCATGACCTTCAGAATGACGCCAATGAAAAAATCGGCAGAACACCAAGCTGTCTTGAGACGTGCCAAGGAGCTGGTTCCGGGCGGCACGACGAGCTCGATCTCGATGCCGGAGGGGTTGGAATTTATTGCCAGCCACGGAATGGGTCCGCATCTGTTCGATCTGGATGGCAACCGTTACCTTGATTTTCTGACCGGCGGCGGGCCGCTGATTCTTGGGCATGCACATCCCGCTATTGTCGACGCCTTGGCCCAGCAACTACCCTATGGCACGCATCACTTTGCTATGCGCAAGCGCACGGTTGATCTGGCGGAGCGTCTGACGGAAATTTTTCCCAGTGCAGAAATGGTACGCTTTGCCGCCAGTGGCAGCGACGCAGCCTTTAACGCAATCCGGCTGTCGCGGGCCGTTACGCGCCGGCGCGGCGTGATAAAATTCGACGGCTCCTGGCACGGGCATAACGACTATGGTGCGTCATCGCTGGAAACCTCGCCGACGCAACTGCCCGACCCATATCCGGTAAGCGCCGGGATCGCACCGGATGTGCTCGAGGATACACGGGTTCTGCGCTTCAACGACATCGAGATGTTTCGCGAGACCATCCGCGCCAACCCAGACAACTTTGCCTGTGTCATCGTCGAACCCTTGCACCGCGTGATCAAACCGGTTGCCGGTTTCCTCGAGGCGCTGCGCGAAGAATGCGACAAGACCGGCACGATCCTGGTGTTTGATGAGGTCGTCTGCGGGTTGCGCATCGCGCCTGGCGGCGGGCAGGAAAAGTATGGCGTGGATCCGGATCTGACCTGTCTGGGCAAGGCCATTGCCGGGGGGCTGCCGTTGTCGGCGCTTCTGGGCAAGCGCGATATCATGGAGCACCTCACGCCGGGCAGTGATCCGGAACGGTTTAATTTCCATTGTGGAACGCTCAATGGATATGCGCTGGCGATTGAGGCGGCACATGCGGTTTTGAATGTCCTGGTTGACCAGCGTGGGATCGAGACGTTGATCGGTCGCGGCAACTATATGCATGAAAAACTGCAAAAAACGTTGACCGATGCAGGCGAAACCGCCGTGGTTTCGGGTGAAGGACCAATGTTCCACTTCTATTTCACCGAAGGTCCGGTGCTCAGCCATGACGATGTGCGCGCCTCGGATTTGGCGTTTTCGGACATGGTTCACAGATTCATGTTCGCCAACGGAATCTACAAGACTTTCAACAAGGGCTACGTGTGCCTGGCCCATGAAGAAGACCATATCGACGAATTCTGCGCGCTGCTGGACTGGAGCCTTCGGCAGGTTCGCGGTGGAAACACAATCTAACGAATTCTGACTCGAACGAATGGAAAACTAGGAAAATGACAGAGATCTTGGCGACGGAATTCGAAGCCTGCACGATTGGCGACAGCGAAGCGATGGAGGCTCTCTTTTCACCTTTGAAACTGCGCGATCTCACGCTCAAAAACCGCGTGACGATCCCGCCCATGTGTCAGTATTCGGCGCAGGATGGTGTTCCAAACGACTGGCACTTTGTGCACCTTGGGAAATTCGCGATGGGCGGGTACGGGCTGATTACCGTTGAGGCGACCGCTGTAGAAAAATCTGCTCGCATCACGCATGGCGATCTGGGGATATGGTCGGACGATCACATCGGACCGATGTCGCGGATTGTCGAGTTCATTCACAGCCAGAACGCAAAAGCATCGCTGCAACTGGCCCATGCCTCGCGCAAGGCAGGTATGCAGCGCCCCTGGCACGGAAACTCGCATATGACTCAGGCCGACATTGACCGTGGCGAAGTGCCCTGGCCGGTTGTTGGTGTCACCGACCAGCCGGTCGGCGAGGGATGGCAGGTTCCGACCCCTCTTGAAAAAGAGGACATCGACAGCATTCTGGCATCATTCGTCGCCGCCGCGAAACGCGCCGTTCGGGCGGGTTTTGATGCAGTTGAGATCCACGGCGCCCATGGCTACCTGATACATACCTTCCTTTCGCCACTCACCAATACGCGGACTGACGAATACGGTGGTGATTTTGAAGGCCGCACAAAGCTGGCCCGCGAAATCGTGTCCGCCGTGCGCTCTGCTATCCCCGACCATATGCCGCTGTTTTTTAAAATCTCTTCGATCGATTGGGAAGAGTCCGGCTGGCAACTTGAGGAGTCCATCAAACTCGCGTCGATCCTGAAAGAGCTCGGTGTGGATATTGTCGTCTGTTCATCGGGTGGGCTGTCTGGTGCGGCGACGGCGTCGGGTCAGACCCGGTCGCTGGGCTATCAGGTCCAGTATTCCGAGGCCGTGCGTGGTGGCTCGACCGCCAAGACCCAGGCCGTCGGTCTGCTGATCGACGGGCCGATGGCCGGCCGGGTCATCGCGGCGGGCAGCGCCGATCTGGTGGGTATTGGGCGGCAATCGCTATTTGATCCGTTTTGGCCAGTTCATGAACTCAACCGCGTCAAGGCAGCGGGACTTGATGAATGGGAAAAGTGGCCGAACCAATATGGATGGTGGCTGAGCCGGCGCGAAAACCTGGTGCTGAACCTGACGAAATCTACAACCTAACAGGAACGGAATAGAGTTATGGTCAGCAATGCCCTGGAACAGCCAGGCTTTGAACACGCGAACACGATCTGGATCAACGGGGAACTGCGTCCCTGGGAACAGGCGACGGTACATGTCAGCTCGGTTGGTCACGCATCGACCTCGGGCGTATTCGAGGGGATGAAGGCCTATTGGTCGCCGGAAACCGAACAGCTCAATCTGTTCCGGATGCGCGAGCACTTTCAGCGCTTTGTCGAAAGTATGCGACTGGTTCGGCTGGATCTGTCATATACGGTCGACCAATTGTGTCAGGCGACGATTGACCTGCTGCGCGCCGATGATGTGCGCCAGGACGTGTATATCCGCCCCTGGAGCTTTGCCTCTGGCCTGATCCGCCAACAGATGGTTCCGGCGGATCACCCCTCTGATGTGGTGATTGATTATTGGCCGTTTCAGCGTTCTTTTGGCAGCGGAAAGACAACAACAGCCGCAGTCAGCAGCTGGCGGCGGATCGACGATTCAACGGTGCCACCGCGCGTTAAGGCGTTTTCCAACTATCACAATGGGCGTTTCGCGCTCATGGAAGCGAACAGAAATGGCTATGACTGGCCGATCCTTCTATCAAGCGCGGGGTACGTATCCGAAGGCGCCAGCGCTTGTATCGGTATGTTCAAAGATGGAGTGCTGATCACGCCGCCTGTTTCGGGATCCGTACTGGACAGTATCACGCGGGACACGATCCTTACCTTGGCCCGCGAAGAGCTTGGCTACCCTGTTGAGACCCGGGTTTTTGACCGGTCCGAGATGTTGGTTGCAGACGAGGCGTTCTTCATGGGCACAGCATGGGAGATCATGCCCCTATCTCACATTGACGGGCTAAAGATCGGCAGCGGCGACATGGGTGCGCATACACGTGCACTGGAAACGGCCTACCGAACTCTAGTCGACGGACAAAATGAAAATCGCAGCGATTGGCTGCAATCAGTATACAGGTAAATAAAATGTCCGAGAATGCCGCGACAGAGACATCAGGAACAGTGCGCGCTGCAGACTGGCTTGTCGATTTTCTGGTGGCCCAAGGTGTTGAACACGTCTTTGGCGTACCGGGTGAAAGCTATATTGCTGCACTGGATGCCATGTACGGTCGCAAGGACATCGACTTTGTATCGACCCGACACGAGGGCGGAGCTGCAATGGCGGCTTGCGCTTATGCGATGACTCGCAGCGAAGTCGGTGTCTGCATGGTCACCCGGGGCCCCGGAGCGACAAACGCAAGCGCAGGCATCCACGTGGCGCAGCAGGATTCGATCCCACTGGTGTTGTTCGTCGGTCAGGTCGAAAGCAGCATGCGCGGTCGCGAGGCCTTTCAAGAAGTTGCAATGGTTGATTTTTTTCGGCCCATCAGCAAGTGGGCGGTCGAGATTGACGATCCCGACCGGCTGCCTGAGATTTTGGCGCGGGCTTTCGCTACTGCGCAAAGCGGACGTCCCGGCCCTGTGGTTGTGTCACTGCCGGAAGAGCTGTTGCACGCTGAAATCGAGAATGCTGCAATTGACAGGGTCAAACCAGTGGCTCCGGTTGCGGCGCAACGCGATATCTCGGCTACGGCAGCCCTGCTGGAGAAATCTGAGCGCCCCGTTCTGATTGCTGGCGGCGCTGGTTGGAACGCAGCGGCCAGTACGGCTCTGGATCAGCTTGCCCGCGCATTGTCGATCCCCGTTGTCGCGGCGTTCCGTCGCCAAGACATCCTAAGCAATGATCACCCCTGTTATGCTGGCTATCTTGGCCTTGGCGGTGCGCAATCCGTGCGTGATCTCGTGCAGAAGAGCGATCTGGTCATAAGCGTTTCCGCGCGATTGGGCGAAGCGACGACTGGCGGCTACACGCTGTTTGATATTCCGAAACCCCAACAGACCCTTGTTCATGTCTTTCCAGATGCCGAAGAACTTGGGCGTGTCTATCGGCCTGACATCGGCATTGTCGCCTCTGCAGAGAGCTTTCTGACCGCGCTTGCTATGACGGCTCCGGCCCGCCGGGACCGCTGGGTGACGCACTGCAATGGGGCGCGCGCGGCTTTCGAAGACTGGTCCAGCGGCCCCGATCTTCCGGTTGATCTGCAACTGTCCAGGCTGTTCATGGCCTTGAACGATAGGGCGCCGAAAGGAACAATCGTGACAAACGGTGCGGGGAACTACACCGCCTGGCTGCATCGGTTCTTTCGCTATGACGCGCCAAAGTCACAGCTTGCACCGACCTGCGGAAGCATGGGCTATGGTATTCCGGCAGCGCTTGGTGCCGCCATTGCTCAGGATGACGCGCCTGTTGTCGCCGTCGCCGGAGACGGGTGTTTCATGATGACCGCGAATGAGTTGGCCACGCTAAAGGCGACTGGCCGCCACGTCATCATTATCGTTGTCAACAACAGCACCTACGGATCCATCCGAATGCATCAGGAACGCGGCTATCCCGGTCGACAGGTTGGCACATCGCTTTCGAACCCGGATTTTGTGGCTTTTGCGAAATCGTTCGGTTTCGATGCTTGCAGGATCTCGCAGAATTCGGAAATTGACGCGGCAATCGAAGGGGCGCTCAATAGTCGTCGTTGTTTTCTGATTGAGGCTGTCACAGATCCAAATGCTATTTCACCCTCCAAACTTCTTGGGAGCTAGCAACTGTATTTCTCAAACGGTCTGAGACGCCACATTTTGTCCTGACTTGACGATCACGTTGGCGATTGTAATGAGGCTTCGAGCGACGGCTGTTGTGACGATCTTGTGTTGTTTGCCTGCAGTGCCCTGACGATCAGCGAAGGTCTTGAGAACCGGATTGCAACGGCTGGCAATATCATATGCCCGAGAACTGATGGGTTAGCTGTATTCGGCTGAAGCGTTTTGGGTGGTTTTCCCGGCGCGATGGAAGGCCAGTCGATCCCGTTATCCTGATCCCACCGCAGGATGGCCATGCTGGTGGACTCGGTGCCTTTGTCTGAGACCATCGTTCACGACCTTCCTCGTTCGGCGATGACCCGGCATAGCTCCCGCGTGACACGCAGACCTAAGAAGGACGTGCCGGCCACCAGCGCCGGTTTTCCCGCGTGTGATCATCCACCATGATCCGGATGCGGAAGCGGCGGCTATCCGTCAGCGCGTAAGATACGAAGTCCAGCGACCAACGTTGGTTGGGGCCATCCGGCACCGCCATCGGTCTTCTGGTGCCCAGAGCCCGCTTTCTACCCCCCCCCTGCGGCGCACTCCGCTGGACCGTACTGATAGGTTGTACAGATAAACTAATGCTCTTGCTTCAACTCGCCACTGGCCATTTCGCCCACGTCGCTTTCGTCAAAATTCTTGGATAGCGGGTGCGTCGCATAGACGTCGACACTCATGACCCATTGGGCTCGCTCAAGTGTGACCGTCGGCGCGTGTTCGCAAAAACTAACGTAATTTCAACTTCTTGACCCTGTAGTCGAGCTTGGCCCGTGTCAGTCCCAGGGCGCGTGCGGCCGCGGAAATGTTCCAGTCGTGTTCAAGCAAAGCAGAACGGATGGTCTCGGTTTCGACCTCTTCCAGGGTCCGTTCCCGATGCACATCTGCCAGGCTTTTGGGGCGATAAACGCCGCCGTCTTCGCCGATGCGGCGCGCCATTTTCGGGGCGTTCTCGACCATTGAGAAAACGTGGTTGGCCTCGATCAACCCTCCGGGTTCCGCATAGATGATACCGCGTTCGATCAGGTTTGACAGCTCGCGCAGATTGCCCGGATAGTCATAGCGCAACAGCATATCGAACACCTGGCCAGACAAGCCTTCGACGGGTTTGACATGACGCTTGAGATGTCGATCAAGAAAGTGCTGAATCAGGTCCGGCAAATCATCGCGACGATCCCTAAGCGGCGGGACCTGAATTGGCAAAACGGACAAGTAATATTGCAGATCCGAGCGCAACCGCCCCTGAGCCACCGCATCCACAGGCGACATGCCCGAGGCCGCGATGACGCGAAAACTGCGGTCTTGCTCCTTGTTGCGCAGGATCATTGCCAGCTTGGACTGGATCGATTTGGGCAGCGAAACAAAGTCATTCAGGAACAACGTCCCGCCCTTGGCCTGGTCCAGATAGCCATCGCTGTCGAAAAACGCGGCTGCGTTCTGGGCACCGGACTCTTCGAACATTGAACAATTCACTGACACAAACGGCCCGTTTGGCGCCGCACCACGTTTATGCAGATATGTTGCGAAATGCTCTTTTCCGGTGCCGGCCTCGCCCAGCAACATCACTGGTTCAGAAAAGGCAACGACCTTGTCCAACAATCGTCTGGCCCGCTGGATCGCGGGTGACGTGCCAATGATTTCATCTGTTGGTGTGTCGGGCTTTTTCGGAGCAACCGAGACGGTAGACGGGGGCGTCCAGGGACGCGCACGTTTTTCCGTGGGTTTCGAAAATCCAAACAGTTCGATTTCAGGAACATCGCCCCCCCAGCTGTCTGCATCTTTGCCGATCACGACACAGCGTTCCGCCCCTTGGGCCACGCATTCCACTTCGCGAAAAATGACTGGGAATCCCAAAAGCGTCGAGGAATACCCGCTTGGAACGGCGGTTTGCATCCAGCAGACCGGACAATCACAAATACCGAAGTTGCGAACGTGTTCGGTGCCTTCCGCGCTGTCGAACCAGTAGAACTCGCCCAGATACTGTTTTCTTGCAGCGTCGAATTCAAACCGTTTCGCAACGACCTTTGCGTAGCCCTCCATCGTATGCAAGCGCGGCCCGGCGGCCAATGCGGCCGTAAGATCATCCTGAGAGAACCGCTTCTGAACCAGTTCGGCCAGCTTCACGCCTTCGTCCCAGCCGACTTTCATACATTGCTCGCGGGTGCGATCCATACCCATTTCCTGGATCATGCTGGCCCTGAGCTTGCCAAACACGCGGGCCTGCATCAGTACGATCCGCTCGTCGCTCAGCCAGATACGCCCATCCCCAAGGGCAAATTGCAGCGCGCCGGCCAGGTCGTTCAATGTCGGCGCAGCGCCTTCGCCCAGCAACAAACTATCGCCGCGCGCCAAAATCTTCGGGGCCTTCTTGGACGCATCCGAAAGTGAGATCCGCTCGGTGATTTCACCATTTTCTGAAGTGTATTTTGTCATTTCATCATTTTATAAACCTCAAAAGCAGCGCGTCAAAGCTATTTTTCTATTTATTATCTGCATGTTAAATCAATTCTGTCGACACCGTTCAAAAATGTTCTTCTAAAACTCAAATATTCTTCCTCATGGTAGCCCCCATACCAGCACCGCCAAAGGAGAGGCGGCCGCTGAGGATTTTTTGAGGGAGGATCAAATGGACGGATCAAACACATCGTTCCTGGACGCAGCGCTCTGGGGTGGAAAAATCTATGTTGGCGGATGGGCCGAGGCCTCGGGGGGGGCCGAAGAAATCACCGCGCCAGCAGATGGTGAGCAAATCGGGATGATCGGCAAAGGAACCGCAGCAGATGTGGCCAAGGCCGCCCGTGCCGCCGCCGCTGCGCAACCCGCCTGGGAGGCCACCGCCCCCACCGAACGCGCTGCCATTCTGAACAAGGCGGCCGATCTTTTGCAATCAAACGCCGAAGAGCTGATCCCCTGGATCATCCGCGAAAGCGGGTCGATCCCGCCCAAAGCTGGCATCGAGGTCGAACATAGCGCCGGTTTCCTGCGCTCGGCGGCCGAGGCAGCGGTTGATCCCCAGGGCAAGACCCTGACCTCGGTGGATGGGCGCGAAGCCAAAGAAGAACTGATCCGCGTCGCCCATGGGGTGGTTGGGGTTATCTCGCCGTTCAACTTCCCGCTGGTCCTGTCGATGCGCGCCATCGCTGCCGCTTTGGCCACTGGCAACGCCGTGGTGCACAAACCCGACCCGCGCACGCCGGTCAGCGGGGGCGTCATGATCGCCCGCGTCTTTGAAGAGGCCGGCCTGCCCGCCGATCTTTTGCAGATTGTTCCCGGGGGCGCGGATGTTGGTGCCGCACTTAGCGAAGACCCCAACATCGCAATGGTCAGCTTCACCGGCTCGCCTGAAATCGGAGCAAAGGTAGGCGAAGCTTGCGGTCGCAATCTGAAAAAGGTGCAGCTGGAACTTGGCGGCAAGAACGCCTTGGTCGTGATGGAGGATGCGGATCTGGAAGTCGCCGCCTCGAATGCGGCCTGGGGGGCCTGGCTGCATCAGGGGCAGATTTGCATGGCCACAGGTTTGATCCTGGCCCCGGCCTCGAAGGCGGAAAAGTTGACCGAAATCCTGACCACCAAGGCACATCACCTGCCCGTTGGCGACCCTTCAAAAGAGGAATGCGCGCTTGGGCCGTTGATCGCCGAAGGCGAGGCCAAGCGGATCGAGGGCATCGTTCAAGACGCCGTTGCCAAAGGCGCGACCTTGCATGTGGGTGGCCAGGCCAAGGGCACGCTGTTCCCAGCGACCGTTCTGTCCGGTGTGAAACCCGGAATGCGTGCCTTTGACGAAGAGATCTTTGGCCCCGTCGCCGTGGTCGTGGCCTATCGGGATGATGAGCACGCGGTCGAACTGGCCAGCATGACAGATTTCGGCCTGGTCGCCTCGGTCATAGGAGCGGATGTCGAGCGCGCCCGTGCTCTGGGCATGAAACTGAAGGTGGGGCATCTGCACATCAACGACCAGACGGTTGTGGCGTCTCCACTTGCTCCGTTTGGGGGACGCGGAAAATCGGGCAATGGCACCCGTATTTCAGGCCCCGCCATTTGGGAAGAGTTCACGCAATATGTGTGGGTCACCACCAAACCCGCGGCAACGCCCTACCCCTTCTGATCCATCAAACAAACGCATGACTTTGTGCTTCCCCCCTGGGGGAGGCCCCGCGCTTGCGCTGGGGCACGGTCATATATTCAACTGGAGACTTCCATGACAGTTCAAAACAAAACCATCGTCGTCACGGGCGTGTCGTCGGGCATCGGCGCCGAGGTCGCGCGCGCCGCGCGCCTTCAGGGCGCTACCGTGATTGGCATCGACCGAAACGAGCCGATGCTGACTGTTGATCAGTTCCATCAGGTCGATCTTGGGGACACGCAGTCGATTGACGCTTTGGTGGCCGCACTGCCCTCGGGCATTGATGCGCTGTGCAACATCGCCGGAGTGCCGGGCACCGCAGACAAGGACGTGGTCGAGCGCGTCAATTACCTTGGCCTGCGCCATCTGACCTATGCGCTTTTGCCCAAGATGAAGGCGGGCGGGTCTATCGTGAATGTATCCTCGATCCTGGGCGCCGAGTGGCCCAACAGGCTGGACCTGCACAAGGCTTTGGCCGAAACCAGCAGCTTTGAGGAAGGCGCAGACTGGTTGGCAAAGAATCCGACAACTCAGGACTTCTGTTATCAGTATTTCAAAGAGGCACTGATCGTCTGGACCGCGACCCAGGCGCAGAAGGTGTTCAACGACTACGATGTGCGCATGAACACCGTTGCACCGGGCCCGGTGATGACGCCGATCCTGGGTGATTTTGTCCAGATGCTGGGGCAAGAGCGGGTCGAGGCCGATGCTCACCGTATGAAGCGCCCTGCCCTGGCGGACGAGGTGGGCGATGTCGTCACCTTCATGTGCTCGGACGCGTCCCGCTGGATCGTAGGCGCCAATATCCCCGTCGATGGCGGCCTTGCAGCCACGTACATCTGAAGCAAGCACCGGCGCCGGTTCGCACCCGCGCCGGCGATTTTGCTGACTTACAGCACTCAAAGGATCCCCATGGAAACCAACACTCAACATATCGATGGTTGCGACGTGCACTATGTCGACACAGGCGGAGAGGGGCCGGTGCTGTTTCTATCCAGCGGTGTCGGGCAGTCGCTGGAATTCTGGCAACCTCAGATCGAGGCGTTCAGCAAAACCTGTCGCGTGATCGCCTGGGATTACCCCGGCCATGGACAATCAGACATGGGGCGCAGGCAGTTTTCGATCGAGACCCTGCCGCGCGTTGCGCTGAAACTTCTGGATGCTCTGGGAATAGACACGGCCGTGCTGGTTGGGAATTCGCTTGGCGGAGCTGTCTCGATACGGATGGCATCTATTGCCCCTGAACGGGTTGCCGGGATCGTGCTGGCTGCCCCTGCCCTGTCCGGGCCCAGGGTGGGCGCCCCGTTTCGCCTGATGACGCTGCCCGTCTTGGGCCGTTTGATGTCCAAGGCCAGCGAAAAAGGCGTGGAGATGCAGATCAAATCTGTATTCCACCCCAGCTTTGCCCCCTCGGACATGCTGAGGGCCGTGATCCATCGCAACACGTTCAAACCAGGCGCTGACCGGGCTTTTGCGCAGTTCATGAAGGACACGCTGACCCTGAAATCCGTGCGCCCTGACGTGTGGAAGGCCAGTCAGGACAGTCTGAGAAAACTGCAATGTCCGGTGCTGTTCATTCATGGCCAGGACGATCAGATTTTGCCCAGTGACCAGGCCCAAGAACAGGCGGCGCTGACACCAAAGGCCACCGTGAAAATCTATGAAAACTGCGGTCATGCACCGCAACTGGAAAAGCCCCAGCAGTTCAATTCGGACCTCAAGGAGTTCATCGAAAAGGTCTTATAAACAGCGCCTTATGCGGAAGAGGAGCCGCCAGCGCATCACAAGATTGACCACTATGACACGTGTTCAAAGGGAGGAAACACATGACAAAACGAACACTTAACCGCCGCCAATTCGGCGCTCTGGCCGGGGCAGCCGCGCTGTCCCCTGCATTCTCGACGCGCGTGATGGCAAGCGCCGCAGACACGATCACGATCGGCTGGATCGGGCCGCGCTCGGGCCCGATCGGTATCTTCGGCGAGGCCGATGCCTGGCTTGCCGAGGCGTTTCGCGCCAACACCGCGCAAGGCGTTGACATCAATGGGAAAACCTATGGGATCGAGGTCGTTCTGGCCGATACCCAGTCCGATCCGATCCGTGCCAGCCAGGAAACGCGGGATTTCATCAATGGAGAGGCCCCCGATCTGATCATCACCTCGTCGACCCCTGAAACCACCAACCCTGTGGCAGACGCTTGCGAGGCGGGCGGCGTGCCCTGTATCTCGACCATCGCCCCGTGGGAGGCGTTCTTCTTCGGGCGCGGCGGTGTTCCGGGGCAAAAGTCGTTCCAATGGACCTATCACTTCAGCTTTGGGGCGGGCGATTTTGCGCCGCTCTACATTGATGGTTGGAGCAAAATCGACACCAATCGCAAGGTCGGGATGCTGCTGCCCAATGACGCGGACGGTAACGCCATTCGGGGCGGGCTGATCCCCGCGCTGGAAAGCGCCGGGTACGAAGTGTTCGACGCCGGACCGTATGAAAACATGATCTCGGACTTTTCCAATCAGATCACCTATTTCCGTCAAAACGGTGTCGAGATCATCAACACCTTCCCGTTCCCTCCGGATTTCCCGGTGTTCTGGCGACAGGCCGCGCAGCTGGGGCTGGCGCAGCAGGTCAAGATCATGCAGATGGCCAAGGCGGGGCTGTTCGCCGCCGAGATGGAGGCGCTTGGACAGCTTGGGTATGGGCTCAGCACCGGGGCCTATTGGCACCGCGATTTCCCGACCACCTCCCCTGCAACAGGGATGACCAGTGCCCAGCTGGCCGCCGGATTCGAGGCCAATATCGGCAAGCAATGGTCGCAACAGGCCGGTGCACAGGCTGCTCTGCTTGATGTGGCTTTGGCTGCGCTGACCGCTTCGGGCGCCCCCAAGGACAAGGCCGCGGTGGCCTCGGCCCTGGATACGCTGACGGCGCAAACCGCAGTGGGGACCGTCGACTTTGCCAATGGGCCGATGCCGAATATCGCGACCAGCCCGCTGGTGAACTGCCAGTGGACCAAAGCGGCCGAGGGCCCCTACGAGTTCGACCTTCAGATCACGGCCAATGCGCTGGCGCCCGACGTCCCGCTGAGCGCCGATCACCAGCCCTATCGGATCGGTGGATAAGAGGCCTGTTTGGGTGCGGCCAGTGCGGTCGCACCCATTTTCAGACGTCCAAGCAAGGAGCCCAGCTGTGGTTATGCAAGACACACTCACTATTTCTGGATCGCAGCCAGCCCTGGCCAACGTGGCGCTGGAAGGGCGCGGATTGGTCAAACGTTTTGGCAGTTTGCGCGCACTTGACGAGGTAAATTTTCAGGTTCGCGAAGGCGAGGCCGTCGGCGTTGTCGGCCCGAATGGTGCAGGGAAAACGACGCTTTTTGGCGCGCTGGCCGGGACGTTCCCGATCAGCAGTGGCGAGATCCGCTTTGAGGATCGCCCGATCACCTATGAAAGTGCCGAAGCGCGCTCTGCCTTGGGGATCGCCCGCACATATCAGGTGCCGCGCCCGTTTCTGGGCATGACGGTGTTCGAGAATGTGTTGATCGCGGCCGAGGCCGGAAAAAGCACCCCAAATGCCGAGGGCCCCGAAGCCGCCGCGCGCATTCTTGAACAGACCCAGCTGCTGCATCTGGCGAACAAGCCCGCCGCCGCAATCGGGTTGCTGGACCGAAAGCGTTTGGAGGTCGCCAGGGCCCTGGCGACGCGCCCCAAGGTCATCCTGCTGGATGAAATCGGCGGCGGTCTGACCGAAGCGGAACTGATCGCGCTGATTGAGCTGATCGACGGGCTGAAGGCCTCGGGCATGACCATCGTCTGGATCGAGCACATCCTGCATGCGCTGCTCAAGGTCGTCACGCGGCTGGTCTGCATGGCCGAGGGTCGCGTCCTGGCCGAAGGCGACCCGCAAGAGGTGATGCAAAACGCGGATGTGCGCAGCGCCTACCTGGGGAGCGACCCAGAATGACCCGTTTTGACGTCAAAGACCTGACCTGCCATCACGGCCAGCTGACCGCCCTGCGTGGGGTGAGCCTGTCTCTGAACGCTGGCGAGGTGCTGTGCATTATCGGTGCCAATGGGGCCGGTAAAACGACCCTGATGCGGGCCATGGCGGGGGCCCATGTGCCAACCAGCGGCTCCATCACGTTGAACGGCACAGATGTGACCCGCCAATCCAGTTTTGCCCGGTTCCGTGGCGGCATTTCGATGTCCCCCGAGGGGCGCAGGCTGTTCCCGGACATGACGGTGCGGGAAAACCTGATGATTGCTGCCGAAAACGGCCGCGATGGGGAATGGGATATCGAACGCGTGCTCGAGGCCTTTCCGCAGCTTCAGCCACTGATCAACAAGCTGGCGGGGGGGCTGTCCGGTGGGCAGCGCCAATCGGCAGCAATCGGACGCGCCCTGCTGGCCAACCCGGAGGTATTGCTGTTGGACGAGGTGTCGCTTGGGCTGTCTCCGGCGGCCATCGAGGGCGTCTATCAATCCCTGACCAAGATCAAGGAAGACCGCAAGATGATGATGGTTGTGGTCGAACAGGACCTGAACCGCGCCTTGGGGTTTGCCGATCAGGTGCTCTGCATCGCCGAAGGCGCGACTGAGCTGTACGGCCGACCTGAAGACTTCAGCAAAGACCAGATAACGGCCGCCTATTTCGGCATTCACGACCAGGAGACAGCCGATGCTTGAAAGCCTGACCCAAGCCCTGATCCAGGGCACCCTTCTTGGCGGCTATTACGCCATCATCGCGGCCGGGCTGTCGCTGATGGTGGGCGTGGTGCGCTTTATCAATCTGGCTCATGGCGACATGGCGGTATTGGGCGCGTTGCTGACGATCTCGCTGATCGGTCTGGGCCTGCCCGTCCTGTGGGCGATCCTGATCATGCTGCCCCTTATGGCACTGCTTGGCTGGCTGATGCATGCCGCCCTGTTTGAACGCGCCATGCGAGGCGGTTTCTTATTGCCGATCCTTGTGACGATCGGCCTTGGCGCGGCGCTGCAGAACGGGATGTTTGGTGTCTGGGGGTCGAACACGCGATCGCTTGGGGCCGACATCGGCAGCCTGTCCTGGGCCAGCTGGTTCCTGCCCGGCGGGATCATAGTCGGCAAGTTGCCCGTGATCATTTTCGTCACCGCTGTCGTGGTCATCGGGCTTTTGCATCTGGTGCTGAAGAAAACCAAACTGGGGCGCGCGATCCGCGCCACGGCCTCGGACCAGGAAGCCGCCGAGATGTGTGGCGTCGATGCCAAACAGGCGCATCGTGCGGCCGCCGCCATCGCAGTCGCGCTGGCCGCTTTGGCCGGGGTGTTTCTGGCGATGCGCGGTCAGGTCACGCCCTATTCGGGCCCTGCGCAGCTGATCTTTGCCTTCGAGGCCGTGGTGATCGGCGGCATCGGCTCGCTTTGGGGCACCTTGATCGGAGGAATCATCCTGGGCCTGTCGCAGGCTCTGGGTGGGCTGATTTCGGCGCAGGCCTCGTTGTTGTCCGGTCATCTGGTTTTCGTGGCCGTTCTGATCTGGCGCATCTACCGGCATTGGGCCCTGGATCAAGGTGGATTCAAGGCGTCGCTACAAGCAAAGCTGACTGCCTTTCAAATGAAGAGTGCGAAAGGAGAGCGCACATGACCCCGAAGAGCTTTCACCTGGCCAAGGTGCCCGCCCTGGATCGTAAACTGATCTATGTGGGGGGTCTTATTACCCTTGTATTGCTCGCCCTGCCCGCCTTTGGCTCGGCTCTTGTCGTGGACAAGCTGACGCTGTTGATGGTCTATATCATTCTGGCCGTGATGTGGAATTTGCTCGCGGGTTTTGCCGGGTTGGTCTCGGTCGGGCAGCAGGCGTTCATTGGCCTTGGCGGGTATTTCGTGCTGCGCTTGGTGGAAACAGGAACGCCGCCATTTGCGGCCATCCTTTTGGGGGGCGTTCTGGTGATTGTTGTGGCCTGGCCGCTGTCCTGGTTTGTGCTGCGTCTCAAGGCCGCTGAATTTGCCGTGGCCATGTGGGTGCTGGCCGAGGCCATCCGCTCGGTTATCATGTTCGATCCGCTGGTTCAGGGCGAAACCGGTCGATCCCTGGTCACGTTGAACGCTATTGATCCAGATCTGCGCCGAACAAGCGTCTATCTGATGGCCGTTGTGGCCATGATTGGCGCGATGATCATCAGCTATGGTCTGCTACGCGGCCGTCTGGGCGGGGAAAGCCAGGCCATTCGCGATGACGAGGAAGCCGCGGCCTCGATCGGGGTCAGCACCATGCGGGTGAAACGCATGATCTTTCTGATCTCTGCCGTAGGATGCGCGCTGGCGGGTACGATCTGGCTGGCTTCCTCGATCACCTATCAGCCGCGAACAGCCTTTGGGATCAACTGGACGGTCTTTATGTTGTTCATGGTGCTTGTTGGGGGCTTGGGCAGCTATCTGGGGCCCGTTATCGGGGCGGTCGTACTGTTTTTACTGCAACAGATCTTTGGCGATCTTGGGGCGTGGTATCTGGCAGGGATCGGCATCGTGGCTATCCTGTTTGCCCTGTATGCACCTCGTGGTTTGGTCGGGCTCTGGAGCGACAAATCCGGCCAAGAGCCCTTGTCCATGCGGCGTATCCTAGCGTCACAATGACCGCTTCTTGGGTCTGACACACCGGTTCGATTTGGTGTGGACAACGATCGAGGGCCAAGGGCGCCGTGCACAACTTTCTTAGGTTTTGGCACGGCGCCGGGGCTCGGTCTCCTTGATCCACCCAAGCGCGCCAACATGCACCGCGTCATATACCGCGCGCCCGACCGCTTCGCCGATTTCAGTGTGCAGGCCGGCATAGATCTGATCGCCCGTGTCAGCCGCAATGGCCACGCAATCGGTTCCGGTGCCCGTTGCAATGCCGGTCGGCAGAACGAAACCGGCGTCCATAACAGCAGCCGTTCGTGCCTGAACGGCGATGCTCATGGCCTCGAGTAGCGCCGCCTGGTTCAGACCGACATTCAGCCGCACCCCGATATTGATGGTGCCCCAATTATGGCCTGTATAATCAACTCGCTGACCGACGCGCTCGGCATTGGACAGGCCAACCGTGGCCACGACCTGGGCGGTCACATCCCCGACCCGAGCAAGGCTTTGTTCATAGTTCCTGATGTCGCGCGAGGTCAGCATCAGCACCGCATCCTGGGCGTTCTGATCCCTCAATTCGGCCTCAACCCATTGCGAGACATCCATGTCAGGGCTTAGATCCTTGTTCTTTACCTCGCGCCACAGAAGGCGCGACGCCAGAGTGTATCCGGGCTGATTGATTGACCAGCTGAGCACCTGCATCTTGCGCCCCAAATCAAAGGTCAACCACGGCCGCGCCAACCGAATATCGCTCATTCCAGGACCTCAAGCGGTTGGAACACCGGGCCCTGCGGCGTGTCCTGATGCCAGCCGGTAATGCCAAAGGCCCGCCCCATCAGATCTGGCGTCAGGACCTCGCGCGGGGGGCCATCCGCCAGGATACCGCCCTGCGCCAACAGGATCAGACGGGTGCAATGACGGGCCGCAAGACCAAGATCATGGATCGAGACGACAACCGATCGCCCCTCGTTGGCCAGTTGTCTGAACACCTGCATGGTCGAAATCTGATGCGCGGGATCCAGGCCCGCGATTGGCTCGTCTGCCATCAACAAAGGCGTGTCCTGTGCCAAAGCACGGGCGATCAAAGCGCGGGCTTGCTCGCCGCCTGACAGCCGCGAGGCCGCCCGCGCACGAAATTCTTCCAGGCCCAATCGGCGGATCGCGTCATCCACCAGTGCCTGATCCTGCGCGGGCAACCGTTGGCCGACCGCCAGATGCGGCAATCGTCCAAGGGCGACGATACGTTCGACGGAAACAGGCCAGGCGATCTCGCGCGATTGCGGCATCCAGGCCACCGCCCTGGCACGCTCGCGGGTGTTTAGCTGGGCCAGGTTGCTTGTGCCCGAATGCGGCAACAGGCCAAGGGCCGCGCGCATCAAAGAGGTCTTGCCCGCGCCGTTCGGTCCGATCAAGCCAACGAATTCACCGGTTCCTGTGCCAAAGGACACCTCCTGGAAAACGCTGCGGTTGCGCAGCGTGACCGACAGGTTTTTCACCTCAAGCAGCGTCATGGCAGCTCCTGGCGGGTTTTATAGATCAAATGCAGGAACAGCGGCGCGCCGACAATCGCGGTGACCACCCCCAGCTTCAGATCGCGTGTTGGCAGGATTAGGCGCACAGCAATATCCGCCAAAAGCAACATGATCGCCCCCCCCAGAGCCGAGGAGAAAAGCAACCGCGACGGCTGCGCCCCAACCAGTGGACGCAGGATATGCGGGACCACCAGACCGACAAACCCGATTACCCCCGCAACCGCCGTCATCCCCCCGACGATCGAGGCCGTACCGATCACAAGCAACAGACGCAGGCGCTTTAGGTTCACGCCCAGGGATTCTGCTGCGTCCTCGCCGAGCGTCAACGCATCCAACCCCCGCGCGGTCAGGGCAATAAGCAAGGCTCCGGCGGCGATAAAGGGAAAGGCCAGCCAGAAATGCGTCATCGAGCGATCCGCAAGCGACCCCATCATCCAGAACACGATCTCGTTGGCGGCAAACGGGTTCGGAGTCAGGTTCAGAACCAGCGATGTCAGCGCCGCGGCCAGCGCTGAAATCGCAATTCCTGCCAGAATAAGCGTGAGCGAGCCGCCATGCGGTCCGGCCAGCGCCATCACCAGAAAGACTCCGATCAGGGCCCCGGACAGGGCTGCGATGGGCAATCCCAGCGACGTCCCGACCGCAAAGCCGGTGTAGATCGCGATCACCGCTCCAAGCGCCGCTGATCCGGATACGCCGATCAACCCCGGCTCGGCCAGAGGGTTGCGCAGGTACCCCTGCATCGCCGCGCCCGACAGACCCAATCCAGCGCCAATGATCAGGGCCAGGGCGGCCCGCGGCAGGCGGATTTCCTGCATCACCAGCGACAGAGGGCCATAGCTGGGATCAAACAAGGCCCGCAGGCTGTCAGCTGCGGGCACATTGGCGGGTCCGATGGTCAATGACACCACAAACAGGGCCAGCATGGCGACGATCAGAAAAAGCTCCAAACGCATCAGTTTTCCTTCGCCTGCTTCCCGGCTTCAAAGGTTTTGCGGTCCTCGATCAACCGCGCGATCGCCCGCAAGACATGGGGGCTGCCGCAAACCCAATCGCTGTCGCTCATATTCGTGCGCGCCTGATTGGCGCGATAGGTTTCGATGACTGGATGCAACAATAGCTCTTCGGCGCGCGAGTAGCCATCATAAGGCGCCGAGCTGACCACCATATCTGGCTGCGCCATGGCCAGCAGCTCCAGCGGCAACAGCCCGCCCCGATCCAGGCCCAGCTCGACCGCGATATTGCGAAATCCGGCCGCACGCAGAATCTGCCCGGCCAAAGAGCTTTGGCCCGAGGTCCAGCCACGCGCCGCATACAGTGCTGCCCGGGGTCCCTGGGCCGACATTTTCTGTATCGCCGCCAGGTCCCGATCATATTCGGCGATCATCTGCGCTGCCCGCTCTTGCTGTCCTAAAACCGCACCGACCTGCGCAATCCGATCCCGCACATCCGCGAGGGACCACGAGGGTTCAATCACCGCCACGGGTATGCCCAGACGCTTCATCATGTCGACAGTAGCGCGGTTTGAATAACTGCCCGCGATCACAAGATCAGGTTGCAACAAATAGATCTCTTCGGCGCGACCGTGATTGGGAATATAGTTCTGAGCCTCGTCTGCCAGCGAGGACCCGCGCGGATCCTGAGCCAGAAACGAAACCGAAAGCAACTGGCCATCGCCCGCAAGCATCATGGCCAGTTGATCCGTGCAAAGATTCATGGACACGACGCGGCTTGGCTTTGCATGGCTGCCAGTCGCGATCATCACCGCAACAAACAGATATGAAAGCCAAGCGCGCATCATCTTAGAACGCTGATTTCAAACCGACATACGCAGTGCGACCACGTTTTGCAAAGCCCAACACATCGGAATAGACCACATCGCAGAGATTGGTAACACGCCCGGTCAGAACAACCGAGTCCGACAGGTTGTATTCCACCGCAAGATCAACCGTCGTGTAGTCGGGCAGCCGCACTGTGCCCCAAGGTGCAAAGAACCGAGACCCATAGTTCCCAACAACGCGGCGGATATCGGCATTGATGGACCCGCGACCGTTAAACGCTGCTAGCGTGGCCCCCAGTGACAGCTCGTGTTCTGGGCGGCGCACCTCGACCGACCCATCGGGGTTCTTTGCGTTCAGATAGGTATAGGACAGGCGCAGATCCAACGCGTCCGTAGCTTGCAGCTCGCCTGCGATTTCCAACCCTTTGCGGGTGCTTTCCCCTGCCTGGTTCCGATAGCTATAGATGGGTTTTCCGCTACCGGTTGTAGTGAGCGTGTCGTAGAACTCGATCTCGTTGGTGAGGGTTTCGTTGAAATAGGTCACATCGATCACCCCACGCCCCTGCCAAACCGGAACCTCGACACCGATGTCAAAGCTACGGTTCTGCTCGGGCACCAGGTTGGGGTTGCCCGCATAATAGCTGGTGACATAATCATTCGCGGCGAACAGTTCAAAATAGGACGGGTTCACCGACCCCGTTCCAGCCGAGCTGTGCAGGCGCACACCGTTGCCAAAAGCGTAAGACGCGCTGGCGTTCCAGGTTGTGACATCCTCAAACACGTTGTTGTTGTCGGATCTCACCCCGAGTTGCAGATCCAACCCGCTGTCAAAACGGCCACGGTATTCCACAGCGTAAGAGATGGTCTTGCGATTGAAGGCCGCATTGCTGGAACTTAAATCCTGTTCCAATTCAAAGATCGCATTCAGCAGGTGATTGGCGTCATCGACCGCGTCGTCCAAACCAATACTCAGCAGATGTTTCGCCGTTTTGGTTTCAGTTTCAGTGGGTGTTCCCCCAAAATAGGACTGATCGTAATCCGTTCTGTCATACGAAAGACGGTGAGTTGCGCGCCCGCCGAAGATTTGCAGCTCGGCAAAGATGCCAAACAGCTGTTCGTCGCGGTCGCTATAGGTCGCGGTGCTGTCTACGACGTAGGTGTCTGCGCTCGTGGCCAACCAGTTCGATGCATCATACTCGTAGTGCTCTTTCGACTTGCGGAAGGTCGCACCAATTTTCAACGCGTCGCCGACCTGATGGTCGCCCGACAGCTGAACCGTAGACCGCTCGATGCCGTCCTTTTCGCCACCGCTTCCAGAGTAGTCAAAGCCTTCGTCAACATCGCGCGACAGGTTCAGCGAGACGCCACCGCGTTCGGTGCGGGTTGAAACCCGTGCAGAGGCGCGAAAACCCGAGCCATACTCCAGGCTCGCACCGTATTCCGTGCCAATATCCCCCTTCTTGGTGATGATGTTGATCACGCCCGCCGAGGCATTGGACCCGTAATACACCGATTGCGGCCCGCGCAGCACCTCGATGCGGTCGATGTTCGCAGTGTCCAGCCCGGTCAAGATATATTCACCGTCCCCGCCCGTGGCCTCGATCCCATCAATCAGGATCAACGTGTGCGTCGACTCGGCCCCACGAATACGCACCTGGGTATAGCTGTCGCCTGTTCCGCTTACCGAAACCCCTGGCACAGCGCGTAAAGCATTCTGTACGGTCTTGATCCCGCGCGTTTCGATCTCTGCTGCCGTCAGAACACTGGCCGAGCGGCCAAAAGCCTTTTCCTCGATCGGAGTAAAGCCGCCGCTGAAGATAATGCTATCCAATACAGTTGCATCTTGTGCCAAAGCGCCCTGCGCGATCACCAAGGCAAGCGCGCTTGAGGCGCCAAATAGGTTCGTTTTCATTTTTCATCCCCTCGGCAGCACGCAGCCGCCGTACAATTCAGCCCGATTTCGAGCCAATAACAGTGATGTCCTCGGAGGGGTTCTCCGCAGACGGTGAAGCAATGCCACCACTACGGATAGTCCGTTGACCGCAACGCGCCCCGCGTTCGGACAGGGTGATCATTCTGGCAGGTCTCCTGACTTGCGGGTCGATGCTTACTCGGGCCTTCCCGCCTCTTATGCTGAGGCAGTGGCATATGCCGAAGTCGCTCGCCGCTTACAGTTGCGGGGGCAGTCGAGGCCTTGACGCTTGGCGCCGCACCTCATTCCCTATTCACCGGAGAGAATCCTCTCCGGACCAGAATGCCCCCTCTTAAACGTGTGGTAAAATTTGTGTCAAGCACGAGAGGGCATGTTTGCGCAATCGCAGCACCGCTCCTATGGCTGCGCACAGTACGCATCCAATTCGGCGACCTTACGCCCGTTTGCTGGTGCTGAGGGTATCGGCATACTCCACCAGAGCATCGCGTGTTTCGGCCCACAGAATGCGCAGCGCATCCGTCCACATGCCCCACTCGACTGTGCCTTGCTGGCGCAGTTTGGTTTCCAATTGGGTCAGCGAATTGCGCAGCCGCGTCGCCCCGATCATCGCCGCCGTGCCGGACAGATTGTGAACTGCCGTCAGCACCTCGTCCGTATCCAATCCCCCTGCCCGCTCCAGGTTTTCGACAAAGGCATCCCCTTCGCCGATGGCCCCCTCGACCACCAAATGCACGCGATCCGCAGGCATTGAGCTGACCAACTGATCCAGGACCGTGCGATCCAACGTCGTGTTGCGCTGCTGGTGGCGCTGCTCACCTCCTTGGCCGGTCAAGACGCTTCGAATGTTGCGGCGGCTGATCGGTTTTGACACGACCGCATCCATCCCAACCTCGCGATAGAGCTGGGCATCCTGATCCAGAACATGGGCCGTCAGCGCGACAATCCGCGTGTCCTGGTTCGCACCGCCCGAGCGAATTTCGCGCGTGGCCTCGACTCCGCCCATCACGGGCATGTTGATGTCCATCAGGATCAGGTCAAAGCCCTGATCCCGCGCGGCGTCTACTCCGATCCGACCGTTTTCCGCCTGGATGACGATATGCCCATCCTGCTCCAGCATTTCCTTCAGAACAAAGCGGTTGGTCGGGTTGTCTTCGACGATCAGGATGGACAGGCTACGGGTCTCGGCGGTGTCAGTTTCGAGCGCTTCGGGAACAAACTGCGCCACTTGCTCGACCGGAACCAGAGGCAAATGCACCCAGAACAAGCTGCCTTCGCCCGCGACGCTTTCAACCCCCAGCTCGCCCCCCATGACCGAAACAATCCGGCGCACGATTCCCAGCCCCAGGCCGGTCCCCTCGATCTGTGCGTTCTCATCACTTTGAGCCCGAACAAAATCGTCAAAGACCTGGGCCTGCTGCGCCGCGTCGATGCCAATGCCCGTATCAATCACCTGAAGCTCGAGCGTAGCGCGCGCGCCAGTCATGTGCAGGCTGGCGACCAGTTCGATCTGTCCATTATGCGTGAACTTCACCGCATTGCTCAGCAAGTTGGCAATGATCTGGCGCAACCGCATGGTGTCGCCCTCGAAATAGCCAAGATCGGCCGGAGATTTGCTCAACGTCAGCCGGTTGCCCTTGGCCTCGGCCGTGGGGCGCATCGAGGCGCTCACCTCGTCCAGCATCGCATCCAAATTGAACGGCGCATTGTTCAACGAGATCCCGCGGGCCTCGATTTCTGTCAGATCCAGAACCTCGTTCACATGCTCCAACAGCACCTTGCCGGATCGTTCCAACAACTCCAGATAGTGACGGTTCTTCTGTCCGCTCAGACGGTCCTTCATCAGATCGACAACGCCCAGAATACCATTCAACGGCGTGCGCATCTCGTGACTCATGACGGCCAGGAAATGCGCTCTGGCCTGTTCGCCGGCCACTGCTTTGTCCAAAGACGCCTTCAGCGCAGTCTCGGCCCTCAGGCGCTCGGAAATATCACGCAGAAAATAGACATAGACCGGGCGCTGTTCCAACGAGGTCGCCCCTTGTGACACCTCTAATGGCAGCGTCTGCCCGGATTGCGTTCGCCCGAACATCCGTTGACGAAACACTGTGTCTCCCTTGATCGGCAACTGCGCGCGCTGAGAGTTTTCCTCTGTCAGCATCGTGGAAAAATCCATGCCCAAGGCCTGCGCAGAACTATATCCCAACAACTGCGAGGCGGCGCTGTTGAACTCAAGCACCAGCCCGTCCGGATTGACCACCACGATGGCGTCCGGCGAGGTCTCGATGACCGTGGCCAGTCGTTGCGTGGTCAGCAGGTTCTCTTTGGCGCGGCGTTTGTAGATCAGATACAGGCGCGAGAACAAAACCGCCAAACCAAACAATGATCCGAACAAAATCAGTGAAACGATGCCGAGATTCATGACCAACTGAGCGGTCTCGCGCCGGTTGGTTTCAGTGGCCGTCATCAGAACGTAACTTGCATTCGTCACCACCCGGCGGGTTTCAGAGCGCAAATCGGCCAGGCTGGTCTGCAATTCTGCACGGCGGCGCAGCAACTCCGCGTCCTCGCCATCCATCAGCGGCAACAGCGCATTCAACCCTTGGGAAACACGTTCCAGCGCAATGATTTCGCCAGATTCGGTGATCGCAGAACGATATAGGGGGCTTTGCGTCAGCGTCCCAACGCGGCTGTAGAAAACATTGAACCGGCGGTGCAGCTCGGGTAAGGCGGGCGCGCCCTCGATCTGCAGTTGCTGGCTTGCTTTTTCAAGCTCCAGAAACTCGACCTCCAACTGCGCAATGGTCCACCCCACATTGTCGCGCCGCGAGACTTGCATTTTCTCAAGCCGCTCGGTCACCTGCAACCAGATCGGAATCAGCAAGCCCAACGAGACCAGCCCGGCCAAGGCCATAAGCCCGCCCTGCACCCAGCGGGCCTTGAGTTGTTGTTGGGAATTTCGCCCCATCGGAACCAGCCCTCGTCACTGCGATCGCAAACCATCGCGGGCCCGGATCAGACGACCCCAAGACTAGCGGTAAACTTCGATCCGGTCCAACTGCCATATGCTCTGCGCATAGACGGTTTCAGTTTGGAATTTGGCATCCGCGTCATACGGAAACACCACCCAAAGCGGCCCCTTGTCCCGCGCGCTCATGCGTTTTCCGTTCCACTCGTAGGCCACCAGCGGCCCGCCGGGGACAATGTCCTCCATCGGGATCTCGATCAGGTATTCGTTCAATGCGCTGAAATCCAGATTGCCCTCGGTGATTTTCAGATAGGCGATCAGATCGCTTAGCCAGACACCACGAAAGGTCTGCAGGCCCTCGGTCCAGATCGTCGAGGTACGAAACTCGGCAGCGGGCAGCGCGCGCACTTCTTGCAGGCTGACATGCTGCGTGGACACAGGTGTTTCCTGCTCGTCCAGAAAGACCACCTCGAGTCGGAAATCATCGTCTTCGTTCCCGCCAGCCCAAGCCGGGAATCCAACGGTCATCGCACATAGGAACGCGATCAAGATCCTAAGTCGCTGCATTTGTTGTCCAGATTGTTGCCCTACCACTATGACACAATTTATTGCTGTAGGATTTCGCACAGGTCTATAGCCCTATTCCAATGGATAGGTTAGGCTATTTGCTATTGGGGATAGCTTGAAAACAGCATATCCGCAGTTTCTGGAATATTTGCAGCAGTAATAACCGACGCTTTTTATGACACGTATTTTGATTGCAGATGATCACGAGCTGGTCCGCGGCGCGATATCGACTTTCCTGGAAAATTCGGCCGGGTTTCAACTGACGCAATGTGCAGATCTGAACGCCGCGCTGGACAGTATCGCCGCCCACGGGCCCTTTGATCTGGTGTTGCTGGATTACACGATGCCAGGCATGTCCCTGCCCGAAGGCCTGATCAAAGCCATCGAGGCCAACGCCCCGGCGCCGGTCGCAATGATTTCGGGGACGGCTTCGCCGGATATCGCCAGGCGCGTGCTGGAAAGCGGTGCCAAGGGCTTTTTGCCCAAAACGATGGCCCCCGAGACCCTGATCAGCGCCGTGCGCCACATCTTGGCCGGCGACATCTATGCACCACGACAATTCCTGGAATCTGAAAGCCTGCACCCGGATGCCCCTCGGCTGACTCCGCGTGAACGGGATGTGCTGAAAGGCTTGAGTGACGGAAAATCCAACAAGGAAATCGCCCGCGACCTTGACCTGCAAGAGGTCACAATCAAGTTGCATGTGAAAACGCTCAGCCGCAAATTGAACGCGCGCAACCGCACCCATGCCGCAATGCTGGGGCGCGATCTGAACCTGATCTAAGGGCGCAACTGCGCCAGATACGTGGCGCATCCCATCAGGCCAAGCTCGCCATCGGGGGCATAGAAAACCGGAATATGCGGCAACACGTCGGCCCCATTGTCGCGCGCCCCAAAGGCCTGCGCGAAGTCTAATTTCGACAACAACGGCCCCATCGCACGCCCAACACTGCCCCCCAAAATCAAGCCTCCCCAGGGCAGATGCGACAAAGACTGTACGGCACAGTATCGCGCCAAAATCTCTGCAAAACGCGCCAACGCCGCCTGCGCGATAGCGTTTTTTTCCTATACTCTGCAATGACTTCGGCGCCATTCTTGTCTGATGATCCACCGAAATACTCCCAAAGGCGTACCAATCCATCACCGGACAAGGCAGTCTCGATCCGCACGATCTCCGTACGCTCTCGTAGGGCGCTCAACAGCCTCAGATCCTCCGGGACTTCGACGGGCAACGGCCAAAAGCCAGAACTCCGCTGGCGGAACGAAAACGCGCCCATCGGTTTCATAGGCCACCGCTGCATTCACGCCGGTGCCAATCGACACGATCAAACGTGTAGCCCCAGATCCCGGCGCGGAGACAGGGCCGGCAATCTGGCGCAAGTCCTCGGGAGACAACCGGTGCAAGGCATATCCCTGCGCCTGCAAATCGTTCATCAGAAAAACGCGGCTTGCCCCGGTCATTGCGGAAATGTCGCGTTCGAAGATCCTCCATGGCCAGTTGACCAAATTCACAAACCCGGTGCGCACAGTGCCCGCACACCCAAGACATGCCTGATTCACTTGATCGCTGTGCCCGCCCAGATAGGCCCTCAAAACCTCGGGAAAACTGTTGAAATCGGCGTTGCGAAAACTCTGCTGGCTGTCCTGGAGCACCGTCCCCTCCGAGGCCAGCGCAAAACGGCTGTTGGTGCCACCGATATCACCGACCAGTCCCAGCATCTGTTCCCCCTTCACGCCGCGCGTGGGCACAGATTAGCCAGCCCGCTGCAAATGAAAAGGCCCCGAAACCCGGGGCCTGATCGCACGTGTCAGTCGGTGTCAGCCCCGGCGCCGACGCCCGCCGCCACGACGGCCACCCCGGCCACCTTCGCCTGCGGCCGCTGGGGCCTTGTTGAAGTTGATCCACTCGCCACCATGCGGATCGTTATTGGTCAGCAGGTTGGCGGCGCGCACGGCCTCCATTTCTTTGCCCGGGCGCGGTTTGGTGCTGCCCAGACCGAACATCTGGCAGAACGCCTCGTCATCCATGCCCTCGGGCAGGATGATCCCGGCCGCTTCGACCTCGGCGCGTTTCTCGGCCAGTTTCTTGGGCCCAACCGGCAGCGCCACCGGGTTCATGATCGCCGAGGTCATCCCCGCAGTGATGGCCATGGGCAGGAAGGCGTTGTTGATCCCGTGGCGATTGGGCAGCCCGAACGAGATGTTCGAAGCGCCGCAAGTGGTGTTCACGCCCAGCTCGTCCCGCAGACGACGCACCAAAGTAAAGACCTGATGCCCGGCAGTGGCCATCGCGCCAATCGGCATCACCAGCGGGTCCACCACGATGTCATGGGCGGGGATACCGAAATCGGCAGCACGTTCCACGATTTTCTTGGCGACGGCGAAACGCACATCGGGGTCTTCGGAAATCCCGGTATCATCGTTGGAAATGGCCACAACCGGCACGTTGTATTTCTTGACCAGCGGCAGAACCAGTTCCAGGCGCTCTTCTTCGCCGGTGACCGAGTTCAGCAGCGGGCGGCCTTCGGCGGCTTTCAGCCCTTCCTCGAGCGCGCCGGGGACCGAGCTGTCAATACACAGCGGCACATCCACGATGGCTTGGACGCGCTCGATCAGGGCCTTCATCAGCGGCGGTTCAACGAAGTTGTTGTCGGCATAGCGCTGATCCTCGGCCATCTTGTTGGAAAACACCGCGCCCGAGTTGACGTCCAAAACCGTCGCCCCGGCCAGAACCTGCGCCACGGCATCTGCTTCAACGGTCGTGAAATCGTCCATCTCCAGCTCGGCGGCCAGTTTCTTGCGCCCCGTTGGGTTGATCCGCTCGCCGATCACACAGAAGGGTTGATCAAAACCGATGATCGCGGTCTTGGTTTTGGATTCTACGATGGTGCGGGTCATGTCTGATCCTTTTCGTGGACATAGGCGGCCGACCCGCGCGCAACTGCGTCGGGGTCCGAAACCGGAGAGAAGGGGGATCTCAGCCCAGGCGCGCGCAGCTGGTTTCCACCACGTGCCCTGTCTGAGGGTTGTAAAAACTGTTGTACAGCCCGTTGGGTTCGCCCGTCGGGCGGGCAAAAATCGAAAAGGCCGCGTGGTTGCCCTGCGGCACCAGCTGGAACCGGATCAACCACTGAGGATACTGCTGATCGGGGGGCGCAACCGTCCAAGTGCCAGCCCCCTGGACGTTGTAGATCCGGCTGGTTGCGGGATAGACGATGGTGCCCTGCCCTTGTAACTGCTGATTGGGATAGACCTGTAGATAGACGTCGACCGATACGGCGGGCGAATTGGATACGCAACGCCACTGCCCCGCCAGATTGGGCACGGGAAAGGCCAGCTGCGCCTGTGCAAAAACGGGGATCAAGGCCAGCGCCATCGCGACAAAAAGGCGAATACTCATCACTGTCTCCAAAAGCTGTGAACTGAATGGAGCCAGTATACCCGTAGCCCGCCATATCCCCAAATGGCAGGCAAAAAGGCAGCCTATGATCGCGCGCGCGTCCCATCCCTCAGGCCATGACCGCCGGAACACCCGAGGCGCCGCCATGGTCCTGTGTCCACTTGGCCGAGGTCTTGATACCCCCCAGCGGGAACAGGTGAACGTTGGTGATGTTGAAATCGGGGTTTTCAGCCTTGTGCGCGGCCAGTTGCGCGACCAACTCGGTCGGCTCGTAGGGCAGCAGCAGTTTGGACACATCCATCGCGCGTTTTTGCAGGACTTTCAACGAGGGCCCGACCCCACAGGCGATGGCGAATTTGATCAGCGTTTGCAGCTTGGCCGGGCCCGCGATGCCAATATGGATGGGAAGTTTGATCCCTTCGGCGTTCAGGCGCGTGGCCCAGTCAATGACCGGCTGCGCTTCAAAGCAGAATTGCGTGGCGATGGCCATGTCGGCATCCGTGCGCTCTTGGAATGCCTGTTTCCAGCGCAACGCCTCCATCACCAGGTGGTCACTGCCATCCGGGTCGATATCCTTGTTGCCCTCGGGGTGGCCCGCGACATGCAGATGTTTGAACCCCGCGCGGTCAAACAGCCCGGTTTCCAGCAGCTGCATCGAGGAGTGAAACGCGCCCTGCGGCTCGGACACACCGCCTGCCAGCAAAAGCGCCTGGCTTACGCCTGCCTCGGACTGATAGCGGTTGATCCAATCCTCAAGCGTGGCCGCATCGGGGATGATCCGCGCCGGGAAATGAGGCATCACCTCAAAGCCTTCATCGGCCAGACGCGCGGCAGTGGCGACCATGTCTTCGATCGGGGTGCCGTCGATATGGGCGATGTAAACGCGAGTGCCGCGGGGCAGCAAATCGCGAAAATCGTCAATCTTTTCAGCGGTGCGCGGCATCACCTCGATTGAAAACCCCTGCAGAAAGGTTTCCATCTTGGGGTCGACGGGCGCCGCAGCCTCGTCGCGTTTTCGGAAATTCAGCAAAGCCATCACGGCCTCCAGTATCGCAGCGGGGGTCATGCCCATCCGTCATTGGCGATCAGCGCCTTCAGGCGATCCTGATCATATTCGGCCTCCAGCCTTGCGACCTCGGCCTCGACAATGTCTTGGGGGGACCCCTCGACCGGATAAGGGGCGGCCTTGCGCCATTCGGCCAGATAGGCATCGGTGTCCGATGCGCCGACCTTCATGGCAGCCCGATCAATCGCCTGTTCGAACCGTTCAGCCAGCGGCTTTTTCGCGCCCCGGCGGCCCTTGCCCACGATCACCTGAGCCGGAATATCCCGCCAATACACAATGGTGACGTCTGCCATACGATTGATTCCCCTGTTTCCTAGGTTCCATCTGTAGAACAGCCCAATCGCGACAAAAGGGTCGTTTTCGACAGAAAGAACACGCTCTGCGACGTCCGCAGTTGTATCCGCACTGCCCCGGCCAGGGCCAGCGCTGAGGATCGGAAAAATCCTAAACATCATCATGAGCCCAATCGCAGTGCTTGCGCGGCGGGCACGAGTCCCCTACGTTGAAAGTAACTTGAAAATGGAGGGCGTATAGTCATGGCGCCCAAGCGTCCCAGAGGTGCGGGCGCGTTCCCGAAACCGGTTGAGAGCCCCGCGCCCAAACCGCCAGATTCAGCCGAGCTGTATGCCGCGCTGGACCTGGGTACGAACAGTTGCCGCATGCTGATTGCCCAGCCCAAGGGCAGTCAATTCCATGTGGTTGATAGCTTTTCTAAGTCCGTGCAGCTTGGCGCGGGGTTGGAAAGCACCGGCAAGCTGAGCCGCGCCTCGATGGGGCGCACCGTGCAGGCGTTGCGCATCTGTCAGCAAAAACTGAAGCGTCACAAAGTCAAACGCATGCGTCTGGTCGCCACCGAGGCCTGTCGACGCGCCACCAACGCGCAGGAATTCATAAAGAAGGTCCACCGCGAAACCGGCCTGCGCCTGGAAATCATCGAACCCGAAGAAGAGGCCCGCCTAGCCGTGATTTCCTGCGCGCCGCTGGTCAGCACCAAGACCGAACAGTTGCTGGTGGTGGATATTGGCGGAGGCTCGACCGAACTTGTGTGGATCGACCTGTGCTCGGTGCCCCGACGTGACCGGCCGCGCGCGATCATGCGGTTGCATCAGGGGTTTCATACCCAAAACAGCCCCTTCCCCGCCGCCAAAGTGGTGGATTGGATCAGTGTCCCGCTGGGTGTGGCCACGCTGCGCGACCAGTTCTTTGATGTGGATGACGATTCCGCCCGCTTCGCCCTGATGAGCTGGTTTTTCGAAGAAAACCTTTCGGAATTCAGCCCCTATGCCGAAGAGCAATGCAAAGAGGGGTTCCAGATCGTGGGCACCAGCGGCACCGTCACCACCGTGGCGGCCTCGCATTTGGGGCTGAAACGCTATGACCGGACCAAGGTGGACGGGCTGCGCATGACCTCGGAACAGATCGACAAGGTGATCCGCGGCTATCTGGATCTGGGCCCCGCAGGACGGCGGCGCGACCCGCGGATTGGGCAGGATCGGCACGCGCTGATCATGTCGGGCTCGGCGATTTTGCAAGCATTGCTGCGCTGCTGGCCCACCGATCGGCTGTCAGTGGCCGACCGGGGCCTGCGCGAGGGGTTGCTCTATGCCCAAATGAGCGCGGACGGCGTGCTGGAGGACGGCCCCTTTTAGGCCAGCGATTGCAGCGCCCCGCAGACCCGCCTATGTAGGACCGCGAAGACCGAAGCGAGACATGGAATGGCAAAGAAATCTGGCAGCAAAAACACATCCGGACGCGGTCAGCGCGACCTGAAGGTGAAGGTGAAAACCGCGCGCGGGCGTTCGCTCAGCTCGACCCGGTGGTTGCAACGTCAGTTGAACGACCCCTATGTCAAACGCGCCAAGACCGAGGGCTATCGCGGCCGCGCTGCTTTTAAGATCCTGGAACTGGACGATAAATACCGCTTCCTTGTGCCCGGCGCCCGCGTGGTCGATCTGGGCTGTGCGCCCGGCGGCTGGTGTCAGGTGGCCGTCAAGCGGGTGAACGCCCTGGGCGAAAAATCCGGTAAGAAAATCGGCACCGTTCTGGGCGTGGACCTGCAAGAGGTCGAACCGATTGCTGGCGCCGAGACCTATCAGCTGGACTTCATGGAGGACGACGCCGATCAAAAGGTCAAAGACTGGCTGGGCGGCAAGGCCGACGTGGTGATGTCGGACATGGCTGCGGCCAGCTCGGGGCACAAACAAACCGACCATTTGCGGATCATTGCCCTGTGCGAGGCCGCGGCCTATTTCGCCTTTGATGTGCTCGAAGAGGGCGGCACCTTCGTCGCCAAGGTTCTGGCCGGTGGCGCCGAGGGCGAGTTGCAAAAACTGCTGAAGACCAAGTTCACCAAGGTGGCGAATATGAAACCGCCCGCGTCCCGATCAGACAGTTCCGAAAAATTCGTGGTCGCGACCGGGTTCCGGGGTTAGGAATAGCGGCCCAATGGTTTTGCCAGGGAGGCGCTGGCCGTGGCCAGAAACGAGGCCTCTGCCGGGTCTTCTAGTCTGCGCGCTTTGCGGCCCACACGACTGGTCGACACAAGGTTCTGCTGGCGCAGCAGCTCGAACAGGCGCGCGTGTTTTTCCAGGCTGACCCGCACGTGGTGGGGCATGTTTTTGGCGGGCATAGGTGCCTCCGGTGTCGTCATTGCACCAGACAGGCTGCGCTCCGAATATGGCGCAATTGGTGCGCCAACAGGGTAATTACACGGTCTTTACAGCTGGTTACGCCTGTTCAGTTCAGATCTTCCAACAAGCGGCCATGTTTGCGGGTTTCGGCCAGCATATCGCCAAAGGTGCGGATGCCACGTGCCTCTAGCATGGGCAGCATCTTGCACAGGACCTCGGCTGTGGCATAGGCATCGCCCATCGCTGTATGGCGCAGGGCCTCGGGGATCACCACGCCCAGACGGTCGCAAAGCGCATCCAGCGTGTGCGTCTGGCTGGCCCCGAACAGAACCGCTGACACCAGCACCGTGTCCAGCACCGGATGGTCCCACACCAGCCCCAGCCGTTTTCCGTGACGATGCATAAAGGCCATATCGAACGGCGCATTATGGGCCACAATGACCGAGCCCCGCGCAAAGCGGTGAAACTCGACCGCGGCCGTATCGATCAGCGGCGCATCGACAACCATCGCATCGCTGACCCCATGTACCTTGGTCGAGGCCGCGGGGATCGGCATCTGCGGATTGACCAGCGTGTCGACCTGCTCGGCTGGCACGATTTTCCCCCGCACCACGCGGACCGCACCGATCTGGACGATCTCGTCCTTGTGCGGCAAGAGTCCGGTGGTTTCAGTGTCAAACACCACATAGGTCAGATCGGACAAACAGGTTTCATCCGCGCTGGTACCTGAATTTTGTTCCAGCAAATCAAAGTCATAGATCAGCGGACGGGCGGCATCGGGTTCGATATGAGCCTCGATCCCGTCAATCACCAGCAAATACCCGACCCCCTGTTCCAGGGGCTTCATCCGCAGGTTAAAGCTTTCGTCACTGTCCACACCTTCGGCGGCAAAGGTGACCTCCAGCCCCTCTTTGGACATCTTTTTCCAAGCCGTTTCCACGGCCGCCTGATCGAAGTAATCAAAGATCGGGCTGTTCAAACGAGGAGTATGGATTTGCGCTAGAACAGCCGCAGCCTGCCCATCATACAGCACAATCTGGTGGTTGGGATTGACCAGAACCGTCGCGACCGGGATCTCGGTCAGCAAGGCCGTCAGGCGGTCGCGTTCGGCCGCAAGCCGCTGCGTTTCGGCGGCGACCAGACTGGCGGTATTCACCGCCGTTTCGGACAATTGCTTGGACATCGCCTGCGCAGCGGGGGCCAGATCCCCCAGGTATTTCGCGGCGTCCTCGGTCAGGCCCGTCCCTGCCCCGGCATGGGTTTGCGCGCGCAGACCCGCCGCCAGGCGTTCGATCGGCTTGGCGACGTTTTCGTCAAAAAGCAACCATACGCCCACGCACAGCGCCAGCAACCCAAAGCCCGAGATGATCGCCGACAGAGTAAACCCCGAGGTCACATCTCCAGCCATGGCCTTGTTATAGCCAACATACAGCGCCCCAAACACCAGCACCAAACCACCGGCACCCAACAGCACGAAGAACAGGAATATCCGTATCCGAAGGCTTAGATTGGTCAACATCACGCACCTCCGCAGGCCAACGCGTAACTGGGATCATCCGCCGGAACGGGGCCCCATTGCGCACCGATCAAGGCGCCGTTTTCGTCAAATTTGACCTCGGCGGGCACGCGCGTCGCTTGTCCATTCACGCAATCAAACATCACCGCCACCATGTTCAGCGGTTGCCAGCGCCCCGCAAACACCAAGTTCACCAGCACTTTGCCAGGCTGATCCGGGTTGCGCTGCGCTGTGGCCACATCGACGGCGACAAAGCGATCAATATAGGGTTTGGCATAGGTCCAGGGGCGATACATCGCCTTGCTTTCAACGGTCTGCGCCACCTCGAACCCCTCGTCAATCAGAGGGCCAGACGTCCGGCTGTACCAGCTGTATTCGCTGGTGATCGTCGAAAACAGCATCGCCGCCCCCGCTGCCACGGGGATCAACCAACGCGGCAGGCGCCCTCCTAGAGCGCGATTCAACAGCATCAGCACTCCCGCCCCGGCGATGCCTGCGATGAAGGTTGCGATCAATTCCAGAAACATGCGGCCTCTCCTCCTTGGCGCGTGGTCTTACCCGACGGCCCCTTTCCCGTGTCCAGCCGCGGATTGCAAGCTTTTGACGACCACAAAAGCATTCCTTAGGTGGCTGCGTTCAAAATCCGACAATTCGGCCAATTCCATATAGTTGTCCGGCGCTTCGCCCCGTTTGATCTGGCGCGACTGATGCAGCAAACGTGTTTCGGCAATCAGGTCATAGGCGTCCAGCAGGTCGCGCGCACCCGAGGGGCTGAGCACCCCGGCGGCCCCGGCCTCTTCCAGGCGGGCGCGGGTGTTCACGGCCGTCAACTGACCTTGAAGCGCATACACACGCCCCAAATCAACGATCGGCACCACACCGTTGTGTTTCATATCCAGCGTATTCTTATGCTCGCCCGAGCGGATGGTCGCAAACCCGCGCAGCAGGCCCAACGGGGGCGTATGTTTCAGCGAATTGCCGATCATATGCGCCACGAAGATCGAGTTCGCCTCGGCCGCCTTCAGCGTGTCCTCTTGCAGGTCCGCAAACAGGCTGGTGGTGCCCCCGATCGGGCGCAGATCAAACATGACCGAGGCCAGCATCTGCGCCATGGGATCGGGTTTGTAAATCCATCCGCGGAAATATTCCTTCCAAATGCGCACGGGCTGGCACCATTGCGGGTTCGTCGCCATCATGTCACCGGGACAATACACATAGCCGCATTCGTCCAGCCCATCGCAAACGAACTTGGCAAGCTCTTGGAAATAGGGCATTTGTTCCGCCGTCACGGCATCATCCAGAAACAGGCAATTGTCCTGATCGCTGACGCCGGTCTGTTCCTGGCGCCCCTGGCTGCCACAGGCCAGCCACAGATAGGGCACCGGCGGCGGGCCCAGCTTTTCCTCGGCCAGGGCCAGCAGGCGGCGCGTGGCCGTATCTGCGATATCGGTAATCAGGCGGGTGACAACCTCGTGCCGGTTGCCCCCTGCCACCAGTTGCACCAGCAGTTGCGGGATGCGGGCGGTGACCTTGGCCATCTCGGTTGCCGTGTCGGCATGGGCGATTTCCGAGACCAGCTCGGCCGAGGACACAGCCTGAAACCGCGTCAGATCGGTTTGGGTCACGATGCCCACCAGCTTGCCGCTTTCGCAGATGGGAATGTGGCCGATTTTGCGCTCCATCATCGCATGCAGCACGTCCGAGCCAATCGCACAAGGGGACAGGGTGATCGGATCGCGCGTCATGATCTGGCTGATCGGCGTGGTCAGCGGCAAGGCCTCGGCCAGTGCTTTGTTGGACAGGTCGCGCACGGTCAGGATACCGGCCAGCTTGTCCTGATCCAGCACACATAGCGAGGAAATCCCCTGGTCGCGCATCATCACGGCTGCGCCTTGCACATCGGTGTCAGGATCGCAGGTCATCGGGTTGCGCGCCATCAGCGTGTCCACGCGACTGGTGGCCAGATCATTGGCTTTGGGCTTTTGCGCGCGCGAGCGATCAAAGAACCGGCGCGCCTGTTCATTGGTGTCCAGCAAATGCGCGAAATCGGCAGCCGGCAACAGCAACAGCGTTGAATCCTCGACCGCTTTGGCACTTGTCGCAGCCAGCCCATCGCGCAGCAACCCGCGTTCCCCAAACGAGTTACGCATTCCCAGCAGCGACACCGGCACATCGTTTTCGTCGCGCACCTCGACCTGCCCCCAATGGATCAGGTACAGGCCAGGGAGCTCTTCTCCGTGGGCGTAGACGGTGTCGCCCGCAGACAGCTGGAACACCTGGAACTTGGCGGCCAGGGCCTCCAACTCTTCGGGGGGCAGCGAGTCATAGGGATGAACCGATGTCAGAAAGCGATAAAAGTCTGGCAATTGAGAGGGCATTTCAGGCTCCAAAGGGCTCTAGAATCGCGCAGACGTTAGCCTGACTTGCGGGGCCTGCAATATGATCCATCTCAGAAACCAGGATCTTTGCAAGCGATTGTTCAGAAAAAGTAATCCCGCCCATGCTTGGAATGGGCGGGACCTTGGAGCGGCAGGGCCATCACGGGAGTTCGACGCCCCTGCCAGGGGATCTTAGTGGTCCTGGGCGGCACCGGCGCCACGGGGGACGCGGACGCTTTCGACCAGTTCCTTGATCTCGTCAGGGGTTTCCTCGGTCATGCCGGCGACGATGTAGGCAACAACGAAGTTGACCAGAGCACCGATGGCACCGAACGAGGTGGACTTCACGGTCCCCAGCAGCGGATCAGCATCGCTGAAGCTGTTGGTGCCCGGGATGAAGAACCAGCCCTTGTGCAGGAAGATGTAAACCAGGGTGACAACCAGACCAGCCAGCATGCCAGCGACGGCACCCTTGTTGTTGATCTTGGTCGAGAAGATACCCATCATCAGAGCCGGGAAGATCGACGCAGCGGCCAGACCGAAGGCCAAGGCCACGGTTTGAGCAGCGAAGCCCGGAGGGTTCAGACCCAGATAGGTCGCAACCGCGATGGCCACAGCCATAGCAACACGCGCCGACATCAGTTCGCCTTTTTCCGAAATCTGCGGGTTGATGGCACCCTTGATCAAGTCATGCGACACAGCCGACGAGATTGCCAGCAGCAGGCCCGCAGCCGTCGACAGCGCAGCCGCCAGACCACCAGCAGCCACCAGACCAATGACCCAGCTCGGCAGGTTCGCGATTTCCGGGTTCGCCAGAACCAGGATGTCACGGTTGAACTTGGTCAGCTCGTTGCCTTCCCAGCCGTTTTGCGACGCGATTGCCTGAAGATCAGCATTCTTGTCGTTGTAGTACTGGATGGCTCCGTCGCCGTTCTTGTCTTCCCAGTCCAGCAGACCGGTTTTCTGCCAGGTGGCCATCCAGGCGTAACGGTCTTCCGACTCGATCTGCTGGGTGGTCACTGCACCGCCTTCGATGCCGCCGTTCGGCCACATCATTTCCGAAATATTCAGACGCGCCATGGCACCAACGGCCGGAGCGGTCAGGTACAGCAGAGCGATGAACACCAGGGTCCAGCCAGCCGACCAACGCGCGTCAGCAACGCGGGGCACGGTAAAGAAGCGCATGATCACGTGGGGCAGACCCGCAGTACCGATCATCAGCGACAGGGTGAACAGCACCATGTTGAAGGTGTCGGCGTGGTGTGCGGTGTACTCGTTGAAGCCCAGCTCGGTGACCAGAGCGTCCAGCTTGGCCAGCAGAGGCTCGCCCGAGGCAACGTGGTCGCCGAACAGGCCCAGGGCCGGAATCGGAGTGCCAGTCAGCTGCAGCGAGATGAAGATCGCGGGGATGGTGTAGGCGGTGATCAGCACGCAGTACTGAGCAACCTGGGTGTAGGTCACACCCTTCATCCCGCCGAACACGGCGTAAGCGAACACAACACAGGCGCCGATCAGCAGGCCGGTGGTGTTGTCCACTTCCAGGAAGCGGCCAAAGGCCACGCCCACGCCGGTCATCTGACCGATCACGTAGGTGGTCGAGGCAACGATCAAGCAGACAACAGCCACGATACGGGCGGTTTGGCTGTAGAAACGATCGCCGATGAACTCGGACACGGTGAACTTGCCGAACTTACGCAGGTAAGGGGCCAGCAGCAGCGCCAGCAGCACGTAGCCGCCGGTCCAGCCCATCAGGAACGAGCTGTTATCATAGCCGGTGAATGCAATCAGGCCCGCCATCGAGATGAACGAGGCTGCCGACATCCAGTCAGCTGCAGTTGCCATACCGTTGGTGACAGGGTGAACACCCCGGCCCGCAGCATAGAATTCAGACGTCGAGCCCGCGCGGGCCCAGATCGCGATGCCGATGTACAGCGCAAAGGACGCGCCGACAAACAGCAGGTTGATGGTAAACTGATCCATGGAATTTACTCCTCAACGCCGTGTTCTTTGTCCAGCGTGTTCATGCGCCAGGCGTAGAAAAAGATCAGCGCCAGGAACACCAGAATGCTGCCCTGCTGCGCGAACCAGAAACCAAGATCGGTGCCACCCACCGCGATGCCCGACAGGGCGGGGCGCAGCAGAATACCGAAACCGAACGACACGACAGCCCAAATGACCAGACTGACGAGAATGATACGCACGTTGGCCGACCAATAGGCCTGATCCGACTCGCGTGTAGTGTTTTGATCCGTCATAAAACGGGTCCTCCTCTTCCTCCTGTGTCCCGCCAAAACGATGAGAGGCAGCGGGACGGTGAAAACCTTACGACATCGCCTTGGAAACGATGGCTGCAAGGTCTTTTGCAATCGCATCGATATCGCCCATGGCGTCGATACGTTGCAAAACTCCTTGATCGCCGTAATAGGCGATCAGCGGTGCGGTTTGCGCGTGATAGGCCTCTAGGCGGCTGGCCACCGTTTCGGCATTGTCATCGGCGCGGCGCTTCATTTCCGTGCCGCCGCATTTGTCACACACACCGTCTGTGGCAGGTTGCTTGAAGCTATCGTGATAGCCCTCGCCGCAGCCCGCGCAGGTGTAGCGACCCGAAATCCGGGTCACCATGGCCGCGTCATCCACATCCAGGCTGATCGCGGAGTTGATTTTCTGGCCGCTTTCGGCCAGCAGCGTGTCCAGCGCCTCGGCCTGAACCGTGGTGCGCGGGAAACCGTCCAGGATCACGCCCTTGGCGCAGTCGGGCTCGGCCAGACGGTCGCGCAGGATGTTGATCACGATCTCGTCGCTGACCAGCTCTCCGGCTTCCATCACGGCCTTGGCGGCCTTGCCAGCGTCGGTCCCGGCGGCAACCGCTGCGCGTAGCAGATCGCCGGTGGACAATTGCACCAGGCCGAAATTCTCTTCCAGAACACGGGCTTGCGTGCCCTTCCCGGCGCCCGGAGGCCCGAGAAGGATCAGAACGGCGGGGGTCGTGGCGACAGTCGCGTCCATCGCCCCTTACCCCTTATTCATTCTGTTTTGGATGAGGTCGTCGACGACGCTTGGGTCGGCGAGCGTTGATGTGTCGCCCAGGGATCCGTAGTCGTTTTCGGCGATTTTGCGCAGGATGCGGCGCATGATTTTGCCCGAGCGGGTTTTGGGCAGGCCGGGGGACCATTGGATCAGGTCGGGGCTGGCGATCGGGCCGATTTCAGTACGCACCCAGGTGCGCAGCTCTTTGTAGAGCTCCTCGGTGGGCTCGACCCCGTTCATCAGCGTCACGTAGCAATAGATGCCCTGACCCTTGACCTCGTGGGGGTAGCCGACCACGGCGGCCTCGGCCACTTTGGCGTGGGCGACCAGGGCGCTTTCCACCTCGGCGGTGCCCATGCGGTGGCCCGACACGTTGATCACGTCATCCACGCGCCCGGTGATCCAGTAATCGCCATCCGGGTCGCGCCGGCAGCCATCCCCGGCAAAGTAATAGCCCTTGTAGTCGCTGAAATAGGTCTTCTCGAAGCGTTCATGATCGCCCCAGACCGTGCGCATCTGGCTGGGCCAGCTGTCGGCGATACACAGCACGCCCTCGACGCCATTGCCATCGATCTGTTCGCCCGAATGCGGGTCCAGAACCACGGGTTTGACGCCAAAGAACGGCTTCATCGCCGAGCCGGGTTTCAGCGCATGCGCGCCCGGCAGCGGGGTCATCATGTGGCCGCCGGTTTCGGTCTGCCACCAGGTGTCAACGATCGGGCAGTTGCCCTTGCCGACATTGTCATTGTACCAGTTCCAGGCCTCGGGGTTGATCGGTTCACCCACCGAGCCCAGCACCTTGAGGTCGCTCAGGTCGTATTTTTCCACCCACTCGGTGCCCTGGCCCATCAGGGCGCGGATCGCGGTGGGGGCGGTGTAGAACTGGTTCACCTTGTGCTTTTCACACACGGCCCAGAACCGGCCCGCATCCGGATAGGTCGGCACGCCTTCGAACATCACCGTGGTCGCGCCATTGGCCAGCGGACCATAGACGATATAGCTGTGCCCGGTGACCCAGCCCACATCGGCGGTACACCAGAAGATATCGCCCTCGTGATAGTCAAAGACGATCTCGTGGGTCATCGCGGCATACACCAGATAGCCGCCGGTGCAATGCACCACGCCCTTGGGCTGACCGGTCGAGCCCGAGGTATACAGGATGAACAGCGGATCCTCGGCGTTCATCTCGGCCGGTTTGGAATAATCATCCGCTTCCAGCGCCAGTTCGTTGTAATCAAAGTCCCGCCCGTCGATCCAGGTGGTCTGCTCTCCGGTGCGTTTTACCACCAGGCACTTAACAGTGTCTTTACAGTGCAGCAGCGCCTCGTCGCAGTTGGATTTCAGCGGGGTCTTGCGGCCGCCACGGGGGGCGTGGTCGGCGGTGATCACCACCTTGGCGTCACAGCCATTCACACGCGCCGCCAGCGCGTCGGGGCTAAAGCCGGCAAACACGATCGAGTGGATCGCACCGATGCGCGCACAGGCCAGCATCGCATAGGCCGCCTCGGGGATCATCGGCAGGTAAATGATGACGCGGTCGCCCTTGCGCACGCCCATGTCTTCCAGGATGTTGGCCATCTTGCAAACGCTGGCATGCAGCTGTTTGTAGGTGATGTGCTGGGCAGCCTCGTTCGGATCATCGGGTTCAAAAATGATCGCCGTCTGATCGCCGCGGGTTTCCAAATGGCGGTCGATACAGTTGGCCGCAACGTTCAGCGTGCCATCCTCGTACCACTTGATCGAGACATTCCCCGGCGCAAAGCTGGTGTTCTTGACCTTCGTATAAGGCTTGATCCACTCCAGACGCTTGCCATGCTCGCCCCAAAACGCTTCGGGATCGGCCATCGAGGCCTCGTACATCGCATCATATTTCGCACCATCAACATGCGCACCAGCCGCAAAAGACGCGGGAACTGGTATAATGGGGTCGGTCTTAGTCTCGGCGTTCACAGCAAGGTTCCTCCCTAGGATATTAAATCGGGGCCCGCTCAAAGTTCGGGCAGAATTGAAATTATCCGCGCTCCGAGGTCAGCATAATGGAAAATGAAAACATTGGAATAAGTATGCAGAAAGGCTCATTTTATTTGTAAAATTTCTTAACCAAATAGAGATGTCTTGTAAATTTTCTGCTTTGACCTAGCGTAACTGGCTAGAAAACAACACGAAATTGTGAAAACCCTGTGACCACATTCTCAGATCCCTTCGACATCCAGTAAAACAGACCGCAAATGTCAGCGCGAACAGCCAGAGCGACAGATCCGCACGGGCTTGCAACGCGGAACGAGAATCTTATTTCGATGGTGAGGGACTCGGTTACAGCCGGTCTTGCAGGGCGGGCGGAACGACAACTTTGCGCGGGGCCTTCGCCATCACCGCGTGGTCGACGACTCGTTTCTTGCCGTCATGCTTGATGGCCTGGCGCAAAAGGTCGGCACATTCATCAAACCCCTCTGAAACATCGACCTCGGTGGCGCGTTCAAAATTGGCAAATTCCTTTTCGCGGATCATGCCGGGGTCCGACCAGTTGATCCAGAACCGCTTGCCCACATTTGCCGGATCGTCCGAGCCTTCATTATGTGCTTTGGACTGCGCGACGATCTCTTGCCGCTCGGCCATGCGTTCGGCGTAGTCGGGGGTGACGTAATGCAGATGAAACAGCAGCAGTTCGGGGTCGATGGTGAATTTGCCACGCACCAGCCCATGCCCGCCGATCGTATACACCACGCGGGATTTCACGATACAGGGCTTGGTATACTTGGCGCTGAGGATCGCCTGCGGATGGGCTTGCAACACCCCGCCCGAGACATCGGCCGCGCCCTCGCTGGGGATCAGGTTCAACCCAACCGGTGACAGCGCCACAGTGTCGGCCTGGCTGCGCGCCAGATGATCCACCAGGGTGCCGTCTTGCCCGGCATAAACAATCAGCTCGTCCACATCGGTGCAGATCACCCGATCATAAAAGGCCAGCAACCCGTTGGTCACGCCGCCCAGCAGATCCCAACGACGCCGATCCAGATCGAGGGTCAGCTCTTCGCGCGGGATATGGATGACGTTGCAGCCCTGGGCGATGTCGTTGATTTTGGGATCGCCACCGTGATTCAGAACGTACAGGCTGCTGCGATCCACATATTGGGCGTTATGGCGGACCCATTTGTCCAACAGCCAATAATCGCGCCAGACCATCGTAACGAACGCAAGCTTCATACCTGTACCCTTTTGCCTTGTCTCTTGCCTAGCACGAGGGGGACACCCTGCCTAGGTGTTCGCGCTTGGCATCGCCCCTCAAAAACAGTACGCATGCGAAGAAGTTGAGGAGGCGTAAACATGACCCAATCTCCGTTGATCGAGCCCACACCCGAGGACGGGCTGTGCGTTGGCCAAACCCATGGGGCCACCCGACTGGTGTGGCTGAACCTGCCCAAGCGGCGCAATGCCCTGTCGCCGGACCTGCGGGCCGAGCTTTTGGTGCAATTGCAGGCGGCCATCACCGATGACACCATCCGCGCGATTGTCATTGCGGGCGTTCAGGGCTGTTTCAGCGCGGGCGGGGATATCTCGACCATGCAGGGCATCACTTCGGTCGCCGGACGCGCGCGAATGCAAAACGCCGGAGCACTGATGCAAACCCTCGTTGAATGCCCCAAACCCGTCATCGCAGCGGTCGAGGGCTGGTGCGTCGGCGCGGGTCTGTCTCTGGCGGCGGCCTGTGACATTGTGGTGGCCTCGGCAGATGCCAAATTCTCGTTGCCATTTGGCAAGCTGGGGCTGATCCCCGATTTGGCGTCCCTGTACACCCTGCCCCCGCGTATCGGCACGGGGCGCACGAAATGGCTGGCCTTTACGCGCCGGACAATCGACGCACCCCAAGCGCTGGACTGGGGACTGGCCGAGGAGCTGGTGGACAGCGACGCGATCCCACATGCGATGGCATTGGCCGCAGATATCAGCGCGGGCGCCCCGCTAACACATGCCTATACCAAGGACATGATGGCCCGCCTGCCCTTGCCTTTGCCCGAATTCCTTGCGGCCGAGCGCGACACCCAGGCGATCCTGTATACATCCGAAGATTTCGCCGAGGGCTGTGCGGCGTTCTTTGACAAGCGCCCCCCGGATTTTAAGGGCCGTTAATCCGCCAGAAGCGCGCCCAGATGGCGGATCGCCAACGCGTATCCGCCCACGCCGAACCCGGCCATCACCGCATCGGCGCGCTGGCTGACATAGGAATGATGGCGGAAGGCCTCGCGTTTGTGGACCTGGCTGATATGGACCTCGATCACGGGGCCATCAAAGGTGTTCAGCGCATCCAGAATCGCCACCGAGGTATGGGTCAGCGCCGCCGGATTGATCACAATTGCGGCCGCGTTTTCGCGCGCCTCGTGGATCCAATCGACCAGTTGGCCTTCCCAGTTTGATTGCAGCAGACGCACATCCAGCCCGAATTCCGAGGCCACAACCGCGCAGTCCCGCTCGACATCGTCCAGCGTGGCGTGGCCATAGATGTCTGGCTCGCGCTTGCCCAATAGGTTCAGATTGGGCCCGTTCAGAATGTAGATAGTACCGGTCATGCGCCTAATGCCTTGATGCTGGTTCCACGGGGCAGTCCCCTGCCCCGTTTATGGCGCGTCCAAGAGGCGGTGTTAACCCCTTACTGTACCTGTTGCTGTCCGGCCTGGAACTTGCCAGCGTTGAAGATCGCGGCCTGGCTGGTCACCCCGTCGATCGAAAACTTGCGCCCAACAGGCACCGCATCCAGATCCATCCGGCGCAGCCAGCGCGACCAGACGGCAGGCACAATCCCGATCGTATGGGTCGCTCCCATCTGCACGGTACACGCCACCATTTGCCCCATGATCACGCTTTGCACCTGGATCCGTCGGGACGACGGGACATCCTCGGCGATGAACAGGCGCGAGGCTTCGACGATACGGCGCTCGACCGGAGCCTCGATAAACAGCACATCCTGTGGAATGCTGTCCAGCATGCCCTGCTGCGCGTCTTTCAGCATATAAGTGTAGACCCCGCATTGGGCCGTCGTCGGCAACAACCGAAAGCCCCCCAGAATCTCGCCATATTCGTGCACGGCCACCCAGCGACACTGAGGGGTGTCATACTGGTCGAACTCCATGCCCTCGGTATGCGGCAAATCCCAGTGGAGCCGATCGATGAAAGTCCGCTTGCGCGCCTTCAGAAAACTCGGCAACAAATCGCCGAACTGCCCCGCATTGGAAAACGAGATCATGGTCGACTTTACGTGCCCGGTCGGCGCCAGAGCAGGTCTTTTGGCCGAGGCCCGTGCCACCCTTGCGGGTTTTCTGGGCACTACGGGTTCAAGTTCCGGAAAGACCTGCAAAGAGCGCCCCTGACGCCCTGTAACTGCAATGTTCATTTTTCCTGCCCGATCTTTTTTTCCCAGTTTAGGCAAGTGCTTGCGCAAATCACCTAAGATTTTTCACTACGATACCAAAAAAACGCCACAATGGTGTACGGGCAACACATGCCGTAACGTTAAGATGATGGAGACCCTGTGCGTCGCGACCGAAAACTCAGCGCTTGCCCCCTTATATTGCACGTTTAGATTAAAATTTTCAACCAATGTTAGTTTTTGGTTAATCTGAATCGCGCATAAATGAAATTTGCCGATTTTTTTTGACCAATGGGAAAAAGAGGGTGCACCGCCGAATTTTCGCCAATATCGTAAATTATTAATGAATGACGACAGATAAGAAACGATACGGCAGCCATGCGTCATGCCCCTTCGAGCGTTATATACCAAAGTCCAGCAGGACTGGCTCAGGCCCGAGCGGCTTGAACGCCAGTTAAGGGACTATATTGATGTCACAACAAACCTGTTGTGGCAGCGCCAGGCGATCTTTCTGGCGGCGACGCTGCTGACGGCCTTTTATTTTGACCCAATTACCGCCTTTGCCAGCTATACCGGGGTGCTGTTCTCGGAAGTGCTGGATCTGATCGCCGCGCGACGTATTCGCCGCTGGAAGGGTGGCGACATCCAGCATAGCTATCGCTTCTTGCTGTTCATCCTTGTGAACACGCTTGTGAGCTCGGGGGCCATTTGTCTGTTCATCATCATGGTCGCCTTGCAGCAGGAAACCGGTGGTCACTTCACGCCGTTGTTCTTCTTGTTTGCGGCCGCCCTGTTTGCAGCGATGAACAACCATCAGGTTTTGCCGGCACTGACCCTGCGCCTGCTGATCTATGGCGCCACGTTCGCCTACATCGCGTTGATGGACATTCTGCGCTACTATCCGCCCATTGATTCAAGCCCTTGGCTGGAATTCTTCACCATTCTGTTCGTGATGTATTTCATCGTCGATATCTCGTTTCAGTTCCTCAAACTCTATCGCGCCGGTGTGCGCCAACTGGAAGAGCTGCGTCGCGAACACGAGCGCACGCTGGCAGCCCTGACAGTGAAATCGCAATTCCTGTCCACCGTCAGTCACGAGCTGCGTACGCCGCTGACCTCGATCAAGGGCTCGCTGGATTTGGTGAACAAGGGCACGTTGGGGGATGTGCCCCCGCAACTGAACTCGGTCCTCGAAATCGCGGGCAAGAACTCGGTTCGCCTGGCCAACCTGATTGACGACCTGTTGGATCTGCAAAAATTCGAGGCCGGCGAGATGGTGTTTCATTTCGAACCGCTCAGCGTGAACAAGCTGGTACAAGATGCCATCGACGCCAATGACGGCTTTGCACAAAGCATGGATATCCGGGTGACACCCCTGCTGCCCGAACAAGAGTTCTTTATCGAGGGCGACCGCAACCGGCTGATGCAGGTGCTCAGCAACCTGTTGTCCAACGCCGTCAAATTTTCGAAAGAGCGGGGTCATGTCGATGTACGTGCCCGCGCGACCGAGGACGAGGTCACCATTTCGGTGATCGACTATGGCATGGGTATCCCCGAAGGATCGGACGATCGCGTCTTCGGCCAGTTCACCCAGGTTGATTCCTCGGATCAGCGCAAGGTGGGCGGCACCGGACTGGGAATGAATATCTCGAAACAGATCGTCGGGCGCCACAAGGGCAAGCTGGAATATCTAAGCACCCTGGGTGAGGGCACGACCTTTTTGCTGACGCTGCGCCGCGCCCATCCTCAACAGACTGCGGAGGACTAACACATGCCCCTCCCCCAGATCTGACCAAAGGTATGTTCGAGCCTGGGCAAACCTGCCCCCTTTATGTGTCCCTAAGTAACGAATGTTAAATTTATGTTCCACTCCATCCCAACCAATCTAAGCCAGCGATACCTGTCCAATATCCTGGAAGAGTTGCACGACGAGGTCTACGTTTATGACGCGGACTCGCTGCGACTGATCTACGCCAACCGAACGGCGCGCCTTCGTTGTGACTGGGCCCTTTCCGAGGTTCGAAACAAGACGATTTCGGATTCCTCGGCCAAATTTGACACGGTTGGCTTTCACAAACATGTTGAACCGCTGCGTCTTGGCATGACCGACACCGTCACCATTGAAACCGTGCACGAAAAGGGTCTGGTCGAAATCAGTACCCGATTGCTGTCGGCCTTTGGTCAAAGCAATGTCTTTGTGTCTGTTCTGCGCGACCGTGAACACCGCCGGCAGCTGGAACGCGCCAGATCCGAGGCCTTCTCGGAAATCGTGCACGATCTTCGCACCCCGCTGACCTCGATTATGGGCGCGCTCAAACTGATGGACAGCGGCGCAATGGGTGATCTGCCTCCAGAGGCCAAGAACATGGTCGCTCTGGTGCAGCGCAACGCCGATAACCTGCTGTCAATTGTCGAAGACGTGCTCGAGCTGCAAAAACTGGGGTCGCGCAAGGTGGCCGATGACGAAGACCACATCCCTCTGGACCTCATTGACCTGACCAAAGAAGCCGTCACCTCGCATCTGGGCTATTGCGCGGTGCACAATGTCTCGATCGAGCTGGTGGCCGCCCCCGATCACGGCTGGATCATGGGCGTTCCTCTTCGGCTGCACCAACTGTTCGCCAATCTGCTGTCCAATGCGATCAAGAACTCGCCCGCTAATGACACCGTTCTTGTGCGCATCAAGGACCTGGATCAGAACTGGCAGATTCGCATCACCAATGGCGGGCCGGGCATCCCCGAGCATCTGCGCGAGACGATTTTCGATACCTATGTGCAGGCAACGCCCGCAAATGCATCCAAGGTCAAAGGGACCGGCCTGGGCCTGGCGATATGTAGAAAAATAGTCAAATCGCATGGTGGAGAAATCGGCATCTCATGCGATAATGATGACAGAACAACTTTTTATGTGAATTTGCCGAAACAGCCACCGCCATCCTCGCCCGGTTGACCTGCGGCGAAATTAGACAACAAGACCAAAAAAGATACGCACGCGATGGAAGACCTGAAAAAATCCTACATGTCGACGATGACGAAGATATTCGTGTCATCGTGAAGATGGCGCTGGAACTGGTGGGACAATTCGAGGTCGATCAGTATTCTTCGGGGCCGGATGCCATCGCCTCGGCCGAAGCGTTCAAGCCACAGATGTTTCTGCTGGACGTCATGATGCCAGAAATGACCGGCGAGGAAACCTGGCAACGCCTGCGTATGATCCCCGGCATGAACGACATCCCCGCGATTTTTCTGACGGCCAAGGCCGAAACCGCCTTTGCGGATCGTCTGTTGGAACAGGGGTGCCTGGCCGTGATCACCAAACCTTTTGATCCGGTCGATCTGTGCGCCAAAATCAGCCAGTATTGGGCCGAGTTTCAGACCGCAAACTCCTAAAGCGGCGCCCCGTCAAACATCGCTATCGCGACCCCGGCCTGTTCAAGGCGAGCGCGAACCGCCCCAGCGATCTGCACGGCCGAAGGCGTATCCCCATGCAGACAAATCGTATCGATCCGCGTCGGAATGCGGGCGCCTGATGTGCTGAGAATCGCGCCCGCTTGCACCATTTCCAGCACGCGCGCAGCCGCTTGGGTCGGATCATGAATAACCGCGCCGGGCTGGCTGCGATCCACCAACGTCGCGTCCTCATTATACGCTCGATCCGCGAAAATCTCGCAGGCAGTGTGACACCTCAGATCCTCAGCTGCGGTCTGTTGCTGCGTTCCGGCCAGCACCATGATGATAAGATCGGGGTCCAGATCCAATGCTGCGCGATAACAGGCCAGGGCCATCTCCTTGTCTTCGGCCGCCATGTTCGCCAGCGCACCATGCAGTTTCAAATGCCGCACCGCTCCGCCCTGTGCCTGGGCCAAAGCCCGAGCCGCACCGAGCTGATAGCGAACAAGATTTGCAAGACTTTCCAGGGGCATATGCAATCTGCGCCGACCAAACCCCTGAAGATCGGCAAAGCCCGGATGAGCACCGATTCCCACGCCTTTTTCCACCGCCAGCGCCATGGTGCGCGCCATCGTGTCCCAATCGCCCGCATGCAGACCACAGGCCACATTGGCCGAGCTGACAATCCCCAGCAGCGACGCGTCATCGCCCAGTGTCCAGGGCCCAAATCCCTCGCCCATATCCGCGTTCAGATCGACACTCAGAGTCATAAGCAATCCTTTTCGGTTCCGGAAATCGCGCCGCTGATCAATTGATACGAAAGCAGATCGCCAATGTCATGGGGGTTGCGGACCAACGGAAACAAAGCCTTTGGCAACGCCGCCAATTCGGCGCGGTGGCGGCGTTCTGCCTCAAGCGCCTCGGATTGGCTGACAAAGCGGAATCTCAGCGCCTCGCCAGGACGGGCCTGCGCGACCCGCGCCAGATCGCAGGGCAGAACCGTTCCGATCCGGGGATAGCCGCCGGTGGTTTGACATTCGCTTAACAACACGAAGGGCGCCCCGTCACCCGTAATCTGGATATCGCCAGGGGTGATCACTTCGGAGAGCACACTGAGCGCGCCTTCGATCTGAAATCCGGGCCCGTCACAGCCCATTTTCACGCCCATGCGATTCTCGCGCAAATCGCGGGTAAAGTCCGTGTTTTCAAAGCGTTGACGGACGCTCTGAAACAGGTCCGTTTGCAGGGATTCGACCAGGCGCACCTCGCCCGCGCCAAAGCGCGCGATGGGGCGCAGGCCTTGGCCAACCGGCCCGCCCGTATCGGCCCCAACCTGCAAAACCTGCCGCGTTTCCAACAAGCCTCCGAGGCCCGCTGCCAAATGGGCCGAGCACGCGCCAAGCTGCTGATTTGCGTGAAATCCGCCGCCCACATGGAGATACCCATAGCTGCCAGTTCTGACGGCGCCGAAGCGCAGCGTGGCCCCTTTGCGTAGCAGATGGCTGGCATTCCAGCGCAACGGCTGCTGATCAATCTGTGCGCTCATCTGTGCACCGGTCAGTGCGATGCGCATGTCCTGTGACGCCGTGAAATCGCCTCCCATTCCGGCCATTTCGATCGCTGCGCAATCCGGGGATTGCTGCAACAGCGCCGCGCCCTCGGCCAGGGCGACCCGATCCACCGCGCCACCACGCGACAAGCCAAATGACAAATAGCCCGGCCGCCCACGATCCTGCAGGCTCATGCCCATTCCGGCACGCAGGATGGTCAGCGCACGGGTCATGTCAGCACCTCAAATGTGGCGCCACCATCGATGTCGCTTCGCAGCGCTTCATAGGTCTCGCGCGGGATCGAGGGAAACAGCACCTCGTCCCCCGGGCGCAGCACAAAGGGGGTATCACTGTCGGGACGGAACAACTGCAAGGCCGTCTGCCCCACATGTCGCCATCCCGTCTGGGTGGCCACCGGAAACAGCACCAGCTGACGAATGGCCACCGCCAACGCCCCTGCCGGAACCCGTGGGGTCAGCTCGGTCTGTCGCGGGATATCCCAGGCCTGCGGCAAGGCCCCTAGATACGGCATTCCGGGCGCAAAACCAATGGTTTGCACGCGAATCCGCGCGGAAGACAACGAGGCGATGGCCTCGGCTTCGCTCAGACCAGCCACAGCTGCGGCCTGCGCGAACTGAGGAGCCAGCTCCGTTCCATAGACCGTCGGGATGCGCCACAATCGGCGCCCCTGAGGCAGGGTTTGGGCATACCAATCGCGCGAGGCCAACAAGGTCTGCAAATGCGCGCGCAGCACCGATGGCGCGACCGCCAGCGGATCAAATCGAACGAAACAGGACACCAGAGAGGTCGCGCTTTCTTCGACCCCGTCCGGCGTTGCCCGATCCAACGCTGCGCGAAATGCCAAGGCCGCGCGATTGGCAGGCTCGCTCAGTTGATCGTCAAAACTAACCAACAGACCATCCAGACCAACCGGGCGGATGGCGGGCCATGTGTTTTGCGAGGTGTCAGTCATGCAGGGGCTTTCACGCGTTACAGTCAAATTCGCACTGTTCGCAATTCCTACGATCATCGCAAGGCGTCAATCCCTTCGGCCCACAATCCACACGCGACATACGCGCCCACTCTCCTCCCGACCTGTTGGCGAAGGCGCGTGTTTCATGGAACAGTTCGTGCGTCACAAGTTGAAGGCCCGAAATGAGCACCGCCACCCCCGCTACGCGCTATCTCAAGCAACTTGGCCTCGCGTTCGAGGTCCTGGAATACGACTATGCCCCCGGCAATGACCGGGTGGGGCTGCAAGCGGCCGAGGCCATCGGCGTGCCCGCTTCGCAGGTGTTCAAAACGCTGATGCTCGAGGTCGATGGCAAACCAGCTTGCGTCGTCGTGCCCTCAGATCAGACCGTGTCGATGAAAAAGGCCGCTGCAGCCTTTGGCGGGAAATCGGCCAAGATGATGGAGCCCACCAAAGCCGAGCGACTGACGGGCTATCACACCGGCGGGATCAGCGCCTTTGGTCAAAAGAAACGGGTTCCGATCGCGGTTCATGACAGCCCCGCTCTGGACGGCCCGGTGGTGATCAACGCGGGCAAACGCGGGATGATGCTGCGGCTGGATCTGGCTGCCGCGGCCCAGAGTGTAGAGGCCCGGCGCTGCGCCCTGTGCGCGTGAAAGAGCGACAGCTTGCATTGCCTGATCGGGCCACAGATGGCACAGTTGGGCGGCATCGCGGAACCCCGGACACATGAGCAATCTGCAAGTCAAATCCATCAATGCGCTCGAGCGCGGCCTGAAGGTCTTGCAGATTTTGCAGACGACGGGCGCGGCGTCGCTGGCGGATCTGCACCGGATCACGGGTATTCCCAAGGCGTCCCTGCTGCAAATCCTGAAAACGCTGATGGAACAGGGCATGGCCTGGCAAAGGATGGCCGACAACGCCTATGTGCCCTCGTATTCCCTGTCGGAAATGGCGCAGCGGATCGACTATGAAAACGCGCTGGTCGAGGCCACGTCGCCCGTGTTGATCGCGCTGAGTGACGCGGTGCAATGGCCCTCGGTCCTGGCGGTGCCGCGCCTGACGCACATGGAGGTGATCGAGACCAACGCCAGCCGTGCAGGTATCGACAACGTGCCCCTGGGACCTGTGGGTTTCCAGATCAACATGCTGCGTTCGGCCTCAGGGCGGGCCTTCATCGCCTTTTGCGAAGACCCCGTGCGCGAGGCCACGCTGGAACGTCTGCGCCGGTCCGGTCGCCCTGGGGACAGATGGGCGCATATCCCTGAATACATTGATAAATTCATCTCCGAGGCGCGCGATTGCGGCTATGCGTTCCGCGATCCCGATTTCGGCGGCAGCTTCGATCAAAGCCGCACCGGCGAGGACGACAAACGCGATTCTATCGGTGTTCCGATCCGCTTGGGGAAACATGTGCCCGGCGCGATTAACATCACCTGGTCACGTCGTGTGTTTACCCGTGAAAAGGCCGTTCAGGTCTTTGCCGCCCCCCTGCTGGACGCCGCAGACCAGATCGCCCGCAAGCTGTGATCGCCCATCGTTTCACCCAGTGAAATCGTCTCCGATCCCAGATTGAGCCACGCCCGCCCCCGCCCCTAGGCTTGCCGCAACATATTTTCGCTGCAGGAGGAGGGCACGCGATGAGCGGGCTAACACGCGACGACATCAATCACATTCTAAACCTCATCGACGGCTCGGAATTCAACGAGCTGAAGCTGGAAATGGGCGACGTCAAACTGGAACTGCGTCGCCGCGGAGCAGGCGCCGCCTCAGCGCCCGCTGCACCCGAAGCGCCAGCGGCTACTCCCGTGGCTGCGCCCGCTTCGGCCCCCCAGCCGGCGGCGGCGGCACCCGCCCCGGCTGGTGGTGGCAGCGATGTACCCGCGCCACTTTTGGGCACGTTCTACCACGCGCCCAAACCCGGCGATCCGGTCTTTGTGCAGGTTGGGGACACCGTGACCGAGGACACCGTGATCGGCATCATCGAGGTGATGAAGCTTATGAACCAGGTTCAGGCAGGCGTTGCTGGCACCGTGACCGAGATCGTCGCCCCCAATGGCGAGTTGGTCGAACATGGCCAGACGCTGATCCGCGTGCAGCCGGCCTGATCCGATGACCCCGATCAAACGCATATTCATCGCCAACCGGGGCGAGATCGCCGTGCGCGTGATCCGCACCGCCCGCGCTCTGGGGATCGAAACGGTTCTGGGTGTCTCCGAGGCCGATCGCGACACGCTGGGCGCGCAACTGGCCACGCGGGCCGTCTGTCTGGGCCCGGCCGCCGCGACCGAAAGCTATCTAAAGGTGGAAACCGTGGTGCAAGCCGCGCTGGGAACAGGCTGTGACGCCATTCATCCCGGCTATGGTTTTCTGTCGGAAAATCGTTCTTTGGCAGAGGCTTGCGCCAAGGAAGGTCTGATTTTCATCGGCCCTGATCCGGCCAACCTAGAGGCGGTCGGGGATAAACTGACCGCCCGCACCCACGCCGAAAACGCTAAGGTGCCGCTGGTGCCAGGCGGCACCGTGGACACCGTCGAAGAGGCGCTGGAGCTGTCTGAACGTGTCGGCTATCCGATGCTGATCAAGGCCGTTTCCGGCGGCGGCGGGCGCGGTATGAAACGCGTGGACCGGGCCGAGGATCTGCCCGGCCAGCTGGACCTTGCGATCTCGGAGGCGACGGCCGCGTTTGGTGACGGGCGCGTTTACCTAGAACGCTATGTCCGTGTGGGCCGCCATGTCGAGGTTCAGGTGATCTCGGACGGGACGACGGTTTTGCACGCAGGCGAGCGGGATTGCTCGATCCAGCGGCGATACCAGAAAGTCGTGGAAGAGGCCCCCGCCCCCGAACTGCCCGAAAAGCTGCGTCAGGGCGTGCTGCAAGCCGCCACCGATTTCGCGCGGCACATCGGGTATCGCTCGTTGGGGACCGTGGAATTTCTGGTCGATGTCGAACGCGAGGAATTCTATTTCCTGGAAATGAACGCCCGCGTGCAGGTCGAACACCCCGTGACCGAGGCCATCACCGGCCTGGACCTGATCGCCACCCAGATCGCGATTGCCGAGGGTCGTCCGCTGGGGATCACCCAAGACGACATCACCCTGTCCGGCCACGCCATCGAATGTCGCCTGAACGCCGAGGATATCGACAATGACTTCATGCCCAGCCCCGGCCGGGTGACGCAGGTCTGGTTCCCCTCGATGCCCGGGCTGCGGGTCGACAGCCATATGCAACCGAGCGCGATGATCTCGCCCTATTACGACAGCATGATCGCCAAACTGATCACCTGGGGCCCGACACGCGCACAGGCGATCGAACGGATGCAGGACGCGCTGCGCGTGGTCAGCCTGGAGGGGCTGAAAACCAACGCTCCGCTGCACGCCCGCATCATGGATGACGACATTTTCGGCAAAGGCGGCGTGGACACCGGATACCTGCCCGACCTGCTGACCCGGCTGGAGGAAAGCCAATGAGCACCATCAAACTTTTGGACACGACGGTCCGTGACGGCAACCAATCGAACTGGGGCGCGACCGGGCTGGACACTGGCATGATGCAACAGATCGCGCCCGTGATGGACCGCGTGGGGTTCGACGCGATCGACTTCACCACCTCGACCCATATGGCCGTGGCCGTGCGCTTTAAACAAGAGGACCCGTGGGAACGCCTGCGCCTGTTCCGCGAGGCCACGCCGAACACGCCACTGTCCTTTCTGACCACCGGTATGCGCTTCATCAGTTGGGAGGCCGCCAGCGAAGAGCTGATGGAATTTGCCTTCCGGCTGCTGGTGAACAACGGCATCCGTCGCTTTGCCGTGATGGACCCGATGAACAACGTGCCCGCCATGCTGAACATGGCTGACCTGACCCGCAAGGCGGGGGGTGAACAGATCGTAGCGGCGCTGACCTTTACCCTGTCGCCGATGCATGATGACGCGCATTGGGCGGACAAGGCCAAGGCGCTGACCAGTTCGGGCAAGTTCGACAAGCTCTATATCAAGGATCCGGGCGGGCTGATCTCGGCCGAACGGGCCAAAACGCTGATGCCTGCGGTCAAGGCGGTGATGGGGGATATTCCGCTGGAATTCCACTCGCACACCACCATCGGGCTGGCCTCTTTCGCTTATCTGGAGGCCGCAAATCAGGGCGTCTACAGCCTGCATACCTCGGCCAGTTCAGCCGCGAATGGGACCGGCCAGCCGTCGATGAGCACCACTATCGGCAACCTGCGCGACATCGGCCACAGGGTTGATGTGGACGACGAGGCCGTGGCGGAAATGGACAGCTATTTCAGTGTCTTGGCGCAGGCCGAGGGCCTGTCAGCCCGTGGCCCCGGCGACTATGACCGCAGTTATTTCCACCACCAGATCCCCGGTGGCGTGCTGGGCACAATGATCCGCCAGCTTCAGGAAACCAAGCGCGAGCATCTGCTGCCCGCCGTGTTGAAAGAGGTCGAAAAAGTCCGCGCTGAGCTGGGCTATCCGATCATGGTGACGCCCTTCAGCCAGTTGGTCGCCACGCAGGCGTTGCTGAACGTGACCTCCGAAGAACGCTATCAGGTGGTCCCGGACGAGGTGACGCGCTATGTGCTGGGCCGTTTCGGCACGCCCGCCATGCCGATGGACGCCAATATCGAGGATCGGATCAAATCCTCGGCCCGCGCCAAGGAACTGGAAACCGAGGCCAAGATGGCCTCGCTGGACGAGCTGCGCGCGCGGATCGGCAAGGGATACTCGGATGAGGAATTCCTGCTGCGCGCCACCATGCCCGCCGATCAGGTGGACGCGATGGTCGCCGCCGGACCCGCGCGCCGGGGCTATAATCCGAAGACCAAACCGGTGCTGGACCTGGTGCAAGAACTGACCGCACGCAAGAAACTGGGCGGCGTCAAAATCCAGAAACCCGGCTTTAAACTGGAGCTGAGCGAATGACCCAGATGCCTGACCATCCCATCCGCGCCGCTGTGTTCGACATCGACGGCACGCTAGCGCTGATGAATAAGGAACAGGGCACCTTCACCGCCCTGCCCGGTGTGATCGAGACGCTGGCCGCCTGTCGCGCCGCCGGGATCAAGGTGGTTGCCTATACCAACGGCACGTTTTTTCCACCCGCGCATTACTATCCGCTGCTGGCTGATGCGGGCATTGTGATTGATCCGGGCCATATCCTGACCCCGGCCGAGGTCGCCGCGCAGGCGCTGAAACGTCTTGGCTATCAACAGGTGATGGTGATGGGCGGTGATGGCACCCGCGTGCCGGTGCAGGACGCGGGGATCGAGGTGATCGACCCCACCCCTGAAGCCCCAAAGGTTGACGCCGTATTGCTGGGCTACACCCGCGATTTTGGCGCAACCGAGCTGGAATCCGTGGTGCAGGCCGTCTGGGACGGGGCCAAGCCCTATGCCGGATCTGTGGCCCCCTATTTCGCCTCGTCCAAGGGGCGGATGCTGGGGATCTCGGGCGCGATTGCGGCCGCCTTGGAAAACGCCACCGACGTGCCGGTGACGGTCTTTGGCAAGCCCGAAACCGCGGGACTGGAAATCGTGACCGCGCTGACCGGTGTTCCGCCGCATGAAATGGCCGTGGTTGGCGATGATCCGAAACTGGAAATCCGCATGGGCCGCAAAGCAGGGTCCTTCTGCGTCGGCGTGACCACCGGCATCTCGGACACCGCCTTGTTCAACAGCTTTCCCGAGGACGAGCGCGCCCACGTGGTTCTGTCCAGCATGGAAGACTTCACCAGCCAGCCTTGGTTCAAAGGGGTGCCCGCATGATCAACGAAGGTGACATCCTGTGGGAGGCCTCGGACGCGCGGCGCGACAGCTCTCATATCACGAAATACATGGGCTGGCTGGCGGATCGGCAGATGCCGCAATCAGACTACTGGTCGCTGTTCAACTGGTCGATCCAAGACCCCCAGGCATTCTGGCAATCGCAGTGGGATTATTTTGACATCCTTCATGATGGCGAGATCGAGCAGATCCGCACCGATGATCCGATGCCCAAAACGCGTTGGTTCACCGGTACACGGTTGAACTATGCTGAACATGTGCTGCGCCATGAATTCACAGGCGATCCGAACCGCACGATGCTGCATCATAGCTCGGAACTGCGCGAGGCCGCAGAAATGAGCTGGGGTGAGGTTGGCAGCGCGGTCCGTCGTCTGGCCCAGAACATGCGCGATATGGGGCTTGGTCCGGGGGACCGTGTGGTCGCCTATATGCCCAACATCGCTGAAACCGTGATTGCCATGCTGGCCACCACGGCGATCGGTGCCACTTGGTCCAGCGCCGCACCGGAATTCGGGGCGCAAACGGTGATTGATCGGTTCAGCCAGATCGAGCCCAAGCTGGTATTCGCCACCAACGGCTATCGGTTTGGCGGCAAGGATTTCGACCGGATTGATGATCTGGAACGGATCATGGGCGCGCTGCCCTCGGTCGAGCATCTGGTGATGCTGGACTATCATCCGAGCGCGCGCAAAACCCCCAGTTTCAAGGGCCAAACCGCCACCTGGGCCTTTATGATCAGCGGTCCCGAGATCGGCGCCGATCAGTTCGAATACGAGCGCGTCCCCTCGGACCATCCGCTGTGGATCTTGTTCTCGTCCGGCACGACAGGCTTGCCCAAACCCATCGTGCAGGGCCACCACGGGATCGTTCTGGAACACTACAAATCCGCCGCCCTGCATTTCGAAATCCCCGAGGATGGCGCGCTGTTTTTCTATTCGACGACCGGTTGGATGGTGTGGAACACCCTGATGTGGGGCCCGCTGATGAACGGCCGCGCGGTGCTGTATGACGGGCACCCGGCCTATCCTGATGCGGGCCTTTTGTGGCGGATTGCGGATGAAAGCCGTGCCACCACACTGGGCGTCAGCCCCACCTACCTACAAATCGTGCGCCAGCAAGGCATTGAACCGAAACGTGATTTCAGCCTCAAGCCGCTGCAATCGGTGATGCTGGTCGGCAGCCCAGCCACGCCCGAGGTGTTCGACTGGGTCCTGACCCATGTGAAATCCGACATCTGGGCCACCTCGCAATCGGGCGGAACCGAGTTTTGCTCGGGCATCCTGGCGGGTTCGCCTTTGCTGCCCACGCGCGCGGGTGAAATCCAGGCCCCTGCCTTGGGTCTGGATGCGGTTGCCTTTGACGAAACCGGACAGCCAGTTGTCGGCGATGTCGGCGAGCTGGTGCTGCGCCAGCCCGCGCCCTCGATGCCGCTATACCTGTGGGGGGATGACGATTTCAGCCGCTACCACGACAGCTATTTCGATGTTTACCCCGGCATCTGGCGCCATGGAGACCGGGTGAAATTCAACGAACATGGCGGCAGCTTTGTTCTGGGCCGTTCAGACGCGACGCTGAACCGCTATGGGGTGCGCATCGGCTCGGCCGAGATTTACCGCACGCTCGAAGGTTTCCCGCAGATCGCCGACAGCCTGATCATCTGTATCGAAGAGGCCGGCGGCACCTTCTATATGCCGTTGTTCATCAAGATGGCCGAGGGCGAAGAGCTGACCCATGCACTGGCGGCGGAGGTTTCCAAACGGTTGCGCGCGGAACGCAGCCCCCGCCACGTCCCCGACGAAGTGATCGATGTGGCCGACATTCCCACCACATTGACCGGCAAAAAGATGGAGGTCCCCGTGCGCAAACTGTTGCTAGGCCTGCCGCTGGACAAGGTCGCCAGTCGCGACGCCATGCGCAATCCCGAAGCCATCGATTGGTTCGTTGATTTTGCCCGAAAACGGTTGTCGGCATGAGCACGGATATCTTCGATCTGACAGGAAAGGCCGCGCTGGTGACAGGCGCGGCCTCGGGGCTTGGGCGGGAAATGGCGACCGCATTGGTCGACGCAGGTGCGCGGGTGCTGTGCTTTGATCTGGATGGCGTGACGCTGCCCGCCACATGCGCCGCGCTGGGATCGCGCGCCATCGCGATGGAGGGCGACGTGACCGACGCCGCCCGTGTCAGTGCCGCCGTTGATCTGGCCGTCAGCCGGTTCGGCACGCTGGATATCGTGGTGGCGAATGCGGGCTTGTCCGACCCCACCGCGCAGCTGTTTCACGAGGCGCCCGAGGACGACTGGACCCGCGTGATTGACGTGAACCTGGGCGGGCTGGCCCATCTGAACCGCGCCGCGTTGCGCCAGATGATGCGGCAGGGGTCAGGCAAGGTGATCAACGTCGCCTCGATGTGGGGAATTGCCGGGCCCGCCGGGCTGTTTGCGCGACCCGCCTATGCCGCCAGCAAAGGCGCGGTGGTGAACCTGACGCGCGAGCTGGGCCTGGAATACGCCCCCCCCCCACGGCATTCAGGTGAACGCGCTGTGCCCTGGGTTTTTCCGCACCGAAACCCGCCCCCGCGACGCGGCCCACGCCAAGATCATGGAGGATTACACCCCCATGGGGCGCATCGCCGACGCGTCTGAGATCAAGGGCAGCGTGCTGTACCTGGCCTCGTCAGCGTCGGATTTTGTCACCGGGACCACGCTGGTCGTGGACGGAGGCGTGCTTGCGCGATAGGCCCTAACGGCCTGTCGCCACTTCGAAAATTGCGCCAGCCATCGCGGGAGTCGCCTTGATCTGGCAGGTCAGGCGGCTGTTTTCCTTGGGCTCGTTGGCCATGAACTCCACCGTGTCGGCCTCGTCATCCAACGGCGCGGGCAAGCTGCCCTCGGGCGCCTCGACCACATAGCAATGGCAAGTCGCGCACATGGCCGAGCCACCACATTCCGCGATGATCCCGTCCACGCCCGCGTCGCGCGCGGCATACATCAAGGGCTCGCCTTCCTTGGCATCGATTTCGCGGCGTGTGCCGTCTGCTTGAATGAATGTCACCTGTACCATCTGTCTTTCCCCCTGCTCAGATGAATTGTTTGCCGCCGTCGATCACCAGCGTCTGCCCCGTCGTAAAACTGGCCAGATCCGAGGCCAGATATAGCGCCCCGCCAGTAATATCCTCGGTTTCGGCGTTGCGTTTCAGCGCGGCGCGATCCACACCATAGCCCTTGGCGTTCTCGATCTGCCCAAGGCTGGCATCGGTCAGGGTAAAGCCCGGCGCAATCACGTTGACGCGGATGTTGTCACCGCCCAGTTCCTTGGCCATCACGCGGCTCATCGCGATCACGGCCCCCTTCGAGGCGACGTAATGCATCCATTGCGGCGAGCCCGAAAACACCGTCGCCGAGGCGATATTCACGATGGACCCGCCCGAAGCCTTCATCAGCGGTGCCACAGCGCGGCTCATCTGCCAGACGCCTTTGATATTCACGGCCATCACCTGATCCCAGACCTGCTCTTCGATCTGGTCGAAGGGTTTGCGCTCCAGTGTGCCATAAAGCGCCGCGTTGTTGATCAGCGCATGCACCGCGCCCAGCTGGTCCTGTGCCTGAGCCGCCAAGGCCTGGCAACTGTCAGTATTCGTGACATCCACCTTCGCCGCAAAGGCCGTACCGCCGCTACTGTTGATCATAGCAGCCGTTTCTTCGGCCCCCGTCAGGTTCACATCGGCGACCAAAACCCGCGCCCCTGCCCCTGCAAAGGCCTGTGCAAAGGCGCGCCCCAATCCGCCTGCGGCTCCGGTGACGATGACGCCCTTGTCCTGCAATCCGAGTTCGCTCACCATTCCACTCCTTCTTCGGCTATGATCTGGGTGAATTCCGGGCCGCGGCCCAGGTATTTCTCTATTGAAAGCTCCGAGCGCACGGCCTCGGTCTGTCCCTTTGCCAGCGCCCGCCCGGGACCTGTCAGCATGTACTCGTTGGAGCGTTCGGACAGCATCAACACGATCTGGCTTAGCGGCACCTCGTACCAGCCAGCAATCGTGCGCATCCCATGCGGGGTCGAGCGCCACCCCTTGTCCGCATCCTTGACCACCGCATCTTCGATGGATTTGGCGTGTTTGGTCGTGTCGTGCCCGTCGATGATGTCCAGAACGGCCTCGATATCCACGCGTTCGGGACGGTGCCGTTCCAGGATCTCGCGCGCGATTTCCACGCCATACAGTTCGTGATCCCGCACAAGGTCCGGCCGCGAGGGTTTACGCCCCACAGCGTCCAGCAGCAGCTCGGGCGGGACCCGTTTCCAGCCCACGTCATGCAGTAGGATCGCGGGCAGAACGACGCTTTCGTCAGCTTCGGGGATTTCCTCTAGCAGCGTTTTGGCCAGCGCGTAGGCGATGATCGTATGCTCGTCATTGTTGCGCACATCGAGATAGGCTTTGGCCTCTTCCCACAGAGGTAAATCGCGAGGCAGAAAAATGCTTTCTTCGCTCATGACGGGACCTCGTAGCTGAGGTAGATGGTCTTATATTCCAGATAGGATTCAACACCATAGCGGCCTTTTTCACGGCCTATCCCGCTTTCTTTCATGCCCCCGAACGGCACGTAATGCGAAGACCGCTGAATGTCGTTCAGCCAGACCGATCCGGCCTCCAGCCCCTCGCACAGGGTCAGCCCAAGCGCCAGATCGCGGGCGAACACGAACCCGGCCAGGCCGTAGCGATTGTTGTTGGCGTGACGCAACCCTTCAAAACCGTTCTCCACCGGGCAGATGCCAATGACGGGGCCAAAGGTTTCCTCGGTCAGGATCAGCATATCGTGGGTCGCGTCGGCAATGATGGTCGGGGGAAAGTAAAATCCGGCGTCAAATCCAGCCCCGGTTTCGCGCGTCCCGCCCAGCAGAATACGCGCACCTTTGGCGCGGGCATCTTCGACCTGCACGCCGCTGTTGGCAAAGATCTTTTCGTTCACGATGGGGCCCAGATCGCCGTCGCCATCCCTGGGGGCCAGGGTCAGTTTCGCCGCTTTGGGCACCAGTTTTTCCAGGAACGCGTCATAAACCTTGCGATCCACATAGACCCGGTTCACCCGGTAACAAAACTGCCCCGAATTGGCGAAACCGTGGCGCACGATGGCGTCCGTGGCCTTATCCAGATCCGCGTCGGCGCAGACGATGGCGGCGCTTTGCCCGCCCAGTTCCAGCGTCACGCGTTTCATGGTGCCCGTGGCTGCAGCGGCGATGGCTTTGCCCGCTGCGGTGCCCCCGGTAAAGGCGATTTTGCGAGGGATTGGGTGCTCGATCATCGCTGATCCAATGCCGCGTCCCCGGCCCGTTACCACGTTGAAACAGCCATCAGGCAAGCCCGCCGCGCTGAAAATTTCGGCCAGTTTGAGCGTCGACAGAGGCGTATCCTCGGCCGGTTTGGCGACCACGGTGCAGCCAGCCACCAAGGCCGCGCCCAGTTTGAACATCAGCAGGTTGATCGGATAGTTGAACGGCGTGATCGCCACGACCACGCCCAAAGGATCGCGCGTGACGATGGTTTTTTCCCCCGCCGCGGCGCCCAGGCTCATGGTTGATTGCAGGCGCAGGCCCTCTTCGGCGTAGATGTCCAACAGGTCCGAGGACCGCTGCACCTCGGTCAGGCAAGCGTCCAGCGGACGACCCAGTTCGGCATGCAGCAAACCGGCAATCGTGTCGCCCTGATCGCGCATCGCCTGGGCACAGGATTTCTGGATTTTCACCCGCTCAGCCATCGGGGTTTTGGACCAGGTTTCAAAGGCCCGTGCAGCGGCCTGAATGGCCACATCTGCATCCGCTCCATCGCCTGTCGGAACCGTGTCGAACGCAGCACCCGTACGCGGGTTCGTCACCGGCTGGGTGGCGCCTGAAATCGCCTCGACCCAGGCACCGTCTATGAACATTTCCATTGCGTCAATTCCTCAAAGAACATGCATCATCAGATGCTTGCGGGTCTCTTTTAATGTAGTCTCGGCCAGGTCTCGGCCCAGATCGGTTTCCAGTTTGGGGATCTGAGCCTCGACCAGATCCGCATAGGCCGTCGGGGTGACGCCAAACCATTCGGCCGCGATGGCGATGCCGGTCACATCATAGCGCCACAGCTTGTCCGCATCGCGCACCACGCGATCATTCAGGTGGCGCGGTTCCAGGCGGGTGTCGTGCCCGTCGATGATTTCGCAAACCTGCGCGATCATGTCCTCGCCCCAGCCTGTTTTGCGCAGCACCTCGGTGCCCAAGCGCACGCCCTCTTGTTCGTGTAGATACCGGACATCGGATTGCAGGTTATTTTCACTGCGGAATCCTTCCGAGATAATCCGATCCATGTCGATCGAGTACCAGCCGATATCGTGCAGCAGAATGGCCAGGGAACAGACATCGCGGTCGGCCTCGGGATAGTGATCCAGCAAGCGCTGAGTCCAATGGAAGCAAATCGGGATATGCACATCGTTCTTGCGCGCGCGCATATAGGGCTCGGCGGCGCGCCAAACCGGGTCATAGCGCGACAGGTCTTGTGTCTCCGGCACCGGACACCTCCTGTAGAAGAAAGCTGAAAGTCGGGGGGCACCTAGGGCGCGCCCCCCGCGGCACGCGGATCAGTCGAGGATTTCAACCGTTCCGTCGTTGCCATTCACGCGCAACCGCATGCCCGTGGTGATCTTGGACGAGGCTGTGCCCGTCCCCGTCACCGCAGGCAGGCCGTATTCGCGGCAAACGATGGCTGCGTGGCTCATCATCCCGCCAATATCGGTCACGGCGGCGCTGATCTTGCCGAATACCGGCGCCCAGGACGGGGCCGTGACCGGGGTCACCAGGATCTCGCCTTTTTGCAGCTGGTTCAGCTCGTCGGGGCTGGACAGCACACGCGCCACACCTTCGACAACACCGGGGGCTGCGGCCATGCCTTTCATGCCATCGCTGTCATCATCGGCTGCGGTCCAACGCTCGATCGCGTCCGAGGTGATGCCCCACAGCATGATGGTGAAGGGTTCGGTGATGACCTCGGGCGGGTTGTTCAGCGCGGGCAGCGGACGTTCCTTGGACAGCGCGGTGTGAATCGCGCGACGGCGCGCAATTTCGTCTGGCCAGACATCGGTGCCGCGATAGGGCACACCAATCGCCCAACCCGCCGAGTAATCCCACAGCACGTCGCGCACTTCGTTCCGGTTGAGGAAGAACATGTCATCCTCGTTTTCCCAGAAACCCTGAGACGCCAGCAGCTTGGACAGCTCACGCATTTTGCGCCAGAACACGCCGATGGCCCAATGTTCGATATAGAAGTTGTGGTCCTCGACATAGGGGAACACGGTGCGGGCCAGGCCCAGTTTCTGGTCGAACACTTCCTGCGCTTCGCCGTCCATCATGTCGCGATATTCTGCGGTGATGCGGTCACGCTCTTTCAGCAGGGCTTCGGTCGGGCGCATGATCTCGTCGCCCTCTTCCAGACGCTCGATATAATCACGCAAATAGCCCATCGGGATGTCCAGATGGTCGATCCAGTATTTGTCGGTCGAATAGAACCCGTTGCCGCTGGTGAAGTTGAACCACGGATCCTTGGCGCCTTCCCATTCGGCCAGCCACTTGTCCCCGCCCGGTGCGTTGGCCACGGCGGCCAGCGCCTCGTCGACAGTGCCGGATTTCAGCGCATCCGCGCAGCCCAGCTCCACGGCCAGCTTGGCCAGTTTCTTTAGCTCGTCATCGGGGCGGAACAATTCGCTGTCCACACCCTGCACCATCTTGGCAATTGCCTGGTCGGGGATGGTGGGGAACTGTTCTTTCATGAAGCCAAAGAAATCCAGATAGGCCGCATAACCCAGGTTCAGGAATTCAAAGTGGTACTGCCAGATCTTATAGCACAGCTCGACCGCCTTGTCGTACTGGTCAAACAGCTGGTTGGTGTTGTCCAGACCTTTGCCTTCCTGCACCCAATCTAGCGGCACGACCTCGGGCAGGCTTTCAAAGTTGATGGCCTCCAGCTCTTCGATCTTGCCCAGAACCTTTTTCTTCCAATTGGCGTAAAGGTCGTTCCAGTTCATGAAATAGTGGCCAGCACGTTCCATGAATTGGGGCACGCGGGCCTCGATCTGCTCGGGCGCGACGGCAACGGGCGAGAAATAGACATAGCCGTTCAGAATCCGGTAATCCACGCCATTGGCCGGCGGCACCAGCAGGTGGCGGGTGTTATACTGACCCAGACCCTTGATCGCGAAGTCCAGCATGATCGTGTCGAACGGGCGGAACGGGGTTGGCCAGTGCTGCGAGTTACAGAACCAGAAGGTGTTGTCGTCCTGTTCGCGCCGCGATGGCAGGAAGTGGGTGTAGTACGGATACAGGTCCTTCCAGCCCTCACCGCCTGCGGGTGTTGCGACGTCAAAGGCGCTTGGGAACAAGCTTTTCTGTGCGTCCATTCGAATTTCCTCCCTAGGAATGGATTGTTATTATTGTGTTATTTTGAGCCGATCGGATTGGTCAGCGTGTTCACGATGCCCATCATGCCGGTCATATAGGTGGCCTGTTTGGCGGCCGGTTTTTTCTGCGACCAGATGGTTTCCGGGCGGCTTTGCAGCGCCAGCAGGTTTTCCCCTTCGGGCAGGTCGGCATCGATGGCCCACTCCACATCCTGAGGACATTTGTTCTGCTTTTCCAAACGCTTGGCCAGACGGGCCACCGCCATCACCTCGGCATCCGTCAGGCTGGTGACCTTGCGGCGCGCCTCGTCGACGGGGCGTTCGATGGCCTCGCCCAGCTCGGCATCGCCGACCATTTCCGCGTGCTTGTCGGAAATGGTGCGATCCAGGATCTCCTCCAACACCTTTTCGACCACGAAATTGTCCGGCGTCACCACGCCCGAGACGACCATTTCGCCCAGGCCCCAGCTGGAATCGATCACGATCCGGGTGCGATCCCCGGTGCCCGGGTCCAGCGTCATCGCGACGCCCGCGCATTTGGCGTTCACCATCTTCTGCACGCCGACGCTCATCAGAACATCGATATGCGGGATGTCGTTTTTCTCGCGGTAGGCGACGGCGCGGGTCGTATACAGGGACGCCCAGCAGTCACGCACATGCGAGACCACATCATCCGCCCCACGCACCCACAGATAGGTGTCCTGCTGACCAGCAAAGCTGGCATCGGGCAGATCCTCGGCCGTGGCGGACGAGCGCACGGCAACAGGAATTTCATCCCCCATGGCGGCATAGGCCTCGCGGATCGCTGTCTCGACCTCTTTGGGCAGATGGTGCGAGCGGATACGGATACGAATGGCCTGTGCGGCGCGGTCCACCTCGTTGATATCGTCAGGATCGACGCCTTCCAGGTGGCGTTCAATCTCGGCGCGCAGTCCGTGGTGATCCAGCATCGCCGCATAGGCATCGGTGGTCACCGCGAACCCGGGGGGCACGGCCACTCCGGCCTGAGTCATTTCCCCCAGCGAGGAGCATTTGCCCCCCACCCGCGCGTGATCCGAGCTGCCGATTTCCGAAAAATCCAGGGTATACAGTCCGGTCTGGGTCATGCCATGCCATCCCATTCCACCATGACCGAGGTCGGAACCCGGAAGGTGATGTTGCGGTGATACTGAACCTGGAAATCAGGGGCCAGACGCAGCGTCGGGAACCGATCCGCCAGCTGTTTCAGCAGCTCTTGCGCCTCCATCTTGGCCAGCTGGAAGCCAAGGCAATAGTGAATGCCATAGCCAAACGACAGGTGGGTGCGCGCGTTGTCGCGACCGATATCCAGTTGCTCGCCATTCGGGTATTGCGCTTCGTCCCGGTTGGCCGAGCCCGTCAGCATCAGGATTTCCGCGCCTTCGGGCAGATCGACGCCGCCGATGGTCTTGGCGTGACGGGCCTTGCGACGCCAGCCAACAACCGAGGGGGTATAGCGCAGCATTTCCTCGACCGCGTTGGGGATCTTGGAATGATCGTCCTTGATCGCCTGCCAGGCCTCGGGGTGATCCATCATCGCCATCACATAGTTGCCCATGAAGGTCGATGTGGTCTCGTGACCTGCAAACAGGGTCGAATACAGAACGCCCGCGATTTCTTCGTCGGTGATGTCCGCGCCTTCGGCCTGCAACCGCAGCAGATCTGAAGGGAAGTCATCGCCCGGGTTTTCGCGACGCATGTCCAGCAGGTCGTGGATATATTTCCAATAGGCGACCATATCGTGCGCGACGGGGATCATTTCCTCGTCCGTCAGGTCCGACCAGGTCATCTTGCCCCGGCTCATCCCGTATTGCTTGATCTTGGGCACGTCCTCTTCGGGGATGCCCATCAGGGTGAACAGCACGTGGGCGGGCACCGGAAAGGCCACGATTTCCCAGAAGTTCACCGGCTTGCCCGCCTTGCCGGCATCCTCCAGCATATCCAGGTGACGCGAGACGATTTCCTCGATCTGCGGCGCGATGGATTTAAAGCGGCGCGGACCAAAGCAGCCCTGCGCGATTTTGCGGATGCGGGTGTGATCCGGGGGGACCCGCGCCGTCAGGCCCGAATAGGCCGTGAACCCGCCCTCTTTCAGAATTTTGCGGCCTTCCTCGGACATGGGCCGCATCGGTTTTTGCGCGTTTTCCGAGCTGAAGGTTTTCCAGTCATCAAAGATTTCCTTGATGTCTTCGTAGCGCGAAACCACCCAGTATCCCGAGGGTTCGTGAAAGAAGATGGGCTTCTCCTTGCGGAATTCCTCCCACTGGGGTTGCGGTACGTTCAGGTCAAACGGATCGTATGCATCCGACCCGCGGATGTCATCAATGGCGTTCATAAGATTTCCTCCCAAAGGCCAAGTTCGGCCAACTGAGAATCACCCTAAGCATAGCGCTTTGGTTTTTCTTTGGTTTTCTGAAATTCTTTTAACGTGTTGTTAATGCTCGGAAAGTTTGCTGAACTTCGGATCCTTCGGGGGTCGAGCCGATGGCGGCTATGGCTTTTTTATATTGTCGGTATTGCCGCGCGACCGCATCCATTCTCCCCTGCGCGTGGAATACTTTCAGCGTCTCGATATTCACTTCTTCGCTGCTGGGATCCAGCGCCAGGCCCTTCTGGCAGTGCTCTAGTGCTGCACGCAATCGCCCCTGATCGCGCAGCAAGACCGAAAAATCCCGTTGCAGCTTCAGTGCCACTTCACGCAGCCAGATACGGCGCGCCATGCACCAGTCTTCTTGTTCATTGTCGATATAGTCCAACGGGATGTCTTCGAACAAATCTCCGGTATAGAGCTTCTCGGCCGTGGTATAGATCAGCAGCGCCTCATCGCGCTGTCCCCGCTTGAGCAGAGAGACGCCACGCCGACACAATTGTTCGAAACTCGTGATATCGACCCAGCTGCCCTCGGGCGGGTTCAGACGGTAGAAATCGCCGGTGCGGATCACACTGTCTTTGCGCCCCAGGGTCTTGCGCAACATGGCAACAGTATGGTGCAACCGGGCGCGTTTGCTTTTCTCGGTGCCGCTTTCGGCCCACAGCAATTCTGCGATCCGATCCACATGGGCGCCGCGTTCGCCATGGGTTAGCAGATAGGCAAACAAGGTGCGGGTTTTCTTGGGCGCGCCACCTTTGATGTTCCAATCGATCCGATCGGTGCCATTGCGATAGACCCGCAGCTGCCCCAAACAGTAGATTTGCCAGCGCTCGCTTCTTTCACTGGCCAGAAGCGGGTTGGTCGAGCGCACCAGCCAATCCGGGTCCGCACCATGCGCGGCGAAGCGCAAGTCCCGCTCAAAGAAGTTGGTGCCGGCGTAATCGGGCACGATCCGCCCCAGAACATAGGACATCTGTTCGCCCGCGGGCTTGTTCGCCAGGTCCGCCGGCACCCAGAACGGATTTTCGTACAGGCCTGAGGGTACGACGATCTGCTGATGCGCCCGAAATGACGCTTGCAGCAGGTCCTCGACAATCAGCTCGCGGTTATAAACCGAGATCACCGGCATCCCATAGCGCTTGTGAATCTGGGTCGAAATTTCCCCCCAAGCCTCGACGCGCAAAGCGCCCTGCATCTGCTTGGACACCCAGCTCATATCCACCACGAAACACCCTTGGGCCTGATCGGGGCTCAGCCATTGCTGAATACTTTCTACCACATCTGCGGCCACGATCTGTTCGCGATCCAGCCCGATTTCCGAGGCACTGAGACGCATAATCGCGTGCCCGGCCCGCAAAAACGCCGGGTGTTCGGAAATGATCAGCATCTGCTGATGCCCCTGCACGTTCCTCAGCGCCTCCAGCACAAAGTCGGCGTCGCTTTCATCGGCAAAAATTGCAGCGTTTACAACGTCTTTCATCGCTCTTTGCGTCGCGATGGGCGTGGGTATCTGTTTCATTTATGGGTTTGGCCTGGCTGATTTTCGGGGCTTGGCCAGCAAAACCCCAAAGAAAAACCAAAGCAAGCAGAATATCGTGATTCGTAGGTTCTGGCGCTGCATTGTGACAGACCACTGGGAGGACGACATACATGAAAGACCTACGGGTGAACCGATTCAGTCGGCTAGCGCAGCTGTCTCTGAAGATCCGGAGCCAAAGCTGAAATGGCGGCTTTCGATTATGTGATCGTCGGAGCTGGCTCGTCTGGGTCCGTGCTCGCCAATCGGCTGAGCGCAGATCCCGCCGTGACGGTCTGTCTGATCGAGGCCGGCCCCGAGGATCGCAGTCCCTTCATCAAAATCCCGCTGGGTCTGATCTGGCTGTCCAAGGATCGCCGTCACAACTGGCTGTTCAGCTCGACCCCGCAGAGGGGGCTGAACGGGCGCAAGGTCTCGATCCCGCGCGGCAAGGTGCTGGGGGGCTCATCCGCGATCAACGGCATGATATATATTCGCGGACATCGTCAGGACTATGACGATTGGGCCGCCTCAGGGTGCCAGGGGTGGGACTATGACTTTGTCCTGCCCTATTTCAAGAAATCCGAGACCAATGCAGACCCCGGCAAGTCGGACGAATTCCACGGGCGCAATGGCCCACTGTCCGTGCAAAACCTGCGCGACGCCAACGCGATGGACCATGTGTTTGTCGACGCGGCGCAACAGCTGCAACACCGCCCCTGCGATGATTTCAACAGCCCCGAGCCCGAGGGCGTCGGCATCTATCAGGTGACACAGAACGCCAGAGGGCGCCATTCCACCGGCGCGGCCTTTCTGGCCCCCGTGCGATCTCGATCAAACCTGCATGTGGTCACAAAAGCGCAGGTTCATCGGGTCGAAATCACGGACGGGTGCGCAACCGGCGTACAGCTGAGCACCGCGCATGGGGTCCAAACCATTGCGGCCCGCCACGAGGTGATCCTGTCGGCGGGCGCAATTGGTTCGCCTGATATCCTGTTGCGCTCGGGGATAGGCGACGGCGCTGCACTGCAAGCCTCGGGCACCGAGGTCGTGCATCACCTGCCCGGCGTGGGGCAGAACCTGCAAGATCATGTGGACGTCATGGTGATCTGCAAGTCAGAAAGCCGCACGGCCTATGGCCTGTCGCTGCAAGCGGCCCCCAGACTGGCGCTGGAGGGGCTGCGCTGGATCGGCGCGCGCAGGGGGATGCTCAGCTCGAACATGGTCGAGGCCGGAGGGTTCCTGCGCACCTCGGCCGCAGAATCGCGCCCCGATATTCAGCTGCACTTTATTCCCGGACGCAAAAGCCATCGCGGGCGGATGTTCGAATATGGGCATGGCGTGTCGCTGCATACCTGCCTGTTGCGCCCCAAAAGCACAGGCAGCGTGACCCGCACCGCCCCTGACGGAGCCCCGGATATCGATCTGGGTCTGCTGTCCAACGAGGCCGACACGATCCGCATGACCAAAGCCGTGCGCATGTCGCGCGAGATCCTGCGCCAGCAGCCCTTTGCCAAGCATCGCCTGACCGAGATCATCCCCGGCGACGAGGCCCAGACCGATGACCAGATCAAGGCCTTTATCCGCGCACATGCCCGCACCGTCTATCATCCGGTGGGCACCTGCGCGATGGGCTCGGGCGCTATGGCGGTCGCCGATGCGCGTCTGCGCGTGCACGGGGTTGCAGGGCTGCGGGTCGTGGATGCCTCGATCATGCCCAAGATTGTCAGCGGAAACACCAATGCTCCGGCGATCATGATCGCTGAAAAGGCCGCTGACATGATCACCGAGGACAGGCGCAACGCCGCCTGACCTTACCGAACCACCAGAGGCCCCGAAGGGTCCGAAAATTCGACTTTGTCATTCCAGGGAGGAAAACATGACGAACCAACGCAAACTTCTGGCACTGGCCAGCGTGATGGGGATGGGCTTTGCGGCCCCGGCGATGGCGGCACCGATGTGTGGCGCCAATACCGGCCAGGCCGCCAGCGGAGAGCCGATCATCGTGGGCGGCATCCATGGCAACGCGGCCCCCGGCGACTTCTCGGCCGCCACCGACGCCGCCGCGGCCAATTTCAAATGCGTGAATGCCAATGGCGGCATCCATGGCCGCCCCGTGGATTACCGTGTTGAAAACGACCAGTGGAACCCCGAACTGGCCGCCCAAGCCGCTGCGAAACTGGTGAATGACACCAACTCGGTCGCGCTGGTCGGCAACGGCTCGTTCATCGAGATGGCCGTGAACGCGGGCACCTATGTGGACGCGGATATCATGGTGATGGCCTCGGCCTGTGCGATCTCGGAGTGTTTCGAGACCCCCAACATCGTGTCGACCAACCAGGGCCCCCTGCCCTCGAACCTGGGCGCGGTGCAATACGCGCGTGAAGAGCTGGGCGCGACCAATATCTCGTGCATTGGTCTGAACATTCCCAACAACGGTATCTGGTCCTGCGAAGCCTCGATCAACTATATGAAGGACAATGGCGGCGACGGCAGCATGGCGCTGCTGAACCCCGGAGCGCCGGACGTGAACTCGGCACTGCTCGAGGCCGTGTCCTCGGGGGCTGACACCATCCTGATCAACCAGCCCGCCGGTCTGGCCCTGGCCATTCTGAAAGCGGCCGAGGAACAGGACCTGCGCGATGCCTTCAACTGGATCGCGCCGACTCCGCTGTACGATCTGTCGATCCCCGATCAGCTGAGCGATTACTGGCATGGCCACGTCTATGTGAACGCCGAGCTGGCCCCGTTCCAGGTCAACGGCCCGGACGCTCAGAACTGGATTCAGGTCATGGACGGCTATGCCAACCCCGAGGACCCGCGCGATACCTTTGCGCAGGCCGGTTATCTGTCGGCCAAATTCTTCACCGAAACCATGCTGGCCATGGACCCTGCCGACGTGGATGACCGCGACAAGGTGGGCGATGCGATCCGCGCCATCAAAGGCCTGGAATTTGACCTGATGTGTGGCCCCTACTATGTCGGGGACGCCGAGTATCACATGCCCAACCACGCGGGCTACATGGTGAAAATCGTCAAGGGTGGCTACGAGATCGTGCGCGACTGCTATGAGTATGACAGCGCCTATTTCGAGCCGCATATCGCCCTGGAAAAAGAGCTTGGCCTGCGCTGAGCCAATCTGACCCTACAAGGTGCAGCAGGGCCGCGCGTCTTGCTGCACCCAACCTTCGGGCGGGACCCCAATGAATAAAACCACTCTCCTCAACTGGGGGCTTTACCTGGTGCTGATGGCCGTCATCCTGACATGGCTCGGCTGGGGTAAACCCATGAAAATACAGGGCTTGTTCCTGGCCTCGGGCCTGGCGACGGGTTCGCTTTATGCGCTGGGCGGAATTGGCATGGTCGTGCTGTTCCGGGCCACGGGCGTTTTGAATTTCTCGGGCGGGGCTGCGGGGGCAGCTGGCGCCATGACCGCTTGGCAACTGGTCGAATGGGGCGTCTGGGGCCCCGTCGCCTGGAGCGCCTGCATCCTGATGGCGCTGGCCATCACCCTGTTTTACGGCCGCATGATCGCACCGCATCTGGCCTGGCGTGAACCCGTGGTCAAGGCCGTGGCGACGCTGGGTTTTGCGCTGATCATCCTGGGCCTGGTTAGTTTTCTGTGGATCGACGATCCGCGCTCGATTTCCCTGCCGACGGACAAGATCGGCATCCGTTTCCTGGGCCTGCGCGTGACCGCGACCCGCCTGATCGTCTTTGCCGCCTCGATCCTGATCGTGATCGGCATCTACCTGTTCCTCAGCCGCACCAAGGTGGGCTTGCAAATGCGCAGCCTGGCCAATGACCGAGACCTGTCGGCGCTAATCGGCATCCCGATCCTGAAGGTCGAAACCATCGCCTGGGGCATCTCGGGTGTCCTGGCGGGCTTTACCGGGCTGATGTTCGCCGACCTGATCCGGCTGGAACCCACCGTCATCACCTTCATGGTGATCCCCTCGATTGCCGCTGCCATCTGCGGACGGCTGGACAACCTGGCGCTGGTGCTGGTGGGCGGCCTGTCGATGGGTGTGATCGAGAATATGCTGACGCTGTCCTCGACCCTCAAAGGTGTGCGCCCCATCGCACCCTTCGTCATTGCCGCGCTGGTTCTGTTGTGGTCACAACGCGGCTCGCGTCTGACCTTCGGCGGGAGGGACTGACATGGATAAGCGTTTGTTCCAAATCACGCCCTCAGGCTGGAGCGGCCTGACCTTTGCCGCCTTCGCCATCGTCATTCTGCCGCTTGTGGCCGGAAACCTGTGGCTTAGCGTCTTTATCTCGACCGGGTGTTTCATGCTGGCGATCGGCGGCGTGGCCTTCATGTATGCCCGTTTGGGCATGGTCAGCCTAACCCAAGTCGGCCTGATGGGGGTCGGCGGCTGGGTGATGCTGCGGCTGAACCACGCCTATGGCTTGCCATTCGAGGTCAACCTGATCCTGTCCGGCCTGGTGACCATGGCCTTTGGCTGGCTGCTGGCCCTGCCCGCCCTGCGGATGCGCGGGCTGTACCTGGCGCTGGTGACCCTGATGGCCGCCGGAGGGCTGGAAATCCTGTTTGCCACCTATCAATTCCCCAATGGGGGCGAAGGTTTCTGGGGCGTGAAAACCGGCTCGGCCGATGCGTTCCGCCGCCCCTGGCTGGCCCAATCGCCCGAGGCCTATTTCCGCTATACCGTGGTGATCGTCCTGCTGGGTTTCCTGTTCATCGAGGCGCATCGCCGGCTTGCCCCCGGACGCGCCTGGGCGCTGATCCGCCGGTCCGAGGCCGCGGCCATGTCGGCGGGGGTCAACGTCACCCTGTATAAAACATGGGCCTTTGGCATTGCGGGCCTTCTGGCCGGTGTGGCGGGTGGCTTGCTGGCGGGCTCGTTGGGGCTGCTGGATGATGCGACCTTCAAGGCCAGCGAAAGCGTCATGGTCTTTGCCTTGGCGATCGTTGGTGGCGCGCGATACTGGCTGGGCGCGCTGATCGCGGCCACGCTGTTCCGTATCCTGCCTGCCCTGCTGAACAACTGGGGCGTGGATGCGGATCTGAGCTTTGTGATCTTCGGCGCGGGTCTGCTGCATGCGATCATCACCGCCCCCAATGGTCTGGCCGGTCAGTTGATCGACACCATTCAGGCCCGTCTGAGCCCCAGCAAGGAGGCAGAGCAATGATCAACGTGGAAAACGTCAGCGTTCATTTCGGCGGGGTCATCGCGCTGGATCAGGTCTCGGCCCAGTTCACGGCACCAGTGAATGGCATCATCGGCCCCAACGGTGCGGGGAAAACCACGCTGATGAACGTGGTGTCGGGCTTTGTGCAGGTGCATGACGGCCGCATCGACATGGATGGCAAGAACCTGCTGTCCTTGCCCCCCTATCGTCGGGCGCATTGGGGATTGCGGCGCTCGTTCCAGAAGGAAGAGATCGCCAACGACCTGACCGTGTTCGACAATGTTCTGGTGCAGATCGACCATGCCGGGGCCTCGGGCTCAAAACGGGCCGAGGTGCGCCGGATGCTGGAGCTGGTCGGCATGGCCGACAAGGCTGATCGCATGGGGCGCACGCTGGATGGGTTCGAACGACGCCTGACCGATATGGCCAAATGCCTGGTCGGAAACCCGAAACTGGTGATGTTCGATGAACCTGCGGGCGGTCTTTCGGTCGAGGAAACCCACCGGCTGGGCGATCTGATCATGGCCGTGCCCAAGGAAACCGGCGCGCAGGTTCTGGTGATCGACCATGATGTCGAGCTGATCTCGCGCATTTGCACGGACACGCTGGTTCTGGATTTCGGCAAGAAAATCGCCTTTGGCCCCACCGCCGAGGTTCTGGCCGATCCCAAAGTCAAAGCGGCCTATCTTGGCACGGAAGAGGTATAAACGATGGCGTTGGAACTCAACAAACTCAGCGTCGTGCAGGACGGGCGCACCCTGGTGGATCAGATTGATCTGCATCTGGCCCCGGGCAGTGTCACAGCTGTTCTGGGCGCAAATGGCGCGGGCAAGTCCGAGCTGGTTCTGGCCATGGCCGGGATGATGGCCACGGCGAACGGGCAGATGACGCTGGATGGCGCGGACCTGACCGGCAAAGGCCCGGACGTGATCCGTGCTGCTGGCATCGCCGCCGTCCCCGAAGGCCACCGGGTGCTGACCAAGCTCAGCGTGGATGACAATCTGCGCGCGGCTGGGTCCTTGTTGGCAGACGGGCTAGAGGAAACGTTGGCCGATACCTATGCCCTGTTCCCCGAACTGGCCGAACGCAAGAAACAGATCGCGGGCACCATGTCGGGCGGTCAGCAACAAATGCTGGCGCTGGGACATGCCATGATGTGCCGCCCCCGGTTCCTGCTGGTGGATGAAATGTCCCTGGGGCTGGCACCGCTGGTGGTAAAACGGCTGATGGGATTTGTCACCGATCTGAAGGCGCGCGGTGTGGGCATTTTGCTGATCGAACAGTTCACCGATTTGGCGCTGAGCGTCTCGGAAGAGGCGATGGTGCTACGCGGCGGACAGGTGCGCTATAGCGGTCGGGCGGAAAATCTGATCAAGGACCCCGATCTGCTGGATCAGGCCTATTTCGGGATTGATGCCGTCGAAGAGGGTGCCGGACTGGCGGCCCACTAGGGGGGCCGCTGACCTTATCCGCTCATCCCGCCATCAACGGACAGGATCGTCCCGGTGGTAAAGCTGCTTTGATCCGAGGCCAGATACAAAACCGAGCGCGCCACCTCCTCGGGGGTGGCGTGACGCCCCATCGGGATGATTTCGTCAAAGAATTCAGTGCCATCGCGGCCAATGATTTCGCCCAGATCGTCCTCGACCCGCTGCTGAAACCCGTTGGATACCGGACCGGGATTGATCGTGTTCACCCGAATGCCGCGCGGCGCCAGATCCTTGGCCAGCACCCGCATCAGCCCGGTTAATGCATGTTTGGCCGTGATATAGCCATAGACCCCCGGATCACCACGCAGCCCGGCAACACTGGAGGTGATGATGATGCTGCCGCCCTGCCCCATATGCGGAACCACGTGTTTGGCCGCCAAAAACGCGCCGCGCACATGCACGGCCAACACCTGATCGAACACCTCGGTCGGGTACTCCTCGATCGGGGCAACGGTGCCGAAATTGCCCGCATTGCTGAACAACACGTCGATCTGGCCATAGGCATCCAGCGTCTTCGCAACATAGCGGGCAACATCCGCATCATCCGAGACATCCGCGACGCAGCTTTGCACCGCCCCCTTCTGCGCCAACGCGTCGACGGCCTCGGACAAGGCCGCCGCGTCCCGATCCACAAGCATCACTTTGGCGCCCTGCGTTAACATCTTCTCTGCCGAGGCCCGGCCGATGCTGCCCGCCCCTCCGGTGATCAGGCAGACCTTGTTTTCCAGTCCAAATTCCATCGCTTCCCTCCTCCGTCTTCGCTGGGGTTAGTCTAGGGGATAACCCGTCTATCACCTATGATTTCTTTACGAATTTCCTTGCAATCAGCCCCTGAAATACGCCTAGCTGACACAAGGGAACGAGGGAGAGCACACATGTCCGGGACTGAACCGAACCAAGACCGCCTGTCCGCCGGCGCGGCACTGTTTGGCAAGCTCAAGGCTCTGGGTGTGGACTATGTTTTTACCAATTCCGGCACCGATTTTCCGCCCATCATCGAAGGATATGCCGCCGCCAAAGCCGCCGGTCATGACCTGCCCCAGCCCATCATCGCACCGCACGAACATGCCGCCGTGTCGATGGCGCACGGGTATTACCAGATTTCAGGGCAGGCTCAGGCGGTGATGCTGCACACGAATGTCGGTCTGTCCAATGGTGTCACCGGCGCGATCAATGCCTGGTGCGACCAGATCCCAATGATCCTGATGTCGGGGCGAACGCCGACCCTGGAACGCGGGCGGTTTGGCGCGCGCACCGTGCCTATCGGTTGGGGCCAGGAAATGTTTGACCAGACGGCTTTGATCCGGGAAACGACCAAATGGGATTACGAACTGCGCTTCCCCGAACAGATTGCCGAGGTCCTGGATCGCGCCTGGGCCATCGCGAATTCAACGCCCAAAGGCCCTGTCTATCTAAGCTTGCCGCGTGAGGTTCTGTGCCAGCCCGGCCCAACCGAGGGCATGGATGCCCCAAGCACAATGGCCCCGGTTCAAATAGCCGCGGACCCGGGCGCGCTCGAACGCGCAGCTGCCGCCCTCGCCCAGGCCAAAGCGCCCTTGATCATCGCGCAGCGCGGCGCCGGCAGCGCCCAGGCCTTCGCGCAGCTCAGCGCCTTCACCCAGGATTTCGCCATTCCGCTTGCGCATTACTGGTCCAATCAATTGGCCATCCCCATCGCGCATCCGATGCAGATCGGAGCCGACCCTGAACCATGGCTGTCGCAGGCGGATGTGGTGCTGGTGATCGATTCACTGGCCCCGTGGTTCCCCGAGACATCCAGCCCGCCCGCAGACGCGACCGTCATTCAGCTGGGGCCCGATCCTTTGTTCTCACGCACGCCCGTACGCAACTTTCGCGCCGATATCACGCTGGGCGGAGCAACTGAACAAACCCTGCCTGCTTTGATCAACAGGGTTCGTGAGCTTTCGGAAAACGCGCCCGATATGAGCCATCGCAGGGAATCGATTAGCGTTTTATCTCAGTCTATTAAGGATAAAAGCTTAAGCAATGCATTAGCTGGCAACACCAGCCCGATGACCAAAGACTGGGTCGCACATTGTCTTGGACAGGTCATCCAGGATCGCAAAGCGACCGTGTTTCACGAGCTTGGCTGCCCGCTGCAACCGCTGAAGCTGTCACAGCACAACAGCTATTTCCAAGAGCCCCATTCCGGTGGGCTGGGCTGGGGTTTTCCCGCCGCTCTGGGGGCGCAACTGGCCGATCCGGACCGCTTGGTTTTCGCGACCATGGGCGATGGCAGCTATATGTTTTCGAACCCCACAGCCTGCCATTTCATCGCCGAGGCAAACAATCTGCCGGTGATCATTCTGGTGCTGAACAACGAAGAATGGGGCGCTGTGCGCGCCTCGGTCGAGGGGCTCTATCCCGATGGCAGCGCACGGCAAGCGAACGAGCTGCCAATGACCTCTTTGCGCCCCAGCCCTGACTTCACCCAAACTGCCCGTGCCAGCCGCGCCTACACCGAAACCATTACCGACGGTGCTGATCTTCCCGCAGCATTGGAACGCGCCGTCGATATCGCTCTATCCGAAAAACGTCAGGTCCTGTTGAACATCGCGATTGCCCGCTGACGGGACCTGGACGTTGATCGCCTCACAGCGACGACAGACCGGCCTCGGTTGCTAAGCGATCCATCTTAGAGGAAGTTGATCCAGGGAATGAACCGCGTTGTTGGGGCGCCAAATGGCCTCGCCTGTCAGCTCGATCCGGTCAACACGCCGCGCCAGTTCTGGGAACAAGGCCTTGCCCTCGGCGCGGGCAATCGTCTGGCTGACCTGAGTCCTTTGTCTGACGTCAGCGCCAACGGGACAGTTTGGGCTGATTTGATAAGGGAGGCTTTCTGGCACATCGTAACCACCAAGGAGTGGAGATGAGACAGAAACCCGGAACCCGCAAGAGCCACGGCGAGAAGGTCGTCAAAGACATCCGCCGCGCCACGCGCAAGCAGTATTCAGCTGAGTGAGCCCGTGAACGCCATTGGTCTGAGTGATCGGGGATGGGGAATGAGACCTTTGGGCGCCAGCACGTATTTATTCGGACGGTTGGTGGCCACGGTCGGAATGTCGGTCGTCGGTATCATCCAGGCCGTTTCTATGACCAGGGTCTCCATTTCCATGACAACACAAATCAACGCCCCCGACTTGCCTTCCTGACCTGCCCCCCGAAATCCCCCGCACTTTAATGTAGAGTTTGCTCAACCTCTTGAAGGAGCAAACAAATGCGAAAGAGCCGTTTCACTGAAGCCCAGATCATTGGGATGATCAAAGAACAAGAAGCCGGGATTCCGACGGCGGAGGTGTGCCGCAAGCATGGCCTGAGCCAGGGCACGTTCTACAAATTCAAATCCAAGTATGGCGGCATGGAAGTGTCTGATGCGGCCAAGCTGAAGGCGATGGAGGACGAGAACGCCAAGCTTAAACGTCTGCTGGCCGATGCCATGCTGGACAACGTTGTGCTGAAGGATTTGCTGGGAAAGAGTTGACGACGCCGAATGAGCGGCGAGAGGCAGCGCTCAGGGCGATGCGGGATCATGACATCTCGCAACGCCGGGCCTGCCGACTTGTCGGTGTCGATCCGAAGACGGTCCGGCGTGAACGCCCGCCGGACAATCCTGAGATACGCAAGGAGATGAAGGCCGTCGCGGCCAAACGGCGTCGGTTTGGCTACCGCCGGATCGGCGTGATGCTGGAGCGCGAAGGATACGTGATGAACCACAAGAAGCTGTATCGGCTGTACACCGAGGAGAAGCTGGGCGTTCGGCGACGGCGTGGACGGAAACGGGCGCGTGGGTCTCGAACACCAATGCCAGAGGCTTTGAGGCCAGGCGAACGTTGGTCGATGGACTTCCTGTCGGACACGTTCGGGGCATCACGCCGGTTCCGCATCCTGGCCGTCAATGACGATTGCTGCCGTGAGAACCTGTGCCTGATGGCCGACACCAGCATCTCGGGTGCCCGGGTTGCGCGTGAGTTGGATGCGCTTGTGCGTATCTATGGCAAGCCTGCCAGCATTGTCAGCGATAACGGGACTGAGTTCACAAGCCGGGCAATCCTGAAATGGGCGAACGACAACGGCGTCGACTGGCACTACATTGATCCGGGCAAGCCACAGCAGAATGCCTTCATCGAGTCATTCAACGGCAGCTTGCGCGACGAATGTCTAAATGAAGAGATGTTCGAAAGTCTGGATGATGCGCGTCGAAAACTGGCGCTCTGGCGGTACGACTACAACAACGTCAGGCCGCACTCATCTCTCGGAAACAAAACGCCCGCAGAAGCGCGCCGAACGCTTGAGCAATTTGAGAGCTCCGCGTCCGGCGCGCTTGCCCAAATTGACGACCAAGACTATGAAAACCAGACCCGCAGACTCTCGTTATGAATGAGGGAGCCTCGGGGGGCAGGTCATCACAGGCAAGGACGGCTTGCACGACGGCGCAGTCAGGATCAGCGAGCAGTCGTGCAACCGCGCGCTTCGGCTGGTCTGGTGTGGGGCGGTCCTCCGCGTCAAAGATCACCACCACTTCGCCGCGCGTGTGAAGCAGCCCGTAGTTCACGGCGCGCGGTTTTGTGCGCGGCTTTCCGTATGGGACGACGAGGACGCGATACGGCCAGAAGTCGAGGGCAGCGCGCGTCTCGTGGTCGTCTTCCTCGACAAGCAGCACGATCTCGGGCGACGGGTAGTCGAGCGCGCGCATCGCGCGGGCGAGTTCTGCAATGACCGACGGTTCGCGGTAGACGGGCAGCAGGATCGTCAAGGACGGCCAGCGTTCGGGTTCTGGCGACGGCACGTCCCGCCACGGTATCAACGCGCCGACGCGCAGGGCAAGGATTGCCGCGAAGGCAGGCACGAGCGCCCACGCGAGGGGCGGGTAGATCAGCGGCAACGCCGCCACGACCATCAGCAGCGCGCCAACCCAAGGCTCCTTGATCGACCGGGCCGATAGATGCTCTGGAACGGAAGAAGCCGCCCACTGGGCGGCTTCGTCGATCTGTTCGAAGGTCTGGTGTTTCATCCACGCCTCCGCATTGGAGGCTTGGAACGGGCTGCGAGGCGAGCCTTCGCGTCAGCGGGCCAATCTATCTGTTGGATGGAAATCATTTCTGCCCCCAAGGCATCGGTTGATGGAGGCATGTTTCATAAGTGCCGGTCAGGCGACCGGGTCAACCGGGGATTGAGTTTAATCGACCAATCCTGTCCGTATTTCCATCTCTTCCCTTTCCAACCTCCTCGCAGCCTTGCCACACGCCTTTGCAACCTTGTCGCGTAGTAATGCCAGCGCCTGCATTTGGATCGCATTCTCCAATTCGTCACGCTTCCCAAAAACCAACGAAGTTACATGAAGGAGGGAATAGGCGGTGTTAACTGCTGGAACATCAATCCCCGCATTGGACGCGCCACCATGTATAAAGGGATGACCGCCAATTGATCCGAGTCCCCTTATTCCACCAGCTATGCCAGCGTGTATTTTGTAGCTTGACCACTTATAGTCTGGGGGTAACGCGTCCCAATCGACGGCTCGTTCAAGATCGCTAAATCGGGGGGCTTTGGATTGCAGATTATGAGCAGCCCACCCGTATTGACCCGCAAACGACTTGCCGAACTTCGCCACGAGATTCTGAAAATCAAATTCAAGCTCCTTTAGGTCGCCTTCCAGCGTGCTCGGATCATACTCCTTGCCCTCATGCCGGAATTCATTGATTAAGGCTTCCCGCATGCTGACTACGTCGTGAGCCAAATAGCGCTCGGCGATCTCATCTCCGAAGCGGTCGATTACAAACGCAACAACGGAGATTTCGTAGAGCGTGCGCCAACGAGCATAAGCACCATCCGCCAGACCGTTTTCCAAAAGAGTTAATATTTCCAACGTTGTTTGGCAGGCCCGCATGTGAAGGATCACCAGAGCTTGGCGTTTTGCAATTCCTGTCTTTGCCTTTGAGCGCGCCAACCGGTCTGCGAAGTCCTGTCCGATTTCTCGTGACGCGGTGAGCATCATGCGAAGCGGGTCCAATCCTTTTGACCACCGAAGGTCAATGCGGTCGCGAAAATAGCGCACGTCATTCCGCTCATGGACTTTCTGTTCTGGCCATCTCTTCTCAAGCTCTCGTACCAAAGATTTGGCGCCGTCTTGCATGGAGTTCTTTACCACTTCTGGCAGCCCGTCTTTGAGAAAACGGTCGAGTGACTCCATGATTTCATCGCCGTCTTCTTCGGTGAAGGCAATGCTTAGGTCTTTCGTTGTGCCTTCATCACCGTCGTCCCAACTGAACTCTTCGTCACTCTTAGTCAAAATATGCTCAGTCAGAGCACTCAACAGCGCTTTGTCCTCAATGCCCTGATCCTTGAGTTTGCTTTTCAGTTTTCGCCGCAGAAAGTATCTCGGCAGATCGGCCACATGTTCAAGAAGGTGTTTTTTTAGGGTGGTCATATTGATGTCTAAGATTTCGGAAAATGCTGGTCGAAGAAAAAATTCTAGGTTGCATCACGCCGCGCTACCCATTGGGTGTGTTCGCGAGAGAATGCCAGTTCAGCTTCGTTTACAAAATCTGAAAACTCCTGTTCGGCCTTTACGGAATCAGAGTTGCTTCGAATTATGCCGATCTCGTGGGCAGTCAGATTGTAGCTTGCCATAAGCTCGCTATGACGTTTCATCTGCATCCAGCCGATGGCCGATGTCACCACCACGACCAATGGATCGAAAGCGTATGTTGCCCATCCAATTCCGAGCTGATCCGAGTTAAGAGAGATCGCTGCTAGCACATATACAACAATGGTGGCGATCACCCAGAATCTGAACGCGTTCTTGTTCGCCTTCGATTTCTTTGAGTACCAGCGTCGCTGATCATCAATGCGGTTCTCAACGTAGAACGCAAGGCGCTCCTCAAGCGGCAATTGTCGTATCGAAAGCATGGACGCGGTGAATTGATCCGCGTCTGCGTTCTGCAAGTTTTCGGCAAAGTGATGGTTTGCTTTCAGGATGTCACGAAGCAAATTCCTGAATTCTGCTTTGGGCTGCTCTACGCTCTTGGCATCTCCAAAGGGGTGAGATCGCATGGCGAAGCGCCACGTTGAGGTTTTCACCGACTCTGCAAGGGCACGGCACCGATACCAATCTTGATCGAGTTTCTTATAGACTTTGAAAACGAACAAACCAGCTAGGACCACAAGGAGGAGGGTCAGAGCAAGAGGGTTCAACCCTGACAGGCTTCTCGTCGCACTCAGGGAGGCGACACAAAAGAGCAAGAAGTACTCGGCCCTGATGGTCCACCAGAAGGTGTTTTGGGCAGAAGCGGACGCTTCATTCGCGCTATTGTATAGGGCCGGGAAATCAAGGGTCGTGTTGGTCATGAGATCTCCCGAATTCCGGCGACAATGGAATCGGAATTCCAATTAACAACTCTGTCTGACTTTGCCACAACGGCCGATGGCATCATCCTTGCGCCACGAGGACGCACGCCCAAGATCGGTTTTCCGATACTCTCGGCAAAATCCATCTCAAACTGGATCCAATCGCTATGGTTCGTCCACATGCCCCCAATAATGATCACGCAGTTGACCGGGCGAATTTGTTGGCTAAGTTCCTCTTTCATACGATGGTTGGCCATCGGTCCAAATGCTTTCGTTTCAGGCACAGAGTAGTTCGTCCATGTGAAGTAAGGGCGATTGTTCAGCAGGCTGGTCATGGAATTGTACCGCTCGCTGTAGGACCATGAATGGCTGATGAAGAGGCGTTTCGACATATAGTACTCGCAAGGTTGATTGGCGCTAATTGTTGGCACCACTATTTGAACCAAAGGGGAACATGCGCGAACTGCCTAGGGCAGAAATGTTTGAGGGAAGAGAACCTGATTGGTGTGCCGATTGTTTCTTGGGTGACTGCTAGCAACTTTGAAGCGCGTTGCAAAATCGTTGCAAAAACGAAAAAAGGCGATCCCGGAGGATCGCCATTTTTTCTTTACAACCAAGTGGTTGATTGGCTCCGGCGGTAGGGATCGAACCTACGACCAATTGATTAACAGTCAACTGCTCTACCGCTGAGCTACGCCGGAACATGGGGCGGTGTATAGCTTTGAGTTTTTCCGACGTCCAGTGCCTTTTGTGTCATTTTTCCGAAAAAATTCAGGGCGCTGGGTTCTGGAGTCATTTCAGCATAAAACGCGCGGCCTCGGACAGCTCGGATTCTGGTTCGACCTGATTTTTCCCTACCAGATCAACGAGATGCGCAAAGACGTTGCGCGCGGCCGCCCCCATCAAGGCGGGGGGCGTCTCTGTATAGATCCGCTCGGCCAGGCTGCGGGCGGTGCCTGGGGTTTGCTCTAGCACTTGAAGAATAGCCGTTTCCCGCCCCCGACGATGCGCCAGCAACCACTCGACCCGCTCGGCCGGATTCGAAACCGGTGCGCCGTGGCCTGCGTGGAATACCTGCGCGTGATGCCCCTGCAGTCGCTCACAAGATCGCATGAAATCCGTCAGGTCTCCGTCGGGGGGTGACACCAGAGAGCTGGCCCAGCCCATGACCAGATCTCCGGTAAAGATCGCGTCCTCCCATTCAAAGGACAAATGGTTCCCGAAATGGCCCGGAGTCCAGAGCGCGCGCAACGCCCAACCATCGCCCTGAATTTCGGTGCCGTCCGCGACGTTGATATCAGGGGCAAACAACGCGTCCACACCCTCGCCCCCGCCGGCCAATCCTTTGGTGGCCAGATCCTCCATCACTGCGGAACGGCCTGCGCGAAAATCCCCATAGGCATAGACCGGTGCATCGGTGCGTGCGGACAAGGCCCGCGCCAGAGGCGAGTGGTCCAGATGCGCATGGGTGACAATGATATGCGACACCCGCTGCCCAGAATGCAGCGCGTCCAGAATCGCTTGCAGATGGACCGGATCGTCGGGGCCCGGATCAATGACCGCGATGTCACGTTCGCCCAGCAGATAGGTGTTCGTACCGCGATAGGTCATCGGCGAGGGATTGGGTGCCAAAATGCGGCGCAACCCCGGAGCCAATGTCTCGGCCACCCCCGGCTGCGGATTGAAATCGTCCGGTGGCAACATCGTGTATTCCTCTCCCATCGCTCGCCGGTTAGGTTTAGCCCATGTTCTTTCGCTGGCTCAAACGCTATTTGCCCCGCGGCCTGTATTCCCGTGCGGCATTGATCCTGATCCTGCCGGTTGTGACCTTGCAACTGGTGGTGTCAGTCGTCTTCATGCAACGTCACTTCGAGGGCGTGACCCGCCAGATGACCCAGACCGTGGTGCGCGAAGTGCGTCTGCTGCTGGATGATTTGCCGCCGGATCTGGTGGGGATGCAGATCACGTCGCATCTGCGGCCCCTGTCTGACCCTTTGGAAATCACTGTGTTCCCGCCGGGCACCACGCCCCCTGCCCCCAAAGGTATGCGGCGCTGGTACGACGTTACGGGGCTGTATGTGGAATCCAGCCTTTGGGCCGCACTGCCCGAGCTGGCCGGGATTTCCCTGCCGGATGACTATGACGCCCTATTGTTCGTGGACGCCCCCCAGGGCGAGGTGGTGCTACAGCTGGATCGGGCGCGGCTGTCGGCCTCGAACGCGCATCAGTTGTTTGTGCATATGGTGTTCTTTGGCGGGCTGATGACGCTGATCGCCTTTATCTATCTGCGCAATCAGCTGCGGCCCATCACCCGCCTGGCCCGCGCCGCCGAGGCCTTCGGCAAGGGGCGCTCGCTGCCTTATCGCCCCACCGGTGCCACCGAGGTCCGCGCGGCGGGCAACGCGTTTCTGGACATGCGGGCGCGGATTGATCGGCAGATCGAACAGCGCACACAGATGTTGTCAGGTGTCAGCCACGACATGCGCACCCCCCTGACACGGCTGCGCCTGGGGCTGTCCATGCTGGAAGAAGACGACGCCCACGATCTGTTGCGTGATGTGGATGATATGCAACGGATGTTGGACGAGTTCCTGGCCTTTTCTCGTGGGGCCGCCGAGGGCGATCCCGAGCCCACCGACCCGATGCAGTTGGTTCGGGGCGTGGTCGAAGATGCCAAGCGCGCCAATCAGGACGTCACCCTGATCCAGGAAACCGGCGAAGGCATCGTGCAGCTGAACTCAACCGCCATGCGTCGCGCCCTGTCCAATCTGATTGAAAACGGCGTGCGGTACGGCGGCAAAGTGCAGGTCTCGGTCACGCTCACTGAAAAATCTCTGCGGATCCGGGTCGAGGATGACGGTCCTGGCATACCCCCTGAAAAACGCGAACAGGCCCTCAAGGCCTTCACCCGTCTGGACAGCGCGCGCAACCAGAACCGAGGAGGCGGCGTGGGGTTGGGGCTGGCCATAACCTCAGACATCGCCCGCGCCCATGGAGGCGTTTTGCGCCTGGGCTCAAGTGATACGCTGGGCGGTTTGCGGGCAGATATCGTTATCGCGCGCTAAACTACGGCCAGGCCACGATCGCAAACGCGATGACACAGCTCCAAAAAATCACCGCCAATATAATGGCAAGTGCAAGCCCCGCTCCCGGAGGCTTGCGCTTTGGCACTGGCACATCCCTCGCCGGCCTCGACTGATCGAGAACCTCTAAGTGTGGGATCACGTCCATTCACCCTCCAAAATGCTCGCGCAGTTTACCTCTCTCCCATAGGTAGTGTCGCACGACCAACAGGTTAACGCAACGTAAACTTTTGGCGCCCAAAACGGGTGCTCTCTGCAGGGCTGTTTCAATGCGAGATACGTGGTAGGCCCGGCATCATATATATGTAAATATTTGATATTGTTAGTAAATATGATGCTCGCGACAATACCTCAGGTAGCAGATCAAGTAGATAGAACCATTTCGATTTGGCGTCGAAACATATCAGTGACGCAGCAGAACCTAAACTCAGGGCTCCCTTTTATCAATTCTCGGAATGTTTCTGCTGGGGCGTACCGCTTGACGCAAACTACGTCACCAGTTGCTACCTACGACTTGCCGCATAAGTCTAAACAAGGCGCTTGACGCATGACGTACCTTCCTTCTATATGGTGTGCATGATAACGAATCCAGCCATAGATGTGCTCCAGCGAGAGCTCGAGGAAACAGACCGCCAGATTTCTGAGATGGCGGAAGCCCTTAAGGCGTCGAAGGCTAAGCACAAATCTCTTGCAGATGCCCTTGCGGTTCTAACTGGTCAGCCTGCGTTGTCGCATGCGTCACGTTCCACAGTTGACAGCAGCCCGACTCTCAAAGAGCAAATTCTTGACCTTCTAGCCCCTGATGGGATGGGGCTTGCACCCGCTGAAATCGCCCATTTACTAACGGAAAACGGGCGAGAAACAGGGAACACAACTGTTTCGTCAACGCTTTCACGCATGAAGAAAGAAGGCGTTGTTGTTAAACGTGGTGGTAAATGGTTTTTGCCGCAAACTGATGCGTCGCAAGATGTGCGCGAATTGCCGCCCGCCGCTCAAGGTATTCAATCAACGCAACCACCAGATTGGGTGAATAAGGTCGCACAAGACCTTTCTTACCCTCATCAGAATCCAGCCTCCGCAGAGGCCGGAGAAGCGAATACCCAGAGGGGTCACGACCCTCTGGGTATTCTTGGCCTCAAACCAGTTCCGCGCGGGACGCAGGATTAAGGAGTATCCCTATGTGGCAAACCGCTTTAAGAGCCTGATGCCGTAACTTGCGAGTTACGGCGACGGGGAGGCCCTGCGGTGCCTTCCCGTCTTTTCTATGGTACAATCGATTGCAAGTCAAGAATATTGGAGCGAATCCAGCACGTTATCTCTGTAAAAACCACTGAAAACTGGGCAAATAGAAGACTTTATCTCCCAAGAGAAAGCGCGTGGCGTTGGCTCAATCAGTGCGGCGGAATTCGTTGAAACCGCCGCGACCGTGAAAAAAAAACGCAGCCACAAGACGATCAAATATCAGCTTCGATTCCTCGCGATGGTTTGCGTGGAAAGTGAATTCGTCCAGATACTTGCGCATAAGCTGTTGGCTAATAGAAACATGCGTACCTCGGATCGAATGCTTGATCAGCCCCACCTGAGTGGTCCATTTTCACAGATAGTGCATGACTGGTCTCGGGTCCATCGGGATGATGGTTTCCGGGGCGGGAGGGCGATAGCCCAAGGCACTATGTGGTCGTTTGGTATTGTAGTGCTTCCTCCATTGCTCGATCAGGATTTCCGCTTCCCGAAGGCTGTAGAAGGCTTCTCCGTTGAGCAGTTCATCGCGGAACCTGGCGCTGAAGCTTTTGCAGTAGCCGTTCTCCCAAAGTGACCTGCGCGCGATGTAGGCGGTCTTTGCGCCGAGGGCCCTGATCCAATCTTGAACGGCCTGAGCCAAGAACTCCGGGCCGTCGTCAGACCGGATGTAAGCCGTCACACCCTGCATGATGAACAGGTCGCTTGAGGCAGCCCGCGCCTCTCAGCAAAGCCGCGATCCGACGATAACCGCAGCAGCCGCACTAACGCGCCAGCTCGATCATGTCCGCGACCAGACGCTTCTCATCGGCACGTCCATCCACCCGTGACTTGCCTTGCCCGACAAGCACTTCAATCTGCCGAAGCCTAGTGACAATCTTTTCCGGCTTGTGTCTCTTCGTAGCCATCCGAATCCTCCGTTCCCTTACTATAGGGCCGGACCACTTCAGAGGGGGAGGATCAGGCTGAGATGGCAGCAAACTGCCAAAGCGAGCTTCGGGGGGCATCGATGCTAGCCGCAATGGTTCGCCGAGTACGCCTGCTCTCTCAGCATCACAACATTTCTCGAGCAACTAATAACAAATAGGGCACTGAGATACCCCGATGCCCTATTTTGGGTGCCCTATGGGCTGGGCTGGCATGGGACTGTATGGGACAAACAACAAGTCGATTCCAACAGAGAAGATTGAAATAAAACGATTTTCTAGGCGGGAAATGGAACCTATCGCACCTGAGAAACCTCAATGTGGTAGGCTGGTAGGCCCGGCAGGATTTGAACCCGCAACCAAAGCGTTATGAGCGCTCTGCTCTAACCGTTGAGCTACAGGCCCGCCTGAGCGTTGAATACGGCGCTGTCGGACACCCGTCAAGCGGTCCGACGGAATTGCCGTCAGAGGCCCAGGAAAAATGATCTGTGCTCTCGCTATTGCGGCTTGGCGCTCTAGATGGGATGTACGGCTCGGACTCGATCAGAGTCGAGAGTTGCAGACTTGGGCGATTACCCGGTCTCATTTCTCTGGCCCCGGCAAAGCCCACCTTTGCCGGGGCATATTTCCAAGCAATCAGAAATGGCGCGGGTGGGGAATTCCTCCCCTTTACGCCCAGATTTCCCGCACGCTAACATCCTTGGTATATTTTAAACCAAGGATTTTTTCATGACCTGCCTTACTACAATGCCCCTGTGCGCCAACGGCGCGGGTGGCGGATATATCGGCATATTTCAGCCCCGTTCCCGTCACGCCCCATCCCTCAGCATGCCCCATTTCTGCGATAGGATTGCCCTGTAACCAGTTCCGCTGCGGGAGTTTTTCCCGCAGCGCGGTGTGTAGAGCAGATGAAAGGAGCCAAACAATGGCACAGCAACAGCACCCTCAGGCCCCGATGCCCGTTCCCGCCCCGAAGCCGGCCCCCCAGCCGGTGAAAGAGCCGCAACAAGCTAAGCCGATCTTCACCGATTACGCCAGCATCTGAGACCTGAAAATAGAAATCCTGGTGATGACAGCCGCCACGCACAAGGCTAACCTGCCCGCATGAGCAGCCCTGTTTCCACCATTCGCAACCTTGGCCCGGCCTCGGATGCCTCCTTTGCCCGCGCGGGCATTCACAGCGCCGAACAGCTGCGCGACATGGGCGCAGACGCAGCCTATGCCCAGCTGATGGCGCACGGCACGAAACCCCATTTCATCGGTTACTATGCGCTGGTGATGGGCTTGCAGGGGCGCCCCTGGAACGATTGCCAGGGCGCGGAAAAAGCCGCCCTGCGCAAGACATTCGATGCCCTGAAAGCCGCCCAGAAACCGGACAGCAAAAAGGGCCGCTCGAAACTCGAAGCGGCCCTTGATGAGATCGGTGTGATCGAGCGGAAGGCTTAGCCCACCAGCTCCAGACCCGAGAAGAAGTACGCGATTTCAACCGCGGCGGTTTCGGGCGCGTCCGAACCGTGGATCGAGTTTTCACCCAGCGACAGGGCGAACTCTTTGCGGATGGTGCCTTCGGCGGCTTCGGCCGGGTTGGTGGCGCCCATGACTTCGCGGTTTTTCAGGATGGCGTCTTCGCCTTCCAGAACCTGAACGACGATCGGGGCCGAGGCCATGAATTCGCACAGTTCGTCGTAGAAGGGACGCTCTTTGTGCACTTCGTAGAACACGCCGGCCTGGGCTTTGGTCAGGTGGATGCGTTTCTGGGCGACGATGCGCAGGCCTGCGGCTTCCAGCTTGGCGTTGATCGCGCCGGTCAGGTTGCGGGCGGTTGCATCGGGTTTGATGATCGAGAAGGTGCGTTGGATGGCCATGGGGCGCGCTCCTGTTTCAAAATGATTAATCCTGGCTCGCCTCTAGCACGCGTTCGCATAGGGATAAAGAGCTTTCCTGCACCCTTGCATTCCGACATTGACAAGCCCCCCGGCGCTGGTCCACTGCGGGGCCATGTTACGGATTGATGACCTGCACTATTCCATCGAGGGCCGCCCCATTTTCGAAGGGGCCAGCGCCACCATTCCCACAGGCCACAAAGTGGGCCTGATCGGCCGCAATGGCGCGGGCAAAACCACGCTGTTCAAACTGATCCGGGGCGATTTGCATCTGGACAGCGGCTCCATCCAGATCCCGGCCCGCGCACGCATTGGCGGCGTCGCGCAGGAAGTGCCCGGAAACGAGGTCAGCCTGCTGGATACCGTTCTGGCCGCCGATACCGAACGCGCCGCCCTGATGGCCGAGTCCGAGACCGCCACCGACCCGACCCGCATCGCCGACATCCAGACCCGCCTGACGGATATCGATGCCTGGTCGGCCGAGGCGCGGGCCTCGTCAATCCTGCGCGGTCTTGGCTTTGATGCGGACGAGCAGAAAATGCCCTGCAGCGCCTTTTCAGGTGGTTGGCGGATGCGCGTGGCCCTGGCCGCTGTTCTGTTCGCGCAGCCTGACTATCTGATGCTGGACGAACCCACCAACTATCTGGATCTGGAAGGGGCGCTTTGGCTGGAAAACTATCTGGCCAAATATCCGCACACCGTGATCATCGTCAGCCATGACCGTGAATTGCTAAACCGCGCCGTGGGCGCCATCCTGCATTTGGAAAACCGCAAGCTGACCTACTATACCGGCCCCTATGATCAATTCGTGCGTCAACGGGCCGAGCAGCGCGCGATTCAGGCCGCTCAGGCCAAGAAACAAGAGGCGCGCCGCGCCCATCTGCAAAGCTTTGTCGATCGTTTCAAGGCCAAGGCGACCAAGGCCAAACAGGCGCAATCGCGTGTGAAAATGCTGGAAAAGATGGAGGTGATCCGCGCGCCCGAAGATGCCGCGCGCACCGTGTTTTCCTTCCCCGAACCCGAAACCCTGTCGCCGCCCATTATCTCGACCGAGGGCGCAAGCGTTGGCTATGATGACACGCCCATTCTGAAGCGTCTGAACCTGCGCATTGATCAGGACGACCGCATCGCGCTGCTGGGCAAGAACGGTCAGGGCAAATCCACGCTGGCCAAACTGCTGTCGGATCGTTTGCCGGTGATGGAGGGGCGAATTTCACGCTCGTCCAAGCTTAGGATCGGCTTCTTCGCCCAGCATCAGGTCGATGAATTGCATGTGGACGAAACGCCCCTGCAACATATCCAGCGCGAGTTGCCCGACCAAACGCCCGCCAAGCTGCGCGCCCGTCTGGCCGGGTTTGGCCTGATGGCAGAGCAAGCCGAAACCGAGGTCGGCCGCCTGTCCGGTGGGCAAAAGGCGCGCCTGTCGCTGCTGCTGGCCACCCTGCCCGCGCCGCATCTGCTGATCCTTGACGAACCGACCAACCACCTGGACATCGAAAGCCGCGAAGCGCTGATGGAGGCCTTGAATGCCTATACCGGCGCCGTGGTTCTGGTCAGCCACGACATGCACTTGCTGTCGATGGTCGCGGACCGGCTGTGGCTGGTCAATGACGGTGCCGTTCAACCGTTCGAGGACGATCTGCCCGCCTATCGCAAGATGCTGCTGCAATCCGATAAGCCAGCCAAGCCCGAGAAACCCAAACCTGTTGCTGTCCGTAAAAAGGCTTCGCGGGACGAGCTGATGGCCCTGCGGTCGGATGTACGTAAATGCGAGGCCCGGATCGAGAAGCTGAACGAGATGGATGAAAAGCTCCAGACCCGTCTGGCCGATCCCAGCCTGTTCGCCGAACGTCAGGGCGAGGCCGTCGTTCTGCAAAAGAAATACGCCGAGCTGCGCGAAGCCATGGATCGGGCCGAAGAGCTGTGGATGACCGCCTTGGAAAAGCTGGAAGTCGCTGAGAACTCTTAAAGGTTAATCTTATGACTGCCCGGTATCTTATTGTGATTATTCTGCAATTCTCATTCTTCCGACATCGCAATTAAGGTCTGGCAGCGCCCTACGCCCCCGGCTAGCATAGGCACATGGACACTGCATTTCTTATCACCGGGTTCGTGACACTGTTCGTGATCATTGACCCGATCGGACTGACGCCCATGTTCGTCGCGCTAACACAGGGTCTGCCCCAACAGCGCCGACGCGCCATTGCGCTGCGCGGCGTTCTGGTCGCGTTTTTCGTCTTGTGTCTGTTCGCCATTTTCGGCGAGGCCGTGCTGGGTTTTGTAGGCATCTCCATGCCTGCCTTTCGGATCGCCGGGGGATTGCTGCTGTTTCTGACGGCTCTGGACATGCTGTTTCAACGCCGCACGAAACGCCGCAAGGACCAGGCCGAGGAAGACGACCACAGCGAAGACCCATCGGTTTTTCCGCTTGGCATCCCATTGATCGCAGGTCCGGGCTCTATCGCCACGGTGATCCTGCTGGCAGGGCAAACCCCTGGCTGGATGGGACTGACGATGACACTGGGCGTGACCATCTGCGTTTTGGTGATCGCGTTTTTGCTATTTTTAACAGCGGGTTGGCTCGAGCGCGCCTTGGGCAAAACAGGCATCAACGTGGTCACTCGTCTGTTGGGGATGTTGCTATGTGCGCTGGCCGTGCAATTCGTTCTGGACGGGCTGAGAGCCTTCGGTCTGGCCGGCTGAGGCTGTAATCCCGGCGCTGCGCCCCTATATGAGTGTCAGCGCCACCAAAAGGAAATCAGCATGGAAAGTTGGGAAATCGGTCGACTGGCCTATCTATTGCTGCTCTTGATTGCGGTGGGCGGCTGGTACATTTCGCAACGCCCGCGCAGCTTGTCCAAGCTTTCTCAGCACGCGCTGATATGGGTGTTCCTCTTCTTGGGCGTGATCGCGGCCGTGGGTATGTGGGGCGACATCCGCCGAACCGCACTGCCACAACAATCGGTCCTGACGACCGGGCAGATCGAGCTGCCCCGCGCGCCTGATGGGCACTATTACCTGACCGCCATCGTGAATGAGGCCCCCATTCGCTTTGTTGTGGATACCGGGGCTTCGGGTATCGTGATGACGCTGAATGACGCCGAGCGCGTCGGGTTAGATCGTGACCAGCTGGCCTTTGTCGGCGAGGCAGTGACGGCCAATGGACCGGTCAGGACAGCGCGCGTATCACTTAAAGAATTCACCGTAGGCCATTATAATGATACGAATATTTATGCCTGGGTGAATGAAGGAGAGATGGACACATCCTTGCTGGGCATGTCTTATCTTCAGCGATATTCGAAAATCGAGATCACACCGGATGCTTTGCTGTTAACCAGATAAGCTTTGACGCCTAAGGCTCTATTTTTCAGCCTTTTTCTCCCATCGACCGGATTCTTCTGACCAGTATTGCGCCGAACAGCCCGCATCTGTCAGCGTTTTCCATTGCACCCGTGCATTTTGGACGGCCTCGTCGTCGGTCCCGTCAAACAGGACGCAGACCCGCTCCATCTTGCTTACCTCGTCAGCGCTGACGGGCGCGCCATCGATCGTCATCAGGCATTGCGGATCATTGGCCGCTGGCCCCGTGGTCAACAAGACCGGCTGCAACGCGTCATGCGGACCGCCCGCCAGACCATGCGCCAGGAACCCGTCATCGGGGCCCTGCCACAGTTTTTGATCCAGCCATTCCATGCGCCCGGCATCTTGTCCGCGCACGGCAACCGTCCAGCCCGCCTGACGCGATTTGCTCAGCAACATGGGCAACGTGGCCTCCAGCGGCTGTCGCGTCAGGTGATAGAAATAGACGGCGCCCACGGGGATCAGGCCTCGTCTTTGGCTTCATAGACGTCTTGGACCAGCCGGTTCAGCGCCATCACACCCCAGCCCGTTGCGCCCTTGGGGGCGTAGGTCGTTGGGGCCTTCACGCTGGCCACACCCGCGATATCCAAGTGAATCCACGGGGTTTCATCCTTGACGAAGCGTTTCAGGAATTGCGCCGCGGTGATCGATCCTGCTGGCCGCCCACCGGTGTTCTTGATGTCGGCGATGTTGGACTTGATCATGTTGTCATAGGCCTGACCCAGCGGCATCCGCCACGCGCCCTCGCCCTCGGACTCGGCGGCTTTCAGGAAGTTGCGGCAGATCCCATCGTCATTCGAGAACACCCCAGCATTTTCATGCCCCAGCCCGATGATGATCGCGCCGGTCAGCGTCGCCAGGTTGATCATACCCGCAGGCGCAAAGCGATCCTGCGCGTACCACAGCACATCGGCCAGAACCAAGCGGCCCTCGGCGTCGGTGTTGATCACCTCGATCGTGTCGCCCTTCATCGAGGTCACCACATCGCCCGGACGGGTCGCATTGCCCGACGGCATGTTTTCCACCAGGCCCACCAGACCGACAACATTGGCCTTGGCCTTGCGCATGGCCAGAGTTTTCATGACACCGGCCACAACGCCCGCGCCACCCATATCCATGGTCATGTCTTCCATGCCAGCGGCCGGTTTCAGCGAGATCCCGCCGGTGTCAAACACCACGCCTTTGCCGACCAGCGCCAGGGGGGCTTCGTCCCCGCCACCGTTCCATTGCATGACCACGACCTTCGAGGGGCTGTCCGAGCCCTGGCCAACAGACAACAGGCTGCCCATGCCCAGCTCGGCCAGCTTGTCTTCTTCCAGCACTTCGACATCCAGACCCAGGTCTGTCAGCGCGTCCAGGCGGTTGGCGAATTCGGTGGTGGTCAGATAGTTGGCTGGTTCGCTGACCAGATCCCGGGTAAAGAACACACCTTCGGCCACGGCGTTCAGCGGGGCAAAGCGCGCGGCCACATCATCAGGTGTGTTGACCATGAAGGTCACGTCGCCCACGGGCTCGGCCTCGGCGCTTTTACGGGCGGTAAATGCATAGTTGCGCAGGGAAACGCCAAGCGCCAGCTCTTCGGCGCGGTTGAGGTTATTGCAAAGCACCAGCAGCGGTTTCTTGCCCTTGGCCGCCCCGATGGCAGCGCCCGATTTGCGCACCTCGGGGGATTTGGCGCCCTTGTCCAGTTTGACCACGTCGATCGCCTCGGCGGCCATGCCGACTGGCCAGCTGATTGACTTCATGTCACCGGGCTTCATGTCGGCAAAGGCGTCGGATCCGATAAAGCGTTTCAGCGCCCCTTTGCACAACCGGTTCACGCGCGCCGCGCCAGCGTGCAGGTTGCCCCGGCTGCCCAGAACCACCGCGATCCGGCCCTCGGCCTCGGCGATTTTTTCGATATCCGTCTCAACAAATTGAACGCTTACGGGGGTGGTCATGCGGCTTCCTTCCAAAACAGGTTTGGACAGAGTCCTAGCGTGACCTTGCCACCTTGACCAGATAGCAGTTTTCCCCCGGGACCGGTTGGGGTAACACTGCTGAGAAAATGTCATTCCCGGGGGGGTATTTTGGCCAAATTCGACAGATACATGCTGTCACAGCTGTTGGTCCTGTTCGGATTCTTCTCGCTGGTGCTGGTGTCGATCTATTGGATCAACCGGGCCGTGCGGCTGTTTGACCGTCTGGTGGGCGATGGCCAATCCGCAATGGTGTTCCTGGAATTCACCGCCCTGACCCTGCCCAACGTGATCCGCATCGTGCTGCCGATGGCGGTGTTCGCGGCCTCGGTCTATATCACCAACCGGCTGAGCAACGAATCCGAGCTGGTGGTGATGCAAGCCACCGGGTTCAGCCCGTGGCGGTTGGCGCGACCCGTGGTGTATTACGGGCTGATCGTCGGGGTGATGATGTCCGCGCTGACGCATTTCCTGGTACCAGCCAGCCTGTATCAGATGCAAAACCGCGAGGCCGAGATCGCTGAAAACATCACCGCGAGACTGCTGAGCGAGGGCACATTTCTGCACCCGGCCGAGGGCGTGACCTTCTTTATTCGCCAGATCACGCCTGACGGGACGCTCGAGGACGTGTTCCTGTCGGATCGGCGCAAACCGGACAGCGCCCAGACGTTTACTGCCACGCGCGCCTATTTGCTGAACCAGAACGACAAGGTGAAACTGGTGATGCTGGATGGCATGTCGCAAAGCTTTACCCGCGACGGCAACCGCCTGTTCACCACGCATTTTGACGATTTTTCCTATGACATCACCGCGCTGATCCGGGCCTCGGAGGAGCAAATTCGCGGTGTCAATCAGGCCAGTTCATGGGACATGCTGATAAATCCCGAACGCGTGGCGCAAAACGCCCAAGACCAAGTGGGCCGGGTGATTGTCGCCGTGCACAACCGGTTCAACCAGGCCTTCCTGTGCCTGGCCGCCGCACTGATCGGGTTTGCGACGCTGCTTTTGGGCAGCTTCTCGCGGTTTGGGGTCTGGCGACAGATCGTGGCCGCGCTGGTGCTGCTGGTGGTGATCAAGCTGATCGAGGGCCTGTCAGCAGATGCCGTCGAAAGCGCCCCTGAACTGTGGCCGCTGGTCTATGCGCCCTCGGTTGCCGGCATCCTGATGGCTGTCGCAATGCTGGCCTGGGCCGGTCGCGCGCGGCGCCCGCGCCTGCAAGCACCGGAGGCCGCCGCATGACGCTCTATCTCTATTTTGCGCGCAAGTTTGCGATGATTTTCCTGGGCATTCTGGGCGTGTTCTTCATGCTGATGGCGCTGATTGATCTGGTCGAACAGATCAGCCGCTTTTCTGCGCGCGGCGTGAGCTTGCCACAGATATTCGAGCTAACCCTGCTGAACGCACCCAAATCGATCTATGACATCCTGCCGCTGGTGATGATCCTGTCGACGATCACCCTGTTTCTTGGCCTGTCGCGATCTTCCGAGCTGGTCGTGGCGCGGGCTGCGGGGCGCTCGGCGCTGCGTAGCCTTGTAGCGCCGGTGACCGTCGCTGCGCTGATCGGGCTCATCGTCGTTGGCATGGCGAACCCGATCGTATCGGTGACGTCGAAACGGTATAATGATCTCTATGACGGGTATCGCAACGAAGGCTCTGACGTGCTGTCGATCAGCTCCGAAGGGTTGTGGCTGCGCCAGGGCGGCAGCGAAGGGCAGACGGTGATCCGCGCCAGCAACGCCAATGCGGACGGCACCACGCTTTTTGATGTCACCTTTCTGGCCTATGCCCCCGAGGGAGGCCCGGTGCGCCGGATCGAGGCCCGCAGCGCCACCCTGTCTGATGGGGCCTGGTCGTTGACCGATGCCAAGGTCTGGCCGCTGACCGCGGGCCTGAATCCCGAAGGCTCGGCCGTCACACACGACACGTTGAAATTGGCCTCGACCCTGACACAGGATCGGATTCGCGATAGTTTTGGCACGCCCGGGGTGATCTCGGTGTGGGATTTGCCGCAATATATTCAGCAGTTGCAAGAGGCCGGGTTTTCGGCCCGCCGTCATGCGGTTTGGCTACAAATCGAGCTGGCCCGCCCGCTGTTTCTGATTGCCATGGTTCTTGTGGCCTCGGCCTTTACCATGCGCCATACCCGGTTCGGCCATACCGGCATTTCGGTACTGGCCGCGATTATGCTGGGGTTTGGTCTGTATTACATCCGCAACTTCGCGCAAATCCTGGGCGAAAACGGCCAACTGCCGATCATACTGGCGGCCTGGGCGCCGCCTGTGGCCTCGGTGCTGTTGGCGATGGGCATCCTTCTGCATATGGAGGACGGATGACCCGGTTTCTGACCCTTTTCTGTGCGCTGTTTCTGTCGCTGGCGACGGCCGTTGTTGCGCAGGATCGCGCGGCGGTTCTGGTGGCTGACAGCGTGCGCCTGGACGGGCGGGACCGCCTGATCGCCGAGGGTCACGTCGAGGTTTTGCATGGCTCGACGCGGTTGCGCGCCGAAAGGATCGAGTTCCACCGCCCCTCCAACCGCCTGATCATTGACGGTCCGATCACCATGACCGACGGCGGCGACACCGTGGTCCTGGCCGGATCAGGTGAGCTGGATCGCAATCTGGAAAACGGGTTGCTGCGGGGTGCGCGGATGATCATGGATCAGCGGGTCCAACTGGCGGCGACGCAACTGGATCGCTCGGGCGGGCGCTATACCCAGCTGTACAAGGTCGCAGCGACCTCGTGTCGGGTGTGTAATGACAACACCCCTCCGGTCTGGCAAATCCGCGCCAAACGCACCATTCATGATCAGGAAGAGCGCCAGCTTTACTTCGAGAACGCGCAATTGCGGGTGATGGATGTGCCCATCCTGTGGCTGCCGCGCTTGCGCCTGCCCGACCCATCGGTGACGCGCGCGACCGGTTTTCTGATCCCGTCGCTCAAGCAAAGCTCGGACCTGGGTGTGGGGCTGAAAATCCCTTATTTCATCCGCATGGGCGATCACCGGGACCTGACGCTTAGCCCGTTCTTTTCGTCTCAGACCAGCACCTTGGAATGGCGCTATCGCCAGGCGTTTCGCCGCGGCACGATCGAGTTCAGCGGCGCGCTGAGCGATGACACTTTGCAACCCGGGGAGCTGCGTGGCTTTGTCTTTGGGCACGGGCTGTTTGATCTGAAAAACGACTATCAGCTTAGCTTTGAACTAGAGGCCGTGACCGACCGCGCCTATTTGCTGGACTATGATTTTTCCGACAAAGACAGGCTGGAAAGCGAAATCGCGCTGACCCGCACCAAACGCGATGAGCATCGTCGCCTGGCCTTGGCGACCTATCAATCTCTGCGCGACGGCGAGGACAACGGTACGATTCCCACCGTCATTCTGGACGCGGAACAGCGCCACAGGTATTTCCCCGCGCGACTGGGCGGAGAGCTGCGGCTGTCGCTGGATGCGCATGCGCATTATCGGGCATCCGATACCGCCACTGACGGACCAGACAGTGATATTTGGGGCGATGGGCGCGATGTGACGCGTGCGCAGGCCTCGGCCAAGTGGCTGCGCAACTGGATGTTGCCCGGCGGGATGCGCGCTGAATTCATGATTGGCGGGGATGTGGATGCCTTCTGGATCAACCAGGACGTGGTTGCAACGGTCGATCAAGAGGTCGCCTTTACCCCGCAAAGCACCCTGACCCTGCGCTGGCCCTGGCTGAAAACCACGGCCTCGGGGGCTGTGCATGTGCTGGAACCCGTGATGATGCTGGGGTGGAGCGGCGGCACCAGCCTGGACATTCCCAATGACGAAAGCACCCGCGTGGAATTTGACGAGGGCAACCTGCTGAGCCTGTCGCATTTCCCTGCTCCAGATCGCCGCGAGCGCGGTGCCGCTGGCGCGATCGGCATCAACTGGACCCGCACGGCGCCTTCGGGCTGGAGCTCGGCCCTGACCCTGGGCCAGGTGTTGCGCGAGGATGCGGATGCCACGTTCTCGGTCAGTTCCGGGCTGACCGGTGTGACCTCGGATCTTCTGGTCGCTGGTCAAATCCAGTCGGCCAAGGGGCTGGGCCTGTCTGCGCGCACCCTGTTGGGCAACCACCTGGACGTTCACAAAGCCGAAGCCCGCGCCAACTGGCAGAACACAAGTTCGGCACTGGGGCTGTCCTATGTCTGGCTGGGCGCAGATGCCGAAGAGGACCGCACCAACACCGTTTCTGAATGGGCGCTGGATGGTTCTCATCGGTTGGGGCGTCACTGGACGGGCACCATTGATTGGCGCTATGACATCGCGGGCCATCGGGCCACACAGGCGGGACTTGGCCTACGCTACCTGAATGAGTGTATCGAAATGAATGTCACCCTCTCGCGCCGGTTCACATCTTCGACTATCGTTGAACCGTCGACCAATTTCGGGTTTACCGTCAGCCTCAAGGGGTTTAGCGCCAATAAGACGGATCAAAGCTATGCCCGCAGCTGCAGGAACTAAAGAATGAAGACACGTAGAATGCGCCAAATTTTTCTTGCACTGGCATCGGTGGGGATGCTGGCCACGACCACCGCGACCGTTCAGGCCCAAAGCCTGTTTTCCCCCGCGATCCGGGTCAATGACCGCGCCATCACCTATTACGAATTGGAACAACGTCAGCTGATGCTCGAGGTGCTGAACCCGCGCGGAGATTCAGTGACAGAAGCCCGCAAACAGCTGATCGAAGACAAGCTGAAACTGGACGCGGCAGCTGAGCTGGGCATCCAGATCGACGACGAAGCCATGGCAGAGGGTCTGAAAGAGTTCGCAGGCCGCGCGAATATGTCCCCGGATCAGTTCAAGGCCGCCTTACAAAGCAATGGCATTGCACAAGAAACCTTTGACGACTTCATGCTGGCCGGCCTGGCCTGGCGGAACGTGATCGGGGCGCGGTTCGCGTCGCGCTCGGTCGTGTCCGAGGCAGATATCGACAAGGCGTTGCAGGCATTGGCGTCCAACAGTTCGGCCCAGGTGTTGCTGTCTGAAATCGTAATCCCCATGCCGCAAGGCAAAGAACAGCAAGCCCTCGCGCTGGCGCAAGAACTGTCACAGGCCAAATCGATCAAACAGTTTTCGGATTACGCGCGCCGCTATTCGGCGTCGAATTCGCGCAATGACGGCGGGCGCCTGAAATGGACCGCTGTCACCAAACTTCCGCCACCGCTGCAGCCCATCATCATGGCGCTGAACCCCGGGGACGTGTCCGAACCGATCCCGTTGAAAGGCGCCGTCGCCCTGTTCCAGATGCGGGACATCGCCGAAAGCGCCTATCGTGCGCCGCGCACGGCCGCGCTGGAATATGCCACCTATCTGATCCCCGGCGGGCGCTCTGCCGAGGCCCTGGCGGCCGCGCAGGCCATCATGGATGACACCGATACCTGCGATGATCTCTATGGTCACGCCAAGGGGCAACCGCCTGAAATCCTGACGATTTCCACCCAGAAACCGGGTGAGGTGCCGCGTGATATCGGGATCGAGCTGTCCAAGCTGGACAAGGGCGAATTCTCGACCAACCTGACGCGCAATAACGGCGAAACGCTGATGCTGGTGATGCTGTGCGCCCGTACCCCGGTCTTGAACCAGGAGGCCTCGCGCGAGGAACTGACCGCTCAATTGCGCAACCAGCGCCTGCAAGCCCTGGCCGAGGGCTATCTGCAAGAGCTTCTGGCCGATGCCCGGATCATCGAGGAATGACACAACCCATCGCGCTGTCTTGTGGGGAACCGGCCGGTGTCGGGCCCGAAATCGCGGCTGCGGCCTGGGATAGGCTGCGCGACAGCCTGCCGTTCTTCTATATCGGCGATGCGCGCCACTTGCCCGAAGGCACACAGCATCAGGTTATTTCCGACCCGGCCGACGCGGCCAAGGTCGCGGCAGCGGCTTTGCCCGTGCTGCATCACCCCTTTGCGGCGCCAGCCGTTCCGGGCCGCCCTGATCCAGCCAATGCGCAAGGCGTGATCGACGTGATCGCGCGTGGTGTCGAACTGGTTCAATCAGGCCAGGCCTGTGCGCTGACCACCGCTCCGATCCACAAAAAGGCGCTAAAGGACGGCGCGGATTTTGCCTATCCGGGCCACACCGAATACCTGGCCGCATTGGGTGGGGTTGAACGCGTGGTGATGATGCTGGCGTGTTCGCAATTGCGCGTGGTCCCGACCACAATTCACGAGGCCCTGGCCGCTGTGCCCGCGCTGCTGAGCTCTGATCTGCTGGAACAAACGATCCGCATCACCCATGCCGCACTGATCCGCGATTTCGGCCTGTCCAATCCGCGTCTGGCCGTCGCTGGCCTGAACCCCCATGCCGGCGAAGGCGGCGCGATGGGCTCCGAGGAAATTACGCTTATCGCCCCGGTTCTGGACGCCCTGCGCGCCGAAGGCTTGGCGATTGACGGCCCACGCTCTGCCGACACGATGTTCCACGCCGCTGCCCGTGCGGGCTATGACGCGGCGATCTGCATGTATCACGACCAGGCGCTGATCCCGATCAAGACGCTGGATTTCGCGGGCGGCGTGAACGTGACGCTGGGCCTGCCATTCATCCGCACCTCGCCCGACCATGGCACCGCCTTTGACATCGCGGGCACTGGTCAGGCTGACCCCAATTCGCTGATCGAAGCACTGAAACTGGCCGCGCAGATGGCCGATGCAAGAAAGGCCACGGCATGAGCGGCATCGACTCCCTTCCCCCTCTGCGTCAGGTGATCGATTCCCACGGTATCGCCGCCAAGAAATCGCTGGGGCAGAACTTTCTGCTGGATCTGAACCTGACCGCGAAGATCGCGCGACTGGCCGGGGATCTGTCTGCGTGCGATGTGCTGGAAATCGGCCCCGGCCCCGGTGGTCTGACCCGCGGGTTGCTGGCCGAAGGTGCGCGCAAAGTGCTGGCGATCGAAAAAGACAGCCGATGCATGCCCGCGCTGGCTGAGATTGGTGACGCCTATCCTGGACAGCTTGAGGTGATCAACGGCGACGCATTGCAGGTGGACCCGCTGGCCCATCTGACGCCCCCCATCCGGATTGCCGCCAATCTGCCCTATAATGTGGGGACCGAGCTGCTGATCCGCTGGCTGACCCCTAAGGAGTGGCCGCCCTTCTGGTCCTCTCTGACGCTGATGTTCCAGAAAGAGGTCGCGCAGCGGATCGTTGCGCAGCCCGGTTCCAAGGCCTATGGCCGGTTGGCAATTCTGTCGCAATGGCGCACGGACACCCAGATTGTGCTGCACTTGCCGCCCGAGGCCTTCAGCCCGCCGCCCAAGGTGCATTCAGCCGTCGTGCATCTGACCGCCCTGCCCGAGCCGCGCTTCGCTGCGGATGCGAAAACGCTGGAACGCGTGGTCGCCAAGGCGTTCAACCAGCGGCGCAAAATGCTGCGCGCCGCGCTGAAGGGCATCGCCCCGGATCTGGAGGATCGCCTGATCGCCTCGGGGATCAAACCGACGGACCGGGCGGAAACCGTGTCGCTTGAGCAGTTCTGCGCGCTGGCCCGCAACATCAAGGCCTAAAAAAACGCGGGCCACCTGGACCCGCGTTTTCTTATTCTGTTGCCTCGGTTGCCGGGGGCTGTTCGGGCGGTGTTTCTTCAGTCTTAGACACGGTCTTTGTCGAGCGGGTCGTGCGGGTGCTGCGGCTGCGCGAACGCGAGGATTTGGGCTTTTCCTCGGGTTCCTCGGATTTGCTTTCCGGGGTCTCTACCAGACCAGTGTCGCCTCCGCTGTCCGCGACATCCATCACATCGGCCTGAGAGGCGTCCGCGGCGGCGGCTTCCTTCTCGGCCTTCTCAGCGGCTTCGCGTTCCTGCCGCGCGGCGCGCTCGCGATCGCGTTCAGCCTGGCGTTCACGATTCTGGCGCTCTTGCTCTTCGCGCTTGGCCTCTTGTTCACGCTGCGCTTCGGACAGCAGACGCAGATAATGTTCGGCATGCTGCTGGAAGTTTTCCGTCGCCACGCGGTCGTTGCTGAGCTGAGCATCGCGCGCAAGTAGGTTATACTTGTCAATAATTTGTTGCGGGGTGCCGCGCACTTTCCCCTCGGGTCCGCTGCTGTCGAACACACGGTTGACGATGTTCCCGACCGAGCGGTTGTTGTTGCGGTTCGACTTGGACCGCGAGCGGCTTTTTGAAGATCTCATATTCCTGCTATCCAGCCCTGAAATATCGTAGTGTTGCCCCCGCCCGGTGCCTCATGCACCCTGAAAAACAGACGAGATCACAACATTTTTGGCTTGATGTCGACCGGGACCGCGCCAGAGTTGAACCGGGTGCATCCACCGTATCGACGGGACCTGAGTAAAGCGTAAAGGGGCGCAAACACAAGGGCAATCAGGTCAGATTCCCGCAAATTCGGGAAAAAAGTGGCCTTGGCCAGATGTTTTCAGCTGCGTGTTGCCGCAAGGACCCTATCGCGCCCATCCAAGTCTGGCAGAATGCGGACATCCGCCCAGCCTGCCGTGTGGAACAGTGCGGCCACGTCGGAGCCTTGTTTCCAGCCGATCTCGCACAGGATGCGCCCCCGGGGTTGCAGGTATCCCTGCGCCTGGCTGGCCAAAATACGATACGGGTCCAGCCCGTCCCCGCCCGGTGTCAGCGCCATGCGCGGATCGTGATTCAGCACCTCGCGCGATAGCTCGGCCATTTCTGCATCCGAGATATAGGGCGGATTCGACACGATCAGGTCGTAGGTCCCAGAAACGCCGCTGAACCAATCGCTGTGCAGGAACCCGGCCCGATTCAGAACCCCAAGATCGCGGGCGTTCTTCTCGGCCACCTCCAGCGCGGCCTCGGACAGATCGGCTCCAATCCCGCTGGCACTCGGGCGCTCGGCCAGCAAACTGATCAGGATACAGCCCGAGCCAGTGCCCAAGTCCAGTACGGTTTCAAACGGCTGCGCAAGCGCCTCGGTCACTAGAATTTCGGTTTCGGGGCGCGGGTCCAGGACGTCTTCGGTCACGGTGAAGGCGCGGCCATAAAAATCGCGATACCCCCGGATCAACGACGTCGGCTCGCCCACGGATCGGCGCATACAATAGGTGATTGCCCGTTCATAAATCGCCGGGTCCAATTCGTCATGGGCCATCAGGACCAGCCGTTCGTGCGGTACATCCATTGCATGCGCCAGCAGCAAACGGGCCTCGCGCGCGGGCGTTTCCACCCCACCTTCGGCCACGATCGCGGCCAGATCGCGCAGCGCTTGCTGGATTCGCATTTACCCGTCCATCTCGGCCAGCAAGGCGGCCTGATGCTCGGCGGTCAACGCGTCGATGATTTCATCCAGATCACCCTGCATCACCTGATCCAGCTTATATAGCGTCAGGTTAATGCGGTGATCCGTCATGCGGCCTTGCGGGAAATTATAGGTCCGAATGCGTTCACTGCGATCCCCCGAGCCCACCTGCGCCTTGCGATCAGCCGAGCGTTCGTCATGGACCTTCTGCCGCTCCATGTCATACAGGCGCGCGCGCAGCACGTTCATCGCGATTTCGCGGTTGCGGTGCTGCGATTTTTCCGAGCTGGTGACCACGACGCCGGTGGGAATGTGGGTGATCCGCACGGCGGAATTGGTGGTATTCACGTGCTGTCCGCCCGCGCCCGAGCTGCGCATGGTGTCGATGCGCAAGTCGTTGGGATTGATCTCGATATCCACCTCTTCGGCCTCGGGCAACACGGCCACAGTCGCCGCCGAGGTATGGATACGCCCGCCGCTTTCCGTTTCGGGGACCCGTTGCACCCGGTGCACACCGCTTTCGAATTTCAGGCGCGCAAAAACGCCTTCGCCTTTGACATGAGCGGTGACTTCCTTGATGCCGCCCAGTTCGGTGTCCTGCATTTCCAGGATGTCAAAAGACCAACCATGGGTTTCGGCATAGCGCTGATACATCCGCAGCAAATCGCCCGCAAACAGCGCGGCCTCGTCCCCGCCGGTGCCAGGGCGAATCTCGATCATCGCGGGGCGCGCATCTGCGGCGTCCTTGGGCAACAACGACAGTTGCAGCGCTTGCTCGGCCTCGGGCAATTGGGCCCGCAATCCCGGCAGCTCTTCGTCTGCCAGGGCCTTCATTTCGGGATCGTCCAGCATCGCCTCGGCCTCGGCGATGTCATCCAGAAGGCGGCGATAGGCCTGCACCTGTTCGACCACGGGGCGCAGCTCGGCATACTCGCGTCCAAGGGCAGCGATATCCCCGCTTCCTTCGGCCATCATGGCCTCAAGAAATTGGAACCGCTGGGTAATCTGCTCTAACCGGTCAATGGAAATCATGGGTGTTCCTTGCCCTGTTGACCGGGTTTGGTCAAGCCCCGCGCCTGTGCTATCATGCGCATATGCGTATGATCCTGGCCTTGATATTGATGAGCGGCCCCGCCCTGGCAGATGCCAATATCGGGGGCAAAACCGTGGATTGCTATTGCACCGACACCAGCGGCGCCCGCATCGAGCTGGGTCAGACCATCTGCCTGCAGGTCGACGGGCGAATGTTCATGGCCCAATGCCAGATGTCGCTGAACGTGCCGATGTGGCGCGAAGTGGCGCAGGGCTGTCTGAGCGCCTCGCGCCAACAGCCGTTACAGAGCCTGAAGCCAAGCCTCGATCCGGGCCTTGTTGACACCAATATCTGAGCGCCCGAACCGCGCGCGGCCAAGGATGGCAATGCCGGTCTTGCGCAGTTCGATCGTGGTGTAATCCGGGAACCCCCACAAGGCCGAGCGCGTGACATAGGTAACGTGCCCTTCCTCCAGCGACCCGGCCAGGACGGTGGTGCGCTCGGTGGCACGAATGGCGCTGTCCAGGGCGGCAAACGTGTCGACGCCCCCCGAGACAATCCGCAAGGCACCGTTCTTGAAGGTCTTGTCATCCGTGCCCTTCACCGGCTGATGCCACTTGCCCGCATCCGAGGGCGCCAAACGCACATACAGGCCGAAACCGACCACCAGAACCACAATCACCCACAGCCAATTCATCGCAAACGTCCCTTGCTTTGTTTCCCTGCACAGTTGGGATGTCGCGCGACGGGGTCAAGCCTGACGGCGCGTCCACGCCCACAAACAAATCAGCTCCATCGCGACATGGGCCCCCGCAACGGCCGTGGCGCCGGTGGTGTCATAGGGAGGGCTGACCTCGACAATATCACCGCCGACCATGTTGATCCCCGCCAGATCGCGCAGGATGATGGCCGCCTGACCGCTGCTCAGACCGCCCCACACTGGCGTTCCGGTGCCCGGCGCAAAGGCCGGATCCAGGCAGTCAATGTCAAAGGTCACATAGGTCTGATGATCACCGACGATCTCTTTGACCCGGCGGGCGATGGCGGCGGGGCCATCCTCGTGGACTGTGCGCGCGTCAATGTAGTTCATCCCGCAATAATCGTCGCATTCGGTGCGAATCCCGATCTGGACCGAGCGTTTCGGGTCCACCAGCCCCAGCTTGACCGCCTTATACATAAAGGTCCCGTGGTCGATCCGCTCCATATCGTCATCGGCCCACAGGTCGGAATGCGCGTCGAACTGGATCACACTCAGCGGCCCGTATTTTTCGGCATAGGCCTTTAGGATCGGCAAGGTAATGAAGTGATCCCCGCCCAGCGTGACCGTGCCCACGCCCCCGGCCAGAAGCGTTTGAAAATGCTGCTGGATGGCGGCGGGCGTGCCGCTGACATTGGCATAGTCAAAGGCCAAATCACCATAGTCGATGATCGCGAACTCGCCCAGCGGATCGAATCCCCAGCCATAGGGCGGATCATAGGGTTGCAGGGTGCTGGCCTCGCGGATGGCGCGCGGGCCCATGCGGGTGCCTGTGCGGTTGGTCACGGCCTGATCAAAGGGTACGCCGGTCACAGCCAGATCCACGCCGGCCAGATCCTTGGTGTATTTGCGCCGCAAGAACGAGGTGGCCCCGGCAAAGGCGTTCTCATAGCTCAGCCCCTTCAGGTCCTCGCGGGTGAAGGCTGCATCAATCTGTTTCTTCGCGTCTTCCAGTGCCATGCTCTGCCCCGTTTCTGTTGCGCATCACAATTTGATCAAATTCTACCTTGCCCCACCCCAAGGTCAAGCCCAGCCAGCATCTGGACTCCGCTCAAACATCGGGCCAGTCTGCACCCGACCTCAAATGCCGGAGCCCGCGATGCCTGACACTGATCTGATCCACAATCCCAAGGGCGGGATGCCGCGCCTGCTGGAAATCATGCGCTGTCTGCGGGATCCTGACAATGGCTGCCCCTGGGATATCGAGCAGGATTTCAGCACCATTGCCCCCTATACAATCGAAGAGGCCTATGAAGTCGCCGATGCCATCGAACGCGAGGCCTGGGACGAGCTGAAGGGCGAGTTGGGCGATCTGCTGTTCCAATCGGTGTTCCATGCTCAGATGGCCAGCGAACGTGGGCTGTTCACCTTTGACCAGGTCGCCGACACCATGTCGGACAAGATGGTCGCGCGGCATCCCCATGTCTTTGGCGATGAAAACCGGGACAAATCCGCCGAACAGCAGACCCGCGATTGGGAGGCCATCAAAGCCGCCGAACGCGCGGGCAAACACCAGACCGGCACGCTGGATGGGGTGGCTGTGGGCCTGCCGGCCTTGCTGCGGGCGTATAAGCTGCAAAAACGGGCCGCACGGGTGGGCTTTGACTGGCCCTCGGCCGATCAGGTCATCGACAAGATCGCCGAAGAAGCCGCCGAACTGCGCGAGGCGCGCGACGAGCTGGCGCAGACCGAAGTCGAGGAAGAATTCGGGGATCTGCTGTTCGTGATGGCCAATCTGGGCCGCCATCTGGGGGTCGAACCCGAAGCCGCTCTGCGCGCCGCAAATGCCAAGTTCATAAAGCGTTTTCAGGGTGTTGAGACCAAGCTGGCAGAGATGGGAAAGCGCCCCGAACAGTCAGACCTGGAGGAAATGGACAAGCTGTGGGACGCCGTCAAGGCCGAGCAACGCGCCACATCTCGATAAGCTGATATATTTAATCAGGTATTGACCCGAGTAATTTAGTCAGATTAAACGCATCCCAGATAACGTGCCAACACCCGAGGACAAAATGTTCATCAAAGCCAAAACCCTTGTTGCCAGCGCCCTGGTCGCCCTGACCGCCGCCCCTGCCCTGGCCGAGGACGTAAACCTGTATTCCTATCGCCAGCCCGAGCTGCTGAAACCGCTGACGGACGCCTTTACCGAAGAAACCGGAATCAAGGTCAACGTAGCCTATCTGGCCAAGGGCATGGTTGAACGCCTTCAGGCCGAGGGCAAACGCTCGCCTGCGGATCTGGTGCTGACCGTGGATATTTCGCGCCTGTCCGCCGTTGTGGATGCCGGTCTGACCCGCCCCGTGGCCTCGGAGGTGCTGAGCACCAATGTTCCCGCCGCCTATCACGATCCCGAGGGCCATTGGTGGGGTCTGACCACCCGTGCGCGGATCGTCTATGCCTCCAAAGACCGTGTCGCCCCGGGCGAGGTCACCACCTATGAAGATCTGGCAGACCCGAAATGGAAGGGCCGCATCTGCACCCGGTCGGGCACCCACGCCTATAACGTTGCGCTGATCGCTGCTGTGATCCATCACCTGGGAGAGGACGGCGCAAAAACCTGGCTGGAAGGCGTAAAAGCCAACCTGGCGCGCAAACCCCAGGGCAACGACCGTGCTCAAGTCAAGGCAATCTGGGCAGGCGAGTGTGACATCGCCATCGGCAACACCTACTACATGGGCAAGATGCTGAAAGACGAGGAACAGCAGGCCTGGGCGAACTCGGTCAACGTGGTGTTCCCCACTTTCGACAACGGTGGCGCGCATGTGAATATCTCGGGGGTGGCGATGACCAAACACGCCCCCAACGAGGAAAACGCGCTGAAACTGATGGAATTCCTGACCTCGCCCAAAGCGCAACAGATCTATGCCACGGCCAACTTTGAATACCCGATCGCGCCCAACACGCCTGCGGACGACCTGGTGCAAAGCTGGGGCAGCTTTACGGCGGATGACGTGAACCTGATGGATCTGGCCAAGCTGCGCCCTGATGCGCTGAAACTGATCGAGCAGGTTGATTTCGACGGCTGATCCTGAAAGTCGACGCAGTTGAGGCGCCCTCGGAGACGGGGGCGCTTTTTTGTTGGCGTTGCGCGGGGTTAGATGTGGCGCAGTGGGTATTTTTGCCAAGAAAAAGCAGGCAGGTTTGCGCCTGCTCTTGGCCGGGTTGCTGGACTTTGGGGCGGGCCTGTAGCAGGTTCGCCGCAAACAAGGAGCGCGCATGGCCAAGCATCGGATCATCATCGACACGGACCCCGGACAAGACGATGCGGTGGCCATTCTGTTGGCACTGGCCAGCCCCGAAGAGATCGAGGTACTGGGGCTGACCGCCGTTGCGGGCAATGTGCCGCTGGAGCTGACGGCACTGAATGCGCGTAAAGTGTGCGAGTTGGCTGGGCGCCCCGAGATGCGGGTGTTTGCCGGCTGTGATCGCCCGTTACGGCGCGACCTGGTGACGGCCGAGCATGTGCATGGGCGCACCGGTCTGGATGGGCCGGTTTTGCCCGATCCGGTCATGCCCTTGCAGAAGCAGCACGCGGTTGACTTCCTTGTCGACACGTTGCGCACCGAGCCTGCGGGGACCGTGACACTGTGTACCTTGGGGCCTCTGACCAATATCGCAACGGCCTTTGAAGCAGCGCCGGACATCGTTGGGCGCGTGCGCGAAATCGTGATGATGGGGGGGGCCTATTTCGAAGTCGGCAACATTACTCCGACGGCAGAATTCAACATCTATGTTGATCCTCAGGCCGCTGAGGTCGTGTTTTGCTCGGGCGTGCCGATCGTGGTGATGCCGCTGGATGTGACGCACAAGGTGCTGGTCACGCAGCCGCGCAATGAGGCCTTTCGCGCGCTTGGCACCCCGGTCGGGGTGGCTGTGGCCGAGATGACCGACTTTTTCGAGCGCTTCGACAAGGAAAAATACGGCAGTTTGGGTGCGCCGCTGCATGATCCCTGTGTGACAGCCTATCTGATCCGGCCGGATCTGTTTTCGGGGCGCCATATCAATGTCGAGATCGAAACGGGGTCGGATTTGACCCTGGGCATGACCGTTGCCGATTGGTGGCGGGTGTCGGGGCGTGCGCCCAATGCGATGTTCATGGGGGATATCGATGCGGATGGGTTCTTTGACCTGCTGACGGAAAGGTTGGCCCGCCTGTGACCGCACTACATTTAGCCCGCCCCGAGGATGGTGCGCGTATTCTGCCCTTGGTGGCTGCATTCCACGCGGAAATGGGGATCGACAGCGACGCTGCTTCGCGCGAGGCGGGGATCGCGCCGTTGCTGGAGGGCTCGCCGCACGGGGTTGTCTATCTGATGGGGCCGCAAAAGGCTCCGATCGGGTATGTGGTGATCTGCTTTGGGTGGTCGGTCGAATTTGGCGGCATGGACGGATTTCTGGACGAGATTTATGTCCGCCCCGGCGTGCGCGGGCGCGGCATCGGATCCGAGGTCCTGTCGCAACTGACCAAAGCCTTGTCTGATGCCGGAATGAAGGCGCTGCATTTGGAAGTTCGCAAAGACGATGATCAAACCCGCCGGTTCTATCAAAAGCTTCGGTTTGCCGCGCGCGACAACTATGTTCTGATGACACGAAAGTAGCCTTGCCCCGCTTGCAAAACGTCATATTTCCAGTGCCATGCCCATGATCATTCCCTTCCAGAACAGCTATGCTGCGCTTCCCCCCAAATTCTATGCCCGACTGGCGCCCACGCCTGTGTCGGATCCACGGTTGCTGGCCTTCAACGACACCCTGGCGCAGGATCTGGGCCTGACCCCCGGCACGCCCGAGGACATGGCCCAGGTTTTTGCGGGCAATACGCAACCGCATGGTGCCGAGCCCCTGGCCCAGGCCTATGCAGGCCATCAGTTTGGTGGCTTCTCTGCGCAACTGGGCGATGGGCGCGCGATTCTGCTGGGCGAGGTGATCGATCGCCACGGAACGCGCCGGGATATCCAGCTCAAGGGCTCGGGGCGCACCCCGTTCAGCCGTAACGGAGACGGGCGTGCCTGGATGGGGCCGGTGCTGCGCGAATATGTGCTCAGCGAAGCGATGCATGCTCTTGGCATTCCCACGACCCGCGCCCTGGCTTCTGTCTCTACCGGCGAGCGCATCCAACGCGAGCGCGCTTATCCCGGCGCCATCCTGACCCGTGTGGCTGCCAGCCATCTGCGCGTGGGCACCTTTCAGTATTTCGCAGCCCGCCAGGACCAGGAGGCGCTGCGCACCCTGTTCGAATACGCCCGCGACCGACACTATCCGAGCGCCGAGACACCGCTGGACTTCCTGCAACAGGTCATTGCCCGCCAGATTGATCTGGTCGTCAAATGGCTGTCGATTGGGTTTATCCATGGGGTGATGAACACCGACAATACCAGTATCTCGGGCGAAACCATCGACTATGGCCCGGCCGCTTATATGGACAGCTACCATCCGGTGACAGTCTATTCCTCGATCGACCGGCAGGGGCGCTATGCCTATGATAACCAAGCCAATATCATCGCCTGGAACATGGCACAGCTGGCCACCTCGCTGGTGCCACTGATGCCCGACAGCGACGGCGCCATTCAGGATTTCACCGCCGCCGTTCATGGCATGGCTGGACAAATCAAAACCGCCTGGACCCGCGCCTTCGGCCAGAAAATCGGGCTGGCCGACGCCTCCGCCCAGGACGAGCCCCTGATCACCGCGCTGCTGTCCCTGATGGCCGAACAAAAGGCCGATTTCACCAATACCTTCCGCGCGCTGGCCACCGGGTCAAACCCGCGCGACCAGTTCACCGATCCCACCACATTTGATACCTGGGAGCCCACCTGGCGCGCGCGCCTGGCCGCCGAGCCCGATCCCCAAGCCCTGATGCAATCGGTCAACCCCGCGCGCATCCCGCGCAATCACCGGATCGAGCAAATGATCCAGGCCGCAGTCGCGGGCGACATGGCGCCCTTTCACCATCTCATGGCTGGTCTGGCCCACCCATACGAGGACAGCGCCGACTTCACGGATCTTACCCATCCCCCCCTACCGGGCGAAGAGGTCCGCCAGACGTTCTGCGGCACCTAAGCTGCTTTTTCTTGGCAAAAATACCCAAATCCCACCGAGGCTGCAGGCGCCGCACTATCGGCGATTGATCAGCACAATGCCAACCGCCACCAGGCATAGGGCGGCGATCACGTTGCCGCCCAGCTCCTCGCCCAGAACCAACCAGCCCAAACCGACCCCCAAAACCGGTGTCAGAAAGGCAAAACTGGCCACACTCGAGGCCGGGTAAATGCCAATTAGAAACACCCAAAACAGAAATCCGAAACTGGCCACCGCCAAGATCTGATAGACCATTCCCGCCACGTGCCACCAGGTTGGCTCGCGCAGGAACGGACCAAAAAGCGGGGCGGCCAGCAGCAGCAGCACCGCCGAGCCGAGCAATTGCCAGAACAGCTGAATCTCGGCGCGCTCACCTGACAGGGCAGTCAGCCGCAAGGTCAGCGCGATCCCGGCCCATCCGGCCGCACCCGCAAGAGCGGCCAGGTCCCCGGCCAGGCTGGCCTCCCCGCCGCCGGGGCGACCCGTCAAAACCAGAGCAACTCCGCCAATGGCGCAAGCCAGACCAAGACTGCGCATCGGGGTCAGGCGCTCGTTCGGCAGCAGAAAATGCGCAGCAATCGAAAGCATCACCGGCATGGTGTAAAACAGCAACGAAGCCCGCGAAACCGTGGTGTGATCCAGCGCCCAGAAGAGCGCGATAAACTCTTGCGCGAACAGTGCCCCCAGCAGAAGACCGGGCCAAACCGTGCCCTTGCGTATGGTCAGGGGAATGCCTCGAAATCGCATCCACAGCAGCAGAACAGCCAACGCTCCAACCGAGCGCACCCCCGCCATAAATACCGGCTGAAACCCGGCATTGCCCAGCTTTACGATCACCTGGTTCACCGCCAGCAACAGGCTGAACACAACCAGTGAGATCGCGCCGAACGTGTCAATTCTGTCTTTGCGCTCCATCCGGGCAGAAGAGCGCGCGATGTTTCGCGGGTCAATCGTCTTTGTGCGGCCGATGTCTGCGGAAGAACCGCGGGTTGCGCTGCACGAAATCATCGATCATGCGCACAGGTCCACCGTAATCCTGCCCCTTTAGATACAGCCACCCGCAGGCCGCGCCAAAGAACGCACCGGCGGTGTCGACGATCAGGTCTCCCATCGTGTCCAGCAAGCCGGATTTCTGCATATTGAGGCCAAACATCTGGTCCATGGCGAATTCAAAAATCTCCCATACGGCACCGACTGTCATCGCAAAGCAAAACGCGAAAAAGGCGATCACCACATGCGGAGCGGCGAACCTGTCCCCCTGGAACATCATGAAGATCAGCACGAACCCGATCAGCCCAAAGCCCACCGCGCTGCCCCCGTGCATGGCGATATCCCACCACCAAAAACGGTTATAAAAATCAAAGCTTTCACCCAAAAAGAGGGTGCCTGATACGAATAGAACGATGGCAGCAATAAAACCCGGGGGCACCTTGATCTGCACCCATCGCGCCAACAGGACAGGCGCCATCGACACCGCCAGCGTCATCAGCGCCACAAAGGCCAGAGACCAACGAAATGTCACCAGCGCCCATGCTGCCAAAACCAGCAACAGGATCCAAATAATCCGTGTCAGCCAAGCCTGTTCCCCGAACACCCCGTGACTTCCTTTTCTGCGCGTGCTGTAGTGGCAAATATGAGCGCATCTTACCTGCGTATTGCAAGCTATAACCTTCAGAAATGCATCGGGATGGATCTGCGGCGGCGCCCGGACCGATCTTTGAGCGTCATCAACGGGCTGGGGGCCCAGATCGTCGTATTGCAAGAGGCTGACAAGCGCCTGCCTCCGCGCCCGGCGGCCCTGCCCCACGACATGATCGAGGATGACGGTTGGCATATCCTGCCCTTTGGTCAACCCGGAGGATCGCTGGGTTGGCACGGCAATGCGATGTTGGTGCGGCCTGGTGTCGGGCTGCGGGCCACTTCGCATCTGGAGTTGCCAGGGCTCGAGCCACGCGGGGCCATTCGCGCCGATCTGGACACCGACATTGGCCCTTTGCGGGTGATCGGCGTGCATTTGGGCCTGATCCGACGCTATCGCCTGTTGCAGATCGCCGCCATCGCCCGCGCCCTGCACGACCTGCCCGCCATGCCCACAGTGATTGCCGGGGATTTCAATGAATGGGGGTCCGACCGGCCAATGGACACGTTGTTGCAGGGGCAGGATTTCCTGCCCGCGCGGGCCAGCTTCCCAGCGGTGCGCCCCGTAGCCCCGCTGGACCGCTTTGCGATCTCTCCGGATCTGACAGCAAACGCAACGGGTGTTTACACGGCCCAGCCCGCCCGCGTGGCCAGCGATCACTTGCCCGTTTGGATGACCCTTGGACGGGCCTAAACCAACTGTCCCGCTGGCCCCATCCGTGTTAGGCCATGGAAAATCTGTTTCCTTTTGCCCGAGTCCGCGATGAATTTTCTACAAATCACCTCTCTCTTGATTGTCCTTGCCGGAGTGTTCGGCGCGATCAACTATCTGTTCCTGAAACTGCCCTCGGCCATAGGTATTCTGGTCGTGTCGCTGCTGGCCTCGGTCGGGGTGCTGGTGGTCGATCTGTTCGTTCCGGGCCTTGGCATCGCAGATACGGCGCGCGGCGTGATCCTGGGCATTGATTTTTCCGATGCGCTGCTCGAAGGCATGCTGGGCCTGTTGTTGTTTGCTGGTGCGCTGCATGTCAAACTGGCGGATCTGAAAGCCCAGTGGAAGGTCGTGGTGCTGATGGCCACGCTGGGCGTGGGCCTGTCCACCGCGATTGTCGGCGTGGCCTTCAGCTGGATTACCGGAATGCCGCTGATGGTGGCGCTGGTGTTTGGCTCGTTGATCTCGCCCACGGATCCGGTGGCAGTGATGGGGGTTTTGCGCGGGGCCAGCCTGCGCAAGTCCCTGGAAACCAAGATCGCGGGGGAATCCCTGTTCAACGACGGCGTGGGGTATGTGGTCTATCTGGTTCTGGTGGCGATGGCCTTTCCCGCCGCGGGATCTCACGGGGATCACGCCCCCGACGCCGAATTCGCGGTGATGCTGTTCCTGCAAGAGGCCGCCGGCGGCGCGATCCTGGGCATCGTGCTGGGCTGGCTGGTGTTCCGCGTGATGCGCCATATTGATGACTACCCGCTCGAGGTGCTGCTGACCCTGGGCCTGGCCTTTGGGGGTTACGAGCTGGCGGTGTGGCTGCATGTCTCGGCCCCGATCATGGCTGTCTGCGCGGGGTTGCTGATCGGAGACATCGGCACCAAGCACGGGATGACCGAAGAAACCCGCCGCTATGTCGATGCCTTTTGGGAGCTGGTCGATGAAATCCTGAACGCGGTCCTGTTCCTGCTGATCGGGTTCGAGGTCTTCGCCGTCGCGTTCGAGCTGTCTTATCTGACCGCCGGCGTTCTGGCGATCGCTCTGGCGCTGGTAGCGCGACTGGCCGCCGTGGCTGTGCCCATCATGCTGGTCGGCGGCCCGCGTCAATTCGGCCCCGGCGTGATCCCGATCATGACCTGGGGCGGGCTAAAGGGCGGGATCTCGGTCGCGCTGGCGCTGGCCTTGCCGGACAATGAATGGAAGCCGCTGATCCTGACGGCCACCTATATCGTGGTCGTGTTCTCGATCATCGTGCAGGGGCTGAGCGTGGGCAAACTGGCCGCCAAAGTGGGCCGTGAACCCGAGCTGATGTAACGAAAACGGGGCAAGGTTTCCCCTGCCCCGTTTCCCCTATTACGCTGCGCGGTTGCTGCGCTTGGGGCCACCACCGCGACGGCCGCGAAAGGGCTTGCCCCCCGGTTTGCCGCTGCCACCGGGACCGCCGGGTTTGCCACCGCGACGACGCCCGCCGCCGCCACCACCAGGACGGCCACCGCCCCCCGATTTCTTGTGCGGTTCAACCGGTTCCCACGGACGCCCCGAGGCAACGGGGATGCTCAGCTTCATCACCTTCTGGATGTCCTTCAACTGGCCCATTTCATCGGGCGCACAAAAGGCAACCGCCTTGCCGTCGCGTCCGGCGCGCGCGGTGCGGCCAATACGGTGAACATAGTTTTCCGGGACGTTCGGCAATTCATAGTTATACACATGGCGCACCGCCGGAATATCCAGACCCCGCGCGGCCACATCGGTGGCGACCAGCACCTTGGCCTCGCCCGAGCGCACAGACGCAATCGCGCGTTCCCGCTGGCCCTGGCTTTTGTTGCCATGTACGGCCACAACCGCGAAACCGGCCTTGTCCAGCGTGCGGGCCAGACGTTCCATCCCGTGTTTGGTGCGGCCAAAGACGACCGACAGCTCGTCTTTGTGTTCGGCCAGCAACTCTTTCAGAAGATTGGTTTTTTCGGCCTTTGCAATGAAATGGATCGACTGGTCGATCTTGTCCGCGGCCTTGCCCGGAGGGTTCACCTGCACCCGCTGCGGATTTTTCAGATAGGCTTCGGCGATTTCCGACATCTGCTTGGGCATGGTGGCCGAGAACAGCATGGTGTGGCGTTCCTCGGGCAGGACCTTGGCGATCTGGCGCAGGGCGTGGATAAAGCCCAGGTCCAGCATCTGATCGGCCTCGTCCAGCACCAGGAATTTGGCCTTTTCCAAGCGCAGAGCCTTGCGCTCTAGCAGGTCGATCAAACGGCCCGGCGTGGCCACCAACAGGTCGGTGCCACGCTCCAGTCGTTTGCTTTGCGCGTTGATCGAGGCGCCGCCCACGACCAGCGTTACCTTCATCGGGGTGCCCGCCACGAAATCGCGCAGCGTGTCGCTGATCTGTTTGGCCAGCTCGCGCGTTGGCGCCAGGATCAGGCCGCGCACGGTTTTGGGTTCGGGCTTGCCCAGTCCGGCCAGCATTTCCACCAGCGGCAACCCAAAAGCCGCCGTTTTGCCGGTGCCCGTCTGGGCCAGACCCATCACGTCACGGCCTTCCAGCGCCAGAGGGATGGCGCGTTGCTGGATGGGGGTGGGTTCCTTCAGGCCCAATGCCTCGATCCGGGCGGCCAGTTTGGGCGAGATGCCCATCATTTCGAATTGGTTCACGAATAGTCCTTTCGGCCCTGCATCATGCAAAGCACAGATAAGGCGGGCCCCTGCCCGCCGGTTCGGTGGTTGCCGCAAGCGCGTTCCGGGGGCCTCGTACCCACCGGCTGCTGACGGCCAATCCCACGCGTGATTTTGGGAAATCGTAAGGTGGCGCCCCGTTGGGAGGTTTCCCCGTATGGGGATATCCCTTGGCGCGGGTCCGTTGCCCGCCGTGCCCCTGCTCACGCGGCAGAGGGCGCCTCTTGGCCGCTCAAATGGGGGGCAAATGGGTGAAAGTCAAGGGATTTCGCCGTTTGGCCTAGCTGACGTCGATATCCAGCGCGGCCAGTTCGGACAAAACCGTGTCCATCGCGGGGCCCTTCCGCGCCAGAGGCTCTTCGGACATTCTGGTCAGCGCAGCGCCCGCGCGATCTTCGAACAACAGACAGGCCCGCCGGGTATCATCACGCACGGACATCCAGATCAACCCATCCGCATCCGGGTGCATTTGATACAGCTCTGCCGCCAATCCCTGGCACAGAGTATAGGCCCCCCGGTCAAAAGCAAAATGCGCTGCGTGATCGCGGCCCATCTTTCCCAGCTCCAGCCGATACAGCTGGATCAGCTTCAGCGGGCGGGTCGGCAGGACCATGGACAGGCTGCGATCGGTAAGCTTCCATTCCGGGATCGAGGCAAAAGGATCGGCCACATCCAGATCATGCAGCACAGTCTCGGCCAGCGCCGCCCGCAGAGTATCCGCTCCATAGAGCGTGGGCACGCAGTCCTCGCCAACCCAGATCGGCGCGAACCGCGTAGGATCCCCCCGGCAAGGATTGAACTGAGTGGCATGAAAGGCGCTGGCATGGATGCGGAACAGCGGGGTGGTAACAGGCCAGGACTTGTAAGAAACATGAGAGAGATCCCCGCGCTCAGCCAATGGGTCCCTCCCCGGCCATGGCAGCGGCCTGGACAACGCGCGCATCGCCCTCTGCCAGTAAGTCCCGCGGGACAGCCCCGCCCAGATCCATGTTACGCCGCACGAACCAGCCCGCGATGTCCCAAGGGGTCATGCGATCCGGCAAAGCGGCCAAGACCTGCGCCATGATCGGCCAGGGCTTGCCGTTGGCGTCAAACTGAAACGCCGGGAACAGGTCCTTGTCGCCATGGCGAACAGCAAAAACCTGCTGCTTGGCCTTCATCCGCGCCGCAACCTGCGAGCGGTTGCGCCCGGTGCTGCCACTCAGCGTGTGCAGGTCCGTGCTGGAATAGCAGGGCTCGGATTGCAGGAATTTCAGCCGGAACCGCGCCACTGCGTCCTGCAATTTCAGCTCGGCGGGTTTGGGCGGCACCAGATCCAAGGCGGCCTCGACCAGCTTGTCAATCGTGGCTTCGCGCCGGGTTTCCAGCAAGGCCTCGCCCTGGCGCATCACGCGCTGCACCAGATCGAACAGGCGCGTATCCACGCCCTCGTTGGCCAGCAAAACGACCTGCCCGTCGCGCAGTTGCATATCGGTCTGTTGCCCGCCATCCAGATGCACGGGCTGCACTGGCGCCACGTCCCCAAGGGACAGGCGCGCCATATCCAATCCTCCATCCCCTTGCGTCAGGTCATGAATAGAGATGGCATTGGTTTTCGGCAGGTTTCGCATTGGTATCGCTCCTTTCGGGCGGACTCGGATATTGATATAAGATATATCCTATACCCCGCAAGTCAAGATCGCGGATGAAAACCGTCTGGAAATGCCCGCGCGCAATCTTTACATAGGAATCAAAAGAGGACGCGCCATCCCATGACCGACACGATCACCACCCGTTGCGAAGCCATCGGCCTGCGCATGACCGGCCAGCGCAGGACCATTGCTGCTGTGCTTGAGGAATCGGATGATCACCCGGACGTAGAAGAGCTGTACGCCCGCGCCTCGGCCCGCGATTCCGGTATTTCGCTGGCGACCGTCTATCGCACCGTGAAACTGTTTGAAGAGGCCGGGATTCTGGAAAAACTGGAATTCGGCGATGGCCGCGCGCGATACGAGGATGCCGAGCGCGACCACCACGATCACCTGATCGACATGACCACGGGCCAGGTTATCGAATTTTGCGACCCGGAGATCGAAGCCTTGCAGGAAAAAATCGCACAAAAGCTGGGCTACACCCTGAAAGGGCACAAGTTGGAGCTCTACGGCGTGCCGGTCAAAAAGGGCTAGTCCCGCACCGTCATGCTTTACCTTTGCACCGCCCCACCCTAGAGCGGACGGGCGAGCAAAGGGGCCCAACATGCACAATATCCGCGGTATCTTGTTGATGACGCTGTCCATGGCGCTGTTCGCCGCCGAGGACGCGTTTATCAAGGCGTTGACTCACAGTTTTTCCACCGGCCAGGTGCTGATCATGGCCGGGCTGGGCGGTGCGGCGATTTTCGGAGGCATCGCGATCAGCAAGAACCAGTCGCTGCTGGCCCCGCTGGTGACATCCCCGACCTTGCTGATCCGCACCCTGTCCGAGGCCGTGGGCGCGATGCTGTTCGTCAGCGCGCTGGCGCAGGTGCCCATGTCCTCGGCGGCCGCGGTGTTTCAGGCCCTGCCCCTGGCCATCACCCTGGCCGCCGCGCTGTTCCTGAAAGAACAGGTCGGCTGGCGCCGCTGGAGCGCCATCACCGTCGGCTTTCTCGGTGTCCTGTTGATCATCCGGCCGGGCCTTGCCGGGTTTAACCCCGCCACTTTTCTGGTTCTGGGGGCGGTGGCGGCCATTGCCACGCGCGATCTGATCTCGCGCAAGCTACCCACGGATATCTCCTCGTATGTGGTCAGCTTCCACGGGTTCGCCGCCGTGATCCCAGCGGGAGCGTTCCTGATGCTGCTGGGGGCAGACCATCCCCAAACCGTGAACCTGCAAGAGTTCGCGCAGGTCACCGGCGCCGTCATTTTTGGGGTTCTGGGCTATCTGGCCATCGTGATTTCCACCCGCACGGGCGAAGCGTCGGCCATCACCCCGTTTCGGTACACGCGTCTGATCTTCTCGATGCTGCTGGGGATGATCGTATTCGCCGAGCGCCCAGACCTGATGACCTATGCCGGGTCGGTTCTGATCATTGGATCGGGGCTCTATTCCTTTGTTCGCGAAAGACGACTGGCACAGCGCGCGGCGCCCGGGATCTCGGCCTGAACGCGACAAAATCGACGCAAAAGCACCTGTTTCCCACCCAGATTGCGCAAACTTGGCTGCTTGGCTCTTTTCACCGCAGCCAAGGCACACTAAAAGCGCGCTCAAACGGCTTTTTCAAAAGGGAACTGACCCAATGAGCACCATTATCGACATTCACGCGCGCGAAATTCTGGACAGCCGCGGCAACCCCACCGTCGAGGTGGACGTGATCCTGGAAGACGGCACCATGGGCCGCGCTGCTGTGCCTTCGGGCGCCTCGACCGGTGCGCATGAAGCCGTGGAAAAGCGGGACGGCGACAAAGGCCGGTACCTGGGCAAAGGCGTGCTGGAAGCTGTCGCCGCCGTGAACGGTGAAATCGCCGAGGCCCTGGTCGGGTTCGACGTGACCGAGCAAGTCGCCATCGACGCCGCCATGATCGAGCTGGACGGCACCCCCAACAAAGGCCGTCTGGGCGCCAACGCCATTTTGGGCGTATCGCTGGCCTGCGCCAAGGCCGCCGCGGACTTCACCGCACAGCCCCTGTTCCGCTATGTCGGCGGCACCTCGGCCCGCGTTCTGCCGGTTCCGATGATGAACATCATCAATGGCGGCGAACATGCCGACAACCCCATCGACATCCAGGAATTCATGATCATGCCCGTGTCGGCAGCGAACGTGAAAGAGGCGATCCGCATGGGCGCCGAAGTGTTCCACGCTCTGAAAAAAGAACTGTCGGCCGCTGGCCACAACACTGGCATCGGTGACGAGGGCGGCTTTGCCCCCAACATCGAAAGCACCCGCGCCGCACTGGACTTCATCAAGGTCGCCGTCGAAAAAGCCGGCTACACCCTGGGCGAAGACATCTATCTGGCGCTGGATTGCGCCTCGTCGGAATATTACAAGGACGGCAAGTATGAATTCGCGGGCGAAGGCAAATCGCTGACCTCGGAAGAAAACGCCCAGTACCTGGCCGACCTGTGCGCCGACTATCCGATCATCTCGATCGAGGACGGCATGGACGAGGACGACTGGGACGGCTGGAAACTGCTGACCGAGAAAATCGGCGACAAGGTACAGCTGGTGGGCGACGACCTGTTCGTGACCAACCCCGCCCGTCTGGCCGATGGCATCGCGCAGGGCGTGGCCAACTCGATGCTGGTCAAGGTCAACCAGATCGGCTCGCTGACCGAAACGCTGAAGGCCGTCGATATGGCCCACCGCGCGCGCTATACCAACGTGATGAGCCACCGCTCGGGCGAGACCGAAGACGCCACCATCGCCGACCTGGCCGTGGCGACCAACTGCGGTCAGATCAAGACCGGCTCGTTGTCGCGTTCGGACCGCCTGGCGAAATACAACCAGCTGATCCGTATCGAGGAACTGCTGGGCGAAACCGCTGAATATGCGGGGCGTTCGATCCTGAAGTGATCGCTAACACGCGCTGAATAACGGCAAAAAGGCGGCAAGGCTCGGGCCCTGCCGCCTTTTTCATTTCCCAACTTGGGCAGCAATCTGGCGCATTGTTACCGCTTGCGAAACAATGGGCTATGCGGCTGGTTGAAACCCCTAAACATTTTAAACAAAAGCATTTTTTCCGAGATTTACCCTAGGGAATGTGTTACAAGGGTTGTGTGGGGGCGTTCACAGAGGCGGCAATCAAGTGCCGACGGACGAACGCATGGAAAGAGCAGAACGTCACAAAGACAGCAGAATCAAAGCGTTCGTTTCGATCGCGCGCTTTGTCTTGATCGCAGCCACGGTATCGGTGCTCTTTGGGGTTCCTCCACAAGCCATCGCCGTCGATGGTCCGGCTTATGTGGTCATGAACGACCACGGTGGGGATGTCGCCACACGGATCAAGGAAATCAAGTTCGTCGCGAACCACTATACGCGGGTCGAAGTTAAGGGTGGCGTTTGTCTGTCGTCCTGTACGATGTTTCTGGGCCTGCCCCAGACATGTGTTCACCCGGAAACCAAGTTCGGCTTTCACGGCCCGACGGATCACGGTCGTCCGCTTCCCAAAGAGCGCTTTGACTACTGGAGCGAGCAAATCGCCGCCCATTATCCGCCCAGCCTCAAACACTGGTACATCCAGAAAGGCCGCTATTTGCTCAAGGGGTATTACTGTCTGACCGGCCAGCAATTGATCACCATGGGCATCCACCGTTGCTAGGCAAACCTCCGCTTAAACGGCTGTTTGCGACTTTGGTCTAATGTCGGTGCGAATCCGCCATTCTTCGCTCATCGCGACGCGACGGGTAAATTTACAATACATAACAGTACCTTATCAATTTTTTGAAAATGTCACCCTAGTTAGGGTCGTATAAACCTTGGTCGCATTCGCAGGCCTTGGATGCCTTCCTATGGTTTCGCCACGTCCGGTCATGCTTGGAAAAACCGGCTGGGCGAAACTGACTTACGGGAGGAAAACATGAATCTCATCAACGCTTTGGCGATCTCTATTGGTGTGCTGGCCGCTGTGGCCACCTGGCTGTGTCTGGGTACGCCCTATGGTCTGTCTGTCTGGGCCCTGTTCATTGGCTGGGGCAGCTTTTATCACACGGGCGGGGGCACGGATGGTGCTGTCAAATCCGCCATCAACCATGCTTGGGGCGTGCTGGTCGCAGCCATCGCCTTGTTCATGGTCGCCACCATCGGCGGCGGGGTCGAGGTGACCTCGATCATCGTGGGCGTTTCGGTTGTGGTGCTTGTGTTGGGGGCGCATCTGCCCGCATTGGCAACCATTCCGGCAGCTGTCTACGGCTATGCCTCGACCGCAGCGTTTTGCCTGCTGGCCGGTGTCGCCCTGGGCGAACCCGCAGCTTTGGGGATGGCGGCCGTGATGATCTTTGTCTCGCTTGTCCTGGGCAACGCCTTTGGATTTGTTTCAGAGAAAGTAGCGGGCATGCTGACCGGCGCAGCCGAGGCCGAGGCCTGATCCAGCCTCTGGCGGCCGGGGAACAGGGGCGGCTTGGGCCCCTGTTCCACCTGGTTGCGTCTGGCCCATGAGGCCTGGGTCGGCTAGGATCCCATCACCGGCCAACGCATCAGGATCAGACGATGACACCCGAGCAGATTATCCAGCATTTGCAATTGGAACCGCATCCCGAAGGCGGTCACTATCGACAAACCTGGGTGGAGGACAACAGCAACGGACGGGCCTCCGGCACCTGCATCTATTTCCTGCTGCAAGCGGATGAGCGCAGCCACTGGCACCGGGTCGATGCGGCCGAGATTTGGCACCACTATGCAGGAGCCCCGCTGATTCTCTCGATGTCGGAAACTGCTGAAGGCCCCGCTCAGAGCCACATCCTGGGCCCGCAATTGGAATCAGGGCAGTCGCCTCAGCTGATTGTCCCACCTCACTACTGGCAATCCGCTCGAAGCACGGGTGCGTTTTCCCTTGTTGGTTGCACAGTATCGCCCGGATTTGAGTTTGACGGCTTCACATTGGCCGATCCTGACTTCGACATCCCTCGCTAACGCAACGTCAACTGCGATTTACAAGGTGACGCGTGTGTAAATCGCGTAAGCTCAGGGGGCCTGCTAGCGAAAGGCACTTGGCAGTGGTGTTCTGCGCCCTGTCTGTTCCCGGTCGGTGGTTGTGTGTCTTACGTTTGGTGATTTTACCGATCGGGAGCGTCTTCCCCGATAAGCGATTTCAGAAAATAGAACCCGTCCATATCGTTGCGAAGATTGGCCCAAATGGGCGACCCCGGCCTTGATGGCCCGCAGGGTCAGGGCGACCAGTGCACGATGGCGTTTTCAAGCAGCGCAGCCACCGGGGCTTGGTGTGGCGGCAAGGACCTTGCCTGTTCCAAGGCCTCGCGCTTGTCTTCGCCGGTTACAACGATATGCAAAGACAGCGCTTGGCGCAGCACCCGCGCGCTGAGCGTGATGCGCGGTTCGGGCTGTGCCTCGGTCCGCATCGGAACCAGAATCGGGGCCTCGTCCGACAAGGCCAAATCCAGCTGATCCGCCCCCGGGAACAGTGATGCCGTATGCATGTCTGCCCCCATCCCCAGCAGGGCGACTGAAATCGGCAGATAGGGCCGGATCACCTGTTCCAGCTGCCCCAGCGCCAGTTCGGGCTCGGCGGCGGGCGCATACATGGGCAGCAAATGCGCTTTGGCCGCCGGCCCAACCAGTAAGCGCTCGCGCAACAGCCGCGTGTTCGAGCGCGCATGATCCTCGGGCACCCAGCGTTCGTCGCTGAGCATCACGTCGACGCGATCCCAGTCCAGATCGACACCACAGAGATCATCAAAGATCGGCCCCGGAGTCGTCCCGCCAGGCACCACAAACGTGGCGCGTTTCTCATGCGTTAGCGCGCTGCTTAGCTCGGTCGCGAGGTTCTGTGCCAGGTCGATCGCCAGCATGTCCCGATCGGCATATTCCACCAGCTTCATATGCGAATATCCCTCCACTTGCGCCCGTCGCGATGCATCAGCGCCAGAGCTTCTTCGGGACCCGAGCTGCCACTGTCATAGGGGATTGGCTTGACCTCTCCGGACTCCCACGCTGCGATCAGAGGGTCGGTCCAGGCCCAGGCGGCCTCGACCTCGTCCCCGCGCATAAACAGGGTCTGATTGCCGCGGACCACGTCCATGATCAGGCGTTCGTAAGCATCAGGAATATCTTCGCCATCCGGACCCAGAGCCTCGGAGAAGGTCATGTCCAGCGGCACATCCACCAGGCGCATACCGCCGGGGCCTGGCTCTTTGATGGTGACATCCAGATCAATGCCCTCGTTGGGCTGCAAGCGGATCGTCAGGATATTCCTGTGACGCCCCGACCCATCGCCGAAAATGTTGTGCGGCGTTTCCTTGAACACCACGGCGATTTCGCTGGTGCGGGCCTTCAGGCGCTTGCCCGTGCGCAGGTAGAACGGTGTGCCCGACCAGCGCCAGTTCACCACGTCCAGTTTCAGCGCGATGAAGCTTTCTGTCAGCGAGCGCGGGTTTTCAACATGTTCCAGGTATCCGGGTTTGTCCTCTTCGGCCAGATATTGACCGCGCACGATATCCTTGGGATCGACCTCGCCCAAAGCCCTGATAACTTTCAGCTTTTCATCCCGAACCGCGTCTGGGTCGAAATGGCTGGGAGGTTCCATCGCGATCAGGCACAACAACTGCATCAGGTGATTTTGCACCATATCCCGCATCGCACCCGAGCGGTCGTAATAATCGCCGCGTCCGCCCACTCCGACGGTTTCGGCCACAGTGATTTGGATGTGATCGACGTATTGGCTGTTCCACAGCGGCTCGAACAGCATGTTGCCAAACCGGATCGCCATCAGGTTCTGGACGGTCTCTTTGCCCAGATAGTGGTCGATACGGTAGATCTGGCTTTCGTCAAAGTGATCGGCCAGAGATTTGTTCAGCGTGCGAGCGGTTTCCAGATCGCGCCCAAAGGGTTTTTCAACCACGATCCGGGTGTCACTGTCCGCCATGCCGTGCAGATGCAGACGCGAGGCCAGATCGCCAAACAGGCTGGGGCCAACCGAGAAATAAAACGCGCGCACCCGGCCCGGATGCATTTTGGCCGCAAGTTCATCCCAGCCCTGCGTGCCGCGCGCATCCAGGGTGACATACGACAGGATTTTCTGAAATTCCTTGATCGTTCCGGGCTCGCAACCGCTATGATCGCTGTTGAACTCGATCAGTGCTTCGGCCACGAAGGCGCGATAGGCGACGTCATCCATATCCGAGCGCGCCGCGCCAATGATGCGCGTGCCCTCTTCCATCTGGCCGGCGCAAAACCGGCGAAACAGAGCGGGCAGAATCTTGCGCCGCGCCAGATCGCCCGTGCCGCCAAAAACCACTAGGTCAAACGGATCTACTGGAATAATGCGTGATACCATTGGTGTCCCTGTCTTGTGCCGGGTTGTCCTGTATCGGGCCCTTTGCCCTGCGCAGCGTTAGCGCAAACAATCTCTATCCGCAAACGTTCATTCGCGCGGATCTTTGCCACATCCTATCAGCCAAATGCTCATTCACAATGGCGTCAGGCCCGAAACCGGCGCTTTTCTAATTCAAGCGCGCGCACTAGCTTGCGTTCAGCGCAGTCACATGAGGTTTCAATGAAGGATTCATCCAGCCAGTCGCCCCAAACCGCCAATCAGGGCAAATTTCAGAATCCTTTGGTCACCGCCGATGGCCAGGACCGCGCCACTGTCGCGCTGACCCACCCTGAAACGCTGTGGTTCAACACCGGAACGCTGTGCAACATCACCTGTGCCAATTGCTATATTGAAAGCTCGCCCACGAATGACGCGCTGGTCTATCTGACCGCCACCGAGGTGCAAAGCTATCTGGACCAGATCGCCGAACGCGCTTGGCCGATTCACGAGATCGGATTTACCGGGGGCGAGCCCTTTATGAACCCCGAAATGATCGAGATGGCACGTCTGTCGCTTGAGGCGGGTTTCGAGGTGCTGATTCTGACCAATGCCATGTTGCCGATGATGCGCCCGGCCATGCGCGACGGGATTGTGGCGCTGAATGCCGCCTATCCGGGCAAACTGACCCTACGCATTTCCCTGGACCACTGGGACGAGGTCCATCACGATGCCGAACGGGGTGCCGGAAGTTTCGCGAAGACCTTGAAAGGTATGGATTTCCTGCGGGACGCAGGTGTGCCGATGGCCGTTGCGGGCCGCTCTTTGTGGCACGAAAGCGATGAAAGCGCGCGGGATGGCTATGCCCGACTGTTCCGATCGCGCGGATATGACATTGACGCCGGGAACCCAGGCCAAACGGTGCTGTTCCCGGAAATGGATCTGAGCGCCGAAGTGCCCGAGATCACCACTGCCTGCTGGGGCATTCTGAACAAATCGCCGGACGCGGTTATGTGCTCGTCTTCGCGCATGGTGGTAAAGCGCAAAGGGGCGGAACGCCCGGCTGTGCTGGCCTGCACATTGTTGGCCTATGACCCGCAATTCGAGCTGGGCGCAACCCTGGCCGAGGCCGAGCGCGACGTCGCACTGAACCACCCGCATTGCGCGAAGTTCTGTGTGTTGGGCGGCGCGAGCTGTTCGGCCTGATCCCAGGAGGGTGGCGGGGCGACGGCTGGGGCTCTGCCCCAGACCCCGGGGTATTTGGACCAAGAAAAAGCTAAAGCGGGTGGGAGATTTCTCCGCCTCCGACCAGAGCCGTGACGCCAGTTGTGCCGGGGGCTGAGGTGGACAGGCCACGAGCAACCCGCGCGGCCAGAAAGGCGAAGGCCTGGGCCTCGAGCATGTCGCCATCCAGGCCCGCGTCTTCGACCGGGCGTACGGGGCAATCCAGACCGGCCTGAAGCATTTGCATCATCACCGGATTGTGCCGCCCGCCCCCGGTGACAAGGATCTGATCGGGGGGCGTTGGGCAATGCTCGGTCCCTTGCATCACGGCGGCGGCGGCCATGCCGGTCATGGTGGCGGCGGCGTCCTGATCGTTCAGCTCGCGGACCAAATCCAGCAGGTCCGCAAAGGAATCGCGATCCAGAGACTTGGGCGGCATTTTGCGAAAATAGACGTCCTCGAGGAACAGTTCGAGCGCGCCGGCCACCACCTGTCCCTGAGCAGCCACAAGGCCATCCCGATCGAAGGGCTCGCCGCGGCGTTGCATCATCAGATCGTTCAAAGGCGCATTGGCCGGACCGGTGTCAAAGGCCAGCAGGGCCCCGGGGGTTTCCGGGCTGGGCTTGGTTGGGTCAATCCAGGTGAGGTTTCCGACCCCGCCCAGATTCAGGAAACACAGAGGTTTGCGCGCGCCGATCCATTGCGCGCAGGCGAAATGGTAGAACGGGGCCAGTGGCGCGCCCTGCCCGCCCAACCGCACATCCGCCGAACGGAAATCCCAAACAACAGGGATCCGCAATTCCTCGGCCAGGCGCGCGCCATTGCCTGCCTGATGGGTGCCGCGCCCCTCGGGATCATGCGCCAGAGTTTGGCCGTGAAACCCGATCAACGCCGCCCCGCCAAGGCTGCGCAGCAGCTCTAGATGGGCGTTCTCGACCAGCTCGGCCGCCAGGGCTGTGCCCTCGTCCATCGGCCATTTGCCCAAGGCCGCGCGCAATACCGCCTGTTCTTCGGGGCTATAGGCGCGATAGCCGCTTTCGCCAAAGTCCAGAATGCGTTCGCCATCGGTCAGGACCATGGCCGCATCTACCCCGTCCAGCGATGTTCCTGACATGGTGCCCAGCACCCATTGTTCTTTTGCCTCGTTCATACCCCAACCCTGCCGAAAACCGGTTTCGCTTGCCCCTAATGCACACTATACAAAGCCGCGCAACGCTCAATAGGAACAGACACGATGACCTACCATCCCAAATCGGACTTCATGAACGTCATGATGCAACGCGGATTTATCGCGGATTGCACCGATTATCAGGGCCTCGACGAGGCGCTGAGCAAGGGTGTGGTCCCCGCCTATATCGGCTTTGATGCGACGGCAAAGTCGCTGCATGTGGGCAGCCTGATCCAGATTATGATGCTGCGCTGGCTGCAAAAGACCGGCCACCAGCCGATTACCCTGATGGGCGGCGGCACCACCAAGGTCGGGGATCCGTCCTTTCGCGCGGATGAACGCCCCCTGCTGACCCCCGATCAGATCGACGACAATATCGCGGGCATCAAGAAGGTCTTTGCCAAGTACCTGGACTATGACCGCGCCGACACGCCTGCGCTGATGCTGAATAATGCCGAATGGCTGGACGGGCTGAACTACCTGGATTTTCTGCGCGATATCGGGCGGCATTTCAGCGTCAACCGGATGCTCAGCTTTAAATCGGTGAAGTCGCGCCTGGATCGCGAACAATCGCTGTCCTTCCTGGAATTCAACTACATGATCCTCCAGGCCTATGATTTCCTGGAACTGAACCGCCGCTATGGCTGCCTGCTGCAAATGGGCGGCTCGGATCAATGGGGCAATATCGTCAACGGGATCGACCTGACCCGCCGCGTGCTGGAAAATGAAATCTACGGGCTGACCTCGCCTCTGCTGACCACCTCGGATGGCAAGAAAATGGGTAAATCGGCCGATGGCGCCGTCTGGCTCAATGCCGACATGCGCAGCCCCTACGAGTTCTGGCAGTTCTGGCGCAACACCACCGACGCCGATGTGGGCCGCTTCCTGAAACTCTACACCGAGATGGACGTGGACGAATGCGACCGCCTGGGTGCCCTGCAAGGGTCCGAGATCAACGAGGCCAAGGCGATCCTGGCCAACGCCGTCACCACCCTGTGCCACGGGGCCGAGGCTGCCGCCGCCGCCGAACAAACCGCCCGAGAAGTGTTTGAAAAAGGTGGCGTGGGCGACGACCTGCCAACCGTGGAAATCAGCCGCGCTGATCTGGGCGACGGTCTTTCCATCGTTCAGGCGATCGTGCGCTCGGGTCTGACCAAATCCGGCAAAGAGGCCAAGCGCCTGATCGCCGACGGAGGCGCCAAGATCGACGACCAGCCCCTATCCAACGCCGGCCTCATGCTCGACGCCGACGCGCTGGCCTCTCCGGTCAAACTCTCGGCTGGCAAAAAACGCCACGCCCTGATCAAACTGATCGACTAACAGCAAGGCCAGCCACCAACCGGCTGGCTTTTTCTTGGCTCAAATACCCCGGGGTCTGGGGCAGCGCCCCAGCCTGCCCTTACAACGGCAGGGCCGTGGTCGATTTGATCTCTTCCATCGACAGCAGCGCCGTCACGTTGTGCACCTTCACCTCGGAAATCAGAGACTGGTAAAACACGTCATACGCACGCGCGTTCTTGACCCGGACTTTCAGGATATAGTCAATGTCCCCTGCCAGCCTGTGCGCCTCTTGCACCTCGGGGCGATCCCGCAATGCTTTCAGGAACTTGGCCTGCCAATCGGCCTCGTGTTCCGAGGTGCGGATCAGCACAAAGAAACAGGCGTCAAACCCCAGCTTTTCCGCATCCAGAACCACGGTTTGCGGCCCCATGATGCCACCTTCGCGCATCTTGCGAATGCAATTCCACACCGGGGTCTTCGACGACCCCACTTTGCGCGCGATTTCATCCAGGGATTGCCCCGCATCGCGCTGAAGCTCCATAAGGATTTTTCTATCCGTATCGTCTATTCGAACCGACATTTCCCTCTCTCCGTCAAATACAGAACAAATCGCCCATGTTGCAGCGCAGCGCGCGACGTTATTCTTATTTCTTCCCGCATATAGCGCATATAGGGGAATATTTTCTATATTAAGCCCCAAGTCAATCAAACAAACGAAACAACTTCCCAAGCTGAAGGATAATCCCGATGCCGCGTCCCTTTACTCCCAAGGTGGTCACCGCCAACGCCCTGCTCGAGGGTGATGTTGTGTACTTTACCCAGGCCGACAGCTGGACCCGGTGTCTGTCCGAGGCTGAACTGATCGATGATGAGGCCCACGCCCAGCTGCGCCTGCTCGAGGCCGAGCGCCAGCAAGATCAGATCGTTGGCGCCTATCTGGCCGACGTCAAAGCGGGTGACAATGGCCCCGAGCCCACCCATTTCCGCGAGGATTTCCGCCGCACCGGTCCCTCGAACTATTTCCACGGCAAACAGGCGGAGGCCAACTGATGTACAGCTACTCCGATTTTGATCACGCCTTTCTGGCGTCGCGCAACGCGCAATTCCGCAAACAGGTCGAGCGCCGCATCGCGGGCCACCTGACCGAGGAAGAGTTCCGCCCCCTGCGCCTGATGAACGGCCTGTATCTGCAGCTGCACGCCTACATGCTGCGCGTGGCCATCCCCTATGGCACGCTGAACGGTGCGCAGATGCGCCAACTGGCGCTTATCGCGGACAAGTTCGACAAGGGCTATGGCCACTTCACCACCCGTCAGAACATCCAGTACAACTGGCCGAAACTGCCCGAAGTTCCGGATATTCTGGACGCGCTGGCCGAGGTCAACATGCACGCGCTGCAAACCTCGGGGAACACGATCCGCAACGTGACCTCGGACCATTTCGCGGGCGCCGCTGCGGACGAGGTCGCCGATCCGCGCCCCGTGGCCGAGCTGATCCGCCAGTGGTCCACCGACCACCCGGAATTCCAGTTCCTTCCGCGCAAATTCAAAATCGCCGTCATCGGCTCTGAAAATGACCGCGCGGTGCTGCGCTCGCATGATATCGGCGTGCAGATCGTCGAGCAAAATGGCGAGATCGGCTATCGCATCTTCGTCGGTGGCGGCCTGGGCCGGACCCCGGTGATTGGCAAGGTTATCAATGACTTCCTGCCCAAAGCTGACCTGCTGCCTTACCTGGAATCCATCGTCCAGGTCTACAACCTGCTGGGTCGCCGCGATAACAAGTACAAGGCGCGGATCAAGATCACCGTCAACGAAAATGGTCTGGACGAATACCGCGCCTTGGTGGACGAGCGTTTCGCACTGATCCGTCCGCAATTCAGCGGTATTGATCAGGACCAGCTGGCGCAGATCGAAACGCATTTCACCCCGCCTGCCTTCCGCAACGCGCCGGTGGATGCCTATCAGGCTGCCTATGACGCCGACCCGGTGTTCCGCGCCTGGGCGGACACCAACCTGACCGCGCACAAGGCTGAAAACTATGCCATCGTCACCGTCTCGATCAAGAAACACGGCGACACGCCGGGCGATGCCACCAGCGACCAGATGCGCGTTCTGGCCGAGCTGGCCGAGACATACGGCCATGACGAACTGCGCATCAGCCACGAGCAAAACGTGATCCTGCCGCATGTCCACAAATCGGACTTGCCCGCGATCCATGCCGCACTGAAAGAGGCCGCGCTGGCCACCGCCAATGTGGGCCTGATCAGCGACATCATCGCCTGCCCCGGCATGGACTATTGCGCGCTGGCGACGGCACGCTCGATCCCCGTGGCGCAAAAGATCGCGACCCGTTTCGAAGAGCTGAATCTGGAGCACGAGATCGGACCGCTGAAGATCAAGATCTCGGGCTGCATCAACGCTTGTGGTCACCACCATGTGGGCCATATCGGCATTCTGGGTCTGGACCGCGCGGGCGTGGAAAACTACCAGATCACCCTGGGTGGTGACGGGTCCCAAGACGCCGAGATCGGCAAACGTGCGGGCCCCGGTTTTGCCTATGACGAGATCGTAGACGCGATCGAACGGATCATCCGCACCTATCTGGACGTGCGTGAAGGGGTCGAGGAAACCTTCCTTGAAACCTATCGCCGTGTGGGTGCGGATCCGTTCAAGGCCGCGCTCTATCCGGAGGCAGCGAAGAAAAATGCCGCTTGAACAACCTCTTACCTCGATCCCCGAGCGGGTCGAGCACCTGAACAGGCGCTATCAGCACCACGCCGCAAGCGATGTGCTGAAACGCGCCATGTCTGACCCGCAAGTGGGTCGGATTGCGATGGTGTCCTCGTTTGGTGCGGAATCTGTGGTGTTGCTGCACATGGTGGCCGTGGTGGATCGCACCACGCCTGTGCTGTTCATCGACACGCAGATGCTGTTCCCCGAAACCCTGGAGTATCAGCAAGAGGTCGCCGAGAAACTGGGCCTGACGGATGTGCGGGTGATCCACGCCGATGCCACCGAGGTCGAGGCCGAGGACCCGTATGGCGCGCTGAACCTGCGCGACACCGATGCCTGCTGTGATCTGCGCAAAACCCGCCCGCTGGAAAAGGCCCTGTCCGGGTTTGATGCCTGGATCACCGGGCGCAAGCGGTTCCAGGGGTCCAGCCGGGCCGCGCTGGAGTTTTTCGAAAGCGAAGAGGATCGCCGGATCAAGGTCAACCCGCTGGCCCATTGGGACAAGCAGGACGTTCAGGACTATCTGATCAACAACCGCCTGCCCCGGCATCCGCTGGTGGCCAAGGGCTACCCCTCGATCGGCTGCCGTCCCTGCACCTCGCCGGTGAAACCGGGCGAAGACGAACGGGCCGGCCGCTGGCGCGGCAGTGAAAAAGTAGAATGCGGCATCCATATCGTGGATGGCAAAATGGTAAGAACAGGAGCACCGCAATGAGCGTGATCGTGACTGACAAGGGCTTTGGCCCCGATGACTGGACCGGCGGGTTCACCGCCCTGGGCGAGGCCGCGAATGACGTGCTGTCGGTGGATCTGGCCTCGGATGCTGACCCGGCTGATCTGACTGACCGCCTGGAGACGCTGGAAATGATCCGTGTGGATTTCCCAAGCTTTGCCGATGGGCGTGGCTTTACCATCGCGCGGCGTCTGCGTCTGATGGGCTATACCGGACGTCTGCGGGCCAAAGGCCACGTGATTTCCGACCAATACGCGATGGCGCGGCGCTCGGGCTTTGACGAGGTCGAAATCAGCGATGATCTGGCCGCGCGCCAACCCGCCGAGGAATGGCTGTTCCGCGCAGATTGGACCGAAAACGACTATCAGAAACGCGTGCGCACGGGCTGAGACCTTTGGCCACCTTCCTGTGACACCCCTGATCTGACATGGATCAAAGATAACTAAGGGATGCTGGTTTAGACCACCAGCCAACGAGACCTATGACCGAGATTAAACCAGTGACCGAAGCGAAAGCTGTCAAAGTTCCCACCCTGCCCGACGCCCAAACCGTGACCCAGGTCAAACACTGGACGGACCGGCTGTTTTCTTTCCGTTGTACCCGCCCCGCATCGCTGCGATTCCGCTCGGGCGAGTTCGTGATGATCGGCCTGATGGGTGATCCTGACCCCAAAACCGGCAAGCAAAAACCGCTGCTGCGCGCCTATTCCATCGCCTCGCCCAGCTGGGACGAAGAGCTGGAGTTCTACTCGATCAAGGTGCAGGACGGCCCGCTGACCTCCAAGCTGCAACACATTCAGGAAGGCGACGAGATCATCCTGCGCCCCAAACCCGTCGGCACGCTGGTGCATGACGCGTTGCTGCCCGGGAAACGCATCTGGTTCTTTGCCACCGGCACCGGCTTTGCACCCTTCGCGTCCCTGCTGCGCGAACCGCAGACCTATGAGGACTATGACGAAATCGTCATCACCCACACCTGCCGCGAGGCCGGAGAGCTGACCTATGGTGCCGAACTGATCGAATCCCTGAAACATGACGAGCTGCTGAACGAAGTGATCGGCGAAGGGTTCTGGAAAAAGATCAAATACTACCCGACCACCACCCGCGAACAGAGCCCCAAGATGGGCCGCATCACCGATCTGATGAAGTCGGGCGAGGCGTTTGCCGATCTGGGCGTGGAGCCGCTGAACCCCGAGCATGACCGCGCGATGATCTGCGGAAACCTGGCCTTTAACCTGGAACTCAAAGAGATGTTCGAGGATTACGGGCTGGAAGAAGGCGCGAACTCGAAACCCGCACATTACGTGGTCGAGAAAGCCTTTTTGGACTGACCCGTCCGACACCGGAAAACAAAAACGCCGCGCTGGAATGCGCGGCGTTTTCTTTTGTCTGGCTTTGGCAGCTTAGTTAGCGGCGTCTTTCAGCGCGTCGGTCACAGCATCAGCCGCGGCGTCCTTGGCAGCATCAACCGCGCTTTCTGCGGCTTGCTCGGCGGCTTCTTCTGCGACCTCTTGCGCGGCATCCGTGGCCGCATCGGTCACAGCGTCGGTCACTTTGTCGGTCACCGATTGCACCGCGTCTTCGACTTCGGACTTCACAGCGTCAACGGCCTCGTCAGCGGCGTCCTGCGCCGCCTCTTTGGCTTGCTCCATGGCCTCTTCTGCCGCGTCCTTGGCCGCATCAACGGCGTCTTCGGCGGCGTCGGTCATCTCTTCGACAACATCCTCGACGGCCTCTTCGACCTCAGCGACCGCCTCTTCAGCGGGGGTTTCTTCGGCTGGGGCTTCGGCCACTGGCGCGGGGGCTGCGGGCTCTTCCATGCCGGGCTGGATCAGGAAGACATAGCCGGCAAGTGCGACGGCCGCGATGATGATAATCCCGATAATGCTTTTCATAGTTGGTTTTCCTCTGTTGTCGGACGTCCCCATTGCGTGCGTCCGATATGGTTTAGGAATTGCTGCTGCAGCTGCAAAGTTACAAGGGGAAAACCCCGACAAATGCGTCACAAGCAAGGATTTGCCGCTTGAAGAAACCCAGGCGGACAGATAGGTTACGACCTCGAAAATCGACATTATCGAAGGAACAAAACCATAGCCCGCAGACCTCATAACGCGCCGCCCACCCGTGATACTGGCCCCCGGACGAATGATCAAATCCGCGCGCCTGAAATCCGCCTGATCGGCGCAGAAGGCGAAAATGTCGGCGTAGTCTCGCCGCAGCGAGCCCTGGCCATGGCCGAAGAGGCTGGCCTAGACCTGGTCGAAATCTCTCCGAACGCGACGCCGCCCGTGTGTAAGATCATGGACTATGGCAAGTACAAGTACGAGCAGCAGAAACGCGAATCCGAAGCGCGCAAAAAGCAAAAGATCATCGAAGTCAAAGAGGTCAAGTTCCGCCCGAACACGGACACCCATGACTATGATGTGAAGATGCGCAACGTGATCAAGTTCCTGGAAAAAGGCGACAAGGTCAAAATTACCCTGCGCTTCCGCGGCCGTGAAATGGCGCACCAGAACCTGGGCCGCGAGCTGCTGGAGCGTGTGGCCGCCGACGTCAAGGAAATGAACCTGGGCAAAGTGGAAAACATGCCCAAGATGGAAGGCCGCCAGATGATCATGATGATCGGACCGCTGCCCAAGTGATCCATTCACATCTTTGAATTGCATCGCCCCTGCGTTTCCGGCAAACGTGGGGGCGATTTCTTTTGCAGGGGTGTCTCATGTGGGAAAAACGCTACGCGACGGACGAGTATATCTATGGCAAGGCGCCGGCTCAGTTTCTGGTGGATCACACTGCACTGCTGACACCCGGCCAAACCGCCCTGGCTGTCGCTGACGGAGAGGGCCGCAACTCCGTCTACATGGCCGCGCAGGGCCTGGAGGTGACGGCGCTGGAATTCTCGCCCTCGGCCATTGCCAAGGCGAAAACGCTGGCCGCAGACACCGGCGTCACCGTGGATTTCCGCCAAGTAGACGTTCTGGCCCATGACTGGCCCGATCAATATGACATGGTGGTCGGTATCTTTATCCAGTTCGTCGGCCCAGAAGACCGCGCCCGGATGTTTGAGGGCATGAAACGCTCGGTCCGCCCCGGAGGCCTGATGGTGCTGCACGGCTATACGCCCAAACAGGTCGAACTGGGCACCGGAGGCCCGGGCCGGGCCGCCAACATGTACACCGCCGACCAACTGGCCGCAGATTTCGATGGCTGGGAGATCCTGGAAAACCGCGCCTATGAACGCGAAATCCAAGAGGGCCCGGGCCATTCAGGCCTGTCAGCCCTGATCGATTTCGTTGCGCGCAAACCGGCCTAATATCCGCGCGTTTGCGCTGGCCCCCTGGGGGCGCCTGATCAGAGTCCTGTGCCTGCCCCCTTGGTAAAACTCGCGGGCAGATCTTTGACCACTATCTTCAGCTCTTTTCCGGCGGCTCGAAAAAACACCAACGCAAGCTCAGCCGAGTTGCGGGACGTCGCGGCTTGCAACTCGTTTCGAACGGTCTGAATTTCCTTGGTAAAGGCCTCCCAGTCGCTCTGCTGATCCTCCAGCGCATTTTCCAACCCGTCGATGGAGGTTTCCAGCATGGCCACATGATCGCTGAGGACGGTCATCTGATTTTGGTTCCGAGTGTCGCCAGCGATTTCGGCCTGAGCCGTTACAATATCTTTTCTGCGGTTGGCGATATCTTCATTCATATCCCGAACATCCGCAGCAGCAGACATTGCATCGCCCCAGGACTCGGCTAAATCCGCGCTGAAGCTGCTTCCACCAAAAACAGAGGCCAGGCTCTCGGCCTCGCCGCGCGCCGCACTTGCGAACGAGCGCAGCATTCCAGGGCCCGTTCCGGCTGCATCCATTTTTATCTGGGCCTGATCCTTTGCAATCCGGGTCTGGGCATCCACGACAGCAGCATTGTCTGAGGTGATTTTTGCCTGAATCTGTCCTGAAATGTTGGTCATCGCAGTCCGGGCCGAGGTCGCCTGTTTGCTCAATTCCGTCAGTCCAGAACCATAGCCTGAAGTCTGCGCGCCAAAGGCCTCGAGTGCTGATTGCAACGCCGCCAGCCCCGGCAGAACCGTTTGCGGTGTTGGTTGTGCGCTCTGGGTGGGCTTTATCTGTGCATCCGCAGCATCAAATGCGGCGCAAGCATTCTGGACGGCGGCCTGAAAAACCGACCTGTAATCCGCATTGGTGCTGGCTAGGAAACCCTGGCAGGCTTGTGCGAACAGGTCCCTTGCATCGCGAGTTTGGTTGGCCAATCCATCCCCACCGGGCACTGGCGTGGCCAGAAACGACTGGCAGGCGGACAAAAGCGCATCATGCGAGGTTGCGCAGGCCCCTGCCTGTTTCGCAGCCGACGCCCCCGAAAACGACAACGCCTCCATCACGCGGCCTTCTTGGTGATCGTAATGGGGATCTGGGTGATCTGGACCTCCATGGTCTGCAGCTTCTCGGCGAACGCCTTGGCGCCGTCCCAATCTGCTGCCGACCCACCAAGTTCCAACTTGTCCAGGAAGGCCGAAGGCTTGTCGTTCTCTTTGATTTTGTCGAGATCTTTCAATGCGTTGGTAAGTTCTTTGTCGAGGCTGGCCCAAGACGTTCTCAAATCCGACAGGCTGGATGTTGCGTCTTCTAAGCCTCTGATCGCCTGATCCGCGGCCGTGCCCAGCCCTTGTAGGGCGACAAGCTGCGTTTGATCGGCTGTGATCCCTTTCTGATCGGTTGAAATCTGATCGAAACAACCGGAAATCTTGGTGTCGAAGTAAATGTCGATCCCGACGCCGCCCGCGAATAACGCACCGGCTGTCAGCATGGCCGGGACACTCACCGCGGCGGCCTCGGGGGCGATCGAAATCGCCACGACGCCAATAATGATCCCGGCGGTCGCAAGCCCCAGCCCCGCATCAAATGCCTTGTTGTAGCTGGCGATCTCGGCTTGCATATGCGTGATATTGTTCTGAAAATTCTCAATCGCGACGCTTAGATCGGTCTCGGCAGCCTGAATGCTGGCCGTCCCTTGCTTCAGGTCGGTAGGGACCGTCTGAAGCGCATTTCCCCAGTTAAGCAATTTGGTTTGCATGGATTCGACAGCGGCTACTGGGCTCAAATCTGGCTGAGAGATCGCATTCTGAAAGTCACTAATCATATTCCGCAGGTCGAGCACCCGGGGATCATCTGGCCCCGAAAACGGCTTGTCAGCGGCCGAATTCAACAGCTCATCTGCTTGCGATCGCATCACGGAAAACAGCCCATAGGCCTGGAGGATTTGGGCTGGGATATTGCCTGTCAGGTCAGGTTCCATGTCGATCCACTGACCACAAAGGTTTTGCGCTTCCTTCAAATGGCCTGCCAGCGTGTCAAACCATTCGGGCTTTGGCTTGGGGGCCTCAAAGACCACGTTCTGAACCGCATGGCAGGCGGCTGTGATCTGTTTCAGAACAGCAAAAGAGTTCGAAGAAGATTTGGCGATGGCTGCGGCACCTGTTGGTGCAGGTTCTGTGGTCAGCATTTCTTGGGGGTCCATAATTCAATTGGTTTCAAATTCTAGGCAGGAGTTGGGATTACGATGCTTGGCCCCTTGCTAACGGTCATGGGCGTGTCGATGGTCCACTGAGCCGTTGATTTGAGCGTATTCCAGGTCTCGGCGGCCCCTTTCAAATCTAGCGCTTGGGCAAAGGAGCCGGGATCTGCGCCGCTTTGGATGGCGGCAAGCGCAATTTCCAGTTTTTCAATTTCGCCCTGCCACATCCGGCAAATCTGAGGGGCAAGGTTTGTCAACGCGCCCATCCTTTGAAGCAACCGGTACAAAAGGCGCAACACCGCTTTGGTGCCCGCTGCGGCCTGGGCCTCTTCCGAGGCCCGCGTCTGCAGTTGAGCCAGCTTTTCCGACATCTCGGCAACCTCGTTCGAGGTAGCGACCAGGTCGTAAATCGTGTCACCGATGGAATAGAAGAAACCAGCTAAGCTCAGGTAGGTAAAACTGGTTTTTCCATCTTTCAGAATGGAATAGATCTCGTTGACCTCGGTTTTTACAAGTTTCTTGCCGCCGTCCACCGAGCTTTCGTCCAGATCAGCTTGCAGCCCCCCGATAGCATCTTCCAGCTTGCCCATCTGCTCGGCAATCTGCGTCATTGCAGCCTCTTCCTGATCCAGCACGTCCCATCCTTTTTGAATGCTCTGGGTAAGTGGGGCCTGAAGACCGGCAAGGTCTTTGAGATAAGACTCCAGCTTCCCCGCTGCCTGCTGTGTTCGCACCAACGAGGCCCTGGCGTTCTCCAGCGCCGCCGCGAGCGCCTCTTTCCAATCCGTTTGCGTGTTTGGCGCCAGGTCAGACATCGCCGAAAAATTGTTGGCGTATTCAACAATGGCCATGGCAATTTCAGACCAGATATCTGGCTTGTCCTCAAACCAGTGGCCACCGGTATCGCACAATTCCGCAAGCTCTTTGCGCACAGGCGGCAGCTAGGCGGGATCGTACGGAAGCCGCCCAAGCTCGATGCTCTCCCCTGTCAGGCTAAAATTGTCGAGTTTCAGTATTTACTGATAGCTGTCAAAAACCAGCGCGCGCGCAGAATGAATGTCGGGTGAAAGCCCCATAAAGAAATTCCCAATATACCATCAGATGAAATGCCCCGTCGCACCAGGGCCGCTCGTGATTTGCAGTTTCTCTCTTAAATGGTGCCACCTGTCTGCAATCCAGACAATAGCGCACCTAAAAAAGGCCCCCTGATATTGGGGGCCTTTTGTTTGTTTTGTTTTGGGTGTGTCAGCAGGCGTTGACGGCGCGTTTGGTGAGGACTTTGGCCAGGTGGGCGCGGTAGGCGCCGGTGCCGTGCATGTCGGTGATCATGTCGTCGCCCGACAGCGACAGCCCTTCGAGGGCCTCGGCCGAGAAGCTGGCCGAGAGCGCCGCTTCGGCCTCGGACCAGCGGAACACCCCGTCATTGCCCGCGCCGGTCACCGCCACGCGCACGCCATCGCCAAAACGCGCCACGAACACCCCGCACAGCGCAAAACGCGAGGCGGGTTGCTCGAACTTCTGATAGCTCGCCGCCTCAGGGATCGGGAAGCGCACGGCGGTGATGATCTCGCCCTCCTCCAGTGCCGTGCCAAACATGCCGTCAAAAAAATCATCGGCCGCAATCTCGCGCGCGGATGTCACCACCGTTGCGCCCGAGGCCAGAACCGCCGACGGATAACAGGCCGCCGGATCGTTATTGGCCACCGAGCCCCCGATCGTGCCGCGATTGCGCACCGCCGGATCGCCGATCCCGCCCGCAAGCGCCGCCAGCGCGGGATACGCCCCGGCACCTGCGGCCACGGCGGCATGGGTGGTCGCGCCCCCCACGGTCAGGGCGCCGCCAGCCGCGCTCACCCCCTGCATCTCGGCAATGCCCGACAGGCTCACCAAGGCCGACGGCATCGCCAGGCGCTGCTTCATCGTCGGCAACAAGGTCTGCCCGCCGCCCAGGGGCTGGGCATCCTCGGATTTCAGGGCCTCCACGGCCTCGGCCACCGAACCAGGCGCCACATAGTCAAAATTATACATCTCGTTTCTCCTCCCAAAGCGTCCGGGGCACCGCCCCATTCCGCTTCTTTGTTCCATAAATACTCATGTCCCGGCCGCGCGGCCCGCGCCACGCCGCCAGGGAAGGAGCCTCAGCCCTGCATCGCCTCCCAGACCCGCGCGGGGCTGACCGGCATATCGATGTGATCCACGTTATACCCGCCGCGCTGCAGCGCATCGATCACCGCGTTCACCACCGCTGGCGGGCTGCCAATCGCCCCGGCCTCGCCGCAGCCTTTCACCCCCAGCGGGTTGTGCGTGCAGGGCGTCTGACAGGAATGATCCACGTCATAGAACGGCACATCCGAGGCCCGCGGCATGGCGTAATCCATGAAGGAGCCGGTCAGCAGCTGGCCGTTTTCATCATAAACGGTGTTTTCCAGCATGGCCTGGCCGATGCCTTGTGCGACACCGCCATGCACTTGCCCCGCCACGATCATCGGGTTGATCACATTGCCAAAGTCATCCGCCGCGGTGAAGCCCAGGATGTCCACCTTGCCGGTGTCGGGGTCCACCTCGACCTCGCAGACATAGGCGCCCGAGGGATAGGTGAAGTTGGCCGGATCATAAAACGCGGTCTCCTCCAGCCCCGGTTCCAGGTTCTCCAGCGGGTAGTTATGCGGCACGTAAGCCGCCAGGGTCACATCGCCCCAGGCCACGGATTTATCCGTGCCCGCCACGCTGAACTGGCCGTCCTTCAGCTCGATATCGGCCTCGGATGCCTCCAGCAGATGCGCCGCGATGGTCTTGGCCTTGTTGATGATCTTCTCGGTCGCGCGCACCATGGCAGACCCGCCCACCGCGATGGAACGGGACCCATAAGTCCCCATACCCATCGGCGTTTTCGAGGTATCGCCATGCACGATGTCGATCTGGCTGACATCGATGCCGATCATTTCCGACACGACCTGCGCAAAGGTGGTCTCGTGCCCCTGGCCGTGGCTGTGGGACCCGGTAAAGACGCTGATCGAGCCGGTCGCATTCACCCGCACGGTGGCGGATTCATACAGGCCCGCCCGCGCGCCCAGCTGACCGACCAAGTTCGACGGCGCGATGCCGCAGGCCTCGATGAAGTGCGCCAGGCCGTACCCGCGCAGCTTGCCGCGCGCCTTGCTTTCGGCCGCCCGCGCCTCAAAATTCGCGTAGTCGGTCATCTCCAGCGCCTTATCCAGCGTCGCGTGGTAATTGCCGGTGTCATAGGTCACCGCCACGGGCGTGTCATAGGGGAACTGGTCAGGCTTGATAAAGTTCAGACGCCGCAGCTCGGCCGGGTCCATCCCGATCTCGCGCGCGGCCTTGTCGATCACCCGTTCCAGCTGGAAGGTCGCCTCGGGGCGCCCGGCCCCGCGATAGGCATCCACCGGCACCGTGTTGGTAAACACCGCCTTCACATTCACATAGATCAGCGGCGTGGTGTAATTGCCCGCCATCAGCGTGCCATGCAGCCAGGTGGGAATGGACGGCGCAAAGGTGCTCAGATAGGCGCCCATATTGGCGTAAGTATCCGTGCGCACGGCGGTGAACTTGTGGTTCTCGTCCATCGCCAGTTCGATCTTGGTCACGTGGTCACGCCCATGTGCGTCCGAGATGAACGCCTCGGACCGGCTACAGGTCCATTTCACCGGCCGGTTCACCACTTTGGACGCATAGGTCACGAAGGCCTCTTCGGCATAGTGATAGATCTTCGAGCCAAATCCGCCGCCCACATCGGGGGCCACGACGCGCAGCTTATGTTCCGGAATGGCCAGCACAAACGCGCCCATCAGCAGCCGGATCACATGCGGGTTCTGGCTGGTGGTATAGAGCGTGTATTCGTCATTGGCGCGGGAATAATCGCCCACGGCCACGCGCGGCTCCATCGGGTTGGGCACCAGGCGGTTGTTGACCAGCTCCAGCGTGGTGACATGGGCGGCGGTCTTGATCGCCTCGTCCACAGCCTCGCGGTTTTCTTCGACAAAACCCCAGTCATAACAGAGGTTTGACGTCAGATCGTCATGCACCTTTGTGGCGCCATCGGCCAGCGCGGCCTTCATGTCCAGCACCGGCTCCAGCTCTTCGATGTCCAGCTCGATCGCCTCGGCCGCATCGCGCGCCTGCTCGGCGGTTTCGGCCACCACCACGGCAATCGGATCGCCCACATGGCGCACCTTGCCCTCGGCCAGGATCGGGTGCTTGGGCTCTTGCATGGGCTCGCCAAACCGGTCCGTCACCTGCCAGCCGCAGGGAATGCCCCCCGCCGCCTCAAAGTCAGCCGCGGTAAAGATCTTGACCACGCCCTCCATGCCGGCAGCGGCGCTGGTGTCCAGCTGCGTGATCTTGCCATGGGCCACTTCGGAACGCAGGAAATACGCGTGCGTCTGGCCGTTGATGTTGATGTCGTCGGTGTAGTTTCCGGCTCCGGTCAGAAACCGGATATCCTCGCGGCGCTTCGTGCTGTCGCCGATGCCTCCATCTTTGGGCATGTCAATTCCTCCCTAGAATTCTGTGCGTTATTCAGCCGCCACGGCGCCCACGTCCTGACCGGACGCCGCCATGATCGCCTTGACGATGTTGTGATACCCGGTGCAGCGGCAGATATTGCCCTCCAGGTAGTCGCGGATCTCGGCCTCGCTCGGCTGCGGGTTCGCCTTCAAAAGCGCCGCCGCAGACATCACCATGCCCGGCGTGCAGAACCCACATTGCAGCCCGTGATGATCCTGAAAGGCCTGCTGAATTGCGTTCAGTGTCCCGTCCGGCGCCGCCTGACCCTCGATCGTCTGCACATCCGAGCCATCCGCCTCGGCCGCCAACATCGTGCAGGACTTCACCGCAACGCCATCCACATGCACAACACAGGCCCCGCACTGAGACGTGTCACACCCAACATGCGTCCCCGTCAGCCCCAAACCCTCGCGCAAAAAATCAACCAACAACGTACGACCCTCAACATTCCCTGTCTTAGACACGCCGTTCACTGTCATCGAGACATCAACCATTTCATCCTCCCTGGAAAATAATTCCGCTCTGTAAATTAAGTTAAACATGCCCCCTCTGAATTGAGAAAGAGAAATTTGGAACAACCGTAGTTTTACTGTTTGCGCCCGGCGCGCGGCATGGGGCGGGTCGGGATTTCCTTGAGCAATCCGCCCACCCCCATCCGGGCGATATCGTCATGGGTCACCTCCAGCCCGCAAGCGATGCGCGACAACACCCAATCGGCGCCGTTCAGCGCCGGCGAGCGGGCACACCCCGGCAGGCCAATCACCGGACGCTCCCCCAGCGCACCAACGAACAGCAGATTGCCCGGATCCACCGGCATGCCAAAGCGATCCACCTGCCCTCCTGCCAGCCGCACGGATTGCGGGGCCACGTCCATCGGGTCCGAGGTGGCCGAGCCCGTCAGGATCAGCGCCAGATCCGTGCGGATATCGGACAAGGCCTGTATCAGCGGGGCTTGCGCATGTGGCACCGCTATGACCTCTTTCAATGTCATTCCCAGTGTTTCCAGTCGGTTACGGATCGCCTGAACGCCCTTTTCACCGGCGCCTCCGGGGATTTCGGTCACGATCAGGGTGGCCGTGCGCAGCGCGACAGGCGCAAAAGAAATCGCATCGCGCGCCAATTCACAAGCCGTTTTGATGTCCTGCGCGGGCACCCCATACGAGATGATCTTGACCGTCGCGACCATACCGCGCGGCCCCATCTGCTGATGATTTGGGACCGTGGCCACCGTGATCATTGGATGCACCGCATTGGCGGCGTGCAGTCGGGCTTCGTCCAGAATGGCCACCCCCGGCGCCGGGGCAAGAACGTTCACGCGCCCGGTAAAGGCCTCGGTCAGGTTCAGCGGGCTGTCGGGCGGCACCAGCGCCTTGGCGAATTCTGCAGCGGCGGTGTCCTCGTGCAGGTCGGTGTCGTCCAGTTGGGCGACGATCACGCTGTCCAGCCCGGCCGCGATCATCCGGGCCACGTGATCCGATGTCAGGATCGCACCTTTGCGCAGTTTCTGGCCTTGCAGCTCCAGCGAATGCGCCAGGATCGCGCCAATCGCCTGCGCCGGGGGGACGGGGCCGAACCTCATCCTTGCCTCAGGACCTGAGTGGCCTGCGCCAGAATAGCCACGGCGATTTCCGCCGGGCTGGCCGCACCGATATTCAACCCGACGGGGCCATGGATACGGGCGATCTGAGCCTCAGCAAAGCCCTTTTCCATCAGGCGATCCACCCGTTTCGCATGGGTCCGGGTCGAGCCCAGCGCCCCGATATAGAACACCTCGGCGCCCAGCGCTTGCTCCAGCGCCGGATCATCCAGCTTGGGGTCATGTGTCAGCAGGACCAGCGCGGTGCGGGTATCCAGCCCCAGTGATTTCACCGCGTCATCGGGCCAATCATTCAGGATGGTTTCCCCCGGAAAACGCGCCTGGGACCCGAAACTGTCGCGCGGATCAATGATCACCGGGTCATAGCCCGCCAGTCGCGCCATCGGCACCAGGGCCTGCGCGATATGCACGGCCCCCACAACGATCATCCGCAGCGGAGGGTTGTGGATCGAGACAAAGAACCGCCCATCCTCTTCAAAGCCCGAGCGATCCATGCGGAAACGATCTTCGTGGCCGTTATGGGTCAGCCAGCGATCGCCATCCACCAGATCCGCGACCACCGCCACAGGTTCGCGTGCGGCGCGGGCTGCCACAAGCTGTTCCAACAGGTCCAGCGGCAGTACCTCGCCCACGGGTTCGACCAGCACACGGATGGTGCCGCCACAGGCCAGACCAACGGCAAAGGCATCCCCATCACTGACACCGAATTCCAGAACGCGGGCCTTGCCGTCTTCCAGCGCGTCCATGGCCTCGACCACCACCGCGCCTTCAACACATCCGCCCGAAACCGAGCCCTGAATCTCGCCCTCTCCAGACACGGCCAGTTGGCTGCCCACACGACGCGGGGCGCTGCCCCAGGTTTCCACGACGGTCGCCAGCACCGCGCCCTTGCCTTCGGTATGCCAGGCCAAAGCGGTTTCGGGAATGTTGTCAAACCTGTCCATGATGCGCCCTCCGTCTGTCATCAGCTAAGCCTCTGATCTGTCATGTCTAGCCATCTCTTAACATTTGCATCAAGCGGTCTTTCTCGCCCCCGTCATCCGGGCGCGAGATCGCGGCGGCCAGTTGTTCCAGCGTAGCAATCGAATGCCCCGCACGAAAGGCGTCCACATGGGGCAACATCGCCTTGATGCCCGAGGCTTTGGGCGCGAACCCGTCCCAGCGCAGCAGCGGGTTCAGCCAGATCAAACGGCGCGCGGACAAATGCAGGCGTTCGATTTCCTTGCCCAGCGCATCAGCATCCCCCCGATCCAGCCCATCAGTGATCACCAGCACCACAGCGCCCTGCCCCATCACCCGGCGCGACCAGTCGCGGTTGAAGGCGTGCAGACATTCGCCGATCCGGGTGCCGCCCTCCCAGTCCTGCGCCTCGGCGCCAGCTGATTTCAGCGCCTGATCCACGTCACGCGTGGCCAGATGGCGGGTGATATTGGTCAGCCGGGTGCCAAAGGTAAAGGCATGGACTTTGGCCCAGCCCGCACCCTTCTCATTGGCGACAGCATGCAGGAAATGCAGCACCATACGGCTGTATTGGCTCATCGAGCCCGAGATATCGCACAGCACCACCAGATTGGGCCAGCGCGGCTTGGGCGATTTCAGCGCGATCTTGTGCAGCTCGCCCCCCCGGCGCATCGAGCCCCGCAGGGTGCGTCGCCAATCAATACTGTTCCCCCGCAGGCTGGGTTGCGCCCGGCGCGAGGCAATGGGTCTGACCGGCAGTTTCAGACGGGCCAGCATCCGGCGGGCCTGTGCGGCCTCTTCGGCGCTCATCTGTTCGAAATCCAGCGTTTTCAGACGTTCCTCGGTGGACATGGTCTGCGAGGCATCGACCTCGATCTTGGTTTCGTCCTCGGGGGCGTCGGGTTCGGGAATGTCGGGCAATTGCCCGTCCAGCAGGGCCTGGGCCGCACGTTTTTCGGCCGATTGGGCGGGCTTTTCTTCCTGCACGCCGCGGATGGCGGGCAGCATCATCGCCATCATATGCTCCATATAGCGCGGATCGCGCCAATAGAGCCGGAAGATCTGACTGAAGATCAAGCGGTGTTCGGGGCGGTTCACGAAACAGGCGTGAAGGGTCCAATAGAAATCACGCTTGTCGGTGAACCCTGCGGCCTGCACGGCGCGGATCGCATCAATCACCCGGCCCGGCCCGATGGGCAGCCCCGCCTTGCGCAAGGCGCGGGCGAAATAGGTGATGTTATGGGTGAGCTTGGGATCGTCCGGCAGGTCCAGATCAGGAAGTGTGGCCATGCCTTCACCCGATCAGGTGGGGGGCTGTCTGCCCCCCACACCCCCCGAGGGTATTTGCCCCAAGAAAAAGCATCAGGCCGGGGCCAGGGCGGCTTGGGAGTTGTCGAGGATGCGTTTGGCCTCGGACCCTTGCAGGCGTTGGATATCGTCCTGGTATTTCAGGATGGCGCCGATGGTGTCTGATATGACCTCGGGCGACAGCGACAGGACATCCAGCGCCAGCAGGCATTTGGCCCAGTCGATGGTTTCGGCCACGCCCGGTTTTTTGAACAGATCCTCGGTGCGCAGGCGTTGGACAAAGGCGACGACCTCGCGCGAGAGCGCCTCGGCGGCTTCGGGGGCGCGGGCTTGCAGGATGTCGACCTCGCGGTCGAAATCGGGGTAGTCGACCCAGTGATAAAGGCAGCGACGTTTGAGGGCGTCGTGCACCTCGCGTGTGCGGTTCGAGGTGAGGATGACGATGGGGGGTTCGGGGGCCTGAACAGTGCCCAGCTCGGGGATGGTGACCTGGAAATCGGACAGGGCTTCGAGCAGGAAAGCCTCGAACGGTTCATCGGTGCGGTCCAGCTCGTCGATCAGCAGCACGGGCGCGCCACCGGGTTGGGGGCGCATGGCTTGCAACAGCGGGCGTTCGATCAGGTAGTCCTGGGTGAAGAGCTCGGTCTGCAAGGCGTCACGGTCAGCCCCGCCCCCGGCCTCGGCCGTGCGGATGGCGATCATTTGGGCGGCGAAGTTCCATTCATAGACAGCGCTTGAGGCATCCAGTCCTTCGTAACACTGCAACCGGATCAGGCGACGCCCCAAGGCGGCGGCGATGGCTTTGGCGATCTCGGTCTTGCCGACGCCGGCCTCGCCCTCCAGAAACAGGGGGCGCCCCAGTTTCAGCGACAGAAAGGCCACCGTGGCCAGTGCGCGCCCGCAGACGTAATCCTGCCCGGCCAGCGCTGATTGCACGTCGTCGATGGAATTGATTTCAGTCATCCTCGTCCTCCCTCTGGGCATGAGAGAGCCCCGCGCGCGGTGCGTCAAGTGGCACCAAGGTGCAAGACGCTGCGTGACGTTGACGCCCCGGCCCAAGGCTGTCATGATTCCGGTAACGATTTCTGGAGTAGAACGGGATCACCCGCGGCCAGAGAATGGGCAGTGTCATGAGTGAAAAAGACCCAATGGATCAGGGCGGACCGCAAATGCGCATCACCGCCGTGACCTGTGTAAAGAACGAGGGGCCGTTCCTGTTGGAATGGATCGCCTTTCATCGTGTCGTGGGTGTGCGCGATTTCCTGTTTTATTCAAACGATTGCAGTGATGGGACGGATCGGTTGCTGGAAGGCCTGTCCGATCAGGGGATTGTCACGCATCTGCCCAACCCCGCGCAGGGGCGCAACTACCAGATGGAGGCTTTGCGCCACGCGGCCAAGCAGGACATCGTGACCGGCGCTGATTGGGTTTGGGTGGCGGATGTCGACGAGTTTCCAAATATCCATGTTGGCGATCATACGCTGCCGGCGCTGATCAAGGCCTGTGGTGCCCCCCAGGCGATCTCTTTAACGTTTCAGTTTTTTGCCAATGCGGGGGTTCAGAAATTCAAAGACCTCCCCGTGATCGAACAGTTCACCCGCACCCATAATCCTGACATCTGGTGCGGAGAGTTGGCGATCGAGGTGAAGACCCTCATGCGCCATGACTTTCCGCTGAAATATTTCGGGGCCCATCGGCCGTTCTTTCGTGAAAAGCTGCCCGCGCGCAAACATCCCCGTTGGACGGACGGGTCCGGGCGCGATGTCACACATAAGTTCCTGGTGGCGGCCAATCCGCGCCGCATACGGAAATTCCCGGCCGATGGCGCGCGCAATTTCGCCACGCTGCATCACTATGCCCTGCGCTCGTTGGACAGCTATCTGGTGAAGAACGATCGCGGCGACGTGAACCGTGAAAACCGGGCGTTTGACGACAGCTATTGGCGCGAACGCAATGACGACGCGCAAGAAGACAAGAGCATCCACCGTTACCTGCCTGCCTTGCGCGCTGAAATGGATCGGCTGAAGGCCCTGCCCGGCATCGCCGATCTGCATGACGATTGCGTACGTTTGCACCGTGAAAAATGCGCCGAGTTGTTAGCGCAGCGTCCCTATATCAGGTTGCGTCGCCATTTGCGCAAGGTCCCGAAAATCTCGGACGCGGAACAAAAGCTGCGCGATCTGTTGGGATTGGACGCATGAGCCCGCGTCCGCGCATCATCAATCTGGGTCTGCCCAAATCGGGCACCACGACGCTGGCTCATGCGCTGCGGATCGCCGGGTTGCGCATCGCGGATTATCGCATTCGCAAACGTCAGACCCCGGATCGCACCCTGCATAACGCCTTTGTGGGCGAGATGATGTATCAGGGCTATTTTACCACGGGCGATCCCCTGCATGGGCTGGACCTGTTCGATGGGTTTTCCGAAATCAGTACCCTGCGCGAGGGCGTGTCCTATTGGCCGCAAATGGATTTCGGCCTGATCGAGGCCATCCGCACCCATCACCCCGGTGCGCGCTTCCTCGCCACCTGGCGCCCGCCCGAGGCTCTGTCGAACTCGATGTTGCGCTGGTCCAATCTGGGATCCGAGCGCCTGCCCGAAGGCCATGTCCCCGGATTGCCTGCGGGCTTTGGCAATAAGCCCGAACACCGCGTGCAATGGATCTGTGCGCATTATGCCCATCTGGAGCGTCTGTTCACGAATGACCCTGCCTTTTTGATGCTGGATGTGGGCGCGCGTGGTGCTGCGGATACGCTTGGCGCCTTTGTAGGCCGCGACATCCCCTGGTGGGGCAAAGCCAATCGCAATCCATCCAAACCCTCTCGGGAATCGGAGGTCAGCTGATGCGGATCTACCTGCATATCGGCCTGGAACAGGTGGGCGCGGCCCGTCTGCAAAACGTGCTGAACGACAAACGCGAACAGCTGCTGAACAAGGGCGTTCTGTATTCGCGCGCTTTGGGCAGCAAAAACCACACGCGGCTGTATATGGCCGTCACCGACCCCGATCACGTGGACCCCCTGCGTCTGAGTCGCGGTTATAGCAGCGCCAGCGATCAGGCCGCCCTGCGCAACGAGGTCGCCAAACAGCTGCACCAAGAGGTCGAAACCCACGCGCCGGACACGCTGATCCTGTCGGCCAGCCAGCTGGGCACCTCGTTGGCGCGCCGATCCGAAATCCAGCGGCTACACGATCTGCTGGTGCCGCTGTCCGACGACATCCGGATCGTGGCGCATGTTGATGAACAGGCGCGGGTGCTTGGCCGTCACTATGCGCATCAGGTCATGTCTGGGCGCGCCCAGTCCCTGGCGCTTGAACAGGATATGGCCGGGACCCCCGATTGGTGGGATGACGCGTTGCTGGACGGGCACGAAATTCAGCCTGCGCTGGGACAATTCCAGGAAATCCAGTGCCCCGCCTTCTGGCTGGACTACACACGCCTGGTGCAGGAATGGGAGGCGGTTTTCGGAACGGGCCGCGTGTCTTTGCGCCCCTATGACAAGGATTTGTTCTATTCCGAGGCAGCCACGGACGAGCTGCGCGCAGCCTTTGACATCAAGGGGCAAATCGGCAAGGCCGCGGCTGCGACCCCCAGCCGACAGCCCTCGGCGGCGCATCTCACCCGGGCGCGACAGTTGAACGATCTGCTGATGATCCTGCTGAAACGCACCGACAAAGTGATCCCTCGCAAATTGTGGAACACCCTGACCAAAGAGGTCGGCATCGCCGGCGATCCGATTGATCCGGTTTCGCTGCGCGCCATTTCCGACGGCTTTGCCAGCACGAATGCAGCGCTGACACAGGCACATCCCGCGCTGGGTGAAGTCCTGTCGCCCAGCCAGGGCGACGCCCCGGACTGGACCGAGGCCGAGCCGCAAAATGGGTATCGGGCCTCGCAATATCTGCTGGCCTTCATGGGGCGGATCGACCGGGCCACGCGGCAGGAAAAACGCGCACAAACGCCCCCCAAACCGGCGGCAAATGGCTCGGATGTGATTGGCGCCAATCTGGCCCCGGAAATTCAGGCGATCATGCCCCCGCTGGCGCAGCAGAACCTGATCAAGCTGCAAAATTCGTCGTTCAAGCCGCACAACCGGATCGGCACAATGCGCGAGGACCAGCTGGGCGCGCCCTATCCTGCGCGCCTGCCCCGCACCAACGGGCCCAGAACGGCGATCGTGGGCTGCATGAAAAACGAAGCGCCCTATATTTTGGAATGGGTGGCCTATCACCGCGCCATCGGGGTGGATGATTTCCTGATCTACACCAATGATTGCAGCGACGGCACCGATGAAATCCTGCAACGTTTGCAAGATCTTGGCATCCTTCAACATCGCAACAATGACAATTGGTCGGGCAATTCGCCTCAGCAATACGCGCTGGACGCGGCGCGCGACGAACCGGTACTGAAGAACGCCGATTGGATCGCGCATATCGACGTGGACGAGTTCATGAACATTCGCTGCGGCAATGGCACGCTCGAGGATTTCTATGCTATGGTGCCGGATGCCTCGAATATTGCGATGACCTGGCGCCTGTTCGGTCACAGCGGCGTGGACAAGCTGGCGGACAAGCTGGTGATTGAACAATTTGACCGCTGCGCCCCGAAATACTGCCCCAAACCGCACACCGTTTGGGGGTTCAAGACGCTTTTCCGCAATATCGGCGCCTACGAGAAATACAGCTGCCACCGGCCCAACAAACTGGCCGAGGACAAGGCCGCGCGCGTGAAATGGGTCAATGGCTCGGGCCAGGACATGACCTCGGACGCGCTGAAGAACGGCTGGCGCAGCTCGCGCAAGAATATCGGCTATGACCTGATCCAGTTGAACCATTATGCGCTGCGCTCGGCCGAAAGCTTTCTGGTGAAACGTCAACGCGGGCGGGCGCTGCATGTGGATCGCTCGATCGGGCTGAACTACTGGATTCGGATGGATTGGAACGATCACCAGGACCTGACGATCCAACGCAATATCCCGCGTGTGAGGGCCGAGCTTGACCGGCTGCTACAGGATAAGACCCTGCGCGCGCTGCATCAAAGCGGTCTGGAGTGGCACCGCGCCAAGGCTGACGAATTGCACGGCATGCCCGAGTTCCAAGAGCTCTATGCCCAAGCGCTGTCGATCAAGCTCAGCAGCCCCGAACGCGTCGCTTGGGCCCTGGCCCTGGATATGGAGAGCTGAATGGCGGATCGCTTTCTGGCCATCCTGTGCGTGCGCAACGAGGGCAGCTTTCTGCTGGAATGGCTGGCCCATCACCGCGCGTGTGGCTTCACCGATTTCCTGGTGTTTTCAAACGATTGCCAGGACGGGACCGACGCGATGCTGGACCGCTTGCAGGATTTGGGCCAGCTAACCCATATCCGCAACGAGGGCCCCTATGACAAACAGAGCATCCAATTCACGGCGCTGAACCTGGCCGCGCAAATGGACATCGTGCAGCAAGCCGACTGGATCTTGCCGCTGGACGTAGACGAGTTCGTGAATATCCACGCGGGGGATCGTTCGGTGCAGGGGCTGGTGGCCGCATTGCCCCAGGCAACGGCCATCACGCTGACCTGGCGGCTGTTTGGCAATGCGGGGGTGGTGCGCTTCACCGACCGGCCGGTGACCGATCAGTTTCAACGCGCCGCGCCCGAGGTGCTGCATTGGCCCTGGCGCGCGGTGATGTTCAAGACGCTCTATCGCAATGACGGCACATATGCGCGCCCCGGCGTCCACCGCCCCGCCGATCCCGACCCTGACCGATTGACCCAGGCGCGATGGTTTGATGCCGAGGGGCGCGAGCTGGGCGCGGCCTTCAAAACCACCCGGATTTTTTCAGATTATCGCCAGCCGAACTATGCCTTTGCGCAGTTGAACCATTATCCGCTGGGCGCGATGGAATCCTATCTTGTGAAATGCGATCGGGGCCGCGCGGTGCATGCGGCGGACAGGCTGGGCATGGATTACTGGACCGAGCGCAATTACAGCACCGACGAGGATACCAGCATTGCCGCCATGGCCCCCAAGCGCGACGCGGAATTGGCCAAGCTGACAGCCGATGCGCAGCTGGCGAACCTGCACCAGGATGCGGTGGCTTGGCGTCACGCAAAAATCTCGGCGCTGTTGGAACAAGAGCCCTATCGCGCCCTGATGAGCCGTCTTATGGCCACCCCGCCCGCGCGCCCAATTCCGGCCGACGCCGCGCGCTATCTGACCCATCACGCGACCCGCGCGCACAACGCAAAAGCATCCCCCCGCAGAAAGCCCTAGGATTTTCCGCATTTTCGCCCCATTGGACACCTAGGTCTGAAATCCTAGAGTATAGTCTGCAAGGCGCAGGCGGCGAAGGATGTGCGGTATGACAACGGATCTGTTGAAATTGCTGGAAACCCCCTTGAACGGGCTGAAACGGCCTGCGTGGCTGGGGAAACTGCAGGAAATCTCGGAAGATACAGGATTTTTCGAGCCCCTGGGCCCACGCCATTTCGCCAGTTTCGTGGACCTGAGTGAAACTTTGATCGTGACCTTCGAATTGCTCCAGGGGATTCAGGCGCTATCTGAAACCGCCCAACCCATGGGCTGGGAGGTCGCGCGCGAACACGGCTGGTCGCATCTGGCGCTGATTTCCGACGGGGACACCTGGTTTCGCGACCCGGCGGTCTATGGTCTGTTCGATCAGCTGATTGACGACGGGTTTTTCGAAGAATTCGACCAGGTCGTGTTCTATGGCGCCGGTCCCTGTGGCTATGCCGCCAGCGTGTTTTCTGTCGCATCCCCCGGCGCCACGGTTCTGGCGGTGCAACCCCAGGCCACGCTGGACCCGCGCGTGACCGAGTGGGACGACCGTTTCCTGGAAATGCGCCGCACCTCGTTCACGGACCGGTTTGGATATGGCCCCGACATGATCGAGGCCGCCGCCCAAGCCTTTGTTTTTTATGATCCGCACGAGGATCTGGATGCCATGCACGCGGCGCTGTTCACGCGCCCCAATGTGACCAAGCTGCGCATGCCCAACATGGGCGATGCGCTTCAAACCGAACTGTTGACGATGGACCTGCTCTTCACCGTCCTCAGCCAGGCCGGGCACGGGACATTTTCGGCGGCTGCCTTTGCCAAAATGTACCGCGCCCGGCGCAATAACGCGTCCTATCTGCGCAGCCTGCTGGCGCGCCTGGACGTGCAGGACCGCCCCTATCTGGCCGCTACCCTGTGCCGCAACGTCGTCGGCCGCATGCACGCACCCCGCATTCGCCGCCGCCTGGACGCGCTGGAAAAGGCCGCTGCCGAGGGCAAGATCCAGATTCCCGCCGCCTAAGGCAAATTTCCGCCCACCGGGTACTGGTCCGCACGCCCGGATCGGTGTAATCGCGGGTGTATGAACAGCTCGATCACCATCACTCGCCCCGATGACTGGCACCTGCACCTGCGCGATGGCGCGATGCTGCAGGCCGTCCTGCCCGAAACCGCCCGCCATTTTGGCCGCGCCATCATTATGCCGAACCTGGTCCCCCCGGTGGTCACCAGCGCTGACGCCGCCGCCTATCGCGACCGGATCATGGCCGCCCTGCCCGGGGACATGAGCTTCGAGCCCCTGATGACCCTGTACCTGACCGAGGACACCGACCCCGCCGACGTCGCCCACGCCTTTGAAACTGGGCTGTGTTCATCGGTGAAACTCTACCCCGCGGGGGCCACCACCAACTCGGCCTCGGGCGTGCGCAACTTCGACAAAGTCCGCCCCGTATTGGAAAAAATGGCTGAAATCGGCATGCCCCTGTGTGTCCATGGCGAGGTCACCGACAACGACATCGACATTTTCGACCGCGAGGCCGTCTTTATTGACCGCGTCCTGGACCCGATCCGCCGCGCCACCCCCGGCCTGCGCGTCGTGATGGAACATATCACCACCCGTGACGGCGTGGACTATGTCAAATCCAACGACACCGATCTGGGCGCCACGATCACCACGCACCACCTGATCATCAACCGCAACCACATCCTGGTGGGCGGGATCAAACCGCATTACTACTGCCTGCCCGTCGCCAAACGCGAAGAGCACCGCCTGGCCCTGCGCGCCGCCGCCACCAGCGGCGACAAACGCTTCTTCCTGGGCACCGACAGCGCCCCGCATGTGGACGCGGCCAAGGAAACCGGCTGCGGCTGCGCAGGCTGCTTCACCGCGACCAACACCATGGCCCTTCTGGCCCATGTGTTTGAGGAAGAAAACGCGCTGAACACCCTCGAAGCCTTCACTTCACTGAACGGCCCAGCCTTCTACCGCAAGCCCGTCAACACCGGCACGATCACCCTCACCAAAGGCGACGCCGCCCAGTGGCCCGACAAAATCCACTCCGATGCTGGCCCCGTCACGGTCTTTGACCCTGGCTTCCCCGTGCATTGGCATGTGACCGCCTAAGCCTTTCTTTGCTCGCCAAATACTCCCGCCGGAGGCGCCCGCCCCAACCGCCCGCGCCCCCGGTCCAGACAAAAGGACACCGCAGATGATCCCCGCTTCCTACCCCACCAAAGAAGAGATCGCCCGCCTGACCGCCCGCATGCTGCTGGAAATCAAGGCCGTGCATTTCAACGCGGACGAGCCCTTTACCCTGGCCTCGGGCCTGCCCAGCCCGACCTATATCGACTGTCGCAAGCTGATCTCTTACCCCCGTATCCGCTCGACCCTGATGGATTTTCTGACCGTCACCGTGATGCGCGAGGCCGGTTTCGAGGCATTCGACAACATTGCCGGCGGTGAAACGGCGGGCATTCCTTTCGCCGCGATGGTCGCCGAGCGCATGGCCCTGCCCATGACCTATGTGCGTAAAAAACCCAAAGGGTATGGCCGCAATGCCCGGATCGAGGGCGCGATGACCGAGGGCGAGCGCGTGCTGCTGGTCGAGGATCTGACCACCGATGGCGGCTCGAAACTCAGCTTCGTGGACGCGATTCGCGAAACCGGGGCGTCCTGTGGGCATACGGCGGTGATCTTCTACTACGGCATCTTCCCCGAGACCGAGAAAACCTTGGGCGATCATGGCGTTAAGCTGCACCACCTGTGTACCTGGTGGGATGTTCTGGCCGAAGCGCGCGAGTCCAAGGCCTTTGACGAGAACACCCTCAAAGAGGTCGAAGCCTTCCTGACCAGCCCCCGCCCCTGGCAAGAAGCGCGCAAAAACGGCTGATTTCAGCCCACAAGCCTCGCATATATTGACGGACAGCGTCACCGCACCGCATGATGTTGTAGGGGATGAGTTGCTCACAACTTATCCCCAGAAACATACAATTTGCCCGCTGGCGGCGGGATTTTGTATGAACTCCTCCCATTGGGAGACAGGGACAAATGAACGAGATTGCCAAGATCGACGGCGCAGGTCAGAACGGCGCCGAACAGGCCGACAGCGCAGATCCAATGCCGCACTCCATCGAAGCTGAGCAACAGCTTCTGGGGGCGATCCTCACGAACAACGATATTTATGACCGCGTCGCGTCGATCATCGGGGCGGGTCATTTTTATGACCCCGTGCATGCCCGCATTTTCGAGGTCGCCGCAGCCCGTATCGCCAAGAACGCCCTGGCCAGCCCGGTGACGTTGAAGGCGTTCCTTGAGGACGACGCAGGCCTGCAGGAACTGGGCGGCCCGGCCTATCTGGCACGTCTGGCGGGGGCGGCAATCTCGGCCTATGCCGCGCGCGACTACGCGCAGATGATCTATGACATGGCGATCCGGCGCGAGCTGATCGGCCTGGGCAACAACATCGCCACCAAGGCGCAGCGCGTGGATGTGGCCTCGGAACCCAAGGAACAGATCGTCGACGCTGAACAGGCGCTGTACAAACTGTCCGAGCAGGGCCAGACCGACAGCGGGTTCGTGTCCTTCCTGAAGGCGGTGACCGAAGCGGTGAATGTCACCAACGAGGCGTATCAGCGTGGCGGAGGCATGGCCGGGATTTCCACCGGGCTGGCCGATCTGGACAAACAGCTGGGCGGTTTGCATCCGTCGGACCTGCTGATCCTTGCCGGGCGTCCCTCGATGGGGAAAACCTCGCTGGCGACCAACATCGCGTTCAACGTGGCCAAGGCCTATAAGCGCGGTCTGAAATCCGACGGGACCGAGGGCGCCGTGGATGGTGGCGTTGTGGGCTTCTTCAGCCTGGAAATGAGCGCCGAGCAGCTGGCCGGCCGTGTGCTGGCCGAAGCCTCCGAGATTTCCTCGCACAAGATCCGTCAAGGGGACATGACCGAGGCCGAGTTCCGACGTTTTGTCGATGCCGCCAAGGAGCTGGAGGCCTGCCCTCTGTTCATCGACGACACCCCGGCCCTGCCGATCAGCCAGCTGGCCGCGCGGGCACGGCGCCTGAAACGGACGCACGGGCTGGATCTGCTTATCATCGACTATTTACAGCTGTGCCGCGGCATGTCGGACAACCGGGTGAACGAGATTGCCGAAATCTCGATGGGGATGAAGGCCATCGCGAAAGAGCTGAACATTCCGGTGATCGCGCTGTCCCAGCTAAGCCGTCAGGTGGAAAGCCGGGACGATAAACGCCCGCAGCTGTCGGACCTGCGGGAAAGTGGCTCGATCGAACAGGATGCCGACGTGGTGATGTTCGTGTTCCGCGAGGAGTATTACAAGGAACGTGAAAAACCTGGCGAGCACGAACTGGAAAAGATGGAAGAGTGGATCGCCGCGATGGAACGCCTGCACGGCAAGGCCGAAGTGATCGTCGGCAAGCAGCGTCACGGCCCCATCGGGACGGTAGACCTGGCCTTCGAGGCACAGTTCACCCGGTTCGGCAATCTGGTCAAACCCTGGCAGCAAGGCGCTGGCGACGAGTATTGAGGTCGCGCGATTTGGGGCTCTGCCCCCGCCTCCCTGCGGGAGCCGCCCCCGGAGTATTGGGGGAGCAAAGAAAGCGGCAAGACCCTGCGCGTTTGGGCGGCTTGGCGGATCTGCGGGGTGTTTGCGCTTGACCATTTTGGGCACTCTGTCAAAACAAGCCCATGACGACGGCAACATTGACAATTGATTTGGCGGCGCTGGTGGCGAACTGGCGTGCTTTGGATGCTTTGACCGGCAGCGGCGTGGAGACTGCTGCGGTGGTCAAGGCCAATGGCTATGGTTTGGGCGCGGGGCGTGTGGCGCGCAGTTTGGCCCATGCGGGTGCGCGGCGGTTTTTCGTGGCGGTGGCTGAAGAGGCCGCTGCGGTGCGCGAGGCCCTGGGGCCGGGACCGGAGATTTGCGTGTTTTCGGGACATATGTCGGGGGATACCGACATGATCCATGATTTGCAGCTGGTGCCGATGCTGAATTCGATCGACCAGATGCTGCGCCATGTCGAGGCCTTGCCGGGGCATCCGTTTGGTGTGCAGCTGGACACGGGCATGAACCGGCTGGGGATGGAGCCTGCGGAATGGGCGGCGTTGCGCGAGATTGCATTGGGGCAGAATATCCAGCTGATCATGTCACATCTGGCCTGTGCGGACGAGCCAGACCATCCGATGAATGCGCTGCAATTGCAGGCCTTTCGCGAGATGACCGAGGGGTGCGATGTGCCGCGCTCTTTGTCCGCGACGGGGGGGATTTTGCTGGGCCCGGACTATCATTTTGATGTCACGCGTCCGGGGATTGGGATGTATGGAGGGCTGCCTTTCGATGCGGCCCGTCCGGTCGCCCATATCAGCCTGCCGGTGATCCAGGTGCGCGATGTCGAGCCCGGTGAAAGCGTTGGCTATGGCAACACCTGGGTGGCCGAGGGGCCGTCAAAGATCGCGACGGTAGCGGCGGGCTATGCTGATGGCATTCACCGCGCTATGGGGCCGAAGACCTCTTTGTATGCGCAGGATATCGCCTGTCCGGTGCGCGGACGGATCTCGATGGATCTGATCGGCGTGGATGTGACCCATCTGCCCGAAGCCCCCAAATCGCTGGAGCTTTTGAACGCGGATCAAACCGTAGATATGCTGGCCGAGAATGCCGGCACGATTGGTTATGAAATCCTGACCTCGTTGGGCGCGCGCTATCGGCGGCGCTATACCAGCGCATGAGTTTGACATCGCCTCTGGCCGCGCTGGGGCATCAGGTGCTTGCGGCGCTTGCGCTGATCGGGCGGGTGACACTGTTCGCGCTGGAAACCGTTTCCCATCTGTTTCGCCCGCCGTTTTATGGGCGCGAATTCCTGACAGCGTTGATCCATATCGGCTGGCTTTCGCTGCCGGTTGTGGCGCTGACCACGCTGTTCACTGGCGGGGCCCTGGCCTTGCAGATCTATGCCGGGGGCAGCCGGTTCAACGCCGAGGCCGTGGTGCCCTCGATCGTGGCCATCGGTATGGTGCGCGAGCTGGGTCCGGTGCTGGCGGGGCTGATGGTGGCCGCGCGGGTTGCGTCCTCGATCGCGGCCGAGATCGGCACCATGAAGGTGACCGAGCAGATCGACGCGCTGGTCACGCTGTCGACCCATCCGATGAAGTACCTGACCCTGCCCCGCGTGCTGGCGGCGACGATTGCCGTGCCCGTGCTGGTGGGCGTGGGCGACGTGATCGGCATCATGGGCGGCTATTTCGTGGGCATCAGCCGGCTGGGCTTTAACGCCTCGGCCTACCTGACCAATACCGTTGATTTCCTTGAAACTTTTGACGTCGTGTCGGGTCTGATCAAGGGCGCGGCCTTTGGGTTCATCGTCGCGTTGATGGGCTGCTATCACGGGATGCATTCGGGCCGGGGCGCCCAGGGCGTGGGCCGGGCGACCAAATCCGCGGTCGTCGCGGCCTCGATCCTGATCCTGGCGGCGAACTACCTGCTGACCGAGGTGTTTTTCTCCGCATGATCGAGCTTGCAAATGTTCATAAGGGATTTGGCGACCACCAGGTGCTGCGCGGGGTCAATCTGACAATCCCCAAGGGCACCTCCATGGTCATCATCGGCGGCTCGGGTACCGGCAAATCCGTGGCGCTGAAATGTGTGCTGGGGCTGATACGACCCGACAGCGGCACGATCACGCTGGACGGTCAGGACGTCACCAAGGGCGACCGCGACGCCTTTCTTGCTCGTTTCGGGATGCTGTTCCAGGGCGGCGCGCTGTTTGACTCACTACCCGTCTGGCAAAACGTCGCCTTCCGCCTGTTGCGCGGCTCGCTCAAACGCCCCAAAGACGAAGCGCGCGAGATCGCCATCGAAAAACTGCGCCGCGTGGGCCTGAAATCCAACGTGGCCGACAAATTTCCGGCCGAGCTGTCGGGCGGCATGCAAAAACGCGTCGGCCTGGCCCGCGCCATCGCCGCCGAGCCCGAGATCATCTTCTTTGACGAGCCCACCACCGGCCTTGATCCCATCATGTCCGGCGTCATCAACGAGCTGATCCGCGAGATCGTCGTTGAAATGGGCGCCACCGCCATGACCATCACCCATGACATGACCAGCGTGCGCGCCATCGCCGACAACGTGGCTATGCTGCATGACGGGGTGATCAAATGGACCGGCCCCGTGGCGCAAATGGATGCCTCGGGCGATCCCTATCTGGACCAATTCATCCACGGCCGCGCCGACGGCCCGATCGAGGCGGTGCGCTAGCGCCTTCTTTGCTCGAAAAATACTCTCCCGCCGAAGGCGTCCGCGCTCTCCACGAACGCCCCCCCCTTGCGCACCCGTTGTGCCGCCCCCAATTTCATACCGCCCCTCAAGGAAACCCCATCGGATGAAATACCTGAACCTGTCCCTGCTGATCCTGTTCCCCATCGCGTGGTTCGCGCCGCTCTTGCGTGCTGGGCTTCTGCCCCTGTTCGGTCTGTCCGAGATCAGCGTCATCTCGGGCCTGCAAAGCCTGTGGGACAGCGATGTGTTTCTGGCGCTGATCGTCACCCTCTTTGCGCTCTTTGCGCCCTACCTGAAAACCATCGGGCTGGCGCTGATCCACTTCGACCTTTTGGACAAACGCACCCTGCCCGCGCTGAACATCCTGGGGAAACTGGCGATGGCGGATATCTTTCTGATCGCGCTCTATATCACCATCGCCAAGGGCATCGGCGTGGGCACGATCGAAACCGCCTGGGGGCTGTATCTGTTCACGGGCTGTATCCTGGCGTCCTTGGGGATTTCCCTGGCTGCGCGCAAGGAACGGGTTTGACCGTCGGCGCGCGCTAGGGCATCACTGCGCTCATGGCCAAGACAAAAACCTATTCCTGCACCGCCTGCGGTGTCACCACCAACAAATGGTCCGGGCGTTGCGATGCCTGCGGCGAGTGGAACACCATCATCGAGGACACGCCCCTGTCGGCGGGCCCGTCCAAGAAATCCTTGGGCAACAAACGCGGGGCCTCGATCCAGCTGACCGATCTGGCGACGCAGGAAACGCCGCCTCCGCGCACGATTTCGGGGCTGGAAGAGCTGGACCGCGTGTTGGGCGGCGGTTTGGTGCCGGCCAGCGCCATTCTGGTGGGGGGTGATCCCGGTATCGGCAAATCCACACTGCTGTTGCAGGCGGCGGCACGTTTTGCCGGGGCCGGGCTAAAGACCATCTATATCTCGGGCGAGGAAGCCAGCGCGCAGGTGCGGATGCGCGCCCAGCGGCTGGGCCTGACCGATGCGCCCGTGCAATTGGGGGCCGAGACCAACCTGCGCGACATCCTGACCACCTTGGATACCGAAAAACCCCAGCTGGCCATCATCGATTCGATTCAGACCATGTGGGCCGACAATGTCGAAAGCGCACCGGGATCGGTCAGCCAGGTGCGCGCCGCCGCGCACGAGCTGACGACCTTTGCCAAACGCAAGGGCATGTCGGTGATCCTGGTCGGCCACGTCACCAAAGAGGGCCAGATCGCTGGCCCGCGCGTGGTGGAACACATGGTCGATACCGTCCTGTATTTCGAGGGCGAACGCGGCCACCAGTTCCGCATCCTGCGCGCGGTGAAAAACCGCTTTGGCCCCGCTGATGAAATCGGCGTGTTCGAAATGACCGGCAGCGGGCTGTCCGAGGTTCTGAACCCTTCGGCGTTGTTCCTGTCCGAACGGGGCGAACCCAGCCCTGGATCGGTGGTCTTCGCGGGGGTCGAGGGCACCCGGCCCGTGTTGGTGGAATTCCAGGCGCTGGTCGCCCCCACCCCGCACAGCCAACCGCGCCGCACGGTCGTGGGCTGGGACGGCTCGCGCCTGGCGATGATCCTTGCCGTGCTTGAGGCGCGCTGCGGCATTCCGTTTGCCGGGCTCGATGTCTATCTGAACGTCGCCGGCGGGCTGAAGGTCAGCGAACCGGCGGCCGATCTGGCCGTGGCGGCCGCGCTGCTATCTGCCCGCGAGGACGCCGCCCTGCCCAAAGATACGGTTTTATTTGGCGAAATCAGCCTGTCTGGCGCCTTGCGCCCGGTCGGTCAGACCGAAAACAGGTTGAAAGAAGCGCAAAAACTTGGTTTCACCACGGCAATCGCTCCGTCCGGAGGCAAAGCGGGCGGCACGGGTGGCATGGCCCTTCGACAGTTCGGGGACCTGACCGCCTTTGTAGGAGACATCTTCGGCGCGGGATAAGCGCCGGTAAACAGGGACGGGTTCATGGACGGGTTCACCATTATCGACGGCGTTGTTGCGGTCGTCATCATCCTTTCGGCGCTGCTGGCCTATTCGCGCGGGGTTGTGCGCGAAGCGCTGGCCATTGCGGGCTGGGTGGCTGCGGCCATTCTGGCCTTTATTTTTGCGCCTCAGGTGCAGCCTTTGGTCAAGGAAATCCCGGTGATCGGTGATTTCATCGCCGACAGCTGTGAACTGAGCGTCATCGCCGCCTTCGCCGCCGTGTTTGCGCTGGCGCTGGTGATTGCATCGCTGTTTACGCCGCTGTTTTCTTCGCTGGTGCAGCGCTCGGCGCTGGGAGGGCTGGATCAGGGCTTTGGGTTCCTGTTCGGTGTGCTGCGCGGCATTCTGTTGGTGGCGATTGCCTTCTTCGTGTACGAGACCGTGATCACCTCGCAACAGATCCCGATGGTGGATGACAGCCGCTCGGCGCGGGTCTTTGCGAAACTGACCGGCAAGATCGAAGATGGCGATCCTGAACAGGCCCTGGGCTGGATCACCGCCCAATACGAGGATCTGGTTGGCTCGTGCGAGAAATGATCCGCGCAAAACCGACACATAAATCCAACACCTGACAAAAACAGACACCGCCCGTGCAAAAGCCGGGCGGTTCTTTTATGATCCTTTCGTGACAGTTGCGTTCTCACGCCCTATGTAAGGGCCAACCTGCCAGACAACGGATTCGGAGCACAGCCTTGTCCAAGCATATGCCCCCCGCTCACCCCTTTGATGATGACAAACTGAAAGAGGAGTGCGGTGTGTTCGGCGTCATCGGCGTTGCCGATGCTGCCAATTTCGTCGCCCTTGGGCTGCACGCCCTGCAACATCGGGGCCAAGAGGCTGGCGGCATCGTCAGCCATGATCCTGTCGCGGGTTTCAACAGCGCCCGACGTTTTGGGTATGTGCGGGATAACTTCACATCGCAAACCCTGATGCAAACCCTGCCCGGCCCATTGGCCATTGGGCATGTGCGCTATTCCACCGCCGGGTCTAAGGGCGCCGCAATCCGCGACGTTCAGCCCTTCTTTGGTGAATTTTCCATGGGTGGGGCCGCGATTGCCCATAACGGCAACCTGACCAATGCCGACGCCCTGCGCCGCGAGCTGATCGAGCGTGGCTCGATCTTTCAAAGCTCGTCGGATTCGGAATGCATCATTCACCTGATGGCCCGGTCCTTGCAGCGCAACATCCCCGAACGGATGGAAGACGCGCTGCGCCGCGTCGAAGGCGCGTTCAGCGTTGTGGCCATGACCCGCACCAAGCTGATCGGTGTGCGCGACCCGCTGGGCGTGCGCCCGCTGGTTCTGGGCAAGATCGGGGACGGCTGGGCGCTCAGCTCGGAAACCTGTGCGCTGGACATCATCGGCGCCGAATACGTGCGCGAGATCGAACCCGGTGAAATGGTCGTGATCAGCGAAGAGAAAGGCATCGAAAGCCTGCGCCCCTTCCGCCCGCGCCCGTCCAAGTTCTGCATCTTCGAACATGTCTATTTCTCGCGTCCTGACAGCATCATTGATGGGCGCTCGGTCTATGAAACCCGGCGTCAGATCGGCGTAGAGCTGGCCCGCGAAGCCCCAGTCGAGGCGGATCTGGTCTGCCCCGTGCCCGACAGCGGCACCCCCGCCGCCATCGGCTTTGCCCATGAAAGCGGCATTCCCTTTGGCCAGGGCATCATCCGCAACCAGTATATGGGCCGGACCTTCATCGAACCGACCGAGCAGATCCGCAACATGGGTGTGCGCCTGAAGCTGAACGTCAACCGCGCCCTGATCAAGGACAAGCGGGTGATCCTGGTGGACGACTCGGTGGTGCGCGGCACGACCTCGCGTAAGATCAAGGAAATGATCCTGGATGCTGGCGCCGCCGAGGTGCATTTCCGTATCGCCTCTCCGCCAACGGCCTGGCCCTGTTTCTACGGTGTGGACACGCCCCAGCGCGAAAAGCTGCTGGCCGCCACCATGACCGAAGAGGAAATGCGCCAGCATCTGAACGTGGACAGCCTCAAGTTTATCTCGTTGGACGGCCTGTACCGCGCCGTGGGCGAGGCCGAGGGCCGCAAAACCGATTGCCCGCAATATTGCGATGCCTGTTTCAGCGGCGAATACCCGGTGACCCCGACCGATATGATCGACAAAGGGTTCCAGCTGAAGGCCGCCGAGTAAGCCCCTGAACACCACCTGACTTCACAACGCGCCGGTTGCGATACCGGCGCGTTGTTGCATCTGGGGTCCAGCCGGTCTAGGCACGGGCAACCCTATGGAGCTCTGGCCATGTCTTTGCTTGACCTCGACGCCCGCTGGCGCCGCTTCAACGACCCGGATCGTGCATGTCCCTGTTGCGGGCGGCAGTTCTCGGGCGTGTATGATATCGCGTTTGACCATCCCGCGGCCTGGCCGCATCCCGAGCGCGCCAATCAGCCCTTTGTGAAGGTCGGCGAAGATCAACTGGCCGCCGATCTGTGCCGCGTGGGCGCCCATCGGTATCTGCGGGCCCATATCGCGGTACCGATCCAAGGCGCAGATGACGCCATCCACCTGACCCCTTGGGTGCATGTTTCGGATCAGGTCTTCTTTGCCTATCTGGACACGACCGATACGGCCAACGCCGCGCTGCCCGAACCGGCCCAAGCCCAGCTGAACAACGACCTGCCGGACCTCGCCGATATTGGCGCGACCGTCACCCTGTATTTCGACGCCCAAGACACCCTGCCCCGGATCGCCACACCTACCGGCCCATTGGCTCAGGCCCTGGAAAACGGGATCAGCTTTGATCAGCTGCTAGATCTCTATGCCGCGTGCGGAGACGACATCCGCCCGCATCTGTTGCGCGACTAGGCCGCGCCGAACCCCCTTGACCTGCCCCCCGTTTGGAAGGAAACCGCAGTCATGACACAGAAAATTGCCCTCATCACCGGAGCAACCCGCGGCCTGGGTGCTGCCCTTGCTGAAACGCTCTGCGACACCCATCACATCGTGGCCGTGGGCCGCACCACCGGCGCGCTGGAGGAACTGGACGATCGCATTCAGGCCAAAGGTGGGCAAGCCACGCTGGCACCCATGGACATCACCAATGTCGACGCAATGGCGCAGTTGTGCCGCTCGATCTATGACCGCTGGGGCAGCGTCGACCTGTGGGCCCATACGGCCATCCATTGCGCGCCCCTGTCGCCCGCCAATTTCATTGACCAGAAAGACTGGGAAAAATCTGTGGCCTGCAACGTCACTGCCACCGGTCAACTGATCCCCTTCATCGCGCCCCTGCTGGGGGAAACGGGCACGGCGCTGTTCTTTGATGACCCGCGCGCCGGAGCCAAGTTCTTTGGCGCTTACGGGGCAACAAAAGCCGCCCAAATCGCACTGGCGCGCAGCTGGTCGGCGGAAACCGTCAGAACCGGCCCGCATGTCCATGTTCTGGATCCTGCTCCGATGGGCACCGCCACGCGCGCGCGGTTCTTCCCCGGCGAAGACCGCGCGCCGCTGGCAAATCCGATGGACGAAGCCAAGCGCTTGCTTGCGGCGCTAACGTAAGGGGGGCGCTGCCCCCGTCGCCCTGCGGTCGACTCCCCCGGAGTATTTCCAGAGCAAAGAAGCCCCTTGGGGGGAGAAGGCGCGCAACCTGCTGCTTTTTCTAGGCTCAAATACCCATTGCGCACCGCTAGCCCCAAAGGCTGCAAGGGTGGCTTGGCGCAGGCCTTCGCGCTTGCTCCCTTTGGTGTCGGGGGCTAGTAAAGAAGCAAGAGGCTTGGAGCGGGCGATTTTATGCGAGTTTTGATTACGAATGACGACGGGATCAACGCGCCCGGTCTGGTGGCTATGCACGAGATTGCGCGTGATCTGGCGGGACCGGAGGGCGAGGTCTGGACGGTTGCGCCTGCTTTTGAACAGTCCGGTGTGGGGCATTGCATCAGCTATACGCATCCGATGATGGTGTCGAAAATGGGCGAGCGCCGCTATGCCGCCGAGGGGAGCCCAGCCGATTGCGTATTGGCCGGGGTTCATCATGTGATGAAGGATGCGCTGCCTGATTTGATCTTGTCCGGGGTCAACCGGGGCAACAATTCAGCGGAAAACGCTCTGTATTCCGGTACGTTGGGCGGGGCGATGGAGGGGGCGCTGCAACGCATTCCCTCGATTGCCATGTCGCAATATCTGGGACCGAACAATTTCCATGCAGAAGACCCGTTCGAGGCCGCGCGCGTCCATGCCCCGGCTCTTTTGCGCAAGTTGTTGGAAGCCTGGCCCGAAGAAAGCGAAGGCTATCGGCTGTTCTATAACATCAACTTCCCACCTGTGCCTGCGGATCTGGTTGAGGGGACAAAGATCGTGGCCCAGGGATTTCGCGAGCATACCCGGTTCAGTTGCGAGCCGCATTTGTCGCCTTCGGGGCGGCAATTCCTGTGGGTCCGTGGGGGCGAGCAGCATCGCCCGACGGCGCCTGGTACGGATGCGGCCGCCAACTTGGAGGGCTATGTGTCGGTCACGCCGATGCGCGCGGATCTGACGGATCATGCCCTGCTGGAGCATCTGAAGGGGCTGGAATGATCGACGACGACGACGCCACACGCAAGATGCAATTTCTGTTCGCCCTGCGCTCGCGCGGGGTGACAGATATGGGTGTCCTATCGGCGATGGAAAAGGTGGATCGCGGGCTGTTCGTGCGGGGCTTGTTCGCTGAACGCGCCTATGAGGACATGCCACTGCCGATTGCCTGTGGGCAGACGATCAGCCAGCCCTCGGTTGTTGGGCTGATGACGCAGGCGCTGGAGGTGTCGCCACGCGACAAGGTTTTGGAGGTGGGCACCGGCTCGGGCTATCAGGCGGCGATCCTCAGCCATCTGGCGCGGCGCGTGTATACGGTGGACCGGCATCACCGGTTGGTGCGCGAGGCGCGGGCCGTGTTCGACCAGCTTGGCATCGTCAATATCACCGCCTTTACCGCTGATGGCAGCTTTGGATTGCCCGATCAGGCGCCGTTTGATCGCATTCTTGTGACGGCTGCGGCCGAAGATCCCCCGGGGCCTCTCTTGGCGCAGCTGAAAATTGGGGGTATCATGGTGCTGCCTGTGGGCCAGTCGGATACGGTGCAAAGCCTGATCCGTGTGCGGCGCCATGAAGGTGGATTTGAGTATGACGAGTTGCGCCCTGTGCGTTTCGTGCCCCTTGTCGAAGGGCTGGCGCGGGACGAGTGACACAGAGGCGCCAAACGTATGAGTAGGAAAGCCCCGGCCAACAAGGGGCGATTAGAGGACCTCGAGAATGACCCAACCCCGCCGTTTTTCCTCGGCCCGTGTGTTCATGGCAGGCTCTGCCCTGGCGCTGTTGGCCGCCTGTGACCAACCCTTTGATTTCGACCTGCGAGGCCATTTCGGAGATGCGTTCAGCACCTCCGAGGCGGCCCGTGGTGTAACCGGTGAACGTCCGGATCCAGATGATCGTGGCATCATTTCCTATCCGGGCTATCAGGTCGCCGTGGCGCGTGGTGGAGACACCGTGGCCGATGTCGCCAACCGCATCGGCATGGATGCCAACGAACTGGCTGATTACAACGGTCTGCGCCCCGATGACGTGCTGCGCCGGGACGAGGTGCTGGCCCTGCCCCGCCGTGTCTCTGAACCCTCGCCCGAAACTGGCGCCGAGGGGACCGGGCCGATCCAGCCGCCCTCGAACGTGGATATCGAAGGCATCGCTGGCGCCGCGATTGATCGGGCGTCGGCCTCGAAGGTGGAAACCACCGAGCTGCCCGCCGCAGACCCCGCCAGTGACGCCCCCGTTGGCATCGAACCGATCCAGCACAAGGTGGTGCGCGGCGAAACGGCCTATACCATCTCGCGGACCTATGGCGTGTCCGTCCGGGCGCTGGCCGATTGGAACGGGCTGGGCCCCGATTTCAAAATCCGCGAGGGCCAGTTCCTGTTGATTCCGGTGCCGGATGCCCCCGCCCCCGCGCGCGCAGCTGCAACAACCGCCCCCGGCGAAGGCAGCCCCACGCCCACACCGCCCAGTGCCTCGCAACCGTTGCCAGCCGAGAAAACGGCCCCTGCGGCCAAGGCGGCTGCGGCCACTGGGGCGCCGGATCTGGGTAAGACCCAAACCGCATCAAAGGCGGCGATGGACATGCCCGTGAATGGGAGCATCATTCGCGGCTATAAAAAGGGTAAGAACGACGGGATCGATATCTCGGCCGCGCCCGGAACGCCGGTGCGCGCTGCCGCCAGCGGCTCGGTTGCAGCCATCACCACTGACGCGGATCAGGTTAAAATCATCCTGGTCAAGCACGAGGACAACCTGCTAACCGTCTATGCCAATGTGGATGCGATTTCGGTCAAGAAAGGCGACAGCGTGAAGCGTGGCCAAAGCATCGGCAAGATCGCCTCGGGGCAGTCAAACTATGTGCATTTCGAGGTGCGCAAGGGCTTTGATGCGGTCGATCCTACCGGATACCTGCCCTAGATTTTCACGCCCTTACGGCCCGCCAAATCGGTGAAATACTGCCAGGCCACGCGCCCCGACCGGGACCCGCGCGTGGCTTGCCATTCAATGGCCTCGGCGCGCATGTCATCCTCGGCGATCTGCACACCATAAGCCGCGCAATAGCCGCGGATCATGTCCAGATATTCGTCTTGCGTGCACGGATGAAAACCCAGCCAAAGCCCAAAACGATCCGACAGCGAAACCTTTTCCTCGACCGCTTCGGACGGGTTGATCGCGCTTGAACGTTCATTTTCGATCATGTCGCGTGGCATCAGGTGGCGCCGGTTCGAGGTGGCATAGAACACCACATTGTCGGGGCGCCCCTCAATCCCGCCATCCAGAACGGCCTTGAGCGATTTGTAGTGCTGGTCGTCATGGCTGAAGGACAGATCATCGCAGAACAGCACAAAGCGGTGTTTACTGGCCCGCAGCAGGTTCAACAAACGCGCGACCGAGGGCAGATCCTCGCGCTGCAGCTCTACGATTTTCAGCGCGTGGCCCTGGGCCAGAACTTCGGCGTGGATGGCCTTGACCAGGGATGATTTCCCCATCCCCCGCGCGCCCCACAGCAACGCGTTATTGGCTGGCAATCCTTGGGCAAATTGCGCGGTGTTCGCCAGCAAGGTATCGCGCGAGCGGTTCACCCCGATCAGCAGCGACAGGTCCACGCGATTGACTTGGGGCACGGGTTCCAGCCGGTCAGGCTCGACATGCCAGACAAAGGCATCCGCGGCGTCAAAGTCAGGCGCGGCCAAAGGCGCCGGAGCCATCCGCTCCAGCGCCTCTGCAATGCGTTTCATGGTTTTCTTCACGACTTGTTACCGCTGTTATCGACCATGCCGGGATCGTCTTCTTCGTCCTCGTCGAATTCTTTCATCAACGGATCGTCGAACTCTTCCTCGGGATCAGTTTCGGCGGCGTCTTCATCTTCGTCGTCATAATACCCTTCTTCGCGCAGGCGGGCCTCGCGCTTGGTTTCCACACGGGCCACCAGGAAGATCGAGATTTCATACAGGCCATAGACCACGACGAACAGAATCAGCTGCGTGGTGACATCCGGCGGCGTCACCAGAGCGGCGACAGTCAGAATGCCCACAACGGCGTATTTGCGGGTGTTGCGCAGCCCCTTGGCCGAGGCCAGTCCGGCCTTGCCCATCAGCGTCAGCAGCACCGGCAGCTGGAAACACAGGCCAAAGGCCACGATCATTTTCAGCGTGATATCAAGGCTTTCGTTGACCTTACCGTTAAAAACAATGTCGATGCCTTCTTTGGCCGTGGTCAACGAGCTGTCCACATCCTGCCCGACCAACAGCGCCGAAACAAAGGACGGGAAATCCGCGAAGCCCAGGAAAAACGCCATGGCCAGCGGGATCACCACGTAATGGGCAAAGGCGCCGCCCATCAGGAACAACACCGGCGAGGCGATCAGGAAAGGCAGGAACGCGTTCTTTTCGTTCTTGTAAAGGCCCGGCGCCACAAAGCGCCACAGCTGGTTCGCGATCACCGGGAAGGACAGCGCCAGCCCCCCCACCATCGAGATGCGGATCAGCGTAAAGAAATACTCCTGCGGCGCGGTGTACTGCATCACCGGGTTCGGGTTGCCCAGAGCGCGCATGGTGTCCTCGATCGGGACCAGCAGGAAATCCAGGATGTGGCGCCCGAACGAGAAACAGATCACCATCCCAATGATAAACGCGATGACCGAGCGGATCAGACGCGTGCGCAGTTCGGCCAGATGCTCGATCAGCGGGGCCGAGCTGTCTTCGATCTCGTTACTGTCGGTCATGCCTTGTCCTTTGGCGCCTCGTCCGTTGCGGGGTCCGGCTGAGCCTTGGCGGCCTCTGCGGCTTCGGCCTCGGCGGCCTGACGGTCCGCCTCACGCTTGGCGGTCGCATCGTGGATCTTTTTGGCGACTTCGGCGCGATCCTCGTCCAGGCTTTCGTCCTTGGTGGGGTCCCAATTGGTCAGCCCGTCAGTCACGTCCTTGGTCGCGTCTTTTACCTTGTCCAGGCCAAACTGGGCGGGGTTGGCCGCTGCCTTGATCGAGGTCGAGATATCCTTGACCCCGGCATCGTCAGCCGCATCTTCCATCGCCCGCGAAAACTCGCGCGCCATTCCCTTAGCCTTGCCGACAAAACGGCCGACCGTACGGAACAGGCCCGGCAGGTCCTTGGGACCCACCACGATCAAAGCCACGATCCCGATAACCAGAAGCTCGGTCCAGCCCAGATCGAACATGTATTAGACCTTGTCCTTGTCGGTCTCGGGCGTGACGTCCTTGGCGGCTTCGGCGGCCTGGTCTTCCAGTTCCTTGTTGCCTTCGTTCACACCTTTTTTGAACGAGGTGATGCCCTTGCCGACTTCGCCCATCAGCGAGCTGATCTTACCGCGACCGAACAGAACCAGCACGACAACGGCAATCAAAAGAAGGCCGGGCAGGCCGATATTGTTGAGCATGTTTTTTCTCCCTTTGTGGGCCCGTCTTTTTGCGCGCCCTGCGAAATGCACGATTTGTATCTAATGATGAACCGCCTCGGTTGGAAGAACCAAAGCGCCGCAAGGCTTCATTTTTCTGAATGATTGGCGTCAGCCTGCCGACGGAAAGACAAAACAACGGTCACGACGGAACATCAGCCATAGCGGATGGCCGACTTTGGGCAGGAAAACATTGGGCACCGTGGCCTTCAGAACCGAGCCGTCGAAATCCATGCGGATCTCGACCAGGCTTTCGGATCCCATAAAGCGCGCCCGCACAACTTCGCCCCGGGCGGCGACACCGTCCTGAGGCGTGGGCAGTGGGCCTTTGCCACCGCGGTCAAAGTCTATTTTCAGGTGCTGCGGGCGGATCACGATATCCACCTTGGCCCCGTCCGGGACGCCGGGCGCCAGGAACTGACCAAAAGGAGTATCCGTCAGCGCACCATGAACTTCACCCGTTACAACATTGATATCGCTAAAGAAAGCAACCGCCTGCTTGTCAACCGGGGCGTTGTAGATGTTGTACGGAGCCCCCTGCTGAACGATCTTACCCTTGCGCATCAGCGCGATCTCGTCGCCCATACGCAAGGCCTCTTCGGGCTCGTGCGTCACCAACAAAACGGCCGCTTCGGTCTCTTTCAGCAGCTCAAGGGTCTGATCACGGATGTCGTCACGCAAGCGGTTGTCGAGCCCAGAAAAGGGTTCGTCCATCAGCATGATCTTGGGGCGCGGCGCCAAGGCCCGAGCCAAGGCGACCCGCTGTTGTTCCCCGCCCGACAGCAGATAGGGAAAACTGTCGATAAACCGCTTCAGCCCGACCTTATCCAACAGCTCTTCTACACGTGCGCGCTTTGCCTCTTTCGAGCCTTTCAACCCAAAGGCCACATTGTCGCCCACACTTAGATGTGGAAACAACGCGAAATCCTGAAACATCAGCCCAATCTGGCGTCGCTCAGGAGGGATTCGGAACACGGTGTCGCAGATCAGGTTTCCGTCTACATAGATCTCGCCCGTGTCCTGCATCTCGACGCCCGCGATCATCCGCAGCGTTGTCGATTTCCCGCAGCCTGACGGCCCCAGAAGACAGGTCACCTGCCCCGGCATCATGCTGAGCGAGACATCATCGACCACCCGTTGCCCGTCAAAGCTGCGGACAAGGTTGCGGATTTCCAATCTTGGGGCGGATAGCACGTGCCCTGGCCTCTTACGGTTTCCCGATGGAATTAATCGGGCTTTCCCCCGCAATTACCAAGCAGCGCGCCAAGGCACAAGGCTTAGCAACAAGATCCGGCCTCGGCACTTGCATCACGCTCGAACGGGCTTTCGCCGCCGCAGCCCTCGAAAATTCCGTAGTGGGTGGAAAAATCCCCGATAAAGTCGAAATGCGGGGCAAAGCGCGTGTCGGCCAGCATTTTCCACGTGTTGCCACAGACCGGGAACACCTTACCGGTTTCGATCACGTGGTGGTCATCCAATTCAAATGCATGAGGCGCGTGTTCGACCGAGCCCTTGTAGATCACGGCCTGTCCGTAATCCTCGCAAGCGCTTTCCAGCCCGTCCAGTTTGAACAGCCGATAGGTCGAAGAGTTAAACTTCAGCGGAGCAACCCGTTTTTCCAATTCGGGGTTTTCGATGGTCAGCGGGCGCTGCTCTACCAGACGCGGATCATCGAACCCGGCGCGTTTGGCAAAGGTCAGAAAATCGTTCCAATACAGCGCCCCGGACAGGCATTCGCCATACAGAACCTCGTCTTGCGCCATTTCCAGCGGCACCCGGCGATCCGCGTACACGTCCGAGAAATACATCTCGCCGCCCGGTTTCAGCAGGTTGTAGGCGCCGCGCAGAACGGCCTCTTTGTCGGTGGCCAGGTTGATCACGCAGTTGGATACGATCACGTCAAAGCTGCCCGGTTCCAGGTCCAGCGCGTCCAGTTTCTCGATATAGCCCTGATGGAAGTCCACGTTGTCATAGCCGAATTTCTCGGCATGCCAGGGTTGGTGCGCGCGCGCCACATCCAGCTGTTCGGGCGTCATGTCCACGCCAACCACACGGCCCTTGGGGCCCACCAGCTGCGCCAAAGCATAGACGTCGCGCCCTGCCCCGCAGCCCAGATCCAGCACCCGCGCACCCTCGAGTGCCAGGGGCATCACCAGGCCGCAGCCATAGTACCGGGTCAGGACCTCGTCATGAATGCTGGACAGAACCTTTTTCACATAGTCCGGCATGGCATCCGGGGTGCAGCAGGCGTTGGTTTGCAGATCGTCACTGCCTTGCAGCACCTTGCCGTAATAGTCCTGAACGTTTTCGTGTTTCATGGTCATCCCCGCGTTTGCCGTTGCGCCCTAGGTAACCACAGCCCGCGCTGCACTCAATCACCAAGCGGCAGGTTTAACGAAACCGTTACAATCCCAGAGGCAACGGTTTCGCCAATATTCGGACGTGATCAGAGCGTGGCGTTCAGCGCGCCGCCATCCAGCAGGATGTTCTGACCCACGATATAGCCCGCATGCTGCGAACACAGGAAGGCACAGGCCGCGCCGAATTCTTCGGCGGTGCCATCGCGCCCTGTCGGGTTTTGCGCAACACGGGCGGCGGTGTATTCCTCGAGCGGAACCCCCTGCGCGGCGGACATTTTCGCATCCATTCCGCGAATGCGGTCCGTGTCATGGTTGCCTGGCATCAGGTTGTTGATCGTCACACCTTTGGGGGCCACCTGGCGCGAGGTTCCGGCCACATAGCCGGTCAGGCCCGCACGCGCCGAGTTGGACAGCCCCAGCGCCGGGATCGGGGCCTTGACCGAGCGCGAGGTGATGTTGACCACGCGGCCCCACCCCTTGTCCATCATCTGCGGCATCAACGCCTTCATCAGCGCAATCGGTGCCAGCATGTTGGCATCCAGCGCCGCGATGAAATCATCGCGATCCCAGTCGCTCCAGACTCCGGCGGGCGGGCCACCGGCGTTGTTGACCAGAATGTCGATATCGGCGGCGGCCTCGATCACGGCGGCCTGGCCTTCGGCGCTAGCGATATCCGCGGCCACGGTGGTGACATTCACGCCGTATTTTTCGCGGATGTCGGCGGCTGTGGCCTCCAGCGTTTCGGCGGTGCGTGCGTTCAGCACCAGATCAACGCCCTCGGCCGCCAAGGCCTCGGCACAGCCCCGGCCCAAGCCCTTGCTGGATGCGCAAACCAGTGCTTTTTTCCCTTTGATCCCCAGATCCATGTTCACTCTCCAAGTTGTTCTTGCCCAAAGGTCTAAGGGGCCGCGATGCCAAGGGCAATCTCTCAAAGCCTGAAAATCTCCGTTGCGTTGACCATATGCCGCCACAATCCTAGTTTAGGTCTTGCGGTCGGAAACCCTTGTCTTTTGACCCGAATTCAGGATCGCGTATGTCCCAGAGCCGCCAATCTCCGTTTGCCTTGCCCGTGCTGCGCGCCCAAGCGCTGCGTGCTGACAGCGGTGCAAATGCAGGGGATGCGCTGTCATTCGCGGACGAACTGGTGCTGGATGATATCTATTTGCTCACCGACGCAAACCAGCCACAGCGCCTGTCGCTGCGCCCGCAGGCCTCTGGCGCCTTTGCGATCACGCGGTCGGCCACCGTAGGCCAGCCCGGCGCCACGGTCTGTCTGGACAGCTGCCTGACCTGGATGTCCCCCGATGGCAAGACCCAGGAAATGCTGGTGCTGGTCGAGCTGGATCAGGATGGGATGGTGGCCTCGGTGCTGGCCATGCCATTGTCGCCCATGCTGCCCAAGACCGAATACCGTCTGGTCGGGATCGATCCGGATGGCGCGCGCGCAAAGCTGGCGCAGGTGGCCTGTGTGTCCTTTAGTGCGGGCACCCATATCACGCTGGCCACGGGCGAGCAGCGCCTGGTGCAGGATCTGAAGGCCGGCGACAAGGTTCTGACGCGCGACGATGGCCCGCAAGAGCTGCGCTGGATCGGCCATTCCACGCAGCGCGCCGTCGGAGAGTTCGCACCAATCCGTATCAGCGCGGGAACGCTGCACAATGCGGGCGATCTCATCGTCAGCCCCGATCACCGCCTGTTCATCTATCAGCGCAGCGACGAGCTGGGCTTGGGTCGATCCGAGGTCATGGTGCGCGCGCGCCATTTGATCAACGGCAGCTCGATCACGCAGCTGGATGGTGGTTTCGTCGACTATTACCAGCTGCTGTTTGACGACCATCAGATCATCTATGCCGAGGGGATCGCCGCCGAGACTCTGCTGCTGGACGAGCGCACGCAGCCTGCCCTGCCCGCCAATCTGGCCGCGCAATTGATGGCCGAAACCCTGTCCCATCGCAGTGATCACGCGGATCTGGAACTGGACGATCCGGGCGAAGACAGCGCCGGTTTGGCCGACCTGCTGCGCCGCGCCAGCACGGGATAAGCCCCGCGCCGTGCGCCCTGGGGCTCCTTGACGTGTCTCAAGTGCAAAGCGTCTGATTTTGTCTATACTTGACGCACAAACGCCTCACGAGACCGGAGCCCCGCATGAGCAAACATATCCTAGTCGCCACCGATCTGTCCCCCCGCGCCGACCGCGCTGTTCGGCGGGCTGTGCGCTTGGCCAAGGGACATAACGCGCGGCTGACGGTGCTGCATGTGCTGGACGACCACTTGCCCGACGAGGTGCTGCGCCACCTGCAACCCAAAGCCACCGAACATTTGGAACGCTTCATGGACACCGTTTCCGATGGCGTTCCGGTGACCCTGCTGCCCTGTATCGGGCACCCGACCGAGACTATGCTAGAAATGATCCAGGATCAGGATCCTGCGCTGGTGGTGATGGGGATGCATCGCACCCGCCCCGTGTTGGACAGCCTGCGCGAAACCACGGTGCAGCGGGTTGTGCGCCTGACCGACTATCCGGTGCTGGTGGTCGCAGATACGGTGGATCATCCGTATGAAACCATCCTGGCTGCTACGGATTTTTCATGGGCCTCGGCCAAGGCACTGAACCTGGGCCATTCACTGGCCCCCAAGGCGCAGATCACCCCGGTGAACGCCTTGCACATCCCCTATCGCGGGATGCTGGCCGGGTCCTCGGACGCGGCCGGGGACGCGCTGGCGGCCTCTTTCCTGTCCGAAGCCCATACGGCTGACGCAGACTGGCGCGCGCGGATCGCCCTGCCTGTGACCATGCATGCCACCAAGTTCGTCGAGGGCTCGCCCTATGGCACGCTGAAATCGATCGCGGATCAGGGCGGCGCCCAGTTGATCACCGCAGGCGCCCATGGCCGGGCTGGGGATTATCGCGCGCTTTTGGGCAGTCTGGCCAATGATCTGCTGCGCGATCCGCCCTGTGATGTGCTGATCGCGCGCTAGAAACGCCACGAAATCGCACCGTTTCGGCCTCAACAGGCCCCAAAACACCCTGTTTAACTTTGGTGAACCCGGTCCGAGCCGCTACTCTGGCCGCATCTCTTTTGTATCCGGAGCGCCCCATGGCCGAGCCACATTATCCTCTTGATCCCAAGTCGCTGCTGTTGTCAGCGGACAAAGCCCGCGAGATCGGAAAATCCTACGCCGAGACATACCAATCAGGCGAACCCTATCATCACATCTGCATCGACGATTTCTTGCCTGAAGAGGTGATCGACCAGGTGATCGAGGATATGAAGCTGCTGCCTGACGCGGTCGACAGCTATTCGCGCGCGCAGGAAAACCTGAAAAGCTCGTATAATCCTGACCGTCTGCCAGATTTCACGCGGCACCTGTTTCACAGCTTCAATTCGCGCCACTTCATTTTCTTCCTCGAGGAAATGACCGGCATCAAGGGCCTGATCCCCGACCCCTATTTCGTGGGCGCGGGCATCCATAAAACCCTGAACGGTGGCCATCTGGACATCCACGCCGATTTCAACGTCCACAAGGCGATGAAGCTGGAACGCCGCCTGAACGTGCTGATCTATCTGAACAAGGACTGGCAGAAAGAATGGGGCGGTAATTTCGAAATTTGGGACAATGACATGACCCACCAGATGGGCAGCTTTGAACCCACCTATAACCGGATGGTCTGTTTCTCGACCGGGTCGGACACGTTCCATGGCAACCCCGAACCCGTGAACCACCCCGACGGCGACCCGCGGATCTCTATCGCGCTGTATTACTATACCGCGACCTGGGACGACACGCGGATTGAACACACGACCCTGTTCAAACCCCGCCCCGGCACCAAGGATCAGGCCGACCGCAAGGTCGCGCGGGAACAGGCGCTCAAGGAAATCCTGCCGCCGTTTATCTTCCGCAAGGTGATCGGTCGATTGCAGCGTTTCGGGTTCTAAACCGGCCTAAAAACCCCAGGCGGGGCTGCAAACCGTTGCCAAGCCCCGCATCCCCCAATATATGCGCGGACATGTTGGATACCGCCTCGAACCGCCCCGAATTGCCGCCCGAGATCGCGCGGCGCCGTACCTTTGCGATCATCTCGCACCCGGACGCCGGTAAAACGACGTTGACGGAGAAATTCCTGCTATACGGTGGCGCGATCCAGATGGCCGGTCAGGTCCGTGCCAAGGGCGAGGCGCGCCGCACCCGGTCGGACTTTATGAAGATGGAGCAGGACCGCGGAATCTCGGTCTCGGCCTCGGCCATGTCGTTTGATTTCGGGACGTTCCGTTTCAATCTGGTCGACACCCCCGGCCACAGCGATTTTTCGGAAGATACCTATCGCACGCTGACAGCGGTGGACGCGGCCGTGATGGTGATTGACGGTGCCAAAGGCGTGGAAAGCCAGACCCGCAAATTGTTCGAGGTCTGCCGCCTGCGCGATCTGCCGATCCTGACCTTCTGTAACAAGATGGACCGCGAATCCCGCGATACCTTTGAAATCATTGACGAGATTCAGGAAAACCTGGCCATCGACGTGACCCCGGCCAGCTGGCCCATCGGTGTGGGGCGTGATTTCATCGGCTGCTATGACATGCTGCATGACCGGCTGGAACTGATGGACCGCGCCGACCGCAACAAGGTGGCCGAGTCGATCAAGATCGAGGGGCTGGACGATCCCGAACTGGAAAAACACGTGCCTGCCGAGCTGATCGACCAGCTGCGCGAAGAGGTCGAGATGGCGCGCGAATTGCTGCCCACTTTGGACCCTCAGGCCGTGCTCGAGGGCCACATGACCCCGATCTGGTTTGGCTCGGCGATCAACTCGTTCGGCGTCAAGGAACTGATGGACGGCATCGCCAACTATGGCCCCGAACCGCAGCCCCAACAGGCCAGCCCGCGCCAGATCGCGCCCGAGGAAAAGAAGGTCGCCGGCTTTGTTTTCAAGGTTCAGGCCAACATGGACCCCAAACACCGCGACCGTGTGGCGTTTGTCCGTCTGGCCTCGGGGCATTTCAAGCGTGGCATGAAACTGACCCATGTGCGCACGAAAAAACCCATGGCGATTTCCAACCCCGTGCTGTTCCTGGCGTCTGACCGTGAACTGGCCGAAGAGGCCTGGGGCGGTGACATCATCGGCATCCCCAACCACGGCCAGCTGCGCATCGGTGACACGCTGACCGAGGGCGAGATGATCCGCGCCACCGGCATTCCCTCGTTTGCGCCCGAATTGCTGCAAACCGTGCGGCCGGGCGATCCGATGAAGGCCAAGCACCTGGAAAAGGCGCTGATGCAATTCGCCGAGGAAGGCGCCGCCAAGGTCTTCAAACCCAATATCGGCTCGGGCTTTATCGTCGGGGTGGTGGGCGCGCTGCAATTCGAGGTTCTGGCCAGCCGCATCGAGCTGGAATACGGCCTGCCCGTGCGCTTTGAGCAGTCGCAATTCACCAGCGCCCGCTGGGTTGGTGGCGACAAGGCTGACGTGGACAAGTTCGTGCAAGCCAACAAGCAGCACATCGCCCATGATCACGACGGTGACATTGTCTATCTGACCCGCCTGCAATGGGACATCGACCGGGTGGAACGCGACAACCCGGAAATCAAGCTGACCGCAACCAAAGAAATGCACGGCGAATAGTCAATCCGCACAAGAAAGGCGGAGGCGCGGACTGTGCGCCCTGCCCTTTGTCCAAAATTTGCCATAAATTGACCGCATGACGTGGTGTCACCGCTTGGATGGACATTCTTGCAGGAGGCATGGGGATGCGATGTAAACTTGGGATTTTGGCCACTTTTCTGGGCCTGCTGATGGCGGGCGCCAGTGCGTGGGCCACGCCGAGCCTCGTGGATTTGTCCTATGGGCCCGATCCGCGGCATCGGCTGGATGTCTATCTGCCTGAGCAACCCCAAAAAGCGCCCGTCATCGTGATGGTTCACGGCGGAGGCTGGCGCTTTGGCGACAAATCCAACCCCAATGTGTGGCAAAACAAGGTGGCGCACTGGACCTCTCAGGGCACAATCGTGGTGACGGTGAATTATCGGTTGCTGCCCCAGGCCGACCCGCTGGAGCAAGCCAAGGATGTTGCGCGCGCGTTATCCTTTGTGCAGTCCCGCTCGGATGACTGGGGGGGATCCGAACGCAACACGATCCTGATGGGGCATTCCGCTGGGGGGCATCTTGTGGCCCTGTTGAACGCCGACCCCACGCTGGCCCATATGCAAGGTGCCAAACCCTGGCTGGGCAGCGTCGTGCTGGACACGGCCGCGCTGGATATACCGCAACTGATGCAACAGACCTCGTCACGCCTTTACCGCGATGCCTTCGGCGAGGACCCGGCGTTTTGGGCGGCGGCCTCGCCCATGCAATCGCTGACGGCGGGCGCGCCCCCGGTGTTGTTGGTATGCTCGACCCGCCGTGTCCTGCCCTGCCTGGAGGCCCGAAAATTCCAGATGGCCGCGATGGAACGGGGTGGCAAGGCGCAAACGCTGCCGGTGGACTATTCCCATCGCTCGATCAATGCGGTGCTGGGTCTGGACCGGGCGTTCACCCGCCAGGTTGACGACTTTCTGACCGATATCGGCCTGTACGCACGCTGAGCCTTGCCCCTTGGCCCGAACCTGGCGCACTCTGGCGTTATGCCCCTACAGAACCGCGTTTTACCCACCGGAGAGATCATCGCCCATCCCGCGCGCGGGGGCCTGACGGGCAATCGCGGGATACTGCACAGGCCTGACGGCACGTTGGGCGTATCGCGCTGGCAGCACCCGCATTGGGTCTGTTGTGCCCTGTCCTTTCGTGGGCGCTATCATGGCCCCATGCCCGAGCGCGGTTGGACAGCCCTATTTTTCCTGGACGAGGCCGTGGCTCTGGCGGCCGGGCACCGCCCCTGCCATCAATGCCGGTATGCGGAGGCCATGCGGTTTCGCGATGCCTGGCGCGCGGCTCATGGCGGGCCTTGCACAGCGGGCGATATCGATCGCTTGCTACATCCCACGCGCGTCACCCGTGCCCGACAGCAAGTGCGGTTTCAGGCCCGGGCGCGCGATCTGCCGCCCGGTACTTTCATCTTGCGCGACACGCCTCTATTGCTGTTATCCGATGCTGCGCTGCCCTTTGATCCGCGCGGGTATGGCGCGCCCATGTTGCGCCCGACGGGAGAGGTTACGGTTCTGACCCCTCAGCCAATCGTGCAGGTCTTGCGCGCGGGATACCACCCGGTTTTGCATGCCTCCGCGGGGGCCAAACACTAGGCCAGATATCGCTTGCCCCCTGCGGCCCCGCACGCCATGCTTGGAGCACGGGCAGCGACACGAAAGAACGACCCGTCAGCGCAGAATTGTCAGGGGCATCAGGCAGATGACACACTCCATCCACTGTTTCCGTCTGGGTACGGGGCCCACCCATGGCTAAGCCGCGTTGGGGGATTGTGTCCACCATCAAGGCACCCATCCAAGACATTCAGAACTTCTGTGCGCATCACCTGGAGCTCGGCGCACACCGGATTTATTTATACCTGGACGACCCCGATCAGGCGGGGGTGGACAGCCTGAAAGCGCACCCAAAGCTGCGGGTGCGGCTGTGTACAGATCGGTTTTGGGCGCGCAATCTGGGGCACCGCCCGAAAAAACACCAGAACCGCCAGGTCGCAAACGCCGCCCATGCCTATGCCCGCCGGGTCGAGGTGGATTGGCTGACCCATATCGACGTGGACGAGTATTTATGGCCGCACTCAGCGCTGCCCAAACAGCTGGCGGCCTTGCCCGCCGATTGCCTGGTGGCCCGGGTCCGTCCCAGCGAGGCCCTGGCCAACCAGACGGCAAGCGATCTGACCCATTTCAAACGCCTGACGCTGGAAAGGGACAAGCGCGACCGGCAAACCTCTGAAATATATCCTAATTTTGGCTCTTTCCTGAACGGAGGCTTCCTGTCCCACGTGCAGGGCAAGCTGTTCTATCGCACCGGTATCGATGCACTGACGGCCAAAATTCACAATGTCTTTGTCGGCGAGACCACCAATCCCGGCCAGCAGGAACTGACCGGCACCGAGCTGCTGCATATGCATGCCAAAAGCTGGGAGGATTTCCTGGCGGCGTTCCAGTATCGCCTACAGAATGGTTCCTATCGATCCGAACTGAAAGCCCAGCAAGGCGGGTTGTCCATGCACCAGCTGTTCTCGTCCATCTACGAAGACGGAGGAGAGCCCGGGCTGCGTCGTTTCTATGATGAAGTCTGTACCGCCTCGCCCGAATTGCTGGACCGTCTGCGCGCCCATGATCTGTTGTCCAGCCACGCCCTGGAGCTGGAAACCAAACGAGTGTTGCACTTCGCCCACCCGTAACCCTGCGAAAAATCGTAAAAGTTGACCCAGATCGCGGTTTCAGGTACACCCCGCGCACAGGAAGACCAATAGGTAGCTGCCACGGACCGGACGGGTCCACCCTTCCCTGACGCTACGGGCCAAGACGTGTCCGTAAACAACGGATACACATGACAAAATTCTCTGATCTGAAACTCGATCCGAAAGTCCTGAAAGCCATTGACGAAGCTGGCTATGAAAAGCCGACGCCCATTCAGGCCGGCGCCATTCCGCCCACACTGGAAGGGCGCGACGTTCTGGGCATCGCTCAAACCGGGACCGGTAAGACCGCAAGTTTCACCCTGCCGATGATCACTTTGCTGGCCAAGGGACGCGCCCGTGCCCGCATGCCGCGCAGCCTGGTTCTGTGCCCGACGCGCGAACTGGCCGCTCAGGTGGCGGAAAACTTCGACACCTATACCAAGCACATGAAGCTGACCAAGGCGCTGCTGATTGGCGGCGTTTCGTTCAAGGAACAGGACGCGCTGATCGACCGTGGCGTTGACGTGCTGATCGCCACCCCCGGCCGCCTGCTGGACCATTTCGAACGCGGCAAGCTGCTGCTGACCGGCGTGCAGATCATGGTGGTGGACGAGGCCGACCGGATGCTGGATATGGGCTTTATCCCCGATATCGAGCGCATCTTCAGCCTGACGCCCTTTACCCGCCAGACCCTGTTCTTCAGCGCCACCATGGCGCCCGAGATCGAGCGGGTCACCAACACCTTCCTGTCCGCCCCCGAGCGGATCGAGGTCGCCCGCCAGGCCACCACCTCGGACACGATCACCCAAGGCGTGGTTATGTTCAAACCCAGCCGCCGCGATCGTGAAGGCAGCGAAAAACGCACCCTTCTGCGCGCGCTGATCGACGAAGAAGGCGACAAGTGCAAAAACGCTATTATCTTCTGCAACCGCAAGGTCGATGTGGATATCACCGCGAAAAGCCTGAAGAAATACGGATATAACGCGGCGCCGATCCATGGTGATCTGGACCAAAGCCACCGGATGAAAACGCTGGAAGGCTTCCGCGACGGCTCTCTGCGCTTCCTTGTGGCCTCGGATGTGGCCGCGCGGGGGCTGGACATTCCGAATGTCAGCCACGTGTTCAACTTCGACGTGCCCAGCCATTCCGAAGACTATGTCCACCGGATCGGCCGCACAGGTCGCGCGGGCCGCGAAGGCACAGCGCTGATGATCTGCGCGCCCCGCGACGAAAAGAACTTTGACGCGATCGAAGCCCTGGTGAAACTGGAAATCCCGCGAACCGAGAACCCAGTTCAGGCCAAGAAAGCCGCCAAAGCCGAAAAATCCGAGGACAAGCCCGAGAAAACCACGCGCTCGAAATCCTCTCTTTCGCGCAAGACCAGTGAAACGGTCGAGGCCGAAGCCAAAACCACTGCCGAGACCCCGGCAGAAGAGCCGCAAAAGCAGCAGCAGCCCAAGAAACAGAGCCGCAGCCGCGGTGGCCGCGACAATCGTGTTGTGGGCATGGGCGATCACCTGCCCAGCTTTATCGCGCTCAGCTTTGAAGAGCGGCGCGCAAGCTAAACCAATGACATAGAACACAAAAAGCGCCCCATTTCGGGGCGCTTTTTCGTTCCGACATAAGCGGCGCTTAGGCCAGACGGCTGACCACCACGGTGACCTCGGGCTTTTTGCCGATCTCGTCCTGCGCGGTTTTGCGGATGATCTTTTTCAGCTCGGCTTCCAGCTTGTCGTCGTCTTTGAGGGTCGAGCCCTTGGCGCGGCGCAGGAACTGATCGAGGTCTTCCTCCAGTACGTCCACCAACGGCGCGTTCGAGCGGCCAAGTTCGGGCAGGCCTTTCAGCTCGCACCAGGGTTCCCCCAGCAATTCACCGTCTTCGTCGATCAGCACGGTCACCAGAACATGGCCATTCAGCGCCATACGAATCCGGTCGCGCACAATGCCATCCAGCGCCCCGATCAGCACCGAGCCGTCCAGATACAGGCGTCCGGTTTCCACATAGCCCGCCACAACCGGTTCATTGCCGGACAGGTTCACCATCACCCCGTTGGGCGCGATGATCGACTGGAATCCGTTGCTTTCGGCAAGTTTTGCGTGTTCGCGCAGGTGACGGTGTTCACCATGCATGGGCACCACGATTTGCGGCTTGGTCAGCTTGTGCATTTCAACCAGATCGGGGCGGTTGGCGTGACCGGAAACGTGATAGCGCCCGCCCATGTCGTCCACCACCTCGACGCCCATTTCGCTGAACTGGTTCATGATGCGAATGACGCCGCGCTCGTTGCCCGGAATGGTTTTGGACGAGAACAGGAACAGATCGCCCTCTTTCAGGGTGATGCCGTTGTATTTCCCGTTGGCCAGCTGAGCACTGGCGGCGCGGCGTTCGCCCTGGCTGCCGGTCACCAGCAACATGACGTTTTCACGCGGCAGGCTGCGGGCGTCTTCGGGGCTGATCACGGGGGGGAAATCCGTCAGGACCCCGGTTTCAACCGAGGCCTGGATCATCCGGCGCATCGCCCGCCCCATCAGGCAGATCGAGCGGCCCGCGCGTTGCCCTGCCTCGGCCAGGGTTTTCACGCGCGCCACGTTCGAGGCAAAGGTCGTGGCCACGACCATCTGCCCCGCTTCGGCGACAAGATTGGTGACCTCATCGGCGATGCTGGCCTCGGACCGGCCAGCCACGGGGTTGAAAACATTGGTGGAATCGCAGATCAGGGCCTTGATGCCCTTTTCAGCCACCTTGCCCCACAGGACCGGATCAAAGGGCTCTCCCACGATCGGGGTGGCGTCCAGTTTGAAATCCCCGGTGTGCACGACGCGCCCGTCGGGGCTGTCGATCACCAGCGCGCTGCTTTCGGGGATCGAGTGCGAAATCGGCAGGAACGAGACCTGGAATGGCCCGGCCGCGATGCTTTCGGGAAAGGCCGAGACCGTGCGCACGACCTTATCCGAATGGCCATATTCGGCCAGCTTGTGCCGCGCGATATTGGCCGTAAAAGCCCGCGCATAGACCGGCGCACCCAGCTTTTCATAGAGATGCCCCACAGCGCCCACGTGATCCTCGTGGGCGTGGGTGATGAAGACGGCCTCCAGCTGGTTCTTGCGTTCCTCCAGCCAGGTGATGTCGGGCATGATCAGATCCACGCCCGGGCTGCCGTCCATATCGGGGAAGGTCACGCCCATATCGACCAGGATCAGCCGCTCGTTGTCTTCGGGCCCATAGCCGTAGACATAGCAATTCATGCCGATCTCTCCCGCGCCACCGAGAGGGAGGTAAATCAGTCGTTCGCTGCTCATGTGTTGCCTTGATCCTTGTTATAATTGTGAATGACCGTCAGGCCGTGCACGGTCAGAAATTCGTCAAAGACGTCAAACAGTGTATCCCCCTGCCCGAACAAAGGTGCAAGCCCCCCGGTCGAGATCACCCGCATCGGACGGTCATGTTCTGCCTTAATCTGCTCGCAAATCCCGCGCACCAGCCCGACATAGCCCCAAAAGATACCGCTTTGCATACAGGCGACGGTGTTGGTGCCGATCACCTTGGTGGGTTTGGTCACGTCCACATGCGGCAGCGCGGCCGCCATTTTGTGCAGCGCCGACAGTGACAGGTTCACACCCGGCGCGATCACCCCGCCGACATAGGCGCCATCCTGATCCACCACGTCAAAGGTGGTTGCCGTGCCGAAATCCACCACGATCAGATCGCCGCCATAGCGATCATAGGCGCCAGCCGTGTTCACCAGACGGTCTGGGCCCACCTGGGTGCCCGCATCCACACGCGGATCGGCGGGCAGCAGGCAATCGGGGCGGCCCACGACCAGCGGACGACAATCAAAGTAGCGATCCGCCAGAACCCGCAGGTTGAACACCACGCGCGGCACCGTCGAGCTGATGATCACCGCGTTGATGTCCATGGTGACATGGTGATGCTGCAACAAGCGATCCAGCCAGACAAAGTACTGATCTGCCGTGCGCTGATGGTCGGTGGCCGTGCGCAGGGTGCAGTGGATTTTCTCTCCGTCCCAGATGGAAAACACGGTGTTCGTGTTACCGCAGTCGATGGCAAGAAGCATGTGCGAGCCTCCTTAGAAAAATATTTCGGCCGCAGGAACCGTTTCGCGCCCGTCCGCTGTGGATAGGACAATATTGCCCGCCTCGTCCACAGTCTCGAACACGCCAGTGATCTCGTGACGCATGGTTCTGGCGGTAATGACCTCGCCCAGCCGGGCCGCGCGAGACAGCCACAGCCTGCGAATGGGGGCGAACCCGTAGGTTTGAAAGGTTTGTTCGTGGCGCGCATAGGCCGGTGCCAGAAGGTCCAGGAATTCCTGCGGTGTGATCCTTAGCCCGGTCTCGGACAAGATGGACACTGGCGGGACCGAGCGTTGCTCTAGATCGCTGGCCTCGGGAACTAAGGTCAGGTTCACCCCGATCCCGATCGCGATATGGCTGACGCCTTGCATCCCGCCGGCGCTTTCCAACAGTATACCCGCCAGCTTGCCCCCGTTCAGCAGCACGTCATTGGGCCATTTGAGGCTGAAAAGGTCCTCGCGCCCCGTGGCGGCGACACAGGCGTCATACAACGCCAACGCCGCCAGAAACGAGCGCAACGCGACCCTGTCGGGGCTTTCATTCGGCCGCATCACCAAGGTGGCCGAAAAATTACCGCCCGGATCGGCCCAAGGGCGGCCACGTCGGCCCCTGCCCTGCGTCTGACGCAGGGCCAGCACCCATTCGGGGCCGGTCAGGTCGGGGGCAATGCGCGCGGCCTCGGCATTGGTGCTGTCCACGCTGTCCAGAATGCGGCGGCCATAGCCTTGGGGCCAATCCATCATGTCGCGGCTTCCTATGTTTCAAACGCAAAACGACGCGCCCCACGGACGCGTCGCATTGAAAAGTCAGGGATCGCTCAAGCTTAGTTGACCAGAGCTTCGGCAGCGGCCGTCGCCATGCTTTCGACGCCCAGCAGGTCGATCCCGGGTATCCAGGCCAGACCGATGACCACGGCGCTGGCCATCAGGAAGCCCCACAGAACCGGCGAGCGGTTCTTGTCCAGGCCTTCGCCCTCTTCCCCGAAATACATGTAGAACACGATCCGCAGATAATAGAAGGCACCGATGACCGACGCGATCACACCCAGCACCGCCAGCCAGATCAGACCGGCCTCATATGCGGCTTGCAGCACGTAGAACTTACCGAAAAAGCCCACCAGCGGCGGCACACCCGCCAGGCTGAACATCAGCACCAGCACGGCCAGCGCCTTGCCGGGTTCACGCTTGGCGTACATGTTCAGCGAGGTGATGTCGGTGACGGGCTGGCCGTCTTTTTCCATGGTCAGGATGAAGGCAAAAGTGCCAACATTCATGGTGACGTAGATCGCCATATAGACCAGCAGAGCCTGCACACCGAACGCGGTGCCCGCCGCCAGACCCATCATCGCATAGCCCATATGGGCAATCGAGGAATAGGCCATCAGACGTTTGATATTGGTCTGACCGATCGCCGCGACAGCGCCAAGGAACATGGACAGAAGCGCCAGCAGCGCGATGATCTGCTGCCAGTCGGCAACCACGTCGCCAAAGGCGTCATGCATCACGCGGGCGAACAGGCCCATCGCGGCCATTTTGGGCGCGGTGGCAAAGAAGGCAGTGACCGGGGTCGGTGCGCCCTCGTAGACGTCCGGGGTCCACATGTGGAACGGCACGGCCGAGATCTTGAACGCCAGGCCCGAGATCACAAAGACCAGACCGAACAGCAGACCCAGCGAGGCATGCCCACCCGAGGCCGCCTTGATGATGTCCGAAAACAGCGTGGTGCCCGCAAAGCCGTAAACCAGCGACGAGCCGTACAGCAGCAGACCCGACGACAAAGCGCCCAGCACAAAGTATTTCATGCCCGCCTCGGTCGATTTCACGCTATCTCGGCGCAGCGAGGCCACGACATAGAGCGACAGGGATTGCAGCTCCAACCCCATATACAGGGCCATCAGGTCCCCGGCCGAAACCATGACCATCATGCCAACGGTCGCCAGCACAACCAGCACCGGGTATTCGAAGCGCAGCAGGCCTTTGCGGGCCATATAGTCCTGGCTCATGACCAGAACAGCAGCACCGCCCAGCAGGATCACAACCTTGGCAAAGCGGGCAAAGGCATCGTCGTTGAACATGCCGCCAAAGGCGACATGGGTACCTGAACCGCCGATGCCGATCCATGCGGCGACCAGCACCAGCACGGCCGCAGTGGCCCAGGTTAGCAGACCGGCCAGCCGGTCTTTGCCCGTGTAAACCGCCAGAACCAGCGCCAGCATCGCGTATACGGACAGAAGGATTTCCGGCAGGACAATATTCAGATCAGCCTGGATCATCTCTCAGGGCTCCTGTTTCAATGCGACGCGGCGACTTGCGTGGCGCCGGGGGCGTCCGCAAGGGCCAGTTCATAGTTGTGGATCAGCGCCTCGACCGAGGGGCCAATGATATCGGTGACCAGCGCGGGGTAGACCCCCAGCAGCAGGGTCATGAAAACCAGCGGAGCAAAGATCGCCTTTTCGCGGGCGGTCATGTCCTTGATGGTTTTCAGGCTTTCCTTGATCAGATCGCCAAACACGACGCGGCGGTACAGCCACAGCGCATAAGCCGCCGAGAAGATCACGCCCGAGGTTGCGATCAGCGCCACCCAGGTGTTGACCTGGAAAATGCCCATCAGCGTCAGGAATTCCCCAACAAAGCCCGAGGTGCCCGGCAGGCCCACATTCGCCATGGTGAAGAACATGAAGATCAGCGCATAGGCCGGCATCCGGTTGACCAGGCCGCCATAGGCCTCGATCTCGCGGGTGTGCATGCGGTCATAGATGACGCCCACGCACAGGAACAACGCGCCCGAGATAAAGCCGTGGCTGAGCATCTGGAAGATTGCGCCGTCGATACCTTGCTGGTTGGCCGCAAAGATGCCCATGGTGACATAGCCCATATGCGCGACCGAGCTGTAGGCGATCAGCTTTTTCATGTCGTCCTGCACCAGCGCCACCAGCGAGGTATAAACGATCGCAATCGCCGACATCCACAGCACCAGATCGGTCATCACATCTGCGCCGATGGGGAACATCGGCAGGCTGAAGCGCAAGAAGCCGTAGCCACCCATTTTCAGCAGGATCGCCGCCAGAACGACCGAGCCCGCAGTGGGGGCCTGCACGTGTGCGTCCGGCAACCAGGTGTGCACCGGCCACATCGGCATTTTCACCGCGAAGCTGGCAAAGAAGGCCAGGAACATCAGCGTCTGCATCCCGCCGACAATGTGAATGCCCAGCACGCTGAAGCTTTCCGACGCGAAGGTGTGGTTCATCAGCGTCGGAATATCCGTGGTGCCCGCGTCGACATACATCGCGACCATGGCCACCAGCATCAGCACCGAGCCAAGGAAGGTGTAGAGGAAGAACTTGAAGCTGGCGTAAATCCGGTTCGCCCCGCCCCAGATGCCAATGATCAGGAACATCGGGATCAGGCCTGCCTCGAAGAACAGGTAGAACAGCACCAGGTCCAGCGCCATGAACACGCCCAGCATCAGCGTTTCCAGCAGAAGGAAGGCGATCATGTATTCCTTGACGCGCTTCTCAACGCCCCAGCTGGCCCAGATGACCAGGGGCATCATGAAGGTGGTCAGCATCACGAACAGAACCGAGATACCATCCACGCCCATTTTGTATTTCAGGCCCAGGATCCATTCGCGCTCTTCCACGAACTGCATGCCCGTGTTTTGCGCGTCAAAGCCCGCCAGGATGAACAGCGACACCAGGAAGGTGATGCCGGTGGCCACCAGCGCCGACCATTTCGCATTGCGCTGCGCGGCGGCATCCTCGCCCCGCAGGAAGACAGCCAGAATGGCCGCCGCCAGCGCGGGAATGAAGGTGACAATGGAAAGAAGGTTATCCATTAGTGCGCTCCTCCGCTGAGCGCCATCCATGTGATCAGGACAACGATCCCGACCACCATGGCGAAGGCATAAGTAAAGATGTAACCGGATTGCGCGCGGCCAGCCAGGCGGGTGAAGAAGGGCACGATGCCCATGGCCACACCGTTCAGGAAGCCGTCGATGACATTGCCATCGCCGCGTTTCCACAAAAAGCGACCGATCGCCTGAGCAGGACGCACAAAGATGACGTCATAGATCTCGTCAAAGTACCATTTGTTCAGCAAGAACAGGTACAGCGGACGCTGGGCCGCAGCCAGTTTCTTGGGCATTTCAGGGTTCACGATATAGAACCAGATCGCCACCAGCAGACCGATGATCATCGCGATGAAGGGGCTGACCTTGACCCAGGTCGGGGCGTGGTGCGCCTCGTCCATCACGTGGTTGTCGGGGTGCATGAAGATCGCGCCTTGCGGGGCCATACCGTGATCGGCGGCCTTAGCGTGGTCATCACCGTGGTCATCATGCAAATCCGCAGCGGCATGGGTGTCGCCGTGATCATCACCATGCCCCTCGGATGCCTCGACGTGATGGTCGGGGATGCCGAAGAACTTGTTGACCTGGCTGTGATCGCCAAAGAACGAACCGTACCAGATCATCCCCGAGAACACGGCCCCCAGCGCTAGCACGCCCAGCGGGACCAGCATGACGGTCGGGCTTTCATGGGCATGCTCGTGCGTGTGCTTGTCTCCGCGCGGGGTGCCCCAGAAGGTCAGGAACATCAGGCGCCAGCTGTAGAAGCTGGTGAACAGCGCTGCCACAACCAGCATCCAGAAGGCATAGCCGCCTTGCGTACCGGCCCAGGCGCTTTCGATCACAGCGTCCTTGGACAGGAAGCCAGCAAAACCGATATGGGTCAGCGGAATGCCGACGCCGGTGATGGCCAGCGTGCCCAGCAGCATCGCCCAGAAGGTATAGGGCAGCTTTTTACGCAGACCGCCATAGTTGCGCATGTCCTGTTCGTGGTGCATCCCGTGGATCACCGAGCCCGCGCCCAGGAACAGCATCGCCTTAAAGAACGCGTGGGTGAACAGGTGGAACATCGCCACGCTGTAAACGCCCACACCAGCGGCCACGAACATATAGCCCAGCTGCGACATGGTCGAATAAGCGATCACGCGTTTGATGTCGTTCTGCACCAGGCCGATGGTGGCCGCGACAAAGGCGGTGGTCGCGCCCAGGAAGGTCACGAAACCCATTGCCTCGGGGGCGTATTCCATCAGCGGCGACATGCGGCAGACCAGGAACACACCCGCGGTCACCATGGTCGCGGCGTGGATCAGGGCCGACACCGGGGTCGGGCCTTCCATCGCGTCCGGCAACCAGGTGTGCAGGAACAGCTGCGCCGATTTCCCCATGGCCCCGACAAACAGCAGGAAGGCCAGCAGGTTCGCCGCGTTCCACTCGGTCCACAGGAAATGCAGCTGCGTGTCCGCCAAAGCAGGCGCGGCGGCAAAGATATCGTCAAAGCGGATGCTGTCGGTCAGATAGAACAGGCCGAAGATCCCCAGGGCAAAGCCAAAGTCACCCACTCGGTTGACGACGAAAGCCTTGATCGCGGCCGCGTTCGCGCTGGGTTTCTTGTAGTAGAAACCGATCAGCAGGTACGAGGCGACGCCCACGCCTTCCCAGCCAAAGAACATCTGTACCAGGTTATCCGAGGTGACCAGCATCAGCATCGCGAAGGTAAAGAACGACAGGTAGGCAAAGAAGCGCGCCTTGTAGTGCTCGCCATGTTTCCAGTTGTCGTCATGGGCCATGTAGCCGAACGAATAAAGGTGCACCAAGGCCGACACCGAGGTCACAACGATCAGCATGATCGCGGTCAGACGGTCCAGACGGATCGACCATTCAGTGCTGAGCGTCCCGGACTGGATGTAATCCAGAATATGCACATGTTTGACGTGCCCCGCGTCCAGACCCAGGAAGGTGATCCAGCTGAGGATACAGGCCAGGAACAACAGGCCGGTGGTGACGTATTGCGCGCCCTTCTCACCGATCAGTCGCCAGCCAAAGCCTGCGATTAGCGCCCCAACCAGCGGGGCAAAGAGGATAACGGTTTCCATATCTCTTTACCCCTTCATGACGTTGACATCTTCGACGTCAATCGTGCCACGGTTACGGAAGAAGACGACCAGAATGGCCAGACCAATCGCAGCCTCGGCGGCGGCAACGGTCAGAACCAGCAGCGTGAATACCTGTCCCACCAGATCCCCTGCAAAAGAGGAGAAGGCGACAAGGTTGATGTTCACCGACAGCAGCATCAGCTCGATCGACATCAAGAGGATGATCACGTTCTTCCTGTTCAGGAAGAGGCCAAAGATACCTATGACAAACAGCGCGGACGCCACTGCCAGGTAGTGTTCTATACCAATCATTTTTCCCTCGGTCCTTATTCGGTCCGGTGGCGAGCCTTACAGGCCCTGCCCCGGTTTCACGTCTTTCAATTCCATTGCGGTTGCCGGATCGCGATACATCTGGGCCAGCACGTCCTGGCGTTTGATGTCTTTGCGGTGGCGCAGCGTCAGCAGGATGGCGCCGATCATCGCGACCAGCAGGATCAGGCCAGCCAGCTGGAACAGCATGAAGTATTTGTCATACAGCAGCAGACCCAGCGCGGCGGTGTTCTCGATCCCTTCGGGGGCGACGGCCTGGCGCGCGGCCTCGGCATGCTCCGAGGTTTCCCAGGCACCGTAGGCCAGCCCCAGTTGCATCAGCAGCACAACCCCGATCAGCAGGGCCAGCGGCATATAGCGGGCCATCTCAGCCTTGAGCTCGGCGAAATCCACATCCAGCATCATCACGACGAACAGGAACAGCACCGCAACGGCGCCCACATAGACGATGATCAACAGCATCGCCACGAATTCGGCGCCCAGCAGCACGAACAAGCCGGCCGAGCTGAGAAAGGCAAGGATCAGCCACAAAACCGAGTGCACAGGGTTCCGGCTGATCACCGTGAACAGGCCCCCGATGATGGCGCAGATCGCGAACAGATAGAATGCCAGCGCTGCAATCGTCATTTCGTTTTATCCTCTTTGTCGTCCATGACCTCGCGGGCCAGTTCCATGCCCTTGGTCATGGCGGGTATGCCTGCGAACATCGACATCTGCGCGATGGTCTCGGCGATTTCATCCTTGGTTGCGCCTGCTTCCAATGCGTGGCGCACAGTCATTCTAAAGCCCGTATCATTCTGGGCCCCCTGCATGGTCAGCCCGGCCAAAGTCAGCAGCAGCCGCGTTTTCGCATCCAGCCCGTCTTTGCTGATCCCTTTGCCAAAGGCCATTTCCATCATGTCCTTGGGCAACGTCGGCCACAGGGCCTCCAGCCCCTTCGGAGAGAAGGATTCAAGCGCCGGATTGAACGCTTTGGCCATCGATTGGGCTTGCTGCATCAGCATTTCAAACGGGTTAGAGGAATCGCTCATCGGTAGGGGGCATCCAGTTCCAGGTTGCGGGCGATCTCGGCTTCCCAACGTTCGCCATTCTCCAGCAGCTTGGCCTTGTCATAGAACAGCTCTTCGCGGGTTTCGGTCGCGAATTCAAAGTTGGGACCCTCGACAATCGCATCCACCGGGCAGGCCTCTTGGCAGAACCCACAATAGATGCATTTGGTCATGTCGATGTCATAGCGTGTGGTGCGACGGCTGCCATCATCGCGCGGTTCCGCGTCGATGGTGATCGCCTGCGCCGGGCAGATGGCCTCGCACAGTTTACAGGCAATGCAACGTTCCTCGCCATTGGGATAACGACGCAAAGCATGCTCGCCCCGGAAACGCGGCGACAGCGGCCCCTTTTCATGCGGGTAGTTCAAGGTAGCTTTGGGCGCAAAGAAATACTTCAGACCCAGCTGGAACCCTTTGATGAAGTCCGCCAGCAGGAAGTATTTCGCGGCGCGTCCGTAGTCGATAGCTGCCATGGATTAGCCTCCAATTGCCCAGCGGGCATAGGCCCCGCCGAAGGCTTCGAATTTTGCCAGGAATGCCACGATCACAACCCAGGCCAGCGACATGGGCAGGAAGACCTTCCAGCCAATGCGCATCAGTTGGTCATAGCGGTAACGGGGGGTGATGGCCTTGACCATCGAGAAGATGAAGAAGACGAACAGCATCTTGCCCACCATCCACAGGATGCCATCAGGCAGACCGGGGATCGGCGACAGCCAGCCACCAAAGAACAGCAGCGTGGTCAGGGCGCACATCAGCACCACGGCGACCAGTTCGCCGATCATGAACAGCAGGAACGGGGTCGAGCTGTATTCAACCTGATAGCCGGCCACCAGTTCGGATTCTGCCTCGGGCAGGTCGAACGGAGGACGGTTGGTTTCGGCCAGGGCCGAGATCAGGAACAGGAACAGCATCGGCAGATGCGGCAGCCAGTACCAGCTGAACAGGCCATAGGCGCCGTCTTGTGCACGAACAATGTCACCAAAGTTCATCGACCCGGTCGAGATGATCACACCGATGATGATCAGGCCGATGCTGACCTCGTAGGAAATCATCTGCGCAGCCGAGCGCAGCGAGCCCAGGAACGGGTATTTCGAGTTCGACGCCCAGCCGCCCATGATCACGCCGTACACCTCGAGCGAGGAGATCGCGAAGACATAAAGGATGGCCACGTTGATATCCGACAGGACCCAGCCATCGTTGAACGGGATCACCGCCCAGGCGATCAGCGCCATCACCAGGCTGATCATCGGCGCCAGCAGGAACACCGCGCGGTCAGCCCCGGCGGGGAACACGACCTCTTTGACGATGTATTTCAGGAAGTCCGCAAAGCTTTGCAGCAGACCAAAGACACCCACAACGTTGGGCCCCCGGCGCATCTGGACAGCGGCCCAGATCTTGCGGTCGGCATACATCAGGAAGGCCAGAGCCACGAGCAGAGGAACGACGATCAGCAGGACCTGCCCGATGATCACCAGCGCCATGCCCAGGTAAGTGTTAGCAAAGAAATCAGCCATAGGTCCTCACACCGTCGGTATTCCGTTTTCCGCGCAATGAGCAGCGACGACTTCGGCGTCGATCGTTCTCAAACCGCGAGGCAGCGCAGGCGAGATGGTGTAAACCGCATCTCCTCGCCACAGGCCGCCCTGTTGCTCTACGTTCGTGCGCACATGGCGCGCGAACCCATATCCACGGATCAACGCGTATTGTGCGGCTGCACATTCGGCGTAATCCGAAACATCTTCGCCCGTACGGGCCCCGGTCATGGTCACCACAAAGTTGACCAGTTCACCGTCCAAAAGCTGCGTGTCGATCCCGCGATAATCCGGGCGGAACGCCGCAGCGTCGGGCTGTGCTTCGACACAACCCGCCACGGGCGCCGCCAGGGCCAGGGATATGACCGCAGTGCGCAGCATCACTCGGCAGCCACCGAGGTTTCAGCGCGTGCATTCGCCGTGCCGGCCAGCTCGCCCATCAGGGCGCTGGCCCGCGCGATTGCGTTGGTCAGGTAGTGGGCTGCATCCGAGTCCACCGCCAGTTTGAAGTGGCCCGCTTTCAACTCAGCGGTTTCCAGCGCCTGCCATACGTTTTCGATCACCTGATCGATCTGCGCCAGATGCGGCACCTCGGCGATCATCGCCTGACGCAGCTGGGCCAGGCTGTCATAGGCCAGCGGGGCGTCCAGTTCGGCGCTCAGCGCACGCAGGATGGCCCAGTTTTCCTTGGCCTCGCCCGGGGCAAACCCGGCGCGCATCGCCAGCTGAGGACGTCCTTCGGTGTTCACGAACAGGCCGTTTTCCTCGGTATAGGCGGCGGCGGGCAGGATCACGTCAGCGCGGTGCGCCCCTCGATCCCCGTGGCTGCCTTGATAGATCACGAACGGTCCTTCGGCGATGTCCACCTCGTCAGCGCCCAGGTTAAAGATCACCTCGACACCATCCATGGCCTTTTCCAGACCACCCTCGGTGACGGCGCCCAGATCCATGGCGCCCACGCGGCTGGCAGCGGTGTGCAGGACCAGCATCTTGCCGCCCAGTTTTTCGGTCAGAGCCTGCGCCTGAGCCAGAACCTTGATCCCGTCGCCCTCGGAAATGGCGCCCTGCCCCACGATGACGATCGCACCGTCGGTGGCCTTGGCGCTGCTGACTGCTTTGTTCAAAGGGTTGCGGCCAGGGCCGACATGCACTGTGTCATAGGTCAGATCCATGCCGGCAGGTCCGATCACACGAACCTCGGCGCCCGACAACCAGGCCTTGCGAATGCGGGCGTTCATTACCGGAGCTTCGTTGCGCGGGTTGGTGCCGATCAGATAGATCACCTTGGCGCTATCGATATCCTCGATCGCAGCGGTGCCCACATAGGCCGAGCGGTTGCCAGCGGGCAGAACCGCGCCGTCGGTGCGGGCCTCGATCGTGCCGTCCTGGCCTTCAACCAGCTGTTTCAGTGCAAAAATAGCCTCGGTCGGAGCCAGATCACCGACCAGAGCGGCCAGGTTTTTGCCTTTGATGGCCGTGGCTGCGGCGCTCAGCGCCTCGCCCCAGCTGGCCGGACGCAGTTTGCCGTCTTCACGCACATAGGGGCGATCCAGACGCTGGCTGCGCAGCCCATCCCAGACATAGCGGGACTTGTCGCTCAGCCATTCCTCGTTCACGCCGTCATGGTTGCGCGGCAGGATACGCATCACTTCGCGCCCCTTGGTATCCACACGAATGTTGCTGCCCAAAGCGTCCATCACGTCGATGGTTTCGGTCTTGGTCAGCTCCCACGGGCGGGCAGTGAAGGAATAGGGTTTGTTGACCAGCGCGCCGACCGGGCACAGGTCCACGATGTTGCCTTGCAGGTTCGAGACCAGCGTTTCGTTCAGATAGCTGGTGATCTCGGCATCTTCGCCACGACCGGTCTGACCCATCTGGGTGATGCCGGCGACCTCGGTGGTGAAACGCACGCAACGGGTGCAGCTGATGCAGCGGGTCATGTGGGTTTCAACAAGCGGGCCCAGATTCAGATCATCCACGGCGCGCTTGGCTTCGTTGAAACGGGTGCCCGACAGACCATAGGCCATGGCCTGATCCTGCAGATCGCATTCACCGCCCTGATCGCAGATCGGGCAATCCAGCGGGTGGTTGATCAGCATGAATTCCATCACGCCTTCGCGGGCCTTCTTGACCATGGGCGAGTTGGTTTTGACCACAGGCGCCTGACCTTCGGGGCCGGGGCGCAGATCGCGCACCTGCATCGCGCAAGAAGCAGCGGGCTTGGGCGGGCCGCCAACGACCTCGACCAGGCACATACGGCAGTTGCCCGCAATCGACAGACGTTCGTGATAACAGAAGCGCGGCACCTCGACCCCGGCCTGTTCACAGGCCTGGATCAGCGTCATGGCGCCGTCCACTTCGATCTCGTTCCCGTCGATGTTAATCTTGCGTAGGTCAGACATGGGGTCTCACTTTGCTCTCAGTAGTTGACCGATCTGGGTGCCCTTCGAAATCTCGGCGCGGCCAAGAGTGCAGAAGGTTTCCGGATCGGCATAGCTCACGCCGTTGGCTTTCAGGTAGGCTTCGCCCCTGGCACGCATCCGCGCCTTTTCGTTGGGCGATTTGACATAAGTGTCGATCTCGGACTGGGAATACCCCAGATCACGGGCGCGACGCTCGAGCCTGTTCATATAGGACAGGGCCCGGAACATACGGGCGGAAATGCTGTCGCATTGCTTGCGGATTTCGTTGGCGACGGCCACGACAAACAGCCCGTCGTCGATCTCGGCCACATCACGCAATGGGACTTTGGCAAAGGCAGGCTGGGCCGCTGTGATTGAGGCCATAAAAACCAGAGGAATAATCTTGCGCATATCAGTTCTCCTATCTGCAGGACGGCGCGGGCTGCGCATGGCAGACCGCCCATCTCTGCAAGAGATGGGGAGAGACGCGTTTGTCATGCAATAACAATCGCCCTTACCCTTTGATATGACGGAAGAATTCATCATGCTTTGCACCGGCCCCGCAACAGCAGAATGTCTTCGCTGACAACGACTTCGCGATTGTCGCGTTCTTGTACAACCAACCATTCCAGGGTCGAGTTGCCATAGCGCGTCACACAGTGGCGGGTGGCTTCGTAGCGGCCGGCATCTTCGGCCGCTTCATAGCTTTGATTGGCGCCACGCACAGTCACGTCAAACACTTGCGGATCTTCTTTCACAGCCTTCAACGAGGCCCTGAACGCATAGCCATCAAAGGTCACGCGTTGCTTGGAGCCCTTGCCGCTGCACCCGGCCAGCAGGCCCAGACTGATCATGAAAAGAACCACAAACCGCATCTCGATTACTCCGCCGCCATGGCGCCCATGCGCCCTGTTTTGTTGGCCTTGATGCGGTCCTCGATTTCTTCGCGGAAATGACGGATCAGGCCCTGGATCGGCCAGGCCGCCGCATCCCCCAGCGCACAGATCGTGTGGCCTTCAACCTGTTTGGTCACATCAAACAGCATGTCGATCTCTTCGATTTCGGCCTCGCCGCGCACCAGGCGATCCATCACGCGCATCATCCAGCCCGTGCCTTCGCGACAGGGGGTACACTGGCCACAGCTTTCGTGCTTGAAGAACTTGGCCAGACGCCAGACCGCTTTGATCACGTCGGTGTTCTGATCCATCACGATCATACAACCGGTGCCAAAGCTGGATTTGTTTTCACGCATCCAGTCGAAATCCATGATCGCATCTTCCAGGGCGTCTTTGGGCAGCACCGGACACGAGGCCCCGCCGGGGATGATCGCCTTGAGGTTATCCCAACCACCGCGGATGCCGCCGCCATGACGCTCGATGATCTCGCGCACGGGCATGGACATGGATTCTTCGAAGACGCAGGGATTGTTCACGTGGCCGGTCAGCGCCATCACCTTGGTGCCTGCGTTGTTCGGACGCCCGAACGAGCTGAACCACTCGGGGCCACGCCGCAGGATGGTGGGCACAACCGCGATGGATTCCACGTTGTTCACAGTGGTCGGGCACCCATACAGGCCCGCGCCCGCCGGGAACGGAGGCTTCATCCGGGGCATGCCCTTTTTGCCTTCCAGGCTTTCGATCAGGGCGGTTTCTTCGCCGCAGATATAGGCCCCTGCCCCGTGGTGCAGATACAGGTCGAAATCCCAGCCCGAGCCAGCCGCGTTGCGGCCCAGCAGGCCTGCGTCATAGGCCTCGTCGATGGCGTTTTGCAGCGCTTCTTTTTCGCGGATGTATTCCCCGCGAATATAGATATAGGCCGTATGTGCATTCATCGCGAACGAGGCGATCAGCGCGCCTTCGATCAGCGTGTGCGGATCGTGACGCATGATTTCGCGGTCTTTACAGGTGGCCGGTTCGGATTCATCCGCGTTGATCACCAGATAGGCCGGGCGACCGTCGCTTTCCTTGGGCATGAAGGACCATTTCAGACCGGTGGGGAAGCCCGCACCGCCCCGACCGCGCAGGCCGCTGGCCTTCATCTGGTCGATGATCCAGTCGCTGCCCTTCTGGATGATCCCGGCAGTGCCGTCCCAATGCCCACGTGCCTTAGCGCCCGCCAGGGTCCGCTCGTGCATCCCGTAGAGATTGGTAAAGATACGGTCTTGATCCTTCAGCATCCCATTACCTCTGATCGTTTTGGCGCGAACGCCAGATTTGATAGATCTTCACGATGGCCAGCACAAAGCCAACCAAGGCGATCAGGTCCAGCAACGCGCGCGTGCGTTGATCCAAACCCAGTTGTCCTCCGATGAAGGTGGCCAGCGCCCAGTACACACCGGTGCCCGCAATCAAGAGCGCAACCTTGCGCCCCCGAGCAGCCGTATCCGTGTCCCGTTCCGCCATCCTTCGTCTCCGTTAGTACACGCTGCCCTTGTCGACGCGCTTCGAGAACTCGGTGTCCTCGCCCGCTGCCAACAGTTTGGCCTGCCCGATCCAATCGTCGCGTGTGATCCGGCCTTTGAATTTCAGGCGGTTGTCGACCCACTGAATTTCGGCCTCGGTCCAGGCGGCGATTTGATCGAAATGATAGAAACCCAGCTCGTTCAGGGTTTGCTCCAGCTTGGGGCCAACGCCTTTGATCCGCTTCAGATCGTCGGCACCACCCTCGCGGGCACCGCTCAGCAATTCTGGAGCGGCCTCTTCGACCTCGCCTTCTGGTGCTTTGGTCGGAGCGGGCTTTTCCTCTTGGACCGGAGCAGCCTTGGGCGCTTCGGCCTTGGCGGCCTCTTCAACCTGTTTGGCCACGGGTTTGGCCGCAGGGGCTTCGGGTGCCGGGGCCGGAGGTGTTTGGGTTGGCGCCTCGTCGCGGCCTTTCAGCCAGGGCGTCAGGATCGGAACCTCGGTGCCGTCGATCCGCTTGAGCGTGTCACCGATATCGGTCGCCAGTTGAACGCTTGCGTTATACTTTGTGTGGCCGCTGTCGAAATCCTTGAGCGTGGTCAGACCGCCCAGCGGTTCCGATGCAAACCGGCCATTTTGCGGACCCGGCACCGGCACTTTGCCCGCGGCCATGTCGTCCAGCAATTTGGCGAAGCCTTCAGCCGTCAGATCCTCGTAATAGTCTTTGCCGATCTGCGCCATCGGAGCGTTGGTACACGCGCCCAGACATTCGACCTCTTCCCAGGTGAACTTGCCGTCCTCGGACAGGGTATGGGGGGTCGGAGCGATCTTTTCCTTGCAAACCGCAATCAGATCCTCGGCGCCGCAAATCATGCAGGTCGTGGTGCCACAAATCTGGATATTGGCAACAGATCCAACCGGTTGCAGCTGGAACATGAAGTAGAACGAGGCCACTTCGAGCGCGCGAATATGGGCCATGCCCAGCATATCCGCGACATGTTCAATCGCGGGGCGGGTCAGCCAGCCTTCTTGTTCCTGGGCGCGCCAAAGCAGCGGAATGACCGCAGATTGCTGGCGTCCCTCGGGGTATTTGGAGATCTGCCCCTGAGCCCATTCCTGGTTGGCGGGGGTGAAGGCAAAGCTGTCGGGTTGGTCTTTGTGAAGACGGCGGAGCATTAGGCCATCCCTTCGGCTGCGCGGCGGCTGTCGGAGCCTCCGGCGGGAGTATTTTGGGAACAAAGAAAGGCGGGCAGCGACATCAGCGGTCGATCTCCCCAAAGACGACATCCATGGTTCCGATGATCGCGGCAACGTCGGCCAGCTGGTGGCCACCTGCCACGTGATCCATGGATTGCAGATGCAAGAAGCCCGGCGCGCGCAGCTTGGCGCGGTAGGGTTTGTTGGTGCCATCTGCCACCATGTAGACGCCAAACTCGCCCTTTGGGGCTTCGACCGCGGCGTAGACCTCGCCTGCGGGGACGTGGAAGCCTTCGGTGTAGAGTTTGAAGTGGTGGATCAGCGATTCCATCGAGGTTTTCATGTCGCCGCGTTTGGGCGGGGTCAGCTTGCCACGCGCCAGCACGTCGCCGGTGGCTTCGCGCAGTTTGGTGATCGCCTGACGGATGATGCTGGTCGACTGGCGCATTTCTTCCATGCGGCACAGGTAGCGGTCATAGCAGTCGCCGTTTTTGCCAACGGGGATCTGGAAGTCGAATTCGTCATAGCATTCATAGGGTTGCGCGCGGCGCAGGTCCCAGGCGAGGCCCGACCCGCGCACCATCACGCCCGAGAAGCCCCATTCCTGGATGTCTTCTTCGGTGACGACGCCGATATCACAGTTGCGCTGTTTGAAGATGCGGTTTTCGGTCAGCAACCCGTCGATATCGTCCAGAACTTTGGGGAATTCGATCGCCCATTCTTCGATATCGTCCAGCAGCTCGTCGGGCAGGTCCTGGTGCACACCGCCGGGGCGGAAGTAGTTCGAGTGCAGACGGGCCCCGCAGGCGCGTTCGTAGAAGATCATCAGCTTCTCGCGCTCTTCAAAGCCCCACAGCGGCGGGGTCAGCGCGCCAACGTCCATCGCCTGGGTGGTCACGTTCAGCAGGTGGTTCAGAACACGGCCGATTTCCGAGTACAGAACCCGGATCAGCGAGGCCCGGCGGGGCACCTCGACGCCGGTCAGTTTTTCGATCGCCAGGCACCAAGCGTGTTCCTGGTTCATCGGCGCCACGTAATCGAGGCGGTCCAGATAGGGCAGGTTTTGCAGATAGGTGCGCGATTCCATCAGCTTTTCGGTGCCACGGTGCAGCAGGCCGATATGCGGATCGCAGCGTTCTACGATCTCGCCGTCCAGCTCCAGCACCAGACGCAGCACGCCGTGGGCCGCAGGGTGTTGCGGGCCGAAGTTGATGTTGAAGTTACGGATCTGCTGTTCGCCGCTCAGGGCGTCCACGCTGCCGTCGTCAAACTTGGAGCCGTCCATCATTTGGCCTCTCCTTTTTCATCACCGGGCAGGATGTATTCGGCACCTTCCCACGGGGACATGAAATCAAACTGGCGGTATTCCTGGACCAGCGACACGGGTTCATAGACGACGCGCTTTTGCTCTTCGTCGTAGCGCACTTCGGTATAGCCGGTGGTCGGGAAATCCTTGCGCAACGGGTGGCCGCGGAAGCCATAATCCGTCAGCAGGCGACGCAGGTCCGGGTGGCCCGAGAACAGCACGCCGAACATGTCAAAGACCTCGCGCTCGAACCAGTTGGCCGAGGGATGCACATCGGTGATCGAGGGCACCATCTCGTCTTCGCGGATCGACACGCGCAGGCGGATGCGCTGGTTCTGGTACATCGACAGGAAGTGATACACCACGTCGAACCGTTTCGCCCGATCCGGGTAGTCCACAGCGGTGATGTCCACCAGGCTGGAGAATTTGCAGGTCGGGTCGGTTTTCAGGAACTCGACAAAGCCCACGATATTGCCGGGGGTTACGTCGATGTTCAGCTCGTCATAGGCAATGTCCCAGGCCAGAACGCAATCGGGGCGTTTCAGCTCGATATGGGTGCCAAGCTCGGTCAGGGCTTCGGTCATGTGTCTTGTCCTTCCCGCTTAGCGCACGATCGTGCCGGTGCGGCGAATTTTGCGGGCCAGCTGCATGATACCGTACAGCAGCGCCTCGGCGGTCGGGGGGCACCCGGGCACATAGACATCCACGGGCACGATGCGGTCACAGCCGCGCACAACCGAATAGCTGTAGTGGTAATAGCCGCCACCGTTGGCGCAGGACCCCATCGAGATCACATAGCGCGGCTCGGGCATCTGGTCGTAAACCTTGCGCAGCGCGGGGGCCATCTTGTTGGTCAGGGTCCCGGCCACGATCATCACGTCCGACTGACGCGGGGATGCACGCGGGGCGATCCCGAACCGTTCAGCGTCATACCGTGGCATGGAGGTATGCATCATCTCGACGGCGCAGCAGGCCAGGCCGAAGGTCATCCAGTGGAGCGAGCCCGTGCGGCCCCAGTTGATGATGTCATCCACCGTGGTCAGCAGGAAGCCCTTATCCTGAAGCTCGCGGTTCAGCTCTTGCGTGGCGACTTCGCGGTCAAAGCCTGCCGTGTTCGCACCGGTCATCACTCCCATTCCAGGGCCCCTTTCTTCCACTCATAGGCAAAGCCAGCCGTCAGCACGCCCAGGAACACCATCATGCTCCAGAACCCCACCATCGAGATGTCCTTGAACGCCACCGCCCAGGGGAACAGGAAGGCGATTTCAAGGTCGAAGATGATGAACAGGATCGACACCAGGTAGAAACGAACGTCGAACTTCATCCGGGCGTCGTCGAAGGCGTTAAATCCGCATTCGTAGGCAGACACTTTTTCCGGGTCCGGATTGCGCACGGCAAGAACAATAGCTGCGAGGATAAGAACAAGACCAAGAGCAATGGCAATGGCCAGAAAGACGAGGATGGGAAGGTATTCCCTCAGCATCTCTTCCACAGGTGGCTCCTTTCATGCGCGCGGGCGCAGTCAGTAGGCTGATTTTGTAGGCCCGGGTTTACTCCTGCGTCACACTGGGGTCAACCGAACCAGCAACACATTCATCAATGTGAAAGTGTGTGGCGTTCCCCAATGTATACAATGGCACACGATTGCTTTGGCCTTGCGCTGCGTCAATTCGCCAACGGTTTTTAGGGGTTTTTCCACACTGAAAGACAAGAACCAGCGCCGTTTCTGCCCAACAGGGCGAATTGGCCGGCGCGCAATTCCTTGTAAAGGCGCGTCAGGCATACATATTTAACTGGAAAAACGGCACCCTATCGGGCGCCGTGTCACATATTTAATCGAATGAGATTTGGTTTGGCAGCGCGCTGATCACCCTTGCCAGTTTGGTTTCCGCTTTCCGAAAAACGCGCCAATTCCTTCCGGGGCTTCGTCGCCCTGCCAGCACGCGGCCAGTTCCGAGACCGTATGTTGGATCGTGGCCTCGTCGATCTGCGGCCCAAGGGCGCGCAACAAGGCCTTGGCACGGGCCACCGCCCCCGGGGCGCATTCCAGATAGGGCGCAACCTCGGCCTCGATCGCAGCGTCCAGATCTGAGGCGGGAACCGCGCGGGCCAACAGACCCAGATCCATCGCCTCGGCCGCGTCAAACCGGCGACCCGACATAAAGACCCGGCGCGCCCTGGCCTCGCCCATGCGGGCACAGACATAGGGGCCGATGGTGGCCGGGATCAGGCCCAGCCGCGTTTCGGTCAGCCCCATCAGCACGGTGTCGGCGCCGATGGCCACGTCGCACACACTGGCCAAGCCGACACCTCCCCCAAAGGCGTTCCCCTGCACCCGCCCGATCAGGGGCTTGGGCATGGTGTTCAAAGCCTGCAACGCGTAGGCCAGTTTCGAGGCCTCGGCCATGCGCACATCCGGGTCCGCCTCGAATTGTTCACGCATCCAGCCCAGATCGCCCCCCGCACAGAAGCTTTTGCCCCTGGCGGCCATGACCACAACGCGCACGCTGTCATCCGCGCCCAGATCGGTCGCGGCCTGGTGCAACTCGGCGATCATCAAAGCCGACATGGCATTGTGTTTCTCGGCCCGGTCCAGCCACAAGGTGGCCACGCCGCGAGCGTCTTTTTCGATATGGAGTGTCTCGCCCATGTCAGTCCCTTCTAACTGCGCATCGCGCGGGCCAAGCCCGCCGCCCGCGCCAAAATCTCGGGGTCCAGCCCGGTATCATAGCCCATCTCGGTGACGCGGGCTTGCACGGCCTCGGTGGCCACATTGCCAGCAGCCCCGGGCGCATAAGGACACCCGCCAAGCCCCCCAACCGCCGCGTCGAACACGCGCAGGCCCTTTTCGATCGAGGTTTCAATATTGGCCAGCGCACGCCCTGCCGTGTCGTGGTAATGCCCGGCCAGACGGGCAGCAGGCACTTCGGACAGCACCGCATCCAGCATGGCCGCGATGGTTTCTGGGGTCCCCTGCCCGATCGTGTCGCCCAAGGACACCTCGTAACAGCCCATCCGGTCCAGCGCCTTGGCCACCTTTGTCACCTGCGCCGGATCGACCGGCCCGTCATAGGGGCAATCTGTGACACAGCTGACATAGCCGCGCACTTTGATCCCTGCTGCCTGCGCCGCCTTGGCCACAGGGGCGAACCGCTCCAGACTTTCGGCGATCGTAGCGTTGATATTGGCCTTAGAGAAACCCTCTGAGGCCGAGCCGAAAATAGCCACCTCGTCGGCCTGCGCCGCCATCGCGCGTTCCAGCCCCATCATGTTGGGCGTCAGCGCCGCATAAGACACGCCCGGTGCGCGGGTGATCCCGGCCAGCACCTCGGCGCTGTCGGCCATCTGCGGCACCCATTTGGGGCTGACGAAACTGGCCACTTCGATCCGGCGGAAGCCAGCGCCGCTGAGGCAATCGACCAGCGCGATCTTGGCGTCGGTCGCGATCATCTGCTTTTCGTTTTGCAGCCCGTCGCGCGGGCCGACCTCGAATATCTCGACAGTCGCCCCCATACGCAGCCTCCTGCTTTGCTCTGGCCAGACGTCCAGTTGCTCGTCCCCGTCCGAGCCGCGCTGCGGCGCCTCCTCAGTCTTCATCGGCCAACCGCACCAGCGCGGCCCCCGCTTCGACCTGCGCACCGGCATCGGCCAGCACCTCGGCCACAACGCCATCACGGGCTGCCAAAAGGGAATGTTCCATCTTCATTGCCTCCAGAATGGCCAGGCGGTCGCCCTCGGACACCTGCTGGCCTGGCTCTACGAACACGGCTTTGACCAGGCCGGGCATCGGAGCCTCGATCAGGTTGCCATCGCCCGCAGCGCTGCTGGCACGATCCAGCGGATCAATCGTGTGGAACACCTGCCCACCATCGCGGAACACGGTGATTTCATCGCCCAGATGCGTGAAGGCCAGCTTGCTGCCGTCAAAGCTCCAGCCATCATTATATAGCGCTTCGACCACCAGCCCGTCCACATCCACCAGCGCCGAGCCAGGCCGGCGCAGGCGCACACCAACGTGGCGTTCCTCGCCATTGTGTTCGATCACCACATCGCGCCACGAGCTGTTCCACAGCGTGAATCCGTCATCCCATTTCGGAGCCCCCGTCAGCCCCACAGCGGCCATCGCGGCCTGCGCCACGACCTGAGGGCTGGCCTGGGGCTGTGCCACCAAGCTGTCCAGATCCCGCGCGATCAGGCCGGTATCCACCTCACCAGCGGCAAAGCCCGCATGATCGCACAGCGCGCTTAGGAACGTCAGGTTGGTCACTGTGCCCGCAACCTGCGTTTCCTCCAGCGCCTGCGCCATCTGTTTCAGCGCCACCTCGCGGGTGGGGCCGTGGGTGATGATCTTGGCGATCATGGGATCATAAAACGGGCTGATCGTGTCGCCAGTGCGCACACCGCTATCGGCGCGACAGCCCTCGGGAAAGGAAAGATGGCCCAGCGTGCCGGTGGCCGGTAGGAAGCCCTTGGGCACGTCCTCGGCATACAGACGGCTTTCGAACGCATGGCCGGTGATGGTCAGCGCGTCTTGCTGTTTGGGCAGACCCTCGCCGCTGGCCACACGCAGTTGCCATTCGACCAGATCGACGCCGGTGATGGCCTCGGTCACGGGATGTTCCACCTGCAGACGGGTGTTCATCTCCATGAACCAGAACCCGTCAGGGCGCAGCCCGTTTGACCCGTCCACGATGAATTCGATCGTGCCCGCGCCTTTATATCCAATCGCTTCGGCGGCGCGTACGGCGGCATCGCCCATCGCAGCGCGCATTTCGGGGGTCATACCGGGGGCCGGAGCCTCTTCGATCACCTTTTGGTGGCGCCGTTGCAGCGAGCAATCGCGTTCAAACAGATGCACTGCCTGGGTGCCATCGCCAAACACCTGCACCTCGATATGGCGCGGCTGTTGGATGTATTTCTCGATCAGCACATCGGGATTGCCAAAGGCGGTCTGCGCCTCGCCCTGCGCGCTGGTCAGAGCGGCTGCAAATTCGTCGGGCGCTTCGACCAGACGCATCCCCTTGCCGCCCCCGCCCGCGACGGCCTTGATCAGGACCGGATAGCCGATCTGAGCGGCCTGCTGCGCCAGGAATTCCGCGTCCTGATTGGTGCCGTGATAGCCGGGAACGACCGGCACACCGGCCTCTTCCATCAACACCTTGGCGGCGTCTTTCAGGCCCATTTTGCGGATCGCGTCGGCCGAAGGCCCAATGAAGGTCAGCCCGGCGTTCTGGACCGCCTCGACGAAATCGGGGTTTTCGGACAGGAAACCATAGCCGGGATGAATGCCCTGCGCGCCGGTGGCCTGTGCGACCTTGATGATGGCCTCGCCCAACAGATAGCTTTCAGCCGGGGCCGAGCCACCGATATGGATGGCCTCATCCGCCATGGCCACATGTTTGGCCCGCGCATCCGCATCCGAGTACACGGCCACGGTCTTCACCCCCATCCGGCGGGCGGTTTCCATGACGCGACAGGCGATTTCACCGCGATTGGCGATCAGAATTTTATCGAACATCTTGTCAGTCCTTTTCGCTCGGGTCTGGCCGATTACATCCGGAACACGCCGAACTGCGTGTCCTCGATTGGGGCGTTCAGGCTGGCGCTGAGCGACAGGGCCAGGACGTCTCGGGTTTTGCGCGGATCAACGATTCCGTCATCCCACAGCCGGGCCGAGGCATAGAGCGGGTGGCTTTGTTCCTCGAACATATCGATGGTGGGTTGTTTGAAAGCGGCCTCTTCCTCGGGCGACCAGGTGCCGCCCTGGCGTTCAATGCCGTCGCGTTTCACCGTGGCCAGAACCCCGGCGGCCTGTTCACCGCCCATCACACTGATGCGGCTGTTGGGCCAGGTCCACAAGAAACGCGGGCTATAGGCGCGCCCCGCCATGCCATAGTTCCCCGCCCCGAACGAGCCCCCGACCAGCATGGTAATCTTGGGCACTTTGGTGGTGGCCACAGCCGTGACCATCTTGGCGCCGTGCCGGGCGATCCCTTCGTTTTCATATTTGCGCCCCACCATGAAGCCGGTGATGTTTTGCAGGAAAACCAGCGGGATCTTGCGCTGGCTGCACAATTCAACGAAATGCGCGCCCTTTTGTGCGGCCTCGGAAAACAGCACGCCATTGTTGGCGACGATCCCGACGGGGCAGCCTTTGATATGGGCAAAGCCCGTCACCAGAGTTTCCCCGAACCGGGGTTTGAACTCGTCAAACCGGCTGCCATCCACGGTGCGCGCGATCACCTCGCGGATGTCATAGGGGGTGCGCAGATCAGAGGGCACAACGCCCAGGATTTCCTCGGGGTCATACAGGGGCTCTTCCGAGGTTTGCCACTGCACGCCCCCCGGTTTGGCGCGGTTCAGATGGCTGACCGCGCGCCGGGCCAGCGCGATGGCGTGGGCGTCATCCTCGGCCAGATAGTCAGCCACGCCGGACAGGCGAGTATGCACGTCGCCACCGCCCAGATCTTCGGCGCTGACGACCTCACCCGTGGCGGCCTTGACCAGCGGCGGACCCGCCAGAAAGATCGTGCCCTGTTCTTTCACGATAATGGTGACGTCGGACATGGCCGGGACATAGGCGCCCCCGGCCGTACACGACCCCATCACCACGGCGATCTGCGGGATGCCCTTGGCGGACATATTGGCCTGATTAAAGAAGATACGGCCGAAGTGATCCCGATCAGGGAAGACCTCGTCCTGATTGGGCAGGTTCGCGCCGCCACTGTCGACCATATAGATACAAGGCAAGTGGTTCTGTTCGGCGATTTCCTGAGCGCGCAGGTGTTTTTTCACCGTCATCGGATAGTAAGACCCGCCCTTCACCGTCGCGTCGTTGCACACGATCATGCAATCCTGCCCATGCACGCGCCCGATCCCGGCCACAACTCCTGCGCTTGGGGCGGCATTGTCGTACATGTTATGGGCGGCGGTGGCTCCGACCTCGAGAAACGGTGAGTCCGGGTCCAGAAGCGTGCGGATACGGCGGCGTGGCAGCATCTTGCCCCGGGCCTCGTGGCGCTGACGCGAACGTTCCCCGCCCCCGATACGCGCGGCCTCGGCGGCCTCGCGGATGACCTCCAGCGCCTCCAGATGGTTGCGCTGGTTGGTCTGGAAGGTCTCGGAAGACGGAATGGCGGATGAGCTGAGTTTCATAGGACCTCCGGTTCAGTTTCTGGCTGGTGCGAGCGGCGGATCATGCGCATTCCTCGGCAGCTAGGCGTTTCAGTTCCTTGCGGATCACCTTGCCGGTCACTGTCATGGGCAGCGCGTCGGTAAAGGTGATCTCGCGCGGGTAGGAGTGTTTGGCGACGTGGCTTTTGGCGAAGTCCTGAAGCTCTTGTGCCAGGGCATACGATGGCGCGTGGTCCGGTTTCAGCACCACATAGGCCTTGACCATTTCGGTGCGCAGCGGATCGGGCTTGCCGACCACCCCAACAGTTGCGACAGCGGGATGTTTCAGCAGGCAGTCCTCGATTTCCGAGGGGCCAATGCGATAGCCCGCGCTGGTGATCACGTCGTCTTCGCGGCCCAAGAAGCGCAGGAAATCCCCCTGCCATTGGCCGCGATCCCCGGTCAGCATCCAGTCACCATGGAATTTCGCGGCCGTAGCCTCGGGGCGGTTCCAATAGCCCAGCATCATGCTGGCGGCGCCTTTGCGGATGGCGATATCGCCCTCGCCCAGTGTGGGCTGACCGTCCCTATCCAGAACCGCGATATCAAAGCCTGGTGCTGGCTTGCCCAAGCTTCCCGGAGCCACGTCAAACAGCGCGCCGCAGGACGAGGCAACCATGTTGCATTCGGTTTGACCGTAAAATTCGTTGATCGTCACGCCAAGCGCCTGCCGCCCCCAGGCCAGCATCTCGGCGCCCAAAGGCTCGCCCCCCGAGGCGACAGTGCGCAGGCCGGAAATCGTGGCGTCCTGCGCCTTCAGCATCCGCAGCGCCGTGGGCGGGAAAAACACGTTGCGCACGCCGGTGGTTGCGATGATGCGCTGGCATTCGGCCACGGTAAATTTGTCCATCCGGGCCGCCACGACGGGCACGCCCAGGGCAAGGCCAGGCATCAGCACATCAAACAGCCCGCCGATCCAGGCCCAATCCGCCGGGGTCCACAGGCAATCGCCTTCTTGCCCAAGGAAATCGTGACTGACCTCGACCCCCGGCAGGTGGCCCATCAGCACGCGATGACCATGCAACGCCCCTTTGGGCGCGCCGGTGGTGCCGCTGGTATAGATCAGGACGGCCGGGTCCTCGGGGCCGGTATCTGTGGGATCAAAAAAGGTGTCCGAAAGGGCCAGATCCTCGGGGATCACTTGCCCGTGCCCCTCGATGGCCAACCAGTCGCGCAGGCCATCCGTGCCCTCGGGGTCCGCGACGACCCAGGCCACGCCCGCGTCCTGCAACCGGGTCAGCAGCCCATCCGTGCCAAACAGTTTGAACAGCGGGATCGAGACCGCGCCCAGCTTCCAGCAGGCGATATGCGCGGCGGCCGTCCACGGCGATTGCGAGCGCAAGACACCCACACGATCGCCCCGCCGCACGCCGCGCGCGGTCAGATCCGCGGCCAGCGTATCGGCCATACGACGCAGCGCAGCATAGCTGACATCCACGCGCCTATCGCCGGTCAAGTCGATGATCGCCACGCGATCCGGCGCACGCGCTGCCCAGTCGTCACAGACCTGCCGCGCCATGTTCAGCCGTGCGGGGATGTCCCAACGGAACCCCCGCATCAGCGCCGCATAGCTCTCCTCCCGCCGCAGCATGGCTTAGCTCATGGCCGCCATCATTTCGCGACCCACCAGCATCCGGCGGATTTCCGAGGTGCCAGCCCCGATCTCCATCAGCTTGGCATCGCGGAAAATGCGGCCCACAGGGTTGTCGGACAGATAGCCCGCCCCACCAAAGGCCTGTACCGCCTGGTGCGCCACGGCCATCGCCTCCTCGGAGGCATAAAGGCAACAGGCCGCTGCGTCCTGGCGGGTGACCTCGCCGCGATCACAGGCCTTGGCGACCTCATAGACATAGGCCCGGGCCGAGTTCATTTTCGTGTACATATCGGCCAGTTTGCCCTGCATCAGCTGGAAATTCCCGATGGGCTGACCGAATTGCTTGCGCTCGACCATATAGGGCATGACCTCGTCCAGACAGGCGGCCATGATGCCGGTGCCGATCCCGGCCAAAACCACGCGTTCGTAGTCCAGGCCCGACATCAGGACGCGTACGCCTTTGCCCTCTTCACCCAACACGTTTTCAAAGGGCACTTCACAGTCTTCAAAGATCAGCTCGGCGGTGTTCGAGCCCCGCATCCCCAGCTTGTCGAAATGTTTGGAGGTGCTGAACCCCTTCATGGATTTTTCAACGATGAAGGCGGTGATGCCTTTGCTGCCGGCCTCGGGGTCGGTCTTGGCATAAACCACCAGAGTGTCGGCATCCGGACCGTTAGTGATCCAGTATTTGTTACCGTTCAGCACGTAATACCCGTTGCGCTTCTCAGCCTTGAGCTTCATCGACACGACATCTGACCCGGCCGAGGGTTCGGACATGGCCAGCGCCCCTACATGCTCGCCCGAGATCAGGCCGGGCAGGTATTTCTTCTTTTGCTCTTCCGAGCCGTTCAGCTTGATCTGGTTGACGCATAGGTTGGAATGCGCGCCGTAAGACAACGATATGCTGGCCGAGGCCCGAGCGATTTCTTCGACCGCGATCACATGCGCCAGATAGGACATGCCCGCTCCGCCGTATTCTTCGGGTGTGGTGATGCCTAGCAGGCCCAGCTCACCCATTTCACGCCACAATTCGTTGGGGAACTCATTGTCCAGGTCCACCTGTGCGGCCATCGGCTTTACGCGCTCTTGCGCCCAACGGTGCACCATCTCGCGCAAGGCGTTGACATCTTCCCCCAGATCATAGGCCATCACTGCATTGAACACGGACCATCCCTCCGATCGCTTTATTGAACAATTGTTCATTAATAGGCACGCGCAGCGAGTTGCGTCAATCGAAATCGATCAGCACTGCAAAAGTAAGGGATCTATCATCCAATGGAGCGCGCTATCGCGCGCCCTCGATATCTCGGCATCGGCCTTTGGCCTCTGCCTCGGGGGTTGGCGGACAAGCCGCCAACAGCACGCCTTGCGACCTTCGACCTATCGAAACGCACAGATTGTGACGCACCGCTGAGACACCCACCCACCCGAGGCCGCAGGCCGAGACGACCTGCGCGCGCGCAGCGCGCTCCGCTTAGTCGTTCTGCCAGACTGCGCTGATCTCTGCCCGAATGATCCGTGCAATCTGTGCGCAGTCCTGCAAAGAGAACGTCAACGGCAGACGCATATCCAATAGCCCGCGCAAGATCCGGTCGGTGACGGGCATCGGCGTGGCATCTGCATAGTTCCAGCTGTCATATCTGCTGGTAAACCCGCTTGGTTCAGCCCCCCCGAACCATTTCAGCTCGACACCGCGATCCGCGCAGCGCCGCAGCGCCGACTGAACGGCCTCTTCGCTCCAATCCAGCAACAGGAACTGGATCGACGAGCCCACAAAGCTCTCTTCCGCTGGTCGCTCAACAATCGTCAGGCCAGGCGTGTGGCGCAGCCCTTGCTCGACAACCGCGTAGCGTTCGTTCCAGCGCGCACATAGCAGGGACAGATCGCGCAGCTGAGGCCGCAGGATCGCAGCGCGCAGGTTGTCCATGCGCCCCGAGATATTGGGGGTCTCGTATTTGATCTGCTCGAAGATCGCGGTATCGGGGCCCGCCAGATGACGATCATAAAGCATATAGCTGCCCGACAGCATCACCATCCGCGCCATCACCTGCGCGTCATTGGTGATCAACAGACCGCCTTCGCCGGAATTCACGTGCTTGTAGGTCTGTGTGGAATAGCAACCGATCAGGCCATCGGTGCCCGACAGGCGCCCCCTCCAACGCGCGCCCATGGTGTGGGCGCAATCCTCGATCACGGTGACACCTGCATCCTGGCACAGCTGCATCAAGCGATCCATGTCACATAGGTGGCCCCGCATGTGGCTGAGCATCAGAACCTGCGCCTGATCCAGCTTGGCCGCAAGGTCGTCCAGATCGATCACCAGCCCATCGGTGACCCCGACAAACACTGGCTGCGCCCCAACACTGGCGATCGCACCGGGGACGGGCGCAAGCGTAAATGCATTAGTCAAGACACGATCCCCTGGCTGCACCCCCACGGCCCGCAACGCAGTGGCCAGCGCATACCCGCCCGAGGCCACCGCCAAGGCATACTCCGACCCCATGGCGGCCGCGAATTCCTGCTCCAGCAACGCGACCTCTCCGGCCTCGTCCCCAACCGTGTTGTAGCGATGCAACCGCCCCGAGCGCATGACCCGCAATGCGGCCTCGATCCCCTCTTCGGGAATGGGCTCTTGCTGGGTGAACGTCCCGGTAAAAACCTCTGGCTCAGCCATGTGTCGCCCCCAGCAGATCGCGAACCAAATCGGGCAGATGGTCATAGTGATCCAACAGGGCCTCGGGCTGCAGGTCCGCCACTTTGCGCCCGTCCGGCCCAAAAGTGACCAACACGCAGGGCACGCCCAACGCCGCCGCCGTTTTGCGATCCGTCACCGTATCGCCAATCAGGACCGAGCGCATAGGATCCCCACCTGCCAGGATCGCCGCCTGCCGGAGCGGTTCTGGATCTGGCTTGCGCACCGGCAACGTGTCTGCCCCAATCATCGAACCAAAAGCATCGCGAATACCCAAACGCTGCAATAGTGTCTGCGCCAGCCCCTCGGGCTTGTTGGTGCAAATGCCAACCTTGTAGCCATCGGATTTCAGCGCCTCGACCGCCTCCATCGCGCCGGGATACAGGCGGGTGTGGCGATCAATGTCGGCAGCATACGCCTCCAGCAAGACCGGATACCATTTCTCGATCTCGCCGGTGATGTCGTGGTGCTGCAGCCGCTCCAACCCCAGGGTCAGCATCGCCCGTCCCCCGTGAAAGGCCGTGCTGGCATCCGCAACGGGCGAGAGCATGTCCCCCACCCCCATCTGCTGAAAACACGCATTCGCCGCTGCGATCAGATCGCCACTGGTATCCGCCAGGGTTCCGTCCAAATCAAAGATCACAGTTCTCATACAAAATACCCCGGTCAGCGTGTTTTCGCCCGCAATTGTCACATGCCGCAATCACAAGTGAAGCCGTGCGCCCTTGCGCCCTGTTCCCAAGCGGATAAAACGAGCAAAAGGCAAAAACAACAAGAGATATGGCATGAGCACGGCACTGATCATCCTCGCCGCCGGGATGGGGACCCGCATGAACTCGGACCTGCCCAAGGTCCTGCACCAGATCGCAGGGGCGCCGATGGTGGTGCACGCAATGCATTCGGGCGCCTCATTGGAACCGGAACGCACCGTGATCGTCACCGGACATGGCAGCGATCTGGTCGAGGCCGCCGTGCGCGCCCACGCGCCTGAGGCCCGGTTTGCCCTTCAGGCCGAACAATTGGGCACCGCCCACGCGGTCGCACAAGCGCGCGAGGCCCTGGACGGGTTCGAAGGCGATGCGATCGTGCTCTATGGTGACACGCCCTTCATCCGCCCCGAAACGCTGGAGGCCATGGTCGCGGCGCGCGCGGATCATGACGTGGTCATCCTGGGTTTTAACGCTGCGGACCCGGGCCGCTATGGCCGCTTGGTGATGGACGGAGACTTGCTGCAAAAGATCGTCGAGTTCAAGGACGCATCAGATGAAGAGCGTGCCATAACCCTCTGTAATTCTGGCGTTGTCTGTGCCAACGCGTCCGATCTGTTCACCCTGATCGACGCGGTTGGAAATGACAATGCTGCGGGCGAATACTATCTGACTGATATCGTGGAACTGGCCCGCGCCAAGGGCCTGTCTGCCACCGCTGTTGTCTGCGACGAAGCCGAAACGCTGGGCATCAATTCGCGCATCGAACTGGCCGGAGCCGAGGCCGAATTCCAGGCCCGCGCCCGCGCGCAGCTGATGGAAGACGGCGTCACGCTCAGCGCACCGGACACGGTCCATCTGGCCTTTGACACTGTCATCGGGCGCGACACGATCATCGAACAAAACGTAGTTTTTGGCCCCGGTGTCACCGTCGAAAGCAACGCCCGCATTCGCGCGTTCTCGCATCTCGAAGGGTGCCATGTCAGCCAACGCGCTATTGTCGGCCCCTATGCCCGCCTGCGCCCAGGCGCCGAGTTGGCCGAAGACACCCATGTCGGCAATTTCGTCGAGATCAAGAATGCGGTGCTGGAGGAAGGCGCCAAAGCCAACCACTTGACCTATATCGGGGACGCCCGCGTCGGCGCCGCCACAAATATCGGTGCGGGCACAATCACCTGCAACTATGATGGCGTCATGAAGCATCACACCGACATCGGCGCGAACGCCTTCATCGGGTCAAACACAATGTTGGTGGCCCCGGTCAAAGTTGGGGATCGCGCGATGACAGCCAGCGGCTCGGTCATCACCAGCGACGTCCCGTCCGAGGCACTGGCCCTGGCGCGCGCCAAGCAGGCCAACAAACCGGGCCTGGCGGTAAAATTGTTCGATATGTTAAAGAAACAAAAAGAAAAGCGCAGCAAAGGGGCAGAATAATGTGCGGTATTGTTGGGGTACTAGGAGACCACGAGGCCGCGCCTCTGCTGGTCGAAGCCTTGAAAAGGCTAGAATATCGCGGTTATGACAGCGCCGGGATCGCCACCATCAACGATGGTCATCTGGACCGCCGCCGCGCCGTTGGCAAGCTGGTGAATCTCAGCGATCTGCTGGTGCATGACCCCCTGCCTGGCAAGTCCGGCATCGGCCACACCCGCTGGGCCACGCATGGCGCGCCCTCGGTGACCAATGCCCACCCCCACCGCGCCGGCCCGGTCGCCGTTGTTCACAACGGGATCATCGAGAATTTCCGCGAACTGCGCGAAGAACTGGCCGCCAAGGGGCTGGAATTCGTCACCGAAACCGACACCGAGACCATCGCCTTGCTGGTTCAATCCTATATAGCCGAGGGGCACGCCCCTGTTGAAGCCGCACGCCTGACTTTGGGCCGATTGAACGGTGCCTTTGCGCTGGCCTTCCTGTTTGAGGGCCAAGAAGACCTTCTGGTCGCTGCGCGCAAAGGCAGCCCGCTGGCCATCGGTCATGGCGACGGCGAGATGTTCGTGGGCTCGGATGCCATCGCTCTGGCCCCACTGACGGATCGGATCACCTATCTGGAAGAGGGCGACTGGGCGGTTATCACCCGGAATTCATTGGAAATTCGCGACGCGAACAACGAGCTGGCCAATCGGGACATGCGCAAGATCGAGGTCGACAGCGCGCGCGTTGATAAGGGTGGCCATAAGCACTTCATGGCCAAAGAGATCGCCGAGCAGCCCAGTGTGATTGGCGAGGCGATTCAGCACTATCTGGACACTAGCGGCGACTCGGTTTCGTTGCCCGATGATACGCTGGATTTCACCCAGATTGACCGGTTGACCATGGTCGCCTGTGGCACCGCGTTCTACGCCTGTCTGACCGCAAAATACTGGTTCGAGCAGCTGGCGCAGATCCCTGTCGAGGTCGATATCGCCAGCGAATTCCGCTATCGCGAGCCCCCGATTGCCCCGCGCACCGTCGCCCTGTTCGTCAGCCAATCGGGCGAAACCGCCGACACTCTGGCCGCCCTGCGGTTCTGCCATGAAAAGGCGGACAAGATCGTCTCGGTGGTGAATGTGCCCGAAAGTTCGATCGCGCGCGAAAGCGATCTGGCCCTGCCCATTCTGGCCGGGACCGAGATCGGCGTGGCCTCGACCAAGGCGTTTACCTGTCAGCTGACCGTGTTGTTGATGCTGGCCCTGAAAGCCGCAGAGCAGCGCGGGACCATCAGCGCTGAGCGCCTGTCGGATCTGTTGTCTCAACTGCGGGCTTTGCCCAATACGTTGAACCATGCGCTGGACACCAACGCCGCCACCAAGACCATCGCGCGGCAGTTGGCCGAGGCGACGGATGTACTGTTCCTGGGTCGCGGGCTGATGTATCCCCTGGCGCTTGAAGGCGCATTAAAGCTCAAAGAAATCAGCTATATACACGCCGAAGCTTATGCATCAGGCGAACTAAAACACGGCCCCATTGCGCTGATCGACAAAACCCTGCCCGTGGTCGTCATGGCCCCGCGGGACGAGCTGTTCGAGAAGACCGTTTCGAACATGCAAGAGGTGCTGGCGCGTGGTGGCAAAGTGCTGTTGATCACCGATCAGCAAGGCGCGGACGAGGCCAATGGCGACACTTGGAACACTCTGGTGATGCCGAATGTCGATCCGGTTCTGGCCCCCATTCTTTATGCTGTACCGGCGCAATTGTTGGCGTATCATACCGCCGTAGCCAAGGGCACAGACGTGGATCAGCCGCGCAATCTGGCAAAATCGGTGACGGTGGAGTAATGGCCAAACAATTCAACAGCATCGAGCCCCCCCACCGCGCATTCATCGAAGCGCAGCACATGTTTTTCGTCGGCACGGCAGCGGCTGAGGGGCGGGTGAATATCTCTCCCAAGGGCATGGACAGCCTGCGCGTGCTGGATGAAAACCGCATCGTCTGGCGCAACATGACCGGCAGCGGCAACGAAACGGCGGGTCATCTGAAACAGATCAACCGGATTACCTTGATGTGGTGCGGGTTTGAAAAACGCCCGATGATCCTGCGCGCCTATGGCAGCGCACGCACCTTGCATCCGAGAGATGCGGACTTTGCCGACCTGAACGCTCTGTTCGCCGACGAACCCGGTGCGCGCCAGATTTACGATGTGTCGGTCGAGATGGTGCAGACGTCCTGTGGCTATGCCGTGCCGTTTTTTGATTATGCGGGCGAGCGGGACACGCTGAAAAAATGGGCCTTGGATCGTGGTGATGACGGCGTCAGCGACTACTGGGCCGAAAAAAACCAGCAGACGATTGATGGGCTACCGACGGACGTGCTTGGGGCCGACAATGACGCTTGACGACGCAATGGCGCAACTGCGCGCCCTGATCGAGCCCGGCCGGGCCGAGGGGATGCGCAAATATCACAAGCAAACCCGCGAGATTCTGGGCGTTTCCAACCCCTCGATGAATGATCTGACAAAGGGCTGGCGGCAGACCCTGACCGTACCTGAACGCGTTGATCTGGCACGAGAGCTGTGGCGCACAGACATTTTCGAGGCCCGCATCTGTGCTGCAAAGGTGCTGACGCAGGCGCGGATCAAAGATGACGAACAAGTCTGGGTGCTGATCCAGACCTGGGTGGACGATTTCGACAGCTGGGCGATTGCCGATCACGCCTGTATGGCCGGGCAAAAACGTTTGTTGGCCAATCCGACGCGTGTCAGTGATGTCGAGGAATGGACCCATTCAACCCATATGTGGACCCGCCGCGCGGCCTTGGTGGTGACCCTGCCCTGGACCAAGCAGAACAACCCAAAACACACGGATCTGGAAATCCGCGATCAGGTGCTGGGCTGGTGCGCGCGCTATGCGGATGACAACGAATGGTTCATCCAGAAGGCTATCGCCTGGTGGCTGCGCGATCTGTCCAAACACGACCCGGACCGCGTTGTGAAATTCCTGGATCGCTATGGCGAACAGCTGAAACCGTTCGCCCGCAAAGAAGCCTCGAAATACCTGTCAGCCTAGGTCACTCGGCATAGACCATGACCTCGGGCAAGCCGGCGACCGGGGCATCCAGCAGCTGCATCGCGGACAGCGACAAACGGCTGCCCGCAGTGGGTTCGCCGGGGATCGGGATCAGATCAACCTTGATGGTACGGCCGGATTTTTCATAGGTCACGCGCCCCTTGCCCGCGGTCGCGGCCAGCGGGGTTTCGATCCAGAACCCCGGCTTATTGGGATCGCCAAGCGACGCGATAGTGCGGCCTAAGAAGCCCTCTTCGACGGGGGCCACCTCGGTTTCCTCGACCGGATCAGGCGCGGGCAAGGCAGCAACGGGTTCGGGCTGCGGCGTTGGGCGGCCAATGTTCAACCGCTCCAGTGGCGCGCAGGCGGACAGACCAAGGGCAAGAACAAGCGGGGCAACAAGCGACATGTGTTTCATAGCCCGACGCTACGACCATTTCCTGAGGCGATCAACGCCTTCGACCCTTGCCGTGGCAAGGATCCGCCCCTAGGTTCACCGGCATGACTGCTCCTTTGATTGACCCCTTTCAGCGCGCGATCAGCTATCTGCGCGTGTCCGTGACAGACCGCTGCGATTTTCGCTGCCAATACTGCATGGCCGAAAACATGACCTTTCTGCCCAAGAAAGAGCTGCTGACGCTGGAAGAGCTGGATCGCGTGAGCTCGACCTTTATCCGCATGGGCGTGGAAAAGCTGCGGATCACAGGGGGCGAGCCCTTGGTGCGGCGCGGAATCATGACCTTTTTCAACGCCATGTCCCGCCATCTGGACAGCGGCGCATTGAAAGAACTGACGCTGACAACCAACGGATCACAGCTGGCCCGGTTCGCCGATGATCTGTTCGCAGCGGGCGTGCGGCGGGTGAATATCTCGCTGGATACGCTGGACGAGACGAAATTTGCCGACATCACCCGCTGGGGCCGTCTGCCCCAGGTGTTGACCGGCATTGATGCGGCCCAACGCGCCGGAATGCGGGTGAAAATCAACGCCGTGGCGCTGAAGGGTTTCAACGAGGACGAACTGTTCCGCATGGTCGAATGGTGCCATGAACGTGACATGGATCTGACCTTTATCGAGGTCATGCCCATGGGCGATATCGGCAATGAAAACCGGCTGGATCAGTATTGGCCGCTCAAGGATCTGCGCGCCACGCTGGGCGAACAGTATTCGCTGATCGACCTGGCCGAACGCACCGGGGGCCCGGCGCGCTATGTCCGTTTGGAAGAGACAGGCCAAAAAATCGGTTTCATCACCCCGCTGACCCATAATTTCTGCGAAAGCTGCAACCGGGTGCGCCTGACCTGCACCGGCGAGCTGTACATGTGCTTGGGCCAGGAAGACATGGCCGATCTGCGCCCTGCCCTACGCGATCACACCGACAGCGACCAGCCCCTGGAAGAGGCCATTCGCGCCGCCATCGGGCTGAAACCCAAGGGCCATGATTTTGATTATTCGCGCCAGGAAGTGGCCGGACAAATGTCCCGCCACATGAGCCACACAGGAGGTTAACGGGGGCTGATCAGGCCGCCGGCATCCGTTGCTCCACGATCTCGGCCCACCAGCTGCAGCCGATCGGGATGGCCTCGTCGTTGAAGTTATATTCGGGGTGATGCACCATCGCGGTGTCCCCGTTGCCGACCAGAATATAGGCGCCGGGGCGTTCTTCGAGCATAAAGGCGAAGTCCTCGCCGCCCATGACCAGCGGCGCCTCGGCGCAGTCACCGGACACGATGCGGGCCACCTTGGCGGCAAATTCGGTTTGTTCGTCCGAGTTCACCATCACCGGGTAGTTGCGGATATAATTCACCTCGACGGTGCCGCCATAAGTCGCGGCAACCCCCTGACAGATCTCGGAAATCCGCTTCTCGGCCAGATCGCGCATGGCCGGGCTAAGCGTGCGCACGGTGCCCAGCATTTCCACCTTTTGGGGGATCACGTTGAAGGTTTCCGAACTGGTCCGGAACGAGGTCACCGACACCACCAACTGATCCACCGGGTCGGCATTGCGCGAGGCAATCGTCTGCAGCGCCTGCACAGCCGAGGCCGCCATCACCGTTGTATCAATCGCGTCCTGCGGCTTGGCGGCGTGGCCGCCCTTGCCTTCGAACATCACCTCGAACACATCGGTGGCTGCGAAAAATGGACCCGGACGGATGGCGAATTTGCCCAGGGGCTGACCGGGCCAGTTGTGCATGCCGTAAACCTCTTGGATGCCCCAGCGGTCCATCAGCCCATCATCGCACATGACTTTGCCACCGCCACCGCCCTCTTCTGCGGGTTGGAAGATAACGATGACCGTACCGTCGAAATTCCGGGTCTCAGACAGGTATTTCGCGGCCCCCAGCAGCATCGCTGTATGCCCGTCATGGCCACATGCATGCATCGCGCCGGGGGTCTTGCTGGCATAGTCCAGCCCCGTCTGTTCATCGATGGGCAGCGCATCCATGTCCGCGCGCAGACCGATCACCTTGCCGCTGTCATGCTGCTTGCCTTTGATCACCCCAACCACCCCGGTGCGGCCGATGCCTTCGATCACGTCGTCACACCCAAATTCGCGCAGTTTATCGGCGACAATCCCGGCCGTACGGATCGTATCAAACATGATTTCGGGGTGTTCATGCAGATCTCGGCGCCAGGTGGTGATCTCGTCATGCAGCTCGGCAAAGCGGTTCTTAACAGGCATGGTTTGGTCCTCTATTTCGCGCGGGGCTGTCTGTGGCCCGAATGTCCTGTGAAATGATAGCGGTACAACCGCTGAGGTCCAGCCACCCCAGGTCGTAATCACGTTGGCCCGAGGCCATGCGGCAGGTATTCGCCGCCAACCTGCCTTTTTGAAGGCCATTTCCCAAGCCTGGATTTCAGCCCTTGGGCCCTAGACAATACTCTGGGCTGCGCACCACATTCTGGGTTTCAAAGGCCCCAAGAGCGCGCGCAGATCCGCAATCCCGGGGCGCCACCTCGATCCAAATCGCCCGCGACAAGGTGCTATTTGACATGGCCCTGACTGCTCGAATTCACCGATTTTCAGACCGATACCTCGTATGCGAAAGAAAAATCATGGAAACATAGGGGCTTATTGGTGCATCCTTGCCTTAGATCGTGCACAGAATCACCTGTGGGCAAAGCGACAACACAGCACGCCAACCGTGCAACCTGGAGAGCGATATGAACCTGAGGGCCATTCTTCTGAGCGTCACAGCCCTGGCCGGGCTTGCTCCCGCAGCCATAGCCGAGCGCGGTTCAGACGGGCACGTAAATCTCATGTACTGGCAGGCCCCTTCGATCCTGAACCCGTATCTGTCTGCTGCGGTGAAAGATGTCGAACCCGCCTCTTTGGTGCTCGAACCTCTGGGGCGCTTCGATCAGGATGGTGGGCTGGTTCCCTATCTGGCCCAGGAAATACCAACGGTTGAAAACGGCGGCGTCTCAGCGGATCTGCGTTCGATCACCTGGAAGCTGAAGCCCGACCTGACCTGGTCAGACGGGACAGCCGTGACCTCGGCCGATGTGAAGTTCACCGCCGAGTATTGCATGCATCCCGCCGGTGGCTGCGCTCAGCTGGCCCGGTTCGAAGGTGTCAGCATGATCGAAACCATTGATGATCTGACACTGAAGGTCACGTTTTCCGGGCCCAAGCCCAACCCCTATCTGCCCTTCATGGGGGGACAGTCGCCAATTCTGCAAAAGGCTCAGTTTCAGGACTGCCTGGGCGACAAGGCGCTGCAATGCACCGATCAGAATTTCGGCCCCATCGGCACCGGTCCGTTCGTGGTGGATGGGTTTCGCGTCAATGACGTGATCTCGATGTCGGCGAACCCCTATTACCGCGACCCGGCCAAGCCTGCCTTTGCGACGCTGACGTTGAAAGGCGGCGGAGACGCAACCCAAGCGGGGCGCGCAGTGCTGCAAACGGGCGAATTTGACTATGCCTGGAACCTGCAATTGTCGCCCGATGTCCTGAAAAACATGGAAAAAGACGGCAAAGGTAAGGTTGTCGCGGCCTTCGGCCCGGCGGTTGAGCGGTTAGAGATGAACCTGACCAACTCCAGTGACCAATTGCCCGAGGGCGAACGCTCGACCGCGCAGTATCCCCACCCGATCCTGTCAGATATCCGGGTGCGCAAGGCGCTGTCGAAGGCCATCAACCGCAATCTGCTGGTCGAGATCGGCTATGGCCCGACCGGACGCGCCACCTGTAATCTGGTGCCTGCGCCAGCACTGTATGCCTCGGACAACACCGAGTGCCTGGAACAGGATGTCGAGGGGGCCAGGGCCCTGTTGGATGCGGCGGGCTGGATCGTAGGCCCGAATGGAGTGCGCGAGAAAGACGGTCGTCCGCTGCGCTTGCTGTATCAGACCTCGACCAATGCCGTGCGCCAAGAGGTCCAGGACCTTGTCAAACACTGGTGGAACGATATCGGTGTTCAGACCGAGCTGCGCAACGTTCCCGGTTCGGTGTTTTTCAGCTCGGACCCTGGCTCGCCCGACACCTATCTGAAGTTCTATGCCGATGTGCAAATGTACGCCAACCTGTTTCACGGCACCGATCCCGAGGCCTATCTGGCCGAACATACCTGCGAAAAGGCCCCGCGCCCGGAAACGCAATGGGTTGGCGCGAATATCAACCGCTTCTGTGACCCCGAATATGACGCTCTGATCGCCGAGCTTGGCCAAACGGGCGAGCGCTCCAAGCGCGGAGAGATTGGCAAAAAGCTGAACGATATGCTGACCAAGGACAGCTATGTCGTGGTGCCCCTGGTCCATCGAGGACGGGTCTCGGGTCATGCGAATTCGTTGGGTGGCGTCATTATGAACAGTTGGGATTCCGAACTATGGAACATCGCCGATTGGTATCGCATCCAGTGACGATTGCGCGCGTTCCAATGGAACGACGCCCCACGACCCGCACCGGCAAAGACGACTAGATGCTCGCGTTCACGATACGGCGACTGCTGCTGGCGGTGCCAACATTGTTGTTTATCAGCCTGGTAATATTCCTGTTGCTGGACCTGGCCCCCGGAGACCCGATGGCGCAGGTGCCCCTAAGCGTGCCCCCCGAGGTCAAAGAACGTATGCGCGAGGCCTTGGGCCTGGGGCAGCCGGCGCATGCGCAATTCCTGAAGTGGCTGACCCAGTTTTTCTGGATTGAACCCCAAGTGTGGCTGGATCACTGGTTTGGCACCACCTTTGCCGAGGGCAAGCAGCGCATTCTCAGTTGGCAAAGCCACGCCCCCGTCATGGAGGTCGTGGCGCAGCGTCTGCCTCAGACCCTGTGGGTGGTGGGGCTGTCCTATGTCGTGGGCATCCTGATTGCGCTGCCCATCGGGATTTACGCGGCCTATCGTCAGTATTCTGTATTCGATCAGGCGGGCACATTCGTGACCATGCTGGGCCTGTCCGTGCCGCCGTTTTTCTCGGGGCCGTTGCTGATCATGCTGTTTGCGGTGCAACTGGGCTGGTTTCCATCGGTCTATGACACCACGCATACCGTCACGGATTGGGGCAGTTTCCTGGTACAGCTGCGCCAAATGATTATGCCGGTGATGGTGCTGTCGCTGCAGACCACAGCGCAGATAAGCCGCTATCTGCGGGGCTCGGTGCTGGACAATCTGCGGCAGGACTACGTGCGCACCGCCCGTGCCAAAGGCGCGCCGGAAATCCGCGTGGTCCTGGTTCACGTGCTGCGCAACTCGATGCTTCCGGTGATCAGCGCCATTGCGATGGGGGCGCCCAGTGTTTTCGGAGGCGCCATCATCACCGAGGCGGTCTTCAAGGTGAACGGGATCGGAGATCAGCTGTTGAACGCCCTGCTGGCCAACGATTTCCCCACGGTACAGACGCTGACCTTTCTGATTGCGGTATTGGTCGTGCTGCTCAACATCCTGGCCGATCTGATTTATGGCGTACTGGACCCCAGGATTCGCTATGACTGATTTCGCCAGATCACCGCGCCGCGACATCTGGCGCCAATTCAAACGCCACAAAGGAGCGATGATCGGCGGGGGTCTCTTGGCCTTTCTGACGCTGGGCGTGTTGCTGGGGCCCGTGCTGTGGTCACTGGATCCTCAGGCTCTGGATATCCGAAACAAGGATCTGCGCCCCGTCTATACCGCGCTTTGGAACAGCGCGGCCAAGATCCAATGGGCGCACCCGCTGGGCACCGACAATCTGGGTCGGGATACCCTGGCCAAGATGATTGCCGGAGGGCGCAGCTCGATCGCCGTGGGATGGGTCGCGATGGTCTTGTCCATGGGGGTCGGAACCACAGTGGGCCTGCTGGCCGGGTATGTGCGGCGATTGGATGGGATTCTGATGCGCTTCACCGACCTGATGCTCTCGTTGCCTGTCATTCCCCTGCTCTTGGTGGCCGTCACCTTATTTCGCGCGCCCCTGCGCAGCACCTTTGGCCCCGAGACCGGCATGTTCCTGTTGATCGTCGGCGTCGTGGGGTTGACCAGTTGGATGCAGACCGCGCGGATCGTCCGGGCCGAAGTGCTGACCCTGAAACAGCGCGAGTTCATCCTGGCCGCGCAATCCCTTGGTGCCACGCCCGGCGCGATCATATGGCGCCATCTGTTGCCGAATGTGATCTCTCCGATTGTGGTGTCCGCCACGCTGGGGCTGGCCACCGCGATCATCACTGAAAGCGCGCTGTCCTTTCTGGGGCTTGGCTTTCCGCCCGACCATCCCACCTGGGGCAAAATGCTGGCCGACGCTGTCCCCCGTATGGATTTGTACCCCGAGCGCGTCGTGCTGCCGGGCTTGGCCATTTCCCTCATTGTTCTAAGCGTGAATTACCTCGGCGACGGTCTGCGGGACGCCCTGGACCCGCGCATTCAACGCAAATAGCGCCAGATCGCGAAAAAGGATCAAAATGCAGGGCCAAGCCTGCGACATGGGCTGATGTCTTCCTGTTCCATTCACAAAACAAGATTCGTTTTGAGTATCGGGCGTTCTCAGAACTTTATCCCTCACCCAAAGGGCTTACCCCTTATTATTAAGCTTGATCTGTCAGCAATTTCGCTCCAAATGGGAAATTATTCCAAACCCCGATGAGAGCAGATCATGTTTGAAACCTTCGGCTTTGAAACCCTTACCGCGCCGCAGGCCGCCGTTTACGTCGCTCTGGCCATTGGCCTGGCGTTCGGTGCGCTGGCTCAGATCACCAAATTCTGCTTTCGTCGCGCCATCGTAGGACAGGATCGCAAGCAAGCTGCCGGCGTCTGGCTAAGCGCGTTGGCAGTGGCCGTGCTCGGCACGCAAATCGCTGTCGCTTCCGGGCTGATCTCGTTTTCCGAACATCGTTTTCTGGCCGATGAGCTGCCGGTTCTGGCCATTGTCGTTGGCGGGCTGTTGTTTGGGGTTGGCATGGTTTTGACCCGCGGATGTGCCTCGCGGCTGGCGGTTCTGACCGGAACCGGAAACCTGCGCGCGGCCCTTGTACTGGTCGTTTTCGCGGTCGTGGCCCACGCGACGATGAAGGGCACATTGGCGCCGCTGCGCATCGCCCTTAGCGACGTCACCGTGACGCTGTCCCCTTCCCTTCCTGGCAATGCTCTGATCTGGAGCGCCCTGATCGCTGCATTGGCGCTGGTGGCCGCCCTGCGCTCGGGCAATCGGGTCGGGACTTTGATCGCCGCCGCGGCGATTGGCGCATTGGTGCCGCTGGCCTGGGTGGGCACCGGATACGTGCTGTATGACGATTTCGATCCGATCACCATGGAGGCGCTGAGTTTTACCGCCCCAGCCGCCGACACGCTGTTCTGGTCGATCGCCAGCACATCGATTTCTGCCAATTTCGGCGTAGGCCTGTTCACAGGCGTCCTGGTTGGCGCTCTGATCACCGCCTTGGTGCGCGGGCAGTTCCAATGGCAGAGCTTTGAGACCCCGCGCCAAACAGGCCGCTATCTGACCGGCGCTGCGTTGATGGGCGTGGGCGGCGTGCTGGCCGGAGGCTGCACCTTGGGCGCAGGCCTGTCGGGCGTGCCGACCCTGTCGATCGCGGCGATCCTGGCCATCTTCAGCATCGCTCTGGGGGGCTGGGTGGCAGGGCGTGTGCTTAGTGCATCTTCCGCTGAATCCGCCGCAGCATCCACCACACCGCCCCTACAACCGGCAGAGTAAGCGCTGCCGTCAGCTCGCCTTTGCTGATCCCCAATGCCCCCGTCAGCGGGTAGGCCGCGTAGGACGCCAACGAGACCGCGTAATAGCTGATGGCAACGACGCTCAGCCCCTCGACCGTCTTTTGCAGACGCAGTTGCAGGTCGGCCCGCCGGTCCATGCTTTCCAGCAGCTTCTGGTTCTGCGCCGAGCGTTCGACATCTACCCGGGTCCGTAACAATTCGCCCGCGCGGATCGCCCGATCTGCCATGGCGGCCAGGCGGGACTGCGTGGATTTCACCGTCCGCATGGCCGGGTCATAGCGGCGCATCATGAATTCGTTGAAGGTCTGGCGCCCCTGATAGCGTTGCTCGCGTAGGACCTGTATCCGGTCATGCACAATGGCCTCGTAGGCCGCCGTAGCACCAAACCGAAACGAATTGCGCGCGACCATGCGTTCGAGCTCGGCCGACGCCATCAGCAACCCGGTCAAGGTATCCTCTGGGGCGCTGTCATCCGTGGTCATCTGGTCCATCAGCCCGGTCAACTTGCTGTCCAGCTCGGTCATCCGCCCCGAGATCTCCTTGGCCCGCGCAAAGCCCAGCATCGACAGGCTTTTGTAGGTCTCGATTTCACACAGGCGCTGCACCACGCGACCAATACGGCGGGCTCCGGCCTCGGGCGCGGCGAACACGGCAAAGCGCAGATGCCCCGAGGCGTCGATCCGGAAATCCCCTGCAACAATGGCCGTGTCATCCAGCACCCGTGTTGCGGCCAGGCTTTCGGGCACAAACCATTCATGCAGGCTTGGCATCGGGTCCTGGTCGGCCTGCCAGGGTTCGACGCGCAGCAAGGCCGAGGTCACCCGAACACCCGGAGCCTTGGCCAGCCAATCGGCTGGAAAGACCTCGAAATCGGTGGGATCAAAAGGGCGGCTGCTTAGCGTATCGGTAAATGTGGTGTAGGTCACGAATTCCGTATGCTGTTCCCATTTCAACATATGCCGGCCAATCTGGCCGAAATAATGCGTGGCCCCAGGCTGAGGGTGCGGCGCGCCGTAGCGATCCAGCAAGTCATGCAGATGCGCAAGGTCCAGCGAACGATCCCGGCTGGCCGCATCTTCGGGCCGCTTGATCGCCAAATAGGCCGCGGTACTGGACGCCTCGAGCGAGGGAAAAGGGCGCGCATGCAGCTCGTTCGCAAGGCTATAGCGTAAATCGTGGTCAGGAATGGAATGCACTGGGGTCTCCTTTCGCGTCACCTTACGCATCACCACGAAAAAGTAAATAAGTCTTTTGTTTCATGGGGTTAAGTGAATACCGCCGCATACAGAACCTTCAGCCGGGTCCTTGAAGCACAAGAAAGGGCGCCCAAAGGCGCCCTTCCCGATCACTTAGCGATGTTCCGATCAGCTGATTTTGGTCAGCAGCTCGTCCAGCGACTTTTTCGCGTCGCCATAGAACATGCGGGTGTTTTCCTTATAGAACAGCGGGTTCTCGATGCCCGAGTAGCCCGTACCCTGACCACGCTTGGACACGAAGACCTGTTTTGCCTTCCAGCATTCCAGAACCGGCATACCGGCGATGGGGCTGTTGGGGTCTTCTTGTGCGGCGGGGTTCACGATGTCGTTCGAGCCGATCACGATGACAACATCCGTTTCCGGGAAGTCGTCGTTGATCTCGTCCATCTCCATCACGATGTCATACGGCACCTTGGCTTCGGCCAGCAGCACGTTCATGTGGCCAGGCAGACGGCCTGCAACGGGGTGAATTGCGAAACGCACCTCTTTGCCTTTGCCGCGCAGACGCTTGGTCAGTTCCGACACGGACTGCTGCGCCTGAGCCACGGCCATCCCGTAGCCGGGGATGATGATGATGCTGTCGGCCTCTTCCAGCGCGGTGGCAACACCGTCGCTGTCGATCGCGACTTGCTCGCCCTCGACTTCCATCGCGGGACCAGCCGTGCCGCCAAAGCCGCCCAGGATCACGCTGACGAACGAACGGTTCATCGCCTTACACATGATGTAGGACAGGATCGCACCGGACGAACCCACCAGCGCGCCAACCACGATCAGCAGGTCGTTGCCCAGGCTGAAGCCGATGGCGGCCGCGGCCCAGCCCGAATACGAGTTCAGCATCGAGACAACCACAGGCATGTCCGCGCCACCGATCCCCATGATCAGGTGATAGCCGATGAACAGCGCCATCACGGTCAGGATCGCCAGCGGCAGGAAGCTGGCCGAGCTGAAGTACCAGATCAGGCAGACCAGCGAGATCACAGCTGCAGCCGCGTTCAGGATGTGGCCACCGGGCAGCTTTTGCGCGGCCGAGGTCACTTTGCCAGCCAGCTTGCCATAGGCAATCACCGAGCCGGTAAAGGTCACAGCACCGATCCAGATGCCCAGCGCCAGCTCGACCTTCAGGATGTTCAGCTCGACCGAGGATTTATGCGCGATCAGCTCGGCGAAGGACCCAAGGTGCTGGTCGTGGAACCAGGTCTGCACGCCTTCGGCGTTCAGGGAGCCCGGCGCGGTGGCCAGAACTGCGGCCACGTTGGACATCTCGAAATGGGCGTTAAAGCCTACAAAGACAGCCGCCAGACCCACCAGCGAGTGCATGGCTGCAACCAGCTGGGGCATTTCGGTCATCTGCACGCGTTGGGCAACATAGTACCCGATGGTGCCGCCCGCTGCGATCAGGACGATCGACAGCAGCCACAGGCCCGAACCGGGGCCGATCAGGGTTGCGGCAACGGCCAGAGCCATGCCGACGATGCCGTACCAGACAGCGCGTTTGGCGCTTTCCTGGCCCGAGAGGCCACCCAGCGACAGGATGAAGAGAACAGCGGCAACAACATATGCCGCAGTGGTAAATCCGAATTCCATGTGTCCCTACTCCTTACGATTTCTGGAACATGGCGAGCATGCGCCGGGTCACGAGGAAGCCGCCGAAAATGTTGATCCCGGCCATAAAGACCGAAAGCGCGGCGAGGATGATCACCAGGAACGAGCCAGAACCGATCTGCATCAGCGCGCCCAGGATAATGATCGACGAAATGGCGTTGGTCACAGCCATCAGCGGGGTGTGCAGCGAGTGGCTGACGTTCCAGATCACCTGGAAGCCCACGAACACGGCCAGAACGAACACGATGAAGTGCTGCATAAAGCTGGCCGGAGCCACCAGACCCACGCCCAACAGCAGCACGGCACCAACTGCCAGCAGGGTCACCTGCTGCTTGGTCTGCGCCTTGAAGGCCGCCAGTTCCTCGGCCCGTTTTTCTTCGGGCGTCAGTTCCTTGGGGGCTTCTTTGGGTTTCTGGGCGGCAATCGCCTGAACCTTGGGCGGTGGCGGTGGCCAGGTGATTTCCTTTTCAAAGGTCACGGTGGCGCCACGGATCACGTCGTCTTCCATGTCGTGATTGATCTGACCGTCTTTTTCAGGGGTCAGGTCAGTCATCATGTGACGGATGTTGGTCGCATATAGCGACGACGCCTGCGAGGCCATGCGCGAGGGGAAATCGGTGTAGCCGACGATGGTCACGCCATTCTCGGTCACGATTTTCTCGTCTGCGACGGTCAGCTTACAGTTGCCGCCCTTTTCAGCCGCAAGGTCCACGATCACGGAGCCGGGCTTCATCGCCTCGACCATGTCCTTGGTCCACAGCTCGGGCGCTTCGCGGTTGGGGATCAGCGCGGTGGTGATCACGATGTCCACCTCGGGGGCCAGTTCGCGGAACTTGGCCAGCTGAGCCTCGCGGAATTCATCCGACTGAACAGACGCGTAACCGCCGGTGGCGGCGCCGTCCTGCTGTTCTTCTTCGAAGTCCAGGAACACGAACTCGGCGCCCATGGATTCGACCTGCTCGGCCACTTCGGGGCGCACGTCGAAGGCATAGGTGATCGCACCCAGCGAGGTCGCGGTCCCGATGGCGGCCAGACCGGCCACGCCAGCACCCACAACCAGAACCTTGGCGGGGGGCACTTTACCGGCAGCCGTCACCTGACCGGTGAAGAACCGGCCAAAGTTGTTGCCCGCCTCGATCACGGCGCGATAGCCGGCGATGTTGGCCATGGACGACAGCGCGTCCATTTTCTGAGCACGCGAAATACGCGGCACCATTTCCATGGCGATCACGTTCGCGCCCTTGGACTTGGCCAGTTCCAGACCTTCTTCGTTCCCGGCCGGGTTGAAGAAGCTGATCAGGGTCTGACCTGCCACCATGCGCTTCAGCTCGGTTTCGGTGGGCTGACGCACTTTGGCAACAACGTCGACACCTTTCCACAGCTGGGCCGCGGTCTTGATGATCTCGACCCCGGCCTTTTCATAGACCTCGTCCGAGAACCCGGCGGCGGCACCCGCCCCGGACTCGATGGCGCATTCGTAGCCCAGCTTCTGCAATTGCAGAGCCGAGTCAGGAGTCATCGCAACGCGATTTTCTCCCTCGAATACTTCCTTAGGAGTTCCGATTTTCAACTTTTTTGTCCCCCTTAAGAACAGTTAACCCCTTGGCCCTGAGTTTTTCAGAGCATATTTCTTTTTGACCGCGCAATATTATTGCGCAGCTTCCCGCACCAGATGCACTGAACTGTGCTTTCTGTCAAATCCATCGGCGCGTCTTTTGGCAGTAGCGTGCGAAATTTGCACGAAATTTGATCCTCAACCTATTTTCTTCGGGTATCACAAAGCGTTTTTCCAACACCCACAACAATACAGGCACCAGCGGCAGCGACAATACGGCATCGAACCGCAGAACCAACCCCGCCAAAAGCACTACATCCCCAAGGTAGATCGGGTTGCGCGACCGCGAGAAGATGCCCGTCGTGACCATCGTTTCCGCCTCGCGATGCGGGATCACCGTGGTGCGATGCTTGCGCATCTCGACCACAGCCAGCAGCATCAGCAAGATGCCCCCGCCAACCAGAACACCCCCCAGGAAATCGGCCCAGTATCCCCCAAAGCTGAAGCCGAAGGGAAAATACGTGCCCTGCACCCAAGCGACGATGGCCGCCACCAGCAGCCACATCGGGGGAATATCAAGCCATTTCATCAACACGAACCCTTAGAAATTCACCCAAACGGGCCGGAAATCGGAAACACAACGACAGACCTGCGCTGCGATTGGTCAAGGACCTACCACCATTCCAAACTGACGACCACGCGGCATTGTGTTTCCCTGCTGCTGTCACCGTTTGCAGCGTGGGCGCTTTCTGTTTGCGCAGCAAGCAGGCCGCGCGGGCCCCGGCCCGTCGCTGTTTCAGGTCGGCACTCTGGGAGTACGAGGCTATTCCCACTCCATCTCTTCAAAGACGCGCCCGGCGTTCTTGGTGGCCAGTTCCTCGAACGTGTCCAGGTTTCGCCAGCGCTCCTGATCGACATAATACGCGCCGGCCAGATCACCGCCCTCGTCGATATGGGCGCCGATCTTGGCACGCAGATCTGTGAGATAGTCATAGGTATAGCGCGTCACCTGCGCCATGTTTGTAGGATGTCCGTGGCCGGGGATGACATAGGTCGCATTGATCGGGGCAAAATACTCCTCCCAGGTCAGCAACCAGCAGCTGGTGCAGGTGTCCTCGAATATGGGCAGCATCCGCTCGTGAAAGGCGATGTCCCCGGCGATCATCATGCTCCATTGCGGGATATAGACCTGTGTGTCCCCCGGCCCATGCGAGGGGCCCAGATGGGTGATCTTGAACGTCACGTCGCCCATGACCACCTCATAGTTCTGCTCGAAGGTGATGGTGGGCATGACCACGCGGGTGCCCTCGGCCTTGTCGCGGTTATAGCGCTCCATGCCTTGCAGGATGAAATCGCCATTTTCCTCGACCTCGTGGGCGGCATCCACATGCATCAGGATGTCCACACCCAGATCGGCCCAGTACGAGTTCCCCAGCATCGCGTGCCCCTGCCCGTTCTCGCTGATCACCAGTTTGACGGGCTGGTCGGTGACGGCCTTGATTTCCTCGTGCAACGCTGCCGCCAGTCGGGCCGAGGCCCCGCCATTGATCACCACCACACCGTCCCCGGTGATGACGAAGCTGAGGTTGTTGTTGTGGCCGCTGTTTTCATAGGTAGGCGGTGCCGTGGCCCCGATGGCCGAGAACACATGCGGGATCACCTCGACCGGTTTGGAATACAGTTCGGACTGCGGGTACTGGTCGGCGATGTCTTCGCTGGCCAGCGCCAGGGGCGCGGCCAGGGCCAGCGATGCAAAAAGGCTGGCGCTAAAAGAATGGGTCATGAAATCTCCTCCGGGGCTGATTGCGCAACAAATTCACAGATGCGAATAAGTTTGTAAAGACCGCCAGACCCCCGCCCGGGCAAAGTGACGGAACGGCGGACTTGTCAGCGCCCGGTCCTGTCGTGAACATGGCGCTATAGCGGAGGAGGACGAACAATGGACATAATGGGCAAACACGCGCTGGTCACGGGTGGCGGCACGGGAATCGGGTTGGCCATCGCGCGCGCCCTGGCGGCGCAAGGAGCGATTGTCACCATCACTGGCCGGCGGCTGGAGGTCCTGGAACAGGTCGCGGGCCCGAACATGTTTCCCGCGGCGATGGATGTCACGGATGATTTGCAAGTCGCCACGGTCATTGATCAGGCGGTCGCTCAGCATGGCCCCATCCAGATTTGCGTTGCCAATGCCGGGATTGCCGAAGGACGCAAACTGCACAAGACCGATACCGAATTCTGGCGCCGTATCATGGCGACCAATCTGGACGGGTGTTTCTATACGATCCGGGAATCCATGCGCTCGATGCTGACCACCGATTGGGGGCGCGTGATCGCCATCAGCTCGATCGCCGGGGTGCGCGGTGCGCCCGGGGCCGGGGCCTATGCGGCGTCAAAACACGGGGTGATCGGGATGATCCGCTCGTTCGCCGAGGATTTCATGGGCGGCCCCTATACGTTCAACTCGATCTGTCCGGGCTATGTGGACACGCCGATTGTCAGCCGAAACACCGAGGCCATCGCCGAACGCGCTGGTGTCTCGACCAAAGAGGCCCGCGACATGATGCTGCAAATGAACCGCCACAAACGTCTGATCGCCCCCGAGGAGGTCGCCGCCGCCGCGCTGTGGCTGTGCCACCCGATCAACGAAAGCAGCAACGGCCAGGAAATCCAGATCGCAGGCGGGCAGGTTTAGGGCGTTAGTGCACGGCCAAACAGCAGCGCCAGACGATGAATCGAAGCCCGGAAAAACTCGGGATCCTGCAGGTTGGTTTTCACCCCGTGCAGTGCGTCATAGATGGTTTTGGCAACATCCTCGGGCGCGTCGCCCAAGCCCTCGAGGGTGATGCGCCCCGCAGCCGCGCCGTCACGCAGCCAATCCGCATACAAGCCGGTCAACCGCGCATCCCCTTCGGACACGACCTCCATCGTGTGGATGTGTTTCGTGTCCAGCATTTCCTGCCCATGCGGAGAGGACACCATCGCCTCGTAAATGGGGCCGGCCTGAGCCTGAAATGCCTGGTGCAATAGCTGCTCGAGCGGCATGTCCTGCGCCAGAATTTCGGCAACGGCCTGCGCGGCCATGTCGTAATACCCCTGCGCAAGCGACTGAAAAATATCCTCTTTGTTGCGGTAATGCAGATACACCGCCGCACGGGACATCCCTGCCCCTTTGGCGATGTCCTCCATCGAGGTGCGCTTGAACCCATACAGCCGGAAGGCCTCGAACGCCGAGGCCAAAATCGCCTGTTGTTTGGGGTCCAGACCAGAAATTTCTTGTTTGATCTCTTGCATTTGCAAGGAACTGACACATTTGGCAAAAAATGTCAATTGACACTATGACATTTTCACCTCATTTTGTCACTACGTCACAAACAGCCCCCAACAGGAGCCTCAGCCATGTCAAAGACGCTGACAATCAACGGCAAAAGCCACCAGATCGACCTGCCCGACGACGTTCCCCTGCTGTGGATTCTGCGCGACGAGGTCGGGCTGACCGGTACCAAATTCGGCTGCGGCGTGGCCGCCTGCGGGGCTTGCACCGTACAGATCGACGGCGAGGCCGTGCGCAGCTGTCAGGTGCCCCTGTCAGATGTCACGGGCGAGGTCACAACGATCGAGGGGCTGGGCACTCCGGACGCCATGCACGCGTTGCAAACGGCCTGGGTGAAACATCAGGTGGCGCAATGCGGCTATTGTCAGTCTGGCCAGATCATGCAGGCCGCCGCCCTGCTGGCCGAGACCCCAAAACCCACGGACGCGCAGATCGACGAGGCCATGCAGGGCAATCTGTGCCGCTGCGGGACCTATCCGCGCATCCGCGCCGCCATTCATGACGCAGCCACCACGATGGAGGGTTAACCCATGGCCAGCATTGGAAAAATCGCCCGCCGCACCTTTTTGATCGGATCCGCTGCCATCGTTGGTGGCGTGGCCTTTGGCGCCTATAAGATCAACCAGGATCCCGACAACCCTCTGACCGCTGACGCGGGCGAGGCTGTTCTGAACCCCTATGTGGTGATTGATCAGAACGGGGTCACCATCGTCACTCCCCGCGCCGAGATGGGCCAGGGCATTCACACCACTCTGGCCGCGCTGGTGGCCGAAGAGCTGGACGTGGACATGGCCGACATCCGCACCATGCACGGCCCGCCCGCGCAGGCCTATTTCAACGAGGCCATGCTGGGCAGCGCCCTGCCAATGAAGGAATACGCCAAAAGCGATTTCATGCACGGCGTGTCCGACGCCGTCGGCAAGGTGGGCAAGCTGATCTCGTTGCAGGTCACAGGCGGGTCGACCTCGACCGTGGATGGCTATGAAAAGATGCGTGCCGCCGGTGCCAGCGCGCGTGAGGCGCTGAAACAGGCCGCTGCGAACCGTTCGGGCGTCGCTATGTCGCGCCTAAAAACCGGGCAAGGCCACGTGATCCTGCCCGATGACACCCGGATCAGCTATGTTGATCTGGCCCCCGAGGCCGCCGCGATCAAACCCAAACAGGTGGCGCTGCGTCCCTCCAGCCAATGGAAGATCCTGGGCAAGGCCGCGCCCCGTGTCGACATGGTTGAAAAATCCACTGGCACCGCGACTTTTGGCATCGATGTGCGCGTGGAGGGCATGAAATTCGCCGCTCTGCGCACCAACCCGCATCTGGACGGGGTGATGAAAAGCTTTGATGCGACCGAGGCCCTGGCCATGCCCGGCGTGGAACAGGTGGTTGATCTGGGCGATGGAATTGCCGTTGTGGCGCGCAACACCTGGATCGCCATGCAAGCCGCCGAACTGGTGGACATCACCTGGGGCACCGGCCCGCATCCGCAGACGATGGAGGCAATCAACGCCAAGATCGCCGAGGCCTTTGACGGCAGCGCCAATTCTACCCTGCGCAATGATGGCGATCCCGACAGCCTCCCGGCTGGGGCGACCGAGATCACAGCTGAATACCACCTGCCCTATCTGGCCCATGCCACGATGGAGCCGATGAATGCCACCGCCCTGTATACAGGGGACTCGCTGACCATCTGGGCGGGCAACCAAGGGCCGCTGATCGTTCGGGACAAATGCGCGAAAATCGCGGGGCTGGACCCTGAACAGGTTGAAGTTCACACCACCTATATGGGCGGTGGCTTCGGTCGTCGCGGAGAGGTGGACTATGCCCAATACGCCACCAGCCTGGCCCTGGCGATGAAGGGAACGCCGGTGCAACTGACCTGGTCGCGCGAACAGGACATGACCCATGATTTCTATCGCCCCGGCGCCATTGCGCGGTTCCGCGGGGCTGTCAAAGACGGCAAAGCGGTCCTGATGGATGGACAGATCGCCGCGCAATCCGCCACGGTACAGGCTGGCGGTCGCATGATGGGCCTGCCGATGTCCGGCCCTGACAAAGTGCTGGTCGAAGGCTGCTTTGATCAGCCCTACCAGATCCCGAACTATCGGATCCGGGGCTATATCGCCGATCTGGATCTGCCGGTGGGGTTCTGGCGCTCGGTTGGGGCCTCGTTTAACGGGTTCTTCCACGAAACCTTTATTGACGAACTGGCCCATGCTGCCGGGCGCGATCCTTTGGAATTCCGTCTGGAGATGATGGAGACCGAAGATCCGGTTTCGGCCGCGTGTCTGAAGGCCGTGCGCGACATGTCCGGCTGGACGGGCAAAACGCCCGAAGGCGTGGGGCGTGGCGTGGCGTTCAACTATTCCTTCGGCACCCCGGTGGCCGAGGTGATCGAGGTCCAGCAGACCGAGGACGGCATCAAGATCACCAACGCCTGGATCGCCGCAGATGTCGGCACCGCGCTGGATCCATCGATTGTTCAGGCACAACTAGAGGGCGGGTTGATCTATGGCCTGTCCGCAGCCATCCACGAACAGATCACCTTTGACGAGGGCGCGGTAGAGCAAAGCAACTTCCCCGATTTCGACGCGGTGCGCATGCATAATGTGCCCAAAATCCAAACGCAGATCCTGCAAAACAAGGCGCATATCTCGGGCGTTGGCGAACCAGGGACACCCCCGGCCAAACCCGCGCTGGCGAATGCGCTGTTTGATCTGACAGGCGAACGCGCGCGCACTCTGCCGCTGATCGATCAATTCGATCTTCTCAGCTAGGCCAAACAAAGCTGCTCTTGCCTCTCGGGGCCTTGCAAACTTGCCGATTTGCGGAAATTCACGTAATGTAAACGCAAATGCCACGATAAAGATGGCGATCAGAGGCAAGTTCGGGGGCCCACCCCCAAAGGCAGGAGCAGTTTCATGCCCACCGGCTATAGAATTACGCTCGGCGATGGTTCGCTGGACACTGGGGATTCCTTGGGGACGTCCCCGGTCAGTTTCACGACGGCAACAACGCTGGGATCCGGTGATGTCACCTTTACCGGACGCATTGGCAGGATTGGCGAAGTTCAGGATTACAACCTGAACGGCACCTATTACGAAGCGACCGATGGCAATGTCTATTTCGTCCCCAGCTCGACGATCCGCCGGTTTGATGAGGCCGAGGTTGACGATGCCCCCAGCTATTCTTCGCAGGATGGCGTTGTCGATGGCACCGGTGGGGACGACCTGATTGATGCCTCTTATGTGGACACCCAAGGCGACCAGGTTGATGACGGCGTTGGCACGGGGGCCAGCGGCATGGGCGACAGTATCGAGGCGCAGGACGGGGATGATACTGTCCAGGCCGGGGATGGCGACGATTTCATCAGCGGTGGCGGCGGCAGCGATTCCATTGATGCGGGCGATGGCGATGACACGATCTATGGCGATAATGTCACGACGGCCTCTTCGACCTCGGAATTGCTGAACTGGTCCAGTCAGGGCAGCGACGAAAGCGACATTTCAGGCGGTTTCACCCAAACCACCGGCGTGATGGACGTGACCGTAGGTTTTTCCGATGACGGAAATGCCACGGGCTTTACCGTTGAAAGCTCCAGTTCGACCTATGTCGCCAGCGGAGAGAGCTTTAACGCCAGTTCGATGCTCGAACTTCGGGGCTCTGGCAACGGGGATACCTCGACCACCACCATTGATTTCACCTCGAACCAGCCGGACAGTTATTCCGACAATGTGAACAACCTGTCGTTCCGGATCGGGGACATCGATGGCGTCAACAATGGGTGGCAAGATGTCATCACCATCCGCGCGGTTGATGCCAATGGCGATTCCGTGACCATCGATCTGACCGGAAACGGGGATGATACGGTCGGAAATGGCGTGATCACGGCCAGCCTCAGCAACGACAGCTTTTCATCGCAATCCGGCTCGGTATTGGTGGAAATCTCAGGCCCGGTCCAATCGATCGAGATCGACTATGACAATGGTTTCTCGAACGGTCAGATTCTGCTGGTCACGGATGTGCATTTCGACACGATCCCGGTTGTGGCCGGGGATGACACCATTTCAGGCGGCGAAGGCGATGACCTGATCTATGGTGAGGAAGGCGATGATAGCCTCAGCGGTGACGCGGGCAGCGATACGATCGTTGGGGGCGATGGCGATGACACGCTCTCGGGTGGGGCCGACGGTGACAGCCTGAGCGGTGGCGCTGGCATGGATTTTGTCGACTATTCGGGCTCCTCTGCCGGGGTAGATGTGGATTTGGGCGCGGGCACCGCCGACGGAGGCGACGCGACCGGGGATACACTGGCGGGTGGCCTCGATGGGATCATCGGCTCGGATTGGGATGATACGCTGACCGGCTATGACGCCCAGGGCGCCGATTGGACCAACGTGTTTTATGGTCGGGGCGGCGATGACATTCTGGACGGGGCCGGTGGCGATGACAGCCTGTATGGCGGCGCGGGCGATGACACGTTGATCGGGGGCGATGGCGCGGATGTCCTTTCGGGCGGCGACGACGATGACGTGCTGCAGGTCGGCAGCGGCGACACAGCAACTGGCGGCAGCGGAGACGACACGTTCGAGCTGGACGAAGACTGGCTGGGCGGTGGCAGTATCTCGATCGAAGGGGGCGAAACCGGGGAAACGACCGGGGATACGCTAGATTTCGGCGGGCTGCTGAATGGCGACGGCATCACCTATACCAACACGGTCGATCAGGGGGGCGGGCTCAGCGGCTATGCCACGCTGGTCGACGGCACCGTGGTGAATTTCGAGAACATCGAAAACATCATCATCTGCTTTAAGGCGGGCACACGGATCAGCACTCCGTTTGGTCCGCGCCGGGTCGAGGATTTGCGGCCCGGCGACATGGTCGTCACCCGCGATAATGGGGTTCAGCCGATCCGCTGGACCGGGCGACGCGCGGTCAACGGCACCGGAGACCTTGCGCCGATCCGTTTCGCCCCCGGGTCGGTCGGCAACGCCCGACCGCTACTGGTTTCGCCACAACACCGCATGTTGATCCGCTCGTCGAATGTAAACTTGCTATTTAATACTGCCGAGGCCTTTGTGGCCGCCCGTCACCTGGTAAACGGGAGCTCGATCCGGCGGGTGGAAAAGGCCAGCATCGACTATGTGCATATCCTGTTTGACCGGCACGAGGTGATTTTTGCTGAAGGGGCGCAAAGCGAAAGCTATCACCCCGGGCGTCACGGTCTGAACGGCATTCTGGATCACGCCCGTGAAGAGCTGTTCTCGATCTTTCCCGAACTGCGCTCGGATCCCGAAAGCTATGGTGATACCGCCCGCCCCTGCCTGAAAGAATTCGAGGCCAAGCTGCTGCAAACGGCCTAAATATCAGGCGGTGCGCAGCATCCGCTGGCTTCTGCCAGCGGCCCAGGCGCGCACAGCATCCCCAAACGCGGTGAACAAGGGGCGCGAGACCGGATCATTCGCTGCGTCCCATTCAGGGTGCCACTGGACGGAATAGGTAAACCCCTTGGCGCCGTCGACATAAATCGCCTCGGGCGTGTCGTCGGGGGCATAGCCATCGATGACGATCCGCGCACCAGCGGTCTTTATCCCCTGCCCGTGCAACGTGTTGGTCATCACCTCTTGAGCCCCCATCAACTGATGGAATTTTCCCCCTTCGGTGAAGCGTACCTTGTGACGCAGGGCGAATTTTTCCTCCAGCGTCCCGTCGGGCGGCATACGGTGGTTCATCCGCCCGGGCAGGTCGCGAATCTCGGGATAGAGCGATCCGCCCATGGCCACGTTCACCTCTTGGAAACCACGGCAAATCCCCAAAAACGGCTGACCGCGTTCGACACAGGCCCGGACCAAAGGCAGCGTGATCGCATCCCGGTTCCGATCGAAGTCCCCATGCGCCTCGGTCGGGGACTCGCCATATTCTTCGGGGTGCACATTGGGGCGCCCGCCGGTCAGAACGAAACCGTCACAGGCCTCCAGCAATTCCGCAACGCTGATGAACCGCGGATCGGGCGCGATCAGCATCGGCAGACAGCCGGACACACAAGACACGGCCTCGGTGTTCATCAGCCCGCTCGCGTGGACCTGATACGTCTCGTTGATGACGTGGTGATTCCCGATAATGCCGACAATAGGACGGGTCATGGCGCGCCTTTTTCAAACCTTCATCGCACAGAATATATGCATCCTGCCCGCGACAAAACAAGAAACCTGCGCGCAGACGCACAGTCATCCAGCACATGCACACCGTTTTGGCAGGGGTCAGGCCTCGCCGATCAAGCCTGCGGCCTCGATCCCGGCCAGGGCCGCCACGGCGTCGTTGTCCGAGGTATCCCCCGTCACGCCAACAGCGCCGACGATCACGCCCTTCTTGTTGCGCACCAAAACGCCACCGGGGACCGGCACGACATTGCCGCCATAGACACCCGCCAAAGCGGTCATGAAATAGGGTTGCTGTTCGGCCCGCGCCATCTGGGCCTTGCCGGGCATCCCCAGCATCACGGTGCCATAGGCCTTGCCATGCGCGATGGCGAAACGGCCGGGGGCCGCGCCCTCACCTCGTTCGAACGCAATCACGTTGCCGCCCGCGTCCAGCACCACGGTGCTGAGCGGCTTCAGATCCATTTCCTTGCCTACATCGAACACTTTGCGAATGATTGTGCGAGCTTTTCTGAGCGAAAGGTCAGCCATAAGAGAATCCTGTTACTTGGGTACACACTGCGCCGGCCGTCTGGGACCTGGCACAATGCTATCAACCAGAGGCCTTCAATTCCAGTCGGCGCTGATGCAAAACGGGCTCGGTATAGCCGCTGGGCTGCACGCGCCCCTTAAAGACCAGATCGCAGGCCGCCTGGAACGCGACCCCGTCAAACCCAGGCGCCATCGGGCGATAGGACGGATCACCGGCGTTCTGTTCATCCACAACCACAGCCATCTTTTGCAGCGCCTCCATCACACGCGATTCGGATACGATTCCGTGGTGCAACCAATTGGCCAGCGCCTGAGAGGAGATCCGGCAGGTCGCGCGATCCTCCATCAAGCCAACGTCATTGATGTCGGGCACTTTCGAGCACCCAACCCCCTGATCGACCCAGCGCACCACATAGCCCAGAATGCCTTGGGCGTTGTTTTCCACCTCACGCGTGATCTCGTCATCGCTGAAGTTGCGCCCCGTGGCGACGGGAATGGTCAGCAGATCCTCTAGCGTGCCGCGCGCACCACCGGCCTTCAGCGTGTCCTGACGGGCCAGAACATCGACCTTGTGGTAATGCGTGGCGTGCAGCGTGGCGGCAGTGGGCGACGGCACCCAGGCACAATTCGCGCCCGACCTCGGATGGCCGATCTTGGCCTCCAGCATGTCCGCCATCAGGTCGGGCATCGCCCACATCCCCTTGCCGATCTGGGCCTTCCCCTGCAACCCGCAGGCCAGACCGATATCGACATTGCGATCCTCATAGGACGTGATCCAGGGGGTCGATTTCATCTCGCCCTTGGGCAAGAAGGGGCCGGCCTCCATACTGGTGTGGATCTCGTCGCCCGTCCGGTCCAAAAAGCCGGTATTGATGAAGGCGACCCGCGATTTGGCGGCCCGAATGCATTCCTTGAGGTTGGCCGAGGTGCGACGCTCTTCGTCCATGATGCCCAGTTTCACCGTATATTGCGGCAGGCCCAGGATTTCCTCGACCATGGTGAAAATCTCGTCGGCAAAGGCGACCTCTTGGGGGCCATGCATCTTGGGTTTGACCACATAGACCGACCCGGCGACCGAATTGCGCGGCCCATCGGTTTTCTTCAGGTCATGCATGGCGATCAGCGTGGTGCAGAGCGCGTCCATCAATCCCTCGCCGATCTCAAGCCCGTCGCGATCCAGAATGGCCGGATTGGTCATCAGGTGGCCAACATTGCGCACCAGCATCAGGCTGCGGCACTTGACCAACAGAGGCGCGCCGTTGGGGTCGGTATAGGTGAAATCGCCGTGCATTTCCCGGGTAACCGTCTGGCCACCCTTTTCAAAGGTTTCAGACAGATCGCCCTTCATCAGGCCCAGCCAGTTGCTATAGGCCAGCACCTTGTCGGCCGCATCCACGGCGGCGACGCTGTCCTCGCAATCCATGATCGCGGACATGGCGGATTCAAGGTTCACGCTGGCGATGCCCGCCGGATCGGTCTCGCCGATCTGATTGTCGGGATTGACCAGAATTTCGATGCCCAGACCATTGTTTTTAAAGAGGAACATTCCCCAACCGTCAGGCTCGGCATGGCCGGCATATTGTGTGGGGTTCTGCAAGGCCACCGGGCGGCCCTTGGCCTCGATCACCAGCGCATCCCCATCGACGGCCAGCTTGTCGACATCCGCCCAGACCGCCCCCGCCAGGGGCAGCGCCTGATCCAGAAACGCCTTGGCCCATGCGATCACACGGGCGCCGCGATCCACGTCATAGGCCCCGCCCACAGGCAAATCGCCCAGCGCATCCGTGCCATACAGCGCATCATACAACGAGCCCCACCGCGCATTCGCCGCGTTCAGCGCAAAGCGCGCATTCATGATCGGCACCACCAGTTGCGGACCGGGGATTTGGGCGATCTCGGGGTCTACATTCTGGGTTTCGATCTGAAAATCAGGGCCCTCGGGGACAAGGTATCCGATCTCGCTCAGATAGGCCTGATAGGCCGCGGGATCATGGGCCTGCCCGCGCCGCGCGATGTGCCACGCATCCAGTTTTTGCTGCATTTCCTCGCGTTTTTGCAGCAAATCGCGGTTTTTCGGTCCCAACTCATGGGTGAGACGCGACAATCCGGCCCAGAAATCGTCTGATGAGACACCCGTCCCCGGCAGCGCATCACGCTCGATGAATTCCACCAGCTCGGGCGCGACGTGCAGCCCGTATTTATCGATGCGATTGTCCATTGTGATCCCCCATGTCAGCCATGTTCTTGATCCTCAATAGAACGGAAGTTTCCTATAGGCAACAATTCTGGTCAAAAGTTTTTACCAATTCAGGCCAAGCTGCTTCAAAAATTGGCGAATAATCAAACCGGTGCGACCCCCATTGAAGCCCGCCCGCGTTCCTCCTAACGTCGCTCCAAAATCATGCATCCCGAGGCCCCGATGAAAGACGCAGCTCCCCAGACCATCTATCTGTCCGATTACACGCCCTTCGGGTTCATCGTGGACAGTGTCGCGCTGACATTCCACCTGTCCCCCACGGCAACCCGCGTGCAATCGCGGATCGCGTTCCGCCCCAATCCCGAAGCTTCTGATTGCGACTTCTTTTTGCATGGCGAACAGTTAAAGCTGATCAGCGCGGCGATTGATGGCACCCCGGTGACGCCCGAACTGACTGATCAGGGCCTGCGTTGCGACGTGCCCGACACGCCCTTTGTCTGGGAGGCCGAGGTCGAGATCAGCCCCGCCACCAACACCGCGCTGGAAGGGCTGTATATGTCCAACGGCATGTACTGCACCCAATGCGAGGCCGAGGGCTTCCGCAAGATCACCTATTACCCCGATCGCCCCGACGTCATGAGCGTTTTCACCGTGCGGATCGAAGGCACCGAGCCTGTTCTGCTGTCCAACGGCAACCCCACGGGTCAGGGCGAGGGCTGGGCCGAATGGCACGATCCGTGGCCCAAACCCGCCTATCTGTTCGCTTTGGTTGCGGGCGATCTGATCAACCATCCCGACCGTTTCACCACCAAATCCGGCAAGGATGTGGAGCTGAACATCTGGGTCCGTCCCGGCGACGAGGGCAAATGCGCCTTTGGCATGGACGCGCTGAAAGCCTCGATGGAGTGGGACGAAGATGTTTACGGGCGCGAATATGATCTGGACATTTTCAACATCGTCGCGGTGGATGATTTCAACATGGGCGCGATGGAAAACAAGGGGCTGAACATCTTCAATTCGTCCTGTGTGCTGGCCTCGCCCGACACCTCGACGGATATGAATTTTGAACGGATCGAGGCGATCATTGCCCATGAATACTTCCACAACTGGACCGGCAACCGCATCACCTGCCGCGATTGGTTCCAGCTGTGCCTGAAAGAGGGGCTGACGGTGTTCCGCGATGCGCAGTTCACTGCTGACATGCGCTCGGAACCAGTGAAGCGGATCGAGGATGTGATCGCCCTGCGTGGCCGCCAGTTCCGCGAAGACAATGGCCCCCTGGCCCACCCCGTGCGCCCCGAAAGCTTTGTCGAGATTAACAACTTCTACACGGCCACCGTGTACGAAAAGGGTGCCGAACTGATCGGGATGCTGAAAACGCTGGTCGGGGACGCGGCCTATGCCAAGGCGCTGGACCTGTATTTTGACCGCCACGACGGCGACGCCGCCACGATCGAGGATTGGTTGCAGGTGTTCGAAGACGCCACCGGCCGCGATCTGACCCAGTTCAAGCACTGGTACAGCCAGGCCGGCACGCCGCGCCTGTCTGTCAGCGAAGATTTCGCCGATGGCACCTATACCCTGACCTTCCGGCAGGACACACCGCCCACCCCCGGGCAAGATGTCAAAGACCCGCGCGTCATCCCCATCGCTGTGGGTCTGTTGAACCCCAACGGGGACGAGGTGCTGCCGACCACCGTGCTGGAGATGACGCAGGCCGAGCAGTCGTTCCAGTTCGAAGGGCTTAGCGCGAAACCGGTGCCCTCGATCCTGCGCGAATTCTCGGCTCCGGTGATCCTGCAACGCCAGACCAGCAACGCCGAACGCGCGTTCCTGATGGCGCACGACACCGATCCTTTCAACAAGTGGGAGGCCGGGCGCGCGTTGGCGCGGGACGGTCTGATCCGCATGATCCAAGAGGGCGCGGCCCCGGATGACGCCTATCTGGAATCGCTGACGGCCGTGCTGCGCGACGACACGCTGGACCCGGCCTTTCGCGCGCTGGCCACAGGGCTGCCCAGCCAGGACGAACTGGCCCAGACCCTGTTTGACCTGGGCCAGACGCCTGACCCGCAGGCGATTTGGCAGGCCGTAGAGACCCAGAAACAGGCCATGGCGCAGCATATGCAGGACCTGCTGCCGCGCCTCTATGCGCAATACCAGGTCGAGGGGGCCTATCAGCCGGATGCCACTCAATCGGGCGCGCGGGCGCTGGCCAACACGGCCCTGTCGTTGATCACCCGCCTGGATGGCGGCGCACAGGCGCAGAAGCAATACGACTCGGCCGACAACATGACTCAGCAATTGGCCGCGTTTGGGTGCCTGTTGTCCGCGGGCAAGGGCAAGTCCGCCACGCAGGCCTTTTACGATCAGTGGAAACATGACCGTCTGGTGATTGATAAATGGTTCTCGATGCAGATCGTGCAGGCAGATCCCGATCAGGCCGTGCAGGTCGCCGCGTCCCTGACCCAGCACCCGGACTTTACCATGAAGAACCCCAATCGGTTCCGCGCAACGCTGGGGGCGCTGGCCATGAGCCCCGCAGCGTTTCACCATGCCAGTGGCGCAGGCTATGCTCTGCTGGCCGACTGGTTGATCAAGCTGGACCCGCTGAACCCGCAAACCACCGCCCGGATGTGCACCGCTTTCGAGACCTGGAAACGCTATGACACGGATCGGCAAGCTTTGATCGGGGCGCAACTGGACCGGATCCTGGCCCAGCCCGATCTGAGCCGGGACACGCAAGAGATGGCCGAACGTATACGAAAGGCGTAGACCCCGCCAAACCATACGCAATCGAACTGAAGCAAGCCTGTCACATTCGCGTCAAAAAGCCCTGAAACCGGGGTTCAGAGCTGTATCTTAACCACATCTTTTCCATCGCATCTGTCATAATTTCATCATGAATTGGCTACACGAATATCATTGGCGCGGGTTGGATCCGCTGCATTTGGGGGCGGGCCTCGTGATTGCTCTGCTCTGGGTGATGTTGTTCGCCGTGGCAAAGCTGTTGCCTGTCTGGCAGATGATGCTGTTGATTGGCGGGGTTGCCGTGCTGACGGCGTTCTATTGGCAACGCCTGCTCAGCCGGAAACGCTCGGGGGCGTGGCTGACCGAAAGCCATCTGAATGTGTATTACGGCAGCAAGCATTGGTCCTTTCCGCTGTCGGGCATCCATGCGGTTGGTGCGCGCTCGGCGCCGTTTTATGCGCGCCCGCCGCATCTGGAGCTAACGGGGGGGCGGCGCGTACATCTGCCGCTGACCTGCTTGCCCGCCGCGCATGAATTGCGCCGTTGGTTTGATGGAAAACCCGTGCGGGTTGACGCCAAGGTGACTTTGTCCTGAACTGCGCCCCAGGCGCGAGGACACGACCATGACCAAACACAGCATTCTGATCACTGGTGGCAGCACTGGAATCGGCGCAGCGACCGCCCGGATGGCGGCCCGGCGCGGCCATGACGTGATCCTGACATACCGCAGTGACCAAGCCAGTGCCCAAGCCGTGGCAAACGAGGTGCAGGCCGCGGGACAGTCGGCTCAGGTCATTCGATGCGACGTGGCTGACCCCGACCAGATCGAGGCCATGTTCGAGGCCATCGCACCGCACACTCCGCTTCATCTGGTGAATAACGCCGGGATCGTCGCCCAGGCCGCGCCCGTTGCCGAAATGACCGCCGCGCGCGTCAACGCCATGTTTCAGATCAATGTGGTCGGGGCGATGATGGTGGCCAAAGGCGCCATCGCGCATATGCGGCGCGCCGGTCAGAGCGGCCATATCGTCAACCTGTCATCGGTTGCGGCCCAGTTGGGGTCGGCCAATCAATACGTGGACTATGCGGCCTCGAAGGCGGCGATCGACACGTTCACCATAGGATTGGCAGACGAGCTGGCGCCCGAAGGCATTCGTGTCAACGCGGTGCGTCCCGGCCTGATCGAAACCAGCATCCATGCCAAAGGCGGCCAGCCCGACCGGTTGGAGCGCCTGTCACATATGGTTCCCATGGGCCGATCCGGCGGCGCGGACGAGGTCGCCGAGGCCATTTTGTGGCTGCTGAGTGATCAGGCCTCGTATGTGACGCGCACCCTGCTGGACGTGGCGGGCGGGCGCTAGGCGCCTGATCGGCGACATGACCTTAGGGCAGCTTCGCCCGAGAGTTGCTACGCTATTTCCCGAAAACCAGCCACACTTGGCCATGTTTCGGCCAAAAACATGCGGCCATATAGGGGGAAATCACAGGCAAGGCGACTCTGCTATCGCCTCCCAACCGGAAGACCGAATGAAGCATCTGCTGCCCAAACGCACAAACCTGAAGCTGCGCGCCCCCAAGATCCTGCGGCGCTCGCAGCAGCCCGAGGCCCCGGCCTTGCAGGTGGCGCCCGCGTCGGCACCTCCGGGGCCGATGCCGATCCGGTTGCAACGCGCGCTGGACATTCCGGTCACCGATACCAGCACCGAACAGTCGCGTCGTGAATACGTGATCTCGCGCGGGCAATTCCTGGCCCGTCAGGACATGTGGGACGAACTGGGCACCGAGCTGCGCCACCACGACCGCACCCGCGCCCGTACCAAGGCCGATATGCCGCTGGCGGACCTGCTGGCCTATGGCGCGCGCTCGGATGTAGTGGAACCGTTGGTGCGTCAAATCCGGTCGGGCCGCGTGAACCCGGGGGAGGTCGAAAGCCTGCCCGCGCTCGAGCATCTGGAATTCGCACTGGACGACAGCCCCAAGGATTACGGCGTTGCGCTGGTGGTGCTGCATGCGCTGATGGATGTGGCCTGGGCCTTTCATGCCGTCGAAACCAACACGGGACTAAAGACCTCGGGCCTGTCAAAACACAGCTCGAAGGCTTTTCAGGCCTGTATGATCAGCGCCGGGGACATTCTGGATCGCTTTGATGCGTTCGAACAAAACAGCCCCGCCCTGGCGGCGGCGCGTTGCAAACTGCTGCCCAGTCAGGAAAGCCCAGAAAGCCGCGTGGTGGACGATTACGAGGACCTGATTGATCTGGATCCCCACAATCCCAACCACATGCGCGAATTTGGCCGGTTTATGCTGCCGCGCTGGTTTGGCTCGCATCAACAGCTGGAAATTCAGGCCCGCCGCATGTCCGCCCTGACCCAGGACATCTGGGGCGCTGGCGGATATACTTGGACCTGTCTGGACGCGCTGAAACTGGACCCGGACGTTCTGGAAATGCTGGAACCGGACCTGTTCATCGAAGGCATGCGGGACATCCTGGACCGTCGCCAGGATCAGCACACGGCCAACCTGTTTGCGGCCTTCTGCTCGATCACGCTGAACGCACGCAAACTGCGCAACAGCCCGTATCAGGATCAGCTGACCGCCCTGCGCGAGGCCTTTGACTGGATTTTGCAGAACCACCTGCGCGAGGTACATCCGCTGGTCTGGGCGCTGGCCGAGCAGGATCAGATGGCCGAAGAGGCGCTGATCTATAGTGAAAAGCTGGCCGAAGAGGGGCGCGGCAGCGCGTTCCGCCGGATCTCGCGTCATTTCGAGACCGAAATCCGCAACGGCGCCCGTGTGGTGTTTGGCGAACAAGGCCCACAAATTGTGCCGCGCGGATAGGCGCAAGGCGCAAACCTCGCCTTGCCCTCTTGCCCCTTGCGCACCCCTGCCCTAGAACGCGGTGGAATTGCTGTGACAAAGGGCGGATACGATGCTGGACCTGACCTATGAGACCCCGAAACCCAAGGTGATTGCCGGAGCCAAGCACGATTGGGAACTGGTGATCGGTATGGAGGTGCACGCGCAGGTCAGCTCGAATGCGAAACTGTTCTCGGGCGCGTCGACCAAATTCGGGGCTGAACCCAACTCGAACGTGGCCTTCGTGGACTCGGCCATGCCAGGCATGTTGCCCGTGATCAACGAATACTGCGTGGAACAGGCCGTGCGCACGGGTCTGGGCCTGAAGGCCGAGATCAACCTGTGGTCCGCCTTTGACCGCAAGAACTATTTCTATCCGGATCTGCCGCAGGGCTATCAGATTTCGCAGCTGTATCACCCCATCGTGGGCGAAGGCGAAATTCTGGTCGATATGGGCCCCGGCGTCGCTCGTATTGTGCGGATCGAACGCATTCACCTGGAACAGGACGCCGGGAAATCGGTGCATGACATGGATCCGAACATGTCGTTTGTGGACCTGAACCGCACCGGTGTGGCCCTGATGGAGATCGTCAGCCGCCCCGACATCCGTGGCCCCGAAGAGGCCGCCGCCTATGTCACCAAGATGCGCCAGATCCTGCGCTACCTGGGCACCTGTGACGGCAACATGCAAAACGGCAACCTGCGCGCGGATGTGAACGTGTCGATCTGCCGTCCCGGCGCCTACGAGAAATACCAGGAAACGCAGGATTTCTCGCATCTGGGCACGCGGTGCGAAATCAAAAACATGAACTCGATGCGCTTTATCCAGGCCGCGATCGAGGTCGAGGCCCGTCGCCAGATCGCCATCGTCGAAGCCGGCGGCGAGGTCGAACAGGAAACCCGCCTGTATGACCCGGACAAGAACGAGACGCGCTCGATGCGGTCCAAGGAAGAGGCGCATGATTACCGCTACTTCCCCGATCCCGACCTGCTGCCTCTGGAGATCGAACAGGGCTGGGTCGATGACATCGCCGCCTCGCTGCCCGAACTGCCGGACGAGAAGAAAGCCCGCTTCATGGGGGATTTCGGTCTGTCCGAATATGACGCCAGCGTGCTGACCGCCGAAGTGCCCAACGCGGCCTTTTTCGAAGAGGTCGCAGGTGAGGCAGGCGACGGCAAGCTGGCCGCCAACTGGGTCATCAACGAGCTGTTCGGACGTCTGAAAAAAGAAGATCACGACATCACCGAAAGCCCGGTCTCGCCCGCGCAACTGGCCGCGATCATCAAGTTGATCAAGTCCGACGCCATCAGCGGCAAGATCGCCAAGGACCTGTTCGAAATCGTCTATACCGAAGGCGGTGACCCCGAACAGATCGTTGAAGAGCGTGGCATGAAGCAGGTCACGGACACTGGCGCCATCGAGGCCGCCGTGGACGAGATCATCGCCGCCAACCCCGCGCAGGTCGAAAAAGCCAAGCAAAACCCGAAACTTGCAGGCTGGTTCGTGGGTCAGGTGATGAAAGCCACCGGCGGCAAGGCCAACCCCAAGGCTGTGAACCAGTTGGTTGCGCAGAAACTGAGCCTCTGAGCCCAAAGGCCTGTTCTGGGGAAGGGTTTGAAGATAATCCTGCATCTGGGCCCGCATAAAACCGGGTCCACCACGATTCAGAGGAATTTTTTCGCCCTCAAGAAGACCTTTGCGAATCAAGGTATTCAGTTTGTTGACAACGACGCGGCATTTGATCATCTGTACTCGGCCTTCTTGAAGAATCCTGAAACATACTTTGGGAACAAGTCCTCGGGGCTTTCGCCAGAACAGCTGCGTGAGCGCGATGCGAAAGTTCTTGAAACGCTTTATGCGCGACTGAACACGTTGCGGTCTACCGCCATCCTTTCCAATGAATTTCTGTGCATGCTGGACCCGGAGGAGCACGCAAAACTGCACCAGTTTCTGGCTCAGCATGGAGAGGTCCATGCGCTCTATTATTATCGGGAATTGCTGCCGTGGATGTCATCCAACTGCCAGCAGATGGCCAAAATTGGGCTTTTCTCTCGCCCCTCTCGCTATCAAGAAGCTGTTAAACGCTTGCACGAATTTCCGCTGCGAGTCGCACGCGAGTACGGTGACAAAGCGCATTTTATCAAGTTCGAGGATGCCACCAGGCAGGGGATCTGCAACAGCTTGCTTCGCGAGTTCGGATTGATTGATTTTGACAGTCTGGGCCTGACCGAAACGCATGAAAACGAGTTTCATTCCGACAATGCCGTGCGGGCAATGTATTTGTATATCTTGCAGAACCCGATTGGATCTGAGTGCTGCGACCCCGAGAAAATCGCCGAGCTTTGCGCACTGCCTGGCGAGAAGTACCAGGTCGATGGACTGCGCAAGGTTGAAATCCGAGACTATGCGCACAAACGCTTAGAAATCTCCGAGAAACTTGGATTTCGGTTAGCCCCACCAGAAGGCATCCCGGTGGCAAAAAATATGGACCTCAAAAACGCTCGCCAAATCTGGCCATATTTGTCGATATCACAACGCCTGAAAATGCTGGTGCGACCCTTTCTGCGCAGATGATCAAGCTCTGGCCTTGTGTGTCTCACTTGGCTAGGTTGTCTTGCAGACCCCCAGCGAGGAACTGAGAAAGATGCCCCAAGCGCCATTCATGTCATCAGCGTTGGAAGTCCTTCCCGAATGGATCGACTATAATGGGCATCTGAATATGGCCTATTACAACGTTCTGTTCGATCGTGGGGCAGATCAGGCCTTTGAGCTGATGGGCTTTGGCCCCGATTACGCAGCCGTCCGCAAACACACCACCTATAGCGCTGATTTTCGGGTCCGCTATCTTCGCGAGCTGCATGTCGGCGCCAAGGTTCGGGTCGGTTTTCAACTTCTGGACAGCGATGGGCGCAAGTTCCATTTCTGCCAATGGCTGTACCACGAGGATGGCTGGCTATCGGCGACGGGCGAAGGGATCGGCCTGCATATCGACATGAGCGGCCCACGCGTGGCCCCCTACCCGTCCGATGTCGCCGAAAAAGTCGAAACGATGTTAGCGGCCCATCAATCCGCGCCTGTGCCCGATTTCGTAGGCAAGCCCATGACCATTCGGAAATGATCCCTCGCTTGGGGTCATCAGCCCTTCATTTGTCGGGTCAGACGCCGCAATTTGGCCCTGGCCTCGTCATCTGACAGCTTTTTCCCGTCCTGCATCACCGCCAGGCCGAACTTCAGAATGCAGCTAGAGCCCACCCACATCCGATGCCCGTTGCGCCGGTTGCGCACCTCGAAAATGTAGCGCAGATTTCGGTGATCGCATAAACCACAACACGCCCGGGCGCTTCCGCGGTCCTGGACTTTTTCGGTGAACACCCAATCCGTGAATGAGTCGATCTGTCTGGCCATGTCTCACCTTTTGATTTGCAGGTGCGACCGTCTCAGACGGGTATTGAAAGACCCCTTATCGACCGTACGCTGTGGGCGTTGGGGCTTTGGACATTTTGCAAATCGCTGATAGTGTTGACCTGATTTCGAGAGCGGACATTGTAATGCCAAAATACGAGTACAAGGTGGTTCCGGCCCCGGCCAAGGGAAAGAAAGCAAAAGGCGTGCGCGGGGTCGAAGCGCGCTTTGCCTTTGCGCTTGAGGACCTGATGAATCAGATGGGCGCCCAGGGCTGGGAATATCAGCGCGCCGAAACCCTGCCCAGCGAGGAACGCCACGGCCTGACGACGGTTTCCACCACCTATCGCAATGTGCTGGTCTTTCGCCGGCCAAGCCAGGACACAGCAGAAATACCGGAACCCCAGCTATTGCCCGCGCCTCCCCCCGAACAGCGCGCGCCCGAGGCAGAATCAGCGGACACGCCCGAAGGTTTCTTTGCAGTTGTCGGCGACAACGGTGTCGAGGATGCCCAAGACCTGAACAGCCCCGCCGCCTCTTTGCTGATGGAAAGAGCCGCCCGCCTGAAGGCGGCTGATGACGCAGAGCTTGTGGACGAGCCAGAGGAGGCCCAGAACAAGACTGCCTGATCTTTGTGCTATTTTTTTGTTATTTCTTTCCAATAGTTAGATGGCTTTTGCGGGCGTTTTTTCGCCAATTGATCGAGTTGTTCACAGTTTTTTTCCTGCTCCCCCCCTTCAACTCGGCGCCAGAAAGTCTACAATCCACCGTCCGAGTCGAATAGGTGATCTCATGACTAAATCTGACCCGTTTGGTTTTGATATGTCGGTCAAATCCGCAAAGAAGAAAAATCCCCGCGGACGACGGGGAATGAGTGGTGCGTCGGAAACCTCGACACGCCTGTGCGAGCACGAAGGCTGTCAGGAGCCCGGAAAATACCGCGCCCCCAAAGCGCCCGACGTGCTGGATGAATTCTATTGGTTCTGCAAGGAACACGCGCGCGAATATAACCAGAAATGGAGCTTCTTCGACGGCACCACCGAGGCCGAGATGAATGCTCAGATGTCCAAGGATAAGGTCTGGGAACGCCAGACCCGTCCGATGGGCGACCCCGAGGCGCGCGCCTGGGCCCGCCTGGGTATCGAAGACCCGCACCAGGTGTTGGGTGAAAACGCCACCAAGAACCCGGGCAAAGCCAACACCGGCGGGCGCCGCCTGCCTCCGACCGAACGCCGCGCCATCGACATTCTCGAGGCGCAGGATAGCTGGTCCAAGGCCGAAATCCGCAAGGCCTATAAGAAACTGATCAAAGTGCTGCACCCCGACATGAACGGCGGCGACCGCAGCCAAGAAGAGCAGCTGCAAGAGGTCATGTGGGCCTGGGATCAGATCAAGGACAGCCGCAGCTTTAAGTGATCAGGCGGCTTTGAAAACCAGGGACACGCCGTTCAGACAATGGCGTTTCCCGGTGGGGCGCGGTCCATCGTTGAATATATGCCCCAGATGGCTGCCGCAGCGGCGGCAGTGGCATTCTGTGCGCGCCACCAGCAGTTTGCGATCAGTTTTGGTGCCGATCGCCCCGGGCAGGGATTTCCAGAAACTGGGCCATCCTGTGCCGCTGTCATATTTGTGCTTGGATGAATACAGCGGCAGATCGCAGCCACGGCAGTGATACACCCCCGGATCATACAGCTTATCCAGAGGTGAGCTGCCAGCGCGCTCGGTCCCCTCTTCGCGCATGACCTTGTATTGCAGCGGGGTCAGCATCGCGCGCCATTCGGATTTGCTGCGCGTGATTTCAAAGGTCTCGGCGGCCCCACGCCCCGCGATCCATGCGCCCAAGCCTCCCAGCCCGGCGATCATCATCATGCGTCTGTTCATTGGCTCCCCTCCGTCATTTGTGCCCAGTCTATCACCCGGCCCCGCAGATTGCGCCCCGCCCATCGTCACGCCAAAACACGATCAGGTGAGCCGCCCCCGGGCACAGACGCGGCGGAAAAGCCCGCAAGCTCTTGCCCTTCGCGCATTTATGTTGCACCACACAGGAGTTGGGCAATCCGGCCCCGATTTCAGCACGCAGTCAAAGGCACCCGCACTATGGAAACGAGCGCAAAACCCACCGAAGACATCTCTGTTCGCGAGATCTTTGGCATCGACACCGACATGACCGTTAAGGGCTTTGCCGAGCGTACCGACCGCGTGCCCGAAATCGACCCCACATACAAATTTGACCCGGACACCACGCTGGCCATTCTGGCTGGATTCTCGCGCAATCGTCGTGTGATGGTTCAGGGCTATCACGGCACCGGCAAATCCACTCATATCGAGCAAGTGGCCGCGCGCCTGAACTGGCCCTGTGTCCGTGTGAACCTGGACAGCCACATCAGCCGGATCGACCTGATCGGTAAGGACGCGATCAAGCTGAAAGACGGCAAACAGGTCACCGAATTCCACGAGGGCATCCTGCCCTGGGCCCTGCGCAACCCCACCGCCATCGTGTTCGATGAATACGACGCGGGCCGCGCGGACGTGATGTTCGTGATTCAGCGGGTCCTGGAACATGACGGCAAACTGACCTTGTTGGACCAAAACGAAGTGATCACCCCGAACCCCTATTTCCGCCTGTTCGCCACCGCGAACACGGTTGGTCTGGGCGACACCACGGGCCTGTATCATGGCACGCAGCAGATCAACCAGGCCCAGATGGACCGTTGGTCGCTGGTGGCCACGCTGAACTATCTCAGCCATGACGCCGAGACCCAGATCGTTCTGTCGAAGAACCCGCATTACAACACCGAAAGCGGTCGCAAAACGATCGCGCAGATGGTGACCCTGGCCGATCTGACCCGGACCGCCTTTATGAATGGTGATCTGTCCACGGTAATGAGCCCTCGAACCGTGATCAACTGGGCCCAAAACGCCGAGATTTTCCGCAATGTCGGCTATGCCTTCCGCCTGTCCTTCCTGAACAAATGTGACGAGCTGGAGCGCCAGACCGTGGCCGAATTCTACCAGCGTTGCTTTGACGAAGAGCTGCCGGAAAGCGCGGCCTCGATGGCGATGGTCTAAGACCCCATTAGAATATTTTTCGCGAAGCGGCCCCAATTCGGGGCCGTTTTTCGTTGTGTTAACAAAGTCGCAAAAGGATAGTTTTTATACTGCCCACTTGATACGCCGTTTTTTGACCGTAAAGTCTAAATCATGAGCAGTTTAAAAACTTATCTGGCAGGGCTTTTGCTGGGGGGTGCTTTAACCGCCCACACGTCGTCCGTGCAGGCGTTTTCAGCGGACGAACAGCTTAGATTCTTTGCGCAATGCGCGGGGCGGCTGTCTGCTCAGATGGAGTTTCAATGGATGTTCGACGGGGCTGCCTCGGAGCGCACCAAGATCGAGCGTCAAAACGTCATCGACATTCTGGACACGATGATCCCCGATGATCGCGGTCGCGAGGTGCTGCATTGGCGGATCGAGGCAAAACACGCGCAGGCCGTGCTTTTGCACACCAGCACATTTGGCCAGAATCAACGCCAATCACAAATGGCGGCCAAACTGGCCTTGCGTCACATGAATGAATGCCGCGCGTTGATGATCAGCTAGAACATGCGCTTGCCGTCACTTCCAGCGGGCGCCAACACAAAATCACTGCCTTCGCTCACAATCTGCCGCAACCCCTGCTCGGCATTCAAAATACGTTCGATATCAGATAGTTGCGGATGGTCTGCATGCAATATGCGGATCTGGCCATAGACCACAGGCGTGGCTGGCAGGCGGCAGTTATACGTCGCGGGCAACACATGCAAACGCGCGCCACTGTCCCACAATGCCTGCGCCAGAGGCCATTGATCGCCCCCCCCGGGGATGCGCATTTCCAAGACCTCCAGCCATCGCTTCGTGATGCGGCGCGCCGCCTTAGAGCCAGCGAAAAACAGCACCCCACCATTCCATTCTGGAAAAACCTGGGGGGCGGCGCGGTGCAGCCCCGGCGCCGGGTCCAGTCCCAGGAATCCGCGCTGGTCCGGGATCGAGGACTGCACGCCCAGACAATCAAAATGCTCCAGCAGCGCCCAAGCTTCGCTGAGCGCCCCAGCCACATAGGTGTCGTTGTCCAGATAAACGAACGGAGCGCCTTCATTCGCGGCCTCGCAAACCGCCCGGACTTTCATAAACGGATCATGCCAATCGCTGCTTTGGGCCTGTTGTTCCAAAATGCGCGACTCGACCGGCAAATCTGACAGGAAAGGTCGAAAGGGCGCGGTCGTATAGACGACAATCTGCGCCTCGGGGTGCTGGGCACGCACCGAGCCAACGGATTGCGCCAGCTGATCGGCGTATTTTTGCCCCCCATAAGCGCAATAAACGATTTTCATGGTTGCTCCTTGCGTGCTGGTTCGCAGCATAGGGGCATGGGGCGAAATGTGAAATATACGACCCAACGGGACATGCGCGGCCACTGGTCAATCTGCTCGGCCCGGATTAGGGTGCGGCGGTAGAAACTCGTAACCTCCGGCGCGCATGATGAAGAAATCAGACAACCCCGCAGATCCGTTCAAGAAAGCCCTGGCCGAAGCGACCAAGGTGCTGGCGGATGATGCCGATCTGAATGTGAATTACTCGGTCGATCCTGCTGGCATCGCCGGGGACACGATGCGCCTGCCGCAAGTGACCCGCCGCATGACCCGCGACGAGGTGCTGATCGCCCGTGGCACCGCCGATGCTCTGGCGATGCAGCGCAAATATCACGACAACGCGGTGCATGACCGCTATGCCCCGCCCGGCGACATGGCACGCAGCCTGTACGAGGCGATGGAAACCGCCCGCTGCGAGGCCATGGGCGCGCGCGACATGCCCGGCACGGCGGGCAATATCGACGCCAAAATTGATACCGAGGCCCGTCGTCTGGGCTATGATCAGATCACCCAGACCGCCGACGCGCCGCTGCATGTGGCGGCGGGCTATATGATCCGCCATCTGGCCACTGGCCGCGACATGCCTCCTGCTGCGCGCAATGTTCTGGATCTGTGGAGCGGCTTTATCGAGGATCAGGCCGGCGGCACGCTGGAGGACCTTCAAGACAAGCTGGCCGATCAGGCTGAATTCGCCAAATTCGCCCGTCAGATCATCGAGGATCTGGGCTATGGCGACCAGCTGGGCGATGATCCGGACGAGCCAGACGAAGAAGATCAGGACGATGCCGAGGACAGCGCGGAAGAGGAAGAAGATCCCGATTCCAGCGGTCAGGACGATCAGGAAGATCAGGACGCCGAGGCCGATCCCGAGCAATCTCAGGACGAAACCCAGGACAGCTCGGAGGCTCAGGTCACCACAGACGACATGGCCGATGACGAGATGTCGGACGAGGCCGAGCTGCCCGAGGGCGACGCTCCGCTGGAACCGCCGCCCCCTGCCCCTTTATCCGACGCAGACCCGAATTATTCGGCCTATAACACCGAACATGACGAAGAAATCCCCGCCGAAGAACTGGCCGAACCGGCCGAGCTGGAACGTCTGCGCGCCTATCTGGATCAACAGCTGGAGCCGCTGAAAGGCGCCGTTGGACGTCTGGCGAACAAGCTGCAACGCCGCCTTCAGGCGCAACAAAACCGTTCGTGGTTGTTCGACATGGAAGAGGGCATTCTGGACGCTGGCCGCCTGGCGCGCGTGGTCGCCAACCCCACGACGCCGCTGTCCTTCAAGGTCGAAAAAGACACCGAATTCCGCGATACCGTGGTGACGCTGCTGCTGGACAACTCGGGCTCGATGCGGGGGCGTCCGATCTCGATCGCGGCGATCTGTGCGGATGTTCTGGCCCGCACGCTGGAACGCTGCGACGTCAAGGTCGAGGTGCTGGGCTTTACCACCCGCGCATGGAAAGGCGGGCAAAGCCGCGAAAAATGGCTGGCCGAAGGACGTCCGCAAACCCCCGGTCGTCTGAACGATCTGCGCCACATCGTCTATAAAAAGGCCGATGCGCCCATGCGTCGGACCCGCAACAATCTGGGCCTGATGATGAAAGAGGGCCTGCTGAAGGAAAACATTGACGGCGAGGCGCTGGAATGGGCGCATCGGCGGATGCTGGCGCGGCCCGAACAGCGCAAGATCCTGATGGTGATCTCGGACGGGGCGCCGGTGGATGACTCGACCCTGTCGGTTAACCCCGCGAATTATCTGGAAAAACACCTGCGCGACGTGATCGCCATGGTCGAGAAAAAGAAATTCGTCGAACTGATCGCCATCGGCATTGGCCATGATGTGACGCGCTATTATCAGCACGCCGTCACCATCACGGATGTGGAACAATTGGCCGGGGCCATGACCGAACAACTGGCCGCTTTGTTCGATCAGGATCCACGCGCACGGGCGCGGATGATCGGGATCAAGAAGGCCGGCTAACCCCTTCGGAGGAGCGATGTTTCAAAGTTTCGAGGAAAGCTCGGACCCCAGTCAGGGGCCAGCGCGACTGGCGCAATTGCGCGCCCAGATGGTGCGCGAAGCTCTGGCCGGTTTCCTGATCCCGCGCTCGGACGTGCATCAGGGTGAATATGTCGCCCCGCGCGATGACCGGCTGTCCTGGCTGACCGGCTTTACTGGCTCGGCCGGGTTCTGCGCCGCCTTGCAGGACAAGGCGGGCGTGTTCATCGACGGGCGCTATCGCACCCAAGTCAAGGCGCAGGTCGATCCAGAGCATTTTCAACCCGTGCCCTGGCCAGAAACCCGCCTTGGCGATTGGCTGTTGGAACACCTGCCCCAGGGCGGCCAGATCGGATTTGACCCCTGGCTGCACACGGTTGAGGAGATCGAAGAGCTTGGCACCGTCCTGACCGGTTCTGGCATCACCTTGACACCTCAGGCCAACTTGGTGGATCGAATCTGGCCAGATCAACCCGCAGCGCCGCAAGGCCAGATCACCCCCTACCCCCAGCATCTGGCCGGGCAAGCCCACCACGACAAGCGCCACAGCATTGCGGCGGTTCTGGCCGAGGCCGGGCAGGAATTGACGGTGCTGACCCTGCCCGATTCCATCGCCTGGCTTCTGAACATCCGAGGCGCTGATATCCCGCGCAACCCGGTGCCGCATTGCTTTGCCATTCTGCACGACACCGGGCATCTGTCGCTGTTCGTGGACCCAGCCAAGCTGGATGATGCCGCGCGCTCCCATCTGGGTGCGCAGGTCACACTGCGCCCACCGTCGGCCTTCGCGGCGGCGCTGCGCTCGCTGACCGGGCCTGTGCGCCTGGATCGCGGCTCGGTCCCTGTGCAGGTCCAACGAGAACTGACCGAGGCCAACGTCCCGATCATTTGGGCGCAGGATCCTTGCGTATTGCCCAAAGCCTGCAAATCAGACGCCGAGATCGCCGCCACGCGCGAGGCTCACCTGACCGATGCCGCCGCGATGTGCGAATTCCTGAGCTGGTTTGATGCGCAACCCGCCGGCAGCCTGACCGAAATCGATGTCGTTCAGGCGCTTGAAGGATACCGGCGCGCCACCAACGCCTTGCTGGATATCAGCTTTGATACGATCTCGGGGACGGGACCGAACGGTGCTGTGATCCACTATCGCGTTACGCAGACCACAAACGCCCGGCTTGAGGACGGGCAGTTGCTGGTACTGGACAGCGGCGGGCAGTATCTGAACGGCACCACAGACATCACCCGCACCCTGCCCGTCGGGACGGTGGGCGCCGAGGAAAAAGCCTGCTTTACCCGCGTGCTGAAAGGCATGATCGGCATCTCGCGCCTGCGCTTTCCGCGCGGGCTGGCGGGCCGAGATCTGGATGCGATTGCCCGCTATCCGCTGTGGCTGGCCGGATTGGATTACAACCACGGCACCGGGCATGGCGTCGGCGTTTACCTCTGCGTGCACGAGGGACCGCAACGGCTGAGCCGCGTGTCTTCGGTGCCGCTGAAACCAGGGATGATCCTGTCGAACGAGCCAGGCTACTACCGCGAAGGGGCCTTTGGCATTCGCATCGAAAACCTGATCGTCGTGCAAGACGCACCTGCCATGGACGGCGCAGATGACCGTCCGATGCACAGCTTTGAAACGCTGACATGGGTGCCGATTGATCGCCGGCTGATCGACACGACCCTTTTGTCTTCGGACGAAATTTCATGGCTGAACGCCTATCACGCGGCCTGCCGCGACAAAATCGTCCCTCGGTTAACCGGGGACGCTGCGATATGGTTGCGCCAAGCGACAGAACCGCTGTGACATCTGCCTGTCACAAAAGCGGTCGATAACCCAAAAAACTCCGGGGAGACGGACAATGGGCAAAGATATGACAATTCGCAACGCCGAAGGCACCTGGGTGGTGCGCGCAGGTGGTGCCGTGCTGGGCGAAACCCGTAACGCCTTGGAAGTAAACGAAGAAGGATTGGCCTCGGTGGTGTATTTCCCGCGCGATGACATCGCCATGGCGTTCCTGGACAAGACCGAAAAGGTAACCCACTGTCCTAAAAAGGGCGATGCCACGCATTATTCGATCGTGACGAAATCCACCACCTTGAAGGACGCCGCCTGGAGCTATGAGGCCCCGTTTGACGCGGCGGATCGGATCAAGGGCTATCTGGCCTTCTACGAATTTGACACGCTGGCTGTTGAGCGCCTTTAAGAATGTTCCTCGGCCGCGGTGGCGGCCAGGGCACGGTTAAACGCCTTCAACGCATCCACATGGAACAGGGCGCCCCGAATATGGGGCGCTTCATCGTTCTGGCCCTTGTGAATGACTGGCAGGAAGGGCGTTCCGGCCTTTTCGAACAGGGGCATGGCCTGTTCCAGCGTTGCTTTGCCCTCGATGAAAATCCCGTCCTCAACCATCTCGGCGCATCTGGTTGGATCGGCGGCGCCCGGCTCCTCGGGTTTGCGCATCAGCGTGTCGGCGCGGAACATGGCCAGCAAGTAGGCCTGCGGGCCAGCGGCCAAATGGATGTCGCGCCGTTCCAGCTGGGTCAAAAAGAACGACCGGTCCACCAAACGCGAGGCCAGCGCCGTGGACAGCGACACCGCCACCATCACCGCCAGCCCAGTTTGCCAATCCCCGGTCAATTCGAACACGATCATGGTGGTCGATATCGGCGCGCCCAGAACGGCGGCGGCCACGGCCCCCATCCCGGCCAGGGCGTATAACGTATGCGACCCCGAGACCTCGGGGAATATGCCGGTGGCGATCAGGCCAAAGGCCAGGCCCGTCAGCGCCCCCACCATCAGCGCGGGCGAGAACATGCCGCCCCCCATCCGCCCCGCCATGGTGATCGCCACGGCGATCACCTTGAGAATGGCGAACACGATGGCCTCGTGCCACAACAACTGACCCGTCAGCGCCGCCGAGGTTGTTTCATACCCGACCCCAATAATATGCGGAAACGCGATGGCCAGCGCCCCCAGCAGTGCTCCTGACAACGCGGGCCGCAACCATCGGGGCATTTTGGTGCCCGCCTGGATCTGATTGGCCATGTCCTCGGCGATGAAAACGGTGCGCATCAGGATGAACGCCACAAATCCACACAGCAGACCCAGCATCAGGAAGGCGGGCAATTCCACGTAGAATTCCAAGGTGTTGCCCTCGGGCAGGTGAAACTCGGTGACCCCGCCAAACTCGATCCGATTGATGATCGTTCCGGCCACGCTGGCGATCACGATGGGGGCAAAGGCGTGCACAGCAAAATGGCGCAAAACGACCTCGAGCGCGAACAGAGCCCCGGCAATGGGCGCGTTGAAACTGGCCGACACGGCGGCGGCCACCGCGCAGCCCAACAAGTCGCGCCCGGTGATCCCATCCGCATGCAGCCGTTCGCTGACCCAGGACGAAATAACCGAGGCCATATGCACAACCGGCCCCTCGCGCCCGGTGGATCCGCCGGTGGACAGCGTGATCAGCGACGCAAAGGCCGAGGCGACGCCCGCCTTGCCCTCGACCCGGCCGTCATGCATGGCCGCGCCCTCGATCACATCCGCGACCGAGCGCACCCGCCCATCCGTCGTGAAAACATGCAAGATCACGCCAGTGATCAGCCCGCCCAGGATGGGCAAAAGCAGGATCCAATACCACGGCAAGGATTCCGCATGACTGTGCAAATGCGCCACGTCATCGGTGCGATACAGCGTGGCCTGTATCCAATCGATGCCTTTGCGAAAAAACAGCGCCGCAAAGCCGGCTGCCACCCCAATCGCCAGCGCGATCAGCCAAAACTGGAACTGGCTGGGCCCCTGTCGGCGTACCAGATCAATCGCATCGCGCCCGGCCTGAACCGTCTGCCCGGCGGCGCTGGCCAGCACTTTTCCCAGTTGTAGCGGCATTAACCTTCCCCGTGCTAGAGGTGATATTCCCTTTTCGGCATCGCCCGCATAGCCTAGTGTTTCAACGCACCATCCGGAGGAACGTCATGACCATCCAGACCGCGCTAGTCGAGCTTTCGAACTTACTAGGCCAACGCCTCAGCCGGTCCAAGTCCGATCTGGAACAACACGGTGCTTCGGAAACGCATTTTCCGCTGACGCCCCCGGATGGGGTAGTGTATCCCGAGACTGCCGAAGAAGTCAGCGAGATCGTGAAGATTTGTGCCGCGAACGGCTGTCCTGTTGTTGGGTGGGGGGCAGGAACCTCGCTCGAGGGACAGGCGCAGGCGTTTTCGGGCGGAATCTCCATCGATTTTCGGAACATGAACAAGATCTTGCGCCTGTCGCCCGAGGATATGGATGTCTCGGTGCAGCCCGGCATTACCCGCGAAGAGCTGAACACCGAACTGCGCGCAACGGGGCTGTTTTTCCCGGTTGATCCGGGCGCGAATGCGTCGATCGGGGGGATGGCCTCGACCCGCGCCAGCGGCACCACGGCAGTGCGCTATGGCACCATGCGCGACAATGTTCTGGGCCTACAGGTGGTCACGGCGGACGGACGCATCATTCGCACCGGAACACGCGCGCGCAAATCCAGCGCGGGCTATGATCTGACGGGCATGTTTGTCGGCGCCGAGGGGACGCTGGGCCTGATCACCGAGCTCACCCTGCGCCTGCGCGGCCAGCCCGAAGCCATCACCGCCGCCGTCTGCGCCTTTGACCGGATCGAGGACGCGGTGAACGCGGTTATCGACACCATCCAGATGGGCATTCCCATGGCGCGGATCGAATTCGTGGATGCCGCGACCGCCGCCGCCTTCAACGGCTATTCAGGATCCCAGATGCCCGAAAGCCCGCATCTGATGGTCGAGTTCCATGGCTCAGAGGCCGGCGTTGAAGAGCAAGCCGAGACCTTTGGCGAAATCGTTGCTGACCATGGGGGCAAAGGGTTCGAATGGGCCACCAAGCCCGAGGATCGCACCGCGCTGTGGACCATGCGCCACCACGCACATTGGGCGGTTTTGGCCTCCAAACCCGGGGCCAAAGCACTGGTCACCGATATCTGCGTGCCGATTTCGCGCCTGGCGGATGCGGTCAATGAAACCCGCGCTGACATCCAGGCCTCGCCCATCACCGGGCCGATCCTGGGCCACGTGGGCGATGGCAATTTCCACGCAATCCTGCTGTTTGACGATCAAAACCCGACCGAGGTCAAAGCGGTCGAGGACCTGTCTCACCGCATGGTGGAACGCTCTTTGTCGATGGGGGGCACCGCCACCGGGGAACACGGCATTGGTGTGGGTAAGAAACGATACATGGCCGCCGAACATGGCGACGCCTGGGACATTATGGGCGATTTGAAACGCGCGCTGGACCCTCAGAACATCATGAACCCGGGTAAGTTGGTTCCTGGCAACTGATAGGGAAATTAGCCCGCCAGCAGGGCCTTTGCGGCACCGCGCGCCTCGGGGGTGATGGTGTCGCCGGACACCATGCGCGCGATCTCGTCCACGCGGTCATCCTGTGTCAAAGGCACAACGGTCGAGGTGGTCACGTCGTTTTCCACGCGCTTTTCCACGCGCCAATGATGGGCCCCCAACGCAGCCACTTGCGGCGAATGGGTGACAACCAGCACCTGACCGTCAGCCGCCAATGCCGCCAACCGACGCCCTACAGCATCGGCTGTGGCTCCGCCAACTCCGCGATCGATCTCGTCAAAAATCATGGTGATGCCCGATTGCTGCTGGCTCAGGCAGACCTTCAGCGCCAACAGGAACCGGCTAAGCTCGCCGCCCGAGGCGATTTTGGCCAGCGGCCCCGAGGGCGCGCCCGGGTTGGTCGCAACGGTGAAGGCCACCAGATCGGTGCCGTCCGGCCCGGCCTCGGTCGCGTCAATCTGGGTGCAAAACACTGCGCGCTCCATCTTCAGCGGCGCCAGTTCCGTGGCGACGGCTGCGTCCAGCGCTTTGGCGGCTTGGTTCCGGGCCGTGCTGAGGCGTTTCGCAGCGCCAGCATAGCCCTCTTCGGCCGCGGCCAATTCGGTGCGCAACCGGCCCAGATCGGCGTCGCCCTGATCAAGTGCGTGCAATTTGCCCCGTAAATCATCCGCGAAACCGCCCAGATCATCGGGCAACACGTTGTGCTTGCGGGCTGCGGCGCGGATGGCAAACAGGCGCTCTTCGGCCTGCTCCAGTTCGTAGGGGTTGAAGTTCAGTGCATCCAACGCGCTTTCCACGCCCGAAACGGCCTCGGACAGCTCGGCGAACGAGCGCCCAAGCGCCTCGATCGGTGTATCCAGCGTGCCTTCGGCCTTGTCGGCAACCCCTTCCAACCAGCGCATCGCGTCGCCCATCGCGCCCTCGGCCCCGTCATGACCCAACGCAGCCAGAGCCCGCGCAACATCTTCGCGGATCTTTTCGGCGCCCTGCATCATGCGCCGCTGCGTGTCCAGTTCGCTTTCCTCGCCGGGTTCTGGCGCCAGTTTGTCTAGTTCGTCCACGGCGTGACGCAGGAATTCCTCTTCCTTGCGCACCTCTTCTAACGCAGCCTCGGCCTGGCTTAGGGCCTTGCGCCGTGCCGAGACATCCCGCCAGGCCGCGCGAACCTCGGCCTGCAGCTCGGCATAGGCGCCGAATTCATCCAGCAGCGCCCGGTGGCCGCGCGGATCCAACAACCCGCGATCATCATGCTGGCCATGCAGTTCGATCAGCGTATCTGACAGCGCGCGCAGCACCTCGCCCGAGCAACGCCGATCATTCACCCAAGCAGTTTTCCGCCCGTCCTTGCGATTCACGCGGCGCAGGATCAACTCGTCCCCGGCGGGCAGGCCAGCCTCGTCCAGCACCGCATGGGCAGCGTGGTCTGCGGGCAGGTCAAACTCGGCTATGACCTCGCCCTGCTCGGCCCCGCTGCGCACCAGTTCAGCCCGACCGCGCCAGCCCAGAACAAACCCCAGCGCGTCCAGCAGGATGGATTTCCCTGCGCCCGTTTCCCCGGTCAGCACGTTCAGACCCGGCTGGAACTCGAGCTCCAACCGATCAATGATCAGCAAATCGCGGATTTCCAGGCTGCGCAGCATTCCGTCACCTTTCGCTGGTGGGTCAGAGCCACTCGCCCTTGATCATCTGACGATAGACCTGGGCCAGCCAGTTATTGCCGAAGGATTTCAGTTCCAGCCCCTGCGCGGTCAGCAGCTTATAAGAGGCTTCGTACCACTCGGTCGATCTGAAATTGTGCCCCAGAATGGCCCCCGCGGTTTGCGCCTCGGCGGTCAGGCCCAGCGACAGATAGGCCTCGACCAGACGGTGCAGCGCCTCGGCGGTGTGGCTGGTGGTCTGGAAATCCTCGACCACAACGCGGAACCGATTGATCGCAGCAGTATAGTGATCGCGGCGCAGATAGTAGCGCCCGACTTCCATTTCCTTACCGGCCAGATGGTCAAAGGCCAGATCGAATTTCAGAATGGACGAGCGCGCATATTCCGTATCCGGATAGCGTTCAATCACAGTGCGCAGGGCTTGCAGCGCCTGAAAGGTCAGGCCCTGATCGCGCCCCACGTCGTCGATCTGATCGTAATAGCTGAGCGCCAGGATATATTGCGCATAGGCCGCATCATCCGATGCCGGGTAAAAATCCACATAGCGTTGCGCGGCGGCGCGGCTTTCTTCGTATTGCTTGGCCCCGTGATGGGCAAAGGCCTGCATGATCAACGCCCGCTGCGCCCAATCTGAATAGGGGTACAGGCGCTCGATCTCGCCGAAATAGCGGGCGGCATCCTCGGGACGGTTGCGTTCCAGTTCAAACTCGCCACGGCCAAAAATCTGTTCGGCAGTGTAAAGTTCCAGGTCAACATCGCCTCTGTTGACGCGTCCTGCACCGCTGCATCCCGCCAGCACACTGGCCAGAACCAAGCCCAAGAGAATTTTCCGGGATCCGACGCCTGTCATGCCTTGTTATTCCTCGTCTGAATTAGTGAGGCAATTTGCCCACTGCTCAGACAGGTCCTAGCACAGAATTTTCCGGTGCAAAACGCCTTTGGCAGGAAATGGCCGCTTGACGCGTGCATGACGTCAGGCGACAGCGGGCATCTCGTTTAGATGCGCACCAACACCGGGCAGACGCGCCATTTTACCCGCGTCACAGGCCACCATGCGGTAGGTGCTGACATCTGCATACATCGCGCGCAGCAGATCATTCGTCATCGCGTGCCCCGCACGATACCCGGTATAGCGCCCAAGGATCGGGGCCCCGGCCAAAGCCAGATCCCCCAATGCATCCAGCATTTTGTGGCGCACGGGCTCGTCCGAGTGCCGCAATCCACCGGGGCTGAGCACCTTGTCCCCTTCGACCACAACCGCATTCATCAGCGTGCCGCCCAGAGCCAGGCCGTTTTCGCGCATGTAATCCACGTCTGCCTTGCGGCAGAAGGTCCGGCTGTCGCACAGCTCGCGCACAAAAGACCCATTGGCCATTTTCAGCGTCTTGTGCTGAACGCCAATGGCGGCGTCTTCGAAATCGATGTGAAAATCGATGGTTAGATCCAGGCCCGGTTCCAAACGCGCCCAGGCCTCGCCTTTGCGCACCTCGATGGGTTTCAAAATCTCGATGGCCTGAACCGGCAGGCCCTGGTCCACCAGCCCGCGTTGCAGGATGGCCCGCACAAAGATGGCCGAGCTGCCGTCCAAGATCGGAACTTCGGGGCCGTTCACTTCGATCAGGGCATTGTGAACACCGCATCCGGCCAAAGCGGCCATGATATGTTCGACAGTGGACAGGCTGACGCCATCCGCATTTTCCAGCCGGGTGCACAGCGGCGATTGATTCACCGCGTCCCACAGCGCCGGGATCATTGCATCCCGATCAGAAACATCACTGCGCTTGAACCAAATTCCGTATTCCGGCGCGGCCGGATGTACGATCATCTTGGCGGGTTCACCCGAGTGCAGGCCCGTCCCCGTAAAGGTGATCGGTGATTTCAACGTGCGTTGCAATGTGTGTCCCCAGACATAATGCGGCAGCTTAACTTAACGTGTGCATATCATTAGAGCGCGCGCCCGAGTCCCTCAACTCAATCTTTGTAACGCATTGAAACATGGCTGAAACACACTGGCGCATTTCTGCCTACGCCATGAATAAGCCATTGAATTACAATAAAAAAGGCCACCCAACGGGCGGCCTTTCAGATCATATGAACCTAAGGTCAGTTGGCCTGACGGCGCAGGAATGCGGGGATTTCGATGCGTTCCTGATCCGGGTCAACGGCCTGTTCTGCATCAGGGGCCTTAACCTCGGGCTGCTGACGCGCGGTGGCCTGGGGGGCCTGCTCATGGCCGTGGCCAGTCATGCGGTTGATCAGCGAGTTGATACCAAAGCGCGAGCGATCTGCCTCGGGCTGCGGTGCCGGAGCCTCGGCCGCGGGGGTCACAACAGGGGTGCGCGGCGCGGGGTTGGAGGGTGCTTTTTGCACAGCGGCTTGCAGACGGGCCAGTGCCTCGGGCGACGGGGTGCCAGCTGCCGGAGCCTTGGGCGCGACAAAGCTGTCGGGCGTTTCCTCGACCACATCAGGCTGCGGACGGAACTCGGACGCTTGCGGGCGATAGGCCGGCGGCGGCAGGTCGTCGCTGCTGGCGTAATCCTCTTCATAGGTTTCGTCCATCGCCACGGAAGCCGCCGGAGCTTGCGGCGCTGCCGGAGCAGGCGCGGGCGCAGGGGTTTCCATGCCAGTGAACAGCGAAGGCTCTTCGACCGGTGCCGCCGGGGCGACAGGCGCGGCAGGCGCTGCGGCCACAGGTGCCGGTGCAACGGGCTCGGCCGGTTTTTCTTCGGCGCTGACGGTCTGGGTCAGCGGCGCGGCCATCGAACGGCGCGGGACCGGGATGTCCGAGACCACTTCCGAGGCATCGATACCCGTGGCGACAACGCTGACGCGCATCTGGCCGTCCATCTCGGTGTCCAGAGTCGAGCCAACGATGATGTTGGCATCGGGATCCACCTCTTCGCGGATGCGGTTGGCGGCTTCGTCCAGTTCGAACAGGGTCAGGTCGTGGCCACCGGTGATGTTGATCAGAACGCCCTTGGCGCCGTTGAGGCTGATTTCGTCCAGCAGCGGGTTGGCGATGGCCTTTTCCGCAGCCTGGATGGCGCGATCTTCGCCGTCTGCCTCGCCGGTGCCCATCATGGCCTTGCCCATTTCATCCATGACCGAGCGCACATCCGCAAAGTCAAGGTTGATCAGGCCGGGCTTGACCATCAGGTCGGTCACGCCCTTCACACCTTGGTACAGCACGTCATCGGCCAGGCTGAACGCTTCGGTAAAGGTGGTTTTTTCATTGGCCAGACGGAACAGGTTCTGGTTTGGAATGATGATCAGCGTGTCGACCATCTTTTGCAGGGTTTCCACGCCTTCCTCGGCCTGGCGCATCCGTTTGGCGCCTTCGAACTGGAAGGGTTTGGTGACAACGCCCACGGTCAGAACACCCAGCTCGCGTGCGGCCTGAGCGATGATCGGCGCGGCCCCGGTGCCGGTGCCCCCGCCCATTCCAGCGGTGATAAAGCACATATGCGCGCCCGCCAGATGATCGACGATCTGTTCGATGCTCTCTTCGGCAGCAGCAGCCCCAACACTGGCACGGGCGCCCGCGCCCAGACCTTCGGTAACCTTCACGCCAAGCTGCACCCGGCTTTGCGCCTGGCTTTGTTGCAGCGCCTGCGCATCCGTGTTGGCCACGACGAAGTCAACACCGGCCAGTTCCTGCCGGATCATGTTGTTCACTGCGTTGCCGCCTGCCCCGCCGACACCGAACACGGTAATACGAGGTTTCAATTCTTCCTGACCGGGCACCGAAAGGTTCAATGTCATTGATCTGTCCGCCTGATGTTGTCCTGCCTTGAGCAGGTGGTTTTTCTGCCTATTAACGCCCATTGTTACCGACAACCATAGGGATCGTCACGCAAAAAACGCAAAAAGCCCACAAAATATGGGCTCTGAGGCGCATTCATTCGCGGGATTTTGCCGATTCCCCAATATTTCGCGGGTGATCCGAATCCCAACACAAAAGATCCCAGTGCCCGCACCAGAACTATGCCGGAGAACCGTGTGGATATGGGGGCATGCTCGATCGCCCGAATGTCCGGCGTCAGGCACCGGTTGTGCAAATTCTAGACCGCGCGGCGGCGCGCGTCACCCCCCAAATCACTCAGAGCGACGCCAATTCCAAGCACTTACCAATTATCGCGGAACCATTTGACCGCGCGACGCAGGGACCGGGCCGGATAGCCTTCAACCGGCAAATCAAAATCCCACCACTCGTCCTGAGGATGCGCGGCGAACAGGCACAGACCCACGGCGCTGGCAAATCCCGGGCCAGTTGCCGCCTGCGGCAAACCATGAACGCGCAAAGGACGCCCCAAGCGCACCTGATGACCCAGAACACGGCTGGCCAGCCCGTCCAATCCCGGGATCTGACTGCCTCCGCCGGTCAGCACGATCTGTTGGCTGGGCAGATGATCAAATCCGGCCGCATCCAAGCGCGCGCGCACCTCTTCCAGGATTTCCTCGATCCGAGGCCGCATGATCCCGATCAATTCGGCCCGGCTGACGGTGCGCCGGTCGTGTTCCCAGTCTCCGGTATCGCCTTCCAGATCGATCATTTCACGATCATCCATACCCGTCGCGACGACCCCGCCATAAAAGGTCTTGATCCGTTCGGCCGTGGTAAAGGGCACAGACAACCCCATCGAAATGTCACCGGTCACGTGATCTCCGCCCATGCGCACGGTGTCGGCATAGATCATGTGTTTTTTCATGAAAATCGACAGGCTGGTCGCCCCACCGCCCATGTCAATGCAGGCGGCGCCCAGCTCTTGTTCGTCCTCGACCAGCGCCGAAATTCCCGCCACATAGGCCGAGCTGGCGATCCCAGCCAGTTCAAGATCGCAGCGTTTCACACAATGCGCCAGGTTGCGCACAGCCGTTGCGTCCACGGTCAGCATATGCATGTCGGTGGACAGCGTATTGCCGATCTGCCCGCGCGGATCCGACAGGCCCGAGCGATGATCCAGCGCAAAGTTCACCGGCTGCGCGTGCAGCACTTCGCGCCCTTCGCCATAGTCAGGCACGTCACACGCAGCCATCACCCGGCTGACGTCATCTTCGGAAACCACGTTGCCCTCGACATCAATTGCCCCGGCCAGACCATAGCTGCGCGGCTCGGCCCCGGCAAAGGCGGCAATCACGTGATCCACGCGGATATTGGCCATTTTCTGTGCCGCCTGCACCGCCGTGCGGATCGCGCGTTCGGTTTCCTGCATGGCGTCGATTTCACCAAAACGCACCCCGCGCGAGCGGGTTGTCGCCGCGCCGATCACCCGAAATCCGGCCTGTCCCGCCATGGGGCCCACGCCCTCGGCCTCTTTCAGGCGGTCCGAGCCGTCAAAGCGCAGCACCAGACACCCGATCTTCGAGCTGCCAACGTCCAGAATGGCAATCACGCCGCGCTGCATGGCCGCCTTTCGCATGTTCCGCATTGCGCGTTGCGCTTCGTATAGCTGGGTCATGGTCCGTCAGTCTCCTGCACTGATCTTCTTGATTTTCCACCATTGCTGCACGGCCTCGGGGTTCATCCGAATGGTCGGCCGCGCGGCGATCCGCATATCCACATGGGCCAGATCGCGCGCCATCATGTCCTGGGATTGGTTCAGCACCAGAACCCGCTCCAGCGCCTGCACCGGGTTTTCAACCGGCAGCAAAATGCGCTGGCCACGGTCCAGAACGACGTCCCAACGGCGTTGACCGATCCGCTCCAGCCCGCGCACACGCGAGGCCAGAGGGCCGGTTGCCGCCAAAATCTGCTTGGCCTCGGCAACGGCTAGGTCAGCCCCCGCACCGGCCACAACGGGCAAATCCGCATGGATCGCACGCGACGTTGCTTCGCCCACATAGTGGCCATCAATGTCCAGTTGCACCAACCCCTGCGCCGAGCGCCACAGGATCACCGGGACCCGCTCGCTCAGATCCACCTGCAAAACGCCACCGGGTTTGATGCGCACGCTGGCATCGGCGATGGCGGGCAGTTGCAGGATGGTTTCGCGGATCTCGGACAGCGACAGATCAAACGAGCTGATCGGGAAATCAATCGCCACGATCTCGCGGATGTCTTCGGCGATTTCGGGACCAGCGCCGTCGATGGCCATCAGTTTGACCTCGAATTCGGGACGCGATTCAATCTGTTTGCGCACGTCCAGAACGGCCAGCCGGATGGAATCCACGCGGTCTTCGTCGGACAGGTAGATTGTTGTTGCGCCCGCCGCGATGGCAAAGGGCAAACCAATACGCAGCAGTCCGCGCACCAAGGGCGTCAGCATCATCCGCTGCATCCGGTACGCCAGACGCGAGGGCGCAGGATCGGCCTTGGGCATCACCTGTTGCATGAGGCATCCTCCACCAACCAGCGACACAGCGCGCCGAAACTGATCCCGGCCTTTTCGGCCTGTTCAGGCGACAGAGATGTGGGCGTCATCCCCGGTTGCGTGTTGGTTTCCAGCAGGATCAACCCGTCCAACCCGCGGCGTTCATCCCAGCGGAAATCGGTGCGGCTGAGCCCCTTGCAGCCCAAGGCATCATGCGCGCGCAAGGCATAATCCAGGCAGGCATCGAAAATCTCGGCCGGAATATCAGCGGGCACAACATGGTGCGATCCGCCCTCGGCGTATTTGGCGTGATAGTCATACCAGCCATCCGTCACGATATCGGTCACGGTCAGCGCGCGGTCGCCCATCACCGTGGTCGTCAGCTCGCGCCCGGGCACGTATTGTTCCACCATCACCGTGTCGGGCATGTCTTCGTTCAAACTGGGCGGCGCGTTGGCGGCCTCTTGCACGATATAGACCCCGACCGAGGAGCCTTCGTTATAGGGTTTCACCACGTAGGGCGGGGCCATCACGTGGCGCGCCTCGACCTCGGGTTTTTCGGCCAGAATGCTGTCGGCCACGGGCAGGCCATGGGCGCGATACACCTGCTTGGTACGCTCTTTGTCCATCGCCAGAGACGAGGCCAGCACCCCAGAATGGGTGTACGGGAGGCCCATCCATTCCAGCATCCCCTGCACACAGCCATCCTCGCCCCAGCGGCCATGCAGGGCGTTGAACACCACATCCGGTTTGATTTCAGACAGTTGCGCAGCCAAGTCGGGGCCGGCATCGACCTCGATCACTTGGAATCCTTCATCCCGCAAAGCAGCTGCGCATTCGCGCCCAGAGGACAGGGACACCTCGCGCTCAGCCGAGGGACCGCCCATCAATACCGCCACTTTCGGGGTTGCCCTGCTCGACATACCCACACTGTGCCTCAAGTTTCAGGCCGTCATTGCGGCCCATTTATTGCTTTGATGACCTGTCTTTGCAGGCCTGAAACGGGGTTTTGGTGCCCCTTAAACTGCGGCCGGTTCGCCGACACGCATGATTTCCCATTCTAGCGTGATCCCTTGAGAATCGTAAACCTTTTTTCGCACCTCTTCGCCCAATCCTTCGAGGTCCGCCGCCGTGGCTGCCCCCGTATTGATCAGGAAGTTCGAGTGTTTTTCGCTCATCTGGGCACCGCCGCGGGTGGCCCCGCGCATCCCGGCGTTGTCGATCACCTTCCAGGCCTTCAGGTCATGCACATCATCCGCGCGCCCCGTACTGGAAAAGCCCGCCGGGTTGCGAAAGGTGCTGCCTGCGCTGCGATCCTTGGTGGGTTGGGTTTCGTCGCGTTTTTGCAGCTGCGCCTGCATCCGGTCCGCCAGTTCCTGTGGATCGCCTGCCGGTCCCTCGAACGTGGCTTCAAAGATCACCATGCCGTCGGGCAGGTTGGATTGACGGTATTGAAATTGCAGATCCTCGGCGCCAAGCGTGACGATCTGGCCATCCCGCGTCACCGCGCGCGCCTGCGCGAACACATCCGCTACGTACGATCCATAGCACCCCGCGTTCATCCGCACCGCGCCGCCGATGCTGCCCGGAATGGTGCGCAAGAAGGTCAGGTCCACGCCCGCCTCGGCCGCTTTGCGCGCCACATGCGCATCCAGCGCGGCTGTCCCGGCGGTGACGCGATTGCCCGTTACCTCGATGCTATTGAAACCGCGCCCCAGCCGGATCACCACGGCGCGCAAGCCACCATCACGCACGATCAGGTTTGAGCCCACACCCATCGGAAACACCGGAACCTCAGGATCCAAAGAGGCCAGAAACGCCTGCAAATCCTCAACATCCGCGGGCTGAAACAGCCAATCCGCCGGACCGCCCACACGCAGCCAAGTCAGCTCGGACAGGGGTTTGCCGGGGGTCAGACGACCGCGCACCTCAGGCATCTGCATCTTTGGTCTTTCCTTTTCGCTTGATCCAGCGGAACAGATAAATCACCGGCCAGCGCAACACGGACATGGCCGCGATCAGAAGCACCCCGCCGATCCAGGGACCATGCAGATAAACCACCGCGCCCAGAATGGGAATGCCCACCGCGATCAACACATAGGCAAAGGGCCAGTGATGGCGTTTGCTGGGCACCATGGCGCCCAGATTGGCGACCACGAACCACAATAGTGCAAGGGTTAGGGCCCAGGTCATCCCATGCCTCCGATGCTGACAATCAACGCAGCGCCGGCCAGGATCACACCCACAACCGGCACATAGGTGGGCACGCGAAATGGCGCGTCGGGCTCGGCCCGTTTGACGGCGATCAGCGCCAGGTTCACCAGAACGAACACGCTGAGTAGCAGGGTCGAGGTCATCTCGGCCAGCGAGGCAATCGGCAAGGTGGCAGCGGCGAAAATCACAATCGCCCCCAGCAATCCGGTGGCCAAAACTGGTGTGCCGAACCGGGAATGCGCATGATGGAACGGGCGCAAGATCACATAGCGTTTGCCCAGCCCGAACAGCACCCGGCTGGCCATCACAATCTGCGCCAGCACACCGTTCAGCGCGGCCACAACCGCGATCAGCGCAAAGTAATTCGCGCCGGTGTCGCTATGGGCCTGCCAGACCAAAACCAAGGGGCGTTCCGAGGCGGACAGCTCTTCAAGCGGGACAGCGCGGATGGCGGCAAAGCTGACCAGCGCATAGATCACGCTGGTGACGACCAAGGACAACAAGATCGCGCGGGGCATGGTGCGGGTGGGGTTTTCCACCTCTTCGGCCATGTTCACGATGTCCTCGAAGCCGATAAAGGCAAAGAAGGCCAGAACCGCCGCCGCGCCGATACCCGACCAGACCGGAACATCAGGCACCGTGAAATCCGGCGTGGCCTCGGCGCCGAAACCGGCCCAGACCACCAGCGCCAGACCCGCCAGCTCGACCACGGTAAAGATCGCGGCGAGGGCCATGCTTTCCAACACACCCAGAATCGCGACGATGGTCAGCGCCGCACCGACCCCGATGATGGCCCAGACGCTGGGCACCTCGAGCACCGAAGTCAGATAGCCCACCCCGCCGCGCAGCACAGCCGCAGCCGACACCGTGCCCGCCATGACGATGGCCAGCCCCACGATCAGCGCGACCAGGGGAATGCTGAAGCCCTTGGCGACATAGGCTGCCTCGCCCGCGGCCTCGGGGATGCGCGTGGAAAATTCGGAATAGCTAAGCGCCGTGGGGGCCGCGATCAGCCCCGCGATCACAAAGGCCAAGGGAGACCAGATCCCCGCCTGATCGGCCACGGCACCCACCAGAACATAGATGCCGGCCCCCACCATGACGCCCACGCCATAGGCCGTCAGCAGCCCAAGCCCGATCCGTCGTTTCAATGCGTCCGCCATTTGCGCCCCCTTTGATCAGATCGCGCGGGTCTATTCATGCCGATCCCGCGCGGTTGGTCCAGAGTTTCCAAGGCGCAGAGTGTCGCGTTACCCCTGCCCCAAACGTGCGGGCAGCCCATGCGCCCAAGCGCTGATCGTGCCCGCGCCCAGACAGACGACCATGTCGCCGGGTTTTGCTTCGGCGCGCACCAGCGCCTCCAGATCATCTTCGGAGGTCACGGCCAACGCGTGCCGGTGCCCATGTTGGACCAGCCCCGCAACCAGATCATCGCGGCTGGCGCCCTCGATGGGGTCCTCACCAGCAGCAAAAACCTCGGCGATGCCGACAACATCCGCATCGTTGAAACAAGCGCAGAAATCCTCGAACAGGGAATGCAGGCGGCTGTAGCGATGCGGCTGGTGCACGGCGATCACCCGGCCCTCGGTGGCTTGACGCGCGGCTTTCAGAACGGCCGCGATTTCCACAGGGTGGTGGCCGTAATCGTCGATGATGGTGACGCCGTTCACCTCGCCCACCTTGGTAAAGCGACGGTTCACGCCCTTGAACGCGTCCAGCGCGTCGCGGATTTCCTCGGCCTTCATGCCCAGATGACGGGCGACGGCCACGGCGGCCAAGGCGTTGGACACGTTGTGATCCCCCGGCATCGGCAGACGGCAGTTTTCAATCGTGATGCCTTCGGCCTGCAACTGGATATCGAAATGCGCGACGCCTTTTTTGTAGGTCAGGTTCGCAGCGCGGACATCCGCCTGTGCGTTAAACCCAAAGGTCACGACGCGGCGATCGGTGATCTTGCCGACCAGGGCCTGCACCTCGGGGTGATCAGTGCAGCACACGGCCAGACCGTAAAACGGGATGTTGGAGACGAAATCCAGAAAGCCCTGACGCAGGTTTTCGATCGTGCCCCAGTGTTCCATATGCTCGGGGTCGATATTGGTGACGATGGCGATGGTGGCGGGCAGACGGTTGAAAGTGCCGTCAAATTCGTCAGCCTCGACCACCATCCATTCGCCCTCGCCCATGCGTGCGTTGCTGCCATAGGCGTGGATGATGCCGCCATTGATCACGGTCGGGTCCACGTTGCCCGCATCCAGCAGGGTCGCGACCATGGTGGTGGTCGTGGTTTTGCCATGCGTCCCGGCAACGGCGATGTTGGATTTCAGGCGCATCAGTTCGGCCAGCATTTCAGCGCGGCGCACGACGGGCAAGCCCAGGCGGCGGGCCTCGTCCAGTTCAGGATTGCCCGGTTTGATCGCGGAGGAGATCACGATGACCTCGGCCCCTTCCAGATTGTCAGCGCGCTGGCCTTCGAAAATGGTGGCGCCCATGCCAGCCAGACGGTCGGTGATTTTGCTGGTCTTCAGGTCGCTACCCTGAACGATATAGCCATGGTTCAGCAGCACCTCGGCGATGCCGGACATGCCGATCCCGCCGATGCCCACGAAATGGATGGGGCCCACATCGGTGGGCAGCTTGGTTGCTGCGTTCATCGTATCAGTCCTTCTTTGCCAGCGCCGTGACCATCTGCACCAGCTCTTCGGTCGCTTCGGGTTTGCCACAGCTGAGCGCGGCATTCGCCATCATCTGTGCGCCTTGGGGGTTGGTCAGCACGGTGGCTATTTGCTCTGCCAGCGCGGAAAGCTCAAGCCGCTTTTCGGGGATCAGGATCGCCGCACCGGCATCGACCAGCCCACGAGCATTGGCGGTTTGGTGGTCCCCGGTGGCCGCTGCAAAGGGCACCAGAATGGACGGGCGCCCGATTACGCTGATATCGGCTACGCTGGACGCGCCCGAGCGCGAGATCACCAGCTGCGCCTCGCTCATCCGGGTGGGCACGTCGTTGAAAAAGGGCTGCACATCGGCGGCAATGCCGTGATCAGAATAGAATTGTGTGACGCGGTCGAAATCCTCGTCGCGGGCCTGATGACTGACACGGACATATTGCAACAGCTCGGGCGGAAGCGCAGCAATCGCGCCTGGCACCACGTCTGACAGGATACGCGCGCCCTGAGATCCGCCCATCACCAGGATCGACATCGGATAGTCACCGGGGCTGATATAGCCCGCGCCCGCGCGGTCATGCACAGCCTTGCGCACCGGGTTGCCCGTGTGGTGCCCTTCGATCCCGTCGGGCAGATCGGTGGGCCAGGTGCCACAGGCCACGGCGTCCACCCGCTTGGCGAAAATCTGGTTCACACGGCCCAGAATGCCGTTCTGTTCATGGATCATCCGCGGCAGTTTCAGAAGGGTCGCGGCGCCAATCGCCGGGATCGACGGATAGCCGCCAAAGCCCACCACGACGGCTGGCCGGTCGCGCTTCATCCGCCAGACCATGCCCAGAACCCCGCCCAGAATGCGAAAGGGCACGACCGCCTTGGCTAGCAGCCCCCCACGCGCAAACGTCGCGCTGGAAACCTGTTCAATTTCAACCGAGTGCGGGAAACCGCCGGTGTAGCGGGCACCACGCGCATCGGTGGACAGTTTTACGCGCCAGCCCCGGCGCAGCATGGCCTCGGCCAGGGCCTGCGCAGGAAACATGTGGCCACCGGTCCCCCCGGCAGCGATCACCAGCAAAGGCTGCGTGCTCATTTGTAGCGTCCTCGTAGAATATCACCGATCTCGCCCTGCGGACGGGTGCGGGTAAAGGCCAGCAGCATCCCCACGGCAATCCCGCCCGCAATCAGGGACGAGCCCCCATAGCTGACGAATGGCAGGGTCATGCCCTTGGCGGGCAGCAGGCGCACGGCCACGCCCATGTTGATCATCGCCTGCACACCGAACATCGCGGCCAGACCAGTGCCGGCCAGACGGATGAACGGGTCACGTTCCTTCATCAGGCGGAAGAAACTGCGCAGCACGATCACCGAGTAGAGCGCGATGATGCACAGCACCAGGATCAGCCCGTATTCCTCGGCCGCGACGGCGATGATGAAATCGGTATGCGCATCAGGCAGCGACCATTTCACCGCGCCTTCGCCCACGCCGACGCCGAAAAAACCGCCCTCTTGGATGGCGTTGGTGGCATAGCCCAGCTGCGTGGTCGGATCGACCTCGGGGGACAGAAAACCATCGATGCGGCGGGCAAAGTGTTCCGAGTTGTTATAGGCGAACGTCCCCGCCAGCACGACCAGCCCGGCCATGCCCACCAGCAACAGCATCGGTGCCCCGGCAACGAAATACATCACGCCCCAGCCAAACAAGACCAGGCTGGCCTGCCCGAAATCAGGCTGCAGCGCCAGAATGGTGACGATCACCACCGCCAACCCAAAGGACCACATCCGCCCCGGAGGGCCGTTGATCTCTTGCGCGGCCGCCAACAGCCACGCAGCCACGATGATAAAGGCGGGTTTCAAAAACTCAGAAGGCTGCACGCTGGCAAAGCCCAGCGAATACCATCGCACCGCGCCCTTGCCGAAATCCGTGCCGAAAATCGGCAGCCCCAGCAACGCGATGAAGGACAAAACAAAGCCCAGCACGGCCAGACGGCGCACCATCACCGGCCCCATCATCGAGGTGATCAACATCACCGACAGGGAAATTCCGCCGAAAAAGGCTTGGCGCTGCACATAGTGAAAGGGCAGAAATCCGTTCTTTTCGGCCAAGGGTGGCGAGGCCGCAAAGCCCAGCAACAGCCCGACCCCAAACAAGATCAGAACACAGGACATCGACCATTTGTCGATCGTCCGCCACCATTTGGGAAGTACGGGCTCGCCCTGCCTTACAGGCACCGAGCCATAGACCATCTCAGTCATGGGATACCGCCGTTTCTGCCTCTGCTTCGCCCCTTTGCGGGGTCTGATCCCATAAGTGTACCGAATCACGCGGGTTTGGGCCAGCGATAAAAGCCCGCGATGACCCGCCGATCAGCAAGCCCTTGCCAATTTGCGTCAGTTCAGGCAGGCGAGGCGCATGGACTATAACACGCTGATCCTTGGCGCCGGAGCCGCCGGCCTGATGTGCGCCGCCCATGCAGGGGGGCGTTGTCTGGTGTTGGATCACGCCAAATCCCCAGGCGAGAAGATCCGCATTTCCGGCGGCGGGCGCTGCAATTTCACCAACATGTATGCCGAGCCGGGAAATTTCCTGTCCGCCAACCCGCATTTCGTGAAATCCGCACTGGCGCGCTATACCCAGTGGGATTTCATCGATCTGGTCGGGCGCCACGGCATCGCCTGGCATGAAAAAACGCTGGGACAGCTGTTTTGTGATGGCTCGGCCAAGCAAATCGTCGCCATGCTGCTGGAGGAAGCAGCCAAAGCAGATGCCACCGTCTGGCTGGAGGCCAGCATCATCGAGGTCGCCCGCGACGAAAGCGGGTTTCGCGTGATCACCGAAAACAACGGTCGGCGCAAAACCGTGACCGCCCGCAATCTGGTGGTGGCCACGGGCGGGAAATCCATCCCCAAAATGGGCGCGACCGGGCTGGCCTATGATATCGCGCGCCAGTTCGGGCTAAGCGTGACCGAAACCCGCCCCGGATTGGTGCCGCTGACCTTTCCGCCCGAACGTTTCGCGGGTCTGGCCGGGGTTGCGCTGCCCGTGCGTATGATGGCTGGCAACACCAGTTTTGACGAAAACATGCTGTTCACCCATCGCGGCATTTCGGGGCCTGCGGTGTTGCAGATTTCTTCGTTCTGGCGCGAGGGACAGGACATTTCCGTGAACCTGCTGCCCGGTGCGGTCGCGTTTGATACGCTGCGCGCCCTGCGCCAATCGGCGGGGCGCAAGAACCTGTCCACCATGCTGGGCCAGATCCTGCCCGCGCGCCTGGCCGATCATCTGAGCACAGACTGGAATCTGACCGGAAACCTGGCCGATCAAAGCGACAAATCCCTGCGCGCGCTGGCCGACCAGCTACACAGCTGGACGCTCACCCCTGCCGGTTCCGAGGGCTATCGCACCGCCGAGGTGACATTGGGCGGCATCGATACCGACGGGCTAAACTCGGCCACGATGGAGGCCAAAACCGTTCCGGCGCTGTATTTCATCGGCGAGGCGGTGGACGTGACCGGCTGGCTTGGCGGTTTCAATTTCCAATGGGCCTGGTCATCGGGATGGGCCGCCGGACAGGCGATCGCAAAATAATGGGCAAAGCAGGGGCGCTGCCCCTCTGCGCCTTTGGCGCATTCACCCCGGGGTATTTGAGCCAAGAAAAAGCGCGTCGAGTGCCGCCTGAACACGGGCGGTGAAATCTTCGCCGCGCTGCTCGAAGCTGTCGTACTGATCGAAACTGGCTGCCGCGGGAGCGAGAAGGACCGTATCACCCGGCTGGGCCTCGGCTACGGCGCGGGCGACGGCAAATTCCATATCGGTGCAGACTTCGGTGTCGATACCGTCCAGCTGCATCGCGAAATGAGCGGCCTCGCGACCGATGACATAGGCTTTGATCACGTTCGCGGCCGCTGCGGGCAGTTGGTCCAGACCGCCCTCTTTTTCCAGCCCGCCGCAGATCCAGCGGATATTCTGGAAGGCTTGCAGGGCCTTGGCGGCGCTATCCACATTGGTGGCCTTGGAGTCATTCACGTAGCGCACGCCATTTGCTTCGGCGATGGTCTGGCTGCGATGCGGCAGGCCCTGGAAGGTGTGAAAAGCGTCCTCGATCAGGCGCGGCGCCAGGTTCAGCGCCCGACAGGCCGCATAGGCAGCGCAGGCATTCTGATGGTTATGCGCTCCGGGCAAGCCCGTGATCTGGCGCAGGTCAATCGAGCCAGCTTGCCGCCCCTTGCGATACTCGCTGAGGAACCCTTTGCGTGTCCAGACCTGCCAGCCGGGACCGGTGAGTTTGCGATCTACCGACACTTGAATGACGCGCGCGTCCGCTGCCCCTTCGGCCAACTGGTTGGCCAGGTACTGCCCTTCGGGCTCGTCCACACCGATGATGGCGCGATCGGGGCCGCCTTCGGCGAACAGGCGTCGCTTGGCCGCGAAATAGCCCCCCATGCCGCCGTGCCGATCCAGATGATCGGGGCTGAGATTGGTGAAAACGGCCACATCCGGTGTTAAAGCGCGGGCCAGATCGGTTTGATAGCTGGACAGCTCCAACACCACCACGCCGCCATCTTCGGGCGGGTCGATATCCAGCACACCGCGCCCGATATTGCCCGCCAATTGCGAGGGACGTCCGGCCTCGCTCAGCACATGATGGATCAAGGCCGAGGTGGTGGATTTCCCGTTCGAGCCCGTCACCGCGATCACCCGCGGCGGCGTGTCGAAATTGTCCCATTCCCCATTGGCGACCGAGCGGAAAAATAGCCCGATATCATTGTCCACAGGCACACCAGCAACCCAGGCCGCCGCCACCACCTTGTTGGGTTCGGGGTACAGATGGGGAATGCCGGGGCTGACGATCAGACTGGCGATGCCCTCGAACGCGCCCGGTTTCTTCAGATCCCGGGTGGTGAAACCCTCGGCCTCGGCGGCCTCGCGCGCCGCTGGGTTGTCATCCCAGCAAACGGGCGTAGCCCCCCCTGCCCGCAACGCTCGCGCGGTTGCCAGCCCCGAGCGTCCAAGCCCCAGAACCGCCACATCACGCCCTTCGAAACCTCTGACCGGAATCATACCGCCCACTCCTGCGCTTGCCCCCCTAACCGCCGTGCGCGACGGTGAGAACGGGGCGCATCATCTTGCTTTTTCTTGGCCCAAATACCCACTGCGGACCCGCGCCACACACATGACGCTGCGGCACAAACGCCTACCGAACCTTCAGCGTCGCCAGCCCGATCATGGCCAGGATCAGCGCGATGATCCAGAACCGGATCACGATCTGAGGCTCGGCCCAGCCTTTTTTCTCGTAATGGTGATGGATCGGCGCCATCAGAAACACGCGCTTGCCCGTGCGCTTGAAATACAACACTTGGATGATCACCGACAGGGCCTCGACCACGAACAGACCGCCGACGATGGCCCAGACGATCTCGTGTTTGGTGGCAACGGCGATGGCGCCCAAGGCCCCGCCCAGCGCCAGCGATCCAGTATCGCCCATGAACACCGCCGCGGGCGGCGCGTTATACCACAGGAATCCCAGCCCTCCGCCGATCAGGCCAGCCACAAAAATCAGGATCTCGCCAGTGCCGGGCACATAATGCACGTCCAGATATTCGGTAAAGTCGACACGCCCCACCGCATAGGCAATCACACCCAGCGTCCCGCTGGCGATCATCACCGGCATGATGGCCAACCCGTCCAAACCGTCGGTCAGGTTCACCGCATTGGCCGAGCCAACAATCACGATCATCGCGAAGGGAATGAAAACAAAGCTCAGGTTGATCAGCGTGTCTTTGAACACTGGCAGCGCCAGTTGGTATTGCAGCGCTTCGGGGTGGTACATCGTGGCCCAGTATCCTGCGATACCCGAAATCAGAAAGCCCAGCAAAAGCCGCACTTTACCGGGCACACCGGCGGTATTCTGTTTGCTGACCTTGGCGTAATCATCGGCAAAGCCAATCAGGCCAAAGGCCATGGTCACGAACAGCACCAGCCACACAAACGGATTGTCCAGCCGCGCCCACAGCAGGGTCGAGCTCAGCAGCGCCCCCACGATCAGCAACCCGCCCATGGTGGGGGTGCCTGCCTTAACGAAGTGCCCCTCGGGGCCGTCATCGCGGATCGGTTGGCCTTTGCCCTGCTTGCGGCGCAGCACGTTGATCAGAGGCTGCCCGAACATAAAGCCGAACAGCAGCGCCGTCATGAAGGCCCCGCCCGACCGGAAGGTGATGTAGCGAAACAGGTTGAAAAAATCGCCACCATCCGACAGCTCGGTCAGCCAATACAGCATATGTTCAGTCCTTCCACTCCGACCAGCCGTCGGCAGTTATTCCGATTGGGGGGTCCCTTGGCGCAGTTTCTTGATGGCGTCAACAACCAGAGACACTTTGCTGCCCTTGGAGCCCTTCACCAGCACCACGTCACCGGCATCAATCAGCCGATGGGCGCGTTTTGCCATGGGTTTGGCCTCTTCTGTCCAGTCTCCGCGCTTGGCCGGGGGCAGTTTCGACCAAAGCTTGTTCATCCGCGGCCCGACGCAATGGATGATGTCGATGCCCTGCAAAAAGGGCAGATCGGCGATGGCTTCGTGCAGCTCCATCTGATCGGGACCCAGTTCCAGCATATCGCCCAGAATGGCAACGCGCCGCCCGCTGGCAACGCGCCCCACACCGTCAATCGGTCGGGCGGCGGCCAGGACCTCCAGCGCGGCGGCCATCGAGGTTGGGTTGGCGTTGAACGCGTCGTCGATCAGCTCAAGCGCCTGATCCTCCATCACCCGGTCCAGCTGGATGCGTTCGCGGAACCCCCGGCCTGCGGGCGGCAACCACAAAGCGATGTCGCTGGCGGCCATGGTCGTGTCCATCCCCAGCGCCTGCGCCACGGCCATCACCCCCATCGCGTTGACGGCAAAGTGGCGCCCTGCGGCCATCACCTTATAGAGCACAGGTTTGCGCCACGCGCGCCCTTGCGCGACGGTGACGTCATCCACCAGTTTCACATCCGTCAGCCTGTGATGGTTGCGCGACGCCTCGCCAAAGGTGATCAGTCGGGCCCCATAGCGGCGCGCGGTGTCTTCCAATATGTGACTGGTCGGCAGATCGCCATTCACCACGGCCACGCCACCCAATTCAAGCCCTTCGAAAATGCTGGCCTTTTCGTGGGCGATGCCCTCCAGGTTTTCGAATGCCTCCAGATGGGCGGCAGCGACGGTGGTGATCATTGCCACATGCGGGCGGGCCAGCCGCGCCAGCGGAGCAATCTCGCCCGGGTTGCTCATGCCAATCTCGATCACGGCATAGTCCGCATCGGCGGGCATCCGCGCCAGTGTCAGCGGCACGCCCCAATGGTTGTTATAGCTGGCCTCGGCGGCGTGGGTCTTGCCCTGCCCGCCCAGCACCGTGCGCAACATTTCCTTGGTCGAGGTTTTCCCAACCGATCCCGTCACGGCCACGACCTGCGCCTTGGTTCGCGCGCGGGCGGCAATGGCCAGGGCCTCCAGCCCCTCAAGCACGTCAGGGACGATCAACAGCGGCGCATCGTCCGCCACCCCCTCGGGAACGCGGCTGACCAAGGCGGCACCAGCGCCTTTTTCCAGCGCCTGAGCAACGAAATCATGGCCATCGCGCGCGGCCTTCAGCGCCACAAACAGATCACCGGGCTGGATCGTGCGCGTGTCGATGGATACGCCCTCGACGGTCCACTCTCCGACGGCGCGCCCGCCTGTTGCGGCGGCAGCATCTGCGGCTGTCCAAAGGCTCATGCCAATCCCCCGTCCAGCGCCATTACGGCCACGCTGGCTTGTTCCACATCATCAAAAGGCAGCACGTCGTCGCCGACAATCTGCCCGGTTTCATGCCCCTTGCCCGCGATCAACAACGCATCGCCCGGGCCCAATGCATCCACGCCGCGCAGGATCGCCTCGGCCCGATCGCCGATTTCCAGCGCCTCAGGGCAGCCCAGCATCACCGCTTGCCGGATCACCGCCGGGTCTTCTGAGCGCGGATTGTCATCGGTCACGATCACCAGATCGGCATTTGCCGCCGCCGCCTGCCCCATCAAGGGCCGTTTGGTCGCGTCACGATCCCCGCCCGCCCCAACGATGGCCACCAGACGCCCCATCACATGCGGGCGCATCGCCTTCAGTGCGGTCGAAACTGCGTCTGGCGTGTGCGCATAATCGACAAAGACCGAGGCCCCGTTTTCGCGCGCTGCGGCCAGTTGCATCCGGCCCCGGACCCCCTTGAGATGCGGCAGGGTTTCAAACACGCGCTCGGGGTCCTCGCCACAGCCAATCACCAACGCGGCGGCCAGCAAGACATTTTCCGCCTGAAACCCACCGATCAACGACAGATGACACATATGCACCTGATCTTCATAGGAAAAACGGATTTGCTGGCCTGTGGCCTCGAACCGCTGCCCCAACAGGCGCAGGCGCGCCTGATCGCTGCGCCCGACGGTTAGAACAGCCTGCCCGCGCGCGCCTGCGATCCGGGCCATATCCGGCCCGCGCGGATCGTCGATGTTGATCACGGCCACGCCGTCCTCGGACAGGACGCGATCGAACAGCCCTGCCTTGGCGTCGAAATATTCCTCGAAGGTTTTGTGGTAGTCCAGATGGTCCTGTGTGAAATTCGTGAACCCGGCCGCGCGCAGATGCACGCCATCCAGACGGCGCTGTGCCAACCCGTGCGAGGAGGCCTCCATCGCGGCATGCGTCACACCAGAGTAGGTGATCCTGGACAGCATCCGATGCAGGATCACGGGTTCGGGCGTGGTATGCGCCAACGGAGCCTGGAACGCGCCCTCCACTCCAGTGGTTCCCAAATTGACCGCATCATGGCCCAGTTCCGTCCAGATCATCCGCGCAAAGGTGGACACCGAGGTTTTCCCGTTGGTCCCCGTGACCGCGATCATGATTGGCGGCTGCGCCCCGAACCACAGTGCCGCGCTATAGGCTAATGTCTGGCGCGGGTCTTCGGCGATGATCAGCGCCGCATCGGACATGGCCAGATCCTCGGCCGCCAATTGCGCCCCTTCGGCATCGGTCAGGATAGCGGTGGCCCCATATTCCAGCGCGGACTTAATGAATTTGGCCCCATGCACCGCTGTTCCGGGCAGGGCTGCGAACAGAAAACCAGGAGCAACCTCGCGGCTGTCTACCGCCACGCCCGAGACCACAGCATCACGCCCGGCCTGCGCGGTCAGCCCAAGTTCTGAAAGTGATTTGACCTGTCCCGACATGCGCGTGCCTTTCCCGGCCCTGAATTCCGGCCTAGTTCGATGTCAGCGTTATATCAGCCCGGCCCTCGGGTTCAATCGTGGGCCGCAGCCCCAACATCGGCGCGATCCGGCGGATCATCTCGGCGGCGACTGGCACGGCGGTCCAGCCCGCTGTGCGGCGCGGTTTGGGGCCCGTGGTGTCAACGGGTTCGTCCAGCGTCACCACCAGAACATATTTGGGATCATGCACGGGAAAGAGGCTGGCAAAGGTGGCGATCACCTTGTCATCATAATAGCCGCCCCCGTTTTCCTTGGGCTTGTCGGCGGTGCCGGTCTTGCCCGCCACGCCATAGCCTTCGACCTCGCCAAAGCTGGCAGTGCCTTCGGTGACCACCTTGCGCAGCATATAGCGCGAGGCCTCGGCGGCTTGCGCAGAAATCACGCGCTCGCCCTTTTGCGATTCAGTCTGGCGCAGGATCGTCGGTGTGATCTGAAAACCGCCATTGGCAATCGCGGCATAGCCCGCCGCCAGATGCAACGGCGTCGCCGACAGCCCATGCCCGTAGGAAATTGTCATGGTCGACAGTTCGGACCAGTTGGGCGGCAGCAATGGTTTGCCACCGCTGGCCTCGGTGATCTCCAGCGGAGTCGGTTTGAAGAAGCCCAGGCGGTTCAGGAATTCCTTTTGACGCTGCACCCCGATCATCTGGGCAATCCGCGCCGTCCCGATATTCGAGGACTTCACGATCACCTTGGTCGTGCTGAGGGACGAGCCATAATCGTGGAAGTCGCGAATGCGGTGTTTGCCCCAGCGCAAGGGGCCACGCGTGTCGATCTCGGTATTCGGGTTGACCAGCCCCAACTCCATCGCCTGTGCGGCCGCGAAAATCTTGAAGGTCGAGCCCAGCTCGTACACCCCCTGAACCGCGCGATTGAACAGCGGGCTGTCGGCGGCGTGGCCCTGAATCGGCGGACGCGGCCGATCGTTGGGATCAAAATCCGGCAAAGAAACCAAAGAGATAACCTCGCCCGTGTGCACATCCATCAGCACGGCCGCGGCCCCTTTGGCATTCATCAGGCGCATCCCGCCCGACAGAACGCGTTCGGCAGCGTCCTGCACCGCCAGATCCAGCGAAAGCTGCAAGGGTTTGTCCGCCCGCGCCGGATCGCGCAGATAGTCATCAAAGGTGCGCTCGATCCCGGCCACGCCGATCACCTCGGCGGCATTCACATCCTCGACGCCGAAACTGGCCCCACCCAGCACATGCGCCGCCAATTTGCCATTCGGGTACAGGCGCATTTCGCGCGGGCCAAACAACAGGCCGGGTTCGCCGATATCATGCACGGCTTGTTTCTGTTCCGGGCTCAGCTTGCGGCGCAACCACAGGAATTTCCTCTTGCCAGTGAATTGCTTCAGCAGCTTTTCCTCGGTCAGCTCGGGGAACATCAGCGCCAGTTCGCGCGCCGCGCGTTCCGGTTCGATCATGATCGGCGGCTTGGCATACAGCGAATAGGTCTCGATATTCGTGGCCAAAATCCGCCCCTGACGGTCAACAATGTCGGCCCTTTGCGCACGAATATCAGCGCCGGCCACACTGGCGCGGGGCTCGGTCGGTTCGGTCGAGGCCAAAACCCCCATTCGCAACCCGATCACCGCATAGGCGCAGAAAAATGCCAGCGCCAGGATCAGCAGGCGGCTTTCGGCACGGGCGCGGGCCTTGTCGCGCATTTGTTCGTGGCGCAGACGGATGTTTTCGCGCTCAATCGCATCGGGGTTTTCCCCCTTGCTGCGGGCGTCCAGAATGCGGGCCAAAGGGCGCAGCGGAGTACGTATCATTCCTGCCCCCTCACCTCGATCGAGTCCGAAACACGCGCCAGCGGGTCCTGACTGGGATAGGCGACCTGATCCACGCGACCAAATTGCTTGGGCGAGAACACCATGAGCTCCAGTCGTTCATAGTTAATGACAGCCAGCTCCCGCAGACGATCCGGGCGGTTCAAATAGGCCCACTCGGCGCGCAACATGCCCAAACGCGCGCGCGATTGCGCGATCTTGCGATGCAGATCGTCCGCGCGATCCAGCGCGGCCTGGGTCTTGTAGTTTTCGTGATACGCCCAGAAAGCAGAGCCGATAACCGCCAGGGCCGTCAGGACATAAAGAACACTGCGCATTACCGTTTCCCTTTCCCCAACATTGGCATCCCCAGTTTTTTGCGATCTGTCACGCCCGCAGGGACATCCGTGCGGATGCCCACCCGCAGTTTTGCGCTGCGCGAGCGTGGGTTTTCTTCCAGCTCTTGATCATCCGGGCCGATCGCCTTGCGGCTAACCTGCTGAAATTGCGCCGGTTCCTCGTGTGCCTGGGGCGCGTATCGGTTGCCCCCTGACACCCCGGCGCGGGATTGAAAGAACCGTTTGACCATGCGGTCTTCGATCGAGTGAAACGTCACCACGGCCAGTTTCCCGCCGGGTTTCAGCGCGCGCTCTGCGGCCTCCAGCCCACCGATCAACTCGTCATATTCGGCGTTCACCGCGATGCGCAGCGCCTGAAAACTACGGGTCGCAGGATGCGATTGCCCCGGCTTTTTGCGCGGCAACAAGCGTTCGATCAGTCCGGCCAGTTGCAAGGTCGTGGTAAAGGGCTGCGTCTCGCGGTCTTTGACGATCGCACGTGCAATACGGCGACTGGCGCGTTCTTCGCCAAAGGTAAACAAAATGTCGGCCAGTTCGGTTTCAGACGCGGTATTCACAATGTCCGCAGCGGTGGGGCCAGACTGGCTCATCCGCATGTCCAGCGGGCCCTCTTTCATGAACGAAAACCCGCGCTCGGCCGTGTCCAATTGCATCGAGCTGACGCCCAGATCCAACACGATCCCATCCAGATCGCTGGTGTAGTCGTCCAGCTTGGAAAATACGCCCTGCACCAGTTCCAGCCGGTCGCCGTATTCGCCAATCCAGGGCGCGGCCATCTCGAATGCCAGCGGATCACGGTCCACGCCGATGACCTTGTCAGCGCCTTCGGCCAGCAACCCGCGCGTATAGCCGCCCGCACCAAAGGTACCGTCCAACCAAACCCCAGAGACAGGCGCGACCGCTTTCAGAAGCGGCCGCAGAAGAACAGGAATATGAGGGTTATTGGCGTCCGACATCAGTCATCCCCCAACTCGTCCAGCAGGGCCAGTGGATCAGCCCCCGGCCCCATTTCCTCGATCCAGTCCTCAGCGAATTGCGCGTTTTCTTCGTCGAAGGTTTCAGGCTTCCAGATCTCGAAGGTTTCCCCCATGCCGGCGAAATACGCGGTGCCGTCCAGGTTGATCTTGTCGCGCAGCATTTGCGGCAGAACGAACCGGCCATCGCCATCCAGCTCGGTGGTGCGGGCCAGGTTCAGGATCATGCGCTCCATGATCTTGCGGCGCTTCGAGCCACGCGGCAGCGCGCGAATTTCTTCGGCCAGCGCTTTGAAGCCGTCGAACGTGTAGACAATCAGTTGTTTTTGGGTGGTGTGACCATACACGATCACCATGCGGGGACGGCCAGTGCTGGCGGCCAGCGGGTCGCCTTCGGAAAGTTCATGACGAAAATCGGAAGGGATCGACACGCGTCCCTTTCCGTCCACCTTGAAGGTGTGCTCGCCTATGAACATGCCGGCCAAAGCGGCGCTCCTTTACCTGTCCCTGCCCGTTTCCGGGCCTTTTCACGGAAAACGGCGAATTGAGCTGCTGCCACTGCCCAATTCGCCGCCCTCGTCCCGCCTTGCGGGGTGTGTCCAGCTGCGCGCGCCACCTGGGGGGATGTCTGCTCGCCCGCGCGCCGGATCTCTTGGTTCGATGAAAGCGGAGCCTGTATGAAACCTGCTTTTTATTGATTTGGTTCGGGGTCTTGCTGCCCCTATGCCCGTTCTCATTCGATGAACCATGGATGCCATGGGAATTCATGGAAATCAACAGGAATTCGAGGGATAGATGTGGCATCCGAGCGAAATCAGCCCCGGTCGATTCGATGTGACTCCCATAGAAACACGCAAATTCAAGCACAAATTGCCGCAACCCGAATCACAGGCACTAGATATAGTGGCAGCACCTCTCACCCATCGGATTTGAGAATTCCCAAAGTTTTTTTGTGAGTTGGTCGGCGTTTCGACCCTCGAATGCCCCGAAACAGAGCTGAATCCATGGAAATCCCGCCAATTCCCGTGACCTCACGCCGAGTCACAGCGTGTTCAGCCAAAGTGATTCGCGCCCACCCTCGTCATCCGAAGGCAGGCGCGCTGCAATTCCCGTGAATTCCCAAGGGTTCCATGTAATCCCGCACCGATCCGGTGCGGCCCCATGGAGTTAGGCCATTCCGCCCTGAACCAAACGGTCCGCCAGCTGCGCATAGGCCTGCGCCATCGGGCTGTCCCCCGTCGCGATGGGCGTTCCTGCGTCCCCGGCCAGGCGCGTCTCCAGATCGATGGGCAGTTGCGCCAGCAAAGGCACGCCCAGTTTGTCGGCCTCGTCCGCGACACCCCCATGACCAAAGATATGCGCCTCGTGCCCGCATTTGGGACAATGATAGACCGACATGTTTTCAACCAACCCCAATACCGGCGTTTTCAGCGTGTTGAACATGTCGATGGCCTTGCGCGCATCAATCAGCGCCACGTCTTGCGGCGTCGAGACCACAATAGCGCCGGTCAACAAGGTTTTCTGACACAGGCTCAGCTGCACATCCCCGGTGCCCGGCGGCAAATCGATGACCAACACGTCCAGCTCGCCCCAGTCCACCTGGCCCAGCATCTGCTGCAAGGCCCCCATCAACATGGGCCCGCGCCAGATCACAGCCTTTTCCGGGTCCATCATCATCCCGATCGACATCAGCGTCACCCCGTGATTGTGCAACGGCGTGATGATCTTACCATCCGGGCTGGCGGCGCGTTTTGTCGTGCCCATCATGCGTTGTTGCGAGGGGCCATATATGTCGGCGTCCAGCAGGCCAACCTTGCGCCCCTGCTTGGCCAGCGCCACCGCCAGGTTTGACGAGACAGTGGATTTGCCCACGCCCCCCTTGCCCGAGCCCACGACAATGATCTTGTCAATTCCGGCGGGTTTGGTGGGGCCGGCCTGTGGCTTTGGATGACCCCCGACCTTGAGACTGGGGGCGGGCTGTTGCGGGGCCTGCGCAGGACCATGCGCCGTCAGCGCGACCGAGGCCTTTTCGACACCCGGCAGGGCCATCACCGCAGCCTCGGCCTGATCCCGAACCGCGGACAGAGCTTGGGCCGCCTGGGCATTCGGAGCCTCGATGACAAAGCTGACAACAGGGCCGTCGATTCGCATGGCCCGCACCAGGTCTTGCGTCAGCAAGGTCCCTCCGCCGGGGATCTGGATCTGGGTAAGCGCCTGCTGTACCTGTTCGCGCGTGACTGCCATCTGGGCCTCCTGTGCAAAAAGTCGCCGCAATAGGTGATGTATTTCCCCCGGGAAACAAGCCCCAAAACACCAAGAAAGCAGCCATTCTGGGAAAAGGTGGAAATACCCAGTTTCCACAATTGGTTCAGCGCTTTACGATAGGTCAACAATACTTATGCATTTCGCGCATAGCTGCAATGCAGCAAAAAGTATTGTGCAGATGCAGCAATTAGCTATCTTAGTCTCAACAGCGCAGGAAACGCGCAGAACAAGACGAGAAACATTATGGCTTACGCATCAGACATCCAAAGCGCCAGCACTGGCAACACTGATCGTTTCGCCGCCCTGATTAAGAACCTGGGCGCGCGTTACGCCCGGTACAAGACTTACCGTCGTACACTGAACGAACTGGCATCGCTGAACAACGCAGAACTGCGTGACCTTGGCCTGTGCCGCGCTCAGATCCGGTCGGTCGCCTACGAGCACGTCTACGACGCGCACTAAGAATTCAGTTCGGAGACCCCTCTCCTCCTCCCTGGGGTTTCTGGAAAAGCGACGACATCTCTCCTCCTCCCTGATGTCGTCGCACCAAATTCGGGCTCAACGCCCAAACGAATGCGACGCTCTCTCCTCCTCCCTGAGAGCTTCGTACTTAAGCGCGGCGATCTCCTCTCCTCCTCCCTGGGGATCGCCGCACTTACAACAGAATACGATAGGTCCGCCTCCTCCCTTGGTACCTATCGTTGTCAAGAGCGGCGACCTCTTCTCCTCCTCCCTAGAGGTCGCCGCATCCTTGACCAGAATACGACCGCCCTCTCCTCCTCCCTGGGTGGGTCGTTGATAAGACGGCGGTACCCTCTCCTCCTCCCTGGGTGCCGCCGTTTTCTATTTCAGGACATGCGAAAACAGCGGACCGCCCGGCACTGGGCTCCACTCGTGTTGGTAAATCTGGGGGGTGAATCAGAACGGGATGTCGTCATGCGCGGTCACAAAGCGCGACACAACGCGTTTGCTTCCGGCTTTGTCGAACTCGATATCCAGCTTGTCGCCGTCCACATCCACGACATTCCCATAGCCGAATTTCTGGTGGAACACGCGCGCGCCCACCTCGAAGGCCGCAACGGCCGTGGCGTCAATCGTGACATTGCGGTTCGACCGGGCGGACGCAACTGGACGCCGCGAGGCGCGTTCCTGCATCCGTTTCCATCCGGGGGAATCATAGCCGTCCGCCTCGGCGGCGCGGGCTTCGACACCTGACGCGGACCGCGCGGCCCCATAGCCACCGCCATACAGCCCCGGAGGCGTCAGCACATCCACATGGTCATCGGGCAATTCATCCACGAAACGTGACGGCATTTGTGATTGCCATTGGCCAAACACCCGCCGGTTGCTGGCAAAGGAAATCGTACACAGCTCTTCGGCGCGGGTGATGCCCACATAGGCCAGGCGACGCTCTTCCTCGAGCCCTTTCAACCCGGTTTCATCCATGCTGCGTTGCGAGGGGAACAACCCGTCTTCCCACCCCGGCAAGAAGACGGCGGGGAATTCCAGACCTTTGGCAGCGTGCAGGGTCATGATGCTGACCTTTTCGTCGCCCTCGCCCTGTTCGTTGTCCATGATCAGGCTGACATGTTCCAGAAACCCTTGCAAATTCTCGAACTGTTCCAAGGCCTTGACCAATTCCTTGAGGTTCTCCAAACGGCCCGGAGCCTCGGGCGTTTTGTCATTCTGCCACATGTTCGTGTAACCAAATTCGTCCAGAATGATCTGCGCCAATTCCACATGCGAGACCTCGGGCTCAGCAAATTGAGGCTGCGCAGCGCCATCGTCCAGCACGTCATCGCCCGCATCCCCGAACGCAAGAACCTGGCCACGAGTTATCCCGTTCCAGCGCCCCAGATCATCGACCAGCCGCCGCAAATTCGCACCGCCTTTGCCTTTGATCAGCCCATCCGCCAGCGCCAATCGCGCGCCTTCCAGCAGGGGCACGCCGTTGGCACGCGCGACCGCTTGAATGGTCTGCTGCGCCTTGTCCCCAAGGCCGCGTTTGGGAGTGTTCACGATCCGCTCGAACGCCAGATCATCGCTGGGCGAGGTCACGACCCGGAAATAGGCCATGGCATCGCGGATCTCCATCCGTTCATAAAATCGCGGCCCGCCGATCACCCGATAGGGCAAACCGATGGTCAGAAACCGATCCTCGAAGGCGCGCATCTGGTGCGAGGCGCGCACAAGGATCGCGATTTCATCTAGTCCGAAAGTCTGCGGCAATGGCAGGTTATCTTTTCCTGCCGCGGAAAATGCTTCAGCCCTTTGAAGGTTCACTTGATGGATATCACCATACTGGTTTCCGGAGACCTTCCCACCTTTAGCTAGTCGCTCAATTTCTTGGGTTGCTGACGTTGATCGTACATTTTTTCTTCGCTTGGCAATGGAAGAAGTTCCTGACTGCAAGGATTCGATCTCTTCCCCGACCCAGATCGCTTCGGCCTCGCCGTCCCAAAGGCCGATCAGCCGGACCTTTTCTCCGTCCTCGGCTTGGGTCCATAGCGTCTTGCCCAACCGTCCTTCGTTGCCCTTGATGACATTCGACGCGGCCGCCAGAATATGCGGGGTCGAGCGATAGTTCTGCTCCAGCCGGATCACCTCGGCGCCGGGAAAATCCTTTTCGAACCGCAGGATATTGCCCACTTCGGCCCCGCGCCAGCCATAGATCGACTGGTCGTCATCGCCCACACAACAGATGTTTTTGTGCCCGCCCGCCAGCAGCCGCAGCCACAGGTATTGGGCCACGTTCGTATCCTGATATTCGTCGACCAGGATATAGCAGAACCAGCGGCGGTAGCGTTCCAGAATGTCGTCATGGTTCTGGAAAATCGTGACCATATGGAGCAAGAGATCACCGAAATCCACGGCGTTCAGCTCGATCAGGCGGCGCTGGTACTGGTCATAGAGTTCCGTGCCACGATGGTTAAATGCGCTCGCTTCGGCAGCTGGCACCTGTTCCGGAGTCCAGGCGCGGTTTTTCCAGCTGTCGATGATCGAGGCCAGTTGCCGGGGCGGCCAGCGTTTTTCGTCGATATTATTGGCGCGGATCAACTGTTTCAGCAGGCGGATCTGATCATCCGTATCCAGAATGGTGAAATTCGATTTCAGGTGCAAAGAGCGTTCCAGCCCCCCCTGCGGCGCCTCAACGTCCACACTGATCAGCTCGGCATGGCGGCGCAGCAGCTTCACACAGATCGAATGGAACGTGCCCAGCCAGCCCATCCCCTCGGCGGCGTGCCCCAACAGATTACCCACGCGGTTTTTCATCTCGCGCGCGGCCTTGTTGGTAAAGGTCACGGCCAGAATCTCGTTCGGTTGAGCCCGCCCGGTATTCAACAGATGCACGATGCGCGTGGTCAACGCCTTGGTCTTGCCCGTCCCCGCGCCGGCCAGCATCAGAACGGGGCCATCCAAGGCTTCGACAGCGGCGCGTTGGGCGGCGTTCAGCTCGTCCAGATAGGACATCGGACGCGCCGCCATGGCACGCTGGGACAAAGAGGCGCCCTCGAAGGCATCGTTTTCATCAAAGTAACTCATAGCTGGCAATCTAGCGCCCCCGCGTCGCAAGATAAAGTGTTGTTCCCCGTATGTTCGCATATATTTCGTGATTGCACAGTGCTGGACATTCGCGGCATCCCGCGCCCAAATACCGCTATGGATCTGCACCAAAAATACCCTGCGATTTCCGATCTGAAAGCGCGTGCGCGTCAGCGGATGCCCTGGTTCGTGTTCGAATATCTGGACAGCGCCACCGGATCCGAGGCCACACAAGCGCGCAATCGCGCCAAGCTGGACGAGGTGTTGCTCATGCCCTCGATCCTGCACGGAGAGATCACGCCGGACCTGTCGGTCAATCTGTTCGGGCAAAGTCATCCCCTGCCTTTTGGTGTCAGCCCGGTGGGGATGTCGGGGCTGTTCTGGCCGGATGCGGAACGCCTGTTGGCGAGCGAGGCCACGCGCCAAGGCCTGCCCTATGGCCTTTCCACCGTGGCCAGCCGCACCCCCGAGGACGTGGCAGATTGTCTGGACGGCAACGGCTGGTTTCAGATCTATCCGCCGCGTGATCCCTCGATCCGATCAGATATGCTGAGACGGGCGCGCGATGCGGGGTTCCGCGTGCTGGTGCTGACCGTCGATGTCCCCGTGGCCAGCCGCCGCGAACGCCAGACACGATCCGGCCTGACCAGCCCGCCCAAACTGACACCGCGTTTGCTCGCACAGGTGGCGCGCTGTCCGGCCTGGGCGCTTGGAACCCTGAAACACGGGATGCCTCGGATGCGGCTGATTGATGGCTATGCGGATGCGGTGACGGGCCTTAGCTCGACCGAACACGTTGGATACCTGCTGCGCACCTCGCCGGATTGGGACTATTTGCAGGCACTGCGCGACGAATGGGATGGCCCTCTGGTGGTCAAAGGCGTGTTGGACGCGGGCGACGTGCCCAAGTTAGAGGCCGCAGGCGTGGACGGTATCTGGGTCAGTAATCACGCCGGCCGTCAGTTCGATGCGGCGCCCGCCAGCATCGAGGTGCTGCCCGCGATCCGGGCCGCGACGCAGCTGCCGGTGATCTTTGACAGCGGCATTGAGGGCGGGTTGGATATCTGCCGCGCGCTGACCCTGGGCGCTGATTTCGTGATGATGGGCCGCGCCTGGCACTATGCATTGGGCGCGCTTGGGTCTGCGGGCCCCGCTCATCTGACCGACATGCTGCGGCGCGATCTGCTGGCCAATCTTGGACAGCTGGGCGCCGCCACTTTGACTGATTTAGAGGCACGTTTGACCTGATTCGCCCTCTGCCTCGCCGATGCTAGCGCTAACAATACATGCAGACCACACGTTGCGCTGATAGGCTGAATGCAGCTGTGGGATGCTTGTTTTTGTCGTTATTATACAATAATGTCGTTTTTATTCCCGGGTATATGTAGGGCAAATACCTTTTATACCCCTGAATGTTACAGAAATCTTACGGACTCCGTACGACTAGGTATTGCGCTGCGACGCAGCAGAACGCTAGCAATGATCAACTTTCACCAGGACAGATGCCAATGAGGGGAGCTTTCTGATGCCTGATTTTCAAAAAATCCTGATCGCCAATAGGGGCGAGATCGCCATCCGCGTGATGCGGGCCGCGAACGAGCTAGGGAAAAAGACGGTTGCGATCTATGCCGAAGAAGACAAGCTGGGCCTACACCGCTTCAAAGCGGACGAGGCCTATCGGATCGGCGAAGGGATGGGGCCTGTCGCGGCCTATCTGAGCATCGAAGAGATCATTCGCGTCGCCAAGGAAAGCGGCGCTGATGCGATCCACCCGGGCTATGGCCTGCTGTCGGAAAATCCCGATTTTGTGGACGCCTGTGCCGCGAATGGCATCACCTTTATCGGTCCCAAGGCTGCAACCATGCGCGCGCTTGGCGACAAGGCCAGCGCCCGCAAGGTTGCCATCGCCGCCGACGTGCCTGTCATCCCCGCCACCGAGGTTCTTGGCGATGACATGGAGGCCATCAAGAAAGAAGCCGCCGAGATCGGCTATCCCCTGATGCTCAAGGCGTCCTGGGGCGGCGGCGGACGCGGCATGCGTCCGATCAACGCCGAAGACGAGCTGGAAGAAAAGGTTCTGGAAGGCCGCCGCGAGGCCGAAGCCGCCTTTGGTAACGGCGAAGGCTATCTGGAAAAGATGATCACCCGCGCCCGCCACGTCGAGGTGCAGATCCTGGGTGACCAGCACGGCGAAATCTACCACCTGTGGGAGCGCGATTGCTCGGTCCAGCGCCGCAACCAAAAGGTCGTGGAACGCGCCCCTGCGCCCTATCTGACGCAAGAACAGCGCGACGAGATCTGCGAACTTGGCCGCCGCATCTGCGCCCATGTGAACTATGAATGCGCGGGCACCGTTGAATTCCTGATGGATATGGACAGCGGCAAATTCTACTTCATCGAGGTGAACCCCCGCGTGCAGGTCGAACACACCGTCACCGAAGAGGTGACCGGCATCGACATCGTGCAGGCTCAGATCAAGATCGCCGAGGGCAAACCCCTGGCCGAGGCCACCGGCAAGACCGACCAGTCGGAAATCCGCCTGAATGGCCACGCGCTGCAAACCCGGATCACCACCGAGGACCCGCAGAACAACTTTATCCCCGATTATGGCCGCCTGACCGCCTATCGCTCGGCCACTGGCATGGGCATCCGTCTGGATGGCGGCACCGCTTATGCGGGCGGGGTGATCACGCGCTACTATGACAGTCTGCTGGTGAAGGTCACGGCCCATGCACAAACACCCGAGGCCGCGATCTCGCGGATGGATCGGGCGCTGCGCGAATTCCGTATCCGTGGTGTCAGCACCAACATTGCGTTCGTGGAAAACCTGCTGAAGCACCCGACTTTCCTGTCGAACGAATACACCACCAAATTCATCGACACGACGCCCGAGCTGTTCAAATTCGATCAGCGTCGCGACCGGGGCACCAAGGTACTGACCTATATCGCCGACATCAGCGTCAACGGGCACCCTGAAACCCAAGGACGCCCCAAGCCCGAGGATGTGAAGCTGCCCAAACCGCCCGCTAAGGGCGACGAAATCCTGCCCGGCACCCGCACATTGCTGGAGGACAAAGGCGCCAAGGCCGTGGCCGATTGGATGCTGGATCAAAAGCAACTGCTGCTGACTGACACCACCATGCGCGACGGGCACCAATCCTTGCTGGCGACCCGCATGCGCTCGATCGACATGATCCGCGTGGCGCCGGCCTATGCGGCCAACCTGCCCGGGCTGTTCAGCGTGGAATGCTGGGGCGGCGCAACGTTCGACGTGGCTTACCGCTTCTTGCAGGAATGCCCCTGGCAGCGCCTGCGCGACCTGCGCGCCGCCATGCCCAACGTGCTGACGCAAATGCTGCTGCGCGCGTCCAACGGCGTCGGTTACACCAACTATCCCGACAACGTGGTGCAGGAATTCGTGCGTCAGGCTGCTGACACCGGCGTGGATGTCTTCCGTGTGTTCGACAGCCTGAACTGGGTGGAAAACATGCGCGTTGCCATGGATGCGGTCGTGGACAGCGGCAAGATCTGCGAAGGCACGATCTGCTACACGGGCGATATTCTGGACCCGGATCGCGCCAAGTATGACCTGAAATACTATGTCGGCATGGCCAAAGAGCTGGAGGCCGCGGGCGCTCATGTTCTGGGTCTGAAAGACATGGCCGGGCTGCTGAAACCCGCCGCCGCGCGCGTGCTGGTGAAGGCCTTAAAAGAAGAGCTGTCGATCCCTGTGCATTTCCACACCCACGACACCAGCGGCATCGCGGGCGCAACCATTCTGGCCGCTGCCGATGCGGGCGTGGATGCGGCCGATGCGGCGATGGATGCCTTCAGTGGCGGCACCTCGCAGGCCTGCCTAGGCTCGATCGTCGAGGCCCTGGCCCATACCGACCGTGACACCGGCCTGGACATCGGCAAGGTGCGCGAGATCAGCGATTATTGGGAACAGGTGCGCGCGCAGTATGTGGCGTTTGAAAGTGGCCTGGCCGCCCCTGCCTCCGAGGTCTATCTGCACGAAATGCCCGGTGGCCAGTTCACCAACCTCAAGGCGCAGGCGCGCAGCCTGGGGCTCGAGGATCGCTGGCACGAGGTCGCCCACACCTATGCCGAGGTCAACAAGATGTTCGGCGATATCGTTAAGGTGACGCCCTCCTCGAAAGTGGTGGGCGACATGGCGTTGATGATGGTCAGCCAAAACCTGACCCGCGACGAGGTGGAAAGCGCCGACAAAGAGGTCGCCTTCCCTGACAGCGTCGTCGATATGATGCGCGGCAACCTGGGCCAGCCTCCGGGCGGGTTCCCCGACACCATCCTGAAGAAGGTGCTGAAGGACGAAGCCCCCAACACCGAACGCCCCGGCAAACACCTGCCCCCGGTCGATCTGGAGGCCGAGCGCACCAAGCTCAGCGCCGAACTGGACGGGATGGAGATCGATGACGAGGATCTGAACGGCTATCTGATGTATCCCAAGGTGTTCCTGGACTACATGGGGCGTCACCGCCAGTACGGCCCCGTGCGCACCCTGCCGACCAAAACCTTCTTCTATGGGATGGAACCGCGTGAAGAGATCTCGGCCGAGATCGATCCGGGTAAAACCCTGGAAATCCGTCTGCAAGCCATTGGGGAAACGGACGAAAATGGCGAAGTGAAGGTGTTCTTTGAACTCAACGGTCAGCCGCGCGTGATCCGTGTGCCCAACCGCCTGATCAAGTCCACCACTGCCGCACGTCCCAAGGCCGAGGCCGGCAACGAGGCCCATATCGGCGCGCCCATGCCTGGTGTTGTGGCCAGCGTCGGCGTCTCGGTCGGACAACAGGTCAGCGAAGGCGATTTGCTGCTGACCATTGAAGCGATGAAAATGGAAACGGGCATCCACGCCGAACGCGCAGGCACCGTCAAGGCGCTGCATGTCTCGCCCGGCGCTCAGATCGACGCCAAGGACCTGCTGATCGAGCTGGAATAACCAAGCCGACAGGACCAGGAAGGGCGCGCTTCTCGGCGCGCCCTTTTTCGTGTCAGGGCCGTGTCTGGGCAAGGTTGCGCCCGCCCGTTTGAATTTTTTCATCAAACCGTGATTTTCTGCTTGAACCCCCCGGTGATACGGCCTATTTCACGCCTCACCCAAGGAAGCGGGCGTAGCTCAGGGGTAGAGCATAACCTTGCCAAGGTTAGGGTCGGGCGTTCGAATCGCCTCGCCCGCTCCAAAATCTCCCTTCACAGGGAACACGAAAGACGCGGCTTCGGCCGCGTTTTTTCGTTTCTGCACGCAGCGATTTTGCCTCCTATCCCCCCGAAATCTATCCACAATTTTTTCGGTATTTTTGGTCGTTTTCCTCTTGCGCCGCGCGGGTCAATTTCTTATTTACCGCCTCACGAAATGGTGCGGGCGTAGCTCAGGGGTAGAGCATAACCTTGCCAAGGTTAGGGTCGGGCGTTCGAATCGCCTCGCCCGCTCCAATTCGAAATCCTCCGTAAAATTCAGGACTTTGCCGTCACGGCGCCCCTATGTCTGCGGGCATCCGCGCAGAAAAAATGGCGCCCGAAAGCGCCATTTCATCATCGGTTTGTCGCGTCGGATCAGGCCGCGCGGCTCATCAGGACATCGCCCACCTGCTTGGCGGCATCGCCTTCGTCAGCGCCCGAGACGGCGGCCACTTCGCGGGTCAGACGCTCCAGCGCTGCTTCGTACAGCTGACGCTCAGAGTAGCTCTGCTCGCGCTGATCGTCGGTGCGGTGCAGGTCGCGCACCACCTCGGCAATTGCGATCAGGTCGCCCGAGTTGATCTTTTGTTCGTATTCCTGGGCACGACGCGACCACATCGCGCGTTTGACCTTGGCCTTGCCCTTCAGCGTCTTCATCGCCTGGCTAACCACATCGGGCGAGGACAACGACCGCATGCCGATTTCCTGCGCCTTGTTGGTGGGCACGGACAGTTTCATCTTGTCCTTCTCAAAGGAGACGACGAACACCTCCAGCTTGAAGCCCGCGACGTCCTGCTCTTCGATGGACACGATTTGCCCAACGCCGTGGGCCGGGTAGACCACGTAATCGTTCGGGCTGAATTCCGATTTCTTTGCTTTGCTCATGCAATCCTTCCTTGCAAGGATCCCCATCATCAGGCGACAAGAAAACTGGCGGGGCAACGCATCGCCTCGTCAGTTTGTTTGTATTCGCATAGGCCCCCAAGGGCAGCAGCGCGAAGGCCAGATATCAAGTGATCTTCGTCATATGTCTGACATAATAGCACAAAATGCACCCAACTTAAACACTTGGGCTGCGACGCAGAAAAGCCCTTAAGAATAAGGGCTTTTGATCATATTCAGGCAGGAAAATCGGAAACGACCGCCCAAATGGCGAATTGGCCTTAGCCGCCTTCGCCCGGAGCTTCCGAGAAATACTTGGTCACCTTATCGGTTTCGCCGTCTTTCTCTTCATAGCCCGGCATGGGGTCCTTTTTGGACACGATCACCGGCCAGGCTTCCGAGTATTTGCGGTTAAACTCGACCCATTTTTCCATGTCCGGTTCGGTGTCCGGGCGGATGGCGTCGGCCGGGCATTCGGGTTCGCACACGCCGCAGTCGATGCATTCGTCGGGATGGATCACCAGCATGTTTTCACCTTCGTAAAAACAGTCCACCGGGCATACCTCGACGCAGTCGGTGTATTTACAGGCGATGCAGTTATCGATGACGACGTAGGTCATATTTCTCTTCCATCATTTTGTCTGGCCTTAGCTAGAACAATGGCCCTGATCATTCAAGTTCCCCAGCGCGACCAAGGTCGATCTTTCGTCTGTCGCGCTTGGTTGGACGCCCTTTGCCTTCAAATTTAGGCGTGGCAGGGACGTCGTCCTTGGGTTCGGTCATATCTTCGTACAGCGTTTGCGCTTCGGGTGCGGGGCCGCGCCGTGTTCCCAGGGCCAGGACCTTTACCACGCGAATCTGGTTCCCTTGCGGCAGCGTCAGCACGTCCCCCACGCTGATCCCATACGAGGCCTTGGCGATCTTGGTGCCGTTGACGCGTATATGCCCCCCCGTCACCTTCGAACTGGCCAGCCCGCGCGTTTTATAGAAACGCGCGAACCAGAGCCATTTATCGACACGCAGCTTTACGGTCGCGGTGGTCATCCCGCGATCAGCTGTTGTCTTTCAGCCCCATCAGCGCCGCTGCGAACGGGTTGTCGGGGTCGATCTGCTTTTCTTTCTTGGGTGGGCGGGATTCAAAGGTCTTGGCCTTGTTCGGACGCCCCCCCTTGGAGTTGCGACGCGGTTTGCCACCCTTGCGGTCATTGCGGGGACGGTCGCCCTGTTTGCCACGGGGGCGATCCCCACGCGGGCGGTTGCCGCCCTGACGACGCCCACCCCAGGTGAAGGTATAGAACACCTCGGTTTCGGGCTCGGCCGGAGCCGCAGCGTCTGCAGGGGCCTCGGCGGTGGCGTCAACCACGGTTTCAGCAGGCGCTTGGGCCGTTTCAGCCGTTTCCGCGGGTGTTTCTGGCTCGGTCGAGGCCTCAGGTGCCTCGGGCGCCGGGGTTTCGGCGGGGGCCGCCTTGACCTTTTCGCGCTCGCCCTTTTCGGCGGCATAACCCAGACCCTGCATCAGGTCCGCGAACTGTTCCAGCGTCATGCCGGTGATCGACAGCATGTCGGCCTTGGCTTCGAACCCGCCGCGGCTGTCTTCGGCGCGCAGCATATCCGCAAGACGCTCCAGCATATCGATCCGAATCGCGCGCTCGCCCGAGGCACGATAGCCGGACATCGCAAAGAACCCATCGGGCATGCCTGCCAGCGCCGGCACGGTCACCAGACCGGGCGGGGGCGCTTCGGGGAAGTCTTGCAGCCCCTTGGCCAGCGACCACAGCACCAGGCGCAGACGGGTCGGCGCGGGCTTCAGCAGCAGCGGCATGAAAATCGTGAACTGACCGAAACGCACACCGTGCTTGCGCAGGGTGCCGCGTGCGTCCTGATCCAGGGCTTTCACCTCGTCGGCGACCTGGCCGCGCGGGATGATGCCGAAGTTTTCAACCAGCTGGAACGCAAAACCACGCGCCATTGCGGGCAGTGCTTCATCTGCGCTCATGGCCAGCAGCGGTTCGAACAGCGCTGCGATCTTGCGATCAATGAAGTGCTGCAAACGGCGCTGCACTTTTTGCGCCACGTCCGCGCCAGCCTCGTCATCGACGAATGCGGTCACTTCGGGTTTCAGCGGATCAGCCCCCGAGACCAGCTTGCCCACGGCATGCTCGCCCCACATCAGGCCACCCTGTTCGGTAAAGTCGATCTCGGTATCGGGGGCGTTATAGAACCGGTCGGCGCGCAGATTGAAATGCGGCGCCAGCGCCTGCAGACTGGCCTGACGCAAAGTCTTTGCCTCTTGCCCAGTTGCGTCTTTATCCTGACGGAACCGGAACCCTTCCAAACGACCGACGAATTCGCCTTCGACGGTCACTTCACCCTGATCATTCACTTCGGCCAAAAGGGCCTCCTTCTGTTTGAGCCGCCGCAACAAAACCGATGTGCGCCGGTCCACAAATCTCTGAGTCAGTCGCTGATGCAGCGCATCTGACAGTCTGTCTTCTACAGCGCGAGTCTCTTCGCGCCAATGGGTTTCATCGTCAACCCAACCTGAACGCTGAGCGACATATGTCCATGTGCGAATAAAAGCCAGACGTTTCGACAATGTGTCAATGTCGCCTTCTGTCCTGTCAATCCGCTGCACCTGTTTGGCCAGCCAATCGTTGGGGACACGCCCATATTCGTGCAGATCGTTAAAGATCTGCTCCAACAAACCCACATGTTCGTTGTGACTGATCCCTCTGAAATCGGGAATGCGACAAACATCCCACAACAAACGGACAGATTGCGCATCACTGGCCCGTGCGCGGATTTCTGCCACTGATTGCAGCGATTTCAGCGCCTTCAGATCATCCGCGTCCCGCGCGCGCAGCAGCAATTCGTGTTTGGGCTGCTCTTCCAGGCTGCGGATCAGTGAATCGGTGCTGCCGAATTTCAGCGCCGCATTGCGCCACTGGATCTTGCGGATGGGGGTGAAGCGGTGCTCTTCGATGGCCTCGACGGTTTCTTCGAGCAGATCGGGGGCCTCGCCGGTGACGCCAAAGCTGCCATCCGACATGCCGCGCCCGGCCCGGCCAGCGATCTGGGCCAGCTCGTTGGCGTGCAGATAGCGCATCCGCCGCCCGTCGAACTTGATGATCGAGGAAAACGCGACGTGGTTGATATCCAGATTCAGCCCCATCCCGATAGCATCCGTGGCCACCAGGAAATCCACATCCCCGTTTTGATACAGCTCGACCTGAGCATTGCGCGTGCGCGGGGACAGAGCGCCCATCACAACGGCCGCCCCGCCCCGCTGGCGCCGGATCAGCTCGGCAATGGCATAGACGTCCTCGACCGAGAACCCCACGATGGCGCTGCGCGGTTTCATCCGGCTGATCTTCTTGGGGCCGGTATATGTCAGTTGCGACATGCGTTCACGGCGCATGAATTCAACGCCAGGCACCAGTTGGGCGATGGTGCTGCGGATGGTATCGGCGCCCAGAAACACGGTTTCGTGCAGACCGCGGGCGCGCAGCAGACGGTCGGTAAAGACATGGCCGCGCTCGGGGTCTTCGCACAGCTGGATTTCATCAATGGCCACGAAATCGGCGCCCATGCCGTCAGGCATCGCCTCGACCGTACAGACCCAGTATTGCGCGCGCGGCGGTACGATCCGTTCTTCGCCCGTGATCAGCGCCACCACCGAGGGCCCACGCGCGGCAACGATCCGGTCATAGACCTCGCGCGCCAAAAGGCGCAGCGGCAAGCCAATCACGCCGGTGCGATAGCCCAGCATCCGTTCGATGGCATAATGGGTCTTGCCCGTGTTGGTCGGCCCGAGGACAGCCGTGATCCGCGCATTCTGGGCCATGTGGGGCCGTCCTTGTCCGACTAATCCGCGCCTAAAGCTTGATCCCAGCGACCGCAGAACCAAGGCGCGCAATGGCTTCTTTGGCTTCCTCGTAGTGCGGGTAGACCGTTAGCGCAAGCTTGTAGACCTCGAATGCCAGTTTGGGCTTGCCAACCTGTTCAAGGATCGCCCCCAAACCATAGATGGCCTGAAAATTGTCCGGGTTCAGGTGCAGCGCGCGTTCCAGATCATGCATTGCCAGACCGTATCGATCCATCTGGAAATAGGTGCTGGCGCGCTGATGCCAGCCCTCGGCAAATTCCGGAGCGTGGTCAGTCAGGGCGGTCAGATGTCCGATCGCTTGGGTGAAATCTCCACGCTGCGCCGCATCCATGCCGCGTTTTAGCAGCAGATCAATCGCGGGCGACCCAGAATGCCCCCAGCGCAGCGCGATCTCTTCGGCCAGGCGCTTGGCTTCGGTCTCGTCCGCGGTCTTCAGCTGTTGCAACATGTCCGGCACCGAAACCGACGCAGAATCAGCCCAACCCTGTAAAGGTATGGAAAACGTTACTGTCAGCACGGTTGCCGCGACGATACGTTTGAGATTGTATTTCTTCACGCTCATAACAATATCAACTGTAACGCGCCGGGCCATTTTGACCACCCCCGGGCTATCAAATTAAAGGGAAGAGACCATGAGCGAGAAGATGGAAGCCGCAGTCGCCGCGCTGAACGAAAAAATGACCGACGTTGATTTTGACGGTTCGGCAAAGTTCGTGATCGAAGGCGAAGGCGCGATTGTCGTGGACGCCCAGGGCGCACGCCTGTCCGATGACGAAGCCGACGTCACCCTGACCGCAGATGCCGACACCTTCGAGGCAATGATGACCGGTGACATGAACCCAACCGCCGCCTTCATGAGCGGCAAACTGTCCGTTGACGGCGACATGGGTAAGGCCATGCAGCTGGGCGCGGCTCTGGCCTGATGAAATGACCCCTGCTCCTTTTCTGACCGATATTTCCCAGATCGCACCCGATGGTGCCGCGTATTGGTTGGAAACGCAGGACGATGTGCGTGTGCGCGCCGTTCTGTGGGGGCAAAAGGCCGAAAAGGGAACAGTGCTCTTGTTTCCCGGCCGCACGGAATATGCCGAAAAATATGTGCATACGGCGGTCGCCCTGGAACAGGGCGGCTATGCCACCTTGGCAATGGACTGGCGCGGACAGGGCTTGGCCGACCGTCTGTTAGAAGACCCCCAGATTGGCCATGTCGATGAATTTCTGGATTACCAGAATGACGTGGCCGCCATGGTCGATGCCGCCGAGGCGCTGAACCTGCCCAAACCCTATTTTCTGATCGCGCATTCCATGGGCGGAGCCATTGGCCTGCGCGCTGTGATGCAGGGCCTGCCTGTTCAGGCCTGTGTATTTACCGGTCCGATGTGGGGCATCATCATGCACCCAGCGACCCGCCCCGCTGCTTGGGCGATCACCTGGGCCAGTCGGGTTTTGGGGACATCGCATGGTTTGGCGCCGGGCACACGGACTCAGGCCTATGTTCTGGCAGAGCCCTTTGAAAACAACACTCTAACCACCGATGTGGACATGTATACACTTATGCAGGATCACATTATGGCGCATCCAGAACTGTCGTTGGGCGGGCCCAGCCTGAATTGGCTGCACGAGGCGCTAAAGGAAACGCTAGAGCTTAGCCGCCTACCCGCACCCAACCTGCCCTGCCTGACCTTCCTGGGCACCAACGAGCGTATCGTCGACCCACGGCGGATCGAAAACCGCATGGCCAGCTGGCCGGGTGGCGAGCTGATCATGGTCGAAAATGGTGAACACGAGGTCCTGATGGAAACGCCACAGATGCGACAAGACGCAATGACCCGCATCCTGCGCTTTTTTGACGATGCCCGCATGGCAGATCCCGAAAAAGTTGCCTGCTAAGGCTTAGTCCTGCCCGACCTCTTGGCGCTGAGCCCCCAGCCCCTGGATCCGCAGTTCCATCACGTCACCCGATTTCAGAAATTGCGGGGGCTTCATGCCCATTCCAACACCCGGAGGCGTCCCCGTCGCGATCACATCGCCCGGTTGCAGGCTCATCATCTCGGTCAGATGTTCGATGATCTGGGCGACGGTGAAAATCATTGACGCGGTATTCCCGCGCTGCGCCGGTTTGCCGTTCAGATCCAGTTCCAGGTTCAGGTTCTGCGGGTCAGGCACCTCGTCCCGGCTGACCAGCCACGGACCGACAGGCCCAAAGGTGTCGCAGCTTTTGCCCTTGGTCCACTGCCCGCCGCGTTCGGCCTGAAAGGCCCGTTCAGACACGTCATTGACGATCGTATACCCGGCCACATAGTCCAGCGCGTCCGCAGCCTTGACGTATTTCGCAGGCTTACCGATGACCACGCCCAGTTCGACCTCCCAATCCGATTTTAGGGACCCGCGCGGGATCAGCACCGGATCATTCGGCCCGTTCAGCGCGCTTGTGGCCTTCATGAAAACAATCGGTTCTTCGGGGATGGCCATCCCGGCCTCTTCGGCGTGATCGCGGTAGTTCAGTCCGATACAGACCAGCTTGCCAATCCCCCCCACAGGGATGCCCAGACGCGGCTCGCCCTCAACCAATGGCAGAGTTTCCGGGTCCACCTGAGGCAGCGCGCCCAACACCTCACCCGACAGATCGCTGACCACGCCAGACAGATCGCGCACGCGGCCCTTGGCATCCAGAACTCCGGGCTTTTCGGCCCCCGGTTGACCATAGCGAACGTAACGCATGATGCTCCCCTCTTGCTCGAAGGCCACCATATCCGCACGCCCGCCACGCACAAGCCCTTGAGGCCCGCGCGCGCCCGTCCTATGTCTGTTGGGCAATCAGAAAAGAGGTCTTCCATGTTCCAGCTTCCCTTCCCCGTGCGCGACGCCAATGCCGGGTCCGGCTCTGACGGTTTGGGGGATCTGCCCGAGTGGGATCTGACCGATCTGTATGCCGCCGATGACGCGCCCGAGCTGACCGCCGATCTGGACTGGCTGGAGGGCGAATGCGCCGCCTTTGCCGCCGATTACGCGGGCAAGCTGGACACGCTGGATGCTGATGGCCTGCTGGAATGCGTGCTGCGCAACGAGAAGATCAGCACCAAGGCCGGGCGCGTGATGTCTTATGCGGGCCTGCGCTATTACCAGCTGACGGTGGATGCGGAGCGGGCGAAATTCATGTCCGATTGCCAGGAAAAGATCACCAATTTCACCACGCCCTTGGTGTTTTTCACGCTGGAACTGAACCGGATCGAGGATGACAAATTGGCCGCGATGCTGGCCGAAAACGCCGATCTGGCCCGCTATAAACCCGTGTTCGACCGCATCCGCGCGATGAAGCCGCACCAACTGTCCGACGAGATGGAACAATTCCTGCATGATCTGGGGGTTGTTGGGGACGCGTGGGAAAAACTGTTCGACGAAACCATCGCCGGGCTGGAATTCACCGTGGACGGCGAAGAGCTGAACATCGAAGGCACGCTGAACCTGCTGACCGAGCAGGAGCGCGCCAAACGCGAGGCCGCCTCGCACGAGCTGGCCCGCGTTTTTGCCGCCAATATCAAAACCTTCGCCCGCGTCCACAACACGCAGGCCAAGGAAAAAGAGGTCATGGACCGCTGGCGCAAGATGCCCACGCCTCAGACCGGGCGGCACCTGTCCAACGACGTGGAACCCGAGGTGGTCGAGGCGCTGCGCAACGCCGTGGTCGACGCCTATCCGCGCCTGTCGCACCGGTATTATGAGCTGAAACGCAAATGGCTGGGTCTGGACCGGATGCAGGTTTGGGATCGCAACGCCCCCCTGCCGATGGAGGACACCAAGACCGTCGATTGGGACGCGGCCCAAGACATCGTTATGGAGGCTTATTCCGCCTTTGATCCCCGTATGGGCGAGATCGCGCAGCCCTTTTTCGACAAGGGCTGGATCGACGCGGGCGTGAAACCCGGCAAGGCCCCCGGCGCCTTTGCCCACCCCACCGTCACCGAGGTGCACCCTTACGTGATGCTGAACTATCTGGGCAAACCGCGCGATGTGATGACCCTGGCGCATGAACTGGGCCACGGGGTGCACCAGGTGCTGGCGGCTGATCAGGGCGAAATGCTGTCCTCGACCCCGCTAACACTGGCCGAAACGGCCTCGGTGTTCGGGGAAATGCTGACCTTCCGCAAAATGCTGGAAAAGGCCGAAACCAAGGAAGAGCGCAAAGTCATGCTGGCCGGTAAGGTCGAGGACATGATCAACACCGTGGTCCGCCAGATCGCGTTCTACGATTTCGAATGCAAACTCCACGCTGCCCGGCGCGAAGGCGAGCTAACCCCCGATGACATCAACGCGCTGTGGATGTCGGTGCAGGCCGAAAGCCTGGGCCCGGCATTCGATTTCATGGAAGGGTATGAAACCTTCTGGGCCTATATTCCGCACTTCGTCCATTCGCCCTTCTATGTCTACGCCTATGCGTTCGGCGACGGGCTGGTGAACGCGCTGTATGCCGCCTATGAAGCCGCGCCCGAAGGGTTCCAGGACAAGTATTTCGACCTGCTGAAGGCAGGCGGATCGAAGCACCACAAAGAGTCGCTGGCCCCCTTCGGCCTGGACGCCACCGACCCCAAATTCTGGGACAAGGGCCTGTCCATGATCGAAGGTTTCATCGACGAGCTGGAGGCGATGGAGGACTGACCTTCACAGCCACGCCCCCTATAGCCACGCCAAGGTCGCCGCAGCCAATACCAGGTAGCGCGCGCCCTTGGCGATCAGCACCAGAATGAAGAACGACGCCGGCGGCTCTTTCATCACGCCGGCGATCACGGTCAGCGGATCGCCCACGATGGGCACCCAAGAGGCCAGCAGGCTCCAACGCCCGAACCGGTGATACCAGCCCTGCGCACGCTCCAACTGCGCAGGGGACGCCGGAAACCAGCGCCGGTTCTGAAACCGCAGCAGATAGCGCCCCAGAGACCAGTTCACCACCGATCCCAACACATTCCCCGCCGTCGCCACAGCCACCAGCACCAGCGCCGGGTGTTGGCCCTGTACCAGCTGTGTCACCAAGATGGCTTCGGACTGCATGGGCAGGATCGTGGCCGCAACAAAGGCCGAGCCGAACAGCAAAACATAGGCGATCATCGGCTCTCCTTTCTGGGGTCAAACGCGATGCACAGCTATAGGGGCAAGCGCTGACACGCAATAACGCACCATCACTCTGACGTGAGGGGGATAGCGCGCGGGCAGGCTGTCCGCCACATTGGGGAAAACACACCGGAGGAAACCCCAATGTCCCTTGATCGCCGCGCCTTTCTGCTGATGTTGCCAGCCGCTGCCGCCCTGCCCCACATTGCCCACGCTATGTCGCCCAAAATCTATGCCGAAGACGGGATTGCCGTGGATGGCAGCGATGTCGTTGCCTATTTCACCGAAAGCAAACCTGTGAAGGGCAGCAAGGACATCACCCTGGATTGGATGGGCGCGACCTGGCGGTTTGCGTCAGAGGAAAACCGCGCGAAATTCCAGGCTGACCCAGCGGCCTATGCGCCTCAATACGGGGGGTATTGCGCCTATGCGGCCTCAGAAGGCTACGTCGCGCCGACCGCCCCGGATGCCTGGACGATCTACGAGGGCAAGCTGTACCTGAACTATTCCAAAGGTGTGCGTCGGCGTTGGTCCAAGGATATTCCTGGCCGGATCGCCGCCGCAGACGCAAATTGGCCCGGTATCCTGAAATAAGATCTAGCCTGTGTGGGCGACGATGTTGATCTCGTTGCCCATCGGATCGCGCACATAGAACCGGCGCACGCCCCAGGGTTCGGTTGTCAGGGGATAGGTGATGGTAAACCCCAATTCCTGCGCGCGGGCGTGGATCGCCTCGACATCGTCCACCTCGATCGACAGATGAGGCACAGGCGTCCCGCTGCCACCTTCGGTGGCCACGCTGACCTGCACCGGCGCCGGGTCGGACGCACCAAAAGTGGTGATCCAGCCCAGATCCATCAGCACATCCAGCCCCAGCAGATCGCGGTAAAACGCGGCCGCCTTGCCGGTGCCATCGGTCGGTAGATTGGCAACGATGCGCCGAACAGTCATGGCCTAGTCCAGCTCGGTCCAGGGCCAGGGTTTGACATCGCTGGCGCCGGTCATATAGCGCACGGATTTGGCCATCCAGACGCCCATGTCCGTGCCAAAATCGGCCAAGTTTTCGTTCGGCTCGCCCTTGTTCAGCGCCATGATGACAATCTGGATCAGGGTCAGTGCCCCGAGAATGGTCTGGCTGACGCTCATCATCATCCCGATGATCAGCACATGTACGATCCGCATCAGCAGCCCCTCGGTGCTGTCCGGTTCGAACTGTTCTCCGTGCAGGCGCCCGCTTACCTTGTCTTCGTCGTTCATTGCTGCCCTCGTCCTGACATCCAGACATGAAAAAACCCGGCTCTGAGATCAGAGCCGGGTTCCATTTTAACACGATCAGGCGCTGGTCAGCATCCCTTTTTCCGCGGCCAGTTCACGCATCCGGGCCTGGAGTTTTTCAAAGGCCCGGACCTCGATCTGGCGGATCCGTTCGCGGCTGACGTCATATTGGCCGCTCAGATCCTCCAGCGTTACGGTTTCCTCGGACAGGCGGCGCTGCACCAGGATGTCCCGCTCGCGGTCGTTCAGAACGCTCATGGCCTCGGCCAGCAGCTCGCGGCGGGCGTCCAGCTCGTCTTTCTCGGCATAGTCCCCGGCCTGGTCGGCGTCTTCGTCCTCCAGCCAGTCCTGCCACTGCATGGTGCCTTCGCCTTCCGAGCCGACGGTGGCGTTCAGCGACGCATCCCCGCCCGACATGCGGCCGTTCATGCTGATCACTTCTTCTTCGGTCACGCCAAGATCATGGGCGATCCGAGTGACGTTTTCAGGGCGCAGATCGCCCTCTTCAAACGCACCGATACGTGCCTTGGCCTTGCGCAGGTTAAAGAACAGTTTCTTCTGCGCCGAGGTTGTGCCCAGCTTCACAAGCGACCAGGACCGCAGGATATATTCCTGGATCGAGGCGCGGATCCACCACATCGCATAGGTCGCCAGACGGAAGCCTTTTTCTGGGTCAAAGCGTTTCACCGCCTGCATCAGGCCCACATTGGCCTCGGAAATCACCTCGGCCTGGGGCAGGCCATACCCGCGATAGCCCATGGCGATCTTGGCGGCCAGGCGCAGGTGACTGGTCACCATCTTATGCGCGGCTTCAGTGTCTTCTTGCTCGACCCAGCGTTTGGCCAGCATGTATTCTTCTTCGGGTTCCAGCATCGGGAACTTCCGAATTTCCTGCATATAACGGTTCAGACCGCCTTCGGGGGTCGGGGCGGGAAGATTTGCATAGTTACTCACCTGTTGCTCCTCCTAATGTTTAGGGGCTTAACATTCCATCTAGGAGACATGCCAGCGCCTTTCAAGACGCCCATCGTCAAAAATCTTAACGATATATGTGGCCGGTTCCGTCGAAATACGATGAATATGTCAGTGCGCTCACGCGCATGTGCTGTTTGTTACCGCCGCAATCGTGCGCAAATCAGCCCCTCAGGGCGGCAATCAAATCCTGCATGTCCTGCGGCAGCGGGCTTTCGAAGCGCAGGTTTTCGCCGGTGGCCGGATGGATGAACCCCAGAACCGCCGCGTGCAGCGCCTGACGCGGGAAATCGCGCACGGCCTGAACACCTGCTTCCGATAGGTTTTTGACCGCCAGTTTGCGCCGCCCACCATAGGTCGGATCGCCCACCAGACCGTGGCCCGCATGGGTCATGTGCACGCGGATCTGGTGCGTGCGGCCGGTTTCCAGCCAACATTCGACCAGACAGGCCACCGCCGGCGCGCCAAATGGTTCCACGATCCGCACCCGTGTCACCGCATGGCGACCGTTTTCAAAATACACCGCCTGACGCTGGCGATCGGTCTTGTGCCGCGCCAGATGGGTGGTGACCTTCATGATGTTCCCGGCCTCAAAGCTGACACCGCGCACACCGCGCAGACGCGGATCATTGGCATCGGGCACGCCATAGCACACCGCCTGGTAATACCGCTCGGCCGAGTGGGCCCGGAACTGATCCGCCAGCCCGTGGTGGGCCTTGTCGGATTTCGCAACCACCAACAACCCGCTGGTGTCCTTGTCGATCCGGTGCACGATGCCGGGGCGTTTTTCACCACCCACACCGGACAGGCTGTCGCCGCAATGATGCATCAGCGCGTTCGCCAGCGTCCCCGTGGGCGAACCAGGCGCCGGATGCACCACCATGCCAGCAGGTTTATCCACCACGATCAGGTGCTCGTCCTCGTAGACGATGGTCAGGGGGATGTCCTCGGCGATCAGGTCGGTGACCTCGGCCTCGGGCACGGTGACCTGGATCACGTCGCCCTCGGACACCTTGCCCTTTGGGCTGGACACGACCACACCGTTCAGCGTGACCTCGCCAGCCTCGATCAGTTTGGCCAGCCGGGTGCGCGACAACGAGGCCTGCTCTGGCGCATCGCGCGAAATCGCCTTATCAAGACGCGCAGGCGGATCTGCCTGAATGGCAAAGGATAGACGGTTGGACCCCATGGAAGACACCCCTCAGCACCCAGATCAGCCCGTGGATGCGGGCCTGTTGAAATTCCTTAAGGTGCTGGTCACCCTTCTGACCGTCACCATGATAGCGGGCGTTGTAGCGATCGTTGTCCTAATTGTCATCCGCTACAATCAAACGCCGCCTGACTTCCCCGAAGTGCTGACCCTGCCCCCCGGCACCACACCCGAGGCCTATACACAGACCAGCCGTTGGTACGCCATCGTCACCGACGACAACCGCGTTCTGATCTACAGCCGCACGACACAAAAACTGGTGCGCGAGATCACACTGGAACAGGACTAACGCGCTGGTTCTGAGGAAGAATGGTACCGCCTCCCTGGCTCGAACAGGGGACCTCTGGATCCACAATCCAGCGCTCTAACCAACTGAGCTAAGGCGGCACTGGGGGGCGATTTAGCTGCCCCGGCTGGGGAATGCAAGAGGGTTCATTCAGAAATCTGACATATCCCCGATTGCATTTTTCACAGGGTGACGCTCCACATCTGCTCCACCACATCCACACCGAAACTGTGGGTCTGGACGGAACTGTCCAACGACCACCCATGCGCCGCATAGAGCGCGCAGGCGGCTTTATGGCTTTCATGGGTCCACAACTCCATTCGGACGTAGCCCTTGCTGCGCGCCCACGCCATACAGGTGCTTAGCATACGATGCCCCAGCCCTTTGCCCCGCGCCTGAGGCGTCAGCAAAAATAAGCGAAGCTTGGCGGTTTGGTCAGCCAACCGCACGCAAAAGATGCTGCCCAGCCTGGTGCCGTTTTCCTCCGCGATCCAGGCGCGTTCCTTGTCGGGATCATGGGCGCGGATATAGTCGGCCAGAATCTCGGCCACTGTGGCCTCGAATGTGGCATCAAACCCCTCATCGCGCGCATACAGAATGGCGTGCTGTTCAATCAACCAGCCCGCGTCCCCGATCTGCAACCCGCGTAAAATCACCTCGCTCATGATCACAGGATGCGCCGAGGGTTCTTGCCAAGCAAGCCCGGACTCGCTAGCTGAGACAGGATCAAAGGAGAACGGCCATGGGCATCAACACCGAACGCGATATCGAGGCAAACCTGCAAATCGGCCCCACCACCGAGGGCATGGTCCGCCTGTTCATCGAAGCGGGTGAATTTGAAATTCCGATGGATTTCAGCCCGGATGAAGCCACCGAGATCGCCGAGGAAATCCTGGCGGCCGTCGCCACGGCCAAAACCGTCAAACGCTAAATCCGCGGGTCCCGCAGCGCCTGCAAGCGACGCGCTGCATGGGTGGCGAATTTGTGGGTCAGCACCTTGCGCCGCGCGGCGGGCAACTTGTCCTGCGCGGGCATGCGAATGATCTCGGCGCTGTATTGGTCGGCGATGATCAGACCCGTGTCATCGGGCAGCAGATCGGTCGGAAAATCTGCATCCACAGCCCAGAAATATCGGTCACACCATTCCAGATACCCCTGCCATTTGCTGTCTGATTGAAAATCGGCGCGGCTGGATTTGCATTCAATCACCCACAGCTCGCCTTTGGGGCCCAAACCCATCACATCGACCCGCAACCCTCGCGTGGGCACGAACTCCTCGATCGAGACGAAGCCATAACCGTTCAGGTGGCGGCACACGCCGCGCGCCAACAGTTGGCCGGGTTGAAGCAGGTCATCCATGTGGCAAGTATGAACAAAACATGAACGAATGCAAGCCCCGTGCCCCCTTGCCGTTCGCGGCCCAACGCACTAGATAGCGCAAAGGCGGGTTCTGCTCTTCTCGATACACGGTTGCATTCCGGTGGCCTTAAGCAATTCCGAGGGAGCTGGCTCTGTTCAGGCCCTGGTCTGATTACCTGGCGCCCACCTGTATATACAGGTCCTCGGGAATGAGATAACCATACGGTCGCTGCGGGCCCGCCGCCCTTCCCCATTCAGGCACAAAAAAACCGGCCCATAAGGCCGGTTCGTTGCGGGATATGAAAGGCGTTTAGCGACGCATCAAGTTCCGTTTTGCTGGCGCTTCCTGACGGACACGAACCGGTTTGGTCATGTCGATGCGGATCGGGTCACGACGGCCGCCGCCGTTGCCATCATCGTCATCCTTCATGCGCATCACGGCGATGGCGAATTGCACACCGGCAAAGACGATCCCGTTGGCAAACCACAGGATCACAACGGCCAGAATTCCCATGTCCGAATGCGTTACGAGATGCCAAAGATTGCCCAGGTTAAAATACAGCAGCATCGCAACGAAGGCCGCGGCAATGGCAAAGCCGATCAGAACGTTGGTGATATACATGCGGATGAGTTTGGGCATTTGGCAGCTCCCGTTTTGATCCTATGCCAAAAGTATAGGTCAAACAGATCGCTCAACAAGCGCGAAATGCTGCACTGCGCCGATAAATGCTCAAAACCCTATGTTTTGCGCAATATTACTACGTCAAATAGGGTTAAATCCCGCTAAATCCGCGAAATTGTCGGGTCAGAACGACTCGGGCCGGGCTTCGCGGGCCATGTGATCCAGCACGGCGTTCACGAATTTGGGCTCTTTTCCTTCGGGGAAAAACGCGCGGGCCACGTCCACATATTCGGTGATCGCGACCTTCACGGGGGCCTCGCCTTCCAGCATCTCGGCACCGGCGGCGCGGAACAAGGCGCGCAAGGTCGGGTCGATCCGCGTGATGGGCCATTTGGCCACCAGCGCGCGGTCGGTCATCTGGTCAATCTTGGCCTGCCAGTTCACCGCATCCATCATGGTTTTGGAGAACAGATCCAGATCGCCCTCGGCCATTTCGTCGCCTTCATAGACGGCGCCGAACCGGTGGTCTTTGAACTCGTACATCACAGCGTTCACGGTCTGGCCGGATTGCTCCATCTGGAACAGCGCCTGAACCGCGTAAAGCCGCGAGGCCGAGCGCATCTTGCGCTTTGCGTTATTCGACAGCTTCTTTGGCTGAGATGCAGGTTCGGTGGTCATGCCTTGGGGTTATCCTTGAGTTCGCCAGCCAGCTTGAATTCTTCGGCGTCGGGAACGAATCCCACACCTTTCCGCTGGGCGCCCCACTTACGGCTGAGCGCGACCAGATGCAAGGCCGCAGCGGCCGCACCGCCCCCTTTGTTTTGATCGGCGGGATCAGCGCGCACCTCGGCTTGCGGGCGGTTTTCCACGGTCAGGATACCATTGCCGATGCACAGACCTTGCAGACCCAGCAGTTGGATGGCGCGGCTGCTGTCATTGCAGACGGTTTCGTAATGCGTGGTTTCCCCGCGGATCACACAGCCCAGGGCCACATAGCCATCGAAATTCGACATACGTTCGGCGATGCCGATAGCCGTGGGAATTTCCAGAGCGCCGGGCACCTCGATCAGGTCCCAGGTGCCGCCGACGGCCTCGATTTCGGCCTTGGCGCCAGCGATCATATTGTCAGCGATGTCCTTGTAGTAAGGCGACACCACGATCAGGATTTTCACCGGCTTATCGAATTCGGCGCGCGGCAGGATATAGTGGCTTTCGTGTCCGGCCATGTCAGTTTCCTTCCAGAATGGGGCGAGTACCGGTGATGGTCAGGTCATAGGCGTCCAGACCCACGTATTTGGTGCGCGGGCTGTCGGTCAGCAGGATCAGTTCGTGCAGACCCAGTTTCGACAGCATCTGCGCGCCCAGGCCCACTTGTTTGATGGTTTTAACGCCGGCGTCATCGACCTCATCGCGGGCATACAGGCTGTTGCGCGGCTCGCGGAACAGGCAGACCACGCCACGGCCTTCTTCGGCGATCAATTGCATCGCGCGGGGGAGTTCCGACGAGGGTTTCGGCCCCAGCCCCAGAACGTCCGTCGCCTCGTGCAGCGCATGGGTCCGGGTCAGAACGGGTTCGGGCGTGGTGATGTCGCCCTTGATCATAACCACATGCTCCACGCCATGGGTCTGGTCGGTGAACAGCACCATTTCCCAGTCGCCGCCAAATTCCGAATTCACGGTCTGGCGCGAGGTTTCCACCACCAGGTTATCATTGCGCGAGCGGTACTTGATCAGGTCCGAAATAGTGCCGATCTTCAGCCCGTGCTCCTTGGCGATTTCAACCAGTTCGGGCAGGCGCGACATGGTGCCATCCGGGTTCATGATCTCGCAGATCACGGCGCTGGGGTGCAGCCCGGCCAGGCGCGAAATATCCACCGAGGCCTCGGTATGACCGGCGCGCACCAGCACCCCGCCCCGCTTGGCGCGCAGCGGGAATACATGCCCCGGCGTGGCCAGCGATGCCATGGTGTTTTCTTCGTTGATCGCCGTTGCGATGGTCAGTGCGCGATCCCCGGCCGAGATCCCGGTGCTAACGCCTTCGCGCGCTTCGATCGACACAGTAAAGGCCGTTTCATGGCGCGACGAATTGTTCACCGCCATCATCGGCAGACCCAGCAGGTCAACGCGTTCGGCCGTCATCGGCAGGCAGATCAGCCCGCGCCCATGGGTGGCCATGAAGTTCACCGCAGCGGCGTCTGCAAACTGTGCGGGGATGATGAAATCGCCCTCGTTCTCACGATCCTCGTGATCGACCAGAATGTACATCCGGCCCTGGCGGGCCTCTTCGATGATCTCTTCGATCGGGCTGATCGCGTCGCGCAGCGCGGCCTCGACCGGACCGGGCGTTTCAAAGGCAGAGCTTTCGGACATGGGACCCCCACTTAGGTATTACCCTCGCCGAATACCCCAGCCACGCCCCGAAGACCAGAGCCTAGGCCACACCGGCCCCATGCCATGCCTCGGTCCTCAGAACTGCCAAAGCGCGGGTACAAAGCGATAGGCCCCGCCATCGCGGGCCACATGGCCCACACCCGGGAACGGAAAGTGATAGCCCAGCACCGCAATCCGATCAGCGGCACACATGTCCAGCAGGCGTTTGCGCGTCGCCACTGTCAGCGCGCCATCCGCGTCGATGCCATTGTACCACTCGGGTCGCTGAAAGCTGAGATAGGCATGAGACATGCAATCCCCCAATGCGATCAGCTGTTTGCCCCCGTCCTCAAGCGCGACGCTCATATGGCCCAAAGTATGACCCGGTGTCGCAATCATCCGCACGCCTGGCACGACCTCGTCACCGTCCTCCAGCAGGTTCCATTCCACTCCGTCGCAATTGATCGAGTTCACAGCCCCCAGAACGAACTGCTGTTCCGTCGGGTCCACCTGATTGACCAGATCGTCCTGCATCCAGTGCGCGTGCTCGGCCCGACCCATGAAATATTGCGCATCGGGGAACAAGGCCTCGTCGAAATCATCGCGAATCCCCCAGATATGATCGGGATGTGCGTGGGTGATCACCACATGCGTGATCGAGGCCGGGTCCACGCCCGCTGCCTCAAGATTGTCCATCAGCCGCCCCACCGTATCAAAGAACCGGTTGCCCGAGCCGACATCAACCAGAATGGTCGCGTCGTCTTTCTCGATCAGCAGGTGATTGGTGTGGGAATATCCATTTTGCGGGGACAGGAAATGCTGCTCCAGGAAAGCCTGTACATCAGCAGGGTCCGCGTTCACCCCCACCCCGCTGGTCGGCAGCGAGAAATACCCATCCGAGAGGATCGTCAACTTGGTCTCGCCCAGGCTAAAGCGAAAATACGCCGGGTTTTCGCCCCCCGGCGCCCCCAATTGAGCCCGGAGCGCGCCCGGCAAAGCAAAGGCCGGCGCCATCGCAGCAAGTTTCAGCATCTCTCGACGGTTGGGTTTGAAAACGGTCATCTGGGCCTCCCTTTCCAGCGAGGATAGCGCGGGAAAGCCCTAACGCAACATCATTTATGAATATGTATGTTTCAAAGCCCTCCAAAGCCACTCTCTGCGGGTTCAGGGCGGGCCCAGGCCCCTCCTCTTCGGATTATGCGCTTACCTGAGGGGTCATCACGAAGAACCTGCTCGGCACCTCCGCCCCCGCGCGCAAAGACCCGCCAGCGAGGAACAAGACGTGGCCTTCATTGAGTAGACTGCCTTTGCTCATGGGGACGGCAGCCAAAACAAGGCCTCGCCTGCGCCCCAGTTAGCATGAACACCCCTTGCCCCCTGAAAACTGCCGCAAGCCACTTGCACCCGGCTCGGACTTGCTCTAAGTGCCTGATACCACACCACGGCGGCGAGTTGGCGGAGTGGTGACGCAGCGGATTGCAAATCCGTGTACACCGGTTCGATTCCGGTACTCGCCTCCAACACCATCCCAAAATTTCCCCAAAAAAATCAAGCACTTAGGTGGAGTTTTTGCACCCATAACATCGGGCAAGAATTTCTCACATTACTAATCACTACTTACCAATACTTCTTGAAGCTGAATAATCTGGGGAGTGTAGCGGCGCGCCAGCTTCTGGATTTTTTTGTACTAGCTTCTGGACAAAAATTTTCCCACGCCCGCTGACCTGCGCCATTTCTGACATCCCTCTACAAGGTTCCTGACAGATCTTTGCAGACAAGCAGCTCTGCCCGCTTCGGTCGGGCATTGCGGGTTTTCGAGATCGTGTAGGTCGTCTCCACCTTGACCAAATCGAACCCGCCAAAAATTTCCCGAATCTCGGGCGTATCGTTGATGGACATCAGCGCTTTGCCTTTCAGCTCCGCCAATTGATCCGCCAAGCGTTCAAAATCCTCGGGGGCGAACATGGCTTTCCCATAGTCATCCTCGCAGCCCCAGTAAGGCGGGTCCAGGTAGAACAGGGTGCCTTGGGTATCGTAGCGGCGGATGAACTCTGAATACCCGAGACACTCGATCACAACGCCAGACAGGCGCGAATGAACGTCCTCGAGCATCGGCTCCAAGGTCGACAGGTTGAACCGCGCCGGCCGATCCGGGGACACGCCGAAATTCCGCCCCGTGACCTTGCCGCCAAAGGCAGTGCGCTGGAGATACAAAAACCGCGCAGCGCGCTCCAGGTCTGTCAGGGTTTCGGGGCGCGTGGCGACCAGGCGCTCAAACTCGACCCGGGTGGTCAGTTGGAACCGCAAAGTGTCGATGAACTGCGGATAGTGGCGTTGAAGAATGCGGAACAGGTTGGCGATATCCCGGCCGAGGTCGTTGATGATGCGCGCGACCTGCGGCCATAAGTGGCGGGGGTCGTCCTCGCCTCGGCGCAACCCTGAGAGGGTGAAGGGCTGGCAGGGATATCCGGCAGAGACGAGATGAACCTTGCCGCGCCACGCTCGGCCGTCAAAGGATCGCAAATCGTCCCAGACAGGAGCCGGAGCCAAGGACGCGTCTGCCATCCGCGCCACGAGAGCGGCCGAGGCGAAACCGTTTCGCTCGACATAGCACACAGTTCGATATCCGGGTTCTGCCAGGTGCAGTCCGAGATCCAGTCCTCCGACACCGGCGCAAAGGCTGATGCCACGAATTTCGTCATGTCTTTGGGTGGTACAAAGAGCCACATGAGACCTCATTTCCGTCACGCTCGGGGCGTTTGGGTTGGGGGCTCTGGGGCCTCAGAATGTTGATCGTTTTACAACGCGGGCACTTGATTGAAAGGGTGCCGGTCAGCGCGTTGTCGTCCATTTTGAATAGCAGTCGGGCGCATTTCCCGCAACGCTGTTCATGTTTCATTTACTCAACTCAGCTCAATGTGATGCCGCCCCTAAAGGGCAGGAGCGGCCATGAGTATCTGGTGGTCGGCGGGGGATGGATTTGTCGATCGTGCCCCCGGTGTGGAGGCGCTATTTTGCGCCTCCACCTTCTTTCTGTTCAGCGCAGCCTCAGAAGAACCCGCCCTCAGAAACCTTCAGTTCAAAAAGCACCGAGGCGACGGTGTCTGCGGCGTGAATGGTTGGATCGAGGTTCATGATCGCGCCAGTGGCGGCGTCCAGGCCCGCATGGGTATCGGAAAGAACCTTCTGGCGGTTCATGTCGGCCGCAGTGCCCGTCCCGTCCGAGGATTTCCAGTCCACGATCGTCGTGTAACTGGTGTTGCTTTGGATGATGATTTCCGCGTCAAACCGGCAAACTGCGTCGCCCGCTGGCATATCAAACTGGTCCTGATAGCTTCCGAACGTATCCCATTTCAAGTTGGCTGAGGCATTGCTGCCCGTCTTCTTGAACACCTGGCGCAAATGAATGCGGCCCGATCCGATCGTTCCCAGATGATTGGCCACCTGCACCACCTTGGGAACATAGGCGTCATCGACCTCGGCGCCGGTATCGCCCGGATCCAGGTTGGTTTCGACCGCGTCAACATACAGCGTTTGCATTTCGCCCGAAGGCAGTGGCGCGAACCAGCGCACCGAGCCATCGACGGCCTCGACATTGACCCGGCGACCGACAAGGTTTGGGTTGACCGCATTGTCAGCGGCACCGTCCAGTTCGAACCGGTACAAACCCGACCCGCTGAACTCGCCTTCCGGGCCGAACAGAACGCCGTCCGACGGCAGCTTGATCCGCAACGTGCCCCGGTTCTCTACTGCGGTATCGGTTGCAGTATCGCCACAGTTAAAGCCCCGCACCGCTGTGGCGGTCGCCGCTGCAACGTCGATTGTGAAGTCCACACCGTCAAGGATTGTCACTTCGGTCTTCGGGAACCCTGCTGCGTTCTTCACAAGCGCATTAGGTTCATCGAGATCGAAAACGCCCGTGTCATCGAAGGCTTCAAGGGGTAAAGCGCCGTCGAAGTCGGACGCTTCGAACGTGCCGCTAGCGCCCCAGATCAGTTTGCCCTTGCTTCGACCTGCTGCGCCCTCAACAACATCACCAAAGAGCCTGTGCGTTGCGGCCTTGATCCGCGCGGTTCCGTTTACCTCGAGGGTGGCGTTGGAAAAGTCAAAAGGCGGGCCTTCGCATTCGATGTCGGGATCGGTAAGCTCCACCTTTGTCATGTCCTCTCGGCGCTTGCTGTTTGTGAAAAAGTCCTCATCAGCGTCCCCGCTCTGATATTCCGTAAAGCACATCACACCGTACTTGCAGTTGCGCACCTGCAGCTTATGGACGGTAACATCCCCCCGGAAAGCCGCGGCCTTGCCGGACGCACCCGCCACGTAGGGGGAGAAGAAGATTATGTCCTCACATCCTTGGTGCGTGTCGAGCGGGGCGTTCTCACCACCTTCACCATAGAACCCATACACCCGTGCGCCTCGCGTGTTCGCAGCGCCAGCTACTTTCAACAGGTCTGTTTCGCCAACAGCGATACGAACGCTGTTGGTCGTGTATACGTGTCGGTCATCAATCCCGGTCAGGCCGTAAATGTGTGTGGCCAGCCCAGTGTCCGAGACGCCGTAGCCATGTTGGTCGTTTTCGGGATCATTGGCCAGATGTTCGGCGTGACACTCACGGAGCGTCAGGTTGTATGTACCGATATTCGAAATCATGGCGTCATAGCCACGCGTCTGGCGCAGGTTTTCGACCAGCCCATGGGAGTAAGGTCCGATTTTCAAGAAAGTCCCGGTCCACAGAGCGCCCCCTTGGCCAGCCGCATGGCCATCGTCGTACCAGGCGTGGACGTTCTTGAAAGCAAACTCAGCACTCATATCGGGCACGATAATGCGTGCGTTAAATGCCGTGGTGAACGCCTCAACCAGAGCCTCATCCCCCGCGCTTACCGCTGGGTGTACGCCTCTGATCTTATCGAGAGGTCGGGAGAGCACCACGTTGGTCGTGGTGCTGCCCCGGCCCACAAAGGCGTAGCGCGCCTTGCGATACTGTGTGGTCGCGCTCCCCTTGTCGCGCTGACCGGGCTCGTTCGCATCGGAGACGACCATGATCACCTGACCGGGCCGCAATGCCGTCCCCGTGTCCACGACAGGGAGGTTGGTGCTCCCCGCGACGTAATCTTCCGCCAGGTCGTAGCTTTCTATTTCTGGAGTAAAAACAAACGTGCCACCATTCGTGGACTTGCGCACCGCAGCGCCACGCCCATCAAACTTGACCGTGCCTGTGTGGGTGATTTTGCTGGTGATGTTGTAGGTGTCACCAAGCCGACCATGCACCGTCTTGCCAGATGCTTTCGACCACGCGAACGCCTCGGCCAGGCGCATGGTGTCATCCGTCTCTCCGTCGCCAGACAGCCCAAAATGCGGGCACTCGGCTTCTCCTGACGGTTCGACACCCGGCATTGCATGTACCGGATCGCCCGCCGCGCTGTTGAACGCGTAGTTCAGGCCACCGGCGGCGATGATTTCCCCATCCGGCAGGCGCCAGTCTGCCTGCAATGCGGCGCTGGCCAGTTCGCGGCTGGGGAAATCGCGCGTGATCAGGCGGTATCCCGCAGGCGCGATACCGGGTATAACGGGTGCCGTGGCGTCCCGCTGAACCTGATAGACCCAGTCATCCTTGCGCAGATGAATGATTGAGCATTCCGCCACATCAAACCCGTCACCAATGGCGTCCGTCAGGTCCGTGACGCTGGCAAAAGCGTGCTGCTGGGTGGACCCGGCGGTGCGGCCCAGCGATTGCACGTCAATGGCGCCCCCGCGCGCCGCATTGACCGCCGTGATATCCGCGCGCACATGCTCGGGTAGGAAGCAATCATCAAAATTCAGCAAGGTCAGCCCCGCCGGCATATCCTCGGCCACGAACTTCGAAAAGTCCGCTTTGGGCGCTTTTTGCAGACGGAAAGTCGTCAGGGTTCGGGGCCACAGGCGCGGCTCGACCAACCCGCTGAACTCTGTATGACCCGCGATGTAGATCTGCGACAGCGGCGCTTTCGGACCCAGGGTCAGCCCCCTGATCTGGCCGGTGGGATCAGCATTGTTCACGGCCAACGTATAGGGCTGATCCTCCCCCGCAAAAGCTGGTAGCCAGACCTTCAGCCGCGCGGCAGGCTGTTCAACCACAAGGCTGACTGCCTTGGTGATCTCATCCGTGGCCGTCTTGGTCTGCACCCCGTCCAGATCGAACACCACAGGCGCGCCGCCCACCACGCTGCCGATAGTGACCGTATCCGCGTCCCCCGTGGTCGGATCGAACGGCATCTCGGCGGCGAGATGATACAACTCGCCATCAATGATCGTGGCGGCCTGACCAAGCCCCGCATAGTGCAGTGCATCCGATCGAATGCCGGGGTCATGACCCAACGAGACATCCGCGAAGCGCCGCCCGTATTCGTCGATTCCCAGACCCGTGGCGTGAATACCGTCGCCCTGCAGCTCCAGACCGGCCGCGCTGACCAGGCGCAGGTTGTCATAGCAGCCCGAGGCCACCAGCCGCGCCCATTCCCGGTTCGCCCGGTGAGCGGTGCCACCATCGGCCTCACGCATCACCTCGCCAAAGATCAGCCCGGTGCGCGCATCACACCAGCTTTGCGCTCGCCAGCCTTCGATCAATTCGCCGAACCGTTCCTCGCTGATGGTGTAGAGAGGCCCCAGATCCGACCAGTCCTCGCCATGGACCATCCCGATGAAATCAGCCGTATCTTTGTCCGCCACCAGCGCGCCGGATGCAGCCGCCAGCGCCGCCGTCATCGCCGCATCAAAGGTGGTGAAGTTCTCGCCGCCGGGCAGGTGCGTGGCCAGACCGGAGCCACCCACCGGCTCGTTCACGATCAGCACAGGGCGGCGCAATTCCGTTGCCAGACGCTTGGCCCAGGAAAAGGCCACGGACGCGATCTGGCCAGCGGTTGCAAAGGGTTCCGCCCCCAGCTGCGCGGGAACGATTTCTCCAGCAACATGATCCCAGGCGAAAACATCCGGGTGGGTGGACAGATCGCCCCCGGTCTGGCCTGCGTTTTCACCTGCATTGGACTGGCCGGTCATACCGATCACGATGGCTTCAGGAGCGTACCAATTTGATCCGACCTGAATTTTCTGGGTTCCCAGCGGTTCTGTGGCCCCAAAGGACACCCAGCCCAGATTGCCAATATGCTGCTCCATTCCAACAATCTGTCGGACGCTGGGCATCGACACACGGACGGTGCTGCCGTCGCGATTTCCAATGAGCTCATCAACGATCGTAACCGGATCAAGTGTTGTTGCGCGAACGCCAGCTGCAGCCATGTTCCGCTCCTCCTAGTAGATTGTGATTATGAAGGGCCCGGCCAGTGGGCCAGGCACGCCGTCCGCGTTTTGCGGTTCCAGCCAAAGAAAATGTGAGCCCTGATCCAGGCAAGCGGCTGTTTCGAGATAGGCGGTGACATCATCGACCGCGCCGTCGAAATCGGAGCTGGCCAGCAGCTCGATCGCGTCGTTTCCGGTTACCGCCTGGATACGGTCGCTATGATTGCCATCCACCGCGATATCCGCGCCAGGCCGATCTGACCCGCCCGTCAGGCGCGGGGTCACCGTGCCCGCCGTGCGGCCCGAGACAGAGAGCGCAACCCGGTAGTATTTTCCAGCCGATGCACTCAGGGCCTGGCTGATCGCATCGGCACTGCCTGCGCTATGCTGTGCCACGCCCGCACCGATGCTCCAGCCCGCACCCAACGTCCAGGACAAAGCATTGTCCATCTGCCCGCCGACCACCAGGTCGGTGCGCCCGGTATCGCCCACGCTCAGGGTATGGCTCTGCTGCGGGGCTACGGTCAGGGCCGCACCCACGGCGTCGGTCTCACGATCCAGCACGGCCGAGTTGGACCGATAAAGCTGCACTTGCGCGGTGCTTGCATCTTGGCCCGTAGCAAACTGGATCAGTGCGCCGCCCAGATGGGTTGTAACGGTGATGGCTTCCTCGTCCAGCGCTTCTGGGATGGCCGTGTCCGCCGCACCAACATTGACTGTCAGGATTGCGCTATCTGGCCCCGTCACTCCGGTCGCGCTGACACCGCGCAAGCGTAGCTCCACCACATCTCCAGTCATGTAGAGGTCCAGGCTTCCACCGCCGTTGGCGGCCGGGATCGAGACGGTTGACCAGGCCTCGGCGCCATGAAGACGGTGGTCCAGCTCATAGCTCGCGGTTGCAATCGCGCCCGCACCCGGCTCAATAAGGAAGGTGATCAGGCCCTCTTCATCAGTGCCATCCAGACCCGAGGCGACTGAGACAAAGCGCGGGGCTGACGGTTGCAACAGGTTTGCATCCAGCTCCTCTCCAACGCGGGAAGACCAGGTGGGAATTTCGGTATTCGCCAGAACGGCGTCGATCTCAGGAGCTGCATCAATCGTATGAAGGATCGAACACATATCTTCGCTCGCTTCAACGCCGCGAACGATATGCAATGCACTTTCCGACGCCAGCGGACCAAAATGTACAACATCCCACTGCGCCGGCAAAGCGCCGTTGCCCTCCAAGCTTAAAAGCTGGGTCTCTCCGATGTTCGCCCTGACCTGGCGAACAACCGACGTGCCGATCAAATCTTCTTGGCCTGCAAAAACACGAAACCGGATGGCGTAGGTTTGGCCTTCTTCAATCGTGACCAGCTCGTCCAGCTCGACCGCGTTGCCGCTGACCGCGCGGACCCGTGCGGCGAGCTGAACCCGGCTCAGCACATCATGAGACAGCATGATCGCATCCCCGCGCGTAACCACACGAACTGCGCCATCCTGTGTGGCCTGATAGGTGTCGGCGCGATAGATGGTTTCGAGCTGGCGGCGGCGGGCCTCGCGCCAGACCTCATCTGCAAAGACCTTACCCGGCAAAGCCAGCGCCTCGGTCAGTTCGATGTCGCCATCATAGCCCGGCCAGCGCACCACACGCTGTGTCTCCTTGAAGTCGTTTCCAGCGTCCTTAAAGGTGACGACAAATGCATGGGGCGGGTCTGCGTAGGCGCGCTGCCATTTAAAGGCCCAAGAATTGCGCGGATTGACGTGATCTACGATCAACGCGTTCTCGTCAGGGCGATCAATGACGACCCCCCAGGTTCGTCCGTCATGGCGCGGTGTAGCACGCCCTGCTCCTGCTACTTCGGCCAAGATGTCGCGCAGAGTTGTGCCTTTGTCCTGAAGAACTCGGTTATAGGTCAAGCCTTTCGCGGTGCAGAACTCTGCGAACTCCTCAATTTGGGCGAGATCAAGGTCCGCATCGTCAGCTGGTTTGGGGTTGGCGGGGCTTTGCAGCACATGGCGGTACAGGCTTGCAGGGCTTTGCGTTGCGCGGGCGACCCAGCTTTGCGTCGCTTCATTCCAGTCAGCGCAAATTCGACGGGCCAGCACGTTGAAACTGTCCAAAGCTCCGTTGAGTTGGTGGGTGGCCTTGATCCTGACAGCCACAAGGGCCAGTGGGCGCGGATAGGCCAGCGGGTATTCGGGGCGGTGAGTTTGCAGCGCCGCCCAGTTGGTGCGTTGTTGCACCTGGCTGCTTTCGGTCTCATCCGTCAACATGGTTAGGCGCACTTGCCACCGCGCGCGCGATGGGAAGTCCCAGGAATGCTGCCGGAAAAAGCCCTCGGTTTTGCTGGCGGCGATCTCCAGCTCCTCGACCAATTGCCACTCAGTGGCCTCTACCAGGCGCTGCTCGACGCGCACACGGACGGAGTGGGTCCGCTTGCGGCCTTTATCGTTGAAACTGACCAGGCCTGCGGGAAAGGCCAGAATGACACTGGCGCCCGAGGCATCAGCGCCTGTGGTGCGCACAACCGGGGTTTCGATAGCAGGCTCGCCCGCGATGACCTCACCCAGATCATCGCGCGGCAACGGGCGCGTCAACTCGACGCCGATCTGCTCTTCGACGATCTGATTGGGGAAAAGACTGACAGGTAGTTCGCCGGGGATTCCATAGCGCACCTCGGTTTCCACCTCGTCAAATTCTGACAGGCTGGTCTCGCCGATCCGCATATCGTCGATCGCCAGCTCGCCTTCGCCCAGCACAAACAACGCGCGCAGATACTGATCATCGCCCACGATTTCCGTGTAAGGATGCGCAGCAAAGGGCGGTGCGAAACGCACTGTTCCCAGCACCACTGGTACGGCTCCGTCGGGATCGAGCTGGTTTTTCCAGCCGGAAATCGAATAGCTTTGGCGCACATCTTCCTGGGTGGCGGGCGGGATAAGAGCATTCACCAAAAGCTGGCCAACCATGCTGGCGCCCAGCGTAACGAGCGCCGTACCGGCAGCTTTCCCGATCCCCAGGGCGGCCCCCACGGTTGGGCCGAATACGTTGCCGATCGCCACCGCCGCGACGGATACAACAATCTGGAGAACCGAGCGCAATGTGTCTTTGGCTGGGATAAGGCGGATCACGATTTGGACACCCGGCTTGGGTCGAGTTTGAGACCAATACTCGCGCGCCAGCAGGGCCGTGCCTTTAGGCGAGGTCAGCGAAACGCGCAACTGGCCCCATTGATTGTCGGGAACCGCCGGCAGCGCCTGGCGAATGATCTGGTCCACACTCAGGCCGTAAGGCATATCCCAATTGAGGCGATACTGGCCGGGGTCAATCGCCGTGGTGGCCAGAACATGGATCGGTAAATCCTTCATCGCGGGGCCTCCGAGACGATTTGAACTGGGCGTTCAACAGCCCTTGAATGGTGGCGATAATGCCCCGCGAAGCGATTGGCCCAGGGGCCCTGGCGATACTCCTGGTGTTTGGCCGCGTCCTCGGCTGCCATATGGATCATGATCCCGTGACGCACCACTATGCCCAAATGCGTGGGCAGCCGGCCGCGCCGAAACACCGCGATGTCAAACGCGATGGCCGGGCCCCTGACGGGCAGCCACAGGGGAGAAACCTGCGCCCCCTCGATCAGCGCCGAGATCTCGCCATGCTCCTCGGCCGAGCCATAGCCCAGATAGTCCGGCAAGCTGATGCCCAACTCTTCTGCGTAAATGATGCAGGCCAGGCCCCAGCAATCCGCACCCTCGCGGCTGCGACCGAGGTCTTTATGGGGGATGCCGACGAAACTGTTGGACCAGGTCATTCGGGTTTCCCCTCTTGGGACAGCGATACGCAGCTGTTACCCATCAAGTGTCGGAGGGCGCCCCAACGCCCTCCGACATTCATTCCTAAGTGATGCAACCACGAAAGAACGAACCTGATGAATGAAGAGGAAATACTCGATGAGCTTGAAGAGCTTCGGCTTACGCAGCTTGTCCACTCAACCTTTATATCCCTCGTATTGGCCGAACTGACACTTGAGCACCCCACGGTACGCGAGTCGTTGGAGAACTTGCTTTGGCAGGCCGAAGAAAATGCCAAAGTGCACATCCCGGCAGAGGTTGGACAGATGATGCCAGAGATTAACCGCATCACGAAGGATCTCTTTGCTTTGGTGAATAAGCAGCTTCCAACGCCTTTGAAGCCCGTGAAAATTTCCCGATAGAAGCCTCCACCTGAGCCGCCAAACTTGGCGGCTCTAGGCGGCGGGTTTTGGCTTTGCGGCGCAATATCCGGTTAATGAGTTTGATTATCCTCCTCATAGGTGCAGCCCCGGAAACTTGTGGCGGCTCATCCGGCCGGAGGGGAAATGCTCCAGCTCGATCTCTTCGCGCGACAGCGACAAAACAATCTGACCCGCATCTCCCTCGGCGTTCATCAACTTTAGACCGAGCCATTCGCCCTCGATGTCGCTAGGAGAGGAGGCCAGGACCACAGCCATGTGCATCTCCGCCAGCTCAGTGAAGCTGCGCAGCACTTCCGTCATGCGGACGTCCAAATTCTCAAGAACGATCTGCGAGGCAGCAGGTACGTCTTCGCTGTCGTCAGGAATGACAGCGCTCGCGATGATCCAAAGATATGGATCGCTTAGCGGATTGGCCCCGCGCCAGGCTGACCGCGTCCCATAGATCAACGGGTCCACGCTTAGGCGCTCCGTGTTGTCCGTGGAAAGTCGGATCGGACCTTCCAGAGCCGGATGGTTGATTTCGAACAGGACAACCTCGATCTCAGCCGAGTGGTGTTCATCATGCGCCTGGCGCGCGTTCAGGGAAATTCTGCGGCTCATGGCATCACCACAATCTGAAAAGATTTTCGAAACTCGACCTGGCCTGCGATGCTTTCTTGCGGGGGCTCATCGCCCCAGGCACAAAGCCATGTTGCAGCAACCAAAAGCGGCGTATTGTCATCGACCAGCAAGGGCCGATCATCCTCATCAAGAAGCGCCCAGCCGTCAGTGGTCGGGTCCGGCATCCAGAAAAGATGTGCCCCGTGCGCGCATTCCAGGCGATAGAACTGGTCAAAGACGGCCTTTTGCGTCCGCGTCAGAATAACCGACAGCGTGACAAACTCAGCCGCCGACGAAAAACGGCGGCGATAGCCCGGCGGGCCGCCATCATGCTGGCGCTTCCGGCGCGCGTCCTGGGGCTGGGCGTTCCAGGTCTTGCGCTCGGGGCGCGGGAGGGTATCGGGCCAGGTCGCAATCATCCGCGCGCGATCCCCCGAGGTTTGAGCCCATAGCGGCTGCCCATGACCTTGGCTGCCTGCCCGCCGCGCGCGCCGGTGCCGGTCGCTACCGCATCGGATAGAACCAGATCGTACCTGCGCTGCCCGCGCGCATCGGTGCTTTCCTGAACCTGCATATCCAGCATCGCCGAGCTGTTGTTGATCGGCGCAATCACTGGTGCAAAGGTGACGTTTGCTGGGGTGGCCGTCATCATTGGCCCCTGACGAGCGGTCAGTATCTGGCGGGTCAAGTCGGCGGGAATGATCGTGCTGGGGCCGGTATATTCAAGCTCGGGACCTTCTTCCCCGACGATCCTGATGCCTCCAGCATGATTGCCACCTCTGACGAACCCCGGAATTTTAAACGCGTGTAATGCCGTCCCCAAAAGGCTTGAAAGGAAAGATCCGCTCCCGCTACCTCCTGACAAATTCTGCATCAAAGCTTGCCCGAATGTATCGAATCCCGAACCCAAAGTTCCCAGGCCCTGTGACGCCGTCCCAGTCGTTGCAGTGAACTTGGCCATGGCCGCCTCAGCGGCAGCCAGGCGCTGATCCCAACCCAGACCGCCCTGTGGATTGCCGGGGCTCCACCCCGAGGGGCGCTCGAACCCGATAAACGCCTGGTTCGCCTCATAGACATTCTCGGAGGCCATCAAACGCTTAAGTACCCCATTCTCGGAGGTCAGCAGCTCGTGCCAGGCAAACTCCAGCTGCGCCTGCACATTGCCCAGGCTCTGCTGACCGCCGATAAACTCAAACAGCTTGCCCGCCCGATCATTATGCTGAAACAGGCCGAACGCATTTCCCCCATCGCCCACCGCCAGTGGGTTGAAACCGCTCTCGGCCGAGACGTTGCCAACGATCGCGGCAACCTGGTGGGGCGCGAGCCCTTTGGCCGAGTAAAAATCCCAGATCTGTTGCTGGATCGCGCTCGACCCCATCAACCCTGCGCGCGCGCCCATATCAGCACCACCAAAGCCCACAGACGGTCCAGAAACTGCACCTGCGGTGATCGTCACCATGGGCGTGGTGACCGTCATCGCAGCGGCCTGGCGGGCCAAGGAGGCGGGGCTGTCAATCGCCGCCGGGCCGGTCTTCAGCCGCTTCCAAATACCGCCCAGCCCCCCGAGGTCCTGAAGTGTGCCCAGCTCGGTGCCCAAGATGGCATTCTTCAGAGGATTCTTGATCGCAAGCTCAGCAAAGAGCCCCTTGATTTCGTCCTCGATGCTGTCCAGAGCACCGGACAAATCCCCGTCCAGCAAAGCGTCGGTCGCGCCGTCAATCGCGCCTTCGGCCGCCGAATGAACACTGCCCCAAGATTGTGCCTGGCGGGCCAGCTCGGCGCGCAGCTCCTCGGAGGCTGTCGCCTGCGCGCGGATCTGATCCGCATAAGAACTGCCTGCATCAATCCCGCGCTCGAGGATCGCAACCTCGGCCTCATAGAGCGCCAGAACACGGCGCCGCACTGCCGCGCTCTGACCGACAAGCGCGACCTCCAGTTTCAGCCGCTCGATGCTCGCTGTCTGGTTTTTCAGAATCTGCTGAGCGGCAACTGCCCGGCCAAAGGGATCGACACTGTTCTGACCGTGGGTGGCCTCCCATTGGCTGCGCAACACACCCTTGGTGGCCTCAGAGACCTTCAGGGATTTTAGCTGCAGCTCGAATTCTTCGCGCGCGGCTTGTGTCTGCAAGCGCTTGACCTGCAGGCTATCGCGTCCATGCTTCAGAATGGCCTGCGAAATCTGTGCCTCGCGCTGCAGATCGCCCAGCATGTCGGATGCCCGCTTTTTCGCCTGAACCGCCTCTACTTCGCGACGGCGCTCCCGCTCCAGCGACAAAAGCCTGACGGCCTTCTCAATCTGATCGCGCGCAACCCCGGCCTCTTTCAGCCTGGTACGCAGGGCGTTCTTTGCGTGTTCCGTCCGCAGCCGCTCGACGTTCACATGCCCCTCGCCATGACGCAGGATCGCTTCTGTGATCGCCAACTCCTGGTGCAGCGAGGTCATATTGTCCTGGACGAGGCGCGCGCGCTCTGCAGCGGCCTCGCGCGCCTTGGCGGCCTGTTGCGCATCGAGTGCAGCAAAGGCCTTCTGCGCCTCCGCGCTTTGCTCCTCGACGCCCAATTCATCCAGGCGCAGCTTCAGCGCTTCACGCGCCTGACGGTTGCGCAGCACTTCGACTTCGCGGCTGTTTTCGCCATGCTGCAGGATGGTTTGCGACAGCTCCGCCTGTTTTTCATAGTCAGCGGTCACCAGCTTGATCTCGGCCTTGCCACCGGCGTTTTCATCCTGGGCCTGTAGCTTGGTCAAATGGTCCAGAAGGGCCTGAACCTGCGAGATAAAAGCGTCCTCTTCTTTCGAAATACCATCATGCAGCGCGGCGGCCTCCTGGGCGCGTTTGTGCAGAACCTGCAATGCCTTGATCTGGCTTTCCAAAGATTGCGCATCGGCGGCCCATCGCATCGCGCTTTCGATCCCCATGGCCGTCTTGTTTTCCGCCCGGCTCAGCCCGAACTGATCCCGGATAGATCCCAGAGCAGACGAGGCAAAGTCAGCCTCCTCGCCAAACCTAACACCCTGACTGGAGGCCAGTGCCTTCAGGCTGTCAGTCGCCGAGCGTGCTGCGGCTCGGCGGTCCAGGGCGGCGATATCAACGAGCAAGTCCTTGGCAATCTGCGAGGCCGATCCGAACTCGGCGGTAAGGTCGGCTGCAGACATCCGCGCGCGATCGCTGCTTTTCGCATAGGCGTCAACCGTGCTTTCCAGCTCGCCCATCACCTCCTGCAGGCTTTTTGCCTTGGGCGTGATTGAGCCAAAAGCCTGAACGCCAGCAGCGCCCAGACCGATGATGCCGATCGTTGCAAGGCTCATCGGATTGAGCATGGATTTCGCGCCAGCAGCCATCGCCGAAAACGCCTCCCTACCACCGCCAAGCTGCGCGGTCATCTGGTTCATCTGCGTGCCCTGTTGCAGCGCCAGAACCATCGGGTTTTGACCCATCAGAGCCATCATGCCGATGTCATTGAACTGAGCTAGGTAATAGGCATTCGCCGCCCCGGCACCCCGCGCAAGCCGGGCATTCTCGGCCAGTTGATCGTTCATCGGCGCAATGATCTGCGCGGCACTGGCCCGTGCCTGAGCCGCTTCGCGTTCGGAAATTGCCCCCAGCTCCTGCGCCTCGGCAATGCGGCGCAACTGGCTCTCATACTGCTGTGAGGCCGCAAAGATCGGGTTGAACTGTGCGCGCACCTGGTTGAGCTGGTTTTGCCAGGCCTCGTTCTCGCGGCTGGCTTTCATGAGTGCATCAACCTGCGCTGACAGGCTGGTTGTGAACCTGTCCGAGCTGGCCCCGGCCTGCCCCCAGGCTGCAGCGATCGCCCGCGCCGACCCGGTCAGGCTGGCCAGTTCCGCCTCCGCAGCGGCGCTGGCTTTCGTCGCCTGGGACAGCTCACGGGTGAGTGTAGACGTAAACCCCGAAAATCCGCTCGCCCCACCCTGGACTGTCAGACGGCTTGCGTCTTCAGCCTTCTTATGAAGACCAAGGATGGCCCCCTGAACCTTGGCGATCTCGGCAATCGACTGGCTGGCATCGGCCCGGAAACTCAGCAGGACATCAATCGGCGCGGTCACGAATGTGCCTCCCCAAAGACCACCAGAGCCTCCAATTCCATGATCTGAATATCCGCGAAAACGGCCTCATCTGCGCCGCTGCGCCTCAGAACGACATCAACGCCCTGATAGTCCAACCCCAGCCAGATCAGCCCTGCCATGCCCGCAGCGACCCGCCATTGGGTCTCGCAGGCCAGAAAGGCACAGACGCTTTTCCAGTTTGATGGTAACACCTCGAACCCTCCTGCATCTTTGTCAGAACATGTCTCTTGCGCGGGCACCTCTGCCCCCATCGCGCGAAACTGTCGGGTGATTTCATCGTCAATCCTGACAGGTTCGCGATCGTCAGAGCGGCCAAGCCGGGCCGTTGCCCAGGCTCTGGCCGCGTCCCTCAGTTTCCCAGGTGAGCCCCGCCCGCCATGCTTTCGTGATAGGCGGTCCAAACCGCCACGCGCGCCCAGGGCTGGCGGAGCATCTGATCGACCTTGGCTGCGGTGAAGGGCACCGGGGTTTTGTCAGTGTCCACGATCTCGTCCCAATCCTTGATGACGGCCGCCAGGGACATCCGGTCTTCCTTCAGCTGCTCGGCGGCATCCAGAATGGCCAGGACGCGGGCGCGCTCGGCGGCTTCTGCGTCCTGGTCACGCGGCTCGAACAGAACCTTGAAGCTCAGCTCGGCAAACTGGCCGGGATTGTCCGTGTCTGGCATTTTGACAACGACGGGCCACCAGTAGCGCGGGGTATCGGCGAGGATGAATTTCATGAGGGTCTTCTCCATATTCCGTTTGTGTGATGGCTGGGGCCACAACCTGCGGCCCTCGGGTACTTCTCCTGACCATCCACGCCCGCCATCCCGGCGCGATGGTTTGAAATGTTGCGCCCCCTCACAGTGCGCTCATCAATCCCCACGGAATGGCGTCAGCGCACCGTGATCGTCAGCTCGTCACGCCCGTTCACAGGACGCAGCCCCAAAGGCAGCGAATAATTGACGATGTTGTTTTCCTGCCCTTGCGAGGGAGCGCCGATTTCCACGGCGGGCGCCGAGATCTCCACGATGTTGCCAGCGGTGGTGCCATGCTGGATGCTCAAAGCACCACGGCTGCGCGCGCGGGCGATGCCAAACCAATCCACAGTCGCGACCGATTTGGCATCCACCACGGCGGTGCCGGTCGATTTGCGATCGGTGACGCGCACCGCTTCCTCGCCGATCAGAAAGCGCGGCGTCAGCACATTGCCCAGGTCCAGCGAAAGGCTTTGCGCAACCGCTGCCCAGCCATGCAGGCTCAGGGCGGTATTGGCCTTGTTGACCGCCACCGGCGTCACCCAGCCCGCATCGGTCACGGTAGGCAGAACCGCGTCGGTCACCGTGCCAAGCAGGCCGGTCAGGCTGAAGCGGAACTTGGGAATGCGCTTGGCGGTAAAGCCCGGCTGAACATTGGCCTGCGCACCTACAAAAATATGCTGCACACCATCGCTGTTGAAATAGATCGTACCGCTTTCAACATCGTCCTCGACAATCGAATAGGTGACATCGGTGTTGGCGGTCACGGTTTCCGCCAGGCCGCAAACCCGCAGCAACGATCCATATTTGGGAATGGCGCCCGCAGCTCCGGCCCCGGCGATCTCTACATCGAACTCGATGCGGCCATGTTCGCCGGTCAGGATTGTACCCTGGTTGCCCAAATAGGGCAGCAGCAGGTCGCGGGCTTCTTCATCCGCCTGCATCGGGGTGAAGGTGATATTGGACGCGACGATCGCGTCGGCGGCGGCCGGGTTCACATCCGTGCCATACACAGCTTCGATCTTGTGCAGGAATGCCAGCTTGTTCCAACGACGAATGCTCATGCTTTGTCTCCCTTGGTCGTCGCTGCTTCAGAGGCGGCAGTTTCGGTCGTGTCCGTTTCGACAACGGCAGGGCCGGTCGGCGACGGAGGGTCTGCAGGGCGGGTTGGTTTCTGCTCGACGCTCAGGTGACCCTTTTTCGGATCACGCTTGTGGCGTCCGCCTGTCTTGGGCATTTGGTGCATGTTACTCTCCTGTCAGGAAGCGGGCGGCAGCCCAGGTTTGAACGTAGATGCTGACACCGCGCGATATCGGGCTGGTCTCGCCCCCGATCAGTTCGCAGGGTTCATCAAATCCGGGGATCTCAAAACCAAGCAAAGCGGCTTCGATATCCCCCTTCAGGCTGTCTGTTCGGGTCGCGCGCTCGGCCCCCAGACGGCCCGAGAAGTCGCGCTGCACGATACCTGTGGTGAACCGCTGCTCGACGCGCTGCAAAACACCACCCGTGGCCCGGCTGTTGGGCGCGGCCCGTTCCCCCCAGGGCATGATGATGACGGTGGCGTCCTCGACGGTGCCCGCCATCTCTTTGAGCACGTCGATATCCTCGGCGATCTCAACGCCTGCCCAGATCTCGTCTGGCAAACTGCCTGACAGGTGATTGAAGATCTCGCTCAGCATCACTTCCACCCCCGCAGTTTCTGAGCTGTGAAGACCTGTTCGGGATGTGCTGCCAAGGTCGTACCGCCTGTCACGGCCGGGGCGGTCTCACCTTCAGCAACCGGCAGGGCGATCCGTTTTGCCGCGACATCTTTCAGTGCAGAAATCGCATCCTTGTAGTCGGCCTCAACATGCTCGGGGGCACCGTTGCGGTGCAGAACATAGCGGGCGATCGAAACCGCCCATGTCCGCACCAAGGCGGGGACCGGATCAAGCGGGACCTGGTAACGGGTGCCGACATAGCCATTGATCTGGTTCTCGGCATCTTCAAGAGCCGCAGCAATGACATCGGCGTCGGCAATACCGTCCCTGTCGTGATCTGCGATCTGGCGCAGTTCGTTCTCACCGGCGCGCTCGATCAGGTCCTGGAGGGCGGCATAGGGCATCACTGCGCCCCATCTTCGGGCAGGCAGGCGCGGGAGGGCTTGAACACCGCCCGATTGACCGCCATGAACCCCTGCTCGATGCTGGTCCGGCCGATTGCAAACCAACGCGGGTCTGCAGCCAGTTCGGCATCCGCGACCAATTCATCCAGAAACCGCAAAACGCGCTCTTCGAGATACTTGCTCTCGTTCACCGTCGCGACGGCATTGTCTTTTTGAGCGGCGCAGCCCGCTACGGGCAGACCAGCGTGGGGTTTTGAAGTGGGCATGAGGGAGTTCCGAATATTGGAGTGAGGGGGCCTGGGCGACACGGGGGGCCGCCCAGCGGTGGGCGTCAGCCCTTGGCGGCGGTTTTCGAGGATGATTTGGCGGTGGGTTTCGCCGTGGGCTTGGCGGGGGCCTTTTCCTCGGATGCACCGGGAAGCTCTGCCTTCATCGCCTCAATCGCCTGGTCCGCTTTCGCGATCTCACCAGCCAGTTTGGTTTTGTCCGCTTCAGCTTCAGCCAGCTGAGCCGTCAAGTCGCTGACCTGCTCGGTCAGGCGCGCATTTTCCTTGCTCAGCGCATCGAATTCTTCGCCCAGCTCCTCATACGCCTGTTCCAAACCGAGCAATTCGGCCTCTTTGCTGAGCGCGACCTCAGCCTCCGGGTCATCCAGTTTTTCCAACTCGCCCGGCGCGACAGCCTTGGCCTTCACCAACAGGCGCAGGTCATTTTCCGCAACCTGCACGGGTTCTCCAACGCCCATGTGCTTGCCATTGATCTTGGCCGGGCCAATCAGGGTCACATCATAAAGGGTTTCCAAGGGTCTCTCCTCGTTGAGAAAGGGAAAGTGGCATGCGCCACTTTCCGCGTGATCAGATCAGCAGTTAGCTGGCATCGCCTGCGTTCTGGATCAGGAACCCACCTTCTGCACCCGTCAGATAGGGACGGCGCTCGGTCTTGGTCGGGTAGATCCAGCTGTCATTGCTGTTTTCGAAATACGGCTTAGTCACCTGCGGATAGCCATTCAGTTCGTAGGTGTAGCCATAGGACGGCACCATGAAGTTCTCGCCCTGCATAGGAACGTAGGCCAGGATCGCGTCATCGCCCCACACATCGGTTGCCAGCGTGTCGTCGTCGGCGTTCTCGGGCAGATACACCGCCTTGCCCACGATTACGCGCGCCACGTCGAAATAGGCGGCCAGCATCTCGGCCGTGATCGAATCCTTCGAGGTGTACTTGAACTGCTCTTTGACCTTCGGGTGGTTCTTGGCAGCATTGAATGCGCTCGGCCCCAGCTCCAGCGTATTGGCATACCGGCCAATTGAGCGACGGATCATTTCCTGGGCGGCGTCGATATCCGCTTTGGGGTCAGAGGCATCATCGGTCCAGCGATCAGTGCCAGCCAGGGCCGTCTTGTGATTGGCATCATAGTTGGCCGGGTCACGCGCCAATGCCGCGATATCGAACTCCAGGCCCAGATCGACCACATTCAACACCATGTTCACGGCCCCACGACCCAGATCGTTGCCCGGAACTTTTGCGGCCTCTTCCTGGTGCTCGATCGGAACCAAACCTTCCAGAGCGTCCTGCACCAGAGAGACAGGGTCGGAAGCATAGCCATACTGAACGCGCTTCTTGTCCGCGCCGGGCGCGCGACGGGTGTTCAACATGCGGAAAAATTCCTTGCCGAACTTGAGAACGCGCATCGAGCGGGTCGGCACGGTGACTCGCGGAAACAGCAGATGGCCGATGAATTCCAGATTGCGATAGCCGCGAGCATGGGTGGACAGGATCGGGTCCACGACACCTGCGGTGCGCTGATTGACGGGTTGGTTCATGTCAGAACTCCTTAGCGGATCAGGATTTGGACCAGCTCGCCATCGGCGGCAGCGGTCAGGGCGGTGGCAAAGGCATTGTCGGGATCGACGCCGGCAGCGGAGACACCGCCGTTCGCAGAGACCAGCTGATCCCCTGCGGCAATGACGCCAACAGCGGTCACGGTCTCTTCGCCGATGGCGGTCAGGCCGATGTCCAGCCCCGCTTCGGTGGCGGGAACCTGGGCGATCCCCTTGACCGGCTGATCAGCAGCGGTGATCGGAGCGTCATCGAAACCGACCAGGTCACCAGCGTTGCAGGTGGCCGTCATGGTGGCGGTCAGGGTCAAAACGGAATGATAGGTGCGCAGCATGGAAATCTCCGATCAGCTCACGGCGTCAATGGCGGCCTCGTAAGAGGTGCCGGGGTTCTTGCGCTGATAGTCCAGCGCCTGGTTGTGGGTTCTCAGACTGTCGGGGTCGACAGGTTTGCCATCGGCGGCGAAAGAAGCCGGCGCGTCGTCGCCAGCGGGACCATCGGACAGATCCAGCGCGCCATAGCTGACCACTTCGGGCTGCGCTTCGAAGATTTTACGAACAGCATCCCCCAGGGCGACATCGCCACCGCCCTCGGAAAAGCTGACGGACTGGTCGGCGGGCATGGCATCCAGAACGGTAACCAGGTCATCCTTGCTGGCCGGGATCAGTTTTCCCGCCTCGATCAGGCTTTCCGCAAACGACACATTGTCATCATGCGCAGCTTTCTTTTCACGCTTGGCCAGCTTGGCTTCGCGATCCTTCAGTTTGGCCTCGCGATCCGCGAAAGCCGCTTCGGTCAATTTGGTCACGACAGAGTCCTTTTCAGGTTTGAGGGTGGAGGGAGGGGTCGCCTGGGGAACAGGAGCGGTGAAAACCGGATCATTGCCGTCCTTCGGCTCAATCTCCGTGTCATCCAGCCATTCAATGCGCCAGGACGGCAGAACCTTGTCAGCCACTTCCAGACTGAACCGCTCGATGAAGAAATCGCGCAGCCCACGGAACAGCGAGGCGGCTTCCTCAAAGCCGCGCTCACCAAATTCAAAGGTCACGCCCTCGGCACCGGAGAAAGCCACGTTCTTCAGTCCGCTGACGGCCGGGGCCGCCGCCCCCAGAAAACCGACGTGCTTGGGATACCAGGCGCCGGGGTTGGGATTGGCCGCATGATCGGGACCAAAAAAGGACATGCTGACCTTCTTGAACCGCCCTGCTTTCACCAGGTCGCTGAACTGAGGCTCGATTTCATGCAGATCTGCGAACAGACGCTCCTGGCTTTCGTCATACTCCAGCCCCTCGATCCAGCCGTATGCCGGCGTATCGCTACCGGGATGCCCCACCACGATCGGGGCCGGGGCCGTTTCCGGATCATAGGCATCCGCCACGGCCTTCAGGTCGGCCGCCGAAAAGGTGATCTCTGCACCGACCATGGGCGAGAACGTACCAGGGCGAAAAACTTCGATCCGCGCTTTCTGAGGGGTGTTGGTCATGAGGTCCGTCCGATTGTTGACGAACCAGATTTGGCACAAGCGCCAAACAAAATCCGCCGGACAGGCGTCCGGCGGCCTCATGGGGTCTGGAATGCCCCAAGACTGGGGAAGCGACCTTGATATCGCAAGCTATAAGTTCGGGTCGCGACGAAATTGCCCCGTCCGCCGATTTTAACAGGGGGTTAACAGGCCTTCAGTGCTTTTTGCGGATCACTGGGCACGAAACCCCGCTAAGGCGTTCCTGCGGCAATTTCTGACGGGCTTGGGTTTTCAAAGGCTGAGCCAGTCACGAGCATCTTCCAAAATACCCTGTTCATCGCCCTCGGTCAGACCAACAAAGGGCCGTGCCGGGATGCGAATGACATGCGCGGGGATCGTGACTTTGGTCACATGTGCCGCTACCGATTGCCTGACGAAACGTCGCCCAGGCTGACCGGCTCCGTTGTCAGCGCGGTAGATCTCGCCCTGCCGCTCGGGAATGCGGATCTGCCCCCCGAACTGATGAATGGCGGCATAAGGCAACGGAGATCCGATCCGCACTTCGTCCGAGCTGGCCAGATAGCTCAGAGACCCCGCCAGTGCAGATCCGCTTTTGCCCTTGCTGTTCGAGCGCAGGATGGTGATGGGCGTTTGGCCAGCGTTTTGCCGCGCCTTGATCGTCGCGGGCTTCAGTGGCTCCCAGGGCGTTCCATCGGGCGCGTTCTCTTCGCGAAACCGATCCTTGGATGCGCTGATCAGCCGTTCACCAATCGTTGCATAGAACCCCTGAGGATCTCCTAGGCGCTGCAGGATGTCCTGTAATTCGTTTCGAGCGCCCTGCTCTTTGATCGTTGTACTGATCGGGATCATTGAATTCTTTCCCCAAAAACACTATGATTTCCATGCGGGCACGCGAAGACCGGCTGATGGTCCTGGAAGCTCCCCGTAAAGACGGCCAGATCGCCCTTGGCCGTCATTTTCTTTTCCACAACAGCTTTCCTCCCCGCCTCTTGTCCAAAAGCTTCAGGTCAGCATCGCCTTTCTTGTTTGTCGTCGGATAGGCCGTGATGGCCTCCCACCATTTGCGCCCGATCTGGAAGACCACAATCAAACCCGTCTCCGAATCCGTGCGGATGTAGCGGCGATCCACCAGAAGCTCCGTGGTATCGGGATCGATCCGGTTTTTCTTCTCGCTGACGCCGACCCATATTTCGTCGGGGTCCAGAAGTGTCTCGGCAATCAGCGGCGTCAGGCGCGCCCGATCCCGCTTGCCAACTTTCCAGGCACCGCTTTGATCCCTGAACAGCTCCTCAGACACTGGAAGCTTGGTGCCGGTAGGATCTTCCCACAAAACGGCCTGGCCGAGATCTGCCCCAAAGGGGAGCAGAAATGAGCGGACATAGTCTTCATCGGCCAGATGTTCCGACAGCGGAGAGGCGTTGAATGGTCGTGAGCGTTGCAGGAGCGCCTCCAGGGGCTCGGGGGCGTCGATCAGCACGCGATGGCGCCCTTCGGGCTCCAGGCCACCAGCCTCCTCAATGAGCGCTGACGGAACAAGCCCCCGTTCCCAAAGGTCACCAGGCATGTAGTCCCAGCCATAGCCGATACCCTTGGGCACCCAGACTTCCGTCCCATCCCGGCGCACGATTTTTTGCATGTCGATCAGCGGTGCGTCATCCGGCCCGTCCTTGCCCAGGCGGCGCAAATCGCCCTCGCTGAGGGTGCGCACACCGCACGAACACATCCAGTCATTGGGCGGGAAATACTTGTCCCACCACGGATCATCCCAGTGCAAAACCAAACCATCCAAGCTCAGATGGTGCGGGCGCGGCTCTTTGGGCTGACGGGTATCAGCATGAACGTACTGCCAATATGGACGGCGCTTGACCATTTTCGGGTCGCGCATCTGCTGCAACCGGCCAGCCATATAGCTGGTTCGGATATTGGTCTCGAAGATTGTCCGAATGCGCCATTCACGGCCGCCATTATAAGACCAGCCGTATTTTTCCACGATCCTGTCAAACTCGGCAGCAAAGCCCTCGATGTCGTAAGTTTCAGCACCCGCGACGATGGCCGCCTGAAACTCTTCCAGCATGGCCAGGTCGGTTGCGCCGGCCACAACGAATGCACGATCGTGATCGCCATGCATGGCATCCTTCCAGGCGCGGGTGGGTTTACCGCGTTTTTGCGTCAGGAAATCAATCTGATTACGAAATTCCTGACGCACGAACGCGGCAGAGGCATAGCCAGGCTGCGCGCCCTCCGCGTCCCCATCGGCTTCGACAAAGACAACCTCGCGCCCTTCCAGGGCCGCCAGCGTCATGGCCTGCTGAAGCTGCGCGGCCAGCACATTGGGCGTCCACGTCGCCCCTAGCTCCAAAAGGCCGCGACTGGCGGCCTCAAAGTCCTGGGCTTTTGTGATGACCTTGCGGACCGCCTCGATGCGCCGGGTGAAATGCCGCTCGGCCGCGCCCACGGACAAATCTGTAACGCGCATGACCGGACTATCGGGATCAGCAAAGCAGACATGCCCGTCAGATCCGCAGGAATGGCCGTGATCTAGTGTTTTTTTTTGAGCCGATTAGCCGAGAACTCGGGGCCTTTGTCCTGGTCATCGACAAGGAATGGATCGGGCTTTTGCCCCCCCGCGAAGGAATGGCGCGCCTGGACCAGGGCATCAATCGTGCTGTCATCCAACTGTTCGGTGACATCAAAGCTGACGATATAGTCGCGGGCGACGGCGTTGTCCGCAAAGGCCGCCGCCTGGACGACCACCGATCGGATCGCATCATTGGTTTCCTTGGCCGCTTTGGCTTTGGTGCTACGGGTCTCGGCTTCGGATTTCTCGTTCTTAGGGCGCACGCGCCAGACCTGGGGCAAGGCCGCGCCGGGGATGTTGTATTCAACAATCCAGCGAATAAGCTGATCGCGCAGAGTTTCTGACAGCAGATCCCCGTCGCTGTCCACCAGCAGATCCAGCATTTCGTGATGCACATCGCCCAGGGCGCGCGAGCCGCTTTTGTCCACCTGGGTGGTCAGCGTCTCTCCCGTCGTGGTGATCGATATCTGACGGTCCCAATATCCCAGGAACTGTTCATAGCTGACCGTGCCCGAGCGCGAGGCCTCCAGGAACTCCACATCGGTGCCGATCGGGACCGTCATGGCCGAAGCCGTGCGGCTGCGCAAAAGCTCGTTCAGCAGCTTCTGTTGCTCTTCGGGTAACGTGCCATAGGGCGTTTTGCCGACCACGGTCGGCCCGGCAAACTTCTCCAGAAAGTGCAGCCAGAAGGCAATGCCTTCACGCTTGAAAAGCACCGGCCAGAACAAGCGCGATCCAATCCCCAGCCCGTAGGGATTGTTTCCCTTGACCCCGAAACGATGGACGACGAATTTCCGATCGGGCAGTTTGATCCCTTCGGTCATCTCGTTCCAGGTCAACAGGCGCAGCTGCCAGTCCCGGTCAAAAACAAAGCGGCGCTGATCGTTCTGATGCAGGCGTTCGGGCTTGATCCGCGCCCCATCACGCGCCCAGATCACCTCGCTGGTCGCAAAGCCCTTCAGGGTGGCGTCCAGCAGATCCTCGCACAGCTTGTCAAAGGCGAGCGCCTTTAACATCTCCTCGACCAGGTCCGCCGCTTCTTTGTCGATCGGGCGGTCCCCACCTGGCAAAACCTCCCAGGTGCGAGCCACAAGGGTCTTCTTGCGTTTGGCCAGCATCGCCGCAGCATGAGTGTCGCGCTCAATCTCGTCATAGATCGCCAGGCCCTTGCCACCACCTTGCTGAATAAGCGTGTCGTCGGCGTGTTGCATCACACCGTTGAAAAACGGGATCGTGATGTCATTCTCGACCGAGGCGATCTGATAGCGTGCGTCAGCAGGCAGGTTCTTGCGATTTTTTGGCTCGCTCATCGGTGTCCTCCCAGCCGATAGCCGGCCAATTGGTCAGGTGCAGCTGCAACCAGCCCCGTCTGGGGTCGCCCGGCCGCCCCGCCACCGGCATAAATCAGGGTGTTTTGCCACAGCATATCCAGAGCATCAGGACCGTCGTCGTGATCCCCATTCGGCCATTGCTGAAGCTGGTCGATCAGGGTGGTATGTGCGGCGTTGAAACGGATCTGGCCTGCAGCAACAGGCGGCTGCAGGCGCTCGATCCGCAGATCCTTGTCCGCGTTCGGAATAATCGGAACCGCCGAGACACCCGCGCCCTGACGTGCGGCCTCGGCCATGAGGGAGGTGCGCAGGAACTCCTGGAACTGGACCGTCTCCACGAACCACAAAAGCGCATGATACTGGCGCTGCAGTGCGATCGTGTCAGCGATTATCATGTCGGGAAGCCGCTTGCGGATCGACGCCTCGACCACGTCCATGCGGGCGTTCAGACGGTCATACCCCCCGATCAGGATGGCAGACGGATCGCGGCCCTTGCCCTTTTTGCCGAGGCTGGGGTCGATGGCGCCGAAGAAAACCCAATCGGTCTGGCGCTGCACCCAATAGGTCAAATCGCCGAAGGGGTTCCCTTCGGAAATCGGTTTGTTCTGGTACTCGGTCATGAAGGCCGACAGATCGGCCGCGCGCTCAAGCATCAGGAACAAGAGCGACTGCACCGAGGGCCAGTTCACCACCGCGCCCTGGTCCATCCGGTCTTTGTTGTCCTGGTAAAACGCTTGCGCGGCCTCTTCCCCATCATTGTGATAGGCTTCCTCGAACTGGTCCCAAAGATCCATGTTGTCGGGGAATTTGACCACCGCGCGAAACTCGGTCGTGTTCCAGGTTGGGGCTTTGGCCGCACGCACGATTACTGCGTCAAAATGCAAAACCGTCCCAACCCAGATGACATCCATGGACCCATCCGGCGGCCCTACCTTCAGAGCGGCGCGATAGATCCAGTTCCAAAGCTTCTTGCGCTGCTCGGGGCTTTGGACGTTTTCATCGTTTTCGATGTCATCCAGGAACAGCAAATCCGGGCGGTAGGGCCCATGGCGCCGGCCCCGGATCTTCTTGCCGGCCCCCAGACCCTGCACCTTGATATTGTTGCAGGTGACAAACTCACCTTCCCGCCAGATGCGACCCGCGCCACAAGCCTCGGGAAAATCGTTCTGCAGGCGGGTGTTGGTGACCAGCTCAGCCTTGAGCGCCTCGATCAGCAGCGCGGCCTGCTCATAGACGTCACAGACCTCGATAATGTATTTCTTCAGGCCCCGCACGATACAATATAGTGCAAAACCGAGGCTCAGATGCGTTGATTTGGAAGCCCCGCGCGGCGCGATAAACAGATCCCTGGCACCCTGTGCCGCGCCAAGTATCTCTGGAATACGCGCAAAAATGTGCTGGTGAAACAGGCTGTGTTCGCCACGCACATAGTGCGGAAGGTAGGTTTCCATGAAGAACTGGAACCCGTCCTCGTCCTCGATGCGGCTCAGACGCTCGGCCTTGGCCTGCGGGTCCGGCTCGAAGGCTTCGACATTCAGCTCGATATGGCGAGCAAATTCGTCGGCCAGCTCCGCGATCTTATCGCGGAACTCCTTTTTGCTGACGGTGGGCTGAAGTTTCGCCCGCCGGGTCATGACGTGTAGATCTCGGCCAGGCGCTCGGCAAAGGGCTCGATAATCTCAAGAATTGCCTCGGCGTGATGCGGGAATTCGTCCTTAACAAACGCCAGCAGCTTGCCCATCACATCCTGTGCGACACCCAGTTCGGAAACCTTCGGTGCGAAGCGCTTGGCGCTCGCTGCCATCTTGGTCATCGCGTCCGACAGCGAGACCAGCATATCCACCTTTTCTTTGACGGTGTGATCACCATTCTTGATCTCGTCCAGGATCGACTGCGCCTGGATCATGAAGTCTTCGACAACTGTGGACACCACGGCCTCGACGCCTTCACCGGCGATCACATGCGCGGTACGCGCCTTGTCCCAATCATCGCCCTCGGCAGCGGCCGCCTTTTTCCAGCGCCCAACACTCGCGGCGCTGACACCATAGGCGGCCGCAATGGTTGCCATGGTGAACCGGCGATAAACATAGTCTGAACGGGCCTTGCGGCGCGTTTCTTCGTTACGGCCCGACATTCAGTCCCCCGGCAACAATGAAAGTAAGAGCAGCCGTCACCAGGCCACCAATGATCAAACGGCTCACCCACTTGAGCGTGCCCTCGATGCCGTCCAGCTTTTTGGTCGTCGCCTGGCGCCACTGCGTCGCACCGGCGTCACTCAGCTCGAGCTCGCGGATGCGACGATCATGGTCGTCCAGGCGGTTGTGCGCCCTGGAAAGGCTTGGATGTGCGGTATCGGTCACATTGACCTCCGTTTAGGTTAAACCACCCAGCCGCTTGATCCAGCGCGACCAGCCAAAGGTTCCCCCGGAAACGAGCGCCCAGATAACGCCGCCGATGGCGATAGAGACTGCGGACAGATCGACCGTCATGACGCCCGAGGCATCATCAAAGCCCACAGAGGGCAGCGCGGCTAGAAGACCGGCCAGCGGGTAAAGTACGACAATGCGCAAAAACAGCGCGAATTTGTTCTTCAGCATCAGGATGCTCCTTGTTTGAACAGCTTGGAAATAGTGACCCAGAGCGCACTCCAGAATCCGCTCCGTTGGGAAATCGGAGGCATGTTGAATAGCGCCTCGTGCAGCGCCTGAAGCGTGAGCGGGCCGCAGACGCCATCAGCGACCAAGCCAGCCTGCCCCTTCTGAAACTTCAGGACATCGTCAGGCTCGAACCCCAGCAACACCAGGGCCGCACGGTGATAGTAGCGCAGCCGGTCATCATATCCGTTCAGCCCACCATTGATCGCGCGCGTCACACCTTTGAAGGCCACCTTGAAGCGCTGCTTGCTTGCCAAAGCGTTGAGATTGCGGGTGTTCCAATACCAAATCGGCGCCAGCCCCTCCCAGGGATCTGTCAGGACCGCGTCAGGATGGGCGACGAAGTCGGGTGCCTCGGCATCCAAACCCTGAGCCCAGCGCGTGAACGCGGCATAGTTTGCAAGCCCTGTCAGCTGTAGCCCGGTCCGTCCACGATAGATGAAGCCGTCACCGTCAACTTCGGGCGAATTGCCCAGATCCGTGCGCACGTCATAGCGTTCTTGCGCAGCAGTTGGCCCCCACACTTCCTGATCATAGCGGAACCCGTGGGATTCATGGCACATCTGGGCCACATACTGCGCCAGTCGGTGCGGCAGGTTCAAACCGCACTCACCACCGAAGCGATTGAGCCCCGCCAGGAAAGAACTGGCGTTGTCGCGCCCCAGGTGCCCGCCAGTGATCTTGTCGAGTTGGGAATAGGTGAGAATGTGCATGTTTCGGCCCTTGTTTCAGACCGAGATTTCGCACACATGCCAAACAAAATCCGCCGGACAGGTGTCCGGCGGTCTAGGTGTCGTCATCAATATCGGGGAACAGCGGTAGTGGCACCGGAGGCGCTGGCGATAAGCGCCTAACGTGACGCGTCGATATCCCCAAAACGCGCCCGATTTCGGTCTGAGGCATATTTTGCCCCTGCAACCGCAAAACCTCTGCCCGCAAATTTACGGCTTTGCCATTGGGGATGTACATCTTCTGATGCTTGAGCAGCTCGTTAAGCTCTTCTGCACGCTTTTGTCCAAACAGGTCAATCATTGCGCGCTTTGGTTTGCCGCCAAAGAGCACGTCCTGCCCACCGTAGAGCGCCATAAGCTGAAACGCGACGTCCGGCCCCATGGTATCAACCACATCACGCAGAGAAGCAGGGAACCCGTCAGCGGACATCGTAGTCTCCCGGACGTGTCAGGCGCTGCCGGCAAGGAGCGATCCAGTGATAGCTGGTTCCTGAAATCGTCGCATTGAGGTCCCAGATCATCCAGCAATAAGCCGTTGCTGAGCTGGGCAGGCGCCAGACATACTTGCCTTCCTTTTTGGACCAGACGCGCAGCTTGACATCAGGATCAACCAGTCGGCCTTTGTACAAAATGACGCGCTCAGAAAACTGCAGGATTGCGGTTGGCGGGGTCTTGGAGAAAAGATCGAGGTAACGGCCAACGCTTTCAGCAAATGCGCTTCTGACAAAGACGGCCACGCCGTGCCGGCTGCTCCGCAACGCCCGCGCGATGAATTGCGCCGCCAGCCGAAAAGGCGGGTTTATGAATGTCCAGTCAACATCCTCGGGATCATGCCCAAAAAGGTAGTCTTCGACACGGAATCCCACACCATAATCGTGCACATCCAGCGCATCGACGTCGCCAAAAAACTCCATGAGGGGCCGCACCATGTGACCTCTGTTGGCGCAAGGTTCGCGCACGACCATATCGGACAAAAAGGACAAATGCGGGTCTGCAACCATCTGTCCAGCCAACCATTCGCAGGCAGCGCGGGTGGCCCAGGGAGGGGTCGGAAAGTCATCCAGGCTGTTATGGGGCTCAGCCCGTTGCTGCATCACGGCCGAGCTGGTGTTCTGCGCCATGATCAGCGGCCCCCGCCCAGTTCGGTCGGAATGCCTTTCCGCTGGCACCAGCCTTTCAGCGCCTCGATGACGTCATTGATTTCTGAGGTCTCGGTCATTGCATCAATGTCGATCGGCATATGGCCCCATTTGGGCTCAAAACGGGAGCGAATAAACGCGTTCAGGCCCTTTGCCCCGCCGATCCGAGCGTGCCCGGCCTGGTGCAGCAAGCGCCACAAAACATGGCAATAGCGGATATCCGGGCGTTTGGCCGCTGGACGTTTCTTGCCCGAGCTGGTTTTGAAACCGCGATCCTTCAGGTGTTTGACCACCAGCTGAAGCTCGGCCTCTGACATGTCCTTCAGGCTGGATTTTCCGGTCGCGGCCAATTGCAGATCGTGACGGGTCTCGCTGTCCAGCCCCAACTGACGACAGCCGACGAAAATCTGCTTGCGAAGCCGTTCAGCGCTCATCACAGCAGGACCTCCAGTTCGCGAGCGATCAGATACAAATCATGGCCGTTGCGTGTGTCGGCATATTCTGAGGTCACCCACACGTATTGGTCAGACCCATCCCATTCGACGAACATGGTGCCATCGCGGTCCAGGACCTTGCCCAAAGCCTCTTGGAGAATGTCGATACGCTGCGCGACGGTTTGCCGGTCAGTCAACTTCATGCTTGGCCTCCAAGAGTTTGCGCCAGCCTACCAGTGCTTCCTGGACCTGAGGTGAGACGTAGGTGGCATCCAGCAGCGAAATCACTGCGTAATAGAGCTCGTTCCCTGCCCGCGTTAGATCCTCGTTTAGAGGCGCACGATTGTGGTGTTTCTCAGACATCCGAACACCTCGCACAGAGATCCAGGTTCTTCGGGGAAACCGTGAATTTGCGGCCACAGGTCCGGCATTCAAACTGCTCGTTCAGCTCTTCTATGGCGGTCAAGACCGTGTTGTAGGAATTGCCTGGACAGACCGGCACCAGGGCACATGTACCGCTCGCGACTTCCTGAACTTCATATGTCATGCGTTGCTCCTTGGCTGCTCATCAGGCCGGAACCACCACGTTCCGACGACACGCCCGACCGAAGCCGCGCGCGTTTCGCAGGTCAGGCTTTCGCCAGGTCGATCGTAATTGTGTCCCAGCCAGCATCAGCGTGATCCCGGATTTGGAACCGCTGATAGGTTTTCGAGCCGACCACGCGGATCGCTTCCTTGATGGCGCGCATGGCCTCTTTCCAGCGCTCATCATCAATATCGAGCTGAAGCAGCGTAAAGATTTCCGAGCGGTTGATCTGGCCTTCCTTGTCGGTATCGAACGCTTTGGTAATCAGCGCGCGGATCTCGGGACGGCTGTCAGCGGACCATTCATTGAGGCATTCATCCACCAGCACCTTGGCCTGTTGCAGCTCAGGGCCGAACTCAATCTGGTCTGCGACGCGGATCTGAACCCGCATCAGCCCGTCATAGCTCATATAGGTGCGGTTACCCTTGGCCCCGCCGATCTTGGCCCCATATTCCTGTGCCAGCAGCGCATCGAGCGAACCCAGATCGTCAAAGACATGCCCTTTGAAGCGCGAAATCCGTTCGCTCAGCTCTTGAGCAAACCCAACCACCTTGCGAACTTCTTCATCCATCAGGCGGTCCTTGGGCTTGATCAGTTCAACGGGCATCAAAGCTCCTTTTGCGTCCCGCATGTGGGGCACCCCATCTACGTCGATCACGCCCGGATTGGGCAGGTTGTCAGCTTGTTCGTTCATCGGCTTCTCCTTTGAGTGGGTTCAGGTCGCATTTCCGGCAAGCCGCCCATTGGGACAGCTTGTCGGGATGGGATGTGGACATGGGTGCGCCCGCCAGGCGTCGGCATTCCTCGTTCGAAATGCTGACACGCTGATGGGGACAGGCCACCTTGTTGCGATAGAGCTGCACGATCCGCGCACCATGCTTTCGCGTGACCAGGTCAAGGCTCTTTGCCGGGTAAGTGCCGTTCAAAAGCATGGAAACCGAAGGGCGCTTCATGCCGGTTTCACGGGCAATCTGCGAAACCGACTTTCCCTCTTCGCGCTGCGCTCGCAGCAGGGTCAGCCATTCGGGATCAGGCCAATCCAGGGTCAGGCTTGGTCGCACGGGAAGTCCTCGCCTGAATTGAAATCGTGGATTGCGTTCTTCTTTTCGCTGTGGATCGGTGCCGTCGGACCAAGGTTTTTCAGCAAAATAAACTGTTTGAAGCCATTGGAGCCGATGGCCGTCCCTTTCAGGCGTCGCTTAATCTCGCCGACAATCCCCGCTTTGCGAAGGGCGCGCACATAACGCATGGCGTTCTCATATTCGCGTTCTTCATTGCCTCGGCCCGCATCAGCAACCAGATCCCCAAGTGTGAACCGGCGGCGAAACCGCATGGATGACCAAGCGCGCTGTCGGAACGTGTCCTTAGGGCGCGGGATAAAGTTTGAAGGGCCATTCGGGCCTGAGCCGAACTCCACGCCGTCCTTGATGGCCTGCAGCCCTGCCTCAGTCGGCAACCAGGTGCTGGTGCGTACATGGCGGATGAAACCACGCCCCTCCAAACGGGAAAGCGCGTTATAAGCTTGCCGCCGACTTAAACCAAAGTCGTCACGGACCTTCTGGACCGTGACTTCCTTATCTTTCTCAAGAGACTGCAGCAGCGCTGTGGGCGCGGCTCCGGGCTTGCTGGGGGTCATTTGCGCCCCCCTGGCACCAGAATGGGCATCCCCTTCTGACGGTCGTTCATGATCGGCTGACCGGCCATATCCAGCATGGTGACAGGATCGTCACCATCGAGGCGGCGACCGAAACGCTCAATCGCCATGATGGCGTCCAGGATTTCGCGATTCAGCCCGCGCGAGGCCCGCCAGACGAACTCGGTCAGGTCATCGGCAACGGGCACTTCGCAAAGCTGCCCGATCATTGCGGCCGTATCGTCAAGCGAGGAGGTCTCAAACTTGACCTTATTGGGTGCGCGGCTCTCGATCTGGGGGAAACGGCGCAGGTCGTCGCGCAGCTGGCCCATGCCGACCAGGATGGTGGGCAGGAAACGCAGATCAGAAATGCCCCGGATTGCTTCCATGATTTCGGCCCGGCGCGATACCAAGTCACACTCGTCAATGACCAGGCCAAAGACCTCGCCGTTCAGTGCCGCCATCGTGGCGCGGTTCTCCAGCTCCTCCATCACGCGGGCAAACTTTTCGCGCTTGCCCCGGATCGTGTGGTAGGAAACGCCCAGTTCCGTCAGCAGGTCCTTGATAAACCAGTTGTAGTCCCAGCCCTTCTGCGCGCGCATGTAGACGCTGCCGGTCTGGGCGACCCAACGGCTGAGCGTGGTTGTCTTGCCCAAGCCCGGCTGGCCGTCCACGACAACCAGGCAGGCCTCGACGGCGCCGCGCTCATCAAGCGATTTCAGTGCGCTGACAAATCGGCGATAGTTTTCTGTTTCAACAAACGTTTTCCGCATGTTATGCTCTCCTCAGTTCTGACACCTTCGGGTGCCTATGCAACGGCACGGAGGAGGTTCCAAAGCGCCTCCGTGTCGACCCCCGCCAGCTCAAGCGCCTGTGTTGCTATTGGCCGCTTCAGGCAATCCATCAGAAGCGCTGCTTGTTTGGGGGAAATCTCTTCAGGGTTTTCCAGCGCCCATTGCGCTAGTTCTTCGTCGGATTCGAATGTCCGGCGGCGGGGCGCTGCGGGCTCGATCATCTCGGGCGGGTTGACCGCCTCGACAGGCTGCGTGACCGGTTCTTCAGCTGGGGTGATGTCCACCATCGGCACTTCGTTCAGGTGTTCGACCAGGGTCGGTGCCCCACGTTCCGCCTCGACGGTTTCAGCCTTGCGCTCCAGGCGGCGCAAACGGCCCTTGGCGCGATCTTCCACGGCCTTGCGCTCATAAGACAGCGGCACATAGCGCTGCGCATTGCCCATAAACTCGGCCACGCAGATCAGCCTGCCAGGCTGGCCGGACTCCACGTCGAACTCGCGCACCCAAACTTTGTCGGCCTGGTGATAGTCGTACCCGACCATGACTTTCTGTTCGTGATAGCGCTCCAGCTCGTGGTGGAAATAGGTGTTGGTATTCCACTGCACCTCGGCGCGACGAGCCACGCGGATCTCGTAAGGGCGAAACAGGTCATCAGCCTCGTCCTGGTCAATCGTGACCGGCTCGAAACCGTCAGCGACATGAGACGCCCAGCTTTCATTGGGCGTCAGGTGGCGTTTCTTGCCTGTTTCGGGGTCGCGGAACTTGGGCAGGCCACGGTGGGGCTTGTTGTTGTACTCATCAACCATCGCCTCGCACATGGCCACGAAATCAGCCCATTCCGGCAACAGCCGGGACTGGCCAAACTGATCAAGGTCGCGGCGCGTCATCTTATGGACCTTTTGTCCGGCCTCTTTGTCCATGTCCGGCCCGATATAGGTCGGCAGGCGCTTAGCCAGAGTGTTCCAGACGCTGTCGTTCGGCTTCTCGATGCGACCCTTGGCCTGCGAGCCATAGGGCGCAGCATGCATTTTGGTGATGCCCAACCGCCCCATCAGACCGCTGACATCGGCATCCATCGCCTTGTTCTTGTAGCCTGGCCCACGGTCGACGTAGAAAATGGCGCAGATCCCGTTATTTTGACAGGACCGGCGCAAAGCCTCGGCCACAGTGATCCGGTTTTCCGACCGCGCCAGCGAAATTCCAACGATCTTGCGGGTCACAACGTCAATCACTGTCGTGATTTCCGGGCGGATCGGTCGACCCGAGACAGGGTCAGCGATCTCAGCGTCGAATGTCTTGCCATCGGCCGAGTAAATCGTGGTCGGCCACATGCCTTCAGTTGTCCTGGTCACGTAAGCCATCCGCGAGCGCAGGGTCAAAAGACCTTCTCGGCCGACGTGTTTCTCGATGTTGTTCAAACGGTTGCGCAGGATGTACTGGACCTGCGATAAGGTCAGGCGCTTTTCCCGAGGCGGGTCAGTTCTGAGGTACTGTTTCAGGGCATCAGCAGCCGACGGTTTAGAGCCAACGGCATAAAATTTGAGGAAATCCGAAAAGCCGGGATGGACCGGGGCTTGCGCCTTAGGGGGCGTCGGTGCCAGGGCAACCACTCCAGCAGTTGAGCGCGTTTTGAACCATGCATAGAGCGAGCTGCGTTTGATCGCGGCAACGCTTTTGCGGTCATTCGCCAGCTGAAGACGCTCAGGATCGAGCTGGAAGCCGCCCGACGCAGTCAGCAGCAAAGGATAGGCGAGGCTTTCGACCTCCCGATCTGTCAGGAATTCTCCGGCTTCGCGCCGCATCTCAATTTCCTGACGGGTCACATGCTCGTTTTGTGCATCCAGGAACTGTGAAATTCCCCAGGCGCGCTTTTGCCCATTGGCGATCGCGAAGCCTTCGATAGAGGACAGGATTTCGGCCCGCGCTTCCATGACGGCACGGGCGCGTGGCGGCAAAGCATGGCTGCGTACAGCGTCCAGCTTAGCCTGGTCAGCGACGGCCTGAGTCTCGTGTCGCTGCACTGCTGAAGCCCGGACGAAATTGGCGTCCAGAGAGGCGCGCAGCCCTTCAGGCAAAAGAGAAAAATGATACTCGAGCCCGCCACCGCGTCCAGGACGCTTACGACACAGGGTTTCGGGCAGATCATTCCACCCTTCGCGAACGGCATAGTCTCTCACTCGGCGCTCTGTGTGCGGGAAGTTGGTGATGCCACGCGATTTCGCGAGTTCCGCCATTTCCCTAGCGCTGAAATAGACCTGCGTTTGCGAGGCAACTGTCACTAGATCCGCCCCTGCCGTTTCAGAGCCGCGATAACGCGCTCTTCGTTTTCCAGTATCAGACGGTCAAACACCGGTTCAGGCAGTTTGCTGACGGTTTTGCGCAACGCGGTAAGCTGCTTTTCGATTGGATCGGGCACAACGCCGCCATCAAGCGCCTGGAGGGCGCCTGCGACATTGGTGACATCATCGTCCCCCAGCACAAGGTCCAGCACCTCGGCCTGGCGCTTGTGCGACAGCTCAGACAGCGCCTTCAGCTCGGTCTGTTTGCAAGCCAGCGCGGTGCCAACAAGGCGATCGCGCGATGCTTGCGACAGATCGGTCCAAATTTTGACTGCAAGCTCGATTGAGCGCTTTGAAAGGCCGATTTTTTCGGCATTGGCACGGGCAAATCCGAAGACTTCCTGAGGTTCCGAGGAGGAACGCAAACTTTGCGCTCCTCCTTCTTCTTGTTTCTTTGGAGAATTGTGACCGTTCTTGGTATGCGGGTATTTCCGCTCCCAAACCTGTTTCAGCTCATAGAGCGAATGGCAGCGGTCCAGCGCGATCAGCGCTTCGCGGCCAAGGTTCTCCATCACTTCTTCCAGGCGCGCATCATCCGCCGTTTCAGCGGTCGATAGCGTGTAAGGAATGGACGCCCAGCCCAGCAATTCAGCCGCACGATAGCGGCGCAACCCTGACACCAACTCAAACCGCTGACCGACAGGGCGCACCCGGATCGGATGCATCAGGCCTTGCGATCCGATCAGGACTGCCAAACCCTCGACCCACGCAGCATCCAGGCTGCGAGCGCGGTCTTTGGGCACGTCGATTAGCGTCATCGGCAAGGTCAGGGTCGTATCAGCCGTCATTTCTGCTCCAACCAGGTTGGGACGCGCGCAGATAGGAGGCGTGAATGGTGGCAGTCACTGCGCGCGTCCCGGCTTTGGCCCTCCCCAAAAGGGCCAACGGAATTCTGAAAAAATGACCGGGGGCGAGGAGGAGACCCCCGGTCAGTGCCCCGAAACCAGAAAGAATGCGCGGCGAGCAGAGAACGCAGCGCGGTTTCAGGGGGAAGCGAGCGGTCATCAGGCGACCTCCTCGCAGTTATACTCGGCCAGAATGCGGCCGGCGGCGATACGCCAGTTGACCACCAGCTGGTCTTGCTGCTCGGCCATGGCGGAAACGCCAAACAGACCGACCTCGAACCACACAGGGCTATAGGCTTCCGGGTCTTCGGGCACCGTCCACACACCCGTGGCCAGGCAAAGGCTCCTGAGCAGCAAAAACCGTGCGCCAGGATCGACATTTTCCAGCATATCAATAGCGGCGCGCAGCCGAATGAAATCGAGGAAATGTGGTTGCTCGGCCTGCCGCACCAGATCGTCCCGCAGCTTGCGCGCCCTGGTAGCTTCGGCGCCATCATCCAGACGAATGATGATTTCACAGGCCCGGAGTACGTCCAGATCACTCAGAAACGGAAGGTTATCGAGGATGCGGCTGGCATCCGCGATCACTTTGGCGGCGGGAATAACACTCATGCCTGCGTCTCCGCCTCTTCCAAAAGACGATGGGCCAGCAACTCGCCGCAGATGTCAGAAAAATACATGCAGGCGATGGCCGTTTCGATCGTGGTGAGAGCGCCCGACGAGCGGGCGAATTCGACCAGAATATGATTGGGCACCAGTTCCGGCGTGATCGAAGCCGGATCCTGCGAGCGATAGGCCAGCAGATCGGCGCAGATCGCGCGGAAGCGCCCCGCCTCCGAAGCCGCCAGTTCCCCAACCGCATGGTGCGGCTGGGGCTGGGCAAAGGCACGAAGATCGTCTGTCGGAATGAAAGTGCCGTGAAAACCTGACTGGGCGTTCATGTTGTTTTCTCCTCAGTCGGCGCGGGGCGCTCTATGTGATCAGGCCAATCCAGATCGGATGGCCAGTTGTCGGACAACCACTGCAATGCAGCCTCAAGGCGCTCAGGCCAAATACGATGCCGCCACGAACCATCTGCGGCCTTCTTCATGATCCGCTCAAGCGTGGCCCCACTTCCCGTACAAAGACGCGAAATCGTTTTCGGCGACCGATTGGTGTGCGTTGCGTAGATGGTGGCCGTTTCGACCAATTGTTTTCTTGTGCTACTCATAACACGAGTTTTTGTGTCACAACTAACACGCTGGTGTCAATAACGTTCGCACGTTATGTGTTACGGATGACACGATTCTCAATTGAGGAAATTCGCAACCGCGTTGAGCGCGGCATTGAAGACCATGGGCTACGCCCATTTGCGCGCTTGATTGGCGTGCCCGTCGGCGTAGCCAGGAGCGTGATGGAGGGCAGAGATATAAGCGCTTCAAACCTTCTTGTTCTTGCCGAAAAGCTAGGTCTTGCCCTCTCATTTACCGATCAGCTTGCCCCTGCAAAAACAGACTTCTCACTCGAGACCATCCCCCACCACGGACTAGCCAAGTGCTCGGTACGCGGTTGGGGCAAGGATCAACCAAATCTCTCCCCACTGCCGCGCCCGGAATTTATCAACGACCCGGATGCCTTCTATGTGTCAGCAGTCGGCAAATCGATGACACAGGAAGGAATTGAGCCCGGCGATTTTTGCCTGGTCTCTCCTGCGCAGGACATCAAAGAAGGCGACCGTATCTGGCTCAAGGATAGAAGCGGTCTCACGTCCATAAAGCGCCTTGAAAAAATGACCGGTGACAGGCTGGCTTTACGCGGCTGGATGCCGCCGGAAGATGGCAAACAGACCAACTTTCATGATGAGGTGAAATCTACCTTCATCCAGCAGGCCCACCCGGTCGTGGCCGTGTTTCGCGGCAAGCCCGGTAGTGATCGCGCGACATTCATCCCCGACCCTCTGGGCGACGAGCCACAGATCGTCACCGGCGTGGACCTGGAAGAGTTCGCGATGATCCGCCTACACAAGGTCCAGCTCGCCGCCGGGGCCGGTCGTCAAAGTTGGGATGATGGCCCGACAACGGCAATCGCCTTGCCCAAGCCATGGCTGCGCCAGCGTGGCATATCGCCCTCGGCCGCATCACTGGTCTGGGTCAAAGGCGACAGTATGGAGCCGACGCTCAAATCCGGCGCGATGGTGATGATCAACCACAACCGTCGCGATCCCGGCGCGCGGCGCATTTATGCATTCCGTCAAGGCGACGATCTGCGGGTCAAGCGATTGGAATGGCTGACACCTGAACAGCTATTGATCAGCTCGGACAACCCGGCCCACAAGGCCGAGCTATTAACACAACCCGATATGGATGACCTTGAAATAATTGGCGAAGTCGTCTGGAGCGGGGCGAACGTAGGTTGAAAAGACAAATAGCCCCGAGCACCTTCAGCCGAGTCGCAAAACAATTGCCCTTCGTGTGTTTCAATCCAATTTCTCGGTAGCCAAAAGGGCCTGATCCACAGGAATACGTGAAATTTCGACTAGCTGCTTCGCCATCAAACAACTCTTTTTAGCTTCGACCAAACCGGACAGTTTGGCGATTGGAACACTTCCCTCAAGCCGTTTGCGGTACTGTTTCCGCTGGTTGAAATTCAGTATGCCCGGATAAAAAGCAGTGGCCGCGCTATCGACTACTTCATCCACGGCCTCGCCATCAAAACGGAGTGCTCGGCAAATCTCCGCTTTCGACATGCTAGCAATCCACGCCTCAAAAGCATCATCAAATATCATCCGGTACTCTGCACGAAAGTCCGTTTTAATTCGGTCACCCTCTTGCAGACCCATTGCCGCGTAAGAGCAGGTTCGAAATTCACTAAGCGGCCCCGCAGTCTCCTTTAGGTCAATCAGTCCTGATATCTTTATTCCATCTATCTTCATGGCATTCAGAACAGGAACAACATTGTGGCGCTCCTCAATGTCGAATGCTGCAAAAGTCTCTTTGACTAGGTTTTTCTGTTGCACGACACGTAGGGCAACATCACTAAAGTCGAATGACTGATCACCTACAACCACGCTGCTAAATGCGCTTTCGAAGGCCTCTTTATCGCGCAAACCATGATTATTGAAGAAATGCCGATATGTCGATACTTGGTCCGAGACGTGAAACCTAATGGACCAGACACCTTCATAGTCCGACAGTTTCAGTGTTACCCTTTCACGCGCACCCACTTTTAGAGTTGAAAAACAAGGATACCCGCTACGGTTTTTGGAAAAATCCTGTCCAGTTACAGCTTCACTTCTAACACCGCCCGCAACCGTCAGGAACAAGAGCAAAATTCCTGAATTTCTTAATAATCTCGCACAACCAAACACAGTTCAGCTCCAAATTAAAAAGCTGTCCAACGGTATACTTCCTCCTGTTCTCGCCACAAGGGCGATTCACATATTCCATGTAACGAGATAAGGTCTCCCATCATCGAGCTACGCAGGGGATCCCGCCATGTTAAAAAATTCACTTTTTAAATCTCGTGCCGACAATGCTATTTCCCGTTACAACTCAAACACTTAATGCGTAGCCGCAAGAAAACCCGTGTAGCGGCAATCGCTACACAAGGCAGGATCGGCCACAATGGCGGTCCCGACATGGACGCACAGAAGCTATTTGAACTGATCGGCCCTCGCCAGGATGAGCCAGTAGAGCCTTTCGAGCGAGGCGCGCCATGGACAGCTCATGCCGATGATGACGAACTCAAGCGCCTGGGCGTCCTCCAGGGGCGCATCACCCGGCGGGAACGCTCGCTAAAGGAGCTGAAGGCCGAACGCACCCGCATCATGAACCGCTGCATCCGCCGCATGAGGCGCAAAGATGGCAAGAACTGAGAAAGGGCCGTCGCATGGCATCACCAGCCGAAATCGCAAATGACATGGAGGCCCGCGCCCGTCTGCTGAGCCGCTCCCATGCAGAAGACAATGCCCGAGCCATGAAACGAGCTGCGGCGTGTATCCGAGAGCTGATCCGCGAGAACGAAGTGTTGGCATGCAGTACCACCGTTACTGCCATTGTGACGCTGCCTGGTGGCCAAGGCGATGGCAAAAACTGATCGGATCAAATGCTGCTGCCCTGGCTGCAATCGCTCGACGGGTCAGCCTTTCACTGAATGGATCTGCGCCAAACACTGGCGCGCTGTCCCACCCACCATGCGAAAACGGTTGTCTCGTTACCGCCGCAAGGCCAGGCGAGACCCGAGGTGGCAACGCGTCTTTGACCGTATGTGGATCAGGTGCCGTGATCGCGCAATTTTCGAAGCACTTACCGGGATCGAGCTCAGCCTTCTCTGTCTCTTTTCCGCCTGCATCAGCTGCACAGCCATGTCAATTGGACCGCTCTTTTGACGTCCGAGTTCAGCGCTGCACCAAAACGCTGCCGACACTGCGTCAAACTGTTAGAAATAAGGCCTTTTCGCCCTTTGCTGACACTCTGACCCGAACTCGGACGTCGCGTCCGAGTTTTTTTGTGTCAGCTTCTGGATTCTGTTTAGAAACGATCGGATCTGACGGTTGGTTTTTCTATTGTTATCAAACCGTTCCCAAATGCGCGCTTTGTGTCCGAGTTCTGCAAGTGTTTGTTCGATACATGTTAACAAAGTCGCCCATTTCATCCCCCGACTTGCATTTCCGATTCATCTCAAACCAACCCTAAGCACCCCTTTAATTGTTTGTTTACAGTCGCTTGAAAGAACTCGGACGTTTGTGAGGTTTTGTCCAGATGTTAGTCCCCCCCTACACTTTGTGAATTCAACGGAGTGCCCTGCATTTCCGCCGCGACGCCCTGGCAGCCCTGGTATTTTGGCCGTGGCGGCACCCCGGGCGAGAAAAGCTTTACCTACACCAACCACTTTTTCTGGGGCGCCGAGGACCTGATGGCGGTCTATTTCGGGCTTTGGTCTGGTGGCGAAACCAACAAGGTTGTGGGCGCGCTGTGGCCCAATGACCCGGATGGGATCGCGTTTGCCGATGCGAAACTGGGCTTCCCGCCCGCGTTGGAGCAAGCCGGGTTCAAACTGGTCGATCCGGGCCGGTACCAGAACCTGAAGGATGATTTCTCGTCCGAGATCAACAAGTTCAAGCAAGCCGGTGTCGAGATCATCACCGGGGTGATGCTGCCGCCGGATCTGGCCACCTTCATGACCCAGGCCAAACAGATGGGCTTCTATCCCAAATTCGTCACCGTGGCCAAAGCGGCGCTGACGCCCAAGGGGATCGAAAGCTTCCCCGATGGTCTGGGCGCGGGCCTGACGGGCGAGGTCTACTGGGGGCCGCAATACCCGTTCACCTCGTCGCTGACGGGCCAGACCACCGAAGAGCTGGCCCTGGGCTATACCGCAGCCACGGGCAATCAGTGGCTGCAGGGCACCGGCTATGTCCATGCACTGTTCGAGGCGGGCATTGATACGCTGAAACGCGCGAGAGAGATCACCCCAGACGCGATTGTCACGGCGATGAATGAAACCGATCTGGCCTCGTGCGTGGGGCGCATCAAATGGGGCGACTTCCCCGTTGCGCCCAATGTGGCGAAAACCCCGGTCGCCGGTGGCCAATGGCAGTCTGATGGTGAAGGGGGCTACAAATTGGTTTGCACCTTCAACGACACCGCGCCCGAGATTGTCACCGACGGCAGCTTGCAGCCGAAAACCTGGTAACCCCAATGACACAAGAAACCCAGCACCGCGTCGCGGTGCTGGAGGCCTTTGATCTGACCAAGCGCTACGGCGCTGTGACGGTCGTTGATAAGATCTCCTTTCGATTAGAAGACGGCCAGGCCTTGGGTGTTTTGGGCCCAAACGGGGCCGGGAAAACCACGCTTTTGAAGATGCTTTCGGGTGGCGCTCAGCCCTCGGAGGGGATCGTCAAATATCGTGGCAAGGTCCTGTCGGACATGGACGAGCCAACGCGCTGCCGATCAGGTGTCGTGCGCACAAGCCAGATCCCGCAACCGTTCGAACAGCTGACGGTTTGGGAAAACGTGCTGACGGCAGCGTTGAACGGCGGGGCCCTGTCGGATCACGCGGCCGAGGACGCCACCTATGACGCGTTGAAACGCACGGGCCTGCTGGATCGTCACGCCGAAAAAGCCGGCGCGCTGTCGCTGATGGGGCGCAAACGGCTGGAACTCAGCCGGGCGTTGGCCTGTGGGCCGCAGGTGCTTTTGTTGGACGAGATCGCTGGCGGTCTGTCCGATTTCGAGGTGCATGATCTGGTCACCCTGATCAAGGAAATCCACGCGGACGGAATGTCGATCATCTGGATCGAACACGTGCTGCACGCGCTTGTGGCCGTGGTCAGCGACGTCATCGCGTTGGATTTCGGCCAGTTGATCGCCCATGGCGCACCAACCGAGGTGATGGAATCCGAGGCCTTCAAAGCTGCCTATTTCGGCGATGACACAGGTGTGGAGGGCGCAGCATGAGCACGCTTTTGAACATCGAGAATCTCGAGAGCGGCTATGGATTGTTCCAAGCGATCCGGGGGCTGTCGCTGACGGCCGCGCGCGGCGAAACCGTTGCGATCGTGGGGGCGAATGGCGCCGGGAAGACCACGCTGCTGCGCACGATTTGCGGGGTGATTTCCCCCACCGCCGGCTCGATCCAATTTGACGGCAAGGAAATCGGCGGCCTGCCCGCCCATGCAGTCGCCCGCCACGCCATCGCCATGGTGCCCGAGGGCCGCAAACTGTTCCGCAGCCTCACGGTAGAAGACAACCTGATCATCGGCGGCTTTAGCGCCCGCCGTGGCCATTGGGATCTGAAACGGGTGTACGAGCTGTTCCCCGAACTGGTCAAACGTCGCCACAACCGAGGCCTGGATCTGTCGGGCGGCGAACAGCAAATGGTCGCCATTGGGCGCGCGTTGATGTCCAACCCTGACCTGCTGCTGATGGACGAGATCTCGCTTGGTCTTGCGCCCATCGTCATCAATCAAATCTACAAAAGCCTGCCGCAGATCGCCGATCAGGGCACTACGGTGATCATCGTCGAACAAGACGTCAATCGCGGTCTGTCGGTCGCGGATCAGGTTCATTGCCTGCTGGAGGGCCATGTCAGCCTGTCTGGCACGCCTCAAGAGCTGGACAAAGACGCGCTGTCCAAGGCTTATTTCGGAGTTTCGGCATGATTGTAATTTCGACGGTTCTCAGCGGTGTTCTGCTTGGTGGATTATACGCGCTGTACGGGTTGGGCCTGTCCCTGACTTTCGGGATCATGCGCACCGTGAACCTGGCCCATGGGGATGTGATTGTTCTGGGCGGCTATCTTGCGCTTCTGCTGACGCAGATGCTGGGCCTGTCACCGTTTTCAAGCCTGGTCATTCTGATCCCGATGATGTTCTGCATTGGCTATCTGTTGCAGCGCATGGTGTTGAACCGCACCCTGGCGGACGGGATGATGCCCGCGGTGATCATCACTTTTGGGCTTTCGTTTGTCATCCAGAACGGCTTGCTTCTGGGGTTCTCGGCGGATCGTGTGATCCTGAGCCAGGGCGCGATCGAAACCATGAGCCTGACGCTTTTGCCCGGGCTGACAATCGGGGTGTTTCCGCTGGTGACACTGGGCGTGGTTCTGGCGCTGATCTTTGGGCTTCAGGCCTTTTTCAGCCGCACCCTGTTGGGGCGCGCCTTTCGCGCCACCTCGGACGATCCTGATACCGCGTCGCTTATGGGGATTGATGGCAAGCGCGTCTATGGGCTGGCCATGGGCCTGGCCTTTGCGATCATCGCGGTCACCGGCGTGATCATGGGCATTCGCTCGAATTTCTCGCCGTTTGATGGCCCCACACGTCTGATCTTTGCCTTCGAGGTGATCATCATCGGCGGCATGGGCTCGATCTGGGGCGTCCTGGCGGGCGGCATGATTTTGGGCCTGTCGCAAACCATCGGAGGCGCGCTGAACCCGACATGGTTCCAATTGGCCGGCCACGTGGCCACGCTTGCGCTTTTGATCGTCAAACCTTCGGGGCTTTTCCCGGAAACCGTAGAAAAGGATTGAGCGATGCAGAGCTCTTACTTTCGTCTCTCGTTCCTGATCCTAAGCGCGGTACTGTTGGTGGCTCTGATCAGTCTGCCAGGCTGGGGCAGCCCGTTCCTGCAGCGCTCGGTTCTGGAGTTCATGTTCTTCCTGACCCTCGCTCAGGCCTGGAACCTTATGGCGGGCTATGCCGGGATGATTTCCATCGGGCAACAAGCCTTTGTGGGCATCGGAGCCTATGCGTTGGTGGTCTTTACCGAGGACATGGGCGTGAACCCTTTCATGACCGTGCCTTTGGCCGCCGTCATCGCCATGCTGTTCGCCTATCCGGCAAGCTGGCTGTTGTTCCGGCTCAAGGGCGCCTATTTCGCGGTGGCGACATGGGTGATCGCAGAAACCCTGCGCCTGTCGGCCAATGCCAGTATCGAGTGGCTGGGCGGTGGGCGCGGCCGCACCGTGCGCTCGTTGGGCGGGTTTGATCGCCATCTGCGCGAGGATCTAGGCTATTGGATCGGGTTGGCGTTGGTGATCGCAACACTGGTGGGGATGTATCTGTTGCTGCGATCCCGAATGGGCCTGGGGCTGATGGCAGTGCGTGACACCGAAAGCGGCGCGCGCAGCGTTGGTGTGGACGCCACCCGCGCCAAACGCCTGACATATCTGTTTGCTGCGGGTGTTGCCGGGGCGGCCGGGGCGTTGATCTATATTACGCAGATCAATGTGCGCCCGGACGCGGCCTTTTCCATCAACTGGGTGGCCTATGTGATCTTTATCGTGGTCATCGGCGGGATTGGCACGCTCGAAGGTCCGATCCTGGGCACGCTGATCTTTTTCGCCCTGCGCGAGGCCCTGTCCGGGTTCGAGGCCTGGTCGATGCTGATCTTTGGTCTGATCGCCATCCTGATGATGCTGTTCATGCCACGCGGCATCTGGGGGTTTGTGATCGATAAATGGGGTATTCGTTTGATGCCGCTGCAACGCAAAATGCCCGCGCGTTTGCAGCAAACCCCAGCCGAGTGATCCCGTCCGGTGGCGCGCTGATCCCGTGCGCCACCGGACCATTCCGGGCAGGTTTCTGCCCCTATTTTGTCCAACGCGTTTCGAAATCGTTGTCCTGAAAATAGCTGACCAGCTCGTTCACAAACAGGCGCGTGCGCACAGGAAGCAAGGTGCGCGTGGGAAAGGCCACATTCATCGTCAGGCGTGGCAAATCCCAGTCGTCCAGAACCCGAACCAGGCGCCCGGCTTTCAGGTCCTCCTCGATCACATAGACAGGTTGCGCTAGAATGCCGGCATGATCCAAGGCCGCAGACCGGATCAACTGACCGTCATTACAGGCAAAGACCGGGGTGACCGCGACATCCGCCTTCTCTTCGCCTTTGACGAAGTGAAAACGCTCCCAATCATCGGCAAGCGTATACAGCAACATGTCGTGGTTTTTCAGGTCGTCGGGGTGCTCTGGCGTGCCCTGTTTTGCCAGATAGTCCGGCGAGGCCGCCAGGACGCGGCGCGTTTCAGCAAGTCGCCGGATGGTGATCGAGCTGTCCTCTTCGACGCGCTTGGTGCGCACAGCCACGTCCAACCCATTTTCCACAAGATCATAGTAGCGATTGGACACTTTCAGATCGACCGCCACCAGAGGATAGCGCGCACGGTAGTTGCGGATGACATTCTTCAGATGCAAAAGCCCGAATGACAGCGTGGACCCAACGCGCAACAGCCCGCGGGGCTCGACCGCGTCGATGTTCACCGCCTCTTCTGCGTCTTTCAGACTGTCTAATATCTCGCGGGCGCTTTCCGCGAACCGCTGCCCTTCATGCGTCAGCGACAGTCGGCGCGTCGTCCGCTGCACCAGACGCACGCCCAAGCGGGTTTCAAGACTGGACAGATGGCGGCTGACTCCGGACACGGACATGCCTTGCAATTCGGCGGTGCGAGTCAGGCTTTGTTCTTCGGCGATCCGGGTGAAGACCTCCAATTCGGTCAAACGATCCATTCTTGCTCCTTTTGGAAATCTGGACCGCCCGGCCCGCCTAATTTACCGAAAAATGCCGCTTTCGCGAAGATTGCCGCAGGTATTTTTTCAGAATGTGAAAGGATGTTTTGTAGATTGCATGATTTATCCCGCAAATCAATGCTGTCAATCTCTGAGGCACCAATGATCATTTCAGGGCCTTGAACAGGCCGAAATCTCATTGAGTTGCGCGAACAAAATGTTGGCTGAGCGTCGCGACAATCGGATCAATAGCCAACCCAAAACGGAGTCGAACATGCCCGAGGACACCCTCAAACCTGTCCCGCAAAACGCGGTACGCCATATCGTCATGTGGGATGTCTCGGGGGACACACAGGCCGAAAAAATGGCCACGATCGAAGAGGTCAAACAGGCGTTCGAGTCCTTGCGCGGGCACATACCCGGCATGCTCCATCTGGAGGTTGGCATAGATGACAGCACCGTGGACTATGCCTGCGATATGGTGCTGTTCACCGAATTCGAAAGCCAAGCAGCGCTTGCGGCCTATGCGACGCATCCCAAACATCTGGCAGTCCGCGATGCTTTGATCGGCAAACGCATCGCCCGGCATCAGGTGGATTACGACATCACTTTGGACACAAAAGGGCCGACATCATGACCGTTCAGAGCTTCACATATACCGGCAACCCCGCCCGCGTGATCTTCGGCGCAGGCAGCCTGTCGCAATTGCCCGATGAAGTGTCCCGCCTGGGGGCATCGCGCGCGTTGATCCTTGCGACCCCCTTCCAAGAAGACACGGCACAGGGCCTGGCTGATCTGTTGGGGGAAACCGCAGCAGGTGTCTTTGCTGGCGCCGTGATGCACACTCCGGTGGACGTTTCTGAAAAGGCGACCGCAATCGCCCGGGATCTGAAGGCAGATGTGCTGGTTGCCATCGGTGGCGGCTCCACGACCGGGCTTGCCAAGGCGATTGCGCTGCGCACCGACCTGCCTCAGGTGATCATCCCGACCACCTATGCGGGCTCTGAAATGACGCCGATCCTTGGTGAAACCAAAGACGGCAAGAAGCAGACACAATCCACCCCCAAGGTTCTGCCCGAAGTGGTGATCTATGATGTCGAGCTGACCCTTGGCCTGCCCCCCGCCATGTCGGGCACCAGCGGCATCAACGCCATCGCCCACGCGGTCGAGGCCTTGTATGCCCGCGAGGGAAACCCGGTGATCGACCTTATGGCGCTAGAAGCCATCCGCGCCCTGAACGACGCATTGCCCAAGATCGCCAAAGACCCTGCGGACCTGGCAGCGCGCAGCGATGCGCTCTATGGCGCGTGGCTTTGCGGAACGTGCCTGGGCTCGGTCGGGATGTCGCTGCATCACAAGCTGTGCCACACCTTGGGCGGCAGCTTCGATCTGCCTCATGCTGAAACCCATACCGTGGTCCTGCCCCACGCGCTGGCCTACAACGCGCCCGCGATCCCCGAGGTGATGGACAAGCTGAGAACGGTCCTGGGGGATGACCCCGCCCAGGCATTGTTTGATCTGGGCCGTAACGTTGGCGCGCCTGCCGCGCTGGCTCAGCTGGGCATGCCCGAAGACGGGATCGAAAAAGCCGCCGAAATCGCCTTGTCGAACCCTTATTGGAACCCTCGCCCACTGGACCCACAGGGAATTTTGTCCCTGATACAACGGGCCCATCGCGGCGAGGCACCAGCCACTTAATCTGCGCGCGATCTCATTTGACATGACCCACGGAGAGGACTGAATGAGTACATATCTGACCGAGGAAAACTCTGTCGACACGGTGAATGCCCGTATGACAGGCGACGTAGATCCACGTCTGAAACAGATCATGGAGGCCGTGGTCAAACACCTGCATGCCTTTGTAAAAGATGTAGAGCTAAGCGAGGCAGAATGGTCAGTCGCCATCGATTTCCTGACCCGGGCCGGGCAGATGTGCTCGGACGAGCGGCAGGAATTCATCCTTGCCTCGGATGCATTGGGAATCTCGATGCTGGTCGATGCGATCAACAATCGCCGCCCCGCCGCCGCGACTGAAACCACGGTCTTTGGCCCCTTCCACGTGGCCGGCGCCCCCGAGCGCGCCATGGGCAATTCAATCTGCCTGGATGGCAAGGGCGAAACCTGTCTGTTCCAGGGCCGGATCCTGTCGCTGGAGGGCGCACCCATCGAGGGCGCAACCATCGATGTCTGGTCTGACAATCAGGACGGGTTCTATGATGTTCAACAGCCCGACATTCAGCCCAAATGGAACAATCGCGGTATCTTCCGCACGGGCGCCGATGGAAACTATGCGTTTCGCGGCATCAAACCCGTGGCCTATCCAATCCCTGATGACGGCCCCGTCGGTCAGATGCTGCGCGCCGTCGGTCGACACCCCTGGCGCCCCGCCCATACCCATTTCATGATCAAGGCCCCGGGCTATAAGGACCTGATCACCCACACCTTTGTTGCTGGGGATGACTACCTTGTCTCGGATGCTGTGTTTGGCGTGAAATCATCCCTTATCGTGGAATATGAGAAGGTTGATACCGACCAGGAAACCTGGCGCGCCTCTCATGATTTCATTTTGGCGCCAATGGACTAGGCGCTCGTCGCATTCCGAGACAGAGCGGCGACAGCTGGAAACATCGAACGCGCACGTGCCTCGGGCTCGCGCGCATCATTTCCAAAAAATGGATTCAGAATCGCGCAGCCCCTGCTGCGATTGCAAGACGGTTGCGGCTTTTCCATTGTTCCGAAAACCTCCGAAATCCGCAGAAAATCTCTGAAAACAAGTTGTTTTGCTGGCCCTGCCGAAACTTGGAAAAACCATCTTGTCTCTTTGGACGTGCTTGCATATACGGGTCAGCGGAGACGTGGCCGAGTGGTCGAAGGCGCTCCCCTGCTAAGGGAGTATACGGGAAACCGTATCGAGGGTTCGAATCCCTTCGTCTCCGCCATTTCACGGCTAACCTGCTGATATAAAACGATACTGGTTTTCGGGAAGGCCGAAATCCATGCCCTGGTACAGTCAACTGGTACAGTGAGGGCAAGGATGGCCACGATACCAAGACTGGTTACACGCGGGCGAACCTTCTATTTTCGCGCCTCAGTTCCGCAGGATTTGTGGGATGTGGCGGGCCGAAAAGAGGTTAAGATTTCGTTAAGGACTGCTGAGCGATCATTGGCTCTCATGCGATGCCGCGCGATCAGCAATCATGTTGATCTCGTGGTGACGGAGGCGCGGAGGATGGCTCAGGGTCAGGACATAGCGATAGATCAGGCGATCCGCGACTATTTCCGCGAGGCGCTGGACTGGGGGCAGGAGTTTGCCGACATTTTCGCGCCCGAGGCTGAGGTGGATGTCGAGGACTGCATCGCTACCCTTGAGACACGGCTCGCTCTCCTTCGTCGGCGTCTCGCGGTCAGGGACTTCCCCAGCGACGTGCAGAGCGACGCAACCACTCTTGTGGGGGCAATCCCCCCGGACACCCTAACAAGCCGCTTTCAGGCGCTCCAGCGCGCCCAGACGGGCCTGCTCAGAGCCAAGATCGAGGCGGACCGCCTGCTGTTGGCGAAGCTACACGGTGATTACGCTCAGACGCAGATTGCTGATCCGTTGTTTGAAGGTGTTGAGCCATCGCCAGATGGCACAGTCCCGGCGGCGGTGCAGGTTATTCCGACAGTCCAAGCCCCTTCAATTCCTGTCGCCCCGCCATTGCGCGAGCTGGCCAAGAAATACGAAGAGGTGCTTGCCACGCAAAACATCAAGGAAAAGACGCTGGGCGATCTGCGCCTGTCCTTCGATCTGGCCCGTGCTGTGATCGACTTCGACAAGCCCGCGTCCCTGCTCGACACGAACGACATGAAGTCTTTGCGCGATCTGATCGGCCAGATACCTGCCCACTATCAGAAGAAGCCCGAAACCCGCGATCTGGACCCGGTTGCGGCGGTGGAAGCAGGCAAGCTGCTGCCCAAGATGGGTTATGAGACCCAGAAGAAGCGGTTCGATTTTTTCAAGCGGTTTGTCGCATGGATGGTGGCCGAAGAATATCTGCCGAAGGTACCGGGCGCTGACATCAAGCTGCTGGTCAAGAAGCCGCCCAAGGGCAAGCCCAAGCGGCTTCCCTACAGCGCCGAGCAGCTGCATCAGATATTCCAGACGCCGATCTACACCGGGCGGAGCAGTATTGCCCGATCCGGCGTGAAGGGTGATTTGCTGATGAAAGATGGGCGGTATTGGGTGCCTGTGATCGCGCTTTTTGCGGGGATGCGGTCGGGGGAGATTATCCAGCTGCTGAAAGCCGACATCAGATCAGAGGAGGGGATCGCCTATTTCGATATTTCGAAATGGGAAGACGAGCCAGAGGAGGAGATCAAGAACCTCAAGACGGGTTCCAGCTATCGCCGCGTGCCGATCCACTCGGCCATCTTAAACCTTGGGTTCCTCGATTATGTAGCAGATCGACCTCACGGTCGCCTGTTCCCAGATTTGAAACTCGGCAGCGATGGAACATACAGCCAGCCGTGGTCCAAGTTCTGGAGTAACTACGGCAAAACATGGAAATTCCGAACCCCGCTGCATGTTTTTCACAGCTTCCGGCACAATTTTGTGGATGCCCTTCATGATGCCAACGTCACCGACGCCATCGCTATGCAGCTCTGTGGTCATTCCGATGATGCCGCCCACTGGGGCTATGGCAAAGGCGCATCCATAGCGCGGTTGAAAGAGGAGATCGAGAAAGTTGGATATCCCATGTCAATTCCGGGCGCGGACTGGTGACCGCCGTTAGGCGAACCACTTGTAGTAGTAGAATTTTCGGTTCTGTTGTTTCAGTGGTTCTGCCGCCGCAGGGAGGTCAGAGGTGCACAGCCCGTGCGCCTCCAAGTCCGCATGGACGCCTTCTTCGATCGCCAATAGCTGTTGCCAGCCTTCGGTTTCAGGGTGACATGACGCGAACGCTGCCTTCCACCCTGAAATAACCGCGAATTTGTCTGCACAACTGTGCAAGAGCGCTGATTTGTCGATCTGTCCTGACAAATTCGAAAACACCGCATGTTTCTCGTCGATCTCATGCAGCCGCTTGGCGAGCCGCATCGTGTTGCCCACACTTGGCTCGGCCCGCGCTTGTCCATTACGGCTGAAAAGCCGGTGTCCCAGAAAGTCCAGCCCCTCTGAGGCATGTGCGACAGTTTTGACCGATAGTTCGAATTGCCCGCCGGGGAGATTGCCAACCGCATCCGTCAAAACCCCGATCCGACTCCCTAATTCGACCTTGGACTTAGCCAGGATAAGAAAGTCGTCTTCGTAGTTGAATAGATGCTCAAGGATCGCGACATCCAGCGCCAACTGTGATACGCACAGATGAGAGATGGCAGGCGATGATGCCGCTCCTTGTGGCAAGCCCCGGCGGGCTTCCTCGATGAAGTGTTGAGGGGATAGCCCCTGTGGTGATGATGCACACTCCAGCATCATGTTCCGCCCGGTCAGGGCGGCTTCTACCACTGTCTGCGGCAGCGGTAAGAAGTCAGTGAGCCCCTCTATTGTGAATGAGGGGAAAAAGTCTTTGATATCTAGATGAGCGAGCCAGACTTGGCCCGCATCTATCTGGGCCAGAACCCGCCTGATCGCTTTTGGAACACCGTCATCAAAGTGCTGGTAGCTGCGCTTGAAGGTGTGGGATTCGATCAAGTTGGCCAATATGCGCTGTCCAACACGAAGTCGGTCCCCGAAAGAGAAGATCGCTCGAAACCCACGTTTTGACGTCTTTTCTTTCGCGAAGACTGTAACTGGCTCGGCCATTGGCTCGAAAAGCGTCACGGTGCCAGCCAGAGCTTTCACGTCCTGATAGGTCCAAACGTCGATGTCTTTTCCTGCAGTCAGGAGTTGGGCAATGGCTGTTCGTTTGGAGCTGGGTGATGTCAGAAGCCAGTCCTGCGCCAAGGCGACAGCTTTCGCATCCCCCGCGACTATCAATTCCCTCAGCGTCACCATGTGCTGGTTGTAGCGGACGCGATCCCGATGAATGGCGCGTCTGTATGCTTTTTCGGTGTGAAGTGTTTCGAGCTGATCGGGCGATTGATTGATGTCAAGCATCTTGACCCCCCAGTAGCTGCGCGAGTTCTTCCACGTCCTGTCGCCGGTACATCAGCTTCTTGCCGAACCGCTTGCGCGGGGGCATGTGGCCGTCCTTCTCCCAATATCGGATGGTCCGCAGCGACCTGTTCAGGATATTGGCCGCCTCCGCCACCGAGATAAACTCGGCGCGGTTCAGTGGCGAATGCGAAAGTTGGGCGAGTGCGCGATCAACGGCTGTCATGTCGATATCTCCAGATTGTCACCGAAGATGTGGCAGTCCGGTGTGTCGAGCAATCCTTTGCACAGTTGGGTGGTGTAGGATCTGCACCGGCCCTTCCCTCAGGAAACATGCGTATGCTCAGAAAAAATGTTTTAGCGCAGAGGCTTGACAGAAAAACCTTCAAATCACCCAATTGCATTCTTACGGCAAATTGGGTTGCACTGCCCCGAAGCACAGCCGTTGCACAGTTATGCAGTCATTGTCAGCAGCGGCATGAGCAGTTGCCGCCAAGTAGTTGTCTTAATCTGTGCGAACGTGGTCGGCGAGACTTTTTACAGCAGAAACGAAACCGGCCGATCCTTGAACCAACTCCGCCACCTTTGGGCGTTTGCCTTTTGAGGTAAGCTTTTCTTTGCCGAGGATGCCCTCCCGCGCCCAGCCATATCGTGCTGAAAGCTCGGCAAAGAAAATGTTCTCTGCGTCATGGTTCGGCAGCTTGGTTTCACTAGGCGTACTAAACCAGACGTTGCCGTTGCGCTCAACGAAGCCGAGATGGGCGACATCTCCATTTGGCAGCGCCATCCTGATGAGCAGGGATTTCGAGAACTCAGGATATACGCCGTAGGTCTCGACCTTGCTCAGCATTTCGTTGATCTGCCGTGGCAGGTCCGCATCAATGTCGCGCATGGCGTCATAGAAGATGTCAGATGAGATGGTTTTTGCTGCTGGCGATACCGTGCGCGCTGACGATGAAATGCGGGGCGCTGGAGCCGGTTCGAACGAGGCCGAAACGCTGTCGCCCTCCAGCCTGATCACGCCGCGCTCTATCCGATAGGTCTTGGCCAGTGTGCGGGGCACGACAAGCCAGCGGTCATCGTCGGCGTGGAACAGGGCCAGCTCGACCAGCGCGAAGGTAAATCGGAAGCCCGCATGGGTCTGCAACTGCTCGACCAACTTCTCCAGTTCGCCACGAATGCCATCCCCGGCCACGATGACCACGATCCGGCCAGTTTTCAGTCGGTTGATCAGCGCGTCGATGAATTCCGGTTCTTCCAGCGTTTCCGGGCCATCGGCGATCTCGAACATCGTGCGGCCATTCGCGCCATCGGCCTTCCTGACCGCAGCATCCAGTTCCTCATAACTCATAGAGAACAGGGCTGACGCATAGTCCAATGCCTGGGCCAGAACCGCCCGCCGCATTTCCGGGTTCCGCCAGAGCTTGACCTCGACGATGACGACATCGCCATCAGGCGTGAGGAACAGGTTGTCGAGATACCCACAGCGCAGCGGCAGTTCCATACAGATCGGGATCAACTCGCCCAGTCCCGGCTCGACCTGATCCATCGGCAGCAGCGAAGGGTTCTTGAAAATCAGTTCTTGCAGCCAGCGCTCATCATAAAGTTCGTTCTGCGTCAGCGAAATCTGCTCAATGTGGCTTGCGCCATCCGCACTCACTATGACGGGTGTTCCAATGGCTTTCATTCCAACTCCGGGCAACGGCTGCGGTACGTCCCCGCAGGGTTGCTGACACTCTGAAATTCCCTGATCCGGGAGTTAGAACAACCGAAGCAAGCCCGGTCCCCATGGCCTTTAGGCGGGAGCCCTGGACATACGCCACAGGCTCCCGGACCTAAGAAGTCAGGGTCGTCGGCACAGTTCAGGTCTGCACCAACCTCTTGCTTCGGGGTGTTCTACGCCCCAAGCGGCACGTACCGCTCGTCTGAGCTTTTAGCGGATGGCTGGTATTCGGTCGAGTTGAAAGGATGGCGGGTCGCGCTCGACGGACCGAAAAATGTCCCAGCGACAGTTTTGGCGACATTTCGATATTCCGGGTTTAGCCAATGCAGGTTGGCCGGATGCGGGGCAGGCAAAGTGGAAATCCAGCGTGGTTTTTCGGGGGGACAAAACCGGCCAATCCGCAAATCCAGATGTTGAGCCAATGTGGATACTTAGCGAAATTGCAATCAACTGCACGCAAAATAGGGTGGTGTTTTCTGGGGGGAACCCGACCTGTCACCCCGATTTCCCTTTCCCTGACGGTGTCACAGGATACGCTTAACGTGGGTGAGACGATCTCGCCCCCCTCCAAGATGCCAAGGAGGGCAAGTCGTGATAGACACATCCAAACTCACCAAATTTCAGACCATCGCCGCGCAGGAGATTGCCGCGCTCGATCCGGGGCCAAGGATCGCCCCGTTCACCAGCACCCAGTGGGTCGCCAGCTCCCTCTTGCAGAAGGCCATTCGCCGAGGCGACCTGTATGCGGCGCGACAAGCCGGACGGTTTTTGCTGGAGGTGAAAAGGGAACATCTGCTGCGCCGCCTCAATATAATCGCCGCCGAAGATATCGGGATGGCGGATATCGAAACCGTGGCGATCACCGCCGCCTGTCTGACCAGCGCGAAGGTGCGGCGCGATTTGGGTGGGGATGCGGTCGTCACCGACTACCTGATCCGCCGCATGGTGGACGCCCGCAAATCACGCGCTGCCGATGATCTGCTTATGAGCCTCGAACGGCTGCCCGATTTGGCCGAGGACCGCACCCGCTTCGCCGCTATGTCAAATGACCGCCTGCGCCAGATTGTTTTGGGGTGCCCGTCGCTCGACCGCAAGGCCCTCGCGCTCTGGTATCTGGTCGGCACCACCCGTTGCCAGAGCGATCACCTGCCGACCCGTAAAGGCAATCCGAACTTGGCCTTCGATACCTTGGCTGAATTGGGCGTCGCGCCCACGATGGTGCAGATCGCGCGGGCCAACTTCACCAAGACCTCCGCCATGCTGCCGCCGTTTGTCGCTCTGCTGTCCCTCGAAAACGGGGTGGTCGCAACCGGGGTTCAAGATGATCCAACCCCGGTTGAAACGCGGATCAATGGGGTGCCGTCCTATGCTTTCGACATGTACACGCGCCCCGGTCGGGCGGCCCTCGGTCGGCTGCTCTTGCGAAATGCAGGCATGGCGTCATGGGCCGGGGCGTTCCTGCCGCGAACAAACCGGGTGCAGGTTGCCGGGGAGTTGCTTTTTCGGGTCGAAGGTCAGTGCCTGCGCCGCCACGCGGTCGGATCGCTGAGCGCCAGCCTGCGGGACAGGTGGCATTGGGACTGCTCAGGCCTGCCACGTGACGCGCTCGAATTCGGGCTGGCCGCCCTCAAGGATGCGATGCCCGAGCTGAACGCGATCCGGGCCGAGGTTGTGCGGGAGGGCGTGGCATGAGCGATATCGTTCTAAACCGGCATAATCCTTTCTTATCCCGGCCCACGAAGGGCGCGGGATGCCCCGATTTAACGGCTGACGAAGCCGTCGAGCATTTCATCCGTGAAAGCTTGTCTGCAAACACGCGAAAAGCGTACCGCGCCGATCTGGCGCATTTCACGGATTGGGGCGGCTCGCTCCCGGCCACCGCTGATTTGGTCGCCCGCTATCTGGCCGATCAAGCCGATACGCTGGCCCCGTCCAGCCTCGCACGGCGAGTGGCGACCCTGAGCAAGGTCCATCAGGCGAACGCCTGGCCTAACCCTTGCCGCAGCGAAATCGTGCGAGCCACGATGCGGGGGATCAAACGAGTGAAGGGCACAGCACAGGATCAGGCCCGCCCCTTGCTGCGCGAAGACCTGTTCATCCTGCTGGATGCGCTTGGGGATGATGCACGCGGAAAACGTGACCGGGCGTTGTTGCTGATAGGCTGGGCGGGCGGTTTCCGGTCGTCAGAACTGGTCGGCCTTGATCGGACCGACATCGAAGAGGTCCGCGAAGGTCTGGTCCTGCACCTGCGCCGCTCGAAGACCGACCAAACAGGCCAAGGACGCAAGATCGGCATCCCCCTTGGCCGCACCCGCCATTGCCCAGTCAGTGCATTGTCGGCGTGGCTGGGTGTCCTGAACAAGGGCGAAGGCCCAATCTTCCGTCCCGTTGACCGCCACGGGAACGTGCAACCCGACCGCCTGCGCTCCGACGCCGTGTCTACCATCCTGCGCAACCGCCTCGCCATTGCCGGGATCGACCCCGAAGGCTACAGCGGCCACAGCCTCCGCGCTGGCCTCGCCACCAGTGCCATTAAGGCCGGGGTGCCGACCTACAAGGTGCGAGCACAAACCGGCCATGCCTCGGACCTGATGCTGTCACGCTACGTGCGTGATGCGGGGCTGTTCGACGGGAACGCGGCGGGCGCGCTGTTGTGAGTTCCTTTCTGACAGATCGCTGCTTGTCGGTATGAATCCTGGGACCGGTGTGGAAACGCCAGAGAACCACGCCCGCTACACGCACGAAATTGACGGAAATCTCTTGTCGGACACGACGATGCCTGATGGCTTGCATCAAGTATCGGCTTGGAAAATCGCTCGTTCTTTGGGTAGAGTGCGCGAGCGCAGATCAGCTTTCAACTTGCGGATGATTCTGCCTTTTCCTCGGGCGAGGAGACAAGATAAAGGAAAAGGCAAATTGCACCAATGAAAGACACTGATAGTAAAACGGATACCTCTCAAGATTTTGGAATGGTCCACAAGGCTTACGAAACTCCATTCGGCTGTGCCCTGGAAGGGAAAATCGAGGACGCATTAGCCAGCGAACACCTTGAGAGGTACAAGGGTAAAGTAAACCTAATTTTGACCTCGCCCCCTTATCCGTTGGTTAGGAAAAAGCAATATGGCAACTCCAATGGGCAAGAGTACCTAGACTGGTTGTCATCTCTGGCCGTTGGCCTTACCGAACTTCTCGCAGACGATGGTTCGATCGTTGTTGAAATTGGCAATGCCTGGGAGCCTGGTTCTCCAACAATGTCCACTTTGCCGTTAGAGGCGTTGATGGCCTTCAAACGTGAAGCCAACCTTAATCTGTGCCAGCACGTCATCTGTCACAACCCAGCAAGATTGCCGAGCCCCGCAGCATGGGTGAATGTCAAACGTATACGGTTAAAGGACTCCTTCACACACGTTTGGTGGATGTCGAAGAGCGAATACCCGAAGGCTGATAACCGCAAAGTTCTCAATCCCTACAGCAAGGACATGAAACGCTTGCTCAAGAGAAAGAGCTACAATGCTGGTGCACGCCCCTCTGGACACGTTATTTCTGAAACTGGTTTCTTAAATGACCACGGTGGAGCCATCGGACCAAATGTCCTTGACTTAGAAGGGAATGCCTTTCCCGAAGCGCTGTTGAAGTACTCTGGAACCCAGTGGGACTCGAAGTACAGAGCGTTCTGTAAAGAGAATGACCTACCGGCACATCCCGCGAGAATGCAATCGGCTCTCTCAGCCTTCTTCATTCAGTTCCTCACTGATGAAACTGACCTTGTTTTTGACCCATTCATGGGATCGAACACCACTGGTGCTGTTGCTCAAGAGCTTGGGCGTCGCTGGTTGGGGGTTGAGGCCAGCGGAGAATACATAGAGGGCTCGAAAGGCCGTTTTGAAGAGTTTATTAAGAGCGCCTAGTTCATGGGAAACCCATTTGTCGGTAAATGAAAGAAACAGCGCCAGCGAGAAGAAGGCATACTCTGGCAACCTTTCCTTGTTGCCGTTGGAAACGGAGTATCGTTCTTCCAAGGATGACCCTGTCGGCCTGTTCTATGCGAGATGCCTTAGAAACTCGGGGCTATATGAAAGGGCCGTAGGTTACTTCAGCTCGTCAGTTTTTCATGTTGTTGGCGCTCCAATTCACGAGTTTGCCTTGAAGGGCGGGAAAATTCGCTTGATTTGTTCTCCCTCACTTAGCCCCGAGGATGTCGAGGCTATCGCAGGGGGGTATGCTGAACGTGACAAAGTGATAGCCAATTCCCTAAGGAGGGATGTTGATCGACTGATCTCTGACGAAACCACCAATCCAAACACTCGAATTCTATCGACTTTGATTTCCTGCGGTGCGCTCGACATTAAACTGGCCACACCAAAAGTAGGCCGAGGAATTTACCACGAAAAACTTGGTGTATTTTCGGACACACTTGGTCACAGTGTTTCATTCCGTGGATCGACAAACGAGACGTGGAGTGGATGGCACGATGACGGTAATTTTGAGACTATAGAAGTCTTTTGCAGCTGGAGGGGTGGCCTTGAAGGGGAACGGGTCAACAAACACCTGAACCACTTCCGCCGCATGTGGGGCGGTACGGATAATGACCTTGATGTCACTACTTTCCCGTCCTCGGTCCGAGAATACCTAGAGAAGTTTTCACTTGGTAGCTTGCAAGACCTCAGATCTGTTGAAGCGAATGTGCCTTCACGAAAGGGAGAACGGGACCCGTTAGAGCACCAGAAGCTAGCCATTCTTCGATGGAAGCAACAAGGCTGTCGGGGAATATTTGAACACGCGACAGGAACCGGGAAGACGTTCACAGCCATATTGGCCATCAAAGAGCATGTTCTTGCTGGTAAACCAGCGTTGATTTTGGTGCCCAGCAAATTGTTACATGGGCAATGGCATGAGGAAATTGCATCCGAAATTCCAGACGCGACACTTCTGTTGGCTGGATCTGGAAACACCAAATGGAAGCAGGCCGGACGGCTCTCTGCAATGTGCGACCCAGATACCGGATTGGGACCTCGTGCTGTTATCGCAACAATGAAGACCGCAAGCTCGGAACAATTTCGCGCCCTTGTTGGTAGCGGAAGCGATTTGTTGCTCGTGGCCGACGAAGTGCATCAAATCGGTAGCCCACAGAACTCAAAATGCCTTCTGATTAACGCCGAGCATCGACTTGGATTGAGTGCTACCCCCAAGCGGTTTGGCGACCCAGAGGGAACAGCCAGAATTTTCGCCTTCTTCGGTCCAGTTGTTCCACCAGCAATATCGCTAACAGATGCGATTAAGATGGATCGTCTGGTTCCATATGAGTACTTCCCGCATCCGATAAACCTAAACGCAACCGAAGCAGATGAGTGGCGGGACTATACAAAGCGCATTCGAAATGAGATGGCGCGGCTCAAAGAAGATGAATCCGGTTACAAAGTGCTCACAGAGCGCGTAAAAATGCTTTTGATCCAACGCTCACGGATCGCAAAAAAGGCCACTGCAAAGATCGACTTGGCCAAACAGGTCGTACTATCTGAGTATGAAGAAGGGCAAAGCTGGCTGGTCTATTGTGAAGACGGTGAACAGCTCTCGGAGGTAATCGACGCGTTTCGGAGCAACGGCTTGAATCCGATAGAGTACCACTCAAACATGAGCGGTGACGGCAAGGCCACTCTTGAATGGTTCAGGAAATACGGTGGGGTCCTTGTGTCCATCAAGTGCCTGGATGAAGGGGTGGATATTCCCGCAGTGTCCCACGCGTTGATCCTTGCCTCGTCCCAAAACCCAAGGCAGTTTATTCAACGTCGCGGTCGGGTTCTGCGGAAATCGGATCACAAGTACATGGCAGTTGTCCACGATGCCATCGTCGTGCCTGTCGATCCAGAATCTGAGCCAGATCAGCTTAGTCTTCTAAGCTCTGAACTGGTCCGGTCTGTTGAATTTGCATCTAACTCCATCAACCGGTCGGCGAGTGCGGAGTTGAGAGAAATAGCAATCAGAATGCAAATCGAGGTCGACGGTTTGCTCTCTCTAGAAGGTATTGAAGAAGATGACGACTCCTGAAAATGACATTGCGCTATCCACGCTGATTTCTGCCGGAGAGAGCATTGCGCCGGAACTGGACCGGGACATCGTGCGAAAATGCTACCTGATTCAAAAGAAGTATCAATTCAGCGAGGATAGAAGCCTTTCTATGGCAGCGATGGAACGGCTGGTCGAGGATGCCCTGGAACGCAAAGGCTCTGCCATGGAGGGGTCGGAATGAAACTGATCCAGCTTAGAGCCAAGAATTTCATGCCCTTCAAGGAGCAGGTGTCTATTGATTTTCCAACTGATGAATCCCGCAACATTATGTTGGTTTTGGGAGACAATATGCGGGGGAAGACTTCACTTTTGAATGCAATTCGGTGGGGCCTTTATGGAAAGGCGATTGGCAGGCACTCTCGACAAATCCCGCTTCACCTGATCGCAAATAAGGATGCAACTCTGGAAGACGATTGGAGTATCGAGGTCTTCCTAAAGTTCCAAGAGGGTGAGAACCTCTACGAAGTGAGGCGGACAGCCGACAGGCGTTCTCATGTTGCCACTCCCTCTAGGAATGCTGACTTTCAAACAAGTGTTCATTTGAGCAAGAATGGGGATTTGGTTAGTGGCGCTGATGTTGAATCTGAGATCAATCAGGCAGCGCCTGAGCAGATTTCGCGCTTCTTCCTTTTCGACGGTGAACTCTTGCAAGAGTACGAGGAGTTGTTGGTAGAAGGCAGCGATCAAGGTAGGCGGATAAAGGACACGATTGAGCAAGTCCTTGGTGTGCCTTCGTTAACCATGGGACGCGACGAGCTAAAGGCAATGCTCAGAGATGCTCAGAAAAAGCAGGCTCAGGCAATGGCCCAGATAAACAGCCTAAAGGGGGCGGCCAAAAACTCGGAACGATTGACCGCAGAGTTGGAGGCAAGAGAAGATGATCTCAAACAACTCTCCGACAAGCTGGGAGACACACGGGATCGTCGAGAAACGTTGGACGAAGAGCTTGAGGCCGCGGCATCTTTGATTGCCCTTGATGAGCGATTGAAGGCGGCCAAAAATAAGGTTGGCGAGCTAAAGTCTGTGATAGATGAAAAGTCCGACGAACGCCGCAAGGTGGTTTCAATGGCATGGCGCGATATGCTGAGCGCAAAAGTTGCCGCCAAGAAAGCATCTTTGCTTAAGCAGCAAGAATTGCTGCAGGAAAGCAGCAACGAGGATGCAATCCTCAATAATAGGCTCGCTGAGACGCAGAGGTTGTTGGCGACAGCCACTTGCCCAACTTGTCAGCAACAGATTTCTGATGAACGAAGAGACTACTTCGCTCGGATAGTTGCGGAACTCGAAGAGAAAGTCACCCGTCAGATTGATGCGTCCTCTGATCTTCGGTCGGTTATGACCAAGCTTTCAAAACTGGACCGCGTTGGCCGTGTGGAAGCGAAAGATCGACTTCAAACACTCGAAAAAGAACTTCGGACTGCAAACGTAAACCTGCAAAAGACAGAAAACGCTATTGTTGACCTTGAAGACAAAATCGAGGGTAGCGACCCGGCTGCACTGACCAGAAAACGACTTGAGCGAGACGAAAAGCTGCGAGAGGAGGGACGGCTAACGGAAGACATCAAACAGGTCAAATCGGACATCCAGAAAACGAACGAGAAGCTCACAGTCCTTCAATCGCGCATTCGCGGAATGTCTGGCGGGAGATCAGAGCGTGCTACAGCCAAGGTGACGTTGGTTAGTGAGCTTCACGATGTCTTCGATGCCAGTATTGAGCACTTGAGGGATCAGCTGAGATCAACGGTGGAAGAGAAATCCAGTGCGGCATTCAGGGCCATGACTACTCAGTCGGCCTATCAGGGCCTAAAAATAAATGAAAACTATGGCTTAAGCATTCTCGACAGTGCTGGGCGCGAAGTTTCTCTACGTAGTGCAGGCGCGGAGCAGGTGGTTGCGTTGTCGCTAATTGACGGCCTCAACCGGACTGGCAGATCGACCGGACCTGTGATCATGGACACTCCTTTCGGTCGATTGGACATGCAGCACCGTGACAATATCCTCAATTACCTACCCAGTGTGACGAGCCAATTTGTTCTTCTAGTTCACAGTGGGGAAATCAGGCCCGAGACTGACCTGGCTACCGTCAAAGACAAAATTGGGGCGGTGTATCAGATCTCAGAGGTATCTGAAACGCAGTCAAAGATAGAAAGGGCTTCGATTTGATTGAACAAGAAGTTGTCACAATCGGCCTTACACAGGAAGCCGATGATATGCTGGAAACGATGGTCGAAGATGGCACTTTCGCTCAAAAGGTTGACGGCTACCGATTTGCCTTCTCTTTGGCCCTTGCTCAAGGCGCACAACCCGGCGAGCTGTCCAAGAGAAAGACCATTTTCAATGTCGGGTCAGTCGATCCAGACAACACCCTTCAAGACATTGTTGAAGAACTCGCGCCAGACTTGCTCGCGGGATCGAGCCACTACCGAGTGGTGGAACGACTTGCGGAATGGGGGGTGCGTGAACTGTATCAACAAGCGATTGGGCCAGGAATAGACTTCGTCGGGCTTCTTGCGGAGGTGGAGAAAGTGAACTTGGAGTAAGCCTCAAATGCCTAGCCCTCTGCGCGCTTACTTGATGGTATTTGATCCTCAAGGCAGCCCCCAAACCAAAGTGCACACTGACCTCAAAGACATCGTTGATGAATGGGACGAACACGCATCAGATGACGTTTCCGCTGTTTTGCATATCGGGTTTGACCGGGTGGCCACTCGCCATTTTGAGAACTTAGCCCAAAAGTTTCCGGGTCATGTTCTGCTAACGGAGGGCGCCAAGTATTGTTTGCCAAAAGGATATACGTCCTCACGAAGCTCGGTTGGGACTGTCCGCGACGAAGAAGTGTTCTTAGGCCTAACCGGCTGGGGCTATGCTGCGGATGATCCTTCTCCGCCCACTAACTCTCAATCGGCAAACCCAAAAATTGCTGATGGTGCCGCCCCAAAGAGAGAGCTATGGATTGAAGGCTACTTGATGGCCTTCCCGGAGGACAGGGCGAAGCTGGATCAGGCAAGAATAGCTTGTGATGTGAGTTACCTCGAAAACGAGCACGAGTTGCCTCACTCGCTTCGAAAATCACTAGGGCAATTCCGGCAAAATCACCTCACTTTGGGAAACACTGATGATCCCTGCTTGATTGCTCGGCGTTCTCCGCCATGGCTGCTGGAGCGTCATTTCGATACTTTGCCGATTTCCGTTCGCGTTGCCAACGTATTCTCACAGAGCGGAATTAGCACGGTTTCAGACTTGGCCTCCGTCTCCAAGGAAGACCTGTTGCGTGCGAAAAACTTCGGAAAAACAAGCATTAGGAACGTTCTTGAGGCTCTCAATCAAGGGATTGCGGACGGGCCATACTCTCAAGAAGATGAGCTTGAGAAGGGGCTTAGCCTCGCATTTCTGCCTGCGCTTCGGAATGCGCTTGGCAACCTCTCTGATAGGGAGAAGGATATCTTAGTCAAGCGGATGGGTCTTGACGGTCCTCAAATGACATTGGCTGAGATTGGGGATGAGTACGGTATTACAAGAGAACGCATACGCCAAGTTGAAGCCAAGGCTGTGACTAAGATCATTGCAACCGAAATCTGGGATGATGTCTTTGAGAGAAAAATCGTCGAACTCCTTGTAGATCGACGCGAGCCACTGCCACTTCGAGCATTGGGGTTGCTCGACGACTGGTTCGAAGGCGCTCATGAAAAGCCGAAAGTTTTCTCGTACTGGCTGGATGCAATTCCGTCCTTAGATGTCCACCTGATTTCAATAGACAATATCGAGTACATCACTGCGCTAAACCAGAACGAATGGGAAAACGCGGAACGAGAAGCGAAGGCACTGCTGCAAGGCGGTATAGGCTTGGACTGGTCCGAGGAATTTTGCCGAGACAGTGTACACGGCCTACTTGCCAGCAAGGGGCGTGAACTCAGGGACGTCCTTTGGGATAGGGTGGCCCTCCTATGTCGCTTTTCCGACACCGGAGCAGGAAGGATACTTCAGTCTTATGGGAGAGGCGCTGAGCAGGCTGTCTTGGTTGTGATGGAAGAAAGCGACAAGGCACTGCATTACAGCGAGTTGGCAGAAGCAATAGCTGTTCGCTTCGAGCAGGATTTTGATGTCAGACGTATTCATAATGCTGCGTCAAACGTTGGCCTGCTTCTGGGAAGGGGCACCTACGGCCTTAGAAAGCACATTTCCATGTTGGAGGACGACTTCCTGCTCTTGGGAGATTGGGCTGAAGAGGTCGTACTTGATGGCCCTGAGGAGCGACAGTGGCACGCGTCCGAAATTCTGAGAATTCTCGCGGACCGCGCAGAGTTTCAGTTTTCAGAAGTTGATCAGTACGTTGTGAGTGCGGCGCTAAATGGCCGCGAATCCGTTGTAGACCTCGGCAGACTGGTTTGGCGAAGAAAGGGAGAGAATGGGACCAGCAGCCATGCTCGCATAGATATTCGGCAAGCATTGTTGTTCGTTCTTGAAGAGGCAGGGCATCCACTTCGTACTAATGAACTTAGGAAGCGTCTGAATGAGAAACGGGGCACAAACCAGACCTTCCAAATCGTTCCTGCCGATCCTCTTATTCGTGTCGGCACATCATTGTGGGGGATCAATGATCGAGACGTTCCGATCAAGCGCCAAGATCAAGGCCACCTTATTACCCTGGCGAAGTCTATACTGACCGACCTTCGGCATGGAATCCACGTTACCGAAGCAACCAAGTACTTTTTCAATCTGCCGGAGATTGACCCTGAGGCCTTGTTCAGCCTGCTGACCTTGGACAACGACCTGCGGGTCAGTCAAGGGAGATACTTGTTCTTAGACATCTGGGGCGAACCTCGACGCATTAGTCTTCCAGAGGCTTTGGAAAGGGTTCTGAGTGAGGACCAGAAAAAATGGTCGTTGGAGGCTCTGCACACTCGAGTAATGGCCGAGATGGCACGCCCTTGTGAGAAAACTGCGCTTTCCGGTGCACTCCAAGGCAGCGGGGCCGAAAGAGATGAGAATGGCATGTGGTTTCGAGGTGATGGAGACGATTGAACAAAGACCGTTTTTGTGGCGACACACCCTTTCCATGATCCAGTCATCTGGTACAGTGCTGGCAAGTGCTCTGGGCATGGTTCAAGCTAACCCACTGGTATCGTTACATAGGCAGATTGAAGTAGGATATCCCTTCGTCTCCGCCATTACCCATTGATTTAATTGAATAAAGTGGCGATTTGCCAATCCTACCCACGCTCTACCCATGCGAAAATTTGGCCAGCGGATTGCCTGTGCGTTGTTTTCTCAATCGCAAGCCATTCAAAGCCGCACGGCAGGGCAACACAGCATATCGTACTTGGCGACTTTTATTCCTCAAGAATTGGTGAAATAATACACGTATAGGTGAAAGTAAACTCAGGGGCACTCAATTCGAATGGTAACGGTCAATCTCAACACCAAGGTTTTGCCAACGTCGCATCGAGTTTACATGATCCGACCGGGTAGCGGGTATCATCTTCGTCAAGCGTTCGCTGACAACAAAGCCATCGCACCTGATCTAGCTGGATTGGACATACCCAATGGCACGCGACCAAGGGATGCGAACAACATTGAATTGCAAGTCAAGCGTGCAAGAGCGATGTCGGAATGGGTCAAGACTGAGGAGACGCGCGCCGAACCAATGCCTTCATCCCGGATCGAGGATTGGGCGGGAGGCGAAAAACCGCATCGCCTCAACATGTACCGAAACACCGCCGACGAAATCTTGCACCAGCTACCAAAGGGCACATTGATTTATGTCCCGAACCCGAACTTCACCGAGAAAGCGATGTTCGGTGAACTTGTAGGGCCAGACGAAGACCGAGTGAAATTCAATGGCACGGGCCACCATTCGCAGTTCACGTATCTTGGGCGAAAGCTAACGAATGTAAAATTCCTGCCTATGCGGAAGTTGCCCAAAGCGTTTTTCCCGCCGATGAAAAAACGCAACTGGACCTTCGAAATGGACACCCGAAGCGCAGAATTGCTTTATCGCCAGTATTACGGTGATTTCGAAATCGTAGGGCGGAAGTCCATCACCGAAATCGAGGTGACAAAGTCCCGAGTATACGCGCCGGACTTGGCGATTGTAGGGGTGACCTGCCCCCCGAAATCTCCCGCACTTTAATGTAGAGTTTGCTCAACCTCTTGAAGGAGCAAACAAATGCGAAAGAGCCGTTTCACTGAAGCCCAGATCATTGGGATGATCAAAGAACAAGAAGCCGGGATTCCGACGGCGGAGGTGTGCCGCAAGCATGGCCTGAGCCAGGGCACGTTCTACAAATTCAAATCCAAGTATGGCGGCATGGAAGTGTCTGATGCGGCCAAGCTGAAGGCGATGGAGGACGAGAACGCCAAGCTTAAACGTCTGCTGGCCGATGCCATGCTGGACAACGTTGTGCTGAAGGATTTGCTGGGAAAGAGTTGACGACGCCGAATGAGCGGCGAGAGGCAGCGCTCAGGGCGATGCGGGATCATGACATCTCGCAACGCCGGGCCTGCCGACTTGTCGGTGTCGATCCGAAGACGGTCCGGCGTGAACGCCCGCCGGACAATCCTGAGATACGCAAGGAGATGAAGGCCGTCGCGGCCAAACGGCGTCGGTTTGGCTACCGCCGGATCGGCGTGATGCTGGAGCGCGAAGGATACGTGATGAACCACAAGAAGCTGTATCGGCTGTACACCGAGGAGAAGCTGGGCGTTCGGCGACGGCGTGGACGGAAACGGGCGCGTGGGTCTCGAACACCAATGCCAGAGGCTTTGAGGCCAGGCGAACGTTGGTCGATGGGCTTCCTGTCGGACACGTTCGGGGCATCACGCCGGTTCCGCATCCTGGCCGTCAATGACGATTGCTGCCGTGAGAACCTGTGCCTGATGGCCGACACCAGCATCTCGGGTGCCCGGGTTGCGCGTGAGTTGGATGCGCTTGTGCGTATCTATGGCAAGCCTGCCAGCATTGTCAGCGATAACGGGACTGAGTTCACAAGCCGGGCAATCCTGAAATGGGCGAACGACAACGGCGTCGACTGGCACTACATTGATCCGGGCAAGCCACAGCAGAATGCCTTCATCGAGTCATTCAACGGCAGCTTGCGCGACGAATGTCTAAATGAAGAGATGTTCGAAAGTCTGGATGATGCGCGTCGAAAACTGGCGCTCTGGCGGTACGACTACAACAACGTCAGGCCGCACTCATCTCTCGGAAACAAAACGCCCGCAGAAGCGCGCCGAACGCTTGAGCAATTTGAGAGCTCCGCGTCCGGCGCGCTTGCCCAAATTGACGACCAAGACTATGAAAACCAGACCCGCAGACTCTCGTTATGAATGAGGGAGCCTCGGGGGGCAGGTCAACTCCGTTCTGCGGTGAACTTCATCGAATTGACTTCCGAAAGGCATCATGCACTATAGTTGCGAGCGCGATCTAGAGTTGCAATCCGCGAATATCTTCTGTTTGTTTTGCCCCTTTGAAGGACGAGAGTATTGGTATTGGATTTTGATTCGTCGCGCCCAATTTCTGAACTTCAGACAATGTTGGAAACTGCACCAGCGGGAACAACAATCCTACTTGCCGCTGGAACCTATAGGTTAACTGAAACGATCACGATTGATCGTTCAAACATTTCCCTTCAAGGTCAAGGTGATGCAACGATCTTTGTGATGGATCCCGAGCTTCAGGCTCCGGCCTTTTTGGTTCAAAAAGACATCTTTGCGGGGATGCCAGAGTTTGCTCTTGCTGAAACGGCTGACATCGATACCCGCGATTTCGTTTTGACAACAGAAGATCATGGTCTTGACGTTGGTAGCACGATCTATCTGGCACAAAAAAACGATCAGGAGTGGCTTGCCTCGATCGAAAGTGTCGAGGGCAAAGAAATCCCTAAAGATGGTGACCAGCTTCGCGAATTTCATGCGACGGTGGTGGCCGTAGACGGTGCTGCAATCACGATTGATAGGGATCTCCCCTATAGTTTTCAGGCCTTGGCAGACGCCCCTGAAGCAAACGCTACCGTTGTCCGACCGACGGGCTTTTTGAGCAACGTCTCGCTAAGCGGATTTGCCGTCGTGTATGAAGCGCAAGCGGATTTTGACGATTTTACCAATACTTTGCCCGCTTGGGAACGCGTGCCCGCTGTGATGTTGAATGGCACACTTGGTGCGTCGCTGAGCGATATCTCAGTTACCAATGCACCGTCCCATAGTTTCAAATTTCAGCGAAGCCTTGATCTGCAAGCACAGAACCTGTCCGCCAATGGTGCCCACAACAAAGACGGAGGAAATGGCTATCATTTTCTGCTGCAAGAACTGGTCGGCGCCAATTTGATCGGTCTCTCCAGCACAGGCGCGCGTCATTCGGTGCTGTTTTCATCCTACCACGCAGAACACTATAACCATTTGGAGATTGATTTTGTTGATCGCGATATCAATTTCCACGGGTCGCCAGACAGTAGAAACACCATCTCCATTTGGGAAATGGCGATGGACTATGGGGATTGGACCGCCGAACAGTGGGCCGTCGTTCATGCGTCACAGGCGCAAAAGCACCCGGAACCCTATGAAGTCCTCAACACCAATGAGGTTTCTTTTCTGGGAAATGCGACGGGGGCAAATGCGAATGATCGGATTTTTGGAACCGATGCAGACAATCTTTTTCGAGGCGAAGGTGGGGACGATACCCTAAGGGGAGAAGAGGGGGCTGACACACTGCTTGGCGGGGACGGAGATGACGTCCTGTTTGGCGGTGCGGGGGCGGATGCAATGAACGGCGGGGCGGGGTTCGATACGGTCGAATACTCCAACGCCCCCGAAGGGGTTTTTGTCGATTTGGGGCGCCTGTCAACCATGCCGGTTGATGGCAGCCATTCTTCTGGTGACCTTCTGAGGGGCTTTGAGGCTGTCATCGGGAGCGAATTTGCAGACACGCTGATCGGCGACAACGGTGCCAATCTAATTGTTGGCGGTAGAGCCTCCGACCTGTTGAACGGAGGGAAGGGAAACGACACAATTTTTGGTGGTCGCGGCGACGATACTATTGAAGCAGGTGACGGTTCTGATCTTTTGGTCGGGGAACGTGGCAACGATCACTATACCGTTCGGAATGCGTCTGACCGTGTAATTGAAAACGCGAATGAAGGCCCGTCTGACCATATTCGAGCGTTCGTGAGCTATCGACTTCCTGACGAGGTTGAACACCTGTCACTGGCAGGTGATGCCGCACAATCTGCGGATGGCAATCGGCTGAACAATATTTTGACAGGGAATTCGGCAAATAACATTCTGAATGGCTATGCCGGAAACGATATGCTGCTGGGTGCTTCTGGCAATGATACTCTAAAGGGATCCGATGGGGACGACACACTTGATGGTGGTGCGGGCGCCGACCGCATGGACGGAGGCCAAGGGTCCGACTCCTATTTTGTGAATGACTTGCACGATGTCGTTATCGAGAACCGTAAGTGGTCCGGGCACGACGTTGTTGCCTCCAGCGTTGATTTCCGCATGGGTCGGAAACACATCGAAGACTTGGAGCTGACCGGCGATGCGCGTTTGGGAGCAGGCAACGGACTGGCCAATACGATCACGGGCAACGATGGCAACAACCTCCTGGATGGTGGCAAGAATGTCGATACTCTGGTTGGGGGGCTGGGCAATGACCGCTTTCTGATCCGCGCGCCTGGCGATAACGCGGTGGAACTGGACGGCGAGGGCATCGACGAGGTGCTGGCCTTCCGGTCGTATTCCCTGGATGCTCACGTTGAGAAATTGTTCATGCAAACGGTCTATACCCGCGATGGAGATCCCGCGATTTTCAACGGTATCGGCAATGATTTGGACAATACAATCATAGGCACACCCTTTGCAAACACGATCATCGGACGCGGCGGCAACGATGTTCTGAAAGGCCAGGCCGGCAATGACACGTTTGTTTTTGACCGGGAGATCGGATTGGGCAACGTTGATCGCTTGATTGATTTCGAAACCATACTTGGCGACGATGACACGTTGAAATTCAAAGGATCGATCCTGGGCAACGCCGTGGCCGCTGGTGTCTTGTCGGCTGACGATTTTGCCGAAGGGACCGCAGCAACCGATGCCACGGACCGGTTCATCTTTGATCAAACATCGGGTCAGCTTTGGTTCGATGAGGATGGCACCGGGGCGATCGATCAGGTGCTCTTGGCCACATTCGAGCAAAACGCGTCTGTCCAGGCAGATGACATCCTGGTGTTCTAGGCAAATTCCATTGCCTTCGCTGACGGTTTTGGTTCCGGATTGACTGGCCAGGGGGCTCTAGACCGCGTAAATCCGTCTGAATTGAGGTGTAATGCGTCGCTCTGACATGAAGGGGGGCGGCAAATCCACCTTTTCTTTGACCTGCCGGATACAGTTCGGGACAGAAAACAGGATCGGGCAATCTTCTGGAGTTCACCCCGTTTTTGGTACGGCCTTCATGTGACCTTTCGGGTTTCCTTCAGTTGGGCTGCGAATTCGCTCAGCGTCAAGTTTCCGAGTGAAGAACGCAGTCTAGTTTCGTTGTAGTAGGCTTTCCAGTTGTTGATCCTGGGCTCGGGCATCGTACATGGACTGGAACCATGACGCGTTTAGACACTCTTGGCAAAGTCGGCTTTTGAACACCTTGATGTAGGCATTGTCCGTTGGTTTTCCCGGCCTGGAGAAGTCCAGTTCGATCTTGTTCAGGCAAGCCCACTGGTCGAGCAACCGACCGGCGAATTCGGGCCCATTGTCAACTCGAATGCTTCGCGGCTTGCTCCGGATGCGTGCCAGCCTGTCCAATTCGTCGATCCCCTGGTAGGCCCGCAAGTTTGTTCTCGCAGCAGTCACGAGAGCTTCTCTCGTAAGGTTCAGGCCTCATAGCCAGTAAATAACGAGTGCTGCGAGGGCGATTGCCGGCAGGAAGACCTTGGGGCATCTGTCGTGTTGCGATGCGCCTCCAGTCCTTGAGTTTGCCGAACATGATCTCGCATCACAGCCCGGCAGTGAACGCGCGGCTTGCCGTGGGAGTTCAGGAAAAAGGCGCCAGACGGCCCATCTGCGGGTCCGTAAGCCAGAAAAGATCAGACATATTCACCACCCGTTTTCGAACCGTAAATCACGCCGCTGGACGGAAATCAATGGGTCCTGAGCCTAACGAATAGAAGACCTCACCGATTGGTTGCGCGTCCATTGCCCGGCAGGCGATTTGCCTTGCAAATCTGCCGAGAGGGGCGGAACCGGGCGTTGAAGCTTTCGCAGTATCCGTTCCCCAAGGGACTGCCCCACTGGATATAGGCGGTCGTGGCGGCGAGGTTGCCAGTGGCCTCATCGTCTCAGACAGAAACGTACCGCTCATTCTGCGGCCACCTTGGACTGCGTGTCTGCCACGCCAAAGCCACCGCCACCGGGCGTTTTCATGACAAAGACGTCACCTGGTGCCATGTCGCGCTGATCGTTTCCGTGAAGATCTTCAACAAAGCCGTTCTTGCGGTGCACTTGGTTTTCACCGGGCGCGCCTGGGGTCCCGCCACTGACACCAAAGGCCTGTGTTTGTCGATGGGACGACAAAACGGTCACGGTCATTGGCGACAGGAACTCGATCTCTCGGATGATACCGTCGCCGCCCCGATTCAGGCCGTTCCCACCCGAGCCTTGCCGTATTTCAAATCGGCGCACGCGCACTGGAAAGCGGCTTTCAAGCACCTCGGGGTCCGTCATACGCGTGTTCGTCATATGGCTATGGACAGCCGAGCATCCGTCGAAATTTGGTCCGGCCCCGGTGCCGCCACAGATCGTTTCATAATTCTGCAACGTATCGTCACCATAGACGAAGTTGTTCATGGTCCCTTGACTGCCAGCAACGACACCGAGCGCGCCATAAAGGGCATCCGCGATGCTTTGGCTGACTTCTGTATTTCCAGAGATGACAGCTGCGGGGTAGTTGGGATTGATGAAACTTCCTTTGGGCGCGACAATTTCTATCGGTTTCAGGCAACCTTCGTTCATAGGGATGTCCGACCCTACAAGGGTTCTGAACACATAGAGAACGACCGCATGACAGATCGCCACCGGTGCGTTGTAGTTCAGGTTGTCCTGTTTGGAGGTGCCCGTGAAATCCACCTTTGCGCTGCGCGATGCTCGGTCAACGGAAATTGCCACTTCTATTTTAGCTCCGCTATCAAGCGGATAGGTGAACCGGCTGTTTTCCAGAACATCAATAACCCTGCGGACGGATTCTTCGGCATTGTCTTGCACATGGTGCATGTAGGATTGCACAACCGTCGCGCCGAATTGCGCCACAGCCTTTTGTAGCTCTGCACTGCCCGTTGCATTGGCTGCAATTTGCGCTGTCAGGTCGGCCATATTGTGATCAATGTTACGGCACGGAAATTTTCCTGATGCCAGCAGATCGCGTGTTTCGGCGTCACGCAGGCGGCCACCAGAGACCAGTTTGAAGTTCTTGATCAAAACCCCTTCTTCATCAATATATCGGCTGTCCGGCGGGGCCGATCCCGGTGTTTTGCCCCCAATGTCGGCATGGTGACCACGAGACGCGACAAGGAACTGGATGTCCTGACCGCCTTCATCAAAAACCGGAGTGATCACGGTCACATCCGGCAAATGCGTGCCGCCGTTGAACGGATCATTCATCATGAAAACGTCGCCGGGTTCGATCGCCCCGGCATTTTCATGCAGGATCGACTTCACACTGGCGCTCATAGAGCCCAGGTGCACAGGTACGTGGGGCGCGTTTGCAACAAGGTTGCCCTGCGCGTCGAAGATGGCACAAGAGAAATCGAACCGCTCGCGAATATTCACTGAGGCGGCCGTTTTGGCCAAAGTTGCGCCCATCTGTTCAGCAATCGACATGAAGAGGTTGTTGAAGACCTCCAGCATGATCGGATCCACACTTGTGCCTATCGCTTCCTTGCGTGCCAGCGGGATAGCGCGCCGCAAGACAAGTGCACCACCGTCGATGCATGTGGCTTCCCATCCGTGTTCGAGAACCGTAGTGCCTGTTGGTTCGTTGATGACAGCAGGGCCAGCGACAACGACGCCAACGCCCATCTTGGTCCGATCATGGGTGGGGACGGCCTGCATGTGATGCTCCGCCCACATTTGCGTCATGCCATGCTGGCTTTCTTGAGGTTCGACGTTGGGCAACTTGGCGTTTGCCCCTGAGGCGCCGACAACCTCGACAGAGATCATTTCGGCGATGATATCGTCTGTTTCTGGGCGGAAGCCGAACTCGACCTCATGGGATGCACGGAACGCTTCAACCATCTCTTCCGGCGACCCCAGGGCCACTGGCAAGGAGGTTTGAGAGGTGGACATCCGCAGGTACACCTTTTCGCGTACGGTGATGTCGCGGCGTGCAACACCTTGCTGCAGGACCTCGTTGGTTGCCTCGTCGATCAAAGCCTTTGACGCTGCTGTCATGCTGGCAAGGTCTGAAACTGGCACAAGGAGTTGTTGTTCACGCATCGACACGATGTCAGCCAACCCCATGCCAAGAGCAGACAGGACCCCGGCAAACGGATGCAGATAGACCGAGGTCATGCCGAGCGCATCAGCAACAAGGCAGGCATGTTGTCCGCCCGCACCGCCAAAGCAGTTCAGGGTGTACCCCGTGACGTCATAGCCGCGCGAAACGCTGATTTCCTTGATCGCGTTCGCCATGTTGTCGACGGCAATCCGCAAAAACCCTTCTGCAAGAACCTCGACTGACAAAGGCGCTTCACCGGTTTGTTCTGCGATGTCCTGTGCCAGTTTCTCAAACAGATGGCGCGGGGCATCAATATCGAGAGGTTCGTCGCTGTTCGGCCCAAAGACGTTCGGGAAGTTTTCGGGCTGAAGCTTGCCCAGAACCGCATTGCAATCGGTCACAGTCAGCGGGCCACCACGGCGATAGCACGACGGACCAGGGTCAGCGCCCGCACTTTCTGGGCCAACCTGAAGCCGTCCATCTCGGAAAGACAGGATCGAGCCACCGCCTGCTGCCACAGTGTGAATATTCATCATCGGCGCGCGCATCCGAACGCCCGCGACTTCAGTTTCAAAGCTGCGTTCGTATTCTCCAGCATAGTGGCACACATCAGTGGACGTGCCGCCCATGTCAAAACCGATCAGTTTCTCAAAGCCATCCTGCGAGGCGGTTCCGACCATCCCGACCACGCCGCCCGCCGGTCCAGACAGGATCGCATCACGCCCATGGAAAAGATCCGCGTCAGTCAGACCACCGTTTGACTGCATGAACATCAGCCGCTCAACCGTGTCGGACCCCAAAGCACTGCGAACCTGATTGACGTATCGTTTTAGGATTGGCGTCAAATAGGCGTCAGCAACCGTCGTATCCCCGCGTGAGACCAGTTTGATAAGCGGGCTTGCCTCGTGACTCAGAGAGACCTGTTCGAATCCTTGCTGCTCGGCCATCTCGCCCAGCTTCTTTTCGTGATCCGGGTTGCGATAGCTGTGCAGCAGAGCAACGGCGACCGATCGATATCCCTTGCCGTATGCACGGCAGATGGCCGTACGTGCCTTTTGCAGGTCCATTGCTTCAATGACAGACCCATCCGCATCCAGCCGTTCGTCGATTTCAACAACGTCGGAATAGAGAAGATCAGGCAGCTGGATATCGAGTGCAAAAAGGTCGGGGCGATTCTGGTAGCCGATTCGCAAGAGGTCTTTGAAACCACGCGTGATGAACAGGATCGTCCGCTCGCCTTTGCGTTCAAGTAGGGCATTCGTGGCGACCGTTGTGCCCATTTTGATCGCGCGGATCGCGTTTTGTGGTATCGCAGCGTTCTTTTGCAGCCCCATCATTTCGCGAACGCCTTGCACCGCGGCATCTTTGTAAGACTCTGGTTTTTCGGACAAAATCTTGTGTGTCTTCAGCTCTCCCTGGGGCGAGCGAGCCACGATATCTGTGAAGGTTCCACCCCGGTCGATCCAGAAATTCCACTTTGCATCTTCACCTTGTGTCATCACGCTCTCCTTTGCACAAATTATCGCTTTGATGATAAAACGCTGACAATTTGTCAATATAATGATTGAAAAATTACAAAAGGCCTGTCAGTCTCTGAGCAGACATAACGTCCAACCTGGAGAACCAAACTATGAAACACTTTGCTCTTGCAGCTCTGGCAGCTGTTGGATTGTCCGGCGCAGCTCTGGCGGACACCTGGGACATGCCGACCCCTTATGGCGACTCGACATTCCACACCCAGAATATCTCGCAGTTTGCGAAAGACGTTGCTGCGGCCACGGATGGCGCGCTTGAGATCACCGTCCATTCGGCGGGATCATTGTTCCCTCACGCGGAAATCAAAAACACCGTGCGTTCGGGCCAGGTGCCCATCGGCGAGTTCTTTCTGTCTCGCCTGGTGAACGAAGACGCAGCCTTTGGTCTCGATAGCCAGCCTTTCCTTGCAACCAGCTATGAAGACGCGGCGAAACTTTGGGACGTGCAAAAGCCAGCTGTCACCGAGCTGCTGGCGAAACAGGGTCTTGTGCCATTGTTCTCGGTACCATGGCCGGCACAGGGTCTGTACACAAACGGCGAGATCGCAACGGTCGAAGACCTCAGCGGTTTGCGTTTCCGCGCCTACAACGCTGCTCTGGAAGAGTTCGCAACCCTAGCGGGCGCAGCGCCTGTTCAGGTCGAAGCGCCAAACATCCCGCAGGCCTTTGCAACAGGTCAGGTCGAGGCGATGATCACATCCCCCTCCACAGGTGCAAACTCGACAGCGTGGGATTTCGTGTCGCACTACACGCCAATCAACGCCTGGGTGCCAAAGAACATTGTTGTTGTGAACGCACGTGCCTTCTCGCGCCTGCCGGCCGAAGTTCAAGCGGCTGTAATGGATGCAGCAGCTGCTGCTGAAACACGTGGTTGGGAAATGTCCGCCGCAGAAGCTGACGCGAAGACAAAAATTCTCGAAGAGAATGGCATGACCATCGTGGTTCCGAGCCCAGCGCTAGAAGAAGGTTTGAAGTCGATCGGCGATCAAATGTTGGCAAACTGGCAGTCTGGCGCGTCTGACACGGCCCTGTCTGTTCTGGCTGAGTTCAAAAAGTAAGAGTGTTTGGCCAAAATCTACTTTCAGCCTAACCTCCGATGAATAAGGGGCCGGTGCACCAGTGGTGAAGCCGGCCCCAACTCTAAATAGGGATACTTCATATGCGTCGTCTTTTAGATACGCTTTACCTTGTGTCTTGCTGGACATCGGCCGCAATCATCCTCGGCATTTCTGTTCTTGTGAGCGCCCAGGTTCTGCTCAACTTCGTTACGCGGGTCTTTGGCCTGCCATTGCCATCGACGATCCCGTCCTATGCGGATTTTGCTGGGTTCATGCTGGCGGCTGCGACCTTCCTCGCCATGCCCTACACGTTTCGCTCGGGCGGCCATATTCGTGTGACGTTGATCACCGCACGGCTGAACAGCAGGTTGGCATTTGTTGCGGAAATCATCGCGCTGGCCATCGCGGCAGGATTGGTCGGGTTCGTCTGCTTCTACATCTTCAAGCTTATCGAAGAGAGCGTGCATTTTGGAGATGTGTCAAACGGCATTATCCCGATCCCGCTTTGGATACCGCAGTCCTTTATGGCCCTTGGCATGCTTCTTTTGCTCGTGGCCATTCTTGACAGTCTGATCGGCACCTTCAAAGCGAACGAGCCCATCATCGCAGCGGCGGAGGAAGTCTGATGTCTGATCCAATGATTGGCCTCTTCCTGCTCGGGGTTTTGTTCCTCTTTCTCGCTTCTGGTCTGTGGATCGCCCTGGCGTTGACAGGTGTTGCGGCCGTGGCCCTCATGCTCTTTTCCAACGCGCCAATTGGCCTTGTCATGGCGACAACCTTTTGGGGGCATAGCCATTCGTGGTCTCTTACGGCTTTGCCGCTCTTTATCCTGATGGGGGAAATCCTGCTCAGATCGCGGCTTAGTCGGGACATGTTCAACGGGCTTGCGCCTTGGCTTGGCGGCATTCCCGGGCGGCTGTTGCACGTGAATGTCCTTGGCTGCGCGATCTTTGCGGCCGTGTCTGGCTCGTCTGCGGCAACGGCGGCGACCATCGGCAAAATGTCGATTCCAGAGCTCAAATCTCGCGGCTATCCCGAGAGCTTGATTTTGGGCACGCTTGCTGGCTCGGCGACGCTTGGGCTTTTGATCCCGCCTTCGATTATTTTGATCGTTTACGGCGTGGCGACAGAGCAATCCATCGCGCGGTTGTTCGTGGCGGGCGTTCTGCCCGGTATCTTGATCATCGGTCTTTTCGCGGGCTATGTGATGGTGCGGGCGGTGATGACGCCGGGGCTTATCCCGTCCAATGACATCAAAATGTCGCTCAAGGAAAAGCTTTGGGAGGCGCGCGGTCTTATTCCCGTCGCACTGTTGATTGCGGGCGTGATCGGTGCGATCTACACCGGGATAGCCTCGCCAACGGATGCTGCGGCTTTGGGAGTTCTGCTGTCGATCCTGCTCGCTGTCATGTCAGGCAGTTTTGGCAAGAATGACTTCCTTGATGCTATGCTCTCGGCGGCACGTACGTCGTGTATGATTGCGTTCATCTTGATCGGCGCTGCATTTCTTGCCGTTGCAATGGGGTTCACGGGCTTGCCGCGCAACCTCGCGCAATGGATCAGTGATATGGGTCTGTCGCCCTACGTGCTGCTTGTGGTTCTCACGTTGTTTTTCATCGTGCTCGGTCTCTTTCTCGACGGAATTTCCGTCGTGGTTCTGACCACCTCCATCATCATGCCGATGGTGATGCAGGTCGGGATCGATCCCATTTGGTTTGGCGTCTATCTTGTCCTGGTGGTGGAAATGAGCCAGATCACGCCCCCTGTTGGCTTCAATCTCTTCGTCATTCAGGGACTGACCGGGCTCGACATCCTGCGTATTGCGCGGGCGGCAATGCCGTTTTTCTTCCTGCTGCTTTTTGCAGTCTTGGTGATCACATTGTTCCCCTCAATTGTGACCTTCCTCCCGGACGCGATGGGCGGGTAGAACAGCTTGGGGTCGCCTCTGCTAAAGAGAAGAGGCGGCCCGACTGGCTTGGTCGTATTGACCCGAGAGCGCGCGCAGGTTGGTTCCAATCTCGCTAAGCTCTTCACCGGTCAAATCCATGCGCCCCAAACCATCGATGAGGCAACGTTCGCGAACAGTGCGGTATTCCTCGCACAGTGAGGCCCCTGCAGCGGAAGTGCTGTAAAACACTTCCTTGCCGCGCTTCTCTGACACAATCAGCTCGGCCTTGGAGAGCTTACGCAGAGCGTAATTGACGGTGTGGGTGTCGTCGATATTTAGCAGAAAACAGATATCGCTCAGGCGTTTGTCCCGGCCACGATGGTTGACGTTATGTAGAACAAGAATTTCCAACGGGCTCATATCCGTGTGTCCGGCCGCCGCCATGCATTTGACCATCCAACGCGAGAACGCGTTAAACGCAATGATGAGCCCGAACTCAAATTCCGAGGCTTCCCACCCCTCTCCATCGGCGAGGTGACGAGAGGATACGATTTTTCGCTTTGACTTTTTTTCCATGCGTTTTATCAGTAATTTGTCTACTTTTCGATTGCAACAGAAGATAAGCGCTCTGCAACGACAACCGCTACTTGGCTCTAATTTTTGTGTGGGACCAAACTGAAATAAGCGGGCCATCCGCGATCAATGACTAGCAAAAAAACATGCCTGCCTGGACGTTGAAATTATGAATTGGGGGCACCTTCTTTCGCAGCCCAAACGCAACCGCGAAACCGCTCGTGGCATGCCGATCACACAGCCCGTAGGATAATTCTGTTCGCGCAACGGGGAAGTGCCCTAAGTACATAATTTGTGTAACAAAGCGCGCAGGCCGTCGACGTGGTGTTCGCCCCAGCGCCAGCGGCCAGTTGGTTCCCATGTTCACGCCTGCCCAGGCATCTTGAAAACCTTATGACGGAGTGCTCTATGCAAATCACCGAAGACGACATTCAAAACGCCCTGACCATCTGGGGCAATGGCAAGGTCGCCATCTCGAAAGCCTTCGAGGAAGAAGGCATCGACGTGGCGCGTCAGGTCGCCTCGGCCAATTTGGACAGCTATTATGGCTACAATCTGGGGCCCGTTCTGTTCAAACCGACCATGGCCAGCGGAGACCAGACTTTCCGCCCCACCAAGGCCGGCGCACTGGCCTATTTCTGCGGCCATTCCGAAGAATACCCACTGGATAACGGGTTTGCGATCATGGGGTGGCGGTCGATGGAAAGCATCACCTCGACCAGCTTTATCCAGGGGGATATCGCCATGTGGATGGGGTGGGTCAAGCTGACCAACAAGGATGGCTCGGTGACCACGGTGGACAAAAGCTTTGGCTATAAAAAGGACGAAACAGGGACGCTGCGCATCGTGCTGCACCACTCCTCGTTGCCCTTCCAGCCTTGATCTAAATCGGCTGGGCGCTGTTTTGGCGCCCAGCCCAGCCGTTCACGCGGCCTATCGCACGACGCCCGACAGGTCCGAAAAAAACGATATCGGCCATCAGCCCTAGCAGATACGTGGCAGTTGCTCGCCCACCAGCATGTCCACAATGCGCGATCCGCCAAACAAGGTGCGCATGGTGACCCGGCCCGCAAGCCCGCCGTTCACGGTTCCGATCACGGTTGCCTCCTGGCCTTCGGGCAGCGATCGCATTGCGGCCAATGCCGCATCGGCCTGATCGGGCGGAGCAACCAGAACCAGGGTTCCTTCATTCGCAAGATAGAGCGGATCCAAGCCCAGGATTTCGCACATGCCCCTGACCTCGTCGCGCAGCGGCAAGGCGGTTTCGTCGATCTCGATGGAAAGCTGCGCGGCCTCGGCCAACTCGTTCAGAACCGAGGCCACGCCGCCACGCGTTGCATCCCTCGCCGCCCGGGTTCCGGGCGCAGCGGCCAGAACGGCCTCCATCAGGTGGCCAAGCCCCGCACAATCCGACTGAATTTCGCTCGACAAGGCCATGTCGCCACGCGCAGCAAGGATCGCCGCCCCGTGATCGCCAAGCTTGCCATTCACGATGATCACATCCCCTTTTTGCAGATGCTCGGCCCTCAGGTCGCGCCCCGGCGCAATGGCCCCCACTCCTGAAGTGGTGATGAACACCTTGTCAGCCATGCCTCGGCCGACAACCTTGGTGTCCCCGGTCACGATCCGCACACCGGCCTTGTCAGCCTCGGCCTTCATCGAGGCCACAATGCGTTGCAACAGGGCGATTTCGGTTCCCTCTTCTATAATGAAGGCCGCCGAAAGCCACAGCGGTTGCGCGCCACCGACAGCCAGATCATTGACCGTGCCACACACTGCGATCTTGCCGATATCACCGCCGGGAAATTCGACTGGATCAACGACGAAACTGTCTGTCGTGAACGCCAATCGCGCGCCCGGACGCTGTAGAGCATCATCGACCAGGCGCGCCTGATCCTCCATCCCTTCGGGTTCGAACACCGAGGTAAAGACCGTTTCAATCAGATCGCGCATGGCCTTACCGCCACCGCCATGGGCCAGCGTTACTTTTTTGTCGCGCAGGGTTCGGGGCATCATGTTCATCCTGGCCCCCTATTCCGCAGCCTGGACTGCGCGCGCGCCGCCATACTGATAATAAGCCGCGCATGCCCCTTCCGAGCTCACCATCAGGGCTCCGAGCGGCATTTCAGGCGTGCAACCTGTCCCAAATTGCGGGCACTCGACAGGTTTCATGCGCCCGGTCATGACCGCACCGCAGGCGCAGCCCTCTGGCTCGGACACAACCCGGCGCTCGGCCCCATAGCCGATGCCGAATTTGGCTTCGGCATCAAAGGCCGCATAGCGATCCCGGATGCGCAAGCCGCTGGCATCGATCTCGCCCAGCCCCCGCCATTCAAAGGTCGGGCGCGCCTCGTAGACATCTTCGATCGCGGCAAGCGACACGGCGTTGCCATGCTCGGGGACGACCCGCGAATATTGGTTCTCGATCTGGGCCCGGCCATCGCGGATCTGTTCCAGAACCATCAACACGGACTGCAGCAGATCCAGCGGTTCAAAGCCAGCCACCACCAGGGGCTTCCCGTAGTCTTGTGCAATAAAATCATAGGGATGCACGCCAATCACCATCGAGACATGTCCCGGCCCGACGAACCCGTCCAATATCATATGCGGATCATCCAGCAGCGCCTTGATCGGCGGCGGCACCGTGATGTGGTTGCAAAAGACGGTGAAGTTGCTCAGCTCTTCGCGGGCCGCCTGCTGGATCGACAGGGCGGTCGAAGGGGTGGTCGTTTCAAAGCCCAGACCAAAGAAAACAACCTCACGGTCAGGATTGCGACGGGCGATTTCCAGCGCATCCAAAGGCGAATAGACCATGCGGATATCTGCGCCATCGGCCTTGGCCTGCATCAGGGATTTTTGCGTTCCCGGCACGCGCATCGCATCCCCGAAGGTGGTGAAAATGACCTCGGGACGCTCGGCCAGTTTGATACATTCATCCACGCGGCTCATGGGCAGAACACAGACCGGGCAGCCGGGGCCGTGGATGAACTCGATCCCCTCGGGGGTCAGTTTGTCCAGCCCATATCGAAAAATCGCATGGGTATGACCACCACAGATCTCCATGATATGCACCGGGTTTTGCGCACTCGCTCCGATCTGATCGACGGTTTTGGCGATCTGGTCCAGTACCGCACGCGCGGCGACGGGATCGCGGAATTCCTCTGCGTATTTCATGATGAGCCCTCCAATGCGGCGTCTCCGGCGGCCATGGCCTCCAGCGTTTCCTGCGCCTCGCCCAGTCCGCGCAGGGCTTCGAGTGTCTTGGCCGCCTCGTCTTCGTCGATTTCGCTCATGGCAAAGCCCACATGGATCAACGCCCATTTTCCGATCAGCTGTTCCAGGGGGCCCGTTGCGATGCAGGCGGCGTTAACTTCGCGGCGCACGCCCGAGACTTCGGCCATCACCATCATGCGCGCCTCGTCCGTTACGTCGACGATCTGGCCCGGTATACCTAGGCACATTTCTTAGTCCTCCTGTGGCTCGCGGTGCTCGGCCCGTCCAGGCTCGGCAATTCCGTAGCGTTCAATTTTTGCCCGCAGCCCAACGCGGCTCAGGCCAAGCTCTGCCGCAGCGCGGCTTTTGTTCCATTTCAGCCGGGTCAAGGTTTCGCGCAGGATCCGCATTTCTATTTGCTCGACCCGCTCTTTGAGCGTGCCATTCGATACCAGCACCTGATCCACCCCATTGTCGCGCGTCTTTTCATCCGGATTGGCCTGCAGGATGTGACGGCTGATCAGCTCGGGGCCCAGGATGCTGTCCTGAGAAAAGATCAGCATCCGCACCATCTCGTTTTCCAGCTCGCGCATATTGCCCGGCCAATCATAGCGTTCCAGAAACCGCAGCGCGTCATCTGACAACCCGTGGATCGGCTTGCCGTGTTTGGCCGCAGCATCAAACAAGAAGTTCTGCGCCAGGATCGCCAGATCGTCTTTGCGCGCTCGCAACGCAGGCGTAACAATCGTGGTCTTGCTAAGCGCATAGAACAGATCCGAGCGGAACCGCCCCTCGGCAACCTGATTGGCCAGATCCACCGGGGCAGAGGCCAACAAACGCACATCACTGGTTTCCAGCTCGGCCGCGCCAACGGGGCGAAAGGTGCCCGCGGCCGCAAAACGCGCAATCGCGCGCTGCATATGTTGGGACAGCTCGGCCACGCCACGCAGGAATACCGTACCCTTGTCGGCCTTGCGCAGAATGCCGACCTTTTGCGTTTGCCGACCCTGGACCGCCCCGCGCTTGGCGCCAAACAGTTCGATCTGCAACAGATCGTCGTCGACACCGCTGCAATTGACCTCGAAAAACGGTCGGTCCGAGCGCAATGAACTGTAGTGCATGGCCCGCGCCAGGGCGGCCTTGTCGGTTCCGCTTTCGCCCGCGATCATGACCGACACGTCGAAACTGGCGAATTGGCGGGCCTGAGCGATCACGCTGTTCATCGGCGAATTGGGGGCGCGCAGAACCTTTTCAAACCCCAGACCTTCGCGCAGGGCCTTGCGCTGTTCTTCGACTTTACTTTCCAGGTTGCGGGACAGGAACCGCATTTCCAGCGCCAACTGGTCGTGCTCACGCGATAGACGAAACAGATCAACCGCGTTTTTGGCGCTCATCAACAGCTGGTCCGGGTGCCAGGGCTTGGTCAGGAACTGATAGATCCCCGCATCATTGATCGCTGCGATGATGTCGTTGGTTTCGGTGTAGCCCGTGATGATGATCCGCACCGTATCCGGCCAGAGATCCCGCGCCTCGGTCAGAAATTCAACACCCGAGGGCCCCGGCATGCGCTGATCACAAAAGATCACCTGCACGAAATGCTCTTCCATCAGTTTTCTGGCATCGTTGGCGTTGGTGGCGGTCAGGCAGTCGAAATCATCCTCCAACGCCATCCGCATCGAGGCCAGCGAGTGTTCTTCGTCATCAACCAGAAGAATAGTGGGAAGCGCAAAGTCAGTCATGGCTCACTCTGCCGCCATACGCGCTTGCTTGCGCTGCAAGCTGCCCCGCAACCAGTTCAACCAGTTTTCCATCCCCTCGCCCGTCCGGGCCGAGATCCGGATCACTTCGATCCCCGGGTTCACGCGGCGCAGGTTTTTTTCATACAGGTCCAGGTCCACATCACAATGGGGCGCCAGATCGACCTTGTTCAGCAGAGCCAGACGCGATGCCGTGAACATATCCGGGTATTTCAGGGGCTTATCCTCTCCTTCTGTGACGGAAAGGATCGCGACTTTGCAGTCTTCACCCAGGTCGAACCCTGCGGGGCAGACAAGGTTTCCCACGTTTTCAATCATCAGCATCGCGCCTGGATCCAGCTCCAGATGCTCCATCGCGTGACCGACCATATGGCCATCCAGATGGCAGCCCTTGCCCGTATTGACCTGAATGGCCGGGGCGCCGGTGGCACGAATGCGTTCGGCGTCATTGGCCGTTTGCTGATCCCCTTCGATGACCGCCAAGGGCTGATCCCCCAGGGCCTCGATGGTTTTGCACAGCAGCGTGGTCTTCCCCGACCCGGGCGAGGACACAAGATTGATGGCAAAGACCCCAAGACCGGCAAGCTTGGCCCGGTTGGCATCTGCATAGCGGTCATTCTTGGCCAAAATATCCGTTTCGATCTCGATCAGCCGGTCCTGGCTCATGCCTGCAACTTCAACCCCGGCCGGGCCGTTTCCGAAATGCAAGTCGTCGCCATGATGATGGCTGTGGCCATGATCATGAGAATGGCTGTGCCCTTCGACACTGGCTGTTCCACATCCGCAAACGCTACACATCAGATCACCTCCAGATCCTTTATCCTCATTTCGTCGCCCGAAACGGGCATCAACTTGCCGCCGCCGCAGTCCGGGCACGGATCGAGCCGGTCGTCAATCTCGACCTCTTTCATACAATCGTAGCACATGGCCGTGCCCGGCAGGTCGATCATCTCGAGACGCGCCCCCTGGGCCACCGAGCCTCGCATGACCACGTCAAAGGCAAATTCCAACGCAGGTTTTTCCACCCCCGAGAAACGGCCGATTTCGACACGCACCCGCTTGACCCTTTTGATGTCATGCGCGCGCGCCTGATCTTCGATCACCTGCCGGATTCCTTCACATAGCGACATCTCATGCATGGCTGGGGACTCCGATCAGCTCCACCGGGATGCAAGGATCCAAAATGTCGATCAACAGGCCCGCAAGCGATTGTTTGGAAACGGAAAGATTGGCCAGCGAATGTTCAGCAACACCGCCCGCAGCCAAAATGTGATCCGTCGGAGTTACACGATAAAAAGAGCTCACCCGCCCATCTTGATGCGTTGCTCGCACCGCGTAAAGCCCCCGTGCAGCCGGGACATAGGCAACCCCCTGGTTCAACTCTGGTTGCGGAAGGCGATGCGCAACCGCCATACACAGATCCAGCGCGCGCGCCACCAGACGCCACAGCGGACCGCGCCCCCGGGTTTGGGCGATGTGCTGCATGACCGGATGATCCAGATGACGCACCGCGACCGTGTTTTCCATCGGCTCTGACAGCGCCGCAAATTGCGTGCCTGCTGGTGGAAGGGCCGGACAGCACGCATCGCGCCCAAAGCCCTGATCGACCCCGCGCAAGACCGGCGCGATCCCCTGCCCACCCTTCAGAAAGGCCTCAAAGTCCGCCGGAGTTTCCGCGAAATTGCTGTCGACAAACAGCGCCTTGGGCAAATCCGCGATATCCCGTGGCAGGCTTAGCGGAGGCAATCCCAATCGGATGGGCAGCATCACACCCAGCTTCGCCGCATGTTCGCGCGCGATATCCTGCGAAAGCTGCTGCGCCCATCCCTGTTTCAGCTCCAACCCAAAGGCCAGCCGCGCGGCCCCCTCTTGCGCCGCCCGACACAGGTTGAAGATGCGCGGCAACAGGGCCACGGCCTCTTCAATCGGGCGACCAAGAAGCAACCGTTCCACCGGGGGCGCAGGTTGTGTCTTGATCACCAAGGCAGGCGTTGAGGGCACGTGCAGCATCAGCCCGGCTTCTCGGACAGGCCCGCCGTCAGCACCTGGCGGCGGTTGGGTTCGTTGATCAACGGCACATCGACAGAGTCTGGGGCGTTTTCGGCCTCTTCCTGCGCCTTGATCTCGGCCTCGCGCGTGGCGCGGATGTCAGCCGCGCGATCCGTTTCGGCGCGGTGCTCCTCTTGGAACAGCGCCTGCATCACCGCCTCGGCCACCTCAACTGCTTGTTTTTGAGTGTTAAATTCGCTCATAGGCGAAAATAACGAGCATGCCTTGTACCCGCCCGTTTTTTCGCGCGTGTTGTGAATAAATTCGTATTCACCCGAGGGAAACGGCAACACCTCTTTGGCTCCGGCCACCAGGTCGCTCCAGTCTTCCCCTTCGGTGGGCAATTGGATCAGGTTCATGAACCACGGCGAGATCAGCACCCCCAAGGGGCGGCCTTCGTGGATTTTCCACCCCACGGCCTGCACATGCAGCAGTTTGTTCACCATCGGCAGATCGCGCATCTTGGAATGCCAGACCTCGGTAAAATCCGTCACCAGCGCCTGGGTCTTTTCCTGCAGCATGCCCGCATCGCGCATCTCGTCCGATCCCGGGTCCTCGGAGACCAAGAATTGCTCCTTGGGCGCATCGCAATTCGGGCATTTCCAATCCTCGGGAAGCGCAATGAAAGGCGTTCCGGGCAGCACCTGGCGCGTGTCGTCTCCTTCGGCCGGATCGTAGGGGGTCCAGCAGATTTTACACTCCATAATCGCCTTGGTGCTGATCTTGTCGTTCGCGCCCAGGAATGATCCTTCGAATCCGCTCATCTGATCGCCTCCAGCACTTCAAAGATACGTTCGCTGCTGTCCAGCAGGTCCTCGGAGGCAGCGATCACCACTTCGGGCATCCGGGTGACCTCGAACGTGTCCAGGATCAGCGTGTCCATCGAGTTAAAGAACTGCACCCGCCAGACATGGGGCAACGCCGTCGCGGTGACACGGCAATTGCCATAGCCACGCGACAAAACATCAACCGATCCCTGCCCCAAGGCCACGTCCAGCCATTCCAGATCCTGTTCCGTATGCGGCAGAAGCGTCAAATTGACGACGTGGGCCTCGTTCTCGGGCGAGAAAGCGGCCGATTTATCGGCCAGTTCGACATAGAGCGGGGGCGCGTTCACGACGCCGGGCGCTTTCTTGGCCGAGCTCCCCTGAGCAGCCTGGCGCGGCTCAAACGCCCGATCAAGCGCGCTTTGCGGGACTGGCCCCAACTCGATCTTGTCCAGCCCTACGCCGCGCAGGCACCAAACCCCCGCAAACACACTTTCCTGCGCAGCCACCGCGGGGACGTCATGCACTTTGACGGCGACTTCGCCCTCACCCATGGTTTCGGCGATCAGGGCCCGGTTCGCTTGGTCCAGGCCTGAAAGATCAAACAAGACGTTCGCAGCCCCATGCCCGACCTGCGCCGCAGCCCCAGCGATTTCGCGCAACAAGTTCAGCGCAGGTGCCAGTTTTTCATCGGCTTCGACCTCGGGGATATGCGCGGTGTACGAGCGCATATCCTGAGGCATTTTCATATATTCCAGTTCCTCGCCGTTTTCCTCGGCGGGCTGCGATCCGGGGCCATATCCCATCGGGGGCAGATGAAAGTTTCCTACCATTTTCTGTCTCCTACTCTGCCGCGACGGGCTGTGCCAAAATCTGGGTAATGCGCACCATGTATTCGTCCCAGTCGCGCACTTTGGGGATGCTGCCAATCATGTCGCCATCGCGATAAAAGATCAGGCTGGGCGTTTTCAGAACGCGGGTGTCCTGACGCAGTTGGGCTTCGATCTGGTCGCCCACGACCGCACAATCGAACTTGCCCTGAAAGGCCATTTTCAGCTCGGGCAGGATCACCGCCACATCGGCGGTTTCCAGGTTGCGGGCGGGGTCGCCGGGCACAAACAGAACATGCGTTCCCGGCTGTTGGACAAAAGTCTCCAGCCCCTCTTTTTCGTTCAGATGCGGCCAGTCAAATTCAGAGCTGAGCCTGTCTATCAGCGGATGGGTCATGCGCGTTTCCTTCCTGTCATACGATCTTTTTGCCGGTCTCCATTGCCGCTTGTAGATGCGGCGGCAGGCTGGGACCGGATTGTTCCAGATCGGCGAACGCTGCTCCAAGCTCGCCGCCTGTCATCAACGCGCGAAGCCCCTCGAGCGCCGCCGAAATCTTCTGTGCTTCGTCTTCGGTGATGACCTCGCGCGCGGCCCCCAGAAAGGTCAGGACCCAGGCGCCGATGGGAACGGCTCCGGTCAGTGACAGGTCGATCTGGGCCTCTTCGCGCCCGTCCGTCGCCATGGCCGCGATGCCGTCAACCGACAGGATTTGCATGGGGACGCCGACGCACATGGATCAATCCGCCATCGGGAAGAAACGGTCATCCCCGGTGCGGCAGGCCTCTGCGGCATCCGGACGACCCTCTTCATAGGCGTGGCGCATGATCGAGGCATCGGCAAGCAGGCTTTGATCGCTCTGACCTTGGCGCGCCTGGATCCCCCACGCTTTTAGACGGTCCAACGCAACATCGATTGCAGGGGCAATCTGCGCTGCAACCACGTCGCGCAGCCCGCCGCCGTAATCCTCCAGCTCTTCGGGCTGACACCCGATCAGCAACAGGGTTTCCGGGCAATACCCCATAAGCTGAGCCGTCGCGATCACGTCCTGAAACCCGGTTTGGTGCAGGCTCATTTTCTTGGCGCCCATGAACTGGGGCACCTCGTCGTTTTCGACAATTTTCAGGGTGCCGGGCTGAAGCCCGTAATCGACCGCATCAAACACCACCAGAATGTCCGCGGTTTCCAGGAATGGCAGCAGATAGAGCCCCTGCGTGCCGCCATCCAGCAACTGAACGTTGTCGTCAAAAGCATAGCTTGCAGCCAGGGTTTCGACGCAGCGCACGCCGAATCCTTCGTCCGCCCAAAGCACGTTGCCGATCCCAAGAATGAGCGCATTTGCTGGCATTTCCGGTCCTCCCAAACCCCAAAAGCTGGCCGCTTACTTTCCATTTTTTCTGTCTTTGGAAGATATTCGGCCCAACCCCGCGCAACACCAGTTTTTTCGCATTCCACCGCATACCGTTTATATCTTTGATTTATAACGATATATTGCCACCTCCTACACTGCCCCTCGCAAACCACATGGTAGGCTTTCAACCATTTACCCTCTATTTTGGATATTATCTTTGCAACAGAAAAGGGCGGAGCCATGCTCCGCCCTTTGGATTCGTCACCATGCCCGGATCAATCGGGGCGATCATCCTTGAATGTCCGGTGACCGGAAATCATGGTCGAGACGATGGATTGCCGGCTCATGATGTCCTCGCGGATGGCAACATAGATATGGATGATCATAAAAATCACCACAAACCACATACCGATATGGTGGTAGGTGTGCAGGTAATGCGGGTTGTTGCCCGCCAGCGTGAAGACCCAGCCAAACAGCCCGTGCAGCAGGCTGTCCTGCCCCAACCCCTCGGAGTACAACGCCAGTCCGGTGATGATCATGAAGGTCAGCCCGACCGTCATGAACATGAACATCGCCAACTGCGCCAACGGGTTGTGACCGACGTACTTCTTGGGCTCACGCTCGAGAAACAGATACCAGCGCACCTCGAAGAACAGCTCGGACCACCAGTGTTTGTTCAACAGCGGCAGATAGAACAGCTGCTTGGAATGATGATTGCCCACCATCGCCCAATAGATGCGCCCGGCAAAGCCGACGGCCAGAATCCAGCCCGCTGCGAAATGGGCGAAACGGATATAGCCAAAGACGAACTGATGCGTGGCCTCGGCGATTTGCATCGAAGGCGGCGGCGCGCCGATAAACCACCCCGTGGCAACCAGCACAAAGATCGCCGTCGCATTGATCCAGTGCCACAAGCGCACCGGGGCCTCGTAGACATAGACCGAGGTCCGCTTGCGGATGCTTTCGATATCCTGCTCGGTCGCGTCCCCCGTCAGTACAGACGAGGACATCGGCTCGACGTCGGGATTGGGCGTGTGAATGGTTTGATCACTCATGACCGCCTCCTTACTCGCGGGCCGCGCGCAACCGTTTGAACGACCAGCGCCCCACGCCAAGCGCCACCAGGGCCCCACCCAAAATCAGGATCACAGCGTGATCACCCTGGGTCAGCCAATGCGCCTGTCCCGCGGCGGCTTCGGGGTGGCCCGAATGGGCCGAGGCCGCGGACGCCCCCGCCAGATATGCGATTGTGAAGTATTTCATGGCGTCTCCTCCTTAGCGCACTTTGACTTCGGTCAGCTCTTCGCCATCGGGCGACATGACATGGGTGGAACAGGCCAGACAGGGATCAAAGCTGTGCAAGGTGCGCAGGATCTCGACCGGTTCGTCGGGACGTTCCATCGGGGTGTTCATCAGGCTGGCTTCGAACGCGCCGATATTGCCAGCCGTGTCCCGAGGCGAGCCGTTCCAGGTTGTGGGAACCACGCATTGGTAGTTCTCGATCCGGCCATCTTTGATCTTGATCCAGTGCCCCAGGGCACCACGCGGAGCCTCGGTCATGCCCACGCCCTTGGCCTCTTTGGGCCAGGTGGACGGATCCCACTTTTCGATATTCGCGGTGCTTTCGTCACCGTTCTTGATGTTGGTGACCAGCTTGTCAAAGAAGTACTTCTGCAGGCGGCCGCAATATTCGCTTTCCAGCGCCCGGGCGGCGGTTCGACCCAGCGTCGAGAACAACGCCTCGACCGGCAGGTCCATGTCGCGCAAAAAGCCATCGACCTGGTTTTTGATGTCCTCGTGGCCCTTGGCATAGCCGACGACATAGCGTGCCAGGGGGCCCACCTCCATCGCGTGACCACGCCAGCGCGGGGCCTTGATCCAAGAGTATTTACCCTCTTCGTCCAGCTGTTTGATGTTGGTCTTGGTGCCTTTTGCATTCGGACCCAGCTCGAAGTTGGGATCGGTGACACCGTCCCAAGGGTGCAGCCCCTTGCCCGGGTTGCCGTAATCGTACCAGGAATGGTCGACGAATTCCTGCACCTGCTCGGGGTCGCGCGGATCAACGTCATGCACCTCGTTGAGGTTCCCATTGATGATCGCACCACGCGGCAGATACAGCTGCTCAGGCGAGAAATCGTTCGGGTTCTCGGGGATGTCGCCATAGGCCAGGCAAGCTTTGGACGACAGACCGCCCCCATACAGCCAGTTCTTGTAGAACCCGCCGATGGCCTTCACGTCGGGGATATAGACGTTCTTGTTGAACTCGATACATTTGTCGATGATCGAGCTAACAAGGTTCAGCCGCTCCATGTTGATCGCGCCGACCGCACCCGTGGAATGCACGTTGATCGGACAGGGCACGCCCCCCACCAGCCAGTTCGGATGTGGGTTCTTGCCGCCAAAGATCGTGTGAACCTTGACGATCTCTTTTTGCAGATCCAACGCCTCGAGATAGTGAGTGGTGGCCATCAGATCGGCCTCGGGCGGCAGTTTATAGGCGGGGTTGTCCCAGTAGCCGTTCTTGAACAGACCCAGCTGGCCGGATTCAACGAATTTTTTCAGGCGATTCTGAACATCGCGGAAATAACCGGGCGAGGACAAAGGATGCGAGGGCGACACCGCCTGTTGCAATTCTGAGGTCGCTTTGGGGTCGGCGCGCAGCGCGTTGACAGGGTTCACCCAGTCCAGTGCGTGCAGGTGGTAGAAGTGCACAACATGGTCGTGAATTTCCAGGTTCAGCTGCATCATGTTGCGGATCGAGTTCGCATTGTCGGGAATGGTGATCCCCAGCGCATCCTCGACAGCGCGCACCGAGGTCAGCGCGTGAGTCCCGGTGCAGACCCCGCAGATGCGTTCGGTAAAGGCCCAGGCGTCGCGCGGATCGCGACCTTTCAGGATGACTTCCAGCCCCCGCCACATGGTGCCGGTGCTGACGGCGTTGCGAATGACGCCTTCGTCATCCACGTTCACTTCGCAACGCATATGGCCTTCGATGCGGGTGACCGGATCCACCACGATGCGGCGGCCGGAATTGTCTAGGTCGAAACCGTTCGGAGTCGTTACCATCTATCAGGCCTCCTCTTTCCTGGATTGAGTTTTCTTCTGTGCTGCCTTGAGCGCGGTGATCGCGGCATGTGCTGCCACACCCGCCCCCACAACACCCGCAGCGGCCATCCCGACCTTGTCGGCATTCGCTTCGACACCGAACTGGGTCAGATCTGTCACACGGTCATAGAAACTGCCCTGATCCCAGAACCCGTCCTCGGAACAGCCAATACAGCCGTGACCGGACTGGATCGGAAAGCTGACACCATCGTTCCAGCGCATGGTCGAACAGGCGTTATAGGTGGTCGGGCCCTTGCAGCCCATTTTGTACAGGCAATAGCCTTTGCGCGCGTTCTCATCGTCCCAGGCCTCAACAAACTGACCGGCATCAAAATGCGGACGGCGGTAACATTTGTCATGGATACGCTGGCCATAGAACATCGCCGGGCGGCCTTGTCGATCCAGCTCGGGCATACGGTCGAAGGTCAGCATATAGGTGATTACCCCGGTCATGACCTCGGCGATGGGCGGGCAGCCCGGCACCTTGATGATCGGCTTGTCAGTGATGACCTTGTGCACGGGCGTGGCCTGCGTTGGGTTCGGCTTGGCAGCCTGCACACAGCCATACGAGGCGCAAGCCCCCCAACTGATCACGGCCTTGGCGTCTTTGGCCGCGTATTTCAGCTTTTCCACAAAGGGCTTACCGCCCGAAATGCAGAACATACCGTCTTCGTTCAGCGGCGGATTGCCCTCGACCGCAAGAATATAGTTGCCCTTGTACTTCTGGATCGTGTCCTCGAACGCGGCCTCGGCGGCGTGCCCCGCGGCAGCCATCAGCGTGTCGTCATAATCCAAAGAGATCATCGACAGCACCACATCCTTGGCCAGCGGGTGGGCCGAGCGGATGAAGCTTTCCGAGCAGCAGGTGCATTCCAGCCCGTGCACCCAGATCACCGGGGTGCGCGGCTTGGTTTCCATGGCCTGGGCAATCTTGGGCACCATTGCGGGGCTAAGACCCAGCGCGGCCGCCGTCAGCGAGCAATATTTCATAAAGCTGCGCCGGGTAATCCCCTGCCGACGCATCACGTCATAGAAGGTTTCGATTTGGCTCAAGGCTGGTCCTCCCGAAGGTCTGTCCTGTCCGGGGCGGCGACATGCACACCCGTTCATTTTCAGACAATCAGGGGGAGGAGCGGAAAGAAAGCAATCCTCGGCGGATTTTCAAATTCTATTTTTACTGTTCTATTTCAATAGGATACGGATACTCCCAGACATCCCAGGCCGCTCCATACCGGCCACTGGTTAACCGGCTGGCAATCGGGGCGGTCAGCGACTTACCGCCCGGGCCGCTGCAACAACAGCCTGCCCCAGCGCCAGCCCACCATCATTGGCGGGGGTTTTCGTGTGGATCAAAACCGGCGTGTCGCCAAGTGCATCGCATGTCAGTTCCAGCAGCAAGGCGTTCTGAAAACAGCCCCCTGAAAGAACCACCGCTTTTGCCGCGTCAGAGGCAACAAGCTCTTGGGCGGCCTTGGCAAAGGCCGTGGCAAGAAAGCGGTGAAAGCGCATCGCGATGTCCGGGCGGGCGGCCTGACGGGCCACGTCCCTGGCGATGGCCTGAAACATGGGCGCCGGGTCCAGCGCTGCACCGTCCCATCGACAGGGATAGGCGTCTGTGGATTGCGCGCGCCGCGCCAGGGTTTCCAGGCGCATAGCGGCCTCGCCTTCGAAACTCTGGCGGTCCGGACACAGCCCCAGACACGCCGCCACCGCATCAAACAAGCGTCCGGCGCTGGAGGAGTGCGGAGAATTGATCCCCTTGATCCCGGCTTGGCGCGCCATCGACAGCGGCTTGGCCCCAAACAGGGCCTCGGCCCAGTCGGTCAGACCGGCCTGATCCAGACGGGCCAAGGCATTCCGCCATGGCTCGCGCGAGGCCATGTCAGCCCCGATCAAAGGGGCGGATTTCAACCAGGCCCGCCGCTCGAATCCGCCATAATCGCCCAGCAGCACCTCGCCGCCCCAGACGGTGCCATCAGGACCAAGACCAAGGCCGTCGAGAATAATCCCGGCAACCTTACCGCCGTCCAACGGCCAACCATTCTCTGCCAGGCAAGACGCTAAATGCGCATGGTGATGCTGAACGCGCTCGACCGGCACGCCCTTGGTTTCAGCGTGCTGAGAGGCCCGGAAATCCGGATGCAGATCGCAGGCCACCAAGTCGGGTGACTGATCAAACAACTGGGCATAGTCCTGGTCGGCCTTGCAGAAGGCCTCCCAGGTCAGCGCCTCGTCCAGCTCTCCCAGATGATGCCCCAGCAGCGCTTGACCATTCTTGATCAGGCAAATAGCGGCCTTCATCTGCCCACCATAGGCGGTGATCTGCGGCGCCTTTTCAAACCCCAGCGGCAAAGGCAACGTCCCCGGCACCCGCCCCCGGGCGCGCCGCAGGATCATCGGCCCAAAACGCGTGATCCGCTCCACACTGTCATCCAGACGGCGGGCGATTTCTCGGTCGTGCAACACAAAAGCATCTGCAAAAGCGCCCAGCTTCTGGCGCGCTTCGTCATTTCCGATCACCTGCGGCTCACCCGAGAGATTGCCGCTGGTCATCACCAGGGGCTTATTAATCCGGTCCAACAGCAGATGATGCAGCGGAGTATAGGGCAACATCCAGCCCAGCGTGGATTGCCCGGGCGCCAGGCTGTTTGGCAGATCGCTATTGCGCCGCTCCAACAGCACAATGGGGGCAGCCGCATCTTGTAGCAGCGCGATCTCGTCCTCGGACGGATCAGAGAAGGTGCGTATCATGTCCAGCGTGCCCATCACCGCGAAGGGCTTGGCAGGGCGATGCTTGCGCTGGCGCAACAGGTTCACGGCACTGTCATTGGTGGCTTCCACGGCCAGATGAAAACCGCCCAAGCCCTTAACGGCCAGCACCCTGCCCCGGGCGAGGCACGTCGTCGCCTGATCCAACGGATCCCCCCCTTGATCGGGTTCGATCCACAGACGCGGGCCGCATTCGGGGCAGGCAACTGGCTGTGCATGAAACCGGCGATCGGCGGGGTTTTCATACTCGGCCCGGCACAGCGGGCACATTTCAAACGCGGCCATCGTCGTTTGCGCACGATCATACGGCAAACCACGCAGGATGGTATAGCGCGGCCCGCAATGGGTGCAGTTCGCAAAAGCATAGCCATAGCGCCGGTCATTCGGGTCGCGGATCTCGGCCAGACAGTCCGGGCAGGTGGCGGCGTCGGGTGTCACGCGGGTCTCGGCCCCCGCCCCTTGCGAGGTCACGATCTGGAAATCGCGCCCGGCTTCGACAAGTGTCGCGCAAGGCTCTACCGCATCAATCCGGGCCAGCGGTGGCGCTTCGTCCTGAAGGGCGGACAGAAACGCCGGGATATCGCCCCCCACCGCAAGGATCAGCACGCCTTCGGGATCGTTCAGCACCTGCCCGCGCACACCAAACCGGGTCGCCAGTTGCCAGACATGAGGCCGGAACCCAACCCCCTGCACCTGACCGCGCACACGTATTTTGAAGCCGTCCTCCATGCCCATCACTAGTGTACGGTGCAGACCATGCAAGGATCGTAGCTACGCACGATGTGCTGCACGCTCAGCGGAGTTTCCTCGCCAGCGGCAACTGGGGCACCGATCAGGGCCGCCTCGACCGGGCCGGGCACACCCTGCGCATCCCGCGGGCTGAAGTTCCATGTCGTAGGCGCGATAATCTGGTACGAGGCGATTTCACCTTTTTCGATGCGCAGCCAGTGTCCTAACGAGCCCCGCGCGGCCTCGACCAATCCCACGCCCTCTGCGCTGTCGGGAAGGTTGACCACATCCATGAAGGACTGAGTTGGATCGATCCCTTCCAGCAGGGTTTCCAACGCGATCAGCGTTCGCGCGATTTCCAGCACCCGCCCGACGATGCGCGCCCTGACGCTTGCCTCGTTGGCCAGGGCAACCGCCAGCGGATGCCCATCAATGACCTGACGCGCAAAGGCTCCGGTTTCAAACACCTCTCCGGCCAGTCGCGGCGCTTTGCACCAGCTATAGGCGTCCTCGCGCATCAACTCGTCCGGCGCGGTCTGGCCGACCGATGGATGTGCCGCGTGCCCAAGCATCCAGGCATGGCTCAGGTCTTCTGTGATCGCGCTGGGATCAAAACTGCCACGGGATTGGTTTTGCCAGGTGCCCCGCTTGAAGATCTCGCCCTCGGCGCTGGGATAGGCCCCGTATGAAAGATAGCGCCCTTGCCCGCGCCCCAATTGATGCAGGCTCAGGCTGCGGGAAATTTCCAGGAACAGCCCGACATCGCCACTGTGCCAGTTTTCAAGCTGCTCAACCGTTTCGATTTCGGCAAAGGATTCCAGCGAGCCGCCGAACATCTCGGTTTCCAGATGGCGTCGGAAGGCCCGAAGGTCCGCCCCGATCCGGATTTTATCGCGCGCGGTGGGTGCGCGCGTGACACCACCGGGTTGGATCGCCAGCGTATGCGGCCACTTTCCGCCCAGAAGCCCCACAATGTGAAACAGCTTGGCGCGTGCCTCGGTCGCAGCGCGTAACCCTGATCCTTTCATAGCCGTAAAACGTGCCACGGCGCGGTCATGCCAAACCTGCCCGGCATAGTCCGGACGCGCAAAATCGGGCATGAAGAACAGGTTGAAATGGGTAACGTGATCGGCAAGGTTTTCGACTGCGTGCAGCAGCGTGGCCACCTTTTCGCCCTGCACCGAGGGCGAGACCCCGGCCGCATTCGCCAAGGCCCGCGCCGCCGCCGCCGACTGGCTGATCGAGCAGATCCCACAGATACGCGGCGTGATCGTCAGCGCCTCGGTCGGGGCTTTGCCCAGCAAGATCCGTTCGAAACCACGAAACAAGGGCGAGTTGGCATAGGCCGCGCTGACCCGTCCGTCTGAAATGTCCAGCCGGATTTCCAGATCGCCTTCGACGCGGTTGAACGGCCCAACAAGAAGTGACGTCTGGGTCATTCCTTGGGCTCCTTCAGGCTGGGCGGCACCGTGATGCGGTCGGATACGGCGTTCACACCGATGCGGCGCGGCGTGGCCGCCTTGGACAGGCTGGCCAGCGCCATGAACCAGGCCTTGGGCATGTCCGAGGGCAATCCGACCGGAATGCCCGCAAATTTGGGTGTTTCGGTGAATTGATGGCCGGGCTCTTCAAATTCGGGGGCGGTGCAGTTGATGCAGGGATATCCGGCGCGGGTACAGCTGCCTTCGCCGTTCCAGCTGCGGATATTGCAATCGCCGACGGCCTGCGTGCCAATACAGCCCAGATGCTCCATCATGCATCCAATCTCGGACAGTTTGGTGGCGCTGGCCTTGTATTCGTAGAACTCATTCTTTGGACAGGCATGATGGACCAGATGATCCGCATAGAATTTGGGGCGCCCATAGCCATCCAGCGCGCCCTGCGTCAACTCGCCGGCCGCCATCAGCAGCAAGGTTTCGGTCACCCAGTCCGGATGGGTCGGACAGCCGGCAATGTTGATCACGGGCAGTCCTGCTTTGCTTTGAAAATCGGCCGGCAGGACCCCGCCACGATGCGATCCCTCGTATTGCACACCACTGGCATCCGAGGGGTTCTCTCCGGCCGAGGTCACGCCGCCGTAGGTCGCGCAGGTGCCAACGGCGACGACATAGCGTGCCTTGGTCGCCAGGCTTTGCGTCCAGTCGAGCATCGAGCGACCAGTGCCCGCCAGCATGTGATATTTGCCGGTGCCGTTGGGACCGCGCACGATCGAGCCCTCGATACACAGCACGTCCAGCTCTTGCATGCCGCTTTCCACCGCGTTCAGCAGCTTGCGCACCTCGGCCCCGGTTTCGATGCTAAGGGAGGGATGCCACAGAAACGAGATCCCCGCCCCCTCCAGCAGATCCAGCACATTCGGGCTTTCGGCGCATAGGGTGGACATCGTGCAACCTCCGCACCCTGCGGATTGCAGCCAGAGAACATTCATGAGGTTTCCCTCACCGGCAATTCCAGACGAAAGCAAGTTCTGTCTTGTTCAGACGGCTCCAATGTCAGCGATCCCCCGTGTTCTTCGGCAATTTTCAACGAGATCGACAGGCCCAACCCCGTGCCCTCGCCAACATCCTTGGTGGTAAAGAACGGATCGAAAACCTTGCTGCTGATCTCGTCGGGTATACCTGGGCCATTGTCGCAGACCTTCAAGATGGCGCGGTCATCCTCGCGCGCCAGGCGCACAACAACGGTGGCGTCTGGCGCATCGGAAACAGCATCCACTGCGTTTTGGATCAGATTCATGGTCACCTGTTGGATATGGCCCGGACGCCCATAGGCCATACAGCGATCCGGCCCGTCAATCTGTATGTCGATTTTCGACTTGGCGCCGCGCTTAACCCAATCGGCCGAAATCTGCGCCGTTTCCGCCAGATCGAACAGGCTAAAGGCCCCGGACCCATCGGCGGACAATCTGCGCAGGTCTTCGACAATACTGCGGACACGCTCGGAACCATCCCGGGCGCCCTCGATCGCGGTCCGCAGGTTTTTGAGATCCCGGTTCAGCTTGAGCTCTTGGCGCAGCTCAATCAGTTCCTGACGCGAGGCGCCCGCCTGCACCTTTTCAAAGTAGGTTTCGAACCGATCCAGGTATTTTTCCAGCGCATGGGTATTGGCATACACAAAGCTGATCGGATTGTTCAGCTCGTGTGCCACCCCGGCCAGCAACCGCCCCAAAGACGCAAGCTTTTCGTTGCGCACCAGCTGGCCTTGCGCGTGTTTCAGTTCCTCGTGGCTTTCCTCCAGATCGGAAAAGGCGCGCCTCAGCTGCCCGAGGGTCCGGCCCGTCAGAACCACCCCGCTGACACGTTTGCGCCGATCCAGCCGTGGCGCCACTTTGAATTCCACCGGATCCGGGCCCTCGGTGGTTTGCAGGTCAGCCTCGACCGTTGCGCCGGACTTGGCGCTGATCGTCAGCTGAATTTTGTCCAGAAGCTTTGGCCGGTCCGGCGCGCAGATGAAATCTGTGACCTCTCGCCCGATCAGCGCATCGATCTTTACGCCAACAGCCGCACAAAACGAGGCGCTGGCATCGGTGATGCGGCAATCGCGCCCGGTCACCACCAGGAAATCATGGATCGAAGACATCACAGACGACAGAAACGAGCGCAGAATAAGAAGCTCGGAGTTGCGGGATTCCAACTGCTCTTGGTAGTCAACGAGCTCCGCATAGGTTTTATCGACGGCCTCAAGAACGTCTACCCAGGCTTCCTCTCCGAATTTTGCAGCTTCTTCAGCCACTTTGCCTCCTGACGTGGTTCTGGACGGACGATGATTTCAGAAAGACTAGGACAAAGGTTGCGAATTGTAAAAACGTATCCGGTCCAAGAGGTTCAGAGCCGCCAGTTCATCGAAAATCAGATGGCGCCGGCGCGAACGCAGGTCCGTTGGGCGGACCAAAGCCCGGCATCCACTTGACAAAACCCACGGCCTGAAAACAGCTTGGCCAAACAATACCCACCAGGAAAGGACATGTGATGGCGGATCGAACCATTCTGGTTGTGGGGACCTATGACACCAAAGAGGACGAGCTGAGCTTTCTCGCGAATATCATTCGTGACCAGGGCGGCGCGGTGAAAACCATGGATGTCAGCGTGCTTGGCGATCCCGGCTCCCCAACGGATTATTCCAAACACCAGGTCGCCCAAGAGGGCGGGCATACCATCCAGGACGCCATTGACTGCGGGGATGAAAACACCGCCATGCAGATCATGGCCAAGGGCTCGGCGCTGTTGGCGGCGCGGCTACACCAAGAGGGCGCGTTTGACGGTGTGCTTGTGCTTGGGGGCTCGATGGGAACGGATCTGGCGCTGGATCTGTACCTGGCGCTGCCGATTGGCGTGCCGAAATATATCGTCTCGACGGTTTCGTTTTCCCCGATGATCCCGCCCGAGCGTCTGCCCGCCGATGTTCAGATGATCCTGTGGGCGGGGGGGCTGTATGGCCTGAATTCGGTCTGCGAGGCCTCTTTGGCGCAGGCAGCGGGTGCGGTTCTGGGGGCGGCGCGCGCCGCAAGGCCTGTCACGCGCGACCGTCCTGTGATCGGTATGACCTCCTTTGGCAAAACCGTTCTGCGCTATATGGTGCATTTGAAACCCGCACTCGAGGCACGCGGTTTCGAGCTGGCGGTGTTTCACGCCACCGGCATGGGCGGACGGGCCTTTGAAAGCCTCGCCTCAAAGGGGGAATTCGCCGCCGTGCTGGACTTTGCCCCCCAGGAGGTCGGCAATCACCTGATGGGCTCGGCGATCAGCGCGGGCGAGGACCGGATGACCAATGCCGGCAAGGCTGGCGTTCCCCAGATCGTGTCCATTGGTTGCTATGATCTGGTCGATCTGGTGGGCTGGCATCCCATCCCCCCCAAACTGGCGGGTCAGGACCTGCATGCCCATAACAGGCTGTTGACCTCGGTCAGCATGACCCACCCGCAGCGGCGAGAAATGGCACGAGCCATGGGCGCGAAACTGGCCGCCGCCACTGGCCCCAGCGTATGCCTGCTGCCGCTGCTGGGTGGCAACGAGTGGGACCGCCCCGGAGGGCTGTTGGAGGATGCCGAGGGGCTCGCTGCCTTTATTGACGAACTGCGCGCCGCCTGCCCTGCGCATGTTCCCCTGATCGAGCTAAACGCCCATATCAACGACACGGCCTTTGCCGAGAGGGCGCTTGAGATTCTGGACGGATGGATCGCCGATGGGGTGGTGGCCACCCCATAGAGCGCGGCCCCTAGCGACTGGCGCGCGCCAAAAAGGCAACCGCCGTCAGCCCGACCAGAATCACCAGCACTGCCGCGGGCGAGGCATCGCCCAGATTCTCGAGGCTGGCCTGATCATGCACGCGCGTGGCCAGCGTATTGAAATTGAACGGGCGCAGCAGCAGTGTCGCCGGCAGCTCTTTCACGCAATCCACAAAGACCAGCAACAGCGCCGAGCCCACCGAGCCCCGGATCAACGGGAAATAGATCTGGCGCAGCACCTGTCCGCGCGTGCGCCCCAACGAGCGCGCCGCCAAGGGCAGGCTGGGCGCTATACGCCCCATCGCGGCATCTGCGGCGCCCTGGGCAATCGCAAAGAACCGCACCCCATAGGCCAGGATCAGCGCAAAGGCCGAGCCCGTCAGCACCAGGCCGATATCTATGCCGGTCGCGGCCTCGATGCCATCGGCAAGGAAATTGTCAAACGTTGCCAACGGGATCAGAATACCAACCCCCAAAACCGCCCCCGGCGCTGCATAGCCGATGGTGGTCAGGGGCAACAGCAATCTGGGCAATTGGCGCCCGGACAGACGCACGCCATACACCATAAAGATCGCGGCCAGCACGGTGACGACAGCAGCGATCCCGCCCACCATCAACGTATTCAGCAAGGATTGCACCAGACCGTCATCGGCCCAGCGCTCGGCATTGGCCAGAGCATGCGATAGGATCACGCCGGCCGGCAACAAAAACCCCACGACAAACGGCAGCGCACAGGCAAAGGTCGCCAGCCCGCCTGCCAGCCCCGACAGGCGTGTGCGCTCGGTCGCACGTTTACGTCCCGAGAGATTGAAAAACCGATGGCGGCGGCGGCTGCTGCGCTCGAGCATGACCAGCAGGATCACGATCATCAACACCACACAGGCGATCTGTGCCGCGCCCCCGGCGTTGTTGCTTTCCAGCCAGACGCTGAAAATCCCCGTCGTCAGAGTCTGCACCGCAAAGTAGTCCACCGTACCGAAATCATTTACCGTCTCCATCATGACCACCGCCATACCGGCGGCGATGGCCGGTCGCGCCAGAGGCAGGCCAACGCGGCGGAACCGGGCAAAGGCCCCAGCCCCCAGTGACATGGCCACCTCTTCTGTGGCGCTGGATTGCTCGCGAAAGGCAGCGCGCGCCAACAGGTAGACATAGGGGTACAGCGCCGCCGTCAGCACGATAATCGCCGCCCCCAGAGATCGGATCTCGGGGAACCAATAGTCGCGCGCACTTTGCCAGCCCATCAGCCCGCGCAAGGCGGTCTGCACCGGGCCGCTATACTCCAGCAGATCCACCAGCGCATAGGCGCCCACATAGGCCGGAATGGCCAGCGGCAACAACAACAGCCATTCCAACCACCCCGAAAGAGGAAAGCGATAGCGCGTAATGATCCAGGCAGCCCCCGTCCCGACCATGCCAGACAAGATCCCAACGCTAAGCATCAACACAAGCGTTGTTCCCAGATAGCGCGGCAAGGTGGTGGCCATCAGATGCGGCCAGATATTGTCGGTCGGGTTCAGCGCAATCCAGACCACCGCCAGAATCGGCAACAGAACCACAGCCGCAATCAACGCTGCCCCAACGGACCAAAGGTTGGCAGGCATCACACGCGCGGGCGTGGGTTTGTCGGGCGTCTGGACTGTGTCGCTCATGGCGTTTCCTTGCCTGAATGCGGTCAAACTGTCCAGAAAAGACCCTATTTTTGTGACCACTGTCGCGCTATGACAGGGAAAACACCCGAGCAGGCACAAAACGAAATGAAAATCATTCTCCATGCGGGCGCACATGCAACCGACGAAGACCGGTTGATGAAATGCCTGTTGAAAAACGCCGACGACCTGAAGTCGAACGATGTGGCTGTTCCGGGCCCGTCCAATTATCGCACGCTAATCCGCGATACGCTAAAGGCAATGGGCCAAGGCGAGCCAGCAGCAGATGGACGCGATGTTCTGCTTGATGCGATTCTGCCCGGGGACATGCCGCAACGATTGATCCTGTCCAACGAGGGCTTCTTTGCCCATGCCAGGCACGCGATCGAGGGCGGCGCCATTTATCCGGACGCAGAAACCAAACTGAAACGCTTTTGCACCCTGTTTCACGAAGACGAGGTCGAGCTGTTCATCGGTCTGCGTAATCCCGCAGGGTTTCTGACCCAGCTACATGGCCGCCTGTCGAACGTGCCGTTTGACGAATTTCTGGCCGGGTCCGTCCCCAGCCAGCTGCGTTGGTCCGAATTGATCAAACGTATCCGCACTGCCTTGCCTGACCTGCCCACTACCGTGTGGGCCAACGAGGATACCCCGCTGCTGTGGTCACAAATCCTGCGCGAAATGATGGGCTTTCCCGATGAGCAGAAGATCAAGGGCGGGTTCGATCTGATCACCGATTTGATGACCCAGGAAGGTATGCGCCGTTTTCGCGCCTATCTAAAGGCGCACCCGGTGATGTCCGAGGATCAGAAACGGCGCGTTGTCTCGGCATTTCTTGCCAAATTCGCGCGCCCTGAGCTGTTGGAAGAAGAAGTCGGCGCCCCCGGCTGGTCCGCCCAAGAGGCTGATCAGATGGCGCTCCAATATGAAAGGGATGTGGCCGAGCTGGCCAACATCCCCGGTGTGCGTGTGTTGATGCCGTAACCCGTTTCGGGTGCGCTCAGGACATGCCCAGCGCTTCTTTGTACATTTCCAGAACGGCTTCTTCCTCGGCGATATCGTTCTGATCGCGTTTGCGCAGGGCGATGATTTTGCGCATGACCTTGGTGTCGTATCCGCGGCCCTTGGCCTCGGCCATCACCTCTTTTTGCTGATCCGCGATGTCTTTCTTTTCCATTTCCAGACGCTCGAACCGCTCGACAAACTGGCGCAGCTCGTCTGCGGTGACGCGGTAGGTGGCATCGGGGTTCATGTCGCTCATTATCTTGCCTCCGGAGTTGGTTTCCCTCTCCCCTACCCGGCCATGTGCGCCGCTGCAAGCCCGCCCAGACCCGCGATGCGAAAATGCGCCGCGTTGCGCCCGCCGGAGCAAGCTGCTAGGCGCGTGCCCAGGATCAAACACGCGGGCGCGGCCCGGAGGACGAGTATGGAAATTCTGGTCTGGGGCGGCGCGGCTGTCTCGGTTGCGGGTCTGCTGGGCCTGATGTGGTGCATTTTCCGCGTGGCCAAGGCCAAGCGCGCGGGCCTGAGCGACGAGGAGCTGCGCGACGCCGTCAAACGCGTGGTCCCCATCAATCTGGGCGCGCTGTTCATGTCGGTCATCGGCCTGATGATGGTGATCTTGGGCGTGTTCCTGGGATAGCCACCGGTCTAAGCGTCGAAACTGCGCTTTTTGGGGCCCGTGCCATTCAGGGCGTCAAAACCTTCGCCGTTGCGTATCAGCGCCTCGATCCCCGGATCGGCTGCGAACAGACGCGGTTCGGCCTCGCCGTGGGGTTTCATCGCGCGTTGCAGCGTGAACAGCCCCATCTGGTCGGCCGCATTCATCACCCCGCCGCGCCAGGCCGCAAATCCATGATTGCGCACCATCACCAGATCAATGTCTGACGGGCGCAGAGCAACGCCTTCGCGCAACAAACGCGCACCCTCGTTGATCATCGCCCCCAGGCACAGCCGGGTGATCGTTTCCGTATCCGGGGTCTGCGTGCCATCCGCATCCCGCGCACGATCGACCGGCGCCTCGTCGACCCAATCGTAATAGCCCTTGCCCGCAGCCTGACCGGTGCGCTGCTCGGCGATCAAGTCGCGTAGCCGCGCCAGATGTCTGCGCGGATAGTGATCGGCATGGTGCAACTGTGAGGCCTGCGCCAACTCGGTTTCAAGCCCGTTCATATCCATCGGTGCAAAGACCCCATTGGCCTTGCCAAACTGCATCAGCACTCCGTCCACCTGTCCACAGCTAGCCCCAAGGTCCAGAAGATAGTCCGCCGCGTCCCGCAGTGCCGCCATCATGCGCATACCGATCGTTCCGCCATGGCTGCCACAGCGCAGCGCTGAAACGCCCATTCTTTGCAAGAGGTTATGCAGCGTCAGGACGGCCACGGGCGAGGTTTTGTCCCCGGGGATGATCTCGGCCAGACGCAGGCGTGGCGCACCGGGTGCGACGGCCATGCCAACCACCTGTCCGGCGCGCCCCGAGGCCTCGGCCGTGGGGCCCACCGCAAGGGTCGCGCTATGCGTCGCCAGAATCGTGGCCGCAGGAACCAGGTCGGCCAGCCATCTCATGACCTGCTGTTTGGTCTCGGCCGCGTCGGCCACCGCTTCAGTCACCAGATCGGACTCGACCAACTGGGCGGGATCATAGGTCACGCTCACGTGTTGCATCGCGGCTGGCCATCCGCCCACCGGAGCCTTGCGGGTCGTCAAAGCCGCCTCGAGCCGCTCTTGCGCCACCTTGGCCGCGCGCGCGTCTCGTTCAAACAGGATCGTGGGCAGCGCATTTTCGGCCGCAGCAATGACCAGCGAAATCGCGGCCGGTCCGCTTCCGACAATCCCCAACCGGTTCACCTTCTGCGGTTTGGCCGTGGCCAACTCGGGGAGCTTCAGAATACGCCGTTGCGCCAGAAGCAGATGCAGATTTCCCTGTGCGTCTTCTGAACTCAGGCTCTCTTGATACAGGTCCTCTTCCATCGCCTGCCCGGCCAGGAACGGCAACACCAGAGCATTTTCAACCGACCGAATGATCGCATGCTGAGCAGGGCGTGTCTGAGGGCCCATCGCCATCCGACAGGCTTTGATGGCCTCTTGGTAAGCCACGGGCTGCCGAAATCCGTCGTCACGATCCCGGGTCTTGCGTGGCCCCCGTGTGCGGCCCGCCAACTCCTTGGCAAAGGCAATCGCGACCTGTTCAACATTCTCAGGCGCAATCTGATCAATCACGGATGCCAGGCGCGGGTCTGAAACCTCGACCACCTCACCGGACAACAACAATGACAGCGCTGTCTGCGCCCCGACCAGCCTGGGCAGGCGCTGAGTTCCCCCCGCGCCTGGAATGATCCCCAAAGCAATGTCCGTCATGCCCAGTCGCGTTCCGCTTTGCGCCACACGGGCATGGGCCGACAGCGCCAGTTCGACCCCGGCCCCCAGCACAGAGCCCGTCAGACTGGCGATCACCGGCGTCGCGCAATCCTCGATCTGCAAACAGAGATCCGCCAGACTGACGCGCCCGTCGCGCAGTTCCGGGCGCACTTGAAAATAGCCTTCGGAAAACCCCAAGGGATGTCCGCTGAGTACGATGGCGCTGACCCCCGGGTCAGCGTCCAGTTCCCGCAATTTCTTGGACAGCTGAGACCTGACAAGCGGCCCCAGGAAATTTCTTGGGGGATTGGCCAGGCGCAGCACCGCAACCTGATCAACTCGCTCAATAGTTACCTTTTCTCCCACACAAATCGCCTTATTTTCTTAATACGGGCATAAAAAAGCTTCTGCACGACCAAGGTGCAGAAGCTCTGCTTTCGATGCAAGCCCTTTTCAGCGCTCGTTTATTTTTCCTGGAACCGCCGCCGCACTAGAGCGGCATATTGTCAAACCGGTCTTCCATCTCTTCGTCGATGGCCTGGTTATCCAGTTCGCGCAGGCGCGCGGGGACAGCAATGCCCTGCGAGCGCATCTTCTCGACCGTTTTATGCAACTCGGCCTGAATTTCGTGACGGGTTTCATCCGTGGCCTGCGCGATTTCGGTTTCAAGCTGCGCAATCAGGTCCATGAATTTCTGTTCAGGCATTGGGTCTCTCCTCTCCCTTGCTGCCTCAGGCAGCGCAATTTCGACATAGAGGCGTGGCTGGCAATACGGACAACCGCTCTGGTGAAATCTCCTCGCCGCATTTTGCGCAGAAACCGTATTCTCCGTCACGGATTCTTTGCAGCGCGGCTTGGATTCCTTGAATTTCGGCCTGACCAGCTTGACCGAGGGCCTCCAGCACCTCATCCCCTTCCCGTTCCACGGCGGACTCCTCCCAGTCCTTCGAGTGCGGAACGTCCAGTTCAGCTTCAATGGCGTGAAGGCGGCTGTCCAGTTCAGACAGACGTTTCAACAGCGCCGCTTTGTAATTTGCCACATTTTTCATCGCGCATCCTCCGAAGTTGATAATAACTCGCATGAATTCCGGCCAAAATCCTTGACCCAAATCAATCCTTTCGCGCGGGGCGTCATCCCGTTGCATCTGGGGTCTTGCAACATATGCGCAAATTTCTATATGATATGTGAAACGGAGGGACCCCCTTATGAAACCTGAAGTCACTGCATTCTTCGACGACGCCACCAACACCATTTCCTATGTGGTGCGCGACCCCGCTGGCAGCTCTTGCGCCATCATCGATTCGGTTCTGGATTTCGACTATTCCTCGGGCCGCACGGACACGCGCTCGGCCGATGCCGTCATCAAATATGTCCAGGACAACGACCTGAAGGTCGAATGGCTGCTGGAAAGCCATGTGCACGCCGACCACCTGTCCGCCGCGCCCTATATCCAGGAACGCGTCGGCGGCAAAATCGGTATCGGCGATCGCATCAAGATCGTGCAGGACACCTTTGGCAAAGTCTTTAACGAAGGCACCGAATTCCAGCGCGACGGCAGCCAATTCGATCAACTGTTCCAAGAAGGCGACAGCTTTCATATCGGTCAGCTGCGCGGCGACGTGCTGCATACGCCCGGCCACACCCCGGCCTGCCTGACCTACGTTATCGGCGACGCGGCCTTTGTGGGCGACACGCTGTTCATGCCCGATTTCGGCACGGCGCGCTGCGATTTCCCGGGGGGCTCGGCGGAAACGCTGTATGCCTCGATCCAGAAAATCCTGTCGCTGCCGGACGAAACCCGCATCTTCGTGGGCCACGATTACAAGGCACCGGGCCGCGAGGAATACGCTTGGGAAACCACTGTGGCCGAACAGAAAGCCGCGAACATCCACGTCGCCAGCGACAAGGACCGCGACGATTTCGTCCGCATGCGGACCGAGCGCGACGCGACCCTGGACATGCCCAAGCTGATCATCCCCTCGTTGCAGGTGAACATGCGCGCAGGCCAGATGCCCGAACCTGACGAAAAGGGCGACGTGTTCCTTAAGGTGCCCGTCAACAAGCTGTAATCTCAATATAAATCGCCTTTGGCCCCGCGCGAACGGGGCCCTGGGCGTATCTGACATCTCATCATTCAGGGAAGGAAACGTGATGATGAACTCTATCCCGGTCGATTGGATCTGGGGCCTGATCGGCGGTTTGCTGATCGGCACCGGTGGCGCCGTCTATCTGCTGGCCAATGGCCGCATCATGGGAGCCAGCGGCATTTTGGGCGGTCTGGTGGACCGCAGCGGTTGGAACTCATGGGCCGAGCGCGCCGTGTTCCTGGCCGGTGTCTTTCTGCTGCCGATCGTGATCCACCCGGTCTATCGCGAGGTCGACACCCATATCACCGACAACTGGCTCGTTATCATTGCCGCCGGACTGTTGGTCGGCATCGGCACCCGGTTGGCCAATGGCTGCACCTCGGGGCACGGCGTTTGCGGCATCTCACGCTTTTCGCTGCGCGGCATGGTCGCCACCGTGTTTTATATCATGGCCGGTGGTATCGCTGTGGTCATCTTCCGTCACATTCTGGGGATCGTCTGATGCAACGTTTGATTTTCGCTTTCATCGCGGGCGGTCTGTTTGGGGCTGGCCTGTTCATTTCAGGCATGACCGACACCACAAAGGTACAAGGCTGGCTGGACGTGTTCGGCAACTGGGATCCCACGCTGGCCTTTGTGATGGGGGGCGCAATCATCCCCATGGCCATAGCCTGGCTGTTCGTTCCGGGTCGTAAACCCCTGGTCGGAGGCGACTTTCCGACGCCGCCAGAACCCAAAATCGGGCGCAACCTGGTGCTGGGATCGGTCATGTTCGGCTTTGGCTGGGGCTTGGCAGGTCTGTGCCCGGGGCCCTCGATCGCCTCGCTGTCCTATGGCGGTGCGGGCCACTGGGTGTTCCTGGTCGCCATGATTGCCGGCATGATCATCACGCCTGCCCTGCGCGTCAGGCTGGACAGGGCGGTTCCGGCGGAATAAATCGATCTCATGGATATCCGTGAGATCACCCCCCGCTACTCTGTCAGCCCGCAGATCAACCCCGAGGATCTGGCCGCCATCAAAGCGGCCGGATTCACCAAAGTCATCTGCAACCGACCCGACGTTGAAATTCCGCCCAGCCATCATGCCGAGGTCATGGCCGCCGCCGCCCAAGCTGCCGGGCTGGAGTTCTTTGTCCTGCCGTTGACCCATCAGACGATGACCCCCGAGAACGTAGCCGCGCAGATGGCTGCGGCAGACGAATCCGAGGGGCCGGTTCTGGCCTATTGCGCCTCGGGGACGAGGTGCAGCGTGGTCTGGTCCCTGGGTCAGAAGGGCAAATTGCCAACTGACGAGATTCTGGCCGCAACGGCGCGCGCGGGCTATGATCTTGCCGGGTTGCGCCCTGCACTTGAACAACCCTGACCGACCCTATCGCAGTCTATCCCTCGGCCAAGGGCTTTCCCGGCGCGGTCGCGACTGGCAAGGCCGGCACATTTACCGGATCCGTGAGGGTTTTGTTTGCGGGGACTCCTTCGCTTAGGCCGAGGTCCCGAAGGATATCATCCGCGTTTTCAGTGATCACCTCGGCCGGGGCTGCAGCGGGCAACTCCGGCGTCGGCGCCGCACCTGACAACAGACCAGGATCGGCAAGGTCCACCTCGGACATGGCCTGCGCCTGCTCGGCCGGTGAATTCACAGATTTGGCGCGCGCGCCATTGATGTTCTTCAGGCACACGGCGCGCTGACCCGACAGTTGCCCCAGAACCCCAACAGCGACCGACTTGCGTTCGCCTGCGTGCAACGTCACCTCGGACAACGCGCGCACCGGCAGGGTCAACACATCTCCGGGCTTGAGCGCCCCGATTGCGCCAAGCGGCATTTCCAACCGGTGCAAGATCACGTCCAGGCGGGCCGAGGCTTCGAGGATCTCGTGACTAAGGCTGTCGCGCCCCTCGCTTGCGGCGGGTTCGGGCGCGGCCGGGGCTGGCGCGGGGGGGACTGGCAGGGCCAGAAACAAACGCCCGATCCGCTCCCCGGCACCAATGCTGACCGACAGCCCGAACGTCTCATACAAACCATCGGGAAGCTGCGCGGCCAACAGTCCGGGATCGCGCACCCAGGCCCCGAAATGGAACCCAGGCGCCATGCTGTTTTCGTCTGCCGTCAGCGATTCAAACCCGCTGAGTGTGCCGTCAATCAATGGCATGGCCACCGCCGCGTCAGTGCTGGTGACGGCGCGCGCCGCGGCCGGATTGTTCATGACGGTGCCAAGGGTCTGCACCTCGACCAGGGCAGAGACCAGATCCAGATCCAGTGCCATCACACCCGGTCCTTCGGCCTCCTGCTCGAGCCGAACAATCAGATCGGTTGGCATCACCTGTTCCAGCACACCATCCCGGCCCAGCGTGTCGCAACGCAACTCAGCAATATCCAGCGTCAGCCCCAATCCCAGATGCGCGGCGCGATACAGCGCGCGTTGCAACGCGGTTTCGGGCGTCATGGCCGCACAGTCGCGCACCGGCTGCGATGCGGTCTTGAGCTGCATGATATTCCTGATGTCCTTCATAAACCGCCAAAATTCTGTCTGGAGTTCACATCTCTTGTGACACCTAATCTTGCAACGGTTACCAAACACTTACGTCAGGGCGATTATTCTGCGGCCTTCGCGATTTTCATGGGCAGGCTGACGCGGAAGGCCGCACCGCCCTGGCCGGGCAAATAGGTAATGCCCCCGCCCAGACGCAGCATGATCTCGCGGCAGATGGCCAGGCCCAACCCTGCCCCACCCGCACGCTTGGTGTCGCTGACGCGGCTGAATTTTTCAAAGATCAGGGCCTGCGCCTCGGAAGGAATACCGGATCCGTTGTCGACAAAATCCACCACCAGATGACCATCGCGTTGCGAGACCCGGATCGCCAGCCGGGGGGCCTGGGCATCGCAATATTTCTGCGCATTGGCGATGAGATTGATGAACACCTGCGCCAGACGATCCAGATCGGACTCGATCCAGATATCCTCCAGCACCTCGGCCCGCACCACGCGCAGCCCTTTGGGCTGCACGCCAGTCGCGTCCAGCGCCTGGTTGATCACGTCATGCAACACCCCGCGCTGCACGTTCAGGCTGACCTGGCCGTTTTCAAGCACCGACAGATCCAGCAAATCATCCAGCAATCGAGTCAGACGGATGGCTTCGGAATGGATGATCGTGGCGTATTTGGTCAGCTCTTTTTCACTCAGTCCATCCGCATCCCTTAGGATCTCGGAAAAAGACCGGATCGAGGTCATCGGCGTGCGCAGCTCGTGGCTGATCTGGGACAGGAAGGCGTCTTTTTGGACCGACAGCTGTGTCAGCTTTTCGTTGGCCGTGCGCAACTGGCGGGCCGTGCGGGTCAACTCGGCTGACTTCGCCTCCAGCTGGCTGGAGTATTCCATCATCTGCGCGGTTTCGTCGGCCACGGCCAGCAGATCCTCGACCGAGACCGTGGCCCGCCCCATGATCTGCCCCACCATCGCATGCGCCGTGGCGGCGCCCACGGAACCGGACAGTTCGCGCTCGAGCCGTTGCAGAAAATCAGGCGTGGGTTCTGGCAGGAACCCGGCCAGCCCCTGATTCGCGGCCTCCTGATGGAAGAAAGTCTGGGCCTCGACAGCGCCCAGAATGCGCTGCGCCATGATCATCAGGTCTTCGGATTGCGCCACGCCGCCCGACCAGCCCTGCGGATTGCCCGAATGCTGGAACACGTTCACGAATTGCGCGCCTTGCAGCCGCTCGACCGGCTCGGGGAATGTAATCAGGGACACAAAGACAAAAACCACCGAGTTCAGCAGCAGTGACCACATCACCGAATGCACCAGCGGATCCAGCCCGCCGATTCCAAACAGGGATTGCGGGCGCAGCCAACCAAGACCAAAGGGGCCTTCGACCAGCAGGCTGGCAGACATCACCACATCGGGGCCAAAACTGGGTAGAAGCGACGTATAGAGCCAGATCACGAACCCGACCCCCAGCCCGACCAACGCCCCAACCCGTGTGGCTCCGCGCCAGAAAATCCCCCCCATCAGGGGCGGCAGGAACTGCGCCACACCGGTAAAGGCGATCAGGCCGATGGCAGCCAGGGCCTCGCCGCCGCCCGAGAATTGATAGTACAGATAGCCCAGTGCCAGCACACCCGCGATTGACAAGCGCCGCGCCAACAACACCACGTGGCGCACATCACCCGAGATCATCGCACCGCCCCCGGTCAGGGACAGCCAGATCGGCATCACGATATGGTTCGACACCATAGTGGACAGCGCAATCGCCGCCACGATCACCATCGACGTGGCCGAGCTGAATTCCCCCAAGGAAAGACAGCATCGCCAGTCCGTCGCGGCCCTGGCTCAGCGGGATCGTCAAAACAAACTGGTCCGGGTTTGAACCTTCCGGCAGCAGCTCGAGCCCCATCACGGCAATAGGTACCACGAACAGGCTCATCATCATCAGATAGGTCGGAAAGGCCCACGAGGCCGTGCGCAGGTGGTTCTCGTCTTCGTTCTCGACGACCAGCACCTGAAACATGCGCGGCAGGGTCAAAAAAGCCGCAGCCGACAGCATGATCAACGTGGCCCAGCGGCCGTTATGCATCTGCCATTGTCCGATGTCGGAATTGTCGATGCGGGCAAAGGTTTCCGACACGCCACCGCCCACGCCCCAGACCACGAACACCCCCACGGCCACCAGCGCAAACAGCTTGACCACGGCCTCCATGGCGATGGCCATGACCACGCCGTGATGGCGTTCGTTCGCATCCAGATTGCGGGTGCCAAACAGCACCGTGAACAGCGCCAAACCCACAGCAACCCACAGCGCTGTCCCATCGCTGTCACCCAGGCGCGACACCGAGGTGTCATATAATGCAAAGCTTGAAAAAGACGACGTAACTGATTGCAATTGCAGCGCAATATAAGGCGTCGTGCCAATCACCGCGACCACGGTCACGAACACCGCCAACGCGTTCGATTTGCCATAGCGTGACGAGATCAAATCCGCGATCGAGGTGATCCTTTGCGTCCGCCCGATCCGCACCAGCTTGCGCAGGCCCCACCACCAGCCCATCATCACCAGGGTCGGACCGATATAGATCGTCAGGTACTCTAGCCCCGAGCGCGCGGCATAGCCAACCGCGCCATAGAACGTCCACGCAGTACAATAGATCGACAGCGACAAGGTATACACAACCGGAGAACGCAGCCATCCGCCCCGCCCGCGTTGCGCGGCGCGCTCGGCGATGAAAGCCACGAAAAACAGCAGCGCCACATAGCCCAGACAGACGGCGATCAGCAGGTTCAGTGCGCCCATTCCCTGTACCCTTTAATGTCCATCGCCCGGATCGGCGTCCGCGTCCGGGTCCAGCCAGCGGGTCACGCCCAGCGTGATCACCACCAGCGCGATCCAGACGCCAAAAATGTACAGAATAGCGCGCGAGGTCGAGATCCCGAACTCACCCGGTTCAGCCCACAGTACCGGCACGCCCCACAGGATCGCTCCCACAAACGGCATCAGTCGGGCCATGTCGCGCACCCGGCGCTGACGATAGCCCTTGCGTTCCAGAAACAATGAGGGGCGCGGCTTGGCCATTACGGCACCAGCTGGCGGACGACCTCCAGCACCTCGGCATTCGAGAAGGGTTTGGTCATAAAGTGACTGGCGCCGATCTTCTCGGCCATCTCGCGGTCTTTGCTCTGGCCCCGGGCCGTCAGCATCAGCACCGGCAAGTCGCGGGTCACGTCCTTGGCGCGCAGCTCGGTCAGGATCTCGTATCCACTGGCGCCGGGCAGCATCACATCCAGGATCAACAGGTCGGGGGATTTGGCCCAAACCACGTCTGCAGCGTCATGCCCATTGGAATGCGTATCCACCTGCCAGCCATCACGGGACAGAATGAAACTGATGGCCTCAATGATATTGGGCTCATCTTCGATCACAAGGACATGTTTCCCCATGCATCCTCCCCTTGAAGCATGTGTTACCTGACGGCTTTTGCTTTTATCGGCAAAGTCAGCGCCTAAGTCAAAAGCATCCTTAGAATCGATCCGTCAAAATCGAGGGCTCGCGCCGCCCTGCGCAGTTTTCTTTCGGGCAAATCCGACAGGTCACGCCGATCTCACCCACCTTTTCATCCGTCTTTTGGCCAGCCCCCAGCGGGATGATCAACATATAGGCCTCGAACAGGGTAGGTTCGTCGAAATTGACCTCACCGACCGGTTGGGCGATCGAGTAGGTGCGAAACAGCCCCCCGCCCCGCCCGACCTGTCGCACGGTTTCCTAAATCGGTGTCATCGGACGCGAGAGCGCACGAAATAAGGGCCAGAGCGGACAGGCCGCCCCAAAACGTGGCAGGGTAAACCCGTCCAGCGCCTTGCGAAACGTCATCGTGCCCGAGGCGTCGCAACTCACCAGCCCCACCGGGCCACCGGTCACGGATTCGGGTACTTCGGACAGACGGCGCATCACCGTGGCCAGGTCGGTTTGAAAATGGCGCGCCAGCGCAGACAGGTCCGGCCCAAGCTGCGCCAGGGCCTCGACCGTGGCGCGTAGGGGCATGGTTTGCGCATCTTGGGCATAACGCCGCATATAGCTGCGCGCCATCGCCCGCGCGGCCGAAGATTGCAGGACCTCTTGTTGTTCGACCAGCCCGTCGATATCCACTTCCTCTGGATGCCCGCCTTCGAGCAGCGGAATATGGAACCCGCTATCGCCCAGAAAGGCATCCAGTTCATCCTGCGGCGAGCTGAGTTCGCGGTCATCCTCGCTCTCGGCGCCGTCCAGATACCCCACCAAGGCCTTGGCACTGTGGGCAAGCCGCCCAGCATCCTCGTTGACATTTCGATGGAAGCGGTCGCGCCATTCGGGTTCCAGTTCCCGTGTTTCCGCCAGGATCCCGGCGGTGGAACGGATCGCGGTGATGGTCGAGATCATCTCGTGCAGGGCAGCCGCCAGATGTGGATCGTGGGTCAGGCGGTCCGTCAGGGTTTCAACCGTGCGCTCCAGCTCGGAAACGCGCCGGTGACGTCGCTCTAGCAACTGCGCCCAGCCGGGAAACCGGCCTGCGAAATCCTCGAGCGCATCCTGTTCGGCCCCGGCGGCGGGATCGGCCGCACGTGCCTCGCGCAGGACCGCGATCAGCGCCGCCTCGGCCCCTTCGGTCAGCGCCGAGGGCTCGACCCCCAGGGATCGCGCGATGGACAACAGTAATTTACCGCCAATTCTGCGCCGGTTGTGCTCGATCAGGTTGAGATACGAGGCCGAGATCCCCACCTCTTTGGCCAATTCGGCCTGCCGCTGCCCCAACATCATACGTCGTTCGCGTATCCGGGACCCTGTCAGCTGACGTTGCGCCATGTCAATTTCCCATCCAAATCAATCACCTTCTGCGTCGCAGAATTAAGTTCTTTACAATGCATACTATGGCATTGTGATGTTTTTTACAAAAAAATTGTTTCATTAAAAGACCTTGTTGCGAAGTTTTCTTTCGACCCCTGATAATGAATTTGCACAGAAACGTGCCCGTGAACGACGCTTGAGGAGGCGCGCGTTCACATTTCACGAAACGGGAGGATTATATGTCCAATAGCAAACTGACTCGCCGCGGCGTTCTGAAGTCGGGTGCAGTGGCCGGCGCTGGCGTCGCTCTGCCCACCATCTTTACCGCGTCTTCGGCGGCAGCTTACACAAACGAACCCATGGGCGGGAACGTGACCCTTGGTTTCAACGTGCCCCAGACCGGTCCCTATGCGGACGAGGGTGCAGACGAACTGCGCGCCTATGAACTGGCGGTCGAGCACCTGAACGGTGGCGGCGACGGCGGTATGCTGAACACGTTCAGCTCGAAAGCGCTGCAAGGCAACGGCATCCTGGGCAAGAAGGTCGACTTTGTGACCGGCGACACCCAGACCAAATCGGACGCGGCCCGTGCCTCGGCCAAATCGATGATCGAAAAAGACGGCGCGGTGATGATCACCGGCGGCTCGTCCTCGGGCGTGGCTGTGGCCGTGCAGGCGCTGTGCCAAGAGGCCGGCGTGATCTTCATGGCGGGTCTGACCCACTCGAACGACACCACGGGTAAGGACAAGCGGGCCAACGGTTTCCGCCACTTCTTTAACTCGTACATGTCGGGCGCGGCCCTGGCGCCGATCCTGGCCAACAACTATGGCAAGGACCGCAAGGCCTATCACCTGACCGCAGACTACAACTGGGGTTACACCACCGAAGAAGCCGTGCGTACCTCGACCGAGGCCATGGGCTGGGAAACCGTCGCTGCTGTGCGCACCCCCCTGACGCAGACCGACTTCAGCTCTTATATCGCACCGGTTCTGCAGTCGGGCGCAGACGTTCTGGTTCTGAACCACTACGGCGGCAACATGGTGAACTCGCTGACCAACGCGGTTCAGTTCGGCCTGCGTGAAAAGCAGGTGAACGGCAAGAACTTTGAAATCATCGTTCCGCTGTTCTCGCGTCTGATGGCCCGTGGTGCGGGTGAGAACATCAAAGGCATCTTTGGCTCGGCCAACTGGCACTGGTCGCTGCAGGACGAAGGGTCCAAAGCCTTCGTGAAATCCTTCGGCACCAAGTACGGCTTCCCGCCGTCGCAGGCCGCGCACACCTGCTATGTGCAGACCCTGCTGTACGCAGACGCGTGTCAGCGTGCCGGCACCTTCAACCCGTGCGGCGTTGTCGAAGCTCTGGAGGACTTCGAGTTCGACGGTCTGGGCAACGGCAAGACCCTGTATCGCGGGTCGGACCACCAGTGCTTCAAGGACGTGCTGGTCGTGAAAGGGAAAGAAAACCCGACTTCGGAATTCGACCTGCTCGAAATCGTCGAAGTCACGCCGCGTGGCCAGGTCGAGTATGATGCCTCGATCTTCGGCGGCGAGCTGGGCGCCTGTAACGGCGGCGCCTAAGCGCTTGGGAGGATGGGGTACGCCCCATCCTCCACCCCAATCACATTCCCTGTCGGCCCCATAATGGGGCTTCGCTCTTTCCACACTCCGACACAAGGGTGGGACAATGGACGCTATAGTTCTGCAAATCCTAAACGGGCTCGACAAGGGCTCGGCCTATGCGCTGATTGCGCTGGGGCTTACACTCATCTTCGGCACGCTGGGCGTCGTGAACTTTGCGCATGGTGCGCTGTTCATGATCGGCGCGTTCTGTGCTGTGACCCTCAACAAAATTCTGACCCTCAGCCACATCGTCATTGACGAGACCAAGACGGACTTTCTGGGCAACCCTGCCAAGATCAAGGTCCCTTATGTCTATGATATTTTTGGTGAATCCACGGGGGCCGCGATCATTGACTGGTCGGTGCCGCTGGCCATCCTGTTCGCCATTCCGGTCATGATCGGCATCGGTGTGATCATGGAGCGCGGGCTGATCAAGCACTTCTACAAGCGCCCGCATGCCGACCAGATCCTGGTGACTTTCGGCTTGGCGATCGTGCTGCAAGAGATCATCAAATACTACTACGGCGCCAACCCGATCCCCACCCCGGCGCCTGATGCCTTTAAAGGGTCGTTCGATTTCGGGGCCGCGATTGGGTTTGATCCGAACACGATCATCTATCCCTACTGGCGCCTTGTGTATTTTGCCTTTGCCGCGATCATCATCGGCGCTGTCTTTGCCTTCCTGCAGTTCACCACCTTTGGGATGGTTGTCCGGGCTGGCATGGCCGACCGCGAGACCGTGGGCCTGCTGGGCATCAACATCGACAAGCGTTTCACCATCATGTTCGGGATCGCCGCGGCTGTGGCCGGTCTGGCGGGTGTGATGTACACGCCGATCAACTCGCCGAACTACCATATGGGCATGGACTTCCTGGTGCTGTCCTTCGTTGTGGTGGTTGTGGGCGGCATGGGCTCTCTGCCCGGCGCGGTGCTGGCAGGGTTCCTGCTGGGTATCCTCGAAAGCTTTGCCTCGATGCGCGAGATCATCGACATCATCCCCGGCATCAACCAGGTCATCATTTATCTGGTCGCCGTAATCATTCTGTTGACACGTCCCCGTGGCCTTATGGGTCGCAAAGGCGTGATGGAGGACTGATCCATGTTCGGTCTTGAAAAGAAAGACGCGCGTCTGCTGCTGCTGGTCATCGGCCTGACGCTGTTCGCACCGTTCATCCTGAACCCCTTCCCCGAGGGCTCGGCCCTGGCGCAGTTCAACGCGGGCTATCCCGACCTGATGCAGCGTTTCGTGATCTTCGGGATCTTTGCCATCGGCTTTAACATCCTGTTTGGTCTGACCGGGTACCTGTCCTTTGGTCACGCGGCCTTCCTGGGTGTGGGGTCTTATGCGGCCGTGTGGATGTTCAAGCTGCTCAGCATGAACGTCATCCCCGCGATCATCCTGTCGGTCATCATCTCCGGCCTGTTTGCCCTGCTGATCGGCTATGTGTCGCTGCGCCGGTCGGGGATTTACTTCTCGATCCTGACGCTGGCCTTTGCCCAGATGATGTTCGCCCTGGCCTACTCGGTTCTGACGCCCATCACCGGCGGCGAGACCGGCCTGCAACTGGCGCTAGACGATCCCCGCATCCTGGGCATCAGCCAAACCGCCGAGGGCAACATCCCCGTTCCCGGACTGTTCGGGCTGGAAATGCGCGACAGTGTGAACCTGGAACTGGGCGCCTGGGTGTTCACCTTCAACGCGGGTTACTATTTCTGTGCCGCGATCATGCTGGTGGCCTTTTACCTGGCGATCCGTATCTTCCGCTCGCCCTTTGGGATGATGCTGCGTGCGATCAAATCGAACCAGCAGCGCCTGAACTACACGGGTCTCAGCCCGCGTCCCTATACGCTGGCCGCCTTTGTGATCTCGGGTATGTATGCTGGTCTGGCCGGTGGTCTGATGGCCTCGATGGACCCGCTGGCTGGCGCCGAGCGGATGTTCTGGACGGCCTCGGGCGAGGTGGTTCTGATGACCATCCTGGGCGGTGCCGGGACCCTGATCGGTCCGGTTCTGGGCGCAGGTATCATCAAGTACATGGAAAATATCCTGTCCAAGATCAACAGCGACATCCTGCACAGCTGGTTCGCGTTCCTGCCCGACGGGCTGGAGGATTTCGTGGTCACCATCCTGTACCCGTTCATCGGCAAAGGCTGGCACCTGACCCTGGGCATCATCTTCATGCTGGTCGTGATCTTCCTGCCGGGTGGTCTGGTCGAAGGTGGACAACGTTTGGGCCGTCTGCTGCGCCGTAAAAAAGCCGCTGACGACACCAAGTCCTCGTCCACTGAACCTGCAGAATAAGGAGACCTGAGAAATGGGAATTCTTGAAGTCAAAGACGTCAACAAACGTTTCGGCGGGTTGCAGGCTCTGGGGGATGTGAACCTGAGCGTGAAAGAAAACTCGGTTCACGCCATCATCGGCCCGAACGGCGCTGGCAAATCCACCCTGCTAAACTGTCTGGTGGGCAAGCTGATCCCCGACACCGGTTCCGTCATGTTCGACGGCCAGTCGGTGCTGGGGCGCCAGCCGCATGAAATCAACCAGATGGGCATCTCCCGCGTGTTCCAGACCCCCGAGATTTTCGGGGATCTGACGGTGATCGAGAACATGATGATCCCGATCTTCGCCAAGCGCGACGGGGCCTTCCGCATGCATGCGATCGAAAACATGATGTCCGAAAAGGAAATCGTGGATGCGGCCGAGCACATGCTGGAAGACATGAACATGGCCGACAAGCGGCACATGCACACGGCCTCGATGTCGCGCGGTGACAAACGCCGGCTGGAAATCGGGATGTGTCTAGCGCAGCAGCCGCGTCTGTTGCTGCTCGATGAACCCACCGCCGGGATGGCGCGGGCTGATACCAACAACACGATCGACCTGCTGAAACAGATCAGCGACGAGCGTGACATCACCATCGCCATCATCGAACACGACATGCATGTGGTGTTCAGTCTGGCCAACCGGATCACCGTTCTGGCGCAGGGCACCCCCCTGGTCGAGGACGACCCGGAAAACATCAAAGGTAATCCTAAAGTACGGGAAGCCTATCTGGGCGAAACCGCGTAAGGAGAGTGCACCATGAACGTCAAACCTGATTTCTCTAAGGGTCACAACCTTGCCGAAACCGCCCCGGCCTATCTGTCGGTCTGGGACATTCACGCCTATTACGGCGAGAGCTACATCGTGCAAGGCGTCAGCTTCAACGTCCACGAAGGCGAGATTCTCGCACTTCTGGGGCGCAACGGCGCTGGCAAAACCTCGACCCTGCGCGCGATTGCCCGTCTGGATGATCCGCAAATCAACAAAGGAGAGGTCTGGCTGGACCACCAGCCGTTGCACACCATGGCCAGCTATCAGGCCAGCCAGAAAGGCATGGCCCTGGTGCCCGAAGACCGCCGGATCATTCCGGGCCTGACGGTCGAGGAAAACCTGAAGCTGGCCCAGATCGCCCCGCCCCTGGGCTGGTCGATCGATCGCCTGTACGAACTGTTCCCCCGTCTGGGTGAGCGGCGCAATCAGGAAGGTGTGACTCTGTCGGGCGGCGAACAGCAAATGCTGGCCATCGCCCGGGCCCTGGCGCGGGACATCAAGGTCCTGTTGCTGGACGAACCCTACGAGGGCCTGGCCCCCGTGATCGTCGACGAGATCGAACGCACCCTGCGCAAGATCAAGGAACAGGGCATCACCACCGTGATCGTCGAACAGAACGCCGTGCGCGCTCTGGAACTGGCGGATCGCGCGGTGATCCTGGACACCGGCACTGTGGTTTATGACGGTTCTGCCGCCGAAGTACTTGAAAACAAGGAACTGCGCGAAGAGTATCTGGCTATCTAGGCCAGTGAGGCCCGCCCCAATGCGCTGCTTGCGGGGGCGGGCCGCTGAAATTCAAAACCACAGATCGAGGTACCCCAAATGACCGACCCCATTATACCAGTTCCCGCGTCTTTTGCGGCTGGTGCGCATGTTGATGGTGCGAAATATGATGCGATGTACGAGGCCTCGATGGCCGATCCCGAAGCGTTTTGGGGCGAGCATGGCAAGCGTCTGGAGTGGATCAAGCCTTATACGAAGGTCAAGAACACCAGCTTTGCGCCGGGGAATGTCTCGATCAAGTGGTACGAGGATGGCACGCTGAACGTTGCGGCCAACTGTATCGACCGCCATTTGGAAACCCGCGGCGATCAGACGGCGATCATTTTTGAACCCGATGATCCGAACGAGGCTGCCCAGCACATCACCTACAAACAGCTGCATGCCAGCGTTTGCAAGATGGCCAACATCCTGGAAGACATGGGCGTGCGCAAGGGCGACCGCGTCATCATTTACCTGCCGATGATCCCCGAGGCGGCCTATGCGATGCTGGCCTGTGCGCGCATCGGTGCGATCCACTCGATCGTGTTTGCCGGCTTTAGCCCCGACGCGCTGGCGGCGCGTGTGAATGGCTGTGACGCCAAGGTGGTGATCACCGCCGACCACGCCCCCCGTGGCGGCCGCAAGACCCCGCTGAAATCCAACTGCGACGAGGCGCTGCTGCACTGTAAAGACACTGTTAAGTGCCTGGTGGTAAAACGCACCGGAGAGCAGACCACCTGGATCGACGGGCGGGACTTTGATTACAACGAACTGGCGCTGGAAGCGGATGATTATTCCAAACCGGCCGAGATGAACGCCGAGGATCCGCTGTTCATCCTGTATACCTCGGGCTCGACCGGTCAGCCCAAGGGCGTGGTGCATTGCACCGGCGGCTATCTGGTGTATGCCGCGATGACCCACGAGATCGTCTTTGACTATCACGAGGGCGATATCTTCTGGTGTACCGCCGATGTGGGCTGGGTCACCGGGCACAGCTATATCGTCTATGGTCCGCTGGCCAATGGCGCGACCACGGTGATGTTCGAAGGCGTGCCGACCTATCCGGATGCGGGCCGGTTCTGGGCCGTGTGTGAAAAGCACAAGGTGAACCAGTTCTACACCGCCCCCACCGCGATCCGCGCCCTGATGGGCCAGGGCACCGAGTGGGTGGAAAAATACGACCTGAGCGACCTCAAGGTGCTGGGCTCGGTGGGTGAACCGATCAACCCCGAGGCCTGGAACTGGTACAATGACAATGTCGGCAAGGGCAACTGCCCGATCGTTGACACCTGGTGGCAGACCGAAACCGGCGGCCACATGATGACCCCGCTGCCGGGCGCGCATGCGCTGAAACCCGGCTCGGCGATGAAGCCGTTCTTTGGCGTCAAACCCGTGGTTCTGGACCCGCATTCGGGCGAACAGATCGATGGCAATGGCGTCGAGGGCGTGCTGTGTATCGCCGACAGCTGGCCCAGCCAGATGCGCACGGTCTGGGGCGATCATGAACGCTTCGAGAAGACCTATTTCAGCGACTACAAGGGCTATTACTTTGCCGGGGATGGCTGCCGGCGCGACCCGGATGGCGATTACTGGATCACCGGGCGCGTGGATGACGTGATCAACGTGTCGGGCCACCGCATGGGCACCGCCGAGGTGGAAAGCGCCCTGGTCGCCCACGCCAAAGTGGCCGAGGCCGCCGTGGTCGGCTACCCCCACGAGGTCAAGGGTCAGGGCATCTATTGCTACGTGACGCTGATGAACGGGGTCGAGCCCACCGAGGAGCTCTACAAAGAGCTGCGCACCTGGGTGCGTACTGAAATCGGCCCGATCGCCAGCCCCGACCTGATCCAATGGTCCCCCGGCCTGCCCAAAACCCGCTCGGGCAAAATCATGCGCCGCATCCTGCGCAAAATCGCCGAAAACGACTACGGATCCCTGGGCGACACCTCAACTCTCGCCGACCCCAGCGTCGTCGACGATCTTATCCAAAACAGAATGAATAAGGGGTAAGCGGCGCGCCGGTGTGTGGCCATGTTGACTTGATCCGAAACCGCTCCGCGATTGTGGGGCGGTTTCCTATTTTTTACCCGCTTTTTTCTTACCAGCTTTTTTCTTGTCAGCCTTTTTCGGGGGCTTTGAGGGCGATTTCTTGGCATTCTCCTTTGCCTTTTTCTCGATCGCCTTTTTCACCGACTTCTTCGCCGCGGATTTCTTGGGCGCAGATTTCTGGGCCGGTTTGTTCTTGGCCTTCGCCGGCTTCTTTTTGGCTTTCTTCACCTTTGAGGTCATGGCCGTTTCCGTCTTGGCTGCTGTCTTCGGCTTGGCCTTGGCTTTGGCGGTTTTCTTGGCCTTCTTCTTTTTCTCGGACGCGTTGGCCTTTTTCTCTTTGTCTGGCTTGGATTTCTTGGCCGCTTTCTTCTTTGCATCCGGTTTTTTCGGCTTTTTGTCGCGTTTGACTTTGGCCTTGGGCTGCTCTTTTGCGGGCTTCGGGGGAACCGAGACCGGTTCGGTGATCGGAGCCTTCGTTTCGGGTTCTGCCATCACCAATTGCTGCGCCGAGGCGATCAGTTGAGCCGCCCGCAGGGCGCCCACACCGCGCACCCCCATCAGGATCGCCGGCTCTGCTTTGGCGATGGCTGCGACGCTGCTCAAGCCGAGGTCCAGCAACTGACGCGCCATCGCTGGTCCCACGCCTTTGACTTGTTCAATATCCATTCTTCGCACCCCTCTTCCGGATTTGCCTACACAATGTATATACAATCGCGATACATTTACAAGCGACAGCTGATCGGCAAATCCAACAGGCACAGGCATTTCTGACCGGATCGATCGACCAGTGCTTTGCATCACCGCCTGAATCCGGGCATACCTGCTGCATGGAACTCAGCGATCTTGGCTTTGAATACGCGCCCGTGGGGCTGTGCATGTTGGAAAACCGCATCATATCAGGGTGCAATCGCGCCTTTGCCGAGATCTTTGGGGGCGAGATGTCGGAATTTCAGAACGTGCCCTTCGCGCATTTCTATGCCTCGATGGAGGACTACGAAAAGATCGGTGCGCGCAGTTTGGCGCAGATGCAGAAAACTGGGCGCTACGCGGACGAACGGGTTATGCGCCGCCGCTCGGGCGAACTGTTCTGGTGCCGGGTGCGCGGCCAATCCCTGACCCCCGAGGATCCGTTTCGCCAAGGCATCTGGTCGCTTTCGGACCTGTCTGATGAACGCCCCCTTGTGGAACTGACCCAACGCGAACGCGAGGTGGCGATTCTGACCTGTCGCGGCATGACCAGCAAGGAAGTAGGCCAGGAGCTGAACCTGTCCTATCGCACAATCGAATTGTATCGCGCCCGTCTGCTGGACAAATTCCAGGCCCGCAAACTGGCAGAACTGGTGGCCAAATTGTCTGGAATGCCGCTTTGATCGCAGGAAATGAGACTTTCCTGTCATTTTCCCCTCGAATTTTCCCGACAAAACCCCCACATTCCCCGCCAGAAGAACGCTTTCCGTGCAACAAAACTTGCCCTATAAGGCGCGCGGAATGGCAAAAGGCTGCAGACACAAGCAGCCACCCGTAATCGGTCGAGGATACAATGACTAAGAAAAATCAAGACGCAGACGTAGCCTTCATCCAGGCGCTTGCCGAGCTTCTGGCCACCAACGAGCTTACCGAACTGGAAGTGATGCGCGAATATGGTGACAATGACAGCCTGAACGTCCGCGTCAGCCGCGCACAGGAAATCGTGACCCAAGTGGCCGCCCCTGTCGCCGCAGCGCCTGTCGCAGCCCCGGCCCCCGCAGCGGCCCCGGCCGCAGCGCCGGCCCCCGCTGCCGCTGCGTCCGAAGATCCCGCCAGCCACCCCGGTGCGGTGACCTCGCCCATGGTTGGCACCGCTTATTTGCAGGCTGAGCCCGGGTCGCCATCCTTTGTCAGCGTTGGCTCGCAGGTCAAAGAGGGCGACACCCTGCTGATCATCGAAGCGATGAAAACCATGAACCACATCCCGGCGCCCAAAGCTGGCACCGTGAAGCGTATCCTGGTCGAGGATTCCAGCGCTGTCGAATTCGGCGCACCGCTGATGATCATCGAATAAGGGCCGCGCCATGTTCGATAAAATCCTGATCGCAAACCGAGGCGAGATCGCACTGCGCGTGATCCGTGCCTGCCGTGAAATGGGCATTCAATCCGTCGCCGTGCACTCGACCGCCGATTCCGACGCGATGCATGTGCGCATGGCGGACGAGGCCGTGTGCATTGGCCCGCCCTCCTCGGCGCAAAGCTATCTGTCGATCCCGGCAATCATCTCGGCCTGTGAAATCACCGGCGCGCAGGCGATCCATCCGGGCTATGGTTTCCTGTCCGAAAACGCCAATTTCGTGCAGATTCTAGAAGACCACGACATCGCCTTTATCGGCCCGACCGCGGAACATATCCGCATCATGGGCGACAAGATCACTGCCAAGGAAACCGCCGCAGCGCTGGGTATTCCTGTTGTTCCGGGCTCGGCTGGAGGGGTTCCCACCGTCGAAGACGCCAAGAAAATCGGCAAGGAATTCGGCTATCCGGTGATCATCAAGGCCACAGCTGGCGGCGGCGGTCGCGGCATGAAAGTGGCCAATGACGAATCCGAGATGGAGACGGCCTTCCGCACCGCCCGGTCCGAGGCCAAGGCTGCGTTTGGCAATGACGAAGTCTATATCGAGAAGTACCTGACCACCCCGCGCCACATCGAGATCCAGGTCTTTGGCGATGGTAAGGGCAAGGGCGTGCATCTGGGCGAGCGTGATTGCTCGTTGCAGCGTCGCCACCAGAAGGTCTTCGAAGAGGCCCCCGGCCCCTGCATCACCCCCGAAGAGCGCGCCAAGATCGGCAAGATCTGTGCGGATGCCATCGGTGAAATGGGCTATCGCGGCGCAGGCACCATCGAATTCCTGTACGAAAAGGGCGAGTTCTATTTCATCGAAATGAACACCCGTCTGCAGGTGGAACACCCGGTGACCGAGGGCATTTTTGGCGTCGATTTGGTGCGCGAACAGATCCGTGTGGCCGAAGGGCTGCCGATGTCCTTTACCCAGGATGATCTGGAAATCAACGGCCACGCCATCGAGGTGCGGATCAACGCAGAAAAGCTGCCGAACTTCGCCCCCTGCCCTGGCAAAATCTCGCATTTCCATGCCCCCGGCGGGCTGGGCGTGCGGATGGATTCGGCGCTCTATGATGGGTACTCGATCCCGCCCTATTACAACTCGCTGATCGGCAAGCTGATCGTGCATGGCCGTGACCGGCCCGAGGCGTTGGCGCGTCTGAACCGCGCCCTGGGCGAGCTGATCATCGACGGCATCGACACCACCGTCCCGCTGTTCCACGCGCTTCTGCAAGAAGACGACATCCACAGCGGCAACTACAACATCCACTGGCTGGAACACTGGTTGGAAACCAATCTGGCCGAGTGATCACATGGCCGGGCCCACCAGTGGCCCGGCCTTTTTTACGGACGAGGCATGGCCAAGGACGACACGATCCTGACCCCGGAACTCTTGCTGAACGCCTATGCCTCGGGCGTGTTTCCCATGGCTGAAAACCGGGATGACCCCGAGATTTTCTGGGTCGATCCGCGCCGCCGGGGCATCTTTCCGCTGGACCAGTTTCACATCTCGCGCAGCCTGGCGCGACGCATCCGGCGCGCCGAGTTTTCGATCCGTATCAACAGTGATTTTGCGGGGGTCGTACAGGGTTGCGCTGATCGCAGCGAAACCTGGATCAATGACGAGATTTTCTTTCTTTACAACCAGTTGCATGCGCTCGGGTTCGCTCATTCGCTCGAGGTTTACGAAGACGACGCACTGATTGGCGGGGTCTACGGCGTTACCTTGGGCGGGGCATTTTTTGGGGAAAGCATGTTTTCCCGCCGCACAGATGCGTCAAAAATCGCGCTGACTTTTCTGGTGGATCGGCTGAATCTGGCGGGCTTTTCCCTGTTTGACACGCAGTTCATCACGCCGCATCTGGCCTCTCTGGGGGCGGTCGAAATCCCGCGGGCGCAGTATCATCAACTGTTGGAAAAGGCGCTAGAGATCGAGGCCGATTTCACCGCGCCGCCGCTTCCCGCCTCCTCTTACGAGGTTTTACAGCGCAACACCCACACGTCATAACGCGCGTGGTCCAGCGCGTTCAGCGCGGGCGACGAGGCCAGCATCCAGCCCTGGAAAACGGGCTCGGCGGCCCCTTGATCGCGGATGGTCAGAAAGGCATAGGCGTCGCCAGCCGGGTTATTTTCAGGATAGCGGCATTCGCCCAGATCGATCACCAGGCGTTCAAAACGAACGCTGGAGCCGTTCAGAATTTCGATGTCCTGAAATTCGGCGTTAACCTTGTCCAAACCACGCAGCACAGCGCCCGAACCGGTTTCGATCCCATCGACATTTTCAATCGTCAATACGCCGTCGTCTTGCGCCAGCGCCGGCGTAGCGCAGAGCGCCAAGAGGGTCAGCAGGCGCTTCATTCGCTGCTCCCAGAGACGAACTTCATCAGCAGGCCGACCAGCGAAACCGCCCCTTGGGTGTCTTCGATCTCGTCACCGGGCGCGAAGTTGAAGGGCGATCCCCCGGGCACGATTTCTACGAAGTTTCCGCCCAGCAGCCCCTCGGAGGCAACAACAACGGCGCTGTCATCGGGAATTTCGATCCCTTCGGCGACGCTGAAATCAGTATCCGCGCGGAAGGTCTGTGGGTTCAGGGTGATGTCCGTGACGGTGCCGATCTTGACCCCAGCCAGACGCACATCGGTGCCCACGGTCACCCCCTCGGCCGAGCGGAACGACGCGCTTAGCTCATAGCCCGAGCTTTGCTGCGCGAAACCAGTGATTTGCCCGGCATAGGCAACGAACCCAACGGCAATGGCCAGCACCGCGGCCCCGACGACAACTTCGGTTTTGTGATCAGACATCCAGAGCCCCTTATTCGGGCGTCCACGCCTCGTAATCGGCGCGCGGCGCGGGTTCACTGCGACGGATCGAGCCCTTGGGCGCATAAGCCAGCGCCGAGCCAGTCAGGTTTTCCTGATGCGGCTTTTCCCAGTCCTTGTGGACCAGAGGCTTGTCGCTGGGCGCATCTTTGAAGGTGTGGTGCAGCCAGCCATGCCAGTCGGGGCTGATGCGGCTGGCTTCGATTTCACCGTTATACATGACCCAACGGCGCTTGCCGTCCACGCTGCGATAGTAGGTGTTGCCCTGCTCGTCCTCGCCGACTTTCACGCCTTTGCGGGCGGTGTACAGACGGGTGTTGATCGTGCCGCCGTTCCACCAGGTAACCGCGCTGAGGATGGTGTTCAGAATACCCATGGGTCTCTCCAAAATGCCTTGGTTCTGATATGACCGAATTTGTGCCAAAGGTCCAGTGGCAGGGCCCGCCGCCAATGCCGCAGATGCGCAAGTTTTCGCGACGGGCCGTGATCTTAGTGCGCCAGAGCGGTGACTTCGATCTCGATCCGGTACTTGGGGTCGATCAGGTTGCATTCAATCATGGTCGCCGCCGGGGGATGGGCCCCGAAAACCTCGGACAGAATTGGCCAGCAGGGTTCGAATTCAGCCGCATCGGGCAGGTAGTAGTTCACCCGCACCACATCCGACAGGGAGGAGCCCGCCTGCTCCAGTGCCCCCTTGATCGTGTCCAGCGCGGCGCGGCACTGGTCCTGCACGCTATCGCCCTGTCCCACGGTGCCCGCCACATGGACGAACCCGCCCGCGACAACAGCGCGGCAATAGCCGATCTTGGGCTCAAACTCGCCGCCAGAATGAATGCGTTTGATGGTCATGATTGCTCTCCTTGATCTTGGCATTGCGATACGATTGACGGGCGCGGGCAGCAAGAAAAAAGCCCGGCATCCGCTTGGGATACCGGGCTTTTATTCAATATGCCGGAAGATCAGCTGGCGCTGGCCTCTTCGGCTTGGCCTTCGGCAAAGATCATCAGAGGTTTCGCGGCCGAGGTCGCGGCCTCTTCGTTCACCACCACCTCGGTGACGTTTTCCATGCTGGGCAGATCGAACATCGTGTCCAGAAGGATATCTTCGAGGATCGAGCGCAGACCGCGCGCGCCGGTTTTCCGCTCGATCGCGCGTTTGGCGATGGCCGCCAGCGCGTCGTCGGTAAAGGTCAGCTGCGCGTCTTCCAGCTCGAACAGGCGCTGGTACTGTTTGACCAGGGCGTTCTTGGGCTGGGTCAGGATGGTGACCAGCGCGTCCTGATCCAGATCCTCCAGCGTGGCGATCACGGGCAGACGGCCAACGAATTCAGGGATCAGACCGAATTTCAGCAGGTCTTCGGGCTCCAGATCCTGGAAAATCTCGCCAACGCCGCGATCATCATTGTCCCGCACATCCGCGCCAAAGCCCATGGCCGAGCCCTTGCCGCGCTGCGCGATGATCCGGTCCAGACCGGCGAATGCACCGCCACAGATGAACAGGATGTTGGTGGTGTCCACCTGCAGAAACTCCTGTTGCGGATGCTTGCGCCCACCCTGGGGCGGCACGGACGCAACGGTGCCTTCCATCAGTTTCAGCAGCGCCTGCTGCACGCCCTCGCCCGACACGTCGCGGGTGATCGAGGGGTTTTCCGACTTGCGGGTGATCTTGTCGACCTCGTCAATATAGACGATGCCGCGCTGCGCGCGTTCGACATTGTATTCAGACGCCTGCAGCAGTTTGAGGATGATGTTTTCCACGTCCTCGCCCACATACCCGGCCTCGGTCAGGGTGGTCGCGTCGGCCATGGTGAAGGGCACATCCAGAATCCGCGCCAGCGTCTGCGCCAGCAGGGTCTTACCACAGCCGGTGGGACCGATCAGCAGGATGTTGGATTTGCTCAGCTCGATCTCGCCGGTTTTTTGCGAGTGATTCAGGCGTTTATAGTGGTTGTGCACGGCCACGGACAGCACGCGCTTGGCCATCGCTTGCCCGATCACATAGTCATCCAGCACCGTGCAGATGTCTTGCGGCGTGGGAACGCCTTCGCCAGATTTCAGACCAGCGGTTTTGGTTTCTTCGCGGATGATGTCCATGCAAAGTTCAACGCATTCATCACAGATGAACACAGTGGGGCCTGCAATCAGCTTGCGGACCTCGTGCTGGCTTTTGCCGCAGAAGCTGCAATACAGTGTATTCTTGCTGTCGCCGCCAGAGTTGTTCGCCATTTCGTCCCTTCCAGGCCTCGTCTTTGCATCAATCGCGAACAGTATGTCCGCCTATGGTAGTCAAGCTTATGGCAGCCGGTCAGCAGCCACAATGTCAAAAACGCCCGAGGAATGGGATCCTCGGGCGGAATGCTATGTTACGCGTCTTCGCCGTCAGCCTTGGCACGGTTGGTCACGATCTCGTCGATCAGACCCCACTCCTTGGCCTCTTCGGGGGACATGAAGTTGTCCCGCTCCAGCCCGGCTTCGACCTCTTCATAGGTGCGGCCGGTGTGTTTGACGTAAATCTCGTTCAGGCGCTTTTTCAGCTTCAGCGTCTCTTCGGCGTGGATCATGATATCCGTCGCTTGCCCCTGATACCCGCCCGAGGGCTGGTGCACCATCACGCGGCTGTTGGGCAGGCTGAAACGCATCCCGGCCTCGCCCGCGGTCAGCAGCAGCGACCCCATCGAGGCCGCCTGGCCGATCACCAGCGTCGACACTTTGGGTTTGATGTACTGCATGGTGTCATAGATCGACAGGCCCGAGGTCACAACGCCACCGGGGCTGTTGATATACATGCTGATTTCCTTGGACGGATTCTCGGCCTCAAGGTGCAGCAGCTGGGCTACGATCAGGCTGGACATGCCGTCATGCACGGGCCCGTTCAGGAAGATGATCCGCTCCTTCAACAGGCGCGAGAAAATGTCATAGGCACGTTCGCCCCGGCTGGTTTGTTCCACAACCATCGGGACCAGAGTGTTCATATATGTCTCAAAAGGGTCTTTCATATCCGCTCGCCTGCTGTTGATACCGCACCTTTACGCACCCGGTGCTAACAGAGTCTTAGTGTTGCGCCGGGGGGGCTGCAAGGCCTGACCCCTGAATTAGTTCCTGCGACCATGGCACAAGCCCAGCCCAGATACAGCCGGGCACAGCCCAAGCGCGGCGCATGAAAAAACCGAGGGCGCAATGGGCACCCTCGGTCCTCTGAGAATTCAGATGGTTCGGAATTTACTGCGCGGCCATCGGACGACGGGCCAGATGGCATTCGGCCCACAGCGATTCCAGCGCGCCGACCAGACGATCCATATCCTCGGCCGAATGCACGGGCGACGGGGTGATCCGCAGACGCTCGGTGCCTTTGGGGACGGTGGGATAGTTGATCGGCTGAATATAGATGCCGTGATCCGCCATCAGCCGATCCGAGATAAACTTGCATTTCACCGGATCGCCCACCATCACCGGAATGATGTGGCTGGGGTTGGGGATATGCGGAATGCCGATGCCATCCAGACGGGTGCGCAGCTCGGCCACGCGATCCTGTTGGCCCTGGCGTTCCTGATCCGAGGCTTTCAGATGCCGGATCGAGGCCACGGCGCCCGCGGCCACATGCGGCGGCAGCGCGGTGGTGAAAATAAACCCGCTGGCAAAGCTGCGGATGAAATCGACCAGCTCCTTAGTGCCGGTGATATAGCCGCCGACCACGCCGAACGCCTTGCCCAGCGTGCCTTCGATGATGTCGATGCGGTCCATCAAGCCTTCGCGTTCGGCCACACCACCACCACGCGGGCCGTACATGCCCACCGCGTGGACCTCGTCGATATAGGTCATGGCGTTGTATTTGTCGGCCAGATCGCAGATCGCCTCGATCGGGGCGATGTCACCATCCATCGAGTAGACGGATTCAAAAGCGATCAGCTTGGGTTGCTCCAAAGGCAGCGATTGCAGATGCGCCTCGAGGTCCTCAAGATCATTGTGTTTCCAGACAATACGCTGCGCCTTGGAATGGCGAATACCTTCGATCATCGAGGCGTGGTTCAGCGCGTCCGACAGGATCACCAGACCGGGGATTTTGGCGCCCAGCGTGCCCAGCGTCGCCCAGTTCGAGACATAGCCGCTGGTGAACAGCAGCGCGGCCTCTTTGCCGTGCAGGTCAGCCAGCTCGGCCTCCAGCTCGACATGGTCATGGGTGGTGCCGCTGATATTGCGGGTGCCGCCTGCGCCTGCACCGCTGCGATCCAGCGCGGCATGCATAGCCGACAGCACGTCAGGATGCTGCCCCATGCCCAGATAATCGTTGGAACACCAGATGGTGACGTCTTTTGCGTCGCCCTCGTTGCGGAAGGTCGCCTTTGGGAACGCGCCCAAATGCCGTTCCAGATCGGCGAACACGCGATAGTTGCCTTCTTCGCGCAGCTTCGTGAGCGACTCGGTAAAAAATCCCTGGTAGTCCATGCCGTCTAGGTCTTCCTTAGTTCCTGTTCGTCGGAGCCCCTGGCCCCCGAAGGGACCAGAAACAGATCTTTTGGCGTTCAGCCGAACATATCATTAGTGATACCAGCGTACCAGCCTACCAATTCCTCGTATGTGGCCTTGCGCAGTGCGGCATCTTCGCCCGTTTTGCTGATAAAACCATCAACTTTGGCGATTTTCTCATCCGTGGCCTGGTAGGACGCGCCCACTTTGATGCCATCATCGGTGTCGATCAATGACCAACAAGTATTAGAGAACTTCGCCGGGAACACCTTGGAACCGGTCAGCGCACCGCGCACGGCCATAGCGGCAACCTTGGCTTGCGAATTGGCCGAGAAACCCGATTTGGGCATGTCACCCTGGTTCGTCGCATCGCCCAAAACGTGAATATTGGGGTCAATACGGCTCTGCATGGTGTGGCCGGACACGGGCGCCCAGTTGCCTTCGGTGATGCCGGCCATGTCGCAGATCTTGCCAGCCTTCATCGCCGGGATCACGTTACATGCGTCGACCTTGGTCACCTCGCCGTCAATGCTGACGGTCATCTCGTCGGCATTCACCTCGACCACGTCGCCCCCGAAATCGGGGCCCACCCATTCGATCATCCCGTCATAGTGGTTCGCCCAGCCTTCCTGGAACAGCGCCATCTTCGAGAATTTCGGTTTGGGATCGGCAATCAGGATTTTCGCCGTCGGGTTAATGTTTTTCAGCAGATGCGCGACCATGCTGACCCGTTCATACGGTCCGGGCGGGCAGCGGAAGGGGTTCGGCGGCGCGATCATCGCATAGGTGCCCCCCTGCGGCATCGCCTCGATCTGGGCCTTCAGCAGCTCGGTTTGCGAACCCGCCTTATAGGCATGAGGCATCTTGTTTTGCTTGGTCAGGTCCCAACCGGGCACCGCGCCATCCACAAAATCAATGCCAGGCGACAGGATCAGACGGTCATAAGGCAGCTTGGCCCCACCTGCCAGCGACACAGTTTTGGCATCGTTATCAATACCCACGGCCCAGTCATGCACCACGTTAATGCCATACTGGCTGGCCAGGGTGCCATAGCTGTGCCCGATCGAGCTCAGCTGACGGAACCCGCCAATATACAGGTTCGAGAAGAAGCAGGTGTAATACATCCGCGTCGGTTCAACCAAGGTCACGTCAATCGCGCCTTTGCTGTCCTTTGCGATATAGCGCGCGGCCGTGGCCCCGCCAGCGCCCCCACCGACAACCACCACACGCGGCTTGCCATGGCTGCCTGCACGAACGGCAGGCGCCGACAGCGCGGCCGCGGCGGCAACGCCGGTCCCGATAAAGGCTCTTCTGTTGAGTGTCATAAGTCTTCCTCCCTTATGAGTGACGGACCTTGATCATCCTTCAAGGTCCTTAAAGTACGCGGCCAGGGCCGCAATCTCTTCGTCCGACAAACGCCCGGCCATCATCTGCATCACCGGATGCGGACGGATCTTGCGTTTGTAGGCGTGCATGGCGATGACGAAATCTTCGACCGGCCAATGCGTGATCGAGGGAATGCCCTCGTCGGCTCCGCTGCGCTGATGGCAGGTGGTGCATTCGCTGGCCAGGTATTCGCCATAGTCCGGGTCCCCGACGATCGCTAGGATTTCCGGCGGCAGGTCAACCTCGGGCGGAACCTGCGTGGGCTGAGCTTCGGGGATGTTGGCCGGATCGTCCGAGAATTGGCGCAGATAGGCCAAAACGTCGTTGCGATCCTGCTTTTTCTTCAACCCGCGAAAGCTCATCCGGGTGCCAGTGACCAGCGCCTTCGGGTTTTCCAGATAGGCATCCAGCTTGTCCAACGACCAAACCAGCCCATCTGCCCCCGCGCGGCGCAGACCCTTGGAGTATTTGAAATCCTCGCTGACGGTGGCGGCTTTACGGCCGAAAATGCCGTTCAGATGCGGCCCGACCCGGTTCTTGGCCCCCTGCCCGACCTGATGACAGCCAGAACATTTCTTGAAAACCTTGGCCCCGTTTTCCGCATCGCCGATCTGGTCGGCCATGGCGGCAGGGCTGGCAAAGATCAATCCGGCAATCAACCCGGCGGACTTGATCCAATTGGTGAACATACGCGCGTCTCCGTTGCGCGGCTCCAAATGCGAACCGCTATCTTTCAAATATCCGGGAGAGCGAAGGGCCAACAGATCCCACAGCCGCGCCATGCGCCGCCCCAAGATCGTTTCTGCAAATGCTGGCATGGCCTCCTCCCGGTCTTACCAACGTTTTGGACCATGCCCCTCAACATGGTCTTAAGGGGGGCCGGAACCCCGCCCCCCTTACCCGGCGCTTATTGCGACAGGGATTTCAGGTATTCCGTGATCGCCACGATGTCTTTTTCCTTCTTCAGACCGGCAAAGGACATCTTGGTTTTCTTCACGTATTTCTTGGGCTTGGCCAGGAACGCGGCCATGGTTTCCTCGTTCCAGATGGTGCCTTCTTCGCCCATGGCAACCATGGTTTTCGAGTATTTGAAACCATCGATGCTGCCCAGCGTCCGCCCCATCACGTTGTTCAGATGCGGGCCGGTCTTGTTCTTGGCACCGTCACCGACCTGGTGGCAGGATTTACACTTCTTAAAGACCTTCTCACCGGCTTTCACCAGTTCGGGGTCCAGCGCAGCCATGGCCGGTTCAGGTTTGGCTTCTGGCTCGGGCGCAGGCGCAGGTTCGGCCTTGGCCTCTTCCATCGGTTCTTCGGCCTTGGCTTCGGTGGGCTTGTCCTCTTCTGGGGTCACGTCCAGAACGGCGGCGCGCATGGTGATTTTCACCTCGCCCTCCTTGCAGTTCTCCATGCAAGGTTCGGTCCAGAAATGCTTCTCGGTGGTTTCGCGGTCATCCACGATGAACCCGCCAGCATTGGGCATTTCCACGTCCATGAAGTTCTCGTTCGACAGGACGAAATCATCTTCGACCAGATAGTTCGAGTACAGGATATACGCGGTAATCGCATAGACGTCGTCGTCGCTCATGGTCTGAGCAGCGCCAAACGGCATCGAGCGGCGGACATAGTCATAGACGGTCGACAGGTATGGCCAGTAGGACCCCACGGTCTTCAGCGGATCCTTGTCGGCCAAGCTGTCCTCGCCCCCGGCCAGCTTGGGCCAGTTGCCCGCGCCCTCGGCGAACTCACCGTGACAGACGGCACAGTTGTCCACGAATACGACCTCACCATCCTCAACCGAGCCCGACCCAACAGGCAACCCGGTTCCATCAGGCGCGATGTCCATATCCCAGGCGGCGATTTCCTCGGGCAGCGCGGGACGGCCCAGGCCCATCTTGTCGGCATAGGCCGGAACGGCAGCCATGGCAGCGATCGCAGAGCCGATCAACAGATTACGATACTTCGACATTCTCTGCCTCCCCGTCCGCTTTGACCCACCAGGTCTGAATGCAGTTGTTGTGGTAGATGGAGTTTTCACCGCGCACGTCGCGCAGCATGTGTTTGGTTGGCTGAACGTACCCGGTGTCATCCATGCAGCGGCTTTGCAGCAGCATTTCCTCGCCGTTCCATTCGGTGTCCAGATAGAAGCGGGTCAGCGCCATGGGCTGACCGGGGTTGGCCAGACGAGCGGTTTCCCAGGTCTTGCCACCGTCCTTGGACACATCCACACGGGTGATCGCACCACGGCCCGACCAGGCCAGACCGGTGATGACCAGCGGGCCGTGGCCGTGCTTGATCGGCGACTGAGGGCTGGGGCTGGTGACAACCGATTTGGCGTCCATGACCCAGGTCCATTTGCGGCTTGTGCCGTCTTCCAGCGTGTCCGTATATTTGCTGGTTTCCTCGCGGCTTTCGATGGCCTGATCGGTCACTTCGATGCGGCGGATCCACTTGACCCACATGTTGCCTTCCCAACCGGGAACGACCAGACGGGCGGGATAGCCGTGCTCTTTGCGCAGCGCCTCGCCATTGGCCTTGAAGGCGATCATGCAGTCGTCCAGCGCTTTTTCCAGCGGGATCGAGCGGCCATTCGAGGACGCATCCGCACCTTCGACATAGACCCATTTGTCCTTGAAATCGCCCGCAGCACCCAGACCGGCCTCTTCCAGCAGCGCCCGCAGCGAGATGCCGGAATATTCCATGTTGTGGATCATCCCGTGGGTGAACTGCGCGCCGTTCAGCTGCGAGCCCGCCCATTCCATGCCGGTGTTGGCCGCGCATTCCAGGAAGAAGGTCTTATTCTCGCGCGGGAAGCGCTCCAGATCCTCGTAGGTGAACACCAGCGGCGTATCCACCAACCCGTTGATCATCAGGCGGAAGTCTTCCTTCTTCATGTCGATCGCGCCCGAGTGGTGGCGTTCAAACGCACAGCCCTGCGGGGTGATCGTGCCGTCCAGCGCGTGGATCGGCGTGAAGTTGATCGAGCTGATCGTATCAGCCGTCAGCCATTCCACATTGCGGCGGATCACGTCGCCTTCGTATTGGATCGGCAGACCATAGGGGGTGGCGTCCACGCCATCGCCCAGGCCCATCGCCCATTCCTGTTTCTCGGTGATCAGCGGGTCCGGCGTGGCCGCACCGGCGGCCCCTGCCCCGGCAACCGCACCTGCGGTCGACGCCAGCGTGCCTTTTAGGAACGCGCGCCGCGAGGGCTGTTTACCTTTGAAGCGGACTGTCATTTGTCTTTGCCTCCTTTGAAATTCTTAAATTCATCTGTGTGAATGATGCGGGCGCAACATAGCCCGGTGACACGAGCCCTTAGGCCCCCACCACTTTCACGTTGTCATGCGGGTTCACGGTGACGGTGCCCATTTTCTTGATGTGGCTTTCGACCACATCCCAGATCTGCGGGCCCTCGGTGCCTTCGTTAACGCTGGCCCAGCCGGCCACCTGATAGGTCTTGGCCGGGTCGATCAGTTCGCCGGTCTTCAGCAAGGTCATGTCGCTGATCCGCTCGCCCTGAGGCTTGCTGACGTCGATTTTGTAGCCCATGCCGCCGATGCGCACCATGTCGCCGCCCTGTTGGTAATAGGGGTCCGTGTTGAACAGGTTGTCGGCCACGTCTTCCATGATCACTCCGATAAATTCACCCGTCATTTCAGTGCGGTAAGCCTGACCATAGGTCATCGAAGTGGCGTTCCAGATATCCTCGCGGGTGATGTCCTGACCCGGCAGGATCGACGGGCCCCAGCGTACACCGGGCGACATGGCGATGTCGGCCTCGCGTTCAGACAGCAGAGCATCACAGATCAGGTCATCCCAGGTCCCATTGAAGTTACCGCGGCGATACAACAGGCTGTCGGTCTTACCGATCACCTCGGACATGGCGGCCTCGTAGGGGGCGCGCTGTTCGTCGATCACGGCGGTCACGGCGGCATCGGGTTCAATCACGTCGCTGAAGATCGGGATCAGCTTGTGGCGGAAGCCCATCATACGGCCGTCGCGCACGTCCAGATCAACGCGGCTGACGAATTTCCCGTTCGAGCCAGAGGCGATGATGATTGTGTCGCCCACCAGAACCGGCTCGGGCAGTGCGTCATGGGTGTGGCCAGACAGGATCACGTCGATACCCTGCACACGGCCCGCCATCTTCTTGTCCACGTCGAAACCGTTATGCGACAGCAGCACGACCAGCTCGGCGCCCTCGGCGCGCACTTCCTCGACCACTTCCTGCATCCGTTCGTCGCGGATCCCAAAGCTGTATTCCGGGAACATCCAGCGCGGGTTGGCGATGGGCATATAGGGGAAGGCCTGACCGATCACGGCGATCTTCACACCGCCACGTTCAAACATACGGTAAGGTTCGAAGTTCTCGCTCGGTTCGTCCCACTCGGCATCAAAGATATTCGCGCCCAGGGCCGCGAAGGGCAGATCGGCGACGATTTCCTCGACCCGGGCCGAGCCCAGCGTGAATTCCCAGTGGAAGGTCATCGCATCGGGTTTCAGCGCGTTCATCACGTTGACCATGTCCTGGCCTTCGGTGTGATAGCAAGTGTAGCTGCCGTGCCAGGTGTCACCGCCGTCCAGCAGCAACGCATCAGGGCGCTCGGCGCGGATGGCGTTGATCACGGTCGACACGCGATCCAAGCCGCCAACCTTGCCATAGGCCTGCGCCAGCGAAGAGAAATCGTTATAGGTCAGCGCATAGGCCGAGGGAGAGCCATCGTTGATCCCATACATCTTACGGAAATCCGCGCCGGTGACGTGGGGCACCTGCCCCTTGGCGGCCCCAACACCCAGGTTGATCTCGGGCTCGCGGAAATAGATCGGCTTCAGCTGAGCGTGAATGTCGGTGACGTGGATCAGCGACACATTGCCAAAGGTGTCGAATTGCAGCAACTCGTCCTGGGTCAGTTTTTGCTGTGCGGCCAGACGGGCCCAATTGCCAAAGCCCGACGCGCCATACATCGCGGACGCGGCCATCGAAACCTGAAGAAAATCGCGGCGAGAGATCATAGCTCATAACTCCGAGCGGTTAGGTGTTCCTATGCCCCTGGCGGGAGGAACCAGAGGTCAGGCCGAAATGGCCCTGAATATCAATGTTTTGCGATCTTTAAGTGGGGTCTTCAGAGCGGCCAGGCACACCGGCCGCTCTGAACGAAAGATCAGTTCCGAACCGAGGGTGCCTCGACCGACAGGCCGTTGCCACGGCTGGCGACATACAGTTCCAGCGCGACGAAATCGGCGCTGCCGGGTTTGTAGGTCTCGGCACGGGTGTCACGTACGCAGCCTTTGAAACGCGCGTGAACCGAGTTCAGCTTGGCGTTTTTCAGGCGATACACCGGGAAGCCGTTGATCTGACCCTGGCTCAGGTGGTCGGCGCGGATCATGTTGCCATAGTTGTCTTCATGACAGTTCGCGCAGGACAGTTCCAGCTGACCGGTGCGGGTATAGTACATGTCTTTGCCCTGCTCCCACATCGCTTCGGCGGGGCCATCAATGGCGACATTTACCGGCATCCCACGCGATTGCAGGCTGATCAGCGCGACCATGTTGGTCAACTTGCCCGAAGTGTATTTCAGCTTGTCAGCGCCCATACGGTTTTCGCGGCAGTCATTGACCTGCATTTCCAGGGTGCGGACCTCTTCGGCCCCGTCGTTCCATTTGGGATAGACGGCGCGCACGCCTTTCATGCTGTCCTCGACATCGCCGTGACAGGACGCGCAGGATTTGCCCTCGGAGCCCTCAACAGTGTCCCAGTCTTCCATACCGGCCTCGACGGCCAGCATACCGGGGTTGTCAAAGTCGTCCGCCTGCATCACCTGTGTGTTGTCCGACCGGAAATGCCAGCCCGAGATCACCTCGTCCAGCACGTCCGACAGATGCGCTGGGGCGGCGGTCTTTGTGACCATTTCCAGCTCATCATTCACGACCAGTTTGTCATCATCCGCATCGGCCATCGCCATTACGGGCAAAGCAAACGCCAAAGCTGTGACGGCAGTCAGTTGCTTGAATTTCATCTAGCTTCCTCCCTGTGGTGAACCTGTCCCGGCCATGCAACGTACCGGAACAGGTCACCGGTATTATTATGCGATTGCGACCTTCTTCGAGGTCTCGTAAACCGACCCGTCATCATCGTACCAGGTGAATTTCAGCTCGCCCGCTTCGGGGATCACAGCTTCGAATTCGAAATATGGGTTGGTCGAGATCGCGGGCTCCAGCGTGACGTCAACAACGGACTTGCCGTTGAATTCGCAGGTGAAGCGGTTGATGATCGAACGCGGGATGACCGAGCCATCCTTGTTCTTGCGCTGACCCAATTCCATCTTGTGGCTGATCAGGGTCTTCAGCGTGACGGTATCGCCAGCCGCGGCCTTTTTGGGGGCCTTGACGCGGGGTTTTACACCAGATGCCATTGTCTTGTCTCCTTGTCCTGATTAGCCGCCGCAGCCGCCGATGGTGACCTTGACGGTCGAGCTGGCCTTGGCAAACGAGCCATCGGCCATCTTGGCGATTGCCACGACGTCCTGGGTGCCTGCCAGACGGATCCGGGTCGAGGCCGATTGCGAGCCCGCCAGTTCACCGAAATTGAAGGTCGCAACGCCTGGAGTCGGGTTGCCGGTGGCCAGCAGCATGATCGAGGTCGCGCCCGCAGCGTCGACCGAAATCGGTACCGTGTTGCCGTTTTCCGCGATTTCAGGCGCGGTCAGGTTGACGCCGCCCTCGGCCACGTCGGCACCCCCCGTGAAGGCGGCGATTGCGTCTTCGGCTGCTGCGTTGACCTGGATCGGCAGAACGGTCAGAGCCGCTGCCCCCAGCCCAAGCGCCAGCGTGTCGCGTCTTGAGAATTCCATGTTCATCTCCTTAAGTCTTTCGCCCCTGATCACTCTTTCAGAGTGGACAGGAAGGCAATCACGTCTTCAATTTGTGTCGCGGACAGCAGTGGATCCAGGGCACCATCGGGCGCTTTGCCGGTATAGGCGTTGCCCGGGCGGATGAACCCATCAACCTTATAGTAGGCAGGCATAACCGTGCCTTCGAAGGTCTTCTTAGAGTTCACGAGGATGCCACGCAGTTCTGCGACAGAGCGGTTTTCGCCCACGCCGTCCAACATCGGTCCGACATTGCCGGGGAAGGTCAACTCTGGGCGCGCTTCGATCTGATGACAGGCAACACAGTTGCCTTTTTTCTTGTTCGAAAACACGTCATAGCCTGCTTCGGCATTGCCAGGCGCACCGGTCAGGGACTTCTCGACGGCCCCGTCTTCAGTGAATACTACATCAGCGGGCGCAACCGGATTGGCGAATGCCGCCCCGGCAGCAAAACTCGCCACCAGTGTCAGTGTTGTAAGCCGCATGATTCCTCCCATGGATTATTTTTGGCTGTGCTAGCTTGGTATACCGTAGTTCACCGTCCTCGATGAACGCAACAACAAATTCACAGTTGTGAATTTTTTAGATGTTGCGCAATAGGTCAGTCAAATTTACCATTGTTTCGCTCTTGGATGCGTCGCGCATGGTACCGTTGAAAATCTTCCCCGTTATCAAGCAGGTACCGCTTTTCAGCGACCCAGGTATACATGTCGGTGGTGGTGCCTTTGGCGAAGGCCCCGGGCATGATCGCGACCGACGCCTGGGGGGCCGGAACGCCCTCTGGCACCTCTTCGGGAAAGAAAATCACCGTCGGCGTAAACAGAATCCCCCATTTGCGCATGAGGTCCGATTGGGCCATTTCCTGCCCGTCAAAATCGGTCGCGGTGTCGCTGCCATGCAGGTTCATTTGCACCATAAAGAAGTTGTCATCGATGAATTGAGACAGCTCCGGATCGATATAGACCTCTTCGTGCATTTTCCGGCAATAGATGCAGCCGCGTTGCTCGATAATCACGGCAAATCGTTTGCCTTCGGCGTTGGCCTCGTCCAGATCCTCGCGCAGGTCCTTGAAGGTGTCGCGCATCCAGGGTTCCTTGTGCAGCCCGTCATCGCCAACCTCGGCGGACACGGGCAGCGCCAGCGCGATCACCGCGCTGATTGTCATCAATAGTCGTTTCATAGTCTCCTCCCTCTTGAACGTTTATCCCAGTCCGGCAAACCCCGGGACCCAGCGGATCATGGCGTCGGCAATCAGGTTGACCGCATTGGTCGCGATCAGCACCGCAAAGAGGATCAGCATCACCCCCATCACCTTTTCTACATGGCCCAGATATTTGCGGTTGCGCTGCATCCAGCGCAGGAATGGTTTTGCGAACAGTGCCGCCACGATGAAGGGCGCGGTCATGGACAGACCATACACCAACAGCAACAGCCCACCGCGCCAGATATCCCCCATCCCACTGGCGATCATCAGGATCGAGGCCAGCGCCGGCCCCACGCAGGGTGTCCAGCCAAAGCCAAAGGCCAGCCCCATCACATAGGCACCGATGATGGTCGTGGGCTCGGCTTTGCTCTCCAGCTTGGCCTCGCGATACAGCAGCGGGATGCGCAGGACGCCCAGAAAATGAAGGCCAAACAGCAGCAGGATCGCCGCGGCCACATAGCTGAGCGGCTTGTTCCACTGCGCAAAGGCCTGTCCCAGTGCGGTCGCCCCCATGCCCAGCAGTACAAAAATGGTGCTGACCCCCAGGGCGAAAAACACCGCCGAGATCACCAACCGTCGCTGTGCACCCGGGGCGATCTCGCCGTCGTCTTGCAGCTCGGACATGGAAATTCCGGCCATGTAGCACAGGTAAAACGGTACCATCGGCAGGATGCAGGGGGTAAAGAAGCTCAGAAGCCCCGCAACCGCAGCCCCGGCAAAGGAAATATCCAACATCGGAGCAACTCCTTGAACAATTCACATATTCATATTATGTTGTACGATAACATTCCGTCAATCAGGTGCCTCATGAGCCTGCGTCTTTTTCTTGCCCCCCTCCTGTTTATCGTGGCTCAGGCCCTGCCCGCGCAAGCGGCCGAGCTGATCATGGTGGAACGAAAGGGCTGCCATTATTGCATCGAGTGGAAAGACGATCTGGGCCCCATCTATCCCAACACGGCCGAGGGCAAATACGCCCCGCTGCGGATCATCGACATCAACGATGGCGCGCCCGATGGCGTGACTTTTGCACGCAAGGTCATCTACACCCCGACCTTCGTGCTGGTGGAAAACAATACCGAGATCGGTAGGATCGAAGGCTATCCGGGCGAAGACTTCTTTTGGGGTCTTCTGGACATGATGCTGAAGGCCAAGACCGATTTCGCACGATCCTCGGGCTAAGGGCTGGTGCTGCGATGCGGCGCCCGTCTGGACAGAACCGAATTAATAGTTGATAAGATCAAAAATCAAAGGGCCAACGCCAAAGGGACAGATCATGGCACTGCCGGTGTTCACAGACACCATCACCGAACCGGAGATGGACCGTATCGTGGAAAACGCCACGAATGCGTCTAATTTTCTGAAGGCAGTCAGCCACGAAGGCCGGATGATGATCCTGTGCCATCTTGTTACCGGCGAAAAATCCGTCACCGAACTGGAAGAGCTGCTGTCCGCCCGTCAGGCGGCTGTGTCCCAGCAGCTGTCGCGCCTGCGCCTCGAGGGTCTGGTGATCCCCCGCCGCGAGGGCAAGGCGATCTATTACCGTTTGGCGGATGACAAACCTCGGCGTATACTCGAACTGGTCTACGACCTGTTCTGCGCGGATGAGGACTGAACAGGCCCTCTTGACATGAAAATCTGAATACGACGCGGGACGCCGCGGCGATCCTAGGGAGGAGAGGATCATGCCGGAGTTTCTGACGGAAGAAGTACTTGTCGCCCTGTTTGGCATGGGCGGAGGCCTGTTGCTGGGTCTGGCCGCGCGGTTGGGCCGGTTCTGCACCATGGGCGCAATCGAGGACCTGCTGTATGGCGGCTCGGACACGCGCATGCGGATGTGGGCGCTGGCGATTGGTGTGGCCGTTCTGGGCAGTTTCACCCTGGCTGCCTCTGGACTGCTGCAAACCGAAAGCTCTTATTACCTGTCGATCCGGTGGATGCCTTTTGCCTCGGTTCTGGGCGGGCTGATCTTCGGGTATGGCATGGCGCTGGCGGGCAACTGCGGCTACGGATCCATCGCGCGTCTGGGTGGCGGCGATATGCGCGCCTTTGTGATCGTGCTGGTGATGGGCGTGTCGGCCTATGCAGTCCTGTCGGGGCCCTTGGCGCCGTTGCGCGTGATGTTGTTTCCGCAAGAGGACGTGGTGAATGACCTGCCGCCGGGCATCGCGCATTTGCTGGGCAGCTGGACCGGAGCGTCAGTCAACGCCATCGGCATTGCGATCGGCGCGGTGATCATCCTGGGAGCCCTGGCCAACAAGGCCTTTGTCACCGAAGCCAAAGCGATCTTCTGGTCCGTCGTTGTGGGTGTCGCCATCGTGTCCGGCTGGGCGGGTAGCCATTGGGTTGCGACCACGGGGTTTGCAGATATCCAGGTCGTGTCGCACAGTTTCTCGGCCCCTGTCGGGGAAAGCTTGCTGTATTTCATGACGGCGTCCGCGCGGGTGCCCTCTTTTGCGGTGGGCTCGGTTGCGGGGGTCATCCTAGGCGCCTTTATCGGGTCCTTGATCAAGGGTCATTTCAGGTGGGAAGCCTGTGAGGATCCGCGTGAGCTGCGCCGTCAGATCACCGGGGCCGCACTGATGGGCGCCGGGGCTGTGCTGGCCCTTGGCTGCACTGTGGGCCAGGGGCTGAGCGCGTTTTCCATGCTGGCCTTTTCGGCGCCAGTGACGTTTCTGGCGATTTTTGCGGGGGCGGCTTTGGGGCTGCGCCAGTTGATCGAGGGGTTCCAGCCTGCCGAGTGATAAAAGGGGCGCTGCCCCTCTGCGCTGCGCGCATTCACCCCGGAGTATTTTGGGAACAAAGAAAGGAAAGGGGCCGCGCGGCCCCCTTTTCTGTTCAGACTTTTTGCTGGGTGTATTTGCGGATTTCAGTCCGGGCGATTTGCCGGCGGTGGACGGCGTCGGGACCGTCGGCCAGGCGGAGGGTCCGCACATGGGTCCAGGCATGGGCGAGCGGAGTGTCCTGACTGACACCCTGGGCACCGAACATCTGGCTGGCCTCGTCGATCACTTTGAGCGCCATACGCGGGGCGACCGTTTTGATCATGGAGATCCAGGGGGCGGCGGCGCGGGCATCGCCCTGATCCATGTACCACGCGGCTTTGAGGCAGAGCAGGCGGGCCTGTTCAATCTCCATCCGGCATTCGGCGATGATGTCGTAGTTGGCGCCCAGGTGGGCCAGGGGTTTGCCGAAAGCCTCGCGTTCCAGCGAGCGTTTGCACAGCAATTCCAGTGCTGCCTCGGCCTGGCCAATGGCGCGCATGCAGTGGTGGATGCGACCCGGCCCCAGGCGGCCTTGCGAGATTTCGAAGCCGCGCCCTTCGCCCAGCAGCAGGTTTTCTGCCGGGATGCGCACATTGGTAAAGCGCATATGCATGTGGCCGTGGGGCGCGTCATCGTCGCCGTACACCTGCATCGGGCGGAGGATCTCGATCCCCTCGGCGTTTGCGGGCACGATGACCATCGAGTGCTGCTTGTGCTTAGGGTGATCGTCGCCGCCGGTTTTCACCATCACGACGTAGACGGCACAGCGCGGATCCCCTGCCCCCGAGGCCCACCATTTTTCACCGTTCAGGACGTATTCATCACCATCGCGCACACAGGACATCGAGATATTGGTGGCGTCCGACGAGGCCACGTTGGGTTCGGTCATACAATAGGCCGAGCGGATTTCACCCGCCAGAAGCGGTTCAAGCCATTGTTTTTTCAGCGCTTCGGTGCCGTAGCGTTCGAACACCTCCATATTGCCCGTATCAGGGGCCGAACAGTTGAAGACCTCGGCGCCCAGCGGGGTTTTGCCCATCTCTTCGGCGAAGTAAGCGTATTCCACCGTGGTCAGGCCAAAGCCCTTGTCACTGTCGGTCAGAAAGAAATTCCACAGGCCTTCGGCCTTGGCCTTGGCTTTCAACCCTTCCAGAATTTCCGTCTGACGATCGGTATATTGCCAGCGATCCCCCTTGGCGACCTCGGCCTCGTACTCTTCGGCCAGCGGTGCGATTTCGTCCCGAACCATGGCTGCAACGCGATCCAGCAGCTTGCGGTTCTCCTCTCTGATTCCGAAATCCATGTCTCCCCCCTTTTCTCTATGCGAAATATCATTCCGCCCAAGTACAGCATGAGGATGGCATAATTGATAGACAAAATCGTCATACGATTTGAGGAGCGACGCGGGGTCATTCCGTTGGGACAAGCGTGGAGTTCCTGACGTCCCGGCCAGAATTCCGGGTCTTTTCATCGGCCAGTTCGCGTGCGTGGATGCCCAGAATCAACAAGCCCGGCCACAGCATGTAGGCCTCGATCTCCAGGTTTTCGCCAAAGGACAACAACACGATTGTCATCACGATCCCCAGCGGCAGCCAACCGCGTGGACCGCGCGCCGCATCCAGCAACGACACCCCGATTTGCCAAAACAGTGGCACCAGCAGCGCCAGGAAACCGACCAGACCTTTGACGAACAACAGCCCGTACCAAGTATGGTGACTGCCGATGGGCATGTATTCCACCAAATGCGGGCCGGGCTGCACGGTGCCGTGACCAAACCACGGCGCCTCGGTGCGCCAGCGTTCCTCGGCGATGCGTTGCAATGTGGCGCGCACGCGGGTGCTGTCGGCGCGGGCGCCTTTGAAGGCCGCGATCCCCGTTTCGATGCTTTGCAGCAGCCACGTGCCCAGCACCGCCAACGAGGCCGTCAGCCCCGCCACCACCTGCCAGGCCCAGCCCTTCAGGATCAGCGGCACCATGCGCGGGCCGATGGTGCAGGCCACCAGCCCCACCAGCCCCATACGCGATTTCGAGGCCAGGATCATCAGCACACCGGCCGCGATCCCAACGGCCATCCAACGGCGGTCTTTTTCCTCGAGCGCGAACAGCACCATGATCACGCCCAGCAACGCGGCAAAGGGGGACCACGGGGCATAGAACTGCCAGCGCGGGGTCCAACTAGCCGGATCGAATGTGAAGAAATAGACCGAGAAATACTCGGGGCCCGGCCCTCCGATAGCCTTAAGCGGCGAGGTGAAAATGCGCTCGGGCAGACCAATATAGGGCGCCATCAGCAGGATCGGCGCCAGGGCCAGCGTCCACGCCCCCACGATGCATTGCCCGCGGATCAGGATCTCGCGCCGGATCGGCAGGACTGCCCCGGCAAAGATGAACAGCGCCAGCAGCGCCCAGCCCTTGGCCCAACCGATCGAGGATTTGATGGTCTTCTTCAGCCCCAACCCCCAGTCCAGATGGCCGACCCAAAGGGCAACCAGCATCACCAACATTCCAGCGATCCAAGCCCAAACGATAGGAGGCACGGGGCCGGTGGCGCGCAGATCTTCGCGGATCGCGGGGCCCAGATACAGCGCCAATACCCCCAGCATCGCCAACAGCCAGGCCAGCACGGGCCCCACCACATACAGCGCGCCCAGGGCATAAAACGGCCAGGTCCAGACCAGCGCGCGATAGACAATGGCCTCGGCCGGGTTGGCGGGGGTCATCGTTTGGCGCCTTTGTGCAGCAAGCGCGCGATCAGTGCCGCGCGGACCCAGCCCAAGGCCAAGCCAATCAGCATCATAAAGGTCGCTGCGACCCCGGCGGCAATCGCGATTTTGCGACGCGGCGAGGAGGGAGCGTCCGCCAATGTCGGGTTCTCCAGCACCTGCACCAGCGGGTACGAGGCATAGATGTCCGATTTGCTGGATTGCGTGCGGGCGATGGCCGATGCGAACACCGCCTCGGCCACGGCGAAATCGCGCTGCATATCCTCGAGCCGCGCCGCCATGGGGGCCATGCGCTCGAGCCGCTTGGATTCCCGCTCGAACCGGGTGGACATCTCGCGCCATTGCGCGGCCAGACCAGCCCGATCCGTTTCCTGGCGCACCAGTTCGGCCAGCAATTCAGCGCGCGCACCATCCGGGGCCACGTCGATCCGGCCCAGCACTTGCGGCGTCAGCCCGGTCAACGCCATGGCGCGCGCCAGTGCATTGCGCCGCTCGGTCTGATAGGTCCCCTGCGCTCGGCTGACCGACGGATGCTGCGCCCCAAACCGCGAGTTCAGATCCGCCAGATCCGCTGCGCGCGCCGACATCTGTTGCACCATGGCCAGATACTCGGCATCTGCATACAGTTTCAGCGCGGCGGCCGCCTGATCGGGGCTTAGCCCCAGCTTGGCCTGCAACATCTGCACCGCGCCGGTGCGTTGCTGCAATGACGCGGCCAGTTGATCCACGTCGCCACGCAGTAACTCGTTCGCCGAGACCTGATCCTGATACTGCTGCGCCGAGAAAAGCCCCGTCTGGCGCTGCAACTCAGCGATACCGTCCCGCGTGGCCTGGATCGAGTTACGATACTCCCGGATCGCCTCCAGCCCGCCATCCTCGCGGGTGACTTGCTCGTCACGACGCAACCGGTCCAGCTCGGCGAAAAAGGCAGACAGGACCGCCTCGCCGCGTGCCTGTGCGTCCTCGGGGGAGTTGCCCACCATCTGCAAATGGATCAGCCCGGTCTGGTCCACCAGATTGATGCGCGGGGTACCAAAGTCGCGCCGTTGCATCCCCATCAAGTCGGCGGCGTCGATCAGGATACGCTCGGCCCCGATCAAACGCTTATAGGTTTCGGTCGGGCTGATGGAGTTGCTGGAAAACGCCGAATTCGCATAAGAAGACGCCTGCCCGATATCATTCAGATTGACCGAGGCCGATGCCCCCGACCCCGGCAGGATCAGCGACATATAAGAGGTATAGCGCAACGGCGCAGTTTGTAGATACCCCGTGATAGGCGCCCAGATCGCGGCCGCGCCAATCAGGAAGACACCGGCATAACGCGGCAAGCGCCCAGCATCCGCGATGCGCCCCCCCTTTAGCAGCCGCGCCGAAGACAACTGGCGCAACGGGCTGCGCCACAACGCCAAACGGCCGGTCGGGTTATCAGAAGGGGCAGCAGAAACACGCGAGGCAAACAACATGGGCAAAACTCCTTTGCCCCAGGAATACCGTGTTTGCCGCAGCGATGCCCTTGCGCCGCAGGATGGTAGAAGGGCGCAGCCGGATGCGCGCCTATCCGTTCGGATGGGTCAGATCAGAACAGGCCCGCGTCGCGCGCGATAATGGCGGCCTGAGTCCGATTGCCGACCTCTAGCTTGCGATACAGCGTTTTCATATGCAGCTTGATCGTTGGCTCGGTCAGATCCAGATCGCGGGCGATTTCCTTGTTGGATTTGCCCTCGGTCAGGCCCTTGAGCACCTGCATTTCCCGCTGGGTCAGCTTTTCCGCCAGCGGGTGGGTTTCGGCCTCGTCCGCCGCCGTCATGAAATCGATCGGAGCGTATTGTTCACCCATCGCCATGAATTTGATGGCATTGACCAGCGATTTCGCAGGCAGCGTTTTGGGAACAAACCCGGCGGCCCCGGCCTCGAGTGCGTCTTCGGCGATGGCCTTGGTCGCCTCGCCCGAGATCAGCGCCACACGTTGCCCGCCCGCCATGCCCATCGCTTCCTTCAGGCTGTCGATCCCGCGCATCCCCGGCATCTTGTAGTCCAGCAGCACCAGATCATAGGGACCATTCGCCTCGATCATCTGGCAAGCCTTGTCAAAGCTGGGGGCAGTGTCGGTTTGCAACCCATCCTCAGAGGATAGAAACGCGACCAGCGTGTCGCGCAGCAATTCGTGGTCATCGGCGATCAGGATACGCAAGTCACTCACTCATCTCTTGTTATACGCGATTATCTAGGGCGGGTTCGCCAAACTCAAGCTCTAATCCAGCCCCATCTGGTCAGGGGACCTATCCGAAGGGGTGGCATTCGATCCATTGGGCCGCAAAGCCCTGTTCCGATTGCATAAATCATGCCCTCTAACGCCCCGACACCCTGTCCGCCCGCTCGCTTGAGAGCCCCCCAGACGATCGGTCATGACTAAGGAAAGTCTGACAAATTCGAACGAACGGAGGTTCCCAATGCTGCACGACACCGCATTCATTCCCGACGGTCAGGGCGTTCCGGCCCGCGTCTCTGACAGCCAAGTTGCCCCCAGTGTGTCCCGCCACTTCACCCGGGATACACGCCTGCCGACGCTTCCCATTCTGGGACTTCCCGTGGTTGACGCCACCACTCACGACACGGCGGAGGCGCTGCTGGACGGCGCAGCGCGGCAGGTCTTTTTCATCAATGCCCATTGCCTGAATGTCCGCGCGGCCCATCGGGGGTACGCCGCGGCGCTGGCACGGGCGGATTATGTTCTTCCCGACGGGATCGGGGTCGAGCTGGCCGCAAAGATGACCGGCCATCGCCTGACCCAGAACCTGAACGGCACCGATTTCGTGCCCGAGCTGTTGGCCCGCGCGGCCAAACGCGGCCTGTCGGTGTTTCTGGTGGGGGGGCGGCCGGGGACGGCGCAGGCAGCGGCTGGGAGGCTGGCTGTGAACATCCCCGGCCTGCGCATTGCCGGCACTTTGGATGGCTATGCGCAAGCTCAGGACGAGGCCAAGGCCGTGGCGCAGATCAATGCCTCGGGCGCGGATATCCTGCTGGTCGCGATGGGCGTGCCCCTGCAAGAGCTGTGGCTGGATCGCAACCTGCCCCAGCTGAACACCCGGCTGAACCTGGGCGTCGGCGCGCTGTTTGATTTTCTGGCCGGGACCGTGCAGCGCGCCCCTGTCAAAATCCGCCGAATGCGGGCCGAGTGGGCCTGGCGTCTGGCGATGGAGCCCCGCCGCATGGCCCGCCGCTACTTGATCGGGAATGTCACGTTTCTGGCCCGCGCCGCCCGTCACGCCTTGCAAAATCGCGACCGCACCGCCACCCGCAAACGGGTGCTGGACCTGACGCTGACCGGCCTGGGCCTGATCCCCTTGCTGCCGGTTTTCGCGACAATTGCGCTGGCCATCAAGCTGGACAGTCGCGGCCCCGTGTTTTTCAGCCAGGAACGGGTCGGCAAGGACGGTCGCAAATTCCGAATGTTGAAATTCCGCTCGATGGTGCAGGATGCCGGGGCGCAACGAGCGGCATTGCTGGACAGCTCGGACCGCGATGGCATTTGCTTTAAATCCCGCCATGATCCGCGCGTCACCCGGGTGGGGCGCCTGCTGCGCCGCACCTCGTTGGACGAGTTGCCCCAGATCCTGAACGTGCTGAAGGGGCAGATGTCTCTGGTTGGCCCGCGTCCCGCCCTGCCCGAGGAAACCAGCGCCTATCCCACCCGCGCGCTAGAACGCCTGTCGGTCAAACCTGGCCTGACCGGGCTGTGGCAGGTGTCGGGCCGCGCCGATATCAGCTTTGACAAGATGGTGGACATGGACGTCGCCTATGCCCGCTCGCGCTCGGTTCTGCTGGACCTGATTTTGATCGCCCTGACCTTCCGCGCCGTTGTCACTGGCCGCGGCGCCTATTGATCCCAGAAAGGACACCGACATGACCCATATTCGCAAAGCCGTCTTTCCCGTCGCTGGCATGGGCACGCGTTTTCTGCCCGCCACCAAATCCATCCCCAAAGAGATGCTGCCGCTGGTGGATCGCCCGCTGATCCAATACGCCGTGGACGAGGCCCGCGCCGCCGGGATCGAAGAGTTCATTTTCGTCAGCGCCCCCGGGAAATCCGCGCTCGAGGACTATTTCTGCGCCCATGCCGCGCTGGAATCCGATCTGGAGCGCAAGGGCAAAACCGACCTTCTGAACCGCCTGGCCACCACCCGCATGAGCGAGGGAGCGATGACCATTCTGCGTCAGGACCGCCCGCGTGGGCTGGGCCATGCTGTCAGCCTGGCGCGTAAATTGGTGGGGGATGACCCCTTTGCCGTGATCCTGCCCGATGACGTGATCCGCGCGCCGGTTCCTGCCATGGCCCAGATGGTCACCGCCCATGCCAAAACCGGCGGGCATATGGTGGCCACGATGCAGGTGCCCCGCGCGCAAGTCAGCAGCTATGGCGTGCTGGATTGCGACACTGCGGACGGCCCGATCTTGCGCGCCCGCGGTTTGGTGGAAAAACCCCGCCCGGAGGTCGCGCCCTCGACCCAGGCCGTGATTGGCCGCTATATCCTGACCCCGGCGATCTTTGACCGGCTGGCCGATCAGGGCCCCGGCGCGGGCGGAGAAATCCAGCTAACCGACGCGATCAACGCCGATGTCGACAGCGTCGGCGTGTCGGGCCTGGCCTTCGAGGGCCAGCGCTATGATTGCGGATCGGTGCGCGGCTATGTCGAGGCAACGGTCGCCTTTGCCCTGGATCGGCCCGAGCTGGCAGCAGGCGTCACCCCTGCCCTGCGCAGCCTGTTGGCCCCTCAAAACGCTGTCGCTTAGGTCCAACCCTGCCCAAAGGATAGCGCACCTACCCGTTCGGGTAGGGGCCTATCCCACGGCGCGGATGCGTGCCTGCGCTGTCCGTGCCATAACAAATACAACCGAAACCTGACCCCGAGTACCCATGCTTGCCCATATCCGTTTGACCGCCGCCGCCCTGATAACCTCTCTCGCCTTGCCTGCCTGGGCAGAACTGGCCGTGCCTCAGGGCGAGGTCATCCTGACCGTGTCGGGCAATATCGCCGAAACCAATGCCAAGGATACAGCCCTATTTGATCTGGATATGCTGCGCGCCCTGCCCTCGCAGGCATTTGAAACCAGCACGATCTGGACCAACGGCCCGCAGCAATTCAAAGGCGTGCCGCTGAATTCGTTGCTGGCCGCGCTTGGGGCCCAGGGCAGCGCGCTGCGCGCTATCGCGATCAACGCCTACGAGGTCCAGATCCCCACCAGCGACGCTCAGGATGGCGGGCCGATCATCGCATATGAACTGAACGGCGACACCATGTCGGTGCGCGACAAAGGGCCACTTTGGGTTGTTTACCCTTATGATTCCGACCCTCGATTTCGCACCGAAGTGGTGTACTCTCGCAGTATCTGGCAGCTGGACCAGATCGAGATCATAGACTGACCTGTCCAAAACGAGGCATAGATGAGCATCGCATTCAAAGGTGTCCGCACCTTGCGGCGGCAAGGCTTTACCGTTCTGCTGACCGTCGCGGCGCTGTGCATCCTGGCAATCATTTCGCTTAGCCAGGCGGTGACCCGAGACCTGCGCCTGCTGGAAACTGCGAATTCGGACAACGTGCAATGGACTCTGGCCCAGGCCGAGGTCGAGTTCATGGAATTCCACCACGTGTTGGAAGAGAACCTGCTCGGCCCCGACATTCAGGCCCGCGCGGTGCGCCGGGCCTTTGATGTGTTCTATAGCCGTATCGTCACGCTGGAATCCGGTCGGCTGTATGACGGGCTTCGCCAGAACCCTGATTTCACCCGATCGCTCAGCGCCGCCCGACAGTTTCTGGACCGGCATGTGGGGCTGATCGACTCGATGGAGACGGCGGACCGCGCGCAGGTCATCGCGTTCGAGCAAGACGCCGAAACCCTGCGCGATACCGTGCGGCGCATCGCTAATTCCGGCCTGTATTACTTTGCTTCGCAATCGGATGCCCGCCGGGAATCCATCGCGATATCGCTGAAACGTCTGGCGCTGGTGACGACCTCTTTGATCGCGGCGCTGGCGCTGTTGGCCTATTATTCGCACCGGGTGGGCAAACAAAGCCATCGCAGCCGGATGGAGCTGCAAAACGCCCACACCCGGCTGAATTCAATCGTGACGGCCTCGTTGGATGCGGTGATCGTGTCGGATCGACACGGGCGGATCGTCGAATTCAATGCCTCGGCGGAAAAAGTGTTCGGCTATACCCCGCACGAGGTACTGGGCAAGCCCCTGGCCGAGGTGATCATTCCTCCACATCTGCGACAGGCCCACTCGGCCGGAATGAAACGCATGATCGCAGGCGGCGCGCATCGCGTGGTCGGCCATGGCCGCGTGAAGCTGGAAGGCATGCGTAAATCCGGCGAGGTGTTCCCGGTGGAATTGGCGCTCGAGGCCGCGGGCGAAGGCGAAGACATGATCGTGATCGGGTTCCTGCGCGATATTTCGGCTCAGGTCGCCGCCGAGCAAGAACTGGTCGAAGCCCGTGACCGTGCCCTGGCCGGGGAAAAGGCCAAAGCCGATTTCCTGGCCGTGATGACCCATGAAATCCGCACGCCGCTGAATGGGGTTCTGGGCAATCTGTCCTTGCTGGAAGACACCCGCCTGAGCCGCCAACAGGAACGCTATGCCGCGAATATGTCGATCTCGGCGAAACAACTGATGCGCCACGTGGATACGGTGCTGGATATCGCCCGGTTCGAATCTGGCCAGATCGCCCCGGACGAAAGCCCCACCCATCTGGGCACATTGATGCAGGACATCGTGGATGGGCAATCCGGCTATGCCGAGGCCAACGGAAACCGTCTGGAACGTGGCTGGATCGGCGCACCCGTTGACTGGGTGATGACCGATGCCGCGCGGCTGCAACAGATCCTGCTGAACCTCGTCGGCAACGCGATCAAGTTCACCGAAAACGGCAAGATCTCTCTCGAGGCGGAACGGCTGTACCGCAATGCCGGCGACAATTCGGTCGAGGTCGAATTCCGCATCATCGACACCGGCCTTGGCATCTCGCCCGACGACCAAGACCGGATTTTCGAGGATTTTCAAACGGTTGACACTTCGTTCCAGCGCGCAGCAGGCGGCACCGGATTGGGGCTGGGCATCGTGCGCCGATTGGTGCAGGCGATGGGGGGCTCGCTGGGTGTCGAAAGCACGCTGGACGAGGGCAGCGTTTTCTGGGTGCGCTTGCCCTTTGTCGAAACCGCCCGCCCAGCGCCCGATCAGGTGGCCAAACACGCCGCCACGCGCTCTGAACCGCTGGATATCCTTGTGGTCGAAGACAACGAGATCAACCAGCATCTGGTGTGCGAACTTTTGCAACGCAAAGGTCACAAGGTCAGCACGGCGGCCAATGGTCTGGACGGCGTGCAAACCGCTGCCAAACATGGCTTTGACCTGATCCTGATGGATATCAGCATGCCCGTGATGGACGGGCTGGAAGCCACCCGGCGCATCCGCTCCGAGGGCGGACCCTCGGCCCATAGCGCCATCGTCGCGTTGTCCGCCAATGTCTTGCCCGAGGTACGCGACCAGATCGTCGAAGCCGGGATGACCGGGTTTCTGGGCAAGCCCTTGCAGCGCGAGGAACTGGACACCGTCCTGACCGCCGCCCGGCGCGCCAGCGCGCCGCCCTCGCCTGCCCCAAGACCGGCACCGCAAAACGATGTGATGGCCAGCCTGAAACAGCGTTTCATCGATGAAACCGATGCGCTGATGGCCTGGCTTGCCACCGCCCCCACCGACACCCAAGAATTGGCCGCACGGTGCCACAAAGTGGCCGGCAGCGCCGCCGCCTTCAGTCAGCTTGGGCTGCGCGACGCCCTGGTGCAGATCGAACACGCCTCCAGCTCGGAGGAGCTGCAGGCCACCCTTGCCGACAAAATCAAGACCGCTCGGGACATCTGGGCCGCTCACGACCCAAGCACAATTTCCCCGGGCCAAGACTAGCGAATATCCGCGACGACCAGCCGATCCCCGCCGCGCGCCATCTCGAAATAGGCGACCTTGTTGCCACTTGCAGCAAACGCCAAAGGCGGCCATGGTCGCCCGGACACGATCTTGTCCCATGTGGGGCCATCCGCCCTGTGGCTCAAGTGGGAAATCAATCCGGAAACGGGTCGTCCTAAACCTGTTTTCACCGCCCGGCTTGGTGATATTCCCGGTACCTAGCCGACACCGACAAAACCCTTGCCCAGATCAGAATCCATTTGGAAACAACACGTTAGTCCAACAACAACGCCGCGCCGACAATACCCAAAACCCGGCCCACCTCGGCCAGGTTGGTGACCGTACTGTCATAGCAGGCCACCGCATCCCCCGGCAGCACATACGGATCAAAATCGTCCCGATCCGCGCGGCGCAGCAGGGGCTCGATCTCGCGTTCAATCACGGTCGAGATCCCGCTGATCGGATTGCGCGAAACCAGAATGGCCGAGCGATGCGCACTGGTCGCCCGCGCCCCGCCAACACAGTTGGTATCCACGACCGCCTGTATATAGCGCGTCCCATAGGGCACCTCGCGCACCTCACGCCCAATCGCCGAGGGCGCATTCCCCGTCGCCGGTTGCGTCAGATTGGACAGGAACAGACTGACGCCAGGCGGGCTCAGCGGTCCGGGGCGCATCAAGTCGTCCTGGAAGCATTCGCGACTGGGCACAAAGATCCTGTCCCCTGCCAGCAACATCACATCCGCACTGTCCGCCCCCTCAAACAAGTCGCGCAAATCCAACACGTGCCGCGCGTCCCCGCGCCGCAGCTCGACCGCCGACAAATCCGCATCCGGGCGTATCCCTCCGGCCGCACGCACCGCCGCCGACAGGTTTCGCGCCTCGGTCGACGCCCCCAACGCGCCCTGGCGGCGGCTGTCCACCTGATCCCCCGGTGTCCCCCCGATTTCAACCGCATGGGCCTCGAACACGGCCCCCGAAACCCCGACCGAGACCGAGGCAAAATCCGTCACCCGCACCGACAGGCGCGGCAGCACATCATAAAACCCCTCTTCAAGCAGCGCATGCCCCAGCTCGGCCTCCACCTCGTCGACCCGGCGCCCCTGTGCCGGAATCGGATCCAGAAATGGCAATTTCAGCGTCCCATCACGCGAAATCACGTATTGGCCGTTCAGCACCTCATCGTCATCGACCCGCACATCCACCAGATCATTGCGCGACAAGCGCTCGCCCAACAAGGGCTGCCAACCGGCCCCCTTGCCCCGCCCCGCACGATCCCCCAGCGCAGGGCGACACCGCGCTGCGTTCATTCTCGCAGATACAAGCACAGGTGGTTGTGCCACCTTGGCCGACGGCGCCCGATACTGCGCCTGATAGGCCCGCCCTTGGGCAACGGGTTCGATATTCTCCGGCTCAACACTGGCCGCACAGCCCCCAAGCCCCAGAACCGTCGCACCTAACAAGGCTCGCATCACGCGGCTGCTCATGATCGCCCAACTCTTTCTTTGCTCTTCAAATACTCACTGCACCTTACGCCCGCCCCGCGCGCGAAGGCAACTAGCTGCGCGCAGCCTTGCCTCCAGCCCTCACACGCAGGCGCATAGCCCGCCTACCCACACGGATAGGCCCCCATGCCAACGCCCGCTTCGCCCCTCCATCGGCGCCCCACACCCCGGCGGCCCTTCTTCTATCTTAAGGAGAACGAAACCCTTTCTGGATGAGATTCCCTATGACCCAGCACTCCGCAACCTTTGGCACCCTGCTGCGCAACCTGGCCGCCTATGGCGCGTCCGAGGCCGCGGCCAAGGGCTCGCGCCTGTTTGTGGTCGTGGTGATCGCACACCGCTTAGATCCGCTGCAAATCGGGCTGGCCGCAACCGCTTTGGCGGCCGCCGACATCCTGAAGGCACTGACTGAAAACGGCGTGATCCAACGGATCATTGCCGCAAGCGAGCGCGATTTGCCCGCCACTTGCGCCACGGCGCACCGGATATTCTGGGCCTGGTGCCTGGGGTTGTTCACCCTGCAAAGCCTGATCGCCCTGGCCTTCTGGCTGGGCGGCGCAGACCCCATCGTTCCGATCCTGATCCTGCTGCTGGCCGGGGAATACCTGTTCATGCCCGGCGGGTTGGTACAGGCCGGTCTGGCCATGCGGAACGGCAAGTTGCGCCAGACCGCAGCCATAGCCGGCAGCCAGGTGGTGATCGCAAATCTCCTGTCAGCGGGTCTGGCGCTGATCTGGCCCTCGGCGCTGGCGTTGATCCTGCCACGACTGCTGACCGCGCCATATTGGCTGCTGGCCATGCGCCGACTGGCGCCCTGGCGCAGGAACCGCCTGGTCACCCCCGCCCCCATCGCTCCGTTCCTCCGCTTCGGCTGGGCCATTCTTGGGGTCGAGATCGTCAAGGCCCTGCGGATGCAGGCAGACAAGCTGATCGTTGGCATGCTGCTGGGCGCCGAGGCCTTGGGCATCTACTTCATGGCCTTTAACGCCGGGCTCAGCATCGCCAGTTCCTTCTCGGTCGCTTTTGCCACCGTGCTGTTTCCGCATCTGTGCGCCGCACCGGATCGCGCCACGGCCCTGCGCCAGTCCATTGTCCTCAGCATGGCCGTCATTACCCCGATTGTGCTGCTGCAAGCCGCCCTGGCCCCGATCTATGTCCCGCTGTTGCTTGGGGACGGCTGGGCCCAGCACGCCGAGGTGGTGTCGATCCTGTGCCTGGCCGCGATCCCGGCACTGCTGTGGACCGCCGCTGCCGGATGGCTGCGCGCCAATGGCGAGCCGCAAAAAGAGTTCACCGTCACCGCGATCCTGACTGTGGCGCTGATGCTGAACACGGTGCTGATGGCCCCCCATGGCCTGACCGCCATCGCCACTGGCTATACGCTGGTCAGCTTTGTGATCCTGCTGATCGCAGCGCGCCCGGCCCTGTCCTTTGCCTTTCTGTCCCCAACCCAACGAGCGTAATCATGACCAAGTTTTCCATCATCATTCCCGCCTATAACGCCGCTGATACCATCGGGGACACGCTGGCCTCGATCACCGCGCAGGTGCATGCCGACTGGGAGGCCTTCGTGATCGACGATGGATCCACTGACGGAACCCGCGACGTGGTCGACTGCTGGGAGCGCAACGACCCTCGCATTCGTCTGGTCCGCAATCCGGGCAAGGGCCCCTCGGAGGCACGCAATCACGGCGCCATCGACCTGGCCACCGGTGAAATCCTGGCCTTTTGCGATGCCGATGACCTGTGGTCGCATCCCAAGCTGGCCGAGCTGAACGAGACATTGGCCGATCCCCGCGTGGATGCCTGTTTTGGACGGATCGCGTTTTTCCGTCATGCCTCGAACGACGCACGCACGTTTTCGACGGTGCCGCAACAGCCCGTCACGGTGGACATGCTGATGGGCGAAAATCCGATCTGCACCCTGTCGAACCTGACCATCCGCCGCCATGTCTTTGCCCGCGCGGGGGGGTTCGACCCGGACATGAGCCACAACGAGGATCTGGAGTTTCTGATTCGCATCGTCGGCGGTGGGGCCCGCCTGCAAGGGCTGGACCGTTTGCAGGTCTGGTACCGCAGCTCGGGCGGTGGGCTGTCCTCGGATCTGCCGGCGATGCAGGCCAGCCGAACCCGCGCACTGCGCACCGCCGAGCGCTTTGGCTATCGCCCAACCCGTGCGGTCGAGGCCGTTTATCTGCGCTATCTGGCGCGGCGCGCGCTGCGGTTGGACCTGGGCAAGACCGAACCCGCCCGCCTGGCCCTGCGCGGCCTCAGCCTGGATGCCCGCGCCTTTTGTTCGCCCGCGAAACGCGGGGTTCTGACGGCGCTGGGGGCCGGGGCCGCGCTGGTTCTGCCCACCCCAATGCGCCGCGCGCTTTTCAGCCATTGAAGGAGACGTAAGATGCCCAAAGCCTCGATCATCGTGCCCGCCTATAACGCCGCACGCACCCTGCCTCAGACCATGGCAACGCTTTGCTCGCAAAGTTTCCGCGATATGGAGATCATCATCGTCGATGATGGCTCGACCGACCACACCGGCGATATGGCGCGCAAATACGCCCGCCACCCCGGTATTCGATTGGTCCAGCAGGCAAACCGCGGTCTGGCCGGGGCGCGCAATTCTGGCATCCACGCCGCAACCGGTGAATTCATCGGTTTCTGCGATGCTGACGATCTGTGGCAACAGGACAAGCTGGCCACGCATGTCGCCCATCTGGAGGCAAACCCCTCGATTGGCCTGAGCTTTTCAGGGTCTCAGCTGATCACCGCGAACGGCACCCTCACACGGCACGCCCAGCGCCCCCGCCTGACCGACATCACCGCCGACCACGTGATGAAGCGCAACCCGGTTGGCAATGGCTCGGCCGCGGTGATGCGGCGCGGCGCGCTGGATCAGATCGCCTATCGCCCGGCCTCAGAAACGCAACGCGACTGGGTGTTTGACGAAACCTTTCGCCAGTCCGAGGATATCGAATGCTGGCTGCGCCTGGCCCTGACCACCGATTGGCAGATCGAGGGCGTACCCGGCGCGCTGACACACTACCGCGTCAATCCCGGCGGTCTGTCCGCAAACACAGATCGCCAATTGGCCAGTTGGGAACGCGTCATGGACAAGCTGCGCCCGCTGAACCCGGCCCTGTTCGCGCGCCATGAACCTGCGGCGCGGGCCTATCAGCTGCGCTATCTGGCGCGGCGCGCGGTCAGCGATCTGGACGGTGCCAACGCCCGGAAACTGGCACACGCCAGCCTGAGCCTGTCGAAAATCCCCCTGATCGAGGAACCAGCCAAGACGCTGATCACGCTTGTCGCCGCCCATGCGGTGGGCGCGATGGGCGTGGCCCGTTTGCGCCGCTTGTCGAAACTTCTGTCTGCCCCTCAATCCTAATGCCGGAGCTCACCATGACCCGACCGACTGTTGTTCACCTGATTGACGATACCACCGCTGGCGGCGTGATGCGCCTGCTAGAGCATATCACCCACAGCCCCGACATGGCGCTGTCTGGTCACCACCAAATGCGCGTGGTGCGGCGCGGCAGCCTAGCAATGCGGCGGATCAAGGCGGATGTTATCGTCTCGCATCTGGTGGTCAGCTGGCGCACCCTGCCCGCGCTTTTGTCGCTGCGGGCAGTGAATGCGGGCACACCGCTGATCCATGTCGAACACAGCTATACGCAAGGGTTTGCCGCCCATAACGTGCCCAACAAGAAGCGGTTCCTGAACCTGTTGCGGATTGGCTATTCCGTGTTTGATCACCTTGTGGCCGTCAGCCATGCTCAGGCGCGGTGGATGTTCCGCCATCGGCTGGCCGATCTGGGGGCGCTGACGGTGATCTCGCCCGTTGTTGGGCTTTTGCCCTTCGCCCGGCTGGCCGATCCAGCGCCCCAGGCCCGCGTCTTTGGCGCCATTGGGCGGCTGGATCGGCAGAAAGGCTTCGATCTGTTGATCCAGGCGTTTCGCACCTTGCCCGACCCGGATTTGCGCCTGAATATCTATGGGGACGGCCCCGAGCGCCCGGCCCTACGGGCGTTGGCACAGGGGGATGCGCGCATCCGGTTTCTGGGGCACAGCCCCAACCCTGCCGCGGCCATGCAGGCGGTAGATGCGGTGGTGATGCCCTCGCGTTGGGAGGCCTATGGCCTGGTCGCCATCGAGGCCCGCGCGGCCGGACGGCCCGTTCTGGTATCGGGCGAGGATGGGCTGGACGATCAGGCCCAGGACGGTGCGATCCGCGTGCATATGTATAACAAAACCGCTTGGGCCAACGCGATGTCGACCTTGGCGACCGAGCCCCATCCCCGGATCCCGCGCCCCGATCCGCGCCAAAGCGAGCGCGACTTTGCTGTCCGTTGGTCAGACGTGATGCAGCGCGTCTTGACCCCAGGCACGTCTGGGGCGCCGGTGCATAAGGCGCCCCGTGGGGATCAGAGCCGTGTGAGTTAAGCCCGCGCCGGGCTGGGCGCATGCAGACGCCCCGCGCCAACCCAGCTGAGCCCCACGAACACAGCCGCCACCCCCAAGCACCATGGCAAGCCGCCAATCTGATAGCTCAGCCCGCTCATCAACGTGCCTAGCAGGCGCCCGGCCGCGTTGGCCATATAGTAAAACCCGACATCCATAGTGACCCGCTCGGACTTGGTGAAGGCCAGGATCAGGTAAGAATGCAGCGATGAATTCACCGCGAAAATCGCGCCGAAGACCAGCAACCCCAGGGTCAGCATTATGGTGAACCACATGGTCGGGCCGTCCGAGACCTCGCACAGAACCGCCAAAACCGCAGGCACCACGAACAGCGCCGCGACCCAGCCCTTTGCGGCGTGAACCAGCTCGCCCACCGGGCGGGTTTTGGCGCGCAGCAACTTGGGCGCATAGGCCTGCACCGCGCCATACAGGATCGTCCAAACGGCCATGAAGCTGCCAATCAGGAAAAACGCGCAGCGATTACCCTCTTCGCTGCCATCGGACAGAACGGCATAGAAAAAGATCGGGATGCCGACCACGAACCACACGTCCCGCGCGCCGAACAGGAACAAGCGCGCACCGGATAACCAGTTGATATTTCGATCTTTCGAGAACACCTCGGAGAATTTCGCGCCCTTTTTGCCCTGCGGCAGACCGCCCGGCATTTTCAGCGCGATCACCGCCAGGATCACCGCCAGCACGCCCGCCATCCCCAAAACCGAGGGCACAAACCCGAACAGCCCCAACATGGCCGCGCCCAGCAGGAATCCGAACCCTTTGACCGCGTTTTTTGATCCCGTCAGCACGGCAACCCAGCGAAACAGCCCCCCGTCGCCCGACGGCGCCAGCAGCTTTACCGCGCTTTTGGCGCTCATCTTGGACAGGTCCTTGGCCACGCCCGAGGCTCCCTGCACCGCCATCACAAAAGCGACGGAAGTCCACAGCGCCCATTCCGGATCAAGCTGCGCCAAGGCCAGCAACGCCAACACCTGCAACCCCAATCCCGCATACAGCGTCGAGGTCAGCCCGAACCGCGCGGCGATCCAACCGGCGGACAGGTTGGTGATGATGCCCGCGATCTCGTACAGGATGAACAGATAGGCCAGCTGCACGGGCGAAAACCCCAGCGTGTGAAAGTGCAGCAGCACCAGCATCCGCAGCGCGCCATCCGTCAGCATGAACGCCCAATAGGCGGCCGTGACGGCGATATACGCCGCCAAGCCCTCTGGTTTTGCCTGGCTCACAGCGACTTACCAACCATCAGCGCCACGTCGACCAGACGCTGGGCATAGCCCCATTCGTTATCGTACCAGGCATAGACTTTCACCTGCGTGCCATTGACCACCATGGTCGAGGGCGCATCGATGATCGAGCTACGGTCGTCATTGGTATAGTCACACGACACCAGCGGACGGGTTTCATAGCCCAGAATGCCCTTCAGCGGGCCATTGGCGGCGGCCTCGAACAGGGCGTTGACCTCTTCGACGGTGGTTTCGCGCTCGACCTCGAACACGCAATCGGTCAGCGAGGCATTCAGCAGCGGCACCCGCACTGCGTGGCCGTTCAGCTTGCCTTGCAGTTCCGGGAAAATCAGCATGATCGCCGTGGCCGAGCCCGAGGTCGTCGGGATCAGCGAATTCAGCGCCGAGCGCGCCCGGCGCAGATCCTTGGCGGGGCGGTCCACGATGGTTTGCGTGTTGGTCACGTCATGGATCGTGGTCATCGAGCCATGCTTGATCCCCAACCCTTCGTGCAGAACCTTGACCACGGGCGCCAGACAGTTGGTGGTGCAGCTGGCCGCGGTCACGATCTGGTGCTGGGCAGGGTCATAGTCATCGGTGTTGATGCCATAAACGATATTGGCGGTGGGGCCGTCCTTGACGGGGGCCGAAACCACGACCTTTTTCACACCAGCGGCGAAATACGGGGCCAGCTTGGCCTCGGTCTTGAAGACGCCGGTACAGTCGATCACCACATCCACGCCCTCCAGCGGCAGATCCTCGATTTTCGAGGTGCCGATGAACGGAATACGCGTGCCGTCGATGGTGACGCTGTCCGCGTCCGACGAGAAATCCGCATCCCAGCGGCCGTGCACCGTGTCGAATTCCAGCAGATGCGCCTGCATCGCGGCGTCGCCCACGGCGTCGTTGATCCAGGCCACCTTGGCCCCGCTGTCCAGCAAAGGTTTCAGCGCCAGTTTTCCCATCCGGCCCAGGCCGTTCAGTGCGTAAGTTGTCATTGGTCTTCCATATCCATGGCCAGATCGTCCACGCGCTGTTGCAGCGACACGCGATCCAGGCTTTCAAAAGGCAGCGCCGCAAAGGCGATGATGCGGTTGCGCAGAACAGCATAGGCTTGTTGGAACGCCAGCCGTTTTTCCGCGTCGGTCCCGGTGGCCTTGACCGGATCAGGCAGGCCCCAATGGGCGCTAATCGGCTGTCCGGGCCAGGCGGGGCATTCTTCGTTCGCGGCTTGATCGCAAACAGTGAAAACGAAATCCATCACGGGCGCGTCGGGGCCCTGAAACTCGGTCAGGTGCTTGGCCCGCAGGGGCGTGATATCGTGCCCCTTGTCCTGCAACATCTCGACCGCAAAGGGATTCAGCACCGAGGCAGGGTTCACCCCGACCGAGTAGGCATTGAACCGCTCGCCGGCCTCGGTCCGCAGGATCGATTCTGCGAAAATCGACCGCGCCGAGTTTCCGACGCAGATGAAAAGCACGTTGTATTTCTGATCAGGCATGGTTCGCTCTTTGCTTGTTTGCACGTTCAAAGGGGCGCGGCATTGATCCGGACGACCCCGACAGCAATCGTCCACAAGGAAGGACACCAGCCCGTTGCTTTCCTCGAGCGCCACGCGATACCGCAGCGAACGCCCGTCTCGGGTTTGGGTTATCAGCCCTGCTTGACGCAAAGATGACAGATAGGCCGACAGGGTATTGGCACGGGCCTGCAGGACGGTCGCGATCTCCCCTGCGGGCACCGCATCCGGATAGCGACGCATCAACAGGCGAAAGATCGCCAGACGTTGGGGATGGGCCAAGGCGGCCAGTTGATCGACTCGATTCACTTCCATATTTCGCGAAATATCGAAATGTAGGCCGTGCAGCAAACAGTTTCCCGCCCCGTCGCAAAAGTTTCACATATCTTGGCGTTGGACGCCTCGCGACAGCTGGTCTAGGGTGAGCGATACAGTCGAATTCACCCGATCCGAAGGCCCCGCCCATGGTTTACAAACGCATCCGTATGCGCCACCTGCGTTGTTTCATTGCCGTTGCGGATCTGGGCTCGGTCACACGCGCTGCCGAGCGGATGGGGACGGTGCAGCCTTCTGTCTCGCGCTCGATCCGCGAACTCGAAGAAGAGCTGGGCACGTCTCTGTTCGAGCGCACGGCCTCGGGGTTGGCGATGAATGCTGCGGGGCGCTTGCTGTATTCCTATGTAGATGGCGGGCTGGAACAGGTTGATCTGGGCCTGAAAACCATGCGCGGCCAGATCGTCGAGCAGCGCGTCAGCGCCTATGTCCTGCCCAACGTGGTGCGGATGGTGATGCCCGGGGCGACGGCGCGGTTCAAATCGCTGTATCCCTCGATCGACGTGGAATTCAAGGCCACCACGGGCGGCGGGCTGCACCATCATCTGCGGATTGGGGATGCTGATTTCAGCTTTGGCCGCATTCAATCCGCCGAAGAAATGCAGGGGTTGAACTTTGAACATCTGTTCAGCGAGCCCCTGGTTTTCTTTGCCCGCAGCGGCCACCCATTGGACGGGGCCTCGGATCTGAGCATCCACGACATCAACGAATTCCCGGTGGTCATCCCCCTGTCCAACACGATCATCCGCGCCGAACTGGACCGGTTTATCATCGGCAAGGGTTTGGGACGGTTCACCAATCAGATCGAGACGATTTCCTTCGAGTTCGCCCGCAACTTCAGCCTGGTGTCCGACGCGATTGTGTTCCTGCCGCTGGGTGGGATGAAGCGAGAATTGCGCGACGGCACGGTCACGACACTGAACTATGGGCGTGACGAGCTGATGGGTGGGGTCGGGCTGACCACACCAACCGCGCGGAAGGTATCGGAACCCGCGCAGCTGTTGATGCAGGTGATCCGCGAAGAAGTGCAAAACCTCGGACTGGCGAACTGATCCGGCCCCAGCATTATAACGATTCCGTTATGGTGTTTTCCAAATGACTATTTCTCTTAGCAACGCCGAATCGCTACCTTTGTAAAAAAACAAAGGGAGGAAACGCCAAAACGTCGCAGAAACAGGCGACGTGATCGGTTCATTGAGCCGAGGCGGTAGACATATATGACCAAGCCCAAGAATATCCTGTTCATCATGTTCGACCAGCTGCGCTGGGATTACCTGAGTTGTTATGGTCACAAGACCCTGCACACGCCTCATATCGACCGTCTGGCCCAGATGGGGGTGCGCTTTGATCGGTGCTATATCCAGTCGCCGATCTGTGGCAGCTCGCGCATGTCCACCTATACCGGGCGCTATGTGCACAGCCATGGCGCCAGCTGGAACAACATCCCCCTGAAGGTCGGCGAAAAGACCATGGGCGATCATCTGCGCAAGCTGGGCATGGGCTGCTGGCTGGTGGGCAAGACCCACATGAGCGTGGACGCCGAAGGCATGGAGCGCCTGGGCCTTGAGCGCGACAGCGTGATCGGCGCGCGCGTGGCCGAATGCGGCTTTGACGTATTCGAGCGCGACGACGGGATGCTGCCCGAGGGGCCGGATGGCTCTTATGATCCGGATGGGGCCAAGGAATATAACAAATGGCTGAAGGCCAAAGGATACGAATCCGACAACCCCTGGCATGACTTTGCCAACTCGGGTCTGGACGAAGATGGCAACGTGCTGTCCGGCTGGTTTCTGAAAAACTCGTCCGAGGCGGCCAATATCGCCGAAGAGGACAGCGAAACCCCCTATCTGACCGGCCGCGGCATGGAGTTTATCGAGCAAGCCGAAGGCCCGTGGTGCATGCACCTGTCCTTTATCAAGCCGCACTGGCCCTATGTGGTGCCCGAACCCTATGCCAGCATGTACGGCCCTGAAGATGTGCAGGACGTCATCCGCTCGGACGACGAATACGACACCGCGCACCCGGTGCTGAAGGCCTTTATGGACAGCGGCGTGGGCAAAGCATTTTCCCGCAAAGAGGTCCGCGAGGCCGTGATCCCCGCCTATATGGGCCTGATCAAGCAATGTGACGACCAGATGGGCCGCCTATTCGACTGGCTGGAAGAAACCGGCCGGATGGACGACACGATGATCGTGCTGACCTCGGATCACGGGGATTTCCTGGGCGATCACTGGATGGGGGAAAAGACCTTCTTCCACGACAATTCCGCCAAGGTGCCGCTGATCATCTATGACCCCTCGCCCGAGGCCGACGCCACGCGCGGCACCGTCAGCGATGCCCTGGTCGAAGCGATCGATCTGGCCCCCACCTTTGTCGAGGTCGCGGGTGGCGAACCGGAATACCATATCCTTGAGGGCGAAAGCCTGCTGCCGCTGCTGCGGGGCGAACGCAGCGAAACCCTGCGGGACTATGCGATCTGCGAATATGATTACTCGGCCACGCCCACGGCCACGCAGCTGGACCATGACGTCCGCGAGGCAGTGATGTTCATGGTCGCCACCAAGGACTGGAAAATGGTCCATTGCGAGGGCGAACATCGCCCGATCCTGTTCGACCTGAAAAACGACCCGCTGGAACTGCGGGATCTGGGCGACAGCGAGGACCATCAGGACATCATCGATCAGATGTATGACAAACTGTTCGCCTGGGCACGGCGACAGTCGCAGCGCACCACGCGCAGCAAATCACAACTGGAGGAGATGCGGACCAAAACGCGCCGTCGCGGCGTGATGATCGGCATCTATGACGAAAACGAAGCACCACTGGAGCTGACAGTGAAATATCGCGACCGCAAGGCGCCCAACATGAAAAAAGGCGTCGCGGCCGAATAACTTTCCAAGGGAGGAACTGAAAGAATGAAACACGTAACCAAGACGCTAGTGGCGGCTGCGGCTGCACTGGGGCTGAGCGCAGCCGCAGCGCAGGCGCAAGCCAACCTGACCTATGAAACCACCACGCCAGGTGCGGCCACCCATGCCACCGCCATGCACATGGCAGAGGTCAGCTCGCGCGCTGGAATCGCCAATCTGCAAGTGCTGGAAGGTCAGACGCTGACCAACTCGTTGATGAACATCGCCGAAGGGCGTTCGGACATCTCGAACATGCCGCTGATCCTGGTGTTCCTGTTGGACAAGGGCCGTGGCCCTTACTCGAAAACCGGTGCTGAAAAGGGCGCCGAGCTGGCCTCGAATGTGCGCGCCCTGTACCCGTTTAACTCGGGCGCATACGGCCTGATCGCGCTGGAAAGCGAAGGCATCGACAGCTGGGAAAAAATCGAAGGCAAGAACGTCTGGAATGGCCCGCCCCGTGGCGCAGCGCTGGTGAACGCCCGTCAGGCCGCGCAAATGGCGGCTGGCATGAAAGACGGCGAAAACTACACCGGGCACCAGACCAACTGGGGCCAGTTGCCCTCGGTTCTGGTGGATGGCTCGATGGATGCATTCATCCTGCCGCTGACCTTCCCCTCGCAGCGCGTGACCACGATGCAGGCCGCAGGTGACGTGGTGATCGTTTCGACCCCCAAGGACGTGTTCGAAAGCGATGCCTATCGCAAGATTTTCAACGCGCCGGGCAACGTGCCGGTTGTCGTTCACTGGGATGCAATGGGTTATGGCGACGGCGTGCGCATGGTGTCCGTGGATGGCAACTTCCGCGGGATCGGCACGGCGTTCGCAGATATCGTGAACAAGGACATGCCGTTTGATCTGGCCAAGGCACTGGTGGCCGAGCACATCAAGACCCTGGAAGAGATGAAAAACCGCACGGCCTTCATGAAGAATACCAACCTGGGCATCCTGGACGCCGAGACCACCGGCTTCTGCGGACCTCTGTCCCTGAAATACCACCCCGGCGCAGTCGCCGCCTGGGAAGAGGCCGGATACACCGTCCCTGAGTGCGCCAAATAAGCAGCGCATGCTCGGTCTGGGCGGCGTGACATCGCACGCCCAGACCCCTACACTTCACAAACCCCTACAGACTGGAGCCCCCCATGAACACCGACGTCGTTCGGCCCCCCAGCCTATTCACTCGTTTGTCCCTGGTGCTTGGGCTTGTCCTGGTCATCATCGGTCTGCTCAACACACTACCCTCGTTTCCGGGGCTGGATGATTGGGTGTCCGACACCTTCGGCAAAGAAGTCAAAATTCGCCAATTCAGCTTTGAATACCTCGCCCCCCTGTGTTTCCTGATCATGATGAGCACCGTGGCGCTGGATCAATCCATGGCGCGTCTGTGGCGCAACAAAGGTCCGCTGAAATACGCCTTTGGCCTTGGCATGGACATCGCCCTGGTGATCATGGCGCTGGTGGTTTCGGCCTCGTACCTGATCGAGATCGACAGCGTGTGCATGATCGACCAATTCACCGGCGAGCGCGCCGAGCTGATCGCCCGCGCCCTGCAAGAAGAGATCGAGTTCAACGAATCCATGGGCCTGCCGCCGCCAACCTCGGTGGATGATCCTTCGTGTATCAACACGCTGGGTCTGGGCATTTTCCCGATCATGGCTTTGGCGATCATTGTGTTCCTTGGCTATAACGTGCGCGTCTGGGGTTTCCCGCTGGTCGCCGTGGCCATCGCGATTGCCACCTACACCATGCTGACCGTGTTCATTTGGTACTTCTTCGGTTCCGAAGACATGAACAAATACCTGGTCACCAAACTGGGTGGCGAGCCGCGCATGCTGCTGGATGGCCGTCCCAATATGCAGGACATCCTGGTCAACAACGCCCAAGGCATTCTGGGCCGGTTCATGGCCATCCTGATGAACACCGTCTTCCCCTATATCGTGCTGGGCGCCTTGTTTGGCGTGTCGGCGGGTGGGCAGTCGCTGATCAAGCTGGCCTTCCTGTGGACCCGCCGTTTGCGCGGTGGCCCGGCCCATGCGGCGATCGTCAGCTCGGCCATGTTCGGCACCATCTCGGGTGGGCCCGTGGTGAACGTGCTGTCAACCGGCGTGCTGACCATCCCGATGATGCTGAAACGTGGCTTCCAACGCACGTTCTCGGGCGGGATCGAGGCTGCGGCCTCGTCCGGTGGGCAGATCATGCCGCCGGTGATGGGGGTTGCTGCCTTCGTTCTGTCGGCCATGACCGTTGTCCCCTACCGCGAAGTGATCATCGCTGCATCCTTGCCTGCACTGGCCTATTTCGGCTGCCTGTTCCTGACCGTGGTCTTCCAGGCCCGCAAACAGGGCATCGAGGCCGTAGGCGAAGTCACTGATGACATGCGTCTGACCGGCGAGGACAAGCTGCATCTGGTGATGATCTTTGCCCCGATCCTGCTGATTCTGGTGCTGCTGCTGACCCCGAAAGAGGCCGTGGGCTGTGGCCCGCTTGCGGGCCTGTGGGGTGTCGAGCAGATCATCAGCGCCAACGGATGCCGCGCGGCAAACCTGCCCTGGCTGCTGCAACTATTCCAGAACTCGGCTGGGGATGCTGGCTCGGCCGGTTGGTGGGCCACAGCCCTGCTGATCGCGCTGTTCTTTCTGGATAAGAAGATCCGCCAGTCCCCGCAGAAAATCCTGGCCGCTCTGGCCGATGCGGGCCTGCTGGTCAGCCGCCTGTACCTGATGTTCCTGGCCGTGTCGGTGATCGACTTCTGCCTGAACTTCACCGGGCTTTCGAACTATATCGCGATCGATATCGTTGGCTGGCTGCGTGAAAGCGGCGGTATCATCGGCGAGAACGCCTTCTTCCTGTTGCTGGCGCTGATGGCGACCATGTTGATGGCGATCCTGCTGGGCATGGGGATGCCCACGGTGCCCGCCTATATCAACGTGGCGCTGCTGATGGGGCCGATGCTGGTGGGGCTGGGCATTGCGACCTTTACCGCGCATATGTTCATCTTCTACTTCGCGGTGGCCTCGGCGATCACTCCACCCGTGGCGATCGCGGCCTTTGCGGCGGCGTCCATCACCAAGGCTGACCCAATGCGAACGGGCGTGGCTGCGGTGCGCGCGGGCGTGGTGATCTTTGTGGTGCCCTTCATCTTTGCCTTCTACCCCGAGCTGCTGCTGATCGAAGCGGCCCAGCTGAACCCCGTGGGTGGCGGAGATCGCTATCTGGCCGGTCTGGACGGAGAGGTCCATCCGATGCACCTGGCCTGGATCGCGGTGCGCATCGCGCTGGGTCTGTATCTGCTGGCCAGCGTCCTGGCCCGGTTCGAAGCGCGTCCCATGGGCCAGATCGAGATGGGCATTCGTCTGGTCCTGTGCGTGCTGGTGCTGATGAAAAGCGTAACCATCGCCGGGCCCGCCATCGTGGTCGCCCTGGGTGTGATCGCCTGGCACTGGCGCAGCAAGAAACCGGCAGGGATGGCTGCGGCCTGACCCAACCTGACCGAAACAAAAAGGCGCGAGGGAAACTTCGCGCCTTTTTGCATGTTCGGGGCCGGATCCAAGCCTTCTGGCGCTGCGGATTCACACCCATTGGGCAAAGCGCAGATACCCGCTATCGAATAAACCGATTTTAGTTCACCCGCGCGCAGGTATAGCCTTGCCGCGCAAAACACAGGAGGAAACGGGTGGAGCGACTAAAGGGAAAACGGGCCGTTGTAACGGGCGCAGGACGGGGCATCGGGCGCCGCATCGCCCTGATGATGGCCAAACAGGGGGCCTCGGTTCTGGCCAGCGATATCAATGGCGACGCCTTGCAGGCCCTGACCGCTGAGGCACCGCAAATCCGGGTGCACCAGGCCGACCTGACCGACGAAAACAGCGCCGGGTCGCTTGCGGATGCGGCCTCGGGCGCGTTTGACGGGGCCGTGGATATTCTGGTGAACGCGGCAGCCATCGTGAAGTTCGGCCCCGTGGACGAGCTGAGCAAAGCCGATTGGGACATCACCCTGCGCGGCGAGATCGACACGGTGTTTCTGGTCACCCGCAAGATGTGGCCGCTGCTCCAGGCATCGGGCAAGGGCTCGATCATCAACTTTTCGTCCGCCAATGCCCATGTGGCGCTGGACGGGCTGCCGGCGCTGGCGCATACGGCGGGCAAAGGTGCGGTGCTGGCGATGACCCGGCAACTGGCGATGGAGGGCGGGCCCCATAACATCCGCGCCAACACCATCGCGCCGGGCTTTACCGTGACCGAAGAAACCGAGCAGCACCTGGATTTACCGCTGATGAAAAACGTCCGGGCCAAGATCATGCTGGACGGTCTGGGACAACCCGAAGATATCGGCTGGCTGGCGATCTATCTGGGTTCGGACGAAAGCCGCTTTGTCACCGGGTCCGATTTCCGTATCGATGGCGGCGCAACAGCCTGGTAAAAACCTGAACTGACACAAAAAAACGGCCCGGATCGCTCCGGGCCGTTCGCATGTTGACCACCCGAGGGATCAGAAGGTCAACTTGACACCAATCTCGTAGCTGTCGCCGCGACCGGGCACCGAGGTCGCCGGACCAAAGGCACCGGACCAGCCGTCGCCCGTGTCAAAGCCGCTGTCATAGCCCGCAACGATCGACAGGTTGTCCCGCAGCTTGTACGCGCCTTCCATGGCAAAGTTGCCCTGTCCTTCGTAGGCGACGCCCAGTTCCCAATCCTTGTGGCCGAAACGCGCGTCGATCATCCAGTTTTCAAACGAGGCGCCACCCGCGGCTTCAACCAGCCAATAGGTTGCACGCACGTTGCGCAGGATGCTGGGCGAAGTCGGACGGTAATCGACATTGACGATTTGACCGGTCATCTCGGTTGCGGCGTCCAGGTGGTTGTACTCGTAGCCGACGGTGAACCCGCTTTGGCCCAGCGGCACCATGATACCCGCTTTGCGATCACCAACATCGTTGCCACCCAGCATGAACATGGCGAACTTGGCGTCATAGCCCAGCTCGAGTTCGAATTCGGGGGCCAGTTCGCCATCAATGGTGATGCCAGCCGACTGATCGGTATGGGCATAGTTCAGATCGTGGTCGTACCACGCGTTGATGCGCAGACCACCGATCTGGTTGCGATAGAAGAAGTGGTCATCCGCATCCAGTGCGCCTTGGGGCAGATAGACCTGCAGACCACCGGCACAGCGATAGGTCGGCGGCACCCAGGGGTGGATGTTGGCCGAGCCCAGGTTGCCCACGTCGCCATCCGTCCAGGGGAACCCAACGCCCGCACAGCGGTGATAGGTCGAATAGCCAAAGGTGCCCAAAGCACCGGTTTCCAGCGCGATTTCCAGGTTATAGACGTCGTCCATATCCGTGGGCAGATCGTCGGTGTCGGTCCGCAGAACCAACTCGCCACGAACGGTCGCACGCATGTCGCCAACCGCCGTCGCGCCGTTGAAAAACAGTTTGCTTTGCACCAGGAAATCGTTGGTGCCGTAGTGGGTGTTGCCGTAGGTCGCCAGAACTTCGCCGTTTACGTGGAACCCATCCTGGATGGGGGGCGGCGGAAAGCCTTGGGCATGGCTTGCTGAGGCCAGTGCCACCAGGGCACCAGCAGAAAGGAGATGTTTCATCGTTTTTCCCTCTAGAGTGAATGCGCGGGGCCGGTGGGGTCAGTTCGCACCGGCCCGCGCAGATCTTTGATTGTTTTCTGACCCTTGATGTATTGGCCGGGCTTAGTTGGCCGCCGGAACCGCCGAGGCAACGCCGCCCTCGCGTGAGGGCAGCTCAACCAGGGCTTGCCCCTCTTCCCAGATGTGGCCGTCGATGGTTTCGATCCACCAGATCAGCTCGACCTCGAATTTGCCGTTGACCACACGTTTGTCGGTGACTTGCGATTTCACCAGCGCCACGTCCTTGGTCAGACCATGGGTGGAGACAAAGGCGTTTTCCATGCCCGGCACGCGGTTCACATAGCGCTGCGCGACGGGGTTCGGCACGATTGGCACGCCGTGTTCCCAGCCCGCGCGGGGATCCATGATCGACCACGAGATGTTCTTGATCCAGCCCGCGTCGCCCATCCAGTTGGTGATGTGGCGGATGGCGTAGTCACGTCCGGTAAAGTTCACCAGGATACCGCGGCCCACTTCGGTTGTGTGGATATTGGCCACGTCCACGGCACCCGGACGGGGCGGAGGCGGAGGCGCATCCTTGTATTCCGGCAGCGGCGGCATCTGCGGGCGTTGCAGGTTGGGGTCCGCCAGACGATAGATACCGTCATTGGGGTTGCGCACCAGATCGGCAAAGCCGTCTTCATCCATGATCTCGGGGCGCAGGTTGCGCGACCCGCCCGAGCCCATGCCCATGCCCCAGGTCGGGGTCGGGCCTTCGGAGATGGGGCCGTCCAGCGTCTGCGTCGGCTGATCGCCAATGGTGACGTCTTCCCAATAGCGCGGGGTGGCGCCACGGATGTCTTCGTTGGCCCAGATATCCTTGATCTTGTCCCAATCGGCGTCGGTATAGACATGCTCGGCGCGCGACAGCCAGTCAGCGCTTTCCCAGACCAACGGGAAGATCGGCACCTCGGGCGCATCCGCGCGGTCCTTATAGACCGACAGCTGCTCGGTCACGCGGAAGGTCATGTCGGTGACCTTGTCGCCATCCTGATTATAGATCGAGGCCTGCGAGATGATCGCAATCGCGCGGCGGGTCGAGCCCTCGGGCGGGGTCAGGTCCAGCACATCCCGTTGATTTACAACGATATACAGCGTGTCCCCGGCATAGACCGGCGCGTAGTTGGTGATCGAGTGGTTCAGGTCGCTGACCAGCAGTTTATCGCGCACATGCACGGGCCACGGGATCATCGAGCTGTCATCATGCGCGGCAAAGCTGGGATAGGCGGGCACGCCCTTGTATCCGGCCTTGCGCGCAACCTCGGCGTCGTGACGCAGCGGGTTTTGCGGGTCGAATTTCTCGTGCTGATACCGCACCCATTCTTCGGTGACGTGGATGATAGGACCCAGGCCCGGAGTGCCCGCCGGAAGCGTGCCGCTGACCAGCGCATCAATGTCGATCTCACCGCGCAGGCGGATGGCTTCGTTTTCGGCCAGATAGGCCGCAACCGCGCCTTTTTCGAACTCCGTATACACGCCCGGCTTCAGCATCTCGAACTTCTCGCGCTCGGCCGAGGCCACGTTCTGATCCGCCGGAATCGCCCCGGCCGAGTTTGCGTGCCGCAGACCAGGCGCCGCCGAGATATCCGCCATCGCAGGCGCCAGGGCAGCCGAAGCCAGCAGGCTGGCCAGCAGGCCAACCCGGAATGAGTTTTTGAACATGATGTCCTCCCGTTATCGGCCCGGCGCATCCTCCGTCGCGCACCGGTGCCGTGTTTCTGGGGGTCAACATATCAAGTCAGTTAGTTACAAAAAAATTGTGAGTTTCGATCTCATCTATCTTCCAAAACGATCCCGTTTCGGCGCTAGCTTCCATCGGTGATCACGGTACCTCCGTCCACAACCAGCGTGTGCCCGGTGGTGAACGCCCCGCCTTTTCCGGCCAGGAACAGGGCCGCAGCTGCGATCTCTTCTGGCTGGCCCACACGGCGCAACGGGGTCATGCCCTCGATCCGTTTGGCCACGAAATCAGGGTTGCCCAGCAACGGACGCGAGAACGGCGTTTCGATCAGGCCGGGCGCAATCGCGTTGGTGCGAATGTTCAGCGGGCCGAACTCGACCGCCAAATTTCGGGCCATCGCGGCCAGCGCGGCCTTGGACATGGAATAAGGGCCAATCATACGGTTTCCGCGCAGCGCAGACAGGCTGGCCATCAGGATGATCGCGCCGCCCCCTTGGGCCGCCATGCCGTCTTTGCACGCCGAGGCCAGCCAGTAGGCACTGTGCAGGTTCACATCAAAGACCTTTAGATACCGCGCTTCCTCGCCCGCGCCCGTGTCGCCCACCGGGCCTTCGATTCCGGCATTCGAGACCAGAATATCAATCGGTCCACCCAATGCCTCGACGGACTGGGCGATCAAAGCCTCCGCTTCGGCCCGGCCATTCAGGCGACATTGAATACCAACGGCCTTGGCCCCGGTCGCGCAAAGAGCGCTAACGGTTTCATCGATATCATCCTGCCGGTCCGAGGCGATGGCCACATCAGCCCCAGCCGCCGCAAAGGCCTCGGCCACGGCGCGCCCAATACCCGAGCTTCCCCCGGTGATCAGGGCCCGTTTGCCCTGCAACCCAAACAATTCCTGAAGCATCTCTGTCTCCTATTCCGCTTACCTATTAGCTGCACAATTTCGTTGCATTTGAAAAAGCGATTGTTCAACATCATGCAATCGGTGCTATCGATACATGTCATTCAAAAGGAGTGAGCATGCGTTTTAAAGGTCTGGATCTGAATTTGCTGGTAGCACTGGATGTGCTACTGACCGAGGCAAATGTCAGCCGTGCTGCTGACAAGCTGTGCCTCAGCCAATCTGCCACATCGGGCGCTTTGGCGCGATTGCGCGATTATTTTGGGGATGACCTGTTGGTGCAGGTTGGGCGCAAAATGGTGCTGACTCCGCGCGCCAAGGAATTGTCGGGCAAGGTCCGGGCCTCGTTGGCGCAGATCGACGGCACGATCATCCAGGCGCCTGAATTCGACCCGCGGACCGTCAAGCGCGAGGTGCGGATCATCGCCTCGGACTCGGTACTGATATCCGCCCTGCAAGGGCCGATGCATGCGATTTCCGAGCTGGCGCCGGGGCTGGTTCTCAGCATCGAGGCCCCCGGCAACAGCCCGCGCGACCGGTTGGAGCGCGGCGAGATCGACATGCTGGCCATGCCAGAACTGTACCTGTCGCCGGATCATCCGTTCCAACCCTATTATCAGGATGAATATGTTGTAGCCGCCTGGGAGCAAAACTCTTGGCTTGGCGACAGCATCACCGAAGAGCAATTCTACGAGGCGCGCCACGCGGCTGTGCAATTCGCCACCTTTACGCCCAGCTACGAGGACTGGTTCATGCGCAACCGGGCCGAAGATCGCGAGATCGCCGTGCAAGCGGGCAGCTTTTCATCCCTGCCCTTCTTGTTGCTGAACACCGATCTGATCGGGTTGATGCACCGGCGCCTGGCCGAGCGGTTCCGGGAAATCCTGCCGCTGAAGTTTGTCCCCTCGCCCATCGAGATGCCCGCTGTGAACCAGTGCATCCAGTGGCACAGCTATGCCGAGCGCGACGAATGCCTGGCCTGGGTCCGGGCGCGCTTGATGGAAGCCTTCGAAGGCGAGACCTCCATGATTATCCGCGAAACCGATGATTTGGATTAGAACAATCGATTTCACGGATTGATCAAGGGCTGTTAGCGTCTTTCCCAGAACGGCCCTGGGAGGAGACATGACCAAGCCACAAATACCCTTTGCGCTGGCGCAGTTGCGGATCTCGTCCAGCCCGGCATTTCCGGCCATCGTGCTGGATGATGCAGCGGTGATTCCCGTGGATGCGGTGCTGCCTTTGGCGGCGCGTCTGGGCCTGGCCCTGACCGAAGCCGACAGCCTGGACGGGCTGCTGCGCAACTGGGATCACAACTTTCAGGCCCTGTGCGCCGTGGTGATGGCGCTGGATGATGCCGAGGCGGGGAAATACTTCCGCTCGGCGGTTTCGTCCCTGGAATTCTTTACCCAAGATGCGCCGCTGTCGGCCCCGCGCCAGATCCTTAGCCAGAACACCTTGGCGGACGGGAATTTCATCCCGCGTCTGGCCTCGACCCTGGTTGGGCCCAGCGCCAAGGTGCTGATCCCCCCGCAGTCCGACGGGCTGTGGGCCGAGGCCAAGCTGGGCGCCGTGATCGCCCGCCCGCTGCACCGCGCCACCCTGCAAGAGGCCGAAGACGCGATCGCCGGATACGTCACACTGTCGGACTACACCGTCGCCGCAGACTGGGAGGCCAGAAACACCCTCGCGGCCAAACAAGGCCCCACGCTGCTGGCCGCTGGCCCCTATCTGCTGCCCGCGGCCTTTGCCGATGACCAGCAAAACCTGCAATGCGTGATCTCGTTCAACGGGGAAAGCCGCCTGGAATGGTCCGGCCCCCAGATCGCCCCGATCGCGCGCACCCTATCCGAGCTGAGCCAGCAGGTTCAGCTGTTCCCCGGTGACCTGGTCGCCGTGGGCCCCAAACACTCGCCCACCGGCCAGACCCGTCTGGAAGATGGCGACATCATCGAAGCGGCTGTCTCGGGACTGGGCCGCCAAACCACCAACACCATAAGAGAGAGCTGACATGCCCATTCTTGGAATTGAAACCCTGATGTTCGGGGTCGATGACATCGAGGAATGCACCCGCTTCTTCGACGATTTCGGCCTGCCCCGCTTTGACAGCGGCGAAGACTTTACTCATTACCGCCTGGACGAAGGATCGAACGTGATCCTGCGCCATATCGACGATCCTGTGCTGCCCAAATCGGTGCTGCGCGACAAAGGCGTCAAGGAAACCATCTGGGGCGTGGACACCCAGGAAAGCCTGGACAAGCTGGCCGCACGGCTGGAAGCCAAGCAAGACATCACCCGCGACGAAGACGGCACCGTGCACACGCTGACCGCCTGTGGCCATCCCATCGCCCTGCGCGTCTTCAACCGCAAAAAGGTGGTCTATGCCCCCGATCCGGTGAACGCTCCGGGCCACATCAACCGCCTGAACGTCCAGCGCAAATGGAAAACCCGCGCGCAGCCCAAGGTGATCACCCACACCGTCTATGCCTGCGAAAGCCCGCGCAAGGAATTCGAATGGTATCGCGACATGCTGGATTTCCGCATGTCCGAAGAACAGGTCGGCATGGGGTTCTACCTGCGATGCGATGGCGCGAACGAGCACCACAACCTGTTCCTGATCGACATGACCTTTGGCCCGCTGCCCGGCTATCCGCTGTATCACCACACCAATTTCGGGGTCGAGGACATCGACGAGCTGATGATCGGCACCAACTACATGACCCGTCGCGGCTGGACCACCGGCGCTTTGGGCTCGGGGCGTCACCGGATTGCCTCGGCGTTGTTTTCCTATCTGGAATGCCCGGCGGGCGGCGAGGCCGAGTACGGCGCGGACAGCGACTATATCGACGACAACTGGATCCCGCGCGAATGGAACCAGGTCTTTGGCACCTATAGCTGGATGCACAAGATCCCCGAATTCCTGGGCACGGACCAGCGCTGGGAATACCGCCTGCATCCGGATCACGTACCGCAAAACGACACGCAAGCCGAAGGCGATTGGGACTAAGGGGACAGACTGATGAGCCATTTGAAAACACATATGAACAAGGTTCTGATCGTCGGTGGCGGCATCGCGGGCATGTCCGCAGCCATCCGCCTGCGCGAAGAAGGCATCGAGGTCGACCTGCTGGACAAGGATCCGAACTGGTCGGTCTATGGCACGGGTCTGACCCTGTCGGTTCTGACCTTCCGCGCCCTGTGCGATCTGGGTCTGGGCAAAGAGCTGCTGAAACACGGGCACGGCCATGACGGCGTGACGCTGAACGACAAAGACGGCAACCTGATCCGCGAAGTCCGCTCGGAACGCCTGTTCGCGCCGGATGTCCCGGCCGAGGGCGGCGTACTGCGCCCCGTCCTGCACCAGATCATGGCTGCGCGCGTCAAAGAGCTGAACACCAATGTCAAACTGGGCGTCACCGTCGAAAGCTACACCCAGGACGCCGAGGGCGTGGACGTCACGCTGACCGACAGCAGCACCGGCCGCTATGATTTCGTGATCGGGGCGGATGGGCTGTTCTCGACCATGCGCGACATGACCTTGGACAACGCGCCTGCGCCGCGCTTTACCGGTCAGGCGTGCTGGCGCATCCTGTTCGACACGCCCAAGGACTGGGTGCAGGGTCAAATGTACCTGTCCAAAGACATCAAAGTCGGCTTTACCCCGTGCTCGCCCACGCAGATGTACATGTACCTGCTCGAGGCCGTGCCCGGAAACCCCTGGCGCGAACCCGAAGAGCTGCCGGGCCTGATCAAAGGCCTGCTGGAAGGGTTCGGCGGCGTGGTTGCCAAGCTGCGCGACACCATCGATGCGGACACCGAGATCGTCTATCGCCCATTGGAATCCATCCTGATTGATGGCGATTGGTACGATGGCCGCGTGGCTCTGATCGGCGACACGGTGCACGCCACCACGCCGCATCTGGGCTCGGGTGCGGGTATGGCGGTCGAGGACGCTATCGTGCTGGTGGACGAGCTGAAGAAGGCTCCGGTGCTCGAGGACGCCCTGCATGCCTTTATGCAGCGCCGCCTGCCCCGAGGCCGCCTGGTTGTTGGCAACTCGTTGAAACTGGGCGAGCTGGAAATGGCCGGCGCCCCCAGCGAACAGCAAGGCAAGCTGATGCAAGACAGCATGCACGCCATCGCCGAGCCCTACTAAGCTGCGGCGATCAACCACCGAACAAACAAAGGGGTGCCCACGGGCACCCCTTTTTCGTGACTTGGCCAAAGAAAAACCCGGTCAGGCAGGTGCCAGACCGGGCGTTTGGATCAGGCTTTGGCGACCTTCTGATCAATCGCCCCGAACAGCGGGCTGCCATCAGCGGCCACGCATTCCATGCGGACCGTATCGCCAAAGGACATGAAGGGGGTCTTGGCCTCGCCCTCGTCAATGGTTTCGATGCCGCGCCGCTCCGCGATACAGGCCGATCCGACCACGCGGTAGCTTTCGTTGGACACGGTGCCCGACCCGATCACGGTACCCGGCACCAGATCCCGCGAATAGGCCCCATGTGCCACCAGATCGGCCAGGCTGAACGCCATGTCATAGCCGCCCGGCGCACCGAAACGCTCGCCATTCCAGAACACGTTCAGCGGCAGGTCCACGCGGGCATCGCGCCAGGCGTCGCCCAGTTCGTCAATCGTGATCGCAACCGGCGCCATCGAGCAAGCCGGTTTCGCCTGCACCCAGCCAAAGCCGGTTTTCATCTCGACCGGGGCCAGTTTGCGCAGCGACCAGTCGTTGATCTGCACCAGCAGCGCGATGTGGTCCTCGGCGGTTTCCTTGGTGCCCATCGGGGTCGCCTTGGTGATCACGCCGAACTCGCCCTCAAAATCGATGCCATCGTCTTCGGAGCGGAAGGGCACGTCGCCCGTCGGGGCAATGAACCGGTCCGACATGCCCTGATACATCAGCGGGCGCCCGGTTTTTTCTTTGGGCGGCATTTTGAACACGGCATCCATCAGGTCGCCATGGCTTTCATAGGCCGAGCCATCCAACCACTGCCAGGCGCGCGGCAGGGGCGCCAGCGCCTGCGCCGCATCAAAAGCCTCGCCGCCACCGGCGTTCAGCTCGGCGTATTCGGCCTCCAGCGCGGGGCGCAGATCGTCCCAGCTTTCCAGCGCTGACTGCATCGTTTCGGCCGCCTTGGCCGGGGTGCAGCGGGCGTTGTCCCGGCTGACAATATGCAGACGCCCATCCAGGGTGCCGTTGGGAAGTGTTGCAAGCCTCATGATGTCCTCCTCAGACCATCGCGTTCGCCACCAGCGCATCGGCATCCGCATCGCGCAGAAAGCCCAGCTGATCGGCTGTTTCAGTTTCTAATTCAGGATAGCTGCCAAACAGCGCCACGATCTCGGGGTCCGGTTCGAACCGGATCCGAGAGGGGCTGTCGGGATAGGCCCGACGCAGCGCCGCGACCAGATCGCCGTAGCGCAGCGGCAGGGCAGGCAGGGTAAAGGCGCGGTTCGCACCCAAATCGGGCAGCATTGCCCCGTGGACAAAGTTGCGAGCGACCACGTCCACTGACGTCAGCCAGGTTTTGCTGTCTTCGGCCACGGGCAGGGTGATATCCTCGCCCCGTTTCACGCACCAGAACAGGCGCGACATGAAGGCGGTTTTCAGCGCCGCATCCGCGCCATCGCGCGCCATCACCCCCGAGGGCCGCAGCGACACCGCGTCCAGCCAGCCGCGCGCTGCGAAATTGGACAGGGCGACCTCCATCATCACCTTTTGCGCGCCATAAACCATCGTGGGGGCCAGCGGCGTGGCATCGGTCACCGGATCGGGCAGCGGCTTGGCATAGGCCGCGATGGTCGAGGCGAAAACGAACCGGGTTTGGGGGGCTCGGTCCCGCAGATCCTCGATCAGGTCCAGCGTCGCATCCACATTCACCCGGCGGGCCAGCGCATAGTTCTGCTCGGCCCCGCCGCCAAGGATCGCAGCCAGGCAAATCACGGCGTCAGCCCCCTCCAGGGCCTCTTGGCGCAGCACTGATTCGGAGAAATCGCCCTCGAAAAACGTCGCTTTGGGCAGATCGACACCCACTGGCGCCACGCGATCCAACATCGAGATCGAAGAAATTTCCGGCATTTCCCCAAGGATTTTGCAGACTTGAGTGCCGACAAATCCCCCTGCCCCGATCACCGCGATCTTCATGTCAAAAAACCTATCTTTTATTTGGTTGTACGACCAATTAGTATAGCAGACACACCAATGAAACAAGACATTCCAGGGGGGCGGAACGGATGGGGGATATCGTTTTTGGGGGATGCACCCATCGATACAAACAATAGGACAATGCGCTCTATATCGGTTTTACCGAGGGAAAGGGCAGACTGTGAAATCCGCCCGTCAGGTTTAGGAAACGAAGGGAGAGCCCAATGGCAAAGTGGCTGAAAGAGGGAGCGGAGCCGTCCGCCGTTGCAGCAATCAACAAATCCGTGCGCGAAACGGTCGAGGCCACGCTGGCCGATATCGAAACGCGCGGCGATGCCGCCATCCGCGAGCTGTCGGTCAAATTCGATGGCTGGGATCGCGACGATTATCGGCTGACGCAAAAAGAGATCGACGATTGCATGGCGCAGCTGTCCAAACAGGACATCGCCGACATTGAATTCGCGCAGGCTCAGGTGCGCAACTTTGCCGAAGTGCAAAAAGCCGCTCTGCAAGACGTCGAAGTAGAAACCATGCCCGGCGTCATTCTGGGACACAAGAACATCCCGATCCAGAACGCCGGCTGCTATGTGCCCGGTGGCAAATACCCGATGCTGGCCTCGGCGCATATGTCCGTGCTGACGGCCAAGGTAGCGGGCGTGCCGCGGATCATCACCTGTGCCCCGCCCTATCAGGGCAAACCGGCCGCCGCGATTGTGGCTGCGCAGCACATGGCGGGCGCGGATACGATCTATGCCCTGGGTGGCATCCAGGCCATCGGCGCCATGGCCATCGGCACGGAAACCATTGATCCTGTTGATATTCTGGTTGGCCCCGGCAACGCCTTTGTGGCCGAAGCCAAGCGCCAGCTTTACGGCCGCGTCGGTATCGACCTGTTCGCGGGCCCAACTGAAACCATGGTGATCGCGGATGAAACCGTGGACGCCGAAATCTGCGCCACCGACATTCTGGGCCAGGCCGAACACGGCCCCGACAGCCCCTGTGTGCTGCTGACGACCTCGGAAAAACTGGCGCGCGAAACCATGGACGAGATTGAACGCCTGCTGGGCATCCTGCCCACCGCTGGCCATGCCCGCACCAGCTGGGAAACCTATGGTCAGGTGATCGTGGCCGACGACCATGACGAGATGCTGAAGATCGCCAATGACATCGCCTCGGAGCACGTGCAGATCATGACCGACCGCGATGATTGGTATCTGGACAACATGGTGAACTATGGCGCCCTGTTCCTGGGTCCGCGCACCAACGTGGCCTATGGCGACAAGGCGATCGGTACCAACCACACGCTGCCCACCAAAAAGGCCGGGCGCTATACCGGTGGTCTGTGGGTCGGCAAGTTCATCAAAACCCATACCTATCAGAAGGTAACCACGGACGAGGCCTCGGCCAAGGTGGGGCGCTACTGCTCGCGCCTGTGTATGCTGGAAGGGTTCCAGGGCCACGCCGAGCAGGCCAACGTGCGCGTGCGCCGCTATGGTCAGCAGAACGTCCCCTATGCCGAAGGTGCAGCGCCGCAGCCCGGCCTGGACCTAGTCGAGGGCTGAGGCATGGAACTGCCGACCTCTCCTGGATTCTCGCTAGCAGGGAAAACGGCACTGGTGACGGGCGCAGGCCGGGGCATTGGCCTCGCCTGCGCCGCAGCGCTTGCCGAGATGGGCGCCGACGTGGTTCTGGCCGCTCGCACCGAAACCGAGATCACCGAGGCCGCCAATGCCATTGTTGCGCGCGGTCAGAAAGCCCGCGCCATGGTGCTGGATGTCAGCGATCTGGCAGGGGCCAAAGCGGCAATCGCGCAGGCTGGCCCCTTTGACGTACTGATCAACAACGCGGGCACCAATCGCCCCATGCCCATGCAGGACGTGGCCGAGGATGACTATGACGCGGTGCTGGACCTGAACCTGAAATCCGCCTTCTTTGTTGCCCAGGCCGTGGCGCAGGGGTTGATCGCGGCGGGCAAGCCCGGATCCCTGATCCACATGAGCAGCCAGATGGGCCATGTTGGCGGGCCGAACCGGTCGCTGTATTGCGCTTCGAAATGGGCGGTCGAAGGCATGTCCAAAAGCTTTGCGCTGGACCTGGCCACCCATGGCATCCGGTCCAACACCATCGCCCCGACCTTTATCGAAACCCCTATGACCAAACCGTTTTTCCAGGATCAGGCGTTTCTGGACAGCGTGTTGGCCAAGATCAAGCTGGGCCGACTGGGCCAGGTGCAGGACCTGATGGGCGCCGTGCAATATCTGGCCTCGGATGCCTCGGCGCTGGTCACTGGCACCTCGCTGGTCGTGGATGGCGGCTGGACCGTCGAATAAGAAAAGGAACATCCCATGTTCGAACCCTTTCCCGGAAACTATATCTGGAACCTGTCGACCAACCTGGCCCTGATGTGTGGAGGCAATATCGGCGAGATCGACGAAGCCTGCCGTCCCATCCGCGAAGCCGCCGCCAAGGGCGAGGACGCGGGCACTGCGCAGTTCTTTGACAGCTGGCTGGACGTCGCCAACAAGGTGCTGGCCTCGGCCAAAGCGGACGAAGACAAGGGCCGCGATCTGTCGGCGGGCATCAAGTATCAGCGCGCGGCGGGCTATCTGCTGGCGGCCGAACGGATGCAATCGCGCGACTATGCCCCGCGCTGGCAGGCCTATAACGACGGTCTGAAATACTTCCGCAAAGGGATGGAGCTGCAAGGCGCCCCGGTGGAATTCGTGCAGATCCCGTATGAGGACAGCTATTTCACTGCGCTGTTCGTGCCCGCGCAGGGTGTGGATGGCCCTGCCCCCTGTGTCGTGTCCTGCAACGGTCTGGATTCGATGAAGGAACAGATCTATGGCGCCGGCAACCCCGAGGCCAACCGCGTGCGCGGCGTGGCCACGCTGGTGGTGGATCAGCCCGGCACCGGCGAGGCTCTGCGCAACCTGGGTCATGTGGGGCGCTATGACGCCGAGGCCTGGGGCTCGGCCGCCTATGACTATCTGCTGACGCGTGATGACGTGGATCACGACCGGATCGGCATGTTCGGCCTGAGCCTGGGCGGCTATTACGCCCCGCGCGTGGCCTCGATGGACACACGATACAAACTGTGCTGCGTCATGGGCGCAAACCACAACTGGGGTGAAATGCAGGTCCGCCGCCTGAAACGCGAGGGCGACAACCCGGTGCCCCACTATTGGGACCACGTGATGTGGGTGTTCGGTAAGGACACGATGGACGACTTCATGGATTGGGCCCCCAATATGGACCTGACCCCGGTGATCGCGAACATGGAATGCCCGTTCTTCATCATGCATGGCTCGGGTGATCGTCAAATCCCGGTCGAGTATGCCGAGCAAAGCCGCGATCAGGCCGTGAACGCCAAGGTCGATTACTTCATCACCATGCCCGAACATTTCGAGATTGAGCATTGCGGCGCGGATAACGGCACCTTCTCGCGCGATATGATCGCCGATTGGATGGCCGAAACCTTTGCCGAGATGAAAGCATGACCAATCCGCTGATTGGGTTTCAGATTGACCCGGCAGAGCTCAGCTTTGTCGGGCAGGATCTGGAGCGGCCAGAATGCATTCTGGCCGAAAAGGACGGCACCCTGTGGTCCGCAGATGGGCGTGGCGGGGTGATGCGGATCGACCCGGACGGCACACAAGAGCTGATCCTGCAACAGGGGCTGGCGGCCAACACGGCCTCGTCCTTCGAGGATCGGCTGGTGAACACCATGGGTTCGCTGCCCAACGGGCTGACCTTTGATACGAATGGTGATTTCCTGATCGCCAATTTCGGCACTGATCAGGTCGAGCGCATGACCCGCGACGGCGCCACAAGCGTGATCATCGACAACGTGGATGGCCAGCCTTTTGGCAAGGCCAACTTCGTTACGCGCGACAGCAAGGGCCGGCTGTGGCTGACCGTGACCACCACGATAAATCCCTGGACGGATCACGTGAAAACCAACTCGCGCGACGGGTATATTGCGCTGATCGACGAACGCGGCGCCCGGATCGTGGCCGACAATCTGTGCGGCACGAACGAACTGCGCTTTGACGCCAACGAAGAGTGGCTGTACGTCGCCGAAACCACCGCGCGCAACATGACCCGGTTCCGGGTCGAAGGCGACACGCTGGTCGATCGCGAAATCTATGGCCCCTCGAATCTGGGTGGGTTTAACGACGGGATCGCCTTTGATGCCTATGGCAACCTGTGGACGACCCTGATCATGGCGGACCGACTGGTGGCCATCACACCGCAGGGGGATCTGCTGACGATCCTGGATGCGGGTGGCGACGCGCAGGCCCTGGCCGAGCTGGACAAGGCTTGGGAAGAGGGCCGCGTCACGCCCGAGCTGATGGGCGCGTGTGGCGGAACCGCCTGCCCCTGGATGGCGTCGCTGACCTTTGGCGGGCCGGACCTGAAAACCGTCTATCTGGGGTCGCTGCGCGGCACCAATATTCCCTATTTCCAAAGCCCGGTTGCCGGTCTGCCGCTGATCTATTGGAACGAATAAGCCTGCGGGGTCAGGCCGCCTGACCCCCTCTCGCCGCGATGACGGCAAACCCGACGGCCAGCAAGGCGTGCACCACGACTGCGCCAATTGCCAGCGCGCTGTCATAGGCCTGAAACCCCGGCGCGGCCGTGTAGAGGCTGCCCAGTGCGCCCAACCCGTGAAACACCACGAACCCTGCCGCGACAACCCGTGCCGTGGGCGACTGCACGCCCGGGCCAAAGATCACCAACGCCCCCAATACGCCCAAGGACAGCAGCGCCGCGCCCATGAAGCGGAAGGCGATCGACAGGGATGTCGATTGGGCCGCGATCTGTTCCGCCGTTTGCGAGGACGACGCGCCGCTAAGGTAGGCGCTGGCGCCGAAGACCAGCTCGAACAAGGTGTGGATGACAAAAACACTGAGGGCGAAAACTTTCATGGCGCGGTCCTTTCCTGCTGATATTTACGCTGTAAATATTAAAGCGCCCCGCCCTGAGTTAAGAAATATTTACACCGTAAATATTTCCGGCAATACTGCCCGCATGACCGAAGAACGACACTATCACCACGGCAACCTGCGCGAATCCCTGATCCAGGCCGGGATCGAGCTGCTAGAGGAAAAGGGCCTGTCCGGTCTAACCCTGCGCGCCTGCGCCGTGCGCGCGGGCGTCAGCCACACGGCCCCGCAGAACCACTTCAAAAACATGGCCGGATTGCAAACCGCAATTGCCGCGCGGGGCTATGCGCAGATGCTAGAGGCGCTGACAAAGGAGACCTCCGCCGAGGCCACCCGCGACACGGCGCGCCAGAATGCCTTTGCGGGCTATGTGACGTTCGCCACCCAGCATCCGGGTCTGTTCGAGCTGATGTTTTCCCGCCACCGCACCAACAGCGACGATCCAGACTTGTTGGAACAAGCGGGCAAATGCTTTGCTGTGCTCGCGCAGAACGCGGCCGGGTTCGAGTGGGAGGACGCTGCGCCCGCCGACCCAACGCTCAGCGCCCAGATCCTGCATTGGAGCCTTGTGCACGGATTTGCCCAGCTAAAGGTGGCGGGCAAGCTGGACAAGGGCCCGATGAAGGACCTGACCCTGTTCGATATCCTGCCCGCGTTTCACTACGCCGATCCCAAATAAAAAGGGGCCGCAGCTTGCGCCGCAGCCCTTATCGCTCCGTGAGTATGAGCGGTTAGTTCGGATAGCTGCGCCGCACCGACAGCCAATCCACGCCCAGACGGTCACGAATGACGGGCCACAGCCCCTTGGGGGCGACCAGCATGGTCAGGATCGCAACGGCGCCCAGCGCCACCAGGTACCAGCTGCCGTCCAGACCCAGGCCGTTGGTCACGCCCTGGCGGATGATGAAGTACAGGATGGTGCCCAGGATCGGGCCCTCTAGCGTGCCGATGCCGCCGATCACCACAACAAAGGTCATGACCACCGTCCATTCGGCCGAGAACGCGGTGCCCGGCTGAATGAAATAGTTCGGCAGCAAATAGATCGCACCGGCCAAGCCCACACCAGCGGCCGAAACCACATAGGCAAAGCGACGGTTGCGGGTGACATCCACCCCAATCGAGGCCGCGGCGACCTCGTTGTCACGCACCGACATCAGCCCCAGCCCAAAGCCCGAACGCAGCAGCAGATAGGCGCCAACCGTCAGCACCAGCGCCACGCCGCCCGACAGCCAGAACACGTTGCGATAGACATCAGCGCCCAGCATCCCGCCGGTAAACAGCGGCATCCCGGTGATCCCGCCCAGCGTGTCCGAACGCTGCACGACGATGAAAATCACCTCGGCCAGAACCCAGGACCCAATGGCGAAATAAGCGTCTTTCAGGCGGAACATCAGTGGCGTCAGGATCAGCGCAATGATCCCCGGGGCCAGCGCGGCCATGGGCAGCGTCAGGAAAGGATGGATATCCAGGCTGTTGGAAATCAGGAAGGTCGCATAGCCCCCGATCCCGAAATAGGCCTGGTGCCCCAGCGAAACCAACCCGCCATAGCCGGCCAGAAAGTTCCACATCGAGCAGATGATCAGCACCGTGAACATCTCCATGCCCAGGGCCATCTGGCCATCATTCATAAAGCCCGGGGCAATCGCCAGCAGCAACGCGGCCAGGCTCAGCGGAAGAAGTCGGATCATGGTCATTTATTTGCTCCCGAAGATGCCGTTGGGACGGACGATAAGGAAGAACAGGAACAGCAGATGCGCATAGAGCAGCCCCGAGTTTGCATCAAAGCGGAAACCGATCAGCTGCGTCACACCCAGTGCGATCCCGGCCAGCAATGCCCCCCAGAACGAGCCCAAGCCACCCAGAACCACCACCTCGAAGGCGATCAGGATCCGGTCGATCCCGGAATTCGGCGTGAACGAGGTCCGCATCGCCAGGAACATGCCCGCGATCGCCGCCAGCGCCAGCGCCAAGGCCATCACCAGCGCATAGATCCGCTTGGGCCGCACCCCCATGATCCGCGCGATCTGAGGGTTGTCCGACGTGGCGCGCACAACGCGGCCAAACTCGGTATGGCCAATCACCCAATGCAGGCTGCCAAACAGCACCACCGACACGGCCAGCGTCAGCACGGGCAGCACGCCCACGTTCAGTTCGCCCAGGGCAATCGAGGCCCGGCTGAGCGCGCCAGCATCCAGCGTCACAGGGTTCGCCCCCACGGTTTCCAGCAGGATATTGCGCATCACAAAACTGAACCCAAAGGTCAGCAACATCGGCACCAGCATGTCCTGCGTCTCGATCACGCGGTTCATCAACACGGTCTGGAACAGCCAGCCAATCAGAGCCGACACGACCACCACCGGCACGATGATCAGCAAGGGCGGGATGCCCGGTACAGTGGCCGCGGTGAACACGCCCAGAAAGGCCGACAGCACGATGAAATCCCCATGGGCAACGTTGATCACCCGCATGACGCCAAAGACCAGTGCCAGGCCCAGACCCAGGATGCCGTAAAGCGCGCCCAGGAACACGCCGTTCAATATGGTTTCTACCCAGATCATGGTTTTACTCTCCGAAATAGGCTGCGCTAAGCTGGTCCAGATCCACGCGCGAGGTGTCATCCACCCGCATCGTGACCTGCCCGTGCAGCAGGCACACCATCCGGTCCGAAACCGAAATGGCGCGCTCGATATCTTGCTCGACCAGAATGATCGACAGGCCGTCCTGCCGGATTTTGGCAAAGCTTTCATAGATTTGATTGACGATCACCGGGGCCAGACCCAGGGACAGCTCGTCACATAGCAGAACGCGCGGGTTCGACATCAGCGCGCGGCCAATGGCCACCATCTGCTGCTGGCCGCCCGACAGGGTCGTCACCATCTGCTTGCGCCGCTCGGCCAGAATGGGGAACAGGTCATAGACCCGCTGTAGCGTCCACTGCCCCTTGCGGCGGTTCATAGCGCCCATCATCAGGTTTTCCTCGACATTCAACGAGGCAAACAGCATCCGGCCCTCGGGCACCAATGCGATCCCCTGCTGAGCGATGTCTTCGGCCTGCATGTTGGTGATGTCATCTCCGCCCAGACGGATATGGCCGCGCCGGTCCTTCACCAGCCCCACCATCGAGCGCAACAGGGTCGATTTGCCCGCCCCGTTGGCGCCCACCAGGCCAAAGGCCTCGCCCGGGCGCAGATCCAGATCCACGCCGAACAGCGCCTGCATGTCCCCGTAATAGGCCTCTAAACTGTCGATTTCGATGAGTTTCATCTGCCTGATCCCCTGCCCTCAGGCATCCTCTTTCAGGCCCATGTAGATCTCGCGCACGATGGGCGAGGACATGACCGTTTCAAATTCGCCATCAGCGACTTTTTCGCCGAAGTTCAGCACAAGGATGCGGTCCGCGACCTGTTTCAGTGCATGGGCAATGTGTTCGATCCAGATGATCGCGTGATCCTCTTTCAGCGAGGCGATCCGTTCCACCAACCGGGCCACTTCGCGCTCGGTCAGGCCCGCGCCGATTTCGTCCAGCATCAGCAGTTCCGCCTTGGTGGCCACGGCCTTGGCAACCTCGAGGTTCTTGCGATCCAGCAGTGTCAGCGACCCGGCCAGCGTGTCGGCCTTTTCGCTTAGCCCGGTGCGTTCAATCACGTCGCAGGCCCAGTCTTCGGCCTCGCGCCCCTTCAGCCCCGCCCCCGAGGACGCCGCCGACAGCACGTTTTCGAACACGGTCAGACCGACAAAAGGCTGCGGAATCTGGAAGGCGCGACCAATGCCGGCATGCACGCGCTTGTGCCCCGGCAACGACGTGATATCGCGGCCCATCAGCTCCACCCGGCCGCTATCGGCCTTCAAAACGCCCGCGATCAACGAGAACAACGAGGATTTCCCCGCGCCGTTCGGCCCGATCACGCCGACGCATTCTCCTTTGTCGATGCCAAAGCTGACATCCTTGGCCACCACGATGGCGCCGAAGGCCTTGTTCAGCCCCGAGACCTGAAGCACTTGGCTCATGATTGAATTCCCCCTGGGGCCCTGCTCTGCCCCGACTGTTTGCAAGACCCGGCAGCGTTGACAGGCCGCCGGGCCTTGCCCGAGTTTAGTAGGCCAACGCCTTGAAGTCAGCCGTCGCGTTTACTGCTGGGTTGGTCGAGTTGTCGACGATTTCCAGGTTGTACTTGAACGGACCATCGCTGGCTTTCTGCCACTGACCACCGACCGTGTGGGTCAGTCCCACCGATTTCAGCGGCGAGTTGCCAAAGTCCACGGCACCGATCACCGTTTCCGTCCGCGAGGCGGCCAGCGCATCACGCACAGCGTCGCGATCCTTGGGATTGCCCGAGGATTTCAGCGCGTTCACGCCAATTTCGAACAGCGCGTGTTCGTAACCCAGCGGCTGAGTCCACTGCGCGCCCGATGCGGCGGTATAGGCGCCAGCCACATCCGCAGCCGACTGACCGGTCAGCGACGAGGCAAAGGGCATATCCGGGGTCCACCAGACCTCGGTCGACATGCCGTCGCCGCGATCCCCAAGGTTGTTCACCGAGGACGGGAACAGCAGACCGGCTGCAATGGTGCAGATCTTGGGCTGGAAGCCCATCTGCGCGGCCTGGTTCCAGAAGGTCGCCATGTGGTTCTCGAACGCGGTGCCCGCGATGATGTCCACGCCCGCACGTTTGAATTCGGAAATCTGGGTCGAGAAATCATCGGTATCCAGACGGAACAGCCCGGTATCAGCCGCGAATTCATAGCCCGCCTCTTTGAATGCCGGCGGGAAGCCGATTTTCGGGTGCGACATCACGCGACCCGCGTCATTGTCTGCAAACAGCGCGCCGATCTTGTGGTTGTTGCCCAGCTGGTTCCACATGGACGGGAAGATCCGGCCCAGCTCGTCCGCGCCCCAGAAGAAGTGGAACGTGTAGGGGAAGCCCTTGGCCGGGTCATATTTGCGCGAGAAGGCCCAGGCCTGCCACGGCCCCATGGTCGACAGCGTGGGGATGCCACGTGCATCTGCGATCGGGCCGATCGCGGTGGCGCCCTCTGCATCTGCGCACAGGATGATGTCGGGGTTTTCTTTCAGGATCAGCTCGTTGCCGACCTGCACCGAACGGGTCGGGGTGGACTGGTTGTCCTTGACCACGATATCCACGTTATAGGTGGTGCCGCCAATGGTCAGCCCGTCTTTCAGGGACTCGCGCACGGTGGCCAGGGTGTGCTCGGTGGTGGCGGTAAAGCTGGAGCGAATGCCCGACAGCGGCGCCATGAAGCCGACCTTGATCGTATCGTTCGCCGCCCAGGCGGTGTTCACCATCGGCGCGCTCAGCACCGAGCTGGCCGCAGCCAGGCGCACGCCCGAGCGCAGCACGGATCGGCGCGATACCTTTTGTTTCATCGAGTTGGTCATGTTGTCCTCCCTTCGCCATGTCATGGCGGTGTTTTTCGCTGCGCGGTCTTGTCCCGACCCAAGCGGGTTTTCCTTTCCGCGCGTATCTCTTATTTATACACTCAACCAAGTAACGGAAAAATCGACAATTCACACACAACCTATCGACCCAACCGATACATCAATTCCGGACGCATCCCCAAGGTAAATCCATGCCCAAAACAGCCCAAACTCGCGCAAATGGCAATAAAACCAAGCAGTTGATCCTTGACGCAGCGGAACAGCTGATTGGGGATCGCGGGTTCGATGCGGTATCTTTGCGTGACATCACCGAGCAAGCCGGAGTCACTTTGGCGCTAGCCAGCTATCATTTCGGCACCAAACAGAACCTTTTCGAATTGGTCGTGGCGCGCCGGGCCAGCGTGTTGTGTGAACTGCGCGAGGCCAATCTGGCCGCCCTGCCCGAGGATGCAGACGTGCAGGCAGTGCTGGACGCGTTCATGTCGCCTTTGTTTCAACAGGTGCAAACCGGAGACGCGGGTTGGGTCAGCTATATGCAGGTGCTGTCGCGCCTGACGGATGGCGATCGTTGGCTGTATCTGCTGGCCGAGCATTTCGACGCCACAGCGCGAACCTTCATGGACCGTCTGTACAAAATCCTGCCCACGGTCGAGCGCTCGGCATTGGCGCGCGCCTTTACCATGTCGCTGCAATTGATGCTGGTGACAGTGGCCAAGCATCGCCGTTTGGACAGTTTGACCGACAATGACGTGCAGGCGGGCGATTTGGCGGCGGCCTATGCGGCCTTGCTCAAATTCACCACGGCCGGGGTGACGACTCTGCGTCCGTGAAACTGTCGCGCGCCTGTCGGATCTCGGCGTCGTGGCGTTCGATCCATTCGATCAAACGAGTCAGTTGCTGTTCCAGATCCTGACCCAGCGTGGTCAGCGCATAGTGCACGCGCGGAGGCACCGTGTCTTCGGTGCGCCGGCTGACAAATCCGTCCCTTTCCAGGGCGCGCAGCCGCAAGGTCAGCATCCGTTGCGAGATATCCGACTCGGCCGCCATCGCGCTGATCACCCGTTTCAAGGTGGCATGACGGAACTCGCCCGTGGCCAGAACCTTCAGGATCAAGGCCGACCAGTTATCGCCCAGACGGGCCACGACCTCGCGCACGGGGGCATCCTTGTCTGGCGCGACGGGGCCCATGCCCTGCACCAGATGATGCAGGCCGACAACCCGCTGATCCGCCTGGTCCACCGGCTGGCCTTCGCCGATGCTCAGCAATTCTGCGATATCAAGTGAATCCATGATGTCCCTGCCCTTCGGGCCAAGCATATCCCGGCAACGCGGATCAGGAAAGCAGCAGAGCAAAAGGAAAACCGCGCGCAATCCCTTGCGCGCGGTTTAATGTCGTCACCGTCCTGCCTTAGGCCCGGCGTTTTTTCTTGTCCTTGGCCGGTTTGGACTTACGCAGCAGGATCGTCAGGATGAACCAGATGGTTTTCAGATCCAGCATCTTCAGGGCCGCGCGGGCCTCTTCGGGGGACAGTTTCGCCGTCATCGGCATCGCCCCAAAAATCTTGCCCTTGATGACCAGGAAGTTCCGTTCGTCCGCTTCCAGCTTGGACACGGTCATCAGCTCTTTGCCGGTATTATCCAGAAGTTTCATTACGCGATCACCCTTTCGAAATCGATATCCATGTCATCGAACATACGCAGCGCCGTGGCGCGGCCCGCGCCATAGACGCCCCCGCCCGGATGCATGAACGGCCCCACCAGATACAGGCCCTCGATACCGGGCACGGTGTACTGGCCCAGATCGGGGGTCGGGCGGTGGCCCATGGTTTGGTACATGTACGGCGCACAGCCATGCATGTCGCCTTTGACGAACGAGTTGGGCGACGAGCGCTCCATATCCAGCGGCGACCAGTGCGAGGCGCCGATGATGTTGTCATCCGTCAGGTTCGGAATGAAGGGCTGATACTGTTTCAGGGTCTCGGCCGCGTATTCCTCTTTGTAGTCGTCCCAGTATTCGGGGGTTTTGCCCTCGATGCAGTAGGGCGCCATGGTGATCGAGTGGAAGATCCCCGCCCCTTCGGGGGCACGCGTGGGATCGCCGTGGGTTTCATCCCCACCGCCCAACAGACGGCGCGGCGTGATCCGGCCCTGACGCAGCCAGGCGAAATCATCCATGAACGAGGTCATGTCCTCGTAGGGGAAATATTCCAGCATGGTCGCGGTGGTGATCTCTTCGCCCGCCGCGTATTTGGTGCGCTCTTTCAGGTCATAGTGCGACACGAACAGCGATTGGGGCGACGGGTTCACTGCCTTGGCGCGGCGATCCACGGCCTCGTCGATGCCTTCGACGAATTTCGACAGAACATGCGGGTGCAGCGCGGCGACCACGCCCTCTTTGCCGCGAATTTCTTCGCCATCGTTCAGACGCAGGCCGACGGCCTCGCCGCTTTCGATCAGCACTTTGTCGACTTCGGCGTTATAGCGGATTTCCCCGCCCTGATCTTCGAAGCAACGCACCAGGGCATCCGTCAGACCGCCCGAGCCACCGATGGGCTGCGAGACGCCCCATTTGTGGATGATGCCGGGCATCAGGAAAATGCCCATGCCGGTGCCCAGATCATCGGGCAGCTGCAGGTTTTCCGACACCAGCTTCAGCAGGTGGATCTTGATGTGATCGCCTTCGAAATACTGGTTCACCAGATCCAGCGAGGACCGGCTCATGGCATCCAGCAACAGGCGGCCTTCGTCCGAGCTGTCCAGCATGGCCATGAAGGGACCAAACGGGATGGGCGGCGAATACAGACCCGAGGTGATGATCGGCAGCATCTCCATCGAGCGGGTCGCAAAGGCGCGATAGGTTTCGGCGTCCTTGGCGTTGAACTTGGCGATCTCCTGGCAGGTTTTATCCAGATCCTTGTAGGTGATCAGCGTCTTGTTATCGGGAAAGATCGAGGCGTAAGGCACGTCCGAGTAGCGATAGTTCAGACCGTACTTGGATTTCAGCTCCAGCTCGTCCTCGGTCAGCATCGGGTTGCCCTGGATCATGATATGGCACGAGCTGTGCAGATCATGACGGTAGCCCGGGTTGTTCAGCTCTTGCGTGACAACCCCACCCCCGGGAAAGCTTTGACGTTCCAGGATCAGGACCTTCTTGCCGGCGCGGGCAAGGTAACAGCCCGCTGTCAGGCCGTTATGCCCCGCGCCCATTATCACAACATCATAATTCGACATGTTTTCCTCCCGTCGGTTCTGATTTGCCCTTCAGTCATACGCAGAATCAGGACTCCGAAAAGAAGGCACATTGATGTGCCCGAGCATTTCGCCCTTATCTATCGACGCAACCGATACCCCACATCGAAGGAAACGGATTGCCTGCGGCCCCGCCACAGTTAATTGTACGGTTGATCAAACAACGCGCTGCGGGCGCTCTGACAAGCAGGAATAAAGATGACTAAACGAACCGTCAGACGTGTGGTGACCGGCCATGACCAGACCGGTAAGGCGATTGTCCTCAGCGACGGCGAACCGCCCCATGTGACACGGTCCGACGTCCAGCCCGGCCTGGCCTTCTACGAGCTGTGGAACACGCGCCAGATGCCCGCAGACGTGACGGCCGAAGAGCCCGAGCCCACCGACCTGCACCGCGATACCGAACCGCCCAGCAATGGCGTGGTCGTGCGCTTTGTCGACATCCCGCCCGAGGGTCAGGACGGCCCCGATTTCGACAAGGACGCCGCGCGCAAGCTGTTCGATGCGGTCGGTCTGGCCGAAAACGCCGAACACGTGATCCCGGGTCGTCATCCGCTGATGCACCGCACCGAAAGTGTGGACTACGGCATCGTCCTTGAGGGCCAGATCGTGCTGCTGCTGGACGATTCCGAGGTCGTTCTGGAAGAGGGTGAATTCGTCGTGCAACGCGGCACGATCCACGCCTGGACCAACCGCACCGATCGCATCTGCCGCATGGCCTTTATCCTGACCGACGGCCGCTTTGACCCAGAACTGGTGCGCCAACAACAAGGCCATGACGACCGTCTGAAAGAGGCGCACAATGGCTGAGGGCCTTTTTCCCGATCTGAAATGGCACCATGTGGGGTTCTCGGTCAACGATATCGAGGCCGCGATCGCCTTCTATGGCGAGGTCTTCGGGATGGAGGTCGAAGACCGCAAATACATCCCGCCCATCGACACGCATCTGGCCTTTTTGCGCCGCGATGACTTCCGGTTTGAGATCTTTCAGAAACCCGGCTCGGCCCCGGTGCCCGCGCATCGCCAGGCCCCCAATACCGATCTGGCCGAACAGGGCACAAAACATCCGTGTTTTTCCGTGACCGACTGCCAGCGCGCGCTGGATGTCCTGCATGCGCGGCCCGACGTTCATATCATAGGCATCATTCGCAAACCCGGAGACCCGATGGTTTCCGAGGAAAATCCAACACTTAGCCCCGACGATCCGCGCCCACCCGCGGCTGCGTTCTTTTTCAGGGACCCCTGCGATCTAATCGTCGAGATCGTGGACGCGCGGAACTTTCCCGCCTAGGGCGCGGCCCCACAGGTACAGAAATGTGCCTAATTGCGTGGTCCCGTCCCTTGCGGCACAACAAATCAAAAGGGAGGCATCATGCACTACGATCTAGAAAACAAAGCCGCCATCGTCACCGGTGGCGCAGGCGGTATCGGCGGGGCTGTCAGACTCGATTCTGGCCGCCAGTGGCGCCAAGGTTCTGGTCGCCGATATCTCGGGCGACGGCGCCGAGGCAAAGGTCGCCGAAATCCGCGCAGCCGGAGGCGAGGCCACCAGCTTTCAGATGGATCTGGAACAGGAATCCGACATCAAAGCGATGTTCGAAAAGGTCATGGACACCTATGGCCGTCTGGATTTCCTGGACAATAACGCGGCCCTTCTGACACCCGAAGTGGCCCATAATGACGGCAATATCGAGGACATGGATACCCAGATCTGGGACCGCACCTTTGCCGTGAACACCCGTGGCACCATGCTGTGTTGCCGCGAAGCATTGCGGATCATGGGCCCTCAGGGCGGCGGATCGATCGTCAACACGGCCTCGAACCTGGCGCTGCAAGGCCATGTGATCCAGGCGGCGTATTCCTCGTCCAAGGCGGCCGTGATCCAGATGACCCGCGCCATTGCCACCAGCCACGGGCACAAGGGCATTCGCTGTAACGCCGTGTTGCCCGGCCTGACCGGCACCAAGGCAGCGCTGGAAAACCTGCCTCACGAGCTGCACTCGGCCGTGCTGAGCGAAACTCCGGTCGGGTTCCTGGGCGTCCCCGAAGACATCGCGCATCTGGTGGTGTTCCTGGCCTCGGACGCTGCGCGCAACATCACCGGTCAGACCATGGCCTCGGACGGGGGGACCTCGATCCACGTGCCCGGCTATGCCCGCCTGAAACCATTCTTCGAAGGAGCCAAAGCATGTTCATCGAAGTCGCTCATGTCACCGTGACCCCCGGCGCGGGTCCGGCCTTTGAAACGGCCGTCGCCAAGGCCGTCAACGTGTTCCGTCAGGCCAAGGGGTGCCAGGGTCTGCACCTGCAAAAATGTATCGAATCCCCGGATGAATACGAGGTGATCATCCGCTGGGACACGCTTGAGAACCACACCATCGATTTCCGCGAGGGCCCTCTGTTTCAGGACTGGCGCGGATTGGTGGGCGAGTTCTTTGCGAAACCGCCCGAGGTAAAGCACTACGAAGTTGCTGTGCCGCGGGCGACGTTCACCTGAGTCCTCCCAACAGGTGAACCACGCGGGGCATTCTGCGGTCTGAATGCCCCGCGTCAAAACCCTATAGAAACTGGACAGGCTTGGCCCATTGCAGCAGGGCAACACAGCCGTTTTCGCTCCAGACTTCGTGCTGCGTCCCCCTGAAATTCAACACGAAATCCCCGGCGCGATAGGTGCCATGCGCATCTGACTGCGCACCCTCCAGGATCAGCACGGATTCCGTTGCCGGGTGAAAATGCAGCGGCGCCCGCGCACCGGGTTCGTATTTCAACAGGGCGATTGCGGGCTCGCCCTGTTCCAGCCAATGAATGGTGATGCCGGGCTTGAACGGCTCGAAGGGCAGATCCGCCCAGCCCCCGGCCAGAATCTCTGACAGAACATAGTTATCCGGCATCCAAGGCTCCGACGATGGTGTCCACGTCCGCTGCCCAGCCCACGATCCCGCCCTGCGCGGTGATCATCTGGATGGCCGCGGATTTGAACGACGGGAAGTAGCTTTCGGTCGCATCCGTCGCCAGCAGGCAGTCATATCCCCGGTCATTGGCCTCGCGCATGGTGGTTTGAACGCAGACCTCGGTGGTGACGCCGGCAAAGACCAGCTGTTTCAGACCAAGCCCTTGTAAAATCGCACCAAATTCGGTGCCATAGAAGGCCCCTTTGCCCGGCTTGTCGATCACGTGCTCGTCCTGGGCGGGATAGAGCTCGGGGATGATATCCGCCCCCGGTTGGTCCGCGATCAGGATGCGCCCCATCGGCCCGTCATCCCCGATCCGAAGGCTGGGATTGCCCCGGTCGCGCTTGGCCCTGGGCAGATCGGACAGGTCAGGTTTGTGGCATTCACGCGTGTGGATCACGGGCAGGCCCGCCGCGCGAAACGCCTGCAACAAGCGCTGCGCCGGTGGGATCGCCGCACGCAGCAGGCTGACGTCATTGCCCAGTGTTTCGCCAAAGCCTCCGGGCTCCATAAAGTCGCGCTGAAAGTCGATCATGACCAGCCCGATGGCCCTGGGATCATAGGGAAAATCAAAAGGTTGCGCCGATATCACCGCCATCACGCATGCCCCGCCATATAGGTGCCGATTTGGGCCGTGTCGGCCTGCGCGGCTGTGGTTTCAAAGGCGATTTTGCCCTCACTCATCACCAGGATTCTGTCGCTCAACTCAAGGATTTCGTCCAGATCCTCGCTGATCAGCAACACCGCGACGCCGTGGTTGCGCGCGTTCAGAATCCGTTCGCGAATGGCAGCCACGGCAGCGAAATCCAGACCAAAACAGGGGTTGGCCACGATCAGCAGGTCCACGTCTCCGGTCAACTCGCGCGCCAAGACCGCCCGTTGCACATTGCCCCCCGAAAGAGCCGAAATCGGGCTGTGCGCCGAGGTCGTTTTGACTTTGAATTCCGCGATCCGGTCGTGGGCATTCTCGATCATCTGGCGGGTGTTTTTCCAGAACTTTGGCCGCGCGCCCTGCCCCGTATCAAACAACCGAAAGGCCAGGTTCTCCGCCACGCTCATCGTGGGCGCACAGGCGTTTTGCAGGGGTTCTTCGGGCAGATAGCGCACCTTGAGCGCCGCCGCCTCGCGCCGGGTGGCACCATAATCGGTGTCTTTGACCCGGATCGCCCCGCCGGTCAGTTTGCGCTGGCCGGTCAGCATCTCCATCAACTCGGTCTGGCCATTGCCAGAGACCCCCGCGATGCCCAGAATCTCGCCCGCTTTGACCTGAAGCGCGTCGATCTGAATGGATTTCAACCCGCTGCGATCACGCGCCGTCGCCCCCTCCAGCGACAGCACCACCGCGCCATCGGTTTCGGTGCGCTGCGTATCACGGCCTTCGGGTTGGCCACCCATCATCATACGGGCCATATCGTCCTGACCAAGGTCCGCAACCCGCCCAGATCCAGCCAGCCGACCCCGCCGCAGCACCGAGACGTCATCGGCAAATTGCGTCACCTCGCGGAATTTATGCGTGATCATCAGCACCGAGATCTGCCCCGCCTCGCACAACGCGCGCACATGCCCCAGAACCTCGTCGGCCTCGGCCGGGGTCAGAACCGAGGTCGGCTCGTCCAGGATCAGGAACCTGCTACCCAGGTAGAGCTGTTTCAGGATCTCCAGTTTTTGCTTTTCCCCAGCGGCCAGGGTGCTGACGGGCCGGTCCAGCGGAACCTTGAAGGGCATCTGATCCAGAAACGCCGCCAGCGCCGCGCGTTCCTGTCGCCAGGAAATCACCGCAGGGGCATCAGCGCGGCTGATCAGCAGGTTTTCCGCCCCGGTCAGCGACGGCACCAGCGTGAAATGCTGATAAACCATACCCAAACCCAGCCGCTGAGCATCCACGGGGTCGCGAACGCGGGCCTCGTGGCCGTCGACCAACAGCCCGCCCTGGGTCGCGTGGTAAAACCCCATGATGCATTTCACCAAGGTGGATTTCCCCGCGCCGTTTTCCCCCAAAAGCGCATGAAACGTCCCCGGGCGAACGTTCAGCGTGACGTCATCCAACGCCGTGAAATCGCCGAAACGCATGGTCATCGCCACGGCCTCGACCCCAATGGCGCCGGTGGGCAAAGCGGGTTCGTGGCTCATGGCAGTTGCGCGATCAAGGTCGCGCTGTCCGAGACCGAGCCAAACACCCCGCCCTGCATTTTCACCATCTTGATGGCCGCATCATGGTTGCCCTTGTCCGTGGCGCCGCAGCAATCCTGAACCAGCAAGCATTCAAAGCCCCGGTCGTTGGCCTCGCGCATGGTGGTGTGCACGCAAACGTCAGTGGTGATGCCGGTCAGCAGCAGGTTTTCGATGCCCCGCGTGCGCAGCAGCAGCTCCAGGTCGGTCGCGCAAAAGCTGCCTTTGCCGGGTTTGTCGATGATCGGCTCGCCCTCCAGCGGGTAGAGCTCGGGGATGATATCCCAGCCCGGCTCGCCCCGGATCAGGATCTTGCCGCAGGGGCCCGGATCCCCGATCCCCGCCCCGATCTGTTGCGAGCGCCAGCGTTTGTTAGCCGGCAAATCGGTCAGATCAGGCCGGTGCCCTTCGCGGGTGTGGATGATGTGATAGCCCTTGGCGCGCATATCGGCCAGCAGCGCCTTGATCGGCTCGATCGGGGCCTGGGTCAGCGACAGATCATAGCCCATCGCATCCACATAGCCGCCCTTGCCACAAAAATCGGTCTGCATGTCGATGATGATCAGAGCGGTGTTTTCGGGCCGCAAATCGCCGTTATAGGGCCAAAGATAGGGATCAGCGTCGATGGTACTCATAGTTGGCTCCTATTTGGTGATGCTCAGCTCGCCGGGGGCGCCGTCCATGGCCTTGTCCGGAGAGGAAGTGAGGATAAGCAGGCCCAGCGTCAGCACGTAGGGGGCCGCGAAAAACAGGTAATATCCGCTGGTTACGCCCACGGATTGCAGCGCCGGCCCCAGGGCCCCAGCCCCGCCAAACAGCAGCGCCGCCCAGAAACAATTGACCGGATTCCAGCGAGCGAAGATCACCAGCGCGACCGCCATCAGGCCCTGGCCCGAGCTCACTCCCTCGTTCCAGCTGCCGGGATAATAGAGCGACAGATACGCCCCGCCGATCCCGGCCAGCGCCCCGCCCGCAGCGGTGGCCAGCAAGCGTACGGTGTTGGGATTCAGGCCAATGGCGCGGGCCGCATCGGTGCTGTCGCCCACAACGCGGATCGTCAGACCCACGCGGGTCGAGCGGAACATCCAGGCCAGCCCCACGGCCAGCGCGGCGCCGATGATGAACAGCGCATTCACCTGCAATGCGGCCTGAACCTGCGGGATATCGGACCACCAGCCCAGCGAAATGGCGGGCAAATCGGGCGCAACGGGCTGGATATAGGGTTTGCCAAAGAAAAAGGCCAAACCCATCCCCAACAGCATCAACGCGATTCCGATCGCGATGTCGTTGACGCCCTTGAACTTACAGATCCAGCCGTGGAACAGGCCGAATATTGCCCCGGCCAGGGCTGCGGCCAGAACGCCCATCCAGGCAGATCCTGTTTCAAAAGCAATGGCATAGCCGGACATGGCTCCGAAGACCAAAATCCCCTCGAGGCCCAGATTGATGCGGCCCGAACGCTCGGTCAGACATTCGCCCAGCGACACGAACAAAAACGGCGTGGACACCCGGATCGCGCCTCCGATGATGGCCAGCGGAACGCCCCAAAGCCCAATATCTGCGGCGGTGCTCATGTGCGTGCCTCCCAGGTTTTGGGATCAAAGATCGCCAGTTTCCCGTACAGGGTTTCGCTGAACAACAGCACCACGAACACGATGCCTTGCATCACCAGAATGGTCGCATCAGGCAGGTCCATGCGGCGCTGCACAAGACCCGAAGAGGCCTCGAACCCCGCCAGCAGGATGGCCACCGGAATGATCGCCAGCGGGTTATGGCGCGCCAGAAATGCGACCAGAATGCCGGTATAGCCATAGCCCGAAATCAACGAGCCATTGGCCGAACCATGGATGGCCGTGACCTCGAAAAATCCGGCCAGCCCGGCCATGGCGCCGCCCAGCGCGGTGAAGCCCACGATCAGCTTGCCCACGGGCAAGCCCTGCACCTGCGCGGCGCGGACATTGTCGCCCGCGATACGCGCCGCGAAGCCAACCGTCGTGCGATCCATCAGCACCCAGGCGGTGATGCAAGCGATCACCCCCACGGCAAATCCCCAATGCACGTCGATCCCGATGGGCATGTCCCCGACCCTTAGTGCATCAGGCAGCGGCAGGGTTGAGGGCTTGTTCAAGCTGGCCGGATCACGGAACGGGCCCTCGACCAGGTGGTTCATCAACGCAATCGCGATATAGGCCATCAGCAGCGAGGCGATGGTCTCGTTCACGCCACGTGCATAGCGCAGCCAGCCCACGGCCCCGATCCATGCGCCTCCGGCCAGCGCGGCGCCCAGCACCATCACGGCAAACCCCTGAATGGCGGGCGCCGGGGTCATCAATGTGCCCAGAACGGCGGCGGCCAGACCACCCAGAACGATGGCCCCCTCGCCACCGATCACGACAAGTCCCAGCCGCGCTGGCAAGGCCACGCAGAGCCCCGCGAATAACAAAGGGGCCACGCGCGACAGGGTGTTTTGCCAGGAAAACCCCGAGCTGAACCCGGCCTTGTAGATCAGCCCATAGAATTGAAACGGTGATTTACCGACGAACAGCAAGAACACCGAAAACACCAGCAGCCCCATGAACAGGGCTGCCAGCGGGATGACGACAGACTCGGCCCTTGGCAACCATTTCGCCAAAGAGGACTGCATCCACGACGGGTCGGCTGTCGCCATATCGCTCATGCTCAGCTCGTCGATCCGATCACGCCGTCGACCAGATAGCCCATGCTTTCCAGTGCGATGTCGGTTTCGACAAAGCTCTCGCCCGCCGCGGCAATCACGTTGCCCTTGTTATCCTTCAGCGGACCTTTGAAGACGGAATAGCCACCTTTCATGATCTCGGCCTTTGTGGCCTCGAACTGGTTGCGGGCGGCGTCCGATACGGCCGGGCCCAGCGGGGACATCTTGATGAACCCATCCGACAGCCCGCCCCGAACAAAGTTACCCACGGTGCCGCCATCCAGCACGGTTTGCACCATCTCGGTATAGACCCCGGCCCAGTTCCACTCGGCTCCGGTCAGGTATTTTTCGGGGGCCAGGGGCGACTGGTTGGCGTGATAGCCACAGACATAGGCCCCGCGCCCGGCGGCCGTTTCCATCACCACCTTGGGGCCATCCACATGGCAGGTGATCACGTCGCAGCCCTGATCACACAGGGCGTTCGTGGCTTCGGCCTCTTTCACGGCCAGCGACCATTCTCCGGTAAAGATAACCTGACAGGTGATCGACGGATCCACCGCGCGGGCGCCCAGCAGGAACGAGTTGATATTCTGTAAGACCTGCGGAATGGGCTTGGCGGCGACAAAGCCGATCTTCTTGGATTTACTGGCATACCCGGCGGTGATGCCGTTCAGATATTGCCCCATGCCGATATAGCCGAAATAACTGCCGATATTGGTGGGCATACCCTCGGACCACAGGCCCGCAGCGTGTTCAAACCTGACATCAGGGTATTTCGGGGCGGTTTCCAGCACGTGGGGGTCGAAATATCCAAACGAGGTGGGGAACAGCAGGCTGGCCCCGTCAAAGTTAATCATCAATTCCATCGTGTTCTGAACATCGACGGTTTCGGGGACGTTTTCCTCTTCGACGACGGTGACGCCGGCCATGGCTTTCACGGCTGCGGCGCCCTCGGCATGGGCCTGGTTGTAGCCAAAGTCATCCTTGGGCCCCACATAGATGAAGCCGACGGTCAGATCCTTGGCCGCCTGCGCCTGCCCGGGCAGCATCGAGCCAGCCATCGCGGCGCCCCCAAAGGCCATGGTGGTGTTCAGAAAATGACGACGAGTTAGTGCAGTCTTGTGTTTCACGGTGTGCGCTCCTGTTGGTCCCATGCGATCCTGACGACGGGTGCCGGAGCGCTGTGGTTGAGTGACGACTCGGAGCGTAAGAGGCCAAAGCGGTTCTGTCTTATGCTAGTTTTTTCCAATAGCGGTGCGAAAAATGCACCGCTTGGCGGGCGAGCTAAACAAACGGCCGCTGCAAGGCCTGGGTCAATTGTTGCACAAACCGCGCCGAGGCCACAGGCAACGCCCGGCCTTTCAGCTGTCCCATCAACAGGTTGCCCGGCTCCACATCGCGATCAGACAGGGGGCGGACAACATAATCGGCGCTCGCGGATAGATTGAGCCCCACCGGAAACTGAAACGAAAGCGCGTTTTCCCGCAGCACATAGTGGCGCATGAAATCAAAGCTTTCGGACTCGGCGATGGGGTTCAGGCGCTCGAAATTCGTGCGTTTCACGGCGGTATCCAGCAAAACCCGCACCGCAAATTGCGAAGAGGGCGCCACATAGGGATGTTCCAGACAATCGCGCAGGCGCAGTTCGCCCTCGCCCGCCAGCGGGTGATCGCGGCGCATCAACACGCAAATCGGCTGGGTGATGCTCAGCAGCACCTCGAAATCTACCAGGTGACGCGGCTCAAACACCAACGCGATGTCGGATCGAAACGTGGACAGTTCGCGCTCGGCCTCCAGCCGGTCACGCGCGTTGACGGTGAAGGTCACGCCCGGATGCTCGCCCCGATACTGGGCAATCTGTTCGGGCAGAAAATACGGCAGCAGGGCCTGCGAACAGGCAATCGAGACATGCCCCCGCCGCACCCCGGACAGATCAGCCACCTGCGATTGCAGCCGCGCAAAATCCGATTGTTGCGAACGGATATGGTGCAAGACCAGTTCACCCGCCGGGTTCAGGCGCACCCCGCGCGGCAGGCGCTCGAAAATCTCGTATCCGAACTCGTCCTCGAACCGATTGATCCGCCGGTTCAGCGCCGAAGCGGTGATGTTCATGTCTTCTGCGGCGCGCCGAATTGACCCGGCGCGGATCACGGCCTCGATGAAGGCATAGTCCTGTAGATGTTTCATGGCGCCCCTGACTGGTGCAAAATTTGCACCGCTTTTGTGAATTCTTAGCATTTGTGGCATCCCGCCGAAAGCCAGATGCTGGACCGACAGGCCCGATTGCGGCCCCTTGCCCAATTTCGCGACAGGAGAGCCCCGCGTGACCGACATTCCGCTGACCATTTCGTCTTTGCATCAGGCCTATCAGTCCGGCACCACGCCCGCGCAGATTGTCGAGCAGGTCTTTGCCAAGATTGACGCCGTGGGTGATCCGAATATCTTTCTGTATTTATTCGATAAATCCGAGGTTCTGGCCGCAGCCGAGGCCCTGGGCCCCTTTGATCCGGCCAAACCTCTGTGGGGTATTCCTTTCGCGATCAAGGACAATATTGATGCGGCAGGCAAGCCGACCACCGCCGCCTGTCCGGCCTATGAATACACCGCAGAGGCCGATGCGTTTGTTGTCACCCAGCTACAGCAAGCTGGCGCGTTGCTGATCGGCAAAACCAACCTGGATCAGTTCGCCACGGGTTTGGTGGGCGTGCGCACGCCGTATGGGGCGCCGCTGAATTCGATTGATCCGCAGATCGTGCCGGGGGGGTCCTCGGGCGGGTCTGGCGTGGCTGTGGGGCATGGGATCGTTACCTTTTCACTGGGGACAGACACCGCCGGATCTGGGCGCGTGCCCGCCGCGCTGAACAATATCGTTGGGCTAAAGCCCAGCCTGGGCAGCCTGTCGGCCACTGGCCTCGTTCCGGCCTGTCGCTCGCTGGACACGATCTCGGTCTTCGCGCTGACGGTCGAGGACGCGTATACCGCCTTTCAGGCCGCAGCCGTTTTCGACCCCGCTGACAGCTATGCCCGCGCGTTCGACCTGCCTGCCCTGACGGCCCCGGCCGAGAAACTGACCATCGGCATCCCCTCGCCCGAGACCATCCAGTTCTTTGGGGATTTGGTGCAGCAATCCGCCTTTGATACGACGATCGAGACGCTGGAACGCCAAGGCTATACGATCGAAGAGGTCGATTTTTCGCCGCTCTATGCGGTGGCCGAGATGCTGTATTACGGCGCCTGGGTGGCCGAGCGCTATGTTGTGATCGAGGACCTATTGAAATCCGACCCCGACGCCGTGTTCCCGGTGACGCGCCAGATAATCTCGGCCGGGGAAACCCTGACAGCGGGGGATGCGTTCAAGGGGATTTACCGCCTGAAAGAGCTGATCCGCCAAGCCGAACCCGCGCTGTCTGGGCTGGATATGCTATGCGTGCCGACGATCCCGACCTTCTATTCCGTTGCGGATCTTGAGGCTGATCCGGTGACGCCCAACAGCAATTTCGGCACCTATACCAACTTCGTGAACCTGATGGATATGTGCGGCATCGCCGTGCCCACCCCCGCCCGCAGCGATGGGCGCCCCGGCAGCGTCACCCTGCTGGCTCCGGCGGGTCAGGACGCAAAGGTGGCCGCGCTGGCCACCCGGATCGAGGCCTTTGGGCAGCGCACGCTTGGGGCCACCAGCTGGAGCCTGCCCCCAGCCGATCTGCCCGCCGCCCAAGCGCCCGATATGATCCGTATCGCGGTGTGTGGCGCGCATATGGCCGGGCTGGCGCTGAACACCCAGCTAACCGAGCGCGGTGCGGTATTGGAACAGGCCACGACCACCGCACCAGAGTATCAATTCTATGCCCTGCCCGGTGATATCCCCCGCCCCGGCCTGATCCGCGTCGCCCCCGGCACCGGCCACGAAATCGCGGTCGAGGTCTGGCAAATGCCGCTGGCCGCGTTTGGATCCTTTATGCAACTGATCCCCGCGCCGTTGGGCATTGGCTCGGTGACGCTGGCGGGAGGCGATATCGTGAACGGTTTCATCTGCGAGGGCGCAGCGGCGGAAACGGGCACGGATATCTCGGCCTTGGGCAGCTGGCGCGCCTATCTGGCCGCGCAAACCTAGCGCGACCGGCCCAAAGCACAGAAAAACCGCGATATCGCCTGTACAAACGCCTGCGAATGCCGTAAGCGCGCCTCTTCACGTCGCGATACATTAGGGTGTGGCTTGCATGGGGCAGGCACTGGTCCTTGATTCCAAAGCGACCCCCCTATGAAAAGAACTCTTCCGTGAAACAAGCACTTCGTGACGCACTCGACGACCGTGGGTATGATACTCTGACCCCGGTGCAACAGGCCGTTCTGGCCGAAGAATACCAAGGCAAAGACCTGCTGGTGTCGGCCCAGACGGGCTCGGGCAAGACGCTGGGCTTCGGCCTGGCCATCGCCCCAACCCTGCTGGCCGAAGACGAACAGTTCAGCCCCGCCGAGGCCCCCCTGGCGCTGGTGATCGCCCCCACGCGCGAGCTGGCCCTGCAGGTCAAACGCGAGCTTAGCTGGCTGTTTGCCAAGGCGGGCGCCGTTCTGGCCTCGACCGTGGGCGGGATGGACATGCGCGACGAACGCCGTGCTCTGGCCCGTGGCGCGCATATTGTTGTGGCCACCCCCGGCCGTCTGCGCGACCACATCATGCGCGGCTCGATTGATCTGTCGGGCTTGCGCTCGGTCGTTCTGGACGAAGCCGACGAGATGCTGGACCTGGGCTTTCGCGAGGATCTGGAATTCATCCTGGGGGAATCCCCTGACGACCGGCAGACCCTGCTGTTTTCGGCCACGGTGCCCAACTCCATCGCTCAACTGGCGCAAAACTATCAAAAAGACGCGATCCGCGTGGTGACCAAATCGGAAACCACCCAGCACGCCGACATTGAATACATCGCGCAGAACGTGGCCGATCATGACACCGAAAAGGCCGTGATCAACACGCTGCTGTATTATCGCGCGCCCAATGCCATCGTTTTTGCCAACACCCGCGCAACCGTGAACCGGCTGACCACGCGCTTGTCCAACCGGGGCTTCAACGTGGTGGCCCTGTCCGGCGAGCTGAGCCAATCTGAACGCACCCACGCGCTGCAAGCGATGCGCGACGGGCGGGCGCAGGTTTGCGTGGCCACCGATGTGGCCGCACGCGGGATCGACCTGCCGAAACTGGACCTTGTGGTCCATGCCGAGCTGCCCTCGAACCACGAAACCATGCTGCACCGCTCGGGTCGGACGGGTCGTGCGGGCCGCAAAGGCGTCAGCGCGCTGATCGTGACCAAGCGCAACCAGAAAAAAGCGCACCGCATTCTGGGCTGGGCCAAGGTCAAGGCCGACTGGACCAGCGCCCCTTCGGCCGATGCGGTGAACCAGCGTGAAGAAGAGCGCATGCTGGGCGATGACACCTGGCAAACCGGAACCGCGGATTCCGAACGCGAAACCGTAGACAAGCTGGCCGAGGCCTATTCGCCCGAACAACTGGCGGCGGCTTACCTGCGGCTCTATCGCTCGGTCCGCTCGGCTCCCGAGGAGCTGACCGACGTGAATGCCAAACCCGCTCCGCGCCAAGACTTTGGCCCCAGCGTGTGGTTTGCCGTTACGGGCGGGCGCAATGCCGGTGCCGAACCGCGCCGCCTGCTGCCGATGATGTGCAAGGCGACCAACCTGACCCGCGACGACATTGGCGCGATCCGCGTGCAACAGGATCAGTCCTTTGTGCAGATCAAAGAAGCCAGCATTCACACGTTCCTGAACGCCTTGGGCAGCGACATGACGCTGGAGCCCGGTGCCGTTGTCTCGCAATTGGCCGAGCCGCCAGTGCTGGAACGCGCGCCCCGGCGCGTCTCCAAACCACCGCATCGGGGCAAACGCCCGGCGCGGGATGGCGAGACCTATGCCAAACCCAAATCCTCGGGTCCGATCGACTGGAACGACGATCCGACCCCGCGCAAACGCAAGCCAAAACCCGAAGAGCGCGCTAAACCGCGCAAGCCTCGGCACGAAATGCGCGACCACGAAGGCGCGCACGGCCCCGCAAAACGCGGTGCCTCGGAGGGCAAGAAACCCTTTGGCAAATCAGGCGGGAAACCCAAAGGCCCGCCCCCACCCAAGGGCAAGCCCAGCAGTAAGAAAAACCGCGCTCGTGCGGCTGCGGCCAAAGCAGCGAAATCGGGCAAACGGCCCGCCAAGTAGTTCTCGATCAACCCCGCCCTGTTCGCAAGGCGGGGTTTTTCTTTGCCCGGGACGCCCATGCAGGTGGTTCCGTTGATTGGCAAGTTGTGTCATGGCTAAGGGAACGCGCGTCGCCATGGCCCTGACCAAACAGAAGCAACGCCGCCCCAACCCGGAGAGACCCCATGACCGATTTCCTGTTACTGGCCTTTATTTTTCTAATCGCGGGCGTTGTCTCGGTGCCGATTGCCTCGCGGTTGGGGTTGGGGTCTGTGCTGGGCTATCTGATCGCGGGGATCGTGATCAGCCCGATCCTGAGCTGGCTGCATGTGGACGTGGTCTCGATCCAGCATTTCGCGGAATTCGGCGTGGTGATGATGCTGTTCCTTGTTGGGCTGGAGCTGGAGCCCAAACTGCTATGGTCCATGCGCGCCAAGCTGCTGGGGCTGGGGGGCGGCCAGGTCGGCCTGACCGCGGCGGCCGTGATGGGTGTTGCGCTGATCTTTGGCCAACCCTGGACCGTGGCGCTGGCCATCGGGCTGGTGCTGGCGCTCAGCTCGACTGCGATCGTGCTGCAAACGCTGGGTGAAAAGGGCCTGATGAAGAGCGACGGCGGGCAGTCCAGTTTCTCGGTGCTGCTGTTCCAGGACATCGCGGTGATCCCAATGCTGGCGCTGATCCCGCTGTTGGCCCTGCCCGAATTGAGCGAGGCCATGTCGCACGGCGCAGGTCATGGCGATGACGGGCATGGCCCCTCGCTGAGCCTGGTGGACGGGCTGCCCGGCTGGGGCGTGGCGCTGGTGACGCTGGGCGCGATTGCCGCCGTGGTGGGCATCGGATCCTACCTGACCAGCCCGATTTTCCGGTTCATCGCGGGGGCGCAACTGCGCGAGCTGTTCGTGGCCACGGCCCTGATGATCGTGATCGGTATTGCGCTGCTGATGTCTTTGGTCGGGCTGTCGCCTGCGCTGGGGACGTTCTTGGCCGGTGTGGTTCTGGCCAACAGCGAATACCGGCACGAGCTGGAAAGCGATATCGACCCGTTCAAGGGCCTGCTGTTGGGCCTGTTCTTCATGACTGTCGGCGCGGGTATCAACTTTGGCCTGCTGTTTGACAATTTCGCGGTGATCCTGGCGCTGACCCTTGGGCTGATGGTGCTGAAAATGGCGGTGCTGTTTGTGCTGGCGGTGGTGTTCAAACTGGGCGGCGCGGATCGCTGGCTGTTTAGTCTGGGCCTGGCACAGGCGGGCGAGTTCGGCTTTGTCCTGCTGTCCTTTACCGTCGCCAACGCCGTCATCCCCGGCGATCTGGCGGACCGGTTGCTGTTGATCGTGGCCTTGTCGATGCTGCTGACGCCCGCGCTGTTCATCCTGTATGACCGCGTGATCGCGCCGCGCTTTTCCGCCGCGGAAGAGCGCGAAATGGACGCCATCGAGGAAAAAGGCGACATCATCATTGCCGGGCATGGCCGTGTGGGCGGGATCGTCGCGCGGATGCTGCGCAGTGCCGGGATGTCGCCGACCGTAATGGATTTCAGCTCGAAACAGCTGGAGATGCTCAAGGCGTTCGACGTGCAGGCCTATTACGGTGATGCCACGCGCCCCGACCTGCTGCATGCGGCCGGGATTGCCGAGGCCAAGCTGTTTGTCGTGGCCATTGATGACCGCGACCAGATCACGGAATTGGTGCACTATCTGCACAGCACCTATCCTGACCTGCATATCGTGGCCCGCGCGGTGGATCGCAACCATGTCTATGATCTGTGGCACGCGGGCTGTCGCGACATCATCCGTGAAAGCTATGACAGCTCGATCCGGATGGGCCGCTCTGCCATCGAGGCCCTGGGATACACCCGCGATCAGGCCGACCGCATGGCTGATGCCTTCAACGAGATGGACCGACGCTCGATGCTGATCGTCGCCGAGCATTATGATCCCGCGATCCCCGCCTATGAAAACGAGGCCTATCTGGCCAGCATCCGCGAGAACCGCGATGACTGGAACGCCGAGATCGAAGAGCGCATGAAATCCATCATGGCCGAGAAATCCGCGTGAGCCCGCCCACCGACAAACAGCCCCCCGACGCGAAGGCCAAGTTCCTGACCGGCAGCCTGACGCGGCACATCATCACCATGTCGCTGACCTCGGCGGTGGGATTCGTGGCGCTGTTCGTGGTTGATCTGGTGGACATGTTGTTCATCTCGATGCTGGGCGTGGACGAGCTGGCCGCGGCTGTTGGCTTTGCCGGGACGATCTTGTTCATGACCACCTCGGTCAGCATCGGGCTGGGCATCACCGGCGGGGCCATGGTGGCCAAGTCGCTGGGCCAGGGCAGCCCCGAACGCGCAACCGAGCAGCTGACTCATGTGCTTATCGTCGGCGTCAGCTTTGCCATTGCCTTTGCCACGCTGCTGTATACGCATCTGTTTGAACTCACGGGCCTGATCGGCGCCAGCGGGCAGACGCAGGTACTGGCCGTGTCCTATCTGAAGATCCTCATCCCCACGATGCCTGTCCTGCTGATCGGGATCGTCTGTTCCGCGGCCCTGCGCAGCCACGGCGCGGCACGTCTGTCGATGATCGTGACCATCGTGGCCGGAGTCGTGAACGCGGTGCTGGACCCGATCTTCATCTTTGTGCTGGAGATGGGGCTGGACGGAGCCGCCTGGGCCTCGGTGGCCTCGCGTATTTCAGTGGCTGCGACGGGCCTGTGGTATATCACCCGTCGGTTCGGAGGCTTCAGCGGTCTGAACCTGCCCGCCCTAGCGCGTGATCTGCGCCCGATCGCGGCCATTGCAATCCCTGCGATGCTGGCCAATGTCGCGGCCCCCGTGGGGGGCGCCTATGTCACGCGTGCAGCTGCCGAGTTCGGCGAGGCCGCCGTGGCAGGCATGGCCATTATCGGGCGTCTGACACCGATTGCCTTTGCGCTGATCTTTGCCATGTCGGGCTCGATCGGGCCGATTATCGGACAGAATTTCGGGGCCGGGCGTCATGACCGTGTGCGCCAAGCCTTCAATCGCAGCATTTTCCTGATCGTGATCTATGTGTTCCCCGTCATCGCCGTGCTGTTCCTGCTGCGCGGCACCATCGCGGACATGTTCAATGCCCAAGGCATCGCACGCGATCTGATCTATCTGTTCTGCGGACCGCTGTCGCTGGCGTGGATCTTTACGGGCATCATTTTTCTGGGCAACGCGGCCTATAACAACCTGGGCCACCCGTTCTATTCCACCTGGGTGAACTGGGGGCGCAATACGCTGGGGATCGTGCCCTTTGTCTATCTGGGTGCGCGTCTTTGGGGGGCCGAGGGCGTGCTGATCGGACAAATGGCGGGCAGCGTGTTCATCGCCATCGCCTCGTTTATTCTGGCCGAACGGCTGATGCGCTCGGCCGAGCGCGATCAGCTGAAATCAGAGGAAGAGGCGAATTTCATCGCTCACCGTCGCGCCTTTAACATCGCACACACGCGACGGTGATACCTGGTTATACCGGGCCGACCTTATGCCTCGGCGGCGTCCAGCACCTCTAGCGCGCGGATGGCAAAACGACGGGCCAAGGGCGCCAGATCCGCCGCGTTGTCGCTGGAGGCCACGCCCGCCAGGGCGCGCTCGGCAATGCCCACAAAGATCACCGCAAAACGGAACAGCGCAAAGGCCTTGTGGAAGGGCTGCAGCGGGCCAACACTGGGCAGATGCGCGTGGTAATGGGCCACGAACTCTTCTTCGGTCGGGATGCCCAAGGCGGCGCGATCCAGATCCAAAACCCCGCCATATTCATCCGAGCTGGTGTTCCAGGGCATGCAGCAAAAGCCCAGATCCGCCAGCGGGTGACCAATCGTGGACAGTTCCCAATCCAGCACCGCGATCACGCGCGGTTCGGTCGGATGGAACATCATGTTGCCAACCCGGAAATCACCATGCGCAATCGAGACGAACCCGTCATCCTCGGGCAGCGTGGCCTCGATCCGTTTGCGCAATGCGCGCAGCTCGTCCAGACCGTCCAGGGTGGAATTGTCCAACTGCCCCGACCAGCGGCGCACCTGCCGTTCGAAATACCCGCCCGGGCGACCGAAATCGCCAAGCCCGATCTGATCAGGGCGTACCGCGTGCATTTTGGCCATGGTTTCGGCAATCGACAGATACATCGCGTGGCGATCCTGGGGCGAGACATCCGGGATGTCCGCCGTATCGAAAACACGCCCCTCCAGGAACTCCATCAGATAGAACGGGGTCCCAATCAGCGCCGGATCGTCATGAAACAGCACCGGCTGAGGCACCGGCACATCGGTCGGGCCCAGGGCTTCTTGGACTCGGTATTCACGGTCGATCGCATGGGCGCCTTTGGCCACAATACTGGGCGGCTGTTTGCGCAGGATCATGTGACGGTCGCCCAGCGACACCTTGTAGGTCGGGTTGGACTGTCCACCGCTGATCCGATCAAAGGTGATCGGGGCGTCGGGCGCATCCAGCTGGTCCCGCAGATAGTCACATAGCGCGGCCGGATCGAAATCCAAAGAGCCATTAACGGTGATGGTCGTGTCCAGGGTCATGTGCGGGCCTCTTGAGGTTGCGCGGCCAGCTCAGACGCGGTCTGGCGCAGTTCGAATTTCTGGATCTTGCCAGTCGCGGTCTTGGGCAGCTCGGCCACAACAAAGCGTTTGGGCACCTTGAAACCTGCCAGTTTCGCGCGGCAATGGGCTTTGAGATCGGCCTCGGCCAGCGCGGCGCCCGGGCGGGTTTCGACAAAGGCATACGGCACCTCGCCCCATTTGGGATCAGGCGCTGCAACCACGGCCGCCAGCGTTACATCCGGGTGGCTGTGCAGGGCGTCTTCGACTTCGAGGCTAGAGATATTCTCGCCGCCCGAGATGATCAGATCCTTGGAGCGATCCCGAATTTCGATCTGATTATCGGGGTGGCGCACGGCCAGATCACCCGAGTGGAACACCCCGCCGGAGAACGCTTTCTCGGTGGCATCGGGGTCCTTGTGATAGCCGCTCATCAGCGTGTTGCCCTGCAGGACGATCTCGCCCAGGGTTTCGCCATCCGCAGGCACATCCTGGCCCTGATCATCCACAACGCGCAGCAAATTGGCCGCCACATGGCGCGTGCCCTGACGGGCCAGCATCTGCGCGCGATCCTGGGTGCTGGCGCTTTGCTCGGACACATCCAGACGCCGCATCGTGGTGGGGCCGAAACACTCGGTCAGGCCATAAAGGTGAATGAATTCAAAGCCCAGTGTCTCCATCTCTTCGATCAGAGCACTGGTGGGTGCCGCGCCGCCACTGGCCACGCGCAACGGTTTGGACGGGTCGCGTTCGGCACGAGCCGGATCGTTCAGCAGCATGTACAGAACCACCGGCGCACAGGCCATATGGGTGACGCCATGCTCCTTGATCAGCGCGAAAATGTCGGCGGGAATAACTTTGTCCAGACAGATATGCACACCGCCAACTGCGGTCACCGCCCAGGTGTGGCTCCAGCCGTTCACATGGAACATCGGCAGGGTCCACAGATAGGCCGTTTGTGCGTCAAACCCCAGCGAGATCACGTTGCCCAACGAATTCAAATACGCACCACGATGGTTCAGCAGAACACCCTTGGGGCGCCCCGTCGTGCCCGAGGTATAGTTCAGCGCGATCGGCTGGAATTCATCCGACACCCCCGCCGCAAACGAGCAATCCGTGACAGGCGCGGCATCAAGCAGGTTCAGACCCTCCGAAGAAGTGTCGGTAGGAGGAAAGACAAAACTCTTGAGCCCAACCTTAGCGGCGGCCTCGCCTGTCACGGCAGCTCCGGCCGGGTCAGCCAGAACCAGTTTCGCCCCGGAATGGGACAGGATGTACTCGACCACGGACGGATCCAGCCGAGTGTTCAGCGCGTTCAGCGCCGCCCCCACGGCAGGGATCGCATAATGCGCGGCCAGCATTTCAGGGCGGTTGCCCGACATGACGGCAACGGTATCCCCCGGACCCACCCCGTTTTCGCGCAGCAGGTCCGCCATCGCGGCGACCAGCCCGGCGAATTCGGCATAGCTCCAGGTTCGGCCCTGCCAGATGACAGCGGGACGATCAGGGAACCCTTCGACCGCGCGATCCAGGAAATCCAGCGGAGTCAGCGGGCGGTGATTGGCGGCATAGGTTGCGATCTCAGCCATCGGCCGCATCCCACGACCAGAAATCACGCCCCAGGTTGTTCAGGTGGCGCGACAGCACCATCTTGTGCACCTCGTCCGCACCATCCACCAGACGGGCCTGGCGGGCATAGCGATAGATCCACTCCAGCGGCGTATCGGTGGAATAGCCCCGCGCGCCGTTCAGCTGGATCGCCACGTCAGCGGCCTGATGCAGCAGGTTGGCCACGTGGATTTTCGCCATCGAGACCTCTTTTTGCCCATACCGGCCCTGATCAATTTCGTAGGCGGCTTTCATCACCAACAGGCGACCCACTTCGATGTCCATCGCCAGCTTGCCCAGCATTATCTGCACGCTTTCGCGCTCGATCAGTTTGACACCAAAGCCCATGCGCGACGTGGCATAGTCGGTGGCAATCTCAACACAGCGTTTGGACAGGCCTAGCCAGCGCATGCAGTGGGTCAGACGCGCCGGGCCCAGACGGGCCTGCGTGACCTTCAGGCCGCGGCCTTCGCCCATCAGCACGTCCTCGTCCGGGACACGCAGCCCGTCAAAGATCAGTTCGCAATGACCGCCATGTTCCTCGGGGCCCATGATCGGGATGCGACGTTCGATATGCCAGCCGGGGGTGTCTTTGTGGAATTGGAATGCAGTCAGCCCGCGGCGCGCATCATCCGAGGTCCGCGCCATCAGGGTGAAATGCGCAGCGCCCTCGGCACCGGTGATGAACCATTTGCGGCCCTCGATCACCCAGCCATCGCCATCGCGCGTAGCTTTGGTCAGCATCATCCCCGGATCCGAGCCCCCACCGGGATGCGGTTCCGTCATCGCAAAGGCCGAGCGCACATCACCATTCACAATCGGAGTCAGCCAGCGTTTTTTCTGGTCCTCGGTGGCCAACGTGTCCAGCATCATCATGTTGCCGTCATCCGGCGCGGCCGAGTTGAACACGACGGGGCCAAAGATGGAGCGGTTCATTTCCTCATAGCAAACAGCCATGCCCATTTTGCCCAGGCCCTGCCCGCCCCATTCACGGGACACTTGCAGCGCCCACAGGCCTTGGGATTTGGCCTTGGCGCGCAGCGGTTCCAGCGCGGCCTCGGAAATGTTGCCATGTTCGTCAAAATTGCTGCGATCTGCCTCAACGGGCAGAATCTCGGCCTCGACAAAGGCGGCGATACGGGCGCGGTAGTCTTCGACCGCAGGCGATAGGGTGAAATCCATCAGGAACCTCTACAGGCTGGAAACAAGGTGGCCGCCATCCACAGGCAGGGCGCAGCCGGTCACATAGGCGGCCCCGTCGGACAGAAGCATGAGAAGGGGCGCATCAAGGTCGCTTAGCTGACCCAAACGGCGCTGCGGGATGCGCCGGATCAGCGCCTTGCCGGCCTCGGTTTCGAAAAATTCGCGGTTCAAAGGCGTTTCGATATAGCCCGGGCACAGCGCATTCACGCGGATGCCATAGCGCGCCCATTCCAGCGCGTGGGCCTTGGTCAGCTGTACCAGCCCGGCCTTCGAGGCAGTATAAGCCGACACGCCCCCTGCCACCCGCAGCCCCAGGATCGAGGCAATGTTCACGATCGCCCCGCCCTGCCCGCGCGATTGCATACCGCGCGCGGCGGCTTGCGAGACCAGAAACACCCCTTTCAGGTTGGTATCCATGACCATGTCAAAGACCTCTTCGGTCATGTCCATGGCCAAACCGTCCCCGGCGACACCTGCGTTATTGATCACCACGTCCGGTGGGCGGATCATGGTTTCAAACGCGGTGTCGACCGAGGCAGCATTGGTGACATCCATCTTCAACGGCTCTGCACTGCCCCCGTCCATGGCGATTTCGCCAGCCAGATCCGCAACTTTGTCCAATCGGCGCGCGGCCAGCAGGACATGATATCCCTGCGCAGCCAAAACACGCCCAAAATGCGCGCCCAGCCCGCTGGAGGCCCCAGTGACCAGGGCAGTTTTTGGTGACGTCATATTCACGCTCGTTTTCAGATGGATGTCAGTTGACAGGCGCCCGGAACAACAGAGGGGAGCGAGCCCCAGGCACCTGCCAATTGCTTACTCGGCAGCCGTCGCGGGCTGACCGACATAGCCTTCGGGATGGAACGTGCCGTTCTCATCACGGAAGGCATAGGCGAAGTCGGGCCACAGAACCGTCAGGCGATCGCTTTCGGGATCGCGGTACCAGAACTTACAGCCACCCTCCATCCAGACGGTGCCAGAAGCGCGATCCTCGATCCCGTCCAGATAGCCAGCCTCGGCTTCGGGCGTGGTTTCCAGAACTTCGAAGCCCTTGTCCTTGGCGTAATCCAGCGCCCCCAGGATATAGTCAACCTGAGCCTCGATCATGAAGACCATCGTGTGGTGGCCCAGACCGGTGTTCGGCCCCAGAACCATGAACATGTTGGGATAGCCCGGCACAGCAATCGAGTCATAGGCCTGCATGCCGCGATCCCACTGATCGGCCAGCTTCTTGCCGCCTTTGCCATAGACCACATGGGCCACGGGCGGTTGCGGTGCCTCGAACCCGGTCGCAAAGACCAGAACGTCAACATCGTATTCGTTGCCGCTGACGGCGACAGCAGTGCCGTCCTTCACGCTGGCCAGTGCCGATGTCTCCAGTGTCACGTTGTCCTGATTGAACGACGGGAAGTAGTTGTTGGCGATCAGAACACGTTTACAGCCGATCTCGTAATCGGGGGTCAGCTTGGCGCGCAGCTCGGGGTCAGAGACCTGATCCGCCAGGTGGCCCAGGGCCATATCCCGTGCTTCGGCCAGGGCCGTGGGCACGTTGCGGCGCTGTGCAAACATGGTTTCACCGAACCAGAAGATATCCTCGCGCAGCTTGTCCATGGTTTCGGGCAGGCGCTCAAAGGTACGCTTCTCGGCCTCGGTATAGGCGCGGTCCGGACGCGGCACCACATAGGGCGCGCTGCGCTGGAACATCACCACCTCGCCGGCGGTTTTGGCCAGTTCCGGCAGGATTTGCAGGGCCGAAGCGCCCGAGCCGACGATGCCGACGCGTTTGCCTTCGATCGCAACCGAGTGATCCCATTTCGACGAATGGAACGAATCCCCGGTAAAGCCGTCCAGACCCGGAATGTCGGGCAAAACCGCATCGGCCAGAACACCGGTCGCGGTGATCATGTAGCGCGCGCGCCAGGTGCCCAGCGGGGTTTCGACGGTCCAGCGTTGGGTCGCTTCGTCCCAGGTGGCTTTTTCCAGGTTCGCGCCGAAATGGATGTGCGGCACCAGGCCCGATTTGCGGGCGCAATCGCGCAGGTATTCCCAGATCTCACCACCGGGCGAGAACACGCGGGTCCAGTCCGGTTTCGGCATGTACGAGAACGAGTACAGATGCGAAGGCACGTCACAGGCCACACCCGGATAGGTGTTGTCGCGCCAGGCGCCGCCCACGTCGTCGGCCCGCTCGAGGATAACGAAATCGTCCTCGCCGTGCTCTTTCAGTTTCATCGCCATGCCCAGCCCGCCAAAGCCAGCGCCAACGATGATGATGGATGTCTCGTGAATGATATTTGTATCGGTCATCTTAGTCTCCTCCGGGCCTTAGGGTTTCACAGCGGGTATGGTTTCACCGGCCGCGTATTCGTCGGGGTTCATGTTGAACCGGTCGACAAGGCGCGTGACCTCGGCGGCGCGTTCAAACACCACCGCGTGACCCGAGCCCACCTCGGCATAGCGGGCATCATCAATCATCCCGAACAGCCCACGGCAGTGGTGCACGGCGACCATCTGGTCATAGGTCCCGGCGATCACCAGCGTCTTGGCCTTGATCTGCGGCACCAGATCCGAGATGTCGATACGGGCGTTCAACTCCATCTGGGCGTCCACGAAGGCATCCAGCGGCATTGCGCCTGCGGTCATCATTTCCACCGTTTTGTCGGCCAGGAACGGCGCGCCAAAGGCAGCATAGATCGTGTAATCGTTGATCTCGGGGACACCGGCATTGCGCAGGGCAAACCAGGTGCGGTTAAAGAAGGTCATCATCGTGTCCGTCTTGGCCCAACCGGCCAAAAGCACAAGATTTTCAACCGTTTCAGGGTTCTGAGCCGCCAACGACGCCGCAACCACGGCCCCCAGCGAGAAGCCCAGCAGCGTCACGGGCGTGTCGCCACAGCTGTCCTTGATAACGGCCATCACCTGGGCTTCCAGATGCGCCAGTTCCAGCTTTTCGCCCTCGGCGATGGGCATCGCCAAATCCAGCGAGATCACCCGGTGGCGCACGGCCAGCATCGGGAACAGGAATCCGAAATGGCCCATGGTGGACCCTGACGAGCCGTGCACCAGCACGATCGGTGCGGTGTCGGTGTTGGCCTGACCTGCCTCGTGATAGGTGACCGAAACGCCGTTGACGTCGATCTGGCGGGATTCCACCCCGACGGCCATGTCTGGCATCATGTTCTCTGAATCTTTCACTCTAGCTCCTCCTTTGCCTAATCCGCTCTCTCCGGCAGCGGGCAAATGTCTGGTTTACGGCCCCGGTCACCATTCAGGCGGTTCGGGGCGGGGTCTGCGCGTCCTTGCAATGATGCTAGACCACGGTCTTGGGTGGTTTTGGCAGCACCGGCACCATTGCTTTGCAAAGCGGGAAGGTGTCGGTGCGCCGTTTTGGTCAATACCCGGTCGACGGGCGCATGAGGTCGCGCCGTTCGGCCATGGGGGTCTGATCGAAAAAGTCCTGCGCGCCCTTATCATCCTCGCGGACGAACCAGTGCACCTGACGATCCTTCAGGGCCTGTTGCACCGTCGCGGCGACCATTTCGGGGGTCACGTGGATGCCGGCCAGTTCAACCGATTTGGCGGCGTGGTCGGCCTGAGACAGCATTGGTGTGTCGACATAGCCGACCATCACGTCACTGACCCAAACGCCCAGCTTTTCAAATTCGATATTCAAGGCTTCGGTCAGCCCGCGAATGGCGAATTTGCTGGCTGAATAGACGGCCAGATCGGGCACGCCATAGATCGCAGCGGCCGAGCTCATGGTCACGATCCGCGCATCGCCATGGGCATGCAGATAGGGCAAGGCCTGTTGAATGCAGTTGATCACGCCCGTCACATTCACATCCATCACGGCCTGCATCCGATCCAACGAGGCTTCGGCAAAGGGGCGCATGTCCAGCAACCCGGCCGAGTTGAACAGGGCCGCGATTTGGCCAGAGGATCCGGCGAAATCGGTCAGGGCCGCGCGAAAACCGGCGCGATCCAGCACGTCCACTGTGTAGGGCGCGGCCCCCGCGCCCAATTCTTCGGCCAATGCCTGCACCGCCTGACCATCGCGATCGGCCAGACCAACGCGCCAGCCCTCGGCCGCCAGCAACCGGGCCGTTGCCGCCCCGATGCCCGATCCTGCGCCGGTGATGAAAATGGATTTCTCTTTGCTCATCGTCATTCTGCCCGGATCAATCGACGAACTGACCGCCGGCCGAATACAGCGTCTGCCCGGTGGTATAGCTGCTGTCTTCGGAGGCCAGGAACAGCGCGGCTTCGGCCTGTTCGCGGGCGGTGCCATTGCGCCCCATCGGGGTCAGGCTCATGGCCCACTGATCCTCTTCGCTGCCTTTGGGCACGTCCCACATCGGGGTCTCGGTAAAGCCCGGCGCCAAAGCGTTCACGCGGATGCCGGTTTGTGCCAGCTCCAGCGCCATCACTTTGGTCATCATGATCACACCCGCCTTGGCCACGCAGTAGGGACCCGAGCCGGGGATCGGAATTTTACCGGCGGTCGAGGCGATGTTGACGATCGTGCCGCCGGTGCCCTGCGCCATCAGTTGATTGGCAAAGGCACGGGCCGAGCGCAGAACGCCCTTCATGTTGATGTCGATCATCAGATCAAAGGCCGACATCTCCATTTCCAGCATCGACATCGGGTCCTGACGGATCCCCGCCGCAAAAACGCCCGTGTCCACCTGCCCGAATTCGGCAACCGCGGCTGCAACCATGGCCTGGCATTCCGCGTCCGAGGTCGTGTTGACCTTCACCTGCATGGCGGTGCCGCCCATGTCCTGGATCAGCTTTTGCGTCGCGTCGCTGGGATTCAGGTCGGCCAGAACCAGCTTGGCGCCCTCTTCGGCAAAACGCAGCGCAACGGCCTGTCCAATGCCGCTGGCGGCCCCCGTTACGATGGCAACCTTGCCCTCTAGTTTCCTGTCGCTCATGGTCTCACTCCCATTAAAATTTGTCGTTTGAGAGAAATGTTAGGCCAGCACGTCCAGTGAAATTGCTGCGCCAAGCGCGATGATTTTGCGCTGCGGGCACAGAGCGCAGAAGACTATGCAAAAACGGCAAACAGGCGCCTTGTTGCCAAGACGCCTGCCCGCTGACCACAGCCACGGAAGGGATTACGCTGCGGTGTCTTCGTCGCCCAGATCTCCAAGGTACAGATGGTGCAACATCTCGGGATCATTCAACAAAGTCGGGCAATCGCCTTCGTAGACGATCGAGCCACGGCGCATCACATAGGCCCGATCCCCGATTTCCAGCGCCAGGTTGGCGAACTGTTCCACCAGCACCACGGCCAAGCCCTGATCGGCCAGACGGCGCACGCCTTTCATCAGTCGGCTGACAACCACGGGGGCCAGACCGGCGGACATTTCGTCGATCAGAACCACGCGCGGACGGCCCACCAGGGCGCGGCCGATCACGACCATCTGTTGCTCGCCGCCCGACAGCATCATCGATTGCACATCGCGACGCGCCAAGAGTTCGGGGAACAACTCATAGACCTCTTCCAGGCTGCTGTCCTCGTGCATGCCGACGCGCAGGTTTTCTTCGGTCGTCATCGAGCCAAAGATCGTCCGGCCCTGTTCCACATGCGCGATGCCAGACAGGGCCCGGGTGCCCGGTTTCAGCTTGCCCATGTCGTTGCCCGCCAGGATGATCTTGCCCGCCGAGACTGGCGCCACGCCCGAGATTCCCTCGAGCAGAGTGGTCTTCCCGGCCCCGTTGGCGCCCAGCAGAACGCTGATTTCGCCTGCGCGCGCGATGATACTGAGATCCCGAACGACGGGGATGCCGACACGTTTGATTTCCAGCTCTTGGGTTTCCAGAACGTTCATTCTGCGGCCTCCTCGTGTTCGAAATCGATGCCCATATAGGCCTTTTTCACCACCGGCAGATCCAGCACTTCTTCGGTCGCGCCTGCGGCCAGAACGGTGCCAAAGTCCAGAACGGTGACCTGCGAACAGGCGGTGCGGACCAGGTCCATATCGTGTTCAATCAGCAGCACGGACGAGCCAAAGCGTTCCGGGATTTCCGCGATGCGTTTGCCCAGCATGACGGCCTCGGCATAGGACTGACCGGCGGCCGGTTCGTCCAGCAGAATGACCGGAGGCCGCGCAGCGACAACACCCGCCACATCCAGCAGGCGACGCGCGCCCGAGTCCACCGAAGAGATCAGCACATCCGCCGAGGGACAATCCAGCCAGGCCAGAACCGCGTCGATTTCCTGATCGCTCAGACCACCGCCCGAGGCCAGGTTGACATAGTCGCCCACGGTCAGCTCGGGTGCGATCCGGGTGGTCTGCCAGGTGCGGCGCAAACCAGCACGCGCACGCTGCGTGGCCTGCAAATCGTTCACCGATTTGCCTTGGAACACCACGTCGCCCTCGTAGCCGTGGATGAACCCGGTCAGGGCATCCACGCAGGTGGATTTCCCAGCGCCATTCGGGCCGATCAGACCCACGACCGTCGCCTTGCGCACCACGATATTGGCGCTGTTCAGCGCGACCACGTTGCCATAACGGACTGTCAGATCACGGGCCTCGAGCACGATTTCGGCAGGTGTGTCGGTGCGGGTCGCAGGCAAGGCATCATCCCCAGCACGCGGACCATCCTTGATCTTGCGCGGCATGATTTTGCGCCCCAGGCGGGCAAAGGTTTCGCTGATGGTTTCCCCGGTGCTCAGCGCCTGCACGGCGCCCAGACCAAAGAACACGCTGCCCAGATCCTGCGGCAGCGACAGACGGCGCAGCAGCTCGGGGAACAGGGCAACCAGAACACCGCCCAGAATTGCCCCCATCGGGAAATGCGCGCCAACCATGATGGCCACGGCAAACAGCACCAGCGACTGCATCATCGAGAAGTTATCGGCCAGCAAAGTGCCCATATACCCGGCCAGCAAACCACCCGAGATCCCGGCGATAAAGGCGCTCAGCGCAAAAGCACTCAGCTTGGCGCGAGGGATCGAAACGCCCAAAGAAGCAGCGGCGCGTTCAGAATGGCTGACGGCCAGCCATGACGCTCCGAGGCGCGAGCGCGACACGAATTCCAGCGCGATCGCAACGATACCATAGATGGCCAGCACCAGGATAAAGTAACCCTGGTCGCTTTCGAACCCGGCCGGGCGCGCAACCATCTTGAACGAGGTCTGACCCGGATAGGTGATCGTGCCCAGCACCACGCCAAAGGCAACGGCGAAGCCCAGCGTCACAATGGCCAGGTTGATCCCGCGCAAACGCAGCGCCGGAAGGCCGATGATCAGGCCAAAGGGCAAGGCCGCAAAGCCACCGATCAGCAGCCAGACGAACAGCCCACCAGGGAAGTTCATCACGTTCAGATAGCCCACGGTCCAGGCCCCAACGCCGGCAAAGCTCATTTGGCACAACGAGATCATGCCCGCACGGCCCACAACCAGGCCAAGGCTTTGCAGCGACATGCCGATGATGAACACGGCCGTCAGAAGGAAAATCCAGTAGTTCGGCAACAGCGTCAGGCACAATGCACCGACAACGATTACCATGGCCGCCGTTTTCAGGGCGGCGTGAATGCTATCGCGCTTCATCCCAACGCGCTCCTCTTTGTGACCACATAAGTACGGTCAGAATGACCAGGAAAGGCACGGCGGCCCGATATTGCGCCAGGCTGACAAAGCCACTGGCAAGACCCTCGACAACACCGATCAGGATGCCGCCGATCAGCGCCGCGCGGAAACTGTTGAACGACCCGACCAGCGCAGCGGCAAAGGCAGGCACGACCAGCAGGCTGAGCGACCCGAAATCAGGCGAGCGCAGCGGAGCCACCAGCATCAGCGCGATGGTGGTCATCGCGCCGGACAGGGCCCAGACCCCAATGGCCAGGCGGCGCACCGGAATGCCCAGCAGCTCGGCTGCCATGGGTTTTTCGGACAGGGCGCGCAGCTGCAGGCCTGTCCGGGTGCGGCCCAGGAATTGTTCGACCGCGATGGTCAGCAGCACGGCCAAACCAATCGCCACCAACGAGGCGGCGGTGATGGTAACGCCAGCCAATTGCATCCCGGCACCGCCAACCAGATCGGGGAAGGCGCGCGGATGCTGACCGCCCGTCAGGCGCAGACCCAGCGCGATGATGCAAACCAGCAGCGCCGCCGTAACAGCGGCCTTCACGGTTTGAGTAGACCCGGAAAACCAGATGGTCGTCACGAATCCGACCAGAACCGAGGCCAAAGTCCCAGCAACGACACCGGTCAGGACGGCGGGGAACATGGGATAGCCAAGCTCGGTCAGCATGACCATGACGAAGGCTCCGACAGCGCCCAAGGCCGTCGCGGTAAAGTTCACAACGGCCACCAGCCGATACGTGAACACCACACAGACCCCCAGGATCGCATAGGCGCCACCGGCAGACAGGCCGGCTACTGCGGATGTAAGAAGTGAATCCATAAGATTTTCCTTGCCAAATGCAAAACCGGAGGCAGGCGCGATTGCCTGCCCCCGGCCCAGCGTTGATTTAGTTGGCGGCGGGAACGTCCAGCCACTCGGGCGTTACAACTTCCCAGGCACCAGCGTTCAGCTTGACCACTTTGGTGGCACGCATCGGACCATCCGTGGCACCTTTACCGAACAGGTAGGGACCTGCTGCGATCGAATAGGTGACGGGGTCCATCTTGCGCAGCGCGCTTGCAACGGCGTCGCGGGTGACTTCACCGTCGATGCCTGCGATCACATCGGTGATCACACGACCGGCCAGATACCCACCTTGCGAGAAGGCGCTGGGGGCCAGACCTGCTTTGGTCACCAGGTTCAACCAGTCAGCGTTGGCTTCGTTTTGCAGGGTGTAGGGCTCCCACTCGGTTCCGACATAGATCGGCTGGGGCGAGTCCTTGAGGGCCGAGGCCACACCTTCGGTATAGCCCGAGGCCAGGAACACCCAGTCGATGCCCGAAATGCCCTGCGCGTCCGCGGTGTTGATCCACTGCACGATGCCCGGCTCGACCTGGTTGGTGAACACGGCGTCACAGCCTTCGTCACGCGCTCGGATCAGATAGGGGGTCAGGTCGCCCTGAACCGGCAGGGTCATGTCCAGAACCTTCAGCTTGCCGCCGGTGATTTTCTCCCAGTCGGTCAGCGCGTTTTCCATGGCTTCACGCCAGCCACCGATCACATAGTTGAAGGCACAGACGTTTTTCGCGCCCAGTTCTTCGCTTGCGTAATACAGCATCGCAGTGGACAGCGCGTAGGGTCCAGGGTGGACGGGCGCAACCGAGGGCGAGCTGTAGCAAACCGGATCAACACCCAGGCCCGAAACGCTCAGCACGTTCGAGCGCTGGTACAGGGCGGCGTTCACACCGCAATCCAGCAGGCTGGCGCTGCCGACCATGGCCACAACTTCGTTGTTATCGATCAGGTTCCGCGCGGCCTGGGTGGCCACCAGCGGATCACCGCGGTCGTCGGCCATTTCATAGGCGATCTGACAGCCGTTGATGCCGCCCGATTCATTCAGCATATCGAAATAAGCTGCGGTGGTTTTCGGGCCGGCCGAGAAATCGACAGGGCCGGTCACGGTCGAAACCGAGCCGATCTGGATCGGGCCGTCGGCACAGGTGGGGCCTGCTTGGGCTGCGCCCGCCATGGCCATCAGGCCAAGACCGGCAACCGCGCCGTAGCCGATGTTTTTCTTAATGTTTTTCATAGGTTTCCTCTCCCTTATTGGTGATTTTCAGGTGTTCAACTCGTTCGGTCAAGCCGTCCGAATGCCATAACCGCCGTCGACATAGACGGGGTGTGCGACGGTGAAGGGCAGCTCTCCGGCGGCCAGAGTGGCCACGCTGCGCCCGACATCTTGTTCCTCGCCCCAGCGGTTCTGGGGAACGTGCCCGGCGGCGATATGGGCCTCGATGGCCTCGGTGGGCGAGCCCTCGCCCTCGGTCGTCATCGCGGTCCGGATAAAGCCCGGGCGGACCTCGTGGACATGGATGCCCTGCTCGGCCAAAGTCAGGGCGAACAGGCTCGACACCATCGAAAGTGCCGCCTTGGAAATGCAGTATTCGGGGATCGCAACCGACACGTGGTTCGCGGCAATCGAGGTGATAAAGATCATCGAGCGATAGGCATCCGTCTTGCCCGCTGCGACCATCAGACGGGCCACGGCCTGCGCCAGGAAAAATGTGCCCCGCAGGTTGATTCCAGTATTGAAATCATAGGCTTCGGGGCTGATGGTCAGCACATCACTCAGCGCCAACGGGGCCACACCAGCGTTATTCACCAGGCAATCAATGCCCCCGAACGCGTCCCAGGCGGCCTGCGCCAGATCTGCATGACCGTCGATATTTGACACGTCGCCTTGCAGGAACTTCGCCTGAGCACCGGCAGCCTGCAAATCGGCCATGGTCTGCTGGGCGGTTTCGTCTTCATGCAGGTCAATTACGACCAGATCAAAGCCGCGCTCGGCCAAGGCCATCGCACATCCGCGCCCCAGCCCCTGACGTCCGCCGGTCACCACCGCTACGGGCCGTTTATTCGTTTCCATTGCCGCACCCTCCCTTCGGTAATCGCGACGGGCAGGACCGCGCGGCCCGCCCTATCGCAAAGGGTCTGGCGCCGGGGCATTTGTCTGGCTTCGCAACATCCCGCAGGACACATACAAAGGCTTTGGCGCGTTTCCCTAAATGAACCTTACGCAAGCCAGACTGCGGGCTTTGACACTGCGGGCACTAATAATTTGCAAGACCGGCGCAGCGAAAACACCGTTTTTGCACAGTTGCGCAAACGCCGAGTGGCAGGACGCACAAAAGAAAACGGGCCCGCTGGAAGGGCCCGTTTTTGTTCGCTTTTTCAGAAGGTCTTCGGTCAATTGATCCGCTTCTGACCTGCGCCTTTTTGCGATAGCAGATCCCGGGGCGAATGCCCGAAATGCGCTTTGAACGCACGATTGAAGCTGGAGATGTTGGTGAAGCCGACGGAATAGGCGATCTCGCAGATCAGTTGCTGGCCACCATTCTGGCGCTCCAGTTCCATGCGGCACAGCTCCAGGCGGCGCTGGCGGACCCACCGCATAGGCGACGTGCCCTCGGCGGCGAAAATCTCGGACAGATAGCGAGCGCTGATCCCGATGCCTTGTGCAATCCGGGCGGGGTTCAGTTCATCATCATGGATGTGCTCTTCGATGAATTCCTGCGCGCGTTCCAGGATCTTGCGCCGCCCACGGGTCGAGGACAGACGCTCTTCGCCCAGGTTGGTGTTCACGACCTCGCCCAGAAAGCTCAGCAGGGAATGCGAGAAGATCCGCGCGCTGCGCTCAGTCAGGTCGTTTTTGTTCGAAATTGCCCCGTACATCATTTGTTTGGCGACCTGGCCCAGGCCGCTTTTGGCATCCAATGCGCGCCCCAAAACATCGTCCACGGAAATCGCATGCGCCGTCAGCAGTTTGGTCGGCATCCGCAGCCACAGCGCGTCCAGAGTATCGGACATCGCGATTTCGTATTCTTCATTGGTGTTCAGCAGGGTCAACTGGTTGGGCTTGATTTCAAACCCCTGCCCGAATCGGCGCACCTCAACCCCCCCGACCAGCGGCAAGCACGCAAAATAATGACCGTCATCCTCAGAGGACATGTGGCGCTCCAGACGGCGCGACACGCTTTCGTTGGCGGTGTGTTTCGAGCGGATCAGCGACAGATCCCCCAGCGGGGTGAACACAAACTGCGCTCTGGCCTCTTTCGACCAGTTCAGATCCACACGCGTAAAGATCGACCCAACGATATCGGGGTCAAACGAGCGCATGTTGACAACAGAGGTCGCGATTTTTCCTTCGGCTCTACCGACGTGAACGTTCATGGCCTCTCCTCCCTGGCACGATGTCTTTCCGATACGACCCGATGGCGTCCTCCACGCCGACTGATCGCCACTTACAATCTTAGCCTTCTGCATCCGATCCGATTTTCGGCGCTCTGCCAAGAGCCCCCTCGCGATTCCGACAAGATTTCACGAGAAGAGCTTGACCTTATCTATATCATGTAGGATTGTCGGACAATAGGAAAACGTGAAGCTGTTTTGCAGAGGAGGGCAAAGGGGCGCACGCGCGAGGAGAGGTTTTTCCAATTTAAATTCAGATAGTTATCTGCATTTTACCTGTTTCGCGCCCGAAAACCCCCTTGCCTGACCTGGCCGACGGCTTCATTCAAGATGACGAAAATGGGCCCTTATGGCGGATCAATAATTCGGCGGGGCCACAAGAGAAAGTGAACGATCGTGGCCGCCACGCCCCCAAAATCTGCGTCGACTCTGACCAATCTCAAGCTGGAGCCCGGCTATAAGCGTGTGGCCAACGCCATCGAGGCGCAGATCATCGCCGGACAGCTGAAAGCTGGCGAGCTGCTGCCGACCGAAACCGATCTGGCCGAGATCCTGGGGGTGCACCGCTCGACCGTGCGCGAGGGCATCCGATCCCTGGAAAACGCTGGGCTGGTGCAGCGCGGTGCAGGCAAACGTCTGCGGGTTTCCACGCCGGATATGTCCGCCGTGGGCGCGGATGTGACCCGGGCGCTTGGGCTGAAACAGGTCAGTTTCTTCGAGCTGTGGGAAATGCAGATGTTGCTGGAGCCCTATGCGGCGAACCTGGCGGCGCAACGCATTTCCCGATCGCTTTTGTCCGACCTTCAGGACAACGTCGCCAATCTGCGCGCCAATCTGCATGACGATGACTATGTTGTTAGAAATGATACAGAATTTCACCAGATGATCGCCGAAGCCGCACAGAATGCGGCCCTGTCGATCTCGTCCGCACCGATCAGTGCTTTGCTGTTTTCGGCCACGGTGAACCTGTATTCCAGCGTGCCCCAGGCGCGCCACCGTTTGCTGGAATCGCACGAAGCCATTCTGTCCGCGATCAGCGAAAAAGACGCCGAAACCGCCGAGGAATGGATGGCCCGCCACATCCGAGATTTCCACCGCGGATATGTGATCTCGGGCGTGGGTGTGCATGAACCGATCGCGCTGGATCCGCGCGCGATGGGCTTTGTAAAGGTTGATCAGGGGCGCACGGTGGCGCCCTGACGCCCGCATCGGTGATAAACCTAACCGATATCCGCCCCGCGCACCGAATGGGTCCCGCTACCTGCGGTGCTGCCGGTCTTGCCCACCCCGGCAACGATCAAATCATTGGGGGTCCGTGAGTGATGGGCACTCCGGGGTGGGCCGTTCGGCGCAGTGCACCTGATTGTGTTACGCAGCAGCGCGGCGGTTCCGTCGCACGCCATCCGTTTTTTCTGAAGAAAGTGCAAAACCCGCTATGACGGCTGAGTTCTTTTTGCCCGGCCAGAGGTTAATGTTCCGTTTATGGACACGGACCTCACCCGTTGTTTGGCCCCTAGAACAGTTCCGCCGAACCCTGTCAAAATCAGGGCACAATGCTTCCATGCTTCGGCCCTGAAAACCGTGTAGGGCTAGGGCGAGACGGGCCATGCCACGGCGGTTTTCGATGTCGCGGCAGGCCCACTGCAACGCAAAACCCGACGCTGAATGGAAAGACCCCTCAGATGCCCAAGCAGACCAAGCCCCTAAATCCGCGCGCTTTTCGCGACGCCTGTGGGACCTTTGCAACGGGTGTCACGGTGATCACGACCCGGACAGAGGATGGCGACCACGGGATGACGGCGAACGCGTTCATGTCTGTTTCGCTGGACCCCGCCCTGGTGACGGTCTCGATCGACAAGCAAAGCCGTATGCTAAGCAAACTGCGCCAGTCGGGCCAGTACGCGGTGAATATCTTGTCCGAGACAATGCAGGCCACAGCGTTGCATTTCGCCGGACGCCCGAGCCCTGGTTTTCGTCCGATCCTGGGCCAGCGTTCGGGTCAACCCGTCTTAGCAGACTGTGCGGCCGTGTTCCTAACCGAGGTGGTGCAAGAGGTCGAGGTCGGCGATCATGTCCTGTTCATCGGGCAGGTGAGCGAATTCGAATGCGACGCCACCCAATCGCCCTTGTTGTTCAGCGCCGGTCAGTTTCGCCATCTGCCAACGCAAGCCGCGGCCGAGTAGTACCAAACCGATTGGCCGCATGTGCAAATCAATGGTACGACAGGGGCGCTGGCCCATGGCCAGAGCGAATACTTCCCAATGGCAAGGCTGACCTGCGTGGCGACTGAAACCGCAACTTTTCAAATAGATCCGCGCAGCCGGGTGCGAGGCCCCAGGGCCGAGTCGCTGGCCCCGTTGCTCGAGGGTTTGCAACAGGGACATTCGATCCTGACCCGCCTGGGCAAACCCATCCAAACGCGCGCCGAACCGGTGCAACGCCTGTATGTACAAACCTCGGGCAGCAGCGGCGCTCCGAAAACCATCCGCCGCCAGCCGCACAGCTGGATCCGCAGCTTTCAGCTGGCGGCTAGCCATTTTGGAAGCCTCCCCACCGATACCTATGCGATTTTGGGGGATATTGGCCATTCCCTGACCCTGTTTGCCGCGATGGAGGCCCTGCATCTGGGCGCGGATCTGGTCTGTCTGTCTGGTCTGCACCCGCGCGCGCAGCTGCGAGGCCTGCAAACGCACGGGGTCACAACAGTTTATGCAACGCCCACCCAATTGCGGCTGCTCCTAGGCTCCGGTGAGGCCGATCCGATCCTGCCAGAGCTTACGCGGGTGTTCGTCGGGGGCGGGTCGTTGGACGCGCCCCTGCGCGCGGCGCTTGCAGCGGCAATCCCCAGTGCCTCGATTCGGGAATTCTTCGGGGCCAGCGAAACCAGCTTTATTACGATGGCGGATGCCACGACCCCGGCCGGATCGGTGGGCAAGGCCTATCCCGGTGTCTCTCTGCGGGTCGCCGCCCCGTTTGAAACCTCCGAGATCTGGGTCCGCTCGCCCTACCTGTTCGAGGGGTACGACCAGGGCGAAACACCAGACACGCGTTGGGATCAGGCCTATCTGTCCGTCGGCGAGCTGGGATATCTGGACGACAAAGGCAACCTGTATCTGCGCGGGCGCAAATCGCGGATGGTCACGGTGGCCGATCAAAATGTGTTCCCGGACGCGGTGGAACGCGTGCTTTTGCAGGACCCCTCGGTTCTGCATGCCGCGGTTCTGACAGTACCGGACGCCCAGCGCGGGCACGCATTGGTGGCGTTTGTCCAGCCCAAGGGCAGCTTGACTCTTGGGGACCTGCGCCGAAGGTGCCGCGCGGAATTGGGACATGCCGCAGTCCCCCGTCACATTGTCGAGCTCGCGCAAATGCCCCTGTTGCCTGCCGGGAAACCCGATCTTCAGGCGCTGGCATCCCGCCTGTCGGAGTCGACATGACCTGCTCGGTGCTGATCGCCGCCCGACGCAGCCCGATTGCGCCGCGCAATGGGGCGTTGTCACATTTGCTCGCGCACGAACTGGCCGCGCCGGTGATCCAGGCCGCGCTGGCCGATTGCGGCGTCGCACCGGATCAGGTCGACGAACTGATCCTGTCCAATGCTTTGGGCGCCGGAGGCAACCCGGCGCGGGTCTCGGCCCTGGCCGCCGGTTTGCCGGATCGTGTTGCAGGCCTGACGATCGACCGACAATGCGCGGGCGGGCTGGATGCGCTGATGCTGGCGGATGCGTTGGTGCGGTCAGGCCAGCACCAGATCGTGATCGCTGGCGGCGTCGAAAGCTATTCCCGCCGCCCCCTTCGCGCCCACACTTTTGCCGATGGACGCGCCCCCGAACCCTATGATCAGGCGCCGTTCACCCCCTGGCCTGACCGCGATCCGAACATGGCCGATGCAGCGGACCGGCTGGCGCAATCGCAGAACATTGATCGCGAAACCCAAGACGCCTGGGCCATCCGAAGCCATCAAAAGGCGATGCAGTCCAAGCGCGATCTGGGCATCCTTCCCCTTTGCGGCGTGAACTCCGATCCGTTCACCCGAAACCTGACCCCGCGCCATTGCGCGCGCGTGCCGCAGGTATCAGGCTCGATCACAGCGGCAAATATGGCGGTTGCAGCGGATGCGGCTGCGGTCGTTGTTGTGGCCTCGGCGCAGACCGCAAATGCCCTGGGCCTAAAGGGCGTTCGGATCCTTGGCGGGCAAACCATCGGCGGCGACCCTAAACTGCCCGGTCTGGCGCCCGTGGCGGCGGTACAGTCGGTCTTGCAACAGACCAACCTGCGCGCAACCGACATCCAAACCGCTGAAATCATGGAGGCTTTTGCCGTTCAGACCATTGCCTGTCAGCGTGGTGCGGGCTTGTCGCCCGATATCGTCAATCCCGACGGAGGCGCCCTGGCGCGCGGTCACCCAATTGGGGCCTCGGGCGCGGTTCTGGCCGTGCATTTGTTCCATCAGCTGTCGCAAAACGCGGGCCATGGGTTGGCCGCCATCGCCGCCGCCGGAGGGCTGGGCACCGCCCTATTGTTGCGTGGCTAATCGAAACCGCGAAAGCTGGTGAATTCCGAAAGCTCGGCCCGTTCGGTGCGAAACTGGTTCACTGGCGCGTCCCGGTCCGGGTGCCCCAAAGCCACGCCACACACGACCAGTTCGTTCTTGGGCAGCGCCAGATGTTGATGCACGACTGAACCATAATTCGCCAGAGCCCCAATCCCCGTCGCGCCCAAACCCTTGCTTTGGGCGGCCAGCAATAGCGACATCAACGCCATGCCCAGATCCATGAAACATCCCTTGCCCATCGACCGCTCGATGGTCACCACAATCCCGACGGGCGCGCCGAAAAACGCATAGTTTCGGGCAAACTGGTCGCGTCGGCCCTGCACGTCGCGCCGCGCGATCCCCAAGGCCTGATACAACGCATATCCCGCCGCACGCTGGCGGGATTTCAGCGTCGAGGGCATCGGACGCGGGAAATAGGAATACTCGGATTCGATCGCAGCGCCCTCTTGAACTGCCTGCATCAAACGCCCGCTCAGCCCCGCCAAGGCCGCACCAGCAAGCACATGGAATTTGCCTGGTTGCAGGTTCGCCCCGCTGGGCGCGCGGCGCGCAAGGGTGCAGATTTCTTCGATCTGCTGGCGGCTTACCGGCTGATCTGTGAACGCCCGGACAGAGTGGCGTTGCGCGGTCAGTGTATCAAAATCGATCATGCCCGCGCTATATCACGCAAACAGATGGCGGTGAATGGTGCCCGCCAAGCCCTTGCCAAACAATTGCAAATTTTCGCCTTCCCCTAGGTAAGCCCGGGGTTGTCCTTTACATCTGCTTCCTCGCATGTTGTCCTTCTCTCGCAGCTCGGAGCAGTGACGCTTACACTCAAAAGTCGATACATCCGGGAAATCAGCCGCGAGGGCTGGTGACTGGCCGTGACCCCGAAGATCCGCGGCCCGCAAAGTCGAAAAGATCTGGGAGGAAATCCTCTGATGAATACGAAACTGAAATGCGCCCTCGGCGCCAGCGTTTTTGCCTTGATGGGTGGGCAAGCGATGGCCTCGGATTGTGGGTCGATTTCGATTGCTGAAATGAACTGGGCCTCGGCCGAGATGATGGCCAATGTGGATGCCATTATCCTGGAAGAGGGCTATGGCTGTGATGTCGAACTGGTGCCCGGCGCCACGCAGACCACCTTTGCCTCGATGTCGGAAAAAGGTCAGCCCGATGTTGCGCCCGAGCTGTGGATCAACGCCGTGCGCGTGCCCCTGGATGCCGCCATGAAAGAAGGCACCATGCTGTCGCTGAACAGCGGCCCGATCACCGATCTGGGCGAGGGTTGGTGGATCACCCCCGCGTTCGCGGCCGAACACCCCGAGCTGAACACCGTTGAAAAGGTTCTGGAACGCCCCGATCTGTTCCCTCACACCGAAGACGCCAGCAAAGGCGCCTTTGTCGGCTGTCCGGCGGGCTGGGGTTGTCAGCTGTCCAACGCCAACCTGTTCCGCGCCTTCGACATGGAGGCCAAGGGCTGGATTCTGGTCGATCCCGGCTCGGCTGCAGGTCTGGACGGGTCCATGGCCAAAGCCGCAGAACGGGGTGAGCCCTGGTTTGGTTATTACTGGTCGCCGACCTCGATGATCGGCAAATACGACATGGTCAAACTGCCATGGGAAGCAGCCTGGGGCGGATCGGATAACTGGGACAACTGCATCGTGAAGCCTGAGCAAGACTGCGCCGACCCGCAGCCGACCTCGTACACAGAATCCGAGGTCCACAGCATCGTGACGGACGATTTCGTCGCCAAAGCAGGCCCCGCCAAGGCCTATTTTGAAAAGCGCGTGTTCCCCGGCGCCGTGATGAACACGATGTTGGTCTTCATGACGGAAAACCAGGCGACAGGCGAAGATGCGGCCTTTGAATTCCTGGCCCAGCACCCGGATGTCTGGACCCAATGGGTTCCGGCGGATGTGGCGGCCAAGATCAAAGACGCCCTGTAAGTCTCTTACCTTCGCAAAGGCCCGCGCTCTACCGCGCGGGCCTTTCGCATAACAAAAGGAGAGAACCATGTCGTTCTTTACCGAATTCCCGTCTTTGGGCCGCGCCGATCTAAGTGCGCTGCGCCGCGGGATCGATGGCAGCTTTCGCGAATTCACCCGCAGCTGGGGCGAGGCGATCGAAGCCTTCTTTGACCCTCTTTTGAAATTCCTGGTCTGGTTTGAAAAGGTGCTGCAAGCCACCCCCTGGCCGATCATCATCCTGGTCATCGCGGGCCTGGCCTGGGCCGGATCGCGCTCGTGGAAAATCACCCTGGGCAGCGTTCTGGCCTTTCTGGCCATCGGCTATCTGGGCATGTGGGAGGACACGATGTCCACCCTGGCGATCATATCCGTGGCAACGCTGGTCTGTATCGTAGTCGGCATCCCGCTGGGCATCCTGATGGCACGGTTTGACCGCGCCCAATCCATCATCACGCCAATACTGGACGTGATGCAGACCATCCCAAGTTTCGTCTATCTGATCCCGGTGGTGATGCTGCTGGGCATCGGCAAGGTGCCCGGTCTGCTGGCCGTGTGCATCTATGCGCTGCCACCGCTGGTGCGCCTGACCAATCTGGGCATCCGGCTGGTCGACAAATCGGTGATGGAGGCCGCCGAGGCCTTTGGCGCCTCGAACCGTGAAAAACTGTTCGGCGTTCAGATTCCCCTGGCTCTGCCCAACATCTTTGCGGGCATCAACCAGACGATCATGATGGCGCTGTCCATGGTGGTTATCGCCTCGATGATCGGTGTTCAGGGTCTGGGCGTGCCGGTGCTGCGCGCGATTTCCAACCAGTATCTGGCGCTGGGTCTGATGAACGGTTTGGCCATCGTGGCACTGGCCATCATCTTTGACCGGGTCAGCCAAACCTATGGCAAACGCCTGCAATCTTACCGGGAGGTCGGACGTGACTGAGACGAAGATCGCAATCAAAAACCTGTACAAGATCTTTGGCCCCTCGCCCAAATCCGCTCTGAAAAAGGTGCAGGGCGGCATGGGCAAAGAGGAGCTGCTGGATCAAACCGGCCATGTGTTGGGCCTGTCCGACATCACGCTGGACATCCCTGCCAACAAGCTTCAGGTGATCATGGGTTTGTCCGGGTCCGGCAAATCCACGCTGATCCGGCACCTCAACCGCCTGATCGAACCCACCGCGGGCGAAATCTGGGTGGATGGCGAGGATGTGATGGCCATGGGCCAAAACAGCCTGCGCGACCTGCGCCGGTTCAAGATGTCGATGGTGTTCCAGAACTTCGCCCTGTTGCCGCACCGCAAGGTGTTGGAAAACGTGGTCTACGGGCTGGGCATTCAGGGCGTTGATGAGGCCGAAGCATCAAAACGCGCGGCCCATTGGCTGGAACGCGTGGGGCTGGCGGGCTACGAGGATTACTATCCCGGTCAATTGTCAGGCGGCATGCAACAACGTGTGGGGCTGGCCCGCGCGCTGGCCACGGATGCGGATATCCTGCTGATGGACGAGGCATTCTCGGCGCTTGATCCGCTGATCCGCACGGACATGCAATCCATCCTGCTGGAGCTGCAAACCGAGCTGCACAAAACCATCGTCTTCATCACCCACGATCTGGACGAGGCCATGCGGATTGGCGATTCCATTGCCATTCTGCGCGACGGCAAGCTGGTGCAATCGGGCGACGGACAGGACATCGTGCTGCACCCGGCCGATGACTACATCACCGAATTCACCCGCGAAATCAATCGCGGCAAGGTGATCCGAATGCGCGCGCTGCAACAGCCCTGCAACGGGCAGACCCCAACCGGAGAGCCCCTCAGCGCCGCGACCGTGCTGGCCGACGCATTGCCGAAACTGGCCGCCTCGGAAGAGGGCGAATTACCGGTGGTGTGCGAAGAGGGAAAAGTGACCGGCAAGGTCTGTCTGGATGATGCCGTCGCCGCGCTAAGCGCCTAAGCCGGACAGCCGACCTCATACCAAGGGGCGTCGCGGCATCGCGGCGCCCTTTTTGTCAGCCCATATACCCCAATGCCGCCGAGACCTCGGCCGCGGCCAGTTTCACCGCGGCGACCTGATCCGCATCAGGGGGCGTGCCGATGAACTGGGTCAGGCTGACAATGGCCAGGGTGCCCGCCAATTCGCCCTCGGCGCCGTAAATCGGACAGGCCAGCGCATTCAGCCCCAACATCGCCTCGTTTGGGGCCGTGGCCCAGCCCTGTCGAGAAATCTGCGCAATGTGGTCTCGTAATTCGTCGGCATCCGCAATCGAATGCGCGGTCGGCACGGGCAGGTTTTGCGACAGGATTTGCTCGCGTTTCGAGGCCTCCATTGTGGCCAACGCCACCTTGCCCTGCGCTGAATTGGTAAAGCCCAGCAATGACCCGGGGCGCACGCCAACCTCGATCTGCATAGTGCCCGGAACGGTTTGCAGGATCCGGATACCCTCGTCTTCGATTTGCGCCAGGCTGGCCGCCTGCCCGGTCGTGTCCCGCAGCTTGCGCATCGGTTCCTGCGCGACCCCGGCCAGATCCGCAGAATCCGAGGCAGCCTTGCCCAGAGCGATCAACCGACTGCCGATCCTGTATCGCTCTGTGATCGGGGATTGCTGGATATAGCCCATATTCACCAGCGTCCGCAGATGGCGATAGATTCGGCTTTTCGTCGTCCCCAATGCCGCAGCCAGCGCAGTCACACCCATGTCGGCCTGGGCACCCGCCAGGGTTTCCAGAACATTCAGGGCCAGCTCAACGCTTTGAATATTATCTGTTTTTTCTTGGGCTTGGCTCACTTTGGGCACCTCATCACTCCTTGAACTATTAGCCGGTTTTGGGGGCTGAAACAAGCAATCCAGCCGGTGCTTGACAGGCCCCACTATATCCGCTTACGTTTCGTTAGCAAGAAAGTTGTTTCATTCTACGAAACACTTAGGGAGAAGAAAGTGACCAACCCCACGCCCAGCTTCCGAGACAAATTCCTGGCCCAAGATCGTCTGTTCGGGACCTTCCTGAAGATCCCCGCCAGCATGCCCGCCGAGATTCTGGGTAGCCTGGGCTATGATTTCGTGGTGGTGGATGAAGAGCATTCCCCCTTTAATCGCGAGACCACCGATCTGATCGTTCTGGCCTGCCGCGCTGTGGGGATCGGCGCGGTTGTGCGGGTCCAAAGCGCGGACCCGGCGGGCATTCTGTCGGTGCTGGACTGTGGGGCCGATGGCATTCTGGTGCCCCATGTGACCGACGCCGACACGGCCCGCGCCATTGTGGCCGCTGCGCGCTATCGCGGCGGAAACCGCGGTTTTGCCCCGACCACCCGGGCTGGCACTTTCGGCGCGGATGACACCACCACTCACATCACCAAGCAAGACGCCCGCGCCACCGTCATCGCCATGATCGAGGACCCCAAGGCCGTCGAGAATATCGACGACATCCTGTCCGTCGACGGGCTGGACGGAGTGTTCATCGGGCGCGGAGACCTTTCGGTGGCCTATGGCGATTACGACGGTTCGACCGGAGTCGTCGCCAAGGTCACCGCCCGTGTGCAGGCCGCCGCAAAAGCCAAGGGCAAGACTGTCGCAATCCTCCCCGGGGGGCCAGAAGACGCGGCCGCTCGGGCGGCAGACGGTGCCTCGGTCTTCATCCTCTCCTCGGACCAGGGCTTTTTGCGCGCGGCCGCCAAGGGCGCCCGAGATTCCATTTCCAAAGCCGTGAAAGGACACGCCGATGTATGACAAATCCGATCCGCGTGCTGCGTTGGCCACGGCCTCGAAATCCATGTTGGGCGTGCCCGGATTGGTGGCCGAACCGCAAGAGGCGTATTTCTATAAAGAGCCCCCTCAGATCGACGACGAAACCGGCCAGACCTGGTTGACGCGCAGCCATAACTTCATCGTTGCACTGACCCAGGCCACTCCCGGCGCGCAGTTCATCCGGCAAGATCAGCCTGACGAATATGCTGTGCTGTTGCCTGAATACGGCGCCACGATCGAATGGAATGGCACCCGGACCGAGGCCGCTGGAAACTCGCTGACCTTTGTACCACCCGGCGACAGCACTGTGACCTTGCCCTCTGGCGGGCAACTGGTCCGGCTGTTTTCCGTGAACTCAACCGATCTGGCCGAGGCCTGCGCCAATGCCCGAGGATACGACGCCCCGCGCACGCATATCCCCGATTTCCAGCCCTGGCCTGCCCCCAAGGACGGATGGAAAATTCGCACCTATGATCTGGACATCGCCCCCCAAGAGGGCCGCTTTGGCCGGATCTTCCGCTGCACGACATTGATGGTGAACGTGTTGTACCCGTTTGACGGGCCACGGGATCCGTCCAAAATGTCGCCGCATCACCATGACGATTTTGAACAAGTGTCGCTGGCGCTGAGCGGCGCGTTCACTCATTACCTGCGCTGGCACTGGACGCCCGACATGGCCGACTGGCGCCCGGACGCGGCGATCGAGATGGGCGCGCCCTCGGTCCTGGTGATCCCGCCCCCCGTTATCCACACCACCCGCGCCACCGGCGAAGGATCGAACCTGCTGGTCGATATCTTTGGACCGCCGCGCGAGGATTTCTCGCTCAAACCCGGCTGGGTGCTGAACGCAGACGATTACCCCATGCCGCAACCGGCAGATCAGGAGGCCTAACCCATGAACGATATGACCGATACCAGCCGCGCCGCCGAGGTGGCCGAACTGCTGAAGGGCGCGATTGACCTGCATTGCCATTCCGGCCCCGCAGCGATGCCGCGCATTCTGGACCACCACGAGGCCCTGCTGGACGCCGCCGAGGCGGGCTTTCGCGCGGTGCTGTATAAGGACCACTTCTATCTGGGCGTGGCCCATTGCGTGATGCTGGAAAAACTGGTGCCGGACACCGGCGTGAACCTGTATTCGGGCGTCGCGCTGAACAACGCCAGCGGCGGCATTAACCCCTATGCGGTAGAGCACGCGGCGGCCATTGGCGGCAAAATCGTCTGGCTACCCACCCTGTCCGCGCAAAACCATCTGGATCAGGCCTCGGGGGCGGCGGCGACCTTCCCCAAAACGGCGATGAAGATGATGGACCCGATCGGCCTGTCCGGTCTGGACGCCAATGGCGAGGTTCTGGACGATCTGAAGAAGTGTCTGGATATCATCGCGGGCGCTGACATGATCCTGGCCGGGGGCCACCTGCCCGCCCACGAGCTGATCAAGGTCTTTGAAGAGGCCCGCGCGCGCGGGGTCACCAAGATGCTGGTGAACCATCCGACCTATGTGGTGAACGCCACCGATGACGACATCCGCGCCATGGTCGAACTGGGCGCAGTGATGGAGCATTCAATCTGCATGTTCATCGAAGGCGGCGCTAAGTGTTTCGATGAAAACGACCTGCAACATGTCATCGAGGTTGCGGGCGTGGACAACACCATTCTGTCCTCGGATCTGGGCCTGCGCGGCTCGCCCCGCCCGATCGAGGGCTTCCGCCAAATCGTGTCGATGCTGCTGGATCTACAGGTCAGCCAAGACGACATCCGCAAACTGATTTCCACCAATGCAGCAAAAATGCTGAACCTGGAGTAAACTGTTCCCGGGCTTGGGTCCGGGATCCAACACCACCTGAGATCTCAAGGGAGGAGACTCGCATGATCACTCGTAGAACCCTGTTGCAAACCACCGCCGCCATGGGCGCGACCCTGGCGATGCCCCACGTGGCCCGCGCCGCCAGCAAGCGCATTCGCATGGCCCATGGTGCCAATGAAATCCACCCCGGCCACCGTTTGGCCACCAGCTTTGCCGAGAACCTGGAAAAGCTGATGCCGGGCGCCTTTAACGTGCAGATTTTCCCCAACCGCCAGCTGGGCGGGGACAAACAGGTGCTCGAGGCCACCGTTGCGGGCAGCCTGGACATGTCCGCCGTGTCGGGCGTGCTGTTCCCGTTGGTTACGGGCCGTCAGGCGATGAATGCCTGGCAATTGCCCTTCCTGGTGAAGGACTATGACCACTTTGGCGAACTGGCCCTGGGGCCCGTTGGACAGAAGATCCTAGACGATCTGGCCCCTGCTGGCATCAAAGGTCTGGCCACTGCGGACACCGGCCAGCGTCACTTCTTGTCGGTGAAAAAGCCCGTCCACTCGATCCCCGATCTGGCCGGTCTGAAAACCCGCATCGTGCCCGTGCCGCTGCACAAGCAAATCTGGGAAACCCTGGGCACCGCCCCCGCTGGCCTGCCTTACGGCGAGATTTACGGCGCGCTGGAAACCGGTGTGATTGACGCGGTCGAGATCAACATCTCGTCCATGCTGGGCGAAAACCTGTGGGAGGTGGGCAAGAACTTTACCCTGACCGGCCACTATCCGTGGCACATGGCCACCATCATGTCCGAAGCCTACTGGAACGGCCTGAATGCCGAAGAACAGGCCGCCGTCACCGAAGCGGGCCGCCTGTCGGTGTCCGACACGCTGGCCTATGCCAAGGAACAGGATGCCTCGGGGCGGGCCGAGCTGGCCGCCAAGGGTGTCGAGGTGATCGAGCTGGACGATCTGGACGCGATGCGCGCCAAGGTCGCGGGCGTGACCACCGAATGGTCGGCCAAGGATCCGCTGATCGCGGAACTCGTTTCAGCCGCCACCATGGCCTAAGCTGACAGGGGCAGCGCGTCGCCCACCGGCGCGGGGCCCCATCCATAGGAGCGCGCATGTCCACCCTATCCACATTCCTGACCCCTTTTGCCCGGGCCTATCTGGCGGTGATCCGCATCGGGGCGGGGCTGAGCATGGCGCTGATCACCGTCATCATGGTGGTGCAGGTCTTTGCCCGCTACGTGCTGGGTGACAGTCTGATCTGGGCCGAAGAGCTGTGCCGTTACCTGTTGATATGGCAGACTTTTCTGGTTCTGGGCGTGGCCTACAGCCGTGGCGACTTCGTGTCGCTGGACTTCGTGCCCGACATGTTGAACGCCCGCGGCGAATGGGTTTTGCGCGCGGTGATGGCCGTTCCGATCCTGGTATTTCTGTGGCTGATGGCGATGCTGGGGGCCGACTATGCCGCGCGCTTTGATCGCCAGACCATCCCCGCCGTTGATTTCATCTGGGAATCCCTGTTCGGCCAGCCTTTGGGCCTGTCGATCAAGTATGTCTACTATGCCGTTACCGTGGGTTTGTTGCTGATGGCGGTGCATGTGGTGGCTGACGTGGTCCTGCGGTTCCGCCCCCAATTCCTGGGTCAGGGCGACGTGGCCCCGTTCCGCCTGTTCCAAAACGACGAAGGGCCCGACGCCTGATGGGAAGCTTTTTCACCTTATTCGCGCTGCTGCTGGCCAGTGGTATCCCGATTGCCTTGGCGCTGGGTCTGGGCGGCACGGCCTATCTGTACCTGTCTGACAATGCGATGATGGCGCCGATGCTGCCGCAACGGATGATCGCGGGGATTGACCAGTTCGTGCTGTTGACGATCCCGTTGTTCCTGTTGGCCGGCGCGCTGATGAATGTAGGCGGTGTGACCGACCGGATCGTGAATTTCGCCCGCGCCATGGTTGGCCATCGCCGAGGCGGCATGTCCTCGGTCTCGATCCTGTCATCGGGGTTCTTTGCGGGCATTTCCGGCAGTGCCACCGCCGAGGCCTCGGCGCTTGGCACCATCCTGATCCCCACCATGTCGCGCCAGGGGATGCCCCCGGCCTATGCGGCGGCGCTGATCGCGGTCAGCTCGGTCATGGGGCCGATCATTCCGCCCTCGATCACAATGATCATCTATGGCGTGCTGTCCGGGGCCTCGATCGGGCAGCTATTCCTGGCGGGGGTCGTTCCCGGCATCGCCATCGCAACCGGCTTGCTGACCTATGGCACCTGGCGCGCCAAGCGCGAAGGCTTTCCAGTGACGCCGAAAATGACCGGTCGCGAGCGTCTGGCCGCCACTCGGCGCACCCTGCCCGCGCTGATTCTGCCGCTGATCATCCTGGTTGGAATCAAGGCCGGGATCTTCACCCCGACCGAGGCCGCCGCCGTGGCCGTGGCCTATGCGCTGCTGATCGGCTTTATCTACCGCGATCTCACGGCCGAGCGCGTTTGGAAAGCGCTGATTGCCACCGCGCTGGTGTCGGCCTCGATCCTGTTCATCACCTCGATGGCCAGCATCGTCAGCTTTGTTTTCACGCTGGAACAGGTCCCCACCCGCATCGCCGAGCTGATGCTGGCAATCACCGACGAACCTCTGCTGATCCTGTTGTTGTTGAACATCTTTCTGCTGATACTGGGCATGTTCCTGGAGCCGATCTCGATCCTGATCCTGACCATGCCAATCCTGTTGAAAATGCAGGCGTTGATCGGGATGGACCCGGTGCATTTCGGCACGGTGGTGGTGCTGAACGTGGTGATCGGCATGGCCACACCGCCCGTGGGGATACTGCTGTTCATCGCCTCGGCCATATCCGGCGAGCCAGTCACCCGCGTGATCCGCGAGGCGCTGCCGCTGGTGGCGATCTGCCTGGGCGTGTTGGCCCTGATCGCGCTGATCCCGCAGCTGACGCTGTTCATTCCGCGCTCTGTTTTCTGAGGACCGACTGATGACCGATAAACGCAATGTGCTGATCGTCTTGGCCCATCCGGATAAGGCCTCGTTCAACCACGCGATGGCCGGGGCCGCTGCGGATGCCCTGCGCGCGGCGGGGCATGAGGTGACGATCTCGGATCTGGCAAGCGAGGGATTTCGCGCGGATCTGGGCCCGCAGGACATGACCCCGATCGAGGGCGCGGACGAGTTTCACATTCAGGCCGAGCAAGCCAACGCCGCCCGCACCCACGGCTTCGCCCCCGATATTGCCCGCGAACAGGCCCGCGTGGCCGCCGCCGACAACATCATCCTGCAATTTCCCATGTGGTGGGGCGGTCCCCCTGCCCTGTTGAAAGGCTGGGCGGACCGGGTTTTGGCCTATGGCTTTGCTTATGTGGATGGACGGCGTTTTGACACCGGGCTGTTTCAGGGGCGCCGCGCCATGCTGAGCGTCACAACCGGCGGAACGCCCGAACGGTTCTCGCCCCAAGGCGTCTATGGCCCCATCGGCCCGCTGTTGATGCCTATGCAGCGGCTGACGCTGGAATATATGGGCTTTGCGGTGGACCAACCCTATATCGCCCATGGCGTTCCGCGCACCGATGACTCGGACCGGCGCGCCCATATGGAGCGCTTTGCCCAGGCCGCGCTGGACATGGCCGCGAAACCCGTCGCCCCGACGGACGCGTGGCGCACCGCGCTGGACGAGGTGCCCGAGGGCGCCTGGGCACGCAAGGCCTGACGCCACCGGACTGTTGGTTACTTTCCGTTCGCGTCGGGATAGATGCCCTTGGACGTTTCGACCCCGTCATCAAAGCCGGACAGATAGTCAAGGATCATGGGGCGGTTGACGGCAAAGCCCTTGTACTCGGCCAGTTCGTCCGGCAGATCGCGGATCACCCGGTGGAACCGGCGCGCCCATTTGGGCACGCTAACCAGATCCTCGAGCGAGATCAGATAACAGCGGATCGGAAAGGCCAACCCGTTCGAGCGCGGCAAGCGCCAGAAGGTTTGCAGCTCGACCCGCAGATACTGTTTCTGGCCCACGTTTTCCGGCGTCACCGTCCGTTTCTCGGGCCCCCATTTGTGATAGTTTTCCGGGCTGGTATCCAGGCGCGGGTTCACCGTCATGGTCCAGTTCAGGCGGCGCATCGGGTTGCCCTGCTGCATGGCCAGCAGGAACTTCAGCGCACGTTGGAACACGCCCATTTCATGCGCCTTGGGCACCGGCGCGTGCCATTCAAAGAAGTTCATGCCGATGTCGAAATCCAGGCTCCAGTCCGCCTGGCTGGTCACCATCCCCGCATCCAGCCACAGGTTGCCATCGCGTTGATCCAGCACCGCGAAATCGCCCTGAGCCTGACGCGTGATATATTCCATCGGGCCGCACGGCAGCGTGGTCGGATCCAGAAAGGTGAACCGCTGATCAATGCCCAAGGGTTTGTTGATCCAGTGCCAGCGATTACCGTCTTTGTGCAGCTCGAACAGGTCGGGATAATCCTCGGCCTTGCAGGTCATGATCAGCTCCAACAGGTCCCAGCCCGCCAGATCCATATGCGGCAGCGACTGACACCGAAGCGGGTCCTCGGTCAGGGTGATCTCGCGATCGCGCATTTCGCTGACATAGTGTTCATCCACGTCAAAGCGCACGTCAAACGGGGTGCCGCCGGGGCCACCTGCATGGGGCTCCATGTTGACCGAGTACATATAATCGTCGCGATCAAACGGGAACGGAAACCGCGCCACGGCGGCGGGCGTGTTGTGATAGGTGTAGTCGTCGCGAAAGGTTTCGTCGTTGAATTGCAGGGTCATCTGGGCCTCTTATTTCTCAAGGATCAGCTCTTGCCCGACAAAGCGGGACACGCAGGGCATGATTTTCTGTTGGGCTGATTTTTCGGAGTCTTCCAGCCAGTGATCGTGGTGTTCGATACGTCCGTGGCAGGATTTCACCCCGGTTTCGCAGCGCCCGCAGGCACCCCCGCGACAGGACCAGTCAATGTCAATCTCGGCGCGTTCCAGGGCCTCTAGCAGGCTTTCATGCGCGCCCACGGTGATGGTCTGGCCGGTGCTGGCGAGGGTCACGTCAAAGGGCTGACCGGGTGGCGGGGCCAGAAACGCCTCGGCATGCAACATGTCCCCCGGCCAGTTCAGCCGCGCGGCGGTTTCATCCACGGCGGCGATCAGACCTTCGGGGCCGCAGGTGTAGACATGGGTGCCGACGGGTTGCCCAGACAGGATCGCGCCCAGGTCCATCCGGTTGCCCTCGTCCGAGATATGGACGTTGATCTGCGGCAGATCGGGCAACATCGACAGGCCGGCCGCCTCGGCACGCGAGCGCGCGGCATAGTGCAGCTCGAACGGGATTTGCAGGCGCAGAATTTGTTTCAGCTGCGCGACAAAGGGCGTGATGCCGATCCCGCCCGCGATCAGCACATGTTTGCGCGCCCGCAGGTCCAGCGCGAACAGGTTCAGCGGAGTAGAAACGCGCATCACATCACCCGCAGCCACCTGCGTGTGCATGAATTTTGACCCGCCGCGCCCGCCATCCTCGCGCCGAACGGCGATTTCATATCCCGACCCGTCCAGCGGGTCCGAGATCAGGGAATAAGCGTTGCGGCGCAGGGTTTCGCCATCGGGCATCTCCACCACCACATGGGCACCGCCAGAAAACAGCGGCAGGGGCTTGCCCTCGGGGTCTTCGAACCGGAACCGGGTGACAAGCGGGGTCAGCTGGTCAACGGCGGCAACGCGCAGCATTTGGCTGATCATGGTTGAATCTCCTCTGTTGCGGGGATGACGCCGGGGGTTTCAGCATCCACGCAGACGCCCTGAAACACGCCCAAACGGCGGGAAAAATGATCGCGTACGAACAGGGTCAGCCCGCAATGAGAACAGATGAAAGGATCCGTGGTGACGTTTTCGGTGATGCCTTTGCAATGCACGCATTGCATGGGACGCGCGATCGAGCCGTGATGCTCGGCCTGAATGGCCCCGGTCGGAAACCCCAACGAGGCCGCAAGCGCGCTGGCCCGCCCGATCATGCCTTCGGTGCCCGCCAGGTACAGCTGCGTGCCCATTTGTGCGTCACTTAGCGCCTTGGTCAGGCGTTCCTGCGCGGCGTCCAGCGTGGGGGCCTGATGGAAAAACCGGGGCTGCAAATCCTGCAGCGCGGCCCCGTGATCGCAGCCCGCAGGCACGTAAATCACATGCGCCTTGTCCATGACCGAGGCATCGCGCCCCGCAAGGTCAATCAAGGCCTCGGCCCCAGGGCCCTGGGCCAGCATGATCGCGGGCGTGGCCCCATGAGATTGCAGCTCGGTATAGACCGGGCGGCTGAGGATCGAGGGTGAGAATTCGGTTCTTGGCATATCGCGTCCCTGTCTTTCCCTGTCGGCGGGGTTGAATTGGAGGGCGAGGCAAGCACCTGCCTCGCCCGGGTTTGGCCAAGGTAAGGGGTCAACCCTTGGCCGTGCGGCGCAGCTTGTCCACGTCGTAGAACGGCATGGGATGGGCAATGGCCGCGATCTCGCCGTCCGGATTCTGGACGGTCAGGGCGGTGCCTTCGACGGCGCAATCCACCGGCATGCGGGCGATCCCGACGTTGTGCTCGTTCAGCGGAGAATACATGCCCACGGTCACGACACCGACCTGAACGCCGTCTTTCAACAGCGGCGCGCCCTCGGCAGCGGGGTCCGTGCCCTCTAGTTTGACGCCGTAGATCTTGAAGCGTTCCTTGCCCTTCAGACGGTAATGTTCCTCGGCGCCGCGGAACCCGGTTTTGCCGGGGGACACGGTGAAATCCAGACCCAGTTCCCACAGCGTGTCGCCGCAGGCTTCGTCCTCGAACGGGTACATTTCCGAGTTGTCATAGGGGAAGAACAGCAGATAGCTTTCGGCGCGCAGCAGGTCCAGCGTGGTAAAGCGGGTGGGCAGGATGCCCATCTCGGCGCCCTCGGCCACGATCTGATCCCAGATTTCAACAACGTCCTGACGGCGGCAGAAAATTTCATACCCACGCTCGCCGGTATACCCGGTGCGCGAGATCATCACCGGCTTGCCAAACAGCGTGGTCTGGATGTGGCTGAAATAGACCACGTCGCGGATGCCCGGCACGTGCTTTTCCAGATAATCCACGGCCAGCGGACCCTGCAACGAGATATCATGCAGATCATCGTCAAACAGGATGGTGACATTGCGCCCGGTCGCGGCCATGGTCAGCTGTTCATGCCCCGCGCCCGAGCCATGCACGACCATAAAGCTGTGCGGCCCCATGCGATAGATCACGCAGTCATCCACGAACTTGCCCGCGTCGTTCAGCATGCAGGCATAGGTGGACCGGCCGGGTTTCAGCTTTTCGATGTTGCGCGTGGTGGCGCGGTCGATGACGTGGCTGGCATGCGGGCCAATGATGTGGACCTTTTTCAGGCCCGACACGTCCATGATGCCGGCCTTGGTGCGGATGGCCAGGTATTCCTCGGTCTGGTCCTTGTCGTAGGACCACGCGGTGCCCATGCCGCTCCAGTCCTCAAGATCCGAGCCCATGGCCCGGTGCCGGTCGGCCAGTGCCGAAAATCTCCATGATGCGGTCATTGCGTTTCCTTCGCGTTTCTTTGGATGTCTTGGGAGCGCGGGCGATACAGGCCGCCCGCGCCGGTTGGCTTAGCTGTCTTTGGACACAGCGTCGTAGGCGTGTTTTTCGTGTTTCCACCCGCCGACGACGGCCGCGATTACCAGGGCCAGCGACACGAGGATCCACAGCCATTCCGCGCTGCCATAGCCGGTGTAAACCGCGCCTGTGATCCCGTCCCAGGTTGTTGCTTCAAAAGGGGCTTCCATTGGATATTCCTTTCTTTTTCAGTAAGTTACTCAGCGGGCGAAACGCTGGGATGCAGGGCTTCGGGATAGGCCGAGGCAGGCACTTTGGCCTTGTCCAGACCCAGGATTTCGGCCTCGGCAGGGACACGCAGCTGGCCGGTGACTTTCAACAGCAGCGACACCAGGTAGCCGGGAACAAAGCCCAGCAAGCCCATCACGATGGCGCCAACCAGCTGGCCGACGAACGAAATCGTCACAACGTCTTCGCCAAACAGTGCGGGATAGCCCTGGGCGGCGATGCCCACAGCGATCAGGCCCCACATGCCTAGGAAACCGTGCACTGCAAAGGCGCCAACCGCGTCGTCGATCCCGGCTTTTTCAACCAGCGAGGCGACGAAGGGCATCATCACAGCGCCCAGGAAACCGATGGCAAAGGCCATGGGCGGGTACCACAGGTCCAGACCGGCGGCGCAGGAAATGATCCCGCCCAGCGCGCCCGACATCATCCAGAACGGATCGCGGGTCACCATCCAGGCACCAATGATGCCACCGGCAAAGCCCATCAGGGTATTGAAGGTCATGCCCGAGATGGTCATTGGCGTGCCATAGATGGTGGCCTCGGCGGTGGCCGACCAGCTCCAGGCTTCGCCCGGAACGATGACGCAGCCCATCAGGAAGCCCCAGAACCCGGCGATGATCAGCATCAGGCCAATCAGGGTCATCGGCATCGAGTGGCCCGCGATCTGGTTGGCGCTGCCATCGGCGTTGAACTTGCCGACCCTCGGCCCCAGGTTGATCAGAACACCCAAGGTGAAGAAACCCGCGATCATGTGCACAACACCAGCTGCGCCGAAGTCATGATAGCCGAACTTGGTGACCAGCCAGCCATCGGCATGCCAGCCCCAGGCGCCTGCCAGGATCCAGACGAAAGCGCCCAGAATGACGGCCAGCACGATAAAGCCGGTCAGCTTGATCCGTTCGATCACACCGCCCGACATGATGGATGCGGTGGTGGCCGCGAACAGCACGAACGCGCCCCAGAACACGCCCGAGGCGCGGTCATCCAGGTTGGGACCCATATACTGGCTGCTGGGCAGGGCGACGTCATTGGCATAGGCCAGACCGGAAATGCCCATGGCGCCCTCGGACAGGCTCAGGCCCGTGGGGAAGGCCCAGTAGATCCACCAGCCGACATAGTAGAAAAACGGGATGATCATGGCGAAGGCCAGGATGTTCTTGATCCCCGAGGCCAGCGCGTTTTTCGATCGCGAAGCCCCCATTTCATAGGCCAGGAATCCCGCATGGATCAGCACCATGAGGGGGATGGTTAAGTAATAGAAAGTTTCGGAAAAGGTCGTGCCGGTGCCGGCCGCCTTTGCCTTGAGTTCAGCGACTGTCGCCGCCAGGTTTGCAAGCTCCTGTTCCACGTCTTGACTCCTTGTTGGGTTAAAATTTGGCGTTTCCCGCCTTTTGTTGTTGCCTCCCGTCGCGGTCCATCAGGACCGCGGACGTTCCTTTTTCGGGTCGTAATGAGGGAAGGGTGAAATCCGGGCGGACAAGCGTTTCAGATGTCCGTCCAGCTGGCCCACCTCCAGGGCCGTTCCCACCTGAGCATGGGCCACGTCGACCCGCGCCAAAGCGATCACCTTGTTCAATCCGGGCGAGCGCATGGCCGAGCACACCTCGCCCACCTGCGCGCGTCCGATCCGCAGACAATCGCCATGAACGGGGACCGTCTGGCCCTCGATCTCTAGCCCCACGAATTTGCGCGCGGGCGTGTCCTTGCGCCGTTGCAGCGCCTCGCGCCCGACGAAATCGGCCGTTTTGGATTTCAGCGGGACGGTGAAACCGATCCCGGCTTCCCATGGGTCGGTCTGATCGCTGAAATCATAGCCAGCAAAGATCAGCCCGGCCTCGATCCGCACCAGGTCCAGCCCCGCCAGCCCCATGGGCTTGATCCCCATCGGTTCCCCGGCGGCGAACACGGCGTCGAACACGGCCGCGCCATCCTTGGGGTGGCAGAAAATCTCGTATCCCAGCTCACCGGTGTAGCCCGTGCGCGACAGCACCACCGGCGCGCCTTCGGGTCCGCCCAGACGGCCCACGGTGAAACGGAACCAACCCAGATCGGCCACGGCGGGCTGATGCGGCGGGGTCCAGATGATCTGATCAACCAGCTCGCGCGATTTGGGGCCCTGAACGGCTAGGTTGTGCATCTGATCCGTGGACGAGCGGATCATCACATTCAGGCCTAAACGCTCGGCCTCTTCGCGCATCCAGGCGCCGCCTTCATCGCTGCCCCCGATCCAACGGAAATTCTGATCGCCCAGACGGAACAGCGTGCCATCATCAATCATGCCCCCATGCGGATAGCACATGGCCGAATAAACCACCTGCCCATGCCCCAGCGTCGAGACGTTGCGCGTCAGCACCCAGTTCATCAGGGCCTCGGCATCGGGGCCGGTGACCTCGAATTTGCGCAGGGCGGACAGATCGCAGGCGATCACGTCCTGACGGCAGGCCCAGTAACTTTCGACCGGGTCGCATTCAGGAAAGGAATTAGGCAGCCAGAAGCCTTTATACTCCACGAAATCGCGGGTCAGTTCGGCGAATTTGGTATGAAAGGCGCTTTGACGGGTCATTACGGGCTCTGCGTCTGGGGTGGCACGCCAGGCCGCCGCGCGTTGGAACCGCTCGGCGCCGTCATAGGTGCGCACGTGAATGTCGGAAAGGTGCCAGCCATTGGCAGCCGAGGTGTCATCGGGACAGGCCGAGCTGACGCAGACCAGATCGGTCATCGCGCGCAGCAGCACATAATCGCCGGGGCGGGACCATGGCTCGTCGGCATACATCACGCCGTGCTCGTCGATCCCGGTGTTGAAAAAGAAGTTCGCGGCCATCCAACCGGCACGCGCAGGCACGCCATGCTGGGCCAGCGCTATGTTGAAGTTGTCGCTGCAATTGGCATGACCGGGATAGCCCAGATCGTCGTAGTATTTCGCCGCGCAGGCCATGGCAAAGGCATCGTGACGCCCGCAAGTGTCCTGAATGACCTCGACCAGCGGGGTGAAGTCCTGATCGAAGTATTTCGCGTGCAGACCCGGCATCGGATAGGCGTGACCCTGGATGGTCCGCGTGGTGGTCACGTCCAGCGGATGGGAGATGCCCTTGTCCAGCTTGCGCGCGTCGAAACATTGAAAATCGGTGCATTGGCGGCCATCCACGTCCAGCACCTGGATATAGTCGCCCGCCTTGACGCGATAGGCCTGCGCCGTGGCCGATTTCACCCGCAGATCCAACACCGGATCGGCCAGCGGGTCGGGCAAGGCGTACTGCCCCACCTCGCGCGGGGTTTCGCGGGTGATCAGCACGCTCAGCGGGGTCGCGGTGTCTTGCCGTTCGAAATCCATCGGCGCACCGGGGGCCGAGATCACGGCCCAGCCTGCGCCTTGGGCGGTAAAGAACACCGCCTCGCCCGCACGGCTGGAGGGCCCGAACAGGCCAATGGCCCGTGCGCCGTCCAAAGTGATCCCGTGGGTCGCCAACGAGCGCTGCACCTTAGCGGTAAGCGTGGCGCGCAACCCGTCGGCGGCGCAATCTGCCTGCCAGCCCAGCAGCCCGCAATCCACGCGCCCATCCGGATGCGTAGCCAACAGCTCGCATCGCTGGCCGCCTTCGTCGTTGATCAGCTCGATCCGGTCACCCGGCGCGATCTGCACCACGATCAGCCCCGCACCGGGCACGCAATAGCGCTCTTGATTGCGCGCCAGAGCATAGGCCGCCGCCCGGCGGGACCGGGTCGGGCTGGGCGCACCGGGGCGAAACAGGGCAAGTGAGGATTCCAGAGGCATCGTCAGTCCTTGAAAAGCAGAAAAACCGGGGGACGGCGCACCGCCCCCCAAGTCGGGGATGATCAGTTCTGCAGGTAAGCTTCGAGCGAGTTGTCCAGCGCATCCTTCCACGGGGTATGGTGCACGGGCGCCATGGTCCCGGTGATGACGGATTTGTAGCTGTGGTTGCGGAAGGCCATGATGTCCTGGGCCTTGTGCGCCTTCCATTCAAAGAACGCCTCGCAGGCCCCATCCACGTCAAAACTGGGATAATCGGTGTCTGCGATCAGCTCTTTGACATACGCGCCCTGATACTTGATGGCGTATTTGACGTCATCGCTGGCCTCTTCGCGGGTTTCACGCTCGGACACATCGGCCATCAAAGCCTGCTTGTCGGCGGGCACCTCGATCTTGCCCATGATGATGTCGCGGACATACCAGGCCTGGGCGTCGAACATGTTGAAGGTGAACCACTGGTCCTGCATGCCCAGATAGAACATCTTGGGATTGTGGACATAGACCACGCCTTTATACAGGTCCGCCGTGGCCAGTCGGTTGGCGGTTTTCAGGCGCAGATCGTCGGGCAGGAACGGGAAATAGTGCTTGTAGCCCGTGCACAGGATCACCGCGTCGATGTCCTTGGTGGTGCCATCCGCGAAAAAGGCGGTCTTTCCGTCCAGTTTTTCCAGCGCGGGTTTTTCTTCCCAATTGTCCGGCCACTTAAAGCCCATGGGCGCCGAGCGATACGAGGTCGTCACGGTCTTGGCGCCGTATTTCCAGCATTGCGAACCGATATCTTCGGCCGAGTAGGACGAGCCCACCAGCAGCACGTCTTTGCCCTCGAACTCGCGCGCATCGCGGAAATCGTGGGCGTGGACGATCCGGCCGTTGAACTGCTCGAAACCGGGGTATTCGGGAACGTTGGGCGACGAGAAATGGCCCGAGGCGCAGATCACGTGGTCAAAGCGTTCTTTGTAGACCTCGTCCTTGACCATGTCGTGGACGGTAACGGTGAAATCGCCCGCGGCCTGATCATATTCAACCCAGCGGATCACCGAGGAGAACCGAATCCAATCGCGCACACCGGCTTTGTTCACGCGGCCTTCGATATAGTCAACCATCACGGCGCGCGGCGGATACGAGGCGATCTGTTTGCCGAAATGCTCTTCGAAGGAATAGTCGGCGAATTCCAGACCTTCCTTGGGGCCATTGGTCCACAGATAGCGATACATCGAGCAATGCACGGGCTCGCCGTTTTCATCAACACCCGTGCGCCAGGTGTAATTCCACAGCCCGCCCCAATCGGATTGCTTTTCGAAACAGACGACTTCGGGGATGTCCGCACCCTTCTGGGCGGCGGATTGAAAGGCTCGCAATTGGGCCAGACCAGAGGGGCCAGCACCAATGACCGCAACGCGTTTCACCATCTTCAGTTCTCCTAGTTATCGGTATGGACCAATTATACAAACTGGTTCCTTTTCATGGACCAATAACGGGGAATCAAAACCGCTTCGGTCAACGGTTTTTCTTGTCAGGAATAAATATTTCCTAATTTTTGACCCTGCCATCCCTGCAAATAAGGCGATATAGATGAAAATATGAGCAACAGTTCCTTTGCACAGCGCCTGGCGGTAACTGGTTCAATGCCCCGGATACGGGTTCAGAATCAGGCACCAATCCGAATTGGCTTTCTGACGCCCCTTACAGGACCCGAGGCAGATTGGGGCCGACCGGGCTTGGAAGGCTGCCGAATCTGGGCCGATTGGCTGAACGGTCGCGGGGGCCTGATGGTGGCCGGGCGCCGTCATAAGGTCGAGATCGTGGCCCATGACAGCGCGCTGGATTCGCAGGCCACCCTGGAGGCCGCGCGCGACATGGTAGATCACCGTCAGGTCCGGCTGATCCTGACGCTGGGCGGGGACAGTTTCGCGCCCGCCCTGCCCTTTTTGATGCAGCGGCGCGCGCTGGTGGCGACGCTCTTGCCCTCGGACCTGTCCCCGGACACGCCCTATCTGATCGCGCCTGCCGAGGTGCATCCGCTGTTCAACGTCACCGGGGTGGAGTATCTGGCGCGCACCCAGCCCCAGGCCCGCAAGATCGCCATGTGCAGCCAAAGCGACAGCCTGGGCCTGCCCTCGTTGGCGGTCTATCGCGCGGCGTTTCAGGCGGCCGGGCGGAGCGTGGTCAAAGAGCTGCGCTATGCCCCCGATAACACCGACGCTGAGGGGATCGTCGCAGCACTGTTGGCCGAGGACCCGGATGTTCTGTGCTGGTGTTCTTCTGCGCCGCCGATGATGCAGGCGCTGACCGAGGCCGCCTATCAACAGGGGTTCACCGGCCAGATTCTGGCCTGTACCGCCGATAATTACCAAAGCATGATTGCGCGCACGTCAGCCGTATTCATGTCGCGCTATACCTTCCAGTTTCCCGATTTCGACGATCCCGAACTGGCGGACACAGCGTTCTTCTTTCGCCGCCCCAAGGCCTTTTTCGACACCTATAATGACCGGTTTCCGGGGCTGTGGACCGCCGTCAGCTGGGAATATGCCTCGATTTTGGACCTGTGGCACAACGCAGTCGAAACGGCTGAAACGGTCGAGCCCATTTCGGTTTTGGCCGCGATGAAGCGGGCACAGCAGATGCCGCATGCTTTTGGCATGGCGCAATGGTGGGGCAAAGAGGTGTTCGGGATCGACAACGCGCTGGTTGGCGATTGGCCCGTTGTCACCATCCGCGACGGGCGCGCGCGGATTGTCGAGTTCGGCTCGGTCATCGACTGGCTGGCACGCCATGAAGACCTGCTCAAAACGCAGATGGAGGCCCTGGGTCAGATGTGGCACCAGCGGTTGGCGCCTAATCCTCTTGCAGCAACAGCTTCTGGTCCTCGACCAGAGACAGCTTCATGAATTCGGTCGCCTCTTCGATATCGCGCGCGGCGATGGCGTTGAACAAGGCGTTATAGCTGCGTTGATAGGCGGCAATACGCGTGGGTGTCAGGTGGCGGCGATACATGGCCGCGCGAAAGGCCTGACGGCGCGCATCGATCACCAGATTATAACAGGCGATCAGCAAGGGGTTACCGGTGCCCTCGGCCAGTTGACGGTGGAAATCTTCCTCGAGCCGGACAAAGGCGGAAATATCGGCCTGCACGGCCTCCATCTTGGACAGGGTTTCGCCCAAAGCCTCGATCTGGCGGGGCGGCATCGAGATAATGGCCAGACGAACCATCTCGGGTTCCAGAATACCGCGAACAACCTGCAATTGCAGCGGCCCCGTATCCGCCGCCACTGGCGCGGCCGAGGACGTGGCGCCGCTGGGATCATAGGTCACAAACGAGCCCGAGCCCGCCCGACGCCGGATCATGTCGCGATCTTCCAACTGGTCCAACGCCTCGCGCACCGTGTTGCGCGCAACCCCAAGGTCCTGCGCCAATTGCCGCTCGGATGGCAGGCGTTCATCCAACCCATATTCCTGCGCCACGATCCGGCTGCTGAGCGTGTCGATGACATATTGCACCGTCGCCCCAACGGCAGGAGCATCAGGCGTTTGATGAGCGGGTCGGCGGCTGGAAACTGTCACGGGTAAGGCATTCTCTGACACGGGCGCACAGCGCGCCCGGCCAGAGAATAACGCGAAACCGCCGGGGGTTTCCAGATGCCCCGTTTGGAATGTGGCTCAGCCCATCCGTTCGGACGAATAGCTGCCGGGCGAGGCCGGGAAGACCACGGTTTTATTGCCATTCAGGAACACGCGGTGATTGGCATGGGCATGAATGGCGCGGGCCAGCACCTGGCTTTCGACATCCCGACCCAAAGAGACATAATCGCTGGACGATTGGGCGTGGGTGATGCGCACGATGTCCTGCTCGATGATCGGACCTTCATCCAGATCGGCCGTCACATAGTGCGAGGTCGCCCCGATCAGCTTTACCCCACGCTCGTAGGCCTGTTTGTAGGGGTTTGCCCCTTTGAAACTGGGCAGGAACGAGTGGTGGATATTGATGATCTTGCCGCTCATTTTCTGGCACATCTCATCGCTGAGAATTTGCATATAGCGCGCCAGAACGATCAGGTCGGCCTCGGTATCCTCGACCACTTGCATGATCGCGGCTTCGGCCTGGGGTTTGTTTTCCTTGGTCACCTTGATGCAGTGGAACGGGATGTCCGAGTTCACGACAACCTTTTGATAATCCATGTGATTGCTGATCACAGCGACGATATCCACCGGCAATGCGCCGATGCGGACACGGTACAGAAGGTCGTTCAGGCAGTGGCCAAAACGGCTGACCATGATCACGACTTTCATCTTTTCGCTGTCGTCATGGAAGCTGTAGGTCATGTCCATTTCAGCCGCGGTTTCGGCAAAACCGGTTTGCAGCTCGTCCAGCCCCGCGCCCTTTTCCGAGGCAAAGCTGACGCGCATGAAAAACATGCCGGTTTCAGGGTCGTCATATTGCGAACTGTCCGTGATATTACAGCCATTGTCGGCCATATAATTGGCAATCGCGGCCACGATCCCACGTTGGGACAGGCAGGTGACGGTCAGGGTATAAGTGCTCATGTGTCGCTCCCATCAGGTTGCAAGGTTGGGTCCCGGCTCTGAGGTCCGGTGTCAAGTGAATTTCGGTTTTCGGGGTATCTCAGGCGGTCAGCCCTTCTGGTTCAGAGAGGTCGTTTGCGCGGCAGCAGGCGGTGAGGGTGTTGGCCAGCAGGCAGGCGATGGTCATCGGGCCGACGCCGCCGGGCACCGGGGTGATGGCTCCGGCCACGGCTGCGCAGCTGTCGAACTCGACATCGCCCACAAGGCGGGTTTTGCCCGCGCCGCGCTCGGGTGCGTCGATGCGGTTGATGCCCACGTCGATAACCGTGGCGCCCGGTTTGATCCAGTCGCCCGGCACCATTTGGGGCCGGCCCACGGCCGCCACCACGATATCCGCCCCGCGCACCACGCCCGGCAGATCCTGCGTGCGGCTATGCGCGATCGTCACCGTGCAGCTGTCGCCCAGCAGCAGCTGCGCCATGGGCTTGCCCACGATATTGCTGCGCCCGATCACCACGGCGTTCATCCCCGACAGGCTGCCGTGATGGTCGCGCAGCATCATCAGACAGCCCAGCGGCGTGCAGGGCACCATGGATTTCTGGCCGGTACCCAAAAGCCCGACATTCGAGATATGAAACCCGTCCACATCCTTGGCCGGATCGATCGCGTTGATCACCAGATCCTCGTTCAGATGATCCGGCAGGGGCAGCTGCACCAGAATCCCATGTACCGCAGGATCGGTATTCAATTGGTTAATCAGCGCCAAAAGATCCGCCTCGGGCGTGTCGGCGGGCAGCTTGTGTTCATACGAATTCATGCCGACCTCGACGGTCATCTTGCCCTTGGAGCGCACGTAAACCTGGCTCGCCGGGTCCTCGCCGACCAGCACAACCGCCAGCCCGGGCGTGAGCCCCTGCTCTTCTTTCAAGCGCGCCACATGCTGCGCCACACGCCCCCGAACATCCGCCGCAAACGCCTTGCCGTCTATGATGGTTGCGGTCATTTCTGTGTCTCCTTCGTCAGTCGGGCCGCGGCCGTGCTCAGCGCATGCCAGAGGCTGTGCGCCGAGGATCGCATCCCCATTATCCTAGCTTGGCCAGGGGCGCCATGGATCAAATAGACGCCCATATGGTCGATCACCGTGCGGGTGGCCGAGCCCGGGCCAAATGCGCTCAGATCGACATTGACCAGTCGTTCCAGCAATGCCGTCAGATCCGGCCCCGAGATATCAAACGCCACCCAGCCATCCGTCTGTTCGGTGACCGAGCAATCCGGCGCCTGGCTCTGCACTTCGGGAACGATGTCCGCCTCAGCCCGGCCTTCGAAGGCCAGCATCCATTGCTGCGGGCCGATCCAGACCGCCATTGCGGTTTCGCTACTGATGCAGCCGCCAGGTTGGGGCAAGGTCAGGCCAAAGGGCGCGGGCTGGCTGGCGCCGCGCCGCATGGCCAACGAAGCCAATCCAAGGCCGGTGTTTTCGCGCAGCTCCAGATCGCCGAAGCGGGCGATTTCTGGCGCGGCTTGGCCCAGGGCCGTGATCGGGGTCAGGTCAGTCACGCAGGCGCCCTCCGTCCGGGTCCACGAAATGCGGCGAGACAACCCGCACGCGGAACGTTATGTTTTCCAAGGGGTTGGCGGCGACTATGACCTCGCCCTGGCGCGCGTCTCCGCGTTCCAGATAGCCCAGCCCGATGCCAGCGCCGACATGTGGCGAATGGCAGGCGGAGGTGATCCACCCCTGATCGGTTTCGGTTTTCTGGTCGTCCCCTTCGGTGAACAGATGCGCGCCAGCTATTACCAGATCGTCTGCATTCAGCGCTTGCAGACCAACCAGCACGCGCTCGTCCTGCTGCATCCCTGTCCGGCGCGACAGGACGGCCCCGATACTGTCTTTTTTCGAGGACACCATCCGCCCCATGCCCAGCATCTGAGCGGTGGTCTGGCCGTTCAGCTCGTTGCCCGCGGCGTGGCCCTTTTCGATCCGCAAAACGCTCAGGGCTTCGGTGCCATACGGGGTCGCGCCCAGATCGGCGCCGACCTCGAGCATCCGCGCCATCAGTGCGCCGCCATAGCGCGCGGGCACAGCAATTTCATAGGCCAGCTCGCCCGAGAACGAGATCCGGAACAGCCGCGCGCGCAGCCCTTTGCAGACCGTCAGCTCGGCGCAGGCCATGAAGGGGAAGGCCTCGTTCGAGATATTGCGATCATCCACGATCCGTTGCAGCAATCTGCGCGCATTCGGCCCGGCCACCGAAATCTGCGCCCAGGCATCAGTGGTCGAGATCAGTTGTACGTCCAGCTCGGGCCACAGGCATTGGCGTGCGAACTCCATATGGCGATACACCGGCCCGGCCTGCGCGGTGGTGGTGGTGACCACATAATGATGCTCGGCCAGCCGCGCGCAGGTGCCATCATCCATGGCAAACCCGTCCTCGCGCAGCATCAAGCCATAGCGGACCATGCCAACCTTCAGCGTTTTGAAGCCGTTGCAATAGAGGCGATTGATGAACTCAGCCGCATCCGCGCCCTGCACGTCCACCTTGCCCAGCGTGGTCACGTCGCACAGGCCAACGCCTGAGCGGGTCGCCAGCACCTCGCGATCAACGGATTGACGCCAGTGGGTTTCTCCCGGCTGCGGAAAATATTGCGCCCGCATCCATTGGCCGACCTCGGTGAACTCCGCGCCTTGATCCTTGGCCCACTGATGCGTGGGCGTCAGACGGCGGGGGCGGAAATTGGCACCGGTGTCGCCCCCACCCAGCACCGACAGCGACACGCCAGTATAGGGCGGGCGAAAGATCGTGGTGCCGGTTTCCGGGATAGTTTTGCCCGTCAGTTCGGCCATCACGGCCAGCGCCGTCACATTGGCGGTTTTCCCCTGATCCGTGGCCATGCCCAACGTTGTCCAGCGTTTCAGATGCTCGACCGGGCGCATGTTTTCCTGATGGGCCAGCGTTATGTCTTTGACGGTGACGTCGTTCTGGAAATCGACCCAAGCGCGTTTCTTGCCCGGCACATGCCAGATCGGCGCGGGGGGCGTTGCGGTGTCCTCGGCGGTCGGCACATCGAGGGGTTTCGCGGTGATGTCCAACGCGGCCAGGGCCGCTTGCGCGACCTCTGCACCCGAGCGCAAGGCGGCGCCGGTCGTGCCCTGCCCTGCGGCCGCGCCAGCAATATGCAGGCCTGGAATGGCGCCGGGGCTGGGCAGGAAGGCTTGTAGATCGTCGTTCCATACCGGTCGGCCGCGATGATGCGAGGCCAAGGCCACATTTGGGTTCCACCCGCCCGACACGGCCAAAGTGCCCGCGTTGATCCAGCGCGTACTGCCATCCTTGGTGATTTGCACGCGAGTCAGGCCCAAGCGCCCCTTGGTGTCGGTGATCAGCGCGCCGGTCTCCAGCGGGTAATCGCCCAAGGCCTCGGCGTCGGCGCGGGCATCCACGACCGCCTCGATCCGGGCGCCCTTGGCGATCAGATCCAGCGCGGTGCGGTGGCCATCGTCGTTATTGGTGAACACCACCACCCCGTCCGCACCCAGAGCGGCCTGGCGATTGGCAAAGCTGCGCACGGCCCCCGCCAGCATGATGCCGGGAAGGTCGTTATTGGCGAAAGGAATGTGCCGCTCGGTCGCGCCGGCGGCCAGAACGGTGCGTTTGGCAGTGATGCGCCACAGGGTTTGGCGCACCTGCCCCATGGGATCAGCCACGTGGTCCGAGACCCGCTCGACCGCGCCATAAACCCCGTGATCAAACGCCCCGAACACCGTGGTGCGGCGCAGGAGGCGGACATTTGGCAGGCTGGCCAGCTCGGCTTCCACCTGCGCGACCCAATCGGTTGCGGGGGCATCGTTCAGCGGATGGGTTTCCGACAACAGCCGCCCGCCAAAGCGAAAATCTTCATCTGCCAGAATGACTTGCGCCCCGGTGCGCCCAGCCGTCAGCGCCGCCGCCAAACCAGCAGCCCCGCCACCGACAATCAACAGATCACAGTGCAGGAACCCCCGATCATAGCTGTCGGGATCAGGTTCCATCGACAAGCGACCCAGACCAGCGGCATTGCGGATCAGCGGCTCGTACAGCTTTTCCCAGAACGCTTTGGGCCACATAAACGTCTTATAGTAAAACCCGGCCGCAAAGAACGGCGCGAACAGATCGTTCACCGCCAGCAGGTCGCGGTTCAGCGGGCCCAGACGGTTCTGGCTGTTGGCCTCCAGCCCGTCAAACAGCTCGATCATGGTGGCGCGGGTGTTGGGTTCGCGCCGCGCGCCGGTGCGCAGCTCGACCATGGCGTTGGGCTCTTCCGAGCCAGCGGCGAACACACCACGCGGGCGGTGATATTTGAAGCTGCGCCCCATCAGGCGCACCCCGTTGGCCAGCAGGGCCGAGGCCAGCGAGTCCCCCGGATGGCCGGTATATCCTTTGCCATCAAAGGTGAAATTCACGGTTTGCGAGCGATCAATCAGCCCGCCGGACAGCCGGGTCATTGTGCCTCTCCTTTGCGGGCGATGGCGACATCTCGGGCCAGCTCGGCCCCCAGGATTTCATGGGTGGTGGTGTCCCGGGTCACGACCAGCCACGACCGGTCGCCCTGTTCGTGGAACCATAGCTCGCGGTGCACGCCAGCCGGGTTGTCGCGCAGGTAGACATAGTCGTGAAACTGCGCCGCCGCGTCCGGGGCCATGCCATCGGGACGGTCCAGCAGGCTGGCATCACCCAAATAGGTGAACTCGGACGCATCGCGCAGGCCAAGAAGGGGATGAGGGATCAGCATCGCGGGGCCTCAGTGCAGGTTCGGCGTGGCACCCACGCCCTTTTCGTCGATGATATGGCCGGTTTCGAACCGGTTCAGGCGATAGGCCGCAGCAGTGGGGTGCGGCGTGTCATTGGCCAGCAGGTGGGCAAAGACAAACCCGCTGGCAGGCGTGGCCTTGAACCCGCCATAGCACCAGCCGCCATTCAGATAGAGCCCCTCGATCGGGGTGCGGTCGATGATCGGGGACCCGTCCATCGACATGTCCATCACCCCGCCCCAGGCCCGCAGCAGACGGGCGCGACCAATCATCGGCATCAGGGCCATACCGCCCTCGGCCACATCCTCGATCACCGGCAGGTTGCCGCGTTGGGCATAGGAGTTATACCCGTCCAGATCGCCGCCAAAGACCAGCCCGCCCTTGTCCGACTGACTGACATAGAAATGACCCGCGCCAAAGGTGATGACGCCCGGAATCGTGGGTTTCAGCCCCTCGGACACGAAAGCCTGCAGCGCGTGGCTTTCGATCGGCAGGCGCATCCCGGCCATCTGCATCACCCGGCTGGAGGACCCCGCCACGGCGACGCCGACCTTTTTCGCGCCAATATACCCGCGCGAGGTTTCAACCCCGTCGACCCGGCCATTCTGGATGCGAAAGCCCGTGACCTCGCAATTCTGGATCAGATCAACCCCGGCCATATCAGCCCCGCGGGCATAGCCCCAGGCCACGCCATCATGGCGCGCAGTCCCGGCCCGGCGTTGCAGCAGGCCGCCCTTGATCGGGAAGCGCGCGTTGTCGAAGTTCAGAAACGGCGCCATGTCACGCACCTGCGCGGCGTCCAACAGCTCGGCATCTGCGCCCGCCAGCAGCATCGCATTGCCCCGGCGGCGGAACGCATCGCGCTGCCCGTCAGTGTGGCACAGGTTCAGGATTCCGCGTTGGCTGACCATCGCATTGAAGTTGAACGCCTGCTCCATGCCTTCCCACAGTTTCATCGAAAACTCGTAGAACGGTTCGTTCCCCGGCAGCAGGTAGTTCGAGCGGATGATGGTCGTGTTGCGCCCGATATTGCCCGACCCCAGCCAGCCTTTTTCCAGCACGGCAATCCGGGCCTGACGGAATTCGGTCGCCAGGTAATAGGCCGTGGCCAGCCCGTGCCCGCCCCCGCCGACGATCACGAAATCATAGGCAGGTTTCGGGTCAGGATCACGCCACAGGGGTTTCCAGCCCCCATGGCCAGTCAGCGCCTCTTTGAGGACGCGAAAACCAGAGAAACGCATGGTTCAGGTCTTTCAGTTGCCAAGGTACGAGGATCAGATGTCCAGCGTGTTGTCCTTTTCCCACTTCGAGAAATGCGACACGAAGGCATTCCATTCCTGGTGCTTCATCTTCACGAACGAGGCCGAGAAACTGTCGCCCAGTTTCGATTTCAGCTCGGTATCGGCGTCATAGGCGCGGATCGCGTCCAGCATGTTCAGCGGCAGCTTGGGCGCATCTTTGACGGTGTGGCCTTCGGCGTACATGTCGATGTCATAGCGCGGGCCCGGATCTGCTTTGGACCCAATCCCGGACAAGCCCGCCGCGATGATCACGGCCTGCAGCAGATAGGGGTTCACGGCCCCATCGGGCAGGCGCAGCTCGAACCGGCCAGGGCCAGGCACGCGGACCATGTGGGTACGGTTGTTGCCGGTCCAGGTGACGGTGTTAGGCGCCCATGTCGCGCCCGACATGGTGCGCGGCGCGTTGATCCGCTTATAGCTGTTGACGGTGGGGTTGGTGATCGCGGCCAGGGCCTCGGCGTGTTTCATGATACCGCCCAGGAAATACCCGCCCTGATCGGACAGGCCGACCTCGCCGATCTGGCCGCCCGCATCACCCGCAAAGGCGTTGGTTTTGCCGTCCAGATCCCAAACCGAGATATGGGCGTGACACCCGTTGCCGGTCAGACCCTCGACAGGTTTGGGCATGAAGGTGGCGCGCAGACCGTGCTTTTCAGCCACCGATTTGACCATGAACTTAAAGAAGCTGTGGCGGTCGGCGGTCACCAACGCGTCGTCGAATTCCCAGTTCATTTCGAACTGGCCGTTCGCGTCCTCGTGGTCGTTCTGATACGGACCCCAGCCCAGATCCAGCATGTAGTCGCAAATCTCGGCGATCACGTCATAGCGGCGCATGACGGCCTGTTGGTCATAGCAGGGCTTTTCGGCCGTATCGAACGGGTCCGAGATTTTGTCGCCCTCGGGGGTCAGCAGGAAGAACTCGGCCTCGATCCCGGTTTTGACGCGCAGACCGGCTTCAGCGGCCTCAACAATCAGCTTTTTCAGCACGTTACGCGGGGCCTGTTCGACCGGAGAGCCCTCCATCACGCAATCCGCGGGGACCCAGGCGACATCGGGTTTCCACGGCAGCTGGATCACCGCGTCCGGGTCCGGCACGGCCAGCATGTCGGGATGCGCAGGCGTCATGTCGAACCAGGTGGCGAAACCGGCAAAGCCTGCGCCCTCTTCTTCCATATCCGCGATGGCGGCGGCGGGCACCAGCTTGGCGCGCTGTCCACCGAACAGATCGGTATACGAGACCATGAAGTATTTTACGCCATTGTCCTCGGCGAATTTGGCAAGTTTGCTCATTTGTCTAACCTATTCCCTGTGGGTTTAAGGGGGCCATCAGCCCCCCTTGTTGGCGTTTAGAAACCGGGTTTGCCGGGGTACCAGTTGGTGCCTGCCAGCGGGACCTGCGCCATGGCGGCGGCCTCCATGGTCAGGGCGCACAGGTCCTCGGGTTCCAGGTTGTGAACATGGTTGTGGCCGCAGGCACGGGCCAGAGTTTGACACTCCAGCGTCAACACGTTCAGATAGTTGCGCAGACGACGGCCCGCTTCGACCGGGTCCAGGCGCTTCATCAGCTCGGGGTCTTGTGTGGTGATACCCGCCGGGTCCTGACCTTCATGCCAGTCGTCATAGGCGCCGGTAGTGCTGCCCAGTTTCTGATACTCGGCCTCCCATTTGGGATCGTTGTCGCCCAGCGCGATCAGCGCGGCCGAGCCGATAGAGACCGCATCCGCGCCCAGCGCCAGCGCCTTGGCCACATCCGCACCGGTGCGGATCCCGCCCGAGACGACCAGTTGTACCTCGCGGTGCATACCCAGGTCCTGAAGCGCCTGAACGGCGGGGCGGATACAGGCCAAAGTGGGCTGACCGACATGTTCGATGAACACGTCCTGCGTGGCCGCGGTGCCGCCCTGCATCCCGTCCAGCACGATCACGTCCGCGCCAGCCTTGACCGCCAGAGCGGTGTCGTAATAGGGACGCGCGCCGCCGACCTTGATGTAGATGGGTTTTTCCCAATTGGTGATCTCGCGCAGCTCCAGGATCTTGATTTCCAGATCATCCGGCCCGGTCCAGTCGGGGTGACGACAGGCTGAACGCTGGTCGATCCCTTCGGGCAGATCGCGCATTCCGGCGACCCGTTCAGTGATCTTCTGACCCAGCAACATCCCACCGCCGCCCGGTTTGGCACCCTGGCCCACGACCACTTCGATCGCATCCGCGCGGCGCAGATCGTCGGGGTTCATGCCATAGCGGCTGGGCAGGTATTGATAGACCAGCTTTTCGCTGTGGCCGCGTTCCTCTTCGGTCATACCCCCATCGCCCGTGGTGGTCGAGGTCCCGGCCATGGTCGCGCCGCGGCCCAAGGCTTCCTTAGCGGGGCCCGACAGAGAGCCAAAGGACATGCCCGCAATGGTGATCGGGATATCCAGCTCGATCGGTTTCTTGGCAAACCGAGTGCCCAGCGTCACCTTGGTTTCGCATTTCTCGCGATAGCCTTCCAGCGGGTAGCGGCTCATCGAGGCGCCAAGGAACAGCAAGTCGTCGAAATGCGGCACCTTGCGTTTGGCGCCACCGCCGCGAATGTCGTAAATACCGGTGGCGGCTGCGCGACGAATTTCCGAGTTGGTCTCGTTCGAGAAGGTCCAGGATTGCCGTGGCATCGTGTTGGGTGTCTTGTCCATTGGGCTTTCCTCAGTATTCGCCAGCGTGGTCGATGTTGAAGTTGTAAAGCTTGCGGGCCGAGCCGTAGCGTTTGAACTCTTCGGGCTTGGCATCCGCGCCGGCCTTGGCCAGCAGATCGGTCAGGATCTCGATATGCTCGGGGCGCATTTCCTTTTCGATGCAGTCCGCGCCCAACGATTTCACATTGCCGCGCACGAACAGGCGGGCCTCGTACAGGCTGTCGCCCAGCGCATCGCCAGCATCCCCCAGCACGACCAGATTGCCCTTTTGCGCCATGAACGCGGACATGTGGCCGATATTGCCATGCACCACGATGTCGATCCCCTTCATGGAAATCCCGCAGCGCGAGGACGCGTTGCCCTTGATGTTCAGCAGCCCGCCATGGCCCGTGGCCCCGGCATATTGGCTGGCGTCACCTTCGATGGTGACCACGCCCGACATCATGTTTTCCGCGACACCCGGCCCGGCCGAACCTTCGACTGTCACCGAGGCCTCTTTGTTCATGCCCGCGCAGTAGTACCCGGTCGAGCCCTTGACGGTCACCGACAGCGGGCCATCCAGGCCACACGCCACCGCATGAGAACCACGCGGGTTCTCGATCACGTATTCCGCATTCGCGCCCGATTTTGCCTGCGCTTGCAGAACCGTGTTCAGGTCGCGCAGCGGGGTTTGGGCCATATCAATCGTTTCCATGTCTTAGCGCTCCCAGAAATAGACGGTGGCAGGTTCGGGTTCCCAGACTTTCGCGTCCTCGATCCCCGGAAGATCGGCAAAAGCCCGGTATTCGCTTGCAAAAGCGACATAATCCTCGGTTTCGGCCATGACGGCGGGCTTGCAGGCGATGGGGTCCCGTACCACGCCAAAGCCATTCTTGGTGCCGGTCACGAAGGTGAAAAAGCCGTCCAGATCCTCGATCGTGCCTTCCAGAGCCTCGCCCAGCGACGCGCCGTCAGCGATACGCGAGCTGATATAGGCGGCGCCGACCTCGGTGTCGTTTTCGCTGCGGGTGAACACGCCCTTTTTGGCCAGAACACGGCGCATCTGGTTGTGATTGGACAGAGAGCCATTGTGCACCAGGCACTGGTCATCGGCGGTGGAAAACGGATGCGCGCCCATGGTGGTCACGGCGCTTTCGGTGGCCATGCGGGTGTGGCCGATGCCGTGGCTGCCCCCCATGTCGCGCAGGCCAAACCGAGCAGCGACATCCTTGGGCAGGCCGACCTCTTTGTAGATCTCCATCGACACGCCCGAGCCCATGATACGCAGGCCTTTTTCTTCCAGCGCGGCGATGGCCTTGTCTTCGACCTCGGCGGGTACGGTCAGTACGGCGTGGGTGTCCACGACCCGCATCGTTACCGGCGCATGGATGGCCGAGGTCAGCGCGCCGTCCAGTTCAGCAAACGCGGTCTTGGGTGCATCCGATTGCACCGTGATTTTCACGCTTCCGTCCAGTTCATCCCCATAGATGGCGATGCCCGCGCTGTCAGGGCCGCGATCCGTCATGGTGATAAGCATATCCGTCAGCAGGTTTCCCAGCTGCGGGCGCATGTCTTCCTTTTTCAGGAACAGGCCAACAATGCCGCACATAGTTTTCTCCATCTCTTCTCGACTGCTTGTCGTCGAGACTTGCCTATCAGGAAATAAATTTGCCCTTCAAGACAATTTCTTTCCCGTGGAGAATATTTTTTGCCCAAGCGGCGGGTTGCCCATTTTCTGGGCAAAACCTTGGTCAAACTGGGGTCTGCGGGCTATTTCTGCTGAGGGTAGCTGATGATCGACAGGTATTTGGCGGGCAATTCCAGCAGTTCTTCGGGGCCATGCGGGGAATCGGCGTCGAACAGCAGGCTGTCGCCCGGCGCCATGTCATAGATCTGATCCCCGTGCCGATAGCTGACGCGACCTTCGAGCATATACAGCATCTCCATCCCTTCGTGCTGGAAGGCGGGAAAGCGGTCGCTGGCGTCGGTCAGTTCGATCAGATAGGGCTCGACCACCACGCCCGAGTTGTTCGACCCGATATGCCCCAACAGCTGGTACTGGTGGCCCGCGCGCGTCCCGGCGCGTTCGATCTCGACCCCCTCGCCCGCTTTCACATGCATGGCGCCGCGCGGTTCTTCGAAGCCGGAAAACAACTGGATCAGGGGCACACGCAGCGCATCGGCCAGCACTTGCAATGTATTCAGCGAGGGCGAGGTCACACCGTTTTCAATCTTGGACAGCATCCCGACAGACAAACCCGTCTGCGTCGCCAGGTCCGAGCCCGTCATCCGCTGCCGTTTGCGCAATTCGCGCACCTGTCGCCCGATCGCCACCTCCAGGTTCTTTTCGCGCGGCTCTTTCACCGCATGGGGGTTTTGGGACAGCTTGGCCTTGGGATTTGCGGCCTCTGCGGATTTCGTCGGCATTCAACGCACCTTTCACTGATCACCCTGAAACCGGGTGAATTCTTTCCTCTCAGGAAAATCCCGCGATTTCACAGCCGGGTCAAGATGCGCACACCCCGGGAAAACAAAGCCGCCCCGGTGACAGGACGGCTTTGCGATTGTTTCATGGAGCAATCAGATCAGAACGGGAAGTGCTGGTGAGGATCTTCGATCGTGACCCAGCGCACCGAGGTGAACGAGTCGATCCCCGCCTTGCCGCCAAAGCGGCCATAGCCCGAATCCTTAACGCCGCCAAAGGGCATCTGAGCCTCGTCCGCGACCGTGGGGCCGTTGATGTGGCAGATACCGCTTTCGATCCGGTCGGCAACAGACATCGCGCGTTGGATATCCTGGCTGTAAACCGCTGCGGACAGGCCGTATTCGGTGTCATTGGCCACGCGGATCGCTTCTTCGTCGTCCTTCACGCGGATGATCGGCTTGACCGGACCAAAGCTTTCCTCGGCATAGATGGTCATGTCGGGCGAGGCATTGTCGATCAGCGTTGCCTCGACCACGGCGCCATCGCGCTTGCCACCGGCGATGACTTTGCCGCCCTTGGCGGTTGCGTCGGCGATGATCTTGTCCATCTTCTCGGCCGCTTCGGGCGTGACCAGCGCGCCCAGCACGACCTGCTCGCGCGGGTTGCCAGCGGGCAAGGCGTTGGCCTTGGCAGCGAAGGCGGCGATAAATTCGTCCGCGATGCCTTCGTGCACGATGATCCGTTCGGTGGACATGCAGATCTGGCCCTGGTTCATGAAGGCCCCGAAGGCCGCACCGTTCACTGCTGCCTCGACATCCGCGTCATCCAGAATGACCAGAGGTGCCTTGCCACCCAGTTCCAGTAGGACCGGCTTCAGATGGGTCGCAGCGGTTTGCGCGATGATCTTGCCGACCCCGGTCGAACCGGTGAAGTTGATGTGACGCACCTCAGGGGCCGCGATCAGCGCGCCGACCACTTCGGCAGCATCCTCGGGGGCATTGGTCACTACGTTCATCACCCCGTCAGGGGCACCAGCGCGGCGGAAGGCCTCGCCAATGGCCAGGTGGGTGGCCGGGCACATTTCCGAGGCTTTCAGGATCGCGGTGTTGCCACAAGCAATCGCGGTCGCCACGGCACGAGTGCCCAGAATGATGGGCGCGTTCCACGGCGCGATGCCCAGACACACGCCCAACGGCTTGCGCTGCGCCATGGCCAGCGTGCCGGGCTTGTTGGCCGGGATGATCTCGCCGGTGATCTGGGTGGTGATGGCACCCGCCTCGCGCAGCATCCCGGCGGCCAGCATGCAGTTGAACCCGGTCCAGGGCGCGGTGGCCCCCGTTTCATTGGTGGTGATGGCGATGATTTCAGGTGTCATCGCCTCCAGCTCGTCCGCGGCTTTGTTCAGCACCGCGCGCCGTTCTGCCGGGCTGGTTTTCGACCACGCCGGGAACGCCGCTGCCGCTGCTTTGGCCGCGGCCTGGGCGTCGGCGGCCTTGGCGGCGGGGGCGGTGGTGGCGACCTCGCCGGTCACTGGGTCGCGGCGATCAAACGTGGCGCCGTCCTGTGCGGCCACGTCCTGACCGCCGATTAGCATGGAAATGCTCATGAACTTGTCTCCCTATCAGTTCAAACCATTCGAGGTCGCATCAATATGCGCGCGCATGCCGCCATCGGTGGCGATGTTCACACCGCGCAGCCAGACCGAACCTTCGCTCAGCAGGAACACCACGACGGGTGCGATATCGGTGGGGGTGCCGGGGCGATCCATGATCTTCATGTCTTCCTCGGCGCGCTCGCCCAGGGTTTCCAGGAAATCCTTCAGGATCGGCGTTTCGACCGGCCCGGGGCTGACAGCGTTCATGCGGATGCCGCGATCTCGCCAGGTCCAGCGGTTTTCGTGGGTCCAGGCCACAAGCGCTTGTTTCGTATAGAAATAGCTGATCTCGGCGGTGATGCCCTGCGCGGCGCAGAAGGCCGGAACACCGGCGTGATCCAGGCTTTCGGCGGCCTTGATCTTGGCGATCTCGCCTTCCCAGCCGATCCCGGCCAGCGAGGCCAGGTTCACGATCGAGGCGCCATCGGCCAGGCTGTCGACCAGACCCAGGGTCAGACGTTTCAGCGCGACCAGGTTCACGGTCACAACGGTTTCAACCGGAGCCGTCGGCGGTACACCGGCGATATTGGCCAGGCCGTCGGCTTTGACAGCTTTCAGCTCTTCGATCAGAGCGTCCAGCGCGGCTTCGTCCATCAGGTCAACCTGGTGAAACGCGTCCAGTTCAACGCTGGGCGGGTTGCGGTCCACGCCGATCACGGTGGCCCCTTGCGCCTTGAGTTGCTTGGCCGTTTCCTGGCCAATCCCCGAAGACACCCCAGTGACAATAATCTTCTTGCCTTCAAACATCTGTTTGCTCCTTCTAAACGTTCTAAGTTGGTTGAGCCTGCGCGCCGCCACCCAGATAGGCCGCTTGCACGGCCGGATCGTTCAGCATTGCGTCGGCTGCGTTTTCTCCGGTGATTTCACCGTTTTCGATCAGATAGCCCCGGTCCGCGATGGCCAGGCTTTGTTTGGCGTTCTGTTCCACCAGCAACACGCCCATCCCCGTTTCGCGGATCTTGGACAGGTTGCCGAACAGCTCTTTGCACAGCAGCGGGGACAGGCCCAACGAGGGTTCGTCCAACATCAGGATTTCGGGATTGGACATCATCGCCCGCCCGATCGCCACCATCTGCTGTTCGCCCCCAGACATGGTGCGCGCGATCTGCGTTTTGCGCTCGATCAGCTTGGGGAACAGCTCCAGGACCCATTTCAGGTTCTCGTCCTTGGCGCGGCGCGCCCGCTGCGAATAGGCGCCCAGCATCAGGTTGTCCCACACCGACAGGTCCCCGAAAATGCCCCGTCCCTCGGGGACAAAGGCAACGCCAGCCTCGACGATCTCGTCGGACTTGCGGCTCAGCAGATTTTTGCCGCTGAGGTCAATCCGCCCGCCTACATCGCCTTCGCAGATCCCGGCAACCGCCCGCAAAAGCGAGCTTTTGCCAGCCCCGTTGGCGCCCAGCATGACCACGATTTCACCCGGAGCGACGGTCAGGCTGACCCCGCCCAGCGCCCGGTGCAGGCCGTATGACACAGAGAGATTTTCAATCGTCAGCATCACTCATCCCCCAGATAGGCGCGGATAACTTCGGGATCAGACAGCACATCGGCCGGGGTCCCTTCGGCGATTTTCACGCCCGAGTTCATCACAACGCAGCGGTCGCACAGCGACCGGATCGCATCCATCACATGTTCCACCAGGATGATCGTGCGGCCCTCGTGGCGCAGGTTCGCGATCAGTTCGATCCCGATCTGCAACTCGGACGGGTTCAGCCCCGCCAGCCATTCATCCAACAGCAGGATTTCCGGTTCCGCCGCCAGGGCGCGGGCCAGTTCCAGCCGTTTTTGGTCGATATAGGTCAGGCTATCGATCCCCAGGTTTTTCTTTTCTCCCAATTCCAGCCTGTCCAGTAGATCACTGGCGAATCCCTCGGCTTCGCTTCCCCAGCGGGGTTTATGTGCAAAGGCGGCACCGGCGACGACGTTTTCGATGACGCTCATCCCCGGCAGAATGCGCACCAGCTGGAACGTCCGCGCCACGCCGAAACGGGCGATCTTGTGCGGAGGCAGCGGGGTCAGGTCGTGGCCCTCCAGCATGATGCTGCCCGCCGTGGGCTTTAGCGCCCCCGAGATCAGGTTCATCGTGGTCGATTTGCCCGACCCATTGGGCCCGATGATGCCCATGACCTCGTGCTCTTTGACGTCGAACGACACGTCGTTCACGGCCACCAGCCCACCAAAGCGTTTTGTCAGGTTGCTGACCTCAAGGATTGTTTGCTTGCTGGTCATTTCGCCGCCCTCCGTTTGAGCTGTTCAAACAGGCCGACAAAACCGTTCGGGATCAGGTAGACGATCAACAGGAACGACAGCCCCAGGAACAAGGTGGTCGAGTTGGGGAACGAGATCGAGATCGCCTCCCACAAGAGGGTGAAGGGAATGACGCCCACAAGCGGCCCCCACAGGCGATGCACACCGCCCAGCAGCGCCATGATCACCACCAAGAAGCTAAGCTCGGGCGAGAACACCACATTGGGTTCGATATACGAATAGCGCGGCGCGACAATGGCCCCGACCAGCGCGGCAAAGAACCCGGTGGTCATGAACAGGATCACCTTGGACCATGCGGTGTTGATGCCGACATGGCGGGCGACTTCTTCGTCATTGCCGATGATGCGCAGCGCAAAGCCCAGACGCGAGCGGTTGATCCACCAGCCCAGCAAGAACACCACAACGGCCACGGCCAGCAGCATCCAATAGATGTGTTCCTCGCCAAAATCGGTCAGCACATACAGGCCCCGCGATCCAAGGAAGTTGTTCTGCACCCAGCTGACCAGGTTGCGGATCATCTCGGCCAGGCCCAGCGTGAAGATCACGAAATAGACGCCCGACAAGCGCAGCGTGGCCAGCCCGATCAGCAGCGCCAGAACGGTCGCCACGATCGGCGCGATCAGGGCCATGGTCCAGAAGCTTTGGTAGTAATCGCTCATGCCCGAACCAACCAGATACCCCCCAACACCAAAGAAGGCGCCGGTCGACAGGGCGATCAGATGCGTGGGGCCGGAAAACAGCGCCCAGCTGGTGGACAGGGCGATATACATCATCGCCGTGGTGGCAATCGACAGCCAATAGCCATCGGTGATCAGGGGCAAGGCGGCAGCCAGCGCGGCCAACACGACCCCCAGGCCCAGATTTCTTAGCTCGGCAGGTTTCATGTGCGCCTCCCGAACAGGCCCTGCGGACGGAACAGCAGGATGCCAAGAAAGATCACATAGGCCGCCACCAGCGTCAGGCCGGGGTCCACGACCGTGGCCACGGTGGTCTCCACCAGCCCCAGGATCAGCGCGGCGATGATGGCGCCTCGGATGTCGCCGACGCCGCCCATGATGATGATGATCAGCGCTTTCATCGTGAAGATCACCCCAACCGAGGCATCCAGCGTGATGAAGGTGGAAATCAGCGTGCCGCCCATCGCGGTCACGGCCCCACCCAAGGCAAAGGCCAGCGCGGACACTTTATCGACATTGATGCCGACCAGACCCGCAGCCTCGGTGCTGACAGACACGGCACGCACGGCGGTGCCCGGATAGGTGTGGTTCAGCCAGTAATACAGCGCCCCACCGATCAGAACGGCCAGCCCAAAGGCCACCAGCCGGTTCAGCGCGACGGTGCTGCCCAGCACGGAAAACGGCTCGGCCAGATAGGAATAGGTGAAGTACTCGCCATGCAGCGACACCATGATGCCGACCAGCGCAAAGCTCATGCCGAAGGTCGCGAGGATCGAGTCGACCTCAAGCTGACCGGTGGATTTCGCGCGCCGCACCAGCGGCAGCAGAAGATAGCGGTACAGCAGCCAGTTCCCGGCAAAAGCCAGGGGCGCGATGATCACCGCAGTCAGAATGGGGCTGAAGGCGGACGCGGTGAACAGCCAGAACGCGGCCAGCCCACCCAGGACCAGCATCTCGCCATTGGCAAGGTTCATGATGCGCGCGACGCCATATTGCAGGTTCAGCCCCAACGCCATAAGCGCATAGGTGCCGCCCAGCAGCAGCCCGGATATGAGGATATCCATAATATTTTCGCCTGATTAGAGGGGGCTGCCCGGCCAGACACGGCCGGGCAGCAAGAGTTGCGGAGTTAGTTCCAGCCGTCCTTGGGCGTGGCCGCGACCGAGTCGCCCATGCCGGTGTCAGCCACAGCGCGGAACACGCCGTTTTCCCACTGACCCACGGACCAATAGCGTTCCGAGTTGTTGTTCTCGTCAAAGCTGATGGTGCCGATCACGGTGTCAAAGCTGTTGTTCTTGATGTAGTCCACGGTCGCCTCGCGGTCGACCGTGCCCACGGCTTCGATCGCCTGTTCCAACACTTGCAGGCTGGAATAATAGGTCGCCGAGGCCCAGTAATCGGCCTCTTTGCCGGTCACCTCTTTGTGGGCCATGCGGTATTCTTTCATGGCCGGGGTCTCGGGGTTCACCCCGCCTGCGCCCAGGTTGCCGTTGATCTTGGATCCGAACTTGCCCGCATAGGCCGGAAAGGCCGTCGCAACGGCGGTGTAGAACGCCTTGACACTGAAATCTTCGATGATCGCCTGTTCGGTCAGCGCGAAGGTATCCGGCGGATAGGACCAGGCCACGAAGGCATCGGGCTCGGACGCTTTGGCGCCTTTCACCACGGGCGAGATATCGGGCGTGCCCAGCGGATAGGATTTGTCATAGACGATCTCGAACCCGGCTTCGGTCAGGATGGGGCGGGCTTTGTCGGCCAGCTCGATCCCGAAGGCATCGGCCACGTTCACCATGGCAATCTTGTTGCCGATGGTGCCGGCATCCCGCATCTTGGTCAGCGTATCACGCACGCCCTCGACGAACCCGGTGGTCGAGCCCAGCGTGAAGAACATGTTGGGGAAGCGTTTGGACAGCTCGGGCTGTTTGTCGGTGATCGCGCTGACAGCAATCAGCGGGAAGTCATACTTGGCATAGATCGGGGCCGCTGCGATGTTGAACCCGGTGCCATAGGGCGACAGCATGAAATCAACCTTGTCCTGGGTCGCCAGGCGCTGCACGGCCTTGATATGCTCGGCCGGGTTGGTTTTGTCGTCATAGGTGATCACCTCGATCGGGCGCATTTCGCCGTCAACCTTCAGGCCACCGCGGTCGTTCACCTGCTTGGCCCAGAGTTCGATATTCGGGGTGTGGGTCACGGCCTCGCCCCCGGCCAGCGGGCCGGTCAGGTGGGCAACAACACCAAATTTGAGCGGTTCCTGGGCCAGAGCGGTCGTGGCCATCAGGGTCGACAGCCCCAGGGCAGCCCCGGTGCCAATCACCATCGTGCGGCGCAACTTGTCAAAGGTCATAGTTTCCTCCCGTTTTTCCTTTGAGGACCTGCGTTCAGGTCGGTGCTGCGCTGGTCATCCAGCGCAATTCTGTGAATTCGTGCATGCCCCAGCGGCCACCAAACCGGCCGTAGCCGCTGGATTTCACGCCGCCAAACGGCGCGTGGGGCGTATCGTCGAAGGTGCAGCGATTGATGTGGCAGATGCCGCTGTGCAGCTGATGCGCAACCTTCTCGGCGCGTTCAGGGTTGCGGCTGAAGACCGAGCACACCAGCCCATATTCGCTGTCATTGGCGACCGTCACGGCCTCGAGGTCATTGATCACCCGCGTGATCGAGGCCAGCGGACCGAAGACCTCTTCGTGGTAAATCCGCATTCCCGGTTCGACGTGATCCAGCAGGGTTGGCTCGACCAGATTGTTCCGCATCCCGCCGCCACCAACCAGCCGGGCGCCCTTGGACACCGCATCGCTGACCAACCCGGCAAAGCGTTCGGCCGCAGCGTGGCTGATCACCGGCCCCACATCCGTCGCCGGGTCGGCCGGATCGCCGACGATCAGCTTGGCGCGCAGGGCTTCGACCTTGCTGGCAAACTTGTCCGCCACCTTGTCGGCCACGATCAGGCGCTCGGTCGACATGCAGATTTGGCCCTGATTCAGATAAGCGCCCCGGGCCGCCTCGGCGGCGGCCAGATCCAGATCGGCATCGTCCAGAACCACCATGGTAGACTGTCCGCCCAGTTCCAGAAGCGGTCGTTTTAGGTATTTGGCGCACAGTTCGGCCACACGCTGCCCAACACGAGTTGATCCGGTGAAATTCACACGCCGTACCACCGGCGAGGCGATCAGCGCCTCGACAATCTCTTCGCTGTCCTCGGCGCGGGTCAGAATGGGGCGCATGACGCCCTCGGGCAGACCGGCCTCGGCAAAGACCTCTCCGATCAGGCGCAGGGTGCGCGGGGCGAAATCACTGCCTTTCAGCAGCACCGTATTTCCGCATAGCAACGGCGCGGCCACGGCGCGAAAGCCCAGGACCAAAGGCGCATTCCACGGCGCGATGCCCAGACACACACCGCAGGGTTCACGCACCGCCTTGCTAGTGATACCGCGCGCATCCGGGATGATTTCGACCTTTTCGGCCTCGTCGGCATAGGTGCCGACCTCGCGCAGAATTTCGGCGGCGAAACTGATGTTCAAATGGGTCCACTTGGCCGGGGCGCCGATCTCTTCGGACATTGCCAGGCGGAAATCTTCGCGCCGGGATTCCAGCACGTCCGCAGCCTTGGCCAGGAATTCCGCGCGCTGCGCCGCAGGCAGGGCAGACCACGCCGGATAGGCCGCAGCAGCCTGCGCAACCATATCCAGGGCCTGCGCCCGATCCATGGCCGGTTCGACACTGACAACCCGTCCATTGACCGGACTGGTCCGTTCGACAAACCGCGGATGCGGGTCTTTTGACTTCAACTGAGTAAGCGCCATGTCTTGTGCGGGCTGGGCCCGTCCTCCCTTGAGAAATCGTAACCTCCATGTATATTGTCATGAAATGCTCATTTCTGGGCATTTATTGTGAATTTCTGGAATTCAGCATGAAAGACGGTTACGCATCTTTGTTGGTTGAACGCGAGGCCCTGCACGATCAGGTGCTGCGTGCCACCCTGCCAGACGGGTATGCCCGCCTGCTGTTTCTGGAGATGGGAACCTTGGTGATCGGTGATTCTGAAACCACGATCACGGGGCCGGCCTTGTGCTATTGGCCGCCGCAGCAAAGCCCGGTTTTGTGCCTGCGCGCCGGGTCTCGGGCGACGGTTCTGGGGCTAAGCGATACGATTGTTCTGGATGCGATTGGCGCGCGCGCCGAGTCGGTGCATCTGCGAATGCTGGCCGAGCAACCGTTCAACGCCGCGCTGACCCAGCCCCCCGAGCAAGAGCAAGTCCAAGCTTTGGTCACCTGGTTTGGGGCGGAACTGGCCACGGCCGAACGGCAATCGCCGATGTCGCTGGCGGCGTATTTGCGGCTGATGTTCATCTGTGCACTGCGCTCTCATCAGCCCGATGGCGCTGACAAACGGGTCGAGCAAACCAGCATCCTGCGCCGGTTTCGCCATCTGGTCGAGCTGCACTATCGCGACCACTGGCAGATCGCGCGCTACGCAGACGAGCTGGGGGTCGATTACGACCGGCTACATCGCATCTGCAAACGCGAAACAGGGCGCAGCGCCGCCGAGCTGGTGCATGAACGCCTGACGGCCGAGGCCAAGGCGCGGCTGGAAAACTCGGGCTCGCCGCTGAAAAAGATCGCCTCGGATCTGGGATTTGCCGACGCGACGCGGTTCAGCCATTTCTTCAAGCGCCGGACCGACATGTCGCCCGGTGCCTATCGGGCCATTGTCTCGCGCCCGGACGGGGATGACCTGTCTGAACTGCGCCGGGGCTTTTCCGACTGGCCCTAGCGGCGCATTCACGTCATCAGTGGGAAATCATCCAGGGCCGCTTGGTTGGGAAGCTTTTGGACCCATCGGGGCGATACAAGGTTTTCGAGTTCTTCTTGTCCCCGCCCCCACAGCAGCTGCATCCCGGCCCATGCGAGGATTTACGCGGGCTGTCAGCGCTGCGTTCGTTGGTTTCATGCGCGTGCCGGCGGTTGGAATCCATCACGGACAGTTTGGGCGCGGTCATCATCACGCGCGGCGCGGGCGTGGCGCAAACCGGACAGGCGCAGGGTTCCGAGTATTTCGACATCGGCACCAGGGATTCAAATGGGCCGCAATCATCGCACCAGTATTCATAGACGGGCATTGGGGTGTCCTTTGTTCGTGACGGGGCGGCGACAGGCGCCGCCCCGATTGGTTTACAGATCAGGGGCCAGCGGGATGTCGATCGAGCCATCCAGGAACTTGGTCGGACCATCCGGGTTGGGCATCATGCCGTCGAATTCAAAGATGTCCGTGGGCAGCCACAGCGTGGCACAGGCGTTCGGAATATCCACCACGCCCGAGATATGCCCCTGTACCGGGGCCGTGCCCAAAATCGCATAGGCCTGCGCACCGGAATAGCCGAACTTCTTCAGATACTCGATCGCGTTCAGACAGGCCTGACGATAGGCAATGTGGACGTCCAGATAGTGCTGCTCGCCTGCCTCATCGACGCTGATGCCTTCGAAGATCAGGTAGTCATCGTATTTCGGCGTGATCGGCGAGGGCTTGAAGATCGGGTTTTTCACGCCGTATTTGGACATGCCTTCTTTGATCAGGCTGACCTTCAGGTGCAGCCAACCGGCCATTTCGATGGCCCCGCAGAAGGTGATCTCGCCATCGCCCTGGCTGAAGTGCAGATCCCCCATCGAAAGGCCTGCACCATCCACATAGACCGGGAAATAGATCTTAGAGCCGCGGCTCAGGTCCTTGATGTCACAGTTGCCGCCATGTTCGCGCGGCGGCACGGTGCGCGCGCCCTCGGCAGCGGCGGCATCGCGTTCTTCGCCCTTCATCGCGCCCATATGCGCGCTTTGGGTGTTGGGCAGCGCAGCCAGAGGCGGCGTGCGGTCCGGGTTGGTGTTGAACAGCGCGGTTTCGCGTTCATTCCACATGTCCAGCATCTTGCGATCGGGCAAACAGCCGATCAGACCGGGGTGGATCAGACCGGCATATTTCACGCCGGGCACGTGGCGCGACTTGGTGAACATGCCTTCGAAATCCCAGATGGATTTCTGTGCCTCGGGGAAATGCTCGGTCAGGAAACCGCCGCCGTTTTGCTTGGAAAAGAAGCCGTTAAAGCCCCACTGGCTTTCTTCCTTGGCACCGATGTCCAGGATTTCCACGACCAGCAAGTCGCCCGGTTCAGCCCCTTTGACGCCGATGGGACCGGACAGATAGTGCACCTGCTCCAGTTCCACGTCGCGCACATCGCTGGCGTCATCGTCGTTTTTGATCTGACCACCGGTCCAGTCGTAGGTCTCGATCTTGAAGTCGTCGCCAGGTTCGACCCAGACGTTGATCGGGATATCGGGGTGCCACCTATTGTGCACGTTTTCGTTGGTATGCGGGCTTTCGCTCAGGTCCACCGAAATCAGCGTATCAGCCATGTTACTGTCCTTTCTTTGATTTAAACGGAGAGGAATTTCGAGACCTTGGCCTCGTCGATGCCGTCGCGCGGGCTGTCGTGTACAAATTCGCCATTCTCGATCACCATGACCCGGTCCGCCACATCCAGAGCAAAGCTAAGCACTTGTTCTGAAACGATGATCGACAGGCCTTTCTGATCGCGGATCTTGCGCAGGGTGCGGGCCATTTCGCGAATAATAGAGGGCTGGATGCCCTCGGTTGGTTCATCCAGCAGCAGCACCTTGGGGTTGCTGGCCAGCGCGCGGGCAATCGCCAGCTGTTGCTGCTGACCACCCGACAGGTTGCCACCCCGGCGCGATTTCATTTCCAGCAGAACGGGGAACAGCTCGTAGATGTCGTCAGGCACCTTTTTGCTGCCAGTGACGGTCAGCCCCGTTTCCACGTTTTCCTGCACCGTCATGGCCGAGAAAATCATCCGCCCTTGCGGCACATAGGCGATGCCCTTAGCGACGCGCTGATGGGATTTCAGCCCCGTCACCGGGTCCGTCCCCACCGACACGGCCCCCGATTTTTCCGGCACGATACCCATCAGGGTTTTCATCAGCGTGGTTTTGCCCATGCCGTTGCGCCCCATGATGGCGACGATTTCACCGGGTTTGACCTTCAGATCCAGCCCGTGCAGCACCTCGGATTCGCCATAGGCCGCGCGCAGTTCGCTTACATCCAGCATGTGATTTCTCCTTAGTGGCCCAGATAGACTTCGATGACTTTGGGATCGTTCTGGACCCGGTCCATCGAGCCCTCGGACAGGGTTTTGCCCTGGTGCAGAACGGTGACGCGGGTGGCGATATCCTCGACGAAACCCATGTCGTGCTCGATCACGATGACCGAGCGATCCTTGATGATGCGGTTCAGCAGCTCGGCGGTTTTCTTGCGCTCGGCCACGGACATGCCGGCGACCGGTTCGTCCAGCATCAGCAGTTCGGGGTCCTGGATCAGCAGCATGCCGATTTCCAGCCACTGTTTCTGGCCATGGCTCAGATAAGCGGCTTTTTCGTCCAGCTGATCGTCCAGGAAAATCGTCTCGGCGATCTCTTTGATCCGGGTTTTCACCGGGTCATCCCGGCGGAAGGTCAACGCGCCGAACACGCCGTGCCCCTTGGGATAGCTGAGTTCCAGGTTCTCGAACACGGTCAGATCTTCGTAGACCGAGGGCGTCTGGAATTTGCGCCCCACCCCGGCATGCACGATTTGGTCTTCGCGCATGGACAGCAGCTCGTGGCCCTTGAAATTGACCGAGCCCGAGGTGGCCTTGGTCCGGCCGCAGATCAGATCCAACACGGTGGTTTTGCCCGCCCCGTTGGGGCCGATGATCACGCGGCATTCGTTGGGTTCGACGTAAAAGCTTAGGTCATTCACCGCCTTGAACCCGTCAAAGGACACCGTCAGCCCCTCGACCGCCAACACGAAATTTGGATTGTTTACAGACATGTAGGATCTCCTTATTCGGCTGGCGACTTGGCGCTGCCGGGCAGATCAACGCCCGAGGACTTGTTGAACAACTTGGCGATGCGCGGAGCGACGTAATCGGCGTAGATCCCTGCCAGACCATTGGGGAAGATCATCACGACCGCGATGAACAGCCCGCCCAGGCCCAGCAGCCACAGCTCGGGGAAGCTTTCGGAGAAGGTGGTTTTTGCCCAGTTCACCAAAAGCGCGCCATAGACCGCACCCAGGATCGAAATCCGCCCACCAACAGCGCAGAAGATCACCATCTCGATCGAGGGCACGATGCCGACCAGCGTGGGTGACATGAAGCCGACCTGCAGGGTGAACATCGCCCCGCCGATGCCAGCGAAAGCAGCGCCCAGACAGAAGACAAAGATCTTGAAATTCGCGACGTTATAGCCGGAAAAGCGCACCCGGTCCTCTTGATCGCGCATGGCGATCAGCAGACGGCCCAGCTTGGATTTGCGCACGAATTGCGCCGCCAGCAGCACCGCGAACAGCAGCACGCCGTTGACGAAATACAGGATCTCTTTGGCCTCGTCCGTGCGGATGTCCCAGCCCAGCAGCGTGCGCAGGTCGGTGATGCCGTTGACGCCCCCGGTATAGCCCTGCTGGCCGATGATTAGGATGGTCAGGATCGCGGCAAAGGCCTGGGTGATGATGGCGAAATACACGCCCCCCACACGCCGGGTGAACATGGCCACCCCGATGATGAAGGCAAAGATCACCGGCACCATGACCACGGCCAACAGAGCAAAGGCCAGGCTGTTGAACGGTTGCCACCAAGACGGCAGCGCGGTCAGCTGGTTCCAGTCCATGAAGTCGGGAATGCCGGGGGTAGATTGGATCGCGGTGTTTTCAGGCGTCGAGGCTTCGAGCTTGAGGAACATCGCCATGCAATAGCCCCCCAGCCCGAAAAACACGCCCTGCCCCAGGCTGAGGATCCCCCCAGCCCCCCAGCACAGCACCAGCCCGATGGCGACAAAGGCATAGGTCAGATACTTGCCAAACAGGTTCAGGCGAAAGGTATCCAGCGCCACGGGCAAGACAACAAAGATGACGACGGCGAGGACGGCAAAGCCAATCAGCTCGGAACGGGAAAGAAAGCGGTTGGACGTTTCCATTGCGGCCTCCGGTTATTTGCGCAGTTTCATGGCGAACAGGCCTTGCGGGCGGATCATCAGGATGCCCACGACGGTCAGCAGCGTCAGAACCTTGGCCATCGAGCCGGACAGGAAGAACTCCATGATCGACTGGGCTTGGCTGATCGAGAAGGCGCTGGCGATGGTGCCCAGCAGGCTGGCGGCGCCGCCGAAAACGACCACAAGGAAGGTATCAACGATATAGAGCTGCCCTGCCGTCGGGCCGGTGGACCCGATCATCGTAAAGGCAGATCCAGCCACCCCCGCGACCCCGCAGCCGATGCCAAAGGTCAGACGGTCGGTCCATTCGGTGTTGATGCCCACAGCACCCGCCATCACCCGGTTCTGGTTGATCGCGCGGACCTGACGGCCCCAGGTGGATTTGAACATCAGGATATAAACGGCGGCCGAAATACTGACGGCCAGCACCATCACAAAAATCCCGTTGATCGGGATCTCGATCAGGTCGGTCAACGGCAGCGACCCCATCATCCAGTCAGGAATGGTCACGCCGACCTCGCGCGCGCCGAACACGCTGCGATAGACCTGTTGCAGAATCAGGCTGAGGCCCCAAGTGGCCAACAAGGTATCCAGCGGGCGTTTATACAGGTGCCGGATCATCGCCCATTCGACAAGCAGCCCTAAGGCCCCTGACACAATGAAGGCGAGTATCATGGCCACAAAGAAATAGGCGCCAAACAGCGCCGGCATGTAGGTCGAAAACAGGTTCGACATCAAATAGGTGACATAGGCGCCCAGGATCATGAACTCGCCATGGGCCATGTTGATCACGCCCATCTGGCCGAAGATAATTGCCAGTCCCAGCGCCATGAGGACAAAGACGGAAAAGAGGATGAGCCCCGCGAAGCCTTGCATGGCAAAAATCGCGCCCAGCTCGCTCATCGAATAGTCGGAAAACATCTGTTTCGCTCCTGTGGCCAGTCAGTGATGTCATGAAAAAGGGGTGGCCCGCTTATGCGAGCCGGGCCACCCAGGTGAGGATGACGACTTACTGGTAACCCTCGGGGAAGGGATCGGGCTCGACCAGATCAGCGGTTTCGAACACCACTTCGTACTGGCCGTCCGGCTTGGCCAGACCGACGCGGGTTTTGGACCACAGGTGATGGTTTTCATGCACTTTGACATAGCCTTCGGGGGCCGAGGTCAGCTCGATACCCGGTGTGGCAGCGCGCACCTTGTCCACATCGAACGAGCCTGCGGCTTCGACAGCGGCTTTCCACAGCCACGGGCCCAGATACGCAGCCTGGGTCACGTCGCCGATCACCATGTCTTCGCCCCACATCTCTTTGAAGGCTTTGACGAATTCCATGTTGTTGTCGTTGGTCAGCGACTGGAAATACTTCATGCAGGCATAGGCGCCATCGATGTTTTCGCCGCCAATACCGCGGATCTCGTCCTCGGTGACCGAGATGGTCAGGACCAGCGGTTTTTCCTTGGTCATGTCGATGCCAGCGGCCTTGAGCTGCTTGTAGAACGCAACGTTCGAGCCCCCCACAACGATCGCATAGATCACGTCGGGTTTCTTCAGGCGGATCTTGTTGATGACCGAGTTGAACTGGGTGTGGCCCAGCGGATAGTATTCCTCGCCCACGACCTTGGCGCCGTCCAGGAAGTTCTCGATATGCTTGCGCGCAATCTTGTTCGAGGTACGCGGCCAGATGTAATCGGACCCCAGCAGATAGAAGGTTTTCGCGCCTTTTTCCTTGGACACCCAATCCAGGCCGGCGATGATCTGCTGCGTGGCCTCTTGGCCGGTGTAGATCACGTTGGGCGACTGCTCGAGACCTTCATAGAAGGTGGGATAGTAGAGGAAGCCGTTATACTGTTCAAAGACCGGCAGAACCGCCTTGCGGCTGGCCGAGGTCCAGCAGCCCATGACCGAGGCAACCTTGTCGTTCACCAGCAGCTTCTTGGCTTTTTCCGCGAAAGTCGGCCAATCGGATGCGCCGTCTTCCTGGATGTATTCGATCTTGCGGCCCAGAATACCGCCTTGGGCGTTGATCTGTTCAATCGCCAGTTTTTCTGCCTGCACCGACCCGGTTTCCGAAATCGCCATGGTGCCGGTGATCGAGTGCAGAATACCGATGGTCACGGTGTCATCGGTGACAGCCAGACCGGTGGTGTTGACGGCGGACGTGGGATAGTCAGCAGCCATCAGATGTTTGGGCGCGAACAGGGATGCAGTCAGTGCTGCCGCCCCACCTGCAAGAACGCTGCGGCGGCTGACGCCGGACGAGAGTTCATTGAGTTTTTTCTTGGACATATCGCCTCCTGAAACTTTGCGAGAAGTGACCCTGGGCGATTTGCTTTCCGCCCTCACCTCGTCAGGTTTGCGGAAAATGCTGCGGTGCAGTATACGTCAAATGACGTATGTGAGTGCGCGTTTTTCCACCCCATAGTGATTTCAGAACAGGGTGATGGACTCTTGAGGGAGGACGCGGGCGCAAACGCGCGTGCCCGCGCAAGAGGCTGTATCACACACACAAGCGGGGGCTCCCGATGGTGACAGCCTTGAAAGCGACCAAAGAACGGCGACGCTATAATCGCTGGGTCGCGAACGAAACGATGGAAGACTTCGCGCTGCGTTTCACCGCTCGGCGGGCGCGCAGATGGAGCTATGGCCGCGTGGCTAACACCGCGATCGGCTCGATCTCTTTCCTTGCGCTCGAGGCCATCGGTGGCACCATCACCTTGCTGTATGGTTTCGACATTGCCGTGGCCGCGATCATGCTGGTCGGGCTGCTGCTGTTTTTGACCGGATTGCCGATCAGCTACTATGCAGCCAAGCACGGTGTGGACATTGACCTGCTGACGCGCGGGGCTGGGTTTGGCTATATCGGCTCAACCGTCACCTCGCTGATTTATGCCAGTTTTACCTTTATTTTCTTTGCGTTAGAAGCCGCCATCCTGGCCCTGGCGATGGAGTTTTGTTTCGGCTTACCGCTGATGCTGGGCTATCTGATCGCGGCTGTGGTGGTCATCCCGATGGTCGCCAAGGGGTTCACTAAAATCTCGGCCTTTCAGACCTGGACACAGCCCCTTTGGGTGATTTTACACATCCTGCCTTTCGTTTTGCTGGCCTTTGTTGGCTACGATTTTGACACCTGGACCAGCTATCCGGGCCATGAATCCGAGGTCAAAGAACGCTCGACCATCCTGATGGTGGGCGCGGCAGCGGGGGTGGTGTTTTCGCTGATCGCACAGATCGGCGAACAGGTCGATTTCCTGCGTTTTTTGCCCGAACCCAAGACCCGCGCGGACCGGCGCAAATGGTGGGCCGCCCTGATTGCTGCGGGGCCGGGCTGGTCAATTCTGGGCGTTCTGAAAATGCTGGCCGGGTCCTATCTGGTGACCCTGGCGATCCGCGAATTTGTCCCCCTGGCCGAGGCCGCAGATCCGACTCGCATGTACTTTACCGCGTTTAATCAAGTGATTAACACGCCCTGGTTGGTTTTGGCCCTGACCGGGATCTTCGTCATTCTGTCTCAGTTAAAAATTAACATCACCAATGCCTATGCCGGGTCCATCGCCTGGTCGAACTTCTTTTCGCGGCTGACACACAGCCATCCGGGCCGGGTTGTCTGGCTGGTGTTCAACGTGGCCATCGCGCTGATCCTGATGGAGCTGGGGGTCTTTGCCGCACTGGAAAGCATCCTGGCGCTGTATTCACATGTCGCGCTGTCGTGGATTGGGGCGCTGGTGGCCGATTTGGTGATCAACAAACCGCTGGGTCTCAGCCCTCGCGGGATCGAGTTCCGCCGCGCTCATCTGCATGATGTGAACCCGGTGGGGATTGGCGCCATGATCGCCGCTTGCGTGATCTCTCTGGTGGCGTATGCGGGTGCCCTGGGCGAGCTGGCCGAGGCCCTGTCGACCGTGATCGCGCTGGGTACGGCCTTTGTGATGGCCCCGGTGATCGCCTATTGGACCAAGGGCAAATATTACATCGCGCGCGACCCGATCAGCGCCGAGCCGGGCCTGCACGAATGCTCGGTCTGTGAATACAAATTCGACGCCGAGGACATGACCCACTGCCCCTTCCATTCGGGGCCGATCTGTTCGCTATGCTGCACGTTGGACAGCGCCTGCCGCGACGCCTGCAAACCCGAGGCACGCCTGGACAATACCCTTGCCGCCCTGACCCTGCGGACCTTCCCCGCACCGATTGCGCAAATGCTGATGTCGCGCCTGTCCATGTTCGCCATCGCCACGACCGGGCTGGCGCTGGGGTTTGGCGGGCTGCTGCTGATGATCCGGGGCTTTCGCGACCAGACCAATTTCGACGCGGCGCTGACGATCATTTTCTGTGTGATGCTGATCATCATTGGCATCTGCGTGTGGATGTTCATTCTGGCCCATGAAAGCCAGGCCAAAGCCCGCGAAGAAGCCACCCGCCAAACCGAAAGCCTGCTGCGTGAAATCCGCGCCCACGAACGCACCGACCGCGCCCTGCAAGAGGCCAAGGAAAAGGCCGAGGCCGCCAACACCGCCAAGACCCGGTATATGAGCGGGCTCAGTCACGAGCTGCGCACGCCGCTGAACTCGATTTACGGCTTTGCGCAGATACTGGAAAAAGACCCCCGCATCCCCGAAGAACGGCGCGGCGCGGTGACCACGATCCGCCGGTCCTCGGAGCATCTGGCGGGGCTGATCGAGGGGTTGCTGGATATCAGCCGGATCGAGGCCGGCCGGCTGGAATTGACCCGCGACCGCATCAACCTGCGCACTTTCCTGCATCAGGTCGCCTCGATCTTTGAAGAAACCGCGCGCGAAAAGGGGCTGGAATTCAGCATCAAAACCCACGGCGTGCTGCCCGACTGGATCGCCTGCGATGAAAAACGCCTGCGCCAGATCATCATCAACCTAATGTCCAACGCGATCCGATATACGCAGCAGGGCGCGGTGCAACTGACGCTCAGCTATCGCAACGAGGTCGCCGTGATCGAGGTATCAGACACGGGCACCGGCATCCCCGCGCATGAGATCGACCGCATCTGGCGCCCGTTTGAACGAGGGCGCGGCGCGATTGCCAGTGGCTCGGGTCTGGGGCTGACGATCACCAAGCTGCTGGTTGAAATTCTGGGCGGCGAGATCGAGGTCGAAAGCACCCCGGGCCAGGGCAGCCTGTTTCGGGTGCGGATGATGCTGCCCTCGGTCGCCTATGCCAAAACCGCCCCCGCAGATGTGATCCGCACCTCGGCTGCGGGCTATGTCGGGCCGCGCCGCACGCTGATGGTGGTGGACGATGACCTGAATCACCTGTCGCTGGTCGAAAACTATCTGACGCCGGTCGGATTCTCGGTTCTACAGGCCCCCAACGCCGAAATCGCGCTGGACATGCTGCATGACATCCGCCCCGAGCTGTTCATTCTGGACATCGACATGCCCGGTATGGACGGCTGGGAACTGGCGCATGAGCTGCGCAAGGGGATGCATGCGACCACGCCGATCATCATGATCTCGGGCCATGCCTCGGACGCGCAAAAACCGGATGCGGGCTCGGCCCTGTGCGATGCGTTCATCGCCAAGCCCTATAATCTGGACGATCTGTTGCTGCGCATCTGTGCGCTGCTCAAGGTCGAGCTGGTGCCCGAAAACCGCCCCACCGTTACCCCGGTCAGCGCCAGGGGCCAGGCGCTCAAGCGTTCGGATGCGCTGTATATCCTGGAAATGGCCGATATCGGCCACACCAAAGCCATCCGCGACAAGATCACCGCGCTGGAGCTTGCCAACGCGATTCCGCCCGACCTCAGCCTGTCCTTGCGCCGCCGGATCGACCAGTTCGACATGGTCGGTGTCCGCAACCTAATTGAAAAGGCCGATCAACATGCTGCTTGATCCCAACACCCACAATATTGCTCTGGTCGTGGATGACAGCCCCGAAGCCCTGGAGTTCGTTTCGACGGCCTTGTCTGATATTGGCATGACCGTTCTGACCGCGCGCGACGGGTCCGCTGCGATCGAGCTGGTCAAACGCGTGCAGCCCGACGTGATCATGATGGATGCAATGATGCCCGGCATGGATGGGTTCGAGGCCTGCCAAACCCTGAAATCCGCCCCCCATGCCACCGATGCGCCGATCATCTTTATGACCGGGTTGAACGACCGCGACAGCATCGTGCGCGGGCTAAGCAGTGGCGGGGTCGACTATATTACCAAACCGGTCGAGCTGGAGGAGATGATCGCGCGGGTGACGATCCATATGTTGAACTCGAAAATGATGCGCAGCGCGCGTGAGGCACTGGACAGCTTTGGCCGCGCCGTTCTGGCGATTGACCCAAGCGGCGCGGTTCTGTGGGGCTCTCCGCGCGCGTATGAGCTGCTGGATCAGGCCGGGCTGGCCAATTCTGATCAGCTGGGGGGGCACACCCAGTTAATGACCTGGCTGGAACTGACGCATTCGCAGCCCGTATCCGGCATGACGCCGTTGGAATGGTCGGGGCTGCGCTTTACCTATATTGGCCGGTCGTCCTCGGGCGAGCTGCTGGTGCGGCTGGACCCGACCACGGATGACCGCCCCCACGATATTCTGGCCAAGGAGCTGAACCTGACCGACCGCGAAGGCGAAGTGCTGTATTGGCTGTCACAAGGCAAATCCAACCGGGACATCGCCGAGATCCTGTCGCTGAGCGCCCGCACGGTAAACAAGCATCTGGAAACGATTTTCCAGAAGCTTGGCGTCGAGAACCGGACCTCGGCCGCGATCATCGCGGATCGGCGCCTCAACGGGCTGCGCTAGCCCGGATCAGATACGCATCGGCGGGATATCATCGGGATCCAGGCGAAGTTCGATCAGCAGCGGACGGTCCTGCCCGGCGATGGCTTCTAGGGCGGCGGCCAGATCGTCCTCGGTTTCCACCACCAGCCCATGCGCGCCCATTGCGCTGGCAACCTGGGCAAAGCTGGGCCAGTTGAACTCGGTCATCGAGGGGTCCATGTCGCGATTGCGCATCTGGATATGCTCGGCGCCATAGGCGCTGTCATTGCAGATAATCACGATCAGATTCTGTTGCAGATTGACGGCCGTGCGCAGCTCGCCCAGGCCGCTCATCATGAAACCGCCATCCCCGGCAAACAGCACGACCGGGCGATCAGGTGCGGCAACACCCGCACCGATTGCCTCGGCCAAGCCCAACCCGATCGAGCCGAAATTCGCTGTCATCACAAAGCTTTGCGGATCCTGAACCGACACGCGACACCAGACTTCGGTCATGAACCGGCCCCCGTCGGTGACCAGAACGCGATCCTGGGGCAGAGCCTGTTCGATCTGTTCCAGCGCGGGCACATAGTTGATGCATCCCTCTTTCACCTGCGCGCGTTTCTGGATCGGATGATGGCGCAGGGTGTCCGGATCCAGGTCATTCGTAGAGCCGCTGGCGGGGATCTCGGCCTCGTTCAGCCAATACAGAAAGTTATCGGCCGTCAGCCCCGAATCCGCGATCAGCGCCACGTCCGGATGCACGCTGCGCCCAATGGCGGTGGGGTTGGTATCGATCTGCACCAGCCGCTTGCCCGCCATCAGCTTGCCCTTGTCGGTGGTGAAATCATGCAAGCCCGCACCAAAACAGACGATGCAATCGGATTGCGCGATCACATCATAGGCCGCCGGAGAGCTGAGCGTGCCAAAGATATCAATGTCATAGGGGTGCCCCTGAAACAGCCCCTTGGCCTTGAGCGTGGTGGCAACGGGCGCCTGCAACCGCTCGGCCAGCGCCAGGATCTGCGCGCGAGCCCCCACGGCCCCGGCCCCGGCCAAAATCAGCGGACGGCGGGCCGAGGCGATCATCCCCACCGCCTGATCCACCGCGTCACCCTCGGGGACCAGCGCCTTGGTTTCAAACACATCCAGGGCTTTGTGCGCGCCATCGGCCTCGGCCCACATGAAATCTGCGGGCATGTTCAGCACGATGGGACGGCGTTCGACCTTGGCCCGGTAGAACGCCCGGGACACGTCGCGCGCCGCCAGGTCAGGGCTGCGGACCTGCTCGAACCCGGCCCCGGTGGATTTCACGAATTCGCGCTGATCCAGGCTTTGCAGATGGCGGGGCTCGGACACGGGTGTGTCCCCGGCCAACAGCACCAGGGGAATCTTGCCACGCACGCCTTCGGTTAGGGCTGTGGCGCAGTTGGTCAGGGCCGGCCCATGGGTGATCGTTGCGACCCCGACCTCGCCCGAGACATGCGCCCAGGCCAGCGCCATCAGAACCGAGCTGCCCTCGTGCGCGGCGGGCACATACCGCCCCCCGCAATGCCGCACAAAGTGATCGGTCATGAACAGGTTGGCATCCCCAACAAGGCCGAACATGGTGCTGACATTGTTGTCGCGAACTGCATTGGCGATGGTCTGGTGAGTCGTGGTCTTGGTCTGGGTGGACATGGCGCGCTCCGGTTTTGATGCTGCAATCTTAACGCAGACCGGATGCATGATGTGCGCGAAGGTGGCATTCTATTGACGCTGAAGCGCGAATTTCTTGCATCATATAAACATTCAACGCATGCTTTCTCCGCAAACCCACAGAATCGCGCACACGAGGATCCCATGAGCCTGGACCGATTTGACAAGCTGTTGCTGGATGCGCTGCAAAAGGACGGCGCGCTGACCAATGCGGAGCTATCGCAAAAAGTGAACCTATCCGCCTCGCAATGCTCGCGCCGTCGCTCTGCGCTCGAGGAGGCGGGCTATATTGATGGCTACGCCGCCCGTCTGAATGCGCTACAACTGGGGTTCCGGTTCCGCGCAATCGTGCGGGTCAACCTGCAAGGACACGGCAAGGGCACCGAAACCCAGTTCGCGCGCTGGGTCGAGCGCCAGCCCGAAATCCAGTCGGCGTTTTCAGTGTCCGGGGATGCGGATTACGTGTTGCAGGTGCGAACCCACGATCTGGACAGCTTCTCGGAATTCATGCACGAAAAACTGCTGATCCAGCCGCAGGTCGCGCAGGTGCGCTCGGATATCATTCTGCGCTCGACCAAAGACAGTGCTCTGCTGGATATTGAGGGGCTGTAAGCCAAAGGCCGGGCAGATCCACCGCCCGGCCTGATGGGTTAGGACAGATCGTCAGACCCGCGCCGCATCAACAGCGATTGCGCGGTGTAAACCAGGATCGCAATGCCGATGGCCCCGGCCACGGCGATACCCAGGAACACGATCACATCGACTGGTCCCCCCAGATCGCTAAGCCGCGAGCTAGTCATCGCCAGCACAAACCAAACCGCCGCGATGGCCCCAATGGGCATGGACAGCTGCGCCAGCAGGAACTTGCGCCACGAGATACTGTGATCCCGGATCAGCACATAGAGATAGGCCAGCGTCACCAATCCCGCGATCACAACCATCGCCCAGAACAGACCCCGACCAAAGATTTCCTCGAACACGGCCAGAATGGTGCTGAATGTCATATCTTTCATGAGATCTCTCCTTAGGCGCGGCCACGCAGCATGGCGTTATAGGTGGCTTTCAGCGCCACTTCCTTCATCAGCCAGCTGATCCACAGCTCTTCCAGCGGGGCGATCACGCCAGGGAACGAGGGGGTCAGGTTGTTGTTATAGTCGAACTCGATCAGCATGGCGCGGCCGACGCGGGTGATCATCGGGCACGAGGTATAGCCGTTGTAGCTTTCGGTTGGATCGCGCCCTTCGATGGCGGCGACCAGCCCGTCCTCGACCACCGGAACCTGCCATTTGACCGAGGCCGCGGTTTTGCCCTTGGGCACGCCCGCCACGTCACCCAGCGCCCAGATCGTATCATAACGCAGGTGGCGCAGGCTGTGTTTGTCGCACTCCACCCAGCCCTGATCCGTCCATTTATTGGCCCAACTCAGGCCCGAGTTTCGGATCACGTCGGGCGCACGCTGAGGCGGGATCACGTGGATATAGTCATACTCCATCTCCAGATCGATCCCGTCCGCATCCACGAAGGTCGCGCGTTTCTTGCCCGCATCCAAAGATTTTAGCGTGTGCTTCATCGAGGTTTCAATACCGCGCTGGCCAAACAGCATCCGCACCTTTTCCGCGACGATCGGCACGCCGAACAGCCCGCCTTGTGGCGCGGCATAGCGGATTTCCATCTTGCTGCGCGTACCGGCGGTGCGGGCGATATCCTCGATCAGAAAAGTGTGCTTCAACGGCGCACCCGCGCATTTCATCTCGGTCGCGGGGCGGGTGAACAGGCCTACGCCACCGGTTTCGGTAAAGGTCTTTGCGGCCTTCCAGGTGGCGGCGGCATATTTCGGCCCGGCATACAGCGCGCCGATGCCGTTTTCGCCGACCATATCCAGCGAAAACCCCTCGATCGCGTCGTGATCCAGCACCAGCCCCGGCGCGACGACCAGAAAATCATAGGCAACGGTTTTGCCACCACTGGTCGAAACGGTCTTGGCTTCGGGGTCGATGGCAGCGGCGGCCTCTTGGATCAGCGTCAGGCCCTTGGGCAGCCAATCGGTGGTCTTCGAGACCACATAGTCGGCGGGTTTCAGCCCCGCAGCCACCAGCGACAGACCGGGCTGGTACAGGTGGTCGATCCGCGGGTCGATGATGGTGATCTGCGCCCCGTCCAACCGCGAGACCAGACGATTGGCCAGGGCTGTGCCCCCTGCCCCGGCCCCGATGATCACGATACGCGCCTTGGTGGCGACCTGAGCCTGCGCACGCTCGAACGATCCCGCAGTGGCAAGCGCCGCGCCTCCGGCGGCAAGCCATAGGATCTGCCGCCTGTTCAGTTTGATATCCATATTGGTCCCCCTTCAAGTTTGTGGACAGAGGACGCACCCAGCAGCGGATGGCATGCAGTTCGGGCGCGACAACCTTGCCGGCGCGATCTGCGCCGGTGGGCTCCACGATGATTAATATTCAGCATCCAAGATGCGTCTTTGCGCCTTCATATGCTGATTTCATTATGTGTAATTTGATTTAGGTCAAACCCAGGCCGCTTCGGTGGGTTTGTTCGGTCTGGCCCCATGCGACCAACAAAGCCGGGCGCATATATTCACCCGGCTTCGAAAGGCCAGCCATACGCCGACCACCTGCGTTTCACAGCGCAGAAAGATCCGTTAGCCAGTGGGCGCCGCCACGACCGCCGGTCGTTCAGCAGAGATGCGCAACACGGCATACCCGACCAGCCCCGACAAAACCGAGCCAAAGATCACGCCCAGGCGCACCGCGTTCATGGTCTCGTCTGCGCCAAAGGCCAACGAGCCGATAAACAGGCTCATGGTGAACCCAACACCGGTCAGGCAGGCCACGCCATAGACATGGCGCCACGACACCCCCTGGGGCAGCTTTGCCAACCCGGTTTTCACGCCGATCCAGGTGAAAGCGAACACGCCCAGCTGTTTGCCAAAAAACAGACCCGCAGCAATGCCCAGCGGCAGCGGTTGCAGCAGATCCGCGGCCGAGACGCCTTGCAGACTGACCCCAGCATTGGCGAAGGCAAAGACCGGCAGGATCAGGAAGGCGACCCAATAGTGCAGCCCCTTTTCCATGCGATGCAGCAGTGTGTCGTCGTGCTTGGAGGCTTTCTTCGGAATGGTGAGCGCAATCAACACCCCTGCCAGCGTGGCGTGTACACCGGATTTCAGAACACAGACCCACATAAAGATGCCGATCAAGACATAGGGCGCAGCCGAGCGAACCCCCAAACGGTTCAGCATCACCGCCAGCGCAAATCCCAGCATCGACAGGGTCAACGCATTGGTCGACAGCTCAGAGGTATAAAACACCGCGATGATGATGATGGCGCCAAGGTCGTCGATGATCGCGATGGCCAGCAAAAAAATCTTGAGCGTCACCGGAACGCGATTGCCCAGCAGCGCCAGGATACCCAGCGCAAAAGCAATGTCCGTGGCCGTGGGAATGGCCCAGCCATTCAGAGTGTCAGGTGTGCCAGCATTGATCGCAAAGAACACCAGCCCGGGCACGATCATCCCCCCAATCGCTGCCAAAACCGGCAGCACCGCTTTGTCGAAACTGGACAGCTCGCCGGACAGGACTTCGCGTTTGATTTCGAGCCCCACAAGAAAGAAGAAGATCGCCATCAGCCCGTCATTGATCCACAAAAGCGCAGGCTTGGCGATGTCAAAACTGCCGACGCCAATCGTGATATAGGTGTTCAGAAAGCCCTCGTAATAAGGGGCCAGCGCTGTATTGGCGGCAATCACGGCCAGAGCGGCCACCCCCATCAACACAAGGCCGGCACTGGCCTCGAGCTTCATAAAGGCTTGGACACGGGACAGGGTCTTTTCCATGGGGGCTCCGAAGGTTTCGACGTGTACCTGCCATATCGGTTGCGCGTTCCATACTTTCAAATATAAGATAACTTTGTATTGCATAGTCTGAGGCTATAATGCGTCCAACCCTGCGCCAGCTTGAATATATCGTTGCCGTCGCGGATACCGGCCAGGTGGGGCTTGCGGCGACACAGCTGAATGTCAGCCAGCCAAGCCTGTCCGCGCAATTGGCCGAGGTCGAGTCAGATCTGGGCGCAACCCTGTTTCATCGGGGCCGCGCCGGGGCCAAGATCACTCCGGTCGGAGAAGAGATCGTGCGCCGCGCCCGACAGATCCTGCACGAGATCGAGGATCTGCGCGCCGCCGCCGTGGGAGGTGGCATTTTCCAGGGCCGTCTGCGCCTGGGGGTGGTGCCCTCGATCGGGCCCTACCTTTTGCCCGGAGTCGTCCAGCGGCTGCACAAGGAGCATCCCAGTTTCCGCCTGATCATTCGCGAAGAAAGCACCCGCGATTTGGACGAAGGTCTGCGCAGCGGGCGGCTGGATATGATCATCTCGACTCCCGAGGATCACCCGGGCACAAGGATGGCGCATTTGTTTTCGGAAACGCTTTGGGCGGCGGTTGCTCTGGACTTCGCCAAGGCTTCGGATCGCCCAGATTTCACGCTGACCGATCTAAAAGGGCACACCCTGCTGACGCTGGGCTCGACCCACCGCTTGTCGCATATCGTTGCCGGGCTGGCGGCGCGGGCCGGTGGGCGCGTTTCGGACGAATATGAAGGCACCAGCCTGGATTCCGTGCGGCTGATGGCGGCCACCGGGGCCGGAATTGCGATCCTGCCCAGCATCTATGCCGCCACCGAAGCGCGCCGCGGAACTGATGTGCGCCTGCATGCGATCTCCGATCCCACCGCTTGCCGAGACGTGGCCCTGATCCAGCCGCAACTGCCCGAACCGCGCCCGGGCAGCGATGTCCTGGCCGAGATCCTGATCAGCGAAGCCAGGCGCATTCTGGGCACTTAGCAGTCCACGCGAGATCCTTGCGCCGGTGCCTGCTCGGGGCTGGTTCAGCCCAACGGAAACGCTTGTGGATCTGGAATTGCACGCAGGACCCCAAACAGCCCCTTTATCCCCAGCGTGATGCTGACAGACCATGCACCCGCACATATCCTGGGCCTGGCGAACCGCGTCGGGTTGTCCTGCCCCAGAGATTCCCCTTGAAAATCCACGCGAATGGGCTCATTTAACGCCCGTCCCGTAAATATGGCGGGAAATCAAACTCAGGAGACAACATGGCCAAGGAAGAACTGCTCGAATTCCCCGGTGTCGTGAAGGAACTCCTGCCGAATGCGACATTCCTGGTCGAGCTGGAAAACGGCCATACCATCATCGCACACACGGCAGGCAAGATGCGCAAGAACCGCATCCGTGTTCTGGCTGGCGACAAGGTTCAGGTGGAAATGACCCCCTACGATCTGTCCAAGGGGCGGATCAACTATCGCTTTAAATAAGTGCGGCTGATCCTCGGGTCAGGAAGCCCGCGCCGCAAGGAATTGCTGGCGCAGATCGGGGTTGTGGCGGATGACATCCGCCCGCCCGATATCGACGAGACCCCCCATAAAAACGAATTGCCGCGCCCTTATTGCGCGCGCATGGCCCGTGAAAAGGTTCAGGCCGTTGTGGCCGATGCGGATGACGTGGTGCTGTGCGCCGATACCACCGTGGCCCTGGGTCGCCGGATCATGGGCAAGCCCGCAGATGCGGGCGAAGCGGCCCAGTTTCTGCTGGCCATGTCTGGGCGCCGTCACCGGGTGATCACCGCCGTGGCCGTGCGCCGGGGCGATCAGCTGTGGGAACGCGACGTGGTGACGGACGTCAAAATGAAACGCCTGTCCGATGAAGAACTGAACGCCTATCTGGCCACCAATGATTGGCAGGGCAAGGCGGGCGGCTATGGTATTCAGGGGCCGGCCGGGGCGTTGATCCCGTGGATACAGGGCTCGTTCACCGCTGTTGTGGGTCTGCCCGTGGCGGAAACCGCCGGGCTGCTGCAGGCTGCGGGCTATCCGGTATGGAGACAGACATGAAGGGTCGTCAGATCATCTTGGACCACATTCAGGGGCGCGAGGCCGCGGCCCTTTTGGTGGATGGACGGCTGGAGGATCTGCTGATCGACAGCGATCAGCCCCGCGTCGGAGCCATCTATCGTGCGGTCGCGGAACGCCCGATGAAGGGTCAGGGGGGGCTGTTCGTGTCCACTCCTGACGGCAAGGCGTTCCTGCGGCAGGTCAAGGGCATCGCCCCCGGTGATCGGCTGTTGGTGCAGGTGACCGGCTATGCGGAACCGGGCAAGGCCATCCCCGTCACCACCCGCATTCTGTTCAAAAGCCGCTATGCCATCATCACCCCCGGCGCACCGGGGTTGAATATCAGCCGTCAGATCAAGGATGACGACCTGCGCGACGAGTTGACCGGCATCGCCCGCGCCGTGTTTGAGGGCGAGGAAACCGGGCTGATCCTGCGCTCGTCCTGCGCCGATGCCGACCCCGAGGAAATCGCCGAGGATGTCGCCGCCATGGCCGATCTGGCCACCGCAGTGATGGCCGATACCGAAGGCGAGATTGAAAAACTGACCGATGGCGACGGCCCGCATGATCAGGCCTGGCGCGAATGGACCGATCCGGCGGATATCATCACGGATCCCGGCGGGTTCGAGGATCATGGCGTACTGGAACGGATCGACGCACTGCAATCTGCGCTGGCGACACTGTCTGGCGGGGCCTCGATGTATGTCGAACCCACCCGCGCGCTGGTGGCCGTGGACGTGAACACGGGGCGCGATACTTCGCCTGCCGCAGCACTGAAGGCCAATATTGCCGCCGCGCGGGACCTGCCGCGCCAGCTGCGTCTGCGGGGCCTTGGTGGACAGATCACACTGGACGTGGCGCCCATGCCGAAAAAGGACCGTCGCGCGTTCGAACTGGCCGTAAAATCCGCCTTTCGCGCCGATTCCATCGATACGGTTCTGGCCGGCTGGACGCCCTTGGGTCATTACGAGCTGCAACGCAAACGCGATCGCCTGCCCCTGTCCGAGGTGCTGACATGACCTGCCCGATTTGCCGCAAAGACACTGTGCAGGCCTACCGTCCTTTCTGCTCAAAACGCTGTGCGGATGTGGATCTGGCCAAATGGCTGGGCGGGGATTATGCCGTGCCTTCGAACGATCCCGAGGATATTGAAAAAGCCCTCGACGCCACCCAAGAGGCTCTTCGTAAACCTCACTAACGGCCATGGGCCGGGAAATTGTGGCGCCCTGTCGGCGCCACAACCTGTGTTTATTTGCTGGAAAAACGCATCCAGGCGGCGATCGCTGCTATGGTAATCAGCGCCAGGAACAGCTCTGCGCCGTGCGTGTGGAAACTCCCATCTGCATGCGCAAAAGCGGGGGCCGCTGCCAAGGCAAAAAGGGTGGTCAGTGCAGTTTTCATTTTTCGATCTCTTGTTTGCGTTGGTGTAGAAAGTCGCGAATGTCGAGCTGGGATTTCTCGGTCATCGACACATAGATCAGCGACATATTGGTGCGTTCCTGAACCATCTGGCCGGGGAATGGCAGATAGCTCAGATCGCGCGACCCAAACGATGGCGAGGCCGTGCCCACTTGCCAGTCTGTCTTGAGCTCCACGTCAATCAACTTAAGCGCCTTGGCCCCGTCTTTCGAGGGGCGCTCGAACGGCACGCCCGCCAGCTTCAGATAGCTGGTTTTGTCCGACGCTTGCAAAAACCCTTCGATGAACTGTGTGGCCAGAACCTGAAGGTCTGCGGCCTCGTCTTCGTCATGCATATGGCTGTGCAGGTGATCGCCATGGGGGTGATTGTGACCATGCCCGTGGTGGGCATGATCGTCATGGTGATGATGGTGGTGATGCGGGTGATCGTGCGGCATCAGACACCTACCTTATGCGGTCCGTCATTGGACCAGCGCTTACCCTCGAATTCGCCGTGGGGCGTGGTGACGGGCTTGTCGATGAACTTCTTATGTGCGCCAAGCTTGCCATTTGAGACCAGCGCACCCAGCACGTCCACGATCACGCGGGTGCCCATCAACGCGGTGATGTCACTGGTGTCATAGGGCGGGCTGACTTCGACCAGCTCCATCCCGCAGATGCCTTCGGCTGCAATGCCCGAGGCCAGCGCCAGCGCCTCACGCGGGAGGAACCCGCCAGGTTCAGGCCAGCCGGTGCCGGGGACGAAACCGCAATCGATCGAGTCGATGTCAAAGGACATATAGACCATGTCCACGCCATCCCAGGCCATCTCCAGCGCCATCTCGATGGTCTTGTCGACGCCCATTTTCTCCATGTCGCCCATGGTGATGATGTTGGTTTCGCGTTCGCGGGCGACCTTTACGGCCTCGCGCGGGACCTGCCAGCCGCCGATCCCGATTTGCACCAGGTTCTTGGCGGGCACATTGGGCAGGTTTGTCGAATGGAACCAAGGCGTTGTGTGCATACGCTCATCCAGGTCCTTTTCCTGGATGTCGGCATGGCGGTCAAAATGCACGATCCCGATTTTCTTGGAGGTACACTCGGCAATCCCGCGCACACAGGGGAAGCCAATCGAGTGGTCGCCCCCGATCATGATCGGCAAGGAACCGCTTGAAAACACATGAGAAACCGCGCGGCTGATCTGGTCAAACGACTTTTCAATATTGGCGGGGATGGTGAACACATCGCCTGCATCACACAGCGTCATCTGTTCGCGCAGGTCGACGCCGATTTCATAGTTATAGGGCGTGTACAGCGCGCTGATTTTCCGCACTCCTTGCGGGCCAAACCGCGTGCCGGGGCGATAGGTGGTGCCGCCGTCAAACGGGATGCCCAGCACCGTGGCGTCGTAATTGGCGACCTCCAGCACGTCCTCGGCATAGGGCGCCTTGAGGAAGGTATTGATGCCCGCAAAGTGCGGCAGTTCCCCGCGCGCAAAGGTCGGAATCGACTTGTCATCGATGCTATCCGCCCCTGTCAGCCCCATACGCAGGGCCCAGCGGCGTTCTTCGTCAGCGCGGCCTTCGGGCAGATCGGCCTCTTTCTGCATGGCTTTCCAGCCGGCCAGCTTGGACAGATCCGGGTGGTGTTGGCGCTTTTCGCGCTGCGCCATCTGGTCCCTCAGGTCCGTTGGATGGTGTGAGCGTCTGCGATTTGGTTCCGTAAACACGGTGTCGTCTCCCAATTCAGTTTCCCGCGATATGCGGGGGGCCTCCGAGCTTTGGTGATCCTCCCCTGCGGAGCCCGGGGGCGCAGGAAAGGTAGAGGGTTAAACCCTTGCAAGTGAAGGGTATTTATCCAGGATGTCTTGGAACGGTATGCCGGTGTTGCGCGCATCGAAATCGTAGGTGATCGTCGCGCCAAACAGGCCCGGATCCTGTGGATCCCAGCGCGGTTTGTCAAAGACCAGCACCCGGTCGCCCAGCTTGAACGCCTCGTCCAGATCATGGGTGACCATGAAGACCGTCATGTTGGTTTCATCCCGCAATTCCAAAAGAAAATCATGCATTTGCAGGCGAGTGCCCGGATCCAGCGCCCCAAAGGGTTCGTCCAGCAACAGGATGCGTGGCTTGGCGGTCATCGCCTGTCCGATCGCAAGGCGCTGCTGCATCCCCCCCGACATCGAGGCGGGATACTGATGGGACACATGGTTCAGCCCGATGCGCTCTAACATGGCGTCCGCGCGCTGCTCGGCCTCTTTGCGTGCAGCCCCCCGCAGGCGACCGAAGCGCTTTTCAAAGCTCTCGGCCGCGATCAGGTTTTCGCGCACGGTCAGATGCGGAAACACCGAGTATTTCTGGAAAACAACACCACGTTCGCGGTTGGGCTCTACGGCGGTCTCGCCGCCCTCGATGCTGATCGCCCCCTTAAAGGGACGTTCCTCGGCCAAAAGCATCCGCAAAAAGGTCGATTTGCCACAGCCCGACGCCCCGACGATCGAGATGAACTCTCCTTCGTCGACCGACACGTTCACCCGTTCCAGGATCGAGCGATCTCCATAGCGTTGCCAAACATCAGTGACACTTACAAAGCTCATAGTCCTGCCTCCATCCATGGGAAGGCGCGGCGCGACAGCGTCTTCAACAACCAGTCGATTACAAAGGCCAACAAGGTGATCCAGATGACGTAGGTCAGGATCACGTCCATGGCCAGATAGCGGCGCACCAGGAAAATCCGGTAGCCAAGGCCCACATTTGAGGCCACGGCCTCGGCCGCGATCAGGAACAGCCATGCCGAGCCCAGCGACAGGCGCACATTCGAGATCAATCGCGGCAGGATCTGCGGCAGCGCCACCCGGCGGGCGATCACCCAACTGGATGCGCCCAAGGTCTGCGCCTTGACGATCTGTTCCTTGGGGATTTCCATCACCCGCTGCGCCAGATCGCGGGTCATGAAGGGTGTGATGCCAATGACGATCAGCACGACCTTGGACACTTCGCCCAATCCGAAAACGATGAACAGGATCGGCAGCAGCGCCAGCGGCGGCACCATAGACAAAACAGAGATGAAACTGGAAAACAACGAGCGCGCATAGGGCAACAATCCGATGGAAACGCCCAGCACCAGTGACAAGGCGGCCGAAATCACAACACCACCGGTCAAACGTGCCAGACTGGCAAAGGTGTCATTCCACAGCAGTATGGCCTTGGAGCGTTTGTCAGGCACCGTGAACAGGCGCTCTGCGGTGTCGATGATTGTTGACGGCGCGGGCAGTAGTTTGTCCTGGGGGTTGGCCGTCAGGCGAATATCAGAGGCAATCGAATATGCCAGGAAGATCAGGACAAAGGGCAGCGCAGCAAATAGTAGGGCACCGGGCCGACCAGGTATTTGATTTATCAGTCGCATGTCAGTCGTGTCCTTGGATGAGGGAGCGACAGGGCGACGTCACAAACGCCGCCCGGCCCATGCCTTACAGCGCACCGTCGGCGGCCATCTGCATATAGGTGGTGTCAAAGCGGAACTTGACGTTGGCCTCGGACCCCGAGATGGACCCGTCCGGATATTCGATACCTACGAAATCCGCGCTGGGGGCGCCCTCGCCAAGGATGCCCTTGTCGAACAGGAACTCGGCGACGTTGGTCATCGTGGTTGGCAGCGCTTCCGAGCTGGCCTGAGCAACGGCCGCAGCTGGATCAAAGAACATCTCGGTCGCAGCCATCTGGGCCTTGTAGCCCGCCAGATCCGTCCCCGAGGCCTCGGCCATGGCGGTCAGGGCGGCTTCGTCGCCTGCGGCCATCAGGCTCATGACCTCATACCAGGCCCCTGCGACGGCCTTGCCGAAATTCGGATTGGCGGCCAGCGTTTCGGTGTTCACAACCATCAGGTCCAGAATCTCGCCAGGGATCTTAGAGCTGTCAAACAGGTTCACAGCGTCCGGGTTGGACCCCAGGATTTCCGACACCAGCGGGTTCCAGGTGACCACGGCCTCGACGTCATTGGTCGCATAGGCAGCGATCATGTCGGCATCAGAGGTGTTGATCACGGCCTCCAGATCGGATTCTTCCAGCCCGACCGAGTCCAGCCCCCGCGCCAGCAAATAGTGCGACACAGACAGTTCGACCAGATTCACCGGCTTGCCTTTCAGGTCTTCCAGGCCGGTGATGCCTTTGGCGATCACCGCATCGTTCCCGTTGGAATAGTCGCCGATGATCAGCGCCGTGGTATCGACACCGCCCCCCGAGGGAATGGACAGCGTGTCCATATTGGTGGCCGAGACACCGTCAAACGCGCCGGCCGTGTATTGGTTGATCAATTCCACATAGTCGTTGAACTGCACGATCTCGACATCGATGCCGTACTTGTCGGCCCATTTGTCCATGATGCCACTGTCTTCTAGATAGCCCCACGGCATCCAGCCCACATAGATGGACCAGGCCAGTTTGAATTCAGTTTTTTCCTGCGCGATGATCGGCGCACCAGTCGCGGTGAGGAATCCAACGGCCAGAGCGGTCGCGGACATCAGCTGCTTAATTTTCATGTTATTCCCCGTTGTCACGTCCCGCCGATGTCAAGGTCGGTTTTCGGTCCGCTGGCGGAACATTGAGATCTTGCGCGGACTGAACCAGCGCAGTAACCTCCCGGGATTTTGGCCCGCCGTGTGCCCATCCGGAATTTGCCAGATAGGTGGCGCTTCTTGGACCAGACCTGTCATTCAGTGACAACGGAACCCTAAGCACCCTGCACCTTCAGCAAAGTGCAAGGCCGCCGCTTCGGGCAAGTTTTTGGGGCCAGAGCAACAAAACTCGAGCGGTTTTGAGCAGAAATCGGGCAAAAACCCCAATAAATGCGCCTTTTCGCGCCGGAGTCTGAACACTTTCGCGCCCCCAAGACCTCTCTGATCTCGGAAAATCCTCTCGGTAAAAACCGTCCCAACCCCGGATTCTGGCCGAAAAACGCCCTCGGATCGGGTGTTTTCCCGGGGCTTGAATACCGTCGGACCACTGACTCGAATGCCCCTGCCCAGATCCCGAACGCTGCTTCAACCTGCGCAAGTCGCTTGACGTTTGTCGCACATTTGTGCGAATAACCATGCTACCGATTCATTATACCCCAGGGAGGGAACATGCCTACGGACAGCAAGGTTGAATACATCAACGGGTGGGCCGAGTTCACAATTGACCGTCCACAAACCATGAACGCCATTCGCGAACAGACCGCCGAAGAGCTGCTGGAGGTACTGGACAAGGTCGAGGCCGACCGCAGCCTGTTCGGGGTCATCATTCGCGGCAGCGAAAAGGCGTTTTGCACCGGCGTGGACACGAGTGAACAAAAGAACGTGCCCGAGGAACGCTACGAACACTGGCGCCGCCGCAAACGGACCCGCAAGGTCAATCAGATGTTCCGCGCCCTGCCCGAGTTTTCTAAACCCGTCATTGCCTCGGTCGAGGGGTTCGCCCTGGGTGGCGGTTTCGAACTGGCCCTGCTGTGCGACATCATTGTTGCCGGTGAAGGCGCCAAATTCGCCCTGCCCGAGGCCAAACTGGGCCTGATGCCGGGCGGTGCGGGCACCCAAACCTTGCCGCGGGTCGTGGGCAAAGCGCTGGCCAAGGAAATGATGTGGACCGGACGCCGCCTGTCGGGCACCGAGGCGGCCTCTTTGGGTGTCGTCAACCATGTCACCGAGACCGGCAAAGCCATCGAAAAGGCGCGAGAACTGGCCGAGAAGATCAGCCAGCAGGCGCCTCTGTCGATCATGTTTACCAAATCCGTGGTCGAGCGCGGCTATGACGCTTCGATGTCCGAAGGCATGGCCGCCGAGGCCGACTGCTTCTTCGCGATTGGCCTGTCCGAGGACAAGAACGAAGGGATCGCCGCCTTCAAAGAGAAACGCAAACCTGTCTTCACAGGCAACTGAGGAATAGTGACGTGAGCAAGAATGATATTGCCATCGTAGGATACGGCGAGACACCGGTGACCATGCGAGGCGGCCGCAGCTCTTATGATCTGGCCGGGGATGTCTTTGCCCAGATCATCGAAAGCACCGGCATCGACAAATCCGAAATCGACGGGATTTGCGTGTCGGAAACCATGTCGGAAACCTCGAACCCGTTCTGGGCTGTTTTCGTTGCCGAAATGCTGGGCATGTCCCCGGAATGGTGTCAGGTGAACGGCCTGGGTGGCGCTTCGATGATCGGAGGTATCGCCCGCGCAGCCTCGGCTATTCGCGATGGGCTGTGCAAGGCTGTGGTTGTGATTTCGTCGGATGCGCAGTCGTCTTTTCCTCCGACGGAACAGGGCGCGTATCGGTACGAATTCCAATATCCGCACGGGCTGCGGGGCCCGGTTGGGGTCTTTGGCCTGCTGCAAAAACGCTATGACCTGCAATACGGGTTGAAAGACGAGGCCCTGGCCAAACTGGCTGTCACGCAGCGCAACCACGCGCTTATGAACCCAAACGCGGTGTCCAAACTGCAAAAACCGATCACGCAAGAGGATTACCTGAAATCCCGCGTGGTATCGGATCCGCTGCGGATGCTGGACAGCGTGATGGTGTGTGACGGTGCGAATGGCGTGCTGGTGACCTCGGATGAAAATGCGGAACGTCTAGGCCTGAAGAAGCGGGTCTATGTGACGGGCTACGGTGAGAAGACCAACTTCAACAATGATCAGGCGCTTGGTGACATCACCGAGACCGGCTTTACCGTCGCAGCCCCCAAAGCGCTGGAACGTGCGGGCAAAACGACTGACGATATCGACCTGTTTGCGCCGTATGACGATTTCTTGATCGCCCTTATCCTGCAAATGGAACAGATCGGGTTCTGCGGGCGCGGCGAAGGATCGGATTTCGTACTGAACACCGACTTGACCTATAAAGGCGACCTGCCAACCAACACTTCGGGCGGCCAGATCTCAGCCGGGCAACCTGGCCTGGCCGGGGGCGGCCTGAACTGCGTCGAAGCGGTTCGCCAGATGTTTGGTGAGGCCGGCGAGCGGCAAGTCGAAAACCTGAGCACGGCCATGGTGACCGGCATCGGCTCGATTCCCTATGCCCGGAACTGGGGCGTCTCTAACGTCATGATCCTGGAGCACTGACATGAGCGATAAACCTAAATCCAAACGCCCTCTGCCGCGTCCGAACGCCTATATGGAAACCGAACCGTTCTGGGCGGCCACGCGCGACGGCAAGATGATGCTGCAATACTGCCTGGACAGCGGCAGATACCAATGGCAACCGCGCCCGGTCTCGATCTTTACCGGCAAGCGCAACCTGGAATGGCGCGAGGCCTCGGGCAAGGCGACGCTGTATTCCTGGACCGAAGCGCTGGCCCCCTGGCCCGGCCACGAAGACCGGGTGCCGTATATGTGCGCAACGGTTGAATTGGCCGAAGGGGTGCGAATTGTCACCAACCTGGTGAATTTTGACCCCAAGGATCTGCGCGACGGGATGCCGCTGAAACTGACCTGGGATCAACTAAGCGACGACTTCGCCTTTCCAGTGTTTGAACCCGCATAGCCGCGGGCGGGAAACGACCCGCACCTCGCTCAGCACAAGACCAAGCACGCGCCCCACCCGGCGCGTGCTTTCGTATTTGGACGAATAGATTCAATTTGATTTCCGCACACTTGTGCGATAAACAATAATAACGTGCTGCTATGAAGTTGCGAATCCGTCAAACAAATAAGGCTTATACAGGAAGCGGACCGCAATGGATCAGTACAAAACCGCTGAATGGATTGGGAGGAATTTCCATGCGGAAGACCAATGACTTCACTCGTCTGACACGACGCGGAGCGATGGCCACAATGGGCGCGGCCCTGGCTATGCCGCTCTATGCGCGCTACGCAGGTGCTGCTGAAACAACGCTGCGCATGCATCACTTCATGCCGCCGGTGTCGACGACACATACGAAGATGTTCGTGCCCTGGGCCGATACAATTCGAGAAAAAACCGACGGCAAGGTCGAGGTGCAGGTTTTCCCCTCGATGCAGATGGGCGGACGCCCACCCGAGCTGTTTGACCAGGCCCGCAATGGCGTAGTCGACATTTCCTTTACTGTTGCTGGGTATACTCCGGGGCGTTTTGCCGTCGCCGAAGCGATCGGCCTGCCGTTCAACATCACCACGGCCGAGCGCGCCTCGGTGGCGATGCAAACCGTCATGGAAAAGCACGGCCTGCCCGAATACAGCGAGGTCAAACCTCTGGGTTTCTGGGTGCACAGCCCGGGCATTCTGCACATGCGCAATGCGGTTATCACCGATCAGGCTGGCATCGCCGGCAAGAAGATCCGCGTCCCCAGTCAGCAGATGGCCGAACTTGTACGCAACCTGGGCGGCGAGCCCGTCTTTATGCCAATCACCGAAATCGCGGTCAGCATCTCTAATGGCGTGGTGGACGGCGCGTGCCTGCCCTATGAAACCATCCGTGCCTTCAAACTGGACGAACTGGCCCCGCACCATAGCGGCGTCGCATCGGGTGGGCGCGGCATCTATACCACCGCATTTGCCCTTGCGATGAACAAGCGCAAGTTCGATTCTCTGTCGCCCGACGTTCAGGATGTTCTGAATGCCGAAACGGGTATGGGCCTGTCTCAGCGCTTTGGGGCCATGTACGATGGCTTTGGCGCGGCGGGATTGGAGAACGCCAAGAACCGCGGCAATGAGATCGGTGAGATTTCGCTTGAGGAAGCCGCGCGTTGGCGCGAAGCCGCAGCACCGATCCGCGAGAACTACATCAAAACGCTCAACGAAAAAGGTGTCGATGGGCAGGACGTCTTTGCGACGATTGACGACATTCTCGGCTGAGTCAGATGGAGCAAGACATCAACACAAAGCGCGGCGGCCCTGTGGTCGCCGCCCACCGCCTGGTCAATTCCATCAGTCACGTTTTGACCTTGCTCGGGGGCTTGGTTCTTTTCGGAATGGCGCTGACCGTCACGCTTTCTGTTTGTCTAAGCGCCTTGGGTTTCGAAGGAATTCCCGGTGATTTTGAACTGGTGGGCATCGGCTGTGTGATCGCGATTTCGCTGTTCATGCCGCAATGCCAAATCCAGAAAAGCCACATCATGGTGGACCTGTTCACCAACTGGCTGCCTCTCCACAAACGCCGCATCCTCGAAGCCTTCTGGCAGCTGGTTTTTGCGGCCGCCTGGATCGCATTGCTGTGGCTGACGACCCGCGGAATGCTTGAAAAGCTGCATTATGACGACCGGTCTATGCTGTTGGGATTCCCGGTCTGGCTGGCCTATGTGCCCGCTGTTTTGGGCCTCGCCTTTTCGGCCATTGCCGCAATTGTTCTTTCTATCGGGCTTGTGACCCGCGCCCCCAGCATGGAGCATCTGTAATGACGCCGCTGACCATAGCCTTTGTCATGATCGCCGTTCAGTTTTCGCTGATCATTCTTCGTGCGCCGATCGCCTTGGCCATGGGGCTGGTGGGGGTCTATGCCTACGTCTCGATCCTGGGGTGGGTGCCGCTGAGCTTCTATTTGCAGACCATGGTGGTCGACAAATTCATGAGCTACGAGCTGGCCGTCGTGCCCCTGTTCGTTCTGATGGGCCAGATGGCCACGAAAACCGGGATCAGCCAAAACATTTTTCGCGCCGCCAACGCCTGGATCGGCCATTTCCGGGGCGGTCTTGCCATGGCTTCGGTCGCGGGATGCGGGTTGTTTGGGGCCATCTGCGGCTCGTCCATTGCGACTGCATCAACGATGACCCGCGTGGCGTTGCCCGAGATGCACAAACGCGGGTATTCCGGGGCGCTTAGCACAGGATCTTTGGCCGCTGGTGGCACATTGGGCATCCTGATCCCCCCGTCGATCATCCTGATTATCTTTGCGATCCTGACCGAGCAGAACATCGTCAAACTGTTTCTGGCGGCCACCGTTCCGGGCCTGCTGGCGATTGTTGGATTTATCATCGCGATCAGCATCTACGTCCGCTTTTTCCCGGATGAGGCCCCGACCTCAGACGCCAGCAGCCTGAAGGACCGCATAGTGTCGCTTGGGGGGATCTGGCACATCGTTGCACTGTTCGTGATCGTGCTTGGGGGCATCTACGGGGGCTTCATGACCCCGTCCGAGGCCGCCTCGGTGGGTGTGGTACTGATCGCCGGATATGGTGTGGTCGCACGCCGCCTGACCGTAAACGACATCGGACAATGCCTGCTGGAAACTGCCGGAACCAGCGCAATGATTTTCGTGATCATCCTGGGTGCGGACATGTTTAACGTGGCGCTTGCCCTGACCCGCCTGCCGGACGAAGCCTCGAGCTGGGTGGCCGGGCTGGACATGGCACCGATGACCATCCTGCTGGTCGTGTTGCTGGTCTATATGGTGCTGGGCTGCATCATGGACAGCCTCAGCATGATCCTGCTGACGGTGCCCGTGGTCTTTCCTGCCTTGATGGCGCTGGACTTTGGACTGCTTGCGCAGCAGCAGGTGCTGTGGTTCGGCATTCTGGTGCTGATCGTGGTCGAGCTGGGCCTGATTACCCCGCCTGTGGGCATCATCCTTTTCGTGATCTCTTCGATGGCGCCGGATGTGGAAACCCGCAAGGTGTTCCGGGGCGTGCTGCCCTTCATCGGATCTGAACTGGTTCGTGTCGGCGTGATCCTGGCCTTTCCGGTGCTGACCTATTGGCTTGTGGAAATGGTTGGGTAGAAACATGCGCCCCCCTCGTCAGGCTTTTTCCACACTTTCAACCGATCTTGGAATTGGTAAGGTATCCCGGTCACAAAAATCCGGGGTTAACCAAATGCCAAAAACCGAGAACCGCTCTTCCAACGAACGCGCAGGCACCAAGGAGCTAAGGAAGTTCCTGCTGGGCGTTGTCTACGAGCTCGTGTCGGAAAATGGGATCGAGGGTACGGGGATGCGCGCCGTTGCAGAGCGCGCAGAGCTGAGCACAGGGACGATCAACTATCACTTTGGCAACAAGCAAACGCTTTTGCTGAAGGCGTATGATGCGGCGTTCGAGCTTCCGGAGGATTGGGAGGATTACTCTGGGTCGGCATTCCGCAATCTCAAACGCCTGATCCGGGGCTATGCGTTCCGGTCTCGCAATGATCGGTTCTGGTGCTTCTGGGCGAACTTTACCGCACGCAGCACCCGAGACGAGGAAATGCGCGAACGCCAAGGCAAACGCTATGCCCGTCAGCAGGAGTTCTGGGAACGCCTGCTGCGGGACGGCATTGAAGAAGGCACCGTGGCCCCTAATACCGATTGCGCCGTCGAGGCCGAGCGCCTGATGGTTTTTGCCTATGGTCTGGTGGTGCGCCAGATCATGGACCCATCCGTTGCAACCCGAGAGCGTTGCAAGGAACTGATTGAAATGGAGCTGGACAGGCTTTCTACGTGACGCTCCGTGCCGGGCTTGGGTGAGCTCGGCCGATACAGCGGTGGTGTCACGGGGGTCGTCCGGCAAGGCGAATGTCTAAAAGGAGGAATTAGACAGTGATGACCACCGAGAACACCTATACAACGATCACGCTGGATCCATTCAGCGATCCGTTCATCGAAAACCCCTATGCAGATCAGGGCAAGCTGCGCGACGCAGGCGATGTGGTTTGGGTCGAATCCCTGGGGTGCTGGGGCACAGGCAAGGCCAGCATCGTCAAACAGGTTTTGGCCGACCACGACACCTTTGTGTCCAGCGGTGGTGTGGGTCTGGACAACTTTCTGACCGACGGAACCTCGTGGCGCACGCTGAGCCTGTTGCTCGAGGCGGACCAGCCGGACCATACAGTTGCGCGCAACATCATCATGTCCGTGATGTCCCCCAAAGCCCTGCGCGAATTGCGCGAACGCATGGAAACCGAAGCCGCAAAACATGCGCACACCCTGGTGGCACAAGACCAGGTCGAGGCCGTCACAGAACTGGCCGAACCCTTCCCGCTGAAGGTTTTCGCGGATTCAGTGGGTATTCGCGAGGACGGGCGCCGGTTTCTGATCGACTGGGGCAATATGATCTTCAACACGCTGGGCCCCAAAAACAAATACTATGACAAGGCAATGGCCAACGCCGCCGAAGTGGCGCAATGGGTCGCCGAGGCCTGCCAGCGCGAAAACATGTCCCCGGATGGATTGGGCGCGCAGGTTCACGCCATGGCGGCAGAACAAGGCTTTGATGCCGCATATGGCGCCCGTCTGGTGCGCATCTTCCTTTCGGCGGGCATTGATACCACGGTGCATATGATCACCAACGCGTTGTGGCTGTTCGCCACCTACCCCGATCAATGGACGATCCTGCGCAACAATCCCAAACTGGTGAAACCCGCCCTGGAAGAGGTCCTGCGCTTTGAATCTCCGTTCCAGGGGTATTTTCGAACTGCCCTGCAAGACACCGAGGTCGCCGGCGTTCCCATTAAGAAGCATCAGAAATTCTATGTTAACATTGCCTCGGCCAACCGCGACCCCGAGGCCTGGGACAACCCCGACCAGTTCGATGTAACACGCAAACCCGTGGGGCATGTCGCCTTTGGTCATGGCATTCATACCTGCGTCGGTCAGATGATGGCCCGGCTTGAGGGCGAAGTGCTTTTCAACGCTCTGCTGCCCATCGTGGAGCGGATCGAGTTCGCCGACGAACCCGTGCGCCAGATGCACAACAATTTGCGCGGTTTCGAACGTTTGCCCATCCGGTTCGTCCGCGACACCCAGGCCAAAGGGTAAAGCCGGGCTGACGACAACAAGCGCAACAGGCGGGTGCAACCAGAACGCACCCGTCTGTTTCCTGTGAGGTGGCAGGCACCCCACAGGGAATACGATTGAGAAAAGGAGAAAACGGGTGAGCGACCCTATCTTCAGCGGTGGCGACGCCACCGAAATGCTGGCCCGTCTGCCAGCGCGCTTTAGCGGATATCTGGAACACTGGGGCACCAAAACCCCGGACGCCCCGGCGCTGTTTTCGGCCGGGCGCACCTATACCTATGGCCATATGTGGGACCAGGTCCAAGCCGCTGTTGCGGTTCTTGGTGAAATCGGACTTCGCCCCGGTGACCGGCTGTCGATTGTTGCCGAGAACGGTCCCCAGGCTGTGATCGTGATGTTTGCGGCTTCGGAAATCGGAGCCTGGGCGATCCCCATCAATGCGCGCAGCACAGATCGCGAAGTGCGCTCGATCTCCGAGTTTTCCGACAGCGCCGCCGTCGTGTTCTGCCTGGAGGGATCCGTGGAAACCGGCAAGCGCGCCGCCGCGATGCAGGCGAACCCCATGGAAACGCCGGTTGGGCCGCTGTCGGTTTTTCATGCCGCCAATACGATTGACCCAGCCCCCGTGACCGGAAACAGCGCGCAGGATGTGGCGACGCTGGTCTTCACCTCCGGGTCGACAGGCAATCCAAAGGCGGTGATGCTCAGCCATCAAGCCATCATGTATATGGGGGCGAATATGGCTGAAATCCGAGGCGTCACACAAAGCGATTGTTTTTACAATTGCGCCCCGATCAGCCATGTTATCGGCCTGGGCGTGGTGCTGATCACCGCCTTCTCGCGCGGGGCCTCGGTCGAGCTGGCCGCTGTGTTCGACCCGGCAGAAATAGCCCAGGCGATCAGAACCCGCGTCACCTGCATCACGGGCGTTCCCACGCTGTTTTCGCGGTTTTTGGACTACCTCTCGGATTCAGGGGACGATCTGGGGGAACACAACCTTCGGGTGGTTGGGACCGCGGGCGCGCCCCTAAGTCTGGGCCTGAAAGCACGGATCGAAAAAGAGCTGAACGTGCGGGTCTATAACTCGTATGGCCTGACGGAATGCACCCCGGTGGCGCGCTCGGCCATCCCTGTCGAAGATGTGGAGGTCGGCGTCCTGCAACCCGGCATTCAGGTCAAAATGAAGGGTATGAACAACGACATCGGTGAAATCTGGGCCAAAGGGCCGCCGGTGATGCTGGGATACTACAAGGATCAGGGCGCGACCCTTGTGGCCACCGACCGCGAGGGCTTTGTGAACACGGGTGACCTGGGAACGTTTGATGATCTGGGGCGCCTGCGCATCGTGGGGCGTAGCAAGGATGTGATCATCCGCAGCGGATTTAACGTCTACCCCATCGAGGTCGAGGCGGTTCTGAACTCGGCCGATGGCGTTGCGCAATCGGCCGTGATCGGCCGCGCGACAGATGACAACGAAGAGGTCGTGGCCTTCGTGCAGGTGCAAGCCACAAGCCAGCTGGATGCCAATACTCTAAAGGCCCATTGCCGCGACAACCTTGCCCCCTACAAACAGCCCTCGACCTTTTTCTTTGTCGACGAATTCCCCATGAACGCGACCGGCAAAATTGACAAAATCACACTGCGCGAAACCCTGAAATCTCGTGACAAGACATCACAAGGAACCAAGAGCGATGCCTGATCAGCCCAAGAAGACGCGCACCGGAGCCTGCCTGTGCGGCTCTATTCGATACGCGTTCGAGGCCGCGCCTCTGGCAACGGCCGTGTGTCACTGCAAGGCCTGCCAGCGGCAGACCGGCTCAAGCTTTTCCAGCGTCGTCTGCCTGGCCGAAGACGACCTGATCCTGTCAAACCGGGACACGCTGCGGACGTTTCATGGCACCGCGGACAGCGGGCTGCCCGTGCAACGCAATTTTTGTGGCGCCTGCGGGTCGCCCATTTACTCGACCATCGCAGCGCGCCCGGGGCTTGCGTTTCTAAAAGCGGGCACCCTGGACGACACCACATGGTTGGCGCCGACGACGCATTTGTGGTGCGAAACCAAACAGAATTGGGTCGATATCCCGGACGAGGTGACCTCCCTTGCGCGTGGGCGGCCAGCGACGTGATCACTCCACAGCTTGCAGACAATCCGCAAAGGCCTGCGCATGAACGGAATTCGGGCGATAGAGCACCTCGAGCGAATTGTTGACCGGCGTGCCTACCCCCGAGATCTGCGCAAAGCTCACCCCGGAATACACGGCATTCGACAGGTTCTGCGACACCAGTGTCACTCCCAAACCGGCCGACACCAAACCCAGCATGGATTGCATCTGATGCGCCTGCTGCGTCACCCGAGGAGAAAACCCAGCCTGCTGGCAGCCCTCGGTGATGCTGTCATGCAGCCCCGGACCATGCTGTGGCGGGCACATGATCCAATCATCCTGCGCAAGGTCTGACAGCTTGATCACAGAGTGCCCGGCCAACCGGTGATGTTCGGGCAACGCCGCCACCATGGCTTGGCTCTGCAAAATGCGGCGTGGCCATTTTGTTTGAAACGTCGCCGGCGGCATCAGGATCGACAGGTCCGTCATGTCGTCGCGCAGGGCTTGCATCTGCTGGCGCGTGGTTGCCTCGGTCAGAGTGACCTCGACATCCGGAAATTCGGCGCGAAAAGCTTGCAAGGCATGTGGGATCAGCCGGTGCACGACGCTGGACAGGAAAACCACCCGCAGCTCGCCGTAATAGCCCCGCCCGGCCCGGCGCGTTCGTTCCAGGGCGCGCTCGGCACGCTGCAAGGTGGCGCGGCTTTCCTCTTCGAACACCCGCCCGGCATCTGTCAGGCGCAATTTTCGGGTCTGGCGGTCGATCAGCGTCACGCCCAGATCGGCCTCGAGCTTTTGGATCGACACGCTGAGCGGCGGCTGAGACATGTTCAGAAATTTCGCCGCGGCGCGAAAGCTGCCTTTGTCCGCGATGGCCAGGAACTGTCGCATTTGTCGAAGGTCAATCATATGATACCAATTCCCTATCATATCAGTATTTACATAGTATTGGAGTATCACAAGCGCCGCAAGATACACTCTTGGAACGTTATCGAACAGGAGCGTATCAATGCCAAAATACCTTATTTGCCAGGAGAACGAGCTTGCCGAAGGAGACCGCAAGGTCGTGTCCTGTGACGGAAAAGAAGTGGGCGTTTTCCGGGTTCAGGATCAGGTCGTCGCCTGGTTCAACAATTGCCCCCACATGCGCGGCCCTGTGTGTCAGGGACGCATATTCAAACGGGTTCTGGAACCTCTGAGCGCCGAGAAAACCACAAGCATTCAAGAACATAGCCCAGACCAGACTCATATCGTCTGCCCCTGGCATGGCTATGAGTTTGATCTGTTGACGGGCGAACATCCGGGGGGCGCTGCGCGCCTGCGCCCGGTCAAGGTTCTGCAAGAAGACGGAGCGATCTATGTCACACTCTGACACCCTGGTGAATGATCCCTATGCCTGGATCGACAAAATCAGCCCTCAGATCCTGCACTCGTCGGCGGAACTGACCGAAATGGGCGAGGCCGGCCGGGTCTCGGACGAGGCCGTCGCCCAATTGCTGACGGCCGCGATCCGCTTGTACGTCGCCAAAGCCGACGGCGAAGAGCGCACATTCCGCCCGATCATCGGCGGAAAAGGCGAAGAGCTGAGCGCAACGGAAATGCTGTCTGCGGTGTCCGAGCTGCTGCGCGCCCTGCATCTGGGCCCGATGGAGCTGTCGCTGTGGTATCGCCGTCGTCCCGAAGAAGACCGCCTGGTCCAGGAGCTGCAAAATGAACATTGAATCCCCCAAAACCGTTGAAGAGCTGCGCTGGCAAGAGGCCGACGCCGCAACCGACACCCGAGACCTGCTGGACCATGCCAAACGGGATGCGATCTCGCGCGGGTTGAATGACTGGTTCGTCGTCGATGTCGATGCGCACCACATGGAAACCGTCAGCTGGGCCGAGATCATCACCTATATCGAAGACCCGGTGATCCGCGAACAAGCCATGCACTTTCACTCGGACAGGGTCGGCGCAGCCCCATATGGCCTAAACGGCGATTTCGGCCTGCGCTATCAAAGCGCCGGGGGCCGCATCCCGCATCAGGACATCCAGATGGAGCCTGTCGATGACAAAACCGTGCACCGCGACGTGACCCTGACCCGTCGGGCGATGGATGGCCTGGGCGTGGACTATATGGTCGTCTTTCCAACGCCGATGCTGTTCATGGGCATGCATCCACAGCCCGAAATGGAGGTCGCCCTGGCACGCGCCTATTCGCTGTGGATCATCGACCGCATCACAAGCGTTGACCCGCGGATCAAAACGCTGATCTATCTGCCCTTCAACACGCCCAAAGAATGCGAACGGATGGTCGAGGATTTCGCCGATAAGCCCGGTGTGATCGGTTTCAGCGTCACCAGCGTGCGGCACAAACCAGTGCACAGCAACGACTATATGCGCCTCTATGCGATGCTGGAAGAGCGCGGTTTGCCGATCGCGTTTCATGCCGGCTACAACTGGAATGACCAATCGCTGGCGACAGTGAACCGGTTTCTGGGGATGCATGCCTTGGGGTTTGTGTGGTGCAATATGATCCATTTGACCAACTGGATTCTGAACGGGATTCCGGAACGCTTTCCCAAGCTCAAAAGCATCTGGATCGAAAGCGGGCTGGCCTGGATTCCGTTCCTGATGCAGCGCCTGGATGATCAGTTCCTGATGCGGCCCTCAGAAGCTCCGCAGCTAAAGCGGTTGCCCAGCGACTATATCCGCGATCATTGCTGGTACACGACCCAACCAATGGAGACCCACGACAAGAAGGCGTTGGAATTCACACTGGGCATGATCAATGCCGAAACGCAGCTGCTTTATGCGTCGGACTGGCCACATTTTGACTTTGATCTGCCCTCGTCCATCATCGATCAGCCGTTTTTGTCGACCGAGGCCAAGAAGAATATCCTCGGCCTGAACGCCGCGCGTGTCTTTGGCCTGGATCCCACACCGGTGAAACAGCTGATCCGGTAAAGCAACAGCGCAGGGGCAAAGCTCGCGTTCGATGCAGCGCCCTGCGCGTCGATTTTCCATGTGGGGTATGGCAGGAACGCCAATCCGCAAAAGCCTCCGGGTCGCTTTTGCAATGCAAAGCGGCCCGGAGTTCGTTTCAGGCTTGTTCCTTGGGCAGGCGCAGGATCACCCCGTCCAAAGCAGCGCTCATCGTGATCTGACAGGACAGGCGGCTGGTCTTGTCGGCCTCGTCCATCGTGCTTTCCAGCATGATCTCTTCGGTTTCCGAGGGCGGCCCCACTTTTTCCAGCCACGCCTCGTCGACAAACACATGGCAGGTAGCGCAGGCCATCGCCCCGCCGCACTGCCCCACGATCCCGTCCACTCCAGCGTCCAGCGCCGCGCGCATCAGGGTTTCACCCTGAGGCACGTCCAGAACCGTGGCAACACCTTGATGGGTGATATAGGTCACTTTGGGCATTGATTACTCCGGTGCCAGCGTCAACAATTTCTGAACCTGATAGGCCTTGATCGCGTCCGATCCGCCCTCCGAGCCGTAGCCGGAATCCTGAACACCGCCCAAGAAGAGCTCGGCCAGACCGATCCCGAAATGGTTGACCGACAGCATGCCGACCTCCATGTCGCCTGCCAGCCGTTCCACATTGGCCGTCGATGTGGTGAACGCATATGCCGCCAGCCCATAACTGTTGCGGTTGGCCTCGGTAACGACCTGATCAATATGGGAAAACCGGTTGATCATGGACAGCGGGCCAAAGGGCTCTTCCGTCATGGCGCGCGCGGCGATGGGCACATCGGTCATAACCGTCGGCTTGAAGAAATAGCCCTTGTTTCCGACCCGGTCACCGCCCGAGCGCAGCTGACCACCTGCGGCCACCGCATCCTCGACAAACCCTTGCAGCGCCGGAAGGCGGCGTTCATTGGCCAGCGGCCCCATGGTGGTGCCCGCCTGTGTGCCATCGCCAACCTTGATCGACTGAGACTTGGCCACGTAAAGTTCAACGAAATCCTCGAACACGGCTTCTTCGACCATGAACCGCGTCGGCGCCAGGCAGATCTGAGCGGCGTTGCGATATTTGATGGCCGTCAATGCGGTCGCAGCCTTTTCCAGGTCCGCATCTTTGAAGACGATGGTGGGGGCATGGCCGCCCAGCTCCATAGTCGCGCGTTTCATATGCTGGCCCGCCATCGCGGCCAGATGCTTGCCGACAGCCGTGGACCCGGTAAAAGAGATCTTGCGGATCACCGGATGCGCAATCAGGTATTCCGAGATCTCGGCGGGCACGCCATAGACCATGTTCAGCACCCCGGCGGGCAGCCCGGCGTCTTCGAAGGCCTTGATCATGGCCGCTACGCAGGCCGGGGTTTCCTCGGGGGGTTTGATGATCATGGAACAGCCTGCGGCCAGCGCAGCACCGATTTTCCGGGCGGCTTGGCTCATGGGGAAGTTCCACGGCGTGAAGGCTGCAACCGGACCGATAGGTTCATTGCGCAATTGCTGAGACACGCCGAATATCCGCGGCGGGATGATCTGGCCATAGGTGCGCCGGCCCTCTTCGGCATTCCATTCGATGATCTCGGCCGAAGAGTTGATCTCGACGGCGGCCTCGTGCAGCGGTTTGCCCTGCTCCAGGGTCATCAGCTGGCAGATTTCGTCGCTTCGTTCGCGCATCAAGCCCGCAGCACGGCGCAAGATATCCGAGCGCTCCAGCGGCGAGGTTTTACGCCAGACATGAAAGGCGCGCTCGGCAGCGCCCAGCGCCTTGTCCAGATCATCGCGACCCGCTTTGGCGACCCGGCCGATTTCTTCTTCGGTGGCCGGATTGATGACCGACAGCGTGTCGCCTGAGGCCGCAGCCTGCCATACGCCATCAATATAGAGTTCTGTATCCTTATACATCAGCTTCCTCCCTGCTGATTTCGCGAGCGCCAGACATGCCCGACGAGTGTTCGTGAAAATTCTCTGTCCGCTTCGATGGCCGAAATATGGGCCGCATCCAGAACTGTCAGTTCGGCGCCCGGTATCTGATCAGCCATCGCTTTGTGTGTTTCGACGGGTGTAGATGGATCGTGCTGTCCGGCGATGATGTCCGTTGGCAGCGAGATTTGCCCCAGCTGCGCCGACAGATCGGATTGGGCCAACACCTCGCAGCCACAGGCATAGCCCTCGGGGGACATCTCGACCAACTCGTTTGACAGGGCCATCAGCGCCTTGGGATGCGCGTCCTGGAACGCGGGGGTAAACCAGCGCTCCAGGCTTGGGGCCACAAACTGCGCCATGCCCCCATCGCGCGCGGCCGCGGCGCGATCCGTCCACATCTGGGCTGGCGGAAACACCGGGGCCGAGTTGGCGATGACCACGCTATGCAATAGATCCGGCCGGTTCAGCGCCATCCATTGCGCGGTCAACCCCCCAAGGGACAATCCGCACATATGCACCCCCTCGGGCGCGAATGTCTCGATCAGCTCTGCTGCATCCTGCCCCAAATCATCAAGCGTGGCCGGCGCCAAATCCGAGCCCCCATGCCCCCGGGTGTCATACAGAATGATCCCCCAGGTCTGGGGCAGTCCTGCCACCACGCGGGCCCACATGCCATGCGTCGTCGCCAGCGAGTTGCTGAACATAACGACAGGACGGTCCGGCCATGCGGCCGGTCGCCACAAGACGTTTAGGCTGAGGCCCGAGGCCAGCAAGATCTTCTGAGCGGTAAACCCATCCATATCAGTTGACCGGGACCAGCTGCGCGTCCAGCGCTTTGAAAAACCGTTTTACAAGGTGCTTGGAAACACTGCCCAAAACCCGCTGGCCAACCCCGGCGACAAGGCCACCGATCTCGCCGCTGCCATTGTAGACCAGCGCGCTGCCGTCTCCATCCGCCGAGATGCTAAACTCAGCGGTTCCGGTGCCATGCCCCAGCGTGCCCTCGCCAGAGACCGTGATCCGGCACGTCTGTGGCTCGACTTTATCGGTCAGGGCGATCGCGCCTTCAAACGATCCGCCGACGGCGGCCACTTTCAGCTCTAGGATCACGCGATATTGGTCCGGTCCGGTTTCAACCATTTCCTTACAGCCCGGGATGCAGGCCGCCAAAACCTTGGGGTCATTCAAGGCGTCCCAAAGGGTCTGGACGGGAACCGAGAAGATGCGATCCCCTTTGATTTCCAGTTTCATGTCAGTCCTCCATTCCCAGAAGCCTGGCCATCAGGCCGCCGTTGATGCTGGCGGTCGCGGCCTCGTCAAATCCGGCGTCTTGTACGATTTGCATTGGGTCTGGATCGCCAATCGGGAACGGCGCGTCCGAGCCCATCATGATCCGGTCGGTGCCTACAATCTGGGCCAGGAACTGCAACGCGCGGGCGTCTTGCAGGATGGAATTGTAGTAAAGCGCTGCCAGGGCCTCGTCCGGGTCGCCCAAGCTGCTATCCAGCGAGGCGTTCCGGCGCAGGCGCCCCACCACATAGGGCAGAGCCGAACCGCCGATGCCAGCGATGATCTTGGCATCCTTGTAGCGCGTGACATGGCCCGCATAGATCAGGCGCGACACGGCGATCAACGTGTCGGTCACCCGTCCGACCGCATTGGACATGCCGTAATCCTTCACGCGGGCGTCGCCGCTTTCGAAAACCGGGTGGATGGCAACGGACATGCCCAGATCATCTGCGGCCTCCCAAAAGGGGATCAGGTCAGGGTCATCCAGAACCCCACCGGCGCCTTTGGGCTGAGTGCCGATCATGGTGCCTTTGAACCCCATCGCCGCGGCATCGCGCAGCACCTGGGCGGCGCGCTTGCCATCCTGCAACGGCACCGTGGCCAGGGTCACCAGTTCGGGGTGATCTTTCGAGGCCTGCGCCAGGTGTTCGTTGGTCATACGCGACCAGGCCTCGCCTTCCTGGGCGGGCAGATCGTTGCCAAACATGTCCAGCCAACCGCCGCAAACCTGCTTGTCGATGCCGCGCTCGGCCAGCCAGGCCTTGCGGGCCGGGATGTCCCGCAACAGGCCCTTGACGGGACGGGTGGGGTTCTTGCCCGCGAAGGAAAACGCCAGCGATCCGCCGTCTGCCTCGATCAGGTCAACCGAGGGAAACTTGGTCGCATTGGCGCGGATGTCCTCCAGCAGCGAGGGCGGCACCAGATGTGCGTGAGAGTCAATAATCATGTCGGCTCCTTGGTCTGTTGGGCTGCGTCGATTGCATCGCCCAGCCACGTGATGCGAATAGGGAGTTTTTCGGCCGCAATCCCCAGCGGCGCGAGCGCATCATTGATGGCCCCGGAAACAGCTGCCGGAGACCCCAGATAGCCGCTTTCGCCCGATCCTTTTTGCCCGAACGAGGTCAGCGGGGACGGCGTACAGTGATGCACGATTTCGACCTGCGGCACCTCGTGGCTGGACGGCATCAGGTAGTCCATGAAGCTTTGGGTCATCAGGTGGCCTTCGTCGTCATAGACGAACTCTTCCAGCAGAGCGGCGCCGATCCCGTGCGCGATGCCTCCTAGCGTCATGCCCTTGACGATATGCGGGTTGATGACCGTGCCACAGTCATGCCCGATGACGTATCGCTTGATCTCGGGCTTGGCCAAAACCGGGTCCATTGCAACCAGAACCAAATGGAACTCGAAAGAGTGACAAGGGTACATCTGCACCCTGTCATCCTTGGGCAGGTCAGTGCCCGTGGGGACCTGCAACACATGGCTGGCCTCCAGCCCCGGCATCATGCCTTCGGGCAGATTGTGGAACTCGCGATGGCAAATATGAACGATCTGTTGCCAGCTGAGCGATTGTCCCTCTGGCCCTGTCACCGTGCCGTCGGCATAGGTCACCTGGCCGGTTGAACAACCAAAATTGTGGGCCGCGATCATCTGGGCCTTTTCTTTGATCTTCAGCGCTGCCTCGAAGGCCGCGCCCCCCATCATAATGGCCATGCGGCTGCCAACCGGAGAGTTCCCCGGCATCGACGACAGGCTGTCAGGGCGCATGACCCGCACCTTGGCCGGATCAATTTCCAGCGCCTCGCCAACCACGGTGGACACCAAGGTTTCATGCCCCTGCCCCGACGAGGTGGTATGAATATTCGCGGTGATGCCGCCATGCGTATCAACATTCAGGCGCACCGATTCCATCCAGGTCGAGGTGGTATTCGCCGGATTCAGCAGCGGTTCAAAGGAAGAGTTCCCGCCCGAGGGTTCCAGACAGGCCGCAACCCCGATCCCGGCCAGCAGACCCTCGGCGCGCAGCGCATCCCGGCGAGCGATCAGATCCTTGTAGTCCGCATGCGCCAGCACCTTTTCCACGACGGTATGATAGTCGCCACTGTCGTATTTCGTGCCTGACGGAATGAGGTAGGGAAACTCGTCCGAGCGAATGAAATTGCGCCGACGCAGCTCGATCCGGTCCAGCCCGATGGCCTGGGCGACCTTGTCCATGGCGGTCTCGATCGCATAGTTCGTCGGCGCCTGGCCAAAGCCCCGCACGGCCTCTTGTGCGGCCTTGTTCGTGGTTACCGAAACCGCCTGATACCGCACCGATCCGATCTTGTAGGGGCCGACAATGGCACCAATCGGTTTGCCCAACTGGAACGGCGCGCGCCCCGCATAGGCCCCGGCATTGTCCAGCGCCCGCATCTTCATCGAGGTCACGATCCCGTCGTCCTCGTAGGCAACGCTGACGTCAAAAATCCGGTTGGGACCATGTGCATCCCCGGCCCGCATGTTCTCGAGCCGGTCCTCGATCAGGCGCACCGGCCGGTTCAGCTGACGCGACAGATATCCCGCCAGAACCGTGTGTTTGATCCCGCGTTTGACGCCATAGCTACCGCCCACATCCACGTCGTAGTGAACCCGAACCGAGTTCTGCGGAATGCGCAGCGCCCCGGCGATCTGATCCGCGTATTTCGGCATCTGGATCGACGCCCAGACATCCAGCATTTCCGTGGCGGCATTCCACGAGGCGGTCACACCAAAGGTTTCGATGGGAACGGTCGAGTTGCGCCCCCATTCCACGCGAAAGGTCAGCTCGTTCGTGGCCTCTTTGAAATCCGCATCGACTTCGCCCCAGTTAAAGGTCTTATCCAACAGGATATTCGATCCGTGACCGGGATGAACCGGGGGGCTTTGGGGCGTGTAGGCCTCCTCGGGGTCCAGCACAAACCGCAAGGGGTCATAGTCAACCCGCACCAGCTCGGCGGCATCCTCGGCCAACGCCCGGTTGTCGGCCACCACGGCCGCAACCCATTCCCCGGCATAACGCACCTGGCCAACAGCCATGGGGAAACGCCGGACTTCGGGTGTGTCCAGGCCGTTCATCAACGGGTTGGTGGCTTTGGCCAGATCCTCGCCCGTGACAACCATGTGCACGCCGTCCAATTGCAGCGCAGCCTGGGTATCGATGGCCAGGATACGCGCAGCGGGGTGGCGGGAAGCTACCATAGCCACATGCAACGTTCCTGGCACATCGATATCGGCGGCATACCGTCCTTTGCCCACCACGAACCGGCGGTCTTCGCGCACGGGGCGGCTTTTGGAGATATACCGAAACTTCTGATCAGACATCTGCGGACTCCTGCGTGTTTTGGGTCAACCGATCCGAGGCCAGTTCGATGGCTTCGATGATCTGGCCATAGCCGGTGCAGCGACAGATATTCCCCGAGATCGCTTCGAGGATGTCATCGCGCGTCGGACGCGGGTTTTCCTTCAGCAGATGCTCGGCGGACAGCACCATACCCGGAGTGCAGAATCCGCATTGCATGGCGTGGGCATCACAAAAGGCCTCTTGCACAATGCTCAGTTGTCCGGGTTCGGGGGCGACCCCTTCGATGGTCGTAATCTCTTGCCCCTCGGCCTGAACGGCCAGCATCAGGCAGGACCGTCCCGGCGCGCCGTTGATCAAAACGGTGCACGCGCCGCAGACGCCGTGTTCGCATCCGGTATGAGACCCTTTCAACCCCAGCTCGTCACGCAGCGCATCCAACAAGGTCGTACGCGGCTCAACGTCCAGCTGGTGCTGCGTCCCGTTGATCGTGGTCGTTACTTTCATTGGGTCGCTCCTTGGGCCTGGGTTTGGGCCGGGGTTTGGGCCGAATTTTGGGCCTGGGTTTGGGCCGAATTCTGGGCCTGGGCAATCGCATCACTCAGGGCGCGCAGGGCCAGTTCTTTGCCGGCGCGCATGCGATAGCCCTCGCTGGCGTGCAGATCCGAAAAGGACTCGATGTCCTGAAAACCGTCCTCGATCACCTTTTGCAGTAGGGGCTTGTTTGGCACCTGCCCCGTCAGCGCCTCCACGTCCAACGCGATGGGGAAATCACCGACCCCGCCCACACCCAACGCAACGCGCAGCACCTTGCCGTCCGGGCCAAGCGCGACCTGCGCGGCGGCCGAGGCATAGGCAAAATCCGATCCACGGCTAGAGATTTCGTGGAATCCACATCCCAATGCGGCCTCTCGCCAGATCGGAAAGCGGACCGCGATCAGCAATCCCTCTTCGGGGATCGTGGTCAGCATCGGGCCGATAAACAGGTCCTCGGCCTCGATGTCTTCTGCTGGTTCGCCCGCTTCGGCGACCTGAACAGATCCACCCAACGTGGCCAGAACCAGCCCGATTTCCGCCGAGGGGTCCGCGTTCGCGACCGAGCCGCCGACCGTTCCGCGGCTGCGGGTTGGGGGATGCCCGACAAACGTCAGCGCCTTGGCTAATAGCGGCACGAAGCGCTGCACAAGCGGTGACGAAAGCGCATTGGCCTGGCGCGTCATCGCCCCAATTATCAGCGCATCATTCTGGTCGCGGATGCCTTGCAACGCCGGGATTTCGCTAAGATCAACCAGAAGCGCAGGCCGCGCCAAACGCATCGCCAGCATGGGCACAAGGGTCTGCCCCCCCGCAATTGCGCGCGCGTTATCGGACCCTGCCAGAGCCTCTAGGGCGCTGTCCAGATCGGTGGGACGGATATAGTCAAACCGTGCCGGCTTCATGCGCCCAGACCCTGGAACAAATCAGCCGTCCGCGCGGTCGCCGGGGACAACGTCAACGAGCTCTGCGTGGCCAACAAGGGACCATCGACTTCACTCTCGCGTTTGATTTTCAGCCAACCCTCGTTGGCGCCAAACGCAGCCCATCCCTGTTTGAGCGCATCCTCGCTGGCGGCTTGCACCAGGTACACCAGCGTGTCGGCGGAATCCGTGCTGTCAAAGCAAGCCACAACCGTCAGGCCATGGCGCGCCAACCTGGGCGCGGCTTCTTCGATGAACCGCGTTTTCATCGCTTCAAACCTCCCAGAGGCCGCGATGTATGTCTTAAGCTGATATATCAATTCTTCCCTTCGGAGACAGGCGTCTCCGATCCTCCCGCAAAGTGCCTGGCCAAGACTGGAATCGTCGAATCTCTTTCGCCAATCAGTCGTCCATGTGACATCTTTTTTGCACAGTCGTGCGAATTTTGTCAACACGGAAGACGGCGCCAGATTTCCCGCATGCGGAACACAGGCTTTGCCCCTAGAAGGCGTCCTTCCCAGAAGACATCCTAAAATCGGCCCGGCCTGACCTTTGTCAAACCGGGCCGATCCCTAGGCAAACAACACCAAAATCTGAATGAAACGCCTATTCCGCGGCCTCTGTTTTGTCGGCGGGAATATGCACCACGGGGCACATGCTGACAGCGTTTTCGTTGATCGGGCTGACCTTATCGGCATGGCCGACAGCAGCGTGTCCACCTTTGCTCCAACCGAATTTGTCCGCTCGTTTCGTCGAGACCTTATCGAGGTCGCGCAGGTCCGGCTTGCTGAGCTGTTCGCGCGCTTTGTAGGCGGACACCTTGTTGTCCGGCTTGAAATGGATACTGGCATACATCATCGCCTTGAGCGTCAGATGCGTGATCCCCTTGGCAAACCAGGGCATCGGCTTTAGCCGGAAGTGTTCAGCCACGGGATCGACGATCTGATAACGGATCAACCAGCGCCCCAGAAAGCGCAGCCGTTTGGGGAGGTTCTTCTCGGCGAACTGGTCGATCAGGGCGTTTGCCAGGTCGGTTTGCACCGGCGTATACGCGTGATCCCAATGCTCCCAATCTTCGACATAGGCTTCCATACCTTCAAAGGTTTCGGGCATGCCCTCAAGGCGCAGATCCCCCTCGCGCCACCAGTTCGAGGCGAAGGTGTGATACCAGTTCGCAGTCGCGCGCTTGATGTGATCGGGCTCTTCGCCCAGCCCCAGCCTTTTGCGCAAACGGTTGCGAAAGGTGGCCAGCAGGCACAGCGGATACACATAGTCAGAGCTCAACGAGAAATGCCCCGGCAGATGTTTGGCAACGCCCATGTGGTGATTGTACAACTGGCGCAGCGCGTCCTTGGTTTCCTGGCTGTCCGAGCCAGTCGTGACCCAGGTCCAAAAATAGTCCGTCGTATCCTGCATCCGCAAATTGGGCTTGCGCAGGGCCTTGTTGGTGAACACCTGAGCCTCTGCGCCATGGGCGGGCATGACAAAGTGCAAATTCGCCGACGAGATCACCATGCGCAGCGCGAAATCATCCATTTGATATTCGGCCATGACTCCGATGATCCGGTCATACTCTGTGTCGGGATCCAGCGTCGCGACATAGTCATCAACCCACCGACGTTTCTTTTTCACCTCTTCGGGCACATCCCACATGTTGCTACCTCCTCTGAGCGGTCATGAACGTTCAGAAACGGTAACTTTGGTTCGATGGTCAGGTCTGTCCCTTGATTGAATGACAGACTTTGAGCGCAAGATATGGCAGATTTGTCCGGCACAAACGGGAGGGGAGGACCGTTATGCAATGGATACAGACGCCTTCGAACGTGTCGATTGATATCGATACGTTCACGGAGGCCCTCAGCCATATCGGGGCGATCAGCTTTGATATAAAGCTGCGCGCCTTTGTCAGTGCCATCCTTCCGGTGGCGGAAATCAGCGGGTATCAGCTTCTGCTGGACGGCACCCCCTGGGCCCCCGGTTGGAGCGGCGAGCGCGTCGATACGGCCTTGCGCACCCAAGCCTATGTTGACGGGATGTATGCGCATGACCCGATCATCCGAAACCTGCCCAAGGACGCGGTGCCGAACACGAATTATCACCGGTCGATGTCTGTGCGCTCGGTCACAAATGACGATTATCGCTGGACCTTTTTTGACGAACCCGGCTTTCGCACCGAGGTCGCCAGCGCATTTCGCGACGAAGACGGTTGGAGTATTGTCAAATTCTACCTCGAGGAGGCGGACCCGCCGCGCGCCGCCCTTGAACTGTTGGGCATGAACGGCGCCTTGGCCTTTGCCTTGGGCAAAAGGCATGTCCTGAATGCCAACGGAGACTTCAACATGAACTCCCGCCCCATGGCTCATCAAAGGCTGAGCGCTCGCCTGGCCCGACGGTTCCCCCAACTGACAGAGCGCGAGCGCGAAGTCTGCACTTACACGATGCTTGGAACATCGGCGCCTGCCATCGCCAATGCGCTGGAGGTGTCGACCAATACCGTGATGACCTATCGCAGACGCGCCTACAAAAGACTGGGCGTCAGCAACGCCGGATCGTTGCTGAAAGAGGTCTTCTAGCCCTCGCGCCATGCTGGCCTGCGCCGTCAACCTGCTGGCGCAGCCAAGGGCGAACAAGGGGCATTTCCCTGAAATCTTTGTCATCACTTCATGTGACAGACGCCCTGTCCTCGCAAATCTAGGCTTTGATTCTAGCGCGATTCCCGGCACCGGGCGGCGCGCGAAAGCAAAAAGGAAACGCGGCCAGCAGGTCGCTGGGAGGACATCGTGAGACGTAGAACCTTTGTGGGAGGCCTGGCGGCCAGTCCCCTCATAGCCAGTCCCTTGCCAAGTTTGGCAAATACAGAAAAACCGCAATTTGACGACCTTGGGGTGATGGATCCACGCTGGTCCGGCGCGCCGATGCCGAGCGCCAGACAGACTGTGACTCTGGCCCTTGATCCCGCGCAAACCTGGTTCTCGGCGCTGGCTCCGCGCCTGGACGATCCCAAGGCCCGCATTTCGGGCGCGACACTGGGGGACGCGGTGTTTTGTCTGCGCGTTCTGGCGGCCGACAAGGGCTGGCACCTGATCGCCCGCGACAGCGCTGGACGGCTGGTGCCTTCGGCCACCGAGGACCTGACCGCGGGCTACACCTGGTCCCTGGCTCCCAACAGTCACCCATCGAACAAGGGGATTGTCTGACATGGTTTACATGATCCCGCCCGGCATGACCGAGGCTGATTTTTCCACCGCACTGGATCGTTTTGCCGCCGTGGTCGGCCCGGAATGGCTGTTCTCGTCCGAGGACGACATGGACACCTATCGCGACAGCTATTCCCCGTTCTGGGGCGCAGAGGACGAGCGCCTGGCTGCCGCCGCAGTCGCCCCCGCCAACGTGGACGAGGTGCAAGAGATCGTGCGCATCGCCAACGAATTCAAAGTGCCGATCTACCCGATCTCGACCGGGAAGAATCTGGGCTATGGTGGCTCGGCGCCGAACCTGTCTGGCTCGGTCGTTGTCGATCTCAAGCGGATGAACAAAATCATCGAGATCGACCCCGTGCGGAACTTTGCTGTTGTGGAACCCGGCGTCAGCTATTTCGATCTGTACAACTACATCCAGGAAAACAACCTGCCGCTTTGGATCGACTGCCCTGAACCCGGGTGGGGCTCGGTGCTTGGCAATGCCGTCGATCGCGGGCTGGGCTATACCCATCAGAAATATCGCGACCATTTTGGTGCGCATTCTGGCTTCGAGGTGGTGCTGCCCAACGGCGAGTTGATGCGCACCGGCATGGGCGCCCTGCCCGGCGCAACGACCTGGCAAGACTACAAATACGGGTTCGGCCCCTATCTGGATGGCATGTTCACCCAGGGCAACTATGGCATCGTCACCAAGATGGGAATTCAGCTGATGCCCCAACCCGAGGCCCTGTCGGTCCTGGTGGTCGAGGGGCGAAAATACTCGGACATCATCCCGCTGGTCGAGGTGCTGAACAAGCTTGAAGCCGAGGGCATTTGTGACGGGCTATCGCAAATCTCCAGCCCGGTCTCGGGCCCGTTTGGCACGCCGCAAAATGCGGACCTGACAAAGACCCTGGCCAAACCGGGCGGCCCGACCGACGACGAGATCGAGGCGCTTTCCGGTGACAAGAACTTTTGGGCGATCCGGCTGTTGTGCTATGGCCCCAAAGCGGTTGCTGCCGCGAAGCTAGAGCATGCTCGTGCCAAGTTTCTCAAGGCGCTGCCGACCGCAGAGTTTCCCTTCGAAACTCAGTACAGCATCCCACTGAGCCCGGAAGAATCCGATAAGCTGGACCCAATTACCTTCCACGAAGACCGGAAAGTGAACTTTGGAATTCCAAACCTTTCGACCTTCCTGATGGGGGCGCGATCTCCGGTATTCCCGACGCCCAGTGACGGGCATATCTGGTTCTCTCCGGTGATCGAACGGACCGGCCAAGGCATCATGAAAGCGCAGAACATCTTCTGCGGTGTCTTCAGCCAGCTGCCGGTTTACAACGGTCTGAATGCGCCTTTGCCGCTGTGCTATTATGATCGGGCCTTCATCATGATCTTCCCGGTGATGTTGGACAAATCTGACATCGATGCGAACCGGGCACGGCTGGGGTATCTGCAAAGCCTCGTGCAACTTTCCGCTGCGAACGGATGGGGCGAATACCGCGCCGCACCAGCGTTGCAGGACTTCATCATGGACACCTACAGCTTCAACGACCACGCCTATCGCAAGCTGTGCGAAACCATCAAGGACGCCGTTGATCCCAATGGGATCATTGCGGCCGGACGATATGGCATCTGGCCCAAAGACATGCGGGAGGCATAAAGCAATGAGAACTCTACTGACATGTGCAACCTTGATGGCAACCCCGCTGGCCGCACAGGACATGGCGCAAATCGGCCAGGGCCAACAGGTCTATCAGCACTGGTGCGCGCCCTGCCATGCCAACAGCACGCACGCCCCGGGAACCGTCGCTCTCTACTTCAAATATCAAGGGGACGTGATCCCGGTCTTGGAAGCCCGCGACGACATGGATGAGGACATGCTACGGCATTTCATCCGCGAAGGTGTTTCGGTCATGCCAAGCTTTCGCAAGACCGAGATCAGCGATGCCGACATCACGGCAATCGCGGCCTATCTGCAAGCCAGCTCGGCCGCGTTCAAGGCGCAACAGGCGGCCAAGTAGATCTCTCAAAGGCGCGCGGATTTTCGCGCGCCTGAATGAGCAACTGTTCCAGATTGTTTCCCTCTGACGCCGGGGGCCCCCTTCATCCCGGCACGACAACAGCACTTGCATTGGATGCGTATTTGCACGACTGTGCGAATATTAGGAGCTGGGAGGAACAGATGACCTATCGCATAACCGCTGCTGTGGCACACAGCCATGATCGCCCACTGACCCTGGAAGAGCTGGAGCTTGCAGATCTGCAAGATGACGAAATTCTTGTGCGGATCGTGGCCACCGGGATTTGCCATACAGATATCGTTGCGATGCAGGGGCGCATGTTGACCCCTCTGCCAGCTGTCCTTGGGCACGAAGGCGCGGGCATCGTCGAAGCCGTTGGCGCGAAGGTGCACACGCTTGGGCAAGGTGATCAGGTGGTTCTCAGCTATGACAGCTGTGCGCAATGTCCGTCCTGCAAGGGAAACCACGCATCGTTCTGTCAGGACTTCGGACCTCGCAATTTCGGCGCGACGCGGCCGGATGGCTCGGCCACAATCCTTCGCCCTGGGAAACAGCCTTTGGCCGCGACATTCTTTGGCCAGTCTTCCTTTGCCACACATGCGATCGCGCGGGAACGCAACGCGGTGAAGGTCGATGTCGGGGACGACCTGCATTTGATGGGGCCGTTGGGATGCGGTCTCCAAACCGGCGCGGGCGCGGTCATCAACGCTCTGAAGGTTACCCCCGGCAGCAGCTTTGCGGTCTATGGCTCTGGCGCCGTTGGGTTTGCGGCCATTCTGGCGGCCCTGGCCCAGGGCGCAAAGACCGTCATTGCCGTCGACCTGAACGATCAAAGGCTCGAGTTCGCGAAAACTCTGGGGGCAACCCACACGTTCAACGGCGCCCTGCCCGACCTGGTGGATCAGGTGAAGGCCGCAACCGACGGGCGTGGAACCGAGTATGCGCTGGATACCACCGGGGCGCCCCCTGTTATCCGAAACGCGGTGTCGGCGCTGGCACCAATGGGGGCCTGCGCAATTCTCGGCGCGGCCCCGCCCGGCGCTGAATTATCTTTTGATTACAGGGATATCATGGTGAACGGCAAACGGCTTCAAGGCGTGATGATGGGCAACGCTGATCCCGAAACCTTCATCCCCTATTTGATCGATCTCTGGCGACAGGGGCGCTTTCCCTTCGACAGGCTGTTGTCGTTCTATCCGTTTCACGACATCAACGCAGCCATCGCCGCAGCCGAAGACGGAAGCGCGATAAAGCCCGTGCTGCGCATGAGCTGAGCTCTCATGACGATGGAGCAAAGACGACCCCGGTCTTTTGCAGGGTCTGGATTGTCTGTTCGTCCCGCTCCAATTGCCTGAGAATGTCGACTGTCCCTGCACCTGCTGGCATCGCAGGACGCGGATCAGCGACCTGAGAGCGGCTAAAGCGCGGGGATGGCGAAGGCTGCAAGCCCCCGTCCACCTCTGTATAGGTGGCGCGCGCTTGCGTATGGGCATGTGTCTCGGCCTCTTGCGGCGTCAGGACAGGCACAACACAGGCGTCAGATTGGGCGAAAATCTCTTCCCATTGCGCCCGCGTCTTCGAGGCAAATATCGCTGCGTATTCGGCCCGTTGTTGGGGCCAGGACAGGCGATCCTCGCGGTTTGCTGCCAATTCAGCGGGGATCTGAGCCTTTGCCACAAGCTCGGCAAAAAACGGGGGTTCGATCGCGGCAACCGAGATGAACTTGCCATCTTTGGTTTCGTATACACGATAATAGGGCGCCCCCCCGTCCAGCAGGTTGGCCTCGCGGGTTTGCGTCCATCTGTCGTTCGCAGCGAGTGTCCGGAAAACGCCGGAAAAGGCTGTGACGCCTTCGACCATGGCCGCATCCACCACCTGGCCCGCCCCGGATATCGATCGTTCAAAAAGCGCTGAAAGCACCCCAAAGATCAGAAACATGGCCCCGCCCCCATAATCCGCCACCAGATTCAACGGCGGCATCGGAGGACGGTCAGCTCCGCCCATCATGTGCAGCAATCCGGTCAGGGCCAGATAGTTCAGATCATGCCCAGCCTGTCTGGACAAGGGCCCCTGCTGCCCCCATCCAGTGATCCGTCCGAAAACCAAACGGGGGTTTCGCGCCATTGCGGCCTCGGGCCCCAGGCCAAGCTTCTCCATCACGCCGGGGCGGTACCCCTCGATCAGCACATCTGCGTGTTCAATCAGATCAAGCACAAGCGCAACTCCGTCGGGCGTTTTCAGGTTCAGCGCCAGGCTTTGTTTGTTGCGATTGTTGATGTCGGCCGGTCGCGGACCCCCGGCCGCGCGTTCGATCACGATCACCTCTGCGCCCAGATCCGCCATCAGTTGGCCCGCCAACGGGCAAGGCCCCAAACCCGCCATTTCAATGATCTTCAAACCGTGCAGTGGACCCGCCATATCCAGGCTCCTTTGTCGTATGTATACCCAATGCCCATGCGCGACCCTGGCCCCAAAGTCGGCCTATTGCCCCCCTTGGCGACGCGCGGCAAACACCTGCAGAGAATTCAGGTGGAACTGGGTGGAAAAACACGCCGCCTGGGCAGAGGCCTCCAGCTCGGACATGCCATCAACCCCTGTTTCGAACGCGCAATGAACCATTTGGCGGGTCAGTGACAGGGCAAGCTCGGACGTGCGTGGCAAGGACGCCGCAAAGGCACAGGCAGCGTCAAGGAACCCATCGCCCGAATGCTCCTCCAGAACCAGTCCAAGCCGAACAGCTTCGGCCGTGCGAACCCGGCGACCTGTCAGCAAAATCTCTTTGGCGCGCTGCTGGCCGACGCTGCGCGTCAGGCTCCAGGCCAGATTGCAATCGGGAACGGCGCCCAGGCTCAGGAACGGCGCACAAAAATACGAACGTCCCGTGGCCAGCAGAAAATCACCCGCCAGCGCCAAGCCAAACCCCGCCCCGATGGCCGGGCCATCAACAGCCATAACGACGGGAAAGGGCAATCTTCGCACTTGATCCAGCAGTTGCTGCAATACCTGCATCCGCGCATAGGTGCGCGCCGAGCGATTGTCTGGATCGTCCTGATGCCGTTTCAAAATGGCCCCAAGATCGCCGCCCGCGCAAAAGGCTTCGCCGCTCCCGGTCAGCACAAGCGCTTGTGTCCGTTCGGACATCCGGACTTGGTCCAGCGCCCCCTCTATCGCCCCAAGCATGTCTTGCGACAGGGCATTTTTGCGGTTTGGGTCGTTCAACCTGAGAACCGCAACGGCGCCGGATATGTCCAGCTCGACCAGGTCGCTCTTGGTTTCAGGCATTAATCCTCCTCCCCAATGAGCTTACTTTCGGGCGTTGATCATGGCCCGGCCTACGATCTCTCTCATGATTTCCGAGGACCCGCCCGCAATGCGGCTGGCGCGTGCGTCGACCCAGGCTTTGCCGATCGGGTACTCGGTCGTGTAGCAGTAGCCGCCAAAAAACTGCATGAGCGTGTCCAGGCCGCGGCCCAGCCGCTCGGTTGAGAACATCTTGGCCAGGGCCGCATCGGCGCTTTCCAGCTTGGCGTTCAGGTGCAGCTCAATGCATTTGTCCACCAACACCCGCATGGCCACGGCCTCGGCCTGAACCTCGGCAAGCTTAAAGCGCGTGTTCTGGAAATCGGCCACCGTTCGCCCGAAGGCCTTGCGATCGGTGACATAATCCAGGGTCCATTCCACTGCGGCCTCCAGCGTGGCGGCGGACCTGACACAGGTCAGCAATCGTTCCTGTGCCAATTCCTGCATCAGATATTGAAATCCACGCCCTTCTTCGCCCAGCAGATTGCCCGCAGGGACCCGAACGTCATCAAAGAACAGCTCGGCCGTGTCCTGCGCTTTGCCGCCCAGTTTGCTTAGGACATTGCGGCTGAACCCCTTGCTGTCGGCTGGCACAAGGATCAGCGACAGGCCCGCCGCGCCGGACTCGGGCCCGGTCCGGCAGGCCAGCACCAGAAGATCGCAGGACCCGCCGTTCGAGATGAACACCTTTTGGCCATTGATGACATAATCGTCGCCGTCCCGGCGCGCTGTTGTGCGGATGTTTTGCACGTCCGAGCCCCCGCCCGGCTCGGTCATCCCGACGGCGCCGATGGCCTGACCGCTGGCCATTTTGGGCAACCAGTGATCCCGCACCGAGTCCGTGGCGAACTTCAAAATATAGGGGGCCACAATATCCGAATGCAGCCAGAACCCCGGCCCCGATGCATTTGCGCGCGCCAACTCTTCGGTCACGATCAGGGAATAGCGCAGATCGGCCCCTGCCCCGCCATATTTCTCGGGCAAGGTCGCACACAGCAGCCCAGCCTCGCCCGCCAGCAACCACGCCTGGCGATCTACGGCGCATTCTTGTTCCCACCGGTCGTGGTGCGGCGTTATGTGGTCCTGAATAAAGCGGCGCACCGAGGTTCGGAAAATCTCGTGCTCGTCTTCGAAAACGGTCCGGGTGAACATGCGTCGGACTCCTTTGGGTGTTAGCTCAATAGGTTAGGCAAGAAGGTCGCGATTGCCGGAAAGGCCAGCAGCAGGCACAGCCGCACGGCATCCGCCGCCAGAAAGGGCAGAATCCCGCGAAAGATCACCGGCAATCCCAGATGCGGAGCCGAGGCATGCATAACGAAAACATTCAGCCCGATCGGAGGCGTGATCGCGGCGATCTCGATGATCATGACGTTGACGATGCCCCACCAGATCGGATCAAAGCCCAGGTTCAGGATCAGCGGAAAAACAAACGGCATCGTCAGCACCATGGCCGCCACCGCATCAAACACCGCGCCCAGAAACAGATAGACCAGCAGGATCAGCATGACCGCCATCATGGGCGACAGCTGCGCGTCGATGATGGCCCCTACGATGACATTGGGCGCATCCGTCAGGGTCACGAAATAGCTAAGGATCCCGGCCCCGATCACCATCAGGTAAATCATGCCCGTCACGGCCGCTGAATCGCGCAGAATGGTCAAAAGCGCGGGAACCGATGCGCCTTTGGAAAACAGCTACAAAACGAAGGTTGCCATCACGCCCACCGCTGCGGCCTCGAGCACGGTTACGATCCCGGCGTAAATGCCGATTGTGACGATCAAAAAAATCAGGAATGCGCGCCAGGCCTGAAAAATCGACGCAAGGCGCTGGCCCCAGGGGGCTTGTTCTCCGCGTGGGGCGGCCTTGGGGTAAATCGCCCCGTAAATCCCGATCGTGACCATATACAGCCCCGCCGAAATCAATCCCGGAATGATCCCGGCAAAGAACAGATCGATCACGAATTGCTCGGTCAGGACGGCATAGATAACCATGATGATCGACGGAGGGATCAGGATCGCCAGACTGCCACCCGCGGCGATGCTGCCCGCAGACAGGCTTTGGCCGTATCCTCTGCGTTCCATCTCGGGCAGCGCAATTTTCGCCATCGCCGCCGTGGTCGCAACAGAGGATCCGCTGATGGCGCCAAAGCCCGCCGACCCGCAGACCGTTGCCGCCGCCAGACCGCCGCGCCAGTGCCCGACGAAGCGCGCCGCAACATTGTAGAGATCACTGGTAATGCCCGCCGAGGACGCGAACGAGCCCATCATCAGAAACAGCGGGATCGTCGCCAGATCCGCATTTGACAGCACCGTCACGGGCTCGATGGACAGGATCGATACCGCGGGGCCGGTCCCCAGCATCAACGAGGTTCCGACAAACCCGACAACCGCCATCGCAACCCCGATGGGCATCTGCAACGCGATCAGCGCGAACATGCCAGCCATGCCCGTCAGGAACCACAGGATCGAGTGATCAATCATGGCCACCCCCATGGGGCGCGCCCCGGACCGTCAGCGTCAGGGCCCCGGCCAACAGAAAAGAAACCGCTGTAAAGCCCCAAACCGGCCAAAGCGGCACCGAATAAAACACGGTCAGCGCGTTCAGTTCGTGGGCCTCGAGCGTATAGCGAAACTGCTGCCAGGCGACCGCGCCAAGGAAGGCCGTCAACGCCAGACGCCCGAATAGATCCAGCGGTGTTTCCAGAAACCGAAACACCCGCCCCAAAAAGCGCAGCGACAAGTGCGACTGGTGCAATGAGGCCAGCGGAAAGACCAGAACAAGCGCCGAAGGCAGCAGCAGCTCGGATGCGTCTGACAAGAAAAGGATAGAAAATCCTAGGACATAGCGGCAGAACACATTCACACCCACCAACAGAACATAGCTGCCCAACAGAATGCCCGAGGCAAGCGCGATGCCATTTCCCAATCGGGGACCTATGCGCATCTTTGCTCTCCTTGAGGGTGTGGGATGCGGACCAACCTGCGCCGATACCCGTTCATTTGCTCTGTGCCTTGCACCTTGCCTCTCCTCCCTTTGGGGGTCTCAGGTCTGCGCCTGACACCGTGCAACCAAGTATGAAAGAGAGCGCCAGCACACGGAACGGATACTCGGGATGCGTCCAAATCTTGGACGCTGCGCCGGGGCACCGGGCATCTGTCCCTAGTTATAGACAGGGGGCATTTCCCGGCGACATCCCTGCTCTAACTGGCGTTCGATCATCGCGACGGTGTCGGAAACTTTGGGCAAGTTTTGGTCCACAGCGCGGGCCAAAGTCGTGACCGCAAGCATCACCTGAACGGTCAGATACACCCCTGTTTGGCCTTCTTCCCCGATCGGCACGGAAAACGATCCTGTTCGAGGCACCATGCCGTTTTCGCGAAACCCAAAGCCCAGGCTTTGGGATTGTTTCACAATGGCCTTGATCGCATCCGGTGTTTCCAGCCGGCAATCTTTGCGCGTCGTCTTGCGACACAGACGGTCAATAATGGTGTCGCGGGTGGCTCGCTCCATCCGGGATAAAAACGCCCGTCCGGCGGAAAAATGGGCCATCGATAAATGGCTGCCCTGGCGCGCATATCCCAAGGACCGGTTCGATTTGCAGACCACCCGTGTGACCATGGCGTCCTCGCCGACCGAGTGCAGATAGCACGGCCAATCGATCTGTTTGCTCAGCTCGCGCGTCAGCGGCTCCGCGGCCTCCAGGGCTTCGATTGCGGGGTCGTATCCTTTGCACAGGTTCGTGACCCTTTTGGACGGGCTGAAATACGAACCGCCCCCGATCTGAACGGCGAAGCCCTCTTCGACCAGGGTCATCAGGAACCGGTGCGCCGAGGGGCGCGGCATATTCAGGTGCTCGGCCACCTCGAGCGCCGTTGCAAATTTCAACGCATTCAATACCTCGAGAACATGCAACCCTTTGATGTGACCCTTTACCAGCGTACCCATCGAAACTCCTCCCTCGTCGTCAACGAACACGGTCTATCCAAGCGGCGTTCCCCCGCGCAGCAGCCTATATTTTCGCCAGCTTGTTCAACAACTTAAGCAAATGGATATAGTCCTCGCGGCCGAAGTCCGAGGCAATCTGTTGATGAATTTTCTGGGCTTCTTCGACCAGCGGCCCCATCAGGGTAATGCCTTCCTCGGTCAGGCCGACAATCCGGGCGCGGGCGTCGGTTTCGCACAGGCGGCGCTCGGTCAACCCGCGCTTTTCCAGCGCGCTGAGAATCCGGCCGACGCTGACCTTGTGAATACAGGCGCGGGCGGCCAAATCCACCGAGGTCAACTGAACGCCATGCCCAGAGCGATGCTCGTCATACAGAATGCGCAGCAACCGCCATTGTTGTTCCGAGAAATCCTCGCGGTGCAGGATCGGTCGGAACCGAGACACAATCGCCTCGCGTCCACGCGAACAGGCAATGGCCAGCGAGCGGTCAAAGAATTTCAATCCGCGCAGATTGAAGTTGGCGCTTTCCAATTCGGCAAACAGGTCTGCGGTTGACGGCACGCCGTCTTCTTCGGCGGCCAGATCGGCATTCGCCTGTGTCTGCTGGTCTGTTGTCATACCGAATCCTCCTTTGCCACTCTGGTGGTGTTGCGGGCTCAGCCCTGCGTGGGCGCCGTCCGGGCCTGGGCCTGCCCCGTGCCGATGCGCGACAGCACAAACACCAACGCCCCGATCGCCGCAGCGCTGATCGCTTGCCCAAGCAGATTGTCGGCAAACCAGGCCGGGGCGCTCATCACGATCAACCCGAAGGCCGTCATTCCCAGTGCGTACAGGCGTTGCGGGACCGCCTTCCAGGGGGTCGCGACCATGGACATTTTCAACGCAAACGCCGCCGCGATCACCGTGACAACGGCCAGCACGATTTGCGCGGGGCTGCCCTCTAGAACCAGGGCCGGATTGTAGATCCACACGAAAGGCAGAATATAGGCCGTCACCCCGATGCGCATGCCCAGGAACCCGGTTTCCCACATCCCGGCCCCCGCCAAGCGCGAGGCCACGATGCTGCCAATCGCAATAGGAGGCGTCACCATGCTCATCAATCCGAAATACAGCAGGAACATATGTGCCGCGATCGGTTTGACCCCGAAATCGACCATCGACGGTGCCACCACCGTCACCAGCACCACATAGACAGCGGTTGTCGGCATCCCCATCCCCAGGATCACCGCGACAATTCCCGCCAGCAGCAGCAGGGCAAACAGCCCGAACTCGACCGCCACATGCGTCAGCGCCAGCGACAGCTGGAAGGCAAAACCAGTCGAGCTCATCAACCCGATGATGATACCCGCCGCGCCACCAATCAGCAGAAGCGGCGCAAATTGCTGACCCAGGGACAGGCCGGCGTTCAGTAACCCTCGGAAATCGAAACGGGTGCGGACTTTCAGCGCGTGGATCACCAGCATCAGGCCCGATGCCATCAGCGCCGACAGCCCCGCATTAAAGCCCGTTCCGAACAGCAGGTACAAAAGAAAGCCCAGCGAAATCAATACCTCCCACCCGTCGCGCAGCGTTCCCACGAACGAGGGGATTTCGTCTTTTGGCATTCCGACAAGGCCGTTCTTGATGGCCATAGCGTCCACTTTCATGAACAGGACCAAAAAATACAGCAGGGCCGGGATCGCAGCGGCTGCCACAATTTCCGAGTACGGGACCTGTAGCATCTCGGCCATGATAAAGGCCGTCGCCCCCATGATTGGGGGGGCGATTTGTCCTCCGTTGGACGCGACCGTTTCCACCGCCGCCGCCTGAGCGCGCGACAGGCCCGTGCGGATCATCAGCGGGATGGTGAAGACGCCCGTCGACATGATGTTGGCCACGGTTGAGCCGGACATCGATCCAAAAAAGGCCGAGGCTACGATGGCCACTTTGGCCGGTCCGCCACGACGGCCACCAACGGCCGCCAGCGCCAGGTTGTTGAAAAAGGTCATCCCGTTGGCAAATTCCAGAACCTTGCCAAAAACCATGAAGGGCAGAACGATGGTGACGATCACCCTCAGCACCAACCCCGGCACGCCGTTGCTGTCCGCATACAGGTATAGAACGGTGCGGGTTGGGGCCAGAACCGAGGCTTTCAGCGTGCCCGGCAGGGCGTCTCCGAACAGCCCATAGGCCACAAAGACCCAGACCAGACAGGCAATAACCAGACCCATGGATTTGCGCAGAGCCTCGGCCAGCAAAACCAGGCCGACCAGCCCCGGAATCCACATATCCGGCGTCCGAAAAGCCAGCGTGACCATCCATTCCTTGAAGTTCCACGCATACCAGAACCAAGCCGCCGCGCCCGCCAGGGCCAGCAGGATGTCCAAAGCAATGAAACGTTCAGAATAAGGGTTGGACAGCAAGCCAGCGGCCACGCCCAGCCCCAGCACCACCGCGATGACCTGTTGCGTGACCAGTGGCGCGCCATAGATCTGCGGCAGGTTCAGCGCCCAGATCACGCCGATCAGGGGCGCAAGCACCCAACAGATTGTCAACAAAAGGGTCTTCACAGAGTGCATAGGGTGTCCTGAGAAAGTAGGGTCAATTTAGCTGGTCAGATTGCCCCTGCCAATTTCACGGCAGGGGCGTTGGTGCGTGGTCCAAGACGTGGTCTTAGAAACCGTCTTGGTTGGCCTGGTGGGCGTCGCTCCACAGCCCGATTTCTTTGAAGAAGCGAATGGAACCCGGGTGATACGGGATCGGCGGGTTCTGAATCGCCAGGGCCTCTTGGGCGACACCGCGAATGGGGCCGATATCGCCTTGCAGCTCTTTCCAGTTTTCATACAGGGTCTTGGTCAGCTCATAGGCATCCTCGTCCGACAGGGCGTCGCTGCCGACCAGCATCGCGTCATAGGACAGAACCTTGGTGTCGCCGATGATATGCGGGCGTTTCTTGGTTTCCTTGGCGACGCCAGCCGACAGCCCCGCCACACGATCCGAGAAGAATTCAGCCGAGCCGTCCTTGCCATAGCCAACGATCCGCAGGCCGCCATCCACCGAGGCATTGGCCTCGACCAGAACAGGCATGGTGGTGGCCACAGGGGCGGCATCCGCGCGTCCTTCGACAACGGCCTTGATCCCATCCATCAGCCCGCCACTGGTCAGAAAGGTCACGTCATCGCGCGACAATCCCCCCGAGGCCAGTAGCGCCTCGTTGATGATAGTCAGGGATTGCGCAGCGGGGATTTCCCCCATGATCCGTTTGCCCGCCAGGTCATCGGCCGTCATGATCCCCGAGTCCGCCTGCGTGACAAACGAATAGGAAATATTCCAGACCTTGGCCAACACCCGCAGGTTGTCCAGCTCTTTTGGAAAGGCGGCTTTCCCGGCATAGGCCAGACCAGCGTCAACGGTGGTCGAAATCCCCAGCGTCACCTCGCCAACCGCGATGGAGGGCAGATAGACCGAGGACCCAGAATAGGGCTGGGCGTTCGAGCGAATGCCCAACTCTTCCTGGAAGAGTTTGGAAAACCCGCTGCTGAGCATATAGGCCACCGAGCCCGAAGGGTTCGACCCGATGGTGATTTCCTTTAGGTCAGCCTGGGCCGGCGCAGACAGAAGACAGGCCGTGGCTGCACCGATAAAGGCGGTTTTGATGGTGTTCATTTCTTCCTCCCGTACGATCTGTTTCCTCAACCAGATCGTAAACAAGTTTACTAAGTTTGGTGATTCTCACAAATACTTTTTTGTTCACCTCCTAAGTTTCTGTATTTGCGAATTTTTCAGAATGGCCTTGTCAGTGGCCACTCAGACTTGGCGAATGCTGCCCGTGTCGGGCGCTTCCGATGATTCTGGCGCTGTGCACGCAGCATCAGCGACCCGCCCGTTGGCAGAATGGAGCCGCCCTAGGTCCAATAGGCGGCCCGAAGTTCACGTTTCATCAACTTGCCCGAGGCGGTGCGCGGCAACGCCTCTGAAAAGTCCAGCGATCTGGGCAGCATGTAGGCGGCGATCTTCTGGGTCAGAAAGTCCTGAATTTGCTGCGCCAGATCGGCCCCCGGCTGCTGGCCCTCGACCAGTTCGACCACGGCTTTGACCTCTTCCCCCATGTCCTGATTGGGCACTCCGAACACCGCCGCGTCTGCGACCGCAGGGTGTAGGACCAGGGCGTTTTCGATGATCTGAGGGTAAATATTCACCCCGCCGGAAATGATCGTATGGGCTTTGCGATCCGTCAGAAACAAGAACCCATCCGCGTCCACATACCCCACATCGCCAGCGCTGACCCAGGTGTCGTGGACCGGATGCCGGGCGGCGCGGGTCTTGTCGGGATCATTGCGATACTGGGCGGGTGCTCCCTTGCTGACAAAATAGATCAATCCCTCTTCGCCAGCGGGCATTTCGGTGCCATCCTCGGCGCAGATCCGAACCCTGTCTGGCGCGGCCAAGGCGGCCGCACCGGGGCGGCGCAGCCAATCCTCGCACCGGATGGGCAACAGCCCGCCGTCCGTTGCGCCATAGAATTCGTGGATGATCGGCCCCCACCAGTCGATCATCGCCTCTTTGATCTCGCGCGGGCACGGGGCCGCGGAATGCACGATGCTGCGCAGGCTGGACAGATCATAAGCAGTGCGATCCGCCTCGGGCAGCTTCAGCATCCGAACAAACATCGTGGGGACCATGAAGGAATGGGTGATCTGGTAGGTCTCGATATCCTGCAACGTGCGCAAAGCATCGAATTTCCGGGTCTGAACGATGGTGGCACCCAGACTATGCGCCGCCCGCAAAAACAGCATCGGGCCGCCGTGATACATCGGGGCGGGCATATACAAGACCATGTCCTGCGACAGATCAAACGCGGGCGCCATCAGGGGCAAGAAGTCCCATTCAGCCTTGATGCTTTGATCGGGCAATGCCCGCATCACGCCCTTAGGGCGGCCGGTCGTCCCCGAGGTATACATCATCGTCGCCCCGGCTCCGACATCGGGCAGCGGCGTGGCCTGAAAGGCGGTCAGGATGTCGCCATAGTCCAACCATCCTTGCGGCGCCCGCCCCACCATCACCCGGTTTGGGCAAATGTCCTGAAGGTTTGGAATGGCCAACACGGTCTGGCGCAGCGCCTGAGACACGAACAACGCACGGCATTGGCTGTCTTTAAGAACATAGGCCACATCATCCGCGGTCGCGTAGCGATTGATGGTGGTCACGTAATACCCGGACCGCAGCGCCGCCCAGATGACATCCATATAGTTGATATGGTTCTCCATCAGGATGGCGATCGTGTCCCCGCGCTTCAGCCCTGCGACCGACAGGAACTGGGCGATTTTCAACGCGTTGTCATTGACCTGCGCATAGGTGGCCATCTCGCCCGTTTCGGCGATGATCAGCGCGGGTTTGTCGGGCGTGCGCTCGGCATGGGTTCCAAGAAACATCAGGGGGCCTCGTTGCTGAAAATGATCGTGCCGGCAGCGGCGAACATGCCACCGACTCCATGCGCCACGGATATCCGCGCGCCCTCGACCTGGGCGTCTGCTGTGCCCCGCAATTGCCGGACGCTTTCTTGTAGGGCGTACATGCCGTACATGCCCGAATGCATGTAGCACAGCCCCCCGCCATTGGTGTTCACCGGCAGCGATCCCCCAGGGGCGGTTTGCCTGCTGGCGATGAAATCACCCGCCTCGCCCGGGGCGCAGAACCCAAGGTCCTGCAAGCCATACAGCGGCAAATGCGCAAAGGCGTCGTAGATCATCAGGTGATCCACATCGCGGTGCGCGATCCCCGCCTGGGCAAAGGCCAGCTGTCCGGATCGGCGAAAGGCACGGCTGCTGCTGAAATCGGCCATCTGGCTGATCATCGGCGCCTCGCTGCTTTCACCGGTTCCGATCACATAGACAGGTTTGGTCGGGAAATCCCTGGCGCGTTCGGCCGAGGTCAGGACCAGCGCTCCGCCCCCGTCGGTCAGGGGGCAACACATCGGCCTGGTAAAGGGATAGGCGATGGGGCGGGCCGACAGGACCTCTTGCGGGCTCAGTTGTTCTTTGTATTGCGCGCGGGCGTTCATCGCGGCCCATTCCCGTTGGACGGATACCACCTGTGCCAGCGCTTCGGGCGTCAGGCCGTTTTCTTTCAGGAACCGCAACACCGGCACAGTGAACATCGTGGGCGAGCTGATGGCACCAAAGGGTGCCTCGAACTGCCCGCCCAGTGACCCGGGATTGGGCGGCCACGGCAGACCGGAATTGGCGACCTGACTGCGCCCGCTTTCGCCATGAACCACCAGAACCGTATGGCACAGCCCCGCGCTGATCGCGGCGGCGGCATGGCGGACATGCAGCAGGAACGAGCATCCCCCAACGCCGGTGCCATCGATCCAGTCCGGCTTGACCCCCAGATAATGCGCCAGCTGTACCGGGCTGGCACCTGCGGTGGCAATTCCGTCCACATCCTCCACGCCAAGCCCCGCATCCGTCAGGGCTCGCAGGGCCGCATTCGCGCACAGGCCCAGCTGCGACAGACCCGGCACAACCCCGTATTGATCGGATTCAGCGGCTCCGACGACCGCGATAGCTGCTTGCGTCATATGAGATCCTCGGGCTGAAAGAACGGCAGAGCAATCTCGTCATTCTGCTCTACGAACTGCACACGAACCGGCATGTCCAATGGCAGATTTTCAGGGGTGATGTCGGTGCCGATGATGTTGCTCATCATCCTTGGCCCTTCGGCCAGTTCGACCACCGCCACGCAGTATGGCGGCGCAATCCCCGGCGTGGGCTTGTGGCTGATCACATAAGAATGCAAAGTCCCCCGCCCCGAGGCCACAATCACCTCAACATCCCCGGAGGTGCAGGACGGGCAAAACGGTTGCGGCGGAAAATAGGTCGTTTCACAGGCGCAGCAGCGCTGAAGCCGCAGCTCGCCGTGCTTTGCGCCCTCCCAGAAATGTTGGGTTTCCGGGGTCGGTTTGGGCAGCAGACGCCCTTGTTTCTTGGCTGGCTCAGTGGTCATGCGCGCACCTCTACCAAGCCGTTTTTCAGCACGATCACATCCCGGCCAACCGAGCGCGCCGTCAGCGCATAGCGGCCCGACCCCTGGTGATAGAACGCGAATTCCAGGGTCTCGCCGGGATAAACCGGCGCCGCATAGCGCAAATCCAGACGCTGGAACCGTGTCGCGTCATAGTCACACAAAGTGCGCAACACGGCATGACCCGCGACCCCAAACGTGCCCAGCCCGTGATAGATAGGCCGGTCGAACCCGGCGCGCGCAGCGATGGCCGGATCGATGTGCAAGGGGTTCAGATCTCCGCTTTGACGATAGATCAGCGCCGCCTGCGCGGGGATGGCCAAACTGCAGGTCAGATCGGGCGCACGTCTGGGGACCGGATGGGCTTTGCGCGGTTCTGCATCCTCGCCCCCAAATCCCCCATTGCCCCGCAGGATGAAACAGCCCGTGCTGGTGGCCAGATGCTTGCCCGTATCCTGATCGAAAATCTCGTTCGAAAAGTAGCAGGCCGCGCCCTTGTCTTGGCCGCGATCCACCAGCTGATCGATCTTGGCCTCGGCGCGCAAATGCCCGTCCACGGGCAGAACATCGTGCATCACCAGGCCGGATTCACCATGCAGCATCCGCGCGAAATCAATCCCGATCTCGGGGTCGCGCAGAAATTCCAGCGGGGCGCCCAGAACCATCGCCATGGTCGGCAGAACCCTGAGGTTTCTTTCGAAAACATAGCTCAGCTGGTCTTCGTCGGTTGGCTCTTGGCCCAGGCCGACACCCAGCGCGTACAGGATGCTGCGCCGGTCCGAGTTCTGCGAAACCCCCTGCCCGCGCCAGGCCTGCAGTTTTGTTGCGTTCAAGCTCATGGCGTGGGGTTCCAGCTGATGACGTCGCGGTGATGTTTCAGTTCGCTAAAGGCATCCCTGAACATCGGCAGCATCTTGTCCGAGAGCGCCTGCTCGCTCCATTCCTCGGCTCCGCTGTGCATCATCCGGTTTGGGCGAGGCTGATCGAACAGATACACCTCTTTGCCGCGCGCCCCGAAAATCTGGCCGTTCACGTTGCTGGCCAGATCGCTGAGCAAGAAGGTCACGATCGGCGCGATCTGTTCTGCGCGCGAATATTTGCGCAGCGCCTCCATGCGTTTCGCCATTTCTTCGGTCTTGATCGGAACGGTGGCAACCAGATCGCTCCAGGCCCAGGGGGCCACGACATTCGAGCGCACGTTAAAACGCATCATGTCCAGCGCGATTGAATTGGACAGGCCGACGATCCCCATTTTGGCTGCCGCATAGTTGGCCTGCCCGACACTGCCGATCAGCCCCGAGGCCGAGCTGAAATGCACAAAGGCGCCGTGGCCTTGCTCTTTGAACAGACCCGCAGCCGCGCGCGAAACGTTGAAATACCCCCTCAGATGCACCGCAATCACGGCGTCCCAGTCCGCGTCCGACATCTTGTGAAAAATCTTGTCGCGCAGGATACCGGCATTGTTCACGACCCCGTTCAGCCCGCCAAAGGCCTTGGTCGCGGTTTCGATGATCTGATCCCCTGCGCCGGTCTCTGCGATGTTGGTGCGATCGGCGATGGCATTGCCGCCGGCCTGTGTGATTTGCTCGACCGCCAGATCGGCCGAATACTTCGTCACGCCGGTCGCGTCCGTTTTCGACCCCAGATCGTTGACGACGACGTTGGCCCCCAACAGGGCCGCGCGTTTGGCGATCCCCAGACCAATGCCCTGCCCGGCCCCGGTCACAACGATTGTCTTGCCTTCCAGTATCTGTTCCATCTCAAGCTTTCTCTGGTCCGGGCACCCATGTCAGGCACCCGGTTGTTTGATGTATCAAAGTGAAAACGGTTGGATCCGTGTCGCGCAGATCAGTTCATGGAGGCGCGGATTTCGCTCAGAATTCGGGTGAACCCGTCAAACTGAGCTTGCCGCGTGGCGTCCCCTTCGACCCAGGCGGCCTCGACACCGTCCAGGGCGGCCGCATAGGCATCCTGATCGGCCTGATCCAATGCAACCAGCACATTGCCCTCGGCACCCAAGGCGGCCTCGCGCAGGGCAAGGTTGGCGTCATACATGACCGTCCCGAACTTTTCAGCAAAAGCCGCACCGCTGTGGGTGTTGAAGGCCTGCTTGGCCGCATCCGACAGCTTGTTCCAGGTGGCGGAGTTGATCGGCAGGATCAACCCGACTGCCCCCATGGGGATTTCCATGTGGTTGGGCCCAACCTCGTCGATCCGGAACGCTTTGTAGCCGGAGTAATCGAACAAGGCAGCATCCATCGTGCCCCGGCTGATGCCTTCGGCCACGGCTGGTCCGCGCACATTGGGGACAGGCACGGCGCCCAAACGCACCAGGGCTTCGAGCTGCGCCTTGGCCACACCGCGGACGCGCAATCCTTTTAGTCCGGCCAACCCTTCAAGCGGCTTGGACGAATGGATCGAGTAGACATCGGTCGAAAACACGCCCAGCACCTTCACGCCATCGGGTGTTTCAATCAGGCCTTCGCGCATCGCGCGTTCCAACGCCAACGAGGCCTCTTTGGCGTTCAGCACCAGATTGGGGATGCTGGTGACGCCCCAGCCCGGCATGACACCCGCGGTATAGTCCGGCACGACAAAGGCGATATCGGCCACGCCGTCACGCACCAGTTTATATTGCTCGGCCGGGTTTCGCCCCAGCGTGCCGCCCTCGTACAGCTTGTAATCCAGCGTACCCTGACTGTCGGCGACAACGGCATCCAGCCAGGGGCGAATGACCCCCCGAACGACCGGAGCGTTCGGCGCGGCGAAATAGGCCACGCGCAACGTCACCTTGTCCGCCATCGCAGTGGTCGCGGTGAAAACACATAGCGCAGCAACCAGCGTCAGCATGCGCGAAAAGAGCCTTGAATGAACCATGGACTTTCCTCCCTCCATATTGGCTGAACGCGCTGCGCGCTCGGTCGGTCTTCTTTGGACCGGCAGCTTGGCGAACACGGACTTTGGTGGCCGTTGCAGCGTCGTTCACACCGAGCTTCGACCCTGTTTGCGAAAAAATCTTCGCTAATCTGAGCGACGTCCAAATTCTGGACGCGCCCAAATTAGATTTATTGAAATTATATTTCATAATTTGTTGTACCATTGCGAGTTTTCCCGTGCCATTCCCTGCACTTACCGACAGAAAAGCAAAAATCCGTAGCCCCTCCAGTCCTACTAATTCATCGATACCCTAATTTCACCACTGTTGACTTTTTTAAAACGCGATTCCATTTTTTGACAAAATCACTGGAGAGGAAGCATGTCTGAATTTGATGTTGTCATCGTTGGCGCGGGGCCGGCCGGTCTGGCTATCGCCGCGGATTTGGGGAAACGGGGGCGCCGATGTCTGGTGCTGGAACGGCGCACAGAGCCCACGAAACACCCGCGCGCCACGCTGCTGGGATCGCGCTCGATGGAGTATTACCGGCGCTTTGGATTGCAGGATAAGATCCTCGAGGCCGGCCTGCCGCTGGACTTTGACTATGACGTGATCTTTGCCACCACGATGAGCGGCCACGTCCTGCACCACTACAGTTCACCTTCGCCGAATGATCACTTTGCCATGGCGCGCGGCGACATGCCCGCAACCGAAGATTCCAAGGTCACCCCCTATTTCAAGGTTCAGGTCGGCCAGCATGCGGTTGAACCGGTCGTGCGGGATTTCGTGAAAAAGCTGCCAAACGTCGATCTGCGCTATGGCTGGGAAATGCGTGACTACGAGGACCACGGCGATCACGTTTCCGTCGAGGTCGGCGGCGTCGAAGCCATGGGCTCGACAACGGTCAAGGCCAAGTATCTGATCGCCTGTGACGGTGGCCGCAGCGCCGTGCGCACCAAGCTGGGCATCCCCTATACCGGGCGCGGCGCCATGCGGCGCAACATCAGCTTTCTGTTCCGGTCCAAGGATTTCCTGAAACACGCCAAAGTCGGACGCGGGAACCTGTATTTCCTGTTCACCCAGGGCAATTTCGGGGTGTTCACGATGATCGACGACAAGGATCTGTGGAACTACCAGCACTATGTTCTGGATGACGACGAAGACCTGGACAACATCAACCCCGAAGAAGAAATTCGCGCCGCGATGGGCTGTGATTTCGAGTTCGAAGTCCTGCGCACCATGCATTGGGCCCACCACCAGGCGGTCGCCAATGAATACCGGCGCGGCAATGTCTTCTTGGTGGGGGATTCAGCCCACCTGTTCTGCCCGACCGGCGGCGTTGGCATGAACACGGCGATCGGCGATGCCTTTGATCTTTCGTGGAAAATTGATGCGGTTCTGTCCGGTTGGGGCGGTGACACCCTGCTGGACAGCTACGAGGCGGAACGACGCCCGATTGCCTTCCGCAACACGATGACGGCCGCGTCGAACGCCGACCGGATCGACAGCATGATGCGCATGGCCCCCGAGGACATTGATGCGCCCGAAGCCGAGGAGAAACGCAAGGCACTGGAACCGCGCTTCAAATGGCTGTCCAAGCAGTTCCGCACGACCGGTCTGCATATCGGGTATCGCTATGCGGACTCGCCCATTGTTATCGCCGATGGTACCCCAGAGCCGCCGGATGATCCACGCATCGCCATCCAGACCACCTGGCCCGGCTTTCGCGCTCCGCATGCCTGGATCACCCAGGATCGCACCACGCTGGACAGCTTTGATGGCGACGGTTTCACCATCGTGACCACCGACACGGAGGCGGATGCGACTCCGCTGATCGAGGCGGCGGAATCAATGGGGATTCCGATCAAAAGCGAGGCCTTCACCGACACCTCTCTGCAAGAGCTGTACGAGCGCCGTTTCGTGCTGGTGCGGCCGGATGGGCACGTGTGTTGGCGCGGAAACGAGCTGCCAGAGGACCTGACCAAGGTGCTGGCAACTGTAACCGGCAATTGACATGGCCGGGACGAGCCTTCACGCAACTTCCATGACCAAACACAACAAAGGAGTCTTCCCCATGGGTCGCGGAACGCAAGAAGGGCAAAAAGACGACAGCGGCGCACAAGGTGGTGCCATCACGCTTAATCGAGGACTGACAGTTCTGTCCGCATTCACGCGCGAACAGCCTGACCTGTCCCTGATCGAGCTGGCCGAGCGCACAGGCATCAACAAGCCTACGCTGCTGCGGTTTCTCTCGTCCCTGCAATCTGTCAATCTGGTCTCGCAAAACGAGGCGGGCCTGTATCACATCGGGTCGTTCGCGCTGACACTGGCGGGGTTGTACCATGCCTCGGTCAGCGAGGACGATCTGATCCTAAGCGCCCTGACCAATCTTGCCAGCACAACAGGCGAGAGCGCGTCCTTCTCGATCCTGGAAGGGAAAAATCGTGTCGTCGCCTATCGGGTCCCGTCCAAGCACCGGATCCGTGACAATGTCGAAGTCGGCGACACTTTCCCCCTGGGGATCGGGGCACCGGGCCGGGTGCTGCAAGCCTTTACCTCTGATGCCTCCACCCCCCTGCTGGATGCCATCCGCACCGACATGTTTGCCCTGTCCAAAGACGAGGTCGAACTGGGTGCGGCGGCCGTTGCTGTTCCCGTTTTCAAGGGTCGCAAGATCGAAGCCGCCCTGGCGGTCACGGGCCCGACCAGCAGGATCAATGATGAACGCACCCCCGAGATCGCGTTGCTGTTGCTGGCCCAGGCCCGCGAGCTGACGCGGCGTATGGGGGGGGACTACACGATCATCCAAACCGCAATCACCCGTCTTGAAAACGCGCGGACGGTGAAAATCGAATAGACTCAGGAAAACACAATGAAAATAGCACGATACGACAACGGCCGGATTGGTCTGGTCGACGACAACATGGTCCGCGACGTGACAGACGCCGCTGGCATTGATCCCAAGGCATGGCCCCCGATGGGCCCGGTTGAACTGATCGCCGATTTTGAGGCACGCAAAGACGCCATTCTGGCAGCTGCGGCGGCTGCCCAGCCCGTGCCTTTGTCCTCGGTCAAGCTGATCACGCCTGTGCCCTGGCCCAACAAACTGATCGCGATCCCGGTGAACTATCACGCCCATGCGGTCGAAATGTCGTCCCCTGCTATTTCCAAGAACGCGGGTTTCTTTATCCTGAGCAGCTCTAGCCTGTCTGGTGCGGATGAACCCATCGAGCTGCCCGATCTGCCGGGCCGCAGCATGCATCACGAGGCCGAACTGGCCATCATCATTGGTAAACGTGGCCGCCATATTCCGCGCGAAGAGGCCCTGGACTATGTCTTTGGCTATTCTTGCCTTCTGGACATCACAGTGCGCGGCAAACAAGAGCGCGCCATCCGCAAATCCTATGACACGTTCACGCCGGTCGGTCCCTATATCGTCACCGCAGACGAGGTTGGGAATCCCGACAATCTGGACATTCGCCTGTGGGTGAATGACGAACTGCGCCAGGAAGCCAACACAGACGCCATGATCGTAGACGTGGCCGAAACCATTTCGATGTGTTCCTCGGTCATGACGCTGGAACCCGGCGACGTGATTGCCACCGGCACCTGCGAAGGCGTTGGCCCCGTCGTGCCCGGTGACACCGTTTCCATCGACATCGAACGCGTCGCGAGCATGTCCGTGCCGGTCACGCAAGGATCGGGCGGGCACAATATCGCGATCCCCAAAGAGGTTTAAAAGGAGGCCGTGATGACCAGACCAACCCCGCAAGATCTTGAAAAAATTGTCGAGCTGGACGTTCTGAACGACTCGCTGGACCCGTTGAATTTCCGTGCTGGCTGGAACAAGACCGAAGCGTCGCTTTGGCCCGAGCCCCGCACAGGATTCCTGCCCAACTTCTGGAGCTGGGACGAGGCCAAGGCGGGTCTCGACGCCGCCGGCCGACTGATCAGCGCCGAAAAAGCAGAGCGCAGAAACCTGTTCATGGTGAACCCAAAAGAGGGCAACACATACTCGACCGTGCGCACCCTGGTGACAGCGCATCAGATGATCCTTCCGGGCGAAACCGCGCGCTCGCATCGGCATTCGCCAAACGCGCTGCGTTTGGTTCTGGATGTTCCCGAGGGCGCCTACACGACCGTGAACGGAATCCGCGTGGACATGAAACAGAATGACGTGCTGCTGACGCCAGGAATGGCCTGGCACGGGCACGGAAACGAAGGGGATCGCCCTGGCTATTGGATTGATTTCCTGGATGTTCCCCTGGTGCACCTGCTGGAACCCATGTTCCTGGAAAACTGGAACGGCCTGCAACCGGCTGAATCGGTCGCCCGCCCGTCCGAGTTTGTGTTCAACTGGCAAGACACGCGCGCCAATCTGGATCTGGCCGCATGGGACAGCGCGGGCACGCGGAGTGTCGAGCTGGGTGCGCCTGCACTGCCCACGGTCAAGCTGGAGATGCTCGAGCTCAAACCCGGCGCAAGACCGACTGTAAAATCGACCTGCAACCAGATTTTTGTGGGCATCGAAGGCTCCGGCACTGCCACTGTCGACGGACAGCAATTCAACTGGGCCCGTGGCGACGTCTTCTGTGTGCCAAGCTGGAAAACGCTGTCTCATGGCAAATCCGATCAAGGGATCCTGTTCCGCGTTTCAGACACGCCCGTGTTCGAAAAGCTTGGGTTTGATCGGCACGAGGTTGAATAACCCGCTGGCCTGAAACACCAAAGCCGTGCCGCATTTCCACCTGCGGCACGGCTTTGGTCCTTTTGGGCCTCTGATTGGGCGCGGGCGGCCTCAGACCGCGCTGAACCCGCCATCGACCGTGTAGACCGATCCGGTCACGAATGTCGCCCGATCGCTCAGCATCCAGCTCACGACTTCGGCCACCTCGTCGGGCTGGCCCCAGCGGCTTAGGGGAACCCGATCTATAATCTTTTGATTCCGTTGTGTTTCTTTCCGAATTCCGCCCGTCATTTCGGTTTCGATCAGGCCAGGCGCCACGGCGTTTACCCGCACCCCATCCTCGGCCCAGGCCGCCGCCAAGGCGCGCGTCAACTGCGCAACGCCCCCCTTCGAGGCACAATAGGCCGGCAGATGCCCGCCTCCGACAAAGCTAAAGACCGAGGCCAAATTCACCACAACGCCCGTGCCCGCAGGAAACCCGCGTTTTGCGGCCAGACAGCACCGCATCGTACCGCTCAGGTTGACATCAATCACCCGTTCGAACGCGTCCATCGCCTGTTCTTGGTTTGGCAGCGCGATACCGGCACAATTCACCAGCGCCTCTATGGGGCCGATGTCGTCGAATACGGCATCAACATTGACCGTATCACTGACATCGATCTGCCGGGCCTCTATCCCCGGGGTCAGATCAAGGTCCCACGCCTCGATGGGCTGCAAATCCGCTGCGATAACGTGCCAGCCCTCGTCCCGGAGCATCCCACAGACCGCAGCGCCGATCCCTCTTGCGGCGCCCGTTACGACCACGCGTTTCTTGCCATTGTTCATGTCATATTCTTTCGTTTTCTGTGACTTACGCGATTTTTTGGGCTCAGAGTTTGATCCACGCGGACTTGAGATTGGTGAACTTGTCGAGCGCGTGCAAAGACCGATCGTACCCGTTTCCGGACTGGCCGTGCCCCCCAAGCGGCACCGTCAGATCCGCGCCCCCATAGGTGTTCACATGAACCACGCCAGCCCGGATCTGGCGGACCATTCGGTGTGCTTTGGACAGGTCCGCCGTCCAGACCGCCGAGGCCAGGCCGAACTCTGTGCTATTCGCGATGCGAACGGCGTCTTCCTCGTTCTTGAATGGGATGACGGACAGAATGGGACCAAAGACTTCGTCACAGGCCAACCTGCTGCTGGGCGCAACATTGTCGAAAATCGTCGGCGCCATGTAGTATCCGCCGCTTTTGGCATTGGTCTGCGCCCCTCCGGTTCGCAAGTCCGCGCCATCCGCAACGGCTCCGGCGGCATATGCCAGGTTTTTTGACAGCTGCGCCGCTGAATTCACCGCCCCCATCTGAGTGGTCAAATCCAGGGGATCCCCCAGTTTCAACCCTTGCGCACAGGCCACAAGTTTTTCGACAAACGCGGCCTGGATGCTTTCCTGAACCAGCAATCGCGACCCAGAGACACAGACCTGCCCGGAATTGCGAAAAATCCCCAAACACGACACCATGGCAGCGGCGTCCAGATCGGCGGCGTCTGAGAACACGATATTTGGCGACTTGCCCCCCAGCTCAAGATACACGCGTTTCAGGTTCGAGGCGGCCGAGTATTCCAGCAGACGCCGCCCAACGCCCCCCGAGCCGGTGAAGGTCAAGACATCGACATCCATATGCAGGCCCAACGCCTCGCCCGATTTCCCGCCCTGTCCGGTCACGACGTTCAGCACGCCCTCGGGCAGGCCGGCCTCAAGACAGATCGCAGCCAGCTTCAGCAAGGTCAGCGATGCGGTTTCTGCGGGTTTCAAAACCACGGAATTGCCCACAGAAAGGGCCGCTGCCAGCTTCCAAGCACCTATCATCAAAGGAAAATTCCAAGGCACGATTGCCCCGACCACGCCGATGGCTTCTCGGTGAACAAGGGCCAGGACGTCCTCAGATGTTGGGGCGATTTGCCCATACATCTTATCGATCGCCTCGGCGTAATATCGGAACGTTGCGGCGGCTGATCCTGGTTCTGCATTATAGGAAAACGCAATCTCGGTGCCGTTGTCCCTGGATCCAAGAACCGCAAGATCAACCTGATCACGCTCGATCAGATCAGCGATGCGGTTCAAAACCTTCTTTCTATGCAAGGGGGCCGCGCGCGACCAGACACCCGAGTCAAAGGCCGCCCGGGCAGAGGTCACCGCCAGGTCCACATCTGCCGCACCAGCGTCGGCGATGGTTGTCAGGGCGTGTCCATTGATGGGAGATTCAACATCCAAAGTCGCCCCATCGCGCGACGAGACCCAGTCGCCGCCGATCAACAGGCTCCCTTTCGCGACCGGATCGTTTCGGATCAAATCGACTTGTTCTTGCGTTATCACTTTGTCCGCTCCGTATGGCACTCGGTTGGGGTTTCGGGGGCTGCACGCCAGATTATTTGCGGATGTCGAACCCCTCATAACCGGCGGCGACGATCTTCTCGCAATGGGCTTTGAAGGCCGGGAATCCGCCGACATAAGGCAGGAAGACGCGTGGTTTTCCGGGAACATTCGACCCGTTGTACCAGCTGTCCGAGTTGTTATAGAGCGCAGCATCGGCCAGTTCGTTCACGTGCTCGACCCAATCATTTTCAGCCTTTTGCGTGGCTTCGATCGAGCTCGCACCCTGCCCAGTCATGTCCTCAATGCAATCGCTGAGCCATTCCACATGCTGCTCGATCGAGCGCAACACATTGGTAAAGACCGAAGGGCTGCCGGGCCCGGTCACGATGAACATATTCGGGAACCCCGCGCTCATCACGCCCAGATAGGCGCGCGCTCCGTCTTCCCATTTGTCTTTCAGCTTCAGCCCGTTGCGACCTTGTATATCAATCTTGGCAATTGCACCGGTGATGGCGTCAAAACCGGTGGCACAGACAACGGCGTCCAGCGGGTAAGTCGCATTCTCGGTCTCGATCCCGTCTTCGTTGAACCGTTTGATCGGGTCGGATTTCACATCAATCAACGATACATTCTGTTGATTGAACGTGTCGTAATACCCGGTGTCCAGACAGAGCCGTTTGGTGGCGATCATATGAGAAGGCGTCAGCCGTTCGGCCACATCCGGATCGGTGACCAGTTCGCCAATCTTGGTGCGCACGAACCGGGCAAGAACCTCGTTGGACTGGGCATTGTACAGCGCATCATTGAATGCATATTGGAACTGAAACGCGCCGCCATGTTGCCAGCGTGCCTCTAGGATATCCTCTTGTTCTTCGGGGCTAAATTCCATCGCGGACTTGCCCGTTGCGGCATCTACGGTCAGCGCCCCACGCGATTCCAGGGCGCGTTTGCGCACGTCCTTGTAGCCAGCTTTGATCTGCGCCTTTTCCTCTGGGCTGTAGGGCCGGTTTCGGGCTGGAATCGAATAGCTGGGGGTGCGCTGAAAAACGCTCAGGTGCTCGGCTTGCTGCGCCAGGATCGGGATGGCCTGAATGCCCGACGACCCGGTTCCGATGACCCCGACATGTTTCCCGGCCAGATTTACCTCTTCATGGGGCCAAAAGCCCGTGTGATAGAGGTCACCCTTGAACTGATCCAGACCCTCAAACTCGGGCAACTTGGCCGCTGACAGGCATCCGGTCGCCAGAACCATGTAAGTGCTTGTCACGCTTTCGGATGTCGGGGTGTCGCCGTTCTGGCCGGTTTCAACCTCGATGGTCCAGATGCTGAGGGTTTCGTCATAGCGGGCCGCGCAGACTTTCGTTGCGAACTGAATGTCCGCGCGCAGATCAAACCGATCCGCGACGTGCTTTGCATAGTCCAGAATCTCGGGCTGCGTCGCATATCGCTCGGACCAGTCCCAATCCTGCTCCAGCTCTGGCGAAAACGAGTAGCTGTATTCGTAGCTTTCGACATCGCAGCGGCAACCGGGGTATCGGTTCCAGTACCACGTGCCTCCGACATCCTCGCCGGTTTCGAACACGCGCACGCGCAGGCCCAGGGCGCGTAGTTTGTGCAGGGCGTACATGCCAGCGAACCCGGCCCCTACCACAACGACATCGTAGTCAGTTGACGACATTCAACTTTCTCCTTGAATTGGTATTCAGTTACGCGTTGGATTGCGCGCTAAGCTTCGGTTTCGGCTTGGTGTGTCGCGTGCTGAAAGGGTGTCATCCCCCTCACCAGAACGATCAGATACCCGGCGGCCACACAGGCCACGGCGCCGCAGATCATCGAGTTTTCAGTGAACCAGATCGACACCAGCGCAACGATCACGCTGGCCACAAGCGAGGGCACGGCCTTCCAAGAGACGAACCCATGCACCAAGCCCAGATGGCAGATCGCGTGCGACAGCAGCAGCCCCGACAGGGACATCAGGACAATCGAATTCAGGATCTCGGAAAAACTGCCCTGCATCAGCAAGGCGGGGTTCACGGCAAAAACAAAAGGAAGCAGGAAGGATGATGATCCCAGTGCCAATCCCGCAAACCCCGACTTCCACATAGAGGCCCGCGCAATACCCGCCGCCACATAGGATGCAATCGCCACGGGAGGTGTCAGCATCGAGGCAAGGCCGAAATACAGCACGAACATATGTGCCGACAAAGCGGATACGCCCATCCGCTCAAGTGCAGGCGCCAACAGCACAGACACAACGACATAGACCGCCGCCGTCGGCATCCCCAATCCCAGCAAAATGGCCAGCAGCGCCGTGGTGATCAGCATGGGCAACAGCCCAAGAGTTTCGCCGATGCCGCCCAGCGACAGGGTGATATTGAACCCAAGCCCGGACAGGTTCATCACGCCGATGACGATTCCGGCAGCCGCGCCGATCAGCATCAGTGGCAACAGCGACCGGCCCGCGCCGACGAAGAACTCGATCACAAAGGCCGGTTTCAGCGCGGCCCGATTCACGATCAGCACCGGAATGACATTGGAAAACGCCGCGATGAGCGCACTTTTCGAGGCGTTGTATTGCAGCCCAAACAGCAGGAATACCAGCACGACGATGGGCAAAACGAAAACCCACCCGGTTTTGAATACGCTCAGCAGGCGGGGCTGCGCTTCGTCGCTGGGCCGAATATTGGGCGACAGGCGAGCATAGAAATCCACCTGTGCAAACACCGTAAGGTAATACAGAAAGGCCGGAAGCGCCGCAGCAAGCGCAACCTCGCTATAGGGGATCTGCAAGAATTCGGCGATCAGGAAAGCGGTCGCCCCCATTACCGGTGGCGCCAGCTGCCCCCCGTTCGAGGCCACGGCCTCGACTCCGGCGGCCACATGCGGCGGAAAGCCGATCCGCTTCATCAACGGGATGGTCATCACCCCGGTCGAGAGGATGTTTCCAACCGCCGTTCCGTTGATCATCCCCATCAGCGAACTGGCCGTCACCGCGACCTTGGCGGGGCCACCGCGTTTGCGCCCGAAAAGCGCCAGGCTGATATCGTTGAAAAACTGCGTTGCACCGCTTTGACCCATCAATTGGCCCAGGGCGATGAATGCCAGAACCATGCCCCCGACGACTTGCAGGACGATCCCCAGCACCGCGTTGGTGTCAGAGAACAGATACATCAACAGCCGGTCCGGCTTGACATAGGTGCCCTCGAATTGCCCGGGGGCGTGATGGCCGAAAACACCGTACAGGCCCACCAGACCGATCAAGACGGCGATCCCCATACCGGCGGCCCGACGCAGGGAATCCCATAACAGCACCAGTCCGATCGCCGCTGGGATCAGCTTGTCCAGGCCGCGCGTCCCGGCGGTGTACATCCAGGCCTCGACATTGATCGCGCAGACAAACCAAGCCCACATCGCCAGGCCACCCAAGGCAATTTCAAGGGCGCCCGGTTTTTCCCTGAAAGGATAGACCAGATAGGCCGCCGCGATGCTCAGCCCGACCACAACCGCCAGATAGGACGGTTGCAGAATGGGCCAGCCCAGGTGAATCGGAACATCAAAGACCCACAAGAGCCCAAGTATCATTGGCGCGGCCAACAGCATGTCGCGGTACGCGAGCATCAAGCGGTTCATTCCGGAGATACCTTTTAACGTAGGTTACTTGAGACGCGACAGGAGCTCTTGCTGACGGGCTTCGGCCTCGTCGCTCCATTGCCCGACCGATTTGAAATGCGCGACCGCACCCTCGTGATAGGGCGCAGACATCGCTGCCGCATCCACGAACTGATCTGCCTGAACGGTGCGCAGAAATCCGAACTGCTCTTGCAGTTTGGGCCAGTTTTTCTGAAGCGCGTTCAGCATTTCGGCGACATGTTCGGGCGTTTCATGCGTGCTGGAATACAAAACCAGCTCCAGAGCGAAGACCGTTTTGTCCACGTCCACACCCGGCATGGTGCCCGCCTTGACGCGTACCAGCGTCAACCCAGGGGCTTTGCTGCTGAGAAATTCCTGATTGGCGTTGGGACCGGTGATTTCCAGAAAGTTCACGCCGCCCGGGACGGTCGCGTTTGCTTCTTGCATCATCGCGACGGGCAAGGCCATCGGGGCTGAATCCACGGTGCCATCTACGGCCGCTTTCACGCCCTGAGGCAACGCGGCAACATCGACCTGCTCGACCTCGTCCACGGACACGCCCCCGGCTTCCAGAAGAAATTCGTTGGTTTCTTTCAGCGAAACCGCGGCGCGAATATCGACAACCACGCGTTTGCCCTTGAGATCAGAAACGGTTTTCAGGCCTGAATTCTTGTGAACGAAATAGCCATAGGGCAGACGCCACAGCCGCGCCACGGTGCGCAGCTCTTGCATCGGAGCGGTGTTTTCAGTGCCAGCAAGATCCAGACCCAACGCATAGGTCGTGGTCATGGCCAGCGTCAGATCTCCGCTGTTCAGCAAGGGCGAGTAGACCGCGTTCCCGGCATAAGGCTGCGCGGTTGTGCGCGCGCCCAACTCGCTAACGAATACTTCTGCCATCGCGTTCCCGACAGCATTCATCGCCGTGCCAACCGGCTGTGTCGCGATGGTGATTTGCTTTGGGCCAGCCACAGCAACGACAGGCAGCAAGCAACATGCCAGCGCCGCACCTACTAGTTTCTTGCTCAGCATTTGCAGTCCCCTCCCTCGGATTGTCTCATTATGCGAACTTCTGTCTTACTATTCTAGCATCCCTTCACCTGTCAACCGCGAACAAAAACCCAAATCAACAGCCCAATATAACTCCATTTATTCCTATTTTTTATCATATACGCGAGAATCACCGCGATTTTCGGAAATGAATCCGATCTTTCCCGAAAATGTCTTTGTCTCATTTTTCGAATCTTTGTCACTCTTTTGTTGACCACCCTGAGACCCTATTCTATGAAAATCACCCAACGGAGATTCTTATGGCCCTCACCGCATCCACACCCGCAGCCCCCGCTGAAGAGCAAAACTCAAAAGTCAGCTCCGTCGCGCGTGCCTGCTCAATTCTCCGCGCGTTCACCCCCGACCAGAGCGCGTTGACCGCCGCCGAACTGATCGAAAAGACGCGCATCAATCGGGCCACCCTGTATCGGCTGCTCAGCACGCTTGAGGATTGTGGGTTCGTCGTATCTGACGGAGACCCGCTGCAATTCCGGCTAGGCACTGCGGTCGCAGGCATGGCGGACGCCTGGAACTCCAGCTTTGATATTGTCGACTTTGCCCGCAATCCGATGCACGACCTGTGGCAGAGAACCCAGGAAACCATCGTGCTGTTCGCGCCTGATGGGATGGAGCGTGTCTGCCTTCTTGAAATGGCAAGCCCGCAGGCGCTGACGTTCCGGCGAAAGGTCGGGCACCGGGATTCGATGATCCTTGGGGCCACTGGGCGCGCGATCCTGGCCTATTCGAACGTCAGCCTTGAAAGAATCGCCCAGGAATGCGCCACCGTTGGCCGCTCCTATGCCGAGATCACCAGCGATCTGGAGAAGATTACCGAACAGGGATTTGCGGCCAGCTCGAACGAGCTGATCATCGGCGCGACGGCGATTTCGGCGCCCGTGTTTCGACGGGGTGGGGTCGTTGTTGGCTCGGTCGGCATTCTGGCCCCGGAAGCACGCCAAACCGGCGGCGTCTTTAAAGCCAACCTGAAGATGCTCCGCCAGACGGCCCTGGAAATTTCCGACGCGCTTGGCTGCGGGCGCGACGAATACCTGGCCCGCACGACCGAAGGACAAAGGCCGTGACAGTAAAACAGGCAGGTTCCACACACCGCGCCCGGACATCGCAGGGCCTTGACCCGTCCGCGCGGGCGTTGCTGGACACCCTAGCCGAGCTGGGGCGCCCACCCGTTGAGACTCAGACCCCCGAAGACGCCCGCGCGGCGATGATTGCCGGTCAGCAGTTTCTCAGCCCGGATGGCCCCGATCTGGCGCGTGTCACAGACGACACTGTTCAAATCGATGATCACGAAGTGCGGTTTCGCCACTATATCGGCGGGGACCAACGGGCCGAATTGGCCCCGGCGGTTCTGTTCTTTCACGGCGGCGGTTGGGTTCTGGGCAACCTGGATACGCATGACTGGATTTGCAAACAGATTGCCCATCAGGCGCGGTGCCATGTCATAGCGCTTGATTACCGATGCGCGCCAGAAGCCAAGTTTCCCGCAGCGCTGAATGACTGCGCCGCGTTTGCGGATTGGCTGTTCAGCCATGCCCGTGCGCGGGGGATTGACGCAACCAAGCTGGTCGTCGCCGGGGACAGCGCGGGCGGGAACCTGGCGGCGGTCGTCAGCCAGCTTAGGGCGGACAAATCTGAAACTGGTTTCTGCGCGCAGATGCTGTTCTATCCGGTTGTGGATATCAGCCACGAGCATCCGTCGTATCAACGCAATGCCGAGGGATATTTTCTGACCGCCCAGACCATGCGCTGGTTCATTTCTCAGTATGTCAGCCCGGATTGCGAGCGCAGCGATCCTCGAGTGTCGCCCCTCTGCGCGCCGGATTTGTCGGACTCGCCCCGGACATTGATTGTGACCGCAGGGTTTGACCCGTTGTGTGACGAAGGTCTGGCCTATGCCACCAAGCTTGCCCAATCCGGCGTGGACGTCACGCATCGTCATCTGCCGCATCAGATTCACGCCTTTCTCAGCATGAGCAGGCATCTGCCCGATGCCTCTGCCGTTTTGGCAGAGGTCGCCGATTTCTTACGACACACTTGGGAATTGTAACAAAAGGACCAACTCAAAATGGACTTTGACTATATCGTCGTCGGTTCCGGTTCCGCCGGAAGCGTTCTTGCCGCTCGTCTTAGTGAACGGCCGCGCACAAAGGTTTTGCTGCTCGAGGCAGGCCCGAAAGACAATGACATCTGGGTCCATATTCCCATTGGTTTTGGCAAACGGTTTAACTCGGACAAGGTCAACTGGACCTTCAGCAGCGAACCGACGCAGGCCACGGCAGGCCGGCGCGTCGCGTTGCCTCGGGGGCGGGTGCTTGGCGGTTCCAGCTCGGTCAACGGGCATATGGTGACCCGTGGCCTTCCGCAGGATTATGATGACTGGGCCGCATTGGGAAATCCCGGCTGGTCCTACCAAGACCTGCTGCCCAGCTTTCGCAAAATCGAAAGCGCAGCAGGGTTTGACCACCCAAGCCGGGGTCATTCGGGACCGATCCCGGTCGAGATCAGCCCCGACCTGCCCGAGCTGTCGCAAACGGTGATCGACGCCAGCGCCGCCTGCGGCATTCCCTTCAATCAGGATTACAATGATGGCGAGATGTCCGGCATCGGCTATGTGCAGCGCGCTATTTTAAAGGGTTTGCGCTTCAGCACTGCCAAAGCCTATCTGAAACCCGCGCTTAAACGCTCAAACCTAACCGTCGTGACCTCGGCTCAGGTCGAACGGGTATGTTTTCAAGGCACCCGAGCCACTGGCGTCGAATATACCCACAAAGGGCAGAAATGCGTCGCCAATGCCGCAGCCGAGGTGATCCTGAGCGCGGGGGCGATTGGCTCGCCTCAGCTGCTGGAACTCTCGGGGATCGGGCAGGCACAGCGCCTTCAGAACCTGGGGATCGACGTCGTCCTGAATAGCCCCGGTGTGGGTGAGAACCTGCAGGATCACTATCTTGGCAGATGCGCCTGGCATCTTTCCAAACCGGTCACCTTCAACGAACGCTCGCGCGGGGTGCGGCTGGTGCAGGAAGTCTTGAAATACGGGTTAAGGCGGCGCGGCCTTATGACAGCGGCTGCGGGTCATCTGGTCATTTTCACCAAGACGAACCCCGATCTGGATCGCCCGGATCTCGAGCTCATCATGACGCCGTTCAGCATCACCCAGGACGACGCCCAAGAGAAACTGGACGATCGTCCCGGCTTTATGATGACATCGATCCCGCTGCGACCCGAAAGCCGTGGGGACTCGCATATTCAGTCGGCTGATCCTCGGCAGGCCCCCGCCATACAGCCCAACTTTCTGCTGGACGAGCGCGACCAACAGGTCACGATCCAGGGCATGCGCCTGGCGCGAAAGATTGCTCAGGCCGCCCCCTTTGCCCCGCTGGCCAGCACCGAAGTCTGGCCCGGCAATGAGGCGCAGACAGACCTTGAGCTACTGCAATATATCAAGCGAACGGGCCGCAGCGTGCACCATGCGTGCGGCACGTGCCGGATGGGACCGGCCAGCGAGGTCGGCAAAGCGGTCGTTGACGCCGATCTTAGGGTTTACGGCGTGCAGGGCCTACGGGTCGTGGATGCCTCGATCATGCCGAACCTCATGTCCGGCCACACCAATTTCCCGACAATCGCCATTGCAGAACACGCGGTGCAGAAGATCAGATAGCCCGGGGGGCCAGTCCTGCCCCTAGGCTTTCCAGGTTTCAACACCCCCCTGCAAGGTCAGTACAACCGCGACATCGCCGATTTGCTCGGCCTCCAGTGTTTCCAGATCGGCATCCAGTACAACGACGTCGGCCTGGTATCCGGGGGCCAGCTGGCCGCGGATGTTCTCTTCGAAACCGGTATAGGCGCCAGCCGAGGTGTAGCTTTCAAGCGCCTCCATCAACGAGCAGCGATTGTCCGGGCAGGACGGCGAGAACCCCTTGCGCGTTAGGGCGGCCTGAATGTTGCGCATCGGATTGAGGTCGGCCACGGGCCAGTCGGACGCGAACGGGATCGGCGCCCCGACACCGCGCAGCGCGCGCGCAGGAAAGGCGTTGACCCAGCGATCCGGCCCCACGCGTGAACGCCAGGGTTCCTCGGGGAAATCCATCGATCCGGGCGGATGCGAGGGCTGCATCGAGGCGATCACCCCCAGGCTATGCACACGGTCAATATCCTGCGGGTGCACCAGCTCCAGATGTTCGATCCGGTGGCGGCTGTCACGCGCGCCATTTTCTTTGCGCGCAGCCTCGTAGCCATCCAGCACCTGGCGCACTGCGGCATCCCCGATGGCATGCACTGCGATCTGGAATCCGTTTCGATCAGCCTCGATCGCGATCTGGTTGAACCGTTCGGCGTCGTGCAAGGGTTCGCCGCGCGTGCCCGGAATATCCGCGTAATCCTCAAGCAAATAGGCCGTTCCGCTGTCGATCACCCCATCCATGAAGACTTTGACCCGCTTCGAAGACAAAAGATCCGAGCTGAAATCCGCGCGCATCTGGATCGCGTCTTGCAGGGCCGAGATCGGTTTGTCCGGGGTCATATGAAACGGAACATCAACGCGGCACAGCAACCGGCCCTGTGTTTCCAGCTCTTGCAGCAGTTCCAGCTGATAGCGATTGCCATCCATGTTGTGCAACGAGGTAAATCCAAAGGACGCGCAGTATTCCAGCCCGCGCTGCATGACCTCAAGATCGCTGGCCCACTGCGCCGGGGTGGGTTTGGTCGCCGGCTCCAGCCCTTGCATCCCAAGCGTTTCCCGACCGCCTGACGTGCGCAGATCAAACACCGGCGCCATGGCCTGGCTTTCCTGCAATTCACCACTGGCCAGCCCGTCGGCGCCCATGACGATTTCATTCCCCACCGGCAAAGCGCGTCCGTGCAAAATCCCTGCCTTTTCCAACCCAATAGAATTGGTCCAGGCCGTGTGGTGATCCGGTGCGATCAACATCACCGGGCGATCCGCCAGCGCGGCATCCAGAATCTTACGCGGAGGCACATCGCCCGCGAACAGGTTATAGTCCGCCGCCTTGCAGATCAGCAGCCCTTCGGCGGGATTTGCTTCGGCATAGGCGCGCAGCTTTTGCGCCAGTTGATCCGCGGTTTGCACCTCGTCCAGCTGCAACAGTTGCAGCCCATAGGCCCCGGCAAACAGATGCAGATGAGATTCCACGAAGCCCGGCAAAACGGTGTTGCCCTGCGCATCAAATCGGCGGGTTTCTGGCCCGGCCAGTTCCTGGATGTCGGCCAAATCGCCGACGGCTGCGATTTTGCCATCCAGAATAGCCACGGCTTGCGCGGTTGGCGCGGCCGGGTTCATCGTCAGAACCCTGGCGTTCTCGAGTATCAGGTCTGGGGCCATCGGATCAGTCCTTTGGCGTTGGTTTGCGCGTGACCGAGCCATCCGCAAATATCAGGTTGCACATGACAGTGAATTTCTCGGTCAGTTCAGCGCGCAGATCCTCCAGGCCCAGATCTTCGTTTTTGATCAAGGTAAAGAAGGACATGTTCCAGCAGGAATGAAAGATGCGCACCAGGTCGGTCATGTCGGGGGCCTGCGGCGCCAGGAACCGGAACTCGTAGCGGCCCAGCAAATTGGCGAGCGCCGCGATCAAGCGCGCCTCCATCGCCATATAGTCCTTGGCCAGTTGGGTGTCTGGATGACGGATGGTGGCGGCCTCGGCAAAGCGCCAGATACGGCGCGGGGCAATCGCCAGCGTCGCGGTCGTGACCTGACAGAATATGTCGACCATGTTGTCCACCAACGGGGCGTCCAGGCGCATTTCAGCCAGTACAGCGCGGTCATCATAGGCCTTGGACACGCCCTCGCTGATGATCGCCAGCAGGATCGCCTCTTTCGAGCCGAAATAATTCACCACCGTAGGGACTGACACACCGACCTCTCCGGCGATATCCGCCATCGTTGTCGATTCGATCCCCCTTGATCCGAACAGCTGTTTAGAGGCCTCCAGCAGCTCTTGGCGCCGCTTCAGCTTCTTACGTTCACGTAGTCCCGTTTCTTCGGGTTTCAGTTCTTGAGCATCCATGCCGTGTGCCGTATCCAAATTTTTGTATGGCTATAATTTTTGCTTGACTATAATTTTTTGTCAACACCAATATTAACGAAATCGCACGGCAATTGATGGCCGCGACTCGGGCAATAGGTCGTAAAAACAATGACTTGCGAATCTGTTGCTGCATTGCCGGACATCGGCAATGGCGCGCGCTTGAAAGCCGGGTTGGGATAACAACAAGGAAAACAGGGGTGAACATGCACCACAAAACAACAACATGTGCCCGAAAAACGGGCATGATTTCGTCAGAGCTGTATTACTGGCACGACACGCAGAATTGGTGCGGATTGGTGCCGCCTTCGCTGGTGCTGCAACCCGGCGAGCATTTCGAAAATGCCGAGACCAAGCGCCGGATGCAGAACCTGATGCAAGCCACCGGCCTGTGGCCCCATCTGACCCATATCGAGCCCTTCGCAGCCACGGACGACATCATCGGCATGGTGCACCCGCAGAGCCATATCGATCACCTGCAATCCGTCTGCGCCGCTGGCGGGGGCGATGCGGGGCAGCTGACCCCGGTGGGCGGTGCCAGTTTGGATATCGCGCGCCTGGCGGTTGGCGGGGTGATCAACGCTTTTGATGCGGTGATGCAGGGCGAGGTAGACAATGCCTATGTGCTGTGCCGTCCGCCGGGGCACCACGCCCTGCCCGACCTGGCCATGGGTTTCTGCCTGTTCGCCAATGCCGCCATCGGGATCAAGCACGTCCAGAAAACCTATGGGCTGGAACGCATCGCCGTGGTGGATTGGGACGTGCACCATGGCAATGGCACCGAGGCGATTTTCCTGGACGATGACTCGGTCCTGACCATTTCGCTGCACCAGACGAACCTGTTCCCGCCGGCCTCTGGCGGGACCGAGGTTAAAGGTGCCGGCAATTCAAATCTGAACATCCCGTTGCCTCCCGGCAGTGGATCAGGGGCTTACCGCGCTGCCTTCGAGACCCTCGTGATGCCCGCGCTGAATGACTTCCAGCCCGAGCTGATCGTGATCCCCTCGGGGTTTGACGCCTCGGCCCTTGATCCACTTGGGATGCAGATGCTGTGCTCTGAGGACTATCGCTGGATGACCCGGCAATTGCTGAGCATTGCCGATACCCACGCCAAGGGCCGGATCGTGGCAACGCACGAGGGCGGATATTCCGCTGTCTACGTCCCCTATTGCGGGCAGGCGGTGGTCGAGGAACTGGCGGGCGTATCCACCCCCTTCCCCGATGAATTCTGCGAACACATCAACAACTACGGCGGGCAAGACCTAAGCCGAGATCAGGCGGACGCCATCGAGCACGCGCGCGCTGCGTATTTCGACACAAAATAAAACAGGGAGAGACGTAATGTCTAAACACACCAACCAAACCCCCACCCGGCGTGGGTTTCTAAAGGGCGTCGGGATGACGGCCGGATCGGCGGCCATGCTGACCGGTCTGAACCAAAGCGCCCAGGCGCAATCCTCGGATCCGGTGGTCATCGGCTGCCCGGCCCCGCTGACCGGCATCGTCGCGGCGGATGGCATCGAATTTCAGCGCGGACTGCAAATGGCGGCGGATGAAATCAACCAGATGGGCGGCATTCTGGGGCGCCCGATCGAGCTGGTCTTTGTGGATACAGAAAGCAAGGGCGATGACGTGGTCATCCAGGCGGCGCAACGTCTGATCGACAAGGACAACGCCAGCGCTCTGATCACCGGGTATAACCTGGAAACCGGCACCGCGCTGCATGATGTGGCCGCCGATGCGGGCATCATCGCGATGCACTCGAACACGGGCGTGATCCATGACGAGCTGATCAAATCCGATCCCGACCGGTTCTGGGGCACCATCCAATATGACCCGCCCGAGACCATGTATGGCGACGGTGTCCTGAAATTTGTTGCTGATCTGGAAGCGGCCGGAGATTTCACCCGCCCCAACAACAAGATCGCGCTGATCACCAGCCCCGGCACCTATTCGGTCAACATCGCGAACGCGATTTAGGCCGGGGCTGCGGCCTATGGCTATGAGGTATCGCTGTATGAAACCGTGACGGCCCCGGTCTCGGATTGGGGACCGACGCTGGCAAAACTGCGGGCCGATGCGCCTGCTCTGATCGCGATCACGCATTTTTATCCGCAGGATCAGGCGCAGTTCATGAACCAGTTCATGACCAACCCCACCAACAGCCTGGTCTATCTGCAATATGGCGCGTCGCTGGCGGCGTTCCGTGACATTGCGGGCGATAACTCGGTTGGGGCGATCTATGCCACCGTCATCGGGGCCCTGCAGGACGAGATCGGCACCAACTTCGCCGAGGCCTATAAGGCACGGTTTGGTGACACGGCCTCGCCCAATGGCGGCGGGCAAACCTATCAGGCGTTGCAAGCCTATGCACTGGCCGCGGCCTTGGCTGGTGGTCCCGGTGCCCCCTACGAAGAGGAGCAGAACCGCGCCGTTGCGGATCGTCTGAAATCGCTGATTTATCGCGGGCCAATGGGCACCATGCGCATCCGTCCGGACACACAATCGGCCTATAGCTATCCAACCGAGACCAACGACCCAAGCCTGGGCATGCCGCATATCTTTAGCCAGATCCATGACAAGACCAAGGACGGCGTTCTGGTCGCTCCGGATCCCTACAAGAAGGCCGCGTTCAAAATGCCCCCATGGATGAAGGCCTAAATCACAAAATGAGCAATGATTCAGAAATCATTCTCGAGTGCCGTAGCGTGACCAAACGCTACGGCGCTCTTGCGGCTGTGGACACGATGGATTTCGATGTCCAGCAAGGCGAGGTGATCGGCATCGGCGGCCCGAACGGGGCCGGCAAGACCACGTTCTTTGATCTGATCACCGGGCTGACCCCGGTCACCGAGGGCACGATCAGGTTTCGTGATCAGGATGTCGTGGGCACTGCACCGCATCAGCTGTGTCATCTGGGCATGGCGCGGACGTTTCAGCTAAACTCGGGGTTTGACCAGATGAGCGTGTTTGAAAACGTGTTGGCGGCGCGGGTCTTTGGCCGTCACAGCGCGGGCGGTTGGGTGCTGACCCGGCGCGCCGACAAACAGGCGGCGATGCAGGTACTGGACGACATCGGCCTGGCAGACATCGCACAAGACCCCGTGGCGGGCATTCCGGTGCTGGCCCGTAAAAAGCTGATGGTGGCCACGGCGCTGGTCAACCAACCCGAGATCTTGCTGCTGGACGAACCCGTGGGCGGGCTAACCCCGCCTGAAATTGACGAATTCATCGCGCTGATGCTGGACCTGAAATCGCGCGGCATGACCCTGATATTCATCGAGCACGTCATGCGCTTTGTCACCTCGGTCGCCGACCGGGCGCTGATCATGCACCAGGGCAAGACGATTTATGACGCAACCCCTGCCGGATTGGCCTCGGATAAGATGGTGTCCGAAGTCTACCTTGGCAGCTCGGGCCTGGGAGGCGCAGCATGAGCCTGTTGACATGTGAAAACCTGGTCTCTGGCTATCTGAACCGCCCGGTGCTGCATGGCATTTCGCTGGACGTGCCGGAAAAGGGGGTGGTCGCGCTGATTGGCCCGAACGGTCATGGCAAAACCACGCTTTTGCGGACGCTGTCGGGGCTGCTGCCCACACGCGACGGGGCCCTGCAATTTGACGGGCAGGACATCTCCAAAGCCTCGGTTTTCAAACGCGTCCAAAGTGGCCTGATCCATGTCCCGCAGGGCGATCAGCTGTTCACGGAAATGACGGTCGAAGAGAACCTGCTGATGGGGGCGTATCTGTGTGCGGATACCGCCGAGGTCGCCCGCCGTCTGGCAGAGGTATACCAGCTGTTCCCCAAACTGGGCGAGCGACGCAATCAATTGGCCAGCGGCCTGTCTGGCGGCGAGCGGCGCATGGTCGGCATCGGGCGCGGCCTGATGGCGAACGTGAAACTGCTGATGCTGGATGAACCCTCGCTGGGGCTGGCGCCGCTGGTGATCGAACAGATCTACGCCGCCCTGCAACAACTGCGCGAGCGCGGCCTGTCCATTCTGATCATCGAGGAAAACCCGGGCCGCCTGCTGCATTTCGCGGACAGCCTGTGCCTGATGGATGCCGGGCACATCGTCTGGAGCGGCGCCACCGCCGAAGCCGCGAATTCCGCGGATATCCTGAAAACCTATCTAGGAGGACACTGAAGCATGGATGCTCTTGTCCAGATACTTGTGACGGGCCTGACCATGGGGGCCATGTATGCGCTGGCCTCGGTCGGCTTGTCGCTGATTTTCGGAACCCTGGGCATGTTCAACATGGCCCATGGGTTGTTCATGACGCTGGGGGGCTATGTTGCCTACTCGGTTGCGACGGCCTTTGGCATTCCGCTGGTGATCGGCATTCTGGTGGCCATGCTGGCCGGTGCCGTAGTGGGGATCGTGACCCATCTGGTGATCGTGCGCTTTATGCTGGGAACGGCCGATTTTGGCACGAATGTCATGGTGGCCACGGCCGGGCTGGGCATTCTGATCGAGGATCTGCTGCTGAAAACCTATGGCGGCTACCCCTACCCGCAACCGCTAAAGCTGGACGGCTTTACCAGCGTTGCGGGCATCACGGTGACCTATCAGGCGATGGTGATCTTTGTGGTGGCGCTGGTTCTGATCCTTGCGCTGGCCTGGCTGCTGATGAAAACCCGCTTTGGCCGCGCCATCCGCGCCACCGCACTGAACCGAGAAGCCGCGATGCTGATGGGCGTCAAGGCTGACACGGTGTTCCTGCAAGTCATGGCCCTGGCCGGGGCGCTGGCGGGCGCGGCAGGCTTGATGATCTCGACCATGACAACGCTGTCGCCACAAATGGGCGGAGACCCGTTGCTCAAGGCCTTCGTGATCTGTGTGGTCGCCGGTCTGGGCAATATCTGGGGCGCGGGCCTCAGCGCCTTTGCCCTGGCCCTGATGGAGGCCGGCTTTGCCTATTATTTCGGGGTGCGTTTTGCATTCCCGACCATGTTGATGCTGGTGGTTCTGGTGCTGATCTGGCGCCCGCAAGGCCTGTTTGGCAAAGAAAGAGTGGTGCGCCTATGAAACGGTATGACGAACTGACCAAGCATTTGCTGATCGGGGTCCTGATCATCGTCAGCTTTGCGATTTTGCCGCTGTTTATCACGCAGCGCTATCTTCTGGGCGAGGTCATCGTGTTCTTTATCTGGGCGATGGTGGCGCTGAACTGGAACCTGCTGATGGGGCATGCGGGCGTGTTTTCGCTGGCGCAGATGCTGTTCTTTGCCGTGGGGGCCTACGGCGTCGCGATGGGGGCGACATTCGCGCAGATGTCGGTGTGGGCGGCGATCCCGATTGCGGCGGTTGCCTCGGCCGCGCTGGCATTGATCATCGGTATGGCCTGTTTGCGCCTGACCGGCGCCTATGTCGCGCTGCTGACCTATGCCATCGCCGAAATGATCCACGTGCTGATTATCACCGAAACCGAGTGCTTCACCCAGGTGCGCGGCGCCTGTCAGCAGCTGTTCGGCGGGGCCACCGGGTTCTCGCGGTTCCAGGATTTCGGGTTCCGCCCCTTGCTGAAGGGCCAGTGGGTTCTGGGGCATTATTTCGTAGTTCTGGGCGCCTTTGCGGTGACGATCCTGGCCTCGGTGGTGATCATCCACGGGCGTCTGGGTCTGGCGTTTCGCGCGATCCGAGACAACGTAGGCTATGCCAGCAGCCGCGGGATTGACCGGCGCAAATACCAGACCGCCGCCTTCGCCCTGTCGGCCTTGCTGACCGGATTGGCGGGCGGTGTCTACGCGGCGCATTTCCGCTTTGCCGGGCCCAGCCTGTTCGAGTTTTCAACGCTGATGTACATTCTGGCGATGGTCGTCGTGGGCGGCGCGGGCTCGACCTGGGGGCCGATCATCGGCGCAGGCGTGATGATGGTGGTTGTCGAACTTTCCAAGGAAATGGGCGACGCGCGCAACCTGGTCCTGGGCGTCTCGCTGATCGTCTTTGTGGTCATCCTGCCCAAGGGCTTGGCCCAGCTTCCGGCAAAGTTGCGAAAAACCAGCCTGCGGCTTCCGTCTCGGACGTGAAATGACCTTGGCCGAGGGTCGCCGCCATCGCGCCCCTCGGCTCTCCTCTGAAATCTGTTTGCCGGGCGGACGACCGGCCGGCGAACCACAGGCTTTGCAAGATCAGTTCTTAGGAAAGCGGCGCCCGATGATCGGGGCGAACAGGACGACTATGACAATCCTTAGAATGTGATGGGTCACGACATAGGCCAGGTCCGAACCCGCCATGATCGCGATGACAACCATCTCGGCCTGACCGCCAGGCAAGAAGGCCATCAATGCATCCAGAGACGGCGCCAGCTCCAGGCGCGTGATAATCAGAAAGAACCCAAACGAGACGACGCCCAGCAAGACCGAATAGAGGATCCCCGCCACCACATGAACGCGGATCTCGCGGCTGGTAATCCCGACATATTTCACGCCAACTGCGATACCGATAAAGAATTGCGAGGCCTGGATAATTTCGGCTGGTGGCCGGGTTTGCACCACCCCAGCCAGGGACAATGCGGTGGTCAGAATCATCGGCCCCAGGATCGACGCCCCGAACAGGCCGATGCGCTCAAAGATCTTCCATCCGAACAAGCCCGCTGCCACCAGGATCACGATTTGCCAGGGCGAGATCGCCGACATCGGCTGCCCGGGCGCGGCGCTCAGATCCAACCCCCACACGACCTGGATCAAAACGGGCGCACAGCTGACCAGAACGACGACTCGGGTTGCGTGGATCAGCGACAACGCACGCGGGTCACCGCCGGATTCCTCGCCAAAGATCAACATGTCCTGCAACCCGCCTGGCATGGCGCTGTACCAGGAGGTGACTCGGTCCAACCCGAAAACATAGCGCAGCAAGGGATACCCCACCGCTGCAATTGACGCGATGAACAGCGGAACGAAAATCAGCGAACTTGCGATGTCAGGCATGCGCCCCAGCAGCTCTGGGGTAATCGAGCTGCCGACCGCGACCCCAAGAAACGTGCGCATGAACATGCCGAACTGCCCGGCACCTTTCAGCGTTGCTCCTCCAAGTGCCGCGATCAGACAGGCAAACATGGGTCCAAGAAGAAACGGCAAAGGCAGCCCAAGGAGATAAAACCCCAGGCTGCCAACACCGGCGATCAGAAAGGTCAGTACACGCGACATGTCACTAGCCTTTCGCATTACTCGGCATGCACATCAATCACCTTCTGCTGTCCCCTCCTGTCGCGCCTTTGCACGGCGGGCACGGTAACTTGGGATGACGACCAACAGGACAGCGATGACCAACAAACCAAGCGTCATTGGGCGGTCGAAGATGAACCCAATTCCGTCATACAACTGCATGGAACGAGAGAAGTTGTCCTCGAGCATGCCGCCAAGAATAAAGCCGATCAACAGCGGGGCCAGCGGGTAATCCGCGAACTTCAGAATTGTCGCGCAGATCCCCATACCCACAAGAAGCAACAGCTCGGTCGCGTTGTTCTGCCCGATGTAGCTGCCCATCAGGGTGAAGAACAAAATGAACGGGATCAGATAGTTGCGCGGAATGGCCAGAACCTTGGCGATATAGGGGATCAGCGGCAGATTCAGGATCAGCAGGACCAGGTTCCCGATATACATCGAGATGATCACCGCCCAGAAAATCTGAGGCTCGTCGATCATCAGGCGCGGGCCTGGCGTGACATTCAGCGCAATCAGCGCCCCCAACAGGATCGCCGTAGTGCCCGACCCGGGAATACCCAAGGTTAGCAGGGGCACGAATGACCCGGTACAGGCGGCGTTATTGGCGGTTTCCGGAGCAGCCAAGCCCTTGATGGCCCCCTTGCCGAACTCCGCTTGCTCTTCCTTCGAAGCAATGTTGCGTTCCACCGCATAGCCAAGGAACGATGCAATGGTCGCGCCCGCCCCCGGCAACACCCCGATAAAGAAGCCCTGGATCGACTGGCGTCCAATAACCGGCGCGATCTTGCGCCCTTCCTCTTTGGTGATGCGCAGGTTTTCAATCTTGCCGCTACTGCCCTGGGCCGAACGCTCGGGCTTGAGCACCAGAAACAGCGCCTCGGGTAAGGCAAACATCGCCATGGCCAGCGTGATGAAGCTGAACCCTGATTGCAGGTCCATCAACCCCATGGTGAAGCGCGGCATGTTGAACAACGCGCCTTCTCCGACCGTTGCCATGACCAATCCCAGCAAGGTCATCAAAATGGCCTTGCCAACATTGCCGGTGCCCGCAAAGGCCGCGATGGCCGACAGGCCGACAACCATCAGCGCGAAATACTCGGCCGAGTGGAACAGCAACGCGACGGTCGACAGCATCGGGGCGAAAATCATCAACAGAAGCGCGCCAATGCTGCCCCCCGCGAACGAGGCAATCGCCGCAATGGTCAGCGCCTTGCCGGCCTGGCCTTTGCGTGCCATCGGATAGCCATCAAAACTGGAAGCCACCGTGCCTGCGACGCCCGGAGCGTTCAACAGGATCGACGAGGTCGAGCCACCAAAAATGGCACCGTAATACACACCGGCCAACAGGATGATGGCGGCCGAGGGATCTCCGATCGTGATGGCAACGGGAATCATGATGGCGATGATCGACATCGGCCCCAGCCCCGGCAGCATGCCGATAAATGTGCCAATCAGACAGCCGGCGATCACCATAGCCAGGTTTTGAATGGAAAGTGCGGCGCCAAGGCCGATCATAAGTCCTTCGATCATGTCTCAGCTCCTCAGATAAAAAACGGCCAGGGGCGCAAGAAGATGCCCAGCACCTCGTCCACCAGATACCAGACAACAAAGCTGGCCAGGGCAGCGACGGGCAGCAGAATATGGAATTTGCGTTCGCCCAGCACAAAGGACCCACAGCTCAAGAATGCGAAGGTCGCGAACAAAAATCCCCCGGGGCGCAAAAGCAGCGCATACGCCACCATCAACCCCAACAAGGCCAGCGCCTGCCACAGATGATACTCCCCAAGACGGCGGTAATCGATGTCTGGTTCTTTGTCGCTTTCAGCAGATTTTTCCAATCCCAACAGAATGAACATCGAGGTCAAAATAGTCAGCACGGCCAGAACCTTGGGAAAGGTGCTTGGCCAGATCGGATTGCGCTGCATGAACGGCGGCAAAGACGCGTCCATCGTGAAGAACGCCGCATAGCCATACGCCAGCGCCGCGCATAGAATGATAAATGAAACCCAGCGATCCAAAGCCATCAGGATTCTCCTTTTTCCAGAATAGGGAAGGGGCGTTGCCCCTCTTGAGCCTGCGGCTCAATTCACCCCAAGGTATTTTGGGCAAGAGGAAAGATGTTGTTAACCGTTCTCTTGCTAGGTTGTCCGCACGGTACAGGCTGAGGAGCCGATGGCCGTGCAAGGGGAAGGTTCTTCCTTCTATTGGGGAGGGTTCGCGCTCTCCCCTTCCTCTTGCCTGAAATACCTCGGGGAGCGCGAGGGGCTGGCCCCTCGCACCTGATTTTCAGAGGAAGCCCAATTTCTTCATCAGATCGCCAATTACCTGTTCCTGATCTTCCAGGAAGGCTTTGAAATCATCGCCCGAATTGTGGATGTTGACCCAGCCGTTGCGGGCACGCACGGTTTCCCATTCTGGCGCCTCATACATCTTCGCGATCGCCTCCTGGTATGTGGCCAACTTATCGGCAGGCAGGCCAGGGGCCGCGAAGAACCCACGCCAGTTGACGAAGGTGGTGTCGATTCCCTGTTCTTTCATGGTGGGTGCGTCATAGGCCGAGACACGTTCATCTGCGGTTACACCCAGGATTTTGACTTCGCCTGCTTCGGCCAGGGCCACTGCTTCTGAGAACCCGGTCGACAGGGCTGCGATTTCGCCAGACAGCAGCGCTGCCATGGCTTTCCCGCCGGCATCATAGGGAATGTATTTTACTGCCAGCGCGTCCTTGCCGGCGGCCTCCATCACCATGGCTGCGACCAGGTGGTCCATGCCGCCCGGCACCGAACCGCCGCCGATGGCTGTACGAGAGGCATCCGTATCAAACGCGGTCAGCAGGTCCTGCATCGAGTTCAGAGGACTGTTCTTGCCGACGACGATGGCCGCATAGTCACCAATGGTGCCTGCGACCAGCGTCAGGTCACGGAAGTTGTGTGGGAAAACGCCGGTCAGCGAGCGGATCACGATCGGGGTCGAGTTGACCATCAGCGTGCCGTGCTGGCTGTCCGCGTTTTCGATCAGATAGCCGATGGCCTTGCCACCTCCGCCACCGGACATGTTTTCGTAGGACGCTGTGCCGACCAGCCCTGCTCCGGTCAGAGCTTCACCGGTTCCGCGTGCCGTACCGTCCCAGCCGCCGCCTGCGCCACCTGGGATCAGGAAATGGATGCTGCCGACAACTGGCTCTGCCGCAACAGGCCCGGCAAAAGTGAACGCTGCTGCCGCAGCGAGAAGAGCCCGGCGGCCGATATTGAATGTCATGTCTTGGTCCTCCCATTTGACATTGGCGGCGCTTGCCGCTCATGTCGGGAGAAGCTGACAATCTAAGCTGACACAAAGCTGACACGGTATAAAAAGTAGCGAAAAGAGAAAAACCTTCATGCGGTTCCTGCTGATCGAAGACAATATGCAACTGGCCGAGGCCGTCGTCGACAGGCTGATGCTGGATGGTCATGTTGTTGACCATGCGCCCGACATTCAGACCGCACATGAATTCACGGCCACCACCACTTATGACTTGATTTTATTGGATATTATGCTTCCTGATGGCGACGGCAGGACCTTTCTGGCGCAGCATCGCAAGCAAGAGGAGAGCACGCCGGTTATCGTCCTGACCGCGCGCTCAGAGATCGCCGACCGGGTTGGGCTGCTGGATCTGGGCGCGGATGACTACATGGTCAAACCCATCGACTTTTCCGAGCTCGAAGCACGGTGCCGTGCGGTGTTGCGCCGCCGCGGAGGTGCTGCGCAGAATCTTCTGACCCTTGGGAATCTTCGTTTCAATTCGTTGTCTGGGACGCTCAAACTACCTGATCAGGACATCCAGTTGCGCACGCGCGAGCTGCGTTTGTTCGAGGTACTGGCCAATGCGCCCGGGCGGGTATTTTCGAAATCAACGCTGGTGGACCGGCTGTTTTCCTATGATGAAGACGTCACGGAAAATGCGATCGAGGTCTATATCGGGCGACTGCGGCGCCACCTGGACTCCTCGACGGTAAAAATCACCACCATTCGCGGGCTTGGCTACAAGCTCGAAATCTCATGACCCCGCCCGTCGCTCAGGGTTCTATCCACCGAAGGCTGTTGCTGTCGCTGCTGGCCAGTGCGGCTGTGCTGGCGATCGTTGTCTATTTCGTCGTGCAGTCCGTGGCCCGGCAAGTGGCCCAGGAAAGTCAGGATAATGTACTGACCGCCTCGGCCCTGTCCATTCTGGATAGCGCGCGTCTGAGCGGCCGGGACATCAGCATCGACCTTCCCTACTCTGCCCTGTCGATGCTGGACAGTCTCTCGGACGAGCGCGTGTTCTATGCCATTCGTCTGGAGGACAGGTTTCTGAGCGGCTACGCCGATTTGCCCAAGGCCCGGGGAAACGGCAACGGTGCTCCGGCCTATCTGTCCACCACATTTCTGGGCGAGGATGTCCGCGTGGCCACACTCAGACGCCGGGTATCGACAGCAGAAGGTCAGCGATACCTTCACGTTTCGGTCGCGCAAACGCTTTCGGGGCAGAAACAGGCGCTGGCAAGAATTTCGCAGACCTCGATGGGGATCGGGGCAAGTTTCTTTCTGGTTTCGGTGTTGCTGGCCGGGGTCATCTCGCGCAGCACCATCCGCCCGTTGGATCGGCTGACAGAGTCGGTCTCGCGCCGGGGCCCCAAAGACCTGCGCCCGGTCGCGGCCCCGGTGCCCTCGGAAATGGTGCCGCTGGTTGCCTCGTTGAATTCATTCATGCGCCGTTTGCAACATTCCCTGGCGCGGTCCGAGGATTTCATTGCCGAAGCCGCACACCGGGTCCGCACACCATTGGCCGTGGTGCGCACCAAGGCCGAGGTTGCCCAGCGCAAATCCGACGATCCAGAGACCCGCAAAGCGTTAAAAGAGATGATCCGCGCCATTGATGACAGCTCGCGCACGGCCGGGCAGCTGTTGGATCACGCCATGGTGACTTTTCGGCTGGACCATCTGGCCCGCGAAGAGATCAGCCTGGATCGCCTGGTGCAGGACACAGTCGAAAGAATGCGACCGACCTCCGAGCTCAAGGATATCATCCTGGAAACTACCACCGTCGAGACTGCCGAGATCAAAGGCGATCCGATCCTGGTGCAAAACGCGCTGCACAACCTGTTGGACAACGCCGTGAAATACGCGCCCGCCGGTGCCGATATTCTGGTCGCGCTGGACGTTGCGGAACACGGTGCCCGCATCAGCGTCCGGGATACGGGCCCCGGCTTTCTGACCGAAGAACTGGGCGATCTGCCCAAGCGCTTTGCGCGTGGGACGAACACGCATTCGATCGTCGGATCCGGCCTGGGGTTGACCATCGCCAAAGAGGTGGTCGAGGCCCATGGCGGCTCTTTGCAAATCAGCAACAACCCCGGAGGCGGCGCATGCGTCAGTTTGCTCTTTCCCTTGTCCTGATCGGTTTGGCCGGGTGGGCCAGCGCGTTTCAGGCTGAACAGGTCGCGCGCTTTGGTCCTTCTGACAGCGACCGGAAATTGCGGATCATCTCGACCGCCGACATCGCGTTTTTTGAACCAATGATCACGTCTTTTCTGGCCTCCGAGCCTGACACGTCCATCGAGTATACGGTTGTCAGCTCTGCCGAGCTGCAAAAAGCCATTGTCCAGGAAGGTCACGCCTTTGACGTGGCCGTTTCCAGCGCGATGGATCTGCAAACCAAACTGGCCAATGATGGATGGGCCCAACGCCATGCGTCAGAGGCCACGGGGGCGCTGCCGGATTGGGCCGTGTGGAACAATATGCTGTTCGCCTTCACGCAGGAACCAGCCGCGATCGTCGTCTCCAAATCTGGTTTTGGCGACCTTCCCCTTCCCGAAAGCCGGAACGATCTGATCAACCTTTTGCGCCAATACCCCGAGGTTTTTCGCGGCCGTGTGGGGACCTATGACGTGCGCCAGTCTGGCCTGGGATATCTGTTCGCAACCCAAGACACGCGGGCCTCGGAAATCTATTGGCGTCTGACCGAGGTGATGGGCGGGCTGGATGCGCAGCTGTATTGCTGTTCCTCTGATATGATTGACGCGGTGAAATCCGGTGACCTGCTGATCGCGTATAACGTGCTTGGAAGCTATGCGATCAACCGCCAGGATCGCGACGAGTTCGCCATCATTCTGCCCTCAGATTTCACCACAGTCATGCTGCGGACCGCGCTGATCCCTAAGAACGCGCCCTCTTCTGATATTGCCTCTGTGTTTCTGGACCACCTGATGACCAGATCACACGGCCCCGATGCGCGCCCGCTGACCCATCCTGCGCTGGATCTCAGCCAATACGAAGCGGCCTTGAACCGCATCCGGATCGGCCCTGGTCTTTTGGTGTTTCTGGATCAACTTAAGAAACGCGCCTTCCTGTCGGAATGGGAAAGCGCCATTTTGCAGAAGTAAGGGCCACCCCAACGCTGTCGTGTCAAAAGGCCGGTATCCTCGGGGGTTTGGGGGCAGACAGCCCCCAACGGCGGCGTAAGCCGCCATTATTTTTCATCGGCAGATGGGCTGACACAGAAGAAGATTCCAGCCCCAACACAAGCCCATAGAAAATGAGCGCCGAGCGAGAGCATTTCGATGCTGGTTCCTAGATTGGAATTTGTGAACGAAGCTACGAGCACAGGGAGGAACAGGTAACCGAAGGCAAAACCGCCTGCCGTTATTCGTTTGCCCATGTCCTGGGAGGTTTTGAGGAGGTGAGTGGCAACGAAGTGAGCGAACTTACCGCCTAGGGCGATTCCCACCCACGTGCTGGCAAAGAATGCGAGTATGCCAGCCCCTCGGGACACCTCACCGCCAAACATGACTGCGATAGGAATGAGAATGAATGGTGCAGTGCCGACCCATGGCAACCACTTCGACTTTTCCAGCTTCTTAAAAAACTCAATCAACATATGTTCTTGTTGCCATCGGGTTTGACAGCAGACAACCCCTAATGGCGGCGTAAGCCGTCATTGTTAAAGCCCTTGGGCTTTCTTCCAATCGAGATATTGGCCGTATGTGCCGCCGCTGTTTTCGCGTTGCCAGTTTTGCCAGCGTTCGCGTTCTTCAACCTTGGCCGCATCGTCGTCGGTTACTGTCAGGCGCAGGACCAACAATTGCGGTCCTGCGCAGCATTTTAAGGCGTATGCCTCACTGCTCAGTTGCCAACGTCAACCCCGGCTTCGGCGAAGTATTTCAATGCACCGGGATGGTAGGGCGTCTTGTTGGCAGGGGCCATGGTTTCGACCTTGGCGTTCCGGAACAGACCGAATGAATTTGTCAGGGCCTGTTTGTTCTCGGCGATGGCCTTGACCATTTTGTAGACCAGCTCGTCGCTGACATCAGCATTGGTCAGCATCATCCACGGAATGCGCATGATGTTGGCACCGTAATCGCCCAGACCGTTCAGTTTTTCGTTCTGTTTGAACGACGCAATCACCCCTTCGGGCAAAAAGTCCTTGAAGGCCGCCTGCCCCGCCTCGGAGTTGTCCAGGCTGATATAGCACAGCCCACCGCGGTTTTGCAGCTTGACCGCTGCTTGTTTGCCCGCACCATTGTTCAGCGACACAAGGGCGATATCGACCAGACCATCCCCCAACGCGTTGATCCCGGCTACAAAACTGGCCACGGGGACCTGCTGGAAATCGTCATAGGTCATGCCACCATTCGCCAGCCCTCCGGCGATGTAATAGGGAATGATCGTCGACGAGGCATATTCGGACGCGATGCGCAGATCGCCCGCCTTGGCCTTTACATCCGCGATGGTTTTCAGGCCCAGATCACACGGCGCCATCAGGCCCGTTGTCAGAGGAAACATCACCCCAACCAGGCGCATATTCGGGTGCGCTCGGTCGTAATTCCCCGTCCCGGAATAGGCAAAGGCCGCTTCGACCCCGTTCGAGAACCCGAAATCGACCTCGCCATTGTTGATCAGAGGCAAATACCCCACCAAGGGCTGAGCCCGCGCGGTGATCCCCGCCTCGTTCGCGACCTTGGCAACAGCCTGTCCCGAGTTATACGCCAAAGAGCCTTGCGCCCCGGTGGCGATCGTCACCACCTGCGCCGAGACCGCAGCAGCCGCCAGGCAGGTCGAAATGACCCCTGTCGCCAGCAGTGTTTTCATCCGTTTCATGTCTTCCTCCCATAATGGTTCTTTTTATCTGTCAGCAATCAGGCCTGTGCCTTGCCATGACTGCGGGTCAGCACGGACAGGCTGATGACCATGGCCACCACGCCAGCAGCCGCAGCGATATGCACCCAATCTGCAATCGGTAGAAATCCCATGGGCAAAGCCAAGAAGCCCAGGATAAAGGCCGCTAGGCGCATCACCATGCCCAGATGGCGCGCCCAAAAGCCCACAATAGCGATGGTCACCCCGACGATACCCAGCGCAGACATCACGATTGCGCCAGCGATCTCCCCGCCCGTGCCCAGCATCAACGTGGCGGGCGTGGCGATAAATACGAAGGGTATGATGAACGCCGCCCAGCCCGTTCGCATCGCCGCCAGACCGGTGGCCAAGGGATCTGCCTTGGTGATGGTTGCGGCGGCAAAAGCAGCCAGGGCAACAGGCGGTGTGATCATCGACATCATGCCAAAATACAGGATGAACAAGTGTGCCGCGATCTGCTGTACTCCGGCCTCGACCAATGCAGGCGCCACCAGCGCGGCAAGTAAAACATACACCCCCGAGGTCGGCATCCCCATCCCCAGCACGATACAAACCAGCGCCGCGATCAGCAGCAACAGGATCGGGCTGGAACCAACAGCGTTCACCAGCACCAATGTCAGCGCAAACCCCAGACCGGTGATGTTCAAAACACCGATCACAAACCCCGCAGCGGCCACCACCAGGATCAGGTCCACCATCGAAATGGCCGTGTCCACGAACACCGCGCGCAACTTGGCGAAGGTCAGACGTTCTTTTCTGTAGCCGCGTCCAAACCCGACGATCAGGATCGCAACCGAGGCCATAATGGCCGAGTCCTCGGGATCGAAACGCCAAACGAAAAGGGCCGCCAGCAATACGCCCAGCGGCAGAATAAAGTGCCAGCCATCGGACAGCACCCGCCGAACGGTCATGTCGTCCTCTAACGTGTTCGAGATACCGTCACGCCCGGCGATCAGATCCACCTGCAAAAAGACGCTGAGGTAATACAGGACCGCGGGGATCAACGCGGCCGAGGCAACCGTCAGATAGGAAATCTCCAGAAACTCGGCCATCAGAAACGCCGCAGCCCCCATGATCGGGGGCGTCAACTGCCCCCCGGTCGAGGCGACCGCCTCGATCGCGCCGGCATCCTTGCGCGAATAGCCACCCTTTTGCATCAGCGGAATCGTGATGACACCGGTGGTTACCACATTGGACACGGCGCTGCCCGAGATCGATCCGAACATGGCCGACCCAACCACCGCGATCTTGGCGCTCCCCCCTCGCGAACGACCCGTCGCGGCCATGGCCAAATCGGTCAGAAAGGCGCCTCCGCCTGCCGCGAACAACAACTGGCCAAAGAACACGAACAGCAAAACGATGATCGTTCCCACTGCCAGCGGAGTTGAGAATACGGCACTGGGATCAAAGCCCACATATTGCACCAGGCGCACCGGGCTGACTGCCTTGCCAATCAACTGGCCAGGCACCTTGTCGGCGAACAAAGCGTAAATCAGGAACACGCCAACGATGCTGAATAACATCCAGCCAGCGCGGCGACGTATGCCCTCCATCACTGCGAACACGATGACAGTGCCGATGACCGTGATCTGCCAGGGGCGATAGTTCTGTTCGCGCAACAGCCATGTGTAATCCCACGCGGTATACATCAGCACAGCAAAAACAATGGCCGCCACAGCCCCGTCAATCAGACCGGGACGCGCCTTTTTCGAACCAGCAAAGCCATAGTGAAGATACGCGATCGTCAGCGCCAACCCCAATTGCAGGGCCATGTATTGTTGCTTGAGGATCGCAATTCCCAACCGTGTGGGCGCCTCGAGGTTCCACAGAAAACACGCCAGACACATAACCGCGGCCAAGAGGCCGATCAGGAATTTCGTGACGCGGGTCTGTTCGATCTCGTCGGTCATGGGGCTTGGATTCTCCGCTGATACACTTGTTAAGAATCTTTTCGCCACCCGACCTTAGCCCCGTGATTGACGCTGGGCAAACCTTAGTTGCACGATCGACCAATTTTACGAATGACCGCAGAGATCTCCTTAAAACACATCGAGCGGCCCAAAAGAGCCGCTCGATTTCCTTGAAGACGAAGCGCTTACAGGGTGGGCAGATCCGGCAGTTCCTGGCCCAGCCACTTGATCGACAGCTCGTTCAGAACGCCGCCCAGTTTCTTGTGCAGAACGAACACGTTGACCCACTGCAGCATGTTGCTTTCGCCCGCCTTCACACCGATGAAGGCCGGGGATTGGCGCACGACAAACTTGGTTTCCAGCGCTTTGTCCGGGTTGTCCGCCGCCATTTTTGCAGCAACCGTGTTGCCTGTCACCAGCACGTCCACCTGACCGGCCAGATAGGCCGACAGCGTCGCGGCGTTGTCGCCAAAGCGGATCAGCTCGGCCCCTTCGGGCAGCGCTTTGGACAGTTCCAGATCTTCAATGGTGCCGCCGGTGACGCCAGCCTTCAAACCCACCAGATCATCGGGCGACGACACGTCGATGTCAGGCGATGCAAACGCACCCGAGAAGAACGGCGCATAGGCTGCCGAGAACCAGATCGACTTGGCGCGCTCGGGGTTAGCCCCCATCGACGAGACCACCAGATCCACGGTGCCCGAGGTCAGGAAGGGGATCCGCTGCTTCGAGGTGATGGGCTTCAACTCCAGCTCGACGCCCAGGTCTTTGGCGATCAGCTTGGCCACGTCGACGTCATAACCTTCGTGTTCAAAGGTCGCGCCAACCGAACCGAAGGGCGGGAAGTTTTCGGGCACGCCAATGACGATTTTGCCTTTGTCCAGGATCTCGGTCAGCTGGTCCGCAGCGGCGTGCTGGGGCAGCAGAGCCAAGGCACCGACGGCACCGGCAAGCAATGTGGATTTGAGTTTTTCAAACATTGGTTTTCCTTTCTGTTGGACTGTATTTTCTTGATTTATCTGGATTTTCCCAAGGCCTGCTTGCGCTCCATGGACTTGGACCATTGAGACAGAGGAAAGCAGAGCGCAAAGTAGATCAGCGCGACGATGGGAAAGACGATGAAGGGTTCGGCCCCGGCCACCTGGCTGTTGGCGATCTTCTTGCCCCAGCGCATCAGGTCGGTGAAGTCGATGATATAGGCCATGGATGTGCCCTTGATCACCTGCACCATAAAGCCGACCGTCGGCGGAATTGCGATGCGCAGCGCTTGCGGGGCGATGATGTCTGTCAGCGTCTGGCGAAAGGTCATTCCCAGGGCTTTGCCGCCCTCCCACTGGCCATTGGGCACGCTTTCCAAGGCACCGCGCCAAACCTCGGACATATAGGCGCTGGTAAACAGGGTCAGCGACACACCGGCGGCCATCCAGGGCGACACATCGACCTGAAAGAACGAGGGCACGCCCAGCCCGATCAGGAACAGCAGCATCAGCAGCGGGATCGATTGAAAGAGCCAGATATAGGAGGTCGCGAAAACCCGCGCCGCCTTGTTCGGCAGGATTTTCAGAACCGTCATCACCAGGCCGATCAGACCACCCCCGATGAAGGCCACCAAGGACAGGTAGATCGTGTATTGGGTGGCATCCAGTAGGATGAAGATCATCTTGCCGTAGAAGTCACCGAATATGGATTGCAAGAACGCGGTCATCGGCTTTTCCCCCACCACGGAAAGGCGGTTTTAAACAGGATCGCGAACCCACCTTTGAATGCGTAAACCATCAGCATGTAGAGGATGGTCAGGACGATGAAGACCTCGAAGTCGCGGAAGGTCCTGTCGGCGACAAAGCGGCCCGCCCAGGTCAGATCTTTGACCCCGATTTCAGACACCAGGCCTGTGGTCAGGAATAGAAAGACAAACTGGCTGGTCATTGAGGGAAAGACCTTGGCGATGGCCTGCGGCAGGATCACGTCAAAGATCGTCTGCCAGCGCGTCATCCCCAGCGCGACTGCGCCTTCCAGCTGTCCCTTGGGCACGGATTGGATCCCCGCTCGGATCACCTCGCCAAAATAGGCCGAGAAGTTGAGCGAAATGGCCAGCACGACAGAGGCTTCCAGCGACCAGGCATAGCCCAGGAGCAAGGGCAGCCCGAAGACCACAAAGAACAGCTGCACGATAAAGGGCGTGTTGCGCACAAATTCCACGTAAGACACGCTGGGAATGCGCAGCCAGAGGGGCATCTCGCGGCCCTGCGCCAGCGCCAGAAGCACCCCAAGCGCAATGCCAAAGATGGAGCCTACAACGGTCAGCCAAAAGCTGTTGAACACACCCATCAGAAGCGTGTCGATATACTCTTGCGACCTCCAGATTTCATAGAAACGAAAATCAAACATGGCCGCGCCTCAAAGGATCTGCTTGAGGAACGTCTGAGTGCGCTCGTTCTGGGGATTGTCGAAAAAGGCATCGGGCGTGTTCTCTTCAACAATTTGCCCGGCATCCATAAAGATCACCCGGTCCGCGACTTCGCGGGCAAAGCCCATTTCATGGGTGACGCACAGCATGGTCATCCCGGTGCCCGCAAGCTCCACCATAGTGTCCAACACTTCGCCCACCATTTCGGGATCCAGCGCAGATGTCGGCTCGTCAAAGAGCATCAGGCTGGGTTCCATGCAAAGGGCCCGCGCAATCGCGACGCGCTGTTGTTGGCCTCCCGATAGCTGTCCGGGGAACTTGTCCGCCTGCTCGGGGATCTTTACGCGGGCCAGGAATTTCATGCCGATCTCGCGCGCGTCTTCCTTGCTGCGCTTCAACACGCGCCGTTGCGGCAGGATGCAGTTGTCGATCACGGTCAGGTGCGGAAAGAGGTTGAAGTTCTGGAACACCATGCCGGCATCCTGACGCAGCTTTTCCGCGTTTTTCATGCCTTCTGAAAGCTCGATCCCATCCACATTGATCGAGCCTTCTTGATGAGACTCCAAGTGATTGATGCACCGAATAAGTGTGGACTTGCCAGAACCCGACGGACCGCAAATCACGATGCGTTCGCCCCGTTTCACGGTCAGATTCACGTCGCGCAGGACATGAAAATCACCATACCATTTGTTGACACCAGAAAGGGTGACGGCGACGTCATCCGCCCCGGCGTCGGTGCCGGCGACTGTTGCTGCATTCATTCGCTAGTTACCTCTCGTGTTGAACTTCTCAAGGCATAGCGGTCGCTCATTTGCGTCGAAAAGGATCTTCCAAATGGAATGATTAATTGGAAATTCATTTTTCCAGTTTTCGAGCATCTTTGGAAAAGGCTGACCAAATAATCAGCGAGATGAAAATCGGCTACCGCTTCGACTTGACACTCCGGGCCAAGAATGGTGCCCATGGGGCATGACCAACTTTCGACAACACCTGATCAATGCCTATGATGGCTTGACCCGCCGGGAACGGCAGGTGGCTGATATCTTGCTTGAAAACCCCGAGGTGACGCTCTTGAATTCTGCGTCAGATCTGGCGCAAATGGCCAAAGTGTCCAATTCGACGGTGACGCGGTTTGTAAAGAATTTGGGATTTGAAACCTACGATGCGATGCGCCGGAAGATGCGCAGCCAATTTGGCCAGGGCTCACCTCTTAGCCTTGTAAAACAGCCCGGCGCCCAATCCTCTTCAGACATGATCACACGCTTCGCACAGCAAGAAGCTGAGATCCTTGAAGGCACTTTTGCCCATCTTGATCGCGAGATTTTAGACCAAGCCGCCGAAGCACTGATCAAGGCCCCACAAATCGGTTTTCTGGGGATGCGGAACAGTCATTTTTTTGCCTCATACGCGCATTGGCAGTTTGTCCAGTTCCGCCCTGGCACCCGACTGATTTCGGGCGCGGGCGAGACCAGCGCCGAGCATCTGGCGGGCTTCAAAAAAGGTGATTTGGTGGTCATTGTCGGAGTTCGTCGCATCGTAGGAAAGCTGCGTGCCTGCATCGACATTCTGTCAGACGCCGATGTCGAAATCCTGTTGATTGCAGACGCCAGCTCGTTGCATCTGGCGCAGCGCGCGCGCTGGACCATCGTTTGCCCCGTTGAAAACGAGCATGTATTTGACAGTTATTCAGGCGTACTGGGGGTTCTGCGCTTGTTGGCGTTCACTGCATTGCAAAAAGCCGGGAAGGACGGGCTTGCCTATATGGCTTCGATCGAAGACCACCATCACCGCCTGAACGAGCTGTGAACACCTGAAACACTAGTGCAGCGCGGGGCCTCGCCCCCCACCTCTGCTATTTGCGCCCCTAAGAAACTGGCTGTGCTTCGGGGAAACGCCAGTTACCATTCAACGCCACCTCTTGTGGGCGATACAGCCGGACCAGATAGTTCCACCCCTCGCCGGGGCTGGGCAGATAGTTGGGATAATTCGCTCGGGCGCCATCATCCGGCCCAAGGTGAATGGTCACTGATCCATCCGGGTTCTTCTGGGCGGACTCGTTGTTGAAGGACTGCGAGTTCTGCGCATTGGCCTCCATGAACCCCAGTTTATTGTACATGGTGACCGACCAAAACGCATCTGCGGGCACGTCTTTTATGGTCAACGCGTGCACCTTGTCCGCGTTTTCGGGTTTGGGCTCGTAGGTGGTGTAGATCGTTTCAATCGGAGGCAAGCCCCCCCATCCCACCGCTGCACCAACCAGATGGGTGATCGGAGTCACGTCCTCGGGGCGACCAAACATGTTCTTGATGCCGCGCACATGGCGCACCAAGGGCTGAAGCGCATTGCGTACCCGCTCGAAACCCTCGTAACTCCAGTCCGGAACATCGAACGCGCCTGTCGAGTCCTGTTCGATCAGAAACTGATCTTGCAGCGCGTGAACCGCCTTCAGATCCTCGGGGTCGCGAATATTGACGAACAATCGGATATTGATCGCAGCATAGCGAGCACCGGCGCGCTCTTGCGTGATTTCGTGGAATCCAGGCGTGTGCAGGAATTCCATCGAATAGTGATCCTGATTGATAATCTGCGCCGACACATAGCGATCCCCGCAATCGGGAATGTACAATCGGGCCGGTGTCGACAGATCAATAATCGCCATAGAATACAGCGTGTCCTGATTCATGCGGATCACTGGCTGATTGTCCATGCGCGGTGCGTTGCGATGGTGATTGAACGCGGCCAAACCGACCTCGCGCACGATGCGCGAAAAGGTGATATCTGTAACGGCACGCACGAAATTCTCGGCGGTGACGCGTTCTGTCCCTGTGGGATAATGCTCGTTCATTGAATGTCTCCGATATCTGTCTGGTTGAGGTTTGCGTGTTGCGCCATGGCGATAAAAACCGCGTCCAATCCCAAAACACCTTGGCCTTTTGGCAAAACGCGGACGGGATTTGTGTCGAAGGTTTCAATCTGGTCCCGGTGTGCGGCGGCAAAGACCGACAGGTCGCTGATGGCTTGGGCCAGTGCCACCCGATCCGAAGGCACCGCGCCCCGCACGCCCTGCAACAGCTGTGCGCCTTTCACCTCTTGGATCATCCGATCGGCCTCGTCTGGTGCGATAGGTGCGATCCGAAAACTGACATCTTCGAACACCTCGACAAAAACGCCGCCCAGGCCGAACATGATAACGGGGCCAAAAACTTCGTCGCGGGTGACCCCCAGGATCACATCGACGCCATCCGGCGCCATCGGAGCAACCAGACAACCCTAAATCCTGGCGTGAGGCGCATAGAGCCGCCCGTTTTCCAGACAGGTTTCGAAGGCGTCGCGCACCTCTTGGGCGGATCTGAGCCCGATCTGAACGCCCCCGATATCGGTCTTGTGCGCGATGTCCGCCGACAGGATTTTCACAACGACAGGGCCGGGAATATTGGCGGCGCAGGCCTCGGCATCATCGGCCGTTTTGGCGACAAAAACCTGTGTCGTGGCAATCCCGGCTTTGGACAAAAGCTTTAGACTGTCCACCTCGTTCAAGGCCCCTTTGGGCAGTTGCGCACCTTTGGTCAACTTGGGCCGGATCAGCGGTCGCGCCTGCGCCTCGGCAACCCCAGCAAGAGCCGCAGCAGCGCGCGTTGCGTGGGTCGGTTCGGCAAAGGTAGGAATCCCTGCCGCGTCCAGTTGGCGTTGCACATCCGCATCCATCAAACCGGCCAGCGCGAACCAGATATCCGGATGGCGTTCCCGGATATCCAGCCAGGCGGGCAATATCTGGGCGGCCGCCTTGGGATTTGCCAGCGCCGCGCCCATGAACATTAGGACGATGCCGAAATCCCCGGGATCTTGCGCGATTGCGTCAACGGACTTGTTGAGCAGACTTAGGTCATTGATCACCTGACCGGTAACATCCAGAGGATTGCGTGTGCCGGCAAACGGAACCCAATCGCGTATCTTGGCTTGTGTCTCATCTGCGAGAACCGGAAGGGTCAGCCCCCGGATCGAGGCATCGTCAGCCATCAGAACGCCAACACCGCCCGATACCGTTACAATGCCGGTGTCGCGGTTTCGGGGCAGGCCACCAATCGCCGCGACACATCCCAGCTCAAAGAACTCCTCGATGGAATACGCGCGGTGCGCACCGTATTGCCTAAGCACCGCATCAAAAACGGCGTCGGATCCCGCCAATGCCGCTGTGTGCGACGCTGCGGCTGACTCGCCCACGTCTGTACGCCCCAGCTTGACGGCAATAACGGTTTTCTTGTTCCTGTGGGCCAGCTCCAGCCCCTGGATCAGCCGGGCCCCATCCCGCACACCTTCGATATAGAGCAAGATCACATCGACATGCGGCTGGCTGGCCAGATAGATCAGCCCGTCCGACACCTGAATATCCGCCTCGTTTCCGGTGGTGATGACATGGGCAAGCGGGAGTTGCCGACGTTGCGCCATCATCATCACCTGGCCCCCGAACGCGCCGGATTGCGACACGATCCCGATCCGACCGTCGCGCGACATTGGGGTGGCAAATGCGGGATGGAACGAGGCGATCGCTCCTGTTTTCAGGTTGGCCATGCCCATGCAATTCGGCCCTGCCAGACGCATTTTCGCATCACGTGCGATATCTGCCAGCCGCGATTGCGCTTTTCGCCCGCCGTCGTCGACCTCGGCAAACCCGGCCGAGAACATGATGACCGAGCCCACACCTGTCTCGGCGCAACCGATCAGCGCCTGTTCGGCCTGCGCCCGTGGCACCGCACAAATGGCCAGATCAACCGGGCCGTCGACGTCTCGGATATCTGGGACAGTCGGGTAGCCCTGAATTTCCGAAGCATTCGGATTCACCGGAAGAACCCTGCCCCCGAAGCCCGAATTTTTCAGGAATGACACGGGTAGACCGCCAATCTTATTTGGCGAGGTCGATGCCCCAATCACAGCAATTGACGCAGGATCAAAGAGCGCTGAAAGCGCTGTTTCAGACGAAGTCATTTTCGAAGACCGTTTTTTGAAGAGATTGCGCCGAGCGCCCTGACAGACGCTCGGCAAGGGTCATAAGGGGCCTAGCCCGCGCCAGGAGGAACAAGCGCCTCGGGCACCTTCAGACCGATTTCTGTGTAGTAGCGGTAAGCGCCCCTGTGCAAAGGCACGTTCATTTCCGAGAAAGCCGTATCCAGTGTGATCACCTTCATCCAGTCAGCGGTGGCGTGGATGTCGGCGATATTTTCCCAGAAGGTCCGCGTCAGATCATAGATCACCTGCTCGTCTAGACCCACATGCGTGCCCAACCCACCCCAGGACCCAAGGGTCCGGATCGGCGTCTGGTTAACCATGTTTTCATAGGCACCCGCCGGAATCGTATCGATCGTGCGCCCCGGCAAGCGCAGAACCGACTTTACCCCTTCAAGCGCAAAGTCCTGATCGCTTAGGCCAAGCAGCCGGATCGGAGAGATCAGCGAGAACTGCTGAATTGTGCCCGAAGGCAATGACGTCGGCGAGATATAGACATCCATCTGCCGGTCCACAAAGGCCGTGTTGGCCGATTTCCAATCGAACTTCATCGCTTCGAAATCGACTCCGGGTTCCAACCCGGTGACCCCCGTGACGACCTTGGTGATGGTCGAGGTCGCTGCCCCGCCAGGTGGGCCCAGGAAAACCTTCTTTCCCTTGATGTCATGCAGTGTTTCGATACCGGAATCCGCGTAGGTCACGATCTGGTAAGGCCCCAGAGGATAGGCAAGGATTCCGCGCAGGTTCTGGGCCAGTTCCGGTGCGTTATCGATCTTGCTGAACATGGCCTTTTTGTTTGCCATCATGTAGTTGATCACCGGAAAAATCGACACCAGATCCACCTTGCCAAGCGCTGCATCCAGCTCGGCCTTGGTGCCCGGTTTGCCGACCGAGAGCTGAATCTCGATCGGCAGGTTCTTCTTGATGACCTGCGAAAAGGCGACATCAAACTGACCGGGGCCGCTGGTCGCCGGAAAGCTGTCTTGGGTCAGGAAAGTCTTGTTCGCGGACAGCACCTGGCCAGGACAGACCAGCCCTGCGGCGGCAAGCGCACCACTGGCTAGAAGATCACGTCGTTTCATTTCAATTCTCCTCCTGATTGTCGGCATTTGGCGCATTGATCTGCGCTAGATGGTTTTTCGTTGAGGTTGGTAGAGACGTTCCCAAGCGACCTGTGCCACCCCACCGATCAGGCCCACGACCTGAAAGCCCGGGACCGGAACCAGCATCATCCCAGCCGCCAGAACACGCAGGATGCGTTTGCCCAAAGACAGTGGCACGACATCGATCCCACTGAGGGCGGTGGTCAAAATCCAGATGGCGAAACCGAGCCGGACAAGAACCGAGGCCAGCGCGGCATAGCTGAAGCCCTCCACCACCAGCAGCAGACTGGGCTCGAAAACAAAGACAAAGGGGACGATGAAACCGACCGCTGACAGGCGCAAAGCGGTCACACCGGTGCGGACAGGATCTGCGCCTGCAATGGGCGCCGCAGCCACAGCCGCCAGCGCAACTGGGGGTGTGATCGCCGACAGAACGCCGAAATAGAAGACGAACATATGGACCGACAGCTCGGGCAGACCCATTTTCCGCAGCGCCAAGCCCAGAACCATGATGATCACCAGATAGGCTGGCAAAGTGGGCATCCCCATTCCCAGCACCAGACAGGCCAGCGCGGCAAAGACCAAGGCCAGCAACACGTTGCCCTGCGCAATCAGCGACACTTCGGAGGCAAACTTAATGCCCAGACCTGTCAGATCGAATACGCCGATGATCAGGCCAATTGCTCCAACGGCCATCATGATGCTGGCCCCTGCGACACCTCCTTTGGCCAGGGCCCTGAGCAAAATAACCGGGTTGCGTCGCAACTGAGGATTGACCAAAAGCCCCGTCACAATCGTTGCGATGACCGCCCAAAACCCGGCCATTGACGCAGACCGACCCATCGCCAACGTCCCCACCACGGCCAGCAAAGGCACGAAGAACATCAATGACTTAAGGCCGTCTCCTGGCAGCATTCTTTTGCGTGCATCACCGGTTTGCGGCTTTAGCCCCAGCCGCTTGGCCTCGTAATCCACGGACAGAAACAAGCTGGCGTAGTACAGCAAGGCCGGCAGCAGCGCGGCAATGCAGATTGTTTGATAGGACGTCCCCGTCAACTGCGACATCAGAAAGGCGGCAGCGCCCATCACTGGGGGCATCAATTGCCCGCCCGTGGACGCCGCGGCCTCGACCCCGCCAGCAAAGTTGCCGCGAAACCCGCGTTCCTTGATCAAGGGGATGGTCACCGCGCCCGTCCCAACTACATTGGCTGTGACGCTGCCCGATGACATACCGAAAATGCTGGATGCGATGATCGCCGCATGCGCAGGCCCGCCCCGTGTCCGTCCGGTCGCCGACAGCGCCATGCGGATCATCACCTCGCCCGCGCCTGTCGCCTCGAGAAGCGCCCCGAAGACAACAAAGATGAACACAAGCAGCACGACCAGCCCAGTCGGAAAGCCGAACACACCCTGGAAGCCGAACCAGATCACTTCGAGCGTTTGCTCGAGAGAAAAACCGGAATGATGAAACACCCAAGGCAAATTGCTGCCGAACAGACAATAGGCAAGACAAAGCCCCGCAAAGACCGACAGCGCCAAGCCAAACACCCGCCGCGACAGCTCTAGCAACGTCAAAAGCGCCAACAGAACCGAGGCCAGTTCATACCAGGCATAGCTGGCCACAAGGAACTCTATGTCTTCCATCTTGGCCAGAAACGTCCAGCACGCAAAGGCCATGTTTGCGATCAAGGCAAGGTCGAACACCAGGCACACCTGCCGTAGCCAACCAACACGCGAGTGAACCCCCAGCGGCAGCGGATACGCGCACGTAACCACGACCGTACTGGCAAAAACAGCGGCCGCCCGGATGTATTCGGGGCGCGTATACTGGCCAAGCCAAGCAATCAAAATCGCATGCAGCGACATGACCACCGCCAACGCCGCGCCAATCATAAACAACGGTCTGGCCCCTCGCCTTTCGGCAAGCTCCGCTTCTTGCGACATGTAATTCCCTCCCAAGGTGGCCGATACGCATCGCGGATGCCTATTTGCCAAGTGCGTCTCCAATCACACAGCTAAAGTAAAAGTGAATTTACTTTTACCTGTCAAGAAGTTTTTCCCTTGCTACCCGGCGGAACAGTTGGTCGTATGTCCACATGCAGCAACACATTCACGAACCGAAACAAAAGCGCGGACAAGAACGGCAAGAGGCCGTTATCCAGGCTGGATTGCGTCTCTTGAAATCCGAGACATTGGAGTCCCTGACGATGACTCAGCTAGCAAAGGAATCCGGGTGTTCTGTCGGAAACATCTACAAGAGGTTTTCGGGAAAAAAGGGCTTTCTAGAAGTACTTATCGCCTCGGCGGACGTGGATATGATGCAGGTCACGACCCAGCAACTTTCGGATGCGGCACAACAGGCCACAACACTGCGCGAGGCCATTGATGCCATCATCACGACCATGGTCACAACCTGCCGCGAGTATCGCGGTTTGATCCGCGCAATTCGCCTGTACCGGTTGAAACATTACCCGAACGATACGCCCAACCTCGCGCAGACCCGGAAAAACATAGCCAAAATGGAGATGGATCTGCTGCGCACATTCCTTCCTCCGGAGCTGGATTTCGACAAAAACGAGCGGGCCATTCGGTTCGCGATTCAGGCCGTTTTTTCCAACGTTGTGCAGGTCGCGATGCTGCCTGTGGGCTTTGTCGAGATCGATGACGAAGATTTCATAGATCTATCAGCGGACATGCTTGCCGTCAGCATCGACAGCATCATCGCGCGGGACCGGACCTAGCCCACCTCTCAGAGCAGCTTGCACTCGGCCTCCTCGCTGAGGGTCGCCGCAGCCGAGAAATCGGCCGCATTGGGGGCTAGTCGGCGGATCAATGCAATACCCGTCGTGGAATTCAGCACGACATCCGGGGCCGCGCCGGTCGCTGGAATAACGGCCTGCTCTCGCGAGACAATGACATCCACTCCGTCGCCCTCCCCCTGAAGCGGAACGTTGAAAACATTGTCTGTATTGCGCTGAAAAATCGACAAGGACCCATAGGTTTCCCCCCGGGGAACCGTGATGCGCATGGGGCCATCAGAAAGATCCAACAGACAAATCGAATAGGCCAGATCCGGTGAAGGCCGCACGATCGCCCGCATGTGCGGATCAATGCGTGGGGCCATGGTCCACTTGTTTTCCTGAACGCCAAAGGCCGAAACCAGCTGCCCTCTTGCGCGGTCCATGATGAGCCCCGGAAGGTTCTCCAGGGTCAAAAGGTGCCCAACCCAATGCGCGCCTGACAGGACCAGACCAGCAAAAATCAACTTGTATCGCATCTTATGCATTCTGCTTACATCCAATCTTGGTGATGGTCGGCGGCACCATGTGATCCATGGGGGTCTCGATGAAGGCCGTGTCCGGCAAGTACAGCCGCATGGTAACGTCAAATCGTCCGCCCGCTTTTGTGGACACCCAGTTTTCAGATGAATCCGCTGGCGGGTCCGATGACAGGACAACCGACCACGACTGCCCGGCCCGAACCTCTGTCGCATCAAAGGACAGATGCCCATCGTCGTTTAGCGGCAAAAAGCCCTCGGGGTCGTAGACGGTAAACGACCACCATTGCGCAGGCAGTGCCCCCCCGGATAGGCGATACTCGCACTCTTCGGTCAACCGGTCCCCGTCATCGTCTCGGTTCTTGATGAAATAGACCGCCTCGGAGCGACGCAACGCCAGCAGACCATAGCGCGCAACCCAGGCCGTCGTGTAGGGGTCGCTGGCCTTGGTGCCGATGGTCCAGTTGCTGACCCAGTTGTTCAAGAAAATCTGTTCGCCCAAGGGGTTTTTCAGCGTTCCCAAACCGGACAGATAGATCGCCGAGATCGCCCCCGCCACCAGCCCGACAACGCTGCATGTCGCGCCAATGGTATAATAGCCTAATCGCATTGGTTTTCTTCCTCCCTACTATACCGCTAAAGACCCAGCAGGCGGGATCCATATCGCGCCAGAATTCCCGGGTACGACGCCGGGAGGCATCGAACCATCAGGTCGGTCACATAGGCCTCTTTGGTGATCAAAATGCGGCCCTTGCCGCGACGCACGCCGTTCAGAATGCGGTCCGCCGCCCGTTCGGCGGGCATCCGCAGCAATCGCGCGTTATAGAGCTCCGCCCGCCGTTTGGCCTCGCGCCTCTCGTCATCGCTCAGGCTTGCATCCTCGGGAATGGCCGCATTGGCAATGTTCGTGGCGACTCCTCCGGGATGCACCACGGTGACCCGTACCGGATGCCCGGCTTCTTGCATTTCAACGCGCAGCGTGTCAGTCAGGCCGCGCACCGCAAATTTGCTGGCGCAATAGGCCGACAAGCCCTGCTGCGCCATGACACCGTTCAAGCTGGAGATATTCACCAGGGCTCCGTCTCCGCTGGCAATCAAATGCGGCAGAAAGGCCTTGCTGGTCCACAAAACCCCCATCAGATTCACCTGTAGAATGGTCTCGATATGGGTGTCTGCCATTTCCAGGAACTCGCGCGATCCCAGAGTCGTGCCCGCGTTGTTGTACAGCTGATGCACAGCCCCGAACCGATCTTGGACGCGGGTGGCGTAGGGTGTGATCGCGGTTTTGTCGGCAACATCCAGAGGGCAAATGTCGACCTCGGCGCCAGTCTGGCGCAGCAGATTTTCCGTTTCAGCCAAGCCCGCAGCATTGATGTCTGACAGCGCCAGCCGAGCACCGCGCTTGGCCAAGCCCAATGCCAAGGCCCGCCCGATACCCGAGCCCGCTCCGGTGACAACGGCGACTTTGTCTTGAAAATCGGTCTTGTGTGAAAACAGCATATCAGGCCCTCTGTCGCCTTGGCGCGTGCTGGTGCTTGCGGGCAATGGCCTCCACAAGGGTCGACACCAAGCCGTCTGCCAGGTCATGCCCAGCGCCCTTTAGGATTACCAATTCGGCATTGGGGATCACCCTGACCAGGTCCTGCCCACCGCTTGGGGCCACCAACTTGTCGCGATCCGCATGCACGACCAATGTCGGCGCCAGAACCGAGCGCAGACGCTGCGTTCGGTTGCCGGATTTCTTGATCGCCCCCAACTGACGGCGCAGACGTGCGCTGGCGCTGCCCAGCGGGGTCTGTGCGGTCGGACCGATACCACGCGCCCAGGCCCGTCTCGCATATGCCTCGGCCTGGGCCTCGTTCAGCGGATAGTCCCGCCCCGCGATCAAACGCATCACACGCAGATAGAACGCGACATAGCTTTCGCAGCTGTCTGGCGGCCTGCGCAACAACGCAATCACCGCAGCGATCGAAGGATGCCCAACCAGAGGCGCTCCGGTCGTTGTCGATAGACAGGTAAGACCCAACACGCGTTCCGGGAATCTGATACCGATTTCCTGTGCGATCATGCCGCCCATCGAAAACCCCAGAACATGAAACTGCGCGTGGCCCAGGTGATCCATGACGGCGATGGTATCGTCTGCCATGTCAGACAGCGCATAATCGTCCGAGCGCAACTGGTTCATCGCAAGGCGCCACAGGCTGGGTTGATCCTTGGTTCCCAGCATCGAACGCCCGGCATCTCGGTTGTCCAGCAAGATCAGTTGAAACCCGGCTTTCTGCAACCCCTCGAGCAAGCCCCCAGGCCAATAGGTCATATCCAATCCGATACCGGCCAGCAGCACCATCGGCGTGCCCTCTCCGAGACTACGAAAGCAGATCCGCCCGCCGGTCGCCAGCGTCACAAACTGGTCTGGATCAGGCGCGCTCATGCAGCCGAGCTTTCGCTGGGGGCACGGGGCACAGATGAAAACTGCAATTCGGGTGCGTCGACGCGACCACGCCGAAATAGCTTGGCATCCGAGAAGTAGCTAAAGGTCATTTGCCACGGGTACCTGTCCCCTTGCTTTGGCAAGAACGGTATGGCCCGTTTCACATAGCCAGCCCCGAAATCCAGCAAGGGACGGCTGGGCATTGGCGCGGTCGGTTTCCGGGGGACGCAAACGTTCAAATCGCGATCCTGCATATGGCGCAGCACCCGGCAGAAATGATCGTTCAGCAGGCCTACTTTCAATGTCCAGGATGAATTTGTGTATCCGACGGCGAAACAGAAGTTTGGCACACCGTCCAACATCAAACCCTTATAGACATACCGACCGGCCGTGTTGATCTGGTCCCCATCGATGCGCAGATCAATCCCGCCAAACAGCCGCAATTTCAGCCCCGTCGCGGTAATAATGATGTCGGCCTCAAGCGTCTGACCATTGCTCAGGCGGACTCCGTCTTTGGTAAAGCTATCCACGCCAGCGGTGCAGATCGACGCAGACCCGTTTGAAATCGCGTCGAAAAAGTCTCCGTCGGGTGCCGCGCACAACCGCTGATCCCACGGATCGTAAGGCGGGTTAAAGTCAACATCGACCGGATACGCCGCGGGAAGGTGCTTGCGCGTGTGGCTGCGGATCAAGCGCCGTGCCAATTTGGGAAACCGCTGACAAAACAGGTAGGTATAGCGTTGAAACAGAATATAGCGATACCGGTTCAGCCGATGCGCCCACGCCGCAGGCAACAGCCTGTTCGTCAACAGGGCCAGTTTGTCTGACTTCGGCCGCGCCACAACATAGGTCGGGCTGCGCTGCACCTGAACCACATGCGCGGCTCTTTGTGCGAGTTCGGGCAACAGGGTCACGGCCGTCGCGCCACTGCCAATCATCACAATGCGCCTGCCCGCGTAGTCCAGGTCTTGGGGCCAATGCTGCGGATGGACGATCTGACCGGCAAAATCGTTCTGGTTCTTGAAGGTGGGGGAAAATCCCTCGTCATAGTCATAATACCCCGAGGCACCGTACAACCAGCGACACCGCAATTTTTGGGGCTGCGCCTCGGGATCGAGGGTGCTCTGGACGCTGACCTCCCACATGGCCTCGGCGCTGTTCCAGTTCGCGCCAACCACCCGGTGCGAGAACGTTATCTTTTGTTGCAGGTCGTATTCCGCAACGGTTTCGTCCAAATAGTCCAGAATGTCCCCACCCGACGCAATCGCATCGTGCTTGGTCCAGGGTTTGAAATCATAGCTGAACGTATAGAGATCCGAGTCCGAGCGGATGCCTGGATACCGAAAGAGATCCCAGGTACCACCGATCCTGTTGCGGGCTTCTATCAATCCGATACGCAGATCCGGGAAGCTCTGCGTCAGAGCGCAGGCACATCCAATTCCGGACAGGCCGGCACCAACAATCAGAACATCGAAATGCTCGGTTTCTAAGTTTAGGGCGCGTTTCATAGGCCAAGTAAGCCCTCTTGCCCAACCAATTGATATATGCAGAATGCATAAAAGATTGGAAAGGTTTCAGCATAATGCACAAAATCTCTGCCGATGCGGCTGCGCTTCTTCAAAAAGGAGCCACGTTCATTCTGGAACACTTCGACCTTTTCATTGTCGAGCTGGATGCTGCCGTTCTGGACTCCGTTCAGTTGCCCGACACCGAATTGCAACGATTGATCTACAGCGCCAACCGGATGAACGTGCGCCACTGGACGCAACAAACACTGGCCGCGCCGCATCAACCTGTTCCGGCCAACCTGTCGCCCGAGTTGCAGCAGATCACCCGAGAACAGGCGCGTCTGGGCATCGATCAACTGGCAGAAAAAGCCTATCGCGTCGGACAACACGTAGCCTGGACCAATTGGATGCAGGTTCTGTTTCAGATGTCTGACGACAAGGACATCCTGAAAGAGGCCCTTTCCTTTTCATCGCGCTCGATCAACAACTTTGTTGACGTGACATTGGAGGGGCTTCGTCGGCAAATCGAGCGCGAACAGATGATGCTGACGCAAAGCCGTCACGCCCAAAGGCGCCAGCTTGTCTTCGACTTTCTCGAAGGCCGCGCGACGCATCCGGCGACTGTTGGACAGCAGCTGAGCTACCGATTGGATCGCACCCATTGCGCCCACATTATCTGGAGCCGCTCCGACGCTGCGGACACAGCACATATCGAGGATGTCGCCCAGTCTCTGATCGAGATGGCTGGCTCGCGGGATGCTTTGATGATCATGGTCGATCCCGAGACATGCTGGTTGTGGTTGCCCAAATCGCTGCCAGACAATGTGCTAAGCGCCCAGAGCGGGCCTGAAATCCGCATTGCGGTTGGCGCACCCCTTGCTGGGCCCGAAGGATTTAAACGCAGCTTGAAACAGGCCCAAACCACGCGTCGCATCCTGTCCGATGCGAACCCCGAATACGCAATGGCGCGCTATGACACCATTCGCAGCGTGGCGACCTTCACCGCTGATCCAAGTGCACGGGCGCGATATGCCCTGGAATGCTTGGGGGCGCTGCTGGACGCCCCTCCTCCGTTGCGCCGCGCGCTGCGTATCTATCTGCGCGAAGGGTCAAATGCGGCGGAAACCGCCAAGGCTCTGGGCATCCATCGAAATACTTTGTCGCAACAATTGGCGCGCGCGCAGGACCTGCTGCCATCGGCGCTGAACGGTGAAACGCGTCTGGATGTCATGATGGCGCTAGAGCTGGACCATTGGACAAACCACACACCTCATTGATCAGATCCCCGCCCCGTTTCTGGTTCTTTGGCGCAAGGTCTCTGACGATCAGAATGTGGATATTCTGTTGGCCAGCTCGACTGGCAAAGCGACCTTGTGCCACCCACCAGAGATGCTAGGGCTGACCGCTGGGTGGCTCCAGCAGTTTAAGCCGTTCTTCTTCGCTGGGTGGATGCTTTAGCACGGCGATAAGACAAAGTGCGCTGGCTTGGACCTCGGAGGGGAAAATGTCATTTGGCACATCGATCGGGCGAACAGAAAAGGTTTTCATTCCTGCCAACCCGTGGGGTGCCAAGGTCAAATAGGCCGCAATTCTCTCTGGCGGCCCATCAATCACGTAATCAATGGCCTGACATTCCTGCACCACAGACACCAAAGTCTGAAAAGCCCGAGCCGACGCGATTCGCGTCAGGTTTTGGCCTGTCGAGGTCTCGGTGGAATGGGAAAAGACCAGCGTATAGAGGCTTTGGTGGTGCTGGGTAAACCGCATGAACGCCTTCGAGAGCGCGAACAGCCTCTCTGGCGGAGCGGAGCCGGTTTTGGCCAGCTCTTGCTCTTGGATTTGAGCGAAGGTGTCATAGCCATGGGCCACCAAGGCATCCAATAGCGCCGCCTTGTTTGCAAAATGTTTGTAGGCGGCAGCGTGAGTTACGCCATTCAGCTTAGCCAACTCTCGCATCGTAAAATCAGGCCGCCCCCTTTCCTGAAGGAGCTTCAGAGCCGTTTCCAACAGGGCCTTTGGCAGGTTCTGATGGTGATAGGTTTTCTTGGACTGATTTTTTTTTGATTCCATAGGGTTGATCATACCAACCTTCGCTGACCCAGCGCTAGTCTTGACAGCAGCGGGGATTTTCCTGAATAAAGTAACCATTGGTAACTTTAAGATCAAAAACGCCAAACCAACAGAGGAAAATCTCATGAAACACCTGTTTACAGCAGCGCTCTTGTGCTCTGGCGCGACAATGGCCAGCGCCGATCAGATCGACTGGCGCTCGCCAACACTGATGGAAGCGCGCGCGCAAATGTTCCATCCGTCGTTCAACTATCTCGCCAATCAGCATATGGATCAGCTGTTTGCCTCGCGCGATGTTCCAGCCGGAGACAATAGCTGGGCTCTGGCCTCGTCCCCCGTGGATCTGAGCGGCGCGTATATGATCGGTGGCGAAATGCGCGCGCTTGACGATGCGCTTGAATGGCTCGACACCAACGCGTTGGTGGTGCTCAAAGACGGGGCCATCGCGTATGAAACCTATCGCAATGGCAGCGACGAAGACACGCAATTCATGACCTTCTCGGTCGCGAAGTCCTATGTCGCATCGCTTGTTGGTTTCGCTTTGCAAGATGGGTTGATCGAGGATCTTTCAGACCCGATTACCAAGTACCTGCCGGAAATGAAGGGAACCGGATATGATGGCCCCACGATTGATGACGTCCTGCGGATGCGCTCTGGGGCGGATTGGCTTGAAGTCTACGAATTTGGCTCTGAAACCCAGCTGACCAAAGTGCATGACGGCGCTAATGTCGGCTATGCCTTCCGTTGGTGCGACTATGCGGCCAATGAAAGCGTACCTGGGAAAAATGCCCCGGGGGCGGCGTTCAACTACAGTACGCTGGATACCTCAGTCTTGGGATGTCTGGTGGAACGCGTCGTCGGCAAGACGGGCGCGGACTACATGTCCGAGAAACTGTGGAAACCGGCCGGTATGACCTCGGACGCCTATTGGATCATGGATGGTCCCGAGGGCGAAGGTCGTGAATTCTTTGGTGCAGGTTTCGCTGCCACAGCCCGTGACCACGCGCGCTATGGACAGTTGATCCTGCAACAGGGGGCCCGCGAAGACGGCACTCAGATCATCCCGGCCGATTGGGTCAAAGCCATGACAACCGCCGGCGGAATCTATGATGAAACATTCCCCGGTCTGCCCTATGGGTATGGGTACCAATGGTGGACATTGCGCGGGACACCCCTGTTCGCTGCTCAGGGCCTGCACAACCAATACATCTATGTGGACCCGGTCAACAGCATCGTGATTTTCAAGGCCAGCTACACCCCCGAACCGATCGGTCGCGGCGAGGAAATGTATGCTCTGTTCGGCCAGATTACCGAACGCCTGCTCGCCAAGTAAGCAGCCAAACCTCATCCCGCAGCGCGTGATCGCTGCGGGGACATCTCTGAGCGTCAATCCTGGTCCGAAAATGCGAGCGAGCGTCTGCTCGCCTCTTGTATGGACTGCGCGGCCGAACCAAGTCGTTGTGCGTTGCGGCCCGTCGCGTCACCCTGCCCCCGGCCAAAGCGCCCAGATGGCTGTGACGGCCAGCCCGATGTTGCACAGCAATCCCACGACAAAAACCATCGTTCTGGGGCCACCGGCCGGTTTGCCGATACCGGAATAATACAGCGCCCAGAACGCCAAGCGACTGACGAAGTATCCCCCCGCCAATCCGTTCACCAGAAGGGGCGCGGCACCGGCCAGGATCGCCATCAGCAAGGCCCAGCCAAAGGCAGGAAAACTCTCGGCAGAGTTGGCATAGGTCCGCAACGCACGAAAGCTCAGCTTCGAATGATCAAATCGAACCGGCATCCCGGGAACCTGTTCCTGATGCACAAAGGACAACGGCGCGGTCGCGAAATTCTGCAACAGGGTGATCAGCGCATTTCCAGCCAGCACAAGAAATGCCAAACGGTAGCCGGCCAGATAGGGCACTGCGTCAAAAATTGTTTCCATTTTGGGCTCCTCACATATCCAGATCCATCGCCTCGGCGATTTCGATTGTACCGCTGCCACTGAGATGAGGACAGTCACGCGCAAGGTCGATCGCCGCGTCCATGGTGTCGGCTTGGATCACGGTCATGCCAGAGGCGGGATTGGGGCCCCCGTGGTCTTCGATTCCATTGGGCGTGATCGTCTTGGAGATGCCGACAGGAAGCCCCGGGTCAACGAAAGCGGCCCCCAAACTGGCATTCCATGCCTTCCAGGCCGCCATATGCTTTGCCCCGTCCTCGGGGGTCTGAATGTCTGGTTGTCCGTGATAAATCAGCAAGAATTTGGGCATATCGGCTCCTGTTCTGAAGGTTTGGCCCATTTCATGACATCATTCTATTTATGTTAAAGAACATATTTTGAGACGCGCTAAAGTGGGTCTCAGAAAGGAATTGCCATGCCCTACAGCCCAGAACACCGAGAAGCGACGCGCGCAAAGATTGTCGAGGCCGCCCGGATCCTGTTCAATCAGCACGGATTTCAGAACGTCACGATTGATCAGGTGATGCAGCAGGCCGGTTTGACCCGAGGCGGGTTCTATAACCATTTCAAGAACAAGGAGGCGCTGTTCAGCGCTGCCGTTTCCAGTTTCTTGATGGGGCGCGGGGCGCAGTGGCGTCAAGAGGCCGGGATCGACCTCAGTGATCTCAAACCCGAGATGGCGGTACAGATGGTGGATGCGTATTTGTCGAACGAACATCTGGGCGATGTCGCCGGGCAATGCCCGATGATCGCGCTGCCCTCGGATGTGGCGCGGGCGGATACGGAAACACAAGAGGCGTTCCAGCATCTTCTCACGGCAATGGTCTGGCTGTTCGAGAATGCCATGCCCGACGACAAAACCAACCGTCACCAGGACGCGCTGGTCAGCGCGGCGTTGTGCGTCGGGGGGATGGTGCTGGCGCGCACGCTGCCCAGCTCTCAACTGGCAGAAGAGATCAGATCCGCCGCGCATAGCGCTGCGACACAGGCTGTATCCTCCCTGCCAAACCAGCCCACCCCATCACGGGAATTGTGACCAAGTGTGCGAGGCGCCGACAAAACCGCTTGTGCTCAATTGGCCCCACTGAGCTGCAGCAAATCTCTGGCCTCTTGCGGGGATGCGATCTCTCGCCCTGCATTCCTTGCACAATTTGCCAGTGCTTCAATCAGTTGCCCATTGGACAGCGTTTTATCGCCATTGGGCAGATAGAACGTATCCTCGACCCCGGTGCGCAGCATCCCGCCCAGATCGGCGGCCTTTTGATGGGTTTCCCAAATCTCGGACCGCCCGATCAGGGTGGCCTGCCAGAATGCACCGGGCAGCAGGTACTCCTGCAAGAACTCCAAAAGAACCGGGCTAACGGGCATCCCCGAGGCAACCCCCATCACCAGATTGTACTGAGCACGCGCGGTCATGCCATTTTTCACATACATCGCAACCGAGCGGACGATACCGGTATCGAAACACTCGAATTCGGGCAGAGTCCCGGATTTCGCCATCACGTCGATGAAATCCTGCACTTTCTCCGGAGTGTTATCGAACAGCATAGGCGGCCAGGCCCAATCGCCGTTTGAGCGGATTTTCAGATAGTTGAGGCTGCCCGCATTACAGGCCGCGATTTCGGGGCGCAGGGCCTCGACACAGGCCAGCGCGCCTTTGTAATCCGGTCCAACCGTCCCGGTGGTCGCATTTATGATAATCCCCGGGCAGGCCTGCCGGATCGCGTCGACAATTTCGATGGCCACGCTCGGCTCCCAAGAGGGCAAATGCCCTTTGCCTTCGGCTTGCTGACGAAAATGGATATGGATGATCGACGCCCCGGCCTCCATGGCTTGGCGCGCACTTGTGGCGCACTCGTGGGGCGTGACCGGAACCGGATGTCGCGTGGGATCGGTCAAAACGCCGTTTAGGGCACAGGTGAGAATAGCTTTGTCCATGATCTGCTCCTATTGCGCCGCAGCCAAGCGGGCGGGGGACATATGTTGAGATGACAGGGTGTCGAGCGCCAGCGCAGGTTTCAGCATGTCGCGGCCTTCGCCACATATCGGCTGCCGGGGCGCGGAGGCGTTTCTGCCCCGCCCGCAAAACACTGCGCGGTGGACATCCAGCCAAGCGCAACCGGGCCTTCAGCCACCAGATCAGTGTCTGCGAACGCGCGGGTCTGGGTGACAACGGCGGCAAAATCCACGGCAGGTCCAACAATGCGCCCAGCGTCTTCTTCTCCGGCTTCGAAAACCGTTCCAGACGGTAGGGTCAGGGTCAGGCGTGGCATTTTTTCGGGCACCGGCAGCCCCTGAACCTGATGCGACCAGGCGAATGTGTTCACGCCCAGAACCACGATATTCTTGATCCGGTCTGTCTGAGGGCGCGGCTGTCCAAGCACGTCGAAGATCTCGGACCCATGCGCCCAGGTCTCCATTTGTCGCGCTGTCATGGACGAACGCGCAGACATGGACGGCCCAGCCCAGGGCAATCGCGTCTTGGGGTCCATCGTGCTCCAACGCTGCGCCATGGCCTGCGCATTTTCGTGCCAGATGTCGCGCAGAGCTGTGCCGCGCGGCCCGACCTCTTCGTTCTCGATCTCACGGAATCCGCGGCCAGAGATCGCTGGCAAAACACGGCCAATCAGCGCCTGAAATGCAGGCTCGTCCCGGGCAGACAGATCCGCAGCAAGGTTCCAGAAATGCAGATGGATCAGCACCTCTTCGATGGTCCAGCCTTTGAACTGGGTCGGTGTCTTGAAGGCCTCATCGCCCAGCCCGGCAAGCACATCAAAAAGGGCTTCGGATTCGGCGCCGAAATCGGCAGCTTCGCTCAGGGTCATTGTGTTGTCTCCAGACTGGTACAGATAGGGCCGGGGTGAATCGCGTCGGCATCTGAACCGACAGCAACCCTGCGCAAACCCGGCCATTTTGCGGATCGAAAGACACGGCGGGCGATCGGGCGACGGTTGGGAATGCGCAAGGTCTTACACAGCATCAGCTTGGTTTCTCCGTCCATCCTGCGGGTCGTTTTTCGGCAAAGCTTGCCAGCCCTTCGCGCCCGTCCTCTGAGTGAGCCGCCGCAACGAAGACTTCGGTCGCCAGCGCAATCTGGCCGGTCCGATCCAACCCCGGCAACTCGCGCAACAGCGATTTCGTGGCCGCAAGTGCCATCGGCGACACCTTGGCCAGGCGAGCCCTGAGACTGGTGATCTCGGCCTCAAGCATTTCCGAGCTGCACATCGTATCGGCAAGGCCAGCGGCCACCGCAGCCTGGCCGTCACACCAGTCGCCCAGCAACATCATGGATCGGGTTCCCACCGGCCCCACCCGGTCGAGCACAAACGGGGCGATCTGCGCCGCCACCAAGCCTATTCTCACCTCTGACAAAGAGAACTTTGCATCAGGCAAGGTGATCACCCGGTCGCAGGCGCACAACAACCCAAGCCCCCCGGCAACTGCAGCACCTTCCACGATTGCGACGGTAAACTGGGGCAGCGCCCGTATCCGATCGAGCATTTGCGCGACAGCTTCACTCGACCGAGCGAGTGTCCGGCCCGAGTCACCCGCCATGGACAGGAACGCCTTGAGATCTCCGCCGGCACAGAAAACGCCGCCTCGGCCGCGAAAGGCCACGCCCCGGATCTCGGGGGCATTGTCAAGCCAATCGGCCAATCGCAGGATTTCGGTGACACGCTGCGATGTCAAAGGGTTGCGCCGCTCTGGTTCGTTGAACCAGACGGTAAGCCATCCGCCCTGTCGTTCGAGATCGAGATGCTGAAAATCCTGTTCCAAATGATGGAGCATCAGCTACGTCCTCCTTCCACCAAAACTGATCGTGCACAGTGTGTGCGATTGGGCTTCCAAACAGGGTTGCAAGCAGATGGCCCGAACCCTGCCGTGTTGCTCTGGGCGGCGGCAAATCTTGAATTCGCCCAGCATCGTGATTCGGTGTGTCTGAGAAACCTCCACCCCCGACGAAAGCTTTGATGTGACCTGCATACTCCCCCCCCGAAAATAACAAACCTTATGGTCGGTTTTTGATACTTTAAACTCCCCAATGCGACTTTAATAATGTGTTTATTATCGGGTGTTCAATAAAAATATTGAAAAAGACCGAACGTTCTGTATGTTGGCGACAAGGAGACAAGCATGGCGCAACCAGAAACCAAGCCCAAGCGGCGCAGCCAAGAGGACAGAGTCAAAGAGACCCGGGATGCGGTCTATGAGGCGATTCTGACCAGCCTGGACGAAAGAGGGTATTCGGCGACGACATTCTCGGCCGTCCAGCAGCTCTCTGGCCTGTCTCGTGGCGCCCTCACCTATCACTTTGCTTCGAAACTAGAGATGATCACCTTCGCGTGCCGCCGATTGCTCGAGGCTGCGATCCGCCCCACGCAGGCAGGCGCTGGCACGGCCCGCGCGGCAGCGTCCGGCAATGTCGCGGATTTCTTGATGTTTCACTGGCGCCACGTTGTGAACACACGCGAGGGGCGCGCCTTTATCGAAATCATCGTCGCCAGCCGCACGGATTTAGAGCTCGATTCCGAAATCGGTCCGATGCTTGAAGATTGGGACGCCAAGATTTGCCGTTCAGCAGTCCAACGCTTCACCGCGGTCAGCGGCTCTGAAGAAGACGCCGCGCTTTTGTGGAGCATGGCACGGACCTTTTTGCGGGGGCTGATCATTCACGGTCGCTTCCTGAACGATCCCGCGCAATTGGAGCAAATGGTCAATCGTTTCGGACAGATGCTCGCAGAGGAAGTGCGCCTGAAAGGGGTCGAAAGATGAACCTGGCGCAGCAGAGACTGATCTTCACCTGCGATCATGGCCTAAGCGGCCCACGTGGTCCTCAGCAAAGAGCCGGCCAAAATGACAGGGCGAGCGCTGAAGGACGAACAGAATCTACGACGCGTTGGCGAGACGGACTTTGCGCGTTTCACCCGCGTCCCGGAAGAGCACGATTTGCATCTCGAAATTTTCGTCGATGCAGAAGCCAACATGTAGGGAGGAAATGTCATGGCTTACTTCAAAGATACGGCGGAGCTTTATCATTATCTGGGTGGGATTTTTCGCCAGGCTGATGGGGATCCGGAAGTGGGGCCAGCGCTCAAGGCATCGGGCATCACCCTGCGCCTGGAATACAACGGCCCGTCCGCGATTCTGACCATTGAAATGAAGCCGGACGGCATTGTCGTCCACGAGGGTGAAAGTGACATCAAGCCAGATGTACGGATGCAGATGTCGGCCGATGACGCCAATAAATATTGGCGTGGTGAATACAACGTCGCCGTCAATCTGGCCCGTGGCAAGGTGAAGGCCAAAGGGCCGGTTACCAAAATCCTCAAGTTGATCCCTGCGACCAAGCCATTGTTTCCAAAGTACAAAGCCATGATGGCCGAAAAAGATGCGGAGATGACGGCGTGAAAGACTCTGCAAATGATGCCCTGCATTTGCCGCTCTATATTGACGGCAAATGGGTGGACACGCCTGATCGAACCGAGATCCTGTCGCCCATTGATGGGCAACTTGTAGGAACCGCCGCCGCAGGGGGCGAAGACGAGATGGCGCAAGCCATTGCGGCCGCCAAATCCGCCCACGAGCGCGGGGACTGGCGCAATATGGACCCCGAAGAGCGCGCCGATATTCTTGAAGCGATCTCGGATCGTATGAATGAGCAGCTTGACGAGCTTTGCGAACTACACGTGCGTGAAAACGGGGTGACGATCCGGGCCGCGATCGCGTTCCACGTGGGCTATGCGATCGCGCATCTGCGATACTTTGCAGACAGCGCGCGCAGCTATGAGTTCGAGAAGTCCGGGCCGATGCTCGAATATCCGACGCTGGCCGCCGGATTGATCCGGAAAGAGCCCGTCGGCGTGTGCGGCGCAATCGTGCCGTGGAACTTCCCGCTGTTGCTGGCGATCTGGAAAATCGGACCCGCCCTGGCAGCCGGGAACACAATCGTGGTGAAGGCGGATGAAAAGACGCCTTTGATCCTGTTGAAATTTGCCGAAATCGCCCATGAATGCGGGCTGCCTGCCGGGGTTCTAAACGTGGTGACCGGGCTTGGGCAAGTTGTCGGCGCCCAACTGGCCGCGCATCCAGATGTCCGCAAAATCGCCTTCACCGGCTCGACAGCCGTGGGCAAGCTTGTTCAGCAGGCCGCCAGCGACAACCTGAAGAAGGTCACGCTGGAATTGGGCGGCAAGGGTCCGAATATCGTTCTGGAAGACGCGGACCTGCGCGAAGCTGTGGACGGGACGCTGTTCGCCTTTCTTGTCTATTCGGGACAGGCCTGTGAAAGCGGCACAAGGTTGCTGTTGCACGATGCGATCTATGACAGGTTCATGGAGGCCCTGATTGCCCGCGCCAAAACCGTGGTCATGGGCGACCCGATGGATTTTGACACCGATATGGGGCCGATCATCTCGGCCCGGCAAAAAGCGCGCATTCAATCCTATATCGAAGCGGGCAAGGCCGAGGGCGCGACGCTTGCGCTTGGGGGCGGTGATCCCACGGCCGTCGAGGGCGGATATTGGATCGAGCCGACGATTTTCACTGACGTCACCAACGATATGAAAATCGCCCGTGAAGAGATCTTTGGCCCGGTTCTGTCGGTGATCCGCATTCACTCGGACGAAGAAGCCATCGCCATTGCAAATGACACTGAATATGGGCTGTCCGCAGGGGTCTGGACGCAGGATACCGAGCGCGGTGTAGCAATTGCACGGCAGATCGAATCCGGGACCGTTTGGGTGAATGATTGGCACATGGTCAATCACCTTTATCCCTTTGGTGGCTATAAACAATCTGGCCTTGGGCGCGAGCTGGGTCCGCAAGCGCTGGACGAGTATACCGAAACCAAGTTCATCCACGCGGACATGACCCGCAGCCTCGACGCTCATATCTTTGATGTCGTGGTTTCGACCCCGTGGGAGGACATGTCCGATGGCTAAGGCAGCGGTTCTTCACGAAGCCGGGCAAGCGCTGTCTCTTGAAGAGATGACGCTGACGGATCTGGCCCCGAACGAGGTGCACATCAAAGTGCATGGCGTCGGAATTTGCCACACAGACCTCAGCGCACTCGAGGGGATGGTGCCCCTGCCGACCCCTGTCGTTCTGGGGCATGAAGGCGCAGGCGTGGTTGTGAATGTCGGGTCCGAGGTTTCGCATCTTGTCCCGGGTGATCATGTGGTGGTGAGCTTTGACACCTGCGGCGAATGCGAGTTTTGCCTGGATGGGCGCCCCGCCTATTGCGAGGTCTTCGCCGCGCTGAACTATTTCGGCACCCGGATGGATGGCTCCCCGACCCTGTGTGGATGCAACGGAGGAGAGCTCCACGGCAGCTGGTTTGGCCAGTCCACCTTTGCGACCGAGGCGATTGTCAGCCAGCGCAACGCGGTCAAGGTCGACAAATCCCTGCCGCTTGAAATCCTTGGTCCGCTGGGGTGTGGCTTCATGACGGGCGCCGGGACCGTGTTGAACGTTCTGAAACCAAAACCGGGCCAGTCGATCGCCATTTTCGGCATGGGCAGCGTCGGATTGGCAGCCCTGATGGCGGCCAAAGCCGCAAGGTGCGACACCATCATGGCCGTGGATCCGAACGCTCAACGGTTGGAACTGGCCACAGAGCTTGGGGCGACACACGTGTTCAACCCAACAGAAACGGATGATTTGGTTTGGGATGTGATGGAGGTCGCCAGCCCGGGGCTGGACTTCAGCATCGACTGCGTGGGCGTGGGACCTGTCGTGCGTCAGGCGCTCGAGGTTCTGCGCACCCCGGGCAGCTGTGCCACCGTCGGCCTGGCCGGCTTGGAAAACGAAATCATGATTGATCAGGGGCACCTCTTGTTGGGGCGCAATTTGCTTGGCGTGATCGAGGGCGATGCAGACCCGCACCGCTTCATTCCCCAACTTCTGGAGATGTGGCAGGCAGGGGACTTTCCCTTTGACCGGCTGATCGAGAAATTCGATTTCTCGGAGATCGCGACCGCCATCGCCGCCGCGAAGGCAGGCACGGTCGTCAAACCAGTCGTCATCATGAATTGAAGCATCGCGTTAGGGAGGAAGCAATGCTGAACTATTCCGTCATTATGGAGGATACCGCACGCCGTCGGCCGGATCATCCAGCGTTCAAGTTTATGGACACCACTTTGACCTATTCGCAGGTCAACGCGGCCGCAAATCAGGTTGCGAACGGGTTGGTGGCCAAGGGCATTCGCCCCGGGGACAAGGTGGCGGTCAGCTGCCTGAGCGTTCCCTATTTTCCGATGATCCTGTTTGGCATTCTGAAGGCGGGCGCGGTTTTGGTACCGCTGAACGTGCTGCTGAAGCCAGGCGAGATCGAGTATCACCTCAAGGATTGCAAGGCCAAGGCCTATTTCTGTTTCGAGGGAAATGAGGTTCTGCCGATGGGGGGGTGGGGTTTTGAAGCCTTCGAAAATGCCCCGGATTGCGACCACTTCTTTATGGTCACGGCGGATCCGGCTGCGGCTTCTCCGATTGAAGGCACGCAGACGCTTGGCCGTTTGATGCAGGGGCAATCGGTGGAGTTTGACCCTGTTCAAACGCAGGCCGACGACACGGCAATCATCATCTACACCTCTGGCACCACGGGTGCGCCCAAAGGGGCCGAACTGACCAACTCGAACCTGATGATGAACACCGTGTTGCTGCGCGACCTGATGCAGTATCAAGACAGTGATGTGTCGTTGTTGGTCCTGCCCTTGTTCCATGTCTTTGGTTTGATCGTGCAAATGGCCTCGGGCATCTACCACGGCGTGACCCATGTCCTGGTTCCCAAGTTTGAACCTGGCCCAGTGATGCAACTACTGGATCGCGAAAACGTCTCGGTGTTTTGCGGGGTTCCGACCATGTATTGGGCGCTTCTGAACACCGAAACAGACGCGAACCTGGACAATATTTCCAAGCATCTGCGCTGTTGTATTTCTGCTGGCCAATCGATCCCCGGCGCGACGCTGACTGCGTTTGAGGAAAAGTTCCATACCACCATTATCGAGGGGTACGGCATGTCCGAAACCTCGCCTGGGATCACGTTCAACCGGTTGGATATGGATCGCAAGATCGGGTCGGTGGGCACCCCGTTTTGGGGGGTGAATGTGCGCGTGGTCGATCCGGAAGGCAAAGATGTAGCGCCGGGCGACCGGGGCGAGATCATCTGCCGGGGGCACAACGTGATGAAGGGCTATTTCGGCGCCCCCGAAAAGACCGCAGATGCGATCAGAGACGGCTGGATGCATACCGGCGATGTGGGCACATTCGACGAGGACGGGTATCTGTATATTCTCGACCGGATCAAGGAAATGATCATTCGCGGCGGTGAAAACATCTATCCCGCCGAAGTCGAGGCCATGCTGACGGAACACGAGGCCATCAGCCTTGTTGCGGTGATCGGAACCCCCGATGACCGGCTGGGCGAAGAGATCAAGGCCTGTGTGGTTCTGGCCGAAGGGGCCAAGATCAACGAGGCAGAGCTCATTTCCTGGGCTAAGAACCGGATGGCGGCGCAAAAATATCCGCGCGCCATCGAATTCATGGACGCACTGCCCATGACGGCAACAGGCAAGATCCGGAAGAAGGAACTGAAGGCGCGCGAAGAACGCCAGCTAGCAGTGGCGAGCGGCTCATAAAACGGCCTCCGTACCAGGCTGCGCCGATATATGTCGGCGCGGCCATTCCATCATTTGCGCCGGGCAGGGCCGAACTCTCGACTGGCCATTTTGGGGCCGATGCGCATTCAACGACCCGCCCCACTTTGATGGACTTTGCGATCACACGCCCGCCGAGCAGGAATTGCCGTACCACTCACGATGAACCTCCAGGCCGAATTGGACAAGGATGATGCCGCGCCCAAAGCCATTTGTCGGGCAGGCAAGTGTTTTACGCATATTGACTGACTGACCGTCAGTCAATAAAAGAGCCACAAATCGGAGACAGCCTTGGCACGAATCATCAAAGCCCCAGAAGAACGGCGCGCAGAGATCGTCGAAACAGCAGAGCGGCTGTTTCGTCAGCATGGATATGCCAAGTGCTCGGTCGAGATGATCATTCGCGAAATCGGGGTCGCGAAGGGCACGTTCTATTACTATTTCAAATCCAAGCCCGACATTCTGGAAGCCATTGCAGACAAGACGCTGAACCAGATCGTCGAGATGGCCAATGGCGTGGCCGATGCCCCCTCACTCTCTGCGATGCAGAAGATGGAGGCGCTGCTGGGAAACAGCCATATCGGCAATGACGGCAGCCTTGAAGTCGCTGAAATGCTGCATCTTCCCGAGAACCGGGAGCTACACGAACTCATCAACATTCAGACGGTCCTACAGCTGTCACCAATCCTTGCCCAGATCGTCGAGCAAGGCATTGACGAAGGCGTCTTCGACGTCGCGCGCCCCCTGGAAACCATCCAGTTTCTCTTCACGGGCACTCAGTTCCTGACGGATGGCGATCTGTTCGGATTTACAGACGCAGAACTGCGCACTCGGCGCCTGGTGGCGCAGACAATCATAGAAAAAGCACTCGGCGCCGCGCCGGGAAGCTTTGGCTTCATGAACCCCATTCGGGCGATGGAGTAGAGGCATGAGCAGGGACACACCTCTCAACCTTAGGAAGTATTTCCATGACAGATGTTGCTGCACCAACACGGGCCTTTCAGGTCCCCTCCTCTGCTTTGATCGGCTTCTTCCTTCTGACCTTCGCCCTCACATGGGGCGTTGTCGGAATGTATATTGTGGCGCCTGACTGGTCGTTTTCGACATTCGGAGAGATCAGCGGATCGCATCCGTTATTCTTTTTGGCGACCTGGGCGCCAGCGATCTCGGCGTTTGGGCTTGTGCTTTTCTATGGCGGAGTCGCCGGGCTCAAAGCCTTTCTGTCCCGGCTTTTTATCGGGCGCTTATCGACCTTCTGGCTGGTCTTCATCCTGGTCGGCATCCCGCTTGTCTATATGCTCGGGTCTGTCCTGAAATCGGGACCTCTCCTTGCGCCCATGCCACCCGAAAGCGCCAGCGCGATGATCGCCCTTTCCTTTATGATGCTCTTCCTGGGCCCGATCGAAGAGTTCGGCTGGCGCGGCGTCGCACAGCCCCTCTTGCAACGGCATGTGGCGCCTCTTTGGGCGGGCATGACCATCGGGACCGTCTGGGGCATCTGGCATCTTCCTGCGTTCTTCTTGTCCGGTACGGTCTTCGCGGGCTGGAGTTTCTTTCCATTCCTCCTTGGCAACATCACCCTGGCCGTGCTTGTGACACCCATTTTCAATTCGGGGCGTGGCAGCCTGCTGTGGCCGATGCTGTTTCACTGGCAGTTGATCCTGCCACTTTGGCCGGATGCGCAGCCATACGACACCTGGATTCTGGTCGCTGTGGCGGTGGTCGTGGTGTGGTGGAACCAAGACACCATGCTGTCGCGGACCGGCGCGGTGACACAGGTCATCCCCGAACGTCGCCGAGCACATCCATGATATCGCTTTGTCGTGCGGTAGTCTTCGTTCCCGCCTGGCTAATCTTCTCGAGCTTGGCCGCCCATGCCGACCCGTCAGATCTCAGGGTCGAAATGCAGGCGCTGCTGGGCTCTTTTCACGAAACCTACGGGTTCCCGGGGGCGACGGTCGCCTTTAAGACCCCTGACACAGAGGTCCAGAGCTTTGCCGTGGGTCTTGCGGATGTCGAGGCCGGTCACCCGATGACACCAAAGACCCGGATGTTGGCCGCAAGCATCGGCAAGTCGATTTGGGGCGCGCTTGTGCTGTCCCTTGAAGCCGAGGGACTGCTGAGCCGGACCGATCTGGTGTCGAAATACCTTGGGGATCAGCCGTGGTTCGCACGCGTACCAAACGCGAAGGACTTGACGATTGCTCATCTTCTCACCCACACATCGGGGGTGCCGGACCACGTTCACATCGAGGGCGTGGCGCCCAGGTTGATGTCCATGGGGCAGTCAGAGCGGTTCGATCCTGTGGAATTGGTGTCTTTCGTGTTGGACACACCTGCGCTTTTCGAGGCTGGGTCGTCCTGGAGCTATTCCGACACGGGCTATATTTTACTGGGCCTGACCCTGGAGGCCGCGACCGGGACACGCGTGTTTGAACTGGCCGCCGAGCACCTTCTGAATCCGTTGGGCCTGTCCGCCACAGCCCCATCCAACAGCCCCACACTCCAAGACCTTGCGGTTGGATATACCATCAATGACAATCCTTTTGGCCTCGCGCCCCGCACGATGGATGACGACGGCCGCCTGACCTGGAACCCGGTCATCGAATGGACAGGTGGTGGATTTGTGTCCACCTCGGCCGAGCTCGCAATTTGGGGGCAGGCTTTGTTCTCGGGCATGGCGATGGAGACAGAGTATCTGGGCGCTTTGCTGGATGGAGTCGCCGTCCACCCGGATGCACCGGACATTTTCTACGGCGCAGGGGTGGCGATCCATCAGAACACGCCAAACGGACCCGTATATGGCCACGGTGGTTGGATTCCCGGCTACGTTTCCAGCCTAAGACACTATGCGGATCACAACCTTACGATTGCGTTTCAAATCAATAGTGACGTCGGCATCGTGGATGATACCACCGATCTCGTCCCGGCGCTGGAGGCAGCTCTTGCGGATTTGCTTCTCCGCCCGCAAGACCAAAGGTAGGTGCAATCGACCCTTCAGCAGCACATTTTGCCCCGACGAAAACCCTTGCCTTTTCCTCACGTACTCCAGCTTTTCCAAGGCTGTGCGACGCGACATCTGCCCGGTTTTGAAAAGACGATGATGATCGCGGAAACGAGCGGCTGAGGTCTGCGTCAATGAGATCCAAGCAGGGACAATTCCAGGCTTTGGGCAATCATCAAATCCGCAACGCGCAGCGATTGTCCGCCCGTCACCCGAGCGATAACCTGGTCGCCTGCCAAGATGTCCGCCCCCAACCCGTCTGTCCACACCTCGATCGATAGGGTGGCCTCTGGCTCGTCGGCTCTGCCCCCCTCTTGCGTGATAAAACCGCTCTCGATGTAGATAACGTCCTCAGCAGGATTGAAATCGGTGATGACAGACTTGGTTAGATCAAAGCCAGCCCCGGTTCCGGCCGCGTTATATTGCGTCAGGGACAGCCCAAAGATGTCCGCGCCCTCTCCTCCGGCAAGCTCGTTTCCGTTGCTGGACAGGATGATATCATCGCCCAAGCCCCCCTGAACTGTGCTCATGTCGCTCGGGTTCGAAACGTCTTGCGAGAACTGGCCATGGACCGCGACCTGGTCATTTCCGTCTCCTGCATCGACAAGGTCCCCGGGACCGCCACTAACCGTATCATCCCCTCCACCAGCAGAAATCGTCTCGGGTGAAAAGTAATCGCCGTCAATAAGGTGACCCGTTTCATCATCCGTGAACGCCCCACCATCAAGACTGATACGGACCGGAATATCCATAAGGTCATCGACCGAGGCGCCGAAAACCTCGGCGAGTACACGATCACCAAACATCAGATTGGCACCGTCCCCTGCCTCGCGGGCGACAGCGGTCACGTCGTAAGTATCCCCATCCGAAACCAAAAGATGTATCCCACTCAGCAGGTCCGTCTCGGGATCATAGTCCAGCACTTGCAGGGGGTTTTCAGCGTTTGAGGACAGGGTCAGCTCAAATTCATCCGCGCCCTCACCGCCCACAAGCGTCGATCCGCTGGAGCCGCGAATGAAGTCGTCACCCTCGCCTCCAAAAAGGATGTTTTCGCCCTCGGTATCCACCAGAACATCATCCCCACCACCCCCATACAGGCTGTCATCGCCGCCCTCGCCGCGCATCACATCGCGCAGGTCTCCGCCCCAGGCCGCATCATCGCCATCCCCCAGGAACACAGTGCCAAGCACACTTCCGTCGACGACCAGGGTGTCGTCGCCGCGACCAGTTTCGATGTCATAATTGTCGTCGCTCACGTGGTAAGCGCGGCCTTCGGATTGCGTGCTATCGTCAATGGCCCCAACTGCATCTGTGACCTCAATGGCATCCGTCCCAAGCGATGGCGGTTCCGGGGCCAAGAGGTCGGTTGTCTCTTCTGTGGGCGTAGAATCCGCAGTGTCCGTGGGATCAGAGGCGTCCGGATCGGCGTCTTGTCCGCTTTGTGGCTCGGGGGTGTCGCCATCCATCAGGGCAACGGCAAATATCCCAATCCCCAACAAAGACATGAGCAGAAATTCCATAGCACTCTTCCTTAAAAACCAAATACCAATGCTCGTCGAGCCTTGGGCACCAGTTTCGCCCAAAATCGCAATCCTTTCAACGCTTAGTATCCTCGGCGCGTCTGCCCAGCGCCGGGGGGATGCACCTGAAACACTGTACAGGATTGATGGATACGGACCGTTTCACAGACAGAACCCGCGTGTTCGCGCAGCTGCGCGACCGCCTGGGCACGGGTGATTTTCTGCGCATCCGTGTCGCTCGCCGGTATTGTTTGGGTTTGGTGTTTTCCCCTACATTCTCTTTATGCCTGCCAAGATTCCCTTCTTTCCGCCTGTCGCGTCTCGGACACACGAAGTCTGCGGTGCCGGGGCCTATGCGTTTGCCTTTGCGGTCATGGCGCAGCGGCCGGGCAATGTAATCTGGGTGCGCGAAGCGTGGGAGAACAGACAGATCAACCCCACGGGCTTTGCCGATTTTGTGGACCCATCCCGCATGGCGATCTGCGCCACCAAAGACCAGACCGAAACGCTGGCCGTCGCAGAAGAGGCCCTGCGTTCAGGCGCCGTGTCATTGGTTGTCCTGCAGCTTGGCAAACCCATTGGCCTGACCGAGGGACGCCGGTTGCAGCTGGCCGCCCGCGACGGAAAATCCACCGGCGTGGCGATCATCCCCGAAGGCATGGGCAGCAACGCCGTGGAAACGCGCTGGCGCTGTGCGCCGGTTTTCGATCCAGCCACACCGACCGGGGACTCAACTCTGCAACGGTGGGAGCTTATTAAGAACAAATCAGGAACATTGGGTGTTTGGTATGTTCGATGGGACCGGACGGCGCGTCGTATCACTATGGTTCCCCCGGCTGGCAAGTGACCGGGTTCTGCGGTTGCATACCTATAACGGCCCCTTTGCCCTGACCCTGAAAGAACAAAACGCCAATCGGATTTACTGCCTGAACAGAGCAGCCACACAGGCCGGGCTGCATCCGGGGATGCCCTATGCGGATGCCCGTGCCTTTTGCCCTGATCTGCAAAGCCGCGCAGCCGAGCCCGCCCAGGATCAGCGGTTTCTACATATGCTTTGTCGGTGGGCCACGCGGTATTGCCCCTGGGTCGGTCTTGAAGGTGCGGATGGTCTGGTGCTGGATATCACCGGGTCGGCTCATCTGTTGGGCGGCGAAGAGAGGTTGCTCGCCGATCTGCGCAGCCGCCTTACGCGTGCCGGTGTGTCGGTCCAGATTGGTCTGGCCGATACGCGCGGCGCGGCCTGGGCCCTGGCCCATCATGGCGAAGGCATAGCCCCAAGCGGCGATATGCTGTCTGCGCTGAAAGACCTGCCCGTTGCCGGGTTGCGGATCGCGCAAGAGACCTCTGTTGCCCTGCAACGCCTGGGGCTGCGCACCATTGGTGATCTGAGCAGGGTGGCACGCGCGCCGCTGACACGCCGGTTCGGGCCGGGCCTTGTATTGCGGCTGGATCAGGCCTTGGGCACACAGCCCGAAGAAATCTCTCCGCAAGCTGCTCCACCCCATTACGCGGTCCGCATGAGCCTACCAGACCCCATTGGGCTTTTGCCCGATGTCATGGCCGGAACAGAACGATTGCTGTCCAAGCTGTGTGCCAAGTTGAAGGCACAAGAGATGGGCGCACGACAGCTTTGCCTGAGCCTGCGGCGCATTGATCAAGACCAGCAGCAGGTCGAGCTGCGCCTGGCCCGCCCCCTGCGCGAACCCGGCCGGATTCTGGCCCTGTTCGAGCGCGGCCTGGCCGAGATTGACGCCGGATACGGCATTGATCAGCTACGGCTGGAGGCAACACAAGTCGAAAACCTGCCAATACGTCAGATCAGCCATGTCTCGAGTGGCGGACAAGAGAAGCTGGACGATCTGATCAGCCGGCTTGGCACACGGATCGGGCTGGAGAATATCCAGCGTTTTCTTCCCGCTGACAGCCATATCCCCGAGCGCAGCTTCATCATGGCCCCAACGGCATATTCTGACCCCGCAAGCGGTTGGAGCACTGTGCAACCTCGCCCGGTGTGCCTGTTCCCCCCCGAGCCCATAGCCGGCGATGGGCCCCGGCCTCCAAGATATTTTCGTTGGCGGCGCATGTCCCTGACCACAGGGCGCGCCACCGGCCCCGAGCGCATCGCCCCCGAATGGTGGCTCGAGGATGACCAGTGGCGCTCGGGTCTGCGCGATTACTGGCGGGTGGAAACGCGCGAAGGGCGCAGGCTGTGGCTGTTTTATACACCGCAAAATCCAGGCTGGTTCGTGCAGGGGGAACTCGCATGACCAAGGCCAATTCCCCCCTGCAACCTGGCAAGACCCAGCGACAACAGCCCCCAAACAGCCCGGTGGCAGTGCAGGGCTATGCCGAGCTTTGCGTGACCACGAACTTTACCTTTCTGACGGGGGCCTCTCATCCCGAGGAACTGATGCTGCGCGCCGCCGAACTGGGCCTGTCCGCCATCGCCATCACGGATCACAATTCGCTGGCCGGGGTGGTGCGGGCCTGGTCCGCGCTCAAAGAGCTGAAACGCGAAACACAGGACACGGTGCAGATCCGGTCTCAGCAACGGATGGACAGCTCGTCCCGGCAGGTCACACATCATGGAGATGCCCTAGACAAGCCCGACATCATCGCCTTGCCCAAACTGATCGTCGGATGCCGGTTGGTGCTGCAAGACAGCGCGGTGGACTGGATTGCCCTACCCCAAGACCGGGCCGCATATCACCGTCTGTCGCGTCTTCTGACCTTGGGCAAACGCCGCGCCGAGAAAGGCGACTGCATTCTATACAGCAAAGATCTGTTTGTGGCCTGCAAGGGCATGATCCTTATCGCCCTGCCGCAAGGCGATTTGACCCAGGCCATCCCGGATATCAGCACCCTGCGGCGGCACTTTCCAGGGCATGTCTTTCTGGGGGCCGCCCCGCGGTATGATGGCAGTGATCAAACCTATCTGAATCGCTGCGCACAGGCCGCGGGGCGGGCCTCGGCCCCGATGGTCGCTGTGGGGGATGTGCTGATGCACCGGGCCAGCCGACGACAATTGGCGGATGTGCTGACCTGCCTGCGCGAGCATCTTACAATCGACGAGATCGGAACCCGCGCGCTGCCCAATGGCGAACGTCGTCTGAAGGCAGGGGCGGACATGGCTCGCGTTTTCTGCAATCACCCCGCCGCACTGCGCCGCACACTCGAGATAGCGGACAAGTGCAGCTTTGATCTGAGCGAGCTGTCCTATGAATACCCGCACGAGGAAACCGATGGGGAAACCCCGCAGAACCGGCTGGAGCGACTTGCGAACGAGGGCTTGAAACGCCGCTATCCGAATGGCCCGCCCGCACGGGCGCTGGAGCTGCTGCACAAAGAGCTCACCGTGGTCAAAGAGCTGAAATTTCCGGCCTATTTCCTGACCGTCCATGACATCGTGCAATTCGCCAAGTCGCAGGGCATTTTGTGCCAGGGGCGTGGGTCTGCGGCCAATTCGATCCTCTGCTATCTTTTGGGCATCACCGATGTCAGCCCCGATATGATTGCCATGGTCTTTGAGCGGTTCGTGTCAAAATACCGGGGCGAACCGCCCGATATTGACGTCGATTTCGAACATGAGCGGCGCGAAGAGGTGATCCAGTGGATTTACCGCAAATACGGCCGTCACCGTGCCGGACTGTGCGCCACTGTCATCCATTTTCGCTCTCGTGCTGCGATCCGCGAAGTGGGCAAGGTCATGGGGCTCAGCCAGGACGTGACGGCCGGGCTGTCTGGTCAGATCTGGGGCAGCGGCAATGGCGGCGTGGACCTGGATCGGCTCCGAGAGCTTGGCCTTGACCCAGCCGACCGCCGCCTGATGCAGACCATCCACCTGATCGGCGAAATCATCGGCTTTCCCCGGCACCTGTCGCAACATGTGGGCGGGTTTGTCATCACCGCCGGGCGGTTGGATGAACTGGCCCCGATTGAAAACGCCGCGATGGAGGACCGCACCGTCATTTGCTGGGACAAGGATGACATCGACGCCCTAGGCATCCTCAAGGTCGATGTGCTGGGATTGGGGATGTTGTCCTGTATCCGCAAGTCCTTTGAGCTGCTGCAAAGCCACAACAATATCACCCACAGCATTGCAACGGTGCCCCAGGCCGACACGCCCACCTATGACATGCTGTGCCAAGCCGATGCGATTGGCGTGTTTCAGGTCGAAAGCCGCGCGCAGATGAACTTTCTGCCCCGCATGCGCCCGCGTGAATTTTATGACCTGGTGATCGAGGTCGCCATCGTCCGCCCCGGTCCGATCCAGGGCGACATGGTGCAGCCCTATATCCGGCGACGCAATGGGCAGGAAAAATCCGAACCGTTCGGCCCAGAACTGGAAGAGGTCACAGCCCGCACGCTGGGGGTGCCCTTGTTTCAGGAACAGGCCCTTCAAATCGCGGTGGTCGGCGCGGGGTTTTCCGCCGAAGAGGCCGATCATTTGCGCCGCTCGCTTGCCTCGTTCCGGCGGATGGGCACGATTGGCGCCTATCGCGACAAGTTCATCACCGGGATGCTGAACAATGGCTACTCCCAAGAGGTCGCCGAGCGTTGTTTCGGCCAGATCGAAGGTTTCGCCGACTATGGCTTCCCCGAAAGCCACGCCGCGGCCTTTGCCATGTTGGCCTATGTCTCGGCCTGGCTGAAATGCCATCATCCGGCGATCTTTGCCTGCGCCTTGCTGAATTCGCAGCCGATGGGGTTTTACGCCCCCGCCCAGATCGTGCGGGATGTGCGCGAACATGGGGTCGAGGTCCGCCCGATCTGCGTGAACCATTCAGACTGGGACAACACACTCGAACGCCGCCCGGATGGTGCTTTGGCGTTGCGGCTTGGGTTTCGCCAGATCAAAGGCTTCAAAGAGGACGACGCCGGCTGGATCACCGCTGCGCGCGGCAATGGCTACCCGGACCCACAGGCCCTGTGGCTGCGCGCGGGGATCCGGCCCGATGTGCTGACCCGCCTGGCCGAGGCAGACGGGTTTTCCGACATGGGACTGACAAGGCGCGATGCCTTGTGGCAGGTCAAATCGATCCAAAGCCCCCGCCCCTTGCCGCTGTTCAACGACCCGATCGACGGTGAGGTCAGCAACGAACCCTCTGTCGATCTGCCCAACATGCATCTGGGCGAGGAAGTCGTAGAAGATTACGTTTCCACACGGCTGACCCTACGCGCCCACCCGATGGAGCTGCTGCGGCCCTCGCTGCCCGGTCTTGTCACCCATGCCGCCCTGAAAGAAGTCCCCCTGGGGCGGTACAGTGTCTGCGGCCTGGTGATCACCCGGCAACGCCCGGGCACCGCCTCTGGGGTGATTTTCCTGACACTGGAAGACGAAACCGATGTCAGCAACGTGGTGGTCTGGCCCAAGGTCTATGAACAGTTCCGGCGGGTTGTCATGGGCGGGCGGCTGTTGCGCGTCACCGGCTATCTGCAACGCGAGGGCATCGTTGTGCATCTGATCGCCCAGCAGATCGAGGACCTGTCCCATAAACTGTCCCAGTTGGGCCACCCTCAACCCGAGGCGCTGACCACCGAAGGTCCTCGCGCCGATGACACCCCGAAAAACGCTCGGTATCCCAGGCGGGCCATGCACCCGCGTGATCAGGCGAAACGGCTATTCCCAAGCCGGGATTTTCACTAAGCCCCCCAGGGCTTGGGCCACTTGCCGCGTCTATTTCGTTGACAGAAACACTCTGCGACCCTACTCGCACTGACACAGCATGGCGCGGATGCACTCTCTCGACGTCTTGATCGCGGGATCAAGGTCGTGGTTTTATTTGCAGCGCAGGACCTGATAAGAGGATCCTCGACGCCGCGCATCGGTTAAAACCACGATCATATGGGGCTCGACATGGTCCGAACTCTACTTCTTTCTGTATTGCTGCTTTGCCCGGTCGGCGCCGGTGCACAAGACGGTGCTCAAGACGGCGCTGCCCCCCTGGTCGAGACAGACGTTTCGTCCTTTTCAGCGCCTGAATTGCAAGCCAACGAGCTGAGCTCGGCGCAGCCTGGCACCCCATCCGTGCCAGCGCCCTCCCAACCGGCGACCGAAACCGCACTATCCGCCGCCCCCCTGTCCGCCCGCACCGAGCACGCCGCGAACCAAGCCCTCACATTCCTCACCAATGGTGGCCCCGCCCTGTGGGCGATCGCGGGGTTGTCGGTGATCACCCTGGCCCTGATCCTGTGGAAAATCTGGCGCTTGGTGCTGATCGGCGCTTGGTCCTATCGCACGTCACAAAAGGCGGTTGCCCTATACGAAAACGGTGACGCTGTCGGGGCGATGGCCATGGTAAAGGGGCGTCGCAGCGTCCGGTCGCGGGTTGTCACCGCGGCCCTGCAAGCCATTGAAACGATGCCCGATTCCATCGCCCGCGAAGAAACCGCACGCACCGCCAAGGCGCAGATCGCCCGGGCGCGCACCGGGCTGGGTGCGCTTGAGCTGATCTCGACTATCGCACCGCTTCTGGGCCTTTTGGGCACCGTTTTGGGCATGATTGCCGCGTTTCAGGCGCTTCAGGCCGCAGGCTCGCGCGCTGATCCCGCATTGCTGGCGGGCGGCATCTGGGAGGCCCTTCTGACCACCGCCGCCGGCATGGCCGTAGCCATCCCGGCCTCGGCCGCGCTGACCTGGTTTGAATCCGTGATCGACAAGGTCCGCCGCGACCTAGAGGACAGCGCCACACGCCTGTTCGTCGCCGAAAAACCCAAGAAAATCAAACTGGCCGCCGAGTAATCCGATGCAGTTCGCACCGCCCGCCAGACCCAGACGCAAGCCCAGCCTGACCCCGATGATCGACGTGGTGTTCCTGCTGTTGGTCTTCTTCATGCTGGCCTCGCGCTTTGGTGTGGAATTGGTGCTGCCCCTGCCGCTCGCGACCGGAGGAAGCGAGTATTCCGGCCCGCCACGGTTAATCGATGTCGCACCCGAAACTCTCAGCGTGAACGGTGTTGTGACCACCGATCTGGTCGCCGCGATAACTCCGCTGACAAATGCCCCCACCGACATGCTGATCCTGCGCGGCAAGGATGGCGCCACGCTGCAACGTCTCGTTGCTGTAACAGAAGAGCTGCGCGCAGCGGGGTTTACCTCGGTTGTGTTGGTGGAATAGCGATGGATTTCCAGGAACCCACCCGGCGCCCGCGCGGCGAAAGCATCGTCCCGATGATCAACGTGGTGTTCCTGCTGTTGATCTTCTTCCTCATGACCGCGCAAATCGCCCCGCCCGACCCCTTCGAGGTGACGCCCCCCACAGCGGCCAGCGAAACCGAGCCCGAGTCCGAGCCGGTTGTCTATGTCGACACCACAGGGCAATTGGCGTTTGAAGATCAGCGTGGCGCGGCGGCGCTCGCGGCTCTTGCCATCCGCAGTGCAACAGCACATGTGATCCAGCTGCGCGCGGATGCCGAGCTGGAGGCCACAGTCCTGGCGCGCATCCTGCGCCAACTGGCCGAGGCCGGGCTGTCTCGTGTCGAACTGGTGGTGTCCACGAAATGATGCGCTGGGTCGAAATCGGGGTCTTCACGGCCATCGCCATCGCTGCGCATATGGCATTTTTCGCCCTGCGCCCCGAAGGAGGGGCCGACGCAGGCGGCGCCGGCGGCGAGACCCTGTTGTCCATCCAGGCGGCCACCCCAAGCGTAATAAAAATGGTCGAAACCTGGGAACGCCCGGTCGACGTGCAAAATGCCATCGACCCACCGGCCACGCCCAGGGATCAAGCCACCGCACCGCCCGCGCCCCTATCCCCGATTGCCCCGGCACCGCGGGCAGAGTTGCGCGTGGCAGATCTCTCCGCGCCCCACTCAGACCCGGTGCAGGTGGACACGACCCCCGCCAAACCGACGCCGCCCAAACCCGCACCCAAATCCACACCTAAACCCAAGGCGAAACCCAAGCCAACCTCCGACGGGCGCACCGGCCAGAAGGCCGCGGGCAGCGGCGGCTCGGCCCAGGCGGGCAACAGCAAAACCGCTGCTGTGGCCACTGTTTCCAAGGGTAAGCAAGCTAAGTTGAAACAGATCTGGGGCGCCAAGATCCGCAGCAAGATCGCCCGCGCAAAACGCTATCCGCATAACAGCCGCGCGACCGGCACCAGCGTGGTGCGCCTGACCGTCCGGCGCGATGGGGCGCTGCTGGGGGTTTCGCTGGTCCGCTCGTCCGGAGATGCAACGCTGGATCAGGCGGCGATCGCCTCGGTCAAACGGGCCAAACGCTTTGCTAAAGCCCCCAAAGAACTGCCCGGATCAAGCTTTCACTTCGTGTTGCCAATCGAGAAACGCCGCTGAGATCACCCCAACAAGGGCAACTCCAACGCAACGTGAAGGGCGGTTTTCGCACAGATGTTTCACTACACGCAGAGCCGCACCCTTCCATAGGGGGGCGGATTATTACCTTTACCCCAATACCTCTTGCAACTCCCGCCACTCGCGGGCGGACATGCCCGAATTCTCTTTCGTGACCTCTTCACCTTTCAGCATTCGGCGGACGCAATCAAGGGCTGCGGCGGATAGGGTTTCGCCACCCATGCGATAATCCTCGAAGGCTTTGTAGGCGAAGGGCACCCAGTCGGCGACGATCTTGCAGATCTCGTCGGCATAGACGCGGATTTCGTATTGGGCGTGGCTGTCGGCGCGCAGGCGCAAGAAGTGGAACAGGTTGTGCAGGTCCACTTTCCAGTACCATTGGGTGTAGATGTTGGCGGGCAGGTTCATGCGGGCCAGTTCGCGGGCAAGGCCTTGTTTGCCCTCATCCGAGATCATTTCCTCGTAATGGTCATAGGCGCGGGTGCTGTCGGATTTGAGGATGTCCAGCACGCGGGCGGCCTCTTCGCCGGTCAGGGCCTCGCCGCGGCCCTGGTTGTTGATCACCGATTGTGCGGCCAGCTGTTCAGGGCCGGGGATGTAGAATTCGCGGTCCAGGATCGAATAGCGGGCGGAGTATTCGTTGACGTTGGCGGTGCGGTGGCGGATCCACTGGCGGGCGACGAAAACGGGCAGTTTGACGTGCAGCTTGACCTCGCACATCTCGAACGGGGTCGAATGCCAGTGGCGCATGAGGTAACGGATCAGGCCTTCGTCATTCTGCACCGATTTGGTGCCCTTGCCATAGGACACGCGGGCGGCCTGACAGATGGCTGCATCATCGCCCATGTAATCCACCACGCGAACGAAACCATGATCCAGAACGGGATAGGCGGTGTACAGGTGGCTCTCCATGCCCTCGGACACGGCGCGCAAAGTCTGGCGAGGCTGGCTGCGCAGGGTGTCGATCTCGGCCTGTTGTTCGGACGTCACGGGCATGGGAGTTTCCTTATTCTGAATTTGTGAGTCGCAGGCCACTATATCTGGGGTGCGGCTTTGGAAAAACAGCTATATGGGCGCGCTCACGCAGGTGCAACAGTTCAGAGAATTTCGCACCCGTCACCGGCTTCTTTCGTTGACTTTTTCCCGGCCATAGCGGATTTTTAAAGAAAAAGAGCAGAATTCATAAGGAAACAGGCAGATGACCAGGACAGCATGGGCCCTGCTGTGCGCGGTGGCCTTGGTTGCCGGGTGCACAGATGGCACCGAAGGCGACGAAGAAACCACAAGCGACAATTCCAGCGGCATCACCAGCGACAGAACCTTGCCGCCTGGTTCGACCAGTCCCACTGCCGCAAGTGGCATCTACCGCAGCGAGCCCACAGATGGGAACGACGGCGACGGCTATGCCGCGAATATCAGCTATGACAGCAGCACCGATACCTTCTATGTCGAAGGCTTGGGCTTTGACGGGGACCAGGATACAGGCCTGCCCTTCAACCGCGCGACGCCCGGCTCTTTGAATGGGTTTGCGTTATACGAGGCCCCGGCAACGCATCCTGACAGCCTGACTGGCAACCCGATCACCCAGATGGATCACCGCGCCCTGTATGGCGTCAGCACGTCCGGGGAGGTGGAATTCGCCATTGTCCGTACCGGCAGCTACACTGGCTATGGATTTGGTGGCTTCGTCTATCAGCGCAACGGCAGCGTGGTCCTGCCGACCAGCGGCCAGGCGCTTTATACCGGCCAATACGCTGCACTGCGTGACTTTGATGGCGCGGGCGGGCTGCAATACGCCTCGGGTGACATGGAAGTCGCGATCGACTTCAACGGGTTCAGCTCGCAATGCTCGGGTGGCTGTGCCGGTGCCGTGCGCGGCTATGTCACCAATCGCCGCTACTTTGATACAAACGGAAACGACATCACGGACGCCTATCTGACGGCTCTGGGCAGCGTAAACAGTTCGACCTATACCGAGCTCCCGACGTTGGTCTTTACTGTCGGGCCTGGCGTGTTGGATGACAATGGTGAAATCACCGGCACTGTGACCAGCACGATCACGACCTCATCAGGCGTGGAAACCCACGAAAGCGGCACTTATTATGCCATTCTGTCGGGCGACAACTCCGAAGAAATGGTCGGCGTTCTGGTCGTCGAAAGCGACTACCCCGTCGATGGCAGCGTCACCGTGCGCGAAACCGGCGGCTTTATTCTGGACCGATAGGCATCGTGGTTTCCTCGGCGCTCAACCGATGGCGCAGGCTGGTGATGGTGTGCGTGACCTTGGGACTGATGCCCGCCCCCGCCCTGTCAGAACAGCTGAGCCCGGCGCAGATGCGGCAGGCGGCCATCGTGGCGCTGGATCAGGGGCGCGCTGAAACGGCCCTGGCGATCAGCGATGCCTTGCTAAGGCGCGATCCTTCCGATGTGATGGCCCTGCAAATGAAGGCCCGGGCCGCGCGGGATCTGGGGCAATACGATTTGGCCCGCAAAGCCGCCAAGCAAGCCTGGGACCTGTCCGATACCGACGGGGAAAAATTCGACAGCGCGCGCGTGATGGCGCAAACCCTGGCCACCAGCGGCCGCCATACCCAGGCGCAGCTGTGGCTGCGCCGAGCTGTGCAGAACGCCCCCGATGACAACACGCGCCAAATGGCCATTCGCGATTTTTCCTATGTACGCGCGCGCAACCCGCTAAAGCTGACCTTCAACGCCTCGATCTCGCCCGAGTCGAACATCAACAATGGGTCCATTCGGGATGAAACCCAGGTGTTCGATTTTTTTTCGCATGGTTACATCGTCGCTCAGTTGCGGGGCGCGTCTCAGGCACTGTCGGGAACGCGCTCGGAATTGAAGATGGAACTGCGCTATACCCTGTCCGAGGACACCCGCCACCGCACCGATTTCGTTCTAAGCGGCGGGCTGCGGCGATACCGGCTCTCTGACAGCGCCAGGCGCGCCGCGCCCGGCGTGTCGGGCCATGACTTTTCCTATGACAACCTGGATGTCGGCCTTCAGGCGCGCTGGAAACACGGCCCCACCTCCGAGCTGCGCCTGGGCGGATTGATTGGGGGGGCGCAATATGGCGGACAGGCCTATTCACAAAAGTTGCGACTTGATGGAGGCTTTAGCCAGGTGTTGCGCAATCGTGACAAGCTGAACCTGAAGCTGGGCGCCGAAGCAACACGTGGCCCGCGCGCGCCACACGCCAACCAGCTGCGTTTGGGGGCGGACGTGACCCGCAACACCAAGGCGGGGGGCGCGGTCATAAGCCATGTCAGCCTGCTCAGCAGCCATTCCGACAGCGAAGCGGCCCATTTCACCGAGGCCGTGTTGGGCATTGATGCCCGACCCACCTGGGAATTGCTTGGCGCGCAGGCCCGTTTCGGCCTGTCGTTGCGGTGGCGTGACTATGACAGCTTTGTGCGTTTCTCTCCTGATGGGCGCCAGGACCGCGAGGCCAGCGCCTATGTGACGCTACGTTTCTCGCAGATTGACTATATGGGCTTCACCCCTACCCTTACCTTCAACATCAGCCGCACCGAGTCATCCATTGGCCTGTTCGACGTCCACAGCAGCGGCGTGGCAGTCGGGATCGAGACAGCTTTCTGAGCTCGCCCTGCGTGTCCGCCCGCATGTCACCGATGTCGCCCCCAAGCCCAACGTGATCTCGTCAGCGCCGCAAACAGGGAGACAGATGTGAAAGTGCGATACCTGCATACCATGGTCCGGGTGAAGGACCTGGAGGCCAGCATGGCCTTCTATAAATTGTTGGGATTAAAAGAAATTCGACGCAAAGATTTTGAAAGCGCCCGGTTTTCCCTGATTTTCCTCGCGCCAGAGGGCCAGGAGGACGCGCAGGTCGAGCTGACCTATAACTGGGACGGGGACGAGGCCCTGCCCTCGGACAGCCGGCATTTCGGGCATCTGGCCTATGCGGTCGAGGATATCTATGCGCTGTGTCAGCACCTGATGGACAATGGCGTGCTGATCAACCGGCCTCCGCGTGATGGGCATATGGCCTTTGTCCGCTCGCCCGACAATATCTCGATCGAACTGCTGCAAATGGGGGACGCGTTGCCCCCGCAGGAACCCTGGGCCAGCATGGAAAATACCGGCCACTGGTAGGGGTCAGTAAATATAGCGGATCTGATCGGTCCAGTACCGTTCCACGCGGCGCAGAGCCGAGGTGATTTCGGTAATCCCGTCGGGGCCAAGCACGCCCTTGGCCTCCAGCCCGTCGGCATGGCGCGAGAACAGTTCGGCGATCAGATCCCGGATCTCGCGCCCTTTTTGCGTCAGGCGCACCCGGACCGAGCGGCGGTCAATCTCGCAGCGTTGATGGTGCATATAGCCCATTTCAACCATCTTTTTCAGGTTATAGCTGACGTTCGAGCCCTGGTAATAGCCGCGCGTTTTCAGCTCGCCTGCCGTTACCTCGTTGTCGCCGATATTGAACAGCAGCAACGCCTGCACCGGGTTGATCTCCAGCACACCGACTCGTTCGAATTCATCTTTGATGACGTCCAACAGCAATCGGTGCAGCCGTTCAACCAGCGCCAGCGCCTCCAGGTAACTGCCCATGAAGGCCGCGCTGTCACCGGTGCTGATTTGGTTATGTATGCTCATCCTGATCTCCGTCCGGGAAATTTCCAGACGAGGATTGGAGTGCAAAAGCCAACATTCAGTTAAATCAAACGCGAATAGATAAAATCCGAGTTATTCAGCGTAGCCCAGCATCTGGCGAATGCGACCGATCAGAGCGGCAAATTCGGCCTTGGGGTCAGCCTGGCCGGACACCCACTGATACAGGTCCTGATCGTTTTCCGACAGCATGGCGTCATATTCCAGCAGCTCGGCCTCGGACATGGTTTCCAGGTTGGCATCAGCATAGCGGGTCAGGATGATGTCCATTTCCTTGATCCCGCGCCGCATCGAGCGCATGGACAGGCGCTTGATCCGGTTTTCGCGGCTTTCGCCGGGCAGTTCGCCATGGGTCTCGGTGGGAATCTGTGCGCTCATGCGTCTTCACCCTTCAGTTTCATCCGCAATTGCAGCTCCAGACGGCCCAGCCGGTCGGCCGCATCGGTGATCTGGCCTTTCAGCTCGCGGATCTCGGTCAACAGACCGTCGATATCGGACGAAAGCGGCGCATCGTCAAGCGGCGCATTGACGCCGTCGCCCTCGCCGGTCAGCAACCACATCACCGAAACGTTCAACAGGCCAGCCAACATGGACATGCGGTTGGCCCGTGGTTCGGACAGGTCTTGCTCCCAATCCTCCAGCGTGCCCTGCTTGACCCCCAGCCGTTTCGCCAGCTGTTTCTGGGTCATGCCCCCCTGTTCGCGCGCGGCGGCCAACCGGTCGCCAAATGTCGCCGTTTCGGGGCCAAACCAGTCATCCTCAGCCATTCCTCTTCCCTTTCCGCCGATCCCGCTTGATCGACTTCGGCCCGCAACCTATGACAGGACCGCAGTCAACACAAATCACCGAGGTCCGCGCATGTCTTTCCTGTCTCAGACGCTTTCCCGCGTAAAACCGTCGCCGACCATGGCGATCACTGGTCTGGCCATGGAGCTGAAGGCACAGGGGCGCGACGTGATCGGCCTAAGCGCGGGCGAGCCGGATTTCGACACCCCCGAAAACATCCGCGCCGCCGGTATCCGCGCGATCGAAGAGGGCAAGACCCGCTATACCGCCGTCGACGGCATCCCCGAGCTGAAGCAGGCCGTTTGCGACAAGTTCAAGCGCGACAACGGGCTGGACTATGTCCCGGCACAAGTCACCATTGGCACGGGCGGCAAGCAAGTGCTGTACAACGCGCTGATGGCCACGCTGAACCATGATGACGAGGTGATCATCCCCGCGCCTTACTGGGTCAGCTATCCGGATATGGTGCTGCTGGCGGGCGGCACCCCGGTATTCATCGAGGCCGCGCTGGAAAACAACTTCAAGATCACGGCTGAACAGCTGGAGGCCGCAATCACCCGCAACACCAAATGGTTCATGTTCAACTCGCCCAGCAACCCCACCGGCGCGGGCTATACCCATGACGAGCTGAAAGCGCTGACCGATGTGCTGATGCGCCATCCGCATGTCTGGGTGCTGACGGACGATATGTACGAACATCTGGCCTATGACGATTTCAAATTCTGCACCCCCGCGCAGGTCGAACCGGGCCTGTATGACCGCACGCTGACAGTGAACGGCGTGTCCAAGGCCTATGCCATGACCGGCTGGCGCATCGGCTATGCCGCTGGCCCCGAAGAGGTGATCAAAGGCATCCGCAAGGTGCAGTCGCAAAGCACCTCGAACCCCTGCTCGATCAGCCAATGGGCGGCGGTCGAGGCCCTGAACGGCACACAGGATTTCCTGCCCCGCCATAACGAGATTTTCGTGCGCCGCCGCGACATGGTGGTGGCGATGCTGAACCAGATCGACGGTGTGACCTGCCCCACGCCAGAGGGCGCGTTCTATGTCTATCCGTCCATCGCGGGCCTGATCGGCAAGACCACCCCCAACGGCGTCACCATCACCAGCGACGAGGTATTCGTGACCGAGTTGCTGAACGATACCGGCGTGGCCGTGGTGTTTGGCGCCGCGTTCGGTCTGTCGCCGAACTTCCGGATTTCCTACGCAACCTCGGACGAAAACCTGCAAGAGGCCTGCACCAGAATTCAAAACTTCTGCGCCTCGCTGAAGTAGGGCTTGGCGCCTCAGCTGTCTGGACGGATGACCGCCACGGTGGCAAGCTGAGTATTCTGGATAGGGGGACTGATATGAATGCTCTTTTCGCACCGCTCAGACGTTTCGTCTTTGGCACCGCTGCGCTTACGATGCTTAGCGCCCCCAGCGCTGCCGACACGCTGGATCCCGACACACAGGCCTTTGTCCAAGGCAACATTCTGGGGATTTTCTATCACGAGCTGGGCCACGCGCTGATCGATCTGGAAGACGTCCCGATTTTCGGCCAAGAGGAAGACGCCGCCGACGTGTTCTCGGTGATCATGACAGTCGCCGTGTTCGAGCCCGAGCACGCGTTGGAACTGGCCTATGACTATGCGCTGGGGTTCGACGCCGAGGCCCGCCTGCGCGAGGACGCGGGCGAAGACATCGCCTGGTGGGACGTACATGGCCCGGATGAGCAGCGTTTCTATAACACCGTCTGCCTGTTTGTCGGGTCTGACCCCGAGACCTTTGATTACTATGCCGAGGATATGGGCCTGCCCGAAGAGCGCGCGGAATACTGCCCTGACGAATATGCCCAGGCCGAAGACGCTTGGTGGGACGTCCTGGATCGGGTCATCGACCGCAAGGGCGGGGACACCATCACGTATTCCGGCCCCACCAAAGGCCTGATCGGCGAAACCCTGTTCGAAGAGGTTGCGGCCCTGAACGCCGAAATGGTGCTGTCCTACCCGCTGGAGGTGACTGTGGAACGCTGCGGAGAAGCCAACGCCTTTTATGATCCGCAAGACGCCCGCATCATCTTTTGTACTGAATTTGTGGATCATTTGATCTATCTGGCCGAGGAGAGCCTTTAATGTCCAACAGCCTTCCCCGGTATTATTTCCGCACGCGCGATAACGGTGCGCATGTCTTTCGTGTCGACGCGGAAAACAGGCAACGGCGCATCGACATGGATCAGATCGCCACCGTCAATATCCGCAACGGCGAGGTGAAGCCTCAGGGCGACCGAAACCTGTCCGAGGACGATAAGGCGGCGATCACCGAATGGATGGACGAGCGCAAAAAGCTGCTTCAAAAACGCGAGGTTGACGACATCCTGCGGACCGTCGATCACCTGAACCAAACGACACAGTGGGTGCAATCCCGCGCCAGTGACCGACAGTTGGACAAGGTCACCGATGCGCTGCTGTTGGCCATGCACGACCTGCGCAGCGTGCTGATCCGACGCAAGGCCAGCCAGTTAGACAAAGACGATTAACGCGCGCCGTCGTCGATTGGCAATTGCTTGACGGAAAAACCCCAGAACCGGCCCATCAGCAGAGCCGAGGCGATGAACAGGCCCACGGTCAGCCCGATCCAAACTCCGGGTCCCTGCCAATCCAACACGAAGCCCAGCCCATAGCTAATCGGGACCCCGATCACCCAATACGACACGGCCGCGATCACCATCGGCACCCGGGTGTCCTGCACCCCGCGCAACAAGCCCAGCGCCAGCACTTGTGCGCCATCCGCAAGCTGGAATGCTGCGGCGGCGGCCAACAAGGGCACGCCCAGCGCGATCACAGCCTCGCGGGCCGGATCCCCGGGCGAGATGAATGCCCCCAGCAACAACTCGGGGATGCTCAGGAACAGAACAATGGTCAGCACTGCCACGACGACAGACAGGATCATCACGGCAATGGCCCCCTGACGCAGCCCCTGTAAATCACGCTGCCCCAGCGCCCGACCCGCGCGCACCGTCGCCGCATTGGACAGCCCCAAATGCACCATAAAAGTCAACGAGGCGACCTGCAGCGCAATCCCATGCGCCGCCAGCGGAATCTCCCCCAACCACCCCATCATGGTCGAGGCCGCGGCGAACAGAGCGACCTCGGCCAGGCTGGTCAATCCGATCGGCCAGCCAAGCCGAAAGACTTCAAAGAACGCCTCCCAATCGGGGCGCCAGAACCGCACAAACAGCTGGTGTTCCACCGTGGCCACGGCGGCATAGATCGCCAGCAGCACCATCGAAACGACCTGCACAGCAACCGAGGCCACAGCCGCCCCGCGAATGCCCATTTCAGGCAGGCCCCAATTCCCAAAAATCAGCCCGTAATTCACCACCGCATTCACGGCGACAGCCCCCAGCGTGACCCACAATACGATGCGCGTGCGCTCCAAGGCGGCCAGATAGGACTTGAGCACCATGACCAACAATGCCGGAAAGATACCCCAGCCAGCGATCATCAGATACTCTGACGCGATCCGGGAAATCTGCGGTGTCTGCCCCAACATCAGCAGTACGGGCTCGGACCAGATCATCACCGGCATCACCGCCACGCCAAACAAAAGCGACATCCACAAGGCCATGCGGGTGAACCGGCGCACCTGACCCTGATTGCCAGCCGCCTCGGCCTCGGCCACCATTGGCATCACCGCCCAGGCAAACCCCGATCCCATGATGAACAGAACGAAAAACAGCATTCCACCCATGACCTGCGCGGCCAGGGCCTCGACGTCGTACCAGCCCAACATCACCGAATCGATCAGAGAAATCGCGAATTGCGCGACATTGCTGCCGATCAGAGGCAAGCCCAGCACCAGAATGGCGCGCATATGCTGAAACGTGGTCATGCCCCGGCCTATCGCCGCGCGCAAGCAAGAGCAAGGCGGCGCGGCAGCCACCGGAATACTACGGTCCCCGGATTACAGCGCCGCCAGCATCAGCTGCACCGACAGAACCGCCACTCCGGCCCCGGCCAGCAGCTCTAGCATCGGCGCGGCATAGGCCAGCATCCCCGGCGCGCGCAGCTGCGACAGCGACAACTCGCGCAGCAGGATGGCGCCAATCGCCACCGCAACCGTCACCGTCGCCGTCCCCAACCCCATCGCAAAGGCCCCCGCGATGCCGACCCATTCCAGCCCCATCCGCCAAGTCAGGATCAGTACGAACAGGGCGCCCGTGCAGGGGCGGATCGCAATGGTACCGATCAACAAAAGCGCTTGTCCAAGGCTGCGGACCTCTTGGGCCTGCTCGAGTGTCGGGCCATGGGCGTGGCCGCACCCGCAATCGTGATCATGGTGATGGTCATGCTGATGGTCATGGTCATTGGGCGCCTGCCCTTCGCGAGGTTTCTTGTGCACCCGGCGCAGGTTCCGCAGCCCTCGGATCAACAACCACAGGCCCACCAGCGCGACCATGGCATAGCTCGCCGGGGCCAAGAGGTTCTCGGCGGTGTCGACCATGAACTGACGCGACCAGTTCAGCAGCAACACCCCGGCATAGACCAACACCACCGCCGAGGCGGCTTGCGCCAGGGACGAGGCCACCGCCAAGACCGACAGGCGCAGCACTGGCACGCGCCGCCCCAGGCCGTAGCCTCCGATCAGAACCTTGCCATGGCCCGGTCCGGCCGCGTGAAAAAACCCATAGGCAAAGCACAGCCCCAGCAACCCCAGCAGGGACGCCTGATCGCCGCGCTTGAGCCCGCGCAAGGCCCCCGCCATGGCCGTTTGCATCTCACGTTGGCCCTCGGCGGCCCAGCGCTGGACGTCACTTGCGCCTCCAAGGCCCCACAGCCACAGGCCCAGCCCCCCAAGGAAGGTCAACGCCACCAGCGGCAAAAGAATTACGATCCGCTCGCGCATGTCACCGTCACTGTATCCGCGAACGCATCCCCCACCGCCGGGTAGTCATCCGCCGCATAGTCGTCTTCATCCATCTTACTGGCCACCAGCGCAAAGGCCGCATCCAGATCAGCAATTTCGGTCTGTACCGAGCATCCCTCGGGGGCGAGCACCCCCCCCGTCAGATCATAGCCGGTATAGAAACTCGGATCATACGCCCTAAGTACCACCGCCTTTTGAGGTTGAGGAAACTGCCGAATGTGACGCGTCAGAATCCGCGCGTTTTCCAGCTGTGTCTCAACGGGTTGCGGGGGGCTTAGGATCAGCGCCCCCCCCGGGCCTGAAACATACAGGTCCCCCTCAAATCCGGCGTCCCAGTTCATGTCGAACCTGTGCAGCTTTTCCAGCTCGGCCGCGGTCAGGACACCATCATAATCGGTGTCCAGGGCCATATCCTCGAGGATCAGCAGAGAATACAGATCGTCGTAAACCCAGGTGACCTCGACCCCGGTCGCCAGACCCTGATCATCCGTCAGAATCCGCAACGTGGTGTCCACGAATATGTGGGGATGCGCCTGCGCCATCAGGGGCAGGCTTGCAGCCGCACAGATCAATATGGAACGCAGGGCACTCATGCGGCGTGTGTACCCCGCACGCCCCGCAAGGGAAAGAGCGCACCGCCCCCACGCGCGGATGCCTGCCAAGCCCGGCTGGCAAAACACCCTTGGCCCATCGCCCCGGCCCGGCTAGCCTGCCGGCACGCAATTGCCCGAGGCCCCGATGACCCAAGATCCATTTCAATCGTTGATTTCAGAGACCCAGGACTTTCTGGCCGAGCTGTCCCAGAACAACACCCGCGATTGGTTCCACGCGCAGAAATCCCGCTATGACTCGGCGCTCAAGGCTCCGGCGATGGGGTTGCTGGATGTCCTGAGCGCGGATCTGGAGCGGTTAACCGGCGCGCCAGTGACGCCCAAGCTGTTCCGACCGCAACGTGATATCCGCTTTTCCAAGGACAAGACCCCTTATCATCTGCATCTGCACTAGCTGTGGGGCGTCGCCGGATCGGCGGGCACCGGGTTTTTCTTTGGGATCGAGCCCGACCATGTGGTGCTGGGGGCGGGCTGCATGGGGATGCAAAGCGCTGCTTTGACCCGGTTCCGGGAACGCGTGGACTCGGGGGATGGCGCAGCGTTGGCCTTGGTGCTGGATACGCTGCGGGCCGAAGGGTTCCGCCAAAGCGAACCCGAGCTGAAACGCGTGCCCAGCGCCTATGGCAAAGACCACCCGCGGGGCGATCTGTTGCGGCACAAATCGCTGACCTGCTGGCAAGACATAACAAAGCCGCCCGCAGACCTGCGAACGGCTTTGTCGGATGGGTTCGCCCCCCTTGAGCCACTGATCCGGTGGCTTCAGGGCTAGCGCTTAGGCGTCGTCGCGCGGCTTGCGCTGATCAGGATGCAATGCCGTGCCCAGGATGTGATCCGAACGATGGATCACGTGGTTCGCACCGCCCACAATCAGCGGGTCGGGCCCAGAGGCAATGTCCAGATCCTTGCCGGGATAATCCAGGGTCGACAGGAAGTGCAGCATGCAGTTTAGGCGCGCGCGCTTCTTGTCGTTTGACTTGATCACTGTCCAGGGCGCATCGGCCGTATCGGTATAGAAGAACATCGCCTCTTTGGCCTCGGTATAGTCGTCCCACTTGTCCAGCGAGGCCTTATCAATCGGCGACAGTTTCCACTGTTTCAGCGGATCGGTTTCACGCGATTTAAAGCGGCGCAGCTGCTCTTCGCGGGTGACCGAGAACCAGTATTTGTAGAACCGGATCCCCGAGCGCACCAGCATCCGCTCCAGATCCGGTGTCTGGCGCATGAATTCCAGATATTCGTTGGGTTCACAGAACCCCATCACGCGTTCAACACCCGCGCGGTTGTACCAGGACCGGTCATACAAAACGATCTCGCCCTCGGTGGGCAGATGATCAATATAGCGTTGGAAATACCACTGGCCGCGCTCTTCGTCGGTGGGCTTGTTCAGCGCCACAACGCGCGCGTTCCGTGGGTTCAGGTGTTCGGTAAACCGTTTGATGGTGCCGCCCTTGCCGGCTGCATCGCGCCCTTCGAACAGCAGCACGAATTTCTGACCTGTTTCCTGCGCCCACAGCTGTACCTTCAGCAACTCAGCCTGCAGCTTGGCTTTCTGAGCCTCATACGACCGGCGCGACAGCTTGGTGTCATAGGGGTATTCGCCGGTTTCAAACGCGTGACGCACCTGATCAGGGGTCGGTTTGGGGCTGCTGATTGGCGAGGCTGTCTTGGCCTCGACCGCCTTGGCCGCAGCGGCGGTTTTGGGGGCTGCGGGCTTGGTGGCTGGTTTCGCGGAATTGGAAACAGAATTCGCCTTCGCGGCGGTGGGCGTCACGGTCATGCGTTTCTCCTTGATTGGTATGAGCGCTGCATAATCCGGCAGGAAAAAATGCGCTTTGATGGATATCAAAAACATGTTGAATCGCGCACGAATTTTTCGATTTTTTCGAATGAGCCAAAGGGGTCTGACGCAGCGACGCGCTTTGCGGTCCGGGTTGGGCTTGGTAAACATTGAAACAGGAGGACCCAAGCCATGCTGAGCCATCATATCGAGCTGAACGGGCAGCCGTTTCACTATCTTGGATGGGGGACAGCAGGGGCGCCGGTGATGCTGTTTCTGCACGGTTTTCCCGAGTATTCCGGGGCCTGGGCCGAGTTCGCACCGCGCTTTGCCGATCAATACCACTGTATTGCCCCGGATCAGCGCGGCTATGGCCAGAGCTGGGCCCCTGAGGCGGTCAGCGAATACCAGGTGAGCAAACTGGTCAGCGACATGACCGCCCTGCTGGATCACGTCGGCGCAGAGCAGGCCGTTGTGATCGGGCATGACTGGGGCGCCGCGGTGGCCTATGCGATGGGATTCATGGCGCCCGACCGGGTGTCGCGCCTGATCATCCTGAACGGCGTGCATCCTGCGCCTTTCCAGAGCTCCATGGCCGCAGGTGGCGCGCAGACGGATGCCTCGCAATACATCCACACGCTCAAACGCGATGGCTCCGAGGATTGGCTGGCCCAGGACGATTTCAACAGGCTGCTGCAGGTGTTTTCGGCCAACATGGATCAATCCTGGCTGACCCCGACCAAACTGGCGGCCTATAAGCACGAATGGGCCCGTCCCGGGCGGATGCGGGGCATGGTGAACTGGTATCGCGCCTCGGCTTTGCAATTGGGGGGACCGGGCGAGCAGCTGAACGACCTGCCCCCGTTCCCGCCAGAGCGCGTGTATATTCCGATGCCGCATTTGCTGGTCTGGGGCACCGGCGATACCGCCCTGCTGCCCGAAGCCACCGAGGGGTTGGAAACCTACTGCGCCGACCTGACCCGCCATGAAATTGACGATGCGGATCACTGGATCATCCATCAGCAGCCCGACCTTGCGGCCAAAGCGATGCGGGATTGGCTGGCCTCCAAGTCCTGAGTGGCGCGTTGGGGCTTACCCCTTCACGTGCGCCACCAGTAAATACTCCGAGATCTTGCTCCAGTCGTCGCCAAATACCTGCTGCAATTCTTCCGAGGCAACCCCTTTGGGTGCCACCAGATCATCGCCCGGCCCCCAGTCGGCGGGGATGGCCAGCCCCGAGTAATCCATGTCTTTCATCCCCTCTATGCAGCGGATCACTTCGTCCGTCGAGCGCCCCATCCGCGCGGGATAGTTGGTGAACATGCGCAGCTCGTATGCCGGATCAATGAACATCCCCGGCCGAGATTTTAGCCCGCCCTTTTCTTCGGGTGCGTTCATGCCCAGATGCCGCAGGATCTTGCCCTTTTCATCTGCGATGATGGGAAAAAACACATCCAGCCCGAACAGTCGTTCCAGATCCATCACCCAATCATGCACCTCGCTCAGCCCGGCGGGGGTGATTCCAAGCAGCTTCAGACCAATTTTTTCGCATTCCTCGCGCTTGGCCGCGAACGCGATCAGCTCGGTCGAACAGACCGAAGCAAAAGTCGACGGAAAGCCGAAAATGTAGACCCATTTACCTGCTGCCCAAGGGCGAAACGACAGGGTACCGCGCGTGGTTTCCGCACGAAAATCGGGCACCTGCGCGCCCAGCTCCAGCGGCATGGGGCGACTTGCCGGCCCTCGAAACTTGGCGCGCGGAGTGTTTGTTGACGTCGGGATTTCAGCGTCCCGCATGACACACCTCAAACTTGATACAGGATGAACTTACTACTTTAGGAGGCAGAAATTTGCCCACCAATCAGCCTACACACGCATCGGGCAAAATTATGTCATTGCGCCACATTTCAATCAAATTCCCAGCAATCGCCCAAGCCGTCGCTGCGCAATGCGGCCCGCCTGCGATCTCAAAAATGAATTGATTAATGGTCAAAGGCACTTATGTTTCCTCGGATCGCCAAAAGGAACCCGGATCTACGATGCCTCAAACTGCCTCTGCCACCGCCACCACCGAAAATGCCAGCCGCTATTTGCAGCAATTGTGCAAACATTGGAGCCACAAGGCCACGGTGGAATTCACCCCCGAGGCCGGAGATATCCGATTCGAGTCAGGCAATGTGCTGACCCTGCAGGCCAAGCCCGATCAGCTGGAGATGCAGGTTTCTGTGCCCGATGACGGGGATCTGGCGCATTTCAAGGACGTGGTCGACCGCCACATCCTGCGTTTTGCCTTTCGCGAAGATCTGCAAATCGTCTGGGCCTGAACCCGAGGTTGAACAGGGGCGCTGAGGCCGATAACCGATTGCACCTCCCCCCCTGTCTTGGTCTATAGTTGGCGTCAACGAACACCAACAAGAGCAGCCCGCGCATGTCCAACGACCTTCTGGCCGAGACCCAAGACCAAAGCTATGACGCCTCTTCCATCGAGGTGCTGGAAGGGCTGGAACCTGTCCGCAAACGCCCCGGCATGTATATCGGCGGCACGGATGAACGCGCGCTGCACCACATGGTGGCTGAAATCCTGGACAACTCGATGGACGAGGCCGTCGCGGGCCACGCCACCCGGATCGAGGTCGAATTGCACGAGGACTACAGCCTGACTGTGCGAGACAACGGCCGCGGCATCCCGATTGATCCGCACCCCAAATTCCCCGACAAATCCGCACTGGAGGTCATCCTGTGCACCCTGCATGCGGGCGGCAAGTTCAGCGGCAAAGCCTATCAGACCTCGGGCGGTTTGCACGGGGTCGGCGCCTCGGTGGTGAACGCGTTGTCGGATTCCATGGTCGTGCAGGTGGCGCGCAACAAGGAACTCTATGAACAGCGCTTCAGCCGTGGCCTGCCCCTGGGACCCGTCGAAAAGGTGGGCGCTGCCCCCAACCGGCGCGGTACCATGGTAACGTTCCACGCGGACGATCAGATCTTCGGCCATCACCGGTTCAAACCCGCGCGCCTGTTCAAATCCATCCGCTCCAAGGCGTACCTGTTCAGCGGTGTCGAAATCCGTTGGAAAACCGCGATTGATGACAAGGAAACCCCGACTGAGGCGACGTTCCATTTCCCCGGCGGTCTGGCAGATTACCTGACCGAGTCCATGAACGGCTCGACCACCTATGCCGACCAGCCCTTCGCGGGCACCGTGGATTTCACCGAAAAATTCAAAACCCCGGGCAAGGTTGAATGGGCCATCAACTGGACCCCCTCGCGCGATGGGTTCATCCAGTCCTACTGTAACACCGTCCCCACCCCCGAAGGCGGCACTCACGAGGCCGGATTCTGGGCCGCCATCCTGAAAGGCATCCGCGCCTATGGCGAGCTGGTCGGCAACAAAAAGGCCACCCAGATCACCCGCGACGACCTGACCACGGGCGGCTGCGCTCTGGTCAGCTGTTTCATCCGCGAGCCCGAATTCGTCGGCCAGACCAAAGATCGCCTGGCCACGGTCGAAGCGCAGCGGCTTGTGGAAAACTCGGTGCGTGACCATTTCGACAACTGGCTGGCGGCCGACACGAAATCCGCAGGCGCCATCCTGGACTTCTTGATCCTACGCGCCGAGGAACGCCTGCGCCGTCGTCAGGAAAAGGAAACCGCCCGGAAAACCGCCACCAAGAAGCTCCGCCTGCCCGGCAAGCTGGTGGATTGCTCGGCCACGAACCGGGACGGCACCGAGCTGTTCATCGTCGAGGGCGACTCGGCCGGCGGCAGCGCCAAAATGGCCCGGAACCGGAAAAATCAGGCCCTGCTGCCCCTGCGCGGTAAAATCCTCAACGTGCTGGGCGCGGCCAGCTCCAAACTGGGCTCGAACCAGGAAATCAACGACCTAACGCAGGCTTTGGGCGTCGGTCTGGGCACGAAATTCAACGTTGATGACCTGCGCTATGACAAGGTCATCATCATGACCGACGCGGACGTGGACGGCGCCCATATCGCGGCGCTCTTGATGACGTTCTTCTTTACTCAGATGCGCCCGATGATCGACCAGGGCCACCTGTACCTGGCCTGCCCACCGCTGTTCCGCCTGACCCAAGGCGCCAAACGCGTCTATTGCCTGGACGAGGCCGAGCGTGACGAATGGCTGGCCAAGGGTCTGGGCGGCAAGGGAAAAATCGACGTTAGCCGCTTCAAAGGCCTGGGTGAGATGGACGCCAAGGACCTGAAAGAAACCACGATGGACCCCGGCTCGCGCCAACTGATCCGCGTCACCATCGACGAAGACGAACCCGGAGAGACCGGCGACCTAGTCGAACGCCTGATGGGCAAAAAACCCGAACTGCGGTTCCAGTATATTCAGGAAAATGCCCGGTTCGTGGAGGAGTTGGATGTTTGAGGGGTTATTAAATAGGAGAGTACGTTGACCCATTCTCTTTATGACGAAGTAGACAATAAACTACCAACTGCGAGAGATGTGCTATCTGAAATCCAAGCTATTATCTTAGAAGGAGGGCGAACCAGTACCAATGCCGCGAGAAAATTCTATTCGACGAGACAACTTCCCGAGCTACTGAACGGGTACTTTCTTCGAAGGCGCTTCAAAACACAGACACAAGCGGCCACGTTTTTGGAAATGAGCACGACCACTGTACAAAAAATAATTAACGGAAGTGATATTTCTGAGAATATGCTGTTTAGGCTAAGTGTAGCTTTCAAACGAGAAGTCTTGATCACCGACGTCGGAGAAAAAAGCGCCCTCGGTATTATGCGTTTTTCGCTAAGGTCGACCTCCGGAAGTAGTACCCAATCGAAAATTTCTACAATCACGCAAACGCTCTCAAGTTTAATTTCAGATATTAAAGCTTCCACTTCGTTGGGAGATACAAAATCAGCTATCAGTGAACTGGAATGTGCACAATTACTAGCCGTTCTCGAGACAGCGATTGCAAGCTTGCGTGCACCAATTGTAAACGTTGAAGAAACGGCCTCTGCAATTGGGTGGTTCAAACGCATTTTCCGGAAAAGCGCGGAAAAAGAGCTCGAGGGAAAAATACGTACTGGTTTAGAGAATGCGATCTCAGAAGGGCAAGACCTCGTTGGCGAGCTTGTGAAAAATGAGGGCATTAGCGATATCGGCAGCTTTTTCTCTTAGCCAAATTTCGCACCCCCCCTCCAATTCCATACAGGTCAGGAATCCCAGACTGCCCCTGCCCCATCCGAACGTATAGTCTGTCCTCATCAACACCTTTCGTTTCCAAGAGTTCAGACATGCGTTTTACCACCATCATTTTGGGCTGGGCCCTGGCCGTGACGGCGATCTCGGCGATTGCGGCGGGCTCGGACGGACAGAGCGGCCCGATGCCGGCCCCGGTGAATGATCCTGTTGCGACACAGGTCGGGTTGCTTCGCTAGCAGTGCAGTATTTGGAACCTCCCTGGACTGGGCGGGGCGTGGCCTCGCCCTTTTTTGGTGCGCGGGGGGCTGCGGGGCGGCCTCCGTGGCATCATGTCCACAAGAATCCTGTGCAGAAGAATTGATCTTTGGGCCTGTCTGATCTATTGCAGACCCGGAAATGCGTGCCCTGCCGCACCGATGCGGGCCGGGCCACCCTTAGGAAATGCAGCATTGCTGCTGTTCGTCACATCACGGCTACCCAAAAAACGAAAGGTAGAAACATGGCTGAAAAATCGACCGCCGATATATTGTATACCATTGTAGACGAAGCGCCCGAACTGGCGAGCGCCTCGTTCCTGCCGATCATTCGCAAGTTCGCTTCGGCCGCCGGTGTGACCGTTGGCACCAAGGATATTTCGCTGGCCGGTCGAATCATCGCGACCTTCCCCGAGAACCTGACCGACGCGCAGCGTCAGTCGGATGACCTGGCCGAACTGGGCCAGCTGGTGAAGACCCCCGACGCCAACGTGATCAAGCTGCCCAACATCTCGGCATCCGTGCCCCAGCTGGTCGCCGCCGTGACCGAGCTGCAGGCCAAAGGCTATGACATCCCGTCCTACCCCGAAGCGCCCGCCACCGACGAAGAAAAGGCCATCCGCGCCCGTTTCGACGCCATCAAAGGCTCGGCTGTGAACCCGGTTCTGCGCGAAGGCAACTCGGACCGTCGCGCCGCCAAGGCCGTGAAAAACTATGCCCAGTCGAACCCGCACCGCATGGGTGTCTGGGAATTGACCTCGAAGACCAAAGTGTCCTCGATGCCCGGCAACGATTTCTTTGCCAACGAAGTGTCGGCAACCCTGACCGCCGCCCAGGCCGGTGACGCGAAAATCGAATTCGTCGCCAAAGACGGGTCGGTGACCACGCTGAAAGACGCCTGGCCGCTGATCGAAGGCGAAGTCGTTGACGCGACCTTTATGTCCGTCAAAGCGCTGAGCGCCTTCCTGGTCGACGCCATCGAAGACACCAAGAAAGACGGCACCCTGTTCTCGTTGCACATGAAAGCAACGATGATGAAGGTTTCCGACCCGATCATCTTTGGCCACGCCGTCAAAGCCTGGCTGGCCCCTGTGTTCGAGAAATTCGCCGACGAACTGGCCGCGCTGGGTGTGAACCCGAACTCGGGCATGGGTGACGTTCTGGCCCGTGTGGCCGACAACGCCGAGATCATGGCCGCTATCGAAGAAGTCACCGCATCGCGTCCGCCGATGTACATGGTGAACTCGGACAAAGGCATCACCAACCTGCACGTGCCTTCGGACGTGATCATCGACGCCTCGATGCCCGCGCTGATCCGCGCCGGTGGTAAGGGCTGGGGCCCCGATGGCAACGAGGGCGACAGCAACTGCGTCATCCCCGACAACTGCTATGCCCCTGTCTATGACGAGTTGATCAACTTCTTCAAAGCCAATGGCGCGCTGAACCCGGCCACCGCCGGCACCGTGCAAAACCTGGGCCTGATGGCGCAGAAAGCCGAAGAATACGGCTCGCACCCCACCACGTTTGAAGCCCCCGCAGATGGGGCCATCCGCATCGTTCTGGCCAACGGCGAAACGCTGCACAGCCACGACGTGGAAACCGGCGACATCTGGCGTTCGTGCACCGTGAAAAAGGCTCCGATCGAAAACTGGATCCAGCTGGCCATCGACCGTCAGCGCATCACCGGCTTCCGCTCGATCTTCTGGCTGGACGCAAACCGTGGCCACGACGCGCAACTGATCGAATATGTCAAACCCGCGCTGGAAGCAGCCGGTGTTGCCGACAAGTTCGAGATCATGGCCCCCCGCGAAGCCACCCGCGCCTCGTTGGAAACCATCACCGCAGGCGACAACACCATCGCCATCACCGGCAACGTGCTGCGTGACTATCTGACCGACCTGTTCCCGATCCTGGAGCTGGGCACCTCGGCCAAGATGCTGTCGATCGTTGGTCTGATGCAGGGCGGTGGCCTGTTCGAAACCGGTGCTGGTGGCTCGGCCCCCAAGCACGTTGAACAGCTGGTCAACGAAAACCACCTGCGTTGGGACTCGATGGGTGAGTTCTGTGCACTGGGCGAGTCGCTGAACTTCCTGGCCGACGCCAAGGGCAACGCCAAAGCCGGTGTGCTGGGTCGCGCCGCCGAAGCAGCCACCCAAGGCATCCTGGACAACAACAACTCGCCTTCGCGCAAAGTCGGCGAGCCCGACAACCGCGCCAGCCACTACTGGTTCGCCCGCTACTGGGCCGAAGCACTGGCAGCCCAGGGTGACGACGCCGATCTGGCCGCTGAATTCGCCCCCATCGCCACGGCCCTGGCCGACGGCGAAGAGGCGATCCTGACCGAGCTGGCCGAGGTTCAGGGCCCCGCAGCTGAAATCGGCGGCTACTACCTGCCGTCGGTCGAGCTGAAAGCCAAAGTGATGCGCCCCAGCGCCACGCTGAACGCCATCATCGGCTAAGCGCTGCCTGACAAATCTTGAAACGCCCGCGCAATGTCGCGGGCGTTTTGCTTTCGGTGCTTGCCCTAAGTTCGCATTTCAGGCCCTATGGGGGGCATGGTGCGTTTGGTTCTTTTGCTCTTTCTGATGCTGTCTGCCTGCGGGCGACCGCTAACGCAGAACGAGCGCGCCTTTGCCGATACCCTGTTTGGACCGCAGATCGACGTGACCCGTGTGCGGTTCGTCGACGGGCATTTCGCGCAATCCTATACGTTCGAATTCAAAACCCGTCCGCGCGTGACATGTTCGGAACGTATTTTTCCGCCGCCCAAAACGGACAGCGGCACGTTCACCACCACGCCGGGCGCTATCGCCTTGTTCAACAAGGTGTTTTACCGCGACGACATGTTTCTGGAGGATTACGCCTATGCCTCTGAGGGGCGCGGCAACCTGTATGCGCTGATGCTGTTCGCGCATGAAATGACCCATGTCTGGCAATGGCAAAATCGCGACCGGACGGGCTATCATCCGCTGCGGGCGGCGCGGGAACACAAACCCGGCCATGATCCCTATCTGTTCAAGCTGGGCGCCCAGCCCGATTTCCTGTCATTTCCCTATGAACAACAGGCCTCGATCGTCGAGGAATACGTCTGCTGTCGCGCCCTGGCGCCCAAGGCCGCGCGCACGAAACGACTGCATGATATGCTGTCACAAGCGATGCCTGTCGCGCAGCTGTCGCGGATCGCGCCCGATCACGCCTTTGTTCCGTGGAAGGGCGTGCAGACCCGCGGGATCTGCGACTAGGTCAGCCCTGCCGCTGAATATCCTGTAAATAGGCCACAATGGCCGCCAAGGGGCGCGGCACCGGCGAGAATTCCTCGGGCGCCAGCTCGACCGGAACCGTGTCGCCCTCCAGCAGCGCGCCATATTCGGGCATGACCTGATCCCGCCCCTGCATCCGCGTATAGCCATCAATCTGCGACAGAACCTGTGCCATCGGGAACGTGCCGCCATTGCGCGCAGCGATCAGTGTCAGATCAGGCGGAGCAGTTGCCAGATCCCCCGCCGCAGGGCCATCCCCCTGCCCGCCTGCCCCGTGGCACCCGGCACAGTTCTCGGCAAACAAAGGCGCGCCCTCATAGGGTTCGGGCATCCAGTTCGGCGCCCACATGGCACAGGCGGTCAGCAGGGCCAGGCCCGAGATCGCGACAACAGGTTTACGCATAAGAAGCCCTTTCGGTTCAGCGTTGGATCGTCAGAAAATACGCGACCAAATCAGCGATCGCACGTCCCACCAGCATCGGCTGGCCGCTGTCGGTTTTCAAGGCGGTATCGTCGCCTTCGAAGAACTCGCCATAGACCGGCATTGCACTGCCGTGGCTGATCAGCGGATCGCGGCCATCGATCCGGCGCACCACCCGCAACATGGGAAATTCGCCGTCATTGCCCTGCGCCAGAACCGTCAGGTCCGCCGGCTGCACCACCAGCGCCGCCGCCATCGGCCCGTGGCCCGTTGCCTCTAGCCCATGACAGGTGGCGCAATGTTTCAAGTACAGCTCTTCACCGATTTCGGCATCCTGCGCCTGGGCGACCGAGCCAAGGCACAAGGTCAGGAAAAATCCGGCAAGTTTTTGCATCGTCTTTGTCTCCGTTCACGGCCCCACTGGCGACAGGCTGACATGTTTGCGCCATCGCGGCTTTGATCAAGGTCATGGTCCGCAACGCTGCGTTCCGTGGTGACATAGCTGCGCCGCTGCGCCATGCTGCCCCAAGCGAGATGGAGGAAGCGCATGACATTAACCACTGCTGACGCGCAGGACATCCTGGTCAAGGGCTTTGCCCCCTGGGTTCTGGCCTTGGATCTAACGGTCGAGGATATCAGCCCAGAAGGCGCGGTTTTGTCGATGCCTATCACCGATGATCTGGCGCGGCTGGGGGGCATTATCTCGGGTCAGGCGCTGGCGGCAATTGCCGACACGTCGATGGTGATCGCCTGCATGGGGCATTTCAACGAATTAAAGCCCGTCGCCACCACCAATCTGGACACGCAGTTCCTGCGCCCCGGCACCGGAGATCGCATCCGTTGCGACGCTCAGATCGTGCGGGCGGGCAAGGCCCTGATCTTTGCACAGGCCACGATGGTCGCACTGCCCAGCGACAAGGCCGTCGCCACTGCCACCGCCACGTTTTTCTGCCCCTAAGGAGCCCGCATGCCCCCGACAACCGCATACGCCCTGACCATGATGGCCGCCGGGATCGGCATTCCGCTGCTGGCCGCGCTGAACGCTGCTTTGGGTACCCGGATCGGCTCGCCCGTTGCGGCCGCTTCGGTCCTGTTTTTCGTGGCCTTCACGGGCAGCGTCATCATCCTGTTGCTGCACGGAACCGAGCCTCTGGCCAAGGCATGGGATGCACCCAAGCATTTGTTCCTGGGCGGCGCTTTCGTGCTTTTCTATGTGTTATCCGTCACCTTCGTGGCCCCGAAATTCGGAGTCGGAAACGCCGTGTTCTTCGTGCTGCTGGGGCAGTTGATCAGCGCTGCTGTGATCGACCATTTCGGCCTGTTCGGCGCGCGTGTGAACCCGCTCAGCCTGAACCGCGCCATTGGAATCGCGCTGATGTCGGCAGGGGTCTACATGGCGCAAAAGGCCTAGGCCGGGGTCAGAACGCCCTTTTCCATGCGCAGCACCCGGTCCATCCGCGCGGCCAGGTCCAAGTTATGGGTGGCGATTACGGCGCTCAGGCCTGTGCCGCGCACCAGCTCCATCAAGGCATCGAATACCTGATCCGAGGTCTCGGGGTCCAGATTGCCGGTGGGTTCATCCGCCAGCAACAGTTTGGGTTCATTCGCCAGCGCCCGGCACAGGGCGACGCGCTGTTGTTCACCACCTGACAGGGCAGCGGGGCGATGATCGGCCCGCGCCTCGACACCCACGCGGGTCAGCAATTCAGCCGCCCGCGCCTGCGCCTGCGCGCGACCGATACCATTGGCCAGCTGCGGCAGCACCACGTTTTCCAAGGCGGTGAATTCAGGCAGCAAATGGTGGAACTGATAGACAAACCCGACATCCTGGCGCCGCACCGCAGTTCGCTTGCGGTCCGAACGGCCCTGCATATCCACGCCGCAAATCCGCACCTCGCCCGCATCGGGCACATCCAGTAACCCGGCGATATGCAGCAGCGTGGATTTGCCCGCCCCCGAGGGTGCGACCAAAGCCACGGCCTCGCCCGGTTCTACAGTCAGATCAATGGCTTGCAGCACTTGCACCGCATTGGCCTGACCCTTGTTATAGGTCTTGGCGACACCCGAAAGATCCAGCACGGGATTACTCATAGCGCAGCGCCTCCACCGGGTTCATCCGAGCCGCACGACGGGCCGGAAAAATCGTCACAACAAAGCTGAGCGAGAGCGACAACGCCACGGCCGAGACCACATCCCCCAGCCGCAATTGCGCCGGCAAGTTGTAGATCCCGCGCACCGAGGGATCCCACACGCCGCCGCCCGCGACATAGTTCACAAAGCTGAAAATCGGGTCGATATAAATCGCAAACAGGCAGCCCAGAATGACGCCCATCACCGTCCCGATGACGCCCGTGAACGCTCCGCAAATGAAAAAAACGCGCAGCACCGCGCCCTCGGTCAGGCCCATGGTGCGCAGGATTCCGATGTCGCGACCCTTGTTTTTCACCAGCATGATCAGCCCCGAAACGATGTTCATCGACGCGATCAGCACCAGGATCGACAGGATCACGAACATCACGTTGTCCTCGATTTCAAGCGCGCGCAGGAACCCTCCGCTGGCATCCCGCCACGTCCAAATCTGCCCGCGATCCCCGCTGGCACGCAGCAAATCCAACGCCAGATTGTCCACGTTTTCGGGGTCGGCGACCATCACCTCCAGCTCGTCCGCGGTGCCCTCGCGATTGAAGAAACTCTGCGCAGCCTCGAAGGGCATATAGACCCGCGTCCGGTCGATGTCATAGCGCCCGGCCGTGAAGATATAGGTCACGTCATAGGCCACGACCCGCGGGCTGGTGCCAAAGGCGGTTTTCACCCCGTTGGGCGAGATCAGCTTGACCTTGTCCCCCACCGCAACGCCCAGTTCGCGCGCCACACCTGAACCGATGGCGATGCCCTCGGGGAATTGCTGGATCGAGCCAGACGCGGCCTCGGGGCGGGCCACACGCGGGATGGTCAGCAGGTCCTTATGCGCGATCCCAAACACCTCGACCCCCGCATTCCGGCCGCGCGCGCTGGCCATGACCTGACCTTTGACCAGAGGCGCCACACGGGTCACACCGGGCACCGCGCGCACATCTTCGGCCATCTGCGCGTAGTCGGGCAGAGTGCGATCAATCTGGCCGGTGCGAGGGTCAACTTTGCCGATGCTATAGACCGTCACATGCGCGTTGGCGCCCAGGATCGTGTCCACGAATTCCGTCCGAAAGCCCGAGCGCACCGCCAGCGTGGCAATCAGCGCGAACACGGCCAGGGTGATCCCGATCAGGCTGATCCAGGTCATCACGCTGACACCGCCCTCGGCCCGTCGGGCACGCAGATAGCGCCAGGCGATCATCCATTCGAAACGCGCGAAGGGGGCGGTGGTGCTCATGTCGGGTCCTTTGACTGGCTCACATCTAACTGGGCGAGCAGCGCGCGAAGGTCAAGCCGCCTGTTCGCGCCCTTTGCGCAACAGGCCGAAGGGCCAGCGCAGCACAGCGACCAACAGGGCGATGGCGATCAGCCCGGTCAGGAACCCCACGCCGCCAAAGGCAGCCCCAGCGAAATTGGTCGGAATGGCCGGTTGATAGGCCTGCCAGGTGCGCGCGGCGGTCTCGCTATCGCTGAAACGGGTTGCGTGATAGGCCCGCATGAACGGCCCCGCAGATTGCAACGCCGCCAGGTCGGCCGAAAGCTGCGCATGACGGGTGAACACATGTTCCATATCGGTGCGGCGGCGCTCGACAAACTCGGAGCCGGTCATCTGTTCCAGCGCCTGATCGCGCGTCAATCCGCTGGCCCGGGCCGAGGCGTCAAAATCCTGAACAACAACGCCAAGCGCATCCACCGCCCCGCCCAAACGCTGCGTATATTGTTGAGAAAACTCGGGAAATTGCGAGGCAGCACCCGCGCCAGCCAGCCCCCCGATCAATGTAAGTGCCCTGAGGATCATGCTCGGCCCCCTTGTTGTTTGGTCCAGTATAGCACCGGAATTAAACCGCCCCCAGCGGTGCGTGGACCGAGGGGGCGGAATTGGGTATTTTTACCAAGAAAAAGCAGAAGGGCGGCGCGGTTTACAGCCCGCGCACCATGTGACCGGCATAGATTTTCGCGACTTTTTCGACGGCCTGTTCGGGCGGCAGCTCCTCGGAGGTGCCGGTGCGGCGACAGGTCAGTTCGACCACACCGTTTTTCAGCCCGCGTGGGCCGACGGTGATGCGCCAGGGCAGGCCGATCAGGTCCATCGTGGCGAATTTGCCGCCCGCGCGTTCCTTACGGTCGTCATAGAGCGGTTCCAGACCCAAAGCGGTGAAGCTGCTGTACAACGCATCACAGGCGGCGTCTGCTTCGGCGTCGCCTTGTTTCAGGTTCACGATGCCCACGTGATAGGGGGTGACGCCCTCGGGCCAGATGATGCCGTTGTCGTCATGGCTGGCCTCGATGATGGCGCCGATCAGACGAGACACACCGATCCCGTGGCTGCCCATATGAACGGGTACGGGTTTGCCATCGGGGCCCTGAACGGTGGCGCCCATAGGCTCGGAATATTTGGTCCCGAAATAGAAGATCTGACCCACCTCGATCCCGCGTGCGGTTCGGCGGCGGTCCTCGGGGATTTCGTTGAACAGCGCCTCGTCATGGGTTTCGTCGGTGCGGGCGTATTTGGTGGTGAATTCTTCGAGGATCGACTGGCACTGGGCCTGGTCGTCATAGTCGATCTCGCGATCGCCAAAGGTCAGGTCGGTGACGGCGCTGTCATAGAAGACCTCGGATTTGCCGGTTTCGGCCAGCACCAGGAATTCATGGGTGTAATCCCCGCCGATCGGGCCCCCATCGGCGCGCATCGGGATTGCTTGCAGGCCCATGCGTTCATAGGTGCGCAGGTAGCTGACCAGATGACGGTTATAGGCGTGCAGCGCGTCCTCTTTGGTGAGGTCGAAGTTATAGCCATCCTTCATCAGGAATTCGCGGCCGCGCATCACGCCGAAACGGGGGCGGATCTCGTCGCGGAATTTCCATTGGATGTGATACAGCGTCATCGGCAGGTCTTTGTAGCTGCCCACATGGCTGCGGAAAATGTCGGTGATCATTTCCTCGTTGGTGGGTCCGTACAGCATATCGCGGCCATGACGGTCGGTGATCCGCAGCATTTCCTCGCCGTAATCATCATAGCGGCCGGATTCACGCCACAGATCCGCGCCTTGCAGAGTGGGCATCAGCATCGGAATATGGCCCGCGCGGACCTGTTCCTCGTGTACGATGTTTTCCAGCTTGCGCAGTACCTTAAAGCCCATGGGCAGCCAGGAATAGATCCCGGCGGACTGTTGCTTGATCATACCCGCGCGCAGCATCAGGCGGTGGCTGACGATCTGCGCCTCGGACGGGTTCTCTTTCAGGACAGGCAGGAAATGGCGCGACAAACGCATGAAGTGGCCCCTTTGGGATATGGCGGTTTTTTAGGGGTTTAGTGAAGGATCATCGCTTAGACAAGTCACTCGCGCCCGGAACCACCCGGAACAAAAGGGGCGAGGCACCAAGGCCTCGCCCTTCCCAAAAGGGAGCGCGGCCAGATGGGGACGGGCCGCCATTCCTCCCGCCGGACGCTGCCAGCATTGGCGGGGCACTCACGGAACAGCACTGGTATTCCTGTTGCGAAGCGGCGAGGACAGTGCGGTTTTCCGCAATTGTATGTTATCCTTTGGTTCCGGTCGCCACGGCGGGGGGGTCGGTCACATAAAGCTGGTTGAAGAATGACACCTTGGCCACGGCCTGTGCTGTGGTTTCCACCCCCAGCTCGTCGCGCGCACGGCGCAGGTATTTTTCGACCGTGCTCAGCGACAGCCCGGTCAGAACACAGACATCCTGAAGCGTTTTTCCATCCGCAACCCATTCCAATATCTCGCGCTGGCGCCCGGTCAGGCACATGCCGGGAATGTCCAGCGGCAGCTGAGACAGATGGCAATGCCCCATATTGGCAATGGCGTTGATACGAGGCGCATACCGCGCCCAATGGGCATCCAGTTCGGATTGCGACACCCCCTCGAAGGCGCCCAAGCCCATGGCGCCTTTGGAACGGGGCACCCCCACCGGAAAGCTGATCGTATACCCGGCGCGGGTTCGCGCGGCGCCCAGTTCATCCATCGCCTTGCATTCAGATTCGCTTAGCCGTCCGGCGGCGCGTTCGCGTGTGGTCCAATCCCAGGGGCAGGCACCGACGTTTTCACGCACCCAACGAAAATCCGCCGAGCGCACGTATAGACCAGATTTGTGGAACTCTTTCACCCGGTCCAACGAATGGGTGGACAGAAAAAACGCATCTTCGGGCGGGCCGATAGTGATGCCGACACGATACCGCGTGTAGCCATAATTCACCCGTTCAAACCCAAAGTCTGCCAGCGCCCGAACGATTCGCGCCCACACGGCCTGAACCGTGTCAGCTGTCGCGATCTCGTTGATCGCGGCAATCGTGTCGCTCTCGGTCAAATGAGGCAAATGGCCGGACATACTCCCCCCGTGAATTACTTTACTAAATGGTCAGGATATGTCCGAACCGGCCATTTGTCGATGAAAAGAAGCCAGTTTAGGCTTGCACAAACTGTTGAGAATCCCGACATAATGTCCACGCAAAAACAGGAGCGCGCATGGCACTGCCCGTCCGGGATCAGGTAAAGTACTGGGGGATCGCCGCGGCGGTCTTTATGGTTGTTCTGTGGTATCTGGGTGATGTGATCCTGCCCTTTGTTCTGGGGGGCGCGGTCGCCTATTTCCTGGACCCTGTCGCTGACCGGCTGGAAAAAATGGGGGCGTCACGCGCCGCGGCCACCGCCATCATCACCGTCGTCGCTGTTGTCGTCTTTGTGCTGCTGGTCCTGCTGGTTGTGCCCTCGTTGATCGAGCAGTCTCTGGCGCTGTTCAACGTCATTCCCAACGTGTTCGAAGATCTGCGCGCCTTTTTGACCACGCGGTTCCCATCGCTGCTGGATAGTTCTTCGACCCTGCACCAATCGCTTAAAACCGTCGGTGAAACCATTCAGGACAAGGGCGGAGAGCTGCTGCAAGCGATCTTCAGCTCGGCCATGTCGATTATCAACGTGGTCATGCTGCTGGTGATCGTGCCCGTGGTGGCCTTCTATCTGCTGTACGATTGGGACAACATGGTCGCCAAGATCGACGGGATGCTGCCGCGCGATCATGCGCCTGTGATCCGCCGTTTGGCCTCGGAGATCGACGTCACCCTGGCCAGTTTCATCCGCGGCATGGGCACCGTCTGTCTGATACTGGGCACATATTACGCGGTCACGCTGATGCTGGTGGGGCTGCAATTCGGGCTGGTCGTGGGGTTCGTCGCGGGCGCGCTGACCTTTATTCCCTATGTGGGAGCTTTTGTGGGCGGAGCGCTGGCCATCGGGCTAGGCCTGTTCCAGTTCTGGGGCGAGTGGGTCTCGCTTGGGCTGGTCGCGGGCATTTTCGTGCTGGGCCAGGTGATCGAGGGCAACGTGCTGACCCCCAAACTGGTGGGCAGCTCGGTCGGGCTGCACCCGGTATGGCTGATCTTTGCGCTGTCGGTCTTTGGCACGCTGTTCGGCTTTGTCGGGATGCTGGTGGCCGTGCCGGTCGCCGCAGCCCTGGGGGTTATCGCCCGCTTCCTGATCGGCAATTATAAGGACAGCCGCCTGTACAAGGGCCTGGAACAACAGGCTGACGAGGCGCAAGAGTAATGACCCAACAGCTGAGCTTTGATTTGCCCGTGCGTCCGGCACTGGGGCGCGAGGCGTTTTTCGTCTCGCCTGCCAATGCGATGGCCGTGGTGATGATCGAAAACTGGGATCAATGGGCGGGCCGCAAACTGGCTTTGATCGGCCCTGCCGGGGCGGGCAAAACCCATCTGGCGCATGTCTGGGCGGCGGCCAGTGGGGCGCAGATTATTCCCGCCCGTGATCTGGTCAGTGCTGACATCCCCGCCCTGGCGCATACCCCCGTCGCGGTCGAGGACGTGCCCGCCATCGCTGGGGATCGCGCGGCCGAAGAAGCTTTGTTTCACCTTCACAACCTGGTTCTGGCCGAGGGGCGGCATCTGCTGGTCACGGCCGACAAGCCCGTGCTGACCTGGGGACTGACCTTGCCGGATCTGCTGTCGCGGATGCAGGGCACGCAATCGGTGACGCTGGAACAGCCCGACGATCAGCTTCTGACCGCCGTGGTGGCCAAGATGTTCGCCGATCGCCAACTGATGCCCTCGCCGGAAACCATCGCTTATATGGTGTCGCATATGGATCGCAGCTTTGATGTGGCCGGCGATCTGGTGGCCCGCATCGACCGCGCCGCGCTGGAGCAAAAACGCCCCGTCAATCGCGGCCTCGCCATTGAGGTGATGAAGGCGGCAGACTGACGCGTCATAGCTGCTCAATCGGGCCGCATGCTCTGGACATTCCCGCCGCAGAGGCGCAAATTTGCTGTCATTCCCGCGTCACAAGAAAAAAGCATAAGCCGCGCATGACCCAAGCAGATTTCCTGAAGGCCCCGTTCGCCGACCCCGTTGATATTCCCGATCTGGACATTGCCGGTCCGGGCCGTTTCTATAACCGAGAGCTCAGCTGGTTGGGCTTCAACTGGCGTGTTCTGGAAGAGGCCGAAAACCAGCGCGTTCCCCTGCTGGAACGGGTACGGTTTGTGTCCATCTCGGCCACCAACCTGGACGAATTCTATACCGTGCGCGTCGCTGGCCTGCGCGAGCTGGCCCATGCGGGCAACCACACCCCGGCCCAGGACGGGCTGACCCCGGCAGAACAGCTGGTTTTGATCGACGAGGACGCACGCCGTCTGATGCAGGCGCAACAACGTGTCTTTGATGAGCTGCGCCGCGAAATGGCCGCCGAGAATATTCAAATTCTCACCCGCGCTGACATCCCCGACGGCGAAAAACCCTTCCTTCAGGACGTGTTCCTCAACAAGGTGTTCCCGGTTCTGTCCCCGCTGGCCGTCGACCCGGCGCACCCCTTCCCGTTCATCCCCAACACCGGGTTCAGCCTGGCGCTGCAACTGGAACGTCGGCGCGACAAGCGGATGCTGATGGCGCTGCTGCCCATCCCGCACCAGATTGACCGCTTTATCGAACTGCCCGAAACCGATGGCGGGCATCGCTTTGTTCCGCTGGAAGAGCTGCTGCTGCTGTTCATCGACAAGATGTTCCCCGGTTACAAGATGCTGGGGCAATGTACCTTCCGCGTGCTGCGCGACAGCGATCTTGAGGTCGAGGAAGAGGCCGAAGACCTGGTCCGCGAATTCGAGGTGGCGCTGAAACGCCGCCGCCGGGGCGAAGTCGTGCGGATGAAGATCTCGGCCGGGGCGCCCGAGGCGCTGAAATCGGTGATCATGCAAGAACTGCAAGTCACCCCTGCTGAAATGGTGGAAATCGACGGCATGATCGGCATCGCCGACGTCAAGGAACTGGTGCTGGATGCCCGCCCTGACCTGCTGTGGCCCAGCTTTACCCCGCGTGTGCCCGAACGGGTGCAGGACCACGACGGCGACATGTTCGAAGCGATCAAGCAAAAGGACATGCTGCTGCACCACCCCTATGAAACCTTCGACATGGTGGTGCGGTTCCTGGCTCAGGCCGCGCGCGACCCGGACGTGGTGGCGATCAAGCAGACGCTGTACCGGACCTCGAAAAAATCCCCCATCGTCGAGGCCCTGTGCGAAGCTGCCGAGGATGGCAAATCCGTCACGGCCCTTGTGGAACTGAAGGCCCGCTTCGACGAAGCCGCCAACATCCGCCAGTCGCGCCGCCTGGAACGCGCGGGCGCACATGTGGTCTATGGCTTTGTGGATTGGAAAACCCACGCGAAAATTTCAACCGTGGTGCGGCGCGAGGGCGACCGGCTGGTGACCTATACCCACTATGGCACCGGGAACTACCACCCGATCACGGCCAAGATTTATACCGATTTGTCCTTCTTTACCTGCGACGATGACCTGGGCCGTGATGCGACCAAGGTGTTCAACTATCTGTCCGGTTACGTTGAACCTGAAGGGCTGGAAAACCTCGCGATCTCGCCCAGCGGGTTGAAACAGCGCCTGCTGGAAGGCTTCGCCGCCGAGGCCGAGCACGCCCGCAACGGCAAACCCGCTGAAATCTGGGCCAAGATGAACTCGCTCATCGACCCGGAAATCATCGATGGGCTGTACAAGGCCAGCCAGGCCGGTGTGAAGATCAGCCTGGTGATCCGCGGCATCTGTGGCATTCGTCCGGGCATCAAGGGATTGTCGGAAAACATCAGGGTGAAATCCATCGTGGGCCGTTATCTGGAACATTCGCGGATCGTCTGCTTCGGCAACGGTCATGGCCTGCCCAGCAAAAAGGCGCAAGTCTATATCAGCTCGGCTGACTGGATGGGGCGCAACCTGAACCGGCGCGTGGAAACCCTGGTGGAAATCATGAACCCCACGGTAAAGGCACAGATCGTCAGCCAGATCATGGCCGCGAATATGGCCGATGTCGCCCAAAGCTGGGTGATGAACCCCGATGGCAGCTTTGATCGCGCCACATGGGAGGAAGGCGAGTTCGCCTTCAACTGTCACCGCTTCTTCATGGAATACCCCTCTCTGTCCGGGCGCGGATCCGCCGGGGCCAAGGACGTTCCTAAGTTGACGCACACGGACGATTGACCTAACCGCTACGCCTGACGCATCCTCGGGTTGGAAGTACAGGAAGGCTCTTATGGACGACACGCCCCGCATTGCTGCAAAAGATTGGGGACCGTTCGGCCGTCCCTTGTTCAACGATCCCTCGGCCAAGGCGTTGTCCCGGGTTGGCGTGGTGGATGTCGGATCGAACTCGGTGCGTTTGGTGGTGTTTGACGGGGCCGCCCGCAGCCCTGCGTATTTCTACAACGAAAAAATCATGTGTGCCCTGGGCGAAGGCCTGTCCGATACCGGCCTTTTGAACCCCGAAGGCCGCCGCCGCGCGCTGGCGGCGATCCGGCGGTTCCAGAAACTGTCGGACGGGCTGGGCATCCAGCCGCTGACCGCCGTGGCCACAGCCGCCGTGCGCGAGGCCGAGGATGGCCCCGATTTCGTGGCCGAGGTGGAACGCGAAACCGGGCTGAAAATCCACGTGATTGATGGCGAGGAAGAGGCCCGCCTGTCCGCTCAGGGCGTGTTGCTGGGCTGGCCGGGGTCCTATGGGCTGGTCTGCGATATTGGTGGCTCCTCGATGGAGCTGGCCGAGATCGGCGGCGGCTCGGTCGGAAAGAAAATCACCTCGGCCCTGGGCCCGCTGAAGCTGCGCAACCTGCCCGGCGGCAAGAAGGCGCGCAAACAATATATCAAGGAAACCGTCGCCGAACTGGCCGAGTTCATGGGCGAGCAGCGCAACCGTCTGTTCCTGGTGGGGGGCTCGTGGCGCGCGATCGCCCGGATCGACATGGAGCGGCGGGGCTACCCCCTGCATGTGCTGCACGAATACCGGATGAGCGCGAAATCCATCGACGCCACCATCCGCCACATCCAGGAAAACGATCCGACCGAGCTGCGCCAGCGCTGTGGTGTGTCCTCGAACCGGATGGAGCTGGTGCCTTTTGCCGCCGAGGTGCTGCGCGAAGTGGTCCGCGCCTTTCGCCCGCACGATATCGCCGTGTCCAGCTATGGCATCCGCGAAGGCATGCTGTATGAACAAATGCCGCAAAAGCTGCGGGATCGGGACCCGCTGATCGAATCCTGCTTCTTTGCCGAAGACAAGGACGCGCGCATTCCCGGCTTTGGCACCACGCTGTTCAACTTCATCCAGCCACTGTTCAGCAACGCGCCGCTGGATCGCAAACGCCTGATCAAGGCCGCCTGTCTGCTGCATGACGTCAGCTGGCGCGCCCACCCTGATTATCGTGCCGAGGTCTGTTTCGACAACGCCACCCGCGCCAACCTGGGCGGGTTGAAACATTCCGAGCGCGTCTTTTTGGGTCTGGCGCTGCTGCATCGGTACAAGAACAACCGTTCGGGCACCTCGTTCGAACCGATTTTCCATCTGATCGACGAAAAGATGCAAAAACAGGCCGAGATTCTGGGCAAAGCGATGCGGTTTGGCGCCATGCTGTGGCTGCACCACGAAAAACCCATGGGCGAGTTGGTCTGGCAGCCCAAGAAGAAGGCGCTGACGCTGGTTCTGTCCTCGGATGCGGCGCCGCTCTTTGGCGAGGTCGCCGCGTCGCGCTTTCAATCGCTGGCCCGCTCTTTGGAAGCCACGACCGAGGTGCGCGTCAAAGGCTGATCAAAGCTCGATCTCGGGATTGTCCGGGAGGGGCGTTTCGATCGGGGCCTTGGGGTCCTTGCGCCGCATGATGATGTCGCCATTGGGCAGCATCTCGGGCGGGTGGTACAGGGTCAGGTCATCGACCTTTTTCAACACCTCTGCCAATGCAGGGCCCATTTCACGAACAAACTGGCGCATCGCGGGTTCCATCGTATCGGCAAAGGCCTTCAGATCGTCCATCGCGGGCTCCATTTCCTGCAGAATGCCCTGGAAAAACAGCTTAGCCCCCTCCTCCATCAGCGACAGGCCTTCATCGGGCTTGTCTTCGGCAAGAACGGGCGCGGCGCACAGGGCCAGCACGGTGGCAGAGGGAATGATCTGTTTCATGAGCCCAATATAGGGGATTTCCATGACAGTTTCAGCCCGGCCCGCTGAAAACCGCCTAGGGCAGGTCAATATCCAGCGTCACCGGAAAATGGTCCGAGGCCGTGATAAGGGCCTGGCACAGCTCGGGCACGGCCAGGCATTCGGCGTCATCATGGGGGTGCCAAATGCGCCACTCGCCATTGCGGGCGCGCAGATCATCGGACACCATGATGTAATCCAACAGAGCCTGCAAAAACCGTTTGCGTTTGGGGATATAGAAGCGCGCGGTGCTGGGCTGCGCCCCGATGCGCCGGTGCAGCGCCATCTGAGCGTGAGGATCGTAGAGCTTCAGAGGCTCGTCCTCGCCCATCACAATTTCCACCGAGGAACGCCCAAAAAGATCCTCGTATTCATCCAGACCGGGGCCGTCGTTCAGATCCCCTAACACCATCAGGGGTTCGCCGACTTGCAGATGTTCCTCGATGCGGCGGCGCAACCATATCGCCTGCGCCAGCTGCTTGCGGCGGTTGGCGATGCTCATCTTCATCGCCTCTTGCCGATTGCGCGCCCCATGCGGCGCCTTGGATTTCAGATGCACGCCCATCATGCGGAAATTGAATCCCGCTTGCGTTTTGACCCCCAGTTCCAGCGGTGGCTTGGAAAACCGCACCAGATCCTCGGTGTCGTCCACGTCCAGATCAATCCGGAACACCCCGTCAAAACGCGGACATTGTTCCGAGCCCTTCTTGCCCGTCGGATCGCCCAGAGGGTCGTGCCAAACCGTCACCTTATCCGGGTCATAGAGCAGCGCGATTTCCTGCTGCGTGTCATTTTCAAAGCCAATTACAGCGCGGCGGGCACGGATATCAAAGGCTTTGGCAAAGGTCTCTAACGCGGTCACGGTGCCGCGGCGGCCGTTCTGATCCGGCGCCTCGATCACCATCACCATATCCGCATCCAACGCTGTAAATACGATGCCCAGAGCCTCGATCTGTTCAACGCGCGTCACGTCCTGTCGGCCCGACCAGCGATCATCGGCCAGCAAGTTTCCATGGTCGTCGAACAGGTTGTTGAACCATTCGACGTTATAGGTGGCGATGCGCATCAGGCGCGGGCCTCTTGGATGTCTTCCCAGGCACGGTTGATGTCGACCATACGTTTTTCAGCCATTTTCACCGCTTCTTCGGGCACACCGCGCGCCATCATGGCGTCGGGATGCGATTCACGGATCATGCGTTTCCACACAGAGCGAATCTCGGCCAGGGCCATATCCGGCGTCACCCCCAGAACCGAGTAAGGATCAGGCGCCGCGTCCGGTACAAAACGGCTGCGCAAAGCGCTGAACTCGGCCTCGGGCAGGCCAAGGATTTCGGCGACACGGTGCAGGAAAACATCCTCCGAGGGATGGTATACGCCATCCGCCATGGCAATGTGAAACAAGCCCTCCATCAGGTCACAAAAACACGCGCTTTCGGCCCCGAACATGGCTTTGATCCGGCGCGCATAGTCCTCGAACCCAGCTACGTCCTGGCGGGCCAGGTTGAACACGCGCGCAGCCCCGGCCTCGTCTTCCTGCGCAATCTGGAAAACTTCGCGCATCGCGGTGACCTCGTCGCGCGTCACCAACCCATCGGCCTTGGCCATCTTGGCGGACAGGGCGATCACGGCAATGGTAAAGGCCACGCTGCGTTCGGGCGGCGTGCGCAAACGTTCGAACACGGTGGCCAGGCTTTCGCCCTTGGTCAGCGCAGACAGCGCGTCAGAGATACGGTTCCAAATCGACATGCGCGTACCCTATCGCGCCTCTGCGACGCTGTCATGGCACGAATGATCAGATGCGGCGTCAGAGCGGTTTTGCCCAACACCTGGACCACTCAGCGCTCGTATCTGCACAAAGGAGAGCACCAATTGAAAACAGTCTGATGGCGCAGACCATAGAAGCCAAACACGAAAAACGCCCCCGTTTCGGGGGCGTTTTTGTACAAAATGTATCGGAAACCTTTTGGTTTCTGGCGCGATCAGGCGCGGGCTTCGCCGATCAGGCGCAGGATGTCGCGCGCGGCCTCGGGGATGTTGGTGCCGGGGCCAAAGATCGCTTTCACGCCTGCATTTTGCAGGAACTCATAGTCCTGCTGCGGGATCACACCGCCACAAATCACGATGATATCCTCGGCGTCCTTATTCTTCAGCGCCTCGATCAGCTGGGGCGCCAGGGTCTTGTGACCCGCCGCCTGAGAGCTGATGCCAACCACGTGCACGTCATTGTCCACGGCGTCCTGCGCGGCCTCGTCCGGGGTTTGGAACAGCGGGCCCACATCCACGTCAAAGCCAATATCGGCAAAGGCGGTTGCGATCACCTTGGCGCCGCGGTCATGCCCGTCCTGGCCCATTTTCACCACCAACATACGCGGGCGGCGGCCTTCTTTTTCGGCGAAAGCATCCACGTCCGACTGGATCGCGGCAAAGCCCTCGTCCCCTTCATAAGCGGCGCCATAGACACCGGCCAAGGTTTTGACTTCGGCGCGGTGGCGGCCAAATTCTTTTTCCATTGCCATGCTGATTTCCCCGACAGATGCCCGAGCACGCGCTGCCTCCACAGCGGCCTCCAGCAGGTTGCCTCCCTCGTTGGCGCGGCGCGTCAGCTCGGCCAGGGCAGCCTGGCAGGCCTCTTCGTCACGCTCGGCGCGCATTTTCTCCAGTCGAGCGATCTGGCTTTCGCGCACTTTCTGGTTATCGACCTCAAGGATGTCGATCGTGTCTTCTTTCTCGAGCTTGTACTTGTTGACGCCCACCACGACCTCGTCGCCGCGGTCAATCATGGCCTGACGCTTGGCGGCCAATTCCTCGATCCGCAGCTTGGGCATGCCGCTGGCAACGGCCTTGGTCATGCCGCCCATTTCCTCGACTTCCTCGATCAGTTTCCAGGCCTCTTCGGCCAGTTGCGAGGTCAGGCTTTCGACGTAATAGGACCCGGCCAGCGGATCGACCACGTTGGTCACGCCGGTTTCTTCCTGCAGGATGATCTGGGTGTTGCGGGCAATCCGCGCGCTGAATTCGGTGGGCAGCGCGATGGCTTCGTCCAGCGCGTTGGTGTGCAGCGACTGGGTGCCGCCCAAAACGGCCGACATGGCCTCGTAGGCGGTGCGGATCACATTGTTATATGGATCCTGTTCCTGCAGGCTGACGCCCGAGGTCTGACAGTGGGTCCGCAGCATTTTCGAGCGTTCAGATTTCGCGCCGAACTCGGTCATGATGCGATGCCACAGCATCCGCGCGGCGCGCAGTTTCGCCGATTCCATGAAGAAGTTCATGCCGATCGCAAAGAAGAACGACAGGCGGCCCGCGAATTTATCGACGTCCATGCCGGCATCCATTGCGGCGCGCACATATTCACGGCCATCGGCCAGCGTATAGGCCAGCTCTTGCACCAGGTTCGCCCCGGCCTCTTGCATGTGATAGCCCGAGATCGAGATCGAGTTGAATTTCGGCATCTCGTTCGAGGTGTATTCGATAATATCCGAGATGATCCGCATCGACGGTTCAGGCGGATAGATATAGGTGTTGCGGACCATGAATTCCTTCAGAATGTCGTTCTGAATGGTGCCCGCCAGCAACGAACGGTCATGCCCCTGCTCTTCACCGGTGACGATGAAGTTCGCCAGGATCGGGATCACCGCGCCGTTCATGGTCATCGACACCGAGACCTTGTCCAGCGGGATGCCATCGAACAGAACCTTCATGTCCTCGACACTGTCGATGGCCACACCGGCCTTGCCGACGTCGCCCACAACGCGCGGATGATCGCTGTCATAGCCGCGGTGCGTGGCCAGGTCGAAGGCCACCGAAACACCCTGCTGACCGGCGGCCAGGTTCTTGCGGTAGAACGCGTTGGATTCCTCGGCGGTCGAGAACCCGGCATACTGGCGGATCGTCCAGGGACGGCCCGCATACATGGTGGCCTTCACGCCGCGCGTGAACGGGCCGAAACCGGGCAGTTCCCCCATCTGAGGCAGGTCTGCGGTGTCCTCGGCGGTGTAGAGCGGCTTGACCGGGATGCCTTCCAGCGTGTCCCAGGTCAGATCGTCCAGCGGACGCCCGCGCAGTTCTTTTTCGGCAAGCTTACGCCACTCGTCCTTCGTATTGGTCATGAGCGTGTCCTTCTTTCGCTTCCGCCCCGGCGGGCGGTCAGTCTGGCTGATGGTGGTGTCTCGGCCCCGTCCAAATGGCTGGGGATGAATTCTGTGTGTTTTGTGGTCGCAATCGCGGCTTGGCTTCCTATATCATTCAGGACAGGAGGCCTCATGCTCACGCGTTTACTATTTGGAATCACTTTGGTTTTGGCGTCGCCAGCCATCGCGCAGGACGCCGACGTCGGGGCGGACCCCGACACGCCCGCGCTGGTGATCATCGAAGACCCCGAGGTCACGCTGGAGCAATTCCAGTGGACCGCGCGGCCCATCGTCGTGTTTGCCGACGCCCAGGCCGATCCGCGTTTTGATGAACAGATGCGGTTCTTGCTGGCGGACGAGGCCGAGCTGCTGGAACGCGACGTGGTGATCCTGGTGGATACAACGCCCCGGCCCCGCTCGGCGTTGCGCGATGCGCTGCGCCCGCGCGGGTTCATGCTGGCGCTGATCGACAAGGATGGCGACGTGAAGCTGCGCAAACCCGCGCCCTGGACGGTACGCGAAATCACGCGATCCATCGACAAATGGCCGTCGCGACAACAGGAAATCCGGGTCGAGCTGGGCAAGGAATAGGGCTGCATCACACATCCCCCCGCGAAAAATACACGCGTTGCGCTGCGCGATCGACAATCGCCAGTGCGTTCCCGTCTCGCTGGAAAATCAGGATGCCGCCCTTGGCCTGCAAAGCGGTCAGATAGTCCGCCCGCCACGGGTCTTTCAGGCAATCGCGCGCCCCCAGACCCGACGACAGGATGCCATTGCCAACCCCCATATTCACCGAGTTAATCTGCGCCGAAATATCCGACGGGCTAAGATCAGGTGTCTGGAAACTGGCGGTGCCGACCTGATCCAGCAGGGTCAGACCTTCGCGGATGGTCACGGCATGGGGCGCGGGGGATTTCACCTCGGCCGAGGCAAGCTCGAACACCCCCGCCGTACATCCGATCTGCGAGGCGAATTGCAACGTGGCGCCGATGTCGATCCATTTGTCGACCTGGGCGCGCACGTCCGTTTCTTTGTCCTGCGCGCAGCCCGCCAGCGTGGCCAGAGCCAAAGCTCCGGCCAGCATGGAAAGGGGGATGGGCTGCGCCATGGCCATGGGTTATTCGAACTCCATGATCACTTCGTCGACGGCCAGGCTGTCGCCTGCGCCTGCGTTGATCTTGGACACGGTGCCCTTCTTCTCGGCGCGCAGGATGTTTTCCATCTTCATCGCCTCGATGGTGCACAGGGCCTGGCCCTCTTGGACTTCGTCGCCCACTTCGACATCGACTTTGACCACCAGGCCCGGCATCGGGCACAGCAGCATTTTCGAGGTGTCGGGCGGCAGTTTTTCCGGCATCAGCTTGGCCAGTTCGGCCTGACGCGGGCTGCGCACGCGGACCTTAAGATCAGCACCACGGCTGCGGATGCGGAAACCTTGGGTGATCTTGTCCACCTTCAGCACCAAACCGTCATCCTCGCCCAAAGCGATCTTGGCCAGGCTGTCGCCCGGCGTCCAATCCGAGGACACGCGCAGCGCAGTGCCGTCAGCAAAGCTTACGGTCGAGCCGTCTTGGTCAGCGTCAATGCTGACGGTGAAATCTTCGCCCTGCAGCGACACGACCCAATCCGAGCCCACGTGACGTTCGTGGTTGTCCATGCGGCCCGACACGCGGGTGCGGCGGATTTCGGCGACACGGTGCATGGCCGCTGCCGAGGCTGCGATCTTGCGCAGGGTGTCCTCGGGCAGTTCAACACCTTCGAACCCTTCGGGGTACTGTTCCTCGATAAAGGCGGTGGTCATGTCACCAGCGATGAAGATCGGGTGATCCATCACAGCGCTGACAAACGGCAGGTTGTGACCGATGCCTTCCAGTTCAAACCCGTCGAGCGCGTTGCGCATCGCCTCGATGGCTTCGTCACGGGTGGGCGCCCAGGTACACAGCTTGGCGATCATCGGATCATAGTACATGCTGATCTCGCCGCCTTCATAGACGCCGGTATCGTTGCGCACTGCGGTGGCACCTTCGACGGCGTCATCAGCCCATTTGCCGTTGATCTGCATCGGACCTGCCGATACTTCGGCCGGGGGACGATAGCGGGTCAGGCGACCGATCGAGGGCAGGAAGTTCCGATAGGGATCTTCGGCATAAACGCGGTTTTCGATGGCCCAGCCGTTCAGCTGCACGTCGTCCTGAGTGATGCTCAGCGGCTCGCCATTGGCGACGCGGATCATCTGTTCCACAAGGTCGACACCGGTGATCAGCTCGGTCACGGGGTGTTCCACCTGTAGGCGGGTGTTCATTTCCAGGAAGTAGAAGTTCTTCTGACCATCAACGATGAATTCCACGGTGCCCGCGCTGGTGTATCCCACGGCCTGCGCCAGGGCGACGGCCTGTTCACCCATCGCTTTGCGGGTTTCGGGGTCCAGGAAGGGGCTGGGGGCCTCTTCGACAACTTTCTGGTTGCGGCGCTGGATCGAGCATTCGCGCTCGCCCAGGTAAACCCCGTTGCCATGCGCATCGCACAGAACCTGGATTTCGATGTGACGGGGCTGGGTCACGAATTTTTCGATGAAGATACGGTCATCCCCGAACGAGTTCGCAGCTTCGTTCTTGGACGATTGGAACCCTTCGCGGCATTCGTCATCGTTCCAGGCGATCCGCATGCCCTTACCGCCGCCACCGGCCGAGGCTTTGATCATCACCGGATAGCCGATCTCGTTCGAGATTTTCACGGCCTCTTCGGCATCTTCGATCAGGCCCATATAGCCGGGAACGGTGGAAACCTTGGCCTCTTGGGCGATTTTCTTCGAGGTGATCTTGTCCCCCATCGACACGATCGCGCCTTTGGGCGGGCCAACGAAGGCAACACCAGCGTCTTCCAGGGCTTCGGCGAATTTGCTGTTTTCCGACAGGAAGCCATAGCCCGGATGCACGGCCTCGGCGCCGGACTGTTTGATCGCATCCATCACCTTGTCGATGACGATATAGGACTGGTTGGCGGGCGGCGGGCCGATATGGACGGCCTCGTCTGCCATCTGTACGTGCAGCGCTTGTTTGTCCGCGTCCGAATAGATGGCCACCGTCTGAATACCCATCTTACGGGCGGTCTTGATCACCCGGCAGGCAATCTCGCCCCGGTTCGCAATCAGGATCTTATTGAACATGTATCGTCCCTTCCGGTCTTGGCCCCGTTTGTGTCCAAGGGGCAATGGCAGTGAAATCCCCGATCCGGCGGCGCACCGCTACGGGGATCTGGGTCTGGTTCGGCTGGGGTGCAGCCGGCCGGTCTTGCACAGGCAAGGCTCGGCGAAAACTGTGGGGAATGGCGCGCGATGCGCCAAAAAAGACGGGCGGGCAAGCCATAGCATGGCTGCGCCGCCCAACAGGGGAAGGGTAACGGTAAAGACAAATCGTCCTGACCCGCTCATCTCGGGTCTCCACTACGCTTTCCACGTTGGGGGAATCGCCGCACCCTGCCAAGCAGGCGGCTGTTAGCGCGCCCATTTGGGCCGCTTCCCGCTCAATCTGCTGTGGGTTGCGCGAAAACATGCCGATCACCACTCCTGATCTTCAAAGGCCTCGGGAAACGAGGCGCGGGCGACGGCTTCGTCGATCACCAGCAGCGCGTCATAGCTGGCCGGATCAAAGGGCTCTTCTGCGGCGATCACCTCGCGGCCGAACAACCAGCTCAGGCGGCCCGCATCCAGGTTGCCCCGCTCAAAGGGCTGGTCCCCGAAATGCTGCCACAACGCGGCCATAAAGGCCGTGTCCGCGCGCCGATCCGCCGGACGGCGGTCGCGAAAACGCTCGCGCTTGGTCAGCGGGGTCACACCCTTGGGATTGGCGCGACGGATGGTGAATTGGAAATCGGTGCTGGGCATCCGCCCAGGAAATCCTCGGTGCTTCAGCATGGGGTCTCTCCCAGGCCGGAACCGAGGCGAATCAGGCTGGGCGCGACCGCCCAACCTGTTTGCGTCAGGGGCTGGCCCTTATTTGTATTTACCGGTGTATACGGGTTCTGCGCTGATGGGCTCGGGTTCAACGACCACGAACTCTTCTTGCGGCTGGGCGCAAGCGGCCACGAAGGACGCGGCGCACAGAGCCACGACGATCTGGAATTTCTTCGACATTTGCTTCTCCTGTAATCTTGTTGCGCGGGGGTTTTGCTCCCCGACTGCCTCATGCACGATATACGGGTGGCACGGGGGCCACCGGGGCGAAGCATAGCCGATTTGGCCAGGAAAAGGTATTGCTGAGGGTGCGTGTTGCCGGTCTGTGGCGCGAAAGCCTCAAAACCACAGTTAGGTGAAGAACGATCCGCAAGATGTTGTGTGTACATCAGAAAACCTCCCAGATGCAGGAGCCATTTTCGATGCGGAAAGCTTCGAAATACTGAACAACCGACGGGTCGGTCGCGCCGAACGCCAAGGGTTTTGCCGCCATTGAAATGATGACCTGCGTCACATCCGGGCGTGTTGTCGCCAATGTCGGCACCGCGATATCGGCGCACAGAATGGGGAAATCTAACTCGACCCGAGCAAAGCCCGCGCCCTGCCCCAAACCCGGAGCAACAAAGCGGAATCGCGCCTGATCTGACCCATCCGGCAGCGTATCGACAAAGTGTTCCTGAAGCGTCACGGACAGCCCCGACGGCAGGTCCTGAATGGAGGGCACGGCGGGGGCCTCCTCTTGCACGCCCGCCGTGGCCGCAGATACCCAAAGGCACCCTCCAAACGCGGCTGATATCATCAGGGCTCTACTCATAGCAGAACACCCCGGCATATGTCACCCAGCGAATATTTTTCTGTCTGCCTGCCAGCATGTCGCGCAACTTTTCTTCGGACTTTCCCTTAGGGAAGGCCCGCTGATCCATGCGCCCACCTGCCGTGACACGCAGCATGTCTCCCGCGTCTTCGACGCGTACGATGGGGGAAAATCCGCGCAGGTTCTGCAGCAGGCGCCACATGTCCTGACGGATCTGCATGGCCAGACGGCGCTTGCTACAACGGGGCAGCATCACCTGCGCCGAGACATCAAAGCGCACAGGCAAGGATCGCGCCAAAGTCAGCGCGCCCTCTTCTGTTTGGATATGCCACTTTGATCGGCTCACGTCCGTCCCTTCCAAGACTGCCCAACGGGATCAAGACCCGTTGTGATCCATGCCACTACGCTAGAGCGCGGGGGCGCTGACGCCCCCACCCAGGTATCCCTTACAGCGGGATGTTGTCGTGCTTTTTCCAGGGGTTCTGCAGCTTTTTATTGCGCAGGCTGGCAAAGGCACGCGACACGCGCCGGCGGGTCGATTTGGGCTGGATCACCTCGTCGATGAAGCCACGCTCGGCCGCCACAAACGGGTTGGCGAAACGGTCTTCGTAATCGGCGGTGTGCTGCGCGATCTTGTCCGCGTCACCCAGATCGGCACGGTGGATGATTTCGGTCGCGCCTTTGGCGCCCATCACCGCGATTTCCGCAGTCGGCCAAGCATAGTTGAAATCACCACGCAGGTGCTTGGACGCCATCACGTCATAGGCACCACCGTAGGCTTTACGGGTGATGACGGTGACCTTGGGCACGGTTGCCTCGCCATAGGCGAACAGCAGTTTAGCGCCGTGCTTGATGACGCCGCCGTATTCCTGGCTGGTGCCGGGCAAGAAGCCGGGCACGTCCACCAGGGTCAGGATCGGAATTTCGAACGCATCACAGAAACGGACGAAACGCGCGGCCTTGCGGCTGCTGTCAATGTCCAGACAGCCCGCCAGAACCATCGGCTGGTTGGCGACAACACCCACGGTCTGGCCTTCCATGCGGACAAACCCGGTGATGATGTTCTTGGCGTAGTCTTCCTGAATCTCGTAGAAATCCGCCTCGTCCGCGATTTTCAGGATCAGTTCCTTCATATCGTAGGGCGTGTTGGGGTTCTCAGGGACCAGAGTGTCCAGGCTGTCCTCGACACGGCCGGGCTCGTCAAAGAACGGGCGCACGGGCGGCTTTTCACGGTTGTTCAGCGGCAGGAAGTCGACCAGGCGGCGGACTTCGGCCAGCGCTTCGACGTCGTTTTCAAACGCGCCATCCGCGACCGAGGATTTCTTGGTGTGGGTACTTGCGCCGCCCAGCTCCTCGGCGGTGACGACCTCGTTGGTGACAGTTTTCACAACGTCAGGGCCGGTCACGAACATGTACGAGCTGTCCTTGACCATGAAGATAAAGTCGGTCATCGCGGGCGAATACACGGCACCACCGGCACAGGGCCCCATGATAACCGAGATCTGCGGGATCACGCCCGAGGCCATGATGTTACGCTGGAAAATCTCGGCATAGCCGGCCAGCGCATCCACGCCCTCCTGAATACGGGCCCCGCCCGAGTCGTTCAGGCCGATCACAGGGGCACCATTTTGCATGGCCATGTCCATGATCTTGCAGATCTTCATCGCGTGGGTCGCAGACACCGAGCCCCCCAGAACCGTAAAGTCCTGGCTGAACACATAGACCATGCGGCCATTGATGGTGCCCCAACCGGTGATGACGCCATCACCTGCGGGTTTTTGGTTTTCCATACCGAAATCGGTGCAGCGGTGCGACACGAACATGTCGAACTCTTCAAACGAGTCTTCGTCCAGCAGCAGCTCGATCCGCTCGCGGGCGGTCAGCTTGCCTTTGGCGTGCTGGCTGTCGATACGTTTCTGACCCCCACCCAAGCGGGCGTCAGCGCGGCGGTTTTCCAGTTCCTGGAGGATATCTTTCATGTCGGTCCCCTTCTGAATTGAAACGGGTATAAGGGCACGTGCTGCAAGCGCAAAGACATTTTCGGCAAATTTGCAAATATTTGGCAAGCATCATGCGGCGAATTGCAAATGTGTAAATATTCGTCCATTTGGACAAAATCCACCAGGGATGTGGTGGACAACCTGTCGCACCGAGCCTAATCATTCGCACATGAACAGTAATCTTGTGGTCCGATATCTAGACCGGACGAGTGCACCTCATATCTCGACACTGATTTTATTGGCCGGCATCTCGGCGCTGGTGATGAACATCTTCTTGCCGTCGCTGCCCGCCATGACGCAGCATTTCGGTGTCGAATACGGCTTTATGCAGCTTTCCGTCGCCCTGTATCTGGGGGTGAGCGGGTTCCTGCAACTGTTCATCGGACCGATCTCGGACAAGTTTGGCCGCCGTCGCGTTCTGTTGACCGGCGTGTCGGTGTTCTGCCTCGCAACTCTCGGATGCCTGATGGCCCAAAGCGGCGAGGTCTTCATGATCTTTCGCATGTTACAGGCCGTCGTCGCCGTCGGCCTTGTCCTGTCGCGCGCAGTGATCCGCGACATCGTGCCGGACGCGCAAGCGGCCTCGATGATTGGATATGTCACGATGGGCATGTCACTGGTCCCGATGCTGGGGCCCGTGCTGGGGGGATTTTTGCAAGAACATTTTGGCTGGCAGGCGAATTTCTGGGTGCTGCTGGCTGCGGGCCTGTTCCTGCTGGCGCTGCTTTGGGCCGATCTGGGCGAGACCGCGCCCAAGTCAGACAACTCGCTGATCCAGCAATTCCGCGAATACCCCGAGCTGCTGGCCTCGCCGCGATTCTGGGGCTACTGCGCGGCGGCGGCGTTTGGGTCGGGCGCGTTTTTCGCCTATCTGGGCGGTTCGCCCTTTGTCGGCATGAATGTCTATAACCTGCAACCGGCCGAGCTGGGCACCTATTTCATGGCGCCGGGCATCGGGTATTTCATCGGGAATTTCATATCCGGGCGGTATTCGGCCCGCGTCGGGATCAACAAAATGGTGCTGAGCGGATCGCTTATTGCCTGCCTTGGCCCGCTGATCCCGCTGAGTTTTGCATTGGCCGGTGCAAATGACGTGCTGATCTTTTTTGGCAGCATCGTATTCGTTGGGCTGGGCAATGGTATTTCGCTGCCCAATGCCAATGCGGGGATGTTGTCGGTGCGTCCGCATCTGGCCGGCACGGCCTCGGGCCTGGGCGGAGCGATGATGATCGGCGGTGGCGCGGCCCTGTCGGCGCTGGCCGGGGTGCTGCTGACGCCCGGATCCACCGACCTGCCCCTGCTGACATTGATGATGACGACCTGTGTATTGTCCGTGGTGGCCATTTTGCTGGTCATCCGGCGCGAGCGTCAGCTGGATTCGCTGTAACCGCCCTCTTGTCGCCCCGGGTTTGCAAAGCTACCCTGTGTTTCGGGTTAAGTTGCAAACAATCGAGACACCATGGCCACTCAGAAACTCTATGCCGGTGCGAAGCTGCGCGAGACCCGCACGCGGCTGGCGCTGACGCAGAAAGAATTCGCCGCCAAGCTGGGCGTGTCCTTGCCCTATCTGAACCAGATGGAGAACAACAACCGCCCGGTGTCTACCACCGTGGTTCTGGCGCTGGCGCAGGAATTTGGCTTTGATGTGACCGAGCTCAGCACCGGGGATTCCGAGCGTCTGGTCAGCGACATGCGCGAGGCCATGGCCGACCCGGTTTTTGCCGATGCGGCCCCGCCCCTGGCCGATCTGCGGCTGACGGCCTCGAACGCACCTGCCTTGGCCCGCGCCTTTCTGGATTTGCATCGCGCCTATCGCCAAACCCACGAACGCCTGGCCAGTCTGGACGAGGCTTTGGGGCGCGAAGACAGCCGCACTCAGCCCTCTCCTTGGGACGAGGTGCGCGATTTTTTCCACTACTGCGACAACTATATCGATGCCGTCGACCGCGCGGCCGAACATTTCGCTCAAGGGGCCGGAGATCAGGGCATCCGTCTGCATGCGATGCACACACTGCGGGCCGCCGGGATCACCGTGAAATCGACCGAGGCCCCGGCCACCCGGTACTTTGACCGCGAAAACCGTGTCCTGACCCTGTCGAACCGCGCCGCGCCGGAAACGCAGACCTTCCAATTGCTGCTACAAATCGCCCTGCTGCATCAGGACAAACTGTTAGAGGCCACGCTGGATCTGGCCCGGTTCCAAACCGAAGAGGCGCGCTCGATCGCGAAAATCGGCCTGGCCAATTATTTTGCCGGGGCCAGCCTGATGCCCTATGGCGCCTTTCTGGCCGCGGCCCAGTCCACGCGCCACGATCTGGAGCTGCTGGCCCATCAGTTCGGCGCCTCGATTGAGCAAGTCGCCCATCGCCTGTCTACGCTGCAACGGCCCAGCGCCAAGGGCATCCCGTTCTTTTTCGTGCGTGTCGATCAGGCTGGCACGATCACCAAGCGCCACAGCGCCACGCGCCTGCAATTTGCCCGTTTCGGTGGGGCCTGCCCGCTGTGGAACGTGCACCAAGCCTTTGAAACACCGGGCCGTTTCCTGCGTCAGCTGGCCGAAACCCCCGATGGCGTGCGCTATATCAGCCTGGCGCGCGACGTGTCCAAACCTGCTGGCAGCTTTGGCGCGCCGGTGCGCCGTTTCGCGATCTCTTTGGGCTGCGAGGTGCGTCACGCGCATGATCTGGTCTATGCCGATGATCTGGACCTGACCAACCCCAAGGCCTACGAGCCCATCGGGATTTCCTGCCGCATCTGCGAGCGCAAAGACTGCCATCAACGCTCGGTTCCGCCGCTGGAACGTCGCCTGACCATCGACGCCAACGAACGCGGCGTCCTGCCCTACAGGGTCGATTGATGCGCCGTCTTGTGTTTCGCTTGGTTCTGTTGGCGGGCGTGGTTCTGGCCGTCGCCGCCGCCGCCAGCCAGGCCGAGCGCTGGCTGATCTATCCCTTTGATCCGCGCCATGTCAGCCCGGCCGAGGCAGGCCTGTCAGCGGTGCGCGAAACTCGCCTGAATACCCCCGACGGCGAAAGCCTGGTGGTCTGGTCCGCACCACCCAAACGCGGCAAGCCCGTGATCCTGTATTTCCACGGGAATGCGGGCAACCTGGCCACCCGCGCGGGCCGCTTCCAGCGGATACTGGATCAGGGGTTCGGCTTGATCGCGCCTGCCTATCGAGGCTCGTCCGGCAGCTCGGGCACCCCGACCGAAGAGGCGCTGATCGCCGACGCCCTATTGGTTGCCAATCATCCCGACTGGCCTCAATCCGCGAAACGCGTGGTCTATGGCGAAAGCCTGGGCACGGCTGTTTCGATTGCGCTGATCGCCCAAGGCGCCCATGCAGACGGTTTGTTGCTTGAGGCGCCGTTAAGTTCAATCCATGCCATGGCCGAAACGCACTACCCATCGTTGGTTTCATTGGTCGACAAGCTGTCCAACCAGTGGCCCTCGCTGGAGCGCGCGCAGCACCTGAAGCTGCCACTGATGATCGTTCACGGCACACAGGATACATTGATCCCCATAGAAATGGGGCGGCAGATCCATGCTGCCGCCCCATCCCGGAACAAGACTTTTCTGGCTGTTAAAGGCGCAGGTCACACCGACCTTTGGCGGTCAGACACCCTGCCCAAAATCTGGCAATTCCTGTCCCAGACCTAAGCGCCTCAGGCGGTTTCCTTGATCATGGCGTACAGCTCGTCCTTCAGCAGGGTACGACGCTTGCGCAGATCGTTTTCGGCCAGCTGTTCGATGGGTTCCACATTGGTTTCGGCCCGATGTACGGCGCGGTTAACCTCGTGATACTCGTCGGCCAGCTTGGCGAAATGAGCATTGCTCTGCTTCAGTTCGCTGATGGCTGCGGCGTGCTCGGGGAACTCTTCATGCAGCTCGTGGGGGGTGTTCGACATCGCGCGATCTCCTTCCTGTCGTAAGTTTCAACAGAGCCTACCCAAGCCCCCCGGCGCCAACCTTGATACGGATCAATCGGTCACAAAAACCACGCGAATTCTCACGCCATATCGGCCCCATATTCCAGGATCAGCGGCACAATCAGATCCTCTTCGTCCTCTAGATGCCGCGTCAGGAAATGATCAAAGGCCTCTTGTACCTGCAACAACCGGGCCACGTCGTCGCGCGGGACGTCTCCGGCCACGATCGCCCGGCGTACCGCGTTGGATTGAACGGCCAGCTGCTCCATATGATCGTGCAGCGCGTGGTGGTCCGCATCCAGCAAATCAAAGCCACCCTGCAAGCGCGCATCCAGCCCGCGAAACATTGGAAAATAGTGATCGTCCTCGATCCCATGATGCCCGTGCAACTGATCCAGCAGGAACCCGGTCAAGCGGGGCATCTCGGCCCCATAGCGCGGCGCGCGCGCGTCCAGCATCGCCTGCGTATCGCCCACCAGCCGCGTCATCACCTGCCGGAACATGCCGTGCCTCTCCAACCAGAAGGCTGTTAGTCCATTGAAATGCGCGTGCCCTGTCCACATCTCGCGCGGGTACAGCGCCCGCAACACCCGCAGATGTTCCGGAAGGCCTTCACGCGCCTCTAACCAATTCGACATAACCATCGCCCTAAAACGTCCAATCTAAAGTATCGCGGCCAGCATCCAAGAAAATCCCCGATTTTCGTCGCAATCCGCACGAGTTTAACGCTGTGCAGATTGCCAATCTGGATGCATCCACGGCGCCAGGTTTTCCGGAGCCAAAGGCGCGCGTCCCAGCAACAAATCGCTGACCTTCTCGCCCACCATGATCGAGGGCGCGTTCAGGTTGCCATTGGTGATCCGCGGGAAAATCGAGCTGTCGGCCACCCGCAGCCCCTCGACCCCGATTACCCGCGCCTGTGGATCGACCACGGCCAGCGGATCATCCGCCCGCGCCATCCGGCAGGTGCCGCACGGGTGATAGGCGCTTTCGGCGTGTTCGCGGATAAAGCTGTCCAGCTCGTCATCGGTTTGCAGGTCTGCACCGGGCTGGATCTCGTGTTTCACAAAGGGCTTGAACGCGTCCTGCCCGAACACCTCGCGCGTCAATCGGATGCATTGCCGGAAATCCCGCCAATCGCTTTCCTCAGACATGTAGTTAAACCGGATCACCGGCGCATCCTTGGGATCGGCCGAGCGCAAGGTCACCGCCCCGCGCGATTCACTGCGCATCGGGCCGACATGGGCCTGGAAACCATGCCCCTCGGCCGCAGCTTTACCATCATAGCGCACCGCGATCGGCAGAAAGTGATACTGGATATCCGGGTAATCTACGCCCGCCGCAGACCGAATAAACCCTGCGCTTTCAAACTGGTTGCTCGCGCCCAGCCCCTTGCCGGTGAACAGCCACTGCGCGCCGATCAAACCTTTCCACACCAGGTTCCAATACTTGTAGAGCGTCACCGGCTGGCTGGCCGCCATCTGCATGTAGATCTCAAGGTGATCCTGCAGGTTCGCACCCACGCCGGGCCGGTCCGCGACCAAGTCAATTCCGTGCTCGGCCAAGTGCGCGCCCGCCCCGATCCCAGATTGCATCAGCAGCTTGGGCGAGTTGATCGACGAGGCCGCCAGCACCACCTCGCGCCGCGCACGGATGATCTGCCGCTGGCCACCACGTTCAATCTCGACCCCCACGGCGCGATCCTCTTCGATCACCACCCTACACGCCAAACCGCGCACCACATCCACGTTAAAACGCTTCTTTGCGGGCTTCAGATAGGCATTTGCCGCCGACCAGCGCCGCCCCCGATACACTGTCTGCTCCATCGGGCCGAAACCCTCTTGCTGCTGACCGTTATAGTCCTGCGTCACCGGGTATCCGGCTTGTTTTCCGGCCTCGACAAATGCGTGAAACAGCGGGTTCTTGCGCGGCCCGCGTGTCACATGCAACGGCCCATCGGTGCCCCGAAATTCCGACGTTCCGCCGTGCCAGGTCTCCATCCGTTTGAAATAGGGCAACACATCGGCATAGCCCCAACCCTCGGCACCTGCCTCGGCCCAATGGTCGAAATCACGGGCATGGCCGCGCACGAACACCATCCCGTTGATCGAGGACGACCCCCCAATCACCTTGCCCCGCGGCGTCGCCAATCGGCGGTTCCCCAAATGCGGCTCTGGCTCGGACTGATAACCCCAATCATAGATCCCCATGTTCATGGGATAGGACAAAGCCGCAGGCATCTGGATGAAGGGTCCGGCATCCGTGCCACCATATTCGATCACCAGAACACTGGCGCCCGATTCACCCAACCGATACGCCATGGCGCAGCCAGCACTGCCTGCGCCCACAATCACGAAATCCGCTTCCATTTTCATTGCTCCGCTTGGCCACCCAGTGACCCGCGCCTCTCGGGACGGGGGTGGGCGGGCGGGCCGGCCCGAAAGGCGCGGCCCAAAGGTGTCAGAAAGGCGCTTCGACAGCATCCATGCGCACGAAAACCGATTTCAGCTGCGAATAATGCTCGATGGCCGCCTTGGAATTCTCACGCCCCACGCCCGAAGCTTTCACACCTCCGAACGGCACCTCCACGGGCGCGTCGTTATAGGAATTGATGAAACAAGTGCCCGCCTCGAACCCCGCCACCATCCGATGAGCACGCGCCAGATCGCGGGTAAACACCCCCGCAGCCAGCCCGAACTCGGTCTCATTGGCCCGCGCCAGAACTTCGCCTTCCTCTTCGAAGTCCAACACGCACATCACCGGGCCAAAAATCTCTTCGCGGGCGATCACCATGTCGTCGCTGACATCAGCAAACACCGTCGGCTCGATAAAAAATCCTTTTTCTTCCAGCCGCTTACCACCACATACCAGACGCGCTCCTTCATCCTGCCCCTTTGTGATGTAACGCTCTACGATGGCCAGCTGCGCTTCGGACACCATGGGGCCAAAGCTGACCTCCTCGTCCATCGGATCCCCGATCTTTGCCTCCGCCAGCCGTTCAGTCAGCCGCTTCAGAAACGCCTCTTTGATGCCTTTCTGAACGAACACCCGCGTCCCGTTCGAGCACACCTGCCCCGAGGAATAGAAGTTCCCCAGAATGGCGCCCCCCACGGCATCCTCGATGTCCGCATCATCGAAAACCACCAGCGGAGACTTCCCGCCCAGCTCCATCGTCACATGTTTCATCTGGCCCGCTGCGGCGGCATAGACCCTGCGCCCCGTCGGCACCGATCCGGTCAATGACACCTTGTCCACGCGCGGGTCTGTCACCAGGCTGCCGCCGACCTCGCCCATGCCCTGAACCACGTTGAACAGCCCCGCGGGCAGGCCCGCCTCATGCAGGATTTCGGCCACTTTCAACGCGCACAAAGGCGTGGTTTCCGAGGGTTTGAACACCATCGCATTGCCACAGGCCAGCGCTGGCGCGGCCTTCCAGCAGGCAATCTGCGTAGGATAATTCCACGCCCCGATCCCCACACAAACGCCCAACGCCTCGCGCATCGTATAGGCCCAATTGCCGTCGCCCAGCGGGATATGTTCGCCCGTCAACGACGCGGCCAGACCACCGAAATACTCCAGCGCATCCGCGCCCGAGGTCGCATCCGCCACCAGCGTTTCCTGCAAGGGTTTGCCGGTGTCATAGGTCTCGAGCACCGACAAATCCCGATTGCGCGCGCGGATCAAATCAGCAGCGCGGCGCAAGATGCGGCCCCGATCAGTACCCGACATGGCGGCCCATTCAGCCTGAGCCGCCCTGGCCGCGTTCAACGCCGCATCCACCACCGCTGGCGTGGCCGCATAAACGGTCGCGATCACCTCGCCGGTCGCGGGATAGATCACGTCGATCGGGACACCAGCCGTGTCCTCCAGATAGGCACCGTTCACGAAATGGCTGGCAGTCGGTTGAGTTGGATAGCTCATTGTTTTCCCTAAAAATATCGAGGCCTCGCGCGTTTCAGAACCCGCAGCAGAAACCCCATGACATCGTGAATTCCATGGACATGTCAGGCCTGGCCATGGACGTGCTCCAGCCCGGGCAGGCACCCCATGATCATCCGCATAACGCTGTCGGCATCCTCGCGCTCGAGCCCCAAAGATTGACGCAGATAGGCCCCGTCAATCAGGGCTGCGATCCGTTCGGCCAACTCCTCGGCCTGCGCCCCATAAAGCGGCCGCAAGGCGTGTCGCAGGTTCGATCGCAATCGCACCTGATAGACCACCAGCAACCGCCGTGCCTGATCCGATTTTTGCGCCAGAACATAGAAATTCAGCCAGGCGGCCACGACCTCGTGCCGGAAATTCATCTGGCTGAAACTGGCGCGCACGATCGCCTCGACCCGCCCGCGGGCGGTGGTGGCCTGGTGCAAGGCCTCGCGCACCTCGTCCCCATAGACGGTCAGGGTATGGCGCATCGCCGCCAGGAATATCTGCTCTTTGCCGCCAAAGTAATGATGCGCCAGCGCACTGGACATTCCCGCGCGCTTTGCGATCTGGCTGACGGTCACATCCAAGGACCCCGCCGCGCCAATTTCAGCAATTGTCGCTTTTATCAACGATGCCCGTCGAATTGGTTCCATACCCAGCTTTGGCATAACAAACTCCTTGCTATGCTAGGCTAGATGGTTTTTTATTGACTCGTCAATCAATAAAAACCGGGAGGTCACCATGACCCTGAAGTCCACACTTTCTGTCCTGGCCGTGCTGGCCGCCACCCCTGCCCTGGCCGACTGTACCGAGGTCACCTTCTCGGATGTTGGCTGGACCGACATCACCGCCACCACCGCCGCCACCACCGTGGTTCTGGACGCGCTGGGATATGACACCGACATCAAGGTCCTGTCCGTTCCGGTCACCTATACCTCGCTGGCCAAGGGCGACATCGACATCTTCCTGGGCAACTGGATGCCCACGATGGAGGCCGACATCGCCCCCTACCGCGAGGCCGGCACCGTCGACACCGTCCGCGCCAACCTCTACGGCGCGAAATACACCCTGGCCGTGAACAAGGCCGCCGCCGATCTGGGCATCAAGGATTTCGCCGACATCGCCACGCACAAAGACGCGCTGGATGCCGAAATCTTCGGCATCGAGCCCGGCAATGACGGCAACCGCCTGATCATGGACATGATTGCCGCCAACGCCTTTGGTCTGGACGGGTTCGAAGTGGTCGAAAGCAGCGAACAAGGCATGCTGGCCCAGGTGGCCCGCGCCGATCGCAAAGGCGATCCGGTCGTCTTCCTGGGCTGGGAACCCCACCCGATGAACGCCAATTTCGACATGTCCTACCTGACCGGCGGGGATGACTGGTTCGGCCCCGATCTGGGCGGCGCCACTGTCTTTACCAACACCCGCGCAGGCTATGTCAGCGAATGCCCCAATGTTGGCAAACTGCTGACCAACCTGGAATTCACCCTGGCCATGGAAAACGAGATCATGGGCGCCATCCTGAATGACGGCACCGATCCCGAAAAGGCAGCAATGGCGTGGCTCAAATCCAACCCCGCCGCCTTTGCCCCCTGGCTGGACGGGGTGACCACCATCGATGGCGGCGACGCCACCGCCGCTGTCAACGCAGCACTCGGCCTGTAAGTCAGGCCCGGCCTCCTCAGGCTCCCTCCCCCCGGCCACGGGGGGAGGACAGGAGGGGGGCCGAGGCGCAGAGACAGGGCGCAGCCCTGCCCGTTTGGCAACGCGTGTTTGACATTGCCCCCGCGCTCGGTTGGCATACGCCATAGCTTCCCAACAACAGAGAAGAGACATGGACTGGATCACCGAAACCAAAATCCCCATTGGCAAGTTTGCCGCCCGGATCTTCGACTGGCTCCAGTTGCATGGCGCACTGTTTTTTGACGGGCTTTCTGACGCGCTCGAGGCGCTGATCGACGGCATCCTCTGGGTGCTGCAAACGCCTCATCCCCTGATCATCATCGCTCTGTTTGCTGCACTGACCTACGCCATTCAGCGGAACTGGAAACCCGCGCTGATGGTGGCTTTGGGGTTTCTCTTCATCCTCAATCAGGACTATTGGGAAGAGACCACCGAATCCCTCACGCTGGTTCTGTCGGCCTGCGTTGTCTGCATGGGGCTGGGCGTGCCCATCGGCATCGCCGCCGCTCACCGGCCCAAGCTCTATCAGGCCATGCGCCCCGTGCTGGACCTGATGCAGACGCTGCCCACCTTCGTCTATCTGATCCCCGCCATCGTGTTCTTTGGCATCGGCATGGTGCCCGGCCTGATCGCCACGGTGATCTTTGTGCTGCCCGCGCCGATCCGTCTGACGCATTTGGGCGTCACCTCGACACCGAAACCCCTGCTCGAGGCCGCGCAGGCCTTTGGTGCCACCCCGCGCCAAACCCTGCTGAAGGTCGAGCTCCCCTATGCCCTGCCCCAGATCATGACCGGCTTGAACCAGACCATCATGTTGTCGCTGTCCATGGTGGTGATCGCGGCGCTGGTGGGCGCGGATGGGCTGGGCGTGCCGGTGGTGCGCGCACTGAACCGTGTGGACACGGCCCTGGGCTTTGAATTGGGCTTTGTGATCGTGGTTTTGGCCATCCTGCTGGACCGGATGCTGCGCGTGGAGGGCAAGAAATGACCGCCAAGACCGCAGTGAAATTCGACAATGTTTCCATCGTGTTCGGCGACCATCCCGTCCGCGCCCTGCCCCTGATGGACGAAGGGAAATCCCGCGCCGAGGTCCAAGAGGCCACCGGCCAGGTGCTGGGCGTTCACAACTGCTCTTTGGACGTCAAAGAGGGCGAAATTCTGGTGCTGATGGGCCTGTCGGGCTCGGGCAAATCCACACTGTTGCGGGCGGTCAACGGGCTGAACCCCGTCGTGCGCGGCGCCACGTTTGTTGGGGACGGAACCGAGCTGGTCGACGTCACCCATGCCGACAAATCCTCTCTGCGCCGTTTGCGGATGGAACGCGTCGCCATGGTGTTTCAACAATTCGGGCTGCTGCCCTGGCGTTCGGTACGCGAAAACGTCGGGCTGGGGTTGGAACTGGCGGGTGTGCCCAAATCCGAACGGGCCTCTCGCGTTCAAACCCAGCTGGAACTTGTCGGTCTGGCCGATTGGGCCGATCAGCGGGTCAGCGCCCTGTCGGGGGGCATGCAGCAACGGGTTGGCCTGGCCCGCGCCTTTGCGACCGAAGCGCCGATCCTGCTGATGGACGAGCCGTTCTCGGCCTTGGACCCTCTGATCCGCGCGCATTTGCAGGACGAGCTGCTGGACCTGCAACAAAAGCTGAAACGCACCATCATCTTTGTCAGCCATGACCTGGACGAGGCCTTTAAGCTGGGCAACCGCATCGCCATCATGGAAGGCGGCCGGATCGTCCAATGCGGCACTCCGCAAGAGATTTTCACATCCCCCGCAACGGATTACGTGGCCGAATTCGTGGCCCATATGAACCCGTTGGGGGTGCTGAGCGCCGCTGATGTGATGCGCCCAGCCGACGGCGAGGCCAGCGCCAGCATCGCGGCGGACACCCCTGTCAAAGACGTGATGACCATGACAGCGAATGGCCCGGTTGCGGTGGTTGAGGACGGGCAGGTGCTGGGGCATGTGACCTCGGAAACGATCCTGGCCAAGCTTTTGGATCCGCGCGGAGACTAAACCTTGGTGGCCACGGCCACGGGGGTGCGCGTGCGCCGTTTCAAAACAGCCTCGCGCCAGGTGATGAACGTGACCGATCCCAGGATCACCATGCCTCCGACCATGACCCACAGATCCAGGCCCTCGTCGAAGACGAAATACCCCAGCAGGCTGGCCCACAGCAGTTGTAGAAACGTGACCGGCTGCGTCACCGTCACGGGGGCCGAGGCAAAGGCCAGCGTCATGGTGTAGTGCCCCGCCGTCGCCAACAGCGCCACACCAGTCAACAGACCCAACGCACGCAAATCAGGCGTGACCCAATTGGCAATCGCCACAGGCGCCAGCCCGATCGCCACAAAGATGGACAACATCCCCACCACTACGGCGGCGTTGGTCTGATCCGTCAGGCGCTTGGCCAACAGATACGAAACACCAAACACCACCGCCGCCAGCAGCATGGCCATGTGACCGTTGCCGATCTCTCGGAAGCCCGGGCGCAGGATGATCAGCGCCCCCAAGAGCGCGGCCAAAACCGCCAAAACGCGCCTCAGCGCCAGCTTCTCGCCCAGGAAAAGCGCGGCGCCCAAGGTGACATAGATCGGAGACAAGTAGTTCAGCGCGGTGACATCAGCGATCGGAATGCGCGCCATGGCATAGAACCACAGCCCGACCCCTACGGAATGCGCGATCCCTCGCAGGGTAAACAAACCCCACTGGCGGCGCGTCAACCGGCTGCGCAGAATTGGGCGAAGCATGGGCAAGACAAACACCAGCCCAATCGCATAGCGCAAAAATGCGGCCTCGACCGCAGGAATGACAGGTCCCAGGGTTTTGACCAGGGCCGTCACGCCAACGAAAAGCATACCCGTCACCAGCATCCAGAGGATGCCGACGACAGGACGTTGAGGCTGCGAATTGTTCATATGTGTATTATCTGCCGGAACACCCGGGATCGCAAGGTACTAAAACAGCAAACTCGCGGCGATGGACCACATGATACAGCCCACCAGCACGTCCAGAATACGCCAGGCCACCGGGCGCGCGAACAGCGGTGCCAAGCGGCGCGCGCCATAGCCCAGCGAGAAAAAGAAAACAAAGCTGGCTGTCATCGCGCCCAAAGCAAAGTTCAGCTGGTTTTCATATTGCGCCGCGACCGATCCCAGCAGAACAACCGTATCAAGATACACATGCGGGTTGGCCCAGGTCAGCAGCAAGCAGGTCGCCAAAACGCCCTTTAGGCTGGCACGTCCCTGGTCCGCGGCCTCTAGGTTTTCGCCGCCTTTGAAGGCAGACCAAAAGGCGCGCGCGCCATAGACCACCAGAAAGGCAGCGCCACCCCAGCGCATGACGGGCTCGAGCCAGGGCAGTTTCGTTACCAGGGTGCCAAAGCCCGACACCCCAGCCGCAATCAACACGGCATCGGACAAGGCGCAGGTCAGACAGACGGCAAAGACGTGCTCGGATCGCACGCCTTGGCGCAAAACGAACGCGTTCTGTGCCCCAATCGCCAGGATCAGGGACAAGCCCAGCCAAAACCCCGCTGTCAAAGACACCATATCTATCACCCTGCCCGAACTCATAAATGGAGCATTGATCCCCATACCGCAGTTTTCATGGCGCAGGAAGACGCGCAGCGGCAACAGATCCCCCCCGCGCCAAGAAAAAGGCCGGCTGCGAAAAGAGCCGGCCCGTTTCCATCATATCTGTGCTGGTTACAGCTGTTCCATCACCTCGTCCGAGGCCTCGAAGTTGGTGGTGACGCGCTGCACATCGTCGTCATCTTCCAAGGCATCGATCAGCTTCATCAGCTTTTGCATGTCTTCCAGGCCCAGCTCGGTGGTGGTCTGGGGTTTCCACACCAGCTTGGTCGAATCCGACTTGCCCAGTTCGGCCTCAAGCGCATTCGACACCTCATTCAGGTCCGTGTCGGCACACCAGATGATATGGCCATCTTCGCTGCTTTCCACGTCTTCGGCACCCGCTTCGATCGCGGCCATCATCACGGTGTCCGCATCGCCCACTTCGGCAGGGTATGTGACCTCGCCCTTGCGGTCGAACATGAAGCCGACCGAGCCGGTCTCGCCCAGATTGCCACCATTCTTTGTAAAGGTCGACCGCACGACCGAGGCTGTGCGGTTGCGGTTGTCGGTCATCGCTTCGACGATCACCGCCACACCATTAGGGCCATAGCCTTCGTAGCGGATTTCTTCGTAATCGTCGCCATCGCCAGCGGTCGATTTCTTGATCGCGCGTTCGATCACGTCCTTGGGGACCGAGTTCGATTTGGCCTCTTTCACGGCCAGACGCAGGCGCGGGTTCTTGTCGGGATCAGGGTCGCCCATTTTTGCGGCGACGGTGATTTCCTTCGACAGTTTCGAAAACAGCTTCGAGCGCGCCGCGTCCTGGCGCCCCTTGCGGTGCTGGATGTTTGCCCATTTAGAGTGGCCGGCCATCGGTGCCTCCATCATCTGAATACATTTCTTCGGGTCTCTATAAGTCACCCAGGGGGCAAGCCGCAAGGAGGTTGCGTTCATCGCGGCCTTGGGATTGTCTGGCAGGCAGGAGGACCCATCCATGACCACAGACCAGATCATCCTGTTTACCCTGTTCGGCGGTGTCTTCGCCATGTTGCTCTGGGGCCGGTATCGCTATGATCTAGTGGCGTTCAGCGCGCTGATGCTGGGAGTCGTTTTGGGCGTGGTGCCGGTGAAAGACGCGTTCTCGGGCTTTGGCCATTCGGCGACGCTGGTTGTGGCGCTGGTGCTGGTGGTGTCAGCCGGGCTGGTGCGATCAGGCGCGGTCTTCCTGATCACACGCACATTGGTGGACAGCAGCCGCGCGCTGGGGGGGCATATCGCGCTGATGGGCGGAATCGGGGGCATCCTGTCAGCCTTTATGAACAATGTCGCGGCGCTGGCCTTGCTGATGCCGGTGGACATCCAGACCGCGCATAAGGCGGGGCGCAGCCCGGGGCTGAGCCTGATGCCGCTGAGTTTTGCCACCATTCTGGGCGGCATGGCCACGCTGATCGGCACGCCTCCCAATATCATCATCGCCGCGATCCGCGAGGAATCCCTGGGCGAGCCATTTTCCATGTTCGATTTCGCCCCGGTCGGCGGGTTGACGGCCATCGCCGGGCTGATTTTCGTGGCCCTGATCGGCTGGCGGCTGATCCCCAAACGCGAGGATGCCACTGCCCAAGTCGCTGATCTGGGGGATTACATCGCCGAGTTGACCATCCCCGACGGCAGCAAACTGGTCGGTCAGCGGGTCGAGGAACTGTACGAGGAGGCCGAAAAGGCCGACGTGGCCATCATCGGGCTGATCCGGGACGGGAAACGGCGCTATGGCCGCTCGCGCTATACAGTGTTGCAGGCCGGCGACGCGCTGGTGCTGGAGGCCGCCCCCGACCCGTTGGATGAATTCCGCGCGGCCCTGTCGCTGGCCTTTTCGGATGACAAACGCGAAAGCTTGCTGAAGGCCGACGGAGAAGGGCTTGAGGTGATCGAGGCCGTGGTGCCCATCGAATCCCGCCTGAACGGACGCACCGCGCAGGCGGTCGGGCTGGCGTGGCGGCAACGCTCGGTCTTGTTGGGGATTTCGCGCCAGGGCAAATCCATCCGCCAGCAGGTCCGCAAGACCGAGGTCGAGGCCGGGGATATTCTGCTACTGCTGGTCCCGCGCGGCACCGGGGCCGATGTCATGGAATGGCTGGGCGTTCTGCCCCTGGCCGACCGCGGATTGGCAGTCACCGAGGATTCCAAAACCTGGCTGGCCATTGGCCTGTTCGCCGCCGCTGTTCTGGCCGCCAGTGTTGGGCTGATCTATCTGCCCATCGCGCTGGGGCTGGTCGTGGTGGCCTATGTGCTGTCGAAAATTCTGCCGCTTCAGGAACTTTACGATCATATCGAATGGCCCGTGGTGGTTCTGTTGGGCTCGATGATCCCGCTGGGGGCGGCGCTGGAAACCTCGGGCGGGACCGAGCTGATCGCGGGTGGGTTGGTTGGCCTGACCGAGGGCTGGCCCGCCTGGGCGATCCTGACGGTGTTGATGGTGGTGACGATGACCCTGTCGGATGTGCTGAACAACACCGCCACGGCCATTGTCGCGGCCCCAATTGGCATCCAGATGGCGCAGCAACTGGGCGTGAACCCTGATCCGTTCCTGATGGCCGTGGCCATCGCGGCCTCGGCGGCCTTCCTGACCCCGATCGGGCACAAAAACAACACGCTGGTGCTGGGCCCCGGCGGCTATCGCTTTGGCGATTACTGGCGCATGGGCCTGCCGCTCGAGGTGCTGGTGGTCAGCGTCTCGATCCCGTTGATCCTAATCTTCTGGCCGCTGTAACCCCTTACAGAGGAAAGAAAAACGGGATCAGCGCCGAGGCCAGGATGCCCATGCTCAGGTTCAGTGGCACGCCCACCTTCATGAAGTCAGTGAACCGGTATCCACCCGGACCGTAAACCAGCATGTTGGTCTGATACCCGATGGGCGTGGCAAAGCTGCACGAGGCCGCAAGCATCACCGCCACCACCAACGGGCGCGGATCCACCCCCAGCGCCGTCGCCAATCCCATGGCGATCGGCGTCACCACCACGGCCACGGCGTTATTCGACACCATCTCGGTCAGAACCGAGGTCAGCAGGTACACCGCCCAGATCATCAGGAAGGGCGGCATCGCGGACAGGGCGGGTTCGACAAAACCCACCACCAGTTCGACCGCGCCGGTATGTTGCAACGACGCCCCGATGGCCAGCATCGCAAAGATCAGCGCCAGCAAACGACCGTCGATATAGGAAAACGCCTCGTCTAAATCGATGCAACGCGTGATCAGCACCAAGGCCACCGCCAATGTAGACAGCAGCAGGATCGGCGCGACCCCAAACCCGGCCAACACAACCACCCCGGCCAACGCGGCGATCGCAATCGGGGCCTGGCTGCGCCGAAAGGCCTTGGCCGACGGATGGGTCACGTCCACCATGTCCATATCCGAGGCCAGGCGCTGAATGTCATCCGGGCTGCCCTCAAGCAACAACGTGTCCCCGACCCGGACCACAAGGTCCTGCAAATTCGAGCCAATATTCTGGTTCCGACGGTGCACCGCCAGCGGATACACACCATAGCGGCGGCGCAAACGCATCGCGCCCAGGGACCGCCCGACCATTTTACAGCCCGGAGTGATCAGCACCTCAACCGTCTGCGTTTCAACCGCCGAAACCTGATCCACGCGTTTCAGGCTCTTGTTGCGCTGCAAGCTCAGCAGCTCGGTCATTTGGGTTCGCAGAACCACCCGGTCCCCGACCTGCAACTCGACCCCCTGCATCGCATGCCGCAAAGATTGATCCCCGCGGATCACGTCGATCAGGCGCACCCCTTCGCGTTTGAACAGCTGTACGCCCTGCACCTCGCGCCCGATCAGGTTGGAATCAGGGGGAATCACGGCCTCGGTAAAGAACTTCATCCGGCTTTTGTCGGACAGCATACTGGCCATGCTGGTGCGATCTGGCAGCAGGAAACGCCCGAAGATCACCAGATACAGCATCCCCCAGATCACCAGCACAACCGCCAACGGCGTCACCTCGAAAATGGAAAATGCCTCCAGCCCCTGCGCGCGTGCGACACCGTCCACCAACAGGTTGGTCGAGGTCCCCACCAACGTCAGCGTCCCCCCGACGATTGCGGCATAGCTGAGCGGAATCAACAGCTTGCTGGCTCCGACACCCAGCGTGCGGGACAGTTGGACAAAGACCGGGATCATCACAACCACAACCGGCGTGTTGTTCATCACGGCCGAGGCCAGCACCACAAAGGCCAACAGCATCGCAATGGCCAATTTGGGATTTGAGCGCGCTTGCTGATCGGCAAGAACCGTGAACGCGTCCAGGGCCCCCGTCCGCACCAAGGCCCCCATCACGATAAACATCATCGCAATCGTCCAGGGCGCGGGGTTGGACAGCACGCTCAGCGCCGCATCATAGGGCAGCAGCCCGAACACCAACATGAACCCAACGCCAAAGATGGCGACAACTTCGGTGGGAAAAACTTCTTTAATGAATAGGACAAACATGCCCAATACCACCAACAGCGCCAATATCGCCTGCGTGGACTGGGACAGATGGAAAATTTCCATGTAGATACCCTGAGCAATCAATTCGAAACAGTGTCGCCCATGCCGCCATCACGAGCAAGAGGCCATCTGCACACTATCGCGCTTTGTGCGCTAAGTTTGTAAATTCTGATTATAATCCAGACGGTTGCAACCGCCCGCCCTGACGGATCATTCGCACCTCTTTGGCCAGACCGGTCTTGTCGTCAGTTTCGACATAGACCCCGGACAGGGTCGGGTCTCCGTTCGCAGGAGTGAACCGCCCCTTGACCATCCCGGTAACGAACCGACGCATCGGTTCAGCCTTTTCCATGCCGATGACACTGTCGTAATCACCGCACATCCCGGCATCTGACAAGAACCCAGTCCCCTTGGGCAGGATCTGAACATCCCCGGTGGGCACATGCGTATGCGTTCCGACCACCAGGCTGGCGCGCCCGTCACAGAAATGGCCCATCCCCATCTTTTCGCTGGTGGCTTCGCAATGCACATCAACCAGCGTCGCCTGAACCGAGCCCCCCAGCGTGTGCCGCTTCAGCACCTCGTCAATCGTTGAAAACGGATCATCAAAGGCGCGCTTCATGAAGACATTGCCCAGAACCTGCGCCACAAGGATCTTGCGCCCGCGCCGATCCTGAAACACCCGCGCCCCAACACCGGGCGCGCCCTTGGCAAAGTTCAGAGGACGCAGCACGCGCTGCTCACTCTCGATGAATTGCAGCATGTCCTTTTGGTCGAACGCGTGATCGCCCAGCGTCAGCACATCGGCGCCCGCATCCAGCAACAGCTTGGCATGCGCCCCGGTCAACCCCGCCCCGTTGCTGGCGTTTTCGCCGTTCACCACGACGAAATCCAGCTTCCACTCGTCGCGCAAACGCGGCAGATTTTCAGTCACGACCCGCCGTCCGGCGCGCCCCATCACATCACCAAGAAAAAGTATCTTCATAGCTTCTGCCTAGGCCCCGGCGCCGCCACAGGCAAGAGCCAACATCGCCCTTTGTCGCGCAACCAGCTGCTTTTTCTTGGCAAAAATACCCAAATCCCGCCCTTAGCACCGGGCGCAGGACTATCCGAACGAGAGGACCCCCTCCTCCGTCACGATCATGTCCAGCGACTGATCGGTGGGCTCCAACGGCAGCTCTGCGACCTCTTGTGCGACATAAGCGAACCCGATGGCCAGCGTCGCACGGCGGGCCCGTAGCTGTTCCAGCGTGCGGTCATAAAACCCGCCGCCATAGCCCAGCCGCCCCCCGTGGCGATCAAAGGCCACCAGCGGCACGATCACGATCTCAGGCTCGAAAAACTCCTCCACCGCCGGGATTTGAGCGCCGAAGGGGCCGTCTTTCATAGCGCAGCCCGGCTCCCACAGGGAAAACTGCAATGGCTGCCCTTCGCCCATGATCACCGGCACGCCGACAGGCCCGTGAGCAGCGGCCTCCTCCATCGCGGGCAGCGGGTTGATCTCGGACCGGAGGGGCATGTACCCGGCCAGCGGCACGCCACGATAGCCCGCCAATACCTGTGACAGTTGGCCAGCGCGCCCAACCAGACCCGCCCCATGCGCGGCCTTACGTCGGGCAAAAGCAGCCTTGCGCGCGGCGGCCTTCTGTGCGGCCAGATCGATCATAGCAAGACCGACGCAGCCAGCCCGAGGAAGGCGAAAAAGCCCACAACATCCGTGACAGTCGTCACGAACGGCCCCGAAGCCAGCGCCGGGTCGATACCAAAACGGTCCAGCGCCATCGGGATGATGATGCCTCCGATCGCGGCAGCGATCTGGGTCAAGACCATGGCCACGCCAATCACGATTGCCAGCATCGGCACTCCGAACCACAGCGCAGCGACGCCAGCCATGACCACACCAAACAACACGCCATTCAGCGCCCCAACCGAGATTTCGCGCCAGACCACACGCATGGCGTTCTGCGCGGTCAGATCGCGCGTCGCCAGTGCGCGGACAGTCACCGTCATCGTCTGCGTGCCTGCATTGCCCCCCATCGAGGCCACGATGGGCATCAGCACGGCCAGCGCCACCATCTGATCGATGGTTTCTGCAAACATATCAATCACCAACGAGGCAAATATGGCCGTCAGTAGGTTCACAAACAACCATAGCGCGCGGCCCTTGGCGGCTTCGATGATGCTGTCGGACAGGCTGGCTTCGTCGCTGACACCGGCCAGGCGCAGGATGTCTTCTTCGTGTTCTTCGTCCAGAACGGCCATCGCGTCATCAATGGTGATGACCCCGACCAGACGACCGTCCTCGTCCACAACGGGGGCCGAGATCAGGTGATACTGGTTGAACGCATAGGCCACATCGCCTTCGTCCTGCATCACCGGAATGGTCTGGAAAATTTCCTCGACGATCTCGGTCAGGGGGATTTCCCGGCGCGAGGACATGAGCTTGCCCAGGGTCACATTCCCCACCGGATGCATCCGCGGATCGACCAGCGTCACGTGATAAAACTGATCGGGCAAGTCCTTGGCATGGCGCAGGAAATCAATCGCGTCGCCCACCGTCCAGTGTTCGGGCGCGGTGACGACCTCGCGCTGCATCAAACGGCCAGCAGCGAACTCGGGATAGCTGAGCGCCTGTTCAACGGCAACCCGGTCGCTGTCCTCCAGCGCCTCCAGGATCACCTCTTGTTGCGGCTCGTCCAGATCCTCGACCAGATCCACAACATCGTCGGTTTCCAGGTCGCGCACGGCCTCGGCCAGAACGTCCGGATGCAGGACCGCGATGATTTCCTCGCGGATGCCTTCATCCAGTTCCGACAGGATATCGCCTTCGAAGTCCTGGCCGAACAACAGCACCAACCGGCGCCGGTCAAACGTGTTCAGCTGTTCCAGAAGGTCGGCGATGTCGGCCGGGTGCAGCGGATCCAGCAACTGGCGCAGCTTGTCGGCGTCATTCGTGTCGACCGCGTACAGAATCGCCGCGACGTCGCGCTTGCCCAGCTTGTATTCGCCTTTTTCCACGGTTTCCGGCTGGGTGTCGTCGATGTTGGTGTCTTCGCTCATCGCGCGCCCCCGTTTGCCCCGTTTACCGTCACGTTTGTCATAAAGGATGGACGGGGGCGGAAACAATGGGCCGAGGCGATTTACCTTCGATTTCCCGCGCAATACTGTTCTTTGGAAAGGAAACCGCCATGAACAGTGACATTCTTCTTCTGGGGCAGACGCTCGGCTTTGAGGGCGACCCGTTTCAGCAAGGCCCCGATGCCGCGCGGATCGAGGCACGCGGCGGCGTTCTGATCCGCGATGGGCTTATTGTGGACACTGGCACAGCCGACGACCTGCGCGCGGCCTATCCACAGGCGCGTATGACGGACCATGGAGACGGGTTGATCATGGCCGGGTTCATCGACGCGCATGTGCATTATCCCCAGACCGCGATGATCGCCAGTTGGGGCAAACGACTGATCGATTGGCTGAACTCCTATACCTTCCCCGAGGAACGCAAATTCGAAGACCCCGCCTATGCCGCTGAAATCGCCGGGCGATATCTGGATCTGACGCTGGCCCATGGCACCACCAGCGTTGTCAGCTATTGCACCATTCACCCGGCCAGCGTGGACAAGTTTTTTTCCGCCGCCCAAAACCGGGGCCAGAGGGTCGTTGCCGGTAAAACCTGTATGGACCGGGACACCGCACCAGACTTCCTGCGCGACACTGCTCAGACGGCCTATGATGACAGCAAGGCGCTGCTAGAAAAATGGCATGGGCAGGATCGGTTGTCCTATGCAATCACCCCCCGATTTTCGCCGACCTCAACGCCCGAGCAACTGTCGGCACTGGGGGCCTTGTGGGCCGAGCACCCCGATTGCCTGATGCAGACCCACCTATCCGAGCAAGTGGACGAGATCGCCTGGGTCAAGTCCCTGTATCCGGGGGCGCGCGATTATCTGGACACTTACGAGGAACACGGGTTGCTGCGCCCGGGCGGGATGTACGGCCATGCCATTCACCTGGAGGCACGCGAAAAGGATCGCCTGCGCGAGGTTGACGCGGCACTGGTGCATTGCCCGACCTCGAACACCTTTATCGGTTCGGGCCTGTTTGATATGGGCGGATTGATGGCCGATGGGCAGCGCGTCGGGCTGGCCACGGATACCGGCGGCGGCTCGTCCTTTTCCATGCTCAGGACCATGGCCGCAGCCTATGAGATCGGCCAGTTGCGACATCGCCCCCTGCACCCGTCAGAGCTGTTGTGGCTGGCCACCGCCGGATCCGCCCGCGCGCTGCGGATGGAGGACAAGATCGGCAATCTGGCCAAGGGGATGGAGGCCGATATCGTGGTGCTGCATTTAGGATCGACGCCAGCAATCTCGCAACGCAGTTCACGTGCCGAAGACTTGTGGGAAGCGGTGTTCCCAACAATCATGATGGGTGATGATCGCGCGGTGGCCGCGACTTACGTCGCGGGGCGCTTGCAGCGGGCGGGGTAAGGGGGCGTTGCCCCCTCTGCGCCTGCGGCGCATTCACCCCCAGGGTATTTGGGCCAAGAAAAAGCCTAGACCGTTTCCGCCAGGCGTTTGGCCAGGTGGTTTTGCTGTTGGATCGTGCGGGGCAGGTCGATGGTGGTGATGTGGCCATCGCGCACGATTTGGCGGCCTTCGACGAAGAGATGTTTCACTTGGGTTGGGCCGGCAAGCAGCAGTGCGGCGGGATCCCAGCTGCCGGCACTGTCGATGCCGGTGATGTCCCAGAGCGCGATATCGGCGCGTTTGCCCCTGGTGATTTGACCGCAATCGGGGCGGTTCAGGACCTCGGCGCCGCCGCGGGTGGCGATGCGCAGGGCCTCGCGGGCGCTCATGGCGTCGGCGCCGCGGGTGACGCGTTGCAACAGCATGGTCTGGCGGGCTTCGGCGATCAGGTTGGAGGTGTCATTGCTGGCGGAACCATCGACGCCCAGCCCCACGGGGACGCCTGCGTCGCGCATGGTCCGGATGGGAGCGATGCCACTGCCGAGGCGGCAGTTAGAACAGGGGCAATGGGCCACACCGGTGCGGGTGCGGGCGAAAAGGTCGATTTCCGAGCCGTCCAGTTTCACGCAATGAGCGTGCCAGACATCGTCGCCGGTCCAGCCCAGATCTTCGGCGTATTGTCCGGGGCGGCAGCCGAATTTTTCCAGAGAATAGGCGATGTCTTCGTCGTTCTCGGCCAGATGGGTGTGCAGCATCACGCCCTTGTCGCGCGCCAGCAGGGCGGCGTCGCGCATCAGGTCGCGGCTGACAGAGAAGGGCGAGCACGGGGCAAGGCCGATGCGGGTCATGGCGCCCTCGGACGGATCGTGGAAGGCGTCGATCACGCGGATGCTGTCGTTCAGGATGTCCTCTTCGCGCTCGACAAGGCTGTCGGGGGGCAGGCCGCCGTCGCTTTCGCCGATGCTCATGGCGCCGCGCGTGGGATGGAACCGCATCCCCAGTTCTTGGGCGGCGTGGATCGTGTCCTCGAGCCGGGCCCCGTTGGGATAGAGATACAGATGGTCCGAGCTAAGCGTACAGCCGGACAGGGCCAGCTCGGCCAATCCGATCTGGGCCGAGACGAACATTTCCTCGGGACCAAAGCGCGCCCAGATGGGATAGAGCGTTTGCAGCCAGCCGAACAACAGCGCATCTTGCCCGCCTGGCACGGCGCGGGTCAGGGTCTGATACAGATGATGATGCGTGTTCACCAGACCGGGGGTCACGACACAGCCGCGTGCCTCGACCACCTCGCCTGATGTGCTGAGCCCCGGGCCAACAGCGGCGATCACACCGTCGCGGATCAGGATATCGGTGCCGGACAGTTCGGTGCCATCGTCATCCATCGTCAACAGATGGTCCGCGTTGCGGATCAGGATTTCGGTCTTGGGCGATATGTCATTTGGCATCGGGTCACACTCCGGTCTGGCCCCCTTCGGTCAGAGTGTGACATGGCGCGACAGAAAGGGACAAAGGACTCGCGCCGGTATCCCCGTTTTACCACCCAAGTACGGTCAATCAAGAGGCACGTCGCGCAGGATTTCCAATGCAGCGTTGTGCTGCTCGACCCCGGATGCAGCTATAACGCGTCCGCCGTCGTGGGCCGGGCGGCCCTGCCAATCGGTCACGATCCCGCCGGCGGCCTGAATCACCGCGATCGGGGCCTGGATGTCATAGTTGGACAGACCGGCTTCGATCACCAGATCGATATGTCCCGCAGCCAGCAGCGCATAGGCATAGCAATCCATGCCATAGCGGGTTAGGCGGCACTGGTCTGCGACCTGGTGAAACCCCCTGCCCTCGGCCTCAGAGCCGACCTCGGGGAAGGTGGTGAACACGATAGATTGCGACAACGGGCGCGATCCCAAGGTGCGCAATTCACGATCCCCAAAGGGGCCCTGCATGGCGTTTTCCCCCATGCCACCCCAGAACCGTTCCCCGATATAGGGCTGATCAATCATCCCCAGGAAGGGCCCCTTTTCATCCGAGGCCGCGATCAACACGCCCCAGGTCGGGGTGCCCGACAGAAATCCACGCGTCCCATCGATCGGATCCAGCACCCAGGAAATACCGCTGCTGCCGGGGGTCGCGCCGAACTCTTCTCCGATGATCGCGTCGTTGGGCCGCCTCTTGGCCAGGACCGCGCGCATCGCCTGTTCAGCGGCGCGATCCCCTGCCGTGACCGGATCAAACCCAGCGTCCAGTTTGTTGTCCGCTTCCAGGCCAGGCTGGCGAAAAAACGGGCGGATGGCCTCGCGCGCGGCGTCGGCCAGGGCATGGGCCGTCTGGATCAGGTCGTCTTGCATTTCGGGGTCCTTGTCCACGTTTGCACCCCTTGCGCCTACACTAAGGCCCCCGGTCGCTCAAGCCACGTTGGACATCGCCCGCGCCAAGTCCAGCAAATGGCGCCGCTGCGGTTCGGGAATGGCATAGTAGGCCCGCAGCAATTCCTGGGCCTCGCGCTGTTTCAGGTTCGCGGTCTCATCGTGTTCTGATGCTTCCGAGACCCCGTCCTGATCCTCTAACCCGTCAAAGAAATGGCCAACGGCCACGCCCAAGGCCCGCGAGATGCGCCACAGACGCGACGCGCTTACCCGATTGGCCCCGGTTTCATATTTTTGAACCTGTTGAAATCTGATCCCAACCTTCTCGGCCAGCTGCTGCTGGGTCATCCCCACCATCCACCGGCGTTGACGAATGCGACTTCCAACATGCACATCAATTGGATGCGCCATAGCACTCGCTCCTTCTACACATACCACTCGTCCAGAATGTGTCGCCCCCATTCGACACAACCCTGACGTTCCACACTCACGATAGCCATGAAGCTATCACCAATTCCTGAATGAACAACCGTTGCCTGAAAACAAAGGGGAATTCCGCCCCTTTTGCGACATATTTGCCGTGAAATTACGGTATGCTCTGCGACCAAAAGGCCTATTTGATCGTTGCAGAGGGTCTCGCATAACGGCAGAAATCGGAGGGATAAAATGCGCGCTTTTCATATATTTGAGGCTGGGAATGACCCCGAATTGACAATTCTGGACGACCCGTCTCCTGGCCCAGGGCAGACTGCGGTTGCGGATCAAAGCGTGTGGGCTGAACTTTGCCGATTTGCTGATGATCAAAGGCAAATATCAGGACACTCCCGCCGCGCCTTTCACCCTGGGGATGGAAGTTGGCGGCATTGTCGATGCGCTGGGTCCCGATACCGATGGCCCTGCCCCGGGAACGCGCGTGGCGGTTTTTGGGGGTCAGGGGGGGCTGGCTGACTATGGCGTGTTCGACGTGAACCGGTGCGTCGCTATTCCCGACAGCATGAGCTTTGAAGACGCCGCGGCCTTTCAGATCGCCTATGGCACCAGTCACGTCGCGCTGGACCATCGCGCGCAGATGCAGCCGGGGGAAACTCTGCTGGTGACGGGCGCGGCAGGCGGGGTCGGCCTGACCGCTGTGGAAATCGGCAAGCTGATGGGCGCAACTGTGATTGCCTGCGCGCGCGGTGCCGACAAGCTGCAGGTCGCCAAAGCGGCCGGTGCGGACCATCTGATTGATGCCAAGACCGAAGATATTCGTCAGGCGGTGCGCGATTTGGGGGGGGCGGATGTCGTGTACGACGCTGTGGGAGGCGAGCAATGGGAGGCCGCCTTCCGCGCCTGCAAGCCCGAAGCCCGCCTGCTGCCCATCGGTTTTGCCAGCGGAGATGTCCCGCAAATTCCGGCGAACCATTTGCTGGTGAAAAACCTGACCGTGCTGGGGGTCTATTGGGGCGGCTATCTGAAATTCCGCCCCGAAGTGATCACCGACAGTCTGCGCACCATGCTGGGATGGTACGACGAGGGCAAGCTGAAGCCCCATGTCAGCCATGTTCTGCCATTAGAGCAAGCCGCCGAGGGGCTGGAGCTGCTGCGCGCCCGTAAATCCACGGGCAAAGTAGTCATCACTCCCTAAAGGGTCTTACATCATCTGATAGGACCGGCGCAGCTGATCGGTGAGATAGTCCAGAACCTCGCCCTTCAGCCGTTTCGAGCCGCTGCCGCCCCGCTCGGCCACATACATGTTGATATGCTGGGTCTCCAACGGCGGCAGAGCGCCTCCGTGGTCAATGACCTCCAGATGGGCGGGCTCGGTCCCGTCGATCATCGTATGCACCGCCAGGTCCGCGCTGACGGTTGCCTCGATCGTGCGGTCAGATTCGGTTTCGACTGCAACCTCCCAATCGATATCCGTGCCTTCCAGCGCCGCGATTGCCCCGGCGCGGAAAATGCAATGGCGGCTATAGGCCAGGCGCAAAGGTCGTTGTTTCCACGCATGTCCGCCCGGCGCCCCGACCCAGCGCAGCGTTTTGGTGATCAGGGTCTCGGCGCCCGGATCCGTGCCGGTTTCGGTGGTCAGGATCACGTCGCATTCCCCATTCTGGAACTGCGCCTTCAGATCGCGGGTATTGGACGAGATCAAATGCACCTTCATCCGGGGGAACTCGGCGCTGAACCGCTGCAACACCTGTGGCACCGCCGGATAGACGATGTCATGTGGCACGCCCAGGGTCAGCTCGCCCTCGAACACCTGGTCGGTCAGTCGCGACATGATTTCGTCGTTCAGCTCGACCATGCGCCGGGCATAGCTGCACAGCTGCTCGCCTGCGCCGGTCAGCCGAATCGTGCGATTTGATCGATCCAAAAGCTGCACGTTCAGCATTTCCTCCAGCCGCTTCAGCTGCATCGACACGGCCGATTGCGTCAGGTTCAACGCCCCCGCGGCCCGTGTCACCCCGCCCAAATCGGCCACCGCCACGAACGAGCGCAGGGTTGTTACATCCAAATTCCGCATATCATCACCATTCTTGATGGGCCACCGATCAATCATTCATTTCCAATATGGATCATATACCGGCATAAACATCAACAGAAATGATGAACTTGCCACCAAACATCACGAAAGGAAGGTCAGCAATGTTTACTCTGAACCCGTCTCTCCGGTCCACCGTCTCGCGTCCCGGCTACCGTCCCTCGCTGATGAGCCGCATTCTGAGCGCGCTCAGCCTGCATCGTCAGCGCAACCGGCTGGCCAAACTGGACGACGCCCAGCTGGACGATATCGGCATCACCCGCGCTCAGGCGAACAAAGAGGCCGCGCGCCCGTTCTGGGATGCGCCCGACCACTGGCAGGGCTAATCCGATTTTACGCAGTTCCGGCGCGATTTCGCGCCGGAAAACCTTGAAATAGGCCCCAACGTCACCGATATTTGTGCCAAGCCCGCGCGAACGGGCATGAGATTCACCTTTCGGAGGCTTTAATGGCTGAATTCAACACGATGCGAGCGGCGGCCGGAACCCGCACCGCTGAAATCGACGCGGGGCTGCGCGCCCATATGAACAAGGTCTACGGCACCATGTCCATCGGCATGCTGCTGACCTTTGCTGTCGCCTGGGCTGTGGGCACCTCGCCTGCGCTGCTGGGTGTGTTCCGCGATCCCATGACTCTGCAACCCAATATCCTGGGCTGGATCGTCATGTTCGCTCCGCTGATCATGGTGTTTGCCTTCGGTGCCGCCATCAACCGCCTGTCGGCCGCCGGGGCGCAGCTGTTCTTCTATGCCTTCGCCGCCGTGATGGGCCTGTCGATGGCCTGGATCTTTGTGGCTTTCACCGGCTTCTCGATCGCTCAGGTCTTCCTGGTGACCTCGATCGCCTTTGCGGGTCTGTCGCTGGTCGGCTACACCACCAAGAAAGACCTGTCCGGCATGGGCACTTTCCTGATCATGGGTGTGATCGGTCTGATCGTCGCTTCGATCATCAACATCTTCCTGGGCTCGCCCGCGATCATGTTCGCAATCTCGGTTCTGGGTGTGCTGATCTTTGCTGGCCTGACCGCCTATGACACGCAAAACATCAAAAACACCTACCTGCAACACGCCCATAGCGGCGACAGCGAGTGGCTGGGCAAGGCCGCCATCATGGGCGCGCTGAACCTGTACCTGGACTTCATCAACATGTTCATGTTCCTGCTGCAGCTGCTGGGCAACCGCGAATAAGCCTTGTTGCCAGACAAATAGAACGGGCCGGTCACTGCGACCGGCCCTTTTCGTTTTCAGGGATGTTGGATTGGGGGCTGGGCTAGACCATGACCTCGAATATCTCGCCCACCGCCGAGGTCACGGCCATCGCCACGCTGCCCCAGAACAGCACCCGGATCACCGCAGGAACGATGGGCGCGCCGCCCAGCCGTGCGCCGGTCGCCCCCAACAGACCCAGTGCCACAAGCGTCATCACCGCAATCACCCAGACAGTCATCGTACCGGGGGCCAGGACCGCCCCTGATAAGGGAATCGCCGCCCCGATGGCAAAGGCGATCCCCGAGGCCACAGCGGCCTGCAACGGCTGAGAGCTGGCCAGGTCCGTCAGGCCCAGCTCTTCGCGCGCATGGGCGTCCAGAGCGTCATGGGCGGTCATCTGCAAGGCGACCTCGCGCGCGATCTTGGGGTCGACACCCCGCGCCACCAGGCCGTCTGCCAGCTCGCCCAACTCGTAGATCGGATTTTCTTCCAGCGCCTGTCGTTCCCGCTCCAGATCCGCGGCTTCGATATCCGACTGTGCAGACACCGAGACATATTCCCCAGCCGCCATCGAAAACGCGCCCGCCGACAGCCCGGCCAATCCGGTCAGCAACAACCCCGAGCGATCTATCCCCGCCGCTGCGACTCCAACCAACAGGCTGGCGGTGGACAGGATGCCGTCATTCGCGCCCAGAATGGCCGCGCGCAGCCAGGCCGAGCGGTTGATGAAATGTCCCTCTTTTGGCATCTCGAATGGCTCCTGCGATGCATTTGCATAAGTCCTAAGACGCGAAAGGCCACGCAATTGCGTGGCCCAAAGCGTCAGTCGAAAGGGGGGATCAATTACTTGATCTTGCCTTCCTTGTACTCGACGTGCTTGCGCACAACCGGGTCGTACTTACGAATGGTCATCTTCTCGGTCATGGTACGCGCGTTCTTCTTGGTCACGTAGAAGTGGCCCGTGCCTGCGGTCGAGTTCAGACGGATTTTGATCGTCGTCGGCTTCGCCATGTTAAAACTCCGTTTTTCGGTTTACGGGTCAGTCGGGCCGCCCGTGGAATCCTTGAAGCCTGCCTTTTAAGGGTTATCCCACCCGAGTCAACCGCAATTCTGCGCCCCTGCCGGTTTCAGGGGCGCTTGTCCGAAAACAACCGTCACAGCGTCGGTTTGCCCATGGCGTTGTGAATGCCGGTCACCTTGTCTTCGCTCAGCCCCAGGGCGCTGGCAAGACCGGTCAGATACTGTTTTTCCGGCTCGGTATTCACGGTGATGGCCATCAACGCGGCCGAGTAAACCTGCGCCTTGGCGGCCTCGCCGGTGTCCATGGCCAGTGCGTTCACGTCCATCGGCGCGCTCATCTCGGCTTTGACAAAGGCGATCTCTTCTTCGCTGGCATCGGCAAGGTGTTCCAGAATTTTGGCCTGTTCTTCATCGTCGATCTCGCCATCCGCCTTGGCGGCCTGGATCATTGCGCGGATCATCAGACGGGCGTTTTCTTCGGCCATCGCGGCAATCGGTGTGCCAGCGGTCATTGCTTCGAACATCGAGGACATGCCGCCCGCGCCCGCCGTTGCGGCCCCGGTCATCGCCGACATCAGCCCGGCCATACCAGCCGCCGCCGCGTCCGAGGCACCCTTGGTCTGTTCGCCGAACATGCCCATCATGTTTTCCAGCGCGTCCTTGCCGGCGGTAAGGCCCATTTTGCCCGCCATTTCCTCCATCTGGGTGTTCATCTGCGCCATGGGGCCGTCATCGCCCCCGGTCATCTTTTTCATGGCGTCCTGCACGCCTTCCATCCCGCCCATTTGTCGAAACTTGTCCACTCCGCGCGCAGCAGCAAAGCCAACGGCAAGGGTCGCAAGGGTTTTCACAAAGCTCATGAGGGGATCTCCGGTGTTCAGTTACATCGCGCCCATACTGCGGCCAAGCCCCCATCGCGCCAAGCTTTTTCCGAGAATTCAGGGCAAATTATGCGCGGAGAGCCTGTAAGCCGGATTCTGTCCGGGTGCTTGCGCACCCTGGATGACCATTCTTCTGAACGCGCTGTTACCAACGCGCCTCTAGCTGCCAACCCGGGCCTCTGGGTCAAAGCATACCCTGCGGTGATATCGGGCAGACCCGATCAACCCCGCGCGAGGCCCCTATTCGGCATTGCTCCGGGTGGGGCTTGCCGTGCCGGTCCTGTTGCCAGTCCCGCGGTGGGCTCTTACCCCACCGTTTCACCCTGACCCAGCATGCTGGGCGGTCTGTTCTCTGTGGCGCTGTCCCTGGGGTTACCCCCGCCGGGCGTTACCCGGCACCCTTGCCTTGTGGAGTCCGGACTTTCCTCCCACGTCTTGCGACGCAAGCGGCCATCCAGCTCTCCGCGCTGGGATCACTTAGGCGTTGATGGAAGGCGGGTCAACCGTCGCGCCGGACGGGAAAGCGGTTCGCCAAATCATGCGCAGCTGCAATCGCATAGCCGCGGTTTTCTGGCCCTTCGCAGCCAAAACGCGCACAAAAGGCATAATAGACGTGCAACGGCGCCATATCATTGTCTGGCATGACATAGCCAAAGGTCTTCAGCGATTTGCCGATTTCCAGAATCGACAAAGCGTCCCATCCCTCTTGGCCGATGAAATCGGCGCGGCGCACATTGGGCCAGACCGACAAACCCTGACGTGCCAGCCGTTGCCAATCAAAGCGCGGGCCTGGGTCTTGTTTGCGATCGGGCGCCATATCGGAATGGCCAATCACCCGTTCGGGCGGGATGTCCCAGCGCTGCAAGAGTCCCGCCAGCAGGGATTCCAGCGCCGTCATCTGCGCCTCGGGAAAGGGGCAATCGCCCCTATTCGCCAGCTCGATCCCGATCGAGTGCGAGTTCACATCCGTCACCGCCCCCCATTGCCCCGATCCGGCATGCCAGGCGCGTTTTTCCTCGTCCACCATCTGCCAGATCTCGCCCGTTTCCGAGATCAGGTAATGCGCCGAGACCTCGATTTCGGGATCACACAGCCGTTCGAGCGCGGCCTCGGCCGTATGCATCGCCGTGTAATGCAAAACCACCATGTCAGGTTTTGCTCCGTCACGGCGCTCGCCGAAACTGGGGGACGGTCGGGCTTGAATGTCCTGGCAATCACTCACGTCGGCTTAGCCACCCGAGGCTTTGCGGAACGGGCGCGGATCCCAGCTGCAGGCGTATCCGTCGCCATCCGGGTCCAGCCCCTTGCGGTCGCGATTGGGGCCACCACGTTTCAGGAAGTCAGCCTGTGCCAAATCCGGCGAGGCATAAGCCGCACAGTTGCGCGCCGCCCGCGAGGCCGTGCTCAGCGGAGAGCGCTTGTACAGCTGCCGCCCCATCGGGTTGTCGGTGCTCAGCGCGTATTCCACGATGTTGGGCCCACCAGAGCCCGAGCGCGTCGGCACGGCGGTGGGCTGCACCACCTCGTATTGGGCGCGGTTCTGGGCCAGACGGGCGGCATCGCTTTCGATTGAGCGTTCCGCCGACACGGCGTTGAAATCGTTTTCAGACGAGATGCCCGGATGGTTCATCTGCACAGGCGCAGGGTTCGACGGGCTGGCCTCGACCGGTTTTTCCCCCGAATTCAGCGCAGCGGCGGTGGCAGCGGCAATGCGCTCGGCCTCTGACTCGGACTGGTTCGCAGCCGTTGTGCCCGTGGCCGACAGCGGCGCGCCAGTTGTCGGCACGGTCCCGGACACGCCGGTACGGCTGGGCTCCAGCGTTTCTTCCGAGACGGCCAGCGGGGCGGGCAAGGCCTCGCCCGCCAGCGCAGCATCACGCTGCGCCTGCTGTTTCTGGAACTCGGAATAGCTGCCAAAGCCGACCCCGGCCGCGCTGTCGGGAATCGAGGGCTCGCACCCAGCCAGACCCATCAGGGCCACACCACAAAGAAGATACCGCATCGAAAACATCCTGCCTCAGGTCGTTTTGCGAAGGTTTACCACCACTGACCGGGTTTGGCTACAAATCCGGCCGCCTGTTCCAAAGCATAAGCGGTATTTAGCAAATCGCCCTCGTCCCACGGACGTCCGATCAGTTGCAGCCCCAGCGGCAGACCTTGTTTATCCAGACCTGTGGGCACGCTGACGCCCGGCAGACCGGCCAGGTTCACCGTCACGGTGAACACGTCGTTGAGGTACATTTTCACCGGATCGTCCTCGTTCATTTCGCCCAGGCCAAAGGCCGAGGACGGCGTGGCCGGGGTCAGGATCGCATCCACACCGGCGGCAAAGACATCATCGAAGTCTTTCTTGATCAGCGCGCGCACGCGACGGGCCCGGTTGTAATAGGCATCGTAGAAACCAGCCGACAGCACATAAGTGCCCACCATCACGCGGCGCTGGACCTCGTGGCCGAAACCTTCGGCGCGGGTTTTTTCGTACATCTCGGTGATGCCATCCCCTGCAGCCAGGGTCGCGCGGTGGCCGTAACGCACACCATCATAGCGCGCGAGGTTCGAAGACGCCTCGGCCGGGGCAATCACGTAATAGGCAGGCAGCGCGTATTTGGTGTGCGGCAGGCTGATATCGACGATCTCGGCGCCTGCGTCCTTCAGCATCGCGGTGCCGTCGTCCCACAGTTTCACGATCTCTTCGGGGGTGCCGTCCAGACGGTATTCCTTGGGGATACCGATTTTCTTGCCCTTGATGTCACCGGTCAGCATTGCCTCGAAATTCGGGACGGCCAGATCGGCGCTGGTGCTGTCCTTGGGGTCGTGACCCGACATCGCCTCGAGCATGATCGCGGCGTCGCGCACCGATTTGGTCATCGGGCCAGCCTGATCCAACGACGAGGCGAAGGCCACGATCCCCCAGCGCGAGCACCGGCCATAGGTGGGCTTGATCCCCACGGTGCCGGTGAAGGCACAGGGCTGGCGGATCGATCCACCGGTGTCGGTGCCGGTCGCAGCCAGACACAGGTCAGCGGCCACAGCGGACGCGGACCCACCGGACGAGCCACCGGGCGTCAGCGGGGTGTCGTCATTGCCACGGCGCCACGGGTTCACCGCATTGCCATAGACCGAGGTTTCGTTCGAGCTGCCCATGGCGAATTCGTCCATGTTCAGCTTGCCCAGCATGACCGAGCCTGCGTCGAACAGCTTGCTGGTCACGGTGGATTCGTATTCGGGCTTGAACCCGTCCAGGATGGCGCTGGCCGCCTGGCTGGGCACGCCCTTGGTGCAGAACAGATCCTTGATGCCCACGGGCAGGCCGCACATGGCAGGCGCATCCCCAGCGGCCAGACGCGCATCGGCGGCCTTGGCCTGCTCCAGCGCGATTTCGGGGGTTTTGTGCACAAAGGCGTTCAGCTCGCCCGCGTCCTCGATGGCGGACAGGCAGGATTCGGTCAGCTCGACCGAGGTCACATCCTTGGCGCGCAGTTTGTCACGGGCTTCGGCCAGGGTCAGTTTGTTCTGATCAGACATTACTCAACCACCTTCGGAACCGCGAAAAAGCCTTCACGCGCGTCGGGCGCGTTCTTCAGGATCTTGTCTTGATAATCGCCATCGGTGACCACGTCCTCGCGGCGTTTCAGACGCATCGGCGTGACCGAGGTCATCGGCTCCACGCCGTCGACATCCACCTCGTTCAGCTGCTCGATGAAGCCCAGAATGGTGTTGAATTCATTCGCCAGCGCGGGCAGTGCGTCGTCTTCCACCTTGATGCGGGCCAGCTTGGCCACTTTTGCGGCGGTCTGCGTGTCGATCGACATCGGCAAGTCTCCGTTTTCCAATTGGCTAAGCGTTTAGCGCCGTGGCCCGGTAACCGCAAGCATGATGGCCTGTTCCAGCGCCCCTAGCGCCCGCTGATCCGAAAACGACGCCAGGTCTCGATCATCCAGGCCAGCATCAGGGCGTTCAGAATGTGCCACAGGAAATGCGTACCCAGGGGAATCGCGGCGCAAATCGGCATATCCAGGCTGCGGAACAGGATCGACAGGATCAGGATACCCGCCCCGATCGCCAGATTGCGGGATGTCACCGGCAAACGGCGACGCAATCCCACCGCATAGAGCAGGATCAACAGCGGCACTGGCGCGTATCCGGCCGATCCCCCCAGCCCCGGCACCAGTTGAAACAGAGGCACAGTCGCAGCCGCAAACGGCACAAAGCCCAGCGCCGCGACATAGGCCCAGACCGGCCGCATCCCCCAGAAATCCCGGTTCGCCACGGCGATGTAGATCAGGATAAAAGCCAGGATCGGCAGCACATCCGCCACCCCTGCCCAGACCTGCGCGAATGTGTGAAACAGGCCCGACCCGATGCCGATCACCGCCAGCACCCCGGCCAATACCTGCCCCGACCGCATTCCACGCACCCGCGGCCACATCACCGCCGCTGCGATCAGAAAGGCCAGGTTGGTGATCGCATTCACCGGCTCGGCCCAGAACGAGGGGTCCAGGCGCTCGCAATATCCATCGACATGGGCCGTCAAATCCATTGGGGCTCTCCGCTGCTGAGATGCAGGTAGGGGCGAATTGGCATCTGGTCAAACCCCTTCCCCGTGCTAGGCTGTTCCCGAGGTGCAAAAGAGGAGGAGCGATCATGAAAATCACTTGGCTGGGGCATTCGAGTTTCCGTATCGACATCGAAGATCAGGTTCTGCTGATCGACCCGTGGCTGACCGGCAACCCGATGTTCCCCGAAGACAGCCGCGACACCGCGATCAAAGGCGCAACGGCGATCCTGCTAACTCATGGCCACGGCGACCATATCGGGGACACGCTGCCCATCGCCAAAGAGCTGGGGATTCCCGTGCTGGGCATCTATGATCTGATGAGCTTTTGGGAAGGCTCCGAAGGCATTTCGGTCATTGGCTTCAACAAGGGCGGGACCGTCCAGCTGGGCAATGTTTCGGTGACGATGGTGAATGCGGTGCATTCGTCCTCGATGGGTGGGGAAAATGGCCCGATCTATTGCGGTTCCGAGGCGGGATACATGATCTCGGGCGAGGGCCACACGATCTATGTGACCGGCGACACGGATGTGATGGCGGACATGAAGATCTTCAACGACCTTCACAAACCCGATATCGGCATCCTGTGCGCGGGCGGCCATTTCACCATGGATATGAAGCGGGCCTCTTACGCGGCCAAGACCTTCTTTGATTTCACCACGGTGATCCCCTGCCACTACCGCACGTTCCCCCTGTTGGAACAATCGGCCGCGCTGATGAAAGAAGAGCTGCAAGGCGTGAACGTGATCGAGCCGCAGGTGATGGTACCCATCGCACTGTGATTGTGCATTGGCCGAACGGCCAGCCCTAACCAAACAGAGCTGGCCAGACCGTTCGGGACACATACGCGCCGACCCCGCGTTCGAACCTGCATATCCCCGCATCACAGGCCGAGACCCTCAGCTGGATCGGCACTCGCGTTGCAGGCATGTCGACGCTCAGATCGATCTGTACGCTTTCGCCTGGTGCCAGAGGCTGCGTAAACTCGGCAAACCCCACCCCATGCGCGCGGCAATAGCCATCCAGGTTGAACGCATCCGCCACCAGCCCTAGACCGCTGAGCGCAGTGGGCTGCCAGATCTGGCTGCTTTGATTTTGGAGGCGTACCTTTAGCATCAACCGTTGCTGGGGTCGGAAAATGCGCGGGCCGCGCACGGTCAACCTGGCGTGCCACAGCTCTGATCGGTCCTTGGGGCCCGTGTACGGCGCGCCGGCCCCCAAGATGTCCTGCCCGCGCAATAGGGCTTCGATTTTTTGCCCCAGGGCGGGCATATCCGGCCCCCCAAGGGATTCACTGTGACGCCCGCGCAATTTGACCAGATCCGCCCCCCCGCGATTCAGATATGCAAAGCCGGGCAGCGGGTCCTTATAGGCGCGGTAGTCTTCGGATTGCACATGCAGGACGCCGTCGGCCCAAACTCGCGGCCACAGATAGTCCAGACTGACAAAGGGGCCAAACGTGCGCCCGCGCTCGGCCAGAATGTCGCCAACATAGTGCAACAGCCGCGCGCCCTCGCAGAACCCGATGAAGTTCAGCCTCCCATCAGGCTGGACCTGCTCGATTTCATCGGCGTAGATCTTGGCCAGCTCGCGCGTCTTGGCCTCTGACTTGAACTTCAACCCGCGCAGGGTTCGCATCAGATAGACCGGACGATCCTGGTCCAGCACCCGGGTGATCTGATCGTGTTCGCCCTGGGTCGCAACAAAAACCGGAGGCAAAGTGCCGTATTGGCGCTGTCCGACGATAATATTGGACCGCCCCAAACGCTGCCCTTTCCAGGCTGACATCTGTTTTTGCAGAAACCTTACCAGCGCCGAGGTGGGCTCGGGGGTGCCCTGCCCCACCTTTTCCAGGGCCGCCACCAGATCGCCAAACCGCGGTGCCGTGAACAACAGGTTCGCCGCAACCGGCCGGTTCAGACGACGTTCCAGATCCAGCACAAAGGCCGTCGCTGACAAAGAATCTCCGCCCGCATCAAAGAAATCATCCTCGGCGGCCGGTGCACCACCTCCCAACGCCTTTTGCCAGGCCTTTGCGACAGTTCGCCCTGTCGGGGACAATTCAGCCCTGGCGTCCGAGGTGGTCTGGCGCCGCCCTGACAGGGCCAGTCGATCCACCTTGCCACTGCCCAAACGCGGAAACTGATCCAGAACGGCCACACGGCGGGGCAGCTTGTATTCGGCCAGATGGCTGCGAAGATGGTTCAGCACCTCTGCCTCGGATACAGTTGCCCCGGCGGTCCCGGTTGCGGGCACCACAGACAGCCCCACTTGCTCGCCCAGGGTCGGGTGCGGCACGGGATAGCAGGCGGCCTCGGAAACACTTGGCAGCTCTAAGGCAACGCGCTCGATCTCGAGCGGCGAGATCTTTTCGCCTCCACGGTTGATCACGTCTTTGCTGCGGCCGGTCAGCGTCAGAAACCCGTCTAAATCCAGCTGTCCCAGATCCCCTGTCCGCAGCCAATCCCCCCAAAAAGTCGTGCCCCTGTCCATGTTCTCATAGCCCTGCATGACCGTTGGGCCACGGACGCAGACCTCGCCCTCGGCCCCGTCCGGAACCGGAGATCCGACACTGTCAAACAGGCCGAGTTCAATCCCGATGGGTCGACCCACAGTGCCGTATTTACGGTCTTCGGGCGGCGCCGGATTCGAGCAAATCTGCCCAGCCGTTTCCGTCATTCCATACATCTGCACAATGGGTAGACCGCCCAGCGCTTGTTCGGCCTGGTGTTGTTTCTCGGGGGCCAGATCAGCCGAGACCGAGCGCAAGAACCGCAGGTTTCCCCCCAGATCTGCCGATCTAAATCTGGTAGTTCCTCGAGGCAGCGGGCCAGCATCGTTGGCACCATCTGCACCCAGCTGGCCCCGCCCCGCAACACGGCGTCGTTCAGATCTGCCGGTGTCCGGCCCGCGCTGAAAACCACGCTGCCCCCCACGCTGAGCGGCGCCAGGAATAAGTCCACCAACGCCCCGACATGAAACATGGGCAGCGCATGTACGGCCCGGTCATTGGGGCCCAACTTCAATGTCTGCGCGATATTCGTGGCGGACAATTGCAACGCCTCTGATGTCAACGGCACAGCCTTCGGCGTTCCGGTCGATCCGGACGTCATCAACAACAGCCCTGGGGGCCGATTGGACGGAGGCGCCTCGAGTCTGGGCCCGTGAATCGAGACTTCTGGCGAGGCAAAATCGATCTGCCAAACGATCGCCCCCAGATCAGCCTCTGGGGAATCCTGGGGCGTTGTCAGCAACAGATCGGCCCCGGTTTGCTGTATCAGGCGCCGCAACTCGGACGGGGTCGCTTTTGGATCGACCGGAACAACACTGGCCAATCCGCACAGGGTGAGCGCGAAAACCGGATAATCCGGGCAATCCTCCAGGAACAAAAGCACCCGATGACCGGGCTTCAGGCCTTGCTGCACCAGTGCTTTTTGAAACAGCGCCCGCCTGTGCGCCGCTTGCGCATACGTTACGACACGCCCGGTTGGTTCGACCCACGCAATGCGATCCGAAGCCTGATCAAGAAAAGAAAGCAATGAATCCCCCAGCAGCAACAAGTTGCGATCAAACCTTTGGAAATATATACTGTTTGGCTAATAGTTAAACAGATTTTGGCTTGGCGATATCGTATTGAGGGAGAGGACGACCTTGCAGTCACCATATTACACCGACCTTGCGGCTTATGTTGCGCAGTTGGGTGGATATCACAACGCTCACATGCATTTGGATCGCGCCTACACCCTGGAAGACGGCTATGTCGATCAGGGCAAATTACGGGTGCTGGAATCGTCGCATATTTCGTTGCAAAAGAAACACGCCCTGATCCAAACCGTCCACGAGGGGCGGGCCTATGACAGCGACGACCTGGAACGCCGTATCATGATGGCCATAGATCACATGGTCAGCGTCAATACGCGCCTGGCCGACACGATGATCGATGTCACACCTGACCGGGTTGGGCTGGATGCGCTTAACCTGATGCAGTCCATTGCTCAGAAGAATGCGGATCGGATGACCGTGCGTGCGGCCGCCTATACACCGCTGGGATTTCGCAACTCCGAGCCCGAACGTTGGCGCATTTTCGAACAGGGGGCTCGGCAAGCAGAGTTCATAGGCAGCCTACCCGAGGCCGATGACGTGCTGGATTACCCCAACAACATCGGGTTCGAGGAACATTGCGTCCGAATGCTGCATCTGGCCAAGGAAACCGGCAAGATGCTGCATGTTCACACGGATCAGATTAACTCGGCCGGCGAAGATGGCACCGAGCGCCTGCTGGCTGTGATGGCCAAGGAAACCGGCCCGCTTTCGATGCCCAACGGCGAGCCGATGGTCTGGGCCGTTCATATGATCTCGCCCTCGCAATATGACCCCAAGCGCTGGGACCAGTTTGTCGACACTATGAAAGCCTTGAATGTGGGTGTGATCTCGTGCCCGTCTGCGGCGCTGGGGATGCGCCAGCTGCGCTCGGTTCAAAGCTATACCTACAATTCGATCCCCCGCATTCTGGAGCTGGTGGTCGCAGGCATCCCGGTCAGGTTGGGGTCGGACAACGTAGCGGACATGTGCTCGCCCAGCACAACGGCGGATCTGACCGACGAGGTTTTTGCTCTGTCTGCTGCGATCCGATACTACAAACCCGGAATCCTTGCGAAACTGGCAACAGGTCACGACCTGTCAGCGGATGAACGCAGCCTTATCAAAGAACACCTGGATTTGAACGATGCGGAAAGTGCTAAGCTGGTTAAAAGGTTCGGCCCAAAAGCCTGAACCCGACTTTCCGGTTGATCTGATGGCGCCCGCGTTCTTTGCGAACCCCGAGGCGACCTATGCCCCGTTGCGCCGGGACGCACCCATTGCTCCGGTCAAACAGGGCGGGTATTTGCTGACGCGCCATGCCGACATCGTGGCCGCGTTCTCGAACAAAGAACTGGGCAATGCGCCCTCGCGGTTCTCGGTGCTGGCCGAGAAGAACCGCGAGAAGTACCCCGCGGCGGCGTTGAGCGCCAATATCCCTCCGTTTTTGGATGCCCCCAGACATGTCGAGATCCGAAAGGCGGTGTCGCGCGCCTTCTTTGTTGCGATGGAGGGTGTCGAGGACTGGCTGCCAGACCTAGCGCGCCATCACATCCAAGCGGCGCGCGCGCCCGAATGCGAGCTGCTCGGCACCTTCGCCGAACCCTTTGCCTTGGCCGCCATGGCGCGTTTCATCGGTCTGCCCCGGGAACCAGATCGGCTGAAAACCATTTCGAACCAGTTCTTTCATCTGTTCGCGCCAATCCAGGACCCGCAGGTTTTTGCCGCGCTGAACGCCGATCTGGACGAGGGCCGACAGTGGATTCGTTCTGGCCTTGCGCACCAGGAGGCAAATTCAAACAGCTTTGTCGGCGCGCTTCGGGGGCTGGGGCTGGACAAGGCTGAAATTGCGGACAACGCCATTCTTCTGCTGGCGGACGGCACCGAAAACATAGTCGCCGGGATCGCAAAGGTGTTTGACCGGTTGCACCATCAGGGCGTTCGGTTGGCCGATCTTTCCGATCCCCTGCCCCCCGTGGTCGAGGCCATTCGCCTGTCGACCCCCGGCCAGATTATTCCACGAGTCGCGCGTCAGGAGTGCTCCTTGCTGGGGCAGGATATCCCCGCGGGATCGCCGGTCTATCTGGCCTTGGGCAGCGCGAACCTTGATCCTCTGGCCCATCGCGACCCGTTGGAATTTCGCCCGGATCGCCCGGACGAGCGGACCATCATGTTTGGGCTTGGACGGCATTCCTGCATCGGGATGCAGCTGGGTCAGTTGCTGATCGCCACCGGGGTAGAGGCCTTGCAGGGCGCGGGCGCGCAACCGCTGGACACAGGGATCACGGGCTGGCGTCATCGGTTTGGCCATCGCTGGCCCCAAGCCTATCGGGTCGGTTTTCAGCCCTAGCGCCGGTCGGCGAAAAACCGTTTCAGCAAATCCTCGGCCTGAGAGGCGCCAATCCCATCGTAGATTTCAGGGACGTGGTGGCATTGCGCGTGGCTGAAGATGCGCGGACCTTGCGCCACGCCCCCGCTTTTGGGATCTCCTGCCCCGTAATACAGCCGCGCGATCCGGGCCGCTGATATGGCCGTGGCACACATTGGACAGGGTTCAAGCGTCACATACAGATCATGGCCCGGCAAACGTTCCGAGCCCAGCGCAGCGCAGGCCTCTCGGATCACCAAAATCTCGGCATGGGCGGTGGGATCGCTCAGCTCGCGCGTGCGGTTGCCCGCTCGCGCCACGACCGCACCATCGGGGGACACCAACACGGCCCCAACCGGCACCTCGCCCCGCTCGGCAGCGGCGCGCGCTTCCTCCAAGGCCTGATCCATGTAGCTGCGAAACACCATTCCCTGTCTTTGCCTGTCATTGAACGCTTTCGCAATGGGGGGAAATGGTATAGCTGACGGGCTTGCCCACATCCGGAGCCCGCCATGACCCAGAAAACGCCCCCCAAAACGCCCGAAGGCGACCGTATCGCCAAGGTCATCGCCCGCGCAGGCCGTGCCAGCCGCCGCGAAGCTGAGCGCCTGATCGAACAGGGTCGCGTCACCGTCAATGGCAAGAAAATCGACAGCCCCGCGCTGAACGTCACCGCGCGTGATCAGATCGCCGTGGATGGCCAACCCCTGGCCGAGGCCGAGCCCGCGCGGCTGTGGCTGTATCACAAACCCACCGGTCTGGTGACCACCACCAGCGATGAACAGGGGCGCGAAACGATCTTTGATGCGCTGCCCAAAACCCTGCCCCGCGTGATGACCGTGGGGCGGTTGGATTTGAACTCCGAAGGGCTGCTATTGCTAACCAATGATGGTGAGCTGAAGCGCAAACTGGAACTGCCCAGCACCGGATGGCTGCGCAAATACCGCGTCCGCGTCAAAGGGCGCGTGTCCGAGGAATTGCTGGAACCGCTGCGCAAGGGCCTGACCCACGAGGGCATCAAGTACCAGCCCATGGACATCACGCTGGACCGCCAACAGGGCGCAAATGCCTGGCTGACCGTGGGCCTGCGCGAGGGCAAAAACCGCGAAATCCGCCGCACGATGGAGGCCGTGGGCCTGTCCGTGAACCGCCTGATCCGCGTGTCCTATGGCCCCTTCCAACTGGGTCAGCTGAAACAGGGCGAGGTCGAGGAAATCCGCCGCAAGGTGCTGCGTGACCAACTGGGCCTGCCCGTCGCGGATGACACCGGAGAGGCGCGCAAAGCCGCTGGCAAGAAATTCGTGCGTCGCAAGAAACGCTCGGGCGATTTTGGCGGCCCCGGTCAGCCCGGCCGCCCGCAACCCGCGGGCGATAAACGTGGCGCGCCCAAGGGCAAACCCCGCTCGGCCGATCCCAGCGCCCGATTGGGCGACCGGCACAGCCGCAGCACAAAACCCGCGCGAGGACGCCCGACCAAGCGTAAGTGACGCACGCGTCTCAATCTTCCCCCTAGTATCGCATCGCGCGATCTCCTACGTTTCTAAACAAGCAACATGTGGGGAATGATGTCTGATACCGGTCTGCAAAAGCTGGCATTTGTACTGCTTGTCATATTGATCCTCTACGTCTCGATCGCAGGAGGCGTCTGAGATGGCCCAAAGATACGGTGGAAAATTCAGCCCCGACGGCAGCAGCGCCGAGCCCAAACCCGGGGGAACCTTTCGCGCGGCCCGGCGCACCCGTGCGGGCGGACGTGTGAACCTGTTGTTTCTGGCCCCGCTGCCGCTGATCTGGTCGGCCTTTGGCAACGGCCCCACAGCGCTGGTGCTGAACCTTGTGGCGCTTGGGCTGCTGTTGCTGGCGGCCTGGCTGACCCGCGAAGGATTGCTGGCACAAGAGGCCTACGAGGCCCGCACCGTGGCCCGCCGCCCGGCCTTTCCGCGCAAAATCACCGGGTCCTTGCTGACCGGTCTGGGGTTGGCCGTGGCCGGCTTTGCCGCGACGGGCGGGGTGATCGAACCGCTGGTCTATCTGGTGATTGGCGCGGTTCTGCATTTCCTGTCCTTCGGGCCCGACCCGATGAAAAACAAAGGAATGGAGGGCGTCGACACCTTTCAATCCGACCGCGTGGCCCGCGCCGTGGACGAGGCCGAGGATCACCTGACCGCCATGACCGACGCGATGAAACGCGCGGGCGACCGGCAGATGATCACCCGGCTGGAACAGTTCCAGACCACCGCCCGCGATCTGTTTCGCACCGTCGAAAACGACCCCCGCGATCTGACAGCGGCCCGAAAATACCTGTCCGTCTATCTGATGGGCGCCCGCGACGCGACGATCAAGTTCGCAGACATCTATGCCCGCACCGGGGATGCTCAGGCGCGCACCGACTATGCCGCGCTTTTGGATGATCTTGAGCAGAACTTCGCCGCCCGCACGCAAAAACTGTTGCTGGACGACCGCAGTGATCTGAATATCGAGATCGAAGTGCTGCGCGACCGGCTGAAACGCGAAGGTCTGACCTCGCAATAACGATTACACGGAGTGAAAGGGAACATCATGTCCGGAACAATTCAGCAAAAAGCTCAGGAAACTCTGGCCCTGGTCGAAGAGGTCAACGCCGTGATCCTGCCCGACCCCACCAAGGCCGACGACGTGGTGACCATCGAACAGGCCGAACCTGCCACGACCGAGGAAATCCGCGCTCGTATGGACGAGCTGGACATGACCGACACCGGCTCAATCGTGCATTTTGGCTCGGCTGCGCAGGCGGAATTGCAGGAAATCAGCCAGGCCATGTTGCAGGACGTGCGCAACAAGGACGTCGGCCCCGCCGGGGACAGCCTGCGCGAAATCGTGACCACCATCCGGGGCTTTTCGATCAGCGAGCTGGACGTGCGCCGCGAACGCAGCTGGTGGGAAAAACTGATCGGTCGCGCCGCGCCCTTTGCCAAATTCACCGCCCGCTTCGAAACCGTTCAGGGCCAGATCGACAAGGTCACCGACGACCTGTTGAAGCACGAACATGTGCTGCTGAAAGACATCAAATCGCTGGACTTGCTGTACCAGAAAACCCTGGCGTTTTATGACGAACTGGCCCTGTATATCGCCGCCGGGCAGGCCAAGCTGGACGAACTGGACAGCAAAGACATCCCTGCCAAAGAGGCCCAGGTTCAGGCTGCGCCCGAAGGCGAACAGGTGATGCAGGCTCAGGAATTGCGCGATCTGCGCGCCGCCCGCGATGATCTGGAGCGCCGTGTGCATGATCTGAAACTGACCCGTCAGGTCACCATGCAGTCGCTGCCCTCGATCCGCTTGGTGCAGGAAAACGACAAATCGCTGGTGACCAAGATCAACTCGACCCTGGTGAACACCGTGCCGCTTTGGGAAACCCAGCTGGCCCAGGCCGTCACCATCCAGCGCAGCGCCGAAGCCGCCAGCGCCGTGCGCGAGGCCAACGATCTGACCAACGAACTGCTGACCGCGAACGCCGCTAACCTGCGCGAATCCAACAAGATGATCCGCGAAGAAATGGAGCGCGGCGTGTTCGACATCGAGGCGGTCAAGCAGGCCAATGCCGACCTGATCGCCACCATCAACGAAAGCCTGCAAATCGCAGACGAAGGCAAAGCAAAACGCGCCGCCGCCGAAGAGGACCTGAAAAAGATGGAGGCCGAGCTGCGCGACACGCTGGCCGCCGCCAAGGCCCGCAAAGATGGCGTGGGCGACACTGCTGGCACTTCGGTTCCCGAGGCCTGATCACACTTGAAACTGCACACACCCATCAAAATCATCGCTGCGGGGGCCATTCTGGCCCTTGCAGCTTGCGTTGAAACCTCGGGCCCAACTGCACCAGGACGCGGAGCGCAATCTTCGCAACCTTCGGCCCAAAGCCGCGCGCTGAGCACCTATTATGCCCGGCTTCAGGCTGATCTGCTGGTGCAGGGATTGCTGCGCACAGATGGGGGTGGGCCGGACACGCCTTTCTCGGCCGATATGCTGGCACGCAACTTTGAGACCATCGCGTTTTTTGATGAATACGAGCGCGGGGCGGGGCTGCAAGCGTCGCGCTCGGGTGCCGGTGTGTTGCGCCGCTGGAAAGAGCCCGTACGGGTCGCCGTGCAGTTCGGGGCCGATGTGCCAGCTCTGCAACAAGGCCGCGACATGGCCACGATCTCGAACTATGTCACGCGGCTGCAACGCGTCACCGGGCACCCGATTTCGATGCGCGCCCAGAACGCCAATTTTCATGTCCTGATCATGTCCGAGGACGACCGCCCCACCACTGTGGCCCGCGTGCGCCAGATTGTGCCGAATATCAACCCGGCCTCTTTGCAGATCATCCAGAATATTCCACGATCCATTCATTGTCTCGTGCTGGCGTTTTCGGACGCGCAGGCGGATCACCACTATGCCAAAGCGATCGCGATCATCCGCGCCGAACACCCTGATTTGCTGCGCAAATCCTGCGTTCACGAGGAAATCGCGCAGGGCCTGGGCCTGGCCAATGACAGCCCCGCCGCACGGCCCTCGATCTTTAATGACGACGACGAATTCGCCCTGCTGACCACCCATGACGAAATGCTGCTGAAAATCCTCTATGATCGGCGGCTGCACGCGGGTATCAGCGCCGAGGCCGCGCGTCCCATCATCCGCCAAATCGCCCGCGAAGCGACCGGCGGGTCCAGCTGAACCAAGGAGGCCCGACCATGGGTATTTTCGATTTTCTGACCGGAGAATTCATCGACGTCATTCATTGGGTCGATGACACGCGCGACACAATGGTCTGGCGGTTCGAGCGCGAGGACCACGAGATCAAATACGGCGCCAAGCTGACCGTCCGCGAGGGCCAGGCCGCTGTGTTCGTGCACGAAGGCCAGCTGGCCGATGTTTTCACCCCCGGCCTGTACATGTTGGAAACCAACAACATGCCGGTGCTGACGACGTTGCAGCACTGGGATCACGGCTTTAAATCGCCGTTCAAGTCCGAGATCTATTTCGTCAACACCACGCGGTTCAACGACCTGAAATGGGGCACGAAAAACCCCATCATGCTGCGCGATCCCGAATTTGGCCCGACCCGCATCCGCGCCTATGGAACCTATTCCGTGCGCGTCACCGATCCGGCCCGTTTCCTGACCGAGATCGTGGGGACGGATGGCGAATTCACCATGGACGAGATCAGTTTCCAGGTGCGCAACATCATCGTGCAGGAATTCTCGCGCGCCATTGCGGCTTCGGGGATTCCGGTGCTGGACATGGCCGCGAACACGGCTGATCTGGGCAAGCTGATCGCGGCTGAAATCTCGGGCACGGTCGCCGAATACGGCCTGTCCATCCCCGAACTCTATATTGAAAACATCAGCTTGCCCCCCGCCGTTGAGGCGGCGCTGGACAAGCGGACCTCGATGGGTCTGGCCGGGGACTTGGGCAAGTTCACCCAATATTCCGCCGCCGAGGCCATGACCGCCGCCGCGCAGACCCCCAACAGCGGCATGGGGGCCGGATTGGGCGCAGGCATGGGTATGGCGATGGCGCAACAGATGGCCAATATGGGCCCGTGGGGGGCACGCCCGGCGGCGGCCCCAGTGGCGACGGCCCCCGTCGCGCCCCCGCCTCCGCCCGTTGAAAAGGTCTGGCATATTGCCGAGGACGGACAGACCAAGGGCCCGTTCTCCAAAGCCTCGTTGGGTCGCATGGTCAGCTCGGGCGAATTGACCCGTGAAACCCATGTCTGGACCGCCGGACAAGACGGCTGGAAACACGCCGAGGACGTTCCCGAACTCGCTCAACTTTTTACCATTTCGCCGCCTCCTCCGCCCGGTTTTTAGGCGCCGAATAGATTAGGCTGTCTGGATGCAGATCTGAACATCAAGACAGCGAAGAAATAGCCTAGCCTTGAATTTATTTATTGGAGCTTTTCCCCAAATGGCCAAACAAGTATCCCCAAGCAAGTTCGTATTTCTCGGTGGCGTACCACGCAGTGGAACCACCTGGGCGCAAATACTAATTGCAGGACATGAGCAAGTCGCTACCAGCCGCGAAACGCATGCGCTTGGGCGCTATGTAAACTCGATGTTGCGCATTTATGACGAGCAACTGGCAGGGTCGCCGGACGGGATGCATTTGCTAGCCGACCGAGAACACTTCATCAAAGAATACATCGGGCCTTTTCTGAAATCGACGATGAAGGCTATCGCAGCCCAAACTCCCAATGCCAAAGTCGTGCTTGAAAAAACACCCCGCAACATCGTGCACTTTGATGTGGTAAACGAGGTTTACGGTCCCCGCGCGCGCATGCTGCACATTATTCGCGATCCCCGATCAGTCGGCGCCAGTTGGCAAAGTGCGGCCAAAGAAGACTGGGGCAGCTGGGCAGACGCTCCCCAAGCGCAGATAGCCATTAGATGGCAGAACACCATGAAGATGGACGCGCAATATGCGGAAAAATTCGGAAGCCGCTATCGTAGCGTTCGGTATGAAGATCTGCTTGCAAATCCGGCCGAGAACCTCCGAGACATACTCGACTGGATTGGCCTAGACCATGACGATGCCATGATTTCCCAGATGGTTGAAAACGCCAGCCTCGACAAACTTAGAGCTTCTGACAACTCAGCGCTGCCCGCCACTGACCCAAAGCATGAAGAGCGTTCGAATTTTTTCCGACAAGGTGCCTCGGATAGCTGGAAAACAGAACTGACAGAAAAACAAATCAGGAATCTGGAAAAACGAGCTCACGAAGGAATGGAAAAGCATGGGTATGCCCTGTCTTTGTGGGGGAAGAAAACGACCTCAGAATAGAAGATGCTAGGCCTTTGCCAGGTCTATTGTTAGAAAGTGTACCGTGCACATCTAACAAGGAATGAAACACTGGGCAGTGCCGAACAAGAACATCGTTTTCCTTGCAATCAATGCAATCCCAAGGGAAAGCCCCCCCAAAAAAACAAGCGCATCGAGGAAATCACTCGGGCGCTAACCGGAGCGGGTGAGCTGCCAGATCACTATCTTTCAGAGGGCGCTGTATGGGAAAGAACCGAGGGGACCGTTTTGGGGCGCGCAGCCATCCAGGCCACTCGCGCCAATCTGCCCAGATGCGACGTGCTTCACATTGATCAGATAGTTAGCCAAGGTAAGGTCAGCACAGCTTCGGGGTTGGTGACACGGCCCGGTCAGGGCACGCGGCTGTTTTGCCACGTGATCCGGTTTACCTCTCCGTCCGCGCAGACCGTTGCACAGGTGGTCAGCTTTGAACATGCCGAGCGCAAAAATGTCCGATAACCCGATGAATGAACACCGTTTTCCCTGCGATCAATGCGGCGCGGACCTGCGGTTTGACCCTGGGGGATCGCAACTGATCTGCGATCATTGCGGCGCCAGTGAACCCGTGCATGGCGAGGGCCCCTGGCAAGGGGGTGCGATCCGCGAGCTGGATTTCAAACAGGCGCTGAACAACCTGTTGCCCGCGCAGGAAATCGAGGAAACCCGCGTCACCAAATGCCCAAACTGTGGGGCTCAGGTCGAATTTGACGAGGTCGATCACGCGCTGGAATGCCCCTTCTGCGCAACCCCGGTGGTGACGGACACTGGCACGCACCGGCATATCAAGCCGCGTGGCGTGCTGCCCTTTGATCTGGACGAAAAACAAGCGCGCGTCGCCATGACCCGCTGGCTGGGGAAGCTGTGGTTCGCCCCCAACGGGTTGCAGGAATACGCCCGCAAAGGCCGCAAGATGGATGGCATCTATGTGCCCTACTGGACCTTTGATGCGGATACGAAATCGCGCTATCGCGGCGAACGGGGCACCCGGTATCAGGAAACCCGCACGGTGATGCGCGATGGCAAACGCGAGAAAGTCACCGTCACGAAAATCCGCTGGCGCCCGGCCTCGGGGCGCGTTGCGCGGTTCTTTGACGATGTGCTGGTTCTGGCCTCGCGCAGCCTGCCCGCCCGATATACCGACGCGCTGGAACCGTGGGATCTGTCCGCGCTAGAGCCCTATCAGCCGCAATTCCTGGCCGGCTTTCGCGCCGAGGGCTATGCGATCGAACTGGACGAGGGCTTTGACCATGCCCGTGCCAAGATGAACCGGGTGATCGAGCGCGATGTGCGCTTCGACATTGGCGGGGATCAACAGCGTATCCACGATATCCAGACCCAGATCAGCGATGTGACCTTCAAACATGTGCTGCTGCCGGTTTGGCTGGCGGCGTATAAATATCGTGGGAAAACCTATCGCTTTGTGGTGAACGGACAGACCGGCCGGGTGCAGGGGGAACGCCCCTGGTCGGCATGGAAAATCACCTTTGCTGTGATCCTGGGGCTGATCGTTGCCGGGATCGCGGGCTATTTCATCGCACAAAATCAATGACATGACCTTTGGGAGGGGCCATGACCGAAGATTTCGAAACCTTTAACGCGCTCATGCATCGCCGCCATTCCTGCCGCGGCTTCAAACCTGATCCGGTCCCGCAAGAGGTGATCGAAAAGATCACCATCGCGGCCTCACGGGTGCCGACCTGGTGCAATGCGCAACCTTGGCGGATCCATGTAACCTGTGGCGCCGAAACCGACCGCTTTCGGGCCATGCTGCAAGAGGCCGCAGCCGGTTCGGTCAGCCCACCTGATCTGGCCTGGCCCACGAAATACGACGGGGTCTATAAGGACCGGCGCCGCAGATGCGGGTTCCAGCTGTATGACGCTGTGGGCGCTGCCAAGGGCGACCGCGTAGCCACGGCCAAACAGATGAAGCGGAACTATGCGCTGTTCGACGCGCCGCACGTGGCGATTGTGACCTCCGAGGTGGACCTGGGCCCCTATGGTGCCATGGATTTCGGGTGGGTTTATCGCGGCCTTCACCATTGCAGCCGAAGCGGCTGGCGTCGCCAGCATCCCGCAGGCCGCCATCACCGGGTTTCTGCCCACGGTGCGCGCGTTTTTCGATATCCCTGAAACGCGGCATATCCTGTGCGCGATCTCGTTCGGATATGAAGACACAGACCACCCTGCCAACAGCTTTCGCACCGAGCGCGCGGATGTGGACGACGTAATCACCTGGCACAAATAGACCCGGAAGGACGCAAGATGAGAGCATTGCTGCAACGGGTGACGTCGGCCTCGGTCTCAGTCGAGGATCAGGTGATCGGGCAAACCGGGCCGGGCCTCTTGATCCTGGTCTGTGCGATGCAGGGCGATACCGAGGCGCAGGCCGACAAATTGGCCGCCAAGATCGCCAAGCTGCGGATATTCAAGGACGGTGCTGGCAAAATGAACTGCTCGGTGCGCGATATCGGTGGCTCGGCGCTGGTGGTCAGCCAATTCACGCTGGCGGCAGACACCGCGCGCGGGAACCGTCCCGGGTTTTCCGCCGCTGCCCCTCCTGCCGAGGGCGAACGCCTGTATGACTACTTCGCAGCCAAACTTGCACAGGAAGGAATCCCGGTTGAGACCGGAAAATTCGGTGCGGATATGGCCGTGTCGTTGGTCAATGATGGGCCGGTCACGATCTGGATGGATGTCTGACCCCGCAAAAGCTGACGCGGGAACCTCCCAGCTCCCGCGTCGTGCTTTGTCCAACCACAAATGCGGTCGGTAGGCCTGACATCCACGTCCCACCTATGCCATTTCGGGTTTCCCCGACCCTTCGCACCCCTCAATGCGTCGGGTAAGTGGCATCGCGCCCACGGGCGTCACATTCGACAGGATCGATCTTACACCACGGGATCGGACCCTGCCGTGCCTTGATCGTCAGACGATCACATCCCCGCGAGTTGATCAACAGGATTTTTTTCTGACCTTGAAGTTACCTTACGTCCGGCAACCCGCGTTTTGGCGATATTGTTTAATGAGACAACAGTCTAACCCGGTCCCTCCTGTCCCAAGTCATTTCCAGACCGGCAGACGCCGAATTTCCGCTTGGCGCGCTGCAACGCTGCGTCTATACGAGATGAAGCGTGCGGGCGTGGCGGAATGGTAGACGCATCGGACTTAAATGATTGAGTGCGCTGGTTGGAAACTCCAGCGTAGACCTGCTCAAATTCGGGGAAACCTGTCAAATGGCAATCCCGAGCCAAGCCCTTCGGGGAAGGTGTAGAGACTAGACGGGCAGCGCCTAAGGCTTCGGCTAGGGTGAAGGGATAGTCCAGACCACAAACGCCCCTCGGGGCGGCGGCGAAAGCCGTAGATGGTACGAAAATCCGTGGGGCATATGCCCGTGGGGGTTCAAGTCCCCCCGCCCGTACCAAGCCTTTTCAATCAGATATTGTCTGCCAGAATCGCGCAGAAATCGCCGCCCAGATATGACCGGCGTTTCACCAGGCCTTGACCCGGTGAAACAAGATTTCGGCCTGCGCTTAGGCGGCTTTCTGGGCCTCGATCATCACGCCCGCCAGGATGCCATAGGTTTCGGTCCAGGCGGCTTCTGCCTCGGGGGTGAAGTCATCACCTAGCCCCTTGCCAAGGGTATACAGAAGGGCACTGCCGACGACATCATAATGTTCTTCTTTGACGTCATAGGCTTTGTGGCGCGCGCCCAGTTCCTGGACGGCGGGCACGATGGCCTCCAGATCCTTCAGCCCGTTTACGGCCACGCCGATCATGGTCATCAGCTTTTTCTTTTGATCGGACATGTCCTCGGGGAAAAGCGAGCGCACATCCGGTGCGATTTCAAACAAGCGGTCATAAAATATGTCGGCTGCCGCATCCGCGATCGGCGCAACCTTTTTGAACGTGCCTTGGACCAGGTCAATCTGTTCAGGTGTCATTGTCTTCCTCATTGGTTTTTGGGGATCTGGCAGAGATGAAATCCTGGGCCGCATCGGCCCCACCGCTGGCCCAGACCATAAAGGCCAGTGCCAGGGCAAGTTCATCGTCGTCCAGAGTCGTGCCACCCCGCGGCGGCATGATCGAATAGGTCGGGCCGGTAAAGCCTGTCAGCACATTGGCAAACAGAACATCCACCCCTTTGTCGATCCGAGGCGCCCAGGCATCGGTCGATGTGATTTTCGGCGCGCCGATTGCCTTGTTGCCACCATGACACTTGAAACATGTCTTGCCCCAGATCTTGCGCCCTTGGGCAAGCGGTTCACTGGTGGGAACAGGCAACCGGCTTACCCTTACAAACCCTTTCAGGCCCTTCGGCGAAACGACGTCGGACAAGGTCATGTCACCAAGCGCCGCCCCGGGGAGTAGTCCCAAGGCGACACAAAGAGTGGTGGCTTGCCCCAGGCGCATCATCCGTCCATCGGGATGCGAATGACGACACCGCCCATGACATCACCCGCCTCGAAGTCGTTTTTCGGGGTGTCTTTGTGGTCGTTGTGACATTTGTAGCAGGCCGGCGCGACAGCGACGTCCGGATAGACGGCTGTGAAATAGGTTTCACCGCCCAGTTCTTCTTCGCCATAGAAGTTCTCGCCAGGATTTTCGGCGATGTATTCCAGGCCCTCTTTTTCAAGCGGAGTCGTGGGCGCGTTCTGTTTGTTGATCGGCCACAGCGACAGCAGCGAATAGCTGAACGCATCGGTTTCCTCGGCCACCATCTCGGCGCCGAAACGGAACATCTGAGCAGGCAGGACCAGCGCTTTGTCGTCGATGAAATGCTCCGAAGCTTTGATCACGCCTTCTTCGTTCTGAAGACGGTTCACGATCATCTTGGTATAGACCGTACGGTCCGAACTCATCACCAGGTGCAACAGGTCAGATACCGTCTGGTATTCCATCCCTTCAGCCTGAACTGCGCCAGCGGTGGTGCCAGCAAGTGCAAGGCCTGCAACGGCCCCTTTGATTTTCCCTGAAAACTTGGCCATATGTTTATCTCCTGTGCCTTTCTGTGGGTTGCAGGTGCGTGGGCAGCCGGTCAATCGGTGCTAACGGAGGCCGGTTGCTCCACGCGGTTAATAGCCCAATCGATGCTTTCGATATGGGCAATGGGATGTCCCGAGAAGTTGTTGGCGATCAGCGCCGGATCGGCCAGCGCGTCGATGGCAAAGCCAAGCCCATGGCAATCCATACAGACCGCGCGGATCATCTTCTCGTTGGGGCGAAGGGTGTCGTTTTGATTGTGATTGGTCAGAACGTGCTTTTTCTTGATTTCGCTGGGCATGTGGCAGCTGGCGCAAGTAACGCCGGATCCGGCAGGCAGATCGCCGGACAGTTCTTGCTGCCAGAGCTCGAAATGTGGGCTGGACTGATAGGCCAGGCTGTGATCGTCCGCGTGACAGGACAAGCACCCATCAACCTGCGCATAAGTCAGATCCTGCGCGTGCGGTTTGTGGCAGGAATTGCAGGTTACGGTTTGATCCATCAGCTCGGGTGCCAGGGCAACCCGCGCCTTCGCCGTCGACATTTGCGGTGCGGGGGCGGGATCTTCCAGATAGGCCTCGATCGTTTCGACCATCTCTGGCGAGGGTTTCTTGACGCCAAGCTGCTTGAGCATGGTCTTGGTTTTTCGGGGCTTGGCGATATCTGGGTGACGGCTCATGCCATGGCGACCGCGAGCAAAGGTCTTGGCCTGGGCCTTGTGACAAGAGGCACAGGCCTCTTCGCCCGGTTTCTCGATCCAATCTGACAGCACCGCCGAGGCAGTCTCGGCCTTGGGCGCATGGCAGCTTTTGCAGGTCACATCGGCGCTGGCATGGGCCGATCCGGCCCAATGTTCGGCCACAACGGGGTCGTTGGCCTGCTCTGGTGCGTTGACCGAGGCCAGGTAGGTCTGGATCTCGGACATGTTCGGGCGCTCGCGTTCCCGCGACATCGCGCGGGCGGGGGATACCGGAACGGGATGAATGTCTGGCTGGGCTGCGTGTTTCACCAGGTAGTCTTCGTACAAAGCCCGGTTATCGTGATAATTGTGGCACCCCGACGAGGCGCAGGTGTCAAAGGTCAGTTCCGCATGCGAGGGCCGGTTGACGCGCACATCCTGGTCACCCTGGGAATGACAGGCAACGCAATAGTCGCCCGGCAGGGTCAACAACCCGGTCAGCGTGATTTCCGGTTCGTGCTCCGAATGGCATGTGGTGCAGAACCGCGCATCCACCTTATCCCAATAGGCCGCCATACGCGGGTTTTTGAACTTCTTGATCGGATGGCTGTCATTCGCTGCCTTCAGCTCTTCTTTGTGGCAGGTCACACAGGTTTTATTCAGGTTTTTCTTAATCTTAGCCTGGCTTGCAAAGGGTTTTGCGGTGTGGCAGGTCTCGCACGCTATTTCCAGTTGATGATGCACGCCATCCGTCTGACCCGGCAGCAGGCTGGTGCGGTCCCCGGCGATATAGATCCGGGTCACCGCCACGCCTGCGATGGCCAGCGTACCGGCCACCCACAAGATCCAGAGAAGTCTGTTCAAAGTCATTCATCCGCCTCAAAATGCATAGGACGCCAGTACGTGAACCGTGATCAGCACAGGCAACGGCCAAACGACGAGGATATGGAGCCAGACGGGAATCCGGCGAAACGGCTTTCTGGCAGATCCGATCTGGCGGGCGCGCAGCTCGTGATCTCCGCCGGTTGCCAAGCCCGACAGCGCGCCCAGACCGATGGTCGCAAGAAACCCAAACGCAAGCCACAGGTTCAGATTGCTGCCCAGGCTAAACCCGGTATGGGCCGCGAACCCGGCCAGCGCGAGGCCACCGATCACCAGGTGAACCAGCCGCCAGATATCGTAGGATCCCAGCCGGTCAAAGAAGCGGATGCGTTTGCGCAGCCCGATCACAAAGGCGCCCAGCGTCACGGCCAACAGGATAAAGCCGCTCCATTGTTTCACGATATTGTCGCGCCAAAGCCAGACACGCAGGCTTTCGGCGTCATAGCTGCTGGGAAGCGGCACAGCCCCCAGCAATATTGGGATCAACGCCCCCAGAGTCGCCAGACCCGACAGACCTAGCAGGGTTTGCCAATGCCGCACTGGTTTGGGCGGTGCCCCGGAATCCAACAGCTCTTCGAGCAGGGGATGACAGGACCCACACACGGTGCCCGCCCCGGTTTCCAGCCCCAGAGCCGGGACGCTTTTGTGTCCGCAATCGCGCGCCTTGCGCAATTGGCCGCACGAGACCTCGGTGCAGTTGCAAATGATCGAGTCATCCGACATTTCGTCAACCGACACGGGCGCGTCTGACCAGATGTCACCGCTTCGACGGAACCGGTACACCATCCAGGGATACACGGTGGCATTGGCCTGCACCGCGTCCTGAACCCGGTTGGCCTGTTCCCACTTGCCAACAGCCAAAGCGCCGACCAGCTTGCCCCGGTCAATGAACACACGCCGATAGTTGGACCCGTCAGACCACACGTGGCTGCGAATACCGGGGGCGGCCTCTAGGGTCTCGATTTCCCCGGCCGAGAACACATCCGCGCCGATTACCTTCAGTTTTGTGGTCGGGCTGGTTTCTTGAAAAACGGCCGTATCCCCAACGATCTGAGCGGCCGCGACATCAGCCTGCGCGTATCCGGGCCCGACCAGACCATACACCCGCCCGGCGTGCTCGGTGCATTCCCCGACTGCATAAATGTCCGGGTCACTGGTGCGCATCTGGTCGTTCACCACAATTCCACGCGAAAAGGCCAACCCGGCGCCCTTTGCCAATTCGATGTTTGGCCGTACACCAGTGCAGATAATGACGGTGTCCGTGTCCAGGAACGTACCGTCGGCCAGCTCGATCCGTTCAACTTTGTGCGATCCCTGAATGTGACGCACCGCTACGCCGGTGCGCACGTCGACGCCGAGTTCGCGGATTTTCTCTGCCAGGATCTCGCCCGAGGCCAGATCCAACTGCCGCGGCATCAGACGGCTTTCGTGTTCGACAACTGTCACCTTGGCGCCATGCTTGCGCATGCCCCGCGCGGCCTCTAGACCCAGCAGTCCGCCCCCGATCACCACAACATGTCTGGCCGAAATCGAGCGCGCCAAAAGCGCCGAGGTATCGACCGCCGTCCTGAAAGTGAATACGCCCGAAAGGTCTGCGCCCGGAATGGCAGGCACAAAGGCATTCGAACCGATGGCCAGGATCAGCTTGTCATAGGACCAGATACGCCCATCGGCGGTAACGAGGGTCTTGTCTTCCCTGTTTACACGCTTCACCGTTTGACCCACTTGAAGCGAAAATCCTTCGACCTTTGGCGGCGCGATCGCGATCTCTCCGAACTGCACATCCCCGCCCAGCAATGGGGTCAACCGCACCCGGTTATAGGGCTGGTAGGGCTCGGCGCTCAGGACGACGACCGGAATGTTTTGCCGCGAAAGAATGGTCGCACAACGCATCCCGACAGGACCACCACCCACCACTATGACGGGTGCCTGACCTTGCGATTCAAGGCCGGTTGGGGTGTCCAGAACAATGGATGCGTCGGCGTTAGGCATGAGCATATCTCCACAGGAACCACCTCGTTTTCACGAAATGGCAGGTGAGAGCGTCATTGCCCTTTGATGGGTCATCGACCCAGATGCGCGAAGTTGCACCGACATTGCTGCAGTCGCGAAATCTATCGTGCGAGCGCAGAAAAACAGGTCAACCAGATTTGGCGTGCTGACAGAATTTGCCGATTTCTTGACTAAAAATTTTGGTCAGAGGGCGCTGATAGCCCAAAGAATACGCATCGCATGAACGAAAACCGCGACCTTTGCTGGGTGGCGACGGCGCAAAAAGAACCGGGTTCTTTTCGATTCCCCATACCGTCTGAGCCCGAAAAAACACGCAGCGCTTCGCGATGGTGCCGACTTGCCGATCCGACGCCGCGCGCCCATTGGGCACCCCAAGCGATCACTATGTTGCTACAGCTCTTCCCCTTTCAAAGAAGGCAGCAAATGCCGTTCAGGCAACCAAGGGTTCAGCTTCAGGGCTTCTTCCAATACCGCCCGGCCCGCTTCGACCTGCCCTAACCCGATCAGGGTCAACGCCTTGCCGGACAGAGCCCCAATATGGGACGGAGACAGGCGCAACACCTGATCCAGATCGGCCAGCGCCAGCTCATATTCCTGGCGCAGGAACCGAACAAAGGCACGCTGGTTGTACCCTTCGGCATACTCGGGACAATAGCCGATCAACCGGTCAAACTCCTGAATTGCCCCCAGGAAATCATACACCCCCCGCTTGCGCATTCCGCTGTCCAGCAATTCCTGCGCGGCCGCATCTGGCGCCTTGGTCCAAAGGGCCCACATTCTGTCCGAGATCACCCGCCCGTCGGCCTCGCTCGTTGTGGCTTGGGCGTCCGCGATCAAGGCCGCCAACGCCTGCGTATGATCCAAGGCTGGCGGACAGGCCCAAGCGGGCGCCCCCATCAAACTTGCTGCAATGACCAAAGCGTAGCGCATAGCCAAATGATGGGGCGATTCCGATCCCGGTCAAGTCACCCAACGACCTTGACCCGCCCCTCAAAACGATCAATCGTGCGCCCATGTTCCCGATCCGAGACCACAACCCGTCCCAAGGCACTCCGTTCGTCACCTACGCGCTGATCGTGGTGAATGTGGCCGTGTTCCTCAGCTATGTCAGCCTGTTTTCCGAGCCTCGCGCCCTAAACGCCTTCTTTGCCGACTGGTCCCTGATCCCGGCCAATATCGCCCAAGGCTATCGCTATGATACCCTGTTCACCACGATGTTCCTGCACGGAGGCTTCATGCACCTGGCCGGCAACATGCTGTTTCTCTGGATTTTCGGCGACAACATGGAAGAAGAGATGGGCCATGTCGGTTTCCTGCTCTTCTATCTGGCCTCTGGTCTGGGCGCAGCCCTGGCCCATGTGATCTCGGCCCCCTATTCCATGGTCCCCACCGTCGGGGCCTCGGGCGCCATCGCGGGCGTGATGGGGGGCTACCTGCTGCTCTTCCCCAAAGCCAAAATCGACATCCTGCTGATCCTGATTATCTTTTTCCGCATCTTCTCGATCCCTGCCTGGGTAATGCTGGGCCTGTGGTTCGCCCTGCAACTCTTCTCGGGCACCGGGGCCGACCCGGAAACCGGCGGCGTCGCCTATTGGGCCCATGCCGGCGGCTTTGTCATCGGCTTCCTGCTGACCCTGCCTGTCTGGCTGAAACGCGGCGGTCCCGACTACTGGAACCGCACCCAGGGCCATCCGCCCCACCCCGAGGCCGAATACCGCTTTGCCCCGTCTTCAATCCCGACAGTGAAACGCCGTCGCAAATAGCTTTTTCTTGGCCCCAATACCCCGGGGTGAATGCGCGCAGCGCAGAGGGGCAGCGCCCCTCACCCCCGAGGCCGCACGGCCGAGATATCCGCGCGCGCGTCAGCGCGCCCCAATGGATCAGGAAATTCAGTCGCGGGCGCGCACGATCTTGGCGAACCGGTCAAAGATGTCACCGTTCGCGGCAATAATGTTGCCATTCTTCAGCGGGTCATGCCCGTCGCGGATCGGGCCGACCATACCACCGGCCTCTTGCACAATCAGATACCCTGCTGCCAGATCCCAGATGTTCAGCTCGCGTTCCCAATAACCGTCATAGCGCCCAGCCGCGACATAGGCCATGTCCAGCGCGGCCGACCCAAAACGACGCACGCCGGCGCATTCGGGCATGATCCGCGCCAGGTCTTGCAGGGTCGCTGGCAGCGTGTTCTTGCTCGCAAACGGGATACCGGTGGCGAACACCGACTCGATCATGCGGGCACGGCCCGACACGCGCAAACGGTTGCTGTCGTTCAGCCAGGCGCCCATGCCTTTTTCGGCATAGAACATCTCGTCTTTCGCGGCGTCATAGATCACGCCCGAAACGATCTGGCCCTTGTGTTCCAGCGCGATCGAGATCGCCCAATGTGGCAGGCCGTGCAGAAAGTTGGTGGTGCCGTCCAGCGGGTCCACGATCCAGCGGCGGGTCGGGTCCTGGCCCTCGATCTCGCCACCTTCTTCGGCCAGCCAGCCATAGGTCGGACGCGCGCCCAGCAGCTCGTCTTTCAGGATCGCCTCGGCGGCCAGATCAGCCTTGGACACAAAGTCCCCGGCGCCCTTCATCGAGACCTGCAGATTTTCGACTTCGCGGAAGTCCTTGACCAGCGAACGGCCCGCCTTGCGCGCGGCCTTGATCATGATGTTGAGATTCGCACTGCCCTGCATCGGTCGGCTCCTGAGTATCCAAGCCGCGCCTATACCCCCCGACGCCCTGTTTGCCAAGGGCAAAGCGCTGATTGTTCGGTGTTATTGACGTTGTAATTTCACGGCTTCGGTGCGGGCCAGCCTTGTGAAATGCGCGAAATAGGGCCGCGTGGCGTCTTCGGATCGGACAGCGGCATACAGACGCCGGTTGAGCCCGTTCTTGGTGATCGGACGGGTGACATAGTCCGAGTTATATTTCACCTCGCGCACCACCCAATCAGGCAGAACCGCAACGCCCCGGTTCGAGGCAACGAACAGCAACATCATTGGGGTCAGTTCGACCCGGCGGATGGCGGCGGGTTCGATCCCTGCCGGTTCCAGCAACAGTTTGAAAATATCAAGGCGCGAGCGGTCCACCGGATAGGCAAACAGCGTCTCGCCCCGAAAATCCTCGGCCTCGACATAGTCTTTCTGCGCCAGTGGATGCTGCGCCGAGGCGATGAAAACAGGCGAATAATCAAACAGCGGAATGAATTCGACGCCGGGGATATCCTCGGGGTCGGACGAGATCACCAGATCAACCTCTTCCTTGACCAGTGCAGGCAGCGCGTCAAAGGCCAGGTTGGGACGAATGTCGATATCAACGTCCGACCAGGCCTTGCGGAACTGCTCGAGCACGGGGAACAGCCATTCAAAGCAGGCATGACATTCGATGGCGATATGCAGCCGCCCCGCCTTGCCCGAGATGATTCCGTTGAACTCTTCCTCGAGTCGGGCAAGCTCGGGCAGAATGTTATCGGCGGTGCGCAACAGACGCATCCCGGCGGCCGACAGTTTCAGCGGTTTCGAGCGGCGCACGAACAGCTCGACCCCGGTCTGGTCCTCCAGGTGCTTGATCTGATGAGATAAAGCGGACTGGGTGATGTTCAGCTGTTCAGCAGCGCGGGCCATGCCGCCGGCCTCGTGAATGGCTTTGACGGTGCGCAGATGGCGGATTTCGATATGCATTATGAGCGGGACTCAAGTTGACCTTTAGTTTTATGAAGTTGTCTCACAAAGCGGAATCTGCGACAAGGGGGACCACCTTAGATATGGATAGACCGATGACCGTGCCTGCGATTTCTTTCGAATTCTTCCCGCCTCAGAACCTCGAGGCGTCGTTCCGCCTGTGGGATACTGTGCAGGTTCTGGCCCCGATGGCCCCGCGCTTCGTGTCTGTGACTTACGGTGCGGGCGGCACCACCCGTGATCTGACCCGCGATGCCGTGGCCACGATCCACAAGCATTCGGGCCTGAACGTCGCGGCGCACCTGACCTGCGTGAACGCCACCCGCGAAGAAACCCTGGCCATCGCCGATCAGTTCGCCGAGGCCGGTGTGACCGAAATCGTGGCGTTGCGGGGCGATCCGCCCAAGGGCACCGGCGCGTTCCAGCAGCACCCCGATGGGTTCGCCAGCTCGGTCGAGCTGATCGAGGCCCTGGCCGAGACCGGCAAATTCAAGATCCGCGTGGGCGCCTATCCTGAAAAGCACCCCGAGGCCCCCAATGGCGCTGCAGATGTGGACTATCTGAAACGCAAATTCGATGCGGGCGCGGACGAGGCGCTGACTCAGTTCTTCTTCGAGGCCGACACGTTCTTCCGGTTCCGCGATGCCTGTGAAAAGGCCGGGATCGACAAGCCGATCATCCCCGGCATCCTGCCGATCGAGAACTGGAAAGGCGCGCGCAACTTTGCCCGCCGTTGCGGCACTGATGTGCCCGCATGGCTGGACGACGCGTTTGAAAAGGCGGCCCGTGACGGGCGCGAGGATCTGCTGGCCACTGCCTTGGCGACCGAGCTGTGCAGCGACCTGATCGAGGGCGGTGTGGACAGCCTGCATTTCTACACGCTGAACCGCCCCGAGCTGACCCGCGACGTGTGTCACGCCCTGGGTGTTGCGCCCAAATCCAGCCTGGAAAACGTTGCGTAACGCCCTCTTGCCTGTCTGATCGCTCCGCGCCACCATTCACATGCGAATGATGAACGGAGACGCGCGATGCCGGTACGCAAGGTGGCTAAATCAGCAGCGGATTTACCCTCGCAGGACGAAATGCTGTCCATGTCGGGGCTGGAAACCATGCAGAAAATGGTGCGGGGCGAGATCGCAGGCCCAGCCATTGCCCACCTGATGGGATATCGTCTGGCCGAGGTCGAAGATGGCCGCGTGATCTTTCGCGGCATCCCTGAATTTGAGGTTACCAACCCGATGGGCACGGTTCACGGCGGCTGGTATGGCACCCTGCTGGACAGCTGTATGGCATGCGCGGTGATGACCAAGGTGCCCAAGGGAAGTGTCTATACCACGTTGGAATATAAGATAAATATCCTGCGCCCGATCCCCTTGGGCACCGAAATCGAGGCCATTGGCCTGGCCCAACATGTGGGCCGTTCAACCGGGATCGCCAATGGCGAAATCCGAGGGGTGGAGGATGGCAAGCTGTACGCCACAGGCTCGACCACCTGTATCGTGATGAAAATCCGCTAGGCGGGGCGGGCAACACTGGGCCCGTTCACCTCGGGTGCTACGGTTTCATGCAAACGCTCGGAGGGATCAGCCCCGACAATCCGCTTGCGGCGCAGAAGGAACAGTTTCCCCACCCCGCGCCAGGTTCCCATCCGAGGGGCCTGCGCATCGCAGGGGAACTGGGCGCGCCATCCCTCGGGCAGCGGTACATCGCAGGCGGCCAGCTTTTCCAGCATCCAGACCAGTGGAATATTCGACAGGGGACGCGCCTGGGGGAATTTGCCGACCTGTCCGCCGACATCCCCATGGCTGCCCGTGAACCAGACCTGCTCGATATGGCCGGGATAGTCATCACTGCTGTCCCACATCACAGGGGCAAAGGCCTCGCGGGATTCGTTCAGGGCCAGAGCATGAAAACCGTGTTTGATCGAATGCCCCAACGCATGATCATGGAACGAGTGATGCGGCTCGGACCATTTCCACAGCACCGGCAGGCGCAGGCCCAGCGATTTCACCGTGTCCCAGACGCCGACCATCTCAATCTCGACCCGGTCATGACAATAGTGTCGGGTGAAGGTCCGTGACGCGTCGCTACCGCGCGTCACCTGATAGTGGCGATAAGCCTGCGTGACCTGACGTTCCGTGGCATGTTCGGGCCGCAACAGGCCGACGCTGTCAATCACCCCCGCCAACGAGCGCACGGCAAAGGCCCCGCGCGAATAGCCCAGCAGGATGATCCGATCACCGGGGCGATACCGGCTGGCCAGATAGCCATAGGCGCGGCGAATCTGGCGATTAATCCCGCGCCCCATCATTACGTCCAGCGTTTGACGCCAATCCTCCCATTGCAGGCCGGATTCGTAATACAACGAGACGGGCGCCCCGACCTGGGACAGCAAACGATAGGTCAGGCCCGCATTGGTTTCGCACCCGGGCACCAGGGACGAGGCCGTGCCGTCCAGAATGATGACATGGGTCAGCGCCCCGCGCGTGTCGGGGCGGGGGGCCGGTTGCCCCTCGCGCAGGCCGGGCCAGATGCGGCCCAGCAGACGTTTACCCAGTCGTTTTAGCATCCTCCAGATACTCCCAAACTCGAAGTGGGGTCAGTGGCATGTCCACATGATGCACCCCGCGATCCCACAGCGCATCCAGCACAGCGTTGGTTGTTGCGGCCATTGATCCGACCGTTCCGGCCTCGCCGCAGCCCTTCATCCCCATCGGATTCGCGGTCGAGGGCACGGGTTCCGTATCAAACGCGATGAACGGCATGTCCCCCGCGCGCGGCATCGCGTAATCCATGAAGGTCGCGGTCAGCAATTGGCCATCCTCGTCATAGACCGTGTGCTCCATCAGCGCCTGGCCAGCACCTTGAACGACACCGCCATGAACCTGGCCTTCGGCCAGCAAGGGGTTGATCAGATTGCCAAAATCATCGACCACCGAATAGCGCACCAGATCGGTCTTGCCGGTTTCAGGGTCTACCTCGACCTCGGCCACATGGGCGCCATTGGGGAAGGAGCGCGCCGGCAGCGTGGCGCGTTCTTCGTGCACCAACAGATCGTCTCGCCCATCTGCGCGGGCCATCTGCGCCGCCTCCAGCATCGTTGGGGTCATGTTCGACCCCGGCGCGCGGAAGGTTTCATCGTCAAAGCTGACATCTTCGGGCGCGACCCCCATTTTGTCGGCCAGATAGGGCGTGAAAACCTCGATCATTTTACCGACGGTGGCCAGCGTGGCGTTGCTTTGCGTCGTGACCGAGCGGGACCCGCCCGTGCCCCCGCCCTGTTTGATGCGGTCACTGTCGCCCTGCACAACCTGGATCAGATCCAAAGGAATGCCGGTCTGGTCGCTGAGAAACGTGGCATAGACCGTTTCATGGCCCTGCCCGTTCGATTGCGTGCCGACATAGATGGTCACGGTTCCGTCCTTGTTAAACTCAACCTTGGCCCCCTCGGAAGGATCGCCCAGAATACTTTCAATATAGTAACACAGTCCCAGACCACGCAATTTGCCCTGTGCTTCACTTTGCTGTTTGCGCGCCGTGAAGCCGTCGCGATCTGCCAAATCGGCCACGCGGTCCAGCACACGGGCGAAATCGCCCACGTCATAGGTTTCACCTGTCGCGGCCTTATAAGGGAACTGCTGGGGCTGGATGAAGTTGCGCTTACGCAGCTCCCACGGGTCCACACCCAATTCGCGCGCGGCCATGTCCATCAGGCGTTCCAGAACATAGATCGCCTCGGGGCGGCCCGCACCGCGATAGGCATCCACATAGATCGTGTTGGTATAGAACCCTTCCACATGCAGGAACGTGTCCTGCACATCATAAGTACCCATCAACACCCGCGAGAATAGCTGCGTCTGGATGATCTGCCCAAAGTTCGAGTTATACGCCCCAAGGTTACAGAGCGTTTTCACCCGGTAGCCGATGATCTTGTTCGCCTCATCGAAGGCCAGCGCGGCGGTGCTGACCAGATCGCGGCCGTGGTGGTCGGACAGCATGGCCTCGGTCCGGTCCGACATCCAGCGCACAGGGCGCCCCAGCACCATCGCGGCATGGCCCAGCGCATAGTATTCCGGGTAGGCGGGGGATTTCATGCCAAAGCCACCCCCAACATCGGGATGGGTGACACGCAATTTGTCAGGGTCCAGCTTTAGCGCCCGCGCGATCTGCGCCTTGGGTCCCCAGACCCCCTGCCCGTTAAAGCTGATATGCAGGCGATCCCCATCATATTCGGCAAAACACCCCCGAGGCTCCATCGCGTTCACGATGACACGGTTGTCGCCAATCTCCATCTCGACCACACGCGCGGCGCGCTCAAAGGCGGCTTGCGTCGCGGCCTCGTCCCCCATCGACCAGTCGAAGGCCTGATTGTCCGGCACATCGTCATGCAGCGCCTCGCCACCCGGGGCCATGTCCATCTTGGCGGGCAGCTCGTCGAAATCCAGCTCGATCAGTTCGGCCGCATCGCGGGCCTGATCCAGAGTTTCGGCAAAGATCATCGCGATGGGTTCGCCGACAAAGCGTAGCTTGTCCAGCGCCAGAATGGGCCGCGCGGGGCTGGCCGCGTTGGACCCATCGCGGTTTTTCACGGTGATGCCCCAAACCGATCCGGTGATCCCCGCCGCCACCAGATCGGCACCGGTCAGCACCAGATGCACGCCTTCGGCCTCGAGCGCGTCTTCGACATTCAGCGTCGTGATCTTGGCATGCGCCACGGGCGAGCGCAGCACAAAGCAGCGCAACGCTCCGTCTGGCGTCACATCATCTACATAGCCACCATGACCGGTCAGAAATCTGGCATCCTCGACCCGTGTGATTGGCTGGCTTTTCCCGAACTTCTCCATCGCGCGCCCTCTCGCTTCCCTCAAAAACGAGAGTAGCCCCCCAATTCGCCCTGTCCAGAGCCTTGGGCCTAAAGCGACGCAACGGTGATCGGATCCCCCACGCCATATCCGTTGAACCGCGTCGCAATGGCCAGCGAATAGGCCCCCATTCCGGAAAACAGCACATAGTCACCCTCGGCTGTGTCGTCGGGAAAGGCGATGGGATCAGGCAGCTTATCCAGGCTGTCACAAGTGGGTCCGAACGCAACACGTTTGACCGGCTGACCACTGCGCGCCGTCCCGTCCGGTGCCCTCACCTGCACCCGGTCATTGCCGCAAATATCGCGCAATTCAGACAGCGCGCCATAGATGCCATCGTTCAGAAACACTGCTCCGTTGGGCCGCAGCGCCTTGATCCGCGTGGCCAGTGTGAAGGCCTCGGCCACCATTGCGCGCCCCGGTTCGCATACCAAGGCCGGTGACACCCGGAAATGCTGCGCCACAGCCTCGCCGATCCGCTGGAACACGCGTTCCAGATCCGGCGCTGGCCCCTGCCAATGCGAGGCAAATCCACCCCCAACATTCAGCCGGTCCAGATCGACCCCCGCGCGCTGCGCCACCTCGGCCGCGACGCGGATATAGCTCACCCAGGCTTCGGGGTCGCGACATTGCGTGCCCGGATGAAAAGTGATCGCGGGCCGATGCCCCCGGCGCACCACCTCTTGCAGCAACGCAACTGCGCCGTCCGCCCCAACGCCGAATTTCTCACCGAAATCATACGCCGCCCCAGCGACAGGCAAAGCCAGCCGCACGCTTACCTCAATCGGACCAAGCGGCGCCAGCTTTTCAAGCTCGCTTAGGCTGTCGACCGAGGCGGACACGACCCCAAAGCGCCGCGCGGCCTCGACCTCTGCGGGGGTGCGCACCGGGTTGTTGTAGTGCAAGGCCGCGTCCGGGCTAAGGGCACGCACCGCTTCCATCTCGGCGGGCGAGGCCACATCAAACCCCTCGACCCCGGCCGCCAACAGGTTCACCAGCACATCCGCCCGGCTGTTGGCTTTGACCGCATAGGTCACCATCCCCGGAAAACCGGTCAGAAACCGGCGCGCCTGCGCCTGCAAACTGGCCGGGCTGAAATACATCACCGCATGGTCTGGGCGATGCCTGCGCAAATGCGTCAACGGGTCTGGCCATAGGGGGTGCACATGCATGGGGTCTCTCCTGTCTCTGTCGGCCGTCCGCCGCTCTTCTCTATGCTGGCGCAATCTTTGGTCGATTCAGACAGTCACATCGCCTATAATGACGATAGGATTCATCTAAATGACCAAACTAGCATGCAAAACGACAAAACTGATACAGAACTCCTGACCCTTCTGGCCCAAAACGCCCGCACACCCGTGGCCACCCTGGCCCGCAAACTTGGCCTGGCGCGCACGACCGTCCAGGCGCGCCTGGAGCGTCTGGAAAACAACGGCACGATCGCGGGCTACACGCTCAAACTCGGCGCCAGCCAGCACACCCGGTTGCAGGCCACCGTCCTGCTCAGCGTCGAACCCCGCAGCAGCGCCGCCGTCCTGGCCCGCCTGAAACCTCTGCCGCAGATCCGCACCGTCCACACCGCCAGCGGACGCTTTGATCTGATCGTCAACGTCACCGCAAACACAACCGAGGAACTGGACACCGTATTGGATCACATCGGCGATGTTCAGGGCGTGCGCGGCTCCGAAAGCCTGATCCACCTCTCGACGAAACTCGACCGCTGACCCGGGCGCCCACCCGAGGAGAAGGCCAAAGGCCGCCGACGAGATATCCAGCGCGTGCGTCAGCACGCCCCTTTTGGGACAAGCCGCTTTCCCTTCGCGGCCCAATTCGCTAGACGGGTCCGCAAACGGAAAATCTGACGCGAGTTCTGGATCATGGCGATGGAAAAGACCTTCAACGCGGCCGAAGCTGAAAACCGCCTGTACGAGGCATGGGAAAAGGCTGGCTGCTTTACTGCGGGCGCGAATGCAAAGCGCGCGGAAACCTTCTGCATCATGATCCCGCCGCCCAACGTAACGGGCGCCCTGCACGTGGGTCACGCCTTCAACAACACGCTGCAGGACATCCTGATGCGCTGGCACCGGATGCGCGGGTTCGACACCCTGTGGCAGCCCGGTCAGGACCACGCAGGCATCGCCACCCAGTTGCAAGTCGAAAAGATGCTGGCCACCCAGGGCAACGCCGGCCGGCGCGAGCTGGGCCGCGACGCCTTCCTGGAGAAAGTCTGGGAATGGAAGGGCCAGTACGGCGACACGATCATCAACCAGCTCAAACGTCTGGGCTCGTCCTGCGATTGGTCGCGCAACGCCTTCACCATGTCCGGCGCTCCCGGAGCCCCCGAATCCGATCAGCACGGCAACTTCCATGACGCCGTGATCAAGGTCTTCGTGGAAATGTACAACAAGGGCCTGATCTATCGCGGCAAGCGTCTGGTCAACTGGGACCCGCATTTCGAAACCGCCATCTCGGATCTGGAGGTCGAAAACATCGAGACCCCCGGCCACATGTGGCATTTCAAATACCCGCTGGCGGGCGGTCAGACCTATGAATACGTCGAAAAAGACGAAGACGGCAACGTCACCCTGCGCGAGACCCGCGATTATATCTCGATCGCCACCACCCGGCCTGAGACCATGCTGGGCGATGGCGCCGTGGCCGTGCACCCCTCGGACGAACGCTATGCGCCCATCGTGGGCAAGCTGTGCGAAATCCCGGTGGGCCCCAAGGAACACCGTCGCCTGATCCCGATCATCACTGACGAATACCCCGATCCCGATTTCGGCTCGGGCGCGGTGAAAATCACCGGCGCGCATGATTTCAACGACTACCAAGTGGCCAAGCGCGGCGGCATCCCGATGTACCGCCTGATGGACACGCGCGGCCACATGCGCGCGGACGGCAGCGACTATGTCACCTGTGCCACCCGCGCCCAGGAAATCGCAGACGGCGCTGATTTCGCCGAGATGGAAGTCGACGCGCTGAACCTCGTGCCCGAAGAATACCGCGGTCTGGACCGGTTCGAGGCGCGCGAACTGGTCGTCAGCCAGATCACCGACGAAGGTCTGGCCGTCACGACGACCAAGACTCGCAAGGATGTTGAAGGCAACGAGATCGAAGTCATTGTTCCCTATGTGGAAAACAAACCGATCATGCAACCCTTCGGCGACCGTTCCAAGGTGGTGATCGAGCCGATGCTGACCGACCAGTGGTTCGTGGAAACCTCGAAAATCGTGGAACCCGCGCTGGAGGCCGTGCGCACCGGCAAAACCAAGATCATCCCGGAATTGGGCGAGAAAACCTATTACCACTGGCTGGAAAACATCGAGCCTTGGTGCATCTCGCGCCAGCTGTGGTGGGGGCACCAGATCCCGGTTTGGTTTGATGACGAAGGAAACCAATACTGCGCCGTCACCGAGGCCGAAGCCATTGAAATGTCGGGGGGCAAGTCGCTCACCCGCGACCCTGACGTTTTGGACACCTGGTTCTCCTCGGGCCTCTGGCCCATCGGCACGCTGGGCTGGCCCGAACAGACGGACGAACTGGAAAAATACTTCCCCACCGACGTGCTGATCACCGGCTTTGACATCCTGTTCTTCTGGGTCGCCCGGATGATGATGATGCAGCTGGCCGTGGTCGACGAAATTCCCTTCCATACCGTGTACCTGCACCAGCTGGTGCGGGACGAGAAGGGGAAGAAGATGTCGAAAACCACCGGCAACGTCATCGACCCGCTGGAGATCATCGACGAATACGGCGCGGATGCGCTGCGGTTCACCAATGCCTCGATGGCTGCCATCGGCGGCGTGCTGAAATTGTCCGAGGACCGGATCAAGGGCTATCGCAACTTCGGCACCAAGATCTGGAACGCCACCCGTTTCGCCGAAATGAATGGCGTCTACGCCAACGGCGCGCCCTCGTCCGAGCTCCCCACCGCCACTGCGACGGTGAACAAGTGGATCATCGGCGAAACCGCCCGCGTGCGCGAAGTGGTGGACGAGGCGCTGGAGGCCTACCGCTTCAACGACGCGGCCAACGCTTTGTACGCTTTTGTCTGGGGCAAGGTCTGCGATTGGTACGTAGAATTCTCTAAACCCCTGCTGCTGGACGGCTCGGACGCGGAAAAAGCCGAAACCAGCGCCGTCATGGGCTGGGTTCTGGACCAATGCCTGATCTTGCTGCACCCGATCATGCCCTTTGTCACCGAAGAGCTGTGGGGCGTCACTGGTGAACGACCCAAAATGCTAGTGCATGCCGATTGGCCCGAATACAGCGGTGCCGATCTGATCGATGCGGGCGCCGACACTGAAATGAACTGGGTCATCACCCTGATCGAAGAGGTCCGCTCGGCCCGCGCGCAAATGCACGTGCCTGCAGGGCTGTATGTGCCGATGATGGTGACCGGGCTGGACGACGCAGGCAAAGCGGCCTGGGCCAATAACGAGGTGCTGATCAAACGCTTGGCCCGGATCGACAGCCTGACCGAGGCGCAGGACTTCCCCAAAGGCACCGCAACCATCCCCGTGGACGGCGGCACCTTCGGGATACCCCTGGCAGATATCATCGACGTCGACGAAGAAAAAACACGCCTAACCAAAGGCTTAACGAAACTGGCCAAGGAACTGGGTGGCCTGCGCGGACGCCTGAAAAACCCCAAATTCGTCGAAAGCGCGCCCGAGGAAGTCGTAGCCGAAACCCGCGGCAACCTGGCGCTTAAGGAAGCCGAAGAGGAAAAACTGAAACTGGCGCTGGCCCGTCTGGAGGAACTGGGCTGATCAAAGATCAGCCTCGCCTGCGGCGGGCGGGGGGCCGGCCTTCGGCCGGCCGGGCTCAGCTATCTGACCTCACCCTTTCTTTGCTCGTGCAAATACTCCGGGGATGAATTGGCCATAGGCCAAGAAGGGGCAGAGCCCCTTCCCACTCCCCTCCATGCGGCTAGCGTTCCGATCCAAACTTCGGGGTGCGTTTCTGCATATTGGCCATGATCACTTCGACCTGATCCGGCTTGCCCATCAGGTTGGCTTGTTCACGGCTTTCCTCCATCAGCACGGCGGGTTCGTCTGCTCCGCTTTCGGCAAAGGCGATCAGGCGTTTGGCCGCGCGCAGGCCCGAGGGGCTTTTGAGCGCAAGCTGCTCTGCCAACTCCGTCGCTGTGGCCAGCGGGTCCTCGGACAACTCGGTGACCAGACCAATCCGGGCGGCGTCCTCGGCGATGATTTGATCGGCCGTATAGATCAGTTTGCGCACCACGTCCGAGCGCAGCAGGCGTGGCAGCAGCACCATCCCGCCCATATCCGGGACGATGCCCCATTTCATCTCCATCACCGACAGGCGCGTTTCAGGGTGGGCGATGCGTATGTCCGCCCCCAACGCCAATTGCAGCCCGCCTCCAAAGGCCACCCCGTGCAGCGCTGCGATCACGGGCACGGGAACCTGTGTCCAGACCATGGCGACCTGCTGGAACAGGTTGCAGTTCCCATGCGTCCGAGGAACCAGCAGCTCGACCGGGTCAGACCCCGCATGCGCCGTGAAATTCGAGGTATCCAGCCCAGCGCAGAAGCCCGGCCCTTCACCCGTCAGGATCACCACGCGCACATCTGCGTTGTCCACCAGGCTTTCCCCGGCGGCAACGATCGCCTGGATCATCTCGGCATCCAGAGCGTTCATCTTGTCCCCGCGCGTCAATGTCACGCGCGCGATGTGGTTTTCGATCTCGACGGATACGCGGGCCATGGTCTCTCCTCCTGTTTTGCGGTCAGTATCGGCCAAACCCGTTCAAAATCCACCGGAACGTAGGGGCAAGTCCCGGTGCTTGCCACGGCTTGCCACGCTCGCGCAAACGCGCTTATCTGGCCGCATGACCGGACCTCGCTATACCCCGCTTTGTGCCTCTTTGCCCGCCACTGTGCCCTTTGTCGGCCCCGAAACGCAGGAGCGCGCCCGCGCCCAGCCCTTTGTTGCGCGATTGGGGGCGAACGAGAATGTATTCGGCCCCTCGCCGCGGGCAATCGCAGCAATGGCCGAGGCTGCGGCGGATCAATGGATGTATGGCGATCCGGAATCCTATGATCTGAAACAGGCGCTGGCCGCACATCACGGCGTTGCGCCGGAAAATATCGTTGTGGGCGAGGGCATCGACGGGCTGCTGGGATATCTGGTGCGGATGCTGGTCGCCCCCGGCGATGCAGTCGTGACCTCGGCCGGGGCCTATCCAACCTTCAACTATCATGTCGCCGGGTTCGGAGGCGTGCTGCACACCGTGCCCTATGCCGGGGATCACGAGGATCCCACGGCCCTGTTTGCCAAGGCTGCCGAGGTTGACGCCAAGCTGGTCTACCTAGCCAATCCCGACAACCCGATGGGCACCTGGCACCACGGGTCGGATATCGTCGCTGCGATGGAAAACCTGCCCGAGGGCACCCTGTTTGTGTTGGACGAGGCCTATGTGGAATTCGCCCCCCAAGGCACAGCCGCCAAGATTGATATCAACGATCCGCGCGTGATCCGAATGCGCACCTTTTCCAAGGCCTACGGGATGGCGGGCGCGCGTGTGGGCTATGCTTTGGGAGCCGAGCCGCTGATCACCGCCTTCAACAAGATCCGCAATCATTTCGGCATGAACCGCGCCGCGCAGATCGGAGCGCTGGCGGCTTTGGCGGATCAGGATTACCTGTCCCAAACCGTGGCCAATGTGGCGGCGGCGCGCGCGCGTATTGACCAGATCGCCCGGGCGAATGGGCTTAGCACCCTGCCCTCGGCGACCAATTTCGTGGCCATTGATTGCGGACAGGATGGAGATTTTGCCCGAAAGGTCCTGGACGAATTGGTGGCGCGGGGCCTGTTCGTGCGCATGCCCTTTGTCGCGCCCCAAGACCGCTGCATCCGGGTCAGCGCGGGCCGGCCACAGGATCTGGACCAGCTGGAAGTGCTGCTTCCACAGGCACTCGGTGCCGCGCGCGCTGGCTGATCACAGGCTTTTCATTCTTTGCTTACCCGTCTCGTGCTAGGCTGACAGCATGAGAGAAGCACCCAATTATACCAACGCAGCCCTGGTGATGGGCTTCGTCAACCTGCTGTGGTTGCTGGGCCTGATCTGGGTGGTCTGGGGCTTGCCTGCCGTCCTGTTAACCGGTTTGGGCCTGCACACCCTGATCAACCGCCTGTCACCCCACTAGGGTTTCGCACCATCAGCCATCACTGCCGCCGCCGCCGCCAAAGCGCCCGCGCCATGCGGGATTTCCAGCGCGGTCAATCCGGCCTCGATACAGCCCAGCATCCCCATCACCATCTGCGCGTTCACGTGGCCCATATGGCCGATACGAAAGAACCCGTCGCCATTGGGGTCACCCTCTTCGGACATGCCCAGGCCGATGCCCAGGGTCATGCCTGCCTCGTGCTGGACCCATTCGCGCAGCTGCGTCCCCAGCGGCGCCCCCAGCCGCAACGAGGTCACCGCGTGGCTGCGATGCACGGGATCAGCGACGTTCAGGCTCATCGGTCCGCCCTGTCCCCAGGCATCGGCAGCAGCCCAGATCGCACGGGCCAGCGTGGCGTGGCGCAGCCAGACCTGCTCCATCCCTTCGCTGTGCAGCATGTCCAACGCCACGCGCAGACCATAGAGGTGATGCGTCGGCGGAGTGCCGCCGAAATACTGATAGAAAATCTCGGGGGCGGTGCGCGGCCCCCAATCCCAATACCGGCTGACACGCTCCATACCGGCGCGCACGGTCGCTGCGCGGTCGCTGAAGAACACAAAGCTCAGCCCCGGCGGCACCATCAGCCCTTTCTGACTGGCGGCGACCATCACATCGACGCCCCAGGCATCCATTTCGAACACGTCGCAGGCCAACGAGGCAATGCAGTCCACCATCAACAGCGCCGGATGCCCCGCCCCGTCCAGCGCGGCGCGCAACCCGGCGATATCGTTGCGCACCCCCGAGGACGTATCGACATGGGTGGCCAGCACGGCCTTGATCTTGTGGTCGGTATCCGCGCGCAAGGCCGCTTCGATCTGATCCAGGTCGAAGGGCGTCTGACGCCCAAAATCAAGGATCTGCGGGTCAGCGCCCAACCCCACGGCCATATCCGCCCAGCCATGCCCAAACCGGCCCGTTGCGGGCACCAGCACCCGATCACCGGGCGCGATCACGTTGGACAGGGCTGCCTCCCACGCGCCATGACCGTTCGAGATATAGATCGCGACCTCGTGGCGGGTGCGGGCCACGCGTTTCAGATCGGCCACAAGCCCCCCCATCATGTCGACCAGCTCGCCCTCGTAGATATTGGGCGCGGTGCGATGCATCGCCCGCAGCACCGCCTCGGGCATGACCGAGGGGCCGGGAATGGCCAGATAATGCTGTCCGTTTGCAAGGCTCATGGGAACAACTCCGTGATAGTGACCAATCGAGCGTATTCCTCTGCGCGGCAGCGTCAATTCCGCAATTCCACGGTGGCCCCCTAACGTCGCGAAATGCCCATGCTTGCACCCATGGGCCTGCTCACATAAAACTCGGCCGGAACCGTAGCGGGCATCGCGCCCGCCTATCGCCGAAAGGGCCCCCATGGCCGAGACGCCGACACCGAACACTTCCTCGGGATACCTGCTGCGCTGGTTGTGGCGCAATTACCTGCACAAACACCTGTGGCTGCTGATCGCCGCCGTCCTGTTCATGGCGACCGAGGGCGCGATGCTGGGCGCGCTCAGCTATATGATGAACCCGATGTTCGACCAGATTTTCGTGGCGGGTGACTATGGCGCGATCTGGTGGGTCAGCTTTGCCTTTTTCGGCATTTTCTGTGTACGCGCCATCGCGACGATGGGGCAAAAGGGCCTGTTGGCGCTGATTTCGCAACGCTCGGCAGCGGATATGCGGACTTCACTTCTGGATCACCTGATGCGGCTGGATGGGAAATTCCATCAGACCCACCCGCCCGGTTTTCTGATCCAGCGCGTCCAAAGCGATGTCGAAAGCGTGAACCAGGTCTGGAACGCGGTGATCACGGGGGCGGGGCGGGATTTCATCTCGTTGATCATCCTGATGGGCGTCGCCATCTCGGTGGATTGGCAATGGACGCTGGTCGCCTGTATCGCGACCCCGCTGATGGTGGCCCCTGCCGCAGCCATGCAGAAATTCGTGCGACGCCGCGCCCGCGAGGCCCGTGATTCCGGCGCAAAACTGTCCACCCGTCTGGACGAGGTGTTCCACGGGCTGATCCCGGTGAAACTGAACCGTTTGGAAGAGTACCAATCCAGCCGCTACCGGGCGCTGACCCAAAAGCTGATCAAGGCCGAAGTCCGCGCCGTTCTGGGCGCGGCTTCCATGCCTGCGCTGATTGATGTGATGGCCGGGATCGGCTTTATGGGCGTGCTGATCTTTGGCGGCCGCGAGATCATCGCCGGCGAGAAAACCATCGGTGAGTTCATGTCGTTCTTCACCGCTATTGGCTTTGCGTTCCAGCCGCTGCGCCGCCTTGGCTCGGTCTCGGGCGTCTGGCAAAACGCCGCCGCTGCGATCGAACGGATCAAAGAGCTGCTGGACGAACAGCCCACGCTGGTGTCCCCGGCGCAACCGCGCCCCGCGCCTGCGGGTGTCCCCGAGGTGCGGCTGGAAAACGTACAGCTGTCCTATGGCGATACCAAGGTCTTGCAGGGGGCCACGCTGGTCGCGCCTGCGGGCAAGACAACGGCCCTGGTTGGCGCCTCGGGTGCGGGGAAATCCACCGTGTTCAACCTGCTGACCCGGCTGGTGGATCCGCAATTGGGCAAGGTCATGGTTGGTGGAACCGAGGCCAAAGACCTGAGCCTGCCTGACCTGCGCGGGCTGTTCTCGGTTGTCTCGCAAGATGCGGCGCTGTTTGACGAAACCCTGCGGGAAAACATCCTGCTGGGACGCAAAGACGTGCCGATGGACAAACTGCATGCGGTACTGAAATCCGCCCATGTGCAGGATTTCCTGCCCAAGCTTTCAAGCGGGCTGGATACGCCGGTTGGGCCGCGCGGCTCGTCCCTGTCTGGCGGGCAGCGTCAGCGTGTCGCCATCGCCCGTGCCCTGCTGCGCGACACGCCTGTTCTGTTGCTGGACGAGGCCACCAGCGCCCTGGATGCGCAATCGGAACGGGTGGTGCAGGACGCGCTGGACAAGCTGGCCAAGGGCCGCACCACGCTTGTCATCGCCCACCGTCTGTCCACCGTGCGCAACGCCGACAAGATCATCGTGATGGACAAGGGCCGCGTGGTTGACGAAGGCTCCCATGACGAACTGCTGACGCGTGGGGGTATCTATGCCGACCTGCACGCCCTGCAATTCAAGACCGACGGGCCGACCGCAGATAGTCTTGCGCTAGCCGCTCAGGATCAGAGCCGCAAAGGTAACGGCAAAGGGTCCAAAGGTTCCGACGCCCCCGGCGAAACCAGCCTTCTGACTCGTATCTCTCGGCGCTTGTTCGGGCGATAAGCGGCAGCTCGGTCAACTGGCCACGCAAGGCACGCGCCAACGCTACGTCCTCCATCAGGGGGATCTCAGGCACGCCCCCGACGCTGTCCAACATGGTGCGCGTCAGAACCAGGCCCTGATCGCCATACGGCAACCCAAACCGGCGCGAGCGCAGATTGGCCCAACCGGCCACCCATCGCGCGGCCCATCCCCGTGCGCGAAACCCGAGGCGGAAATACCCCGCCCGCCCCGTCTGCATATGGGTCAAAACCACCTCGGACCAGCCGGAATCCAGCACCGTATCGGCATGCAGCAACAGCACCCATTCCCCTTGCGAGGCCGCCACACCACGCCGCAGCTGCCCCCCGCGCGAGGGCGGGCCACTGACAACGATCGCCCCAACCTCGTCAGCGATCTGCAGCGACGTGTCGGTCGAGCCCCCGTCCGAAATCACCAACTCACGGATCACCCCGGCCTCCAGCCCCTCCATCAAGGCGGCCAGACAAGCGGGCAATGCCCGTTCGGCGTTCAACACCGGTATCACCACGCTAAGTGCCGCGCGCATGTTCGCATCCCCTGTTGTCCTCGCGCCTTAAGCCTATATTAAACTCAGGCGCAGGACGGGAGACTAAAATGACACGCAAGATCATCCGCATTCACGGAGCAGACGCCCAGCATTTTCTGCAAGGGCTGGTGACAAATGATGTCAGCGGCCTGTCCGATGGGCCCGTTTACGCCGGACTGCTGACGCCGCAGGGCAAGTATATGGCGGATTTTTTCCTGATTCCCGACGGCGACGACGTGTTGCTGGATATCGATGCGGCCCTGGCCGCGACGATCCTGCCCCGGCTGAACATGTACAAACTGCGCGCCGATGTCAGCCTGGACGAAACCGATCTGAAAGTCGCGCGCGGCACCGGCCAGGCCCCCGACGGCGCTGTGACGGACCCGCGCCATGACGCGATGGGTTGGCGTTTGTACGGCCAGACGGACGCGCAGGACGGCACCGATTGGGATGCTATCCGCGTGGCCCATTGCATCCCCGAAACCGGGATCGAGCTGACACCGGATACCTTTATTCTTGAGGCTGGGTTTGAACGTCTGAATGGCGTCGATTTCCGCAAGGGCTGCTATGTCGGCCAAGAGGTCACCGCCCGGATGAAGCACAAGACCGAGCTGCGCAAAGGCCTGACCCTCGTCGACATCCAGGGCAGCGCCCCCGTTGGCACCAAGATCATGGCCGGTGAAAAAGAGGCCGGGACCCTGTTCACCCAATCGGGCGGCCGCGCCATCGCCTATCTGCGTTTTGACCGCGCAAAGGGGCCGATGACAGCGGGGGACGCGACGCTTCGGTGGACCCCGCTCTCCTAAGCTGCGCCACAGCTATCGCGCATTCATCAGACAGCAAAAAGCCGGGCGATGCCCGGCTCTCCGCTCGACCTCCTCCCAAGAGATCTGTGTAATCAGGCGCGCTCGGAATATTCCATGGTCTCGGTGTTGACCACGATATCTTCGTCCTGGGCCACAAAGGGCGGTACCATCACACGCACGCCGTTGTCCAGCACCGCTGGCTTGAACGAGTTCGCAGCAGTCTGGCCTTTGACGACCGGCTCGGTCTCGACAATCTTGCAGGTCACTTTTTGCGGCAATGTGACGTTCAGCGCCTCGGTGTCATAATATTCGATGACAACGGTCATGCCGTCTTGCAGGAACGGGCGGCGATCGCCCAGCAAATCGGCGGGCAGTTCGACCTGATCAAAGGTCTCGGTGTCCATGAACACCAGCATCCCGTCGTTTTCATACAGGAATTGCTGGTCTTTCTGTTCCAGGCGCACGCGCTCGACTTTGTCGGCGCTGCGGAAGCGTTCGTTCAGCTTGGACCCGTTGCGCAGGTTCTTCATTTCGACCTGAGCAAAGGCACCGCCCTTGCCGGGCTTCACATGATCGACCTTTACCGCGACCCACAGGCCGTTGTCATGTTCCAGCACATTGCCGGGACGGATTTCGTTACCGTTGATTTTGGGCATATTGGCAAAACCTTGCTCAAAGGTTGATTGGATTCTGACCGTTCCTATATCTTGTGTCGGCCCTTGGCGCAAGAAGACGAGATTTAGGTTAAATGATGCACGAGTTATGCAAAATTTGCATGATAGCCATGCAAATAGAGCCTATCCGAATCACATTCAATCCGTCATAAGGAGCGCCACGCCAGAAAACGCAAGAGCAATAACAAAGGACGAATCATGAAAGATTTCGTTGACGGCACCGCCTTCAATAACGAGCAGGGCAACCGTGCACGTAAACTGTTTGCAGCCGTTGTGTTGGCTGCACTTGATGACGCCATCGCCGATGACAAGAAATACGGCAATGGCCCCGAACAGATCGCCCGCTGGGCCCGTTCGCGCGATGGTCGCGAAGTGCTGTCCTGCGCCGGTATCGACCCCAACGAACGTGTTGTGGGCGGGTTGATGGAGTTTGTCTCCAAAGGGGTTCGTACCTCGGTTGCGCTGTCGCGCGAAGAGAGCGAACGCCGCAATGCAGCTCAACAGGCCGAGGCCGCCTAAGGTCTCTGCCCCTTATCTGATGAAAAACGCGCTCCCTTATGGGGGCGCGTTTTCTTTTAGGCTTTTCCACCGGCAAGATGCCCCCTAGACCGGTCGCAAAGGGTTCGGAGGCAAAATGGCACGCGCGATCATGATCCAGGGGGCGGGCTCGAACGTGGGCAAGTCCATGTTCGTTGCGGGTCTGGCGCGCGCATTGGTCAATCGTGGCCTGTCTGTCCGCCCCTTTAAGCCTCAAAACATGTCCAACAATGCGGCCGTGACCAGCGATGGCGGAGAAATCGGCCGCGCCCAGGCGCTTCAGGCCCGTGCCGCACGTGTCGCACCGCATACGGACATGAACCCGGTGCTGCTCAAACCCGAATCCGAACAAGGCGCGCAGGTGATCGTCCAGGGGCAACGGGTTGGCACGCAGCAGGCTCGCGATTTCGGGCAGAACAAACCCAGCCTGATGCCCTATGTCCTGCAAAGCTTTCAGCGTCTGTGCGACCAGGCCGATATCGTGTTGGTCGAGGGCGCGGGCAGCCCGGCCGAGGTCAACCTGCGCAAGGGCGACATCGCCAACATGGGGTTTGCCCGCGCGGCGGGCGTGCCGGTGATCCTGTTGGGGGATATCGACCGGGGCGGTGTGATTGCGCAGCTGATCGGGACCGGCGCAGTGCTGGACCTCGGCGACGCCGCGATGATCCGAGGATTTGGCGTCAACAAATTCCGCGGTGACGTCAGCCTGTTCGACGACGGAATTCAATATATCGAACAGCGCAGCGGCTGGCCCTCGATCGGGGTACTGCCGTGGTTCCACGACGCTTGGAAACTGCCCGCCGAGGATGTTCTGGACATCGCCTCGGGCGGAGACGGCGCGTTCAAGGTTGCCGTTCCGCAGCTGCCACGCATCGCCAATTTCGACGATCTGGATCCTCTGTCAGCCGAGCCAGGGGTCTCGGTCCAGATCATCCAGCCCGGGCACCCCCTGCCCGGAGACGCCAACCTTGTCCTGATCCCCGGGTCGAAATCCACCATCGCGGACTTGGCCTTTTTCCGGGCCCAAGGCTGGGACATCGACCTGACAGCGCATATCCGGCGCGGCGGGTATGTCGTGGGGATTTGCGGGGGATATCAAATGCTTGGCCGCAAGATCCATGACCCCGAGGGGCTGGAGGGCGCCCCTGCCAGCGTTGATGGTCTGGGACATCTGGACATCGAAACCACGATGCAACCGCGCAAGCATCTGGCGCTGACCCCGGCGACCTATCTGCCTACGGGGGACAGATTGGAAGGTTATGAAATTCATCTGGGCGACACCACCGGGCCAGATTGCACGAATGCTTGGCTGTCCGTGCACGGCCAGCCCGCCGGCGCCGCGCGGGGGCGGGTACGCGGGTGCTATTTGCACGGGCTGTTCAGCGCGGACGGATTCCGCAGGGCGGTGTTGGCGGAAATGGGTGGCACGGCTGGGATCAGTTACGAGCACATGGTCGAGGAAACGCTGGACGCGCTTGCACATCACATGGAGCAGCACCTGGACATAGATCGATTGATCGCGCTGGCGTCAGAACCGGATTATTCCAGTTCCTGACTGGTCAGGGCGCGGTGGATCTCGCGGCGCACCAGATTGCGGACATTCCGAGTAATCCGCTCGCCCAGCTTGCCCTGCAATTCCTGATGGACGATTTCGACGACCAGCGCCCGCAACGCCTCTTCATCAACCACGAAATCCTGCCCGTCATAGGGTTCCTCGTTGATGTCCTCGACAACCGGTTCCGCCGCCATTTCAGGCACCGGATCGGGTTCGGGGATCTCGGGCTGGAATTCGGCCTGAACCTCGGCGTCAACCTCGGGCTCATCAACCGAAGCCTCTTCTTCGTCCAGATCAGACCCTGCGTCAGGTTCGCTCGCCGTTTCCGGTTCAGCAGCATTTTCGTCGGGAACGCTGAACTTGTGGCGCAGGAACGGCATCGCCGCCACAGTATCCGCGCCAGACATGTCCTCTTCGACCAACTCGGCCATCTGGGCCTCTTCGATCTCAGGGTCAGGCTCGGATTCGTCTTCGCTCCAGTTCAGACTGTCGACAGCCCCACCGGCGTTGGCGCTGCCCTCTTCTCCGTCTTGTTCCCACTGACCACCGGTGTCCGAGATCACGGCCTCCAGTTCGGCAATGCGGGCTTCGAGATTTCGCTTGGCGCTGTCGTCAACGTCCAGATCCGCGAGTTCGTGACCTTCGACCAGTTCGGGTTCAGGCAAGTCGGTTTCGGTCGAATCATCTTCGTCGACCAGATCTGCAGTATCGGCCGAAACCATTTCCTCGGGGGCCTCGGTTTCCATCACGCGCAGCGCAGGGGTCAGCACCAACCGATCCGACGCCGCAGGCGTGGACGGTGCAACCACATCCGGGCGTTCGTCCTCTGCCACGAGCCGACGAATAGAGGACAGAACATCCTCGATATCTGCGTTGGTTACAGGATCTGACATGCCAATTTCCACTCAACCTCGGGGATCATTCTACCCCCGAGGGCGTTTTCGCTCAACCGATGGCGAAAAGTTTTATTTCTTTCCCAAACCCTGCAGCACGCGATCCAGCTGACGGCCTTGCTTGCTGAGACCCGCCGGCGCATTTTTCACCTGGTTGTAATAGGCGGCTTCGTCATAGCGCTGCACCTTTAGCTTCAGGTGCTCGGCCGTCAGAAGCCCCATGTTCGACAGCAACGAATAGGCCGCAACATATTCGTTGTTGCGGGCCGAGATCAGGTTGGATTGCGCACTCAGCAATTCCTGTTCCGCGTTCAATACGTCCAAGGTTGTGCGTGCGCCCAGCGTCGCCTCTTCCCGGACGCCACGGAAGGCGACAGTTGCGGCGCGCACCTGGCGATCATAGGCCTCGCGCGCGGATCCGGCCACGCGCAACGTGGAAAAGGCCGTGCCGACCTCGCGTTCAACGGTCTGCGTAGCCACCAGCAATTCGGCGCGCTTGGCGTCGCGATTCGCGATGGCCTGACGCAATAGCGCCGACAGCTTGCCGCCCGAATAGATCGGCGCCGATGCATCCAAAGACAACGAGAACGCACGGGTATGCGCGGGGCTGTCAAAGGTCTCTTCCAGGCTGATTCCACTGTTCAGCGACACGGACGGGCCGAAGGACGCGCGGGTGATTTCGATGGCCAGCTCGGCCGCGGTTACCTCGTGCTGCACCTTCTTGATATCGGGGTGATTGCGCACGGCAATCGCCTTGGCCTCGGAAATGGTCTTGGCGGTGGCGGGCACCAAAGGCGGCGGCGTCAGGCGCCCCGGATTGCGACCAACGGCAGCCTTGAAATACAGCTGCGCGCTGACCAGATCGCCCTGGGCCTGCGCCAATTGACTGCGCGCCGACGCTAGGCGGGCTTCTGCTTGGGCAACGTCGGTGCGTGTCACCTCACCGACTTCGAACCTGTCCTTGGCCGCGCGCAGTTCCTCAGAGATCACCCGCACGTTGTTTTCGCGCAAAGCCACAGTTTCCGAGTTGCTACGAACGCTCATATAGGCGTCGACCGCCTGCAACAGGATGCCTTGCTCGACCCCGATCAGAGCTGCTCGGGTGGCCAGAACCGCCTCTTTCTTGGCTTCGACGGTCATCTTGGTTTTGCCGCCATCCCACAGGATCTGTTCCAGCCCGAGCCCTGTGCTGACGCTGACTTCGTCCCCAATGGAGGTGCGCAACGTTCCAAAGCTGTTGTAACCCCGGTTGCGCGCCCGTGCATATTGCACCTGCCCGGTCCATCCGATGACAGGGCGTAGATCGGCCAGCGCCACCGCAACATCTTCGTCTGCAGCCCGCAAGACCGCGCGATATTGCGTCAGCAGACCCGAGTTGTTGTAGGCCGCAGCCAGCGCATCCGCCAGGCTTTCGGCCGAGGCCGCCACCGGAGCCGACACAGCCATCACCAGGGCCACAGTGCCCGCTGTCATCTGTTTCCGCAGTCTCATGATCCCCATGTATCGCTCCTGCTTTTGGCCAATCGGCCTCTACCCCAAAACGAAAAACCGCGCCCGGTGTGATCGGGCGCGGCCTGAAACTTTACGCTTACAGCGTGAAGGCCCGGTGCCGTTCAAACCCCGGCAACACAGGTGCCGCCGCATTGAAAGCAAAACGCCAGTGCATTTCACCATCAATCTTATATCCTATACGGACGGTGCCCAGTTCTCCGTCGGCGAAAATCGCGGCAATGCGACCGCCCTCTTTCAACTGGTCCAAAATAGCGCCGGGCAGATGCTCGACAGCGCCTTGCAGAATGATCACATCATAGGGACCATGGTCCTGGGCCCCTTCGGCCAACGAGCCGGTCTGCAGGATAACGTTGTCCGCGCCGGCCTCTGACAGGGCAGATTGGGCGTCCCCGGACAGCGCTTCGTCTTCTTCAACGGCGACCACGGCCGCAGCCATATGCGCGATCACGGCCGAGGAATACCCAAGCCCGCATCCCAGATCCATCACCAGGTCGTCGGCTTGCACATCCAACGCATCCAGCATCTTGGCCAGTGTACGGGCCTCGAGTACGACGCGCGCGCCGCCCAGGCTGATGTTGTCGCCCACATAGGCGGCCTCGACTTTGTCCGCAGGCACGAAATCTTCGCGCGGGACTGTCAAAAGGGCTTGGATGATCGGGAACTTGGTCACATCCGAAGGACGAACCTGGGTGTCAACCATCATGGTGCGGCGGTCTGCGTAATTGGTCATGTGCTAAACTCGTTCGTTCAAATTCTTGTCCGCAGTATTGTCACATTCCTCAGCGGGCGGCAACGGCTATGCGCACAAGCACCTGCGGCGTCGTGGCCCTGCGGTGCACCATTGTTCATCCAAGCCCAGAGCGCCGCGACATTTGGCCCGGATCTTGGGCCAATGGAAACCCTGTCAGAATGGCATGCGACGAGTGTTTTTACCTATGCCTCGAGCGCAGGGCCCCAGCGTTGGATCAGCTTGTCGATGATCTCGTCCCGGGCCTTGCGATAGGAATCCAGGCGTGCCTCGCGGCCCTCGCCCTGCCCCGAAGGATCAAAGATCGGCCAATATTCCACATCCAGATGAAACACGCGGGTCAATTGGCAGGCCGTTTCGCGACTGGTCGGTGTCAGCGCCACGATCAGATCAAACGAGGACAGCGTGTCGCCCCATTCCTCCAGCTCGTCAAAGCCCCGGGACCGATGGCGCGACAGCTCGACCCCCAATTCCTGACAAACGGCGATTGCAAATCCGTCGATCTCGAGATCGCCCTTGACCCCAACCGATTGCACATAGGTTCCGGTGCCATAAAACTTTTTCATGATCCCCTCGGCCATGGGCGAGCGAACCGAATTGTGATCACAACAAAACAAAACAGACTGAGGCAGAGCTTCGACCACGACCCTAGCCTCCAAAATGCAATACGCAGATCAGGGTGAACAGTCGGCGGGCCGTATCATTGTCGATCTCTGCCTTGCCCTCCAGCCGTTCGGTCAGAATACGCGCCCCTTCGTTGTGAATGCCACGCCGGGCCATGTCGATGGTCTCGATCTGGCTGGGCGGCAGGTTTTTCACCGCATCGAAATAGCTTTCGCAGATGGCCCAGTAATCTTTGACCACCTGACGGAACGGGGACAGGCTCAGGTGGAATTCCACTGCCTTTTCCTCGGCTTCGGTCAGGATATCAAAAACAAGCCGCTTTTCCTTGATCGACAGACCCACGCGATACGGGCCTTCGGGCACCGCCCGATCATCCCGTTTGGGCAGATCAAACGAGTTCTCCTCAAGCAGATCAAACATCGCCACCTTGCGTTCCTGCTCGATCTCGGGCGTCGGCGGCGGCAAGTTGCGATCGTCAAGTTCGATATGGCTGATATGGGACATCTGGGTCGTCCTTACTCGTTCAAATGGTTCAATCGGGCGCGAACGGACAGGCCGTGCGCCTCCAGGCTTTCTGAAATTGCCAAGGTTTCCGCAGCCGGGCCAATGGCGCGCAGCGCCGCAGGGGTCATTTTGGCCAGGGTTGTGCGCTTGACGAAGTCCATCACGCTCAGACCTGATGAAAAACGCGCCGATCGCGCCGTGGGCAGCACGTGGTTTGGCCCCCCGACATAGTCGCCAATCGCCTCGGGCGTCCAATGCCCCAGGAAAATCGCGCCTGCATGGGTGATCTTCTCGGCCAAAGCATCGGGATCCGCCACGCAGAGCTCCAAATGTTCAGGGGCCACGCGATTGGACAGGGCCGCAGCCTGATCCAGATCGTCGACCAGAACCACCGCCCCATAGTCACGCCAGCTGGCCCCGGCGATCTGGCGCCGTTCCAGCGTCTGCAAGTGACGCTCGATGGCCACCTCAACCGCCTTGGCCATGGCAGGGCTGTCGGTAATCAAAATCGCCTGCGCACTTTCGTCATGTTCGGCCTGGCTCAGCATGTCCAGCGCGATCCAGTCAGGATCATTGTCGCCATCCGCAATCACCAGAATTTCCGAGGGCCCGGCGATCATGTCGATCCCCACCTTGCCGAACACCCGCCGCTTGGCCGCCGCCACAAAGGCATTGCCCGGCCCGGTGATCTTGTCCACGGGCGCGATGCTTTCAGTGCCATACGCCAGCGCCGCCACGGCCTGAGCGCCCCCAATCCGATAGACTTCATCCACCCCGGCCAGACGTGCCGCCAGCAACACCAGCGGATTCGCCACCCCATCCGGCGTGGGCACCACAATGGCCAATCGCTCAACCCCAGCCACCTTGGCCGGAATTGCGTTCATCAATACGGACGACGGATACGAGGCCAACCCGCCCGGCACATACAGCCCCGCCGCCGACACCGGCGTCCAGCGCCAGCCCAGCTCGGCCCCGCTGTCATCCGTCCAATAGGCATCCTCAGGAATCTGACGCTCGTGATAGGCACGGATACGCTCCGCCGCCAATTCCAGCGCCGCACGCTCATGCGCCGGCACCTCGGCCACCAGCGCTTCAATCTCGGCCTCCGAAAACCGCAGGCCCTCCGGCGTCAGCTCCAAGCGATCAAACTTAGCCGTCAGTTCCAAGACCGCCGCATCCCCGCGCGCCCGCACATCGGCAATGATTTCGGCCACGATATGATCCACATCAGGGCTGTCTTCGCGCTTGGCCCCCAACAGGGCTTGAAAAGAAGCTTCGAAATCAGAATCAGCGGCGTTCAGAAATACGGGCATGGTCTCTCCGGGCAGTTCAACCCGACATATCCGCCAATGCCCCTATCCTCAAGCCCGCTTCTTTGCTCGGCCAATACTCTGGGGAGTGAAAAGCCCACTCGAACCGAGTGGGCTTGAGAGGGGCAACGCCCCTCTGAACATACAAAACCTGCGCGGGCGCAGCCCGCTCCACCGGATCAAGGGCGCAGATCAATCGTCCTTGTGCCCCGGTACCGCCCCCGAGGGCGCGCGATACGGGCGGGTGACATCCTTCAGCACCACTTCCAGCGCCTCGACCTCCAGCCGAAGCGCCCCGTCGCCCGCCAGCGTCAGCTCCAGAACACCCGAGGGCGCTTCGCCCTCGCTCCATCCCAGCGACAGCACGGACAGAATTGTATCCGCATCCCCACGCGGCACCCCTTGCGAGGCAACCTTGAGCACGTTTTCAAACGCCAGCACCGATTGCACCCGTTCGGCCCCATGACGCTCGCGGCCTTTGTCTTCCCACCGAAACCGGTTCAGCAGCAAAACAAAGCGGCGTTCCTTGGCCAGCCAGCGCATTTCCGAGGCCGGAAACACCGCATCCTGCACCAAGGCCGAAATCACCTTCAGGTCGTCCCCATCCAGCGCGCCCAGGTTCAGCGGGGCCTCGCGGCCGTCCTCGAAACGTGCGTCTTCGGTCATTGTCCCTGTACCCGCTCTATCTTGGCGCCCACATTGCCCAACTTTTCTTCGACCCGCTCGTAACCGCGATCCAGGTGGTACACACGGTTCACGATGGTCTCGCCCTCAGCGGCCAGCCCAGCCAGAATCAATGACACCGAGGCCCGCAAATCCGTCGCCATCACCGGCGCGCCTTTCAGCCGCTCAACGCCCGTCACGGTGGCCGTGCCACCATGCACGTCAATCACAGCCCCCATACGGGTCAGTTCGGGCGCGTGCATAAAGCGGTTCTCAAAGATCTTCTCTTCCAGAACCGATGTGCCGTCAGCCGTGCACAGCAGCGCCATCATCTGCGCCTGCAAATCGGTGGGAAAGCCGGGGAACGGTTCGGTGGTCACGTCCACAGCCTTCACACGCGCGCCACGGTTCTTGACGACCAAACCCTCGGGCGTTTCTGTCACCCCGATCCCCGCCGCGTCCAGTTTTTCCACGAACGAGCGCACCAGATCCAGGCGCCCGCCCTCCAGCAGCACCTCGCCGCCGCAGATGGCCGGCGCCAGCATATAGGTGCCCAGCTCGATCCGATCGGTGACCACGGGATGCGTCGCGCCGCCCAGACGGTCCACGCCCTGAATGGTGATGGTACTGGTGCCGTCGCCGTCGATCTGGGCGCCCATGCCGCGCAGGCAATCGGCCAGATCGACAATCTCGGGCTCGCGCGCGGCGTTCTTGATCACCGTGGTGCCCTTGGCCAGCGTCGAGGCCATCAGGATGTTTTCCGTCGCCCCGACCGAGGCAAAGGCCAGCTCGATCACCGCGCCCTTCAGCCCGTTCGGGGCCTTGGCGTGCAGGTATCCCTCGCGCAGCTCGATTTCAGCGCCCAGTTTTTCCAGGCCAAAGATGTGCAAGTCCATCGGCCGCGCACCAATCGCACAGCCCCCGGGCAGCGACACTTCGGCATGGCCCGTGCGCGCCAACAGCGGCCCCAGCACCAGATTCGAGGCCCGCATCTTGCGCACGATCTCGTAATCCGCGTGGCTCGAGGTCAGGTCATGGCTGGACATCGCCAGCACCTTGCCCGCCTGCAGGCTGGTTACCTCGGCGCCCAGCGATTGCAGCAACAGGCTCATGGTCTTGATGTCGCTCAGACGCGGCGCGTTGGTCAGCGTCAACGGCTCGTCACTCAGCAACGTCGCGGGCATCAGCGTCAGGCAGGCGTTTTTCGCCCCGGCAATCGGAATGCTGCCGTTCAGCGGGCCATTGCCCGTCACAATAATCGAATCCATCAGTCCTGCCCTTCGTTTTTCTGATCAGCCGCACTGCGCGCACGCGCCTGCGCCTTACGTCGGCCCATATTGGCCTTTAGCGCCGCCTTCAACCTGTCCTCGCGAGAGGTAGGTTTTTTCGGTTGTTTCTTGCCAGGTGTTTTCTGCTCCATGCGCCTGTTCTACATGAGGTAAAAAAAACCGTCCAGATGGGCTTGCGCAGCAATTCATTTAGGGCTAATCAGCGCTCCACGGTCGGACGGGCAACACCGGACGACACGAACGGCGCTGCTGTAGCTCAGAGGTAGAGCACTCCCTTGGTAAGGGAGAGGTCGAGAGTTCAATTCTCTCCAGCAGCACCATATCACATTTTTTGTAAGAATATCTCCGGATACCTTAATGGTAAGGTGGTTCTTGGTGCTCCGCACGCACCGTCCGGCGCACCGCAGCCCTCTGCATCAAGCAAGCGCGACGCGAATCTTCAGCGTATCTGTCATGCTATCGGGCGCTGTACCCTAGACCTGCTGAAACCGGACCTGCGACAGGGGGGGATGTTTCAGATCCCGCTCAGAGATTATCGGGCTCTTTACCGGCCAGGCGTGATCGATCGAGGACCACAGAACGCCCATGTCGCTGGCAGGGGCGTGTTCGCTGTCGGTGACATAATTCATGGTACAGTCATCTGTCAGCGCCAGGAACCCATGTGCAACGCCGCGCGCGGCGAAAACGACGGTGCAGGTGTCCCCGGCCGACATCTCGACCGCACAGACCTTGCCAAACCCGTCGCCGGGCCGCAGGTCGACCAGCACGTCATGCGCCCGGCCCTGACTGATCGAAACGACCTTATCGTGATCATGCGGCGGTGACTGGAAATGCATCCCACGCAGCACGTTGCGGTCAGAAATCGTGGTGAAGGCTTCTTGCGCCTGAAAATCGGGGGCGACCTGACGGATCAGGCTGCTGTTCAGGGTCTTGAAAAACCCGCCGCGCGCGTCGCGAAACATTGGCACGTCAATCGTATAGCACCCTGGCAAGGCAAGCTCGGTCCATTGCATCAGCTTTCCCCTTTGAAAATAGCGGTCAACCCGTCGCGCAGCGCCACTTGCGGCGTCCAGCCGGGCACGGTCGGGATCGAGCGGTTCAGCGCCTTGGGCGCATCCACGGGTGTTGCCGGCTGGAAACTGACCTCCAGTCCGGGGGCGATGTCATCGCGGATCAGTTCGACCAGCTGGCGTACGGGCATTTCGTCGCCCGATTTCACCGCGTAGGTCTGCAGGCCAGCCTGCGCGCGTTCGGCGGTCAGCGTTGCGGCCCGCATGATCGCTCGGCTGACATCATCGGCATGAGTGATATTGATCGGCTGCAACCCGGCCGAAGCCTTGAATGGCAGCCCTTCGACCCAATGGCGCCGTAACGAGGGGATCAGCTTGGGCCGGGTATCACCTGGACCATAGGTGTCAAAGAACACCAGCTCGGTCCCCGCAGCATCATGCTTGGACAGGTAATGCGTCAGCACCTCTAGCGAGGCGGTTTTCAGTGCCGCGTACAGATTGGCCGCCGCGCGCTCACCAGCAGGATCATACTGCCAAGCACTGCTGGCGGTGACCACGGAATGCCCCCCGGCCAGAAAATAGCCGTCATAGACCAGGGTTGAAAACCCAACTGTCCCCGACACCAGCGGGGCTAGATCGGCAGGCCCGTGGCGCGACACGAAATGCGCGGCCAGATGCACCAGAACAGGGTTTTCCAACGGCGCCAAAACCGCTGCGATCCGGGCGCTGTCACCGTCGTGCGGAGTTTCCTGCCCGTCCACCACGACGCAATCGCGGCGGATCTCGGAAAAGGCGAGGCCTTCGCGTATCATATATTGGCGCAGGTGATTGCCCAGAAACCCCGATCCGCCCGTCAACACGATATGGGGCCTGTCGGTCATCCTGCACCGTGCCCCAACAAGGCGACATAGTCATCCAACTGCTGACGGGTCAGCTGCCGCACATTTTCGGGCGCATCGTAATAGGCCTGATACCAGGCAACAGTCCACTCAATGGTCCGGTCGAAGCCCAACCCGGTTTTCCAGCCCAATTGGCTGCGCGCCGCGTCGGAATCGATCGCCAGCGTCTGTGCTTCTTTGAAGGTCTGCGCGGCCGGGTTGATCTGCAGGTCGGTGGCGCCCTGCCACGTCCGGTCGGCAATCGTCACGACTTCGCCTACGGTATGCACGTCGCCCGCGCGCGGGCCAAAGTTCCAAGGACGGGCGTTGGCACGGTCGGTCGCCACGGCCTCCGCACAGATCAGATAGCCGTTCAGCGGCTCCAGCACGTGTTGCCAGGGGCGTGTCGCGTGGGGGCTGCGGATCACCACCGGATCACCGGCCGAAAAACCGCGCATCAGGTCGGGCACCAACCGGTCGGCGCTCCAGTCGCCGCCCCCCACCACGTTACCCGCCCGGACCGACGCCAGGCGCGCCGTGCCGTCCTCTGCAAAAAAGGATGCACGGTACGAGGTGCAGACGATCTCGGTTCCGGCCTTCGAGGCACTATAGGGGTCCTTACCGCCCAGCGGATCGGTTTCTATGAAACTACGCCCGGTGCCCAGGTTCTCATAGCATTTGTCCGAGGACACGACGATCACGGGAATATCCCCGCAGTGCAACCGGACAGCGTTCAGCAGATGCGCCGTGCCCATCACGTTTGTCGCAAAAGTACTCACCGGATCGTCATAGCCTATCGAGACAATCGGCTGGGCAGCCATGTGCAGCACCACGTCGGGGCGCGCGGCTTGGATCGCCTCGGTCAGAACTGCCGCCTCGCGGATGTCGCCGATCTGGTGATGGCTGATCCGGGCGTCCAGACCCAGTTCGTTGAACAGCGAGGGCCGCGTGTCAGGAGCCAGCGAAAACCCGTGCACCTGCGCCCCCAGGGACAGCAGCATTTCGCACATCCACGCCCCCTTGAATCCGGTATGGCCGGTCAGGAAAACGCGGGTACCACGCCAGAAACTAGGATTGGGCAGAGCAGTCATCGGCGCTTACTTCGCCCAGACGGCCCAAGGCGCCTTGTCCTCGGCCCACAGGTCTTCCAGGTGGATCTTGTCGCGCAGCGTGTCCATCGGCTGCCAGAACCCATCGTGGTGATAGGCGACAAGCTGGCCGTCCTGGGCCAGCGACACCAGCGGTTCCTTCTCCAGCACCGTTTCGGGGCCTGCGATCCGGTTGATCACCTCGGGTTTCAGCACGAAGAAACCGGCGTTCACGCGATACTGGTCCGAGGCGATTTTCTCGCGGAAACCGCGCACGCAGTTTTCGCCATCAATCTCCAGCACGCCGAAACGGCCCGGAGGCGTCACGGCCGTGACCGTCGCCTCTTTGCCATGCGCCTTGTGGAATGCGATCAGCTTGGCGATGTCCACATCCCCCACACCGTCGCCATAAGTCAGCAGGAAATCCTCGCCCGGATCCAGATAATCGGCCGCGGCGCGCACGCGCCCGCCCGTCATGCTGTCCGCACCGGTTTCCACGATTGTGATCTTCCAATCCTCGCTGCGCTTGCGGTGCATCACGACAGACCCTTCGCTGAGGTCCACGGTGATGTCCGATTGCTGCAGGCCGTAGTTCACGAAATACTCGCGGATCATCTCGCCCTTGTAGCCAACACAGATGATGAAATCCTTGATCCCGTGGTGCGAGTAGATCTTCATGATGTGCCACAGCATCGGGTAGCCGCCGACCTCGACCAGAGGTTTGGGGCGGACCGAGGTTTCCTCGGCCAGACGGGTGCCCAGACCACCCGCAAGGATCATGGCTTTCATTGCATCAGTTCCTTCATAGTGGTCGCGATCTGCGTGGCGATATAGTCGATATGCTGCTCGGTCAGGCCCGGCCAGACGCCGACCCAGAAGGCATCGTTCATCAGCTTGTCGGTGTTTTCCAGGCTACTGGCGACGCGATAGTCCACGTGTTTGAACGCAGGCTGCTTGATCAGATTGCCCGCAAACAGAAGGCGGGTGCCGACCTTGCGTTCCTCCAGCTTGCGGGTCAGGTCCCGGCGGCTGACGCCGACACCGTCGCGCAGGGTCAGCAGGTAGCCGAACCAAGACGGATCCGAGCCAGGCGTTGCATGCGGCAGATGCATGTATTCTTCCATGCCTGCGGCGCGCAGTTTCTGTTCCAGCAGGGCAAAGTTCTGGCGGCGGCGTTCAACGAACCCACCCAGTTTCTTCAGCTGGCTCAGCCCGATCGAGGCCTGAAAGTCCGAGGACTTCATGTTGTAGCCGACATGCGAGTAGATGTATTTGTGGTCGTACCCCTCAGGCAGTTCGCCCAGTTGCCAGTCAAACCGCTTCCCACAGGTGTCTTCCTTGCCCGGCGCGCAGTAACAATCGCGGCCCCAGTCACGGAAGCTTTCGACAATGCGCATCAGGCGCAGGCTGTCGGTCATGATCGCGCCGCCTTCGCCGGTGGTGATGTGGTGCGCGGGGTAGAAGCTGAGCGTTGCCAGATCGCCGAAGGTGCCTACATTCTGTCCGTTGAACTTGGCACCGAACGCGTCGCAACAATCCTCGATCAGATATAGGTCATGCTGTTTGCAGAATGCGGCAATCGTGGCCACATCGAACGGGTTGCCCAGCGAATGGGCGATCATCACGGCGCGGGTCTTGTCGGACAGCGCGGCCTCAAGCAGACCGACATCCACGTTATGGGTTTCCAGGTCCACGTCGATGAACACCGGGATACAGCCGTTCTGAACAATCGGAGCCACAGTGGTGGGGAAGCCAGCAGCGACGGTGATTACCTCGGACCCCGGTTCAATCCGTTTGCGGCCCAGGCGCGGCGAAGTCAGCGAGGTAAAGGCCAGCAGGTTGGCAGACGAGCCCGACACGGTCATGCGCGACAGTTTCGTGCCAAAAACACGGGGCAGCTCGGCCTCGAAATCGTCCATGAAACGCCCGGCCGTCAGCCACATGTCCAACGAGGCATGAATGACCTGCGCGCAATCCTCGGCATCCAGGACCTTGCCGGTAGGCGGTATGTAGGTTTCCCCCGGCACAAAAGCCTTGGGTTGCAGATGGTCGTCGAAATAGGTCTTTGCCATCTCGACTATTTTTTCGCGCGCGAGCAATTCATCTGCCATTCGACATGTCCTTGATTAATCTTCCAAGCCTTCGTTGCGCCGGGCCTGTCGCTCTATGCGGCGCCGCGACGTCATCTTGCGAAGCTTGTTAAAGTGAGAAAGCGCCGCGGTAAACCGTGCCCAGGACGTAAATGCCCGCGCTATGGCTGAAATACCGTCATCCAGCAACGAAAGCTGATAGTCACTTGCCTCCAGGCAGTTTTCCAGCTCGCGGATCAGGGCGGTTTCCTGTGGGGCGGCGTGTCGGGTGTCCTCCAACCGTTGCTTGTAGGTGTCGATCATGCGTATCACGACCTTGCGCAGTTCTGCCCGTGCGGCCTTGGGGTCCTTCGAGGTGGATTTAGACAGGCTGGCCCCGTAGCGATAGTAGACCAGCGGCTTCTCGACGTAGGCAATTCGGTCCAGCAGGCGCGCCCGGTAGCAGAACACAAGGTCATCAAAGGTCCGCTCGTATCGGATCGGGCCGAACAGGCGCATCAGGTCGGGATGCCAGGCACAGGCCGCCCCGATCGCCAACCCGCGAGAGCGCGCATAGCCCTTCAGATCCAGCCTTGCCAGGGCCTCTTTCTGCGAAAAGATATTCTTGGTTGTCGTGCCATCCTCGAGCATCTTGTAAGCGTCCGAATGCACCAACAGAGGGCGGTCATGACGGAAGGCCTCGTACAGCTCGGCCGTGCGTTCGGGCAGCGACACGTCATCGCCCGGATTGTAGACGATCATTGCGCCCTGACACAGGTCGAACACCTGGTTCACATGACCGATGAAACCTCGGTTTTCGCTGTTGCGGTTCAAGCGGATAGTGTGCGGGCCCTCGTATTCCTGAGCCAGGCGTTGCATCACTTCGAACGTATCGTCATCCGAACAATTGTCCGACAGGATGATTTCCAACGGCGAATAGGTTTGGGCAAATCCCGCTCGGATGGTGGTTTCGATCAGATCCGACTGGTTGAAGCCAAAGATGATCAGGGAAACAAGCTCGTTCTCGCTTGGCTGGGTCTGGTCAACTGACATGGGGGATCCGTCCTGAAAGCTTAGAAAAACGCCGGAAATGAATGCCTCACAGGTAGCGTATCACCCCCATCAAGGCAATCGCCCTTCAGGCCCCAACGAGCATGACCATCCGCGCCGTCGCCAGACCGAACATGCCCAACATTCAAACCGCGCCATTCAGGGGCTGATCATCTGTGAATCCCGGAGGATCTTACCGCTATCTCCATGCACCCCGCATCAGCTTGGCGACAAAAGGAGAGAAATCAAGGTTCGCGCGGGGATTCACATGTCGGTCCAATTGCGGTGTCAAAGGGCCCCGGAGGACCGTCCCGTTTTGAAGATTGCGACTAGACGCCAATATTTTACGTTGCTGGCCGCCGTGTTCATATGCACCATCGGATACGGAGTTTCTTTTCCTCTACTGGCCATATCTCTTGAGCGAATGAATGTGTCTGCAGGCCTTATCGGACTGAACGCAGCGATGCCCGCTCTGGGATGGCTGTTTGCCTCAATCATCCTGCCCCGGTTGCACCAACGGTTCTCCCTGAAGCAAATTCTGATTGGATTCATCCTGACCTCGATGGTCGGCCTGATCGGACTGTGGGGCTTGCAGCACTATAACACCTGGTTGTGGGCCCGCCTGTTGTTTGGTGGTGGTATCGGAATGTTTTTCAGAACAGTCGAATTCTGGATCAACGCGCATGGAGATCACAGCAGCCGCGGGCAGATGCTGGGCGGATACTCAGCCTGTTTCATTCTTGGGATCATGATCGGAAGCATCCTGCAACCCGAATTGGGGAACGAGGGTTTGCTGCCGTTTTCGGTGATCTTTGGGTCCCTGGTTCTGACCTTGATCATGGCGGTTTCGCTCGACCTGACTTTGCCCAAACGGCAAAGGCAAACGTCCCAGAATACGCCCGCACTTGGCCGGGTATTCGCTGTCGCCCCGGTCGCATTGGCAGGGGTGCAGGTCTATGGATTTTTCGAAGATGTTCCCGCCTACCTCTTGTCGGTCTACGCACTTAAGGTTGGTTTCGCCGAAGATGTCGCCGCCTATACGCTTTCGGCTGTGGCCATGGGGATTTTGCTCTTTTCGGTACCATTGGGGTGGTTGTCAGATCGACTGGGGCGAATGACCATTCTGATTGCCGGCTCTTTTGTGGGTTTGTCCGGGGCGGTTCTCATCCCCATCATGGTCAGGAATGCCACGCTTTTCCTCGTGTTTCTTGTCATCTGGGGCGGCGCCATCGGCAGCATCTATTCCGTGAGCCAGGCCAGTATCGGGGACAAGTTCAATGACCAGGACCTCATCTCGACCAATGCCTCGTTCGGTATCATCTATGGCGCAGCCGCGCTGGTCGGCCCGCTGGCAAACGGACTGGCCATGCAGCTATGGGAGCCCAACGGTCTAATGCTGTCCAGCGCGCTGACCTTTGGTTTGTTCCTGTTGGCCATCATACCGCTTCACCGGAAAATGGCGCATGAATGACCACCTTCTGACGCTGGCAGAACGTCTGAGATCTGCCCCGGATTCCAAGATGTTCTGGGATCTTTGCCACAACGAGCTGGAACAGCAGGGTGTCTCCAGCATTCTGTATGGCGTGGTCCCGTTTGCAGAAGAGGCAAAGTTAAAGGGCACGACCGCCGCAGGGTTCTTTAAAACCACGCATTGTCGGGAATGGATCGAAACGATTGGTGAAAACCAGTTGCTCGACGACGAGTTGACCACCGAAATTCTGGTCGAACGGCCAAGCGCGGTCCTTTGGCACGACGAGAGCCAATGGGAAAATGCCACGCAGGGCCAAAAGGAACAAAACCAAATCGAATTGGATCTTGGGCTGAATGTCGGCATTTCCTTCAGCCTCGCCTTTTATGATACGGATGTTGTGGCCTCTGGGATTGGGCTGAACATGCCTGGGATCTCTGCCAAAGGTTTCACGGATTTCTGGCGCGCCACCCAAGATCACATCACCATGGTTTGCACCATGCTGGACAACGGGATGCGTAACCAACACGGCAACCTGATGGTCGGGCTAACTGCGCGTGAAAGAGATATCCTAACCTATCTGGCGATCGGGATGCAGCGTGAAGCCGTGGCCTATCGGCTGAAGATTTCAGCCAAGACGCTGGATCACCATATCCGATCGGCCAAACAAAAGCTGGAGGCAGGAACCACGGCCCACGCTGTCGCCAAGGCTTTGGTGATGGGGGTCATTCGCCCCTGAGATCCGGGCCGGACCACCTCGAGTTGAAATTTTCTGCTTGTTCCTGGGCCGACAACAATAGCGGGCAAGCGCTTTGAACATCCTCTCCGGTCCGAAAATGCGGCCCCGCCAGAACGAGCGAAAGATCACTTGGGGTCAACTGGGGATTATTCCCCAATTGTGGCGTCTGGTGCCCCGGTGTTCATGCTGTTGTGAACCCTGAAGGAGACCAGCATGAAGCTAAGTATTTTCGTTTTCGCCGCGGTGCTTGCCGCATCCGCGGCCAGTGCAGGCCAAATCGGTTCGGGCGACGTCAAATCCGTTAAGGACAATGGAATAATCGCAGGAAACCCCAGCTGGACCATCACCTGCGCCTCGGGTTGGGGCGTGGTCATCCGCAAGAACGGAAAATGGACCGACAGTTCTGGCTACAGCTATTCGGATCGCACCTGGTCTCTTTCGCTCAGAGATTTCGCACGCAAGATGTGCGGCTAGGACTTATCAGCACCAACATAGGGGCGGGCACCATTGGTGCACTGCCCAATGTATCCCCACAACGACCAACCACAGCAACTGCCCAAGGAAAGAAAAATGACCCTTCTTCAAACCGATCGCACCCTTGCCGGAGTTTTCCACAGGTTCATTTTCCCGGTTCTCGCCTTGTTACTTGTGGTTCTCGTTTCTGGCTGTGGTTCCAGCTCGGGATCAGCCTCGCGGCCCATGGGACCCCAAGAGGGCGTTTTCGTTTCGGATTCGATCAAGCTTGAAGGGGGTGTCATGCGCGGCAACAGCCTGGACGTTTGGGTGGGCTCGGGCGCGGACAGAAAGGGAACCGTCGTTCATCAGATTTCCGCGCGCGTTGACCCCTCGAAACTGAAACTGCGCAGGTTCAAGGAAGACAAGACACTCGTGCTGACAGTCGCCAGACGTTTTCTTGTGAAATATGACGTTTCAGGGGATTACATGGTGACCCGTCGTTTGCCCAAATCCGCCTACTGGGATGGGGTCGAAACAATTACGGTGTCCGCAGCCACCAACTGGGAAGGTAGCACACAGGCAGTCGTGCCCGACGTTCTTCTTGGGCGCAGCGCAAATGTTCTTGGTCTCGAGGGCTCTATGGTCGGAAAATCCATCGACAGCACCGTCACGGTTCAGTCCGTCCAGATTGCGAAATAGGCCCTGGCATGAAGTACCCTTTGTTGATTGCCAGTTGCCTGATCTGGTCCGAGTTCAGCGCGGCTTGTGCTGGCTCGCTGGACCTTGGCACTCAGGTTCAGGACGGCGTCCGGGAAGATATGTCAAAGAACCGGCAAAACGTGCGCGAAGGGCTGGCGCCGCTCGGCAGGGCTCTTGCGAATACGAAAAACTATGATGAAAGCCTGTCCTGCCTTTCTGGCGACACGTGCTATGCAATCGTCGAACGTCGCAAACAATACGTTGACCTGATCTGCATAAAGGGCCCCTACAAGGGGTCCGAGGAATGTGTCATGGTCAACAGCAAAGGATATTGGGCCAGCGGCTGTGGGTTAACGGAAACCTTTGCCTATCACTACAAAAGCTTCAAAAGAGCCGCGAACGTGGCCTGTGGACAATAGGCATCTACAGGCCAGCCGCTCGCCGCCGCAAAGTTCGGCGGCAACGCGTCTACAAATCCAGGGGCAACTCATGCCGTCAGCGGCGTGAAACGGCGCGGCAGTCCCCTTAAATTGCTCGGTCCACACCACATCAAGCCATTGATTTTAATTAGTCTTTCGAATTTTGTGCTGACAGATCGTCACCGCCACTGACCGATCAGCTGGAAACCAGCCCAGTAAAAAGGGTGGCTCAGCGCGGGCAGACGTTCGGTCTGAGTGCCCCGAGCCTTCAGCGCCACGCCGGATCTTCGCTGCTCTTGGAGCCAGGTTTCATCGCTCTGAACAAAGAGCTTCTGGGCCTCGCGCAGCGCTCGACTGCGGCTGTGTCCGGCTCGCAGGTTTTCATAGAACGCCGTCATGAAAACCGAGGTTGAACGATCCGCGACTGGCCACAACGTCGCGACAACCGAGCGAACGCCCTCCCACTGCAGGGTGGCGGCCAGGCTTTCCAGCTCGCTGCCCTTGGTCAGCGCGGTTTGGCAGGCGGACAGGACCATCATATGCACGTCGGCCAGGTAAAACTGGCCATTGCGCACTCTGGCTTTCAGGTCCCCGACAGACAGAGTTTGGCCATTGCCCAGCAACATCCGCGAACTGTCCTGGTGCTGGGTCAGATGAAAGTGGGTCGCGACATGCACCACCGATGCGCCCGACCCCATGCCCGTTGACAACGCCTGTTCGTCGAACGCATTGTCCAGCCAAACGCGGCTGCCGGCATCGGCGCCTTCCTGAACGATATTGGCCACCTCTGAACGCACAAAGGGCAAGGGGGAAAACCCGTCGCCCCCCTGCGAGGCACCGAACGCCTCGACCCGCAGGTCCGTCAGCGCTTCGTCATCCAGCAGCAAATCCCGGCTGGCCGAGGTGAACACCACGTACTCGCGCCGCCCCATCAGCCAGGTCTGCCCATCATGCAGCGCCGCGACTGGGACATTGCGCAACACCCCGTCCAGGGACAACAACACGTGCTGGGCCTGCGTGGCATCCAGCGCCTCTTCGACGCCGGACCAGATGGTGTTGTAGAAGGCCTGCGACGGGCCAAACGGGTCAGAGCGCGGATCGGACAGCGCCTTGCGCAACTGGCCAACTGACTGCTCCAGCGCGTTGCGGCCGATACGGATTTCACGGTGCTCGGTTCCTTGCCCGCTGATCACCAGGAAATGCGTCGTGTCCTGCAGACTGACCGAGTAGACCATAGCCACCCCATCCAAACGTTTCAGGCGCCCGCCCAGACGGCGAACCGACCGTGCGCTGATCTCATTGGGAATCTCGGCCTGGCTGTCCTCTCCCAGGCGTTGCACTGTTTGCGACAGGGCGTCCAGGCTGTCAGCCAGATCGCTCTGGGCCTGCTCTAACTGAAGCGCGATATCGTCGGGCTTCGCATCCACGTCATCGGCAGCGGAACCGGCCAATTCCTGACGCAATTGTATGAGCTTACCCAGCGGCAGACCATGGATCTGCTGCATCATCGCGGTCTGCGTTTTCGTCATCGGCATCGGCGCAAAAGCATGCTGGGCCAGCGCTTGATCACGGCCGCTGTAGCGATAGGTTTCCAAGTCCTTCAGCTGATCCAGCGCCCATTGCGCCTGCTCGAAATGACCGTAGCGGATCAGCAGCTCCGCCACCTTTCGGTACTGCTCCGAGATCGACTCGCGAAAGCAACTCTGGAGATCCTGAGGCAGCCCGGCCAGCTTGACCCGCGCAAGCTGCAGCTCGTTTACCGCGGCCTTGGCCAGCGTCAGGCCTGCGGTGTCTTCTCCGTATGAAAACAACAGGTTGCTGCCTTTTTGCAGCCAGCAGGACATTTCCAGATGATACTCTAGCGACCCGCTCAGATGACGCGTTTTGTCGTGCATCGCCCGTGCGAAAGCGATTGACTGATAGACCGAGGCCTTGGCTGCATCCAGCTGCCCCTCCTCGGCCTGAAGCGACGAAAGCTGCAGATATAGCGGGATAATCATCGGCGAAAACCCGGTGTTCCCGGATTTGCGCTGGATACGCCCTTGCAAGCGGTCAATTCGCTGGGTCAGGGACACCGTGGGGCGCAGGTCAACCTGTGTGGTGGCATCTGTAGACGCCATCCTGCGCCGCACCTCATCCAACAGACGCAGCATCTGCCTGGCCCCGTCCGGATCGAACCTCTCAAACCCGTTCAGCAGGTTTTCCATTCCGTCCAACGTCGCGGAATTGACCCGCGCGCCCTTGCGCAGGTTCAGCATCAGGTAAGTCAGGCTTTTGCGCATGGAATAGTCGAAATCGGCCAGTTCCAGCGGCACGTGCGTTGCGATTTGTTCCAACAGGCCCGCAGCGTCGTCAAAGGCTCCCAGAAAGGTCAAAACACTCAGCTGGCCTACGCGCGCCACCTCCGAATGCGGAGCGTTCTGTTCCAGCCAGCGCCACCCCGGCGCAATCGCTTCATCGCCATAGCGCCCGATCGCCGCCAAGGCCGCCGTATGCGCCGCAGCGTTTCGAGGCTCTCCCGCCACCGATTGTTCGAAAACCACAAAGGCCTGATCCATGGACAGGTCTTCGGACAGCCCGACCATCAGCCGCGCGGCGGCCATGTCCAGATCACGCAGCACGATACGCCCTTCGTCCGCGCGAAGCTGGTACTGCGGATGCGCGAGCAGCAGACGGCCCAGCCTGAGCTGCGCAGATTGCAGCTCCCCCGCGCGCCGATACCATTCGGCTGCACGCGCCAAATCCAGCCGTTGCCAGCTGACACGCCCACAATCCACGATCACAAGCGTGCAATCCAGGCGGGCCTCTTCATAGGCCCGTCCCACTTGTTCGAACCCTGCCGCCAGGTCCCGGTCCGGTGCAATCAACACCGCATGCAGGGGATCACCCGTATTGGCAAAGCCAGCCTCCAACCTGTCCGCTGCCTGCTGGGCGGGTCCTCCTTCCTCGGCGCCGCCTCCGTCCATCGCGTCAATCAGCAGCGCCGCGGCCCGGCGCAACGCCTCAGGGGTGCCGTCCTGAATCAGAAATTCGGCCAGGTTCACCTGAGCGTCCGCATCGTCAAGCTGCACCGCAACACCGTACCAGTGACGCGCCTTTTCGGCGTCGAACAGATCGCTGTCGGTGCGGGCATACAGCGCGCCCAGATGCCGCGCGGTCAAACGTTTCTGACTTTCGTTGCCCGCCCCTTCGGCGGCTTTCGACAACCACTCGGCCGCGGCATTCATGTTGAACGCCGACGGAGTGTCCAACATAAAGCTGCGCCCTAAAAGCAGCTGCGCGTTCAAATTTCCGTCGTTTGCCAGTGGCATCAACAGATACCTGGCGCGCTGAATATCTCTGGGGACGTCCGTCCCGTCCAACAAGAGCTCGGCCAGTGAGATAGTCGCATCCCTATGCCCCTGCGCAGCCGCATCGGCCATCAACGAGGCCCCCAGCGCAGGGTCCCAGAACCCCAACGCACCCCAGTTCACCAGCCGCGCCATACGCCACGGGGCCAAGTCATCACCGGCGTCGATCGCCAACTGGTACAGCCTTGCAGCTTCTTCGTAATCGCGAGGCACGCCACGGCCTTTTTCATAGGCGTGGCCTAGAACCTCCAGAGCGCCGGCATCCCCGTCTGTGGCCAAATCGCGAATGCGCTGCAATACCGCTGGAATGCGCGCGTCATTCAGGTCGCGCTCGACCATCCAGTACCACGCCGCCCACAGGCCAGCGCGTTCCCCGGCCAGATCGGCGCGCAGGCTCAGATCGATGGCCTTGTCGAAGTCCTTGTCGACGTACCGACCGCTGAAATGGATCGAGCCCAGAAACCGCAGGGACATCGGCTCTTCTTTTGCCACGCCCGCGTTCAGCGCCGCCACGGCCTGTTCGCCCTCACCCAGCGCGTTCCAGGCATAGTACAGAAGGTAGTTTTCAACCTCGCGCCCCTGCGCGCGGGCCAGTTCGAACAGCTTGATCGCGGCCCTGTCATCCATGGCAACACCCCAGCCATACAGGTGCATCTTGCCCAGCTGGTAGCTGCTGGAGCCATAGCCAAGCGCCGAGCCGCGCGCGAAATACTCGGCCGCGCGCGCAAGATCCTTTTCAACCCCCTGCCCCAAACGGTAGGCCCAACCCACATCATACAATGCGTCGGGATTTCCATGTTCCACGGCCTTCACGTACCAATGGAAAGCCTGATCCTCGGCGTCGCTGTTGTACAGCCGGTCCCCCTGCTGCTCCATGGCGATTCCATTGCCCAGCGCGATCGCCTGATCCAGCCAGGATTGGGACAGCGCCATGTCCCGAAACGGAGCGTCCTCTCGTTCATAGAGCAGGACCAGACGGTACATCGCATAGCTGTTCCCGGCGGCTGCCGAACGCTGCGCATAGTTCAGCGCCTTGGTCAAATCCTGCGGTACGCCCCCCATCCCGTTGTGAAAGACAACCGACAGATAGGCCATCGCATCCGGGTCATCCGTGTCGGCAATCGCCAACAGCAGGCGCGCGGCCTCGTCCTTGTTGCCAGCCTTACGATGGGCCCGCGCCAAAAAGGCCGTGCTGGCGTGATCTGAGGGATTTTCCTGCAAGGCCTGCTGACACACAGCGATAGCAGCCGGGGCGTCCAGCAACTTCCATATCACGCCGCTCTGCGCGTTTTCCATCGGCTGAGCGGCGGCGCGACACTGCCCGGCCGCACCCGCCTGCGCAGAACCCGCGCCGGACACCGCCAGGAATGCGGAAACCAAAACAGGTTTTATCAGCTTAAATTCTGATCCAAACATGCGCTCAGCATACAGGACCGCGCCGATTTTCCGAATGACAAATTCTGTTGTCTCAAGGGGGGAGCCGAGATCCGAGGTGGGCCTGAATGAGGGGCTAGAGACTAGATGCCAACCGACGTGAAGGCTCGGAAAGTAACTTCGGACGACAAGACGCTGGCGGTTGGGGGCGTGAAAGGTTTGTACCTGCGCGCCGGCACCAGCAAAGGCACAGGGAAGGTCTTCTTGCGTTTTGTGTCACCCGCGACAGGCAAGCGTCGGGATATGTGGCTGGGCTCCTACCCTGCATTTGGCCTGGCTGAGGCGCGACGCTTTTCGATGCAGGTCCATCGCCGGATTGCCGATGGCGTCGATCCGATCGAGCAGCGCAACCAAACGGCCAAGGAAGCGGTCCAACCGAGCATCGCTCCGACGTTTCAGGACGCGCGGAACGCACCTACGCAGCGCTCGAGCCTTCGCTGAAGAACGCCAAACACATCGGGCAAAAGCCCGTGGGCATCCTGACCACGGATGATTTCGCACGCCTTTTGGCGCCAATCTGGCTACCGAAAGCTGAAACAGCGGGTCAGGTGCATCGCGTTCCGTTGAGTGAACAGGCAGTCCAACACTTGGAGAAGCGCGCCATGCTGCGCGACGGATCCCTGGTGTTCTCAAACCGCAGCGATACGCCGTTGAGCGATATGACGCTAATCAAGCAGCTGCGTACATGCAAGTTTCCCAGCCACACACCCGGGCGCATCGCTACGGCCCACGGCTTTCGCTCGAGTTTCCGCGACTGGGCTTCGGAAAACGGATACCCGTGCGATTTGGCCGCGCGCGCCCTCGCGCACACTATCCACAACGCCACAGAGGCTGCCAACCACCGAACCGATCAACTGGAGCAACGTGTGGTCTTGATGCAGACTTGGGCGGACTTCGTTGCTCCACCTGATTAGGCATGGGGAAACACCCGCCTTGAACATTCAAATGCTGTGCAGCGTCTGGCACGAATACGACAGGGCCGGCGGAGAGCCGTCATTCGCTGCGCCATGGTCGAACGACAGCAATGCGCGAAGAATCAGCCTTGCGGAGTTTCGATAAAGGCCCAGAGCTGACCCTCTCTGAATTGTCTCGGCCTGTTCTCTCAGTCCGCAGCTGACAACGAGGCATTTCATGATTTGGGGGTACTTATTGTGCCGCCGCGAGTGGTTTGGCCCAGTCTTCCCAGCCAGTACCCGTCGAGATCACCGGCCCGTCCCAGGCAAAGGGAATTTGATGGATTGTGGTGTCGTCGCCATCAATCATCAGCACAAAATAGGCGGGATCCATTGGCGCGCCCTTCAAAAGCTCGGTCTCGGTCAGGTCCGGCAAAGACTGGTTGCCCGTCGAGGGCACACTGGCAAATGGAACCCCTGCAAAACGCCCGTGGATAGGGGCGTGGACGTGACCGAAATGGAGGTAGTCGATGCGCGTGCCATAGGCCCGCAACAGGGTTTCAAACGGCGCGCGGTCTTCGGGCACCAGCGCGATCTTGTCTTCGGCGGGCAGGCCCAGAAGCATCGGGTTATGATGCATGAAAATGCGGGCGCGATCTGCCCCGGCAAGTTCTGCCTCAAGCCACGCGCGGCGGTCGGCACAAAAATGGCCTGCATGGGTCTTGTGGCCGACGCTATCAAGATAGATCATCCGGACGCCCTCCACCGTTTCAGCGTGATTGACAAAGCCGTTCGCATCAATGGGGTGGTCGTTGAACACGCTTAGGAAGGCCCCACGGTCATCGTGGTTTCCGATCATCAGACGCACCGGAACAGAGACATCCGCCAGCGCGGTTTTCAGCGCCTCATAGGCAGCCTTCTCGCCCCAATGAGCAAGATCGCCCGTTATGACGATCCGATCGGCGTCCGGATGGTTTTCGGCCACATCTGCCAGGGCACGGGCAAAGCGGGCATGGGGGTCAAGCCCGCCCATCTCCTCGCCGGGGATGGTCAAGTGAATGTCGGAAATATGGATGATTTTCATGGGATGTCCTGCAAAGGTCAGTTGCCCGCACGGATACGGGCAACCGGGGATCATTTAGCCGTTGGGCAGCAGATCGGCGACTTCTTCGACCAGCTCTTGCTGCAGCTCTTTCATGTCGGTGGCGTCGCCGGTGACGATACGCTCGATGCCGTCATAGATGACCTGAGTGATGGCCAGACCGTTGTCACCCGGATAGGCCAGCCAATCGCGCAGCAGCGGCAGCTGATCCACGGCGGTCTGTTTGTTGGGGTTCTGGTCGTAGAAATCGGCCAGGATCACCTCGTTGGCGGCTTTGTTCGGCGGCATGTAGCCGGTGGTCTTGGCCACTTCGGCCGCGCCTTCACCCGAGGTGATAAACTTCAGCCAAGCCCAGGCAGCTTCTTGCACCTTGGGGTCATCCGAAGTCGAGGTCAGCATCGCAGCGTTGCCACCAGCGGGCAGACCTTTGGGGGTTTCGCCCATGCCCGGGAACGGGCCGGTGACCAGTTCAAAATCACCCTGCGAGCGTTCAACAGCGCCCAGCGCCGAGGTCGACCAGAACATCATGCCGATCTCACCCGCCGAGAACGAGGCCAGCGCGGCTTTCCATTCCAGGTTCTGCATTTCACACTTGGTGAAGATTTCCTGCATCTGCTCCATGGCAGCCAGCGCCTCGGGGCTGTCCAGGGTGACGTTGCCGTTTTCGACGATGGCCTTGTCCTGCGACCACATCAGGGCCTGCATGAACCAGTTGCCAGTGATGTTCCAGCCCCAGAAGATCGGGTTGTCGATGCCATTGGCCTTCATGGTTTCACAGGCGCCGATCACTTCGTCCCAGGTGGTGGGCATTTTGTCGATGCCACCGGCCTTCAGGATGTCCATGTTGTAATACCCAACCGGCAGCGACACCGAAAACGGCAGGCCGTGCACGTTGTCGCCGAAGGTCGACAGGCTCAGCATGGCGTCGTGATAGCCGTCTTTGGCAAAGTCGGCTTCTTTGGCGATGAAGGGTTCCAGCGACTTGGCGATGCCTTTTTCCACCAAGATCTGCTGGCGGTTCAGGCCCTGCATGGTGACGTCAGGCAGGTCGCCCGAGACCGCTTCGCGCAGGATGGTGTTGGTGCCATCTTCATAGGATTCATAGGTTGCGCGGGAGTTCACCTCGATGTTCGGGTGGGCTTCCTTGAAGGCCGGCATCATGGCTTCGTAGGTCACGTCAAACAGGTGGCTATAGGGGTAAGCAAAGTCGATGGTGACGGTTTCTTCGGCCATCACGGCGGTGGCGGTCAGCGCCAAAGCCATTGCGGACAGGGTCGTTTTCATGGAAAGGTCCTCTCGTTCCTGACAAGGAGCGCATGTGTTTGGCGATGCACGCTCCGGGTTTGATCCCTTGCGGGATATCGGGCGGGTGCGGGCCGTCCCGCACCCGAAACTCATTTCATACCGCTTAGGGTGATCCCCTCGATGAAGCGCTTTTGCGCGATCAGAAAGGCGACGATCAGTGGGGTGACGATCACGGTGGCGGTGGCCATCATTGGGCCAAAGAAACTGCCATCCGCGTCGCCTTTGAACTCGCGCAGGCCCAAAGGCGGGGTGAACAGATCGCGGTTGCCCGAGATCACGATGCGCGGCCAGAAATAATCGTTCCAATGGGCCACGACGCTGAAGATTGCAAAGGCCATCAACGCGGGCACGGCGGTGGGCAACATGACGCGCCACACGATCGCTAGTTCTGACATCCCGTCCATGCGCGCAGCATCAATCAGGTCATCCGGCACGGTCACAAAAAACTGGCGCATCAGGAAGATGCCAAAGACCGAGATCGTCCAGGGCACCACCAATGCGGCATAGCTGTTGGTCAGCCCCAGCTTGGCCAGCATGATATAAAGCGGCAGCGCAATGGCGTGGACCGGGATCAGCAGGCAGAACAGCACCAGCCCGAACACCGCTTCGCGTCCCCAGAACTTCAGCTTGGCCAGCGCATAGGCCGCAGGCAGCGCCACCACCACCTGGATCAGAAAGATCGACGCCGTCACGATCACCCCGTTCAGCAGGTAGCGCAGCAAAGGCGCCTCGGTGAAAGCTTTGGAATAGTTGAACACCACCGGGCGCATGGAACAGTCTGCTTCAGCCTCGGCCACCAGGGCCGCGCGAATAGAGGCGTCCGTCTGACCGGGGAAGCGCGGTGCGGCGGCGGCGATGTCATCGCGGCTGGGATCGCGCAGCTTCACGCAGCGTTCATCCACCATCATCTCTTGGCGACCAAAGAACCCGCCTTCGCCGCGGTCAATCTCGCCCGGGCTTTTGAACGAATAGCTGACCATCATATAAAACGGCGCGATGACAACGATCACACCAAGGATCAGGATCAGATGTTTCCACCAGTCGCGGGTCATCCGTAATGCACCTTTCGTTCCACCAGCCAGCGCTGGATCAGGGTCAAAAACATCACGAAAACCAGAAACAGCATGGTAATGGCCGAGCCGATCCCGATGAGGTTTTGCTGCACGCCCTTTTCAAAGATCGCGAACATCATGACGTATGTGGATTTGTTGGGGCCGCCGCCCTGGGGCCAGAAGGCCTCGATCGTATCAAAGACCTGAAAGGCGCGGATGCAGCTGATGGTGACCACAAAGACAGTGGTCGGGCCCAGCGCGGGCCATGTGACCAGTCGGAATCGCTCCCACGCGGATTTCGCGCCGTCCATCTCGGCGGCATGATACAGCTCTCGGTGTACGCTTGTCAGACCCGCCAGATAGAGCACCATGTTGAAGCCAAAGCCCTGCCAGATGCCGATAAAGCTGATCACCCAGATCGCATAGCGTTTGTCGCCCAGCCAAACCGGGAACCGTCCGGCACAGCTTTCGGCCATGAAGGGCCAGAGGCTCTCGATGAACGTGCCGCAGCCCATTTCCAGCGTGCGGTTCACCATGCCAATGGTCGGATGCAGCATGAACTCCCAGGCGATGGCCATGGCCAGCAAGGTCGCCATCACCGGCAGGAAATAGATGGTTTTGTATATCTCGCGAAACCGGCCCAGCGCATTGATCAGCAAAGCTGCGCCCAACCCCAGCCCAACCGAGATTGGCACCACCGTCACCACATAGGTGAAGGTGGCGATGAACATCTTTTCATAGGTCGAACGGGTGAACAGCCGGTCGTAATTCTTGATCCCGACCCAGTCGAACCCGCTGTTGCCCAGCGAATAATTGGTAAAAGACAGCACCCCCGCGATGACAACGGGCACCAGAAGGATCAATACCATCAGCGCCAAGGCAGGGGCCGTCAGGAACCACGCGGCGCGTCGTTCCTGGCTTGCGGCCGAGGCGGCGGGTTTGGGGAGGGTTGTGTCGGCCAGCGCCATCTTACGCCACCTCGACGTGCGACGGCTGATGGTGCCGAACGTCACGCACCCGCAGCCCGTCCGGGCCAAACAGCAGCGCCTGAGCCGCATCAAACGTCAGACCCACAGGTGCACCCAGGGCCAGCGCCTGCCGGTCACGCGGTGCCGCGCGGAACGTCAGGGGGTGACCCAAACCGGCCACGTCGACCTGCACGAACAGCTCGGCACCCAGGTTTTCGCTATGCACAACGTGCCCCTTGATGGGCGCGTCCTCGCCAGTAAGGCGCAACGCCTCGGGGCGCAGACCCATGGACATCACGCCCTTGCCGTGTCCCTGCGCCAACAGATCCAGCTTGCGGTCCAGCAGGCTGATCTCTCCGGTCTCGGCCACTTCGACCGGCAGGATGTTGATCTTGGGCGAACCGATAAACTCGGCCACTTCAATCGTATCAGGATCATCGTAAACTACATCGGGGGCAGCGCATTGCAGGATGCGCCCGCCCATCATCACCGCGATCCTATCGGACATGGTCATCGCCTCGACCTGATCATGGGTGACATAGATGAACGTCGCTTCTAGCCGCCGGTGCAGTTGCGCGATCTCGGCCCGTGTCTGAACGCGCAGCTTGGCATCAAGGTTCGAAAGGGGTTCGTCCAGCAAGAACGCCGCCGGATCGCGCACCAAAGCCCGACCGAGCGCCACGCGCTGGCGTTGCCCGCCCGAAAGCTGCCCAGGCTTGCGGTCCAACAAATGCGCGATCTCCAGCATCTCGGCAGCGTCGGTGATCTGGTTGTCAATCTCAGCGGTCTGATGGCGCATGCCGGGCATGAATCGGCCCAACATGGGCAGACGCTGCAGGGTGCTCAGGCGGCGCATCTTAAGCGGCACAGCGATGTTTTCGGCCACGCTGAGATGCGGGTAAAGCGCATAGGACTGAAACACCATCGACAGGTTGCGATCTGCGGCGCGGCGGCCCGCGACAGGCGCACCACCGATATAAATCTCGCCGCTGCTTTGCTCTTCCAGCCCGGCGATGATCCGCAGCAAAGTGGATTTGCCACAGCCCGAGGGGCCGACGAGGGACAGGAATTCACCATCCGCAATGTCCAAAGACACGCCCTTGAGCACATCCGTTTCGCCAAAGCGTTTGGTGATGTTCTCAATCTTCAGCCCAGCCATCTGATTCCTCCATCTGACACGGCGGGTTTAGTCAAATGAGCCTGCAATTTTGTGACGTCATATTAGCGAGACTAATGCCCCCTATGACTGCGGGTGAAAGGAACACAAATGCGCGCCAACCATCACCGTTTCGTCGCCTTTGCCTATGTGGTGCGCGAGGGCAGTTTTTCGCACGCGGCCACCCGGCTTGGCGTGACGCAATCCGCGGTGACGCAGCACGTCGCCAAGCTTGAAGAACAAGTAGGCTCGCAACTTTTGCTGCGCAGGCGCGATGGCGTGGAACTGACCCGAACCGGACAAGAGCTCTATAATCTGGCGGATCGTCTGGTGACGCTGGACACTGCGATCTCAGAGCGGCTTGAGGGCTTTGCCGCGATGGAGCGCGGGCATATCAAGGTCATCGCCAACGCGCCGCTTCCGGCCCTGCGCGCAATCAGCCAGTTCCGTCAAATCTATCCAGAGGTCGAGATTGATTTTGCGCTCTATGCCTGGACGACGGCTGTGCGCCTGTTGCGGGAACGCCGCGCGGATGTGGGCCTGATCACCGATCCGCCGAAATCGGACGATTGGGAACGCGTGGCCATTCAGCAGGTCCGTTACGTGGCTTATCTGTTGCCGTCCTCGCCTCTTGCAGATCGTCGTGTTCTGACTTTCAAAGACTTGAAGAACGAAACGCTCATCCTGCCGGAAACTGGTTCTCTGACCGAGCGTGTCGTGCGTGAAGCACAGGAAAAACATGGCGCGACGTTTCAACACGCCCTGAAGATGACCACATTCCCCCTGATGTGCGAGGCCGTTCTTCAGGGCGCGGGCATCGCCATCTTTCTTGCCAACAGCGGGCTGATTTCCCGCGGCCTGGTCGAAGTGCCCGTGGCAGAATTGTCCGAGACGCACGAAACTGCGGTCGTCGCCCCCAAAGACCGCTCGCGCCTCAGGTTGGTCAAAGCCTTCATCGAGGTCGCTTCGTCCTCAGATTTTCGATAGCGCGGTGAAATCCGGTCGATGCCGTTGGCATCATCTGGCGATGGGGCCGTGCGACAGCTAGTCAACAAGTCCCGTAGCCGCCAGATAGGCAAAGCCCTTAGGGATGTCGGCCTTTCGACGCAATTCCAGCACCAAATGAGGGGCGCTTTGGCATTCAGCCAAGGCGCGGAACACCTCGGGCCAGTGGATTTCGCCCTCGCCCGGGGCCCAGTGTCGGTCCGCGTGGCCATCCAGATCTTGCAGATGCACGTGCCGCAGCTGGTCGCCCGCGTCGCGCACAAAATAGTCCACGGGCGGCGCGCCGGACATGCGGCGGGCAAGATGGGCGTGGCCTGTGTCAATCGACAGGGCCACCGCCTCTGACCCGAAACTGTCGACCATCATCCGGCGGCTGGCGGGATCAACATCGAGAATATTCTCGATCACCAGGGTGATGCCTTTTTCCTCTGCCGCTTTTACGACGGGCGCCATGACGTCGTGAATACGCGCCAGCTTGGTTTCGTCATATCGCGGCTTATTCAACCGGTTCCACTGGTACCAGCGGGTATAAGGCGAATGCAGAACCATCTGCCGCGCGCCGACACGTTCTGCGGCCTCCAGTGCCTTCAGAAAGCGGGCGGTGATAAGGGGGCGCAGTTCAGGATCTTTGTTGTCCATATCCAGCCCCTCATAGGGGCCATGGATGCCGAGCCGGCCCGTGTGCCCGTCCAGCGCGGCTTTGGCGGCCGCCACGCACGCGTCCAGCTCGTCGGTCAGGGCTTTGAAGCTGCCGAAATCCTGAAGCTCGATATCGCGCTGAGCGTCGAACAACCAATCCCGGTGATCGGCGATTTCATGGGCGTTCAGACAGGCACCGATCTTGAGACGGGTCATACTTGGGTTTCCTTGGATCAGGGATGAAAACATAGGTTGCAATAGCGCCGCAAAGGCACACTGCCATGACAGCAAAGGACCACCAGCCGTCATGGGCCTGGGTCAGCCAGGCGAACACGAATGGCGCCGACGCGTTGAGCGCCATCGAGGCCGCGGAAATCCAGCCCAGCCGAGCGCCAAAGCCTTTGCGGCCGAACAGGGCCAAAGGCAGCGTTCCACGCGCGATGGTCTTGATCCCGTCGCTCATGCCGTACAATGCTGCCGCCAGCATCACGCCCGGCACTGTGAAACCGACGGTCAGCAAGACCGCAAACCCCGCCAGCGACAGGCCCATCGCCAGCGCATAGGTCACCAAAGGGTACATGTTGCGACTGACCAGCATCTCGAAAAACCGGCCAACCGTCTTGAACGGCCCGATCACCGCCCCGGCGATGGCCGCAAGGGCTGCGCTGTGGCCCAGATCCTGCACATTCGTGACCCAAAGGGTCATGACAGCCCCCATCACGTAGCCGGAAAACAGGAAAGAGACGACCATCCAGAACATGCCGGTCTTGCGCGCGTCGCCAGACAGCTCTGGCCAATTTTGGGTGTCGTGTTTGGGTGTGGCATGCGGATTGTGCTCGGGGCCGCGTAGCACCAGAACATGTATCGGCAGGCACACAACCAGATAGGCCACGCCAAGGATGATCCACGTGCTTTGCCAGCCAAAGCCATTAAACAGCGCCAAGGTCAGTGGCCAGAAAATCGTCGAGGCCACGCCGCCAAACAGGGTGATCACCGAAATAGAGCGCTGCGGCGGCACCCCAAGTTCAAGCCGCGCGACCGCCGCGAAGGCCACATTGTAAAGCACGAACATGCCCGCGCCCTCGGCAAGCAGGATGGCCGCAAACAGGCCAACCCGTCCTTCCACGAAGGCAAGACTGATCAGCGCGCCCCCGGCAATCAGCGATCCGCCAGTCATCACCCAGCGGCCACCAAACCGGTCCACCAGCCTGCCAGCCAGCGGTGCGGCCAGCCCGCCAAAGAACAGCCCGGCAGACAGAACCCCGAAGGCCTGCGACAGCGACAAGCCAAGGTCCTCGGCCATCCGGGGCAGCAAGATGGCATAGGCATACATCAAGGTGCCGTAGCCCATGATCTGCGTAATCCCCAACCCGACCGAGGGGATGTAGTCACGCAAGGCTGCGGCCTTGGTCATCCGGCGGGCACGCCGCGAAAGGCACAGCGCCCCGCGACCCAAGTGCCCTGAATTGCGGGGGCCTGCCCCTCGGGCCAATCAACAAGCACAAGATCAGCCCGCTTGCCGACCTCAATCTTTCCTCGGTCATGCAGGTTCATCGACTTTGCTGGGCCCTCGGAAACCAGCGACCAGATGGTGCTGCGATCCGCGCGTTTTTCCTGATCCAGCCGGGCCACGGCGGCCAGCATCGCCGGATAGAAATAGTCCGACGCCAGCACGTCACAAAGCCCCGCCTCGACCATGTCGCCAGCCCCGAGCGAGCCGATGTGGCTGCCGCCGCGCGTGGCGTTTGGGGCACCGAATACGATCAGATCCCCGTTGTCGCGGGCCGATTGCGCGGCTTCCAGCACCATCGGAAATTCCGACACATAGGCGCCGTGCTTGCGAAAGAACTCGCGGGTTTGCGGCTGGGTGTCATCATGGCTGAGCATTGGCGCCCCGGCCTTGCGGCCCATTTCGGCGACGCGCGCGATGGTCGCTGGCACGTCGCTTCGGCGCTCCCAGACCTGCCCCAGCAGTTTGACATAGTCGTCTTCGGCCAACCCGGCCCGATGCGCCTTGGAGGCCGTGCGCTTTTTCATGCGGTCATCATCAAGGGACGCAATCGAGAAATCCGGCGACAGCTCGAACCCGCGATCCTGAATCGGCACGTCATATGCACGCATGGTCATCGAGGTGTGATCGTTAAAGGCAATCGAGGGGGTAAAGGGCGACGAGAGCGCCCATTCGATCACATCCAGCGCCTCAAAGGCGAAGGTTTCCCAGCGCAGCTGCACATGGTTTTCAACCAGCAGTCGCGGGGCAAGATCCAGTATGGCCTGCATCAACGACCGCCCCCGTCCCACGTCGCGCAGGCCTGGCTCCCAGCCCAGCGTGATCGCGTGATAGGCGGTCGCAATACCGTTGGCCGCCAGCTGCCGGTCGGTGTCCAACACGGCGACGTCGAGCGGAAAATAGGTATTGGGCCGCGGCATGACCTGACGCTCGAATGCGTCGCCATGAACGTCGATCAGGGCGGGGGCCAGGATCAGCCCCCGCGCATCGATCACTTCGCCCTGGGCCGGGCCGCCGATCTCGGCGATCTTACCATCGGCGATGGTGACGTTGGTCGTTGCGATCTCGCCGGGCAGATAGACCTGCGCGCCTTCAAAGGTCTGCATTACAGGCGCTCCATCGTCAGATGCCAGTGATACGAGCCGGGCTTTTCATGCTCGCGATCCGAAAGCTCCAGACATTCAAAGCCCGAGAAAAGCGCCAGCAATTCAGCAGCCGAGCAGAAATAATGCGGGTGGATTTTATCCGTGCCCGGCGCGTCAAAAACCCAGGCATTGCGGCTGATCTCGCGGCCCGGGTATTTGGCTTGCTCGTGCGGAAGACGGCGCTTGGACAGCATGGTGCCCAAATAGGTGCCACCGGGTTTCAGAATGCGGCGGATCTCGGAAAGGGTGCGCAACAGGATGTCTTCGTCGCCGTGGTAAATGACATTCCAGCTAAGCACGTGGTCAAAACTGGCGTCCTCGAATGGCAAATCATGCATTCGGCCCAGAACGGTTTCCACGCCCCCGGCCTTGTCGATCTCGGCCAGACCTTCGGGCGCGGCATCCAGCGCGACCGCCTGATGCCCCTGCCCAGCCAGCCAAAGCGCATGGCGCCCCACGCCAGCGCCCAGATCCAGCACCCGCGCGCCGGGTTCAAACCCCGCAGCCCAGTTGATCACATCGGCTTCGGGGGTCAGCCATTTGCTGCCCTCTTGGATGGCGGCCCACTGGTCGTTCCAGTGGTTGTCGGCGGTGTCGGTTTTCAACGTTGTTCTCCGATGATCTTGGTGCGGGCCCAGCCGCTGAGTTGTTCAATTGCGATGACCACAACGGCGATCATCAAGATGACGGTCATGGCGGTTGGGTAATCGAACAGGTCAAACCCAACCTTCAGTTCAATCCCGATCCCGCCTGCGCCAACCAGCCCAAGGATGGTTGACGAGCGCACAGCCTTTTCCAGCGCAAACAGCGAGGTCGAAATAAACGCCGGCATCGCTGCGGGAATGGTGGCACAGGCCACCACGTCCAGCTTGCGCGCGCCCGTGGCGGTCAGGCTTTCGGCCGGGCCTTTGTCGGCGGCTTCCATGTCGTCTGCAAAGAACCGGCCGCAAAAGCCGATTGTGTCTATGGCAATGGCCAGCATCCCTGCAAAAGGGCCCAGCCCCACGGCAACGACAAAGACCAGCGCCCATGCGATGTCGGGTACGGCCCGAATAAAGCCCAGCACATTGCGCACGATCTGGTTGACCCACAGACCGGCCACCAGCCCGCGCGCGGCCAGCAAGGCAATGGGCACCGACAAAATCACGCCAATCACCGCGCCGGCCACGGCAATTTGCAGGGTCTCCACCATTTTCAGCCCCAGACGCGACAGGGTCTTTGGGTCGATGTTCGGCGGAAAGGCGCGGTCCAGAAAATCGGCGAAACGTGGCGGCGCGGTCGTGATCTTTTCGATCGAAAACCCCGCCCCGGCCAGACACCAGACAATCAGCGTCAGCCCAAGCACATAGCCCAAAAAGGCAAAAACACTGGGACGTTCAATCCGCCCAGGTGCGTAAATATCAGTCATAGAGCCCCCGAAGGTCTGCGGCGTTCAAAGAAGCAGCCGTGGCATCCAGTTTCAGATCCCCATCGGCCAACCCCAGCACCCGATCGCCATACCGCAAGGCGTGTTCGATGTTGTGAGAGGTAAACACGACCGTCACACGCTCTTCGCGCGCCAAACGAAAGAACAGCTCCATCACGTCTTCACCCGCAGACGGGTCAAGTGACGCGCAGGGCTCATCCGCGATCAAAATCTCAGGTCGGCCAACAATGGCGCGGGCGATGGCCACACGCTGGGATTGCCCGCCCGACAGACGGTCGGCACGACGCAAAGCGAAATCGGCCAAGCCGACCTTTTTCAGCGCCTGCATTGCGGCCGCGCGCGACTCGGCAGGGGCAAAACTGTGGTTCCAATGGCGCAGGCCCGGGTTGCGTCCCAACAGGCCCTGAACCACGTTCGACAAAACCGAAAGCCGCGACACCAGATTGTGTTTTTGCGACACCAGCCCCATCCGGGCGCGCAACGCACGCAGGGTGGGCCGATCGGCGCCAGTGGCGTCTTCGCCCAGCAAGGTCACCTTGCCCTCGGTGGCGGGAATAAGGCCCATCATGCAGCGCAGCAGGGTCGATTTCCCCGCCCCGTTCGCCCCGACCAGGGCCACCGTTTCCCCCCGGGCCAGACGAAAGCTCAGCCCCGAAAAGATGACATTGTCACCAAAGGTCTTGCCGATCTGATGCGCCTCGATATCAACAGGCGAAACCGGGAGGTACTCCCTCCCGGTTGCCTTTGGCCGCGCGGGCGCGACCTTATGGTCCAACAAATCACTCACCGATGAAATTGTCGAACTGCGGGTAGCCCGCGTTGGTGTACATCGCGCGCACATAGTCGTAGGCGCTGTCTTCGATGGCGACCAGATCCATGCCGATATACTTGTCGTTCTCTTCATGGGCGGTGATGCCAGCGATGACCTGTGCTTTGTTCTCAAGGATCGCAGCCTTGACCATCTGGGCGGTGTCGGCAGGCACATGGGCGCCGACCATGATCATGTCGTTGGGCAGATCCCCCGAACGGGCGATGATTTTGAACGCGCCATAGGGCAGTTCGGTTTCCTTGGCGCGCAGGCCAACCCATTTGCCGGCGTTCATGCCCATGGCATCCACATCGCCCGCTTTCAGAGCTTCGAACGCGATGTTGCGCGAAGTGTGGGTTTTCTGAACGTCATTCACCGGATCAACACCCTGATCGGCCAGAGCCTGCATCGGGCACAGCATGTTCGAGGTCGAGCCGATATCCCCAAAGGCCACTTTCTTGCCTTTCAGGTCGGACGGCACGTTGATGCCGCTGTCTGAACGCACGATGATTGCACAGTGATAGTCAGGGCGACCCAGACCGATCAGCGGGGTTGCTTTGGTCAGCTTGTTGATGACCACATATTCGGCGGGGCCCGTGACGACAAAATCGACGGTTTCGCCGCGCAGGGCTTCGGCCGCTGCGGTGCGCGAGTTCACGGCGTAAAACTCAAAGGTTTCGCCTGTTGCGGTTTCCAGTGCCTCTTTAAAAGGGCCCCATTCCAGCTGAAGGCGCTCCATGCCTTCAACGTCGGTTACAGCCAGCTTCCAGGTTTCAGCCGTGGCGGCAACTGCGGATGCAGCAGCCAGGCCAAGGCCCAGGATCAGAGATTTGAATTTCATGACAGCCTCCAGAATAAATTCGTTCGAATGTTTCGGAGCGGCGATTGGCAAACAGCCAACAGTTTCATGAAAGAAATACGAAGATCGGTAATCGGTTGTCGCTGACATGGCGCTGTCATAAACAGCCGATAGCTGAAAATCATTCGGATGAATTACGATAACTCATAACAAGTGGCGCGACATATGCGCGGAGATGAAGCAAGACATCATGGACGGTGTATTGGAAACGGGCGCAAAGCTCCCGACAGAGCCTCAGCTGGCCACGCTTTATGCGGCGGGTCGGCATTCTGTACGCCGCGCGGTCTCAGAGCTAGCGAAAGAAGGGTTCCTGAGCGTCGAACAGGGTCGCGGGACCTTTGTCCAGCCCCATACCTTGCTGGAGTATTCCATCGGCACCCGCACCCGTCTGCGCAAAAACCTGGGCGCGCAGGGCGTCGATGTGTCGGGCCAGAGCCTGGGCGTCGAACATCTTGCGGCGACCGAGCGCGTTGCCACCAACCTTGGCCTTGAGGTCGGCGCACCCGTGATCGCCAGCCATCGCATCACCATGGCGGATCGCGTGCCTGTGTCGTTCGGAACGATCTATCATGACGCCGCGCGTTTCCCGGATTTCCCGGAACGGCGACAGGCGATGGAGTCAGTCAGCGCGGTCTATGCCTCTTATGGGATTGACGACTACCTGCGTGGCAGCACCCAGATGCATGCCCGCCCCGCGCGCCGGGACGAGGCCCAGACCCTCAACCAACACCCCGACATGACGGTCATCGTCGTGCGCGCCGTCGATACGCTGACCGATGGCACGCCGATCTCTTATAGCCAGGTGATCTGGTCCGCCGCGCGGGTCAAATTCACCATTTCCGACGAATAGGATCCCATCATGCCTGACCCGCTGAGCCTGCCAACTTATCCCCATGACGCGATGCTCAGCATTTTAGCGCGGGCCGATGTGGACAGGTTGAAAACCTTTGCCGAGGGGTTGATCCCGCATCTGGGCGACATTGAGGTGCAGCAAAACCGCACGGGGCTGGTGATGCTGCCGATGCGGGACACGGCGCAGGGCACCCACTTTCATCTGGGCGAAGTGCTGGTCAGCGAGGCCCGGATCGTGGCCGCAGGTCAGGACGGCTATGGCATGCGCCGTGGCCGCGACCTCGAGGCCGCCATGGCCATGGCACTGATCGATGCTGCCGTGGCGGCGGGCATTCATCATGACGCCTGCACGGATTTCATCGCGCATGAACAAACCGCGCAGGCCGAGGCCGATCAGGACAGGCTGCGCCGGATTGAGGCCACGCGCGTCGACATGGAGACCTTCTGATGACAGCCCACCCGACCCCGTCCGCATTTGAGAGCCGCACCAATGCCGCCTACGAGGCACTGATGTGGGCCTTGTCACGTCCCGGCCTGGCGCGTCAACTGCCCGAGGCGGGGTCCGAGGTTATCATCGAAACGCTGCTTGATCGCGAATGTGCAGTCTATTGCGACAGCACCGCCCTGTCCGACGTCGCCCGGCGCACCGGGGCGCAGCTGACCGATCCGGCCCAAGCCGATCATCTGTTCCTGACCCAAGCGCCTGCGCCCGACCTGATTTCGACGATGCGTCAGGGCACAGACATGTACCCCGAAGATGGCGCTACCCTGATCATTCCGGCCCAGTTGGGCGGCGGTGAACGGCTGCGCCTGACCGGCCCGGGGGTAGACGGGCATATCGACATTCTGGTTGGCGGGGTGCCCACGACACTCTGGGCGCAGCGCGCCGCCACCATGCGTTACCCCATGGGGTTTGAGATGTTCCTTCTGGACGGCGATCAGGTTTTGGGCCTGCCGCGGTCCACAATGATTGAGGTGCTGTGATGGCCTATGTAGCGACCCGGGGTGGCGAGCGCGCGATTGAACAATCCCAGCGCCTGTTCCGCGAGGAAATGGGGGCCATAAGCCCCGCGCGCGTGCAGGAAATCCGCACTGCCATGCCCTATCTGATCGACCGCGTCATGGGCGAGGCTTCATTGTATGACGAAGATCTGGCCGCACTGGCGCTGGCGCAAACCGGAGGCGAGCTCTACGAGGCGATCCTGCTTTTGCGCGCCTGGCGTACCACGCAGCCACGCCTGGCCGTGGCCGCGCCGGTAACGCAGGACGGGTTGTTTACCCACCGCCGGATCTCGGCTGCGTTCAAGGATATTCCCGGCGGGCAGGTTTTGGGGCCGACGCTGGATTACGCGCATCGCATACTGGCGACCGAGGTGCTGTCGGGCGAAACGCATCAGCCACCTGCCGTCGAACCGGCGGCGCAAGCGGCGCCTGCGCATCAGCCCTCGGTCGCGGCCTGGCAGGCTGAAAATGAGCTGCTGACAGCCCCCATGCCAGATGCAACCTGCGGCGATGACATCCCCGATGTCACCCGCGAGCCGCTGCTGTTTCCGGCCAAACGCGCGCACACGTTGCAAAGCCTGGCGCGCGCTGAAACCGGCGGCGTTCTGGCCTTGGGTTACGCCGCCCAGCGCGGCTATGGCAAGGCCCACCCAACAGTGAACGAACTACGTCTGGCCGAGGCCGAGGTCAGGGTGACCCACCCGCGTGGAACGACGTTCAGCGCGGGCCGTGTGAAGATCAGCCAGGCCGAGGTGGTCAACAAAAAGGGCGATCAGCTGGATCTTGGCTTTGCGGCCACCATGGGCTGGAACGAGGTCAAAGTAATCGCCGCCGCGACATTGGATCTGAACTCGGGCGATGCGCCCAAGGGGTCTGCGACCGAAGAAGAGTTCTTTTTGTATCACACCGAGGGCGTCGAAAGCTCGGGCTTTTGCATCCACTTCAAGCTGCCCCACTACGTCACCTTCCAATCCAGCCTTGATGCGATGCGCGACGCCAAGGCCAAGAAAGCCGCGCAAGCGCAGACAAAACCGCAGACGGAGCCGGCGGAATGAGCCTCAAATCCCTGACCAAAGACTGGGAGCCGATGTCCTATGGCTTCCTTGACGGATCCGCCAAGCGCGAGATCCGGCGCAAGGCCCTGAAAGCCATCGCCGTACCCGGATGCCAGATGCCCTATGCCAGCCGCGAGGTGCCCATGGCGCGGGGCTGGGGCACCGGCGGGTTGCAGATTTCGTGCACGCTGATCAACCCTCAGACAACGATCAAGGTCATCGACCAGGGCGCCGATGACAGCGTCAACGCGGCGTCTATCCGGCGGTTTCTGGCGCGTGTGTCGGGGGCGCCCACAACCACCGACACGCTGAAGGCCGATCTGATCCAGTCGCGCCACCGCATTCCCGAAGAGGTGCTGCGCGAGGATCAGGTGCTGGTGCTGCAAGTGCCCAACCCAGAACCTTTGCGCCCGGTGCAACCAAACATGTCGATTGCCCGCCAGATGCATGCGGATGCCGATTACGGGCGGATGTGGCTTCAGCTCTATGAGCAAATCGTGCGCTCGGGCCGCGTGATGCAGGGCGCCAGCTATCCCAGCCTGGTGCACGGGCGCTTTGTGATGACGCCTTCGCCCATCCCGCGCTGGGACGTGCCCAAGATGCATATGGCCAAGCACCTGACCATCCTGTCCGCGGGGCGCGAGAAACGCCTGCACGCGGTGCCACCGTTCACGCGGGTCGAACCGCTGGTCTTTGACGATGTGCCCTACTTGGTCGAAGACCACGGCGGCCTGACTTGCACCCGCTCGGGCGCACGCGGCTATTTTATGAATGAAATCCCGCAAGACGATGGCAGCTCGACCTTTGAGGTGTCGGACAGCGAGCTGGGCGTCAAAACCATCCGCAAATCAGACGGTGAAACGGTCGAGATCGGCGCCACCTGGTACAAAAACGGAGAGATGGCCCAATGATGGACGCCCCTCGGATCGTCAAGACCCGCCCGTTGTTGATCGCGCGCAATGTCTCCAAGGCTTATGGCCAAGTGCAGGCGCTGCACGATGTGTCTGCCACCGTTTATCCCGGCGAGGTTCTGGGGATCGTTGGCGAAAGCGGCTCGGGCAAATCTACCTTCCTGCGCAGCCTGAACCTGGAAGAGCAACCCGATACCGGCAGTTACACGCTGGACCTGCCGGATGTGCAGGGCAACCTGTTCGATCTGGACCGCTATGCGCGGCGGATGCTGTGCGCCACCCGCATCGGCATCGTCTATCAAAATCCGCATCTGGGGCTTTTGATGACCCATTCGTCGTCGGGCAACGTCGCAGAACGCTTGTTGGTCGCGGGGGAACGCCAGTTCTCGGGGCTGCGCGAGAAGGCGCAAGATGCGCTGGACGCGTCGGAATTTCCGCTCGAACGCATGGACGCCCCACCGATCGAGCTGTCAGGCGGGATGCAACAACGTGTTCAGCTGGCCAAGGCCATCGCCCTGGAACCCGCGCTTTTGCTGTTGGACGAACCCACCACCGGGTTGGATGTCAGCATTCAGGCGCTGGTGCTGGACACGCTGAAAAAGCTTCAGCAGGAGCGCAAAATCACCATGGTCATCGTCAGCCACGATCTGGGCGTTATTCGCACCCTGTCGGATCGGGTCATGGTGATGCGCCGGGGCGAGGTGGTCGAGGCCGGCCTTGCCGATCAGGTGTTTCAGGATCCGCAACATGCCTATACGCAACAATTGGTGCACGCAAAGCTATGACTGTTCTTGATGTTCGCAGCCTGACCAAGGGCTTTACCATGCACCATCTGGGCACCCGGATGGGGGCGTTTCAGGATATTTCCTTTACCCTGAACGCGGGCGAGTTTTTGCTGCTGAAAGGGCGCAACGGGGCGGGCAAATCGACCCTGCTGCGCACGCTCTATCGCAGCTATCTGGCGCAAAGCGGCGCGGTTTTGTTTCACTCGGACCACGGCGTGATTGATCTGGTGCGCGCCGCCGATGTGGATGTGACCTTTTTGCGCCGCACCGAGATCGGGTTCGTCACCCAGTTCCTGACGGCGCGTCCGCGCGTCAGCGCCGAGGCACTGGTGGCCGAACCCCTGCGCCTGGCGGGGCACAACGCGGATGGCGCCATGGAACAGGCCCGCCATTGGCTGGACACCTTTGGCGTCAAATCCGAGCTCTGGGCCGCTTATCCCACCACCTTTTCCGGGGGCGAGCAGCAAAAGGTCAATCTGGCCCGCGCGCTGATCCTGTCCCAACGCCTGTTGCTGCTGGACGAGCCCACGGCCTCGCTAGACGTCAATGCCCGCGCCGCCCTGGTGAACCGTCTGGCCGAGCTCAAGGCCCAAGGCACCGCGATGATTGGTGTGTTCCACCACCTCGGCGACGTGGCCACGCTGATTGATCGCGAAATTGACCTGACCCCCGATGCGCACCCCCAAGAGGATCGAAACGATGTGGTTGTCTGACTTTACCCTTGTCCTGCCCGACCGCGTTGTTCCCGGCGGATCGGTTCTGATCGAAGGCGGCAAAATCGCTGACATCAAGGACCACGTGGTTCCCGGGGATATTTCGGGCCATGGCAAGCATCTGTTCCCCGGTTTCATCGACATGCATGGCGATATGATCGAGCTGGAACTGGAACCGCGCCCCAATGTGGATTTTCCGATGGAAGTGGCGGTCGGCCACCTTGATGCCCGGCTTGCGGCGGCGGGGGTGACAACGGCCTATGCGGGCGTGTCCTTTTCGCGCAACGCCAAGGATGGCGACCGGCGCTCGTTCGCACATACCAGCAGCATCATCCGCGCGCTGAAAGACAGCCTGCGCGGCTTGCGGGTGGATCACAAAATTCATGCGCGGTTCGACATGACCTATACCGATGCCATCGCCGCGCTGGATGGGTTGCTGCAGGCAGGGGCTGTCGATCTGTGCTCGGTCATGGATCACACGCCGGGTCAGGGCCAGTATCGCAATCTGGAAAAGCTGATCGCCTATCGCCTGCGCAGATCGGACCTGTCCGAGGCCGAGGTGCGCGCCGGGATCGAAACCCGGATCGCGGCGGCGACCTCAAGTGACCAGATATTGGAGAACCTGCAAGAGGTCTCGCGGCTCTGTGCTCAGTATGGTGTGGCGATGGCCAGCCATGATGACGATACGGTCGAAAAAGCCAATCTGATGGCAGATATCGGCGCTGTGATCAGCGAGTTTCCGGTGACGATCGAGGCCGCGCAAATCGCAGCGGATCGCGGGCTGATGATCGCCATGGGCGCGCCGAATGCGATGCGAGGGCAAAGCTATTCGGGGAACCTGTCAGCACGCGATGCCCATGCCGCCGGGCTGCTGCACATCCTGGCGGCGGATTATCACCCCGCGGCGATCTTGCCCGCGGTTCGTATTCTGGCCGAAACCGACCCGGATGGGCTGGCGGGGGCGACCCGGCTGGCCACGGCCAATCCGGCCAAGGCTCTGGGCCTGCATGATCGCGGCGAGATCACCGTTGGCCGCGCCGCCGATCTGTTCATCGCGGATGCGGCTGACCGCGTGGTGGCCACCTTCCGCAACGGTGAAACCATTCATTCCAACGGAACGCTGCAAACCACAGCTGAACGCCTGCGCACCGTCGCCTGAGGTAGTAAAACTGTCATGTCAGGGACTCTCGGATGTTACCTGATTTTCTTAGAAAGAAGCTGTTAAATTCATTCGGATGAATCGGCATGAAACAGCTTCTGACACTTTCAAACGTCACCCGTGCGTTCGGTGAAACCAAAGCGGTCGACAATGTCTCGCTGAATATTGAACCCGGGCAGTTTGTCGGCGTGATCGGCCGTTCGGGAGCGGGAAAATCCACTATGTTGCGCCTTATCAACCGTTTGACCGACCCCACTTCGGGGTCGATTTCGTTTGATGGCGTGGAGGTCACTTCTCTCAAGGGCAAAGCCCTGCGGGAATGGCGTCGCGATTGCGCGATGATCTTTCAGCAGTTCAATCTGGTTGATCGTCTGGACGTACTGACCAATGTTTTGATCGGTCGTCTGGCCGAGCACGGCTTCTTGTCGTCGATGGCGATGCAGTTCTCGGATGAGGAACGCGCCATGGCCATTCAGGCGCTGGACCGTCTGGATCTGGTGCCGCAGGCGCTGCAGCGGGCGGGCACTCTGTCGGGCGGGCAGCAACAGCGCGTGGCCATCGCCAAGGCGCTGGTACAAAAGCCAAAAATCATGCTGGCGGACGAACCGATTGCCTCGCTCGATCCGGCAAACACCACGCTGGTGATGGATGGCCTGAAAACCATCAACACCCAAGACGGCATCACCGTTCTGGTCAACCTGCACACGCTGGACACCGCCCGCGCCTATTGCGACCGGATCATCGCGATGCGTCAGGGCCGGGTGTTCTTTGATGGCACCGCCTCCCAGCTGACCGACGATGTGGTCCGCGACATCTATGGGCTGGAAGGCCTGCGCGCATTCAACGAGGCGGTCACGTCGACCTCGGTGCGCAGACCCGTCCCAGCCGCCTGATCACCCCATTTATCGAAAGCGCAAACAAGGGGATATCCACATGCGTTTCATCACTGCTACCGCTCTTGCGGCCCTGATTGCAGCCCCGGCCATGGCCGACGGTTGGAAAGACGACTACCAGGTTCTGAAGTTCGGCGTTCTATCGAGCGAGAACGAAAAAGACCGCATCGCGCGCTACACCCCGCTGGAGGTCTTCCTAGAAAAAGAGCTGGGCGTCGAAGTTGAGATCTTCACCGCCGGCAACTATGACGGCGTGATCCAGGCGCTGGCCGCTGACCAGATCGAGATCGCACGTCTGGGATCGTCGTCCTACGCCGCGGCCTATACCGCCACCAACGGCGGCGTTGTGCCCACCCTGACCGACATCAAGAAAGACGGCACTACCGGCTATTACTCGATCGTCGTGACCCGCTGCGACAGCGGCATCAAATCGCTGGCAGACGCCAAGGGCAAAGTCCACGCCTTCGCCGACCCCGACTCCACCTCGGGCTATGCTGTTCCTTACTGGAACATGGTCAACAAAGAAGGCTTCAAGCCCGAAGAATTCTTCGGCACCATAACTTTCGGTGGCAGCCACGAAGCCGACGTTCAGGGCGTGTACAACGGCACCTTTGATACTGCCTCGACCTATCAGAACAACGACGTGAACGGCATCTACCAGCGTATGGAGAATAAGGGCATGATCGAGCCCGGTCAGATCTGCAAGATCTGGCAGAGCCCGGAGATCACCACCGGCCCCTGGACCTTCCGCAAGAACCTGCCTGAGCAGATGATCGAAGATGTCACCGCCGCCATCGAGAAATTCCCGCTGGAGGACGATGCGGGCTTTAAAATGTACTCGTCCTACGACCCCGAAGACGACAACAACAAAGTTGGCTTCATGCGCGTCGACGCCGAGCGTTACCAGTGGATCGTAGAAATGCGCCAGTGGATCAAAGAACAGCGTCGCGGTTCCTAAGCGACACAGTTGGAAAAGGGGGCGGGTCATCTGCCCCCTTTTGCCGTGCAAGCGTTCTCTTGACGAGGTTCCCATGACCACCACCGCCGATCCCATGGCGTCGGGCCTGCCCGTGCCCGACCGGATCACCGATTTCGAGGCCGAGTTTGCCCAAAAGCGCCGCATCGCCCGCCGCAACTGGGCGCTGGGGACGGCCCTGTTTCTGATGCTGTTCGCGCTGGCCGCGTGGATGGGGGATTTCTTCAAGGTCACGCAGGTGACGCTGCCCGATGGGTCGCGCGACTGGCGCTGGATCATCCCGGCGGGCATCCCGCGACTGGGGGATTACCTGACCCAAACCTTGCCAACCCTGCGATGGGACAGTTTCTGGGCGGATTTCGGTGAATGGTTCTGGCGCTGGAAAATCTGGCTGCGCCTGTTGCTGGAAACCGTGCTGATCGCCTTTGTCGCAACGATCTTTGGCGTCGTGGGTGGGTTCTTGCTGTCCTTCCCCGCTGCGCGCAATCTGGCGCCCAATACATGGGTTATGTGGATCACCCGCCGCTACCTGGAGATCGCCCGCACCGTGCCCGATCTGGTCTGGGCGCTGATTTTTGTCTTCTGTTTCTCGGTCGGACCCATGGCCGGAGTGCTGGCCATCGGGCTGCATTCGTGCGGCGCGCTGGGCAAGCTTTATTCCGAGGTCAACGAAAACATCGACATGAAACCGCTGGAGGGTGTGAAAGCCGCCGGCGGCACGTGGTTTGACCAAATCCGATACGGCGCAGTGCCGCAGGTGCTGCCGAATATCATCAGCTACACGCTGCTGCGTTTTGAGATCAACGTGCGGTCCTCCTCGATCATTGGCTATGTCGGCGCCGGCGGTCTGGGGCAAGAGTTCCGCACCGCCATGAGCTTTCAGGAATATACCGACCTGTCGGCGCTGTTCGTGATCATCCTTGTCACTGTCATCATCATCGACTTCGGCTCTGAGAAGCTGCGTCACCGGATCATCGGTATGGAGGACCGGACATGAGCCTGACCCAAGACCAAATCGAGGCCGCCCGCGCCCGCGTGCCGCTGGCCTTTCAGGCGCCGTTACAGGTGCGTCTGACGCGCTATGCCCTCTGGGCAGGCTTCGCCCTGCTGATGGGCTACAGCCTGTGGGCGTTTAACTTCAGCCCCGCGCGTATCTGGGCCGGGCTGGGCCGTCTGAGCGATGTGCTGTCGTTCATGTTTCCGCCCTATATCTGGAAAACCTGGGCTGAGTTCTCAGAGATCCTCAAAGGGCTGGGCGAGACCTTGTCGATTGCCTTCATGGGCACGATCCTGGGGGCGATCATCGCCTTCCCCTTATCCTTCCTGGGCGCCAAGAACATCAACCGGCTGAACTTCATGCGCCTGAGCGTGCGCCGGGGCTATGACGTGATCCGGGCCTTTGAAACCCTTATCCTGGCACTGATCTTCATCCGCGCCTTCGGCCTTGGCCCGCTGGCCGGTATTCTGGCCATCGCCGTGTCTGAAATCGGGACCTTCTCCAAGCTGTTTTCCGAAGCGATTGAGAACACCTCGACCAAACCGGTGGAGGGGGTCAAGGCCTCGGGCGGGTCACGGTTGCAGCAAATCCGCTTTGGCATCGCGCCACAGGTCAGCCCGGTGTTCCTGTCGATCCTGCTGTATAACTTCGAATCCAACGTGCGGTCGGGCACCATTCTGGGTATCGTGGGCGCAGGCGGCATCGGCTTTCTGCTGTCTGACCGGATCTCGGCCTATAAATGGGAAGAGGCCTGGTCGATCATCTTTCTGATCATCGCTATGGTCTATGTCATCGACTTCCTGTCCGGCCTGATCCGGGCGCGGATCATCGGCACATGGGATGGCACGAAATGAGCGGGGCCGGCGCCAAAAACCATCTGTCCGAGGCTCCAACCATCCACCCTGAGGCCAGCGTGACAGGGTGCGAGCTGGGCGTCTGGACCGAGGTGGGCAAAGGCACCGTGATGAAGGAGGCCCAGATGGGCGATTATTCCTACATCACGCAAAACTGCCATGTTGTCTGGACCACAATTGGCAAGTTTTGTTCCATCGCCAATGCAACGCGGATCAATCCGGGCAACCACCCCACCTGGCGCGCGGTGCAGCACCACTCGGTTTACCGGGCCGAGGCTTATGGTCTGGGCGAGGATGATAATGACTTCTTTGAATGGCGCAAATCAAACTGGGTCACCATCGGACATGATGTGTGGATCGGACACGGGGTGACCGTGACGGCAGGCGTGACCATCGGCACCGGAGCTGTGATCGGCGCGGGTGCGGTCGTCACACGCGACGTCGATCCGTATACTGTGGTGGGGGGCGTCCCGGCGAAACCCATCAAACAAAGGTTCACCACGGCCCAGGCCGAGGCTTTGCAAGAAATCGCGGTCTGGGACTGGCCGCGCGATAAATACCGGGCCGCCCTGCCAGATATCCGGGCGCTCGACATCGACGCGCTCATCGAAAAATACCAACGTGGCGACTAGGGGCGCTTTGCCTCTGGATCGCTGGGGGCAACAGGCCGCGACACTCGCTCTGGTGGGGCGTCGGCCCGCGTGGTGGCGCGCGCTTTCGTGCTGGGCCTTGGGGCTACAATTCTGATGCTCGCTGTAACGTTGGCTTTTGCGCAGATGCTTGCAAATCCGCTTGGGCAATCGACACAGCAGATCGTCCTGGCCTTCGCCCCCGGCGGTTTGACCGAGATGAGCCTGGTGTCGCTCGCGATGGGCTGCCGAAGTTGCCTATATCGCCATGCTCCATCTGGTTTGGGTGGTGACACTTTTGGCCATAGCTGCGACCATCTTGGCGGCCATCGCGCGCTGGGTAAGGCCAAATCAGGCGATGCGTGTCTTCGTGGGGTCAGACCCGCTCAAGCGGCAAGAAGGGCTCGGGCGGCAGCTCGACCTCGATCTTGTCGCCCGGTTTCACAGTGCCACTCGATCTTACAACGGTCATGATCCCGGACTTTCGGATCAATGTGCCGTCGCTGCCCTTCACCAGGACCGCATCGAGCAGACCCGGCATGAAATTCTCAATCTGGGAACAGGGATTGCGCAACCCCGTCACTTCCAGGCGAACGTCGACACCAATGCGCAGGATCGCATGTCGCGGAAGCGAAAGCAGGTCAATCCCGCGTGTGGTAATGTTTTCACCCAGATCCGCTGCATGCACCGTGAAACCGCGTTCTTTTACTTCCTCAAACAACTCCTCATGAATGAGGTGCACCTGCCGAAGGTTGGGCTGATCCGGGTTCGCGCGCACGCGCGAGCGATGCTGCACCTTGATGCCAAAATGCGCGTCACCCTCAACCCCATGATCCTTGACGATACGGATTTCTGGAACCGGCGTTTTCGAGAAACGGTGAGCATCGTCATGGGCTACGCAAACTACGTCCATCGTATTCTCATGCATTGCGGTCAGTCAGGTCTTGTCAAATTCCCCATCAGGAATGAAGCGCACAGCTTCGATCCGCAAGGCCGCGGCCCAAACTTTCGCAAAAGTGTCGCGAATGATGACCTGAGCCCCTGAATCTCCTCCAGTTTTGTGTAGAGTCCCCCCAACTTAAGGACGGACGAAAAAAGACGCAATTCACTGACGAACAGATCATTCAGATGATCAAGGAACAGGAAGCATGCGAGAAGACGGCTGACGTGTGCAGGCGCCATGGGATCAGCCAAGGCACCTTCTACAAATACAAGAGTAAGTAGGGCGGCATGATGCTTGAAGAGAGCTGAAGCGGGGCAATGTCCCTTTGCGCAGCACCTCAGGTGATGAAAATATCATCGGCCGTCAAGATCGGGGCCCCCTCGAACACGGCCACATCAACCGCAGCTCCCGCACCATCGCCATCCGCGTCATAGCGCAGGGTGGTGCCGTCGAACAGGAACCGATGTGCGGCGGTTTGGGCTTCGGTGCCGAGGTGGAAAGCCGTATCGTCCAGCACGCCAGCGGCCACATTGACCAACGCGCCTTTGATCACGATGCGGTCCTCTTGGGTCGCGAAATCCGTAATCAGATCCGCATGCTGCGCGCCAAGCGTGTCCGTAAAGATAAAATCATCCGCCCCCGCGCCGCCCGTCAGCGTGTCGTTCCCGGTGCGGCCATTGAGGCTGTTGTCCGTCGCGTTTCCCTGCACCAGATTGTCGAGGTTGTTGCCAATGGCCGTCAGCCCGTTCACCGCATGACCGTTCTTGCCGAGGACATCTTGCAGGACAATATCCTCGATCCCAAGCATCAGCTTGAAGCTGTTGTGGGCGAGCACGGTGTCATGGCCGCCTTCCTCGGCGCGCAGGGTTTTCTGGCGAGCGTTCAGACCGACCTCAACAGCGGTGTCGTCCTTGTGGCGCAGGATGTAGGTGTCGTCGCCATGGTTGCCGGTCAGGGTGTCAATGCCGCGCCCGCCGTCGAGGGTGTTGGCGGAGTCGTTACCTTGGATCGTATTGTCCAACGCATTTCCAATTCCCAAAACCGCGCTTCCGGAAAGGGTTAGCCTTTCTACTGCAATGCCAAGCAACGAAAAGTCGATTTCAGACGCAACAGTGTCCCCCCAAACAGAATTTTCCCAGCTCGCCCGCTCAATGATTACATCATCAGGACTATCCACAGCGTAATAATCATCCCCAACGCCCCCAATCATGAAATCCGCACCAGAGCCGCCTAGAAGAAAATCATGACCAAGACCTCCGAAGAGTAAGTCATTCCCTTCGCCTGCAATCAGCACTTCTCCGCTGGTTTGTTTACCTGCGCGAAGGACGTCATCTCCCTCCAAACCTGAGATCTGATTCCTTTGGCCGCTAAAGCCTCTAATCTCGTCGTCCCCGTTTGTACCTGTCCACTCATAGCGGACGGACCCAGAATTGCTTACTATTTTGGTAAATGTCACGGTTCGCATAAATAATATGCCTCCTTTGAGTGCGAAGCTATCGACAGGAATCCTAAGTTTTGTAGAGTGTCGAGTGATCAGCCCCACCTTGGCGGTCCAATTTGATTGTTAGTGCATGACCGGCCTTGGGTCCATCTGGACGATGGTTTCCGGGGCTGGTGGGCGGTAGCCGAGAGCACTGTGGGGTCGTTTGGTGTTGTAGTGTTTTCCCGCTGACCGGCAGTGCATTCCGAAGGAATGTCACGAGAGGGACCATTGTTCGATCAGGATTTGTGCCTCCCTCAGGCTGTAGAAAACTTCGCCGCCAACCTGCCGGAACTTCGTGACAATCTCTTCCGGCTTGTGGCGTTTGATTCCCATCTTTGATCCTCCGTTTCCTAACTATAGGGGCGGACCACTTCAGTTGGGGGAGGATCATTTCGCTTTCACTTTTCACAATACCCGCGGGAAATGCCACCGGGGGTCTGGTTTCCGGCCATCTGATCGGCGCGTGCGGGAAACACCTCAAATTGAAGCGGTGTGTAAGTCATGCGTCTACCCTTCGTTCAAGGTAAAGTCTGGCACGTTCTATGCTGCAGCTACTGGTTTCCATAGCGATCGGCGACCCCGATCACGATTCTGAAGCGGCGTGTCACGATTTAAGACGACTCAAGACATAGGTTTAATAGAAAATTATCGCCCAAAAGCAGCGGGAAAGATTTGTGGGGCCAAATGTGGGGCCAGATTGGGTGCTGGAAATTTTTGTTAATAAATTTCAAACAGATAAACGAACAAGTGGCGGACCTAGAGGGTCCGAATTCGAACACTTTATTCGAAGTGTTGGAGGAGTGGAACACCGTCCTATTGGCTGAACGCCACCTGTTGGAGCAAGCTTTGGCTTCGAGCCATGAGCCGCACATTGCGGAAAGCCAGCTTTGCCTAGATTGCAGCGGTGATCAGCGCTGCGAAAAATCTGTGGATAAGACGCCCGCCGATCCACCTGCTGCCCCCAAGGGAACAGCCAAGGTACGGGGGATGAGCCAATGAGATGGACAGGACAAGAGCCGGTCATTTCATCGGCATTCAACAAAGCAGCAATTCAAAAGCCCCTAAAGAAGCGGAGCCACAAGCCGCGCCGAAGCGGTACACGGCGCAGCGATGTGTCGCCTGTCACTTTGCGTCTCACGGCGGAAGAACGAGAACGGCTGGAAGAACTGGCGGTCGGGATGACGCTCAGCGCCTATATACGGGCCTGCGTGTTTGCCGAGGAAGAGAAACGGCGCAAGCGTCGGCCCAAGGATGCTGTGGCGGACAAAAAGGCTCTGGCCGAATGTCTGTCCCTGCTCGGGCAATCCCGCATGGCCTCTAATCTAAACCAATTGGCTTATCAGGCGAATATTGGCGCTCTGGTCGTTGATGACGACACCAAGGCGCAGATCACCGAGTCGTATGAGGCGATCAAAGAGATGCGCGCCTTGCTGGTTCAAGCGCTGACAGACTGAGAATACCGATGATCTTGGAAGGCAATGCCCGTGGCCACGGGGCCGAACTCGCGCGGCATTTGATGAATGCCCGTGACAATGAGCATGTGACTGTACATGCCATTGATGGCTTCGTGGCTGATGAACTGGCGGGGGCATTCGCGGAAATCGAAGCTCTCGCTCAAGCCACGCAGTGCCAGAAATATCTCTTTTCCCTGTCGTTGAACCCGCCGCCCAACGAGTCTGTGCCGGTGGACGTTTTTGAAACGGCAATCAAAGACATTGCTCAGAAACTCGGCCTCGCCGATCAACCGTGCGCGGTGGTGTTCCATGAAAAAGAAGGCCGCCGCCATGCCCATTGCGTCTGGTCCCGTATCGACGCGGACGAGATGAAAGCGATCAACCTTCCGCATTTCAAGCGCAAGCTGATGGCCGTCTCGCGGGAACTCTACATTGAACACGGCTGGGACATGCCCGCCGGGTTTGAGGATTTCCGCCAGCGTGATCCGTTGAATTATTCGCGCGAAGAGGCCCAGCAAGCCAAACGGCTCGACCGCGACCCCAAAGTAATGAAGGCCCTGTTTCGTGCGTGCTTTGAACGCTCCAACTCGCGGCAAGCCTTTGCGTCTGCGCTTTGGGAACATGGGTTTGCCTTGGCCCGTGGGGAACGCCGTGGGTTTGTCGCTGTCGATCACGACGGCAAGATTTGGTCCCTGTCCCGCTGGTGTGGGGTCAAACCCAACCAGCTTAAGGAACGTCTTGGCGATCCGCACAGCCTGCCGTCGATAGATGAGGCAAAAGCGCTTCTGGCACGGTCCCACGCGCCCGAAACGCCGAAACGGGTCAAGGACAGTGACACCTACCAGACCGCGCTTGCTGAACTTGTTGCCCAGCAACGGCAGGAGCGCGATGCGCTTCACGCCATGCATCAAGAGCGTCAGGCCGAAGAAACGTTGGCCCGCAATGCCCGTGCGCCGCGCGGCATGTCATTGATTTGGGCACGCCTGTCCGGTGCCTATGGGCGTTTGGTGGAAGATTTTGCACAGGAAAAAGCCGCTTGTGACGCAAGGGATCGTGCGGAACGTCAAACGCTGATCGACAAACACCTGAACGACCGCAAAGCGTTTGAGCAAGAGGTGCAGCGCCTGCATGTCGGTGCGGATCGCGCCGAAAGCTATGGCCAAAGCATCAAGATTGATCCGCGCCAAGCGCTCCATTTGCCACCAGAAGATGGTCCGTTTTCCTCGGCACAGATACAGCGCAATCCCGCCCTGATCCTGCACGCGATTTCTGAGAAAGAAGCTGTGTTTGACGCAGACACAATCAAGCGTGGTCTCGCGAAACACATTGACGATCCCCACGCGCTGCGGATTGCGATTGATACTGTGTTGTCTTCGTCAGAATTGGTCCGTGTCGGCGAAGGTGATGCGCAGGGCTTCACCACGCGGGACTATCTCAACGCCGAAACCAAACTATTGGGTGCGTCTCACCGAATGGCGGCCGGAACTGGCTATCAGGTATCCAGTGACTCTTCGTGTGCGGCGATATCCCGGCAGAATGCAGAAATGAAACGCCGCTTTGGCGGTCGTCTCAGTGATGAACAAGTCGATGCCATTCATCACGTTCTCTGCGAACGGCAACTGTCCCAAGTGGTCGGCCTCGCCGGGGCTGGGAAAAGCACGATGCTGGCGACCGCCTATGAGGCGTGGTCTCGCGAAGGTGTCAAAGTCCACGGGGCCGCGTTGTCTGGCAAAGCGGCTGAGGGGTTGCAGACCTCTTCCGGCATTCACAGCCGCACGCTCGCATCGCTGGAACTCAGCTGGGCCAATGGCAACCAACCGGTGAAAAATGGCGACGTGTTGGTCATTGATGAGGCCGGTATGATCGGCACCCGTCAGATGCATCGCATTATGAGCCGTATAGATGAGATTGGTGCGAAGCTGGTCTTGGTGGGCGACCCTGACCAGTTGCAACCCATTGAGGCCGGAACACCGTTCCGCAAACTGGTCGAAGAACACGGCGCGGCGCGCCTCACGGAAATCCATCGACAAAGAGATGATTGGCAGAAACAGGCGTCTCGTGATCTGGCCGAAGGCCGTATCACAGAGGCTGTTCAGAGCTATGAAACCTATGGCACCGTGCGCAATTCGGCGCATCGAGACGCTGCGCTCGGGGCCTTGGTCAACGATTACATGGCAGATGTCAGCGAGAACGGCGTGGATGCCTCTCGATTGGCCTTTGCCCATCGCCGCAAGGATGTACATGCGCTGAACCAAGCCATTCGCGGTGCTATGCAAGGCGCGGGAAAGATCGGGCCAGAGACGATGTATCTGACCGAAACCGGATACCGAGCCTTTGCGAAAGATGACCGGATCGTCTTTACCCAGAACAACCGCGAGATGGGCGTGAAAAACGGCATGCTCGGCGCTGTCACCCGTGCCGATGAAAATGGGCTGTCCGTGCAACTGGACACGGAAGACGGCCAACGCCGCTTGGTCACGATCAACCCGCACCATTATCGCAGCTTTGATCACGGCTATGCCGTGACCGTCCACAAATCCCAAGGCGCGACCGTGGATCGGTCATATGTGCTGGCGTCCAAATCCATGGATCGGTCTCTGGCCTACGTCGCCATGACCCGCCACCGCGACGACATGAAACTCTACCTCAACGCCAAAGACAAACCAGTCTGGGCAGAGGATCAGAGTCCGAACTTGAAACAACAGGAGGTGCAACAAGCCAAAACTCAAGAAACCGCCGACCCACCAGAACCGAAAACACCCACGCAACAGCAAACCCGCAAACGCCCCGGCCCATCGCGGTAATCTCCACTTCAACAAAACAGAAAGATAAAACAATGACTCACGACTATGACGAAATCGACCACGCCTACGAAGCTGAACAAGCTGAGGAACTGGCAACGTTTCTTAGTGATATCAATCCTGACATGGGCGAACCTCTGACAGCCCGAGACCGGGCGGTTTGGCCTGAATACGATGGGGTTATCCTTGACGATCCCGTTGATCTCCACATCCGACTGGAACGCCCGGTCTATGAATGGATGGTCAAGTTTCTGAAAGCAGAGGAAGGCAACAGCTTCTTTTGCACGTTCGAAGAAGCCATCAGCACTATGATCCGCGCGATGGCCTCGGGCGACTCGGGTCTCGACGATCTCAAGTCCATGGTAGCTGCGGCAGATTTTAATGAGAAGATTCGATCAACAAACTAGCTCCATAGCACAACACCCGCAGCTCAAATTACGCGCCTCTTAAATTTACTTCTCACCCACGCCCCCCAGAGCAAAGCGCCGGCAGCTCTGGGGGATATGAGAATGGCAACACTTAAAAGTACGAATTGGTCTTATCGGAAAGGTGACAAAGAGGCGTCGTGGGCAAAAGTGATTTCTACATAATCGTCGTCACTTTCGCTGTTATCCGTTAGGGCAATGGAGGAGATGGTCTGGCCATTCATCAAAGCAGTCGCAAAACGGTTGCCGTTTGGCCAACCGTGATCGCGATTGAACTCCTCCAAGCTCACTTCACCAGCAAGCACTCGATGCAACGCTCTCGCTGAAATCTCGATTTTGCTACCAGACACCTTGTATCCTCCCCATGCGCCAATCCCATAGTCCCTATTCAAACAATTCGCCGCCGCAGATACCGCGTTTGCGGATGGCTTCGGCAGATTTCGCCCAAATTCATTGATAATCTGCTGGATTTCGGTGGCCGCATCAGAACCTGCCCTTCCTGCTTTCAGAAACGCTTCCTTTGCGGCCCAAGACCAATGGTGCAGCATGTGCGACTGCCCAAATGGTTGCAACTCATCATTGACTGTCATCGAAATAACAATGTCGATGCCAGTTTCGCGTCTCAGGAAGTCGTTAACGATTTCGTCGCGTCCAATTTCCGCCCCAAGCCCCCGTTCGCGCATTGCCTCGCAACCGCCGTCGCAGAGGATGAGCAACCGAACAGCACCCTCAGGCGCTCCTCTTAGTTGATTTGCCTTGGCTTTGAGCGCGTTCCAAACTGGGTTTCTGTCGACATGCAAGACGTTGGTAAAACTGGGATGACTGTACGAGGAAAACTGAGATTTTGGCTTGAACGTTACCTCAACTGTATAGTTTCCAGAGTTAAATAGCTTTTTGTGTCCATAGTCCTGTTTCCTCAGTCGCTCTGAGATATAAGGAGTTAGCTCTTCTTTTAGAAACTTTTGCCGTTCCGCACCTTTAGGCAGATCAAGAACAACTTTTCGCTTGTGATAATCGCCTTCGTCATGCGCCTCTACGCGGACATCGAACTGACTGCGATCAGAGCCATGCTTTTTTGCAATCCGATTGACGTCTTCAAGTAGGTGTTCGATTGGGTTGTCTTTCTTTGGCCCCTTATCTGAGACACTCGTAACATCGCCGACCACAAGGGTGTCAGTCTGACGAAGGAGGAACTGAAAGTCTGGCTTGCGCCCGTTTTCGAGCGGTTCTTCATGAGAAAAACTGGGTTGATCCATGAAACACGTTAAGACGACGGTTTCCCACATGGCAGCAAGCCGATCTGGACTTCTCCGGTTCAATCTGGCTACCAAATCTGAGTGCTGCCTGTCCGAAAGAACAACTCTCAGCTTGTCTAAACATTGCTGTATGAAGCGTCTTGAAAAAATGAAAGGCATCGTGGTTCAAACATCAAAACTGTTTGTAGAAGTAAGACTGGCCGGTTTGACCAGCCGGATGGACGTCAAGAGAATGTGGCAAACCATGTAGTTGACAGCACTCTGCACAAAGCTTTTGCTCATTCCGAAATATCCAATCCGAACACACAGACCATAATTTCGGGGCGTTCTGAGACGATTTCAGCAGCTATTTCTTGGAGCCAAGAGACTAGCTGCGCCAAATTCATCTTCTTTCCAGTTTCAGGATGTTGCCAGTGTCTCTTCTCGCGTTGGACAATCAGCAGGCAGCCAGAACGGCAGCGCTCGTGAGAAAGATACTTGCCGACGAGTTGATCTCGTAACGCCTCCTCTAAATTTGCTCCACTCCAACGACCTTTGCTGTCATCCAGCTTTAGTTCAATAGCCAACTCAAGATCGACAGCAGTAGCATTGAGCCGAATATCGGTTCGGTTTTCGTTGACTTTGACCGCTTCCTGATTGACGCGGTACATGCCTCTGCTGTGGTCATTTAACCAACTCGCGATATTTCTCCGGAGTTCCGTTTCTTGTTCGACAAGTCGGAGCGTATTGCGATTGGAAAACTCGCTATGTTGAAGAAAATGCTCGTAATCCGACAGTCGGTTGAGCATCGTTGTATGCAACATTTCGGTATTTTCTGGTGTCAGTGATCCTGACAGGTCAAACTGGACTACGCGTTCGATTGGCATGGCAGTTGGTTCGCTGGCAGATGCGGCCAATTCTGTTCGCATCTCCAAAAGCCTAGATTTCATGTGATCAAATTCGGGTAAGGCCGAAAACCTCGCGAATGCGTGATGTGTTTCCGGGCATTTAATCTCTCCCAACCTGTCGAAAAGGTATCGACGGGCTTTCTCCGCGTAATCGCGGCGTCCAGGGCTGTGCATTCCGTCATGCTTGATATCGGTTGAAGGGTGAGCAACGCGATAAGCGGTTTCCACAAGACTTGAGATCAGTTCTGCTCGTTCGCTCTGCGGTAAGATTGCAAAGTCTGGCTTTGCGCCGGAATAGTCTCGCTCGCCGAAAATTTTACCTAGTAAGGAAAATCCGAACTCGACCTCCGTTGAAGAGCTATACGCGTTCAGAGTTTCGACAACATGTGCACAGCCCGCTTTAGGTGCTAAAACCGCATAGGCTCTCAGCCAAGCAGCTTGGCCAATGCTGAGCGGACTGCTCTCGGCCAATCGTTGTTGCACCAATCGTACAACGTCCTGTCGCTCCTCGGGTTCAGTGCCCCCCACCGCTAAGTCTACGGCTCGCACCAAAGCTTCATTTGCGCCTTCGGTAAACTCTGTCGGAAACAAATCAAACTTGTCGAGCAGCCAATGCGCTACGATGGTTTTCAGAGCTGGAGCATCCAAGTAGTGCAGATCCCCCAAGAGAGGTGCGTTTTCTGTGTCGTCCAAATTGCTAATCTGTCCGCTCAACTCCTCAGTCAGAACGAACGCGACTGGAACGGGATGAGTATAGGCAAGCGCGGGAAGAAAATCTGCAAATCCGTTCAGTTCAACCATCGAAAGTTTGGTTGCGAGTTGGGCTTCTTCGGCGGACAATTGATCTGCCCAACCGTCGGTCGTTGTCTCACTTTTGAGAGCGCTGAGAGCATTTATTGATCGGCTACTGGTTTGGTTCTTCTTTTCTTTTTCACTCCAAGTCTTCGTTTCGTCTGTCCGCCAGAACTCTGAAAGCACAGGCTTCAATTGGCTGATAAGCGTCTCCGAAAACGTGTTGCGAAGGGTCTCTTCTGACCAACCGCCCCAACTGGTAGGGCTCCGCGTCGCCATCGCCATCCAGTTAAAGAAATCATACAGATTGCCTTCCTTGGCTTCTCCGACAAAAGCCGCTGCCGGATCGTCCTCCAATTCCAGTCGCCATTTATCCCATTGTGCGAGGCGGGTGGCTTCTTTGCGTTCACGTTTTTGTTTGCGTTTAGCACTTTCGCGTTGGTATTTTTCGTGCGGCGAGGTTTTGGGCGGGTTAGCGAACTTGTCATATTCGACAACAAGGTCAGGCAGGTCGGCAATCGCACGTCGAATGCGAGAAGCCGTTTTTTCGTCGCGCTTAGCTCTCCAGCAAAGGATCGCGGCATAGAATGCCACCCCCCTTCTTTCTGGCAAGGAATGATCTTCCATAGCCTCGAACAGCCAAGGGTAGTCAGCTTCTGTGATGGTTCCCAGATAGTTTTCGCTGTCGGTGCTGTGGTATCTGCTCCATGCATCTTTTTCGTTGTCGAGTGCGACTGACAACTCAAAAGTCGCCCAGAAAAATCGAGATCGAAGTTCGGGGTCAGTTCTCAACCGCTCAATGATGATTTTTGTGTCAATCGGCATTGAAGTTTGACCCCCTATCGGCATCCAATATTGACCCCCTTGGTGGTGAGCAGGCCCGGCGCTGCGTAGCCCTCACATAGCGCAGCGGCGGCGGGCCTGCGGGGTTTCGGGTTGGCGCTATGCGCGGTTCTTGAAGCGCCAGCTTTCGTTACCGGTTTCGACGATTTCGCAATGGTGGGTGAGCCGGTCGAGCAGTGCGGTGGTCATCTTGGCATCGCCGAAGACGCTGGGCCATTCGCCGAAGGCCAGGTTGGTGGTGACGATGATGGATGTGCGTTCGTAGAGTTTGCTGATCAGGTGGAACAGCAATTGGCCGCCGGTCTGGGCGAAGGGCAGATAGCCGAGCTCGTCCAGGATCAGGAAGTCGAGGCGGGAGATCAGGTCGGCGGTCCGGCCCTGGCGCTCGGCGCGGGCTTCGGCATCGAGCTTGTTCACCAGGTCGACCACGTTGAAGAACCGGCCCCGGCGCCCTGCCCGGATACAGGTCCGGGCGATGCTGACGGCAAGATGGGTTTTGCCGGTGCCTGTGCCGCCGATCAGGACGAGGTTGCGCTGATGGTCGAGGAAGTCGCCGTTGGCCAGGTCGCGGATCAGGGTCTCGTTAACCTCGGCGGCCTCGAAGTCGAACTCCTCCAGTTCCTTGGCGAGCGGCAACTTGGCGATGGTCATTTGGTATTTGACTGACCGGGCCTGCTTCTCCCTGATCTCGGCGGTCAGCAGGTCACCAATGATCTGTTGCGGCTCGTGCTGGCGTTTGACGGCGGTGGTCAGGACCTCGTCATAGGCGGCCCTCATTCCGTAGAGCCTCAGCTTTCCCATCGCGTCGATTACCTCGGATCTTTCCATTCTGTGTTCTCCTCAGGCTGTCATATCGGTTGCAGTCGGCAATGGGCTCGCAGGCCAGCTTCAGCGCATCCGGGGTGGTGATTGTCAGGGGTGGTGGCGGCTCGCGGTGCCGGGCCAGGATGTTCAGCACGACGCCTGCGGAATGGACATTGTGCGACAGGGCTTCGGCGCAGGCCGCCTCGACCGCATCAATCCCGTCGGTCAGCACGGCGCTCAGGATGTCGACCATCTGCCGGTCACCGCCCGGCTGGCGTTCCAGCTTGCGCCACACGCGGCGGATTGGCACCGGCAGCTCCCATTCCCTGAAGGGCGCCCCGTTGCGAAGGGCGCCGGGTTTGCGGGCCAGAACGGGGATGTAATGCAGGGGATCGAAGATGGTTTTGTCCCGCCCGAAGGCCCGCTCATGCTGGCCAACGATTTGCCCATCCTGCCAGCATTCCAGCCGGGCGGCATAGGCCCTGATCTCCACCGGCCGCCCGACCGCCCGGGCATCGACCGAGTAGCGGTTCTTGTCGAACCGCACGAGGCAGGTCTTGGACACCGATGCGGGAACTGCATGGAATCCATCGAAAGGGCCGACGTAAGGCACAAGGCTCGGGCGCTCGTCCTCGAACACCTCCCAGATCGTCTTGTCGCGCAACTCTGGATGTTTGTTCGCCTTGGCATAGGCCAGGCAGCGATCCTCCAGCCAGGCGTTCAACTCGGCATAGGATTTGAACTTCGGACGCGGCACGAAGAAGCGCCGGCGGATCACGCCGACCTGGTTCTCGACTTGGCCTTTCTCCCAGCCCGAGGCCGGGGTACAGGCCACCGGGTCGACCAGGTAATGGCCGCACATCTGCTGGAACCGCCGGTTATAGGCCCGATCCTTGCCAATGAAGATCGCGTCAACGGCGGTCTTCATATTGTCGTAGATGCCCCGCGCACAGGCCCCACCGAAGAAGGCAAACGCCTTGTCGTGGGCGTCGAACACCATCTCCTGTGTCTCTCTGGGATAGGCCCGCACAAACGGCATCCGGCTGTGGCTCAGGCGCACATGCGCAACCTTCACCGTCGTGGTCACGCCGTCAATCAGGACAACCTCATGGCTCCAGTCGAACTGATAGGCTTCGCCCGGGTCGAAGCTCAGCGGCACGTAGGCAGCGGCGGAAGCTTCCCGGGTCGCCTTCGACCAACTCGCCGCATAGCGCCGCACCGCATCATAGCTGCCGTCATAACCCCGGTTGCGCAGCTCTTCGTAAATCCGAACCAGTGTCAGCCGCTGGCGTTTGGGTTGCCGGTCATTCTCAGCCAGCATCTCATCCAGATCGGACCGCCACGGGTCGATCTTGGGGCGGGGCTGCGTGGACCGGTCATAGCTGAACTCGGTTGCCCCGGACCGCACCACCTTCCGCACCGTGTTCCGTGATACCCGCAGCTCCCGGCAGATCTGCTTGATCGACTTCCCCTGGATGAAATGCGCCCGCCTGATCTTCGCAATCGTCTCCACAACCAACATCCCCAAATCGCTCCCTCAATCCTTTGAGGAAGCTTCTGAACAGAAATATCAGGGGGGTCACTTTTGGACGCCGATTACCCCAATACAGGGGTCAATCTTGCATGCCGGTTCACAGATTTTTGTCTCATCCGCAGCGATAATGCTCTGCTTCCGCTCACCAAAGTGGAGTGCGATCATAGCATCCCAAACCCAATCCAACGGCAGTTGGTCTGTGGGAAGAGCCGCTTCGCGGGCGCATCCAGACAATACCGCGTCAGTAAAGTGATCGTACTTTGAATGTGCTTGAAAGGTTTTTGCTCCCTCTAAGCGGTTTTCCCAAATCGAACTAGCTAGTGCGTGAGTCAATTCGCGCACACCCGTCGCGGGCAATTCTGGTTTTTTCAGGGTGCCATAGAGAGAGTAGTTCAGCCCATGAACAGTGTTTGGGGCTTCTTGGGTTCGGCACGCAAGTTCGACAAATGAACTGAGGTCAACGGCATCGGGCGACAGGTAAGGAATAAGAGTGCGAACGATGTCGTCGCCCCAGTCCTTGCCCAGAATGTCCACCCCTAGGCGTTTCCTTTCATCCAGCGTCCCTAGCTCCAGAACAATGCGTGCTGCGTAAACACGGTGTTGGTACTCAGCACCATCATCCAGAGCCACCTCAAAACCGAGATCAACACAATCCGGTATTGGCGTGAAAAGAATAAGTTCAAGCAGTAGCTCAAGGGTATCACTTCCGGTCTTCGCCTGCTCCCAAAGGTTGCGAATTGTGGCCGCTAAGTCGGGGTGCCCCAATCGGGCCACATCCTGTATGCGAACCCCGACACTACGCCAATCGCTGTTGCTATACTTGTCAACAAAGGCACTAAGAAGGTCTTCTCGCATACTGATCGGCATCGAATATGGAAGACCTTGTTGAAACAGAAGCTGGGGCTTTCTTGCTCGAACCTCAACAAACACTTCGTTGTGCCAAAGGGCCAACCATGCGGCAATTGGTTCAATGTATGGCCGGATTATCCTTTCGCCCCAAAGGTCGCTGAAAAGCAGTGGCTTCAATTCTCGCCAAGGCAAACCATTCTTGAGTTTGTTCGAAATGCGCTTGGCGGCTAGAAATTCTGACGTTGATCTATGATGAAAGCGAACGGCGTTCACACCAGACGGGTCAAAAAGTGGTCGACTTAACAGTTCTTGCTGCTCTGACGCAGACCAGTCTGTCAAAACGTCAGTAACGCACAAGGCACCGTCACTCTGTTCAGTACGATCAATTTGCAAGGTCCGTCGCTTGGTGAGAGTTAGGGCCAATGCCAAACGCTCAGCACCATCAAGGGCACGGGCATTAGACAGGCTTGGTCTACCGGGGCGTTCTGGGCGTTCGGCAAGTTTGAGCGAAATGCCCGCACTTTTTTGTTCCTCAAGCGATCCCAATCGCCCTTTCGAACGCATTAGAGCAATGCCATCAATGACGTCCGATGGCGTTTGAAAAAGCGGCCACGTTTCTGTTTTTTCAATTTGTTCCTTGAACCCCTTCGAGGAAACAGGATCAAGCACCTCCGCAAAGTCAGCAACTTGGGTTGGGGTCAGAGGCAAAAGTGCATAAATCGCAAGCGTTTGTGGTGCCGCCTCTGGCTTCTCTGATTGCTGGCTTTGATCCTCACCTTCACCTCTGGTTAAGGTCGAACGAAAAAACTTCTTTGGCGGAGGCGCAATGACTCTCTCGTTTTCGGAAGCTATCGGAAATAGCTCGTTGAAATCTGTCGCGTCTATTTGCTGCCGCCAATCGGCTGGGCGGCACGAGACAATGAGATGCGCGAGATTGCTCTTCCCCTCGATTTTCCGGCCTAAATTTCGCAACGCGTTTCGGAAGCTTCCATCACGAAGTTTTAGCTCATCCACTGCGTCAAGAAAAAACCACGCTTCATCCTCTGATTTTAAACTTAACCACTCATCAAGCGCTCTTTCGTCGGAGGGCGAAATTGCATCCTCTATGGTGCTGTCATGAAGTCTTTCGAGAGGTATGAAGACACTGCAACGACCTTCGGCTCTAAGGTGCGCCGCTTGTTGCTTGAATTCATGGGTCTTACCTGACCGCCCTTCACCAAGGATGATCGCCCGTTTGCACTTTAGGATATCATCCCAGCTGCTCGTCTTGCATGCGTAATATGATCCCAGATATCTCTGGTAGTCGAAATCCCTTAGCTCCTCTTCGCTAGGCTTCGCAAACCGCCGATCAACTGGAACATGTGCCTTTGTCAATTTCTATCCTGTTCTGCTTGTTTTTGTGAAGCGCGGAAAACATGTTCAACGAAGGGTACTTTCTTGAACATATTCAGACTATTGCAGCTTCGCGATGAATTTTAGCGCCTGATGTTGTATAGCGTCAATCCATGCATACGACATTTTGTAGTGACTAAGCCTGAACGAAACTAAAGTGCGTGCTCACTTTCATTGGACCCATGGCATTGGGGCATTTCAACTCGCCCGATAGACCAACCGTTCGTCAGCTACGTCGATTTCAGAATATTCAACCGCCAAGTCACGCGCGATGGCGTCATAGTCGATGTAAAACTGTAGCTGCTCGGGGATGTCGCCAAACAAACCATCTTCAACAAATTGCTCCGCCAACTCGCGCACGCTATCGACGTGATACACGTCAACGCCGTGATGGTCGGGATCGACCTACGGGTCGAAGTCATAACCGCATTCGCCCACGGCTATGATCACGTTGATCTTCTGCCAGTCTTCCCACGCCTCCGCACATTCAAGAAAATCCCGGAAATTGGCTTGGTTGAGGCCGATGGCCTTGGCCAGTTGGCAGTCGATACGCTCACCATCAATGAACTGAATTTCAAACTCTTCGACCTCATCACCGTATGCATTCCGAAGGTTTTGCGCCTTGGCCTCGTACTCTTCGGCTGATTCAAAGTAAAATCCAGTGGCGCTGATGTCATAGGGTTGGGCATGAAGTGCAATCGTCATTTTGGTCTCGCTTTCGTATCTGGTTAAAAGCGACGAAGTCTCAAAATCTCTTCTTCAACCTCGCGCTTGAACCCTTGCCCAGCGGCGAGCGTCCAAACGAAAATCCAATCAAAAATGCCGCCCAACCTTCTCAGGTGGGCGACATGATTTGGACGTCTCGGTCACATTCCGGGGATGGGTCAATTGTCTTCTCGGGAGACCATGCTTGTCATGGCGGAAGATGATTGACGCACAGCGCCAGCGTCGCCGGATGTGATGTAAGCTGATCTTGGGGTTCCCAAGCGTCGTAGACGCTACGCCTGCGTCATACCTGCGTATGTCGCATTGTCGCCGTTCTGCCTTTGCTGTGGGTTGTTGATCTGACCGTATCGACAGCCCCTCTGCTGATGCAACTTGCTCGGCAAATTGCCGTTCCCAAGTCTTTCTCGATGTTGCAGCCCAAGAATGGGTGCATCAGCAAATCTGTTGTCGAATCCTGTCTCCCCACCAACGCCAAGCAAAGGAGACCGCAATATGCCAAAACTTCGAACAGCATTCGTACCAGCCAACCATCGCCGCGATGTCCTTTTGGGGCGTTTGCGCAAGGCACATCGAGATTTGGCGCGAGCTGAAAGCAATCTCGAAGCACGACGCAAAGCGCTGATTGCCATCGAAGAAACCGAACAAGCCCTGTGGCAGGTTTGGTGAAGCCGGGTCTTATCCAAGGCCCGCATCTTACCGGGGGATCAAACGGGGGCAGGATGTCCCCTTTGCGAGCGTTTTGTAATACAAAACACAGCTTGCCTTCGCTCGCCTTCGCTCGTTAGCGCACAACTTGCGTTCGCCTGTGAGCGCAACGCATTTGAAACAAGCTTCGCCCATTTGACATGAGTAGTACAAGCTCCAAAGAAGTCTTTCTCTCCAGCTAATAGAACTAGAGGTCACAGGACAGTGATGCTGAAATGGCGGTCGACAGAACAACACTTTTCAGTTCTTTTTCAGGACACATATAAGCTTTGACTGTATAACAGGCTATAGCACACTTTTAACCTAGCTTGGAGGTATCAAGTTTGAGCGTTTTGATCAGCGAAAGCTTTCGCGTTGGTGAACGAGAATACCACGTTTCAATGTCTGAGGACGAACTGCTATCTCTCCAAGATCAAGTCTATGAAGTCAGGGCGTTTTGTTTGGGTCCAGACGGCGAAAGACAGGCGTCGATCATCGTTAAGATTTCTCTTAATGTAGAACAAAGGACAATCAAAATATCGGCGAATGGCGGGGAACCCGTGACCGTTGGTATAGGTGAACTCCCTGAAATTGAAGCCGAAGATAGCGGTGATGGGCCATTGGACGCGAATGAACCGGATGACAGTGTTTTAATTGAGGAACTACTTGACGCTTTTCCTTCTGATTTGTTGACTTGCTTGGCAAAAGGGGCTGCCACTACCTTACTTGGTCAAATTGTACGTTGTTGGAGACAAACGCCAAACTTGGACAGCATCTTGGAAACAGTTTCTGTTATCAAAGCCTGCATTGCGCAGCATTCTTGGCAAATGGCACGTAAGTTCATTTTCAAGGCTAGCCGCTGTGTATGGCGGTTGGGGATGTAGAAATTTGACAAACAAAACACTGTTGTGGTAGTTTTTCTCTTTTTTTTTAACAAGGAGGTGCAGTATCACACAAGAAGACTTAAAGCGCATAAGTCTGGAGTTTATCAATCAAGCGATGGACATAACAGATGATGAAAATTGGGACGAAAGAATTGCAAATCGTGGTGGCCCATTGGTCGAAGAGTGTTTTTCACTTATCATTGAGTTCGCCCAAGCCAGCCACGAAGACAGATCAAGAAGCACCAACACTTTGGCAGATAAACTCGCTGAATTGTTCATGACGGTTTCTAACGATTTGGTGTCGGCTCGACCGGCAGTCAGAAATGCGTCGAAGGTTGCAAAAGCCTACGAAGAAGCCGGATATCACAGCTTGGCCAGATACTTTCGACTATGATGGGGTTTTGTCTCTTTTAGAGCTCCAACCCATACAAATCCTGTATCTCAGCCTCCTGAATACACAGGTACTCAAGTGTCTGAGCCTGCGTGCTGTGGCCGAACGCTTCCATGAGTAAGGGAATGGGCGTGTCCTTTTGAACCCGTTGATGGTAGCCCCACGTCTTGCGCATGGTATGCGAACCGTAGTTTCCCTTTAGATCGATTTTATTGCACCAGCGTTTGATCAGCTTGTGGACCGCAGAAACCGACAGCGCAGCGCCGGTTTTCTGAGACATGAACAGTGGCGCGCCCGCTACTGGATCAGGATGATGCGCTAGCCACAAGGCAAGACCATCAGCAACCGCGCGGTTGACCGTGATCGCGCGATACTTGCGGTTCTTGGGTTGTTTGAGTTCCAAGCGGTCTCCGGCTTTGACATGGGCCACATGCCCCACCTTGAACGACAGGATTTCACCTGCGCGATAAGCTGTGTTGATCCCGAATGTGAACAGACAGAGATTACGTGGCTGGTCTTCAAGCAGTCGCTTGATCCGAGCAATCGCCTCTAAATCGCGGATCGGTTCGAATTTGATCGACGATCCTTTGCGCGGGCGGTTGGTGTTGCGTGGTGCTGGCATGGCGTAGGCTTTCCTCTCTGCTCGGCTGCTCAGAAGGGAATGTAAGGTTATGTTTTTACGCCTATATTTCTTTCGACTTGCTATGCCAAGATTTTCACAAAACTTGGCATAGCTTGATTTCTGCCGTACCGTCAAGGCTCTTATGACAACGAATCCGATCTGAACCCAACTCAAACTAAGCCGTTCTGCGCCCTACGGCGGAATGCCAAGTTTTGTGAAAAAGTTGCAATGTTTGTCGGGGTTTCAGCTTGCACCAATATTGCCGCTGAGCGGCTTTTTCCTACCTGTTCGCCTGCCCATCGAGTATTATTTTTGGTGCCTAATCCTTTGCTCATATTCTCTCAAAGCACATCCAAATGAATGCTGAACTATCCGATTTCATGACAAATTTGCTGGCGTCTTCCAGCACAGAAAAAGCTGGCCAAACCTTCATAAGGTTCGCGCAGCGTGCGGGTGCATGCGTCGTGCATACGTTTTTTGGCACGGCTCCTGAAAAGCAGAGTGTGTCAACGCTTCCAGCGGCCTACACGCAGGAAGAAGGGCGCGCGGCTCTACGGCAACGCAACCATATAGTTGAACCAGTCAGGGCTGGTGTTCCCCGGAATTTCTGGGGGTTGGATTTTGAACATTTGGCCGTCGCACCAACAGAGGTAGGAACAAGAACCATCCACGCACGGTTTGAAGACTTCCGTCAGAGATCATCCGTTACGTTTTCAATGCCAAATGCCGACAACACATACAGTGGCGCAGGAGTTGGGATTGGTTTTGAAGACTCGGGAAAGCAGCTTCTCACGAGGTTTGAACATAGTGGCGGAATATTCGCCGTCGCTGCTCACGCAGCATATTCGCACATGCTCAGATTTGAAACCAAACCCAATGATCCGTCGCCGTTGTCTCCAAGGCAGGCTGAGATTTTGCAGCTTTTGGCTTCTGGTCATCGTTTGGGTGATATTGCGGACATGCTCACGATCAGCGATTCAGCCGTCAATTTGTATCTTTCCAATCTGCGGGCAAAGCTGGGTGTACGTACCAAAGAACAGGCGCTTGCCATGGCGATCCGCAGTGGCTGGATCGAGCCTTAAACGACACCATTATATAGAATTCTCTATATCGACAGCGCTTTGGCGAGAGGTTCTAGTAGGCTGAAACTGGAGAAAACCACACCGAGTGCCGTCACTTAGTATGCATGTGCCCGCTCTTTATGAACGGCTTTTTCTTTTTTGGGATGACTGGGATTGGGGCATTTTATTGGGGGATTAAATATTGCTTTTGCCACTCTATTTCCGGCTGTTTTATTTGGTCGTAACGCCCGCGTTTTTTGTCTATTGGGGCATCCGCGAAGGGCGGCGCAAGCCAAAACATAGGAACACCTCATTGACGTTGGGCATGTTGCTGGGAGCAACAATCGCAACGGCGATCATCTCCTATGGAACAACCTCTGCTCTGTTTCGTGGTGATATCATCTACTCTGTTCTGTTCTTCTCGACGGCTAATGCGCTGCTCTTTTGGGGCGCGCGCAACCTGTTCAATGCCCATCGAGAATCAATGGCAGATTGGTTTCAAGTGGAAGAAACAGCAAGCGGCTACCAGCTGCGTGTACGCCAAGGAACCGGGCGAAGAGCAAAACGGTTTTTCACACTTCTTGGGCTAACGGTACTTTCGGCTGTTTGTGCTGTAGTGGGGATGAACTCTGGTCTTGGCGCTATGACCTTGCTGGGTGTGTTAGGGTTCCTCGTTTGTGCCTTTGCGACTGCCTTCGGTGTATTTCCCTATGTGTCAAGTTTGACCACCCAATCGGTTGTTACCCTTGAAGCGACCCAGACGGCTTTTGAATTCGGTGAGAACACCGCAAGCTCCATCCCTTTTGCCGAAGTAACAGAGATAGTTGTGCGTTCCGCGAACGACGAGAGTTTTGCAGTATCGCCGAAACGAACTGAAAGAGACATTTTCGTAGGAGGCACTGGCGCGACCGGAACCGCCTTTGCAGCAGCATCTGTCGTTGGTGCGGGAACAAAGGCTGTTGGAGAAATTGCCGGACAGTCAGCGCTGATTGGAATTCATATCGTGCGGAGTGGCAGCGACTTTTCGGTTGAGATTGCCCACGCAGGTTCAAGGAGCGTGGTTGCCGCTTTCCTAAGCAAGGATGAGGCACAGTATCTGGCTCAGTATCTGGCCGATCTTTCGGTCCCTAAGGCAGCCTGAGAGAGCACGTTTTCTGAGGAGGATTCGCATGAGCCGATTGGTTCTTTCAGCTTTGGTTTCCCTTTTGGCTCTTCCGGCTTTCGCTCAATCATGGACGCATAGCGGGGATCGAGCGACAGCACCGCCATCAATCGCGGGGGATGCAACCGGGTCTCCTCGTATTGGTGGCTTTGAAGTCATCTGCCATTTGGGTGACTGGTACATGTTTGTGTTTTCCGCCGCCGCTCCCAACGAAGGTGGCACGGCATCGACGATCACGGTGGACGGAACCGAATATACCGCGCCCATTGATCGGTTTGGCCTTGGCGATGTTGGTTTGGGGCTGAACCAGCCCATCATTGCGGCGATGAAATCTGGCTCTCGCGTTGAAATTGCCTATCCCAGCGGAATCGCGCAATACCGCGCGACATTTTCCCTGCGTGGGTCATCCCGTGCCCTAAGTGCGGTCGAAGCGGCTTGTGCCTATCCGACGCCGCAAAACACGCCGCAGAGGTTTTTTGGCCCTGCTGGTGAAAGCACGTCCGATGCCGTCGCACTTGCGCAGCGATTGCTGGCGGATCGGTTGCAAACCATGCGCCAAGAGGCAAGCAAGCCAGACATAGACGTGATCGGCGCTTGGACGGTCAGGCTAGACGATGGTTGGCAGTTCCTCAAAACAGATGTCGGCCCGTCCAATTTCCATTTTGGAATTTCTCAGTTCGGAACGGTCGTGTTCGCCAGACCTCCGGGTCGGGACTGGCAGCAGATACTCTGGCTGGTGTCAGGTGCCACCGTCAGTTTTGACATTGGACAACGGGTTGATGGATGGCCAAACATCGTTCTTCGCAATGTGCGGGGCGTGAACCAGCCCTATGCGCTCTGGACGTGGAACGGCGGTGAGTATGTGTTCAATAGGACCATTGAAAACTGAGAATTAATCGCCACCAGTTGCAGTGTCTAGGTGCCCGACGAACTCGATGTCTATCGCGTGAATGGTGAGGTCAGCTTTGGGAAGTTCACTCAGATACCGTGTCAGAAACCCGATCTCGGTGCGGCTAAGTGGAATACAGTCCATCAGATTTGCGTAGATGAACTCCGGGAACGCCGTCATGGATTGGATGAGCGTGAAACGGTTTCCGCCATGATCATGGTTTTCAGCCATGACGTCGAGTTCCCCATTTTGAAGGGGCTGGGGCATGTAAATCGCTTTGCCGTCTTTCAAAGGCGCGGCTGGCACCACGGCCCATCCCTGCGAGTTTTGTTGCAATCCGACGAAGTGCTTCGCGCGTCGAGCCATTGGGAATTCGATCCGAAAATCTGCGCCAAGCGGCACAAACTCATCGGGTTCAATGACGGTCGCCAATTTTAGCGTGACCATCAATTTACCAGATATCCTTTTGAGTTTTTCTCGCTCTTCACGTAACGCGCGGCACTTGACGGCGGCTGGGGAGGTCTCTTCCAAATCAACAACTAGCCGCATTCCATCGAATGATGCTTTTCGGTCAATGAACTCAGCCAGACCTCGCTTAAATGTTGTGAAGAATGCGATCTCCATATCGTTGATAGGACCTTCAAGCAAATCGATTACTGCTGCCTCAGACAGGTGAGGTAAGTGCGCGCAAAAAAGACGAATGACTGGCTCACGTCCTTTCTTTGAGATTGTACCTTCCTTTCGACCTGTATGGGGCACCGTCCATGATCGCAACGTGGATTCCTTCACGTCCATTTCATCGGCAATAGCAGCGATGTTCTTGAAACCAGCATGCCGTGCGAGAAGGTCCAATTTCTTCTTAAAATCAGGTGCATAGAGACGGATCACAATAACTTCCTTGCTGCAAAAAACCTAAACTCATCAAAACGCAGTTTTTGCTGGTGACGATTTTTCGCTGTTTTCGCCATGATTCCTCCAGATCGCAACCGCTTTTGGAGTAACAACATGAACCTCTTCAAACACAGTCCATTTTTGTCTGACGAGCATGACGAAGACGGCATGCCTGATATGACGGTCAATCCGCCGAATTGGAAGGATTTGATTGTCCTGCCCATGGACAAAAACTGCCTCGCGCCCTCTGACGAGGCGCTTGGTGTCGCCTTTGATCACTACTGCGATGAATTGGCCGCGCCGTTCCACGCTCGGCAAGCCGAAATGGCCGCGCTCTATGCCGATATTCTCGGCGGGATCGCGGATTTGCAGATCATCGCACCGGACTTGCTCGACAGCGTTTTGTCTCCTGACGAAGAGGAGCTTGTTTGATGGATATCTTTCCTGCTCTCACCCCGCAGCATTTGCAGCACGCGACAAAAGTGCTGTCCCAAGCAAAGGGCAATCTTCAGCAAGATGCGGCGCGCAGACGCGCGGCCATAGCCGAAACCCTGATCTGCTTGATCCTTTTCGGGGCCGTTTTGGCACTGGAAACCGGCATGGCGGCGATGATGTTCTCGCTCTTGCAAGTCGAAGTTCTGGGCCATGTTGTCTCGGGCGCGGCCTTCGGCCTGCTTGTGCCGGTCGTGATCGGTGCGGCGCATGTGCAAAAGCATCGTGACGGTGATTGGCTCACGCAAGCTTGGATGAACCGTTTGGCTAGCGTCGGGATTTTGCTCTTCGTCTTGGGCATTTCCAGCATGGTTGGCTTTTCGGCTTGGCAGGCCGGTCAGGACGCGATGGCTGACTATGCCAGTGGTCCCAGCGGCATGTTGGGTGGTCAAACACTGTTTGATCCCAATGCGACCACCGGGGCGGCAAATGAAAACGGCTTTGGCGCAATACCGAACATCCTGCTCTTTCTGGGCCTGAGCTTTGGCATGGTCATCTCGGTCTATTTTGCAAGCTTCTGCCTGGGCCGGGTTTTGCAAGGTTGGGCAACGATCACCAAACCGCCTTTGGCGGGCAAAGCAGCAGTCGCCAAGATCAATGAGATTCAGGTCCACGTCAAAGAACTGCATCATCTGTTCTGTGCAGAAAAGGCAGCGAAACTTGCCGCACCGAAGAACCTCAAGCAGCGCTTTGCGCGGGAAGCCGGGCAGCTTTGCCAAGAGGTTGCGAGGGCCAAGCTCGTCGCCGCAGATCGCAAGTTTGATCCGCTAAAAGCCGACGGTCCCTTGGCGCATGTCGCCCGCGACAAAGGCGCAGAGACCTTGCCCGCTCGGTTCAGCACGGAACCCGAATTCCTCCAACACATGACCGCGCAAATCGCCGTCACAAGCACTGATCACATCCTGCGCGTCCTGAATGCCAATCCCGATCAAGGAGACAAGAAATGAAAGCCTTTAATCTGAACAAACTGAAATCCGCCGCCGTTGCATTGTGTATGTCTCTGTTCGCTCTTCCAGCCTCTACCCAAGCGGCAGAACGCACAATCATCGGCGTGGATATCTCTGGCTCCAGTACATTCAGCACGGAGCAGCATTCAGCAAATGAAGCTGGCCGCTACGTGACTGACTATGTGCTGGGGCTGGAGACCCTCCCTCATGACTTGATGCTTGTTTCATTGGGGGATGCGGGTCTGGCGCAACGGGCCATTGATGTGCGGGTCACGCTCACCAATCGGAGGGCAACCAGCCCAAGGCGGATGGGGCCGGATTTTGGTGGCTATCTCAGCGCGATCCCCGGCCTGCTGTCCTCGGGCCAATTGCAGGCAGATAACAGCACCTCGCTCGTGTCTTTCTTTCGGTCCTTGGAGCCGGTCTGCGCCTCTGGCGACAGCACCATCATGCTCTTCACCGATGGGATTGAATGGTCGGATGAGGTGCAAGGCAGAGGGTTCCTTGATGGCCGTATCGGCCTGCCTGCGCCAACCCATCCCTTCCTTCAAGGCTGCTCTGTCCAGATGCAAGGGCTTGGGCAATTGCGGGCGGATCAAAACGCCGCCGGACTTGAGGAACGCCTGATCCCGATTTGGCGGGATTGGCTGACCGCAGCGGGCGCAGACGATGTGCGCGTGACCGGCAGCTTCTTCAACTTCTAAGAAGAGGATCAACCGATGGTCTATACCCGCCCAACATTTGGCACCGTGTTCCGCGTCAATTGGCGGTTTCTATGGGCCTATTTCTGGGGCTGGCTGGCAACCGCCTGCTGGTCCTCGGACACCAACCTCGCGCAACATTTTGAGGGTCCAATGCACTGGGCCTTCTATGGCCTCTCTGTCCTATGCGCGCTGATCTGCTGGTCGCTTCTCACCAGCAACATCAGCCGGATTGCGACCAACCTCAAACGGGATCGGGAAGTCGCAAAGTTCAACACATACGGACACGCCCCTCGCAGTGACCGGATGGCCAACCGCAACGATCTCAAAAAAGGAGGTCTGATCAGATGATGTTCTTTAGAAATCTTAGAACCCAGCTTCAGGGCCACGACCCAATGGGACAGCGCCTGATCGGTACAACCTTTGCAGGCGAGCCGCTGTGGGCACCCAAGGGACATTCCTTGCTGCTTGCTGCCAATGGCAGCGGCAAGACCACGAGTGGTTTGATGCCGTCGCTCTTTTCTCTGGTCGCCTCTTCGAACCGGCCTGCGGTTCTGGTGATGGATGGCAAGAATGGTGAAATCGCTGCGCAATGCGTGCCGATGTTGCAAACCTACGGCGTGCCGGTTGCCGTCATTGACGATATGGGCGTGCGGTCAAACCTTGGCGGCCAAATTACGCTCAATCCGCTTGGGGCGCTGATCGGTGCAAGGCCGGATACCTCCGTCTTTGCCTCCGAGAAAATCACCCACGCGCTGACTGCTGATCCGCCCGATGGCGATAGCAAGAACCAATTCTGGCGGGATGGTCCACGCGGCTTGATTGATTTTGCGGCGGAAAGCCTCATCCATCGCACACCGCATCTGGCCACGCCGGGTGGGGTCTGGGCAATGCTGGCCAATCCTGAATTGCTGAAACAGGCTGCTGAACTGGAAGCAAACAGTGCAACCGGACGGCTCAGAACGCTGGGCCAGAATGTGTCCGCGCTTTTCGGCACAGAATACTTTCCCCAGCATCGCGAAGCGGCCTTGAAAGCCCTCAACATTTTTGCGGTGGGGTCCAAGCTTCACGACGCTGGTGCGAATGTGGGGGCCGGTGTGCGCTCAACTCATGCCGGGTTGATCAAACAGCGCGCGGTCATCTTTGTCGTCGGGCCACAGGAATATATGAGCCGGATGAGCGCCTATTTTGCGCTGCATCTGATGGGTTTCTTGGATGCGCTCTACCGTGAGGCTGGGCCGCTTGCCATTCTCAACGACGAGTTCACCAACACACCGCTCAAGAGCTTTGTCGAGGCGCTCACCACCATTCGGGGATTTGGTGGCGAGGCGCACAACATCGCGCAAAGCCGCTCTGAGATCGTGCGCAAATTCGGGGAACGGGAATGCCAGACCATCGAGGACAACGCCATTGTCAAACAATGGTTCGGGTTTTCCAGCTTTGACGAAGCTGAACGGGTTAGCAAGGCCATGGGCCAAGTGGTTTCTATCGAAAGCAGTTTCAATGCTGATTTGATTGATGCCGAAAAGCTCGGCTTGTCCAACAGCTTTGGCCGTCAGGCGCAGATGAGCGCGTCAGAACTGATGGCCATGCGACGGGATGAACAGCTTATCCACGTCAAAGGCGTCGGATTCCTGCGGGCCAGAAAACTCGGGCAGAACCAAATCGCACCCTTCTGCCATGATCTCGCGCCTAACCCGTTGGAAGGCGGCGTGCTGCCGCCTGAACCCATCCTCAAACTGAACATGCAGAAAGGAGGCCAGCTATGAAACGCCCATCCATTTTTGCAGGACCATATCTCGCGATGTGGCTTTGGTTGTTCGTGCCGCTCACACTGCACGGGCTGATGCCGCTCGGGATCATACCCAAGTGGAGCATAAACCTGCATGTGGGTGGCTGGATGGAAGAGGTCACAGGCACGCATAGCATGGGCGAAGCGTTCCGGGTTATGCGTCGGGACCGCACGTACAGCCAATGTCGCTATGTCCGTATCGAAGCGGAGCGCACATCCGTCATCCTCCTCCCTCCCGACGGCCAACACTGCGCCTTTATGCGCCTGACGCGGCCCGGTGTTGGTCATGTCGTTCGCAGTGCTTCGAATGCTGATCTGATCGGATTTGTTTTGGAGCTGAACAGATGAGCCAGACCAACGCACAGAACTTGCAGAACAAACCTAATCAGTGGGGATACGTCCAATGACCGCGCGCTCTTTACTTTTGAAATCACCTTATCTCGACATTTGGATCAGTTTTCTGGCGCTGTCGCTGGCTTACGCGGTGCTGTGGTGGCTTGCAGCCTCAGACCTGTATCTCGGCCTCCTGATCGGCCCTTGGACGGACGTTGAAAAGCCGAATGCGAGCCTTGGAAACGCGGCTCAATTCCTGAACAGGCCACCGCTCTCATCCATCTGCGAATATCTCCGCTTCAATGCTGAAAGCATTGTGTACTTGGAAATCGCGCGCGACGGAGAACACTGCCCAATCCTCCGGTTCTTGTCCGAAGGCGATGGGATTGTCGTCGATGAAAAACGCAGCGCTGACCCCAGCATCATATTCTCAAGAGACTTCCAATGACCCAATCCATAGCGCAGCAATTGGAAAGCGCCTATGCACAGGCGACCTTGCGCGAAACGGCCAAGCGGATTGAAACACCGCAGGACTGGCAGCGCTTTCGGGATATCAAACAACACAGCGCGCAGATGCGGCAGCGGGAACAGGAAAGTTTCCGACAGGAGTATCCTGCAAGGCTTGCCGACGCCCGCGAGGCTGTTCTGAAAGAACGTGCTGCTTGCCACTACACCCATCCAGCACCGCAGTCAGCCACGCGACAGGATCGCTTCAACAAGGATCAAATTGAACGCCAAGCCCATCTGCGTGTGCACTACGCCCATCATCAGGCCTTGGCCAAGATCGATGTGCAGGAAAACCGTGAGGTCAAACAATTGCTAGAGCAACGCCAGTCAGGACTCGCCCCTCAGTTCAAAACCGCAAATCAATCCCAGCAACATCTGATCAAGCGAGAGCGATGATGTCCCGGTCTCACATGCCATGGCATGTAATCTTCTAAAAAGTATGGCGAAATTTGAATTTCAGATTCGCTCTATGGTAGAATTGCATTCGTGGAACAGGCCACAATGTCGAGTATTTCCGAGCAGGAAGGAGTAACCATGTCCCGTCCAACCCCACCAACAGACACCAACAAAAACAAAGACCAACCACCCTCCAATTCGTCGAACAACACGCCGGGGTTGACCTTCGATTGGCGGGACTGGCTGCCCTATTTCGAATATCAGGACATTCCAGAGGCGCAAAAGCGGGAACTGATCGAAACGCTGTGGCAGATCATCGTCGCCTTTGTTGATCTTGGTTTTGATCTGAATCCCCATCAGCAAGCTGAACAAAAAAGCTGTGGACAAAATCTCGATCTCAAAATGCTGCTGGAAGCTGCCGTGTTAAAGTCTGCGGCTGTCCAAGAAGCTAATGACCGCAAACCCAAACAGAAGGAGCCAACACCATGAGTGACAAGAAAAACATCCCCAAGGGCGGCACCAAGGCAGTGATCTACTGCCGGGTGTCCTCCGTCGCCCAGCTAAAGAAGGGCGATGGCCTTGCCAGTCAAGAAACCCGTTGCCGTGAGCACGCGAAATTCCGGGGCTATGAGATTATCGAAGTCTTCCATGACAACATGACTGGCGGCGCAATTGATCGCCCGGCCATGAAAGCGCTGATTGCCTTCTTGCAGAAACGCAAAGACGACACGGTTGTACTTATCGACGATATCAACCGTTTCTCGCGTGATGTGCAGGTGCATTGGCAATTACGTGCCCTGATCGCCGAGGCAGGCGGCAAGCTGGAAAGCCCCTCGCTGGAATTTGGCGACAACTCGGATTCGGTACTGGTCGAAAACCTTCTGGCCTCGGTGTCACAGCACCAGCGGCAAAAGAATGGAGAGCAAACCAAAAACCGCATGCGCGCCCGCGCCATGAATGGATATTGGGTGTTCCACGCGCCCGTGGGCTTCAAATATGAGCGCGTCTCCGGTCATGGCAAACTGCTGGTCCGCGACGAACCAAACGCCTCTTACGTGCAGGAAGCGCTTGAAGGCTTCGCCTCTGGTCGTTTTGAAAGCCAAGGCGAAGTGAAGCGTTTCCTCGAATCCTGCCCGGAGTTCCCCAAGAACGGGCGGGGTGAAGTGCGCTATGAAGAGGTCATTCGTCTGATGCGTCGTCCGCATTATGCGGGCCATATTGAAGTGCCGGAATGGGACGTAACGCTGCGCAAAGGGCAGCACGAGGGGCTTGTCAGCCTTAAGGTTTGGAACGCCATACAAGAGCGCCTGAACGGCTCTGTGCGTGCGCCTGCGCGTTCGGATATCAATGAGGACTTCCCGCTACGTGGCTTCATCTGTTGTGACGATTGCGGCAATCCCCTCACGGCAAACTGGTCCAAAAGCAAGACGGGCAAGAAACATCCTTATTACATGTGCTTCACAAAGGGCTGTGAGAGCTATCGTAAGTCCATTCGACGCGATGTGCTGGAAGGTGAGTTTGTCGAGCTTCTGGAAGGCATGCAGCCCTCTCAGAGCCTTTTGACGACCGCAACGGCGATGTTTGCCAATGCATGGGACCAACGCATTGCGCGTGCTGGTGCCGTGTTCGCCACGCTCAAGCGCGACATTGCAAAGGTCGAAAAGCAAATCGACGGCCTCTTGGACCGAATTGTCGAGGCCAGCACGCCATCGGTGATCTCAGCCTATGAAAAGCGGATTGCGAAAATGGAACGGGAAAAGCTCGTTTTGCAGGAAAAGCTCGAAACCGGGCCAAAACCAAAGGCTACCTTCGACGAATTGTTCGAACTCGCCCAAGCTTTCCTCGCAAACCCTTGTAAAATATGGGGTTATGGGCATCTGGCCCTACGCCGCACAGTGCTGAGATTGGCCTTCACAGAGCGCCTGAACTACAGCCGGAAAACAGGACTTCGAACCCCGGAATTATCCACTCCTTTCAAACTGTTAGGAGGAAATAACATGCAAAGTTGTTTAATGGCGGAAGCGGTGGGATTCGAACCCACGAACGAGTTTCCCCGTTGCTGGTTTTCAAGACCAGTGCCTTCAACCACTCGGCCACGCTTCCGTTTGCTGCCCTGCAAATGTCTCTAGGGCAGTGTTGTGCAGAGGTAATTGGAAGCCCGTCCAAGCTCAAGCCCATTTCCGCGCAAATGCACCCTGCAATTCATTCAAGCGCCAAATTGTGAAAATCCGCCGAGCGTCGCAGCCGGACTTTCCTTGACATCGGCATCCCGCTACACTGCGCGCAACGTACACGGCCAGCTTGGCATCTGAAAGATGCGCCTGCCATGTACACGGGGACAATGGTGGGTGAACCACGAGAGCAGGCAATAGGCAGGGAAACATGATTTCAGGGGTGAAACGCTCGGGGATGCGGGTGGCGCTGGTGCTAGGGGTGATGACCTCTTTGGCGGCCTGCGAAGACGGTAACTTCCAGTTTTTAAATAGCAAACCCGATGGGGACGCCTCCTCGAAAGCGTCGCGTTCCGTGAAATTGATTGAACGCGATGTCGAAGCGCCTGATGTGTTTCAGGTTACCGAAGCCGGGCTTTGGGACGGGCGGCCTTCTTTGGGTGGGGTCTGGGTGGCGCATCCGGACGTGATCGAGCCCGAGCGCGTGATCATTCGCAACACCACCAATGACAAATTCGTTATCGGCGCGTTGTTCCGCCGCGAACGCGAAAATCCGGGGCCGCGTTTGCAGGTGTCTTCGGATGCGGCGGCGGCTTTGGGGGTGTTGGCCGGCAAGCCTGTGCAGCTGAACGTGACCGCTTTGCGTCGTGAACAGATCGAAGAAACGCCGCCTGAGCCTGAACCAAAGGCCGAGCCCAAACCAGAAGCCAAGGCAATACCCGCCCCCGCCGACGGGAAAATCGAAGAAAAACCCCTGGATCCCATCAAATCGGCCGAAAAAGCGATTAAAAAGGCCGAAGCCAAGGCCAAGCCCGCCCCGGCACCCAAGCCCACCAATCCGGGGCTGGAAAAACCTTATGTCCAGATCGGCATTTTCAGCGTCGAGGCAAATGCCAAATCTGCGGCCAAGACGATGAAGTCGGCGGGTCTGAAGGCACAGGTGAAAAAGCAGACCTCGAAGGGAAAAACCTTCTGGCGCGTGATCGTAGGACCGGCCAAAACGGCCGCCGAGCGCACCTCGAACCTGAAAAAGATCAAGGCCAAGGGCTTTGGCGACGCCTACGCCGTCAAGGGCTGACACCGGACAAAGAACAAAGGAGCACGGCATGAAACGCGTTCTGCAGAAACTGGTTGGTCTGGCGCTGGCCCTGGGGCTGCTGGCCAGCCCGGCGGCGGCGTTTGACACCCGCGCGACCTCGGCCTTTGTGATCGACCAGACCACTGGCACGGTGTTGTTGAACAAGGACGCGGATGTGCCCTTGCCCCCGGCCTCGATGTCGAAACTGATGACGCTGTACATGGCGTTCGAGGCCATCCGCGATGGCCGCCTGACCCTGAACGAAACCCTGCCCGTGTCGCAGCACGCGATGAACTATGGCGGGTCCACGATGTTTCTGGACACCACAGATCGTGTCCGGGTCGAGGACCTGATCCGTGGCATCATCGTTCTGTCCGGCAATGACGCCTGCGCCGTGCTGGCCGAGGCCCTAAGTCCAGACGGCACCGAAGCCGGGTTCGCCCGCATGATGACCACCCGCGCGCGCCAGATGGGAATGGAGAATTCGACCTTCACCAACTCGAATGGCTGGCCTCAGGCCGGGCACCGCATGTCGATGCGCGATCTGGCGATTCTGGCCAATCTGCTGATCAGCGATTTCCCGGAATTCTACCCGCTGTTCGCCGAGCGCGAGTTCGCCTTTGACGGCCGCGCGCCGCAGAACAAGACCAACCGCAACCCGTTGCTGGGCCTTGGAATCGGTGCGGACGGGCTGAAAACCGGCCACACCCAAGAGGCCGGCTATGGGCTTGTTGGCTCGGCCAAGCAGGGCAACCGGCGTGTGATTTTCGTGATTTCCGGCCTGCCAAGCGCCAAAGCCCGCGCCGAAGAATCCGAGGCCATCGTGAACTGGGCCTTTCGCCAATTCGTTCAGCGCCCCGTCGCCAAGGCCGGCACGGTAATCGCCCAGGCCGACATTTGGATGGGGGATGAGCCTCGCGTTGGGCTGGTTCCTGCCAAGGACGTTACCGCGCTGTTGCCCGCCCTGAATGCCAAACAGGTCGAGGCCGAGGTGGTGTATAACGGCCCCATCGCAGCCCCCGTGACCAAGGGGCAGGAAATCGCGACGCTGGTTCTGAAACCCGCCGACATGACCCCGGTCGAGGTGCCTCTGGTGGCGGAACGGGACGTGGCCAAGGGGGGCTTTATCTCGCGCGTGGCCACCGTGGCGCAAATCCTGCTGGGCCGTTTGAACGATGGCCCCGAGGGCGCCACTTGACCGGACTATTCATCAGTTTCGAAGGCATCGACGGATCGGGCAAGTCTACGCAGGCCCGATTGCTGGCCGAAACCTTGCAGGCACAAGGCCGCGAGGTGGTGCTGACGCGCGAACCTGGCGGCAGCCCGGGGGCCGAGGAAATTCGTGCGCTGGTTCTGCAAGGCGACCCGGATCGATGGTCCGCCGAAACCGAACTGCTTCTGTTCACCGCCGCTCGCCGCGATCATCTGGAACGCACCATCCACCCCGCCTTGGAGGCAGGCAAAGTGGTGATCTGTGACCGGTTCGCCAACTCGACCCGCATGTACCAGGGCCTCAGCCGCGGGGATTTGCGAACGACCGTGGACACACTCCATGCGCTGATGATCGGGCAAGAACCTGACCTGACCGTGCTGATCGACATGGACCCTGCCGTGGGGCTGTCGCGCGCGCTGTCACGACAAGGCGTCGAAGAACGCTTCGAGTCCTTTGGCGAGGATCTGCAATTGAAGATGCGCGCCGGGTTCCTGGCGTTGTCCCAGGAATTCAAAGACCGGTTTGTGGTGATCGACGGGGACGCCTCGCCCGAGACCGTGGCCGCCCGGGTCTTGTCCGCAATCGAACCGCGCCTGCCATGACCGATATCCCCCAAGCTGATCAGATCGAGGGCGCGCCCCATCCGCGTGAAACGCTCCAGGTGATCGGGCAACAGGCCGCGCAGGATGACTTCCTACAGGCCTATAACGCGGGCCGTTTGCATCACGGTTGGCTGATCACCGGCCCGCGCGGCGTGGGCAAAGCGACCCTGGCCTGGAAGATCGCGCGCTTTTTGCTGGCCACCCCGATGGAAGACGGGAACGATATGTTTGGCGGCCCGCCAGCGCCAGACAGTCTGGATATATCCCCCGATCATCCCGTTGCGCACCGTATGCTGGCCCTGTCCGAACCGGGCCTGTTTCTGTTGCGCCGTGGCGGGGCTGGCTCGACCGACGCGGATCGTGAAAAGAACCTGCATGCTGGCAAATTCGCCTCTGAAATCCGTGTGGACGAAGTGCGCAAGCTGGCGAATTTCTTTCACATGTCCGCCAGCGATGGTGGGCGCCGTGTGGTGATCGTGGACGCGGCGGATGAAATGAATGTGCAGGCCGCCAACGCCTTGCTGAAGATGCTGGAAGAGCCCCCCGCCAACACCACGCTGTTGCTGGTCTGCCACCAGCCAACGCGCATTCTGCCGACGATCCGGTCGCGCTGTCGCGAACTGCGCCTGTCGCCCTTGTCCCCGCCCGACATGGCCTCTGCGCTGCACCAGGCTCAGGTTGAGCTGCCTGAAAACCCGGAGGGCCTGGCCGAGCTGACCGCAGGCTCTGTCGGCGAGGCCATCCGCCTGATCAATCTGGGTGGGATGCAGATGTATCAGGAGTTGGTCGGTCTGTATTCAACCCTGCCGCAACTGGATCGTGCCCGCGCCCTGAAACTGGCCGAAGCCGCCGCAGCGCGCGGCGCCGAGGCCAAGTTGGACCTGCTCTTGGGCCTGAATGACCTGCTGATGGTGCGCCTTGCCCGCGCCGGGGCCCTGGGCCATCCCCCCTTAACCGAGGCCGTCCCGGGCGAGGCCACCCTGCTGACCCGTCTGGCCCCTGATCCGCACAAGGCACAGGCATGGGCGCAGACGGCCCAGCAGATCAGCGCCCGGATGCAGCATGGCCGGGCGGTCAACCTTGACCCCACCGCATTGATCCTAGATACGGTTTTCAAGATACAGCAAACCGCCGCGGGCTGATCTGCGCACCAGGGGCCTTATGACCAACACGATCCAAATCACCGACAGCCACTGCCATCTGGATTTTCCTGACTTCGATGACGAACGTGCTGATGTGATCGCCCGTGCGCTAGAGGCCGGGGTAACCCGCATGGTCACCATCTGCACTCGCCTGAAAAACGAACCACAGGTGCGCGCCATTGCCGAGGCCCACGCGCCCGTATTTTACGCCGCCGGCACCCACCCGATGAGCGCCGCAGACGAGCCCATGGTAACGGTCGAGGAACTGGTCGCGCTGGCCCAGCACCCCAAATTCGTGGGCATCGGCGAAACCGGGCTGGACTACCACTATACCGCCGACAGCGCCGAGCTGCAGAAACAATCCCTGCCCATTCATATCGAGGCCGCCCGCCAAACCGGGCTGCCGCTGATCATCCACTCGCGCGATGCCGATCAGGACATGGCCGATATCCTGTCCGCCGAACACGCCAACGGGGCCTTCAGCTGTGTGATGCACTGCTATACTTCGGGGCCGGACCTGGCGAAATGCGCGCTGGACCTTGGGTTCTACCTGTCGATGTCCGGCATCGCCACCTTCCCCAAAAGCCAAGAGGTCCGCGACATCTTTGCCAGCGCCCCGGTGGATCGCATCCTGGTGGAAACCGACAGCCCCTACCTGGCGCCCAAACCCTTCCGCGGCAAACGCAACGAACCCGGCTATACCGTTCACACAGCACAGGTGGGCGCACAGGTCTTCGGCATGGAGTATGCTGACTTCGCCGCGCAAACCCAGGCTAATTTCGACCGGCTGTTCTGGAAAGCCGCGCAATACGAGGTCGCCGCCTGATGGCCGAGCTGAAGTTCACCATATTGGGTTGCGGCTCGTCCGGCGGGGTCCCCCGCCTTGGCGGGCATTGGGGCGATTGCGATCCCAACAACCCCAAAAACATACGCCGCCGCTGTTCCCTGCTTGTCGAACGCATCACCCCCGAAGGCACCACCGCTGTGCTGATCGACACCACCCCCGACATGCGCCAGCAATTGCTGGACGCCAATATCGGGCGGCTGGACGGCGTGGTCTGGACCCACTCGCATGCCGACCACGTGCACGGCTTGGACGATCTGCGCATGATCGTGTTCAACATGCGCCAGCGCCTGCCTGTTTGGGCCGACGGCGACACGCAAAACAACCTGTTTTCGCGTTTTGGCTATGCGTTCATTCAGCCCGCCGACAGCCCCTACCCCCCGATCCTGGACATGCACACGATCAACGGCACAGTCACGATCCCCGGCCCCGGAGGCGACATCGCCCTGACCCCGTTCAAGGTCAATCACGGCGCCATCGACTCGCTGGGCTTCCGTATCGGCGATCTGGCCTACCTGCCCGACGTCGCCCAAATCTATGACGAGGCCTGGGACACGCTAAAAGACCTGGATTGCTGGATCCTGGACACTTTGCGCCGCACGCCCCACCCAACCCATTCCCATCTGGAACAATCCCTGGAATGGATCGCGCGCATGGCCCCCCGCCGCGCCATCCTCACCAATATGCATATCGACCTCGATTATCAAACGCTCGAGGACGAAACCCCCGACCACATCACCCCGGCATATGATGGCATGACCATCTCCTACCAGATCTAAGCGCCTTTCTTTGCTCTGCAAATACTCATGGCGCTGCCCTCTCGAACTCTCCAAGGCGCGTTGCGATGCATGACCTGCTAAACGTCGTTCTTCCGGTCTTTCTGGTCATCGGGTTCGGCTACGCTGCCACGTGGCGCCGCCTGATCACGGCCGATCAGGTCGACGGGCTCATGATCTTTGCCCAGAACTTCGCGATCCCAAGCCTGCTGTTCCTGGCGATCTCGAATCTGGACCTCGCGCAGAGCTTCGATCTCAAGCTGCTGGCGTCTTTCTATGGGGGCGCCAGCCTGTGTTTCGTGCTGGCCATGTGCGGCGCGCGGTTCCTGTTTGCCCGCCCCTGGGAGGACAGCGTCGCCATCGGATTCGTGGGCTTGTTTTCAAACTCGCTGCTGCTGGGCCTGCCCATCACCGAGCGCGCCTATGGCCCCGACAACCTGGGGGGCAACTACGCGATCATCGCTGTCCACGCGCCGTTTTGTTACATGCTGGGCATCACCGTAATGGAGCTGGTCCGCGCCCGCAGCCGCGCGCCGTTGGCGCTGGCGCGACAGGTCGTCAGGGCCATGTTCCGCAACGCCCTGGTGTTGGGCATTATCCTTGGCTTTTCCGTGAACCTGACCGGCGTAACATTGCCGGGGCCGCTCATATCTGCTTTGGACCTTATGGTGCGGGCCGCGCTGCCCGCCGCTCTGTTCGGCCTGGGAGGGGTGTTATTCCGCTACCGCCCCGAGGGCGATCTGAAGGTGATCACTTTTGTATTGGTCATCGGGCTGATGGTTCACCCTCTCTTGGTAATGGGCCTGGCCAGGGGGCTGGATCTGTCGGTGGTTGGCCAGCGCTCGGCCGTGATGACAGCGGCCATGGCGCCCGGCGTGAACACCTATCTGTTCGCGAACATGTATGGCGTGGGCAAAAGGGTCGCAGCCTCTTCGATTCTGCTGGGCACGATCTTATGTATCCTGACAGCATGGGTATGGCTGCAAATCCTGCCGTAGGGCTGCGCGCTATTTGCACTGGTTCGCGCGGACAGATCGGCTAGGCTATCCCCAGTTGAATAGGGGGCCATCATGACCAAACCCTCCGCGACCCCGGCATTCGCCACCAAGGGCCTGACCAAGACATATGGCGAAGGCGCAGCGGCCGTGCACGCTTTGCGAGGGGTGGATCTGACCATCCCAAGCGGAGAATTTGTGGTGCTGCTGGGCCCCTCGGGCAGTGGCAAATCCACGCTGCTGAATATTCTGGGCGGGCTGGACCGCCCCACCGATGGCAGCGCCCATTTCCAGGATACCGAGCTGACGGCGCTGTCTGATGCCGATTTGACCCGGTATCGGCGCGATCATGTTGGGTTCGTCTTTCAGTTCTACAACCTGATGCCCAGCCTGAACGCCCGCGAAAACGTTGAATTGGTCACCGAAATTTCCAGCGATCCGATGGACGCGGGCAAGGCGCTGGCCTTGGTTGGGCTGGATGAACGCGCGCATCACTTCCCGTCCGAAATGTCGGGCGGGGAACAACAGCGCGTCGCCATCGCCCGCGCCGTGGCCAAGCAGCCAACCGTGTTGTTCTGCGACGAACCCACGGGCGCCTTGGACAGCGCTACGGGCCGCGCGGTGCTGAAGGTGCTGACCGATGTGAACGAAAAGCTGGGCACAACGGTGATCATCGTGACCCATGCGGCCAGCACCGCCGCCCTGGCCGACCGGGTGATTCACTTTGCCGATGGTGGCATTCGCGAGGTCATCACCAACGACACCAAGCTGACAGCGGAAGAAATCGAATGGTAAGCCCGCTGGACAGAAAACTGTTGCGCGATCTGTCCCGGATCAAGGGTCAGGCCGCAGCGATTGGCCTGGTGATCGCCGTCGGCGTGCTGATGCTGGTGATGATGAAGGGGCTGGTGAACACGCTGGATGAAACCCGGCTGGCCTATTACGACCGCTACCGCCTGGCCGAGGTGTTCGCCCCTGTCACCCGCGCGCCGGAACGGATGCTGGACCGCCTGGCCAAAATCCCCGGGGTCGCCGCCGTCGAAGGGCGCGTCAGTGGTGGCGCCTTGATTGATATCGGGGATCGCGAGCTGCCGGTGCGCGCGCAGGCATTGTCTTTGCCCGATACCGGCCGTCCTCGGCTGAATGACGTCTATCTGACGGCCGGGCGGTTGCCCGCCCTTGGCCGTTCAGACGAGATTTTGCTGCTCGAAGGTTTTGCCAAGGCCGGCGATCTGGCCCTGAATGACCAACTGACCGCCACGATGAACGGCACCCGGCGCAGCTTTCGCATCACCGGATTCGCGCAATCGCCTGAGTTCCTGTACTCGACCGCGCCGGGGGAAATGGTCCCGGATGACGCCCGTTTCGCGGTGTTCTGGATGCGGTTTTCGGCGCTTGCCGCCGCCTATGACATGCAGGGCGCCTTCAACGAGGCGATCATGTCGCTGTCACGCGGCACCAATCCACAATCGGTAATCCTGGCTGCGGACGAGATTCTTGCTCCTTACGGTGCCGTCGGGTCCTTTGGGTTGGAGGACCTGATTTCAAACCGCTTTGTGTCCGAGGAAATTCGCGGACTTGGCAGCACCGCCAACGTTGTGCCGCCCATATTTCTGGGCGTGGCGGCGTTCCTCTTGTACATCGTCATCAACCGCATGGTTCAGGCCGAGCGCGAACAGATCGGATTGCTGAAGGCGTTCGGATATTCCTCGGTCGAGGTCAGCCTGCATTACCTGAAACTGGTCCTGGTGATCGCCGTTTTAGGCGCCATTGTCGGCAGTATCGGTGGCATCATCGCGGGCAGTTCTCTGGCCAAGTTCTACCAAATTTACTATAAATTTCCGTTTCTTGTGTTCACCGTCGACCCGCGCAGCTTTGTCACCGGCTTTGCCGTGTCGATCCTGACCGCCTCGGCTGGGAGCCTGTTCGTGCTGAAGGGCGTGTTCCGCCTGACCCCGGCGGTCGCGATGCGCCCCCCTGCCCCGCCGGATTACTCGCGCAGCTTTGATCTGGCGGCACGGTTGAAACATTGGCTGGACCAACCCAGCCGCATGGTTCTGCGCCGCCTGACCCGCTATCCGGGGCGCATGATGGGGGCCGTGATCGGCATCGGCACCGGCTTGGCGCTGTCCGTCAGCTCCCTGTCGCTGATGGAGGGGTTTGACACCACGCTGGACCTGAGTTTCAACGTGATGAACCGCGGCGACATGGCCGTGACCTTTACCATGAAACAAACCGATAAGGCGCTGCTGGAACTGGGGCGGCTTGAAGGGGTGGAGCATGTCGAGCCCTCGCGAGCAGTGCCAGCGGTGTTCCGAAATGGCACCCACAGCTATCGTGGTGCGATCGAGGGACGGCCAGAATTTCCGGTGCTGAATCGGGTGATCGATTCCGATGAGACGCCGATCGCCATGCGTTCCGAAGGGGTGATCCTGTCCAAAGCGCTGGCCGAAATTTTGCATCTGGAGGGCGGGGATATTCTGACCGCCGAGATCCGCGAGGGGCACCGCCCCGTGCTGTATCTGCCGGTGATTGGCGTGGCTGAAACCTTGATGGGCGCGCCAGCCTTTATGGAGCTAAGCGCCCTGACCACCGCGATGAACGAGCCCGGTCAGGTTACCGGGGCCATGCTGACGATTGACGAAGCACAGCTGGAACCACTGACCGACGCGCTGAAAGAGATGCCGATGATCGCGGGTATCTCTTTGAAATCCGACATCCGCGAAGCTCTGGTCGAGATCATGAACCAAGGCCCCGGCGCGGTGCGCTTCATCATGCTGGCGATTGCGGCGATCATCACCTTCGGGATCGTTTACAATTCCGCCCGGATTGCCTTTGCCGAACGGGCGCGCGATCTGGCCAGCCTGCGGGTGATGGGCTTTTCCAAATCCGAAGCCTCGTTCGTGCTGCTGGGGGAACTGGCCGTGGTAACGCTGGCCGCGCTGCCGCTGGGGATCGGGCTGGGCTACGGTTTGACCTATCTCACGGTCAAAGGCTTCTCGACCGATATATACCAGATCCCAGTCAGCTTTAGCGCGCAGGGCTACGGAATGGCGATCAGCGCCGTTCTGGCGTCGGCGGCGGTCTCGGGCTGGCTGGTCAAACGCGAGCTGGACAAAATCGACATGGTCGCAGCACTGAAAACAAGGGACTAGAGGGAAATGGCACAGAAAAAACGCTCTCGTATGGTGGTGACGCTGGTGGTGCTGGCCGTGATCGGTGGGGCCCTGACCTATGCGTTCTGGCCCCGCCCGGTGCTGGTGGACATGGCCCAGGTTGCGCGCGCCCCGATGCAGGTCACGATTGACGAAGAAGGCCGCACCCAGGTCCACGAAGCCTATGTGGTGTCGACCCCCATCGCAGGCCGGTTGATGCGCCTGACCGTTCATGCCGGGGACAAGGTCGCGGCTGACAGTGTGGTTGCGCGGATGCTGCCGACCTCCCCTGCCGCACTGGATGCCCGCACCCGCGAACAGGCCAGCGCCAATGTCAAAGCCGCCGAGGCCGCCCTGCGGGTCGCTGAGGCGGACGTGAACAAAGCCCAGGCCGACCGCGATCTGGCCGAGGCCAATCTGGAACGCACTCGGCGCCTGTTCGACAGCGGTATCGTCAGCAAGGCCGCGCTGGATAATGTTGAACGCGCAGCCCGTGCCGCGAATGCTGCCCTGGATACCGCGCGCGCTGCGATCTCGATCAGGATCGCCGAGCTGAACAATGCCCGCGCCGCACTGATCTCGTTCGAGGACACGGGCGAGGCTGGCGACAATGTCCTGTCGCTGGTCGCCCCTGTGCAGGGATCGGTGTTGCGGATCATGCAGCGCTCGGAAATCACGGTGCCAGCGGGCACGCCCATTCTGGAAATCGGGAATATCGAATTTGATCTCGAGGTCGTCGCTGAACTGCTGTCCACCGATGCGGTGCAAATCGCGCCAGGAGACGCCGTGATCATCGACAACTGGGGCGGCGCGGACGTGCTGATGGGCACCGTTGCACGGATCGAACCCTGGGGCTTCACCAAGGTGTCCGCGCTGGGGGTCGAAGAACAGCGGGTCAAGGTCACCATCGCGTTCAGCAGCCCCTTTGAGGACCGCGCCGCGCTGGGGCATGGCTTTCGGGTAGAAACCCGGATCATCACCTGGACGGACGACGCCGCGCTGACCGTGCCCGCCGGAGCACTGTTTCGCAACGGCACCGAGGGCTGGGCCCTGTTCGTCGTCCGGGACGGCATCGCTCAGCTGACCCCGGTACAGGTCGCGGCCAATAACGGGCTGACGGCCGCCATTGCCGAAGGCGTGGCCGAGGGCGATCCGATCGTGCTGTATCCGCCCGCAGGGTTAGAGGACGGGCAGACCGTGGCCAAGCGCAGCGCCTATCAGTAACGCCCGCGCGGCATAAACCTGCCAAATCATCGTGTACTTGGGGAAATGCGCGTGTACATCGACGCAGGCAGGCCTATCCTGCGCCCGAACGTCCTTTGCACACCGAGACCCCGAATTGCTGATCCGATCCTTCCTGTCCTTTGGCGTGGCCGCGTGGCTGGTCGCCTCTCCGGTCGCCGCGCTGGAGTCGCTGACGATCCGCCTGAGCGGAGATCAAAACGACAGGCTCGAGAGAACCTTGCAGTCGGCCTCGTTGCTGCGACTGGCGCGCGACGAAGGTGTCAGCGACCCCCAAGACCTGTTCTCGACCGCACAGGCTGACTATCAGCGGCTGTTGGAAACGCTCTATGCCGAGGGGTATTATTCCGGGGTCATCTCGATCCGGCTGGACGGGCAAGAGGCCGCGACGATTCCGCCCTTGGACGCCCCCAAATCGGTCGGTGAAATCACCGTCACCATCAACCCGGGCAAACCGTTCCGTTTTGGCACGGCCCAGGTGGCCCCCCTGCCGCCAGATACGTCGTTGTCCGAGGAATTTGCTCGGGGGCAACCCGCGCGCTCGACCGTGGTGTTGCAAGCCGTCGATACCGCCGTGGATGCCTGGCGGCTGGCCGGCTATGCCAAGGCGCAGCCCGCGCACCAGCATTTGTTGGCCGATCATCGCGCACAGCGGCTGGACGCCAAGGTCACCATCGCGCCGGGGCCCAAAGTGACCTTTGGAAATCTGCGCATCACCGGCGAAACCAATGTCAGCCAGCGTCGGATCGCCCGGATCGCGGGCCTGCCAACGGGGCAAACCTTCAGCCCCAAAGAGCTGGACAAGGCCGCCAACCGATTGCGTCGCACCGGGGCGTTTCGCTCGGTCAGCCTGACTGAACCCGAACGCCTTGGTCCGGGCGACACGATGGATATCACCGCGCAGGTGGTCGACGAGAAACCCCGCCGCTATGGGCTGGGCGCTGAGGTGTCGAACTATGAGGGCATCACCCTGTCCGGGTTCTGGATGCATCGTAACATTCTGGGTGGCGCAGAACGGCTGACCCTGGATGCCGAGGCCTCGGGCATCGGCGGCACAACGGGCGGGCTGGATTACAGCCTTGGGGCACGGTTCGAACGCCCCGCCAGTTTCGGCGCCGATACCAAGCTCTATGCCTATCTGGAACTGGAAAGCCTGGACGAAAAAACCTATCGCGCCGATCAGGGGGCGGTCGCCATCGGGGCCACGCGCGGCTTTACCGATCATCTGGAGGGCGATCTGGAGCTGGTGTTCAGCTATGCCGACACGCGCGACGCCTTTGGGGACCGCACCTTTACCCTGTTCAGCACCCCCCTGGCGCTAAGATGGGATCACCGTGACGATCTGCTGAACCCGACAACCGGGCACTATGTCAGCACCAAAATCACGCCGTTTATGGGGCTCGATGGCGAGGCCTCGGGGGCGCAAACCACACTGGACGCGCGCCTGTATCGTGGCCTGGGCGACAACCTGGTCGCGGCGGGGCGGCTGCAGATGGGATCGGTCATGGGGCCTGCGCTTGCCGGCACGGCACCTGATTTTCTGTTCTATTCAGGTGGCGGTGGTACGGTGCGTGGCCAACCCTATCAATCGCTGGATATCGACCTTGGGGGGGGCAGCTCGATTGGTGGGCGCAGCTTTGTCGGCCTGTCCTCAGAGCTGCGGGCCAAGATCACCCCGTCCATCAGCCTGGTCGGGTTCGCCGATGCGGGCTATGTCGGCCGCGAAAGCCTGTATGACGGCAGCGGTTCCTGGCATTCCGGCGCAGGGGTCGGGTTGCGCTATGACACCAGCGTTGGCCCCATCAGGTTGGATATAGCCGGACCGCTGACAGGCAAGACCGGCGACGGAATTCAGATCTATATCGGGATCGGGCAGGCCTTTTGATGAAACGTTTTTTCCTGATCCTGTGCCTGATTTTACCCCTGTCACTGCAGGCCGAAACCGACGATCGCGGTTTCCTTGAGGGCCTTCTGGAGGACAATCTGTCCGGTGCCGGTCGCGACGTACAGATCGAGGGGTTTCGCGGGGCGCTGAGCTCGAACGCGACCATCGACAGCCTGACCATCGCCGATGATGACGGCATCTGGCTAACGCTGAAAGGCGTGACGCTGAACTGGAACCGTGCGGCATTGCTGGGTGGCGAACTGGACGTGACCGAGCTGTCGGCCAAACAGGTTCTGATGCCGCGCAAACCGGCCCCCAGCTCCAGTTTGCCCAGCGCCGAGGCCACGCCGCTGCAAATTCCAGAGCTGCCCATCGCGGTGCGGATCGCGAAATTTTCCGCCCCCCACGTGGTTCTGGGCACCGAGATCCTGGGGCAAGCGGCGCAACTGAATATCACCGGATCCGCCAATTTGGCGGGCGGCTCGGCCTCGGTAAACCTGTCAATTCTGCGCAATGGGGGCGAGTCTGGAAAAATCACGCTGGTTGCGGGCTATGACCGCGAAACGCAGGACATCGCGCTGGATTTGACGCTGCAAGAACCCCAGGGAGGGTTGGCTGCCAACATGCTGGCAATCCCCGATGCGCCCCCCATTTCGCTGAGCATATTGGGGGCCGGGCCGGTCTCGGATTTTCGGGCCGACATCAACCTGCGCTCGTCTGAACAAACGCATCTGACAGGAGAAGTGATCCTGGGGGCCGATGAGAACACAGTCGGGGCCACGCGGTTCTCGGCGCGTTTAGGAGGGGATTTTGCACCGCTGCTGCCCCCCCAGCATCGTGCGTTCTTTGGCACCAATCCGCAGCTTGACCTTCAGGGCAGCCGCGCGGCTGACGGCTCAATAACGCTTGACCGGTTTCAGTTGGCCTCCGCCAGCCTAAAGGCCCTGGGCCAAGCTGCGATCGCAGCGGATGGCACGCCGGAAAAATTGATCCTGAATGCGGATCTTGGCACGGTTGATGGGCCAGCGGTATTACTGCCATTGTCCGGTGCGCCCAGCTATGTCCGGATGGGGCGGTTTGCCCTGACCCTGGACACAAAAACCACCGAGAAATGGACGCTCAGCGCGCAATTGTCGGGCCTGTCGCGAGACGATCTGACCCTTGAAGCGGCCTCGTTTTTGGCCGAGGGCACCTTTGCCGATGGGCGTGTCGCAGGACAGATGCGCGCCGCCCTGAACGATCTGATCCCCAGCGACGCGGCGCAGGCGCAGGCCATCGGTCGGACGCTTGCCGGGCAAATGACCCTGGACTGGTCCAAGGGCGCGCCTGTCTCTCTGTCCGATATTGACCTGATTGGGGACCATTTCAGAGCTTACGGAAACGCAAGAATTGCCCGTCTGAGTGGCGCGGCCGAGCTGGATACCTGGCTTGATTTGACGGCGAAGGTGAACAATCTGCAGCCTTTCTCGGGCCTTGCGGGGCGGGACCTGGCGGGCCAGGCACAGCTGTCAGTTGCGGGGACCATCCAACCGGTTTCGGGTGGGTTTGACCTGAAAGTCGACGGCACCACCCAAAATCTGAGCCTGAACGAACCCCGACTGGATCCCTTTCTGACAGGACAATCCAGCCTGACGCTAAGCACCACGCGCGATGCAAATGGAACGACTTTGTCGTCTGTGCTGATCAGCGAATTCGCCCGGATGGAAAGCAATCTGGCGCTGGCCGAGGAAACCGGAACGGTGGCCGCCAAGCTGACGGTTCCCGACCTCGCGCCGGGCCTGCCCGAACTGCCGGGACCAGCGTCGATAGAGCTTCAGGCGCAACAGCAGGCGCAAATTTGGGATGTCAGCGCAGTTTTGGCGCTTCCGGGGAGGAATACCGGCACAGTGCGGGCCCGGATCGACATTCCAAACACTGAAAGTATTGCGATTGATGCGGGCGTGACGCTGGCGCTTGAACAGCTCAGCCGGTTTTCTGCGCTGGCCGGGCGCACTCTGGCTGGCGAACTGACGGGGCAGATCGACGCGCAGGCACAAGTGTCTGACCAGAGCTTTTCCCTGGATGCGAATGTGACCGGATCTGACCTTCAAACCGGGATCGATGCCGTGGATACCCTGCTGCGCGGGACGGCGACGGCTGGGCTTCAGGCCTCGCGCGATGGCGAGGGCACCCTGAAGGTTCAAAGCCTGCGCCTGCAGTCAGAGCAGGGCGACGTCCGTGTCGCCAGCGCAGGGACCAATCGACTTTCAGTGCGCGCCAAATTGCATGACCTGGGCGTTTTGGCCCCCGAGCTTGGCGGCGCGGCCAGCCTTTCGGGCGAGGCGACACTGACGGAGAAAAACTGGCATCTGGACCTGCAGGGCCAGGGCCCGGGGGGGCTAATCTGTCGGCGCAGGGCTGGATCGCAGGGGATGGTCAGAGCTCGGATCTGCGCCTGTCGGGCACGTCTCCTCTGGCGTTGATCAATTCGTTCATCCGCCCGACAAACCTGTCCGGCACGGCCCGCTATGATCTGACCGTGAAAGGCCAACCAAGCCTGAAGGCCACCAGCGGACAGATTTCCGCCCAAAAGGTCCGGCTGGCCTTGCCAGATCAACGTCTCGCGCTCGAGGATATTGCGGCCGAGGTTACACTGGCCGGTGGCGCGGCCAATGTATCGCTGAGCGCGCGTTCGGCGGCAGGCGGAACTCTTTCGTTGACCGGGCCAGTGCGGCTTTCCAGCCCCTATGCGGCGGATCTGGCGCTACAGTTGTCGCAGGTCGTGCTGACGGACCCCGCATTGTTCGAAACCACGGTCAGCGGCCCGCTGAGCCTGACCGGCGGCCTGGCAAATGGCGCACGGATTTCCGGGCAGCTTGCGCTTGGCCCGACCGAATTGCGGGTTCCAAACCCTTCCGGCTCGGAACAGGCCGATCTGCCCGGCCTGCGCCACGTGAACACGCCCAAAGCGGTGCAGCAGACCCGCAAATATGCGGGTTTGGTTCAATCCGACGCGACCAGCAGCGCCTCAGGCACGGCGATCGCTCTGGATCTGTCCATCCTGGCGCCAGATCGCATATTTGTGCGCGGGCGCGGCCTGGATGCCGAGCTGGGCGGCGTGTTGACCCTGAAAGGAGATACAAACAATGTCTTGCCTCAGGGCCGCTTCGATCTGATCCGGGGCCGTTTGGATATTTTGGGGAAACGTTTTTCTCTGACCGAGGGTTTGGTTCAGTTGCAAGGCGCGTTTGATCCCTTTATCCGCTTTGCCGCCGACACCGAAGCCGGCGGCACCACCGCGACGATCCTGATCGAAGGTCAGGCAAGCGCGCCAGACCTCAGCTTTACCTCCTCTCCCAGCCTGCCGCAGGACGAGGTGCTGGCACTGATCCTGTTTGGCAAAGATCTCAGCACGATTTCACCCCTTCAGGCCGTGCGTCTGGCGGCAGCTGTGCGCACCCTGGCCGGCAAAGGCGGAGAGGGCGTCAACGGCAAAGTGCGACAGGGGTTGGCCCTGGATGATCTGGACGTCACCACCAGCGACACCGGAGCGACCGAGGCACGCGCAGGCAAATACATCAGCGAAAACATCTACTCCGAGGTCACCGCAGACACCGAGGGCAATTCTCAGATCAACTTGAACCTGAACATCAATCGCGCAGTGACAGCGCGCGGACGGCTGGCCTCGGATGGGGAAACCGGGATCGGTGTCTTTATCGAGAAAGACTACTGAGGAGTGTGCAACGTCGAGGGTCTTTGGACCCATTGATCGACATGTCCTCTTTCAGTTCGCAGGCACATACTCCAGTTGGAATGGTCTAGTTTCTGCGGCTGTCCCGAAACTCGGCAATCCGGTCATCGATCCGCATGATGAAACGCGCCAGGACCCCGTCGAGGTTGGGGTAGAGCCCCCGCAACGCAAAGGTGACGCGGACCATCCAAGGGGCGTAGACCCGCGCGCGGCGTTGATGGATCCCGTCGAGGATCTTTGTCGCAACCTGGTCTGCGCTTGGCAGTGGTTTGATCCCAAGCGGGCGACACGGCAGGCTGTCGACAGTCTTGGAGACATACGCGTCCGAGAAGATCCTGTCTGCCATATCGGTCTGCACGAACCCGAAATAGGCCGCCCCTGCCGTTGCCCCTGTGCCGGTCAGCTCCATTCGCAGGACGCGCATCATCATGTCCACGGCCGCCTTAGATGTGGAATAGGCCGTTGCCATCGGAAAAGGGATCAATGCCGCAATGGAAGAGATCGCCAGAACATGCCCTTTGCGCGATATGACCGAGGCCAGCGCAGGTTGCAGGGTGCGATAGACGCCCTGGATGTTGGTGTCGAGAACGACCTCGAAAAGCTCAGGAGGCATATCGACCGTTGGCGCAACCCGTTCGATCCCGGCGTTGGCGATAACGATGTCAATCCCGCCGAAATCGCGGATCGTCTGTTCGGCAATCGCTGTCATCTGCGCCGCATCTCGCACGTCGGCGATATGTACGGCACCGTTGCCGCGGATCTGCTCGGTCAGCCCAGCTTCGAACGCCGGATTGAATTCGACAGCTATGGGCCGTCCCCCCGCCTGAGAATCTCGGTGACCAAGGCGCGTCCAATTCCCTGCCCTGCGCCTGTAACCAGGATGATGGCGTCTTCGATTTTCAGCTTAATTGGCATTGGAATAATACTCCGCATAGCGCGCGCGCAGATCGGCCTTGAGAACCTTGCCGGTCGCGCCCAGGGGCAGTTGATCGGTGAACACGATGTCAGGCACCTGCCAAGAGGGCAGTCGCTTGGCAAAAAGCGCTTTCACATCGGCGGTTTGCGGGTCTGTCGTGGCGTCAGACACGCAGACCACAAGGGGGCGTTCATCCCATTTCGGGTGGGGTACGGCGATGGCCGCGGCTTCGACCACGTCCGGATGGGTGACCGCGGTTTCTTCAAGCTGCACCGAACTGATCCACTCGCCACCCGATTTGATAAGGTCCTTGTCGCGATCCGTGATGGTCATCACCGCGTCGGCATCGAGGGTCGCGATATCGCCGGTGTCGAACCAGTCGTCTTTGGTTGCTGGTTCCTCCTGGCCGAAATAGCGGTCGATCACCCAATGGCCACGGATTTTCAGATGTCCGGCTGACGTACCATCGCGTGGTTGGGCTTCAGCTCCGCCGTTCTCGACCCTCAACTGAACCCCGAAGGGCGCGCGGCCCTGCCGTTTCAGAAGTTGAGTTGCTGCGTCGGCCGAAAGCCCCTTGGCCTCTTTGGCGGTCAACGCGTTGATCGCGCCAAGTGGCGCAGTTTCGGTCATGCCCCAGCCGTGGATCACCTCGACCCCATGTGTCTCGCGAAATGCACGGATCATGTGCTCAGAGGCCGCAGACCCGCCAACAATGGTGCGTGTCATAGTCGAGAAGCCTTTGCCAGTTTTCCGGGCATGGTCCAGCAGCGCCTGCCAGATCGTCGGCACACCAGCAGAAACGGTGGTGCCGGTCTGTTCGAAGAGCTCGTACAAAGCGTCTCCGCCAAGGTTCGACCCTGGAAGCGCAAGGGACGAGCCGGATATCGCGGCGGCGAAGGGGATCGACCAAGCGTTAACGTGGAACATCGGAACGATTGGCGCGACAACGTCATCGCGTGTCAGGGCAAGTGCATCCGGGCCGATGGCCGTCATGGACTCAAGCACCAGCGACCGATGCGAGTAGAGCACCCCTTTGGGCATCCCTGTGGTCCCTGACGTGTAACAAAGTGCTGCCGCGCCATGTTCGTCCAGTTCTGGCCAGTCAACGATTGGCGCTGCGGCCTCGATCAGCAACTCATATCTCTGGTCCGTCCAGCGTGGCTTTTGCGGGGCTTGGGACAGCTGCACCCAATGCCGGACGGTCGGACATAGCGGTTTCAGCGTTTGAACCAGCCCCGCAAAGGTGCCGTCAAAAAAGACGACCTGATCCGCAGCTTGGTTGATCATGTAGCTGAGGTGTTCCAGCGACAGGCGCGGGTTGATCGTGTGCAGGACCGCTCCGATGCCCGTGACCCCGTAATACAGCTCCAGATGGCGATGCGTGTTCCACGCGATCGAGGCGACTCGGTCGCCCTCTGAGACACCCAGTTCAGAGAGAGCGCTGGCCAGCCGTCGCGCTCTTTGCCCCGTCTCGCCCCAGCTCTGAACGTGCAGGCCACCAACCTCGCCCATCTCCTCGGGGGCTTCGCGTGACCAGATCTTTGTGGTCGGATGATTGGCCTCTGCATGGGTCAGGAGCGAGGAAAGTACCAGAGGATGATATTGCATTTGACCGAGCATCTTGGCCCTCTTCTTGAAGTGTGGTGGATAGCGTCCGTCGGTGTTGGTGGTCACATCGGCCACGGCCTTTGCGACCGGTTTGGGGGTCGCCAGGTCTTCGCCCAGCACATCGCGCCGGAGCCAGTTTTCAACGAGGATCGCCGCGTCCTGCCACCGGTCATCAACGGTCAACATGTGCGAGGCGAGCGGCAGCATAATCGGTGGGACGCGGTGAAACCGGGCGGTGGCGTTAACGTTGCCATGGCTGATGATCTGGTCGAACTCTGCCCCGATCACAGTGATTGGCACATCGCGCATGGACCGCTTGCGAACCGGGCTGAACAACATATCGATGAGCGCGCGAAAACTCTCGGATTTCAGGTGCTTAAGAAGGTGATCCTTGTCCGTCCGGCTTTCATCGCGCGAAAACAGCAACCCGCGCGCGGTGTCGGGGTCAGCCACCACTCCATACAGATCAAGGGTGGCCAGCGTTCGCAAAAACGCCAAAGGGCGCTCTTGCAAAATACGCATTAGGGCGTACCACACCCCCCAAGGCGGCACAGACGCCAGAAGCGCCAACCCACGCACGGGGTATTTCGCAGCATATTTCTGCGCCACGAAACCACCCATGGAATGACCAATGACAACCGGGTCGCTCAGATCCCGACCGGCCATGGCGACATCTTCGACATAGGCGCCGATCGAGGCCCATCTTACACGCCCTTCGGACCTGCCATGCCCGCGCAGGGACACCGCACGACAGCGATAGCCCCGTTCGGCAAACCACGGCAGGAAGAAGGTTTCCCAATACCAGCTGGACGACCATGCGCCGTGCACGAACAGCAGGTCCGCCTTCGGGCTGGCGTTGCTCGGCTCAAGGGTCACACAGTCCAGCGCGCCAGCCCGACCTGCCAGGCGCAGATCCGACCGGACGATAGATCGCAATGTCATGGCGCCTATTCCGCCGCGATGCTGACGGGACCCGAAGACCGGCGCTCGGTCATCGGCGCAGGCTTGGACCGCTTAAGATCAGCGTGAAGCCGTTTGCGGAATTCCAGATCGTTGACGGTGATCGTGTGACGGGGCGAGTTGACCTGATGCACGTCCGGGTTCGCCAGTTCGTGATCGATCAGTTTTGACAGGCTCTTTTTGGGCGCCCAAAGGCCAGCAAGGTGCCGCGCAGCCAGTTTGGCCTGAAGCTCGGAGCCCGGCCAAATGCAGCCCAGCGGCTGGAACAGACCGATAAAATACAGGTTCTGAGCCAACTCGGGGATCATTTTCTGATAGAGCCGGACAGGCGCTTTGGACAGGTCGATTACAGATTTATCCAGAAACGGATGGGTGATGTGAAAGCCCGTGCAGGCCACAACCGTATCAAAGTCTTCGCTGGAGCCATCCTTGAAGCGCACGGTTTTGCCGTCGAAACGCTGGATATCGCCTTTGGGGTGGACCTTGCCGTGACGGATGGCGTGGTAGAGGTCGGAATTCAGGGTCGGGTGGGTGGCCATGATCTGATGATCCGGGTCCGGCAAGCCGATGTTGCGGTTCTTGCCCTGAAGCAGATTCAGGATGAACTTGAGACCAGCCAGTTGGATGAATCCCGGGAATCTTCTGAAGCGATAGAAGAACTTGTCCACCGGTTCGCCCATGATGAATTTGGGGATCAGCCAATAGCCCCGCCGCCAGCTGATCGAGGTCTTGGCCGATACGCGGGATGTTTCGACGGCCACGTCACAGGCGGAATTCCCGCCGCCAATGACCAGAACGCGTTTGTCGCGAAACGGCTCGGCGCGTTTGTAGTCGTGCGAATGCAGGTATTCGCCCGTGAATTCACCCGGATAGTCAGGCCAGCGTGGTGTGTGGTGGTGCCCGCTTGCGACGCACAAGGCATCAAAGACAGCGCTTTCAGAGGGCGCTCCTTCGGTGCTCCATGTGACTTTCCAACGCCCATCCGAAAGCTGTTCTGTTTTTTCGACAGTGGTGCGGAAATTGATGTGATCGCGCAGATTAAACTCGGTCGCATAGCCGACAAAATAGCGCAGAAGCTGCTCGTGAGACGGATAATCCGGCGAGTCCTTGGGCAGCGGATAGTCCATGTATTCCGACGTGTATTTCGAGCTGATGATATGCGTGGTTTCAAAGACGCTCGAATGGCCCGTTGCGTCGTTGAAGCGCCAGTTGCCCCCGACGTCTTCGCATTTATCAAAGGCTGTGACCTCGAACCCGAAGTCGAGAAAGTTTTTGATCGTAGGCAGCCCTGCAGGGCCAGCACCGATTACGGCGACAGTTTTTGCGGTCATTAGATTTCCTCCCTGAGAGAGGAAGGTTTCACTTCGTGACACATGTGTCAATAAAAAATACGACACCCATGTCATGAAGTTCGAGGACCCTTGGCCTTCGGGGAATTTCGTTTAGAAAACAAAGCATGAAGCAGCAGCGAATCCCTCACGCAGAAACCCGAAGACAGAATCGCGAGCAAATCCTCACGGCCGGACGCGTGGTTTTCGCGACCATCGGCTATGATGGGGCAACGATCCGCGACATCGTCCGCGAAAGCGGTCTGGCGCAGGGGTCGTTCTATAACTACTTCAAAACAAAGCAGGATGTCTTTGAGCAGGTCGTCGAAGACATCATCACGCCGCTGATTCCCATCCTGCGAGAGGCCCGCGCGAGCGCCGACTCTGCACATGACTTCATGTATGGCGCGTATGATGCCTGCCGGATGCTGCCGCGTCAGAACCCCGAAGCCGCCGCGATCATCGCCCGGAATCAATCGGCGTTCCGCGAGATTTTCTACCTCGGCGATGGACAGAACAAGATCACGACCGATCTGATCGCCGACCTGAAAGCCGGGCAGGATGCTGGGTTTCTGAAACAGACCGACGCGGATTTGATGGCCGAAACCATGGTCGCCCTTGGCATGGATCTGGTCATTCAGGCCGCACAGCACCCGCAAGAAGCCAAACGCCGGGTCGCGTTTTTGACCCAGCTATTCGTAGATTCGATCGGCGTGCGATGATGGCGTACTCTTCCGCGTGCGCCACGTAGCAGAGCAGCAGCAACAGGCGGTTTCGCGGTCTGGCCAGCGAATCTGACCCGCGCACGATAAATGGGGAAAAACCGCCAATGGCACGACAATGGTGCCAAATCGTAAAACAACGTGTCGTCTATTCAAGGGGAAAGTGGCGGACCGAGGAGGATTTAGTATATACAATATATCATTTACAATCAAATACTTAATAGGATATTTCGGAAAAAATGTTGCGGGATTTGTTGCGGGATCAGATGAACCCCTCAGACACTTTTAGTGATAAAGCGGGCGCGCTCGAGCAATTCATCGAAAGTCAAAATATCCACCGTCCGGTTTTCTTGGCGAAACAATTCAAATGTGTCGCGTTTTATTTGCGCTGCTCTAAAGTTCTCCGCTTCATCAAACTCACTTCGCGATCCGATGACCAAGATTGTTTTTGCGTTGCGCGTTCGCGCCTCAAGTTTTTCCGTTCCGGCCCTATTGTAATGATCGCCACTTTGAGCCGAGGCCAACCACTCGGCCTTTTGCTCAAGGACCTGAGAAACAGCGCTGGTAAACTCAGAACTAAACTCCCAGGTTCCAGCCCTGCCGCCTTTGCCTGATTTGAAAATTCGCGTGTTTGGCCGTTTGATTTCCACCAAAACGGAATAGTCAGTGAAGTTTAGCAGAAAATCGACAACGGGTTTGTTCTGGTTGTCCGTTCCACCTCCTCCAACGGTCATTTCACGATCAAATTGACGCATGATCCGATAATCGAGGCCGTAGCCAAATACCCATTGATGCTTATCGAAGAAGTCTTGCCAGTGGGCTTCGGACCAACTCCCAGAAGCGATCTGCGCTTCAAATTCCTCAAGACCTTGACGTCTTCCCAATAGGATATTGATCTCCTCACTTGTGAGGTCGGCTTGCAAAGCACGAACAACTGATTTTCTCTGGTCATTGCTTAGCAACTTGATGCGTTCGACTAACCCACGGTCAGAGGCGTCAATAATCGCTTTCGGACCCGATTGAGTGGAAATGTCCTCAATCTGGAAGTTGTCTTCGTTGGAAAGGTCAATGAACTCAATTTGCCCCAAGAACGACAACAGGCGCTTGAACTCATCTTGCCGGAAAGTAAACTCGTTTTTCTCGTATGCCTGTATCCAATCACCCGCGCGAGTTTGAAAACTCTGCAATGTGATACGACGCACTTGCTTTTCGTCTTGGGTTACTAACGCCGTCACCTGTGTTTTTCGCTTTTCGCCGGTCAGACGTAAACATGCCGCCCCCTCAACTTCACCAAGTTGCAAACTATCGGAGCCCTCGATTACCATTCGCACCTGCCGTAGTCTTTCAGGTGAGCGGTCGCTGAAAGAAAAGACCTTTGAAATGTATGTCTTCAATTCTTTTCTTAGTTCGAAAAATTTTTGTTCATCATCACTCATGTCGGCAGTTTGCGTTGATAACCACTACGGCACAAGATTCTATCCCACGCCGGAGCAAACAAGGTGCATTCAAAAAGAAATGTTGCGGGATTTGTTGCGGGAAATGGAAATGTTGCGGGATTGCCTAGAAAATAGGCGAGACAACATCAATCAACGCATTGATATCGTTGAACATTTTATTTCTCATGGGAATTTCCGCCTTGGGAAGTGGCGGACCGAGGAGGATTCGAACCCCCGACCCCCTGATTCGTAGTCAGGTACTCTATCCAGCTGAGCTATCGGTCCGTGGAGGCGGGGTTTAAGCCTTGCGGCGGGTATTGGCAAGGGCAAAAGTTGCACAAATCGCGAAGTTTTTTCGCGCGTCGCTGGCGCCCGAAAAATCCCCATATTTTATTGGGCTTGGATCAAAGATCGGCCCCGCCACGCGGCAGAATGATGTCAAAGGCTGTGCCCTCGGGGCCGGTATGGGCCAACATCAGCGTCCCGCCATGGCCGCGGATCAGCTCTTGGGCGATGGCCAGCCCCAATCCGGTGCCACCTTTGGACACCCCACCCTGGAACGGCTTGAACAGGTGTTCTTGAGCCTTGGCCGGCAGGCCCGGCCCGGTGTCAGAGACGCGGATCAGCCAGTGGCTTTCTTCCTCTTCCGCATGGATCGAGATCTCACCACCCTCGCCCGATTGGGTGATGGCCTGGCGCGCATTGCGCACAAGGTTGAAGATCACGCGATACAGCTGTTCAGAATCAGCGCGGACCTGCAGCGTGTTCGGCACGTCCTCGGCAAACGAGATATCGTGCTCGCCCACGGACAGGCGCTCGCTGTCGACCACATCGCTGACGAGATCCGCGAGATACAGGCGTGTCAGTTGCGGTGCCGGTTCCTCGGCCTTGCCAAAGGCCAGCGTGGATTCGCACAGATGAACCGCGCGGGTGATCGAATTCACCAGCTTGGGCGCCAGACGTTTCACACCGGGGTCCTCGGACATCTCGATCCGGTCGGTGAACAGCTGGGCGCTGGTCAGGATATTGCGCAAATCGTGGCTGATCTTGGCCACGCTGCTGCCCAGCTGTGCCAGGCGTTCCTTTTGCTTCAGCGCGCCGGTCAGCTCGGTCTGCATGGTGGCCAGCGCGTCTTCGGCCTCGCGCAGCTCTCGCAGGGTGGATTTGGGCGAGATAATGCGCCGCGCGTCCTCGGGGTTCGAGGCATAGGATTGCATATCGCGCACCACGCCCTTGATCGGCCGCACCAGGAACATCCGCACCGCCATGAACAGCAAGACGGCGGTGAAGATCGAGATCACCGCCGACAACAACAAAATCCGCAAGCCATAGTCGATCATCGCCATCCGCAACGGCGCGGTTTCCAGCGTGACCTCGATCAGCAAACCGGCATCGCGCACGGGGCTGCCGATCACCCGGATCACGCGCGGGTCCGGATCGAACAACCGCATCGAGGCATCGCGGATCAGGTCAAACGCCGGGGCCTCGCGCAGATCATAGGTCGCATCAATCGGGCGCGGCAGTGGTGAGGACAATACCAACTGGCGCGCCTCGTCCCGACGCAGCACCACGTTGAACACCTCGGCATTGCGCAGCAGCTCTTCTTCCAGATCGGCGGTGATCATGTCATCGGCCAACAGCGCCAATGACGCGATCTGTGCCCGTTCCAGCCGCGACAGCAGGTAATCCTCGCGGAATTGCGCAATCGACGGGACAAAGATCAGCACTTCGGCCAGCATCACGAAGATGACCGTCAGTATCAGGAATTGGCCCGAAAGCGAGTTCAGCATATCTGCTCCGTTATCGGGTCATGGCAGCCAGCGTTGGACGAACCGCACCACCCGTTTGACCTTCATGTTATCAAACAGTTTAGGAGAGAAATAGGCACCCGCTGCGCGCTTGTTAACCTCGGCAATGGTCGGATAGGGCGCAATCATCGCAGAAATCCCCGCCATCTTGATGCCATTGGCGATGGCCAGCGACCAGGTGGCGATCAATTCGCCCGCCTGATGCCCCACGATCGAGGCCCCAACAGGCCGCCCCTTGACCACCATCACCTTGATCAGGCCCTTGGTCTGGCGAATGGCGATGGCGCGGTCGTTGTGATGGTATTCGAACCGCGCGACCTCCAGCTTATCGCCGTATTGTTCGCGCGCTTGCGCTTCGGTCAGGCCGACTTGCGCCATTTCGGGGTCGGTATAGGTGGCCCAGGGGATATGCGCGGTTTTCACCTTTGCGGGCAGGCCGAACAGGACCTCTCGGATGATCAGGCTCGCGTGATAGCCCGCGACATGGGTGAATTGCAGCCCACCGGCGACGTCCCCGATGGCATAGACCTTCTTGTTCGAGGTCTGCAGGCGGTCATCAACGGTGATCCCGCTGCGTTCGTACTCGATTCCCGCCGCTTCCAGGTTCAGCTTATCGATATTGGGTTTGCGCCCGACGGCCATCAGCAGATGGGTGCCCTTGAAGGTCCCGGCCGAGGTTTCCACGGTGATGTCACCCTCCGAGCCGCTGATCTGCTGCGCCAGCGCGCCTTCGACGATGTCTACGCCTTCCTCGCGCAAGGCCTCCAGCGCGATGGCGGCCAGCTCCGGGTCATCCTTGCCCAGCGCCTTCATGCCCTCGATCACCGTCACCTTACAGCCCAAGCGGATATGCGCCTGCGCCATCTCCATCCCGATGGGGCCACCGCCGATGATCAGCAGATGCTCGGGCTTTTCGCGCAGATCGAACAGGGTTTCATTGGTCTGATAGGGCACGTTGTCCAGCCCGGGGATCGGCGGCACAAACGGGGACGAGCCCGTGGCGATGATCACCCGGCGCGCGGTGATGGTATGCGCGCCCGCCTGAACGGTGCGCGGGCCGGTGAAGCGGCCAAACTCGCGGATGACGCGGACGCCCAGCCCTTCGAAGCGTTCCTGACTGTCGACCGGGGCGATGGTGTCAATCACGGCGGCGACATGATCCTTGGCCTTGGCGTAATCCACCTGCGGCTCGACCGGCGTCACGCCCATGGCCGCGCCAGCCTTCATCGCATGGGCCGCGTGACCCGCCGCCAGCAGCGCCTTAGAGGGCACGCAACCATAGTTCAGGCAGTCCCCGCCCATCTTATGGCCTTCCAACAAGGTCACATCGGCCCCCATTTGCACGGCCCCAGCCGCCACGGACAACCCGCCCGAGCCCGCGCCAATTACCAGCAAATCCGTCTTGATATCCGCCATCAGGCACCTTTCCGGCCACGCAGGGCCTTGATCACGATGGGCAGCGCCGCCAGCGCGCACAGGCCCAGAATTGGAAGCAGTATTTGGGGCTCGAAGATGATGCCCAGGTTGGGGGTCTCGCCACGCTCGAACACCTCGCCCAGTCCGGCACCGACCGAGGTATAGACGACCCCGCCCGGAATGATGCCCAGAAAGGTCGAGATCGCGAACCGGGACAGCGGCACACCAACCAGTGCAGGGACAAGGTTGGCCACAAAGAAGGGCACGGCGGGCACCAGCCGGATCAGGAACAGCATGGACCACTGATTCTCGTCTATGCCATCCTTGATCTTTTTGACCGCACCCTCGCTGCTTTCCATTTTGGCGGCCAGACGTTCGCCCAAACCCCAGCGGGCCGCCAGAAAGATGCCCACGGCGCCAATGGTGGCGGCGGTGATGTTGAAAAGCGCCCCGGGGAAGGTGGCGAACAGAAAGCCGCCCGTCAGCGTCGCGATCGAGGCTCCGGGCAAAGAAAACGCCACGATCAGCACGTAAACGGCCATAAAGACCAACACCGTCGCCACGTAATTCGCATCCCGGAACTCCACCAGGGCCTGACGGTTGTCGCGCAAGGTCTCAAAGCTCAGATAGTCGCGCAGCAGATAGCCCCCGACCAGCGCCACCACCAGAATCACCAGCAACGGCAGCAGGCGCCCCCAGCTTCGGCCTTGTTTTTCCTGTTTGTTTTCCACAATCTTCCCCAATCTCGGTTGCAGCCAAGATGCGGGCAGGACGCGCCAGATGATAGGGTGATCACGCCGGGTTGATCGCTGGTGACGTGTAACGCCGCGTTTTCACGGGTTTTGCCGCGGCTTGAAACATTTGACCCCGAGAAGAGCCATATTTTTGTTGCAAAAGCCCGTCGGGGGATTTGACATAGTCCGGACCTGCCCCTATAGGACGGGCTTCGGATACCACGGGCCGGGCGAATCCGCTTGTCCAGCCCCCAGATGATTTGGAGACGGAGCGATGAAACGCACCTACCAGCCCTCGAACCTGGTTCGCAAGCGCCGCCACGGATTCCGCGCCCGCATGGCCACCAAAGCCGGTCGCAAGATCCTGAACGCACGCCGCGCACGCGGCCGCAAGTCGCTGAGCGCCTAAGCTTAGCCGACCTGACGGACATGACACCGCCGGAGGCCCCTATGGATGGCACTGCCAGCCCTGGGGACATGCCCCCGGCGGTTTCCGTTTGTCTGCAGGTTCTCAAAAACCGCTCGGATTTCCTGCGCGCGTCGAAGGCACGGCGCCAGGGCACCAAGGGTATGATGGTTCAGGCGCGCAAACGACGCGCAGACGAGCCCACGCAGGGAATCCGCGTGGGCTTTACCTGTTCCAAGAAGGTCGGCAACGCCGTGGCCCGCAACCGCGCCAAGCGCCGTTTGCGCGAGGTGGCCCGGATGGTGCTGCCCACCCATGGCCGCGACGGATGGGATTACGTGCTGATCGGGCGCGCGGAAATGACCGCCCAGCGCCCCTTTGCGGACCTGCAGGGCGATCTTATCTATGCGCTGAAAAAGCTGCATCAGGATCGCACATGACTCCGCTTGCCCATATCGCAGCCCTGCCCGTCCGGGCATATCGGCTGATCTTCAGCCCCTGGGTCGGGCACAATTGCCGGTATCAGCCCACCTGCAGCGCCTATGCGCTGGAAGCACTGGAAAAACACGGCGCGATCCGGGGCAGCTGGCTAACGATCCGCCGCATCGGGCGCTGCCATCCTCTGGGCAGCGATGGCTATGACCCGGTCCCCGACCCCAAGCGCAAAGACTAGCGCAACAAACAACTGGCAGGGCCCGTGGCAACGCCAACATACCCGCCGCCACGATAGCGCGCACTGCGCTGGCGCAGGACCGAAGTTTGTGGGTCAGCAGGGTAATTCGCGACGAAATATTCGGTCCAACTCCAGCTTGCCTCGCCGCCATGGGCGCGCAGGAACTGCTTGTCTTGTCCTCTGGATGCCGCCCCACCGTTCGCGAACAAGGTGTTCTGCCAGTTCACCACGACCTCATACAAAGTGGTGCCTTTCCCAGCCTTGTAGTCAAACAGATTGCCGCCGATGTGCCGGATCGCATGCGCCGTCATGACAAGATCACCGATCAATTTATCCTCGATGCGCACACCCCAGTTATCTGGCAGCTTCCCCCGATACGGGGCCCGCAGGGTTTGATCGTCGTAGAATTCTGCCAAGGTGCCATTTGCCTTGAAACTTTTGACCACCTTATCAAAATCGCGCAGCCCCTCGGTAAAGGCGCGTTTGTTGTGGCTGGCGATCCCCCAATAGACATAGGCCGTTGCCGCCGCTGCAACCGTATCCGGCCAGCGATCGCTTTGACGCGCGCCCCATGCGGTAAAATGCGAGGTTTTCCAAAGCGTATCGCCCCATTTCACGACGGCCTCGCGCTGACCGGGCGACCAGCCGCCGCGATGATCGATCACATTCACCGCGATTGCGACGTTCTTCAACAGAACTGACGCCCAATGAGCCGGATTTGATCCTGAGCCGCTCCAATCCTGCTTGGTGTAGGCCCGGGCCTGTGCCAGCACCGTCATCTCTTTGGCGAGGGCCTTGGCCTGCTGCGGGCTGGCGACAGCGCTCGAAATCGCTTTGTTGAACCATTGCAGCGTTTCATTCAGCTTGCGCGTATGGCTGCCGCTATGGCCCGTTCGTGGGATAAGAACCGAACTGGGCGCTGTGCGAATACTTCTGTTCGGGCAAAAGCGTTTGCTTTCAAAATTGAACAGCACCGCTGGTTTTTTGCTTTTGACCAGCGCGTTAAACGCTTTGCCTGCCCCTGATCCGCTCATCGATCCAGCGTTCAACACCTCAGCCATCGCCACGAACGCGAGTACCAAAACAGGCAGCAATCTCATTTTCCAACACCCATGCAAAACACCTATGATTGACATCCTAGCGGACGGCACACGTTTCCCCAAACGCATTCAAACGCCTTGAATTGCCGGGCCTTGCCCAGAATGGTGAATGCCAGTAAAGCACTGTCCATGCTGGACGACCAAGACGACATCCACCCGCTGTTTCACGGCGCGCCGAAATCGGCTGATTTCAAGAAACTGCGCAAGCGGATTGTTCGCTATACCCGCGAGGCGATCGAGCAATACGGCATGATCGAACCGGGCGCTAAATGGCTGGTCTGCCTGTCGGGCGGCAAGGACAGCTATACTCTGCTGGCCGTGCTGCACGAGCTGAAATGGCGCGGCTTGCTGCCGGTTGAACTGCTGGCCTGCAATCTGGATCAGGGTCAGCCCGGTTTCCCCGCGACGGTCCTGCCGGAGTTCCTGGAAAAGATGGGCGTGCCCCATCGGATTGAATACCAGGACACCTATTCGGTGGTGATGGACAAGGTGCCTCAGGGGCGGACCTACTGTGCGCTGTGTTCACGCCTGCGGCGCGGGAACCTTTATAGAATCGCGCGCGAAGAGGGGTGCTCGGCCGTGGTTTTGGGTCATCACCGCGATGACATTCTGGAAACCTTCTTCATGAACCTGTTCCACGGCGGGCGTCTGGCCACGATGCCACCGAAATTGGTCAATGAAGAGGGCGATCTGTTCCTCTATCGCCCGCTGGCCCATGTGGCCGAGGCCGATTGCGAGAAATTCGCCCGCCTGATGAATTATCCGATCATTCCCTGTGATCTGTGCGGGTCTCAGGACGGGCTGCAACGCCAGCAGGTCAAACAAATTCTGGATGGATGGGAGAAGAACGCCCCCGGTCGCCGTCAGGTGATGTTCCGCGCGCTGATGAATGCCCGTCCCTCGCATTTGCTGGACCCGAAACTGTTCGATTTCGCCGGGCTGGAGCTGGGTCAGAACAATTTTCAACAAATCGACGCTGATTTGCCGAAGCTGCGTTAAGGCAGCGTTGAGTATTGGGGCCCTAGCTTTCCTTCGGATCGCAAGGAAAGGGTTCCCATGTCTCATCCCCGGCTGCAGGCCTTGGCACATCTGCGTGTGAAACTTCGTCAGGCACTGACGGGGCCACAAATGCTGGCCTTTCTTCCCGCAACCGTCCTCAGCGCCTATTGGATCGGAGGCGAGGCCTATTTGCTGGCTGTGTCCCTTGGCTTTCCCGTGATCTACGCCGCTGTGGGCGGTTTCGGACAGATGTCTGCCCCGACGCCACCTGAACTTCCTCCGCTCGAGGTCTTGCTGGAACAACATCTGGCCGATGCGCATCAGCAGAACAAATCCTTTGCCTGCTATATGGTGTCACTGGACGACTATGACGAATTGCTGGACCGGTATGGCCGGATTGCGGTGGATCGCGTTCTGGATCGCATTTCCGACCGAATCGGTGCTGTTCTGCGTCACGGCGATATTGTCCTGAAACCCGAGGACGGCGTGATCCCTGTTGTCATGGCTCCCGTCCGTCTGATGGACCTGGAAATGGCGATCCAATTGGCCCGCCGATTGCAAGCGGCCGTTGAAGAACCCGTTTCACTGGAAGCCACCAGCATCTATGTGTCTTGTTCCATCGCCTTCAGCCTAAGCCAGCAGAACACCCATCGCAACGGGTTGAAGATGGCGCAAAATACGCAGGCCGCGCTTGAGGATGCCCGTGCCAACGCCCCGTCTGCGATCCGCGCATGGACCGAAAGCCTGAAATCCGCCCGTCTCAGTCATTCCGACCTGACCGACCAAGCGGTGCACGCCCTGGAAAACGGCCAGATCCAGCCGTGGTTCCAGCCCCAGGTCTCGACGGATACCGGTCATATCACCGGGTTCGAATCCCTGGCACGCTGGGTGCATCCAGAACAAGGGATCGTTCCCCCGGCCAGCTTTTTGCCTGCCCTGGAAAAGGCAGGAATGATGGAACGTCTGGGCGAGGTCATGCTGTGCCGGTCCCTGGCTGCGATAACGGACTGGGACCGCGCTGGCGTGCACATTCCAACGGTCGGTGTCAATTTTGCCGAACAGGAGCTGCGCAATCCGAAGCTGGCGGAAAAAATCAACTGGGAACTGGACCGATTGGAACTTGCCTCGGATCGCCTGACAATCGAGGTTCTGGAAACTGTGGTCGCTGAAACCCCGGATGATATCGTTGCGCAAAACATCAACGAACTGGCGGCTCAGGGCTGTCATATCGACTTGGACGATTTCGGTACCGGTCATGCCTCGATTTCCTCTATCCGACGTTTCGCCGTGCAACGAATCAAGATCGACCGCAGTTTTGTCATGAAGGTCGACAAAGATGCCGAGCAACAGCGCATGGTGACCGCAATCCTCTCGATGGCCGAGCGCCTAGGGCTGGACACATTGGCGGAAGGTGTCGAAACCCCGGCAGAACACGCGTTGCTGGCGCAACTGGGATGCGGTCATGTGCAGGGGTTTGGAATTGCCCGACCGATGCCCTTTGAACAAACACTGGATTGGATTCGCGCCCACGAAGCCCGCGTAAAACAGCCCCCCCTGATCGGGCGCAAACAAATTTGACCCCAGAATACCCGCAGTCATCCTTGTTTTCGAGTGAAACTGCTTGACCTTTTGGGCCGCACTCTGTTGAACCAGCCTGAACTTCGAAACGACAGGCTTTGATCAGATGGACTTCTCAAAACAAGAACCTCATCCTGGCGACGGCGCTCAGCTTTGTTGTCATCCTTGTATGGTTCATCCTTTTCCCGCCCCCCGAGGCCGAACCGACCGATCCCAACGCTCCGGTCGCGACCGCCGACGGGGTCACCACACCGGCGGCCCCGTCTGCGCCAGCGGCGACTCCGGCGGCCCCAGCGCAGGATGCGCTCGAAGCCACCGACAGTGATGCCCCCCGCCTGGCCATCGACACACCGCGCGTCGAAGGCGCGATTTCACTGTTGGGTGGTCGCATTGATCAACTGGCGCTGAAAGATTACCGCGAAGAGAACGAGCCCGGATCAGCCAATGTGACCGTCCTGTCGCCCGTTGGCAGCGAAAACGCCTATTACGCCCTGTTTGGCTGGGCCGCTGGCGCGGGCCTGTCGCCAGAGGCAGTACCTGGGCCCAACACTCTGTGGGCGATCGAAAACGGCACAGTCCTGACCCCCACAACCCCGATCACGCTGGTTTGGGACAATGGCGCAGGCCAGACCTTCCGCCGGACCATCAGTGTTGATCAGGATTATATGTTCAGCGTGAACCAGTCGGTGACGAACGCGGGGTCCAGCACCGTGTCGCTTGCCCCCTATGGGATTCTTGCCCGCCATGGCGAGCCCGCCAATGCCAAGAACTTCTTTATCCTGCACGAGGGCACCGTTGGCATGGCCGATGGAGAGCTGACCGAGACCTCGTATGGCAATCTGGAAGACCTGGATTTCAATGCGCGCGAGGGCACCCGCGCCGAAGTAACGCAAGTAACCGAAAGCGGCTGGATCGGCTTCACCGATCACTATTGGATGTCGACCCTGATCCCCACGGCGGGAACGCCCTTTAAGTCGGTGATCAAATACGACGAGGCGCGCAATATTTTCCAGGCCGAGGCGGTTCAGCCGACGCAAACCCTGGCCCCTGGCCAAACCGTCAGCGCCGATACACAGCTGTTTTCGGGCGCCAAGGAATGGGAAGCGATCCGCAACTATGAAAACGCCGGCGTTGCGAAATTCGTCGACTCGATCGACTGGGGTTGGTTCTTCTTCCTGACCAAGCCGATCTTCCAGGCGCTGCACTTCCTGAACATCTACATCGGCAATATGGGGTGGTCGATTATCGCCCTGACCATCGTGATCAAGGCGGTTGTCTTCCCGCTGGCGTATAAATCCTATGCCTCGATGGCCAAGATGAAAGAGCTTCAGCCCAAGATGGAAGAGCTGAAGAAAAACGCAGGCGAAGACCGTTCCAAGATGCAGCAGGCCATGATGGAGCTGTACAAAAAGGAAAAGGTAAACCCCGCCTCGGGCTGTTTGCCGATCCTGATCCAGATCCCGATCTTCTTCTCGCTGTATAAGGTGATCTTTGTCACGCTGGAACTGCGCCACGCGCCCTGGCTGGGCTGGATTACCGACCTCAGCGCGCCTGACCCCAGCTCGATCCTGAACCTGTTTGGCCTGCTGCCTTACGCAACCCCGGCGCCCGACAGCATTTTCGCCCTTGTCAGCCTTGGCATCCTGCCGATCCTGCTGGGCATCTCGATGTGGCTGCAACAGAAACTGAACCCGGCGCCCACCGATGCGACCCAGGCGATGATTTTTGCCTGGATGCCCTGGGTGTTCATGTTCATGCTCGGCAGCTTTGCCAGCGGTCTGGTCCTGTACTGGATCACCAACAACACGATCACCTTTACACAGCAGTATCTGATCATGCGCAGCCACGGGTACAAACCTGATGTGTTCGGCAATATCAAGAACAGCTTCAAACGGAAGAAATGAGCCGTCTCGCCTATATCGTCCGTCACCCGATCAAGTCGGTCGGGTACGAAGAGATCGAAAGCGCGTCCCTGACCCAGGGGCGCGCTCTTCCCTTTGATCGGCACTGGGCCATCGCACACGAGGCCGCCAGTTTCGGTGCTCAGCCAACCGAGTGGGCCTCCAAGCGCAACTTCGTCCGGGGCGTGGCCGGCCATGGCCTTATGGCTGTGCGCGCAAAGACGGACACCCAAGCCGGGATCGTCACCCTCAGCCATCCGCGCGCCAAGTCCCTGACTGTGGACCCAACAGCGCAATCTCGGCAACTGATCGACTGGGTGCGCCCCTTGTGGCCCGAAAATCGCCCTGCCCCCGCGCATGTGGTGCATTTGCCGGATCAGCCTTTTGGCGATATGCCCGATCCTTTTCTGTCGCTGCTCAGCCTCAGCTCTTTGCGCGCGCTTGGGCACCGCACCGGCCAGGATTTGTCCATCCACCGCTTTCGCGGCAACCTGTGGGCCGACCACTGGCCGCCTTTCCACGAATTCGACCTGATCGGCAAAACGATCCGCATCGGCGGGGCCGAGCTGCGCATCGTCGAACGGATCACCCGTTGCCTGGCCACCACCGTGAACCCGAAAACCGGCCGCTCGGATGTGGATACACTGGCCGCACTGGACAAAGCTTACGACCATCAGGATTTCGGCGTTTACGCCCTGGTCACGAAATCCGGCCCCATCGCCATCAACGACGACATCGAGGTTCTGTGATGCAACTCCCCTTCCCCCTGGCAGAAGAGCCCGACGACATCACCCGCGAAAAAGGCCGCTTGCTGTTCGCCGGCGAAACCGAGTTTCTCAAAGGCGTGGTCGCCATGAACGGCCTGCCCCCCGCTGACCGGATCGAGGTCTGCTTCGCGGGCCGCTCGAATGTCGGAAAATCCAGCCTGATCAACGCCCTGACGGGTCGCAAAGGCCTGGCCCGCGCCTCCAATACCCCCGGCCGCACGCAGGAAATCAACTTCTTCACCGCAGGCGAGGATCACTACCTTGTCGACCTGCCCGGCTACGGTTTTGCCAACGCCCCGGTGGCCGTGGTTGAAAAATGGCAGCGCCTGTTGAAACAATACCTGTCCGGCCGCCAAAACCTGCGCCGCGCGTTCGTTCTGATCGACGCGCGCCACGGCATCAAAAAGGTCGACGAGGAAATCATGTCCTTGCTGGACAGCGCCGCTGTCACCTTTCAATGCGTCCTGACCAAGACCGACAAGGTAAAACTCAAGGACCGGGACCGCGTCCTGGCCCAGGTCCGCGAGCGTCTCTCCAAACACCCGGCTGCCTTCCCCGAGATCGTCCTCACGTCTTCGGAAAAAGGCGACGGCATTCCGACCCTGCGCGCGATCATCGCCACGCTGATCTGACAGGGTCGCCCAAGGCAAAGTTCCCTCCCCAGAAGGGGAGGGTCAGGGTGGGGGTCAAGCATCGTGCCACGCCGCAGGCGTGCCCGTTGGATCACGGCCTCAGACGTGCTGCCCGCCATTCACCTCGATCTCGGTCCCCGAGATATACGAGGACGCATCATTGCACAGGAAATAGATCGTATCGGCGACTTCCTCGGTTTGTCCCAACCGGCGCAGTGGGATTTCCTCGGCCAGTTTATCTGTCCCGGGCGACAGAATTGCGGTTTCGATCTCACCCGGTGCAATCGCGTTCACACGCACGCCCATGGGCCCGAAATCATTGGCCATTTCCCGTGTCAGCGCCTTCAGCGCCGCCTTCGAGGTCGCATAAGCCGCGCCGGCAAACGGGTGCACCCGGTATCCCGCGATCGAGGTCACGTTCACCACGGCCCCTTTGGCCGCAGCCAGCTCCTCGCGCAATCCACGCGCCAGCACGACCGAGGCAAAGAAGTTCACATGAAACACATGCCCCCAGGTCATCAGATCGGTGTCGATCGTATTCAGCCGCTCTCCATTCGGCCCCTTGGGTGAGATCCCCGCATTGTTCACCAGCGCATCCAGGCGCCCATCCAGCCGGTCACGGATCTCTTCGACCTTGTTGATCGTGTCGGTGGGGTCCGCCAGGTCGATCTGCACGTGGTTTTCTTCGCCCCCACCCCAGGGACATTCCTGCGGAAACGGCGCGCGCGAACAGGTGATCACCCGCCAACCGGCACGATTGAACCGCCGGACCGTGGCGTGGCCGATCCCTCGGCTGGCTCCGGTCAACAGCAGCGTTTTCTGACGCTCTGCCATCTGACTACCTCTGACTGATTTGCCTTGACCCTAGCACCATCGCGGGCAAGTTCAACGTAACACTTGGCACGCGGGCGCGAAGCCTGTAACACAGCACGAATTTCGGGACGCAGATGATGAAGAAGCAGAACATGAACCGCGACTGGATCGCCACCGCCCGCACCCTTTCCGAGGCTCTGCCCTATCTCCAACGCTTCACCGGCGCGCAGGTTGTCGTCAAGTTCGGCGGCAACGCCATGGGCGACGATGATGCCATGGCCGAGTTCGCCCGCGACATGGTGCTGATGCGCCAGGTGGGCGTGAACCCGGTGATCGTGCATGGCGGCGGCCCGATGATCAATGACATGCTCAAACGTCTGGGCATCGAAAGCGATTGGGTCCGCGGCAAGCGTGTCACCGACAAGGCCACAGTCGAGGTCGTGGAAATGGTGCTGGCGGGCATGGTCAACAAGCGCATCGTGCAAGCCATCAACGACGAAGGCGGTCGCGCTGTCGGCATCTCGGGCAAGGACGATGACCTGATGGTCTGCGTCGCTGACGACCCCGAACTGGGTTTTGTGGGCCGTCCGGTGCAGATGAAGGTGCAGGTGATCCGCGATCTGTGTGACGCAGGGATCATCCCCGTCATCGCCCCCATCGGCACCGGCGTTAACGACAATGAAACCTTCAACGTGAATGGCGACACGGCCGCTGGCGCCATTGCCGGTGCCTTGCAGGCTGACCGTCTGTTGCTGCTGACCGACGTGCCCGGCGTGAAGGGCGCAAACGGCGAGGTAATGACCCAGATCAGCCCCGAGCAGGTGCGCGAGATGATCGAAGACGGCACCATTGCCGGCGGCATGATCCCCAAGACCGAAACTGCGCTGGACGCGCTGGATCGGGGTGTGCGCGCCGTGGTGATCCTGGACGGGCGGATGCCCAATGCGACCTTGCTAGAGCTGTTCACGGAACACGGTGCGGGCTCGATCATCCGGTCCACCAAACCACGCGTGAAACCGCACACCGAGGACGAATGAGCCCGTCCTATGACGCCATTCAGAATGCCGCCCTTGGGCGGCATTTGTGCATTCGCGGCGGGCTTTACCCCGATGATCTGGAGGGCATCGGCACCTTGATCCTGCTGGGCCCGGACGAGCCCGCCTTCTGGCCCGCTTTCACCCAAAGCGCCGAGTATCTGGACGGCCTGCCCGACCCGATGGACCGCTGGTCGACCCGTGTAATTGACGATCTGGCGACCCAGCTTGGCGCGACGGCCCTGTTTCCCTTTGGTGGACCGCCCTGGCATCCGTTCTTTCGCTGGGCGACAGACAGCGGGCGCACCTGGTCCTCGCCGATCAACTTGCTTGTGCACGAGCAGGCGGGGCTGTTTGCCTCGTTTCGGGGCGCATTGGGATTTGCGCATCGGATAGCGCTGCCTCCGCCCCCGGACAGCGCGCCTTGCACCGATTGCGCAGCCCCCTGCCTGACCGCCTGCCCGGTGAAGGCACTGACGCCCGAGGGGTATGACGTTCCCACCTGCAAAGCGTATTTGCGAACCGAGGACGGGCGCGACTGCATGGAAAACGGCTGTGCGGCGCGGCGCGCTTGCCCGATCAGTCAGACCTATGGCAGGCTGGCGGAACAATCCGCCTTTCATATGAGGGCCTTTCTGTGAGCCTGCGCCTGATCCTGATGCGCCACGCGAAATCCGACTGGGGAGACCCCCTGCAACCCGATCATGCGCGCCCGTTGAACGGTCGTGGGCGCAAATCCGCGCGGGCCATGGGGGATTGGTTGCGCGAGCGGGGCGAACAGCCTGCTCTGACGCTGAGCTCGGATGCGCGGCGCACGCAGGAAACGGTTGAAGGCGCTGGATTTGGCGGCCCGTGCACGTTTACGCGCGACCTGTACCATGCAGGCCCCGATGTGATGCTGCGTGTGCTGCGCAGTGCAGGGACGGCGCCAAGTGTTCTGATGGTCGGGCACAACCCGGGGATTGCGGATTTCGCGGCCAGACTGGTGCAAGATCGCCCCGCTCATCCAAGATTTTATGATTATCCCACCTGCGCGACGCTGATTGCAGAGTTCGATTTGCCCGATTGGGGGGCGCTTGGATTTGGTGTAGGGGCCACGGTCGCGTTCGCCATTCCACGCGAAGTGCTGGGCGGATAGCGCCGGATTTTGAGTATTTTCAGAGCAAAGAAAGAGCGCGCCCCGCAGATCACGAGGCGCGCTGATATTTTGGATCAGTGGCCCAGAATCTGCGACAGGAACAGCTTGGTCCGGTCAGATTTGGGGTTGTTGAAGAACTCTTCGGGTTCGTTCTGTTCCACGATCTGGCCCTGGTCCATGAAGATCACGCGGTTGGCGACCTGACGGGCAAAGCCCATCTCGTGGGTCACGCACAGCATGGTCATGCCTTCCTCGGCCAGCTCGATCATGGTGTCCAGCACCTCTTTGATCATCTCGGGGTCCAGCGCCGAGGTGGGTTCGTCAAAGAGCATGATCCGCGGCTTCATACACAGCGAGCGGGCGATGGCCACACGCTGTTGCTGACCACCCGACAATTGGCCGGGGTATTTATTGGCCTGGTCGGGGATCTTTACCTTTTCCAGGAAATGCATCGCGGTGTCGATCGCCTCTTTGCGGGGCGTTTTACGGACCCAGATCGGGGCCAGCGTGCAGTTTTCCAGGATGGTCAGGTGCGGGAACAGGTTGAAGTGCTGGAAGCACATGCCAACCTCGGAACGGATTTTGTCGATGTTTTTCAGATCCGAGGTGAGCTCGGTTCCGTCCACGACGATGCTGCCGGCCTGGTGTTCTTCCAGGCGGTTGATGCAGCGGATCAGGGTGGATTTCCCCGATCCGGACGGGCCCGCGATGACGATACGCTCGCCCCGGTTCACCGTCAGATTGACATCGCGCAGCACGTGGAAGGTGCCATACCATTTGTTCATGTTGGTGATTTCGATCGCGACCTCATCCGAGACCTGCATCTTGGAGCGGTCGATATCACGTTCAATAGCAAGATCAGACATTTGGTGATCTCCTTAATGATGGTCAGTTCTGAGCTTGCGCTCGAGATACATGGAGTAGCGGGACATGCCGAAGCAGAAGACGAAGAACATCAGCGCGATGAATCCGTAAAGCTCCCATACGACGCCGTTCCAGGCCGCGTCGGCGCGGATGGCATTGCTGAGCCCCAGCGGGTCCAACAGGCCGATCACCGACACCAGGGTGGTGTCTTTGAACAGCCCGATAAAGGTGGACACGATGCCGGGGATCGAGATTTTCAGCGCCTGGGGCATGATGATCAGGCGTTGGGCCTGCCAATAGTTCAGACCAAGGCTGTCAGCGCCTTCGTACTGTCCCTTGGGCAGGGCGGCCAGACCGCCACGGATCACCTCGGCCATGTAGGCAGAGGCAAACAGCGTGGCCATGATGATCACCCGCATGATGATGTCAAAGTTCGTGCCCGGCGGCATGAAGATGTTCAGCAGGGTCGACGCCACGAATAGCAGCGTGATCAGCGGAACGCCCCGGATGAACTCGATAAAGCCCACGCAGATGGATTTCACGATCAACAGGTCCGACTGACGACCCAGCGCCAGCAGGATGCCGATGGGCAGCGAGCAGGCGATGGCGACGACGCCGATGGTGATCGACAACATCATCCCGCCGAAATTCCGGCTTTCGACGGGTTCCAACCCGATGGGGAGGATGCTCCCCAAGGCGCCGGCCACGAGTGAGGCCAGGACCAGCCACCAGATCACCGCTGCCAGAACGCCTGCGATGAAACCGGCCAGGCTGCCTGCGGCGTTGTCCACCAGCTTGTAGACGCCATAGCCAATCGCAAAACCGGCAGCGGCGGCCAGCGGCCCCCAGATCGTTCCACCCCACAAAAGCCAGGGCATGATGAACGGATAAACGGCCGTGAAATAGATCAGCTGCGCCGGGACTTTGTCGGCATACAGCACCGGTGCCAATGCAACACCCAACAGGATGAACGCCAGGATCGGGCGCCAATACAGATCAGCGGGGTAGAAGCCAAAGATCAACTGCACCCAGCGGTCCCGGATCACACCCCAGCAGGCGCCGTGGCCTTCGTGGCCAAGTCCTGCCAGAATTTCGCGGCACTCGCTCAGCGAGGTTGCGCTCCAGGTGGGCGACCAGGCCCAGCCCAGCAGGAAGATGGCGACATACAGGATAAAGATCCCGCCGACCACCGTGATGATCGAGTTCAGCCAGCCCGAGAACAGGTTTTCGCGCGCCCAGCCGATAATACCAACCGATGTGGACGGCGGTTCTTGCTGCGGCAGCATTTCCGTGCGGACGAAAGAAATATCGCTCATATCACCGCTCCACCAATTTGACGCTGTTGTTGTACCAGTTCATCACCACCGAAATGGCCAGACTGATCGCCAGATAGATCAGCATCCCGATCAGAACCGTTTCCAGCTCGCGGCCGGTCTGGTTCATGGTGATGCCCATCAACGTGCCCGTCAGGTCCATATAGCCAACGGCGATGGCCAGCGACGAGTTCTTGGTCAGGTTCAGGTATTGCGAGATCAGCGGCGGGATGATCACCCGCAGCGCTTGCGGCAGGATCACCAGGCTCATGACGCGTTGCGGACGCAGGCCAAGGGCCGCGGCGGCCTCGGTCTGACCTTTCGAGATCGCAAGGATACCCGCACGGACGTTTTCCGCGATAAAGGCCGCCGTGTACAGCGACAGGGCCAACCACAGCGCAATCAACGAGTTGCGCATGTAGATACCGCCCTTGAAGTTAAAGCCCTTCAGCTCGGGATAACCCAGGTGGAACCCCAGCGCGACCAGCACCACAACCAACGGAACCAAAATGGCCGCCAGGCTGAAATACCAGGTGGTCGGACGATCGCCCGTGGCCTCTTGGATGGCATTTGCGCGTTTGTTGATGAAATGACGAACGGTAAAGCCGATAGCCAAGGCGATCAGCACCACGATCAGATCAATCGAGATATCAAAGCGCAGGCTGGATTGCCCAAACAGATGGATGTTGCCCAGGCTGTTGGAAAACAGCGGCTCGGGGACGTAAAAGCCCCGGTTTGTGGCCACGACGGCCCCGGTCTCCACCCCTCGGAACGCCCGTGGCGCTGGCAGGGTCTCGATCAGGATCGCCATACAGAACACGATCCACAGCAGGACCGGCACGTTGCGGAACATCTCGACATAGACGGTCATGATGCGCGCGATCAGCCAGTTCTTCGACAGGCGCAACACGCCAATGATCACGCCCAATACGGTGGCCGTGATGCAACCCATCACCGCCACCAGCAAGGTGTTCAGCAGGCCAACAAAGGCCGCACGGAAATGGGTGTTCTGGTTGTCGTAATCAATCAAACGCTGGTTGATGTCATAGCCCGCGGGCTCGCCCAAGAAGCCAAAGCTGGGCTCTTTGCCCAATTCCAGCAGGTTTTTGGCGGTGTTGTTGAACAACCAGAAGAATAGAAGCAAGAAGCCGATCATCGCCACGACCTGAATGGTCATCGAACGATACCGGGTGTCGTATATCAGCATAGACAGCCGAAACGACTCCTTCGGAGGGTCGGTCAAAGTGGTCATAAGGATTCCCCGTCCTCGGCCTTGTTTTTTGTCCGGGTCCACAGGGGCCCGATGGCCGAATTATTGGATTGGTAAGAGGAGAGAAGGGCGCGGATGATCCCGCGCCCTTCTTTCATTTCAGTATCTTAGCGGAACGGCGGAGCGTACAGCAGACCACCGTCGGTCCATTGTGCGTTCAGGCCGCGCGCCAGGCCAACCGGCGAGCCGGCGCCGATGTTCTTTTCAAACACTTCGCCATAGTTGCCACCAACCATGATGGCCGCTTTGGCCCAACCAGCGTCCAGGCCCAGCATCTCGCCCAGGCTGCCTTCGGTGCCCAGCAGACGGTTGATTTCCGGGTTGTTGGTGCCGGCCGCCATTTCGGCGATGTTCGCCGAGGTGATGCCCAGCTCTTCGGACGCGATCAGCGCGTTCAGAGTCCAGCGCACAACATCGCCCCACTCGTTGTCACCGTGACGGACCAGCGGGCCCAGCGGCTCTTTCGAGATGATTTCAGGCAGAACCACGTGTGCCGAGGGATCTTCGAAGGTGGCACGAGTGGCCGCCAGACCCGACGCATCGGTGGTGTAAACGTCGCAGGCACCGGCCAGGTACTGCTGCTGAATCTCAGCGTTGGTTTCCACCGGAACGGGTTCGTAGCTGATGTTGTTGGTGCGGAAGAAGTCCGCCAGGTTCAGCTCGGTGGTGGTGCCGGTCTGGATACAGACCGTCGCGCCGTCCAGTTCCTTGGCCGAGGACACGCCCAGCTCTTTGGGAACCATGAAGCCTTGGCCGTCATAGTAGTTCACGCCGACGAATTCGAATTTCAGATCTACATCGCGCGAGAACGTCCAGGTGGTGTTCCGGGCCAGCATGTCGATTTCACCCGATGCCAGCGCGGTAAAGCGCGTTTTACCGGTGGTCGGCACGAATTCCACGGCGTCCCCATCGCCCAGAACCGCAGCCGCGACAGCACGGCAAACGCCAACGTCAAAGCCGTCCCATTTACCATTTGCGTCCGGCGCCGCGAAACCTACCAAGCCGGTGGTCACGCCGCAACGCAGTTGACCGCGTGCTTTCACGTCATCCAGAGTCCCAGCTGCTGCAGCACCAGCGGCCAGCCCAGCGACGGTGAGCGCGCCAAAAAATACGGATTTTTTCATTTTTACCTCATCCTGATTTACCGCCTGATATGGTCGGCGGTTAGACTGATCTTGAGTGATCAGACGCACAGCTGAAAAGGCTTTTCCCCTCTCAGTGATGGAAGTTTGGGCAAATTCAGACCAAAAGGTCAAGGGACTGATCAGGAATTTGGCAGGGCCACCTAAGGTTGACGCAGGGACACCCTGCGTTTTCTGATCAAATCAGCTGTGCTGGCAAAGCTCATAGAATCGCTTGGCGCGCAGGAACTCTTCTCGTTTCGCGGCGGCCTGTTCTGCGGCCTCGTCATCGACGCCCCATTGCTCGATCTGCCAGTTCTCATCCAGGCGCGACAGGTCCCAGATTTGCTCGATCGGCAGGTGGTTGTGAATGGCCGCAAAACCCAGAATCAACGACCCGCTGATCCCGACCAGATCGTGGAACGCGGCCAGTTCGAACGGAGTCATCTGCCGCACCAACTCGTGCAGTTTTTCCAGCGCTACCGCGTCCTGGGACACGAACATCACGCCCTGAGCGCTGGTCAGCCGCGCACCCAGTTCTGTCGCGGCCCAGTCCAAAATCGGATCCCAGGCCTGGGCCTGACGTTCGATCAGCTCTTTGGGGCTTTCGGCGCGATAACACAGCAGATCGGTCGCGCCGTACTCGGCCAGCATCGCGGCGACCTCGTCAAATTGAAGCGTCACCTTATCCAGCGCCGCATTGGCACCGCGCATCACCGGCATGGTCAGCGGTTGGACTTCTTCTTCCTGCGCCTCCCATTCAGCCGCGATCGCCTGTGCCATCGTCATTGTCGGCACGACAAGCGGGGTTTTCGCGGGGGTCTTCACACTGCGACCGTCCAGCAATACGGAAAAACCACCCTCGACCTCGGCTGCCTTGGTTTCTTTCCAGAATTGTTTCGCTTTCCACGCGCTCATGGCTTACCCCCAAACTGTCCGGATCGCTCCGGGAAGATCGGCCACGCTATGGACCAGTTTGTCCGCCGCGTCCAGCCGATCCGCCGTATGATAGCCCCAACTGACCCCAATCGCGCGTATACCGGCGGCTTGGGCCATGGCCATGTCGAATTCGGTGTCGCCGATCATCACGGCTTGGTCTGCGGACAGGCCAGTTTCGGCCAGCGCAGCCTCTAGCATCGCCGGATGCGGTTTCGAGGGATGGTGATCCGCCACCTGCTGCGTCAGGAAAAGCCGTTCCATCTGATGCCCCGCCAACAACGCATCCAGCCCCCGCCGGGATTTGCCCGTCGCCACACCCAGCAGAAATTCGGGCACCGCGTTCAATTCATCCAGAACGGCGCGGATACCGGGGTACAGCGGGCTGCTTTGCTGGGTGCCCTGACTGGCGCGCAGCTGCATATAGGCGGATTTATAGTCCTCGACCATGCGCGCATAGGTAGCACCACCCAACCCGGGAACTAGCTGCGGCAGGGCCACGTCCAGCGACAACCCGACGATCGATAGGATCTGCGCGCGGTCAGGCACCGGGTGGCCCTCGGCCTCAAACGCGGCTGTCATCGAGGCGACGATATCCCCCTGACTGTCCACCAGGGTTCCGTCCACATCAAAGATGATCAGCCGCAGATCGGCGCTCATTGCAGGCTCTCGAAAGGATCATCCGCCGCCAGGTCCTCGGTCCAGCCGAAGGTGTCCCAGCTTTGCGCCATGTGATCGGGCAAGGGGGCAGTGAATTCCATGATTTTGCGGCTGACGGGGTGTTCGATCTGCAAACGGCGTGCGTGCAGGTGCAGTTTCTTGCTGATGATCCCGCCCAATTGCGCGCCCCAGCCATCGCCCATGTTTTCCTGACCCGAGCCACCATATTTCCCGTCGCCAATGATCGGATGCCCGATCTCGGCCATATGCGCGCGCAGCTGATGCGTGCGCCCGGTAATAGGCTCCATCGCCACCCACGAGGCCCGCCCGGCCACCCGATACAACGTCGCATACAGCGTATGCGCACGCTTGGCACCTGGCGTGTCATTCATGTCGCGCGGATGCACGCAGAACATTTTCTCGCCCTCACCGCCGCGCCCATGCCCGGGCGCCTTGACCAGACCGTACTTGATCTCGCCCAAATAGGGCGTGGGCACCCCGGCCACCAAGGCCCAGTAGATCTTGCGCGTTTCACGGTGCCGAAACGCCGCCGTCAACGCCGAGGCCGCCGCACGGGTCCGCCCCAACACCAGCACACCGCTGGTGTCCTTGTCCAGTCGATGCACCAGGCGTGGCTTTTCCTCATAGTCAAAGCGCAGCGCCTCGCTCAGCCCATCCACGTGGCGGGTTTGCTTGCTGCCCCCCTGAACGGGCAACCCCGCTGGCTTGTTCAGCACGATGATGTCATCATCCTTATAAAGCACCGCATCCTGCATCATCTTGGCATCCGCCGCCGAAACGCGCGACTGCTGCACGGGCTTGGGCGCGCCCGGATCCGGCAAGGGCGGAATCCGCACCTCTTGGCCGACCTCAATGCGCGTGCTGGCCTTGCACCGCGCACCATCCACGCGCAGTTCACCCTTGCGGCACATCTTTTCGATCCGGCCCTGACCCAGCTGCGGAAACGTCCGCTTCAGCCAGCGATCCAAACGCTGGTCGCCCTCGCCCGGGCCAATCGTGACCATTTGAACCCTGCTCATTGAACGATACTCCGCGCGAAAATCAGCCCCAAAACGATGGCCAGCAACGACAAAAGAACCGAAGCCCCCACATAGATCGCCGCCGTCACCACCTGACCGCGCTCCCACAAGGTGACCGCATCCAGCGAAAAGGCCGAGAAGGTGGTGAACCCGCCCAGCACCCCGGTCATCAGCAAAGGCGCAAACCGATTGGCGCTGTAGTGCCCCAGAACCACCACGACCACACCCATCACGAAACTGCCAACGATATTCACCGTCAACGTCCCCCAAGGGAATCCGGGCCCCATCAGGCGGCTGGCAGCCACGCCCGTCAAATAGCGCCCGCTGGCACCGATCGCGCCCCCAAGGGCCACTTGCAATAGCGTTGTCATCATCGCCACACCTCTGGGCGCGGACCGGCAGAATGTCAAGGATGGCTGCTTTTTCTTGGCCCAAATACCCTCGCCGAAGGCTTCCTAGCCCCGCCGCTCGCGCAGACGGGCGAAATAGTCCAGCCGCTTTTTCAGTTCGCGCTCGAATCCGCGTTCGACAGGCTGGTACAGAACGGGCCGTGCCACGCCTTCGGGGAAATAGTTCTGGCCAGAAAATCCGTCCTCGGCATCGTGGTCATAGGCATAGCCATCGCCATAGCCCTGATCCTTCATCATGCTGGTCGGCGCGTTCAAAATATGTTTGGGCGGCATGGCCGAGCCGGTCTTCTTGGCCATACGCATCGCCGCCTTATACCCTGCATAGGCCGCGTTGGATTTCGGTGCCAGGGCCAGATAGGTCACCGCCTGGGCCAGGGCCAGCTCGCCTTCGGGGCTGCCAAGGCGTTCATAGACCTCCCAGGCGTGCAGGCAGATGGATTGCGCCTGCGGATCGGCCAGACCGATATCTTCGACCGCCATGCGGGTGATGCGCCGCGCCAGATATCTTGGGTCTTCGCCACCTGCCAGCATCCGCGCCAGCCAGTACAGCGCCGCATCCGGATCCGACCCGCGCACGGATTTATGCAGGGCCGAGATCAGGTTGTAATGCTCGTCCCCGCCCTTGTCATACTGCGCGGCGCGACGCATCAGGCGGGTCGCCAGGGCTTGTGCATCCAGTTTGGCATCCACATTCCAGGCCATGATCTGCTCGATCAGGTTCAGCAAGGCCCGCCCATCGCCGTCGGCCATCTCCAACAAGGCCTCGCGCGCCTCGCCTGTCAGGGGCAACGACCGGTCCAGCTCTTTTTCGGCCCGCTGGGCCAGACGTTCCAGATCAGCCAGCGACAGGCGTTCCAGCACCAGCACCTGCGCCCGGCTGAGCACAGCAGCATTCAATTCGAACGAGGGATTTTCCGTGGTCGCCCCCACCAGCAGAATCGTGCCATCCTCCATAAAGGGCAAAAACCCATCCTGCTGAGCCTTGTTGAAGCGGTGAATCTCGTCGACGAACAGCAGCGTCCCCTGCCCGTTTTGACGACGGATACGCGCGGCTTCGAACACTTTCTTCAGCTCGGCCACGCCGGAAAAAATCGCGCTGATCTGGACGAAATGCAGGTCGGTTTCATCCGCCAACAACCGCGCGATGGTGGTTTTGCCCACACCAGGAGGCCCCCACAGGATCAGCGACGACAAGGCCCCCGAGGAGAGCATCACGCCCAGTGGCGCCTCGGGTCCCAGCACCTGTTCCTGTCCGATGACATCGCCCAAAGATTGCGGCCGCAGCCGATCTGCCAGGGGGCGCGGCGCGTTCGCGCCCTGCCCCGCATCTGGCGCGCCTGGAGTGTCGAAAAGGTCAGCCATCGCTCACAATCTGAACCGCAAGCGCAGCCGCTGCAAGCCACGCTTTATCTCAATATCCAGCACACGCATGTTTTCGGTCAGCGCCTGCTTGGCCTGAGCCGCGGTTTCGATTGGTTCGCCGTTGATCTGTTGCAGAATATCGCCAGGGTGCAGACCCACCCGCGCGCCATACGGTCCAGGCGCCTCGACCACCACGCCGCTCGCGGACAATGGCAGGCTGTACTGCGCGACCACGGCCGGGTTGACGTTGGACAGTTGGAGCCCCGGCAGGGCCGCCTCTTGGCCCAGTACCATCGTTTCGCGGGCTGGCGTTTCCGGTGCCAACATCATCGCAACCTGGGAAAATTGCGGATCCGCACCGCGCATATAGCCAATACGTGCGTCCTGCCCCAAACCTGTGACGCTCATCCGAAACAGCATCTCGGCAGGGGTATTCACCGGCTCGCCATCCACGCTGATCACCACATCGCCCTGTTTCAGCCCCGCTTGCAAGAACGGGCTATCGCCATGCAGATCCGAAATCACGACACCGCCCGGACGATCAAGGCCCAGGCTTTGCGCCATATCCGCATCCACGACCTGCCCGCCGATCCCGGCCCAGGGGCGCTGAAACGTGGCATTGCCCGCGCGCGCCTGTGTCACGAATTGCGAGACCAAATTTGAAGGAATCGCAAACCCAATTCCGTTCGACCCGCCCGAGCGCGACAAAATCCGCGTGTTCACCCCAATCAGATGCCCGCTGACGTCGATCAGCGCCCCGCCCGAATTGCCCGGATTGATTGGCGCGTCGGTCTGGATGAAATAGCCCCAGGCGCTGCCCGTCGCGATGCCCGAACGCGCCAGCCCCGACACGATGCCGCTGCTGACGGTTTGGCCCACGCCAAAGGGGTTGCCGATGGCCAGGACCAGCTCGCCAACTTCGATCTCGTCACTGTTGCGCAGCGACAGATGAGGCATATCCGTGGCGTCCTGCAAACGCAGAATCGCCAGGTCCGAGTCCTCGTCCGCAAGCATCACCTGCGCGTCAAATTCGCGCCGGTCGTTCAGAACCACGCGAATTTCGGTTGCCTCGCCAACCACATGGAAATTCGTCACCACGATCCCATCCGCAGACAGGATCACCCCCGAGCCCAACGAGTTCTGAACACGCTGCCGGGGCTGGCCCGACTGACCAAAGAACTGGCGAAAGAACGGGTCGTCCATGAACGGGCTGCGTTGCTCGACCACGCGTTTGGCATAGATGTTCACCACCGCCGGAGCCGCCTGTTTCACCAAAGGCGCAAACCCAAGGCTGATCTCGGCTTGGTTTTGCGGGACACGCGTTTGCGCCAGCGCGGGCAGGCTGGTCAGGACAACAAGGCACGACGTCAACAAAAAGCGGATCATGGGACCTCCTCGATTGCTGCCCATGATATGAGCGGACTGCGGCTCGAGTACAAGTCACGATAGCTCTAGCGACGCAGGCGGTCCTCGACTGTTTTGGGCAGCGTGACCCGTTCAAACAGAACATCCGCCAGTTTGCGCAGGCCGACCCCGGTGCGGATTTCGAATTCTTCATAGCGGAACCGCCGCGACGACACCCCGTGCTTGGCAAAGCCATCCATCAAGGCCTGACGCATGGGTTTCGGCCCACAAAACGATACTGTCAGATCGTCCCCGCTCAGGCCGGTCAGCGCCATGATTTTGTCAGCCGAGGCGCGGCCATCTTGCGAAGAAACGTGCACATTCAAGTTCAGGTTCGCAAGAGCATCGGCACGATCCCGCAGCTCGTCCAGATGGGGGGCCTCGTCTTCGCTGCGCACACAATAGACCAAATCCGCCGTGCCATCGTCGGGCGACATGCTTTGCGCCCACGCCAGAAACGGAGTAACCCCGATTCCCGCAGCGACCCACAGTTGGGGGGCCTTGGATTTGGGGCGTTCGAAATGACCAAAGGGGCCTTCGATCCGCGCCGGGGTGCCAATTTCCAACGCCCGGTGCAAACGTGCCGTATAATCCCCCAGGCGCGCGACGCTCATGCGGATGCTGCCATCGTTGGATGGGGCCGACGAAATGGTGAAGGGATGCGGCTCTGCCCCGGCAAAGCTGACAAAGGCAAACTGGCCAGCGCGGTGGCGCAGCGGGCGTCCATCAGGGACCATCGTCACCGCCAGCGCGCCACCCGTTTGGTCGATCTTGGCAACGGTATAACGGCGCGACGGGCGCACCCCTGCGGGCAACAAACGCCAGCCAAAGGCCAGCGTCCCCAGCAGACAGAAGGCCGCCACGTACAGACCCAGCGGATCGCCATTCTTGAAGGGTTTCAGAATGAACAGATAGTGCAGCGCCCCGGCCAGAAAAAACCCACCCATGATCCGATGCGTCCAGCGCCACAGGTGATAGGGAATAAACGTGGCCACAGTGATCACGACCAGGATCAACAACCCATAGAGGCTAAGCTCGCCCAGGGTTTCGGCCAGCTCTTCGATCATGTTCTGATTGCCAAGCCCGCGCATTTCAGCGTCGACCGTGTCGTGGATCAGCAGGAACACCATGGACAGAATGCCCAGCCATTTATGTACCACATAGGACCGATCCAGCCCGCCAAACAGCCATTCCACCACAGGCAAACGGGTGGCGATCAGCTGAACAATCGCCATACCAATCAACGAGGCGATTCCCATATATTGGCTGAACAAGGCGATCACGTCGCGGCCCTTGGCGATTTCGGGAAACCAGATGAACGGAAACAGCAGCGCAATCGCGCTGAGAATGATACCCCAAGGTCGCATGAATTGATTTCCCCAACAGTCCAGTTCGCGCGCGCAGTTTCCCGAATGCGCCACGTGGGTCAACCGGTTAAATCGGATATCCGGGCCCATAAACAGAAAAGGCCCCGCTCGGGATCGAGCGGGGCCAGAAAGCGGGCGATATGCCCGAAATCTTATTCTTCAGCGTCGGCAGCAGCTTCTTCAGCTTCCAGGCGGGCCTTGTCGGCGGCGCCTTTGGCCGAGACGTCGCGATCGACGAATTCGATGATGGCCATCGGGGCCATGTCACCATAGCGGAAGCCGGCTTTCATGATGCGGATGTAGCCACCCTGACGGTCTTTGTAGCGCGGGCCCAGAACTTCGAACAGCTTGGCAACGTCTTTGTCTTGCTTCAGCTGAGCAGCGGCCTGACGGCGGGCGTGCAGATCGCCGCGTTTGCCCAGGGTGATCAGTTTTTCAACGATCGGGCGCAGTTCTTTGGCCTTGGGCAGGGTGGTTTTGATTTGCTCGTGCTCGATCAGCGAGCCAGCCATGTTTGCGAACAGGGCCTTGCGGTGCTCATGAGTACGGTTCAGGCGGCGGTAACCACGTGCGTGACGCATTTTCTATCTCCTAACTTGCGTTTTGCTTTGTCCGTCCGGCGATGCGTGTCACCGGCTCTCCTTGGGGCGTTGGCCCATATGTTCCCCGCCAGTGCGGGCATTGTTGGGGCGGGCCACTGGCCCACCCCGTAGTCCTTAGAAGCTGTCTTCGAACTTCTTGGCCAGATCTTCGATGTTGTCCGGCGGCCAGTCCTCGACGTCCATGCCCAGGTGCAGACCCATGCCCGACAAGACCTCTTTGATCTCGTTCAGCGACTTGCGGCCGAAGTTCGGGGTGCGCAGCATCTCGGCTTCGGTTTTCTGGATCAGATCGCCGATGTAAACGATGTTGTCGTTCTTCAGGCAGTTTGCCGAACGGACCGACAGTTCCAGCTCGTCCACTTTCTTCAGCAGCAGCGGGTTGAATTCCAGACCATCGTCCTCGTCCTGGCGGCCAGCGGCTTCGGGTTCGTCGAAGTTGACGAAGATCGACAGCTGATCCTGCAGGATGCGCGCAGCGTAAGCCACAGCATCGTCAGGCGAGACCGACCCGTCGGTTTCGATTTTCAGGGTCAGTTTGTCATAGTCCAGAACCTGGCCCTCGCGGGTGGGCTGCACGTCATAGGACACCTTCTTGACCGGCGAATAGATCGCGTCGATCGGGATCAGGCCGATGGGGGCGTCTTCGGGCTTGTTCTTGTCAGCCGAAACGTAGCCTTTGCCGGTGTTGACGGTCAGTTCCATGTACAGGTCCGCGCCGTCATCCAGGTGACAGATCACGTGATCCTTGTTCAGGATTTCGATACCGGCGCTGTCGCTGATGTCACCAGCGGTGACGGCACCAGGTCCTTTGGCCGAAATCGACAGGCGCTTGGGGCCTTCGACTTCCATGCGCAAGGCAACCTGCTTGAGGTTCAGGATGATGTCGGTGACGTCTTCACGCACACCAGCAACGCTGGAAAACTCGTGCAGAACATTGTCGATCTGAACGCTGGTGATGGCCGCGCCTTGCAGCGAGCTCATCAGAACGCGACGCAGCGCGTTGCCCATGGTCAGACCAAAACCGCGCTCCAGAGGCTCGGCGACAACAGTCGCCTTGCGCGACGGGTCGTTGCCAGGCTTTACGTCCAGCTGGGTGGGTTTGATCAGTTCTGCCCAATTCTTGTGGATCATGCGTCCCTCCATTCCTGTCTTGTCCCCATGTCCAAAGGCCAAGACGCCCGAGGTTTCAAAATGACGGAATGGGGCCGTGCGCGTGCACAGCCCCAAAACAATACTGTCGGATTAGACCCGGCGGCGTTTCGGCGGGCGGCAGCCGTTGTGTGCGATCGGGGTCACATCACGGATCGAGGTGATGTTGAAACCGATTGCGGCCAGCGCGCGCAGAGCCGATTCACGGCCCGAACCGGGGCCCTGAACTTCGACTTCTAGGGTTTTCACGCCATGATCCTGGGCTTTCTTACCCGCGTCCTCGGCTGCCATCTGAGCAGCGTAAGGGGTCGACTTGCGCGAACCTTTGAAGCCCATGGTGCCGGCCGACGACCACGAGATCGCGTTGCCCTGCACGTCCGAGATCAGGATCTTGGTGTTGTTGAAGCTGGAGTTCACATGTGCGACGCCAGCTGCGATGTTCTTGGAGGCCTTTTTCTTGCCGCCACGACGGGTATCACGTGCCATTGGTGCTGCCCTCCCTTACTTCTTCTTACCAGCGATGGCCTTTGCGGGGCCTTTGCGGGTACGTGCGTTGGTGTGGGTACGCTGACCGCGTACGGGCAGGCTGCGGCGGTGACGCAGGCCACGATAGCAACCCAGGTCCATCAGACGCTTGATGTTCATCTGCACTTCACGGCGCAGGTCACCTTCGACGGTGTAGTTGGCGTCGATGTGTTCGCGGATGGCCAGAACTTCGGCGTCCGACAGCTCGTTTACACGGCGGGTCGACTCGATGTTCACAGCTTCGCAGATGGCTTTGGCCGATGCAGGGCCGATACCGGTGATGTAGGTGAGGGCGATAGGGACCCGCTTTGCAGTGGGGATGTTTACGCCGGCGATACGTGCCACGTGTCACTTTCCTTTTCGTTGCGGTTCCGTAGTTCCAGAACCTTTTTTCACAACGTAAGCCCGACGATTTTTCCGCCGGGCCTCAGCTGTACCAGGTGATATGATCATCGGTGCATATGACCACCGAGAATCAGTCTTTGAATAAAGATGGTGCTGGGTATGTGGAAAAAAGGGGGCCGTCAAGCCCCCTTCCCTATTCCTGTCCCGATTAGCCCAGGATCTCGGCGATGGCGCCCTGAACTTCGTCGATCGTGCCCAGGCCGTCGATCGAGGTCAGGTTGCCCTTGGCGTGGTAGTACCCGATCAGCGGAGCCGTCTTTTTATAGTACTCCATCAGCCGGAAACGAACGCTTTCTTCGTTGTCATCCGCGCGGGCGGTGCCACCGGCGGCGACAGCTTCGGCAGCGCGGTTGACGATGCGCTTGACCAGCACTTCGTCTTCGACCTGCATCTCGATCACAGCGTCCAGGGTTTCACCCTTTTCGGCCAGCAGCTCGCCCAGGGCGTCGGCCTGGGCCAGGGTGCGGGGGAAGCCATCAAAGATGAAACCGCCCTTTTTGTCGCCTTCCAGTTTTTCACGGATCAGGCCGATCACGATCTCGTCGGTGACCAGGCCACCGCTGTCCATGACCTTGGCAACCAGCTGACCCATTTCCGAGCCGCTTGCCTTAGCTTCGCGCAGCATGTCGCCGGTGCTCAGCTGGATCATGTCACGGTTTTCGACCAGGAAAGCGGCCTGAGTTCCTTTGCCCGCGCCGGGCGGTCCAAGCAGAATAATGTTCATCGACGTGCGGGTCCTTTACGCGTGCGTTTTTTACCTTTGCCGCGAAGCTGCGACTTCTCAATCAGACCTTCGTACTGGTGCGCCAGCAGGTGGCTTTGGACCTGTTGAATAGTGTCCATGGTCACCGAAACGACGATCAGAACCGAGGTGCCGCCAAAATAGAAGGGGATCGCCAATTGGCTACGCAAAATCTCGGGCAAGAGACAAACTGCCGCAAGGTAAGCCGAGCCCAGCACCAAGATACGCACGGCCACGTATTCCAGATATTCGGCCGTTTTCTTGCCGGGGCGGATACCGGGAACAAAGCCGTTCTGGTTCTTCAGGTTGTCGGCAACCTCGTCCGGCTTGAACGACACGTTGAACGTATAGAAGTAGGCAAAGAACACGATCATCGCGACGAAGAACAACAGGTACAGCGGCTGACCGGGGCCAAAATAGGCCAGCAGGGTCGACATGACCGGACCGGTTTGCGAGCCCGAGAACGTGCTGATCGTGGTCGGCAACAGCAGCAGCGAGCTGGCAAAGATCGCGGGGATCACGCCCGACGGGTTGACCTTGATCGGCAGGTGCGAGCTGCCACCGTCATAGACCTTCATACCGACCTGACGGCGCGGATACTGGATATGGATCTTGCGCAGGGCGCGCTCCATGAAGACCACAAAGGCGATCACGGCCACGACCATCACGAACACACCGATGATCACGGCGGGGCTGATGGCGCCCGACCGGCCCTGGCTCAGGAACTGGGCCAGTGCGGCGGGGACCTCTGCGATGATGCCGACGAAGATGATCAAAGAGATACCGTTGCCGATGCCACGGCTGGTGATCTGGTCACCCAGCCACATCATGAACATGGTGCCGCCCACCAGCGTGATCACGCAGGAAACGCGGAAATACAGACCAGGATCGGTCACCAGCTCGCCTGCCTCCAGCGACACGGCCAGACCATAGGCCTGCATCGTTGCCAGCAGCACGGTGCCATAGCGGGTGTACTGGTTGATCTTTTTGCGGCCTGCATCGCCCTCTTTCTTCAGCTGCTCCAGCGAGGGCACCATGGCCGTCAGAAGCTGCACGATGATCGAGGCAGAGATGTAGGGCATGATCCCCAGCGCAAAGATCCCCATCCGTCCCAGCGCACCGCCGGTAAACATCGACAGGATTCCGCCCAGACCAGCGGCCGCGCCTTCCATGAAGTCTTGCAATGCAAGCCCATCAATGCCCGGAACCGGGATAAAGGTCCCGACGCGACACACGATCAGAAGCAGGATGGTGAACAGGATGCGGCTGCGCAGGTCCGACGCCTTGGCCAGCTGTCCCCAGCTGGTGTTCGCGGCCATTTGTTCGACTGCAGATACCATATTCGGTCTCTCTTATGTAGCAACGCCGCCCAGAGCGTTTTCCAGCTCAGGCGGCGTTCTTAGGAAAACTAGGATGTATCTAAGCGGCCAATGCGCCACTCACAACCCGTTATTCAGCGGCAGCCGCAACCTTCAGCGAGCCACCGGCCTTTTCAACGGCTTCGATGGCCGATTTCGAGGCACCGGTCACTTCCAGGTTCACAGCGGTTGCGATCTCGCCTTTGGCCAGAACGCGGATGCCGTCCAGCTTGCGGCGGACCAGACCCGAGGCGATCAGCGCATCTTCGGTGATGGCGGCCGAAGCGTCCAGTTTGCCGGCTTCGATGAACTTGGCGATCAGGCCCAGGTTCACAACGGCGTATTCTTTGCGGTTGGGCTTGTTGAAGCCACGCTTGGGCAGACGTTGGTACAGGGGCATCTGGCCGCCCTCGTAGCCGTTGATGGCCACACCCGAACGCGATTTCTGACCTTTGATACCACGGCCACCCATTTTACCTTTGCCCGAACCCGGGCCACGGCCAACGCGTGTACGTTTTTTGGTTGCGCCTTCGTTGTCGCGCAGTTCATGCAATTTCATGTCGCTTCTCCTTTGCCGGAACTGACCCACGAAGCGGAAGGGGCCAAACACGGCTTTTCTTGATTGATTCTTTTGCGGCCTACAGGCCACCGGGGGCGTATAGACCTGTCGCCTTTGTGAATCAAGCGTTGTGACGTCTCTTGGGAACGACAAAGCGCCCCGGGGGTCCGAGGCGCGTTCACATTGGCGCGAGAGGGCTCAGCGTGTTTGGCGCAGATACTCTTCCCAGCAGGGAACCGGGTTGGTCACGGCCTGGGCCAGCTTGACGAAAGAGGCGCGGATGGTCTTGGCGACCAGAACGGGGGTGTTTTTAACGACGGTCATGATGGGGTCCAATAGGCTTACGTTTCGTTAGGGGCCGAATAAGGCAGCGAACCTGCCCTAGCCAGCGCCAAACGCGAAACCCCGCAATGCACAGAGTGCATAGCAATTAGGCAGAATGAAAACTTCGCCAAAAGAAAACACCCCGCTGCGGCGCAACGGGGTGTTTTGATGTCATTCAGGCGCAAGGCCCAAAGATCGCTTAGTCGCGCTCTTCGATGATTTCGACCAGGTGCGGGATTTTCGCTACCATGCCGCGGATCGAGGGGGTGTCCTCCAGTTCGCGGGTCTTGTGCATCTTGTTCAGGCCCAGACCGATCAGGGTCTGACGCTGGATGGCGGGGCGACGGATCGGCGAGCCGATCTGTTTCACAACGATGGTTTTAGCCATGTCTCGCTCTCCTTACGCTTCTGCTTCGGCGGGGGCCGCTGCTTCGTCCTTGCGCAGGATGTCAGCAACTTTCTTACCGCGACGCGCAGCAACCGAACGGGGGCTGGATTCTTTTTTCAGCCCGTCGATGGTGGCGCGGATCATGTTGTAGGGGTTCTGCGAGCCGATCGACTTGGAAACCACGTCTTTCACGCCCAGCATTTCGAAGACGGCACGCATCGGGCCACCTGCGATGATCCCGGTACCTTCAGGCGCGGTGCGCATGACCACTTTACCGGCGCCGTGACGGCCTTCCATGTCGTGGTGCAGGGTACGGCCCTCTTTCAGAGGCACGCGAACCATCTGGCGCTTGGCTTGCTCGGTGGCTTTGCGAATGGCCTCGGGGACCTCTTTCGCTTTACCTTTACCAAAGCCAACGCGGCCTTTCTGGTCGCCGACAACCACCAGAGCGGCGAAGCCAAAGCGCTTACCACCCTTCACGGTTTTCGAAACACGGTTGATCGCAACCAGGCGATCTGCAAATTCCGGGGTTTCTTCTTCGCGGTTGCGACCGCGGCCCCGGCGGTTTTCACGTTCTGCCATTTTGGACAGTCCTTTCATGGTGGCGCGGCTGCGCCGTTTGTCTCAATCCTGGTGCCCTGCGCGGCATGCGCGCAGAACCCGGATCATCGGGAGGGCGACAGGCGCCCTCCACAAGTTGCTTAGAACTTCAGACCGCCTTCACGCGCGGCGTCGGCCAGTGCCTTCACCTTGCCGTGGAACAGGAAGCCACCACGGTCGAAGTAACATTCTTCGACACCGGCTGCCTTGGCACGTTCTGCGATCAGAGCACCCACTTTGGTGGCTGCTTCGACGTTGTTTTTGCCGACCACGCCCAGATCTTTCTCCATCGAGGAGGCCGATGCCAGGGTGACGCCTTTGACGTCGTCGATCAGCTGAACGCTGATGTTCTTGTTCGAGCGGTGAACCGACAGGCGCAGCTTGCCGACGTTCACTTTCCGCTGTTTGTTCCGAACGCGCAGACGGCGCTTCAGGAACAGGGTCCGTTTGCTGTTTGCCATTTTGCTCGTCCTTACTTCTTCTTGCCTTCCTTGCGGAAGATGTACTCGTCTTTGTACTTGATGCCTTTGCCTTTGTAGGGCTCGGGCTTACGCCATTCGCGGATGTTGGCCGCGACCTGGCCGACGAGTTGTGCGTCATCACCTTCAACGATGATAATGGTGGGCTTCGGTGCGGTGACGGTCACGCCGGCAGGCACTTCGAAGTTCACCTCGTGCGAGTAGCCCAGGTTCAGTTTCAGGACATTGCCCTGCATCTGAGCCCGGTAACCAACACCGTTGATCTCCAGCTCTTTTTTGAAGCCGGTCGTCACACCGGTGACCATGTTGGCCACCATGGTGCGGGACATGCCCCACTGTTGACGCGCACGCTTGGACTTGCCACGCGGGGTGACGACAACCGAGTTGTCCTCAACCGTGATGGTCACGTCGTCCGATGCGGTGAAGCTTTGGGTCGCCTTGGCGCCTTTGACTTCGATGGTCTGGCCGGACACCGACGCGGAAACGCCGCTGGGCAGCTCGACCGGTTTTTTACCAATACGAGACATTGCAGACCTCCTTAGAAGACGGTGCAGAGCACTTCGCCACCAACATTGTTGGAGCGTGCGCTTGCGTCCGACATCACACCTTTCGGAGTGCTGACAATCGACACACCCAGGCCCTGACGGACTGTTGGGATGTCATTGACGCCCATGTAAACGCGGCGACCGGGTTTCGAAACCCGCTTCAGTTCGCGAATGACAGGGGTGCCTTCGTAGTATTTCAGGCTGATTTCAAGGGTCGGGTGACCGTTGACATCAGTGCCCTTTTCGTAGCCGCGGATGTAGCCTTCGTCAGCCAGGACATCCAGAACCCAGGCACGCAGTTTCGACGCAGGGGTCGAAACGACGGACTTGCCTCGCATCTGAGCGTTGCGGATACGGGTGAGCATATCGCCGATAGGATCGTTCATAATATCTCTCCCTTACCAGCTGGATTTCACCAGACCGGGGATCTGGCCATTCGAGCCCAGTTCCCGCAGCATGATACGGCTGACCTTCAGCTTACGATAGTAAGCGTGGGGACGACCGGTCAGCTGACAACGGTTGTGCAGACGGACAGCCGAGCTGTTGCGCGGCAGTTTAGCAAGCTTCAGCGAAGCGCGAAAACGCTCTTCCATCGGCTTGTCTTGATCGTTGATGATCTCTTTGAGACCAGCACGCTTAGCGGCGTATTTAGCCACCAGGCGTTCGCGCTTCTTCTCGCGCTCGACCATGGATTTTTTAGCCATAATTCTCTCTCCCGCGCTTAGCTGTTGAAGGGCATGTTGAAGTGCTTCAACAGTGCCTTAGCTTCCGCGTCGGTATTCGCGGTGGTGGCGATCACGATGTCCATGCCCCAGGCAACGTCGACTTTGTCGAAGTCAATCTCGGGGAAGACGATGTGCTCTTTCAGACCCATGGCATAGTTGCCACGACCATCGAAGGATTTGCCCGACACGCCGCGGAAGTCGCGGATACGAGGCATTGCGATGGTGATCAGACGGTCCAGGAATTCGTACATGCGGTCAGCACGCAGGGTCACTTTCGCGCCCATCGGCATACCTTCACGAACACGGAAACCAGCGATCGAGTTACGAGCGACGGTGGTCAGCGCCTTCTGGCCCGCGATTGCGGTCAGATCTTCGACGGCCGACTTGGCTTTCTTGCTGTCTTTGACAGCTTCTGCGCCACAGCCGATGTTCAGAACGATCTTGTCCAGCTTGGGGATCATCATCTCGTTCTTATAGCCGAACTCTTCTTTCAGAGCGCCGCGGATCGAGTCCTTGTACAGGGTCTTCAGACGCGGGGTATAGGTTGCAGCATCAAGCATCGATCACGTCCCCCGTGGTCTTGGCGAAGCGAACCTTCTTGTCACCTTCCATGCGGAAGCCAACGCGGGTCGGTTTGCCGTTTGCGTCCAGGTAAGCCAGGTTCGACAGTTGGATCGGCAGAGCCTTGGGCAGGCGACCGCCCTGTTCGGTTTGCGACTGGCGGGTGTGGCGGATGGCGATGTTGATGCCGTCCACAACAGCTTTGCCGGCTTTGGGGTCAACCGAGGCGATCACGCCTTCTTTGCCCTTGTCTTTGCCGGCCAGCACGACGACCTTGTCGCCCTTTTTCAGTTTAGCAGCCATCTTACAGCACCTCCGGCGCGAGCGAGATGATCTTCATGAAGTTCTTGGCACGCAGTTCACGAACAACCGGGCCGAAGATACGGGTACCGACGGGTTCGTTGCTGTTGTTCAGGATAACAGCTGCGTTGCGATCAAAACGGATCGCGGTGCCATCTTCACGACGGACTTCTTTGGCGGTGCGTACGACGACGGCCTTACGGACGTCACCCTTTTTTACGCGACCACGCGGGATGGCTTCTTTGACCGACACCACGATGATGTCGCCAACCGAAGCGTATTTACGCTTCGAGCCACCCAGAACCTTGATGCACTGAACTCGGCGAGCGCCAGAGTTATCAGCAACATCCAGATTGGTCTGCATCTGGATCATTTGGTTTCTCCCGACCTATGGGGGGACATGCAGCGTCCATTTCCCCAGGGTTTCGCTAATAAGCGTCGGGATCGTCTAAGGCTAGCTTAGGCGATCACTTCCCAACGCTTGGTCTTCGACTTCGGTGCACATTCCTGGATACGGACGGTGTCACCAACGTTGAATTGGTTGTTCTCATCGTGAGCCCGGTATTTTTTGGACTTACGGATGGTTTTCTTCAGAACGGGGTGCGTAAAGCGGCGCTCGACCTGGACGGTAACGGTTTGTTCGTTGGCGTTCGAGGTCACGGTGCCTTGGAGAATACGTTTGGGCATCTGTCAGGCTCCTTATTCTGCTGCTTCAGCGGCTTTGGCGTTCAACACGGTCAGGACACGAGCAACCTCGCGACGCACGGTTTTGACGCGTGCAGTGTTTTCCAGTTGACCGGTTGCTTGCTGGAAGCGCAGGTTAAACGCTTCTTTCTTCAGGGTGGACAGCTGCTCGCGCAGTTCGTCCAGCGATTTTTCACGCAGTTCAGTGGCGGACATGTCGCCATTTCCTTCTTTCTAACACCAGTGGGCGCCTTATGACGGGTGACCCAGTCTCTGGTGGAATCAAAAACAAACGCGCAAATCCCGGTCACCCGGAATCCGCGAGATGCCGCTCTATAAGGGGGTTGCCCTTTGGGAGCAAGGGAAAACTGGGCTTTTAGACCGCGATCCCTTTACCCTGAGCAATCTGCGCCATTCCGGCCCCTTGAGCCAGCTGGCCAAATACGTCAGACCAGTTTCAATCACTGCCTCAGGAGGCCTCAATGTCCCAGATCGAATCCCTCTTCGTCACCCGCCTGTATCGCGCTGCCCTGTCCGAGTTCGCCCCCAAGATCGACGCGGACGAGCTGGAGGCGTCCTGTTATTCCATCGCCGAGGATGACGAGGCCGGCCAGCAATGGTGCGAGGACAATGGCTATCCCGGCTATACCTCCTATGCCTCGCTGACCGACCTGGGCTGGCGCTTTCCGATCTTCGACGACCTGATCAAATCGCTGGACCAGCACGTCGCCGCCTTTGCCCAAGACCTGGAGTTCGATCTGGACGGGCGCAAACTGGTGCTCGAGGACCTGTGGATCAACATCCTCCCCGAGGGCGGCACCCATTCCTCACACCTGCACCCCCATTCGGTCATCTCCGGCACCACCTATGTGGCCATGCCCGACGGCGCCAGCGCGCTGAAACTGGAAGACCCCCGATCGGGGCGGATGATGGCCGCCCCGGCCCGGCGCAAAGACGCCCGGCGCGACCTGCAACCCTTCATCTACATGGCCCCGAAGGTGGGCGACGTGCTGCTCTGGGAAAGCTGGCTGCGCCACGAGGTGCCCCTGAACCGCTCGGAATACGATCGGGTCTCGGTCAGCTTTAACTATAAGTGGGAATAAGTCGCAGCGGCGCCTCTGCCCTTGCGCCAACACTCTGACTAAACCACCGCAAAGCCCACTTCTTTGCTCTGCAAATACTCAAAAAGAAAACCCCCGCCGATTGCTCGACGGGGGTTTTGATTTTCTAGGCTGGCGCTGGCCAGAAAGCGCTGATGCGCTTTCGACCTTTACCAGTCTTCGCGAACCACGACGCGGGTTTTCACCGGCAGTTTCATCGCGGCCAGGCGCAGGGCTTCACGTGCGATATCTTCGTCGACGCCGTCGATTTCGAACATGATGCGGCCAGGCTTCACTTTGCAGGCCCAGTAATCCACCGAACCCTTACCTTTACCCATACGAACTTCGACGGGCTTCGAGGTCACGGGGACATCGGGGAAGATACGGATCCAGACACGGCCCTGACGTTTCATGTGACGCGTCATGGCACGACGAGCGGCCTCGATCTGACGCGCAGTCACACGCTCGGGCTGGGTGGCTTTCAGACCGAACGAACCGAAGTTCAGGTCAGAACCGCCTTTGGCCAGGCCTTTGATACGGCCCTTCTGCTGCTTGCGGAATTTAGTACGCTTTGGCTGAAGCATTGCTCAGATCTCCTTAGCGGCGGCCGCCAGCGCCACGGGGCGCGGGACCATCCTGGATTTCCTGGGCGCGACGGTCACGAGCCTGAGGATCGTGTTCCATGATCTCGCCTTTGAAGATCCAGGTTTTGATGCCGATGATGCCGTAGGGGGTCATGGCCTCTGCGGCGGCGTAGTCGATGTCAGCACGCAGGGTGTGCAGCGGCACGCGGCCCTCACGGTACCATTCGGTACGCGCGATTTCTGCACCGCCCAGACGGCCAGCAACGTTCACACGGATGCCCAGGGCGCCCATACGCATGGCGTTCTGCACGCCGCGCTTCATGGCACGACGGAAGGACACACGGCGTTCCAGCTGCTGAGCGATCAATTCAGCGACCAGCTGAGCGTCCAGCTCGGGCTTGCGAACTTCGACGATGTTCAGGTGCAGTTCGCTGTCGGTCATGGCCGACAGTTTCTTGCGCAGAACTTCGATGTCAGCACCTTTTTTGCCGATGATGACACCCGGACGTGCGGTGTGGATCGTGACGCGGCACTTTTTGTGCGGACGTTCGATGATCACACGGGCCACGCCGGCCTGCTTGCACTCTTCCTTGATGAACTCGCGGATCTTGATGTCTTCCAGCAGAAGATCACCATAATCTTTCGAGTCCGCGTACCAGCGGCTGTCCCAGGTGCGGTTGACCTGCAGGCGCATGCCGATCGGATTTACTTTCTGACCCATTAGGCTTGCTCCTCAACTTGGCGCACGGTGATCGTGAGTTCCGAGAACGGCTTCATGATTTTGCCAAAACGGCCACGTGCCCGAGGACGACCGCGTTTCATGGTCAGGTTCTTACCAACGTAAGCTTCTGCCACGATCAGTTCGTCCACATCCAGGTTGTGGTTGTTCTCAGCGTTCGCAATGGCGGACTGAAGGCATTTCTTCACGTCCTGAGCAATCCGTTTTTTCGAGAAGGTCAGGTCGGTCAGAGCCTTTTCCACCTTCTTGCCACGGATCATTGCGGCGACCAGGTTCAGTTTCTGCGGGCTGGTGCGAAGCATGCGCACTTTGGCCATTGCTTCGTTATCTGCCACGCGGCGGGGGTTCTTTGCCTTGCCCATGACTTATTTCCGCTTCGCTTTTTTGTCAGCCGCGTGACCATAGTAGGTCCGGGTCGGCGAATACTCACCGAACTTCTGGCCGATCATGTCTTCGGTGACGTTCACAGGAACGTGTTTCTGGCCGTTATACACACCAAAGGTCAGACCCACGAATTGGGGCAGGATGGTGGAACGACGCGACCAGATTTTGATGACTTCGTTGCGACCCGACTCGCGAGCTGCTTCGGCTTTTTTCAGCACGTAAGCATCCACGAAGGGGCCTTTCCAAACAGAACGTGCCATGTCTTAACGGCCCTTCTTCTTGGCGTGACGCGAGCGGATGATCAGCTTCTGCGACGCCTTGTTCTTGTTGCGGGTACGAGCACCCTTGGTCGGTTTACCCCACGGGGTCACAGGGTGACGACCACCCGAGGTCCGGCCTTCACCACCACCATGGGGGTGGTCGATCGGGTTCATGACAACACCACGGACGCTGGGGCGGATGCCTTTGTGACGCATACGGCCAGCTTTACCGAAGTTCTGGTTGCTGTTGTCGGGGTTGGACACGGCACCAACGGTGGCCATGCATTCCTGACGCACCAGGCGCAGTTCGCCCGAGGACAGGCGGATCTGAGCGTAGCCACCGTCACGACCAACAAACTGAGCGTAAGTACCAGCAGCACGGGCGATCTGGCCGCCTTTGCCGGGCTTCATCTCGATGTTGTGGATGATGGTACCGATCGGCATGCCCGAGAACGGCATTGCGTTGCCAGGCTTGATGTCAGCCTTGGCCGAGGCAATCACCGTGTCACCAACAGCCAGACGCTGCGGTGCGATGATGTAGGCCTGTTCGCCGTCTTCGTATTTGATCAGTGCGATGAACGCGGTGCGGTTGGGGTCATATTCGATCCGCTCAACCGTTGCAGCAACGTCGAATTTGTTGCGCTTGAAGTCCACGATACGATAGAGGCGCTTTGCCCCACCGCCTTTGCGGCGCATCGTGATCCGCCCGGTGTTGTTCCGGCCGCCGTTCTTGGTCAAACCCTCAGTAAGAGATTTGACCGGACGTCCTTTCCACAGCTCCGAACGGTCGATCAGAACCAGCCCACGCTGGCCCGGCGTCGTCGGTTTATACGACTTGAGTGCCATGCTTTCTGTCTTCCGTTTTGTGAGGCAGGCCTGCGGCCCACCCGATGTTATAGCCCCCTGCCCGTTTGTTCCCCGGAAGCTTTCGCCAGGAAACGCCCTACTAAGGTGGCCGCTTTGCTAGGGCCCCGAAGGTCCCTTATTCCAAAAATCACCGGCCCCGGAACGAATCCGAGGCCGAAGAGATGCGCGTCTTTAGCAGGGATGGGTATGGGTAGCAAGCTGCTTAAGCAGATGGCCGATAATCAAAGTGGCGCATGCGTCACTGCGTATAGGTTGTAAGCTTCGCAAGTTGCACCAGGCGGGACGGCCAAGCAGCGATATAGTTATGCCCTGGCAATGTCTTCATCCACGCCAGCTTTCGCTCTCCAAATTCCAATATATCCCCAAACCGCCCGGCTTGGGTCAGAATTTCCAACGCTTCCTGCAACGTCGCGTCCAACGCACTCGCGAAACCCTTCTCGGCCAGACCCAACCTCGACAAAACCAATGGGGATAGCGGCACGTCATATGCCGACGCTAGTGGCGCCCGCGGTCCCATACGCCATTCAAAGCTGTGTTCTTTGGCCAAGTCCTTATTATATGCAATCTGACTAGCACCCGGCACCCATTTTTCAGTCAGACCCTTTAGAACTTGATCGGTATTCTTGAATGGCACAGGCGCCCTAAGAGACAATTCAAGAAGATCCCCATCCAACAATGGAGACAAAGCCATGCCATTTTTTTCGGCGCGTTTTGTGAGGCTGTCCCGAAAATGAGCCCGGTTAACGTGAAAGAAGAAAACGCTTTCCATCCTCTGCGCTAGGGTTTCCCCCGGCAGTTGCGAAAGCTCTTCCAAAAAGGCCTGCTCCATCAACGCTTCTGCATCTTTGCTCAGCTTTCCTGAACAAAGGCGTTGAAACATCTCTTTCCCGGTCTCGTTGGAATACGGAAAACTGTAGAACGGCAACTCCGCAAATCGCTTGCCATAAGCGGTCCGGTGCACTTCTCCGCCCGCGCCACCTACTTTCAGGCAATCGGGCAAAAACATATCTAACTTCAGAGACTTGATATCGTTGGTGACACCAAAGTTTTCAACCAGTTCCCTTTCCAACATATTGGCCATGGCTTCGTCCGAGAATTCGGTCTCGACAAAGTCCGTCACAGGCCGAACGCCATACTTCTCGCCAAGAAAATGCGCGCCAAAGCTATCAATCGGCTCTTTCGGGTTTAAAAACCGAGACATGCGTTCCGAGCCAACAGCACAAAGCGCAAGAGAAAACGCACTACGACTATCAACTCCGGCGGTCAGAGACACGGTGATTTCGTCAAAGTACTCGGCCGCCCTGAAGAACTTGTTGGCCATGCTCTCGGCACAACGGGTCAGGCCGTCATTGTATTCCTCGAACGACATCATTGATCGGTTCGCTTGAAAAGTCTCAACCGAAAGTCCCGCTTTCGCATCCAATTTGACAGTTTCGCCAGGACGCAGACAGAACATCCCTTCAAACACAGACCTGCGGGTCAGCGGCTGCTTCCCAAGCGAGGTCTCCGAGAAAAACTGCATGTAAGTTGCACCTTCATCCAAAGACAACTTCTTGCCGATGGCTGAAAAATACTCTGCGAACAGCAACAATCTGTTTGTTACAACTAACGTTCCATCAAATTCGCCGTAGAAAACGAAACCTTGGCCAAAACGGTCCATTGAAACCCGGTAGCCGAAATCCTCTTTTTTCAGGCGCAAATGGCAGCCAACACTGCTGCGCAATGCCGCCGAATCCACGTCGTCGGGCAAGTCCCAAAAATGGCAGCCATCTTCAAGAATTGCCTTACCCCAAAAAAGACCCGTCAGCGGATTAGTGCCTTCGACATTGCAATACGCCAAACAGTTACCGTCCCGGAATTTTTCGAAACCGACGAGGTCAGGGGTTTTCGGATCTTCGTGGCTCGAATTTTGGAGCAGAAGAAAGCTCTCAACCCCTTCAAAAGAAGTTTGCCCATCAAAAAAGCTCAATTTACCGGATCTCCAGAGATCGACACCAAAAGTCACAATAAGAATGTTCAGGTCAAAGTCTAAGATACAGACAATTGCATTATCAATGCAAAAAGCCCCTTGGCTGGCACCAAGGGGCTTCTCAATTTAACGAACGCTTAAAGCTTACAGACCGGTCGATGTGTCGATCGTGTTGCCCTCTTCCAGGGTCACGTAAGCTTTCTTTACGTCTTTACGCTTACCCAGCTGGCCGCGGAAACGCTTCTCGTTGTCTCCAAGGAGCTATGACGATGATGACTCCGAGCCTTTCACACACACGGGTTTTGATTGATCTGAAAAGTGGCGAGCCGTGGAGGACTCGAACCCCCGACCTGAGAATTAGAAGTTCCCTGCTCTAATCCAGCTGAGCTAACGGCCCGCATTCCGACGATGCGCTTAGCCCGCGCATCGGGGAGTTTCAAGAGTCAGTGCGTCCTTAGTGAGTCCACGGACCGCGACGGTTGGTGGCGAAGTTTTCGCCATAGCCACCAGCCCGGATATTGGGCTTGCGGGTTTTGGGTTCGGTCACGGTGACCTCCAGGCCATGCTCTTCGGCGTAGTCCAGCGCGGCCTCTTTGCTAGAGAATTTCATCTTGACCTGCGATTGCGTGTCCGAGCTGGAGGTCCAGCCCATCAGCGGATCCACCTCGCGTGCCGACGCAGGGGCAAATTCCAGGACCCAGTCCTTGGTTTTCGCGGTCCCCGAGGACATTGCGGTTTTGGCCGGTTTGTAGATACGCGCAAGCATGACGTGACTCCTCTATTCACTGGATATATCGGCGAAAAAGGGGGGGACGGCAAGAGCAGACCGTCCGTATCCCATGCAAATTTGCCCAGGAAAGAAGGACGTTGGTCGCCATTTGGCCCGCAGGGAGCGAGGGGTGGGTGAACGCGGACCCCATGGCGACCAAGCCTGCTGCTTGCTGTCTAGAATCATACCTGCCAATTGCATCTATTCGCAAGCGATTCCGGTTACGAAATTACAAAACCAATCCACTTTTTGTTCAAATATTTCAAACTGGATAAACTTTATGACCAATTCATTACGTTAACATGTTATTCCGCATAGCGGACGCGGAGCGCGGCAATATTCCACAGTGTCTCTTGCGGGAATCAATCGCCGGACAGGGGTTGAAGTAGAACAAAAACAGATCAAATCTGGGGCAGATTTCGGAGACACCCATGCCCCACGCCCATTCTGATTCTTCCATGCCGATGATGCACGCTCAGGCGCCGGACGTGAAATCCCGTCCCAAGCTTGAAGGCGGCAAGAAATTCGTCATGCATTCCGAGTTCGATCCCGCGGGCGATCAGCCCACCGCGATTGCTGAGCTGTCCCAGGGTGTGATGGACGGCGAACAGGATCAGGTGCTGCTGGGGGCGACGGGCACCGGCAAGACCTTCACCATGGCCAAGGTGATCGAACAGACCCAGCGCCCGGCCATCATTCTGGCCCCGAACAAAACGCTGGCCGCGCAGCTGTATGGCGAGTTCAAAGGGTTCTTTCCCGACAATTCTGTCGAATACTTCGTCAGCTTCTACGACTACTATCAACCCGAGGCCTATGTCGCGCGCTCGGACACCTATATCGAGAAAGAATCCCAGATCAACGAACAGATCGACCGGATGCGCCACGCGGCCACGCGGGCGTTGCTGGAACGCGATGACGTGATCATCGTGGCCTCGGTCAGCTGTATTTACGGGATCGGCTCGGTCGAAACCTATGGAGCGATGACGCAGGACCTGAAGGCCGGAGACGAATACGACCAGCGCGCCGTGATCGCCGATCTGGTCGCGCAACAGTACCGCCGCAATGATCAGGCCTTCCAGCGCGGCAGCTTTCGTGTGCGCGGCGATGTTCTGGAAATCTGGCCCGCTCACCTGGAGGATCGCGCCTGGCGGTTGTCCTTCTTCGGAGAAGAGCTGGAGACGATCACCGAATTCGACCCTCTGACCGGGCAGAAAACCGATGAATTCGAACAGATCCGGATCTATGCGAACTCGCACTACGTGACGCCGAAACCAACGATGCAGCAGGCGATCCAAAGCATCAAGGTCGAGCTGCGCCAGCGCCTGGACCAGCTGATGAACGAAGGCAAACTGCTCGAGGCCCAACGGCTGGAACAGCGCTGCAACTTTGATCTGGAGATGCTGGAGGCCACCGGCGTCTGCAACGGTATCGAGAATTACAGCCGCTATCTGACGGGGCGAGCGCCAGGCGAACCACCACCCACATTGTTCGAATTCATCCCGGATCATGCCATCGTTTTCGCGGATGAATCCCACGTGTCCGTGCCTCAGATCGGGGGCATGTATAAAGGGGACTATCGACGCAAGTTCACCCTGTCGGAACACGGGTTCCGCCTGCCCTCGTGCATGGACAACCGGCCACTGAAATTCGAGGAATGGGATGCGATGCGCCCACAGTCTGTATTCGTCAGCGCCACCCCCGCCGCGTGGGAAATGGAGCAGACAGGTGGCGTCTTCACCGAACAGGTGATCCGCCCCACGGGCCTGCTGGACCCCGAGGTCGAGATCCGGCCCGTCGAAACCCAGGTGGACGATCTGCTGGACGAAATCCGCCGCGTGACGGCGGATGGTTACCGCGTGCTGGTGACCACGCTGACCAAACGCATGGCCGAGGACCTGACAGAATACCTGCATGAACAGGGCATCAAGGTGCGCTATATGCACAGCGACATCGACACGATCGAGCGCATCGAAATCCTGCGGGACCTGCGGCTGGGGGCGTTCGACGTGCTGATCGGCATCAACCTGCTGCGCGAGGGGCTGGACATCCCCGAATGCGGACTGGTCGCGATTCTGGACGCGGACAAAGAGGGCTTTCTGCGCTCGGAAACCTCGTTGATCCAGACAATTGGCCGGGCCGCGCGAAACGCCGAAGGCCGCGTGATCATGTATGCCGACCGCATCACTGGCTCGATGGAGCGGGCGCTGGCGGAAACCAACCGCCGCCGCGCCAAACAGATCGCCTATAACGAGGAACACGGGATCACGCCCGAAACCGTGAAAAAGAACGTCGAGGATATCCTGGCCGGGCTCTATCAGGGCGACACCGATCAATCCCGCGTCACCGCCAAGATCGACAAGCCGATGCATGGCGCCAATCTGGAGGCTCATCTGGACGGGCTGCGCGGCGAAATGCGCAAGGCCGCCGAGAACCTGGAATTCGAAGAGGCCGCCCGCCTGCGCGATGAAATCAAGCGGCTGGAGGCCGTGGATCTGGCCATCGCGGATGATCCGCTGGCGCGTCAATCCGCCGTCGAAGCCGCGGTCGAGGCCTCGGCCGCCAAGGCAGGCCGCTCCATCGCTGGCCGTCCGGGGCAACGTGGTGGCGTGAAACGGCGCCGGGGGCGCTGACAGATGCGTTGAAAACTGCGGACCGCTTGGGCATACTGCGCCGACAGGTAACGCACTGTTCAGGGGACAACGGAAAATCCGGGCCTTGGGCAACAATCGAGGCAGTAGGACATGACACGCATTCTGGCCGGGCTCTTGGTGGTCTTCGGCACTCTCACCGCTCCGCAGGTCGCGCAGGCTGGTCCGATTGAACGGGCCTGTATCGCGGCGGGGCGCCAGGCGGCCTCGGGGCGATTGTGCCGCTGCATCCAGCATGTCGCCGATCAGACCCTGACGCGCGCTGATCAGCGCTTTGCGGCAAAATTCTTTGGTGACCCGCACAAGGCGCAGGAAATCCGGCAGTCTGAGAACGACCGGCACGAAGCTTTCTGGCTACGTTACAAAGAGTTCGGCATCTCAGCGGCTGCGCTTTGCGACTAAGCGCATCTATTGCCACACCGCGCCGCTTGGGCCATGATCCCCTCTAAGGAGAACGGTCGATGCGTAAATTTCTGGTGATCCTCGATGACAGCCGCGAGTGCCTGAACGCGATGCGCTTTGCCGCCATGCGCGCAGCGAAATCGGGTGGTGGGGTGCAGATCCTGTCGGTGATCCCCCCCGAGGAATTCAATCACTGGATTGGCGTCTCCGACATCATGCGCGAAGAAGCCCGTGAACGGATCACGGTGCATTACGAGGTCTTCGCCAAATGGATGCGGGGCCGGCAGAACATCGATCCGGAACTGGTGATCCGCGAGGGCGAGGCCGTCAGTGAAATCCTGGCCCAGATCAAGGATGACCCGGAAATTGGCGTGCTTGTGCTGGGCGCGGGCACGGATCGCAAAGGGCCCGGCCCCCTGGTCAGCCAGCTTAGCCGCAGCGCAGGCGCTCTGCCGGTCCCAATCACCATCGTGCCCGGCGACCTGTCCAAGGACCGGCTGGAGGCCATCACCTAATTCTCGCGACCCACAAGGAGCCATCATGATCTCTGCCCTGTTTGCCGTCTTCTCTGCACTGATCATCCTTGCAGCCCCGGTGGCCGCGCAAGAACTGGACGAACCGTTCAAACCCGATTGGCTCAGCCAGGAAGAGGCCCGATACCTGCAGACCGGCCTGACGCTAGAGGGATTATATGTCGGTCTGATCGACGGCGATTGGGGGCGCGGTAGCCAGGCTGCGTTGGACAAATTCATGGCCGGACGCACCTCGGGGGCATTGCGGTACCGCGATCTGGCGCCCTTGGTTCAGCGCACGCAGCAGGCAATCCAGACCGATTTCTGGGTCGGCATCAACGATTTTCCCAAACGCGCCACCTTTCTGGCCCCGATGGCGATCCTGCAACAGGACGTCGGATCCGAGCTGTTCACCCTGCACGCGCCGGACAATAGCCTGAAAGTCCGCCTGATCGACAATGACAAGGACAAAACCATCGAGATGCACCAGTGGCTGATCGACAATCACAAGGGCACCAAACAAGAACTGTATCAGAACTATACCGAGCAGCGGCTGGTGACCTCGGGCGTGTTGAAAAGCGGAAAAACGGTCTATCTACGCTCGGAATACGCCAAGTCGAACATCATCGTGACAGTACTGGTTCAATACGAACCCTGGCAGAAAGAACGCGGGGCGCTGATCGCGGCCTCGATCAATTACCAGGGTTGGGGCATTGGTCTGGCGCTGCCCGATTACAGCCCGTTGGCGCGCTTGCTGTCGCAACCCGGTGGCGGCGCCGCGCGCCCGGCAGAACCTGTGACGCCCGTGACCGGAGGCGGGGGCGGAGGCGGAGGCATTTCTCGTTCGGAACCGGGCAAAAGCAATCCCCAGCCCGCGCAACCCGGAGGAGGCGGCGGCATTGCCCGCAGCCAGCCCGGGACAGGCGGATCGGGCGGTGGCACACCCGGGATAGGCTCGGGCGGATCCGGGGGTTCGGGCGGTTCTGGTGGCGGCATCGCGCGCCCCGCGGCCCCCATTGCAGCCAACAGCCTCAGCTTCAGCATCCCGCCGCAGCCGCCCGCAAATCAATAACCCACAACTTAGAATCATTCCAAACCTTGACTCTGTCCTCCCTCGGGCGCATATCCAAGGGAAGCCATAAAAGGTACCGCAGACATGTTTATTCAGACCGAGTTGACCCCGAACCCCGCAACCCTGAAATTCCTGCCCGGACAATCCGTGCTGGAGGCAGGCACCGCTGATTTTCCAACCGCAGATGCCGCCGAAAAATCACCTCTGGCGCAGCGCATCTTTGCTGTTGATGGTGTTTCGGGCGTGTTCTTCGGGACCGATTTCGTCACAGTGACCAAGTCTGATGCTGTCGAATGGGATCACATCAAACCTGCAATTCTGGGCGCCATCATGGAGCATTTCCAGTCCGGTCAGCCGGTAATGGCAGGCGAGGCTGGCTCGACCGGTGGCCATGCGGATCACGAAGGCCCGGACGGTGAAATCGTTGGTCAGATCAAAGAGCTGCTGGATACCCGCGTGCGCCCGGCCGTTGCGCAGGATGGCGGTGACATCACGTTCCACGGTTTTGATCGCGGCGTGGTCTACCTGCATATGCAAGGCGCCTGCGCGGGCTGCCCCTCGTCGACGCTGACGCTGAAAATGGGCATTGAAAACCTGCTGCGCCACTACATCCCCGAAGTGACCGAGGTCCGGCCCGTTGCCGTCTGATCCCCTCATTTTGGCATTCGACACATCGGCCGCGCATTGCGCGGCCGCTTTGCTGTGCGGCGACAGTATTCTGGGATCAAAGACCGAAGAAATGGGACGCGGACAAGCCGAGCGTCTTATCCCCCTTCTGGAAGACTTGCTAACGGAAACCGGGCATACCTGGTCCGACCTGGATGCCATAGGCGTTGGCGTTGGCCCAGGCAATTTCACAGGCATTCGTATCGCTGTTTCAACCGCCCGAGGGCTGGCTTTGGGATTGAATATTCCGGCGATCGGAGTGAATAGCTTTGACGCGGTCGAACACGATTTGGCCGGGGCTGCAATTGCGATAGTTCCCGCCCCACGGGACAGTGCCTATGTCGCGCTGCATGGGGCGGAACCGTACATGGCCAGCAAAGAAGACCTGCAAGACATGTTGCAGGAGGCTCCTTTGGTTTCACCTTCGGCGGACACAATTGCCCAGCAAATCGCGCAGGTCGCGGCAACTCGGTTTGGCGAACCACAGCCAGCCCCGGCCCCGCTATATGTCAAACCCGCGGACGCCGCCCCGGCGCGGGACGCGCCTCCGGTGATTTTGGATGACGCCTGAGCACCTGTCAGACCTGCACACCAGCGCCTTTGCCCGGCAACGCCCTTGGACGGCGGCCGAATTTGCCGCGCTGTTGGACTCGCCGACCGTCTTCTTAGTGCAATGCGATCACGCCTTTGCCCTGGGGCGTGTTATCGTGGACGAAGCCGAGCTGTTGACCCTTGCGACGGCTCCGTCCCATCAACGGCAGGGGCTGGGCGCGCGGATGCTGGCGCAGTTTCACGCCACCGCCCAAAGCCGGGGCGCCACACGCGCATTTCTGGAGGTGGCGGCAGACAATGCCCCGGCAATCGCGCTCTATCTGGGGGTGGGATACGCCCAAGACGGCCTGCGCCCCGGATACTATCACCTGCGCGATGGCCAGACGCAGGACGCTGTGGTCATGTCCCGCGCATTGCCGCAGGGTTAAGCACACCTGAACGCGCCGATGGCGCAATTCCTCTCAGTTTCCTGTTGACCGTTTGGTCAAAGCAAAGTCACATTTCCCCTAGTACAAGAGTGTCTGCAACCGAAAGGGTCCGGTATCCGCGACCCTGACAGCAAACTGTGGGAGAGAACAGATGACCCTGATGAGCAAATTTTGGGGGGCCGCTGCTGCCGTCGCACTAAGCGCCGGAGCCGCGATAGCCGATCCGGCGCTGATCTTTGATCTGGGTGGCAAATTCGACAAGTCGTTTAACGAGGCTGCCTTTAACGGTGCGACCCGATGGGCCGAGGAAACCGGCGGGACCTTCCGCGACATCGAATTGCAGACCGAAGCCCAGCGTGAACAGGCCCTGCGCCGCTTTGCCGAGGCTGGCGCCAATCCGATCATCACCATGGGCTTTGCCATGGCCGACCCGCTTTCCGCCGTTGCCCCTGATTATCCTGACACCAAGTTCGTAGCGGTAGACGTGACCTGGCTGGATGTGCCGAACATCCGCCAGATCGGCTTTGCCGAGCACGAAGGCTCGTACCTTGTTGGCATGTTGGCTGCGATGGCCTCGAAATCCGGGACCGTCGGGTTCGTCGGCGGCATGGATATCCCGCTGATCCGGCACTTTGCCTGTGGCTATGCCCAAGGGGCGCTGGCGGTGAACCCAGACACGAAAATCGTCGCCAACATGACCGGCACGACCCCCGCTGCGTGGAACGATCCGGTAAAGGGGTCGGAACTGACCAAGGCCCAGATTAGCCAGGGTGCTGACGTGATCTATGCCGCTGCGGGTGGCACCGGCGTGGGCGTTCTGCAAACCGCTGCGGACGAGGGCATCCTGTCCATCGGCGTGGACAGCAACCAGAACCACATGCACCCGGGCAAGGTTCTGACCTCGATGCTGAAACGTGTGGATGTCGCCGTGTATGACGCGATGAAAGCCGGTGTTGATCTGGAAACCGGTGTGTTCAACATGGGTCTTGCAGAAGAGGGCGTTGGCTATGCTCTGGATGAACACAACGCCGCGCTGATCAGCGACGACATGCAAGCCGCAGCCGACGGTGCTCGTCAGAAAATCATTGATGGCGAGATCGAAGTTGTCAGCTACTATACCGATGACAGCTGCCCGGTTCTGGACTTCTGAGGTCTTCGAACCAATCGAACCCGGGCCGCGCCAAACTGTTGCGCGGCCCTTTTCATGAACGGGATACCGATGACCGACACTATCGAGACATTTTTCGAGGCATGGGGCGAAACGGACGCGGATTCGCGTGCATCCATGCTGCGCGCCACCCTTTCAGAGACCTTCGAATACCTGGATCCGCGCACTCCGGACCCTGTCACCGATATCGACGCCCTGATCGCCTATGTGGCGATGTACAGTGACTACAGTCCTGGCGCGACGGCCAAGGCGGTGCATCTGTCCCAAACCGGGGTGCATGCGCGGGCCACGGTTGAATTCGCCATGCCGGACGGGAAAGTTCAGCATGGCCAGTATTTTGTGACGCTTGATGCAGGCGGGAAATTGACCCGTCTGATCGGCTTTGTGGGATTGGGAACACCTGAATGAGCGAACCAGCGATCGAGCTGCGCGGCATCTCCAAGGCCTTTGGGCCGGTGCAGGCGAACAAGGACATCTCGATCCGGGTGATGCCGGGCACAATCCACGGCATCATCGGCGAAAATGGTGCGGGCAAGTCCACCTTGATGTCGATCCTCTATGGGTTTTACAAGGCCGACCGCGGCGAGATCTATATCGCCGGTCAGAAAACGCAGATCCCCGACAGCCAGGCCGCCATCGCGGCGGGCATCGGTATGGTCTTTCAGCATTTCAAACTGGTCGAGAATTTCTCGGTTCTGGAAAACGTGGTTCTGGGCGCCGAGGACGGTCGGCTGCTGCGCCCCTCTTTGGCCAAGGCGCGGCGCGCGCTGACCAAACTGGCCAAGGAATACGAACTGGACGTCGATCCCGACGCGATCATCCAGGACATCGGCGTGGGCATGCAGCAACGGGTCGAAATCCTGAAAGCGCTATACCGGCAAGCCGACATTCTGATCCTGGATGAACCCACCGGCGTGCTGACTCCAGCCGAGGCGGATCAGCTGTACCGCATCCTGGACCGGCTGCGCGACGAGGGCAAAACGATCCTTCTGATCACGCACAAACTGCGTGAAATCATGGACATCACCGACACGGTCAGCGTGATGCGGCGCGGCGAGATGACAGCGACCGTGAAGACCTCGGATACCAGCCCCGAAGAACTGGCCGAACTCATGGTCGGACGCAAAGTGTTGCTGCGCGTGGACAAGGCGCCAGCCTCGCCCAAAGAGGTGGTTCTGGATGTTCAGGGATTAAACGTCACCGACAGCAAAGGCGTGCACCGCGTGAAGGATGTGTCGCTGAACGTGCGCGCCGGAGAGATCCTGGGCATTGCGGGCGTGGCAGGAAATGGCCAGTCCGAACTGCTGGAGGTTCTGGGCGGTATGCGTTCTGGCACTGGTCGCATCTCTTTGAATGGAAAAGATATTCCCCTGCATGGCCCCGGCGCAGATGGGCAGGCGCGACGCGCGGCAGGCATCGCGCACGTCCCCGAAGATCGCCAACGCGAGGGGCTGATCATGGATTTTCACGCCTGGGAGAACGTCGCCCTGGGCTATCACAATGACCCGGCCTACAATCGCGGTCTGCTGATGGACAACGCCACCTTGCGCGACGATACCGCCGCCAAAATGAACAAATTCGACGTGCGCCCGCCGGATCCCTGGCTGGCCGCCAAGAACTTCAGCGGGGGCAATCAGCAAAAGATCGTGCTTGCCCGCGAGATCGAGCGCCATCCTTCTTTGTTGCTGGTCGGGCAGCCCACGCGCGGTGTGGATATCGGCGCGATCGAGTTCATTCACAACCAAATCGTTGCTCTGCGCGATCAGGGCGCGGCGATCCTGCTGGTCTCGGTCGAACTGGACGAAATCCTCAGCCTATCTGACCGCATCGCCGTGATGTTTGACGGGCGGGTCATGGGGGAACGCCTGCCCGGCCAGACCGATGCTGGCGAGTTGGGCCTGCTGATGGCCGGTATGAACGGAAAGGCCGCCTGATGGAAAAAATGCCAAAATGGGCGGATGTGGTCCTGATCCCCGCGATCTCTTTGCTGCTGGCGGCGGCGCTGTCGGCGCTGGTTATCCTGGCCATTGGCGAAGATCCGGTGGCCGCAGTCAAAATGATGGTTCAGGGGGCCTTGGGCTCGACCTATGGCTGGGGCTACACGCTGTACTATGCCACGAATTTCATGTTCACCGGGTTGGCGGTGATGGTCGCGTTTCACGCCGGTCTGTTCAATATCGGCGGCGAGGGCCAGGCGATGCTGGGTGGGCTGGGCGTCGCGATCGTGTGCCTTTACGTGCCATGGCCGCATTGGACGGTCGCGATCCTTGCAGCCACCGTCGGGGCGGCCGTTTTTGGCGCTTTTTGGGCGTCGATCCCGGCCTATCTGCAGGCCAAACGCGGCAGCCACATCGTGATCACCACGATCATGTTTAACTTTATCGCCGCGGCGGTGCTGAACTATGCGTTGGTCAACGTGATGCGCCCCCAGGGCGCCATGGATCCGGCCAGCGCGCGCTTTCCCGAGGCGGTGCATCTGCCCACTTTGCATGAATTGCTGCTGCCGCTGGGCATCAAGTTTTCCAAGGCGGGGCCGGCAAATGTCAGCCTGCTGATCGCGCTGATTGCCTGCGTTCTGGTTTGGGTGCTGATCTGGCGCACGTCTCTGGGCAACCAGATCCGCACGTTCGGGAAATCCGAACGCGGGGCGCGCTATGCTGGCATTTCGGCCACGAAAATCACCATCGTGGCCATGCTGATCTCGGGGGCGTTGGCCGGGTTGATGTCGGTGAACGCGACCATGGGCGAAAGCGAGCGCCTGATCCTGAACGCGACCGAGGGCGCCGGGTTCATCGGGATCGCGGTGGCCTTGATGGGACGAAACCATCCCTTCGGAGTGCTGCTGGCGGCCATCTTGTTCGGGTTCCTGTATCAGGGCGGCGCTGAACTGGCGTTATGGACCTCGATCCCGCGCGAGATGATCGTTGTCATCCAGGCGCTGGTCATTCTGTTTACCGGCGCGCTGGACAACATGGTGCGCATACCGCTGGAACGACTGTTCCTGACCTTGCGTCGCAAAGAGGGATAAGGGCCATGGATTATCTGACTCTGTTGCAGGTTCTGGATTCGGGTGTTCGCCTGGCAACTCCGCTGCTTTTGGCCTGTCTGGCCGGGCTTTACAGCGAACGCGCGGGTGTTTTTGACATCGGGCTAGAAGGCAAGATGCTGGCAGCGGCGTTTTTCTCGGCGGCGGTGGCCTATGTCACCGGCAATGTCTGGTTGGGGCTGCTGGCGGGGATCGGCGCGGCCGTGACTTTGGCCATGCTGCATGCTCTGGCCTCGATCACATTCCGCGGAGATCAGCTGATTTCCGGCGTCGCCATCAATTTCCTGGCCGCTGGCATGACCGTAGTGATCGCGCAGGACTGGTTCAAACAGGGAGGGCGCACGCCATCGCTGATGGGCGATGGCCGGTTCGAGCCCATCACCCTGCCCTTTGCGGACTCGCTGCAGGGCATCCCAATTCTGGGCCCGCTTTATTCCGAGCTGATCTCGGGTCATACCTTCCTGGTTTATCTTGCGCTGGCCTGCGTGCCGCTGACCTGGTGGGTGCTGTATCGCACGCGGTTCGGCCTGCGCCTGCGAGCGGTGGGGGAAAACCCGGCAGCGGTGGATACCGCGGGAGTATCGGTCGTTGGCATGCGCTTTGCAGCCGTGGCGATCTGCGGGTTACTATGCGGCATCGCGGGGGCCTATCTGGCAACTGCGCTTCAGGCCGGGTTCGTGCAGAACATGACCGCAGGCCGAGGATACATCGCCCTAGCCGCGCTGATTTTTGCCAAGTGGCGGCCCTGGTATGCACTGATGGCCACGATGCTGTTCGGACTGCTGCAAGCGGTTGCGCTGCGCTATCAGAACATCGAACTGGGGCCTGTAACGATCCCGGTTCAGGTGATGGACGTGATGCCCTATGTGCTGACAGTTGTGATTCTGGCCGGATTCGTGGGCAAGGCCATCCCCCCCCGCGCCGGTGGCGAGCCCTATGTGAAAGAGCGTTAGATCAACACCGATATACCTTAGAACGACACCGATATGGGCGGCTGTATTTTTCCCTTGGATACATAGGTTTTAGCCGCCCGGAACGCTTGCCAAGCGACATCTCGTCGCTGTAGGAAGAGCCATGCAAATTTATCTGCCCATTGCCGAAATCTCGGTGAATGCCTTCCTGCTCTTGGGATTGGGCGGGATTGTGGGCGTGCTGTCAGGCATCTTCGGGGTGGGTGGCGGTTTTCTCATCACCCCGCTGTTGTTCTTTGTCGGTATTCCGCCCGCTGTGGCCGTTGCCACCTCGGCCAACCAAATCGTGGCATCCTCTGTTTCCGGGCTGCTGGCGCATTTGAAACGCAAGAACGTGGACATGCGCATGGGGTGGGTACTGCTGGGCGGAGGCCTGGCCGGATCGGCCGTGGGCGTCGCAGTGTTCAACTATCTCAAGGCGTTGGGTCAGGTCGATCTGTTGGTCCGGCTTTGTTATGTCGTCTTTCTGGGTGTAATCGGCAGCCTGATGCTGGTCGAAAGCCTGCGCGCGATCCAGCGCGCCCGCAAAGCAGGCGGTGTCGTGATCAAGAAACGCAGCCGCAACTGGGTGCACACCGCCCCGCTGAAAATGCGGTTTCGCACCTCGGGTCTGTATATCTCGGTTATTCCGCCTGTTCTGGTTGGCTTTTGCGTTGGGATGCTGGCCGCCGTCATGGGTGTTGGGGGCGGGTTTATCATGGTGCCTGCGATGATCTATATTCTGGGCATGCCAACCAAAGTGGTCGTAGGCACCTCGCTGTTCCAGATCATCTTTGTCGCTGCGTTCACCACCTTGCTGCATGCCATCACCAACCACACGGTCGATCTGCCGCTGGCCCTGTTCCTGCTGGTCGGAGGCGTGTTGGGCGCACAGATCGGAACGCGCATCGGGGTCCGCCTGAAGGCCGAGCAACTCCGCGTTCTGCTGGCCCTGCTGGTCATCACCGTTTGCGCCAAGATCGCGCTGGAACTGCTTCTGGAACCCTCCGAGCTCTATTCGATCGCAGCGAGGACCGGATCATGATGCTGCGCCTGATTGCAATGCTGGTTCTCCTGCCGACGCTGCTGTGGGCCTCGGATGAAGAGGTCGTGCTGGGCCTCAGCCAAGACCGGGTGGCAATCACCGCCCGGTTTGATGGATCGGATATCCTGATATTTGGCGCCGTGAAACGCGAGAGCGCGATCCCGGATACGCCTTTGGATGTGATCATCGCCATTGCTGGCCCCGTCAGCACCGTCACGGTTCGCCGAAAGGATCGCAAATACGGCATCTGGGTCAATGCAGCCGCCGTGAATGTGGGCTGGGTTCCCAGTTTCTATGCGGTGGCGACCAGCGGACCCTTTGATCAGGTTTTGTTGGCCAGCGAGGACCAAAACCGCAATATCTCGATCGAGCGCTCAGTTCAGGCCATTGTGACCCCCGGCATGAAGGAAAACGCCAGCGACTTCACCGAAGCGTTGCTGCGTATTCAGCGCGACGCCGGGGTGTATCAAATGCTCGAAGGCGCGGTGGATGTGGACCAGCAGACGCTGTTTCGCACATCTATCGCCCTGCCGTCGAACCTGACCGAGGGCGACTATAAAACCCGGATTTTCCTGGCGCGCGAGGGCAAGGTGATCTCGTCCTTTGAGACCACGATCGAGGTTCAAAAGGTCGGGCTGGAACGCTTCCTGTTCAACCTGGCCCAGGATCAGGCCACGCTGTACGGGCTGCTTTCATTGGCCCTTGCTGTGATCGCCGGCTGGGGGGCCTCGGCGATTTTTCAGCTGATCCGACAGGGCTAGCCCCGTCCGATATAGGGCATTTTCGTCGCCATGATGGTCATGAACTGCACATTGGCCTCGGGGCCCAGTTCAGCCATTTGCAGCACGGCCTTGGCCACGTCCTGAACGTTCATCGACGGCGGTGGATTGTCGGGGTTTTGGGCAATAATGCCCTCTAGCAGCTCGGTCCTGGCATTGCCGATATCAATCTGCCCACAGGCAATATCAAAGGCGCGCCCGTCCAAACTCAGCGTTTTGGTCAGCCCCGTGATGGCGTGTTTCGTGGTCGTATAGGTGACCGACCCATCGCGCGGCGTATGCGCACTGATCGAGCCATTGTTGATGATGCGCCCTCCCATCGGGCTCTGACGGCGCATCTGACGAAATGCGGCGCGGGCGCACAGAAACATCCCGTCCAGGTTCACGTCCCGCACCTGCCGCCACTCCTCGACGCTCAGCTCGTCAATGGGGACCGCCCGTCCGAACATTCCCGCGTTGTTGAACAGCACATCCAGTCGGCCTGCGGTTTCTGCAAATGCATCAAAGGCCTGATCCACCTGATCCGGGTCCGTCACATCGGCCGCCAGGACCACCGCATTCGGATCGCCATTCGCCACGTCGTTCAGCGCCTCGGCCCGGCGTGCCAACAGGCCCACACGCCATCCTTGGGACAGAAATTTTTGCGCGCAAGCCGCCCCGATTCCAGAACTGGCCCCGGTGATCAGGATAGATTTCTGGGTCATTCGCGAAGCTCCTGTGATTGCAAGACCAAGGGGGCGGCGGGCGCGGCCCGCAGATCATCCACCACCAACGGTCCACTGGGTTTTGCCAACCGGTTGCGCACCACCCAGTACAACCGTTCCTGAGCGCGCGTGATCGCCACATAGGCCAGACGTTTCCACAACGGTTGGCCGGCCTCGACCCGCCCCATCCGAGCCGCCACAAACAGGTCAGGCGCAAACACTTGCACGTTTTCCCATTGGCTCCCCTGGGCCTTATAAATCGTCACCGCCGCCCCATGCAAAAACGCAGCGCCCATACGCGCGGCGAAGGGAATAAATGGCTCTTCTTCGTCGGGTTTTTCGATCTTGATGATCGAGGCCACGTTGACCTGCGGATCTTCGGCGCCCATCACATGCATCCGGGAAAACCCCGGCTTGCGCCCCGGCCCCAGATACACGACCTGAGCGCCCTTGATCAGCCCTCGCGCCTCCAGATCGACACGCTTTTTCCGGTGCTTCAACGGCAGCTCGATCCCGTCGCAAATCAGAGGTTCGCCCTCCAGCAGGGCATCCTCGGGCGCGCCGTAAACTGTGCGAAACGCGTTGATCAGCCGTATGCGCGTCGCATTGCGCCAGACCAGAACCGGGCTGCGCGCCATCAGATCCACCTCGACCCGCTGGGCCAGGACCACACGATCATCCTTGCGCGAGGCCTGTTCGACCAGGCGTTCAAAATCCTCGAACCCCAAATCCGGATCAGACAAAGCATGGGCCAGATCCAGGATCGGATTGTCGGCATCCTGCCGGTGAATGCGCTGCAATTCCTGCTTTGCCACCGACGGCAGCGCGTCGAAAACCATCTGGCCAGACTGACCGACAGGAGCCAGCTGCGCCGGGTCCCCAAACAGGATCAAAGCTGGGAAAATCTCTTTAAGATCTTGAAATTGTTTGTCATCCAGCATCGAGGCTTCGTCGACAAAGCCAATATCCAGCGGGTCATCCCGCCGTTTCCAGCCGGTGATAAAATCGCTGCCACGCAGGCCCGCAGCGGCCAGCGCCCCGGGGATGGATTTGTTCAGCTGGTAAAAGGCATGCGCGCGATCCAGCGCTTCGTCGGTCAAGCCCTCGATCTCGGGGCGCTCTCCATTGCCCGACAGCCACTCTGCGATCTTTTCGTATTCGGGGTCATAGACCGGCGTGTACAGAATGCGGTGGATCGTCGTCGCGGGCACGCCGCGATTGCGCAACACGCTGGCCGCCTTGTTCGTCGGGGCCAGAATAGCAAGGGTCCGACTTTCTTTGCGCCGCTTGGCTTCGTAGTCGCCCGACACAATATCTACGCCCGCAGTTTCCAAAGCCTTGGTTAATTCCGACAACAAAAGAGTTTTGCCCGACCCGGCTTTGCCCAACACCGCCATGACCCGGGTTTTGCCCTCGGTCGGGGGCGTCAGAACCCCGTTGTCCAGATCGACACCAAAGCCGCGCAAGGCTTCGGTGATGTGGTCATAGGCCTCGGCCTGATCATGCGAGAATTGGAGAGCTGGCACCGTCATGGCGCGACCCTACAGCCTGTCCGCAACAGGCACCAGCGTCCAATCGTGAGATCAGCCCGTCATGGCAAACGGTGGCTGCGATCCGGGCTTGAAGGCCTGTTTAAACCAGGATTCTGAAAGAGCCTCGGACAGCCCCGCCTGACGGGCAACCCGCGCCTTGGCCTCGGGCGAGAATTCCCACAAGCCGACACTGATCGCCTCCCGACCCGTTCCCGAGCTGCCCAGCACCGTGGGCGAGGACCCAATCCGCCGATAAATCCGCACCATTCGCGCGTCAAAAACCCCAACAAAATGGCGCAGTCCAAAACGATCCAGGATCTCGCCGCCCCCCAGCATCAGGGCAGCGGCCACCGTGGGCTCGGCCCTGCGGGCCAGGCAAAACCGGGTACATTCCCAGATAAGTGGGCTTTGGATACGCACCCCACCGGTCAGGTCCAGAAAGTGGTCATTCACCATACATCGCCCGGTCGTGGGCAGAAAACGCATGGATCCGCCATGCGTGCCATCCGGCCGCTGCCAGATGACATAGAGTGGGTTCAACTCGTCATACTCGTCACGTTCCTCGCCCTGCTCGTTTACGGTCACGTCCCAACCCAGTCGGGTTTTGAACTGATCGGCGCGATCCCGAAACATGGTGTCGCGCAGCAAGGGAGTTGTCTTCAGGTCTTCTGCATATAAATAGCGCAGCATCGTCCAGCCTCCGAGCGTCGTGAATGCTACGCACGCTAGGGAAGCAAGGTTAACGAATCCCCCCAAGGCATGGACGTTTTAGTTAATAAATTCATAATGTTAGCAAAAGGTTAAACCACGATCAGGCCACGACTGATCGCCCGCGCCACAGCGTGGGTCGTGTTCAAAGCCCCCAGCTTGAACCGGGCGCTTTCGATATAGACGCGCAGGGTGTGCTCGGAGATCGACAGCGCATCAGCAACCTGCGCACGGCTTTGCCCAAGTGCAATCAGGGTCAGGGCATCCACTTCACGGGGTGACAACGCCTGCGCCGGAGCGGGGGTGCGACCTGGTTCAAATTCCAGGGCCTTTTGATTGCAATAATAGGCCATCAGGATCAGCCCGCTGCGATGCATGTCGGTGAAACGGGCCCAAATCTCGTCCTCGCAGGTGTGGTTCACTGTGAACAACGCAAACTGCCCGTTGGGGCCCCGGATCGGCACCGAAAAACCCTGGTTGCCAACCCCATACGCCATCGCATCTGCGCGAAACGCTTTGGCGGCGCGGCTGGTCCAATCCAGATCGTTCCAATCCACGGGATGAAAGCGCTGGAAACAGCCCTGCACGACAGGGTCGATCCTTAGATAGTCTTTTTCCTGATAATGTGCGGCCCAGGCCGGGTCATAGGTGCCGCATCCGTATTGCTCGCCGGCCGAGTTTACCCAGTGATAGACAATGTGATCAACTCGGTAATGGTCGCGCAGATCTTCTAGTGCGGTTTGCAGATCCTCAAGACTGGTAGCGCGCTCCAGCTCTTCCAGTATCTGCTCTAGCCGCGGCTTCATCGCCGTGTATTGCAAGAGTGCCCCCCGTGTCGGCGGATGCCATCTCGACCGCAGCGACCAACCGGGCCTGCGCGAGTTGCTCGGCAAGCAAGGCATGACCATTCGACTGAGCGAAATTTTTCAGGTCCGAGAGAACATCCAAGATCCAGTCGTTCTTCATGGTTAACACTCTGCCGGTTAAGTTAACGAAGGGTTAACACAATCATAGCACGAGCCCATTCCACCGCGAAATTCACGAATTTCAACTCCCCATAAATAGCGAGGCTGCAGAAATAGCAAAACCGCCGGAGGCTTCCCTCCGGCGGCTCACAAAGTCAGATGAAATTGGCTTAGGCTTTGCCAGCTTCCAGCACATCCTCGACGGTGCGCAGACCGGTCTTGGGCGACTGAACCAGCACGGCCATGTTGCCCGGCTTGTGCTCGTTGTTCATCATTTTCATGTGCGCGGCGGGGATTTCATCCCACTCGAACACTTCGGACATGCAGGGGTCCAGACGGCGCTCGCACATCAGGCGGTTGGCGCTGGCGGCCTGTTTCAGGTTCGCGAAGTGCGAACCCTGCAGACGCTTCTGGTGCATCCACATATAGCGCACGTCAAAGGTGGTGTTGAAACCCGAGGTCCCGGCGCAGATCACAACAATACCGCCTTTTTTCACAACCAGGGTCGACACAGGGAAGGTCGCCTCGCCGGGGTGTTCGAACACCATGTCGACACTGACGCCTTTACCGGTGATGTCCCAGATGGCCTTGCCGAACTTGCGCGCTTCTTTCAGCCACGCGTTATATTCAGGCGAGTTCACCGTGGGCAGCTGACCCCAGCATTTGAAGTCTTTCCGGTTGATGACGCCCTTGGCGCCCTGATCCATCACGAACTGGCGCTTGCTCTCGTCTGAGATCACGCCAATCGCGTTAGCACCCGCAGTGTTCGCCAGCTGGATCGCGTAAGACCCCAGACCGCCCGACGCGCCCCAAACCAGAACGTTCTGGCCCGGCTTCAGCTCGTGGGGGTGGTGGCCGAACAGCATGCGGTAGGCAGTGGCCAGAGTCAGGGTGTAGCAGGCGGCCTCTTCCCAGGTCAGATGCTTGGGACGCGGCATCAGCTGCTGCGCCTGCACGCGGGTGAACTGGCTGAACGAACCGTCGCCGGTCTCGTAGCCCCAGATCCGCTGGGTCGGCGAGAACATGGGGTCACCACCGTTACATTCTTCGTCGTCACCGTCGTCCTGGTTACAGTGGATCACGACCTCGTCGCCCACTTTCCAGTTCTTGACCTTGTCACCGACGGCCCAAACGATACCCGAGGCATCCGAACCCGCGATGTGATAGTCTTGGCCATGCACGTCGAAGGGCGAAATCGGAACGCCTTTGCCGGCCCAGACACCGTTATAGTTCACGCCTGCGGCCATCACCAGAACCAGCACTTCGTGGCTGTCGATCTGCCAGGTGTCCACGACCTCTTTTTGGAACGAGGTGTCCGGATCGCCATGACGTTCGCGGCGGATCGCCCACGCGTACATCTTTTTGGGGACGTAACCCAGAGGCGGCATTTCGCCAATTTCATACAGATCTTTTTCCGGTGCGTCGTAGGGTGCAATGCCGGTTTCGGTGTCCAGAGCCATGTCAGCCTCCATCTTGAATCTCTTGCCGCGACGCAGAATCGTCGCTTCCTGAGGATGGAATATCGGTCGCCACGAAATAATGCAACGCCATTTATTATGATTTTGTAATTTTATGACCTTGCGGTCGCAGAAATTTCCGGCCAATTATGCTGCAACAGCGAAAAACATGTAGCTGGGACATAGAATTAGCACTTTGCGTCGCTGCGGCGCGATCCGTCAAAGAATCAAGCGTCTGCGACCTATGTCTCCCCCTGCCATGCCAGCGCAGCGGGCGCGTCGTTGCCCGTTTTCCTGTCAAATCCCGCGCGATCCTTGCGATTTCACCGATTTTTGCCGCTTCGCAGCGACAATCGCGCGTAACATTCCCTAAATGCCGCGTCGCGGCGAATTGACAGAGGCATAAAATTCCAAGTATCAACACTCGAACGCAAGAATATTGCCCAACATGATTCACGAGGCCGCCATGACCGAGATCCAGAAAGACCGCCCCTGGTTGTTCCGCACCTATGCGGGCCATTCGACCGCCAAAGCCTCGAACGCGCTGTACCGGACCAACCTGTCCAAGGGTCAAACCGGCCTGTCCGTCGCCTTCGATCTGCCCACGCAAACCGGCTATGACAGCGATCACGTTCTGGCGCGTGGCGAGGTTGGCAAGGTTGGCGTGCCCGTCTGCCATCTGGGCGACATGCGCGCGCTATTCGATCAGATCCCGCTGGAGCAGATGAACACCTCGATGACGATCAACGCGACCGCGCCCTGGCTGCTGTCGCTGTACATCGCCGTGGCCGAGGAACAGGGCGCTGACGTGTCCAAACTGCAAGGCACCGTGCAAAACGACCTGATCAAGGAATACCTGTCGCGCGGCACTTATATCTGCCCGCCCAAACCATCGCTGAAGATGATCGCGGACGTGGCCGAGTATTGCTATGAAAACGTGCCGAAATGGAACCCGATGAACGTGTGTTCCTATCACCTGCAAGAGGCCGGCGCGACGCCCGAGCAGGAACTGGCCTTTGCGCTGGCCACCGGCATCGCCGTTCTGGACGCTCTGAAACCGCGCGTTCCGGCCGAGGACTTCCCCGCGCTATGTGGCCGGATCTCGTTCTTCGTGAATGCAGGCATCCGCTTTGTCACCGAGATGTGCAAAATGCGCGCCTTCGTGGATCTGTGGGACGAGATCCTGGAAACCCGCTATGGCGTCGAAAACCCGAAATATCGTCGCTTCCGCTATGGTGTGCAGGTGAACTCGCTGGGTCTGACTGAACAGCAGCCGGAAAACAACGTCTACCGCATCCTGATCGAGATGCTGGCCGTGACCCTGTCGAAAAAGGCCCGCGCCCGCGCTGTGCAGCTGCCCGCGTGGAACGAAGCGCTTGGCCTGCCGCGCCCCTGGGATCAGCAGTGGTCGCTGCGGATGCAGCAGATCATGGCCTACGAAACCGACCTGCTGGAATACGAAGACCTGTTCGATGGCAACCCCGCCGTGGATCGCAAGGTCGAAGCCCTGAAAGAAGGTGCGCGTCACGAGCTGGCCAACCTGGATTCGATGGGCGGGGCTGTTGCCTCGATCGAGTACATGAAATCGCGCCTGGTGGAATCGAACGCCGACCGTCTGAACCGGATCGAAAAGAACGAAACCATCGTCGTTGGTGTGAACAAATGGACCGAGGCCGAGGAATCGCCGCTGACTGCCGGGGATGGTGGCATCATGGTCGTCGATCCGGCGGTTGAGGCCGAGCAGATCGACCGCCTGAACGAATGGCGCGCCGATCGTGATCAGGCCGCCGTGGATGCCGCGCTGGCCGCGCTGCGCGAAGCCTCGACTAAGGGCGAAAACGTCATGCCCGCCTCGATCGCGTGCGCCAAGGCCGGTGTCACCACCGGGGAATGGGCCGCCCAGATGCGTGTGGTTCATGGCGAATACCGTGGCCCGACCGGCGTGTCGAAATCGGTGTCCAACAAGACCGAGGGTCTGGACGACATCCGCAACGCTGTCGACGCGGTTTCCGACCGTCTGGGTCGCCGCATGAAGTTCCTGGTGGGCAAACCGGGGTTGGATGGCCACTCGAACGGGGCTGAACAGATCGCCTTCCGTGCGCGCGATTGCGGCATGGATATCACCTATGACGGCATCCGCCTGACCCCCGAAGAACTGGTGAAAACCGCCCGCGAAGAGGACGCCCATGTTGTGGGTCTGTCGATCCTATCGGGCAGCCACATCCCACTGGTCGAGGACATGATGGTGCAAATGCGCGAGGCCGGCCTGGGCCATATCCCCGTGATCGTGGGCGGCATCATCCCCGATGATGACGCTCAGCGTCTGCTGGCGATGGGTGTTGCCAAGGTTTATACCCCCAAGGATTTCGAGCTCAACACGATCATGATGGACATCGTGACCCTGGTCGACCCGCAGCAGGTTGCCGCCGAGTAATCCCGGAAATCAACCAATCTTAAGCCGCCCGTGGTTGCCATGCCGCGGGCGGTTTTGCATTCTGGGCTGGCAACGCAAAGGACCCGCCCATGACCTTGGAAATCCGCCCCCTTCTGGCCTCGGATCAGGCCGACTGGCGCCGTCTGTGGACCGCCTATCTGGACTTCTACGAAAGCGCGATCAGCGAAGAGGTGTATGCCGCGACCTTTGCCCGACAAATCTCGGACGATTACCCCCATCAGGGCGCCTACTTGGCCCTGCTGGACGGTAAAGCCGTGGGGTTGGTTCACTACATCCTGCACGCCCATAACTGGCGGGTCGAGGACGTGGTGTATCTGCAGGACCTCTACGCCGACCCCGAGGTCCGCGGTCAGGGCATCGGACGCGCTTTGATTCAGCAGGTCTATGATTTTGCGGACAAAAACGGCACACCAACCGTGTATTGGATGACCCAAGAGTTCAATTCCACGGCCCGGCAATTGTATGATCGCATCGCCCATGTGACCCCGTTCATCAAGTATCAACGCTAAAGGACAGCCCATGACCATCCATATCGGTGCCAAACCCGGCGAGATCGCTGAAACCGTCCTCATGCCGGGTGATCCCTACCGTGCAAAATGGGTCGCCGAGACCTTTCTGGATGGTCCCAAACTGGTCAACGAGGTACGTGGGATGCTGGGCTATACCGGCACGTGGCAAGGCAACCCGGTGACGATCCATGGCTCGGGGATGGGGATGCCCTCATTGTCGATCTATGCCAACGAGCTGATCCGAGACTACGGCGCCAAGACCCTGATCCGCATCGGGTCATGTGGTGGGATGCAGAGATCGGTGAACCTGCGCGACGTGATCCTGGCGATGACGGCCTCGTCGATCTCGACCCCGTCCGTTGGTATCTTCAAAGAGCTGAACTTTGCCCCCTGCGCCGACTATAGCCTGTTGCGCGCGGCGGCGGATGCGGCGGCGGCCAAGGGAACGCCGACCCATGTGGGCGGGATTTACTCGGCGGATGTGTTTTACGACGAACGCCCGGATCTGAACGAGCAAATGACCCGACACGGCATTCTGGCCGTCGAGATGGAGGCCGCCGAGCTGTACAATCTGGCGGCGCGCTATGGCGTCCGGGCCTTGGCTGTTCTGACGGTTTCGGACAACCTTTTGACCGGCGAGGCCCTGCCCAGCGAAGACCGCGAAAGCTCGTTTGCGGACATGGTAGAGATCGCGCTGAACGCCGCCTTTGCCTAGCGCCCGTGGCTGCGGTCATACCCGTTGATCGGCGGGCTGTGCCAGCCGACCAGCGCGCCTTCAGCCGGGGCGAAGATCTCGATCAGCAGCGGGTGACAGGCGACCGTGTCCGAGCTGTGCTCGGATGAACAATCCCCGCCCGGACAGGCCGACAAGGCCCCCAACAGGTTGATCTCGGCGAAGAATTCCAGGTAATCACCGGGCCGCACCGGGCTGGCCTTCATGAAATACTGGCCCGTATCGCGGGTGAACCCGGTGCACATGAACACATTCAGCACGTCATGCACATGCGGTTCTGCCTGCGCCAGGCTCAGCCCGGTGGCGTCCGCCAAGGCACGCGTCAGGTTGGAGTGACAGCAATGGTGATACTGCCCACCCGCCAGCAGGTTGTTCGTGTACGGGTCGCAGCGCGTGCCGATCACATCATGGACGGACCCGCCGAATTCGTCGATCCTGTACCAACCCAGCGTATCCTCGACAATCGTCGCCATCGGACGCAGCGCGGGAAACGAGGACCACATCCGCTCTCCGGCGGTCAGATGCGTGCCATGCAAGGCGCGGCTTTTGCCCGAGTAGAAACGCTCGGACAGATCATCTGCGTTCCACAGGTTCAGATCGCCGACCTGGGGCCCTTCGACGCTGGAAATCCGAAAAAAGTGGCCCGCCGGAACGCGAAAATGCGCGGCCTCGCGAGGCGCGGCGATTACCTCGTCCACTTTGCGGGCGGTGCGGCGCGCAGTGCGATACAGATCCAGCGGCGGCTCCGGCAGCGAGTCGTTCGGATAGCAAATCACGGGCGCGATCGCGCGCCGCTGAGCAGCGTCGGAGGGTTCGGTCATTCAGGGCCTCTTGGGTTTCACGCCCCTAGTTCGGGCCGCGCCCCCAAGCTGTGACAAGGCCTGACGACAAAGTCAAACCCTGCCTGCAAACGCCCCCTCGTGGCACGAGAGGGCGCCATCAAGCGCACAGGAATGCGGTCGTTTCTTAGGCGGCCGCCGCGTATTCATAGTACTCGACAGGCTCGTCTTCGGCCTTAACCGGGACGTATTCGGCAGGCGAATAGTATTCATAGGCCTGTTCCAAAGCTTCCAAAGCCGCCAATTGTTCGGGGGTTTTCAACGTGTTGGACATTTTCGTACCTTTCGGTGTTTGAACGTCCTCCCTGCATGCGAATGTACGCTTTTTGAAACGCAGGACATCCCCCAAAACAGAAATGCTGCCATGCAGCATTTGCAGATTTACCAAGCGGAAACAAAAAGGGCCGGCGCAAGGCCGACCCTTTGGTTTGATCAATTTGTCCGGATCACACGGTGCGGTTAACCATCATGTGCTTGATCGAGGCAATCGCCTTGGCCGGGTTCAGACCCTTGGGGCAGGTCTTGGCGCAGTTCATGATGGTGTGGCAGCGATACAGCTTGAAGGGATCCTCCAGGTCGTCCAGACGCTCGCCAGTGGCTTCGTCGCGGCTGTCGATGATCCAGCGATAGGCATGCAGCAACGCGGCCGGGCCCAGGTAACGATCCGAGTTCCACCAGTAGCTGGGGCACGAGGTCGAACACGAGGCGCACATCACGCATTCATACAGACCGTCCAGTTTCTTACGGTCCTCGATCGACTGCTTCCACTCTTTCGCGGGGCGGTTGGTCTTGGTTTCCAGCCACGGCATGATCGAGGCATGCTGCGCATAGAAGTGGGTCAGATCGGGGATCAGGTCCTTGACCACCGGCATGTGCGGCAGCGGGTAGATTTTGACGTCGCCTTTGATCTCGTCCATGCCATAGATACAGGCTAGGGTGTTGATCCCGTCGATGTTCATCGCGCAGGACCCACAGATGCCCTCGCGGCACGAGCGGCGGAAGGTCAGGGTGGGGTCGATCTCGTTCTTGATCTTGATCAGCGCGTCCAGGATCATCGGGCCGCACTTGTCCATGTCGACGAAATAGGTGTCGACACGGGGGTTTTCGTTTTCGTCCGGGCTCCAGCGATAGATCTGGAACTTGCGCAGATTGGTCGCGCCCTCGGGCTTCGGCCAGGTCTTGCCGGTCTTGATCTTCGAATTCTTAGGAAGCGTGAATTGAGCCAAAATACTGTCTCCTTGTTGCGCCGCCTGCCACGAAAGGCACCGAGCGGTACTTGGTTCCCGACCGTTGTGACATGGGTCGGAACTTGAGGGCGCCCCCCATCAATTGATGGACAGCGTATTGCGGTTCAGAGGCCCTCATTGCAGGGCCTCCTGTGAAAACGGTGTGCCAGACGCGATTTTGGTCAGCACGTTGGCGTCGCCCGGAAAAAAATCAGACAAGCGCGTCATCAGCAGCGGATCGCACGCAGACACCTGCAGGACGGCTTGATACAGGGGATCGCTCAACATCTGATGCCAGCGCTGATGCGTGTTCAGCTCTGAGGCCGAGCTGGCGTCTTTCTGAAACGACGAGCCCCCGCCATACCGAGCCACATCGCCCAGTGCATTGTCGGTCTGGGGCAGGCCCAAATCTGACAGTTTGCCCGCGCGATAGGCGTCGTCCACACACCAGGAATCATACGAAATGGACTGAATATCCAATTCCATGCTGATGCTGTCCAACATGTCCCGATACAAGTCGACACTGCGCATCAGAACCGCCACTCGCCGTGTGATGCTGTAATCTGTGTTGCCTTCAAGCTTCTTGGAGATCGAGGCAATCCAGTTCAAAAAACTGCGATAGATCACGATGTTCATGGACACCGCGCTTTGGTCGAACGCCCCACCCAGAGGTTTCTTGGCCGTGTTTTGCTTGGGCGACAGATCTTCATAAGAAATCATCAACATGGCGCCATCGCCGAGGCCTTGTGCCTCACGTGCCAGATCCTGCTGCGCATCTTTGATCGAAATCCGGCGTCCGTTCACCTCGGCCGAACCGAATTGAGACAGCGGGTCCTCTCCGCGGCGGCAATTGTTCAGAAACAAGACGCCTTCATCGGGCGCATTGCGCTGCAGCCAATTGGTAATCGCGTGATTTCCCGACCGGCGCATCCCGAACAAGCGCAACACCTTGCCGGGTTTGAACCCCAGACGCGATTCCAAAGTGGCCGCCTGTTTTCGTTTGCGCGGCGCCGGTTTCGGTTTCCCAACGGCCGACCGATCCAGCCAGCTGGTGTCGTTCTCATATCCGAGCTTGATCAGGGCATCCCCAAAGCGGTCGCAATAGGCCTGCGCCACGCGATCCGACATCTTGCCGGGCCATTGCCGCGCCGCACCCGAGCTCACATGTCCGGCCACCGCAGCGTTGCGCTGCGCCGGGTCGGCCATGCCGCCAAACAGGCTGTTGTCCCAGAACGCCTGCACACCGGCCTCCACCTGATCCGGGGACAGTCCAAAACGGGTCAGGGCCGCGCGGAACAACGTGCAATCGGTGTCAGTGATCAGGTCCTCATAACGCCACTCTATGCTGTTGGGATTGTCATAGTCCCAGTCCAGCATCTGCTGCAGCGTCTCGGCGTGCTTATGCTCCATCTCGAACAGGATGCGCTCTTCGGGGTCGGCGATGCTCAGCAGTTTTTGCTGATAGGTCATCCCGCCGAAATCCGCGCGCGGTTCATGCAGCCAGCCCTCTTTCCCGGCGGGTGCCGTTTCGTGGTAGCGCGCGCCAGACAGCAGCACGTCGCGCGGATCCCGAATGATATGCAGGAACAGAACGTCGTCCCGTTCGTTCAGCTCGGCCGGAAAGGCAAAATCCCAGTTGGTTCCCAGAACGCGCCCCCCGGTCGGAAGCCGTTTAACTGCGCGTTTCCACATCGAGAATTTGGGCAGGTCCAGCGCCGCAGACAGGGCCTTGAAGACCTGCTGCATCCAGATGGTGCCGGTTTTATGGTGGGTCCCGACGCACAGGATACGCGGAGCGGTGGGACTGGTCCCCTGCCCTGCCTGATCCATTTTGTGCGTCATCTGGTTCATACCTTGGATACCCTGGGTGAAAGGGACAGCCCCACCGGGGCCATCCCAATCTGGCTTAGAAGGTCCGCGCTTTGGGCGCGATTTTCTTCAGGTTGATGCCGCCTTGGTCTTCGGTGGTCAGCGGATCCTGGATGACCGGGCGATAGCTCAGATCAACCTTAGTGCCAGCCTCGTCGATGCGGCTGACGGTGTGGACACGCCAGTTTTCATCGTCACGCTCGGCAAAGTCCTCGTGCGCGTGGGCGCCGCGGCTTTCCTTGCGGGCTTCGGCGCTGACGATGGTCGACAGGGCCGAAGGCATCAGGTTGGTCAGTTCCAGCGTTTCCATCAGGTCCGAGTTCCAGACCAGCGACTGATCGGTGACTTTGACATCGCCCATTTTCCCGGCGATTTCGGTCATCGCTTCAACGCCTTCGGCCATGGTCTTGGCGGTACGGAACACGGCCGCGTCGCGCTGCATGGTTTTCTGCATTTCCAGACGCAGTTCTGCGGTCGGGATCGCACCGTCGGCATAGCGCAGGCCATCAAAGCGGGCAAAGACCTTCTCGATCTTGTCTTTTGATGCGGTCGGGATCGCGGCGTCGCGGTCGACAACCTGACCGGCGCGGATCGCCGAAGCACGGCCAAACACCACAAGGTCAATCAACGAGTTCGAGCCCAGACGGTTCGCACCGTGCACCGAGGCACAGCCAGCCTCGCCCACGGCCATCAGGCCAGGCACGATCGCGGTCGGGTCTTCCTCGGTCGGGTTCAGCACCTCGCCCCAATAGTTGGTGGGGATACCGCCCATGTTGTAGTGCACGGTCGGCAGAACCGGGATCGGTTCCTTGGTCACGTCAACACCGGCGAAAATCTTGGCGCTTTCCGAGATACCGGGCAGGCGTTCGGCCAGAGCGTCGGCAGGCAGGTGCGACAGGTTCAGGTGGATGTGATCGCCTTCGGCGCCCACACCGCGGCCTTCGCGGATTTCCATGGTCATCGAACGCGAGACATAGTCACGCGGGGCCAGGTCTTTGTACTGGGGCGCGTAACGCTCCATGAAACGCTCGCCTTCCGAGTTGGTCAGGTAACCGCCCTCGCCGCGCGCACCTTCGGTGATCAGGCAGCCCGAACCGTAGATGCCGGTGGGGTGGAACTGAACGAACTCCAGATCCTGCATCGGCAGGCCAGCGCGCATCACCATACCGCCACCGTCGCCGGTGCAGGTGTGGGCCGAGGTGGCCGAGAAATAGGCACGGCCGTAACCGCCGGTGGCCAGAACGACCATCTTGGCGTTGAAGACATGCATAGTGCCGTCGTCCAGCTTCCAGCAGACAACACCCTGACATTCGCCGTCATCGCTCATCAGCAGGTCGATGGCGAAATATTCGATGTAGAATTCAGCGTTGTTCTTCAGCGACTGACCATACAGCGTGTGCAGGATCGCGTGGCCGGTCCGGTCGGCGGCGGCACAGGTCCGCTGCACGGCGGGGCCTTCGCCAAATTCGGTGGTGTGACCACCAAACGGACGCTGGTAGATCTTGCCTTCTTCGGTACGGCTGAAGGGCACACCATAGTGCTCCAGCTCGTAGACGGCCTTAGGGGCTTCACGCGCCAGGTATTCCATCGCGTCCGTGTCACCCAGCCAGTCCGAGCCCTTGACGGTGTCATACATGTGCCATTGCCAGTTATCCGGGCCCATGTTGGACAGCGAGGCCGCGATACCCCCCTGCGCCGCAACAGTATGCGAGCGGGTCGGGAACACTTTGGTCACACAAGCGGTGCGCAGGCCTTGTTCAGCCATACCCAGGGTCGCGCGCAGGCCAGCACCGCCAGCACCGATGACGACCACGTCATATTCGTGGGTTTCGTATTCGTAAGTTGCCATTTCTTCTGCTTCCTTACAGCGCGATCTTGGCCAGGGCGAACAGGCCCACGGCGATCAGGACATAGGACAGGCCGGTCACAAACATGACCGCCATTTTACGGGTGGTCCCTTTTGTGTAGTCTTCGATCATCATCTGGGCGCCCTTGGCAAAATGGCGCATGGCGACAAACAAGGTCAGGCCGGTGATGACGGCGGGGATGGGGCGCGAGAACGTCTCGAGCACCTCGGCATGGCTGCCCCCCAGGGCGCGGCCAAAGACAAACACGAACAGCGGCACCAGGAAGGCCAGGCCAACGGCGCTGACGGTCATGTACCAATGATGTTCGGTTCCGGTATGCGAGGCGCCTTTGCCCTCGGCGCGTTTGCGTGCGGTCAGGTAACGCATTCTGGCCTCCTTACACGATCACGATGGTCAGGACGGTCAGAACGACCGAACCGATGATGCAGGCCCAGCCCAGCTTTTCGGCTGTCGGGATATCCAGCCCCTTGCCAGCGTCGAAATACAGATGACGCAGACCGGCCAGGTAGTGATACCAGACGCCCAGGGCCGACAGGGTAAAGACGATATCGCCGAACCACGAGGTCAACACGCCATTGGCAATGTCATAGTACTCGGCGCTTGTCGCGGCTGCCAGCAACCACCATACAACCAGAAGCGCGGAAACGATCAAAGCGTTCCCGGTGATGCGCGTCAGGATAGAGGTCATCGAAGTCAGCTGCGGGCGATAGATTTGAAGATGCGGCGAAAGCGGGCGCTCGACCTGTTTCACATCGGCCATATCAGATCCTTTCAGGGTTCCCTTGCTTGTTGGGTTTATGGGACTTTTTTTGCCTTTTGTCACCAGTTACGACGCAACGCAGCACGGCAAAATTCACATAAATGTCAGAAAAAATCGCGTATGTGATCACACAAATCCTGTGCGTGATCACAAATTGAATTTAGAGTCTTTTTGTCGGGATTTTTGGCGATTCCTCAGCTATACCGCTAACATTTTCGCCACAAGAGGTGTCAGGGCCACAAAAAATGCAGCCCTGATCAGCATCCATCAGGTTGGCATCAGCGCCCAATAATCCAGATCCAGCAGAACCTCGGGCTTGTATTTGCCATCTTCGCCCTTCAGCTCGAATGGCTCTCCACCACTGGTGGCCACCAGACGCAAGCGGATCGCACCAACACCCGGCGCATCGGTTTCGGCCTTGTCCAGAACCTCGGACCAGGCCTTGACCGTCAGGCCACTGAAGCAGGGGTTCGCATGGGCCCCGCCGTTCAGGCCCACAATCATCTGCGCGTTGGCCAGCCCATTAAAGGACAGCGCCCGCGCCATCGAGATCACGTGGCCGCCATAGATCAGCCGCTGCCCATCAGGGCGGAAGGTCGCGTCGAAATGCACCTTAGCCGTGTTCTGCCACAGGCGCGTGGCGATCATGTGCTCGGCCTCTTCGATGGTCACGCCATCCACGTGGTCGATTTTCTCGCCCACTTCGTAGTCGCCCCAGCGATGCGGTTCGCCCGCCTGAACGAAATCGTAGTTCGAGAAATCCAGCCCCTCGGGGATCACCAGATCCGTGGCCGGGATGACCTTGTTCAGCTCGGGGATGACGGTTTCGGGCGCAGGCGCGTCCAGATCGCGTTTGCGCACCATCACCCAGCGGACGTATTCCAGAACGGCCTCGCCCAGCTGGTTGATCCCGCGCGTACGCACGTAAACCACGCCCGATTTCCCGTTCGAGTTCTGCTTGAGCCCGATCACTTCGGACACCGAGCGCAGCGTGTCCCCGGCGAACACTGGCTTCAGCCAGCGCCCTTCGGCATAGCCCAGGTTGGCAACGGCGTTCAGCGACACATCCGGCACGGTTTTGCCGAACACAACGTGAAAGGCCGCCAGATCGTCCAGCGGGCTTTCGGGCAGGCCACTGTCACGAGCAAACTCGTCCGAGGAGTACAGCGCATGACGCGCCGGATACAGCGCGTGATACAGAGCGCGCTCGCCTTCACCCACGGTGCGCGGTACGGCGTGGCTGATCACGTCGCCGATTTTGTAGTCTTCGAAAAAGCGACCCGAATTGGTTTTCGCCATCAGTGTTCTCCAAGCTTCGTATCTGGGGTGTAGGTGCCCTCGACCTCTTTCACGACGGCCTGACCACAGCGCATGACACCGTTGGCAGCGTCAAAGGCATAGGTCGGTTCCCCGTGCAGTTCCCACCCCTTGTTCAGGGCGGCGGTGACTTTGTGGCAGAAGGCCGAGGTGTCATCCTCGGTCAAAAAGCGGTATAGTTTCATTGTCTTATCCATATGGAACATAGCCAAGGCCCTTGTGAACCAACACAAGGCCGACATAGATCACGATTGTGCCCAGCACCCCGCGGATCTCTTTTTTCATGGGGGCGGGTTCGGGTTTTACCCACTCGGTCTGGCGGTTCAACAGGATGACCTCGACCACCGCCCAGGCCAGCAGCCCGCCAAACAGGATGAAACTGGGCACATCCCCGTTCACCAGCAGATGCGCCACCGCCCACAGCTTGACCCCGGTCAGTTGCGGGTGCCGAACGTATCGCGCCAGCCGGGTTTGCAGCCCCGACACCGCGAACATATAGACCGACAGGATCATCAACAGGTTGTTGATCCCCACCAGCGCCGGGCTGCGCCCCCAAAGGAACGCACCCTCAGCCCCGCGATAGCCGATGACCATCAACACAACAGCTGCAAGCAGCGCCAGGGCAACGGGCCCTTTGCCCTTGTCCCCCATCGCGGCCCGTGCGCCGGGGGCGACCCGTTTGAACAGATGCGCGCCCGACCACAGCAGCACGCCCAGAATGAGCCAGATCATATGCATTCTCCGTATTTATCCTGGGCGACTATAGTGGGTTAACCGGCCAGTTCGGCAATAGCGGCGGCCTTGGCCAAGGTCTTTTTCGCAGTTTCGACGTGCAGGTTTTCCACGATCTTGCCGTCGACAACAGCCACACCCTGCCCTGCGGCCTCGGTTTCCTCGAAGGCGGCGATTTGGCGTTTGGCCAGGTCGATCTCGGCCTCAGACGGAGCAAACGCTTCGTTCGTGACGGGTACCTGCGCGGGGTGGATCAGCGTCTTGCCGTCATAGCCCATGTCCCGGCCCTGATCGCATTCGAATTTCAGGCCTTCGTCATCTTTGAACTGGTTGTACACACCGTCGATAGCAATCACGCCATGCGCGCGAGCGGCCAGCAGGATCATCTGCAACGAGGCCTGCATCGGCAGACGGTCGGCGCGGAAACGGCTGTTCAGCTCTTTCGCTAGATCATTCGTGCCGGCAACGAAACCGGTCAGCTGCGGGTGGGCGGCGATTTCCAGCGCATTCAGGATGCCCAGCGGGGTTTCCATCATCGCCCAGATCGGCTTGCCATTGCCCAGCAGGTCGGCCAGCGCCTGCACGTCCGCGGCCGAGTTCACCTTGGGCAGCAGAAACGCGTCGGCATCGGCATCGCGCAGCGCCTCGACATCACCTTTGCCCCATTCCGAATCCAGACCGTTGATGCGGATGATCTTGGCGCGGTTGCCATAACCACCCTCGGCCAGCGCGGCCTTCAGCGTGTCACGTGCGCCGACTTTGGCGTCGGGGCTGACGGCATCCTCGAGGTCGAAAATGATCGCATCAACAGGCAGCGTGCGGGCTTTTTCCAGGGCGCGATCCTTGGAACCGGGAATATAAAGAACCGAGCGATACGGGCGGGCAGTCATGTCCATGAGTCTTGTCCTCGTAATAATCTTGCGCGGACATGGCCAAATTTCTGCGAAAATTTCAAGAGGAATGTCGCCGCAACGCAGAATTTCTGGGCGTCGCCCCCCGAAAACGCCTGAAAACCTAGACTAAAGCATCCCAAATCAGCTTGATCCCGGTCAGCGTCAGCAGCGCGTAAGTCAGTCCGAAAAACAGCCGCTCGGGCACCATATGGTGCGCCTTAACCCCCAGCCATGCGCCCAGAATTGCAAAAGGCGCCAACATCAGATCGGCCCACAAGGTCTGAGCCGTAAAGATCCCCAAGAAGCTGTAGGGCACAAATTTGGCCACGTTGATCGCCCAGAAAATCAGTACGGTTGACGCCTGATAGGTCGTTTTCCCAAGCCCGCGCGACAACAGATATACTGCAGCGGGCGGCCCGCCGGCATGAGAGACAAAACTGGTGAAGCCAGCCGTCGCCCCAGCCAATGCGCCCCCCCAGGCCGGCATCTCGTTCGCGGGCGGTCGGATCAACCGCAGCTTCAGCCCCATCTGCCAAGCCACAAAGGCCAACGAGATCCCCCCAATCAACAGACGGAACACATCCGCATCGGCGATTTGGTACAGCCAGGCGCCCAGCGCTACGCCCGGCAACGCCCCAATGATCAGCAGCTTGGCATCCGGCCAGGACCACTTTTTCCAATAGGGCCGCAGGGTGGTGACATCGATAAGCATCAGCAGTGGCAGCATAATTCCCAAGGCTTGCCCGGGTTCCAGCACCAGCGCCAGAATCGAGGCCGACGCAAAGGCCGCCCCCGACCCAAATCCCCCCTTGGAAATGCCCGCAAAGGTGACCGCTAAAGCGGCAATGAAAAAAATCTCTAGATCCAGCAGCATGTCGCCGACTCGCATAACTCCCCGTTCACGCACAGCTTTAGCGATAACAATCGTCACATCCCAGTCACAAATACAAAACTGCCGCAGCGCAGCAGGCTTGAATTGAACGCGCGAACAGACTACCCCATGCGCGATTTTCATTCGGACCGGAGATATATTCCATGGCCAGACCCAAGATTGCCCTTATCGGCGCCGGCAACATCGGTGGCACGCTTGCTCACCTTGCAGCACTGAAAGAACTCGGCGACGTCGTTCTGTTCGACATCGCAGAAGGCCTGCCCGAGGGCAAAGCTCTCGACATCGCGGAATCGGGCCCCTCGGAAGGCTTTGACGCATCCATGTCGGGCACCCAGTCCTACGAAGACATCGCGGGCGCAGATGTCTGCATCGTGACCGCCGGTGTGGCGCGTAAGCCGGGCATGTCGCGCGACGACCTGCTGGGCATCAACCTGAAGGTCATGAAATCGGTTGGCGAAGGCATCGCCGCCTACGCCCCTGACGCATTCGTCATCTGCATCACCAACCCGCTGGACGCGATGGTTTGGGCCCTGCAGAAATTCTCGGGTCTGCCCGCGAACAAAGTCTGCGGCATGGCTGGCGTTCTGGACTCGGCTCGCTTCCGTCACTTCCTAGCAGAAGAGTTCAACGTGTCCATGCGCGACGTCACTGCCTTCGTTCTGGGCGGCCACGGCGACACCATGGTGCCGTCGGTGCGTTACTCGACCGTTGCCGGTATCCCCCTGCCCGACCTGATCGAAATGGGCTGGACCACCCAAGAGAAACTGGACGCGATGGTTCAGCGTACCCGTGACGGCGGCGCCGAAATCGTTGGTCTGCTGAAAACCGGTTCGGCTTACTATGCGCCCGCCACCTCGGCGATCGAAATGGCCGAAGCCTACCTGAAAGACCAGAAACGCGTTCTGCCCTGCGCCGCTTACTGCGACGGTGAGATCGGCGTGAAGGACATGTATGTTGGCGTGCCCACCGTGATCGGCGCGGGCGGCATCGAGAAGGTCGTGGACATCAAACTGAACAAAGAAGAGCAAGTGATGTTCGACAAGTCGGTTGACGCGGTCAAAGGCCTGGTCGACGCATGTAAAGAGATCGACCCCTCGCTGGCCTAAGCCATCGAACATTCGAGATTGCGAAAGGGCACCTTCGGGTGCCCTTTTTCTTTAACTACGCGCTATTTCATCCCCCCGTTACGTCCGTGTCGGATTTCCGTCTTGTCCCCGTCGTAGTCCGCGTGCAGACGACATCGGGGACCCCACTCATGACCCACCTGCGCACGGGACTCTGTTCTACACCTTTGGCCTGCATGGTTTTTCTTGCGGGATTTGTCCTGCTGATATCCGGTCGAAACGTCGAACGGCTGGGGGATCATTTCCAGATCGCGCTGCCTCTGGCCGGGTTGGCCTGCGCCTCGATGGAGGGGCGCTCGATGCAGTATCTTGGCCGCTACGTGCTGCTGGAAACCATCGTCAAAGGCTCGAAATTCGGGCTGGGGGACGCGCCCATCAACCAGCGCCCCAATGGCGGCAACAAAGGCTTCCCTTCTGGCCATACTGCCGCGGCATCGTTCGGGGCCACGGCCTTGATTTCGACCTGTCTGAAATCCAGTCACGCCGCGCAGATGGTGGCCGTGGTAGCGGCCGGTTTCGTCGGCACGTCCCGCGTGGATGCCGGCAAGCACACCCCCTGGCAGGTATTGGCGGGCGCTTTGGTCGGTTGGGCAACGCAAATTCTGGCGCTGACGGCATTTGACCGTGCCTTTCGCCGGGCGATGCGTTGGAGCGGCCGCCAACTGCGCGCCGGTCTTGGGGCGTGCCGCAAAGGTCTGCGCTTGGCGCAATTCCATACCCGTCGCTTGCCGGTAACCCGCACCTATCGCAACGTCCTGCGCGCGATGACCGCCTTTCTGGCAGCAATTCTGATCTCGGGGGGCCTCCCCGCTTCGGCCCAGGGATGGAGCATTTCGATCTATACCGGCCCGCAAAGCGCCCCGCATAGCAAGGTCTCGGGGCATGATCCTTTGGGCGTGGGATCGTTTGATTTCACGGCTGGCTGGAAAGGTAAACCCTTCGCCATGCCGCCCCATTACGGGCTGCGGGCAACTTGGTGGCGCAGTGAAACACTCGGCTTCACCGCGGATTTCAATCACACCAAGGTCTATGCAGATTCTGCCACGCTGGGCGCAACCGGAACATCCGGGGGCTTCGATCATCTGGAGTTTTCCGATGGTTTGAACAACCTGACATTCGGAGTGCTGCGCCGTTGGCCGCGTCACTGGAACATGCTGACGCCTTATGCGGGTGCCGGGGTCGGCGTCGCCATTCCTCATGTCGAGGTCCAGACCACGCCCACGGCACCTCGCACCTTTGATTACCAGATCGCGGGACCTTCGGTTTCACTGATGTTTGGCCTCAGCTATGGCCTAAACGACCAATGGGACATTTTTGGGGAATACAAAGGCACCTTCAGCCAGGTCCGCGCAGACCTGATTGGCGGTGGAACTTTGCGCACCGACATCATCACCAATGCACTCAACTTCGGTGTGACCCGGAATTTCTGATCTCTGGGCCATATTCGCCATTGCAATGCAGCAACTTGATGCTGCAGGGCAGCATTTGCGCTGTTAGAGTTAACAAACCGAATCATTTTTCTGCGCCAGCAGCGCGTTTGTGATCACACTCTGAAAAACTGTGATCACAAACCAATGAAAATAGGCAAAATTCGGCTTTTCTTGAAGAAATTGCTTAGGCTCGTCCGCAAGTTGAGGGTATAGATTCCCCCAATCGTAGCAAGACGGGACAGTTTTCATGAACATCCATGAATATCAGGCGAAAGCACTTCTTCGCGAATACGGCGCCCCGGTTTCTGAGGGACGTGCCGTCCTGAAGGCCGAAGACGCCAAAACCGCCGCAGGCGAGCTGGACGGCCCTCTGTGGGTTGTCAAAGCACAGATCCACGCAGGTGGTCGCGGCAAAGGCTCTTTCAAAGAAGCCGAAGCTGGTGAAAAAGGCGGTGTGCGCCTGGCCAAGTCGGTGGAAGAAGCCGCTGAAGAAGCCAAAAAGATGCTGGGCAAGACCCTGGTCACCCACCAGACCGGCCCCGCCGGCAAACAGGTGAACCGCATCTACATCGAAGCGGGCTCGGACATCGAACGCGAACTGTACCTGGCCTTCCTGGTCGATCGTCAGTCCTCGCGCGTGTCGATCGTTGCCTCGACCGAAGGTGGCATGGACATCGAAGAGGTTGCAGAATTGGCCCCCGAAAAAATCCTTTCCTTCGACATCGATCCGGCCACTGGCTACATGCCCTATCACGGCCGTCGCGTTGCCTTCTCGCTGGGTCTGACCGGCGGTCAGGTGAAACAGTGCGTTGCGCTGCTGGCGAACCTGTACCGTGCCTTCATCGAGAAGGACATGGAGATGCTGGAAATCAACCCGCTGATCGTGATGCCCGATGGCAACCTGAAACTGCTGGACGCCAAGCTGGGCTTTGACGGCAACGCTGTTTACCGTCACCCCGACGTCGCCAACCTGCGCGACGAAACCGAAGAAGACCCCAAAGAGCTGGCAGCGTCGAAATACGACCTGAACTACATCGCTCTGGACGGTGAAATCGGCTGCATGGTGAACGGTGCGGGCCTGGCGATGGCCACCATGGACATCATCAAGCTGTACGGCGCTGAACCGGCCAACTTCCTGGACGTTGGCGGCGGCGCCACCAAGGAAAAAGTGACCGAAGCGTTCAAGATCATCACCTCGGACCCGAACGTCAAAGGCATCCTGGTGAACATCTTCGGCGGCATCATGCGCTGTGACGTCATCGCCGAAGGCGTTGTCGCCGCGGTGAAAGAGGTCGGTCTGCAGGTTCCGCTGGTTGTGCGCCTGGAAGGCACCAACGTCGAAGCGGGCAAAGAGATCATCAACACCTCGGGCCTGAACGTGATCGCCGCCGACAACCTGTCGGACGGTGCAGAGAAAATTGTGAAAGCGGTGAAGGGCTAAGACCAATGGCAGTTCTTATTGACGAAAACACCAAAGTCATCTGTCAGGGCTTCACCGGCTCGCAGGGTACTTTCCACTCGGAACAGGCGATCGCCTACGGCACCAAAATGGTTGGCGGCGTGACCCCCGGCAAAGGCGGTTCGGACCATCTGGGTCTGCCCGTGTTCAACTCGGTCCACGAAGCCAAGCACGTGACCGAGGCCAACGCCTCCGTGATCTACGTTCCCCCGCCCTTCGCGGCTGACTCGATCCTCGAAGCGATCGACGCCGAGATGGAGCTGATCGTTTGCATCACCGAAGGCATCCCGGTTCTGGACATGATGAAGGTCAAGCGCGCCCTGATGGACAGCTCGTCGCGTCTGATCGGCCCGAACTGCCCTGGCGTGATCACCCCGGACGCCTGCAAAATCGGCATCATGCCCGGCCACATCCACCAGCGTGGTTCGGTCGGCGTTGTGTCGCGTTCGGGCACCCTGACCTACGAAGCGGTGAAACAGACCTCGGACATCGGTCTGGGTCAGTCGACCGCCGTCGGCATCGGTGGTGACCCCATCAAGGGCACCGAGCACATCGACGTGCTGGACATGTTCCTGGACGACGATGAAACCACCTCGATCATCATGATCGGTGAAATCGGTGGTTCGGCCGAAGAAGAAGCCGCCGAATTCCTGGCAGAACAGCGCAAAAAAGGCCGCTGGAAACCCACCGCTGGCTTCATCGCTGGCCGTACGGCGCCTCCGGGCCGCCGCATGGGTCACGCTGGTGCCATCGTTGCCGGTGGTAAAGGCGACGCGGAATCCAAGATCGAGGCCATGAAATCGGCCGGTATCGTGGTTGCCGACAGCCCCGCCACTCTGGGCGAGGCCGTGCTGAAAGCGATTGAGCTGGGCTAACATGCTGACCCGGCTTGCATATCGCACCGCGACTGCGCCTTTTCCGTTGGGAAGGGCGCTGTCCGCGATCCTGGGCCGGGCCTCACACCAGGTGGCAGCGCTGGCAACGGCGCTGCTGCTGATCTTTCTGCCTGGCGCGGCCGCTGCGCTGGACATGGGCAAGCTCAAGGGCTCGGTCTATGGCACGGGCACCCGCAATCTGATCGTTATTCTGCACGGCGATAGCGGCCCATCGAAGGGCTATGACGCCTACGCCCGCTCGCTGGCGCAGCGCTATGCGTCGGTCACCGCCGTGGCGCTGACCCGCCCCGCCTTTACCGGCCCCACCGGGCGCAGCCCGGGCCAGAACCCCAAGAAAGACCACTTTACCTCGCGCAACAACAAGTTGCTGGCCGAATCCCTGGCCGCCATGAAGGCCGACCTGACCCCCCGGCAGCTGATCGTGGTCGGCCATTCGGGCGGGGCCGGCATGATGGGCACCATCGTGGGCCGCTTTCCCGGCATCGTTGATGTCGCCATCCTGGCCGCCTGTCCCTGCGATGTGCCCAACTGGCGCAAGCACCGCCGCGGCAAAAACAACTGGAAGCAAAGCCAGTCGCCCCATCGCTACGCCAAGAAAATCCCCGCCAACACGCGGGTGATTGCCATCACCGGCACAGATGACGAAAACACCCTGCCCCGCTTCGCCCAGCTTTATGTGAAACTGGCGAATGAGGCCGGGGCCAATGTGGCCCTGCTCAGCCCCAAGGGGGTGACGCACGGGTTCCGCTCGCTCAGACCATACGTCGACAAGCAGGTCGTTAAACTGCTCAAATAACAACAACATAACAACATTCGACGAAAAGATCGGATATGCCATGACTGACCAAAGCCCTAACGACCTCTTCCACGCCTCCAGCTTTATGCAGGGGCATAACGCGGAATATCTGGAGCAACTGCATGCCCGCTGGGCGAACGATCCCAACGCGGTGGATGCCGCCTGGGCCGAGTTCTTCAGTCAGCTGGGTGATAGCGAAATGGACGCCAAGGCCGAGGCCGAGGGCCCCTCTTGGGCACGCCCTGACTGGCCTCCGGTTCCCAATGACGATCTGACTGCCGCGCTGGACGGTCAGTGGCCCGCCGCCCCCGCCGAGGCCAAAAGTGCTGGCAAAAAGATCGCCGCCAAGGCCGCCGAAAAGGGTGTCGAGGTCAGCGACGAAGCGATCAAACGCGCCGTTCTGGATTCTGTCCGCGCGCTGATGATCATCCGCGCCTATCGTATTCGTGGCCACCTGGTCGCAGACATTGATCCGCTGGGGATGCGCGACAAAACTCCGCATCCCGAGCTGGACCCGAAATCCTATGGCTTCACCGAAGCCGACATGGATCGCCCGATCTTCATCGACAACGTGCTGGGGCTGCAGGTCGCGTCGATGCGTCAGATCATCGACATCGTCAAGCGCACCTATGCAGGCACTTTTGCGCTGCAATACATGCATATCTCGGATCCCGAACAAGCTGGCTGGCTGAAGGAACGGATCGAAGGGTTCGACAAGGAAATTAAGTTCACCCGCGAAGGCCGTAAGGCCATCCTGAACAAGCTGGTCGAGGCCGAGGGCTTTGAAAAGTTCCTGCACGTCAAGTACATGGGCACCAAGCGTTTCGGCCTGGATGGTGGCGAAAGCCTGATCCCCGCGATGGAACAAATCATCAAACGCGGTGGCAACCTGGGGGCTCAGGACATCGTCATCGGCATGCCCCACCGCGGTCGTCTGTCGGTGCTGGCCAACGTGATGAGCAAACCCTACCGCGCGATTTTCAACGAATTCCAGGGTGGCTCGTTCAAGCCCGAGGAAGTCGATGGTTCGGGTGACGTTAAATATCACCTGGGCGCCAGCTCGGACCGTGAGTTTGACGGCAACAAGGTTCACCTGTCGCTGACTGCCAACCCCTCGCACCTAGAGGCGGTGAACCCGGTGGTTCTGGGCAAATGCCGCGCCAAGACCGATCAGCTGAACGATCCTGAACACCACTCGGTCATCCCGGTACTGCTGCACGGGGATGCGGCCTTTGCCGGTCAGGGTGTTGTGGCGGAATGTTTCGCCCTGTCGGGTCTGCGTGGCCACAAAACCGGCGGCACGATCCACATCGTTGTGAACAACCAGATCGGGTTTACCACGGCGCCGCACTTCTCGCGCAGCTCGCCCTATCCCACCGACAACGCGCTGGTGGTTGAGGCCCCGATTTTCCACGTGAACGGGGACGACCCCGAGGCCGTGGTTCACGCCGCCAAGGTCGCCACTGAATTCCGCATGAAGTTCCACAAAGACGTGGTTATCGACATGTTCTGCTATCGCCGCTTCGGTCACAACGAAGGCGACGAGCCCATGTTCACCAACCCGATCATGTACAAGAACATCAAGAAGCACAAAACCACGCTTCAGCTGTACACGGATCGCCTGGTCAAGGACGGTCTGATCCCCGAAGGCGAGATCGAGGATATGAAAGCCGCGTTCCAGGCCCATCTGAACGAAGAGTTCGAGGCCGGCAAAGACTATAAGCCCAACAAGGCCGACTGGCTGGACGGGCGCTGGTCGCACCTGGATCGCGACGCCGAGGACAACTATCAGCGGGGTCAAACCGCGATTTCCGAAGACACGCTGAAAGAGGTCGGCACCGCGCTGGCCCGTGTCCCTGACGGGTTCCCAACCCACCGGACCGTCGCCCGCCTGCTGGACGCCAAGGCCAAGATGGTCGAGACCGGCAAGGGCTATGACTGGGCCACGGCCGAGGCGCTGGCCTTTGGCTCGCTGCTGACCGAAGGCTACCCGGTTCGCCTGGCCGGTCAGGACTGTACGCGTGGCACGTTCTCGCAGCGTCACTCGGGCCTGATCAACCAGGAAACCGAAGAGCGCTACTATCCGCTGAACAACATCCGTGAAGGTCAGTCGCGCTATGAAGTGATCGACTCGGCCCTGTCGGAATACGCGGTGCTGGGCTTCGAATATGGCTACTCGCTGGCCGAACCCAACGCGCTGACCATGTGGGAGGCCCAGTTCGGCGATTTCGCCAACGGCGCCCAGATCATGTTTGACCAGTTCATCAGCTCGGGCGAAAGCAAATGGCTGCGGATGTCGGGCCTGACGGTCCTGCTGCCCCACGGCTACGAAGGCCAGGGCCCCGAGCACAGCTCGGCCCGTCTGGAACGTTTCCTGACCATGTGTGGCGGCGATAACTGGATCGTTGCGAACTGTACGACGCCTGCGAACTACTTCCACATTCTGCGCCGTCAGCTGCACCGGACCTTCCGGAAACCGCTGATCCTGATGACGCCGAAATCGCTGCTGCGTCACAAGCTGGCCGTTTCCGACGCCGAGGATTTCCTGACCGGATCGTCCTTCCACCGCGTGCTGTGGGATGACGCCGAAAAGGGCCATTCCGACACCAAGCTGGTGGCCGACGACAAGGTCAAGCGTGTCGTGATGTGTTCGGGCAAGGTCTATTATGACCTGCTGGAAGAACGCGACGCCCGCGGCATCGACGACATCTATCTGATGCGGATCGAACAGTACTATCCGTTCCCCGCCATGACCCTGACCAAGGAACTGGCGCGCTTTAAGAACGCCGAAATGTACTGGTGTCAGGAAGAGCCCAAGAACCAGGGTGCCTGGTCCTTTATCGAACCCAACATCGAATGGGTCCTGACCCGCATCGACGCCAAGCACACCCGCCCGGTTTATGCCGGTCGCGCTGCTGCGGCCTCGCCTGCCACCGGTCTGGCCTCCATGCACAAAGCACAACAACAGGCGCTCGTGGACGAAGCGCTGACCATCGAAGGAAAGTAACCCATGACGACCGAAGTTCGCGTCCCCACCCTTGGCGAATCCGTAACCGAAGCCACGGTCGCCACCTGGTTCAAAAAACCGGGCGAGGCAGTCGCAGCCGATGAAATGCTGTGCGAGCTGGAAACCGATAAAGTCACCGTCGAAGTGCCTGCCCCCGCCGCTGGCGTGCTGGCCGAGATCGTGGCCAACGAAGGTGACACCGTTGGTGTTGATGCCCTGCTGGCCAATATCAGCGAAGGCGGCGAAGCGGCGGCTCCGGCCCCTGCGGCCGCAACCCCAGCGCCTGCCGCTGCCCCCGCTGGCGGTGACAGCGTTGACGTGATGGTCCCTGCCCTGGGCGAATCCGTCACCGAAGCCACCGTTTCGACCTGGTTCAAGGCCGTCGGCGACGCCGTTGCCCAAGACGAAATGCTGTGCGAACTGGAAACCGACAAGGTTTCGGTCGAGGTTCCGGCCCCCGCCGCTGGTGTTCTGGCCGAAATCGTTGCGCCTGAAGGCACCACCGTGGATGCCACCGCCAAACTGGCCGTGATCTCGTCCTCGGGTGCTGCTGTGGCCGCTGCCCCGGCTGCTGCTGCCCCTGCCGCAGCCCCCGCAGCCGCCGCTGGCAAAGACATCAAGGACGGCCCCGCCGCCGAGAAAGCCATGGCCGAGGCTGGCATCAGCCGCGATCAGGTCACCGGCACCGGCAAAGACGGCCGCGCCACCAAAGCTGATGTTGCCGCCGCTGTGGCCTCGGCCGCTGCGCCTGCACCTGCCGCGGCCCCCGCTGCTGCGCCGCGTGCCCCGGTTCCCGCAGATGACGCTGCCCGCGAAGAGCGCGTGAAAATGACCCGTCTGCGCCAGACCATCGCGCGCCGCCTGAAGGATGCTCAGAACACCGCTGCGATCCTGACCACCTATAACGAGGTGGACATGACCGAGACCATGGCCCTGCGCAAAGAGTACAAAGACCTGTTCGAGAAGAAACATGGCGTCCGTCTGGGCTTCATGTCCTTCTTCACCAAGGCCTGCTGCCACGCGCTGAAAGAGGTCCCCGAGGTCAACGCTGAAATCGACGGCACCGACATCGTGTACAAGAACTTTGTCCACATGGGCATCGCTGCGGGCACCCCGCAGGGTCTGGTGGTTCCGGTCATCCGTGACGCCGACAAGATGTCGTTTGCCGAGATCGAAGCCGCCATCGCCGAAAAAGGCAAACGTGCCCGTGACGGCAAACTGTCCATGGCGGAAATGCAAGGCGGCACCTTCACCATCTCGAACGGTGGTGTCTACGGCTCGCTGATGTCCTCGCCGATCCTGAACCCCCCGCAGTCGGGTATTCTGGGCATGCACAAGATCCAGGACCGTCCCATGGTCATCAACGGCGAAATCAAGATCCGCCCGATGATGTACCTGGCCCTGTCTTATGACCACCGCATCGTCGACGGCAAAGGCGCCGTGACCTTCCTGGTGCGCGTCAAAGAAGCGCTGGAAGATCCTCGTCGCCTGCTGATGGATCTGTAAGACCCCTTGGGTGGGCGCCAAAGCCCACCCTTTCCCACACCTCGCTGATATGATCGCGCCGACAGGACTTTGGATCTTGGCAAGATGTTCAAGCAGCGAATTTCATTGCATTTCTTGAGTGGGATCAAAGCATAGACAAAGCATCGGGATCAATCTGGTCTCATCACTGAAAAAGGAGGCGAACAATGGCTACCCATATTCTCTGGCAAGCTGACGTCGCAGATTTCGATGCTTGGCTGACCGTATTCCATCAGGACAAAAAGACCCGTCAGGCGTCGGGGATCGTCGACATGAATGTCTGGCGCGATCCGGATCGCGAAAACCACGCGGTTGCGCTGTTTGCGGTCTCGGATCTGGATAAAGCCCGTGCTTTTCTGGAATCCGAAGAACTGGCGATGCATCGCGAACGCGATGGCGTTGCAAACATCGTTCTGAAAATGCTGATACCGGCCTGATGGCCACACGACAGGGCGCCTTCATCGGCGCCCTGACCCGCAAACCAGCGCCCAATGCGGTGCAACGAATGAAACGAACTGGACCCAAAGAGGTGGCCACATAGTGCTTGTTTCTGGCCCGTATATCCCCTCGCAGAGGCACGCACACGCCGACGGGCAGACCGCCCCTCTTTTTCCCCCGCGCATATATACACCAACACCAAGATCTGACGGAGAACCCCATGGCACAATATGACGTCATCGTAATCGGCGCTGGCCCCGGCGGCTATGTCGCTGCCATCCGCTGCGCCCAGCTGGGCCTGAAAACCGCCTGTGTAGAGGGCCGCGAAACTCTGGGCGGCACCTGCCTGAACGTGGGCTGTATCCCGTCCAAGGCGCTGCTGCATGCCAGCCACCAGCTGCACGAAGCCGAGCACAACTTTGCCACCATGGGCCTGAAGGGCAAATCGCCCTCGGTCGATTGGAAGCAGATGCTGACCTACAAATCCGACGTCATCAAGGGCAACACCCAGGGCATCGAGTTCCTGTTCAAAAAGAACAAGATCGACTGGCTCAAAGGCTGGGGCTCGATCCCCGAGGCCGGCAAGGTCAAAGTCGGTGACGAGGTCCACGAGGCCAAGAACATCATCATCGCCTCGGGCTCCGAAGCCTCGCCGGTGCCCGGCGCAGACGTGACCGTGGATGAAAAAGTCGTCGTGACCTCGACCGGCGCGCTGGAGCTGCCCAAGATCCCCAAGAAAATGGTCGTGATCGGCGCGGGCGTCATCGGGCTGGAGCTGGGCTCGGTCTACAAACGTCTGGGCACCGAGGTAACCGTGGTCGAATTCCTCGACAACATCACCCCCGGCATGGACGGCGAGATCCAGAAGAACTTCTTGAAAATGCTGAAAAAGCAGGGCTTGGATTTTGTTCTGGGTGCGGCCGTTCAAAAGGTCGACGCCACCAAGACCAAGGCCAAGGTCACCTACAAGCTGCGCAAAGACGACAGCGAGCACGTGCTGGACGCTGACGTGGTTCTGTGCGCCACCGGCCGCCGCCCCTTCACCGATGGTTTGGGCCTCGAGGCTCTGGGCGTGGAAATGTCGCCCCGTGGCCAGATCAAGACCAACGCCAAATGGCAGACCAACGTCCCCGGCATCTATGCGATCGGTGATGCGATCGACGGCCCGATGCTGGCCCACAAAGCCGAAGACGAAGGCATGGCCGCCGCTGAATGCATCGCCGGGAAACATGGCCACGTGAACTATGACGTGATCCCCGGTGTGATCTACACCGCCCCCGAGGTCGCCACCGTCGGCAAGACCGAGGAACAGCTGAAAGAAGAAGGCGTCGCCTATAAGGTCGGCAAGTTCCCCTTCATGGGCAACGCCCGCGCCAAGGCCGTGTTCCAGGGCGAAGGCTTCGTCAAAATGCTGGTCGACAAGGCCACGGATCGTATCCTGGGCTGCCACATCATCGGCCCGGGCGCCGGTGATCTGATCCACGAGATCTGCGTCGGCATGGAATTTGGCGCCTCGGCCGAGGACATCGCCCTGACCTGCCACGCGCACCCCACCTTCTCCGAGGCCGTGCGCGAAGCCGCCCTGGCCTGCGGCGACGGCGCAATCCACGCCTAAACACATCTTGGGGCCATCCGTTCCGCGGGTGGCCCTTTTTCCACAGGCACCGCATGCCCCGCCCAGTTTATTTGTTTTTCGTTGTTTTTATTGGGCTTTTTTCGGCCTCGGCGGTCGCGCCCTGCTGGATCACGCCTTTGCCAAAAGCAAAGCCCAGCAAGTCGCAGAGCTCTTCGAACAGATCTGCATCAAGGGCGAACCCGCCCGCGATTACCAAAGCCGTATCCCCGCCCGCATGGTCCGCTCCGACAGTTTCGGCCCCGACGCGCGGATCTGGATCGACCCCGTCACAAAGGTATTTCTGGACCTCAAGGGCACCCAGTGTTCCATGAACCTCAATGGCGACGCGTCATTCATACAGGACGACATGGGCCACGCGCTCTTGTCACACATGACAGAACTGGTCAGCAGACACTTTCCCCAGCTCAAGATCGACCCCAAGGCGACGATGAACCCGGTCGACCTCTTCGTGGCGTGGAGCAATTGGGAAAATGCCAAGCGTTTCACACCCCAACGCGGGGTAGTCAGCCTTTGGATTCACGATCATGGGGAAAAATTCACACATCTTTCCGTGTCCCCTCGCTCAGACGGCACCAGCCTGAACCCCACCACGCCGCTCTAAAAAACACGCCCAAGCCCGCCAGGGCGACAGGCGCGCGCGAGGGCTAGGGCGGGTCCGGGTGGGACGCCCGAGCGCGCGCCTTCCCCCTCAAAACCCGATAAACCGCGCCGTTTCCTCGACCGACCGCCGACGCGAGCGCACCCCATTGGCCGCAAACTCCTCATCCGGCCACCCAAGCGCAACACAGGTCAAAATCACCTCATCCTCGGGAATCCCGGCCACCTCGCGCACCACCGGCGACTGCATAATTCCCTGCCCATTGATTACCGCACCCAACCCGCGGTTCCACGCGGCCAGAACCAACCCATAGGTCACCGCGCCCAGATCAAAATGCGCAATCGTCCCCTGATCCTCGATCATCTTGTCAAAGGTCACGACAATGGACACAGGTGCATCAAACTGCCGGAACCCGCGCATCACCCAATCCTGACGCATCACCTTATTCTCGCGCGCGATCCCCATCGCCGCAAACAGCTGCTTGGCAATCTCCACCTGCCGCTCTCGGTGCACCCCCACATAGGCCCCGTGGTCCGGGATCTCGCGGCTGACCGGCACCCCCGCCAGCATCCGCTCCGAGTTCCCCTGACGCACGCGCTCCAGGGGCTCACCGGTCAACACATGAAAATGCCACGGCTGCGTATTCATTGATGAGGGCGCACGATTGGCCAGCTCAATGATCTCTTCCAGTAACTCGCGCGGCACCGGGTCAGGCTTGTACCCCCGAATACTGCGCCGCCCGTTGATCACGTCGTCCAAATCCATGATGTCCTCCCTCTTCCCAACACAAGCAGGGTCAGGGAAAGCGACGCACCGGTCAATCACACGCTCAAGGGGAAACGCAACGTCATCGCCTACAGCTGATCCGCCGTCGCGCCGCTCATCTCGCGGAATCTTTCAAACATCATGACATATTCAGGTGGGATATCCCTGAACGACAAGACCCCTACAACCTTGTCGCCATCGACAACCGGCAGATGCCGAAACGCATCCCCCAACCGCGCCGCCAAAGTATCCGAGACCGCATCCTCCAACCCCACCGTCACCGGATCAGGCGTCATCACTTCGGCCACCGTGGTTTCGTCCGAGCGCAAACCCGACGCCACCGCCCGAAACACGATGTCCCGTTCAGACAAGATGCCCACCAATACGTCATTCTCCAGAACGACCAACGCCCCTGCCCGATGTTTGGCCATCACACGCGCCGCATCCCGCAACACCGCATCCGGCGCCACGCTATGGACCTCTCGTCCGTCCAGAATCTTTCGTATTGTCGTGCTCATGGGGTCCTCTTCACTTGGTCTGAACATCAGCATTTCGGCAAAAGACGCGCCTGTCGATGACATGGATCAGAAAATCACGCCCCAACCCGAGCCTGCAAAGGCGAGAGAGGCGCGCGAGGGCTCGGGCGGGTCTGGGTGGGACGCCCGAGCGCGCCTCTTCTACCACAGCGTCTTTGGCAATCTCGCGGCCAGTTCAGCGTCATACTCCTGACCACCCACGTCCCCATCCGTGATTTCGGCCAGGATCTGCCCAAGCGACGGCAATCCAGCACTATCATCCCGTGTCCATACCCCAGACCGGATCGTGGCCTTGGCACATTGGGAATAGATCTCGTCAATTCGCACCAAAATGACCGTGGCCGGGTGCTTCCCCCCGTGCTCGAACTTTGCGCGAAATGCGTCATTCGCTGTCAGCTTGGCCCGACCGTTCACCCGAACAACAGTATTGGATCCGGGAACCATGAACATCAGCGAAACACGCCCGTCCAGAACGATATTGCGCAACGAATCCAGACGGTTATTCCCGCGCCAATCCGGCATGGCCAAGGTCTTCTCATCCAGCACCGTCACCACGGGGCCATCATCCCCGCGCGGGCTGCCATCGGTGCCATCCGGCCCAACAGTGGACAGAATGCAGTACCGGCTGGTCTCGATCCATTTGCGATACAACGGAGTCAGAGCGGGCACCACCTTGCGCAAGGCCGGGGCCTTGGGCGATCCGTACAGCGCCTCTAACGCCTCGATACTTTCGATAAAATCACTCATGCGCGTCGGGGTCGAACCCCGCCTCACGCATCAACGCATTCGAGGCCGTTTCGACCTCGGACTCCAGCCGGGCCATATAGTCGTTGCGCCCCAGCCCTTGCTCGATCACGGGCAGGAACTCGACAATCGCCAGTCCCGGTTTGCGATAAATCCCCGATCGCGGCCAGAACACCCCGACATTCGTGGCCACCGGCACACATTCCTGCTTCAGCTGGCCATACAGAACGGCCGTGCCGACCTTATAGGGCGCGTCCACCCCCGGCGCGACCCGTGTGCCCTGGGGATAGATCACCAGCTGCCCGGGCTGCGCCGCGCCGCGCTCGACATCCGAAACCATCTTCTGAATCGCTTGCCCGCGCTTGCCCCGGTTCACAGGCACACAGCCGATACGATAGGCGTATTGGCCGATAACGGGCGTGAACAACAGCTCTCGCTTCATGATGAACTTGGCCGTGGGCAAGGCGTTAAAGATCATCAGGATATCAAAGAACGACTGATGCTTGGCCGCCACCATTACCTCGCCAGTGGGCGGAGTGCCGCGAATCTCGTTGCGCAGACCCAGCATGATATGGGCCAAGCCCATGATGATCCGCGCATAGGTGCGACAGACCCAGCGGGTTCCGTCCCGGCTGACCAGCGCCACAGGAAAGAACAAAATCCCCATGACCCCCATAATGGCATAGACCAAAATCATAAACACGAACGAGCGCAGCCAGCGCCATGCATAAGCCATCAGGGCAACTCCCTTAGTGTTTTCTGGGCCGCAGCGCGCGTGGCCAGAAAGGCAACTATCGCCGCCAAAGGCGGGATCAGCAGCGGCACGAACCAATGCGCCCCCTGAAACCCAAGTCCGGTCAGAAATCCGACATCCTCGGTGGCCGAAGGCAGCAGGAACATCGCCAGCCCACCCAGAACCGTCCCGGCGGCTGACCCGCTGAGACCACGCAGGGTAAAGCGCCGTACAAAGGCCTGCGCGACATAGCGATCCGTCGCCCCGACCTGACGCAACACGGCAATCACGCGGGCATTGGCCGACAGGGCCGCATTCGCCGCCAGTGTGATCATCGCCGCCAGCGCCGCCCCGATCAGCAGGATCGACATCCAGCCCAGCAAGCGCAACCGACTGGCCGCCTGGATCAAAGGTTTGCGCCAGCGGGTGTGATCATCCAGCACGGCCCCCGGCACCTCGGCGGACAGACGCAAGCGCAACCCGGCGGCGTCATATCCGACACTGTCTTCGGTGATCTCGATCAGTTGTGGGATCGGTAGATCGCCCAGGGGCAGGTCTGGCCCGAACCAGGGCTCCAGCAGGGCCCCGTGTTCCTCGGATGTCAGGGCACGCGCCGAAGCGACCCCGGGTGTGGTGTCCAGCACCCGCAAGGCGGCCTGGATCTGCGTTTCAATCTGGTCCGATGGCGCAGAAATCCGCAAGGTCGAGCTGCGCACCAGCTCGCCGCCCCAGCGATCCGCCAACCGCCCCGTGGCCAGGGACAGCGCCAGCGCAAAGACGCACAGAAACGACATAGCCGCTGCGCTGAACAGCGTCAGGTTCGCGGTAAAGCCAGACGGAGGCACGCTGCGATCCGCCTGCGCGTCCCCGACGACAAAGGACATGAACCGGCCCAGCGCGCTCATAGATCCGCCCCCGCCAGTTGCAGCCGTCGGTTGGAAATCCGCAGCACCCGCGCCTGAACGTGATGCTTAGCGGCTCGGATCAGGTTCAGATCATGGGTCGCCACCATGATGGTTTTCCCCATGCGATTCAGTTCGACCAGCAATTGCAGCAGCCGCTGGGACATCTCCCAGTCGATATTCCCTGTCGGCTCGTCTGCCAGGATCACATCAGGCGACATGATCACCGCACGCGCCAGCGCCGCCCGTTGCCGCTCCCCACCAGAGAGTTCGGGCGGCAATGCCTCTGCGCGTGATTGCAGCCCCACCCATTTCATCAGCTCGCGCAGATTGTTGAGCTCTTGCAAGGTGTCATGCCCGGCTACAGTCAGCGGTAGGGCAACGTTTTCCTCGACGCTGAGGTGATCCAGAAACTGACAGTCCTGATGGACCACACCAACCCGCCGACGCACCAGCGCCGTATCATCGCGGCTCATGTTGCGCACATCCGTCCCGAACACCCGCACATCCCCGGCGGTGGGCACCAAAGCGCCATAGCACAGCTTGAGAAAAGTGGTCTTGCCCGCGCCCGAGGGGCCAGTCAGGAAATGGAACGATCCGGGTGTCAGCTTAAGCGAAATTTCACTCAGCAGCTCGCCCCCACCATAACTATAGGCAACATTGTCCAGCTCGATCACGGATCGCATCCCTTGTTCATGCCTTCTTCTGCAACAGTAAGGACACAGTTGCAATGCAGCAGGCACATGATTGCTTTGCACTTTTCCGCCAAAGGCGTACACCGTATAGTGACGCAGGAAGCCACCGCACAAGGTGGCCGATGGTGGGAAATGGTTCCGAGGGAGCAGTATGCGGCTGATCTGCCCGAATTGTGGCGCACAATATGAAGTCCCTGACGGGGTGATCCCGGAACAGGGCCGTGACGTGCAATGTTCAAACTGCGGGAACACCTGGTTTCAGGCGCACCCCGATCATGATGCAAAACTGGCCGAAGAGCTGGGCCAAGACGTCGTGGCCGACACGCCCGAACCGGACCCTATTCCCGAACCTGAACCAGACCCCGCGCCCGAGCCCGAACCTGAACCCGCAGTGCCCAAGGCCCGGCGCGAGCTGGACCCAGCCATTGCCGACCTTCTGCGCGAAGAGGCCGAATTCGAAGCCCGCCAACGCGCCGCCGAGGCCGAGGTGGATATGCAAACTCAGCCCGATCTGGGCCTGGATGCCCCGGCTCCTACTCAGGCCCCAACTCCGGCCACTCCCCGGGCCACTCCCCCGGCCCCTGACGAATCCGCGCGCCGTGCCGAAGAGGCCCGCCAGCGCATGGAAAGCCGCAAAGGCCCCGCACCGGACCCCGAGCCTGAACCAGAGCCCGAAGAAATCGAAGAAGACCTGAGCGAACATGTTGGCTCGCGTCGCGAATTGCTGCCCGATATCGAGGAAATCAATTCCTCGCTGGACGCCGAAGTGCGCAAACCCGCCCAGTCGGATGATCACGCCACCCCGGGAACCGAAGGCATCCCGACGCGTCGAAAATCCAGTGGCTTTGGCGGCGGGTTCCTCTTGGGCGTATTGGTGATCGCGCTGCTGTGGTCTGTGCATGTTTTCTCGGGTCAGATCGCGGCGCAGGTGCCGCAACTGGCCGGGCCGCTGGAAAGCTATTCCAGCACGATCAACAAGGGGCGGGACTGGCTGGATGGCCAGGTGAAAACCCTGCTGGTTAAGTTGGATGAACTGGCCGCTGCGAGCGAAGAATAAGCGCTAGATCGCCTTGAACAGCTTGGTTAAACGAGCGGCCTCGTCCTCCAGCCCGTAGGGCGCGTTTACGATGAACATCCCCAACTCGATCATCCGATGCCCGTCGCGCGCGGGGGGAAATTTCACCTCGTGGCGCAGGGTTTTGGGCAGGTTCAGAGTCTCGAGCGCGGCCAGCATCGGCCCATGTGCCCCCGAGGTCAGGATCGGATACCACAGCGCGATCACGCCCACATTCCATTTGCGATGCAGCTTGGCGATGGCCTTGGGGATGGCGTCGTAATCGGCTTTGACCTCGTAACTGGGATCAATCAGCAAAACGCCCCGGCGCGGATCGGGCGGCGTTAGCGCCTGCGCCATCGCGAACCCGTCCTGTTTCAGAACCCGCGCATTCGTTACGGACATGGCGTATTCCAGGGCCGCGTTTTCCTGAGGATGCAGCTCAGCCAGGGTGATCTTGTCCTGCGGGCGCAGACATTCGGCGGCCAACAGCGGCGATCCGGGATAGGCCCGATCCCCATGCGCCGCCCGCACCCGCGCCAGTGCGGCCAGATAGGGGTGGTCATCCGGCAGCAACCCACGCGACAGGATCAGCTCGATACCGGCCGCGGCCTCGCCGGTTTTGACGGCTTCGGGCGCGTCCAGCTGATACAGCCCCCGTCCCGCATGGGTTTCCATATAGCTGAGCGGTTTATCCTTGCGCGTCATGTAGTCCAGCATGGCACACAGCAAGGCGTGTTTCTGCACGTCCGCCAGGTTTCCCGCGTGATAGATGTGCTGATAGGACAACATGGCCAAGCTCCGCTGTTTCAACCCGCTGATAATCCAGGCAGTTGACCGGATGCAATCACTGCCCGGCTTCTGTGGGGCAACCAGGTGGCAAAATCGCGCTGATTTGACCTGTTTCCGAGGGGATCGGGCCTTTTCCATTCAGCCCCCCACCCCTATAAGGGCATCTGGTCCCACTGGCAGAGTCGGGGCCCTTTTGGGGAATACTCGAGCGCGGGATATCACGCATTATGGCTTTGTTGGAAAAAATGCCTGGCCTGTTTTCGTCGGACATGGCGATTGACCTGGGTACAGCGAACACGCTGGTTTACGTCAAGGGGAAGGGCATTATCCTCAGCGAACCCTCGGTAGTGGCCTATCACGTCAAGGATGGCGTGAAAAAAGTGCTGGCCGTAGGCGAAGACGCCAAGCTGATGCTGGGCCGGACCCCCGGCTCGATCGAGGCGATCCGCCCGATGCGTGACGGTGTCATCGCTGATTTCGACGTCGCCGAGGAAATGATCAAGCATTTCATCCGCAAGGTGCACAAACGCTCGACCTTCTCAAAGCCCAAAATCATCGTCTGCGTCCCCCATGGCGCGACCCCGGTTGAAAAACGTGCGATCCGTCAGTCGGTTCTGTCCGCAGGTGCGCGTCGTGCTGGCCTGATCGCCGAGCCCATCGCGGCCGCCATTGGTGCAGGCATGCCCATCACCGATCCCACCGGCAACATGGTCGTGGATATCGGCGGCGGCACCACCGAAGTGGCCGTTCTGTCGCTGGGCGATATTGTCTATGCGCGCTCGGTCCGCGTGGGCGGGGACCGCATGGACGAGGCGATCATCAACTACCTGCGCCGTCAGCAGAACCTGCTGGTGGGCGAATCCACCGCTGAGCGCATCAAAACCAGCATCGGCACCGCGCGCATGCCCGACGATGGGCGTGGGGCCTCGATGCAGATCCGCGGGCGTGACCTGCTGAACGGTGTGCCCAAGGAAACCGAGATCAGCCAGGCCCAGGTGGCCGAGGCATTGGCCGAGCCTGTGCAGCAAATCTGCGAGGCCGTGATGACCGCGCTGGAGGCAACTCCGCCTGATCTGGCAGCCGATATCGTGGATCGCGGTGTGATGCTGACCGGTGGTGGTGCGCTGTTGGGCGAGCTGGACCTGGCCCTGCGCGAACAAACCGGTCTGGCCGTTTCCATCGCGGATGAAAGCCTGAACTGCGTGGCCCTGGGCACTGGCAAGGCGCTGGAATATGAAAAACAGCTGCGCCACGCGATTGACTACGACAGCTAACATGCCCAACTTTCCCTGAAAGGGGGACGCTTGGCCAAGGACAAGACACAAGGCGACGATTTCATCACCCCTCTGAAGCGGTTGCTGACAGGGGTGGTTGTTCTGTGCCTGATCGGGATCTTTCTGGTTTGGCGGATCGACAGCCCCCGGGTTGAAAGGTTCCGCGCGCAGGTGATTGATACCGTGGTGCCCAGCTTTGACTGGGCCATGGCGCCGGTGACGGGCGCGGTGAATCTGTTGCGCGATTTCCAGTCCTACCAACGCATCGTTGAACAGAACCGCGAATTGCGCCGCGAACTGCAAAAGATGAAAGCCTGGAAAGAGGCCGCCGGACAGCTGGAACAGGAAAACGCCCGTCTGCTGGATCTGAACAAGGTCCGTCTGGATCCACGCCTGACCGTGGTCACAGGCGTGGTGCTGGCTGACAGCGGATCACCCTTCCGGCAATCGGTGCTGCTGAATGTGGGGCAGCGCGACGGGATCATTGACGGCTGGGCCACGATGGATGGCATCGGGCTGGTGGGGCGGATCTCGGGCGTGGGGCAAAACACCAGCCGGGTGATCCTGCTGACGGATGCGTCCTCGCGTATTCCGGCCCAAATCCAGCGCTCGGGTCAGACGGCCATCGTCAGCGGCGACAACACCCTGGCCCCCCTGCTGTCCTTTGTGGAGAACCCCGATGCCGTGCGCCCCGGGGATCGGGTGGTCAGCTCGGGTGATGGCGGTGTTTTCCCCGCCGGGCTGCTGATCGGGCATGTGGCGCTGGACCCCGGAGGGCGGCTGCGCGTGCGTCTGGTTGCCGACTACGAGCGGCTGGAATTCCTGCGCGTGTTGCGCAATCCCGGCACCGAAGTGATCACCGACCCGGGTGCGCTGTTGGCCCCCACTGTGGACGAGGCCGCCTATGACTGAGTCCTCCACAGCCCGGCTTTGGATCATGCGCGCTGGTTATCTGGCCGTGGCCCTGGCCGTCATGTTCTTTCAACTTCTGCCGCTGGAAACCGTGCCACGTCGGTTTACGGGGCCAGACCTGTTGTTGGCTTTCACGCTGGCTTGGGCAGTCCGACGGCCGGATTATGTGCCTGTCCTCAGCGTTGCCGCCGTTGCGTTGTTGTCTGATTTTCTGTTGCAACGACCGCCGGGTTTGTGGGCCGTTCTGTTGGTTCTGGCCAGTGGCGCCGCCAAGCGACGCTCGGCCAGTTTGCGCGATCAGACCTTTGCGGTCGAGTGGCTGAATATCTCGATACTGATTATCGTTTTGATGCTTGTGAACCGGCTGGTCCTGTCGCTTTTGCTGATCCCGCAAGCCCCCTTGGGCCTGACCTCGATCCAGACGCTGATGACCGTCGCGACCTATCCGCTGGTTGCCCTGATCACCGTGTTTGCCTTTGGCGTTCAGCCAGTCCAACCCGGGGATGGCGACACCTTGGGAGGCCGCGCATGAAACGCCCTAACCGGAATACCGCCGAAAGTGCGCGCCGCGTCTCGCGCCGTGCCTTGTTCGTGGGGGGGCTTCAGTTGGGCTTTGTCGGGCTGTTGGGCGCGCGGATGCGGTACTTGCAGGTCGAACAGGCGGATCAGTTCCGCCTGCTGGCCGAGGAAAATCGCGTCAATGACCGTCTGATCCCGCCCGCTCGCGGCGAGGTGTTTGATCGCCATGGGCTGGTCATCGCGCGCAACGAACCCAGCTATCGCCTGACCATCGTGCGCGAAGATGCGGGCGACGTGGACACCGTGATCCGCCGTCTGGCCGCCCTGGTTGAACTGGACGCCGACGATCTGAACCGCGCCATGACTGAGATGGAGCGCTCACCCCCGTTTTTGCCCGTTACCATCGCCGACCGGGTCAGCTGGGACGATATCGCGCGGGTGTCCGTCAATGCCCCCGCGCTGCCTGGCATCACCCCCGAGGTTGGCCTGTCGCGTCTGTACCCTTTGGGGCCGGATTTCGCCAATGTGGTGGGCTATGTGGGGCCGGTTTCCGATTATGACCTCTCCAAGATCGACAACCCGGACCAATTGCTGCGCATCCCGCGCTTTCAGATCGGCAAGGTCGGGCTGGAGGCCAAGATGGAGGACCGCCTGCGTGGCAAAGCCGGCACCAAACGTGTCGAGGTCAACGCCGTGGGCCGCGTTATGCGCGAACTGGACCGCGTCGAAGGCCAGCCGGGCGCCAAGCTGCAGCTGACCATTGATCACGAGTTGCAAAACTATGTGCAGGCCCGATTGGGGAACGAAAGCGCCGCGGCCGTCGTGATTGATACGCAAACCGGGGACCTGCTGGCGATTGCTTCGGCGCCCAGTTTTGACCCAAACCTGTTTGTCCGCGGCATTTCTGTCAGCGATTATAAGGCATTAACAGAAAATAAGTACCGCCCCCTGGCCTCTAAGTCGGTGCAGGGGCTGTATCCGCCCGGGTCGACCTTCAAAATGGTGACGGCCCTGGCCGCGCTCGAGGACGGCGTGATCTCGCCCGAGGAAACCGTCTGGTGCCCAGGCCATGTTGAAATTGCGAACCGGCGCTTCCACTGCTGGAAACGCGCGGGGCATGGCCATGTAGATCTGAAGGATTCCCTGCGCGAAAGCTGTGACGTGTATTACTACGACATCGCCCAGCGCGTCGGGATCGAGAAGATCAGCGCCATGGCTCAGCGTCTGGGCCTGGGTCAGCGATACGACATCCCGATGTCCGCCGTCGCCCGGGGCCGCGCCCCGACGAAGGATTGGAAGCGGTCGAATTACGGTCAGGACTGGGTGATCGGCGACACGGTGAACGCCTCGATCGGGCAGGGCTATGTGCTGGCCTCGCCGCTGCAACTGGCGGTGATGAGCGCGCGCATCGCCACGGGCCGCATGATCACACCGCGCCTGCTGAAATCGGTGGATGGGGTCGAACGGCCCACGGGTGCGGGCGAGTCTCTGGGGCTGAACGAAAACCACCTGCGCCAAATTCGGCGCGCCATGTTCGAGGTATCGAATTCGCGCCGGGGTACGGCCTATGGCAGCCGCATTTTACCTGACGAGCTGCGCATGGCGGGTAAGACCGGCACCAGCCAGGTGCGCAACATCACCGCCGCCGAGCGCGCGCGGGGCGTCACCAAGAACGAGGACCTGCCCTGGGAACGTCGCGACCATGCGCTGTTCGTCAATTTCGCTCCGTTCGACAATCCGCGCTATGCGGTGGCCGTCGTGGTCGAGCACGGCGGGGGCGGCTCTAAGGCGGCAGCGCCCATTGCGCGCGATATCACGCTTCAGGCGCTGTACGGAGAAGACCCGCCGCTGGACGCCTATCCAGCAAAGGATCGCGACCGCATCAAAGCTCTGCAAGACCGCCTGAAGCGCGAGCGGCCTGATTTTGGCTCGGTTGGGCGGGTGCGCACATGAGTTATCTTGAGTACTCGGTCAAATCCGTCCCCTCTGGGCTGCGCAAATTGTTGTTCCTGAACTGGCCCCTGACCCTGTTGCTGATCACTGTGGCCTCGGTCGGGTTCTTGATGCTGTATTCGGTTGCCGGCGGGTCGTTTTCTCCGTGGGTCGAACCGCAGATAAAGCGCTTTGCCCTGGGGCTTGGGGTGATGCTGTTCGTGGCCATGATCCCGATCTGGTTCTGGCGCAACATGGCCGGGGTCGGCTATCTGCTGTCTTTGGCGCTGCTGCTGTTTGTGGAATTCTTCGGCACCGTGGGCATGGGGGCGCAACGTTGGATCGACCTGGGCTTTATGCGGCTGCAACCCTCTGAGCTGACAAAGATCACGCTGGTGATGCTGTTGGCCGCCTATTACGACTGGCTGCCGTCCAAGAAAACCTCGCATCCGTTATGGGTGTTCATCCCTGTGCTGTTTATCATTTTGCCCACGGCGCTGGTGCTGAAACAGCCCGACCTGGGCACCTCGATCCTGCTGGTCACGGCGGGCGGAGCGATGATGTTCTTTGCCGGGGTGCATTGGGGGTATTTCGCGGCCGTGATCGCCGCCGGTGTCGGCCTGGTGGTCGCGGTTTTTCAATCGCGCGGCACCGGGTGGCAATTGCTGAAGGACTATCAGTACAAACGTATCGACATCTTTCTGGACCCCGCCCAAGAGCCATTGGGGGCGGGATATCACATCACGCAATCCAAAATCGCCTTGGGGTCCGGAGGCTGGGCCGGGCGCGGGTATATGCAAGGCACCCAGTCACGCCTGAACTTTTTGCCCGAAAAGCACACCGATTTCATTTTCACCACGCTGGCCGAGGAATTCGGCTTCATCGGTGGCATGTCGTTGCTGGTTCTCTATGCCCTGATCATCGTGTTTTGCGTCGCTGCGGCGATGGCGAACAAGGATCGCTTTGCCTCGTTGATGACGCTGGGGATCGCGATGACCTTTTTCTTGTTCTTTGCCGTGAACATGTCGATGGTCATGGGGCTGGCGCCGGTGGTTGGCGTGCCGCTGCCCATGGTCAGCTATGGCGGATCGGCGATGTTGGTGCTGATGGCGGCTTTCGGGCTGGTTCAAAGCGCGCATGTCCACCGCCCGAGGTAACCCATGATCAACGTCTTATTCGCCGGACATCCCTCGCGCTGGCCGATCTATGATCAGCCCTTGCGACGGGCGTTCGCCAAGGCCGATCTGAAGGTGAACCTGCACACCGAAATCGCGCCCGCACAGGTGGAGTACATCATCTATGCGCCCAATTCGCCCTTGCAGGACTTTACCCCCTATACCCGCTGCAAGGCGGTCCTGAATCTGTGGGCCGGGGTCGAGGCGATTGTGGGCAACAAAACCCTGACCCAGCCCCTGACGCGGATGGTGGATTTCGGGCTGAAACAAGGGATGACGGAATGGGTGGTCGGGCATGTGCTGCGCTATCACCTGGACATCGACTTTTTCCTGGCGCGACAAGACGGCGAGTGGGAGCCCAAGGTCCCACCTCTGGCGCGCGATCGTCGCGTCACGGTTCTGGGGCTGGGCGAGCTGGGGGCAGCCGCGGCCCAAGCTCTGGCCACGCTGGGGTTCAATGTGACAGGCTGGAGCCGTTCAGCCAAGGACATCCCCGGCATCCGTTGTCTGCACGGAGATGATCTGGAAATGGCCCTGACGGGGGCTGAAATCGTGGTTCTGCTACTGCCCCGGACCCCCTCGACAGAAAACATTCTGAACGCCGATACACTGGCCTTGTTGGCACCGGGGGGCGCGATCCTGAACCCCGGGCGCGGGCCTTTGATTGATGATGACGCGCTGATCGCTGCGCTGGACAGCGGACAGGTCGGACATGCCACGCTGGACGTGTTCCGGGTCGAGCCCTTGCCCACAGATCATCCCTATTGGGCGCATCCCAAGGTGACGGTGACGCCGCATATTGCCTCGGAAACCCGGCCCGAAACCGCCTCCGAGGTGATCGCGGAAAACATCCGTCGCGGGCAGGCGGGCGAGCCACTGCTGTACCTGGTGGACCGCGAACAGGGCTATTGATCAGCGCAGGATCGGTGGCTTTTCCGGGTTCGAACCGGGCGCGGCGCGACCAACTTCTTGCGCTTCGGCGGGTTGGGGCAGGTCGAATTTCAGGCCCCATTTGGCCAGCGTCGCCGCCATCGCATCCGACGAGCGCGCAAAACTGACGTCCAGCGCCCCGGCCTCGATGCCCGAAAACACCAGCGCCTCGGACACAGCCTTGGCCAGCGCGCTTTCGGCACCGGGCACCACGTCGATAAAGGTCAAAAGATGCGAGCGCACGCCGTTGTCATAAGTCACACCAACCAGATAGGCGCTGTGGGCCAGCCCGGCGGCGGTGGCCAGCTTGGTATCAAGGCCCGTCAGCAGCGCCTCGGGCAGACCAGCGGGGGTGGTGATTTCCTCGATCTTGGCCTCGGCCTCGGATGGGGCGTTGCCCAGCGTCTGGTCCAACCACGCAATCGCAGGCGGCGGGATCAGGATCGAGGAGGGCGCAACCTCGAGGTTCAGACCCAGCCCCATGCCCTGCTGCGCCAGCAGGTTGGCGATGATCCGGCCAGACAGGGCCGCAAAAGGCGCCACATCCCCGACGAATTCGGCCAAACGTTCCTCGCGGTCGAAGACCAGCACGAAGGATTGGCCGTCCACCTCGAACACCTGAGGCGAAACGTTTTCGTCAACGGGTTCCTCGGTCAGCAGCAGGAACAGCTCGCAATCGGCCAGCCGTTCATAGAACCGCAGGCGAGCGGCGTCATCGCCTTCATCCGCCATCATCTGGCCATGGGCGATATCCAGCGGGGTGTCATGCGGGGTCTGGGTCATCAAGGATCTTTCGGACTTGGGCGCGCAGCTGGGGCAGAAGATCGGCCTCGAACCACGGGTTTTTTCGCAGCCAAGCGGTATTGCGCCAGGACGGGTGAGGCAAGGGAAAAAGCCCGGGCGCATGGTCGCGCCATCCCTGCACACGGGCAGTCACCGACATGCGTCCCGGCAGATGAAAGGCCTGCGCATAGCCGCCCACCAGAACGGTGAGGCGGACATTGCTTAGCGCTTCGATCACCTTGGGGTGCCAGGTCTGCGCGCAGATCGGCGGTGGCGGCAAATCCGATCCACGCGCGTCATAGCCGGGAAAGCAAAACGCCATGGGCACAAAGGCAAACAGGTCGCGGTCATAAAACCTATCGCGATCCACCCCCAGCCAATCGCGCAGCCGATCCCCCGAGGCATCATTGAACGGCAGACCGGTTTCGTGCACCCGCATGCCCGGCGCCTGTCCGGCCACCAGAATCCGCGCGCGGGGATGGAACCAGGCCACGGGACGGGGCGAATGGTGGCTGGCCGTGGCGCTGAACCGCTCGGCGCACAGCCTGCACCCAAGGATATCCTGCGCGATCATGACCATACAGACGTGGTAAGAGCGCTTGCACCATGGCGCAACCCGCGCAAAGATATTTCTTTGCAGGCCTTGGTTTGCTGGGATTTTTTGTCGGTTTTCATTGCCCCAGCGCGCGTGATGACCTACTTGTCGGGGCACAAATAAAAACATGATGGGGAGACGCATGTATCGCGTTTGGAATTTCGTCACCAACTATTCGTTGTTGCTGATCTTTGGTGCTTTGATCGCTCTGGTCTGGGCCAACACGAACCCCGAAAGCTATCACCACTTTGTCGAGTTCAAGATATGGGACCACGCGCCCATCGGCCATTACCATGACGGCCACAGAACGCTGACACTGCATTATCTCGTGAATGACGTGCTGATGGCCTTCTTTTTTGCCATCGCTGCAAAAGAAGTGTGGGAGGCCGTGATCCTTGAAAACGGCTCGTTGCGCGGCAAGAAGGCGGCAACACCGCTGATCGCCACCGCGGGCGGAATGTTCGGCCCCATCGCTGTCTATCTGGGCCTGGCCATGGTCATGGGTTCGGACACTTACGAAGCCGTCAAGAACGGCTGGGCCATCCCCACCGCGACGGACATCGCGTTCTCGTATCTTGTGGGTCGTCTGGTGTTCGGCGCGGGTCACCCGGCGGTGCGTTTCCTGCTGTTGCTGGCCATTGCCGATGACGCGGCTGGCCTGATAATTCTGGCGATTTTCTATCCCTCGGCCGAGCTGGCCCCTGAATGGCTGCTGGCCTCGTTGGGGGCGGCTGTTGCCGTGTTCGTCCTGGCCAACTGGCTGCCGCGCTATCTGGATCGGGGCAATCAAGCGCGCCCGAATTCGACCTGGGTGCGCAAGAAACTCAGCTACTGGCCCTATCTGATCGCGGGCTGCATCAGCTGGTATGGCTTTATGCGCGCGGGCATCCACCCGGCCCTGGGTCTGCTGCCCATCGTGCCGACCATTCCCCATGCGGACCGGGCTTTTGGCTTCTTCAGCGAGGCCGAGCAGTACCTGCATGATCTGCTGAACGATATCGAGCACGCGCTGAAACACCCGGTCGAGGTCGTGCTGTTCTTCTTTGGTTTGCTGAACGCGGGGGTCGAGTTCTCGTCGATCGGTGATCCGACCTGGCTGGTTCTGGCGGGGCTGTTGATCGGCAAACCCTTCGGCGTGCTGCTTATGGGCGTGCTGGGGGCGCATGTCCTAAGGCTGGGCTTGCCACAGGGGATGCGAACGGTGGATCTGTTTGTGATCGGCTGTGTCTCGGCGATCGGGTTTACCGTGTCGCTGTTCGTGGCCACGGTCGCCTTTCCTGCGGGCGAAATCCAGGACGCGGCGAAAATGGGCGCCTTGCTAAGCTTTGGTGCAGCCATCGTTTCGATCATCGCCGGCATTGTCTGTCGCGTTGAAAAGCGGTCGCTATAACCCGCTCATACAGTCACAAATCCGCGAAACCGGTTCCAAAGGGGACCGGTTTCGGCTTTTATGGGCCATAATTTAGTCAAGAAAACATGCATTCTGTTTCATATGATCTGACCGGCGGTTCAAGAACTTGGTTAAACAGGTCGTAAGACTAAGCCGCTAATCAGTAAGGCAGGAGCAGCAAGAGAACCCATCATGTTGGAGTTCGACAACGTCAGTAAGTCCTTCTGGACAGGTACCCAGCGCAAGGTGATCCTTGATCGCGTGTCTTTTCGTGTGGAGATCGGAAAATCCATGGGCATCCTGGCCCCGAACGGCACCGGCAAGACGACTTTGATCAACATGATGGCGGGTCTGGAAAAACCGGATGAAGGCGTGATCCGCCGCGAATGCAATATCAGTTTCCCGCTGGGCTTTATGGGCGGCGTGGTTGGCAAACACTCGGCCGTGGAAAACAGCCGCTATATCGCCCGGCTGTACGGGCTGGACCCCGACTATGTCGAGGCGTTCTGCCGTTGGCTGTGTGGTCTGGGCGAATATTTCGATCAGCCGCTGGGGACTTACAGCTCGGGGATGCGGGCGCGGTTTTCCTTTGCGCTGATGCTGGCGCTGGATTTTGACATTTACCTGATTGACGAGGGCATGCCGTCCTCGACCGATGTCGAATTCAACAAGAAAGCCGGCGATCTGCTAAAGGAACGGTTGCGCACCACGACAGTGATCATCGTATCCCACCAGCCCCGCACGCTGGAACAATTTGCGAGTACCGCGGCCGTTCTGATGAATGGTAAACTGCATATGTTTGACACCTTGGAAGAGGCGAAGAGGCTGTATGACTACGAAACCCAAGGCTAAAAAGTTCCGGATTCGCCGGGGGCAACCCCTGGCGATGGGACATCCCAGCGTCAACGAAGCCGCGCCTGTGCCTCCTGCTCAGGACGAGCCCGAACGGCACCTTTCCCCGGTTCGCCCCCCCAAACCTGCCGCCCCCGAGGCCCCGCCAGCGGATATCGCCTCGCCGCGTCAGACCGCCGCCGAGAACAGTATCGACGCGATCCGCCGCGAAGGTCTGACCGGGCGCCAGCTGCGTATGGCGCGGCGTGTGGCCCAGAAAAACGGGTTGTCGCCCACCTCGGATTTCGACGCGGTGCGCCTGCTGCGCGCCAAGGGGATCGATCCGTTTCAACGCACCAATATGCTGGAGCTTGTCGTCCCGCAGGATCAGGCCCCGGCCACCACCGAGCAGCCCGTGCAACTGCCCCAAACCGTGCCCGTCGAAAAGGCGCAGCTGCCCTCGACCGAGCTGAGCCCGGCGGAACGGCGCGTCCAGGAAATCTCGCAAATCCAGCGCGATATCGCCAAGCGTCGCCGCCGTAAATCGCTGGCGCTGCTGTCACGCCTGTCCTTCTTTGTATTCCTGCCGACCTTTCTGGCGGGTTGGTACTTCTTCGCCGTGGCCACCCCCATGTACGCCACGAAATCCGAGTTCCTGATTCTCGAGGCGGATGCCGTCGGCGGGTCTGCCCTGGGTGGACTGCTGAGCGGCACGCAATTCGCCACCAACCAGGATGCGATCGCGGTACAATCCTATTTGGAATCGCGCGACGCCATGCTGCGGCTGGAAAACGACATCGGCTTTAAGGCGCATTTCAGCCAGGATTGGATCGACCCGATTCAAAAGCTTGAAACAGGTGCCTCGGACGAAGCGGCCTATAGCATTTACAAGAACAACGTGAAGATCGGCTATGACCCGACCGAGGGCGTTATCCGGATGGAGGTCGCCGCCGCTGACCCGCAGGTTAGCGCGGAATTCTCGCAACAGCTGATTTCCTATGCCGAGGAAAGGGTCGACGACCTGTCGCGGCGCAAACGCGAGGACCAGATGAAAGAGGCCCGCGCCAGCCTGGAAGAGGCCAAGCGCGAGCGCCGCGAGGCCCAGGTGCGATTGGTGCAACTGCAAGAGGGCACCCTTCTGGACCCCGAAGGTGAAATCGCCAGCATCCGCGCCCTGATGAACAATGTCGAATTGCAGCTTCAAGAAAAAGAGCTGCAATTGCAGACCCTATTGAACAACCCGCGCCCGTCCAAACCTCGGGTCGATGCGCTGCGCACGGAAATTCGCCTGCTGCAGGCCGAACTGGAAAAGCAAAGCAACCGTCTGACGCAGGCAACGAATGGCGATACCTCGTTGGCCGCGAAGGCCGCGCAGATCCAGATTGCTCAGGCCGATCTGGCCACCGCTGATCTGTTCTTGCAATCGGCCCTGCAAAACGAAAAACAAACCGCGCAAGAGGCCAACAGGCAGGTGCGTTACCTGACGACCAGCGTGCGCCCGGTCCCGCCCGATGATCCGACCTATCCGCGGGCGTTTGAGAACACGCTTCTGGCCTTCCTGATCTTCTCGGGGGCCTATCTGATGGTGTCTTTGACCGCCTCGATCCTGCGCGAACAGGTCTCGACCTGACGCACACCTATTGATATGCCAACGAAATCAGCACGACATTGCAGCGTGCTGATTTTTGCATCGCAAGAATGTTGTATTCCCGCGCTATGCTGGGCATACCAGTGAAAGCTTCAAACTAATTTCAGATTTCAAAAAGTGAGATCAAAGTGACCAAACCAATTTATGACGTCACCCCGAACACCTGGGAATTCCTTAAATCTCCGATGATCAAACCGACCGGGTTTCGCGAATATGACGCCCGCTGGAAATTCCCGGACGAGATCAACCTGCCGGGCATGACCGCCCTGGGTCTGGGGATCGGAACGCAGATGCGCAAACATGGGCTGGAGCCTGTGATTGCCGTTGGCAACGATTACCGCGACTACTCGCTGGCGATCAAAAACGCGCTGGTGATCGGCCTGATGCAGGCCGGCATTCAGGTTAAGGACATCGGTCCCTGCATCACCCCGATGGCCTATTTCAGCCAGTTCCACCTGGATGCGCCTGCCGTGGCCATGGTCACCGCCAGCCACAACCCCAATGGCTGGACCGGTGTCAAAATGGGCTTCCAACGTCCGCTGACCCACGGCCCCGACGAAATGGCCGAACTGAAAGACATCGTGCTGAACGGCAAGGGCGAACCGGCCCCGGGCGGCAACTATGAATTCGTCGATGGCGTTCAAGAGGCCTATATGGACGACCTGGTCGGGGACTTCAAAATGTCCCGCAAGCTCAAGGTCGTCTGCGCCAGCGGCAACGGCACTGCAGCCGCCTTTGGCCCGGCCCTGTTCGAACGTCTGGGCGTCGAGATGGTGGATAGCCACAACCGGCTGGACTACACCTTCCCCAACTACAACCCCAACCCCGAAGCCATGGAAATGCTGCATGACATGGCCGACAGCGTCAAAGCCTCGGGCGCCGATTTCGCGCTGGGTTTTGACGGCGACGGCGACCGCTGCGGCGTTGTGGACGACGAGGGCGAAGAGATTTTCGCCGACAAGGTGGGCGTCATCATGGCGCGTGACCTGGCCAAGCTCTACCCCGGCTCGACCTTCGTGGCGGATGTGAAATCCACCGGTCTGTTTGCCTCGGACCCCGAGCTGCAAAAACACGATATCAAGGCCGACTACTGGAAAACCGGCCACAGCCACATGAAACGTCGCGTTCATGCCCTGGGCGCATTGGCGGGCTTTGAAAAATCCGGCCACTACTTCCTGTCCGGGGACATCGGTCGCGGCTATGACGACGGCATGCGCGTCGCGGTCGAGATCTGTAAACTGATGGACCGCAACCCCGACATGTCTATGTCGGACCTGCGCAAAGCCCTGCCGAAAACCTGGTCGACCCCAACCATGTCGCCCTATGCTGCCGACGAAGAAAAATACGATATCCTCGACCGTATCGTGCAAAAACTTGTTGCCAAGGCCGAGGCAGGCGACACCTTCGCAGGCCAAGCCGTCAAAGAGGTCGTTACCGTCAACGGCGCCCGCGTGATCCTGGAAAACGGCTCCTGGGGGCTGGTGCGCGCGTCCTCAAACACGCCAAACCTGGTGGTGGTCTGCGAAAGCAGCGACAGCGAGGAAGAGATGCGCGCCATCTTCGCCGAGCTGGACGCGGTGATCCAAACCGAACCCGGTGTCGGCGAATACGACCAGAAAATCTGAACAAAAAAGGCCCGGCAAACATCGCCGGGCCTCTTTCTTTGCTCTTCAAATACTCTGGGGGTGAATGGCCGCAGGCCAGAGGGGGCAAAGCCCCCTCCCCTTACGCTGCCAATCCACGCCCCTTCAACAATGCCTCCACCCCCGGCATCCGCCCCCGGAACGCGGTGTACAACGCCTCGGCATCCACAGATCCGCCGGTTGACAGGATATTCGCCTCCAACGCCCGCGCGGTGTCAGCGTCAAATGCGCTGCCCGCCTCTTCAAAGGCAGCAAAGGCATCTGCGTCCATCACCTCGGACCACATATAGCTGTAATAGCCCGAGCTATATCCATCCCCTGCGAAAACATGCGCGAAATGCGGCGTGGCGTGACGCATGGCGATCTGTTTGGGCATACCCAGCCCATCCAGCACCTGCGCCTGCCGCTCCATCACATCCTTTGGTGCGACACCGCGATGGAACGCCAGATCCACCAAGGCCGAGGCAACATATTCGACCGTCGCAAACCCCTGATCGAAATTCGCAGCCCCCAGTACCTTATCCAGCATCTCGGCGGGCATCGGAGCGCCGGTATCAGCATGGGTGGCGAATTCAGCCAGAACCTCGGGCACTTCCAACCAGTGCTCGTACAGCTGACTGGGCAATTCCACAAAATCCCGCGCCACAGACGTCCCCGAAATGCTTTCATAGGTCACGTCCGACAACATCTGATGCAGCGCATGACCGAATTCATGGAACAGCGTGCGCGCATCGTCATAGGACAGCAGCGCCGGATCGCCCTTGGCGAAGTTGCACACGTTGATCACGACCGGCGCCTGCACCTTGGGGAACTTGGCCTGCGCCCGCATCGCCGAACACCACGCGCCTGACCGTTTGGATCCGCGCGCAAAATAGTCGCCGATGAACACAGCCACATGCTTGCCGTTTCGGGTCACCTCCCACGCGCGACAATCGGGGTGGTACAAGGGCACATCCAGCCGCGAAAACTCCAGCCCGAACAGGCGGTTGGCGCAGGCAAAGGACGCCTCGATCATCCGATCCAGTTGCAGGTAGGGCTTCAGCGCAGCTTCGTCCAGATCGTGCTCGGCCTTGCGACGGCGGGCCGCGTAATAGTGCCAGTCCCACGCCTCGAGATCGCCATTGATGCCGTCTGCATGCATCATGTCTTCCAGCACCTTGGCGTCCGCCTCGGCCCGGGCTTTGGCGGGTTCCCACACCGCCAGCAACAATTCCTCAACGCGTTCGGGCGTCTTGGCCATTTCGGTTTCCAGCTTGTACTCGGCAAAACTGTCATAGCCCAACAGCTTGGCCCGTTCTTCACGCAGCGACAGGATTTGCGCAGCGATTTCACGGTTGTCCGTATCGCCCCCATTGGCCCCGCGCGCCACAAAAGCCGCATAAGCCTGTTCGCGCAGATCGCGCCGCGGCGAGAACTGAAGGAAAGGCGTGATGATCGAACGTGACAGCGTCACCACCGGCCCCGAGGTGCCTTTTTCCTGCCCAGCTGCCCGCATCGCGGACACCACGAAATCGGGCAGACCGTCCAGATCGTCCTCGGTCAGTTCCATGAACCAGTCGCGTTCATCCGCCAGCAAGTTCTGCGTAAAGGCGGTGCCCAGGCTGGCCAGTTTGCCCTTGATCTCGGCCATCCGCGCGTCTTCGGCCCCCTCCAACCCCGCGCCCGAGCGCACGAACCCGCGATGGGTCAGCATCAAGACGCGTTGCTGTTCGCCCGTCAGCTCCAGCGTGTCCTTTTGCGCCCACAACGCGGCGATCCGCGCAAACAGAGCCTTGTTCGAGGAAATTGCCGCGAAATGCGCCGCCAGTTTCGGGGAAAACTCGACCTGCAACTTTTCGCGCGCGGGATTGCTATCGGCCCCGGCGACCGTGAAAAACACCGAAAGCACCTTGTCCAGCGCAGCCCCCGCCGCCTCCATTGCTTCGATCGTGTTGGCAAAGCTGGGCGCGTCAGGATTGTCGGCAATGGCGGCAACCTCGGCCTGATGCGCGCTGAGCGCGTCATCAAAGGCCGGAGCGAAATCCGCATCCTGAATTTCGGAAAACGGCGCCAGCGCAAAGGGCGTATTCCAATCGGACAAAAGCGGGTTGGTCATGCAAAATCTCCTTTGAACTCACAGGTAGGCACGCCGAGCCAGCGCGTCCAGATCGGTCAGGCGCTTTCGCCACAAACCGGGCAATCAGCGCGTTTTTTCAGAGCGATTTTCCGGGTTTCGCCCCAGAGCGCGTCATAGATCCGCATCTGACCCCGCAAGGGCGCGCCCGCCCCGGTGATCTGCTTTACGGCTTCGACCGCCATCATGGTGCCGATCACGCCAGGCAAGGGCCCGATCACCCCGGCCTCGGCGCATGAGGGCGCAAGTCCAGGTGCCGGAGCCTCGGGAAACACGCATTGGTAACAGGGCCCATCCTGGGCAGGGTCGAACACGCTGATCTGGCCCTCCCATTGCGACAAAGCCCCGGAAATCAAAGGCTTGCCAGATTTCACCGCAGCCTCATTCACCAAATAGCGTGTGCTGAAATTGTCCGTCCCATCCAAGATCAAGTCATATTCATCGAACAGATCGTGGGCCAGTTCAGGCGTCAAACGACGATGATAGGGCCGCACCTCGACAAAGGGATTTTGCGCTTCCATCACCTTCTGAGCCGAAAACACCTTGGGCATTCCGATCGTCGCATCCGAGTGAATCACCTGCCTTTGCAGGTTGGAATTGTCGACTTCATCGTCATCGATCACGCCAATCACACCCACCCCGGCCGCAGCCAGATACAACAGAACAGGCGAGCCCAGCCCCCCCGCACCAATCACCAGAACCTTCGCCGATTTCAACCGTCGTTGCCCCTTGCCACCGATCTCTCGCAGAACGATGTGGCGGGCATAGCGGTTCAGCTCGACCTCGGAAAACGTGCCCTGCGGCTGGGCCTTGGGCGTTGTGTCAACAGCCCGCGCCCTAAGCAACCGCAACCCGGCGCGATACAACAGAACCAGTCCGGCCAAACCCCCGAAGATCAGCCAAGGCGCAGCCTCGCCCCCAGTCGCCACACGCAAAGGATGCCCCTCCACCAAGACAAGATGCACCAGTACGACCGCGCCCCACAGAACAACCAGCATGATCAGACGCACCCGTATCGGAGCCCCCATCAGCATACCGATCCCCCAAAGAGCCACGGCGACAATCAGGATCAGCGCCATCAGCCCCGCCCGGTCGAGCCAAACCCGCCCTCACCACGCGCCGTCTCAGACAGCCCGTCAGACAGCTGAAACACCGCCTGTATCACCGGCGCCACAATCATCTGCGCAATGCGATCGCCATGCTGAATGTGAAACGACTCGCTCCCGGCATTCATCACGATCACGCCCAATGGCCCCCGATAATCACTGTCGATCGTGCCAGGGCTATTGGGCAGAGTGATCCCGTGCTTCAGCGCCAAACCAGATCGGGGCCGCAGCTGCACCTCATACCCCAACGGTATCTCCAGCCGCAGCCCCGTCGGGATCAAAGCCCGCGCACCGGGCTGCAACTGCACGCCCAAGTCTCGTAAATCCGTGCCAAAATTGGCCCGCAAATCCGCGCCGGCCGCCCCCTCGGTCTCATAGCTGGGCAATGCCAAATCGCGATCCGCTTCTTCGGTCCAGGTTAACGCAACAGTCACCATCCCCGCCACATCCCTTTCTTTGCTCTGAAAATACTCAATCCAACACGTCCGCGATCCGCGACGCCAGTTTTTGCGCGACGGCCTCTTTAGCCATCTTTGGCCAGTCCTCAACACCCGCGTCGCTGATCACATGAACGGTGTTTTGCGCCCCACCGAAAGTGCCTGTTGCAGGGGACACATCATTGGCCACGATCCAGTCGCATCCCTTGCGCTTGCGCTTCGAAATGGCGTTTTCGATCACGTTGTCGGTTTCTGCCGCAAATCCAACCACCAGCCCGGGGCGCCCTTTGGACATTTGGCTCACGGCAGCCAGAATATCGGGGTTCTCGGTGAAGCTTAGCGTCGGTATCTCGCCGTTTTGCTTTTTCATTTTCGAGCTGGCCGCGTCTGTCACCCGCCAATCGGCCACGGCTGCGGCAAAAATCGCGGCATCGGCAGGCAGAGCCGCCTGAACGGCCTCCAGCATCTGAACCGCCGTTTCGATCCGCACCACCTCAACTCCCTCCGGCGGAGCGACATCTGCGGGACCGGTCACAAACACCACCTCGGCCCCCAAGGCGCGCAACGCCCGGGCAATCGCCGTTCCCTGCGCCCCAGACGAGCGGTTCGAGATATAGCGCACCGGGTCGATCGGTTCTTGCGTCGGCCCCGATGTCACGATCACGCGCTTGCCTGTCAGGGGCCCGTCAGACAGAGCAGCCTCGGCGGCGGCCACGATTTCCAGCGGCTCTGCCATGCGGCCGGGGCCGAATTCACCACAGGCCATGTCGCCCTCGTTCGGGCCGATCAGTCCAATTCCGTCCGCTTGCAACGTCGCCAGATTGCGCTGCGTCGCCGGGTGATCCCACATGCGCACATTCATTGCAGGGGCAATCATCACCGGCGTGTCCGTCGCCATCAGCAGGGTCGAGGCCATATCATCCGCGTGCCCCCCGGCCATCTTGGCCATCAGATCCGCTGTGGCTGGCGCGACCACGATCAGATCGGCACTGCGCGACAGCTGGATATGCCCCATCTCGGCCTCGTCCGTCAGGTCGAACAAGTCATCATAGACCTTCTCTCCGGCCACCGCGGACAGGCTAAGGGGGGTCACGAATTCCTTGGCGGCGCGCGTCATCACAGGGGTCACAGCGGCCCCACGCTCGCGCAGGCGCCGGATCAGCTCGGGCGTTTTATAAGCCGCGATTCCCCCCCCAATAATCAACAAGATACGCTTGTTTGCCAGCATCATTGCCCCCTTGGATTGACCCGGCTGACACTAGGGCGCAGCGGCAGGACTGACAAGAGCGCTCACCTGAACGCGGCACAGGGATCAGGGCGATCGACGGGCGCAGCGGCCAGGACCAGATCAAAGGCCGGATCGGCCTGCGCTGTGCCTTCAACCTGGGCCAGCGAAAACTGAGCAACCTCGGGCCGGGCAAAGGCAACATAGCTGGGCGCGCCCCAATCCGCGCGCGCATGGCCGTTCCCTGTGATCACAACAACCGGACCACCAGTTTCATCCAATGCCTCCAGCGCCGCGCGTGCCAGCATCGCATCGCGCAGGCGCTGCAGATCAACCATCCCCGGTAACAACGATTCGGGTAAAGCATCGCAATGCGCAGACATTTGCAGGGCCTCTCGCTCGGCCTGCTGATCGGCTGGCAGGGCCTGGGTCAGACCAAAAACCTCGGCCTCTTCACCAAAGCTCTCAACGATTCCCTGTGTCATCGTAGCACGCGCCTGATCTCGCGGCAGGGCGGCCCCGTATATGGCTGCGGACGTCGCCTGAAAGATGGGGAAATACATGCTCAGATCGGGCCATCCCGATTGCGACCATTCCGTCGCCTGATCAAAGGCCTGCGCCGAATCCAAATCAGTTGGCTGCACCCCAGCGGCGACGTCGGCCGTCAGCATTTCGTAGACCACAGCCGTGGGGCGCAACGCGGCGACATAGCGGGCTTGCGTTTCGTGATGGGCCGGATTGTCGTGGATTTCGCCCAGAAAAACGATCTGGGCCGAGCCCATTTCCGACGGCACGTCCTCCGCCACGGCGGGTGCCGCGCACAATACTGCCAGACTGTAGAACAGGATTCTCATCCCAACAGGTCATGCACCTCTTCGGATTTGTCCTCAAGCTGTTTGCGCATCTTCGCAAATGCGGCGGCCTCCAGCTGGCGCACGCGTTCCTTGGACAGGTTCAGCTCTTGCCCCAGCGATTCCAGCGTCCGCGCCGGGTCGCGCAGCTTGCGTTCGCGAATGATGAACTGTTCGCGCTCGTTCAGCGCGCCCATGGCCTCGATCAGCCAGCCACGCAGGGCTTCGCGGTCGTGTTGTTCTTCGACGATCTGGGCGGATTGTGCGCCGTCATCCTCCAGCGTGTCGATCCATTCGCGGCCTTCGTCCTCGGAGGATTGGGTCGCATTCAACGAGAAATCCGACCCGGACAGGCGCCCCTCCATCATCTCGACATCGCGCAAGGGGACCCCGATTTCTGTCGAGATCATGTGGCGCAACTGGTGGCGATCCAGCGCTTCGCCGCGGGCCATGGCCTCGCGTTCCAGCCGCGCCTGAACCCGGCGCAAATTGAAAAACAGCGATTTCTGCGACGAGGTGGACCCGGTCCGCACCATCGACCAATTGCGCATCACATAGTCCTGGATCGAGGCCTTGATCCACCAAACCGCATAGGTCGAAAACCGCACGCCGCGATCCGGGTCGAACTTGTCGGCCGCCTTCATCAGGCCCACGCCGGCCTCTTGGATGAGGTCGTTCATCGGGGCGCCATAGCGTTTGTATTTTGACGCCATCGAGATCGCCAAGCGCATATAGGCCGTGATCAACCGATGCAGCGCAGCCTCGTCCCGGTCATCGCGCCAGGCATAGGCCAGTTTTTGCTCGGTTTCGGCATCCAGCAGCTCGGCCTTCATCGCAACGCGCGAAAGCGACAGGTCATTGGGATAATCAAGTGCCATTTCTAACCGCCAATCTGTGTGCGCAGCGCACACTCTTTCTAATTAGGGACAGGAGTGTTACGCACGGCAAGGCTGAATGGTTCACAATAAGGTGTATGAAATATGCTTGATAAGCTGACGCTTGTGCTGGGCGGGGCCGGATCAGGCAAATCCCTGTGGGCCGAGACTCTGGTCAAGCGCGGCGCAGAATCTCGAATTTACCTAGCGACAGCAAGGGTTTGGGACGATGAAATGCGTAGCAAGGTGGATCAGCACCGCGCCCAACGTGGCCCCAAATGGACCACGATCGAAGCCCCACTGAATGTTTCAGCGCCCCTGTCACAGGCAAGACCCGACCAGGCCGTTCTGCTGGATTGCGCGACGATGTGGCTGTCCAATCACCTGCTGGATGGGAATGATCTTGCAGCCCAAGAGACCGCGTTTCTGGCCGATTTAGCCGCCTGTCAGGCCCCAGTCGTGGTGGTTTCAAACGAGGTTGGCATGTCCGTGGTGCCCGAGAATGCGCTGGCGCGTCAATTCCGCGAGGCCCAGGGGCGCTTGAACCAAAAACTCGCCGCCCAGGCCGATCTGGTCGTCGCCGTTATGGCCGGATTGCCGCTTGCCTTGAAAGGAACCCTGAAATGAGCCGCTTTTTCTGGGTCCGCCACGGCCCGACCCACGCCAAGGCCATGGTGGGGTGGACCGACCTGCCTGCGGATCTGTCCGATCAGGCGCAGTTGGATCGCCTGCACGCGCATCTGCCCTCCGAGGCGCTGGTGATCTCGTCCGATCTCAGCCGCGCCTCGACCACCGCTGACGCCATTGCCCGGCACCGCACCCGCCTGCCGCATGATCCCGACCTGCGCGAAATCAACTTCGGCGCCTGGGAAATGAAGGGCCCCAATGACGTCGAGGATCAGGACCATCTGCGCGCCTATTGGGAAACCCCAGGCGAGGTTCGCGCCCCCGACGGAGAAAGCTGGAACGATGTGACCACCCGCGTGAACGCGGCCGTGTCGCGCCTGCTGGCCTCCCATCCCGGCCAAGACTTCGTGGCCGTCGCCCATTTCGGTGTGATCCTGACGCAGGTGCAAGTGGCCCTGAATCTGACCGCCTATCAGGCGTTCTCGCATAAGATCGACAACCTGTCGGTAACCGAAATTCGCCTGTCAGATGGGCAGTGGCACGCGGGCGCGATCAATCATCTTCCGTGATACGTGAGCGCAAAACAATTCATTTCAGCCTTGCACGGCTTCTGTCCTAACCTACCGCAAACGCAACAAGAAAGGACGCGGAATGGGGTATGAATTGTTTATCGGTGATCAAAGTTTTTCCAGCTGGTCCCTGCGCGGCTGGTTGTTGTTTGAACAATTCAACATCCCCGTAACCACCAAGCTGGTCGGCCTGTATGACGGCACCATGGCCGAGGATCTGGCAGACCTGGCCCCGGCTCGATTGGTGCCGACCATGCGGATCGATGAAACGATTGTGGTGGGGGAAACACTGGCCATGGCCGAGACCCTGGCCGAGCGCCACCCCGAGGCCGGTATGTGGCCCAGCGATCCCGCCGCGCGGGCCTTGGCACGTTGGCTGACCTCGGAAATGCATGCCGGGTTTTCAGCTTTGCGCAACGAATGCCCGATGCAATTGTTGCACCAATACAAGGGCTTCACGCCCAGTGCGGCGGTGCTGAAGGACCTGGCCCGGATCGAAGAGCTCTTTGCCCTGGCTCGCACGCGGCACGGGAACGCAGGTCCGTGGCTGTTTGGTGAATACTCGATCGCGGATGCGTTCTATGCGCCCGTTGCGGCCCGAATCGCGGGTCATGCGTTGCCGGTCAGCGATTTGGTTCAGGCCTATGTGGACACCACGCTTGCGGATCCGGCGTTCTGTCGCTGGCGCGCAATGGGGCTGACGAAGTCCTATGATCCAGTGCCCTATGCGATGGATCTACCTACGCGTCCCTGGCCTGGGCCAAATGCCTAACGCGCCTTTCGGGTGTTAACCATTCTTCAATCCTCCGGTGCTTAACCTTTGTTAACCAAGGTGGATTGGGGAGTTTCATGGTCGCCAGGGCCTATACCGTCGCGTTCGAGGGCGTCAGCGCCCGCCCGGTCGAGGTGCAATGCGCCGTCACCCCCGGCATGCCCGCGTTTTCAATCGTCGGCTTGCCGGACAAGGCCGTATCCGAAGCGCGCGATCGCGTGCGCACGGCGCTCAGTTCGCTGGCCATTGCGCTGCCGTCAAAACGCATCACGATCAACCTGTCCCCAGCGGACATGCCCAAAGAGGGTAGCCATTTCGACCTGCCCATCGCCTTGTCGCTGTTGGCCGCGCTGGAAATCATCCCAGAGGACGCCATCGAAGGCACCACGGCCTTGGGCGAGCTGTCGCTGGATGGCTCGTTGGTGCCCGTCATCGGCGCGTTACCGGCTGCAATGTCCGCCGCCGAAGAGGATCGCACCTTGCTGTGCCCCAAAGCCTCGGGATCCGAAGCCGCCTGGGTCGGTGCCTGCCAGGTGATCGCCGCGAACGGGCTGGCCGATATCGTGCGCCACTATACCGGCCAATCCCCCCTGCCCCCGGCCCAACCCGGCGAAGTGGTCGAGGACCCGCTGGGCCGCTGCATGCGCGATGTCAAAGGCCAGGAACGCGCCAAACGCGCGCTGGAAATCGCGGCGGCCGGACGTCATCACCTGATGATGGTGGGCGCGCCCGGATCCGGAAAATCGATGCTGGCGGCGCGTTTGCCGGGCATCCTGCCTCCTCTCAGCGCGGCCGAGGCGCTGGAAACCTCGATGATCCATTCGCTGGCCGGGTTGCTGGACGAGGGTGGCATTTCGCGCGCCCGCCCCTTTCGCGAACCCCATCACACGGCCTCGATGGCTGCGATTGTCGGCGGCGGGCGCGGCGCGAAACCCGGCGAGATCAGTCTTGCGCATAACGGCGTTCTGTTCATGGATGAATTCCCTGAATATGCCCGCACTGTTTTGGAAACGCTGCGCCAACCGCTGGAAACCGGAGAAGTGATGGTCGCGCGCGCCAATGCGCATATCAAATACCCCTGCCAATTCATGCTGGTTGCTGCTGCAAACCCTTGTAAATGTGGGTATCTTTCCGACCCGGCGCGTGCTTGTGGGCGGGCACCTGTTTGCGGTCAGGACTATCTTGGCAGGATCAGCGGGCCCCTGATGGATCGCTTTGACCTGCGGGTTGAAGTGCCACCAGTTGCCTATTCCGACCTGGAACTACCCGCCGACGGCGAGATCTCGGCCGATATTTGCGAGCGCGTGACCAGCGCGCGCGCCGTGCAGACGGCCCGCTACTCTGAATTCACCAACATGCGGGCAAATGCAGATATGGAGGGCGAGATCCTCGAGACGTTCGCCACACCAGATGCCGAGGGCACGGCCCTGCTGTTGCGTGTCGCCGACCGGTTCGGACTGTCCGCACGCGGCTATCACCGCATTCTGCGCGTCGCCCGAACGATCGCCGATCTGGATGGCGAGACCCGGATCCTGCGTCATCACATGGCCGAAGCGATTTCGTTCAGAATCAACTGCTGACCGATCCCAAACCCTGGATCAGGCCCGTTTGGCCTCGATCGCTTCCCAGATCAACTTGGCCGTGTTGGTGCCATCGAAGCGTTCCAGTTCCTGAATACCAGTGGGCGAGGTCACGTTTATTTCGGTCAGATAGTCGCCGATCACGTCGATCCCAACGAACACCTGTCCCTTTTCCTTCAGGCGCGGCCCGATGGTGGCGCAGATCTCCAGATCGCGTTCCGTCAGACCGATTTTTTCGGGCCGTCCGCCAACATGCATGTTCGAGCGGGTTTCACCGGCCTGAGGCACCCGGTTGATCGCCCCCACGGGTTCGCCATCGACCAGAATGACCCGCTTGTCGCCAGCGGCGACGGCAGGCAGGTATTTCTGCACGATCAATGGCTCACGAGAGAAACCCGTGAACAATTCATGCAACGAGCTGAGATTTCTATCGCTCTCAGTCAGTCGGAACACACCCGCGCCGCCATTGCCATAAAGCGGTTTAAGGATAACGTCACCATGCTTATCCTTGAAGCTTCGGATCGTCGTCAAATCTCGCGCAATCGTGGTCGGAGGCATCAGCTGCGGAAAATCCAAAATCATCAGCTTTTCCGGGTAGTTGCGCACCCAAAACGGGTCATTCACGACCAGCGTTTCCGGGTGAATCCGCTCCAGCAGATGGGTCGTCGTGATATAGAACATGTCGAAAGGCGGGTCTTGACGCAGCCACACGACATCATATTCGGCCAGGTCGACGACCGTTTCCTGGCCCAAGGTATAGTGGTCTCCTTCAACCATCTGAACGGTCAGCGGCCAGCCACGCGCAGTCACCCGTCCCTCTTCATAGGCGAGCTTATCAGGGGTATAATAAAACAATTCGTGTCCGCGCGCCTGCGCTTCCAACGCGATACGGAAAGTACTGTCTGCGGTGATGTCGATCGGTCCGATCGGATCCATCTGAAAAGCGATTTTCATCTGCGGTTTCCTTGCTTGCTTGCCTTTACATGGCGCAAGGGGCGCAGCGAGGCAATTCAGAAATGCCCAAACGCGTTTTCAAATACCTGTGGGTGCCCCGAACCATCACAACAGGCCAGATCAAATCGAATGTTGGTCAAAGATCCTGTCGGAACATGCTGCAAGTATTCTTCGGCGCTGCGTTGAATGCGGGCGATCTGCCTCGGGCGCAGACTGCGCATGGCCTGATCCATCGTTTTTGAGGCTTTGACTTCGACAAAGACCAAGTCTTCGCCGTCCTGAATGATCAAGTCGACCTCGCCCGCCATGCCCCGCCATCGCCGTTCCATTACCCGGGCTTGGCGCCTTTCATAGTCGCGCGCCACCTGGTCTTCGGCGCTTTGACCAAAAAGATGCGACATCTGTCCACGATGATACCGAGAGTTGCGCAGCGTCATACTAACCTTCCTGGCTTAAACTCAGCGCCAATTGATAAACCTTGCGCCGAGGCAAACCTGTTTTCTGCGCCACTTGGTCCGCCGCATCGCGCACCGACCCATCCTGCAACGCCTTTTTCACCAGTGACGTTAAATCCTCTTCACTAACAGAGGGTGAATGGGCGCGGTCAATCAGGACGACGATTTCGCCCTTCAGGGAACGTTCTTCACAGATCTGGGCCAGCTCGGCCAGAGGCGCGCGGATGACCTCTTCGAATTTCTTGGTTAATTCGCGACACACGGCGGCTTGGCGCTCGGGCCCCAGAACCTCGGCTGCATCGCGCAGCATCTTGGCGATCCGCTTGGGCAATTCGTAGAAAACCAGCGTGCCAGGCACGTCCCGCAGCGCTGTCAGGGCGGATTTCCGCTGTCCTGCGCTATTGGGCAGGAACCCATTGAAGAAGAAGCGATCCGTTGGCAGTCCGCCTACTGTCAAAGCGGTCACCACCGCCGAGGCCCCGGGGGCCGAGACGACCGGATGCCCGGCCTCGCGCGCAGCGCGCGCCAGATCAAAGCCGGGGTCGGCCACCATTGGCGTTCCGGCCTCGGAGGCATAAACCAGCGATTTTCCGTCCTCTAACAGGCCCATCAGGCGTGGGCGCATCTTGTCGCCGTTGTGGTCGTGATAGCTCAGCACCGGACGGTCCCCCAGCGCGATGCCGTGTATCTCCATCAGGCGACGCAAGCTACGCGTGTCCTCAGCCACCAGCACGTCCGCCGAGGCCAGAATGTCCAGTGCGCGCAAAGTGATATCCCGCGCGGTCCCGATAGGTGTGGCAATCAGGTACAAGCCTGGCGGCAGCGTTGCGATTTGCGGATTTAACACTGGACCCCTTCCTTATGGTGTCTATTATTGCGCCCAAAGATACCAGGCGCTGAATGCCAGCCCTCAGGGAGTGAAAACCAGTCTATGTTCGCCGTTTTATCGACCCCCCGCAACCTGATCGCCCGCCTTTTTGCAGTGCTGAGCCTGATTGTTCTGGCCGCATGCGAGCCCGTTTCGATGGGCAGCGGCCAGATGATCAACACCTCGGCCCCGGTTCCTGTGGCGCTGCTGGTGCCGCGCGGCAGCGGCAATGCAGGAGATGACATACTGGCTCAAAGCCTTGAAAACGCAGCCAAACTGGCGATCACGGACCTGGAAGGCGTCAAGATTGATCTGCGGGTATACTCGACCGCCGGGGATCCGGGCACCGCGCAACAGCAAGCCATCAAGGCTGTTGGCGATGGGGCCAAGATCATTCTGGGCCCGGTCTACAGCGCCGAAGCGAACGCCGTTGCCGTGGGCGTGGCCTCGAAGAACGTGAACGTGCTCAGCTTCTCGAACAACTCGACCATCGCGGGTGGCAACCTGTTCATTCTGGGGCCGACCTTTGAAAATACCGCCAAGCGGATGGTGCGGTTCGCCGCCACGCAGGGCAAAGGCAACATCGTGATCGCGCATGACACCAACCTGGCCGGTCAGTTGGGCAAAAACGCGATCCAAACCGCGATTGGCCGCACGGGCGGGGCCTCGATGGCGGCTGCTGTGGGCTATGAGTTCTCGCAGCAAGGCGTTGTCGCCGCCATCCCCGAGGTGGAAAAAGCCGTCAAAAGCGGCGCGGCAAATGCCGTGTTCCTGACGGCCAATACCGATGGTGCGCTGCCGCTGGTCACACAGCTGCTGCTGGAGGCCGGGGTGAACCCGCAAAGCGTCCAGTATATGGGCCTGACCCGTTGGGATGTTCCGCCTCAGACGCTGGAATTGCCCGGTGTTCAGGGGGCCTGGTTTGCGATGCCTGACCCGACGATGACTTAACGGTTCTCGGATCGGTATGCATCGGTTTATGGGGCGCAGCCGCACTCGATCGGTGGGCTGGCCTATGACGGGATCGCCGCGATTGGGGCGCTGGTTCAGGCCGGGCATAAGGATGCCTTGACCGTGTCGGCGCTGACCCAGGGGGCTGGCTTCCAAGGAGTGAACGGTATCCTGCGCCTGCGCGGGGATGGTACCAACGAACGCGGTCTGGCCATTGCCCAGATCCAGAACAAGAAGGTCGTGATCATCGACCCCGCCCCCCGAGCCTTTGGCGGTGGCGGACTCTGATAAAGAAGACGAATGAAAGACATGCCTGATGCGCCGGACAGCCTGATCTGTCCGGCAGAAACCATTTTCGACACCACCAAAGTAAGCGCCCAGATTGCCGAGGCGACGAACGGCCTGTCTGATGCCTCGGACATCCGCGCGGCTGTGGTGCCGATCCTGACTCAAGCGCGCAAAGACGGGATGGAGGCCATCGCCAAGGCCTTTGCCGCCGATCCATTTCGTGCGCGCCCGACCACGCGGGCCTATACTTGGCTGACAGATTGCCTGGTGATCGCATCGCGCGATGTGTCGATCAACCTGATGAATGCCGGCGGAGGCAAAAACGAGCGTATGGCTCTGATCGCTGTCGGGGGCTATGGCCGCGGTGAAATGGCCACCTATTCAGACGTCGACCTGCTGTTCCTGACACCAAAACAGATCACGCCCTGGGCCGAGGCCGTGATCGAGGGGATGCTGTATATCCTGTGGGATTTGCGGCTGAAGGTCGGGCATGCCTCGCGCACGATCCGCGACTGTGTGAAGCTGGGCAAAGAAGATTACACCATCCGCACGGCGTTGCTGGAACATCGCGTCTTGGCGGGGGATGTCGCCTTGGCCAACGAGCTGGACGAGCGCCTGAACGCCGATCTGTTCAAGGGCACCGCTGCCGAATTCATCGAGGCCAAGCTGGCCGAGCGCGATGCCCGCCACAAACGCCAGGGCGGCGAACGCTATGTCGTGGAACCCAATGTCAAAGAGGGCAAAGGCGGCCTGCGCGATCTGCAATCCATGTTCTGGATCGCGAAATATGTGCATGGTGTGCAGAACTCGGCCGAATTGGTCAAACTGGACGTTTTCACCGAGGACGAGTTCCAAAGCTTCAAAACCGCCGAAGATTTCCTGTGGTCGGTCCGCTGTCAGTTGCATCTGATCACCAATCGCGCCACCGATCAGCTGAACTTTGACCTTCAGGTAGAGGTGGCTGAACGTCTGGGCTATGAGGACACGGCCGGGCGGCGCGGGGTCGAGCATTTCATGCAAGACTATTTCCGCTATGCCACCGAAACCGGGGACCTGACCCGCATCTTCCTGACCAAACTAGAAGCCATGCATGTCAAAAACGCCCCGCTGCTGGAACGTATTTTCCGCCGGACTCCGCGCGTGAAGGCGGGCTACAAGGTGGTGCACAACCGCCTGAATGTGGACAATCCAGAAGACTTTCTGTCGGACAAAATCAACCTTTTGCGGGTGTTCGAAGAAGGTCTGCGTACGGGCATGTTGATCCATCCCGACGCGATGCGCCTGGTCAAGGCCAACCTGCATCTGATCGATGACGATCTGCGCAACGACAAAGAAGCGCGCCGCCTGTTTCTGGACCTGCTGCTGAAACACGGGAACCCCGAACGCGCCCTGCGCCGGATGAACGAACTGGGGGTGCTGTCGGCCTTTATTCCCGAATTCGAACCCATCGTGGCGATGATGCAGTTCAACATGTATCACCACTACACGGTCGACGAGCACACGATCCAATGTATCAAGGTGCTCAGCCAGATCGAGCATGACGAGCTGATCGAGGAACTGCCCGTTGCCAGCGGCATCCTGAAACGCGGTGTGAACCGGCGCATCCTGTATATCGCGCTGCTGCTGCACGACATCGGCAAAGGGCGCGACGAGGATCACTCGGTTCTGGGCGCTCAGATCGCTCGCAAGGTGGCCCCGCGTCTGGGCCTGAACAAATCGGAATGCGAAACGGTGGAATGGCTGGTGCGCTATCACCTGCTGATGTCCGACATGGCCCAAAAACGCGACCTGTCCGATCCGCGCACCCTGCGCGACTTTGCCAAGGCCGTGAAAACCCGCAAACGGCTGGACCTGCTGACAGTGCTGACCGTCTGTGACATCCGCGGCGTTGGTCCGGGCACCTGGAACAACTGGAAGGCTATGCTGCTGCGCCAGTTGCACAAGGAAACTTCGCAGGCCTTGGAACACGGGCTCGAGGATCTGAACCGCGAGAACCGGGGCGCCGAGGCTCGCCGTCAGCTGCGCGACGCCATGGACGGGTGGGACCCGGCCGCGCTGCGCCACGAAACCGGCCGCCATTATCCGCCCTATTGGCAGGGTCTGGACACCGCAACACATGTGATCTTTGCCAAGCTGTTGCACGATATCCCGGATGACGAGGTGCGCATCGACCTGCACCTGGATGCCGACCGCGACGCGACCCGCGCCTGTTTCGCAATGATCGACCATCCCGGCATTTTCTCGCGCCTGTCGGGCGCGCTGGCTCTGGTCGGGGCCAATGTGGTGGACGCGCGGACCTATACCACGAACGATGGCTATGCGACTGCGGTCTTCTGGATTCAGGACGCCGATGGCCACCCCTATGAGGAAGCCCGGCTGCAACGCCTGCGCCAGATGATCCAGAAGACCCTGAAGGGCGAGGTCGTGGCCACCGAGGCGATCAAATCCAGGGACAAGATCAAGAAACGCGAGCGCGCCTTCAAGGTGCCCACCTCGATCACCTTCGACAACGAAGGGTCGGAAATCTACACGATTATCGAGGTCGACACCCGCGACCGCCCCGGCATTCTGTTCGATCTGACGCGCACTCTGGCCAACAACAACGTCTATATCGCCAGCGCGGTCATCGCGACCTATGGCGAACAGGTCGTCGATACGTTCTATGTGAAGGATATGTTCGGGCTGAAGTTCCACTCGGCCGCGAAACAGAAATCACTGGAACGTAAACTGCGCGAGGCAATCACCAAAGGGGCCGAAAGGGCCAGCGCAGAATGACCCTGAAACGTCCGCTGCAACCGATGCCCCAGGACATTGCTGTCTTGTTGGATACGCGCCGGTTGCGAGCGGCCTATGACGCGCGCCCTCCGTATCAGCGCAACGACTGGCTGGCGTGGATTGCCCGCGCCAAACGCCCCGAAACCCGGGATCGTCGCATTGCTGCGATGATCGGGGAACTGGAACAGGGCCATGGCTATATGGGCATGGACTGGAGACCCAAGACATGAAACCGATCCGCCTGATCTCGGGGTTTCTGACGGTTGGCATGTGGACCCTGGCCAGCCGTATCCTGGGTTTCGTGCGCGATGCGATCATCCTGGCCTATCTGGGCACCGGCCCCGCCTACGAGGCCTATGTGGTCGCCTTTCGCCTGCCCAACATGTTCCGCCGCTTCTTTGCCGAAGGGGCGTTCAACATGGCGTTCATCCCGATATTTTCGAAGAAGCTGGAGGGCAAGGAGGATGCCGAGGGTTTCGCCGCGCAGGCCTTTGCCGGGTTGGCCTCGATCCTGATAGGGCTGACGCTGGCCGCCCAATTGGCGATGCCGTGGCTGATATACGGGCTGGCCTCGGGGTTTGCAGGGCAGGAACAGTTTGATCTGTCGGTTGAATTCGGGCGGATCGCCTTTCCCTATATCCTGTTCATTTCACTGGCCGCGCTGCTGTCGGGCATTCTGAACTCACTGGGCCGGTTCGCCGCCGCCGCCGCCGCGCCGGTGCTGCTAAACGTGTTGCTGGTCAGTGTGATGGTGATCGCGGCCCTGACGGGCGGAGATATCGCCCGCGCGCTGATCTGGACCATCCCCGTGGCCGGTGTGGCACAACTGGCGCTGGTCTGGATCGCGGCCCGTCGGGCTGGTTTCAAAATGCGGCTGGAACGCCCGCGCCTGACCCCCGATATGCGCCGCCTGATCAAGGTCGCCATCCCCGCCGCCCTGGCCGGGGGCGTGGTGCAAGTCAACTTGCTGGTCGGCCAACAGGTCGCCAGCTATTTCGACCGCGCTGTGGGCTGGCTTTATGCGGCGGACCGGCTGTACCAGCTGCCGCTGGGCGTGGTTGGGATCGCCATTGGTGTGGTGCTGCTGCCGGACCTGTCGCGCCGTTTGAAGGCCGAGGATCACGACGGCGCCCGAAACGCCCTGTCCCGCGCGGCCGAGGTTTCCCTGGCTCTGACCATCCCCGCCGCAGTCGCATTGATCGTGATCCCGTTGCCGCTGGTCTCGGTCCTGTTTGAACGCGGCGCGACGACGGCTGATGACAGCGCCGCCATTGCAATGGCCGTGGCCGTCTACGGGTTGGGCCTGCCCGCCTTTGTGATCCAGAAAATCCTGCAACCGCTGTTTTTCGCCCGCGAGGACACCCGCCGCCCGTTCCACTATGCGGTGGTTGCCATGGTGATCAATGCGGGTGTCGCGATCGGGCTGGCCCCGGTGCTGGGCTGGATCGCTGCGGCCATCGCGACCACAATCGCGGGCTGGGGCATGGTCGCGCTGCTGGCCTTCGGCTCTCGTCCCTTTGGCGAGGTCGCCCGGTTCGACGACCGGTTCCGCGCGCGCATCTGGCGGATCGTGATCGCTGCGCTGGCCATGGGGGCGTGCCTGTGGGGCGCGATGGCGCTGCTGATGCCGTTCCTGGGGATGGCAGGCGTGCGCTATGCGGCATTGGCCGCCCTGATCGCCGTGGGGATCGTCAGCTATTTCGGCATCGGCCAGCTGATCGGCGCCTTCCGCCTGTCCGAGTTCAAATCAGCCCTGAAACGCGGCTGACCTAGCGGTGGCGCATCTTGTCGCGCAACCGTTGCCAGCCACCAGGGCTAAGCACAAAGGACGCCACGAACCCGATCACGAACCCCGTCCCATCCGCAATCCAATCGGGCGGGCCATCGAACACGGCACCAAAAAACAGCTGCAGGGCCATGAGGACCCCGATCAGACGGAACGCCTGCAACTGACTGGCGCCCGTGTGTCCCGCATGGACCCAAAGAATAAAGCTATAGGCTCCGATCAGCGCATAAACGCCCGGAAACGCTCCAACCAGTGGCACCTGGCTGTCCACCACTAGCCCATAAATCAACGCCCCGCCGATCACGCCCAACAGGAACACCAGCAACGTGTTCACCTGGCTAAAGATCCGCCCCACCATGTTGCCCAAGGCCAGCAGCATCACTCCGGCAAACAGCGCGTGCATGAATGTCCCGTGTACAAAGGCATAGCTGACAAAGCGCAGCATATGTTCAGTCGGCCATTGCCCGTTTTGCAGCATCCACTGGAAAATCGGAGCCGAAAAGGCATAGGTCTGCACAGCCTCTAACCGCCAGCCCACGGCCTCGGGTCCGCCCACCAGGCCGCGCGCGCCCAGGGAAAATACCAGCTCGATCCCCATCATCACCAGGAATAGGGCCACGATCACGGGCGGTAGCGTGTTGAAAGGCGAGTTATTGGGGCTGCTCATCGGCGCTCTCCTTGACGGGGCTTTGGGGCATGGGTAAGCCACCCGCACGAATAAATCCAGACGGAGATACACCATGTCGGATGCGGTCCAAACGCAATCCACCCCGAACGCCGGTTTCAAACCGCGCGTCTTTTCGGGAATCCAGCCCTCGGGTGGGCTGACCCTTGGCAACTATTTGGGCGCCCTGAAGCGCTTTGTCGACAAGCAGGCAGACGGGATTGAAACCGTGTACTGCGTGGTCGATATGCACGCCATCACCGTCTGGCAAGACCCCCAAGCGCTGCGCAATCAGACCCGCGAATTGGCCGCTGGCTTTATTGCCTCGGGGATCGATCCGGAACAATCCATCCTGTTCAACCAGTCTCAGGTGGTCGAGCACGCTCAGCTGGCGTGGATCTTCAACACCGTGGCACGCATGGGCTGGATGCAGCGCATGACCCAGTGGAAGGACAAGGCGGGCAAGAACGCGCAGAACGCCTCGCTTGGCCTGTTTGCGTATCCGGCGCTGATGGCGGCCGACATTCTGCTGTATCACGCCACCGAGGTCCCGGTGGGCGAAGATCAGAAACAGCACGTGGAGCTGACCCGCGATATCGCGACCAAGTTCAACCACGACTATAAGACCGATTTCTTCCCCATCCCCGAACCGGTGATCGAAGGCGCGGCCACGCGGGTGATGTCGCTGCGGGATGGCACCAAGAAGATGTCGAAATCCGATCCCTCGGACGCCAGCCGGATCAACATGACTGATGACGCCGATGCCATCGCGAAAAAGATCCGCAAGGCCAAGACCGACCCCGAGGCGTTGCCCTCGGAAGCCAAGGGTCTTGAGGATCGTCCCGATGCCCGCAACCTGGTGAACATCTTTGCCGCCCTGTCTGATCAGAGCGTCGATCAGGTGCTGGCCGATGTGGGCGGCAAGCAGTTCTCGGAATTCAAACCGATGCTGTCCGAACTGGCCGTTGAAAAACTGGCCCCGATCTCGGGCGAGATGCAGCGCCTGATGCAGGACCCGGCCGAGATAGACCGCATCCTGGGCCGTGGGGCCGAGCGCGCCCGCGCTATCGCCGCACCGATCCTCGCGCAGACCTACGACATCGTCGGCATGATCCGCAGCTAAACATCTGCGCCCCGCGTCTTCATGATGCGGGGCGCCCCTTGGGCCCTAGTCCGCATAGGTCCCGTGCCATTCCCGGTTTCCGAAAATATCGAACATCTCTTTGCGGGGCACAAAGTGAATGCGCGTGCCCTTGTCGGACGTGCGCACGGTGTAGCACCGCAGATCCTCGGGCGGCTCGCCCTCGCCAAACCACGAACAATAGCGGTTCCCTTTGATCCACCAGCGGCCCTTTTTGGGATAGGTCTTGTAATCCACCAACAGCGGGCGCGAATGATACACCGTGGTCCCGTCCGCCGCCCAGGTCTGGTGTTCGGGCACCATGCTGTCGGGGCGCGTCCAGTCCTCGGTGCTGGCTGGCAGGTCATAGACCACCTTGCGCCCCTCCAGCATCACCTGGATCGGGTGGCGATCATCACTGGACATGCACGCGCTTGCCAAAAGGGGGATCAAGAGGATCAAAAAACGCATTGGCAATCCTTTCGTTCTGAATAGGCTCAGCATTCACTGCGCAGCTATCGCCGGTCAAGCCAAACCCCGTCAAACTACGGTATCGACCCTACCGTGCCGGGACCGTAGCCTGCGCCCAAAGGAGCACGTCAATGGCACTCAGCAACAACATCCGCACCTATTTCAAAGGCACCTGGCATCAGGGCGATTTGCCGGTGATGAATGCTGCGGATCATGGATCGTGGCTGGGCAGCAACGTGTTTGATGGCGCGCGTTTTTTTGACGGGCTGACCCCGGATCTGGAGGCCCACTGCGCGCGTGTGAACCGTTCCGCCGAGGCATTGATGATCACCCCGACGGTTTCAACCCAGGACATGGTCGAGATCGTGCATGACGGCCTGCGCGGATTTACCAAGGGCGAGGCCGTCTATATCCGTCCGATGTATTGGGCGATCGAGGGCGATTCCTCGGCCATTGCGCCCAAACCTGATCTGACGGGCTTTGCCATCTCGCTGGAAGCGATCCCCATGGCCCCGCCCGAAACCGCGACCACGCTGACCCGCACCCGGTTTCGCCGCCCGGTGATGGAGGACGCGGTGTGCAACGCCAAGGCCGGATGTCTATACCCCAACAATGCCCGGATGGTCGCCGAGGCCCGCGCCAAGGGCTTTGGCAATGCGCTGGTCGCCGACGCGATGGGCAATGTCGCCGAAAGCGCCACCGCGAACGTGTTCATGGTCAAGGACGGCGAGGTTTTCACCCCCATCGCCAATGGCACCTTCCTGGCGGGGATCACCCGTGCGCGCCATATCAAGAACCTGCGCGCCGATGGCTATTCCGTGCACGAAACCGTCCTGAGCTTTGAGGATTTTAACAGCGCGGACGAGGTCTTTTTGTCGGGCAATATGAATAAGGTCACACCCGTAACGGCCTTTGATGACACGCAATACGAGATCGGCCCGATCACCCGCCGCACGCGCGAACTGTACTGGGACTGGGCCCATTCAGACGCCTGAAGCCAGGGATCAAAGCTGCGCGATCATCCCACGCGCAGCATCCTCGATCAGATCAAGCACACCATCGAAATCCCGGGTGTAATAGGGGTCCGGCACCTCGGACGCCCCCCAGCCCTCGGCATATTCGGCGAACAGTGTCACCGGCGTGTCGTTGCCCTTGGGTCGCAAGGCTTCGATCCGGTCCTGGTTCGAATGATCCATCGCCACGATCAGGTCGAACTCGGCAAAGTCCTGGCTGCGAAACTGACGCGCGCGCAAGGGTGACAGATCAAACCCACGGGCTTTGGCCGCTGTTTGCATGGGGCCATAGGGGGCCTCGCCGACATGCCAATCTGACGTGCCCGCACTGTCCAGCTCCAGATCGGGGGAAAACTGGCGCACAACGCCCTCGGCCGCAGGCGAACGGCAGATATTTCCAAGACATACGAACAGGATGCGGGTGGTCATGGGGCTCTCCTTCGGTGCAGGATACTAGGCGAAGGAGCAAGCATGGAAAAGATCGTTATCCTGACCGGCGCAGGGATTTCCGCCGAAAGCGGACTGGGCACATTTCGCGACGAAGACGGCCTGTGGGCCCGGCACCGGATCGAGGACGTCGCCACCCCGGAAGGCTTTGCGCGCAACCCCGCGCTGGTACACGATTTCTATAACGCGCGACGCGAGCAGGCCGCCAAGGCCCAGCCGAACGCAGCCCATACGGCGCTGGCGCGGCTGGAACGGGATCACAGGGCAGAGGTCCTGATCATCACGCAAAACGTTGATGGCCTGCACGAAGCCGCTGGCTCAAACAACGTCCTTCACATGCATGGTACCCTGGCCGGAGCACTCTGCGCAGCCTGCGGCCACCGATGGGACGCGCCCCTGCGGATGGAACCGGGCCATCCCTGCCCCGCCTGCACCGCACCCGCCGCACGGCCCGACGTGGTCTGGTTCGGTGAAATGCCCTACTTCATGGATGAAATCTGGGATCACCTGCGCCAGGCCGATATCTTCGCCGCCATCGGCACCTCGGGCAATGTCTACCCGGCCGCAGCCTTCGGACAAGACGCAAACCGCGCCGGAGCCCATACTGTCGAACTGAACCTGGAACCTTCAGCGACCGTGTCAGACTTCGCAGAAACCCACTTCGGACAAGCCACGCAGATCGTCCCAGCCTGGGTCGAAACCATACTCAACGGCTGAAACAGGCCCCAAAGCCGGCCCATCGGGACCGGCTTTGACGCTTCGACGACGGCGGGGCACAGCCCCGCACAAGGAGAAGCGTTCCCCCTTAATTCGACATTTTCTTTTCGCCATGTTTCATATGGCCCATGTTGCCATGGTCCATTTTGCCATGCTCCATCTTCCCATGACCCATTTTACCGTGCATCGGCTTGCGGTTCAGGTCGACAGGCACGTCAATCTCGACAGCCCCAGCCTTTTCAAACTGCAAGGTCACGTGGACGATGTCGCCGTCCTTCAGCGGCTCTTTCAGCCCCAGGAACATCACGTGATGGCCACCACGTTTCATCTCGATCGTGCCGGATTCGGGCAGCATAAACCCCTCTTCAACGTGAAGCATGCGCATCACGCCATTGCTGTCTTCCTTGTGGGTATGCAATTCGACCTTTTCGGCAATATCCGAGGCCGCGCCAACCAGATGGTCGGCCTGACCCGAGTGATTCTCGATGATCATAAAGGCCGCCCCCGAGCTGGACATCATCGCGGACACGCGGGCGTAGGGGTCTTTGACCATGATGCCCTCGGCGAAGGCAGGCATAGCAACGGCAACAGCGGCGGCTGCCGCGAACAGGGTGGTTTTGAACGACATGTCTCGTCCTCTCGTCTTTGTCTGAAATATTGGAAATTAGAGTTCAGACGTAGACAGGCGGCCCCCGGGCCACGGCAGGGACAGTCTGCCCAGGATCTGCGAAACCACCTTGATCAAGGCGCAGCGCAACAGCGCGGCCCACGGGACGCAAAACTTGGGGCGACGCATCGCCAAGCGCATCGAAAAAGGAAAACGCGCAGTCGGGGCAGATGTGAGGTTGACCAACCGGCTGGCCATTTTCATCCACCAGTACCGAAATTGGACCGGTTCCGGTACACAGGACAATCTGGCCAGAGGCAGATGGCGTACCGCGCGCGATCGCCATGGACTGGCCGGTAAAGGCCAGCATGACAGCAAGCAAAATGCCGATATATGCGCGCACGGGAGTCGTCATCCTATGGGCAGATATAGGCGCAGGACCCGGGCGATGAAAAGCGACAAAAACGCCCATACCCACCGGGCACAAAGCCAAACAGCCCCGCCGCGATTGCGACAGGGCCGTTCAAACTTGTCCGAGAGGAAGGCTTAGGCCGAGGCCTGGGCTTTCGCGATCTCTTTTTTGACTTTCAGCGCGTTGGCCGACAGTTCGTCGTCTTTGGCTTTTGCCAGGAACGCGTCCAGACCACCACGGTGATCAACCGAGCGCAGGGCAGCGGCCGAGATGCGCAGCTTTACGCCACGACCCAGAGCTTCCGATTGCAGGGTGACGTCGTTCAGGTTCGGCAGAAACCGGCGACGGGTTCTGTTTTTGGCGTGGCTGACATTGTTGCCAGACATCGGGCCTTTACCGGTCAGTTCGCAGCGGCGCGACATGGCTGTATCCTCGTCTCATCAACGGGGCATTCGGCGCCCCTACAACATAAACGGACGCCGCAAAGGCAGCGCCCTAAATTCCGTTCGGGGTGATTAGGCGGAATCACCCGGCGCGTCAAGGGGGGTATCGGTGGAAACCTTCTATCCCTGCTGCATCAAGCCCAACAGTTCGGCCGCAGCGGCAGAGGGCGTGGTATTCCCCGTGGCCACCTGGTGCCCCAACTGATCCATCATGCCCTTGATCGGCTCGCGTTCCAGACGCGCCAGCAGGCCTTGGCGGACTTCCTCTCCGAACCAGTATTCGGCCTGTGCAGCCCGGCGGCCAGCGAAATGTCCTGCCTCGCGGCGCCAATCCGTCAGGGTGGTCATTTCCTGCCAGGCCTTCGCCAGGCCGTCCTCTTCCAGCGCCGAAACGGTCATCGCCTTGGGGAAATCCTGGGGGTCCTGAGGCCGTTTGCGCAACAGGCGCAAGGCCCCGGCATAATCGGCGCAGGTCCGCATCGCGGCGGGCTTCAGATCGCCATCGGCCTTGTTGACCAGAATGATGTCGGCCATTTCCATGATGCCCCGTTTGACGCCCTGCAATTCATCGCCCCCCGCCGGGGCCAGCAGCAGGATGAACAGGTCCGACATTTCTGCGACAACGGTTTCGGATTGGCCAACCCCCACGGTTTCGATCAACACCACGTCAAAGCCTGCCGCCTCGCACAGGGCCACAGCCTCGCGGGTGCGCCGAGCCACGCCGCCCAGATGCGACTGGCTGGGTGAAGGGCGGATAAAGGCGTTTCGTTCGCGGCTTAGGCGCTCCATCCGGGTTTTATCGCCCAAGATGGACCCACCCGAACGGGTCGAGGACGGATCAACCGCCAAAACGGCCACTTTCAGCCCCTGCCCCGTCAGCATCATCCCGAAGCTTTCGATAAAGGTGGACTTGCCAACACCCGGCGTGCCCGACAGGCCGACACGAATGGCCTGTTTGTCGGTCTTTCGGCTTAGCACCTCGATCAACTGCGCGGCCTGGTCCCGGTGATCGGGACGGCTGCTTTCGACCAGGGTGATGGCCCGCGCCAGCGAACGGCGGTCCCCTGCGATGATCTTGTCACTCAGCTGTTCAATATCCATGGCGCCGTCCCGATCATACCGTCCCGATTATTCGGGCGTCTTCATGCCTTGCCCGGCCACGTGTTGTCCAGCCCTCTTGCCGTCGCAGTCCCCATCCCGGATAAGCGAGGCATGGAGACCCAACTACCCATCCGCGAGGCCCTGCCTGATCTGATCTCTGCCCTGCGCGACGCAGGCCGCGCGGTGCTGCAAGCGCCCCCCGGTGCGGGCAAGACAACGGTGGTGCCCCTGGCGATGCTGGACGCCGGGCTGACCGATGGAAAAATCCTGATGCTGGAACCGCGCCGTCTGGCCGCCCGCGCCGCAGCCGAGCGCATGGCCGCGACCTTGGGTGAAAAACCCGGCCAGACTGTCGGCTATCGCGTCCGCGGCGAGGCGAAGACCAGCAAAGCCACCCGAATCGAGGTCGTGACCGAGGGCATCCTGACCCGCATGATCCAGTCCGATCCTGAACTGTCCGGCATCGGCGCGGTGCTGTTCGATGAATTCCATGAGCGCTCTCTGAACGCAGATCTGGGGCTGGCGCTGTGCCTGGAAATCGCCGAGGCCCTGCGCGACGATCTGATTCTGCTGGCTATGTCCGCCACCTTGGACGCGGGGCCTGTGGCGGTGCTGATGGGCGACGTGCCGGTGATCACCTCGCAAGGGCGCAGTTTCCCCGTCACGGTGACCCATCTGGATCGCCCGCTGGATAAACGCACCCGGCTGGAAAACGCCACCGCCGATCTGGTTGCCCAAGCCGTCGGCGAAACCGAGGGCGGCGTTCTGGTTTTCCTTCCCGGCGAGGGCGAGATTCGCCGCACCGAGGCTTTGCTGAAATCCCGCCTGCCCAAAGAGTGTCAGATCCGCCCCCTGTTTGGCGCCATGGACTTTGCGGCCCAGCGCGCTGCAATTCAGCCCGCGCAATCGGGGCGCAAGGTGGTGCTGGCGACCTCGATCGCGGAAACCTCGTTGACCATTCAGGACATCCGCGTGGTGGTGGATGCCGGGCGCGCGCGGCGGGCGCGGTTCGATCCGGGCAGCGGCATGTCGCGCCTTGTCACCGAACGCGTCACCCGCGCCGAGGCCACCCAGCGCACCGGCCGCGCCGGCCGTGTCGCCGAAGGCACCTGCTATCGCCTGTGGACCAAGGGCGAGGAAGGCGCGTTGCTGGCCTATCCCCCCGCCGAGATCGAGGCCGCCGATCTGGCCGGTCTGGCGCTGGAGCTGGCCGTTTGGGGCGCCGATCCCACCGACCTGCCCTTTCTGACCCCACCCAATCCCGGTGTGTATGCCGAGGCTCAGGCCTTGCTGGTGATGCTGGGCGCGCTGAACGACAAGGGCCGCATCACCGATCATGGCAAGGCACTGTCCAAGCTGCCCCTGCATCCGCGTCTGGCACATATGCTGACGGTTGCTGGCCCGCAGGCGGCGATGTTGGCCGCGCTGTTGGGGGATCGTGATCCCTTGCCGTTTTCAGCCCCGGTGGACTTGTCACTGCGGCTCGAGGCTTTGAATGACCCCCGCCGCTATGCCGAAAACCGGCCCCATCCGGCCAATCGCGGTGCCGTCGAACGCATCCGCTCCGAGGCCAAGCGGCTGCGCGGCCAAACCCGCGGCGATCACGCGCCGCTGGGACCTGCCGAAATGGCCGCCCTTGCCTATCCGGATCGGGTCGGTCTGCGCCGAAAGGGGGACACGCCGCGCTTTGTTCTGTCCGGTGGCAAAGGTGCCATTCTGGATGACAACGACCCCTTGGCCGGAACCCGCCTGATCGTGGTCACCGATACCGATGGCAACCCGCGCGAGGCCAAAATTCGCCAAGCCATCCAGATCACCGAAAGCGAGCTGCGCAACCTGTTCGCCGACCAGATCCACTGGCGCGACATCTGTGAATGGTCCAAGCGAGACCGCCGGGTCGTCGCTCGCAAACGCGAGATGCTGGGCGCCGTGACCCTGGATGACCGCATCTGGAAGGACGCCCCGCCCGAGGCCATGGCTCTGGCGATGCTGGACGGGGTCCGGGATCTGGGGATCGTTCTGTCAGACGCCGCCAAACGCTTTGTCGCCAGGGTACTTTTGGTGCGCGACGCGGGCCAGGACCTGCCCGACATGTCCCCTGATGCGTTGATGCAATCGATTGACGAATGGCTGCTGCCGCATCTGACTGGTGTAAAAACTGCGGACGGATGGAAAAAATTTGACCTGCTGCCGGCCCTGCGCGGCATGCTGGACTGGAACCAGATGCAGGCTGTGGATCAGGCCGCCCCAGCGCATTTCACCACCCCCCTGGGCCGGAAAATCCCGATTGATTACAGCGGGGAAACGCCCGAAATCAGCCTGCGCTTACAAGAAATGTTCGGCCAGACCACGCATCCGACCGTAGGACGCCAGCCCTTAAGGGTGACGCTTCTGTCGCCTGCGGGACGCCCCGTTCAAACGACGATGGATATCCCGGGGTTCTGGGCCAGCTCCTATGCGGATGTGCGCAAGGACATGCGCGGCCGGTACCCCAAGCACCCTTGGCCCGAGGACCCCACACAGGCCGACCCCACCCTAAGGGCCAAGCGCCGGCAGCGTTGAAATTTCCCCGCGAAACACCATTTTTGCGCGAATTCAGCAAAATTTTGCAATTGTGTTACGATGTGTATATACACAGCGGCCAACCAAGCGAAGAACCGAGCAGAGATACATGCCGAACAAATCCGCCAAAAACTGGGTCGCGACCCAGCCCAACGTGACGCAAGCGCGCCAGCCTCAGGTGGCCGCGCTGTGTCTGCGCGGGACGGGCGATGATCTGCGCGTGTTGATGATCACCTCGCGCGGGACGGGCCGTTGGATCATTCCCAAGGGCTGGCCGATCCCCGGGAAAACGGGCGCTCAGGCCGCGATGACCGAAGCCTGGGAAGAAGCCGGGGTCAAAAAGGCCAAGGTAAACCCTGACCCCATCGGCAGCTATGACTATGACAAAGACACCGACGACGGCGGCGTTATCCCAATCGAGGCCCATGTCTATGTGCTGACAGTCGAAAAGCTGGTCGATGACTTCCCCGAGGCAGACGAGCGCAAACGCAAATGGATGCGCCCCGCCCGCGCGGCAAAACTGGTGGCCGAGCCCAAATTGCAGAAAATCCTGCGCAAACTGTAAGACGCGAAAAACCGCTTTGCGGTAGCTGCGGCACCTTCACCGGCTAGGCGGAACGAAAAAACCCCGCGGCAGGCGCGGGGTTTTGTATTGGAACCGTTCGGGCCTTAGCGGCGGCGGTCGCGGCGGTTGGACATCGGCTGGAAGGCCACGCCCACATGCGCCTCGCAATAGGGTTTTCCTTGTTGCACGGGCAGGCCGCAGAACCAGAAATCATCGGTGGCCGGATCACCCACGGGCCATTTGCACGTCCGCTCGGTCAGTTCCAGAAGGGTCAGCCTCTTGGCCTTCTTTTCCACCTCGTTCACCTTGGCCAGCGCCTCGGGGCTGATTTCATTGGCCGAGGGTTGGGGCGGCAGCGGCTGACCGGCCGGGATAATCTGCTTGCGGATCGGGGTCACGTTGGCAGGGCGTTCAGCCGCAGCAGGGGCCGGTTCCGGCGCGGGGGCCGGTTTCGCAGCCGGCTTGGGCGCGGGCTTGGCCTCGGCTGCGGGCTTGGCTGCCGGTTTCGCGGCAGGCTTGGCTTTGGTCTCGGCCTTGGCCGACCCCCCCCCGCCCGAGCGATTGGACAGGCCCAGACGATGCACCTTGCCAATGACCGCGTTGCGGGTCACGCCGCCCAGCTCTTTGGCGATCTGGCTGGCCGACTGGCCCTCGCCCCACATTTTCTTCAGAAGTTCGACGCGTTCATCGGTCCAGGACATTCGGTTTCCTTACCATAAAAAGCGGCCCCGCTTGCGCGCGCCGCCTCTGTACTTTTTTGATCTGCTCCTATTTTAGTGATCCGCGCCTGAGTTACAAGGCGTGGAATCATCAGGGCCGACGCGCCCGACACAAAAACAAGGGCACAGCAGCACCATGGAAGACAGTTTGCAGATGGGCACCCGCCGCTTTGGGCACGTGAACTGGTTGGGCTTTTACACGCTGATCCGGCGCGAGGTGCTGCAATTCACCGTGGTCTGGACGCAAACCCTGCTGGCCCCGCTGGCGACGGCGGCGCTGTTCCTGATGATCTTTTCCATCGCGATCGGCACACAACGCGGCGAGGTCATGGGCGTACCGTTCACCCATTTCATCGCGCCGGGTATCCTGATGATGACGGTGATCCAGAACGCCTTTGCCAATACCTCGTCCTCGCTGGTGATCTCGAAGGTGCAGGGCAATATCGTGGACACGCTGATGCCTCCGCTGTCTCCCCTGGAATTGGTGCTGGGCTATCTGATCGGCGGTATTGCGCGCGGATTGTGTGTGGCGCTGGCAATCGGGCTGGGGCTGACACTGGTGCTGGGCCTGCCGATCGCGCATCCGCTGTGGGCGCTGATCTTTGTGGTTCTGGGCGCAGGAATGCTGGGCGGGATTGGCATCCTGGCCGGAGTATTCGCGAACAAGTTCGATCAGATGGCGGCGATCACCAATTTCATCGTGACTCCGTTGGCGTTTTTGTCGGGGACGTTTTACTCGGTGCAGGCGCTGCCCCCCAGCATCCAGACGCTGACCCACTTCAACCCGATCTTCTATCTGATCGACGGCGTGCGTTTTGGGGTGCTGGGTGTCTCGGACAGTTCGCCCTGGTTGGGATTGGCCGTGGCCGGAGGCTTCACCTGCGCGGTGACCTTTGTGGCCTGGCTGATGTTCAAGACCGGGTATCGGCTCAAGGCCTGACAACCGCCCAGAACCGCAGGAACGGGCGCAAAACAGAAAATTCTTTGCAATCCGGCGCGGCTAAGATATGTCGCCCGCATGATCAAACGCGCACATATCTCCTCAATTCGACGCCGACGTACCCACGTCTGACGTCCCGCAGCCTTTGATCCGCCGCCAATTGCGGCCCAAACCCCTAAAATCGTTGACACCCCGTCCTGTGAATGCAACCTCAGGATTTCTCTTTGGAACAAGGATGATCCACCTATGATCCCGTCTGTCCTGCCGACCTATAACCGTGCGCCTCTTCAGTTCGTGAAGGGCGAAGGCTCGTGGCTGATCGAGGCAGACGGCCGACGTTTTCTGGATCTGGGCGCGGGCATCGCCGTGAACGCCCTGGGCCATGCACACCCCGCGCTGGTCGAGGCCCTGACCACCCAGGCTCAGAACCTGTGGCACGTGTCCAACCTGTATGAAATTCCCCAGCAGCAGAAGCTGGCCGATCAATTGGTCGAACACAGCTTTGCCGATACGGTGTTCTTCACCAACTCGGGCACCGAAAGCTGCGAGCTGGCCGTGAAAATGGCCCGGAAATACTGGTTCGAAAAGGGCCAGCCCGAAAAGGTTGAAATCCTCACCTTTGACGGTTCCTTCCACGGTCGGTCCTCGGCCGGAATCGCGGCGGCGGGTGGCGAAAAGATGACCAAGGGGTTCGGCCCGCTTCTGCCCGGCTTTGTCCATCTGACCTTTGGCGACATGGACGGTGTGACCAACGCGATCACCGACAAAACCGCCGCCATCCTGATTGAGCCCGTGCAGGGCGAAGGCGGCATCCGCCCCGTCCCTGACGCGGAAATGAAGGCGCTGCGCCAGATCTGCGACGACAACAACCTGCTGCTGATCCTGGACGAAGTTCAATGCGGTGTTGGCCGGACCGGTAAGCTGTTTGCCCATGAATGGGCGGGGATCACCCCTGACATCATGATGGTCGCCAAGGGCATTGGCGGAGGTTTCCCTCTGGGCGCGGTGCTGGCCACACAAGAGGCCGCCAGCGGCATGACCGCCGGCACCCACGGGTCGACCTATGGCGGCAACCCGCTGGCCTGCGCCGTGGGCAGCGCGGTGATGACCGCCGTCACCGCGCCCGACTTCCTGGACACCGTCCGTACCCGCGCGGGTCAGCTGCGCCAATCGCTCGAAGGCCTCGTCGCCGCGCATCCTGATGTGTTTGACAGCGTCCGCGGCACCGGTCTGATGCTGGGGATCAAATGCAAGGTCCCCAATATGGACATGGTCAATGCGGGCTATGACAACGAGGTCATCACCATCCCCGCGGGCGACAATGTAATCCGTCTGCTGCCCGCCCTGACCATCACCGAAGACGACGTGAGCGAAGCGGTCGCCCGGCTGGATGCAGTCTGCGGCTCAACTGGATTCCTGACCCCATTCAACCGGCCGGCCGCTCCCTTGCGCGGACAGGCCTGATACCGAAAAGATAACCGACATGAACCACTTTCTTGATATCCACACCACCGACCCCACTGAATTGCGGGGCATGATTGATGCCGCGAAATCCATGAAAGACGCGCGCAACGGGCGCCCGAAAGGTGCGCCCGACGATGAGCAGCCGCTCAAGGATCAAATGGTTGCGCTGATCTTTGAAAAACCCTCGACCCGGACGCGCGTGTCCTTTGATGTCGGCGTGCGCCAGATGGGGGGGCAGACCATGGTTCTGTCCGGCACCGATATGCAGCTGGGCCATGGCGAAACCATCGCCGACACCGCCCGTGTGCTGTCGCGCTATGTCGATCTGATCATGATCCGCACGTTCGAGGAACAGACCCTGCAGGAAATGGCTGAATATGCCAGTGTGCCGGTCATCAATGGCCTGACCAACCGCACCCACCCCTGCCAGATCATGGCTGACATCCTGACCTTCGAAGAGCATCGCGGCCCCATTGCGGGCAAGAAGGTCGTCTGGTGTGGCGATGGCAACAACGTGTTCGCCAGCTTTGCCCATGCTGCGGGTCAATTCGGATTTGACCTGACCTTTACCGGTCCGCAGACGCTGGATCCCGAAATGGTGTTTGTCCAAGAGGCCCGTGCCAAGGGCTCGAACGTGGAAATCGTGCGTGACCCGGTCGAGGCCGTGACCGGTGCCGACCTGGTTGTCACCGACACCTGGGTCAGCATGCATGACCCTCAATCCGCGCGCGAACGGCGCCACAATCAACTGCGTCCCTACCAGGTGAACGAAGCGCTGATGGGCCATGCCAAGGAGGATGCCCTGTTCATGCATTGCCTGCCCGCGCATCGCGATGAAGAGGCGACCAGCGCCATCATGGACGGCCCGCATTCGGTGATTTTTGACGAAGCAGAAAACCGCCTGCATGCGCAGAAAGCCGTTATGCGCTGGTGCCTGGGCGTGTAACCTGAAGGTGGTTGGGGGCGCTGCCCCCGCCCCTGCGGGGCTCCCCCGGGGTATTTTCACCAAGAAAAAGCCCGAACGGGCGTGAGAGGATCGATGCAGCGGCGCGTGTTTTTGGTATCAGGATTGGCTTTGGTTGTGGCTGGCTGCGGCGGGCGGCGCAAGCGGCGCCGTGCTGCGAGATCGGAGCCGGATCTTTATCCCAACGAGACCCCGGAATTGCGGCGATTGATCAACCAGTATGCGGATCTTTATGAGGTTCCGCGCAGCCTGGTGCATCGCGTGGTGCAACGCGAAAGCATGTATCGGCCCGGCGCGCGCAACGGGCCGTACTATGGCCTGATGCAGATTTTGCCGCAGACCGCGCGGACAATGGGGTATCGTGGCCCGGATGCGGGGTTGTTGGATGCGCGCACCAATCTGACCTATGCGGTGAAATATCTGCGCGGGGCCTGGTTGCTGTCCTATGGGGACGAGGCAACCGCGGTACAATGGTATGCGCGCGGCTACTATTACGAGGCCAAGCGGCGCGGCATGCTGAAAGAGACCGGATTGCGCAGCTGATTACTCGAGTATTTTCAGCAGCTTGTCTTTGACCTCTTCTTCCAGCTTGCGTTTGATGGCGTCTTCGGCGCTTTCTCCGTCTTTCTTGTCCAGCCCCAGGCGGTCTTTGACCTCGTCTTCCAGCTTTTCTTTGGCTTTTTTCTTTTCTTCCTGAAAGTTCAGATCGATAGCTTTTTCCATGTCCGGCCGGATCCGGGGGCTGGCCCAGGGGCCTTTGATACTGACGGGAATGGCCAGGCCCTTGCCGCCATTGATCGAGTTGATCTTGGGGGTGAACAGGTAGTCCAGATCCCGCGCCCCCAGGCCAATCCGTCCCTCGCCATTGGCGCTGAGCGCTGGCAGTTTCATCAGCAGGTCGGGATTGTTGAGGTTGCCTTTGTCCATGGTGAAGCTGGCCGTCAGGCTGTCAAACACCGTGGTGCCCCCGGTTCCCACACCCGAGCGCATCAGCTTGTCCAGGTCGATGCCCTGGATGGTGCCGCGCCCCATGGTCAGGCTGCCTTTGCCGGACAGGGAATTCATAATCGCGTGCAGGCTGTTGCCGATGCCCAGATACTCGACCGAGGCGTCCGCGTCACCGGTGAAGCGGCTGATCCCTGCCATATCAGTCAGCAGGGTTTGCATATCCAGCCCCTTGGCCGACAGCGCGCCCCCTACAGACAGGCCCGAGCGGTTATTGGCCACCACGCGCCCTGTGATCGAGCCTCCATAGCCAGCCAGTTGCCGCAGCTGTGCGACGGCACGGGCGCGGTCGATGGTGATGCGGGCGCTGGTGGTCCCGAAGCTTAGGCCGGCGACGCTGAGGGCGTTGGCATCAAAGGCGATCTCGCCATCCAGCAGGGCCAAGGCACTGGCATCGATTGGCGCTTTCGACCATCCCTCGGTTGGCGCGCTGCTGGCAGAGCCGCCGCCGCTGTCCAACCCTTTCAGATCCAGGTGATCGGTTGCGATCCGGGCCGTCAGCACCGGGGTGGATTTTGCCAGGTTCAGATCCATCTCGCCTCGCAAAACGTTCTGATCCAGCGTGGCTGTCAATCCGCGAACCGAAAGCATCTGGGCCTCGGTCAAAGTCAGATCGGCGCCAAGCGTCACGCTGCGGCCCAAGCCTTTGGGCAGGGCGCCGGTCTCGACGCCAAGTGCGGCCAGGAACGCCGCCGTATCAGAGAGATCGACGCTGACCGTCCCCTGAAATTGCGGTTGCGAGGCCCCGCGCCCGTCAAACCCGATCTTGCCCCCATTGGCCGACAGCTCGGCGCGGATCGGGGTCACGGTGCCTTCTAGCAGGTCGGCCAGATTGCCGAAATTTCCCATCACGCGCAGCGGCGTCGCGCCATAGGTTGCGGACAGATCAAAATCAGCCTGACCGTCATATTCGGGCCAGCGCAGATCAACCGTGACAGCGCGCGCCGACAGGTCCGTGCCCGCGCCATAATCCACATAGCGCAGTTGGCCATCCCGGATCAGCGCCCGGTCCAAAGACAGGGCCAACGCGTTCGAGCTGCCTTGTGGCTGGCCCGAGGCAGCAACGCCGGACACCCCGGTATCCCAATTGACACGACCATCCTTGGCGCGTTCCAACAGGATTTCCGGCGCGATGGCTTCCAGCCCGGTGATGCGGACTTCACCCGAAAACAGCGACATCAGGTCAACACCGACCTTCAGGCCCTCGGCCTGCATCAGCGGGCCCTGGTCAGACCAATCGGCATTGGCAATCGTGATCGGCCCCGTCGAAACGCCCAGCACAGGGTAATAGCTGACCTTGGTTTCGCCAGATAGCACGACCGCGCGCCCGGTTTGGGCCTTTAGCTGATCGACCGCCACCTGCGCGATCCGATCCCCGGGCAAAAGCAACAGGCCCACCACTGCGACCAGCAGCAGAACCACGAAAAACCCGACCAGCCTGACAAGAAACCGCATCTCTTTGCCTCCGATGCTTTTTTGTCCAGCCTACGCAAGCCACGCCCCGCTGCCAATGACCAGTTGAACAAACCTGCGTGACGGGCCAAGTCCCGCCGGGCGCTACTCTTTGCGGCCGATCAGTCCGGTCAAGACGGCAGCCCCGACAGCGGTGATGATCCAGCCCGCCAGCTGGATAGGCATCCGCGCCCAATAGGCGATGGTCCCCAAGGTGCCATAGGCCTTGCTGGGCGCCCAGGTGGTTTCCTGGCCCAAGGCATCCAGCGGCACGAACAGATCCAAGGCATAGAGGCCCGCGCTGAAGCTTTCGTAATCCTGCCCGGCCGGGGTGCCCTGCCACGCCACCGCCGGACGCACCTCGGTCAGCCCGGCGAAATACGGCCCGGCGACCTCTAGCCATCCGGTCGAGGTCAAGATGACGTCGGAATTGGGCACCATTTGTCCCGCGCGATAGGCTGCCCCGTACAGGACAAAGGCCGCAGTCCAAATCGACACAAACCAGATCAGGGCGCGAAAGGGTTGATGCCCATAGCCGAATATCCACTTGAACAAAAAGTTCCAGATCTGACGCAGCCACATGTGAACCGATCCAAAGGCCGCACGGGCCGATCCATCCAGCCGTCCAAAGGCCCGCATCTGTTCCGCAGCGCGCAGCCGATCCTCGCGCGCGGCCAGAACCCGCGCAGCGCCCGAGCGATTGCCCTGAGCTTCCAGCACCTTGGCCAGATGGGTGTAGGGCTGCGGATCAAATCCAACAGCATCCCGTGTCAGCCAACGCTGCGCGCGCAAGGCCTGCGCCATATCGTCTGGCAAAGGAAGTTCAACCTTGCGCGCCAGCCAATCCAACCGATCCTGAACGCCCATATTGCTGTGGATCTGGGAGTAGGAGAAACCCGACAAGTGAAGCGTTTTCACCTTCTTCCAGGCATCGGCTTTATCCTCCAGCTTCTCCACCTTGGCGCTTGTCAGGTCCAAGACCGGGATTTCTGACTGAATATCACGCCAGAAAAAGCCGCCCTCGATCTTGGCAAAGTCCAGGTCAAGCGTTCCCTCAATCCGCGCATTCTCGACCACGAAACCTCCAGAAATCTGCGCCCCGGCAAAGTCCATCAACCCCGTCGCCTGTAACCCGTCTCGCAAAAACACATCCGCCCCGACCCGCACTCCGTTGCAGTCCAGCGCCGTTTTGTCTCCCCCATCAAAGCGTCCATCGCTGCAATCGAACAGTCCACCAATATCCGCCCCCAAAAGGTTGACCATCCCCGTGGCGTGAAATCCCTCTCGCAAGAAAAGGTCCTTTTTGGTTTTCAACCGATGCAGATCCAGGCCTTCAGCCAATCGGCTTCCCGGCAGGTACAATGCGCCCAATTCAGCGTCCAGAAAGGACACAGGGTTTTCGAACAGACAGTCCAAAAGCATGATGTCCAGCGAACTGACGCTGCCCTCGCAATCTAAGGCTCCATCGATCCATGCGCCAGCCAGCTTCACCCCTTTGGTATGGGGGCGGGCGCCATCCGGGCTGTCGCACCCGCCCTCGATCAAATACCGGATCAACGCGGGGCGCACCCGGCGGTCAGGATCGCGTGTATCCTTGGGGCAATCCTCTTTCCCCGGCAGATAGGCGACGCGGCCCAGCGTGCATTCATTCAGCAGGTCCTGTTCCAGCGCCGACCAGTCCTGATCGCCTTTGACCTGTTCAATCGTCAATCTTTGGGTTGTTGTCATCGCAGCCTCCACATCCTTAGATATGGTCACGCTGGCGTGATCGCGCAACACCCTTCCCCCGGGCGCGCGCATTCTGTAAGAGGCCCCATGACCCAGAATCCACCCAACCTTCGCCCCGACCTCGCGCCGCGTGCGCTGCTTCGGGATACCCCGCGTGCCGGCCAGCCGACGATTGGAATGGTCTCGCTTGGATGCCCCAAGGCATTGGTCGACAGCGAACGCATCCTGACGCGTTTGCGCGCCGAAGGATATGGCATCAGCCCCGACTATTCCGGCGCAGACGCGGTGATCGTGAACACTTGCGGATTTCTGGACTCGGCCAAGGCGGAATTGCTGGAGGCCATCGGCGAAGCCCTGAACGAAAACGGCAAGGTCATCGTCACCGGCTGCCTGGGCGCCGAGCCCGAATACATCACCGGCGTGCACCCCAAGGTTCTGGCCGTCACCGGCCCGCATCAATATGAACAGGTGCTGGACGCCGTACATGGCGCCGTGCCGCCCGACCCTGACCCGTTCGTTGACCTGCTGCCCGCTAGCGGTGTGAAACTGACCCCGCGCCACTACAGCTATCTGAAGATTTCGGAAGGGTGCAATCACAGCTGCAAATTCTGCATCATCCCCGACATGCGCGGGAAACTGGCCAGCCGCCCGATGAAGGCCGTGCTGCGCGAGGCGGAAAAGCTGGTTGAAAGCGGCGTGCGCGAGTTGCTGGTCATCAGCCAGGACACCAGCGCCTATGGCACCGATTGGAAAGACCGCGACAGCAAGTTTCCCTTCCTTGATCTGGCGCGAGAGCTGGGTGAATTGAACGTCTGGACCCGCCTGCACTATGTCTATCCCTACCCGCATGTGCGCGAGGTCATCCCGCTGATGGCGGAGGGCAAGATCCTGCCCTATCTGGACATTCCATTCCAACATGCGCACCCCGAAACGCTGAAACGTATGGCCCGCCCGGCGGCTGCCGAAAAGACGCTGGACCGCATCCGCGACTGGCGCGACATCTGCCCCGACATCACACTGCGCTCGACCTTCATCGTCGGCTACCCGGGGGAAACCGAAGAGGAATTTCAGACCCTTCTGGACTGGATGGACGAGGCGCAGCTGGATCGCGTCGGCTGCTTTCAATACGAAAACGTCGAAGGGGCGCGCTCGAACGCTTTGCCCGATCATGTCCCGGACGAGGTCAAACAGGATCGCTGGGATCGGTTCATGCAAAAAGCGCAGGCGATTTCCGAGGCGAAACTGGCCGCCAAGGTGGGTCAGGTCATGGACGTCATCGTGGATGATATCGATGACGATGGCATCGCCACCTGCCGCACCAAATCCGACGCGCCCGAGATCGACGGGAACCTGTTCATCGACGACGGCACAGAGGCGCTGAATGTTGGAGACATCGTCACGGTCGAGGTCGACGAGGCCAGCGATTATGACTTGTGGGGCTGTTTGGCGCGCTGATCCCGCATATAGCTGCCTGGGGACAGGCGGTGACGTTGGGACGCCTTCGGCGAGAGTATTTTCGGAGCAAAGAAAGCGGATTTGTGCTGCGGTGTCATCGGGGTGTGTTAGACAGGCGGCAGAATTGCATTGCCAGCCCTGAGAGCCCCTATGACCCAGATTATTTCTTCGCTGTCCCAGATTTCCAGCCGTTATGACGCCCTGTTCGTCGATCTTTGGGGCTGTGTGCATGACGGGGTTCAGGCCTTGCCGGATGCGGTGGCCGCCCTGCAAGAGTATCGCCGCAAGGGTGGGATCGTGGTGTTGGTGACGAATTCGCCCAAACCGCGCGCCGGGGTCGAGGTTCAGTTGCAAAAGTTCGGCGTGGCCGAGGATGCCTGGGACACGATCGCCACCTCGGGGGACAGCGCGCGCTCGGCCATGTTTCGGGGGGCCGTTGGACAAAAGCTGTTCTTTATGGGGGAATGGGACCGGGACGAGGAGTTTTTCACCCCGCTGAAACTGCTGGAGGATCCGCTGGACGTCCAATTGGTTGAATTGGACCAGGCCGAGGGCATCGTCTGTTGTGGCCCGTTTGATCCGATGGCAGATCCGGCGGATCTGCGGCCCGAACTGCTGTATGCCAAGACCAAGGGGATGAAGCTGCTCTGCGCCAACCCCGATATCGTGGTGGATCGCGGCGAGGTGCGGGAATGGTGTGCGGGTGCGGTTGCGCGGCTGTACACGGAAATGGGCGGAGAGAGCCTGTATTTCGGCAAGCCCCACCCGCCGATCTATGATCTGGCGCGTCGCCGTTTGTATGCTTTGGGGCATGACATTCCCGATACTCAGATTCTGGCCATCGGTGACGGGGCGCAGACCGACATCAAGGGGGCCATGGGCGAGGACATCAATTCTTTGTTCATTAGCGGTGGACTGGCCCGTGCAGATACCAAAACGTCGCACCAACCCGATCCAGAGGCCCTAAATGCCTATCTGCAAAGGGAAATGTCGATGCCAACCTATACCATTGGACAACTCCGCTAGATCAAATAAGACTTGATTTTCTGCGGCTGCAAAGTAATAAAGTTCCAACATGAGGGCCTGTTGCGCTCAAAAATTACTCACCGAACCAAACGGAGGGTCGGATGTTGGACAATTTGCCTCGTGGAACGATCTGTATCGAAGATATCGAAATGGGGATGACTCGCCATGTGCGTAAGGTCGTCACCGATGAAGATATCGAGATGTTCGCCAAGGTCTCGACGGACCATAACCCGGTGCATCTGGACGAAGAATACGCCAAGGACACCATGTTTCATGGCCGTATCGCCCACGGGATGCTGACGGCCGGATTGATCTCGGCGGTGATTGGTGAACAGCTGCCGGGACATGGCACGATCTATATGGGCCAGAGCCTGAAATTCCTGGCCCCGGTGCGCCCTGGCGACATGGTAACGGCCGAGGTCGAGGTGATCGACATCGAGCATAAAAAACGCCGGGTGCGGCTGGACTGCCGGTGCCTCGTGAATGGCAAAAAGGTGCTGGTGGGCGAGGCAACCGTGCTGGCCCCGTCGCGTAAATTCGACTAATCGCCTGACAGGGCAAAAATTGACGCGCCGCAAGGCAAGGATGCGGCGCTTCATTGCTTGCGCATTCGGCGAATGGCCGCTACGCCTTCGCCATGCGTATCATCCGTGACCATACCTATGTGAACGAAGCGGACCGCGGGGCCTCGGTTGCGATTGGCAACTTCGATGGCGTCCACGTGGGCCATCAGGCTGTGATCGAACTGGCCCGCAAGGCTGGCCAGGCCATTGGCGCGCCTCTGGGCGTCATGACCTTTGAACCGCATCCACGTCAGTATTTCGCCCCGGATGCTCCGGCCTTTCGTTTGATGAGCCGCGAGGCCAAGGCCCACCGGCTGGAGAAGCTGGGCGTCGAACGTCTGTACGAGCTGAACTTCAACGCTGCCCTGTCCGGCCTGACGCCCGAGGATTTCGCGCAAAAGGTCATCAAGGACGGTCTGGGCCTGAAGCACGTGATCGTGGGGGCGGATTTCTGCTTTGGCCGCGGCCGCAAGGGCACAACCGAAGATCTGAAACGGTTTGGCGCGCAGATGGGCTTTGGCGTGACAGTGGTCGAACTGATCGAGGGCGAGACCGGCGAAGTGTCCTCGACCGCGATCCGGCAAGCGCTGAGCGATGGTCGCCCGCGCGATGCTGCTGCGATGCTGGGCCATTGGCACCGGATCGAAGGCGAAGTGATCGGCGGTGACCAGCGTGGCCGTGAAATGGGCTATCCCACAACCAACATGTCCATCGACGGGTTGCACCAGCCCAAGCTGGGCGTTTACGCCGTTCTGGTCGACGTGTTGGAAGGCCCGCATAAGGGCAGCTATCAGGGCGCTGCCTCGATTGGGGTGCGTCCGACCTTCAACGGGGACACACCGAATCTGGAAACCTATATCTTTGACTTTACCGGGGATTTGTATGGCACGCCTTTGTCCATCGGTCTGGTCGAATATCTGCGCCCAGAGATGAAGTTCGACAGCCTGGACAGTCTAATCGCCCAGATGGACAAGGATTGTGAGCAGTCACGCGTTATTCTGAGCAAGCTATGACTTGCCTGCGCGCGCGTTTCTGGGAAAACTACCCGCTCAAGGACCTCAGCCGCGACGAATGGGAGGCCCTGTGCGACGGGTGCGGCAAATGCTGCCTGAACAAACTGGAAGACGCCGACACAGGCGAGGTTGTGCTGACCCGCGTGGCCTGCCGTTTGTTGGATGACGAGACCTGCCAGTGCACGCAATATGACATCCGGCACCAGTTCGTGCCCGAATGCATCGTGCTGAAACCCGGGAATATCGACAAGAACCTGTATTGGATGCCCGAAACCTGCGCCTACAAGCTCTTGTGGACGGGGAAAAAGCTGTATGATTGGCATCCGCTGATCTCGGGCGATGCGGACAGCGTTCACCGGGCCGGAGTCTCGGTGCAGGGAATGACGGTGCCTGAATTCGAGATCGACGAAGACGACTGGGAAAACCATCTGATCGAGGAGCCCCGCTGATGTTTTTTGCCTCTGATAATGCGGGCCCGGCGCACCCGAAGGTGATGCAGGCCGTGGCGGACGCAAATCAGGGCTATGCGATGGGGTACGGCGCGGACGCACAAATGGCCGAGGTTCAGCAACGTCTGCGGGATCTGTTTGATGCCCCCGACGCCGCCGTCTATCTGGTGGGCACTGGCACCGCCGCGAACGCACTGGCGCTGGCCACCTTGGGCGAACCCTGGCAAACCGTGTTCTGCGCCCCCACCGCCCATATCCACGAAGACGAATGCAACGCGCCCGAGTTTTACTCGGCCGGGGCCAAGCTGACCCTTGTCGGCCGGGACGATAAAATCACACCCGACACCTTGCGCACCGCGATACTGGCCGAGGAAACACGCGGCGTTCATGGACCGCAGCGCGGGCCGGTTTCGCTGACACAGGTCACCGAACGCGGTCAGGTCTATAGCCTGGAAGAGCTCCTGGCGCTGACGTCCGTGGCGCAAGAATTCGGCCTGCCCGCCTATATGGACGGTGCGCGCTTTGCGAACGCGGTTGCGGCCCTGGGCTGCTCGCCCGCCGACATGACGTGGAAGGCAGGTATTGATGCGGTCAGCTTTGGCGGCACGAAGAATGGCTGTTTGGGCGTCGAAGCGGTGATTTTCTTTGACCCGGCCAAGGCCTGGGAATTCGAGCTGCGCCGCAAGCGCGGGGCGCATCTGTTTTCCAAGCACCGCTATCTGTCGGCGCAGATGCTCGGGTATTTGGCCGATGATCTGTGGCGCGACATGGCCGATGCTGCGAACGCGGCCTGCGCGCGTCTGGGGACCGGTCTGGCACAAGCCGAGGGCGTGCAACTGCTGTACCCGCCTCAGGCCAACATGATCTTTGCCGATATGCCGCGCCGCCTGCACCAACGCCTGCAGGACGCAGGCGCGGTGTATTACATCACGCGCGGCACGCTGGAGGGCGACGACCCAGACGAACCCCTGACCGGACGTTTTGTTTGTGACTGGTCGATCCAGGACACCCAGATCGACGCGTTCCTGGAACTGCTGGCCTAGCTACAGCTTGCCTGCCAGATGCAGATCCAGATCGGCCAGGCTGTCCTGGCCCCAGAACTTTTGCCCGCTATCAACCACATAGAAGGGCGAGCCAAACACGCCCGCGCTCACCGCATCCTCGAGGTTGCGGGCATAGGTTTCGGCCCCGGTCAGCAAACCGCTGTCCGTCAGGCCCGGATCAAACCCAGCGTCTTCCAGACAGGCCTTGAGAACCGCGTCGTCCGAAATGTCCTTTTCTTCGGCCCAGGTTGCGCGCAGCACCGCCTGCACCAGTTTACCGACATCTCCGCCCCCGGCCGCCTGCGCCGCGATGATCGCATAGGACGAAGGCGCCGCGTTCACCGGCCAATGCGCTGGTTGAAGATGAAACGTCATTCCCAGCCGTTTGGCCGTGCGGGGCAGCACCTGAGCGCGATACTCGTTGCGCGAGGGATGGCGCTGCCCTTGGGGCAAACCGCCTGTCCGGGGAAAGGCCGCCATGATGTCAAAAGGCCGATAGATCACGCTGGCGCCATGTTTTTCGGCGATTTCTTCCATCCGGTTCCCGGCCAGGTAGGAATAGGGTGACAGCGTCGTAAAAAAGTAGTCGATGTGCGGCATTTCTGCCCCTCCCTCATGCGCATAGCTTTGCCTGACCGTAGTGGGATGCTATGCGGTGTCAACGACACGAATTTGTCATATCGACCACTCTGGGGAACTGCTGCCATGCCCACTCTGAACGAACCCAAGCTGATCTCAGGCAATGCCAACCTGCCCTTGGCCAAATCCATCGCCCGTCGCATGTCGATCCATCGCGGGATGAACATCGGCCTGGTGGATGCCCGCGTCGAGCGGTTCAACGACCAGGAAATCTTTGTCGAGGTGTACGAGAACGTCCGCGGGGAGGACATGTTCATCGTGCAGCCGACCTCGCGCCCGGCGAATGACAACCTGATGGAATTGCTGATCATGTCGGATGCGCTGCGCCGCTCGTCGGCGGCTCGTATCACCGCTGTGATCCCTTATTTCGGCTATGCCCGTCAGGACCGCCGCACCAAGGCCCGCACGCCCATCAGTGCCAAGCTGGTTGCCAACATGCTGGTCGAAGCCGGCATCGAACGGATCCTGACACTGGACCTTCACGCCGCGCAGATCCAGGGCTTCTTCGATATTCCCGTGGACAACCTCTATGCCTCGCCGATCTTTGCGCTGGACATCCAGACGCAGTTCGAAGGCTCGATGGAAGACGTGATGGTCGTGTCCCCCGACGTTGGCGGCGTGGCACGTGCCCGCGAGCTGGCCAAACGGATCAACGCCCCGCTGTCGATCGTCGACAAGCGTCGTGAAAAGCCCGGCGAAGTCGCCGAGATGACCGTGATCGGGAACGTCCAGGGCAAGAAATGTATAATCGTGGACGATATGTGCGACACTGCCGGCACTCTGTGCAAGGCTGCCGAAATCCTGCTGGAACATGGCGCGACCGAGGTTCACTCGTATATCTCGCACGGTGTTTTGTCTGGCCCCGCGGTCGAGCGGATCACCAACTCGGTGATGAAATCGCTGGTCATCACTGATTCGATCCAGCCCACTCCGGCGGTTCAGGCCACCCCGAACATCCGCATCCTGCCCACCGCGCCGATGTTTGCGCAGGCTATCCTGAACATCTGGAACGGCACCTCGGTGTCGTCGCTGTTCGAAACGGATACGCTGGAACCGATCTACGAAGGTCAGTTCAAAAGCTAAGCTTTCGGGGCCGCGCCTTTTGGGGCGGCCCTAAACCTCCCACATGTCGTCATCCACCACGGTGCCAATGGCCATCCAACTGGCCCGAGCCCGTGCAACGCGCGTGTTCCCCCAGGTGCGAAAGACAACTTCAAAGCCCTTGGCCGTGATATTGTCCACGTCCACATCCCCCCGCATGTTCGTCGAATAATCGACATCCCATAAGGACAAGGCGCAATGGACGCTGGGGGGGGCCGCAAAGGCCCGTTCAAAAACAATGCTGATCCGGCGCTCGCGTGTCCCCTCTCCGGTCCACATTTCGCCCCCATCCTCGAAGTCCTGGAACAGGTCGGCATTGCCTTGGGCCACGGCGACGTGACCCGCTTTTAGTATTTTCATGGCGATAGTCTGCCCGCTTTGTGTGCGGGACCCATACTGACGCGCTAACCCTAGGTAAGGCAAGGAAAAAGGCCCCGGAGCAATCCGAGGCCTTTCCAATGATTTAGTCAGAACGCCCTGATCACAGGTTCGCGGCGTTCGGGTCCAGACCGATATGCGTGCCCATAGCCACCATGTCGGCCAGCAGCTTGGCTGCGTCATCGACCGGACCAGGTTCGTTTTTGAACACTTCTTTCGCCTGAGCCAGCGCATCCGAGGCTGCCTTGAGCATCTCGTTGAGATGCTCTTGGGTCAGTTCGGCACGCGGCACTGCGCGCTCGGCCAGAACGGAAATGCCGTCAGCGGTGATTTCGGCGAAACCGCCGGTCACAACATATTCAGCCTCGCCTTCCGGGCCCGAGATCCGCAGCACACCAGGGCGCAGGGTGGTGATGGTCGGAGCATGGTTGGCCATGGCCGTCATGTCCCCGTCCGCACCCGGGATCTGGACCTGCTCAACCACCAGCGAAGCAAGGCTCCGCTCGGGGCTGACCAGATCGAATTGAACAGTATCAGCCATCTTGGCCCTCCTTAGGCCGCTTCGGCCGCCATTTTCTCGGCTTTAGCGATCACTTCATCGATGCCGCCAACCATGTAGAAGGCGCCTTCGGGCAGGTGATCGTATTCGCCAGCCACAACGGCTTTGAACGACGAGATCGTGTCTTCCAGCGGAACCTGAACACCGTCCGAGCCGGTGAACACTTTCGCAACGTCAAACGGCTGCGACAGGAAACGCTGGATCTTACGAGCACGGGCAACGGTCAGTTTGTCTTCTTCCGACAGTTCGTCCATGCCAAGGATCGCGATGATGTCTTGCAGCGACTTGTAACGCTGCAGGATACCCTGAACCTCGAAGGCCACGTTGTAGTGCTCTTCACCAACAACCGACGGGTCCATCAGACGCGACGAGGAGTCCAGCGGGTCCACAGCCGGGTAGATACCCAGTTCCGAAATCGCACGCGACAGAACGGTGGTTGCGTCCAAGTGAGCAAAGGTGGTTGCAGGCGCGGGGTCGGTAAGGTCATCCGCGGGAACATACACAGCCTGGATCGAGGTGATCGAGCCGTTCTTGGTCGAGGTAATACGTTCCTGCATCGCACCCATGTCGGTGGCCAGCGTCGGCTGGTAACCCACGGCCGAAGGAATACGACCCAGAAGCGCCGACACCTCGGAACCTGCCTGAGTGAAGCGGAAGATGTTGTCCACGAAGAACAGAACGTCGGTACCGGACTGGTCACGGAACTGTTCTGCCAGGGTCAGACCGGTCAGAGCAACACGGGCACGTGCACCCGGAGGCTCGTTCATCTGGCCGTAAACCAGAGCAACCTGCGATTCTTCCAGGTTGTCGGGCTTAATCACGTTGGATTCGATCATTTCCCAGTACAGGTCGTTCCCTTCACGGGTCCGCTCACCAACACCTGCGAACACCGAGAAACCCGAGTGCACTTTTGCGATGTTGTTGATCAGTTCCATGATCAGAACGGTTTTGCCCACGCCGGCGCCGCCGAACAGACCAATTTTACCACCCTTCGAGTAGGGCGCCAGCAGGTCGATAACCTTGATGCCGGTCACCAGGATTTCCGACTCGGTCGACTGTTCGTCGAAATCGGGTGCGGGCTGGTGGATGGCGCGGGTTTCGGTTGCTTCAACCGGGCCTTTTTCGTCAACGGGCTCGCCCACGACGTTCAGGATACGGCCCAGGGTGGCGTTACCAACGGGCACCGAGATGGGTGCGCCGGTGTCAACGACTTCCTGACCGCGAACCAGACCTTCGGTTGCGTCCATTGCGATGGTACGAACGGTGTTTTCGCCAAGGTGCTGGGCTACTTCCAGAACCAGTTTCTTACCATTGTTGTCGGTGTCCAGTGCGTTGAGGATTTCCGGCAGGGCGTCCTCGAACTGCACGTCCACAACGGCGCCGATCACCTGAGTGATTTTGCCTTTTGCGTTTGCCATGTTTCGTCTCCGGTTCTTAGAGCGCTTCAGCGCCCGAGATGATTTCAATAAGCTCGTTGGTGATCACAGCCTGACGCGAGCGGTTATACTCGATGGTCAGTTTGTCGATCATCTCGCCCGCGTTGCGCGTTGCGTTGTCCATTGCGGACATCCGTGCACCCTGCTCGGATGCTGCGTTTTCCAGAAGCGCAGCAAAGATCTGGGTGGCAACACCACGCGGCAGCAGGTCGGCCAGGATGGCCTCTTCATCCGGCTCGTAGTCGTAGAGGGTCGCAGCTGCGTCAGCCTCGGCCTCTTCGAATTTGGCAGGAATGATCTGCTGCGCGGTCGGGATCTGGCTGATCACCGACTGGAAGCGGTTGAAGAAAATCGTGGCCACGTCGAATTCGCCCGCATCAAAGCGGCTCAGAAGGTCGCGCGCGACATCCTGTGCGTTGGCGTAGCCAATGTTTTTCACCTCGGACAGATCCACGTGGCTGACGAACAAATCGCCCAGATCACGTTTCAGCTGTTCACGGCCTTTTTTGCCGACGGTCAGAATTTTCACCGTCTTGCCCTGCGCGATCAGCTCTTCAGCTTTCGCGCGGGCCAGTTTTACGATCGAGCTGTTGAAGCCACCGCACAGACCACGTTCTGCAGTCATGACGACCAGCAGTTGAACTTGGTCGGCACCGGTGCCGCTCAGCAGCTTGGGGGCGCTGTCAGATCCGCCAACCGAAGCAGCCAGCCCACCCAGAACGCTGTTGAAACGTTCTGTGTAGGGACGCGAGGCTTCGGCAGCATCCTGCGCGCGGCGAAGTTTCGCCGCGGCAACCATCTGCATGGCCTTGGTGATCTTACGAGTGTTTTTCACACTCTCGATCCGGGTTTTAAGGTCCTTAAGACTCGGCATTGCCTCGTCCCCCCTTAAGCGAAGTCAGCTGCGAATTCGTCCAGCGCGGCTTTGACTTTGTCGGCTGCTTCGCCTTTGATCTTCGGATCTTCGGTGGTGATCCACTCCAGCAGATCGGCGTGCTTGCCACGCAGGTGACCCAGCAGACCGGCCTCGAAGCGACCCACGTCTTTGACGTCGACCTTGTCCAGGTAACCGTTCACGCCAGCAAAGATGATGCAGACGATTTCGGCGTTGGTCAGCGGCGAGTACTGAGGCTGTTTCATCAGCTCGGTCAGACGGGCACCACGGTTCAGCAGCTGCTGGGTGGCGGCGTCCAGGTCGGAACCGAACTGAGCGAATGCGGCCATCTCACGGTACTGAGCCAGCGACAGTTTCACCGGACCAGCAACCGAGGACATCGCCTTGGTCTGAGCCGACGAACCCACACGCGAAACCGACAGACCGGTGTTCACAGCAGGACGGATACCTTGGTAGAACAGCTCGGTTTCCAGGAAGATCTGGCCGTCGGTGATCGAGATCACGTTGGTCGGAATAAACGCCGAAACGTCGCCGCCCTGGGTTTCAATGATCGGCAGAGCGGTCAGCGAACCGGCACCGAAATCTTCGTTCAGCTTGGCCGAACGCTCCAGCAGGCGGGAGTGCAGATAGAAAACGTCACCGGGGTAAGCTTCACGGCCCGGCGGGCGACGCAGCAGCAGCGACATCTGACGATAGGCCACAGCCTGTTTGGACAGGTCATCATAGATGATCAGCGCGTGGCGGCCGTTGTCACGGAAGAACTCGGCCATTGCGGTTGCGGCGTAGGGCGCCAGGAACTGCAGCGGTGCGGGATCGGACGCGGTTGCAGCAACCACGATCGAGTATTCCATCGCGCCGGTTTCTTCCAGCTTCTTCACCAGCTGAGCAACGGTCGAACGCTTCTGACCAACTGCGACGTAGACGCAGTACAGTTTCTTGCTTTCGTCGTCGCCGGCGGCGTCGTTGTACGATTTCTGGTTCAGGATCGCGTCCAGAGCAACGGCGGTTTTACCGGTCTGACGGTCACCAATGATCAGCTCACGCTGGCCACGGCCGATCGGGATCATCGCGTCAACCGATTTCAGGCCGGTTGCCATCGGCTCGTGCACCGATTTACGCGGGATGATGCCGGGGGCTTTCACGTCGGCGATGCCGCGCTCGGCGCCAGCAATGGGGCCTTTGCCGTCCAGGGGGTTGCCCAGGCCGTCAACAACGCGACCCAGCAGACCTTCGCCAACCGGCACGTCCACGATCGAGTTGGTGCGCTTAACGGTGTCACCTTCTTTAATGTCACGGTCCGAACCGAAGATCACAACACCAACGTTGTCAGCTTCCAGGTTCAGCGCCATGCCCATGATGCCACCGGGGAATTCGACCATTTCACCGGCCTGCACATTGTCCAGGCCATAGACACGGGCAATACCGTCACCGACGGAGAGCACGCGGCCAACCTCGGCCACTTCGGCTTCTTGACCGAAGTTCTTGATCTGGTCCTTCAGGATCGCAGAAATCTCTGCAGCTTGGATACCCATTTATCCGACCTCTTTCATTGCATTCTGGAGGGAGTTGAGCTTGGAGCGGATCGACGTGTCGATCATCTTCGAGCCCACTTTAACGACGAGACCGCCGATGAGATCTTCATCAACGGTCGCATTGATCTTCACGTCTTTGCCGACGCGTGCGGCCAGGGTCTTGGCCAGTTTTTCCGATTGCGCCTTGGTCAGCGCTTTCGCGCTTGCGACCTCGGCGGTCACTTCGCCTTTTTCGTCGGCGATCAGCGCGGACAGTTCGGCAAGCAGCGCAGGCAGCACGAACAGACGGCGTTTTTCCGCCATAACGGCCAGACCGTTGGTCATGACCGGCATCAAACCCATTGTCTTTGCAAGCGCCGCGATGGCTTTGCTCTGATCAGTGCGCGACAGAACCGGCGACGAAATCAGCGCGTTCAGATCGGCGCTTTCGCTCAATGCGGTGGCAAGGCTGTTAACATTTACCTCAAGTTTCTCAAGAGAGCCCCTCTCTTTCGAAATCTCGAAAATTGCGGTGGCATAGCGCGAGGCAATGCCAGAGGAAATCGAAGCTGGTTCGGACACGTCCACCCTTCCGACTATTAAGGCCCCGTCCGAAATATCCTGGATTCCGAGCCGAGGACGTTTGGACCTTTGATTTGCGTCAAAGTATCAAAATCGGCGTGGGTGTAGCAGAGCATTCCTCACCTAGCAAGCTGCCAGAACAACGCGGTATGCAATTGAATACCGTTGTATTTCAGTTACTTAAGCAAAGTGCGACGGTTTGAACCGGTTTTTTACCCGCATTTTTTTCGATCTGGCGGTTGTTTTCAGCCCATTCGATGCACACTGCTGCCAACTCGTTATCGCTATCAAGCAATCAGGCACCGTGTGACGTGACGGAATCCGCCGGGTTTTGACGCGTTTTGACCGCCCAACCCGTCGTATACCGACGGGATTCGGTGCCTCTGGCAATGGCGCATGGATCAGCGCTGGATCAGGCCGGTTCGGTTGCGGGGCTGGGGTTCAGCACTGTCAGCGGGCGGCGCACGGCCTCTTGCAGGCCCGGGCCCAGCGGCGCATGCACCCGTTTGGAAACCTCGACCATGATCACCCCGCCTGAAACCACAACCGACATCGACGCGCCCATTTTTTCCCAGAGCTCTCCGGTCTTGCGCCAAAACCGTCTTGGCGAGGGTGGTTGGTACAATGTCGAGGCGTGACGTTCGGGCATGAAGTGATGCAGTTTCAACTGCGTTTCCAGCTGCCCCAACGTGTAGGGGCGGCCAAATCCAAAGGGAGTCTTATCGCTGCGCGACCAAAGCCCAGCCCGGTTGGGGACGATGAACATCGCCTTGCCCCCGGGGCCCAGCACGCGCCAGCATTCGTCCAGCAAAGCGGTGGGCTGCTCGCTTGTTTCCAGCCCATGCATCACGATCAACCGGTCCACATGGCCGGTCTCGATCGGCCATTGGGTTTCTTCACACAGAACAGACAGATTCGGCATCCCGGCAGGCCAAGGCATCACCCCTTGCGGTCCGGGCATCAGTCCCGTTACGCGCCGGGCCTCTTTCAGATAGGGGCGCAGCAAGGGCACGGCAAAGCCAAATCCCACAACGGTCTGCCCCGTGGCCTCGGGCCATAGATGCAGCAGTTCGTTGCGCACCGCCTTTTGCGCCGCACGTCCCAACGTGGAGCGATAATAGAAATTACGCAGGTCCTGTACATCAAGATGCATTGCGGCCAGCCCTGTGATCTGTACTCTGGACCAACCATAGCGATCAGCAAAGGAAACACCATGCCTGTCGAACTTGTGACAATCCCGTGCCTTTCGGATAACTACTCTTTTCTGATCCATGATGCAGAAACGGGCGAAACTGCGGTGATCGACGTGCCCGAAGCTGCCCCGATCAAGGCTGCTTTGGAACAGCGCGGTTGGGTCTTGTCGCATGTGTTTCTAACGCATCACCACTGGGACCATATCGACGGATTGCCTGAACTGGCCAAAGATCACCCCGCCGCCGTATTTGGCGCGGCCGCGGATGCGCACCGCCTGCCGTCTCTGGATCAGGAACTGAGCGATGGCGACACCTTTCAGTTCGGCGGTGAAACCGTCCATGTGATGGATGTTTCCGGGCACACCAACGGGCACATCGCGTTTCACATGCCCGACAGCAAGCTGTTGTTCACCGCCGACAGCCTGATGGCCCTGGGATGTGGGCGCCTGTTCGAAGGCACCCCGGATCAGATGTTTGACAGCCTGTCCAAGATGGCCGCGCTGGACCCTGCAACCACCGTTTGCTCGGGGCATGAATACACCGCCAGCAATGGGAAATTCGCGCTGACCGTTGACCCCGACAATGCGCAGCTTATCTCTCGGGTAGAGGCCGTCGCAAAGGCGCGCGCAGCTGATCAGCCCACGGTGCCGTCGGTTCTGGCCGAGGAACTGGCGACCAACCCATTCCTGCGCGGGCACACCCCCGGCGTTCAGAAAGCGGTCGATATGGTCGGTGCGGATGCTGCGCTGGTCTTTGCCGAAGTGCGTAAGCGGAAGGACAATTTTTAAGGGAAATCACGCCCAGACAGCCAGCAGCGCCGCCTTTTGTGAAGCAAAAAAGACAGAAAAGACTTGAAGCCGGGCGGTTATCGACCAAACTTTAAACTTATGAGGCCATGGTTGGTTCAGCGACCCCGCAGACTGACCCAGATCAGGAAGGAGCACTCAGTTGCCTTCATTCTCGAACACACTTGAACAGGCGATCCACGCGGCACTGGCGCTGGCCAATGCCCGCAAACACGAATTCGCAACGCTGGAACACCTTTTGCTGGCCTTGATCGAGGAGCCCGACGCGCTGCGCGTGTTGCAGGCGTGCTCGGTCGATACCGAAGAATTGCGCACCACATTGGTTGAATTCATCGACGAAGACCTGTCGAACCTTGTCACAGACATCGACGGATCCGAGGCCGTGCCGACCGCCGCCTTCCAGCGCGTGATCCAACGCGCCGCGATCCATGTGCAATCGTCCGGACGGACCGAAGTCACCGGCGCCAACGTGCTGGTCGCGATCTTTGCCGAACGCGAATCCAATGCGGCCTATTTCCTGCAAGAACAGGACATGACCCGGTATGATGCGGTGAATTTCATCGCCCATGGCGTGGCCAAGAACCCTGCCTTTGGCGAATCCCGCCCGATCACTGGCGCCACTGACGAGGAAGAGGCGCAAAGCACGCCCCCCGGTGGTCAGGACACGGTGGATCAGAAAGAATCCGCGCTGGGGAAATACTGCGTGGACCTGAACGCCAAGGCCGACAAGGGCGATGTGGACCCGCTGATTGGCCGCGACTCCGAAGTCGAGCGCTGCATTCAGGTGCTGTGCCGCCGTCGCAAGAACAATCCTCTGCTGGTCGGTGACCCCGGCGTCGGCAAAACTGCCATCGCCGAGGGCCTGGCCCGCAAAATCGTGCAGGGCGAAACGCCCGAGGTTCTGGCCTCGACCACGATCTATTCCCTGGATATGGGCGCGCTGCTGGCCGGCACACGCTATCGCGGCGATTTCGAAGAGCGCCTGAAAGCCGTGGTGACCGAACTTGAGGACCATCCCGACGCGGTGCTGTTTATCGACGAGATTCACACCGTGATTGGTGCGGGCGCGACCTCGGGCGGGGCCATGGATGCCTCGAACCTGCTGAAACCCGCACTTCAGGGCGGCAAGCTGCGTTGCATGGGCTCGACCACCTACAAGGAATTCCGTCAGCATTTCGAAAAGGACCGCGCCCTAAGCCGCCGGTTCCAGAAAATCGATGTCATGGAGCCCTCGGTCGAGGACGCGGTGAAAATCCTTAAGGGTCTGAAACCCTATTTCGAGGAACACCACAGCGTCCGCTATACCGCAGATGCGATCAAAACCGCCGTCGAACTGGCCGCGCGCTACATCAATGACCGCAAATTACCGGACAAGGCGATTGACGTCATTGACGAAGCGGGCGCAGCCCAGCATCTGGTCGCGGAATCCAAACGTCGCAAGACCATTGGCGCTAAAGAGATCGAGGCCGTCGTGGCCAAGATTGCCCGCATCCCACCCAAGAATGTCAGCAAGGACGATGCCGAGGTTCTGAAGGACCTGGAAAAATCCCTGAAACGCGTGGTGTTCGGCCAGGACAACGCGATCGAGGCCCTGTCCAGCGCCATCAAGCTGGCCCGCGCGGGCCTGCGCGAGCCCGAAAAACCCATCGGCAACTACCTGTTCGCCGGCCCCACCGGCGTGGGCAAGACCGAGGTTGCCAAACAGCTGGCCGATACACTTGGTGTTGAACTGCTGCGCTTCGACATGTCCGAATACATGGAAAAACACGCCGTCAGCCGCCTGATCGGCGCGCCTCCGGGCTATGTCGGGTTTGATCAGGGTGGCCTGCTGACCGATGGCGTCGATCAGCATCCTCATTGCGTGCTGCTGTTGGATGAAATCGAAAAAGCGCACCCCGATGTCTATAACATCCTGTTGCAGGTGATGGACCACGGCAGCCTGACCGATCACAACGGCCGCACCGTCGATTTCCGCAACGTGGTGCTGATCATGACCTCGAACGCGGGCGCGGCTGAACAGGCCAAGGCCGCCATCGGATTCGGTCGTGACCGGCGTGAAGGCGAAGACACCGCCGCGATTGAACGGACGTTTACGCCTGAATTCCGCAACCGTCTGGATGCTGTGATCAGCTTTGCGCCGCTGCCCAAAGAGGTGATCCTGCAGGTGGTCGAGAAGTTCGTGCTGCAGCTCGAAGCTCAGCTGATGGATCGCAACGTTCACATCGAACTGACCCGTCCGGCTGCCGAATGGTTGGCCGATAAAGGCTATGATTCCAAAATGGGGGCGCGTCCGCTGGGCCGCGTGATCCAGGAAAACATCAAGAAACCATTGGCCGAGGAACTGCTGTTCGGCAAGCTGGCCAAAGGCGGTGTGGTCAAGGTCGGCGTCAAAGACGGCGAGATCGAGCTCAGGATCGACGGACCGGCGCAAAAACGCCTGTCCGGGGACAAGCCCCCCTTGCTCACCGCAGAATAATGCGTCTTGCGGCCGCGATTGCCGCGTTCTGCTCCCTCGCGACGCCCACCGTCGCGGGGGAGTTCGTTTTGCGCCAACCGATTGACTGCGTTCTGGGCGAGACCTGCCATATTCAGCAATATGTCGACCGCGATCCCGGGCCTGATGCACAGGATTTCACCTGCGGGACGCTCAGTTATGACGGGCACAAGGGCACGGATTTCGGCCTGCCCTCGTTGGCGGCCATGCGCGACGGCGTCAACGTGGTGGCCGCAGCGGCGGGCGTGGTCAGCGGTATGCGCGATGGTATGCCCGATTCCGGCTATAGCGAAAAAACGGCCGCTCAGGTGGACGGACGCGAATGCGGCAATGGGGTTGTGATCAAGCACGACAGCGGTTGGCAGACCCAATATTGCCATATGAAACGCAACTCGGTCCGGGTCCGTAGCGGCGACAAAGTCGAAGCGGGCACGGTGCTGGGCCAGGTGGGTTTGTCCGGCAAAACCCAGTTCCCTCATATCCACCTGTCCGTACGCCGAAATGGTCTGGTGGTCGACCCGTTTGCCCCAAAGGCTCAGCCCGCCTGTGATCGCAAAAGCCAGGGCCTGTGGGCGTCGCCTCTCGACTACGCCCCGACCGGCATTTTGAACGCAGGCTTCACCACCCGGATTCCCAGTTTTGCCGAGGTCAAGGATGGTCCGCCGGCCAGAGTGTTCTCGCCAATGGACGAGGCCCTGGTGCTTTGGGTCTATGCCTTTGGCGCGCGTCCCGGGGATCAGCTGCGCCTGTCCATTCAAGGCCCCACCGGACCGTTTCTGAATCAGGATGTGGTGCTAACGAAAACACAGGCCCAGTATTTCAGGGCTGTCGGGAAACGCCGCCCGACGGGTGGGTTTCAAAGGGGTCGCTATACTGGTCAGATCAGCCTGATGCGCAAAGACCAGCAGGTGGACCGTCACCAAATCGACCTTCTTGTAGAGTGACTATTTCTCGGTCAGCTTCAGCTCGATCCGACGGTTTTGCGCCCGTGCCTCGGCGGTGTCGTCCAGGTTCACGGGTTGGTACTGACCAAAACCGTTTGCGCTCAGCCGGTTGGGTGGCAACCCGAGGAAGTTCACCATATAGCGCACCACTGACAGGGCGCGCGCCTGGCTAAGTTCCCAGTTATCCGCGAACTCGCCCAGCCCGGACAGGGGCACGTTGTCTGTGTGCCCATCCACCCGGATCACCCAGTCAATTTCGGCCGGAATATCATCCGAGATTCGACGCAAAATGCGCGCCACCTTGGCAATTTCGCCCTGGCCTTCACGGGACAAATCCGCACTGCCGGGCTGAAACAGCACTTCGGACGAGAACACGAAACGGTCGCCGACGATGCGAATGCCCTCTTGCGCGCCCAGAACATCACGCAGGCGGCCAAAGAAATCACTCCGGTACTTCTCCAGATCCTGTTTCTCGGCCTCCAGCGCCTTTTTCTCTTCTTCCAACCGGATGCGCTCGGCCTCTTCCAACTGGCGGCGCTTGCGTTCCTCGGCAGCCGCCCGCGCCAAAGCCGCATTCAGGTCCGAGCCCAGGGATTCCAGCTGAACCCGCGCAGCCGCGTCACGCTGTTCATAGTCATCCAGCAGGGCCTGCAAACTGCCCAGTTGCGTGCGCAACGCCGCGACCTGTTGGTTCAACAGCGCCTGCGCGCGCTGTGCCTCGGTCGAAATTTCCTTTTCATCCGCCAGCGCGGTTTGCGCGGCCGCCAGCAAGGCCGCCTGCCGTTCAGCATCGGTCAATCGCGCCTCGGCAGCCTGTTGCGCGGCCAGTTTTTCCGCCAAAGCGCGGGCCAGAGTGTTCTGTGTTTCGGCCATATCAGCCCGCAGTCGAGCATTGTCCGTACGCGCCGCTGTCAAGTCCGCCTCGAGCGTGATCTTGGCAGCAAGCGCCTCGGCCAGGCGGGTTTCCAGGTCGTTTCGCGCGGCTGCGGATTTACCGGCCTCGGCGGCCAATCGCGCCTCGGCCTCGGACAATTTCACACGCAACGCGTCCAGCTCTGTCTGACCCGCCTGCGCATCCGACAGCGCAGCCGCCAACTGAGCCTCGAGGTTTTTCAGACGCGTCTGCGTCGCTACGCTGTCGGCCTGTGCGTCAGACAATTGCGTTTTGGTCTGTTCCTGGGCCAGCAACGCGGCCGCCAATTGCGCTGTCAGATCCTCGCCCGCCGCCTGCGCGGCCGCCAGCAAGGTCAGCGTCTCCTCGGCCTTTTTCCGCTGCTCTTCCAACGCCAGTGTCATCGCTGTCAGTTCGGCATCCGCATTCTTCAGCCGCTCGCGCAGCGCCTCGGCTGCGGCGGCTTCGGCCAGTCGCGTCGCCTCTTCTTCGCTCAGTTGGGTTTCCAAATCCGCAAGCCGCGCTGTCAGCGCCGTATTCTGAGCCCCCGCATCCGCGTTTTCTGCCCTCAGATCCGCGATCAGCGCCTCGAGTGCCTCGCGGCGCGCAGCCGCCAATCGCGCGGCCTCGACACCCGCGTCAATCTCGTTTCGTGCTTGTGCCAGGGCCAGTTGCAGCGCGGCCCGCTCGTCCAGCAAGGTGGATTTTTCGTCCTCAAGCGTCGCAACCGCCGTCAAGGCGCTGTCGCGTTGCGACAACAGCGCAGTCACCTGAGCCTCGAAATCCGTGATCTGGCGCGCTTGGGCATCACGTTCAGCGGTCAACGAGGCGATCATTGCAAGTTGCTGCTGAGATTGCGCGCGCTCGTCGGCCAGTGTCGCATTCAGCTGGCCCAACTCGGTGTCCAAGGCGGCGCTGCGATCCCGTTCAAGCCCCAATGCCTCGGCCAATGCAGCGATTTCGGTCGACAGGGCATCCAGTCGCGTTTCTTGCCCAGTGATCGTTTCGCGCAGCACCGACTGCACCACCATGAAAATGGTCAGCACAAACATCAGCACCAGCAAAAGACCGGTCATCGCGTCCACAAAACCGGGCCAGATCGAGCCCTGAAACCTGTGACCAGTGCGACGTGATAGGGCCATGATCAGCCCCCTTGCTGCCCGTCAGGCTGCTGTTGTTTCTTTTGGCGGCGGCGCAGAACCTGGGTCAGGGCCGCGATATCCGTGCGCAGCTCGGCCATGGTTTCCTGCCGGCCGGCGCTGATTTCTTCCAGAATCCGCAGCAATTGCACGTCGATGGATCGCAGGCGCATGCGGCTTTCTGGGTCCATTCCGTCGGCCCCCTGCTCGGTCAGAATCTCGATCAATCGGTCCTGCGAGTTAGCCATCTTGGTCATTGCGTCATTTGCGCGCGCGGTGCCCGCCATCCGATCCGTCAGCCGCTCGATCGAGGTCGCCAGGCTGGCCAGGTTCGCATCCAGATGGGCACGATTGGCCTCGGACTGGGTAAACATTTCGCGCATGGAATTGATCTGCTGGCTCATGTGATCCAACACGATGGCCACGGGCGATCCGTCTGTACCTTCGCCCTCGCCGCTGGAAAATCCGACGCGGGTGATGGTGGACAGCCATTCCTCTAGTTCGCGATAGAACCGGTTCTGGCCGTGACCGGCGAACAGTTCCAGCAGGCCCACGACCAAGGATCCCGCCAGTCCCAACAGCGACGAGCCAAAGGCGACCCCCATCCCCGACAGCTGTGCATCCAGGCCGCTCATCAAGCGACCAAAGACATCCACACCGGCCTCTCCCTCTTGCGGGGCCAGTCCGCGGATCGTGTCGACCAGCGCAGGCACGGTCGTGGCCAAGCCATAGAACGTTCCCAAAAGACCAAGGAAAATCAGCAGGTTGACGATATAACGAGTGATTTCGCGGGCTTCATCCACGCGCGTGGCGACCGAATCCAGAATAGAGCGGGTCGACGAGGCACTGATCTGCATTCGGGCCCCACGTGTGCGCAGCAAAGCCGCCAATGGCGCCAGCAGACGTGGCGCATTCAGGCCGGACATGTCCTCGTGATCGCGGGCGAAACTTTCAATCCAGCGGACCGAGTTAAACAGCTGCGCCACCTGCCAGAAACAGGCGATCACCCCCACCAAAAAGACAAACATGATGAAGCCGTTCAGATAGGGGTTGGCTTCGAACACCGGCAAAATGCTGGGCAAGGCCAGGAACACCACGAAAGATGTCAGTCCCAGCACCAGAATCATCAACATGATCTGGCGGAACGGTTGCGAAAATTGCGGCTCGGCCTCGAGGTCTGGCTGCTCCATATCGGACAGCTCCTGACGCTGTTTTAATTGACGCGACTGTACGATTAACACGCTTTCAAGCCAAGAGTTTATGCGATGATCTCACGCACTCGTGCCGTCAACCAGTCCAGTTCGTGATCACGGATACCCAACTCGGTCAAATGATCGGCAGTGTTAAACAGATATTCGGTGTTCGGGCCACGGCCTCCATGGGCATGCGCGATGATGTTGGCCTGCTCTTCCAGCGGCAGGCCCCCGCAATACTGCACGTGGCCCGGATCAATCACATAGGTCAGCGCGGTCACGCTGCGCCCGTCACGAAGGTGGACCTCGTGTTCGACCTCCAGATAGGCCGAGGACACCAGCTCGCGTTCGCGCAGATCGGCCAGAACCTGTTTTTCGTCATGCGGATGAACGGCCAAGGCCAAGCCATGACAGGCCGCATCCTGCGCGCGGTCCAACGCCAGCACCAGCCCGGGATTTTCCTCGGTCCCGCGATGGTGGATCGAGCGCATACAGAAGCTGCGGTGATAGCCGGGCAGATGTGCCAACTGGCTGTCCGCCACGTCAAACCCCGGATTCCACAGCAAAGAGCCATAGCCGAAAACCCACATCGTCATGTCACTGGTCCTTTCTTTCGCCCCCCTGTAAACACCACTGCGAACGCACTGAAAAGGGCCTGCGGAAATGAAACGTCTGCTGTTTGTGATTGTACTGCTGGCCTGTATCTGGGCCGGGTTCTGGCTGTCGGCCTCTACCGGGTTGAAATCGGCCTTCGAAACCTGGTTCGAGGATCGTCGTGCCCAGGGCTGGGTGGCCGAATATTCTGACCTCAGCGTCAAAGGCTTTCCCAACCGGGTTGATACGCATTTCAGCGATCTGCAACTGGCCGATCCGCGCACCGGCTGGGCGTGGGAGGCTCCGTTCTTCCAACTGCTGGCGCTCAGCTATCGTCCCAATCACGTGATCGCCGTCTGGCCGAACGAACAACTGTTGGCCACGCCGACGCAGAAAATCGACATCACCAGTAATTCGCTGAAGGCCAGCGTCGTGCTGGATGCGGGTACACGCCTGCCGCTGAACCGCGCCAATCTGGTGGCCGAGACGCTGACGCTGCAAACTCGGGATCAGCAGGCAACCACGATGACTGCCCTGCGCGCGGCCATTCAACAGGACGAGGGCGCCCCACAAACCTATCGCTTTGCGGTCGAGGCCGAGGATTTCGCCCCGCCCATGAGCGTACGCGGCCTGATTGGTGCCTCCGATGCCCTGCCCCGCACCTTTTCGGCGTTGCGCGCGCAGTTCCGCGTGGGTTTTGACGCCCCCTGGGATCTGGACGCGATCGAGCGCCAACGCCCCCAACCCACCCATCTGGACCTGACCTTGGCCGAGGCCCGTTGGGGCAATCTGGAAATCTGGCTGGCCGGTCAGGCAGATGTCGACGAAAGCGGCACGATGACTGGCAAGTTCACCATTAAGCTGCGCAATTGGCGCGATATCCTGCGGATGGCTGTGAACTCGGGTCAGATCCCACAGGGGCTGGGCGATCAGATGGAAAAAGGTCTGGGGCTGCTGTCGCAAATGGCTGGCAATCCGAACACCCTGGATGTACCGCTGGATCTGCGCCGGGGGATCGCGTTCCTTGGCCCAATCCCGGTCGGCTCGGTCCCGCCGCTGGTTTTGCGCTGATCAGCGGCAGTAATTCCCGTTGCGATAGCGCGCCGTATCAAAGTGGAAATGATCCCGGTGAAACCGATCCGATTCCGGCCCCAGAACCGTGCCGAACGGACCGCAGGCGGATTTGTGCATCTTTTTCAGCATCCGGCCCTTTTTGCCAGATTTCCAGTCGCGCAGGACCGAGATATCAGACCCGTCCTCTAGCGCGACCACGCCGATGTCGATGGCATGGCCCTTACCATGCTCGGATATCTTCGCCCCTTTCTGGCTGTTGCGGGTCCGACAGGCATAGCTGGCAAAGACCTTCAGCTCGCTGACTCCGCCACCATAGCGACCAACCGCAGGCTTCAGCCCCCGGTCCACCCATGTTTTCAAGGCCTTAGCCGTCACACAATCGACCAGCGCAGGTTGCTTCAGCGAAATGCCCGAGACAGAACTGACGCGCACCGCGTCCTTGATTCCGCAGCCCGAGATTTTGCCGGGCACCCGGCCCACGCGTTCGCCAATGATGTCCCGCGTTCCGCAAAGAGCCCCGCGTTTTCCGGTGGTCTTTTTCGCAACCTTCGCGGATCGGCGCGCCAGCCCTTTGGGCCGGACCTTTGGCCGCAAAGAGCGCCCCAGCCCCGGTTCATCCTCGACGGTCGGCGTGACGCCAATCACCTCGGGAGAAATCGGTAGGATCACGCTTGGGTCAACCTCTCCGCGCGCAACAGGGCGCAATGACACGCTGGGCGCGTTCGCCAATGACGCCGATCCCAAGCACGCCCAAAACAGGGCCATGCAGGTCAGCGTCCGAAGGGCTGTCATGCAGGAGTTTGCGCGCGGCCGAAATCCGGGGCCTCGGTGTCCTGACCGGCCTCGATGATGCCACGCCGAATGGCGCGGGTCCGCGTGAAATAGTCGTGCAGCTGCTCGCCGTCACCGGTGCGAATGGCACGTTGCAGGGCGAACAGTTCTTCGGTGAAGCGGCCCAGAATTTCCAGGGTCGCCTCTTTGTTGGTCAGGAAAACATCGCGCCACATTGTCGGGTCTGATGCCGCAATACGGGTGAAGTCCCGGAAACCTGCGGCCGAGAACTTGATGACCTCGGAATCCGTCACGCGGTGCAGATCGTCAGCCACGCCCACCATCGTATAGGCGATCAGGTGCGGAATATGGCTGACCACAGCGCATACGATATCGTGGTGTTGCACGTCCATGCGCTCGCAATTGGCACCCAGATCGTGCCAGAAATCCTCCAGCGCCTTGGTCGCGGTTTCGCCTGCGCCATTGGGCACGATCAGACACCAGCGATTGTCGAACAGGGTCGCGAACCCGGATTCGGGGCCGGAATGCTCGGTCCCGGCCATGGGGTGCGCGGGCACGAAATGCACGCCCTCAGGGATATGCGGGGCCACGGCCTCGATCACCGATTTCTTGACCGAGCCAACATCCGAAACCGTCGCCCCAGGTTTCAGATGCGGGGCGATATCAGCCATCACGGCGCCCATTGCACCGACGGGCACACACAGAACGATCAGATCGGCGTCCTGCACGGCCTCGACCGCGCTGTCGCAGACGCGATCACACAGACCGATCCGGCGGGCAGTATCGCGGGTTTCCTGCGACCGCGCGAAACCCGTCACCTCGCCGTCGAACTCGGCCCGTTTCAGCGCCCAGAACATGGACGAGGCGATCAGACCCAGCCCGATCAGCGCAACGCGTTTGTAAGGGGTCTTCACGATGCACCCCCTTTGAATTGCCCGATGGCATGGGCCACCCGGCGGCACGAGGGTTCATCCCCGATGGTGATCCGCAAGCAGTTCGGCAGGCCATATCCGCCCACCTTTCGCACGATAAGACCCTGAGATTTCAGGTATTCATCGCAGGCGCTGGCCTCGGCCTCGTCTTTGAAACGGGCCAGGATGAAATTGGTGTCGGACGGATCAGACGGAACGCCATGCGCGTCCAACGCCTCGGCCAGCCAGCTGCGCAGACGGGCGTTATCGGACCGGCATTTTTCCGTGTAGGCGGTATCGCGCACCGCAGCCTCGGCCGCGGCCAGCTGGGTGTTGGACAGGTTAAACGGCTGGCGCACGCGGTTCAGCACGTCGATGATCGCGCGCGGCGCATAGCCCCAACCGATCCGCAAGCCGCCCAAGCCATAGATCTTGGAGAACGTCCGGGTCATGATCACGTTCTCGCGGGTTTCCGCCAGCTTGGCGCCGCCGTCATAGCCCTCGACAAACTCGGCATAGGCGCCGTCCAGCACCAGCAACGCGCCCTCGGGCAGGCCATCGGCCAACCGCGCACATTCGTCCAGATCAATCATCGTGCCGGTCGGGTTGGCCGGGTTGGCGATGAACACGATCCGGGTTTTGTCGGTACAGGCGGCCAGAATGGCGTCTACGTCCACGACGCGTTCGTTTTCGGGCACCTTCACCGGGGTCGCACCGGCCGCATGGGCCAGGATCGGGTACATGGAAAACCCGTGCTCGGTATAGATCACCTCGTCACCAGGGCCAGAAAAGCTCTGGGCGATGAACTGCAACACCTCGTCCGAGCCGACACCGCAAATAACATTGTCCGCATCAACGCCGTGGATTTCGCCAATGGCGGCGCGCAATTCGGCGTGATCGGTGGACGGGTAACGGTGCAATTCGAACGACGCACGACGCAGCGCCTCGACCGAGGCCGGGCTGGGCCCATAGGGGTTTTCGTTCGAGCTGAGCTTGACCACATCGCTCACGCCATCGACATGGCTGGCACCGCCGACATACAGGGCGATTTCCATTATGCCGGGTTGGGGCGTGATCTTGGTCATGAGCGTGTCTCCTTCGGACCTTCCTTACAAAGCCCAAAGAGGCAAGGAAAGGTCGAAACCAGAGATTTGAACGCTTGTGTGACGCGAAGGACGCGCGCCGCTCAGCGCTTTTTGGTCTGCGCGGCCAGCCAGTCCATCGCGGCCATCAACACGCCCGAGCCCACGAACACCATGTGGATCACCACCAACCAATACAGCGCCTGTTCGTCCAGCGGCTTGTCGGACTTGCCGATTTCCATGAATTGTTTCAGCAGATGGATGGCCGAAATCGCCACGATCGAGGCGATCAGCTTCATTTTCAGCCCGCCGAAATCCACGGTGCCCATCCAGCTGGGCCGATCGCCACCATCATCAATGTCCAGTTTCGAGACAAAGTTTTCGTAGCCCGAGAACAGCACGATCAGCAGCAGGTTCGCGGCCAGTGACAGGTCGATCAGCGTCAGCACGACCAGAATGGCCTTGTCGGCGGTCATGGTCAGAACCTGCGGCGCGTAATAGACCAGCTCGCGGCAGAACACGATGGTCAGCATCCCCAGGGACACGACCAGCCCCAGATACATTGGCGCCATCAACCAACGCGAGGCAAACAGCCCCTGTTCGAATTTCCGTTCCAGCGCGGGTTTCTCGGCCATGTCAGCTCTCCTGTCCTGTCGCAAAGGCGGTTTAGGCGATGCTGCACCGCCGCGCAATGCGGCACAGAGGGCCAGTCGGCGGAAATTTAGGACAGTCGTACGACCTTGGTCGCGGTGATTGTCAGCAGAGCAGTTGGTATCGTTTTGCGTACGGAGGATCCTGAAATGCGTGTCACAAGCCTTTTTCTGTTTGCTCTTCTTGCCAGCGGGGGTGCGCATGCAGATCAGACGCCCCCGGTCGAAGACGAGCACGGCATTTTGAACCCACAAGACACCGGACGCGAAATGCTGACCCGAAAGATCGAGATGGGTGTGATCAACTCGGTCACCTGTTCGCTTGGCATCAACACCACCAAGAATGACGATTTCGTTCTGGCCCGCAAACTGACGCGCCGCTGCGCCGAGGCAGGCTATACCAAGGCGATGACCTGGCTAAGCCAGTTGGAAAACAACGGGCTGGGGGGCGAATACAATCCCGATGCCTCGGCCGAATGGGACCGCCGCGCCGCCGAGGCAGGCGACCCCGTGGGCCGCTTCAACCACGGTCTGAACCTGATGCGCGGCCATGGGATCTCGCAAAACGAGGAACTTGGCCGCAGCTTTGTCGATCAGGCCGCGCGCGACGGGCTAGAGATCGCCCAGCGTCTGCAGAACGCGGGCTATGATCTGGACGAGGTCACCCCCGACGCCGACAATTGGAAATACGCGCCGATGTTCTAAGCGCGGGAATTGCCTTTTTCGCTGTCACAAAGCTGCGAAGTATCCCGCGTCGGTGGCTTGCGACGCGGCTGGGGGGATGGCTTTTCAACGGAGACTGAACTCAGCTGGTCTGCACTGACAAAAGCACAAGAACCCAGACCGCGATGAATATTGTTTCCAAACACAAAACCGCGACTGGCAGCCTGCCGAACTCTATGACCTCCTTAATAGAGGTCTTCATTCCAACCGCGACAATCGCGCTGAGCAACGCCCAACGCGACAGCGCTGTGGCGACGGAAGTGAGGCCGTCCCAGATCACACCCGTGGAGTTCAACAGCATGATCGCAAAGAACGCGCTGACAAACCACGGCAAGATCGAAGGTCGATCTGAGGCTTTCTCGTGCTCATGGGTCAGATTGCGCACGAACATGCTGGCGACAAGGATCACCGGGGCCAAAAGGGCGACGCGCACAAGTTTGACGGTGGTCGAAACCTCGCCGGTCGCTTCGGATATGGAAAAACCCGCACCGACAACTTGAGCGACGTCATGGATCGTCGCCCCAAGAAATACACCGCTTTCCAGGGTGCTCAGACCCAAACGATCTGCCAGGATTGGATACAGGATCATGGCGACCGTCGATAGGATCGTGACACAGACAACAGTAAAGGCCAGCTGGGTTTCGTGCTTGTCGTCCTTTGGCAGAAGCGAAGCGATGGCCATGGCCGCCGATGCCCCGCAGATGGCCACCGAACCCGCGGTGAGAAACGCAAAGCTGCCAGGAAATCGCAGGAATTTTCCCAGCAAAAGGCCAAACCCGATTGTTGCGAAGACGCCCGAAATCACCACCGCCAGATTGAATACTCCGAGCGACACGATCAGATCGGTGCTAATCCGAAAGCCCAACAGGGCAACGCCGATCCGCAGCAGAGTTCTGGCGGAAAACGCAATGCCCGCCTCGGTGCGCGGCTCGCTGGATAGGAAGTTCAATGAAATGCCAAACAGCAGCGCCATCAGCATGGCTGGCGCGCCATAGTGATCAGAAACGAACCGGGCCGCCAGGGCCGCAATCGCCACGATGATCAGGCCAGGGGCCAACTGCTCTGCCTTGTCCCGTGTGGCCGCTAGTTTCATTGATCAAAACTTTCGAGCTTGTGGATGATGATTTGCGAGCGGATGATGTCCAACACGCCCGCCGTTTCGTGTTTGCCCAAAGACTGTGTCACCCACTGCCCTGTAGCGCTGACGATGGCTAGGCCGTGCCCCTTCTGGCTGTTTTTGCCCCGCAAGTTGCTGAGAAAGCCTGCGCTTTCCTTCGGCGCGAGAAAGTACTCGGACAGCGGAATGGTACTCGGGGTGATTTCTGGCTCGGTCATGTCGTTCATTGGCGGGGCTCTGACGAGAGGTGGCGCGCAATTCGGCATTCTCTGGCAGCAGCGCGCCATGGTCAACCTCCACCTGAGAGATGCAGGCACCCGAGCGAAACCCCTCCGTCTGGGTGGTCAGGTATGGGGCGCTTCGCCAGGCATCGGTGGCCCCATGGCATCCTGCACGGTCAGATAGGCCAGCTATGATCTGGACGAGGCCAACCAGACGCCGACAATTGGAAATACGCAGCGATGTTCTAAGCGCCGGAATAGCGCGTCGATCTGCAAAAGCGACTCAAGCAACGCTGCACCCGCGTAATGCGTCAGGATGCTACTTAGTATTCTATCCAGATTGATTGCTCTTGAAAACAAAGGGGAATACCTGAACAATTTCGACGACAAGTCAATGCAATTTTAGAGGTAATTAGTATGAACTTTGCTATAAGAACCGTTTTGCTTACGTTGATGGTGAGTTGCTCCGCAATCTGGGCTGAAAGCGCCAATGCTCAGTCACCAACCGACTGTTTTTATGACGGCAAACCCTTCTCCAAAAGTGCCGTTATCATTCGCGATGGAATTAAAATGCAATGTGAAAGTGGCGCGTGGGCTTCAGCTGGAGATGTCCGGTGCGCATATCAAGAAAACCATTATAGCGAAGGGGCGGTGATATCGCCCGTAGGTAAGAATACATTGGTTTGCCGCTCCGGAAACTGGAAACAGGCCCCTTGCCTGACGCGCAGAGTGGGACGTACTCCTGCCAAGTTGGTTTCTAAGGCCAAACCGAACAACTGGACGGTCTGTTTGCAATACGACAAGTCGCACGATGGCCCTGATGCAGGTTCCGTTCGAATTACGGTGCGTGGATTGTCGGATGCCCCGAGTACTCCACATCGGTTTGAAGAAACAATCCTTGGTATCAGCCAGACTGGCAGCAACCCAACCAAGTCTTGTGTAGTCGTTGGCGTCCGCCCAGATGAGGTTTTGAGCGCTGTCCAGTCTTCGGGATCAACCGAAGGACGATCCATAAGCTTCTGCGCTTTCTAAACCTGCACCGCTCGATGACGTTATGCAAAAAACCCGGCCGCGGGGGCCGGGTTTTCCTGAATTTCGTCTGGATCGGCGAAGATTAGTTCTTCGCGTAGAATTCCACGACCAGGTTCGGTTCCATCATCACCGGGTAGGGCACGTCCGACAGGCCGGGGGTGCGCACGAAGGTGGCTTTCATCTTCGAGTGGTCGGCGTCGATGTAATCGGGCACGTCACGCTCGGGCAGTTGCACGGCTTCCAGCAGGACGGCCAGTTGCTTGGACTTGTCACGAACTTCGACAACGTCGCCTTCTTTGACGCGGTAGGACGCGATGTTCACGCGCTTGCCGTTCACCAGGACGTGGCCGTGGTTCACGAACTGACGGGCCGCGAAAACGGTAGGCACGAACTTGGCGCGGTAGACAACGGCGTCCAGGCGGCGCTCCAGCAGGCCGATCAGGTTTTCACCGGTATCGCCTTTGACACGCTCGGCTTCGCCGTAGATGCGACGGAACTGTTTCTCGGTCAGGTCACCGTAGTAGCCTTTCAGCTTCTGCTTGGCACGCAGCTGGGTGCCGAAATCGGACAGCTTGCCCTTGCGGCGCTGACCGTGCTGGCCGGGGCCATATTCACGACGGTTGACGGGGGATTTGGGGCGGCCCCAAATGTTTTCGCCCATGCGGCGATCAATCTTGTACTTGGCAGCAGTTCTTTTTGTCATCTGCTGATCTCCTTCAATGTAAAGCATTGCAGCGTGATCCGAAAACCGGTTCCCACTTTTCGGACTGCAATCGCGGGTTCGAAGGGCGTTGTCCTCTCGCCGGATTTTGCCGACGTGACAGGCATCCCCTTGCGGGGGCCACCAACACCAATGAAGCCGCGCTTATAGACGAAGGTTTGGAGGAGTCAACAGCCCTTAGGCCAGCTCGTGCGTCAGGATTGCTGCCTCGGACCGATTCAGGGTTCGACGCGCGTAATCGCCATAGCCCGTGGGGTCATCCACCACATCTGGTCGCGCCTTGCCCAGTCGCAACCGATCGCTGTCTTCCAACGCGTCGAAATGGGCGCTGGCGGGGTGGAAGCTTTCGGTATCCACCCCGTTGGCGCGCACCACGTGGTGATGCGGCAGAAGGATGTGAATATAGGTGACCTCGCGCAGGCCCATATCCACGTTGACGGAATGACCATTCACCAGATCGCGCGCGGCAACCAGCACCTCGGGCGTGTTGAACAGCGCGCGGGCGGCATCCCCGCGCAGCAATAGGCGGTGATCTGGCGAGACCAGCAGTTCCTGATCAGGGCGATCTAGCCCAAAGGCCCCGGGCCGCACCCGAATGGGCCGCAAATAGGGCATCGCGAACAGGCGCGCGCCCGTCATGCGACGTTGACCGATCCACTGGATTTGCTGCGCCCCGCTGTCCAGGGTTTGTACCATGTCGCCTTCGCGCAGGTCCTGAACCAAACGCGGCCCCGAGGGCGTGTCGATCTTTGTTCCAGGTGTAAAACAGATGACACCGCGGCGCGTGTCTGCGACCTCGGCCCCGCCATCGGTGCGCAGCGCGGCATGCACGATCCACAGCTCGCGTTTCTGCGGCGGCACGTCCCCGACGAACATCGCCAAAGGCGCCCCGCCGGTTTCAGGGTCGATCAGCGTCACAGTATAGGATTTCTGGCCATCGGTGACGATGAAATAGCGGTCCCGCAAGGGGGCCTCGTCATCCTGTTGTACCTTCTTGCGCTTGTCCGAAAGCGCCACGCCAATCAGCCGCGACACCATGCGTGCCGCGCTTCGGCGAAGGTTTTCCTCTCCGTCCGCATTTTCCAGTCGCAATAGGTCGTTGCGGCCATCTACGCGCAGCGCGTCCCCGTGCCATGACCAAGCGGCGCCAACCACAAGATTCGTCAAAGGGGCGGCCCGCAAGCCGTCTAGTTCTGTTTGCGACCAAGAAATGACGAACGTGCCCAGATAGCCCGTTCTCATTGCCCGTATGCCTGCCATTTATTTTTTTATTGGCACCACCCATAGCAGAATCCGCACAGCCTGACTAGACCGTTTGCGGCGGAAATCTATCCGGATTCCAATGAATTGTAGCTATTCCGCCGCGCGAACCTGCGCCCCGCTGCGGCCTACCAACTTGGCATACAACGCAGGGTCGGTGTCGCCTTCGGTCCCAAACAGCAACACGCGTGCCTCGCCAGTCAGCTGCAACAGTTGCTCGGCCTTTGAAACCGACAGCGCCGCGCGCAGGCCGACCAGCCCGGCAACGGCGGATTCTCCGGCAACGATGGGTGTCTCGTTTCCGGCATCGGCCAGGTCGCGCATGGCCTGAACCGCCGCAGCATCCGTCACGGCGATGGCCGCATCTGCGTGATCTTTCAGGATTTCCCAGGCCAGCGCGGAAATTTCACCACAGGCCAACCCCGCCATCAGCGTGTCCAGATCGCCCTCGACAGCAGTCGGAGCGCCTGCGTGAAAGGTTTCCAGCCAACAGGCCGATTGATCCGGGTCGCACAACACAATCATCGGGCGCGCATTCCCCCAACGACGCTTGGCCAGCGCAGTCACAGCCGCCGCCATGCCACCCACTCCGGTTTGCAAAAAGATATGGGTCGGAGGCTGATCCAGCGCGTCAAACGCCTCGGCGGCCATGACCTCGTATCCCTGCATCACATCGCGCGGAACATCCATGTAGCCCGGATAGGACGTGTCCGAGACCACGAACCATCCCTCGGACGAGGCCGTTTCCTGCGCCTCGCGGACACTGTCATCATAGTTGCCCTCGCATCGGCGCACCTCGGCGCCATAGGCCTCGATCGCGGTTTTGCGGGCCTCGGACACCCCGGCATGAATAAAGATCACACAGCGCGCGCCGAACGTTTGCGCGCCCCACGCGACCGAGCGCCCATGATTGCCGTCTGTCGCACAGCACACCGTCAGACCCGCCGCCAGTTCCGGGTGCGCCCCTGAGGTTACCTCGGCCATCGAGACCGCGCGCCCCAAGGCCTGCGACATCTGCCCCTGCAACAGGCGCGCCACCGCATAGGCCCCGCCCAGCGCCTTGAAACTGCCCAGACCGAACCGACCGCCCTCGTCTTTATAATGCAACGCGGCGATCCCCAGATCCTCCGCCATGGCCGACAGGCTGATCAGGGGCGTTGGTGCAAACCCCGGCCAACCCTGAATGGTCTGGCGCGCGGTGCTCAGCGCGGCCTCATTCAGGATGGCATCCTGCGCATCCGTCCATGGGGCGGCCAGATTTGCACTGGTGTTCATGCACAGCTCGAACGCCGCATCTGTTCCGGTTCCGTATTTGACAGTATCAGCCATGGCGCACCCCTTTTGCACCTACGCTATCGCAACTTGAGCCCGCCGCCATACCTCAATCGCGACACTCAGGCGGCAGATGACGTCGCCGCCGAGCAAATAGAATCACCGCGCCGAGGGTTTGCGCATTTTCTGCCAGCCGGTTGCGGTTTCGCCCAAATTTTCGGCAGCCGCAGAAGATTCCCCTTCCCTGCCGTTGAATTTATTGCTGCGCCGCAGCGGTAAACCCTTGCATTTCGCCCTGCGCCGCTTAGTAACATTGGCCTAATGAACCGGCCACAATGGCGTGGCCTTGCCAATTTTCGATCCCCGTGCGGATCTTCGCGGCAATGGCGCTGCAACTTCGATCACCAAGAACAACGAGCCCAAGCGGCTCATGTGACGATGGAGCGCCACAATGACCAAACAACGTCTTGTTATTATCGGCAATGGTATGGCCCCGGGCCGGATGCTGGAGCATCTTTTTGACCTGACCGATCAATACGAAGTCACCATTTTCAACGCCGAGCCGCGCGTGAACTATGACCGCATCATGCTGTCCCCGGTTCTGTCGGGCGAGAAGGGCTTTGACGATATCGTCATCCATGATGACGCCTGGTACGCCGAACATGGCATCACCCTGCACAAGGGCCAGAAGGTCACGCAGATCGACCGCGCAGCCAAGACTGTCACCTCGGAAGGCGGCGTAACCGAAGCCTACGACAAACTGGTGATCGCCACCGGGTCCTCGCCCTTTATCATCCCCGTACCGGGCAAGGATCTGCCCGGCGTTCTGGCCTACCGCGATCTGGACGATGTGGACGGGATGCTGGAGGCCTCGGACAAGGGCGGGCGCGCCGTTGTCATCGGGGGTGGCCTGCTGGGTCTGGAAGCCGCCGCAGGCCTGAAGGCGCGCGGCATGGAGGTGACGGTCATTCACCTGATGCCCACTCTGATGGAGCGTCAGCTGGACCCCGCCGCCGGCTACCTGCTGCAGCGCGAGCTGGAATTGCGCGGGATCGAGGTTCTGTGCGAAGCCAACACCAAGCAAATCCTGGGCTCCGACAAGGTTGAGGGCGTAGAGCTGGCCGATGGCACCGTGATCGACGCCTCGCTGGTGGTTATGGCCGTGGGCATCCGCCCCAGCACCCAACTGGCCACCGATGCGGGCCTGGAGGTCAACCGGGGCATCGTGACCACCGCGTCGATGCAAACCTCGGATGCTGATATCTACTCGGTCGGGGAATGTGTCGAGGTCGGCGGCATGGTCTATGGCCTGGTCGCACCTCTGTACCAGATGGCCCGTGTGGCCGCCGCGCATCTGGCTGGCCCCTCCGAAGACGCGTTCAAACACGCTGAAACCCCGACCAAGCTGAAGGTCACGGGCTGTGATCTCTACTCCGTGGGTGATTTCGCCGAAGGTCCCGACCGCGAGGATATCGTCCTGCGCGATGCCAACCGGGGCACGTACAAGCGGGTGATCCTGCAAGACAACAAGGTGATCGGCGCCGTTCTGTATGGCGAGGTTGCCGACGGTGCCTGGTATAACGAACTGCTGAAATCCGGCGAAGACATCGACGAGATGCGCGAAACGCTGATCTTTGGTCAGGCCTATCAGGGCGGCGCTGCGGCCGATCCGCTGGCCGCGCTGGCCAACCTGTCCGATGATGCGGAAATCTGCGGCTGTAATGGTATCTCTAAGGGTCAGATCATGACCGCGATCAAGGATCAGGGCCTGACCACCCTGGCCGAGGTGCGCGCCGTGACCAAGGCCAGCGCCTCGTGCGGGACCTGTACCGGTCTGGTTGAGGGCGTGATGGGCCTGGCCCTGGGCGACGATTTCGTCCTGCCCGAGGCCGAGGGCATGTGCCCCTGCACCACCCACACGCATGGCGATGTGCGCCGCCTGATCAAGGCCAAAGAGCTGAAATCCATCCCCGAGGTCATGCAAGAGCTGGAATGGTCCACGCCTGAGGGCTGCGCCAAGTGCCGCCCCGCGCTGAACTACTATCTGGTGGCGGATTGGCCCGGTGAATATGTGGATGACCAGCAGTCGCGCTTCATCAACGAACGCGTCCACGCCAACATCCAGAAAGACGGCACCTACTCGGTCGTGCCGCGTATGTTCGGCGGTCTGACCACCCCGGACGAGCTGCGCGCCATCGCGGATGTGGCCGACAAGTTCGACATCCCCACCGTCAAGGTCACAGGTGGCCAGCGGATCGACCTGCTGGGCGTCAAGAAAGAAGACCTGGTCCCCGTCTGGAAGGATTTGAACGATGCGGGCATGATCTCGGGCGCGGCCTATGCCAAGGGCCTGCGGACGGTGAAAACCTGCGTGGGCACGGACTGGTGCCGCTTTGGCACGCAGGACTCGACAGGTTTGGGCGTGAAGCTAGAGAAAATCCTGTGGGGTTCGTGGTCGCCTGCGAAACTGAAACTGGCCGTCACCGGCTGCCCGCGCAACTGCGCCGAGGCCACCTGCAAAGACATCGGCGTCATCTGTGTCGATAGCGGCTATCAGATCGTCTATGGCGGCGCGGCAGGTCTGCATATCCAAGGCACTACCGATCTGGGCACCGTGAAAACCGAAGAAGAGTGCATCGAGACGATCTGTGCACTGACACAGTATTATCGCGAAACAGGCTTCTATCTGGAACGCATCTACAAATGGGCCGACCGCGTGGGCTATGACCACATCAAGGACGTCATCTATGACGACCTGGAGCAGCGTCAGGCCTATTACGAACGCTTCGTTTACAGCCAGCAATTCGCGCAGGTTGATCCCTGGGCCGAACGCGTGGCCGGTGCCGAAGCGCATGAATTCTCTCCGATGGCAGATATCAAACTGGAGGCCGCAGAATGAACGTCCAAGCACAACAATGGGTCTCGGTTGGCGAACTGTCCGACATCCCGCGCCAAGGCGCCCGCTGCGTGAAAAACGGCGACATGACCATCGCCATCTTTCGCACCAGTGATGACCGTGTTTTCGCGCTCGAAGATAAATGCCCGCACAAGAACGGCCCGCTAAGCCAGGGCATCGTGCATGATGGCTGTGTCACCTGCCCGCTGCACAACTGGGTGATTTCGCTGGAAACCGGCGAGGCCCAGGGCGCGGACGATGGCCAGACGGCCAGCTTCCCCGTCAAACTGGACGGGCAGACGGTTCTGTTGGGACTGTAATCAGAATGGGCCCTTCGGGGCCCATTTTTAGCGGTCTTCCAACCGCTCTAAAGCGTCCAACTCGTTCAGCAAATCCAGCAGCGCGTCCAGTTTGTCCTGACCAAAGCTGTCCTGAAGCCAAGCGTTCAGGCGCTTGCTTTCCTGCATATTGTCGGAAATCAGCTGCCGTCCGGTGCCCGAAATCGTGACCAACTGCTTGCGCCGATCCGTGGGATGGGGTTCGCGCGAGATCAGCCCTTTGCTTTCCAGCGTTTGCAATATCCGCGTCAGCGAAGGCAGCAGCAGGCAGGAGCGCTCGGCAATTTCGGTCGGGTCCAGCGTCCCGCCCTCGTTCAGAACCCGCAGCACGCGCCATTGCTGCTCGGTCACCCCGACATCCGCCAACATCGCCCGGATGGGCCCCATGACCTTTTCCCGTGCCCGCAACAAAGCAATGGGCAACGAGCGATTCGTTTCGGGTGGCGTATGTCTTTCTGCTTCCATGTCCCTTTTCTGCCTGCGTTTTTTGCGACTGGCAATACGGGGGCTTGACGCAGGCCCTCCATTTGCTTAACATGTTAATGACCAAGCGTAGGGAGGCATCATGGCGCATTTCATCATTGATTATTCCGCCAATCTGGAGGACGCGATCGACTGGCCCGCATTCTGCGATCTGCTGCGCACCGAGGCGATCGCGACCGGTGTGTTCCCTTTGGCGGGCATCCGCGTGCGTGCCTTTGCGGCCAACCATGTCAGCATTGCCGACGGGGACCCCAAACACGGCTATATCGACATCAGCGTCCGCCTGCGCGAAGGCCGTTCGCTGGACGCGCGCAAGACCGCAACCACCGCGCTGTTCGCTGCGGCTGAACGCTTTCTCGATCCCATCATGAAAACCCGCTCCCTGGCGCTGTCCATGGAGATGCGGGACATCGACGCCGAGCTGGCGCCCAAAACGGGCACCATCCGCGACCATCTGAAAGGCTGACCCATGTCTGATCTGCAAACCAATATCGAAAAACTGAACGGCTATCTGGCGCAATTCAAAGACACAGGCGTTCTGAACCGGATCGGTGGCCAGGACCTGCCCGCCAACAGCGGCAAGACCTTCGAAAACCATTCGCCCGTGGATGATAGCTTTATCTGCAACGTGGTGAAATCGGACGAAACCGACATTGACGCCGCGGCCAAAGCAGCGCGTGATGCCTTTCCGGCCTGGCGCGACATGCCCGCCGCCGAGCGCAAGAAAATCCTGCACAAAATCGCCGAAGGGATCGAGGCTCGCGCCGAGGAAATCGCCCTGTGCGAATGTTTCGACACCGGTCAGGCGCTGCGTTTTATGTCCAAGGCGGCGCTGCGCGGGGCGGCGAACTTCAAGTTCTTCGCGGACAAAGCGCCCAGCGCGCGGGACGGCCAGAACCTGCCCTCGCCCACGCTGATGAACATCACCACCCGCACCCCCATCGGCCCGATCGGCGTGATCACCCCCTGGAATACGCCCTTTATGCTGTCCACGTGGAAAATCGCTCCGGCGCTGGCGGCGGGCTGTACCGTGGTCCATAAACCGGCCGAGTTCAGCCCCGTCACCGCACGTATCCTGATGGAAATCGCCGAAGAGGCCGGCCTGCCCGCCGGTGTCTGGAACCCGGTCAACGGCTTTGGCGAGGACGCAGGCCGCGCCCTGACCGAACACCCCGACATCAAGGCCATCGCCTTTGTGGGCGAATCCAAGACCGGCTCGATGATCATGAAACAGGGGGCTGATACGCTCAAGCGCGTCCATTTCGAACTGGGCGGCAAAAACCCCGTCATCGTGTTTGACGACGCCGATCTGGACCGCGCACTGGATGCTGCGATCTTCATGATTTACTCGCTGAATGGCGAGCGCTGCACCTCGTCCAGCCGCCTGCTGGTGCAATCCACCATCGCGGGTGAGTTCATTGAAAAGCTGACCGCGCGGGTGAACAACATCAAGGTCGGCCACCCGCTGGATCCGAAAACCGAGGTCGGCCCGCTGATCCACAAGACCCATTTCGACAAGGTGTGCAGCTATTTCGACATCGCCAAACAGGACGGCGCGACCATCGCCGCCGGTGGCGAGGCGCTGGATCAGCCCGGCTGCTATGTGAAACCAACGCTGTTCACCGGCGCGCAAAATGACATGCGCATCGCCCAAGAGGAAATCTTTGGCCCGGTTCTAACGGCCATTCCTTTCGACACCGAAGAGGATGCGCTGCACATCGCCAATGATGTGGAATACGGGCTGACGGGCTATGTCTGGACGAATGACCTGACCCGCGCGCTGCGCTTTACAGACAAGCTGGAGGCCGGGATGATCTGGGTGAACAGCGAAAACGTCCGCCACCTGCCCACGCCCTTTGGTGGGGTCAAAGCCAGCGGTATCGGCCGTGACGGCGGGGACTGGTCGTTCGAGTTCTACATGGAGCAAAAACACATCGGCCTGGCCATCGGCCAACACAAAATCCCTCAACTGGGCGCCTAAGGCCCACAGGAAACGCGCGAAAGTTTCTACGGAGGAGACATACCATGGGTGAAATCGTACTCGCCGCCAAAATGACCCACGTTCCGACGCTGCAAATGTCGGAACAAGAGGGCCCGATCAAAGGCAAGCGTCAGGCCGCCATTGACGGGCATCTGGAAATCGCACGCCGCGCCAAAGAGCTGGGCGCAGACACGGTTGTGATCTGCGACACGCATTGGCTGGTCAATGCGGGGTTCCACATCAACGCCAATGACAAGTTCGAAGGGCTGCTGACCTCGTCCGAGTTCCCGCAGTTCATCCGCGACATGCCCTATTCGCATCGCGGCAACCCCGAACTGGGCGATGCCATCGCCGAAAAGGCCACCGAACTGGGCGTCTATACCCTGGCGCACCATCTGGACAGCCTGGACCTGGAATATGGCACGCTGGTCCCCATGAGCTTCATGAGCCGCGTGCATGACATGAAGGTCGTGTCGGTCGCAGCGTTCTGCACCGTGCATGATCACGATGAAAGCCGCATCATCGGCGAGGCCATCCGCGCCGCAGTCGAGGCCAGCGACAGCAAGGTCCTGCTGGTCGCCAGTGGCAGCCTGAGCCATAAAATCTGGTCGAACAAGGAATACGCCCCCAACAACGGGACGTTCACCATCAGCTCGGAATTCAACCGTCAGGTCGATCTGCGCGTGATGGAGATGTGGAAGAACGGCGAACATGCGACCTTCCTCAAGATGCTGGGCGACTATGCTGAACTGTGCTGCGGCGAAGGTTCGATGCATGACACCGCCATGCTGTACGGTGCGCTGGGTTGGGACAAGTACGACCAGAAATGCGAGGTCGTGACCGAGTATTTCCCCAGCTCTGGCACCGGCCAGACCAACGTGATTTTCCCGGTCCCATAGGACCGACGCGACGACAGGAGACCCCTTATGCCCGTTCCCGCCCCGAACCTTTATCCGGCGTTCAATATCGTGCGCCTCAGCCATGTTGAACTGATCGTCACCGATCTGGCCGCCAGCCGTGCGTTCTATGTGGACACGCTGGGCCTGCAAGTCACTGACGAGGACGACAGCACCATCTATCTGCGCGCCATGGAAGAGCGCGGTCACCACTGCATGGTGCTGAAAAAGGGCGATACGCCTTCGGTCAGTTACCTGTCCTACAAGGTGTTTTCCGAAGAGGATCTGGACAAAGCGGCCGAGTGGTTCGCGGCCAAAAATCTGCCCGTGGAGTGGGTCGAGCGCCCCTATCAAGGCCGCACGATGCGCACCACCGACCTGTTTGGCGCGCCGATGGAGTTCTATTTCAAAATGGACCGCCTGGCGCCGATCCATCAGGAATACAAGCTGTATAACGGCGTGAAACCCCTGCGGATCGACCACTTCAACTGCTACAGCCCAAACGTGGACGAAAGCGTCGCATTCTATAACGAGCTGGGCTTCCGCGTCACCGAATACACCGAGGACGACGAAAGCAAGAACCTGTGGGCCGCCTGGATGCACCGCAAGGGCGGCATCCACGACATCGCCTTTACCAACGGCAAGGGCCCGCGCCTGCACCACACCGCATTCTGGGTGCCCACACCGCTGAACATCATCGACCTGCTGGATCTGATGAGCACCACAGGCTATCTGGACAACATCGAACGCGGGCCGGGGCGGCACGGGATCTCGAACGCGTTCTTCCTGTATATCCTGGATCCTGACGGCCACCGGATCGAGATTTATTGCTCGGATTATCAAACGGTTGACCCCGATCTGGAACCCATCAAGTGGGATCTGAAGGACCCGCAGCGCCAGACCTTGTGGGGCGCGCCCGCGCCGCGTTCGTGGTTTGAACATGGCAGTGTTTTCGAAAACGTCGAGCTGCAAGACAGCAAGATGAAAGCCCAGCCCATCATCGCCCCCTGACCCGCTTTAAGAAAGTGAACAGCATGAAATTCGCAACTGTATCGACAGAGAATGGCCAGCTATATGGCGCGGTGATTGACGGGGGCTTTGTGGCTTTGTCGGGGGATTTCCCCGAATGGCCCACCCTGCGCGAGGTGATCGCCGCGGACGGTCTGCGCACCCTGACCAAAGCCGCCGAAGGACGCGCGGTGACGCATCCCGAGGGGACGTTTGAATATGACATCCCGATCCCCTCGCCCGAAAAAATCCTGTGCGTGGGGGTGAACTTCCCGGACCGGAATGCGGAATACAAGGATGGCTCTAGCCAGCCCAAGCACATGTCGCTGTTCCCGCGCTTTCCACGCAGTTTCACCGGCCATGGCCGCCCGCTGGTGCGCCCGCCGGAAAACCATACGCTGGATTACGAAGGCGAGGTGGTGATCGTCATCGGCAAGGGCGGTCGTCGGATCAAACCCGAGGACGCCTATGACCACATCGCCGCCCTGACCCTGTGCAACGAGGGCACGATCCGCGACTGGGTGCGTCATGCGAAATTCAACGTGACGCAAGGCAAGAACTGGGACAGCTCGGGCGCGATTGGCCCGTGGCTGGTGCCCTTCACCAACCCGAAACAGCTGGATGACGCGCGCATCATCACCCGCGTCAATGGCGAGGTGCGTCAGGACGATATGCTGTCGCGCATGATGTTCCCCATCCGTGAAGAGATCGCCTATATCAGCACCTTCACCACGCTGGTGCCGGGCGATGTGATCGTGACCGGCACCCCCACCGGCGCGGGCGCGCGGTTTGATCCGCCGAAATACCTGGTCCCCGGCGACGTCGTAGAAATCGAGGTCGACGGCATCGGCATCCTGCGCAACTCCGTGGAGGACGAGGCGTGACCCCTGACCAGCACGTCGAAGCTGCCGAGGCCCTGTGGCGGGCCGAACAGACCGGCCAGCAGATCGGGCTTTTGTCGCTGAAATATCCGGGCATGACCATGGATGATGCCTATGCCGTTCAGGCCGCTCTGATCGCGCGTCGCAAGGCCGTGGGGCGTCAGGTGATCGGCTGGAAAATCGGACTGACCTCGAAGGCGATGCAATCGGCGCTGAACATCGACATCCCCGACAGCGGCGTGTTGATGGATGATATGGCCTTTGTGAACGGAGGCGTCGTGCCCAAGGGGCGGTTTATTCAGCCCAGGATTGAGGCCGAGATCGCCTTTGTCATGAAATCGCCTTTGGCCGGGGCCCATATTACCGCCGAGGACGTGATCGCCGCGACTGACTATGTCACGCCGTCCCTGGAGATCCTGGACACCCGGATATTGCGCGCCGATCCCACAACGGGAAAAACCCGGATCATCACCGACACGATCAGCGACAACGCCGCCAATGCCGGCATCGTTCTGGGCGACGAGAAACACGCCATTGACGCGCAGGATTTGCGTTGGGTCGGCGCGATCGTGTCCAAGAACGGCGAGGTCGAGGAAACCGGCCTGGGCGCGGGTGTGCTGAATGATCCGGTACAGGGCATTGTGTGGCTGGCGCGCCGGATGGACCAATACGGTCAGCGGATCGAGGCCGGGCAGGTGATCTTGTCAGGCAGCTTCATCCGCCCGGTCGAAGCGCCGTCGGGCGCGGTGATCGAAGCGGACTTCGGACCATTCGGCGGCGTATCTATTGCCTTTGCCTGACCCCTTGCCTTTGACCATGCCAATCGGCATCAAGAACGGGGAACACGGGAGAGAGCGATGCTGGAACAGCTGAAACAGATTGTTGGTGCACCCTATGTGCTGACGGGCGAGGATACCGCGAAATGGTCGCGCGATTGGATCGGGAAATACCAGTCCAACCCGCTGGCCGTCGTGCGTCCTGCCGACACAGCACAAGTGTCTGCCGTGGTAAAGCTGGCCAACCAGACCGGCACGCCTGTCGTGCCGATCTCGGGGAACACTGGGCTGGCGGGTGGCGGTTCGGCGGACGGTTCGATCATGCTGTCGCTGGACCGGATGAATGCCATTCGCGAGGTCCGTGCGTCCTCTCGTATCGCGATTGTCGAGGCCGGCGCCATTCTGGCCGACGTCCACAACGCTGCAGAAGAACAAGACCTGATCTTTCCACTGACCTTTGGCGCCAAGGGCTCGGCCATGATCGGGGGCGTTCTGGCCACCAATGCGGGCGGGTCCAACGTGCTGCGCTATGGCAATACCCGCGATCTGGTGCTGGGGGTCGAGGCCGTGCTGCCCACTGGCGAGGTCATGGAAATCATGAGCGAGTTGCACAAAGATAACTCGGGCTACAACCTCAAACACCTGCTGATCGGCGCCGAGGGCACGCTGGGCATCATCACCGCTGCGGTGCTGAAGCTGTCTCCGCGCCCCAAGGCCTATGCGACCGCCATGGTGGCCGCGCCCGATTTGCCCGCTGCGCTGGACCTGTTGAACCGCCTGCAAGAAGCCACAGGCGGCTGTGTCGAGGCGTATGAATACATGCCCCGCCACCATATTGAGATCCACAAAGAGATCAGCCCCAACGCCCGCGAACCCTTTGACGAGGCCTATGACGTCAACATTCTGGTCGAGGTCGGCGCCACCGCCCCACGCGATGCAACGCCGGAACCCGATGGCTCGGTCCCGGTGACCACCTATCTGGAAAACGTTCTGGGCGAGATGTTCGAAGAAGGTGCCGTTCTGGATGCGGTGGTGGCGCAGAATGATACCCAGCGTCAGGAAATGTGGGAACGGCGCGAAGCCGCGGCCGAGATCGCCATGTCGCGCAGTCCGATCATCAGCAATGACATCGCGCTGCCGCTGGATAAGGTCGCGACGTTTCTGGAAATCATGGAAACCCGCCTGCCCGACATTGACGCTGGTGCCCGCCCGATCATCGTGGCGCATTTGGGCGATGGGAACATCCATTACACGGTCTGGCCCGGCTCGCAGGACCCGGACCAGCACGATGCGATCATGGAAGCCGTCGAAGACGAAGTGCTGAAACTTGGGGGCAGTTTTTCGGCGGAACACGGGATCGGGCTGTCCAAGCTGCCCTCGATGCGGCGGCGCAAGAACCCGGTCGCGCTGGCCGCGATGAAGGCCATCAAGGCCGCGCTGGACCCGAATAACATCCTGAATCCGGGGAAACTGCTGCCCTAGGGGGCCACCGCCCTCTTGGCGCGGATAGTTATGTAGGGTAACAACCCTGCCAGATTGAAGACCCCGGAGGACCCCATGCCCACCCCTCATGTCCTGATCGCCGGAGGCGGCATCGGCGGCCTGTCCATGGCCTTGACCCTGCAACAGATCGGTGTGCCCTGCACCGTGTTCGAAAGCGTCCGCGAGCTGAAACCGCTGGGTGTGGGCATCAACCTGCAACCCAACGCCGTGCGCGAGCTGTACGACCTGGGGATTGGCGCAGATGATCTGGATACTGTTGGTGTCCCGGCCAAGGAATGGGCGCTGGTCGGTCTGAACGGCAACGATATCTACGCCGAACCGCGCGGCGAGCTGGCCGGCTATAACTGGCCGCAATACGCCGTGCACCGGGGCGAATTCCACATGCTGCTGTACCGCAAATTCGTCGAACGCGCGGGCGCTGATGCTGTGCGTCTTGGCGCTCAGGTCACGGGGTACGAGCAAGACGCAGACGGGGTCACGGCGATCATCCGCCACGCGGATGGCACCGAAAGCCGCGAGACCGGGACGATCCTGATCGGGGCGGATGGCATCCATTCGAACATCCGCGCGCAAATGCACCCTGATCAGCCCCCCATTCATTGGGGCGGCGCCGTAATGTGGCGTGGGACCACGCGGGCGAAGCCTTCGCGCACCGGGTCCTCGTTTCTGGGGCTGGGCACGCATAAACACCGGATGGTGATCTATCCGATCTCGCATCCTGATCCCGACACCGGCGAGGCCGAGATCAACTGGATCGCCGAGGTAACCTATGATGATCCCTCGGCCCACGAAAACACCGGTTGGTTCCGCCAGGTTCAGATCGACGATTTCGCCCATCATTTCGATGGCTGGACCTATGATTGGCTGGATGTGCCCGCGCTGATCCGCGGGGCCTCGGTCGCGTATGAAAACCCGATGATCGACCGCGACCCGATCCCCACCTGGCAGGACGGCAAGGTCGTTCTGATGGGTGATGCGGCCCACGCGATGTACCCTACGGGGTCGAATGGAGCCTCGCAGGCGGTGATCGATGCGCGCACCCTGGCCGCTGAGATGTTGGAGCATGGCGTCACCGAACAGGCGCTGGCCAGCTATGACGCGGCCCTGTGCGGCCCCGTGTCCGAGCTGATCCTGCGCAACCGCGGCGCGGGCCCGTTTGGCCTGCTGAACATGGTGGATGATCGTTGTGGCGGTGAGTTCGACAATATCGACGACGTCATCCCCGCCGACGAACGCGCCGAGTTCATGGCCAAGTACAAGGCCGCCGCCGGTTTCGCGATTGAAAAGCTGAACAATGCCCCCCGCACCATCGCCGAAGGGGCCAAGGTAAAGTCCTAACCCCTAGCGCCAGCTAAAGAAATCGGGGCCCGCCTGTGCCAACATGTCCTTGGCCATGGCGCGGCCCAGCTCGGCCCCGTCCTCGACCGGGCAGGTGCGATCATCCGCGATCACCTCGGATCCGTCCGGGCGCAGCACCTCGCCGCGCAGACGCAGAGTGCCTCCGTCCAATTCGGCCAGACCGGCAATCGGCGTTTCACAAGAGCCATCCAGCGCCTCAAGAAACGCGCGTTCTGCGGCCAAACGTTGACCCGTGACGCCATCATGGATCGCCTCTAGCAGGCCAGCGGTGTTGCTGTCATCCATCCGGCGTTCAATCCCGATCGCGCCTTGCGCCACCGCGGGCAGCATTTCGTCCGGATCAATGGCCGAACGCGCCACATCGGCCATGCCCAACCGGTTCAGACCCGCCATCGCGAGGAAGGTCGCATCGGCCACCCCGTCCTGCAATTTTTTCATCCGGGTCTGCACGTTGCCACGGAACTCGACCACCTTCAGATGCGGGAAACGGTGCAACAGCTGCGCCCGACGACGCAGCGAAGACGAGCCCAGCTCGGCCCCTTCCGGCAGATCGGCCAGCGTCGCGGCGGTTAGCGACACAAAGGCATCGCGCACGTCCTCACGCGGCAGATAGCAATCCAGCACCAGCCCCTCGGGTTGCAGCACCGGCATGTCCTTCATCGAATGCACGGCGATATCGATCCCGCCTTTCAGCATGGATTGTTCAATCTCACGCGTGAACAAGCCCTTGCCACCCAGCGTCTTCAACGGCTGATCCGCATCAATCAAACGCTGGTTGTCGCCGGTGGTGTGAATGACCACGATTTCGAACGCCTCGGGCGGCAGTTCAAACGCCCGCGCCAACCGATCCCGGGTCTCATGCGCCTGCGCCAGGGCAAGCGGCGATCCACGGGTTCCGATCTTCAGGGGCGAGGCGGGGCTGGGCATCGTAAGTGTCATGCGCCAAGCCTTAGTCGCGGCAGGTTGTCCTGACAAGCACCCGATGCTTGACATCTTGTCGCCATAAGGGGACGAACCATTGGAACGAAAGGAAATCCGATGGCCGAACAGAAAAAGATCCTTCGCGCGCTGGCAGGCGAGACGCTGGACACCCCTCCGATCTGGATGATGCGTCAGGCGGGGCGGTACCTGCCCGAATACCGCGCCACGCGTGCGCAGGCCGGGGATTTCCTGTCGCTGTGTTATAATAGCGAACTGGCCGCCGAGGTGACGCTGCAACCGATCCGCCGCTATGGGTTTGACGCGGCCATCCTCTTCGCCGACATCCTGCTGCTGCCCCAGGCTTTGGGCGCCGATCTGTGGTTCGTCACCGGCGAAGGCCCGCGCCTGTCCACCACCACGACCGAAGCCGAACTGGCCGCATTAAAAGACAAAGACGCGATCCACGAGGTGCTGAACCCCATCTACGAGACAGTGAAAATCCTGTCCTCGGAACTGCCCAAGGAAACCACGCTGATCGGGTTCGCCGGCGCGCCCTGGACCGTCGCCACCTATATGATCGCCGGGCGCGGCACCAAGGACCAAGGCCCCGCCCATGCGCTAAAGGCCGAAAACCGCGCCGTGTTCGAGGGCATCCTGGACCTGCTTACCGAGGGCACCATCGAATATCTCAGCAAACAGATCGAGGCGGGCGCCGAGGTGGTCAAACTGTTCGACAGCTGGGCCGGATCGCTGAAAGGCGAGGATTTCAACCGCTACGCCCTGGCCCCCGCGAAAAAAATCATCGCCGCCCTGAAAGAACGCCACCCCGACACGCCCGTCATAGCTTTCCCCCGCGAGGCCGGAGAGAACTATATCGGATTTGCCAAGGCAACCGGCGCAGATTGCGTGGCCGTGGACAACTCGGTCAGCGCTGAATGGGTGGCCCAGAACGTGCAGGTCGATGGTTGCGTCCAAGGCAACCTGGCCTCGTCGCACATGGTCACGGGCGGTCAGGCGCTGGTGGACGAAACCCGCCGCATCGTCAAAGCCCTGTCAAACGGCCCACATATTTTCAACCTGGGCCACGGGATCACCCCTGATGCAGACCCCGAAAATGTGCAGCTTATGATCGACACAGTCAGAAACGGCTAACCCATTGATCCAGAGGAGCAGGCCATTCGGCCTGCACAGGTCTGGCCCTTCGGGCAGATGGGGGGATATCCCCCCATACCCCCTTGGCACGTGATCTAAATGGCACCCAAACCTCTAACCTCGCGCCAATCCCGAGGTTTTTCCCGAAGGGAAAAGCCGAGATATCCTGTGCGCGCTTGCGCGCCCCTTTAGGTCACACCCATTTTGCCAAGGGTGGCAGGCTCATGAGGACCGCATTTGCGTCATGGCCAGTTTCCAGGCCAAACTTGGTCCCCCGGTCGTACACAAGGTTATATTCGGCATAAAGCCCACGATGCACCAACTGGGTGTCCTTGTCGGCCTCTGTCCACGGCGTATCCCGGCGTTTTTCCGTCACGGGAACAAAGGCGGGCAGGAAGGCGCGACCGACGTCCTGAATAAAGGCGAAATCGGCCTCCCAATCCCCCGAGTTGTGATCATCCAGGAAGATACCGCCGACGCCGCGGGCACGGCCGCGATGCGGCACATAGAAATACTCGTCTGCCCAGTCTTTGAAGCGCGGATAAAATCCCGCATCATGCCGATCGCAATGCTCTTTTTGAACGGCGTGAAAGTGGGCTGTGTCCTCGTCGTATTCGATGCAGGGGTTCAGGTCCGAGCCGCCGCCAAACCACCAGGCGTGCGGGGTCCAGAACATGCGGGTGTTCATATGCACCGCCGGTGTGTGCGGGTTTTGCATATGGGCAACCAGGCTGATGCCGCTGGCCCAGAAACGCGGGTCATCCTTCATGCCGGGGATGCCTTTGCGCGCGGCCATGGCGGCTTGGGCGCGCTCGCCCAGTTCGCCATACACAGTCGAGACATTGACCCCGACCTTTTCGAACACGCGGCCGCCACGCATCACGCTCATCAATCCGCCACCTGCGTCGCTGCCGTCCTCTGAGGCACGCTTGGTCTCGGTCACCTCGAACCGGCCCGCGGGTTGGTCGGCGAACGGTCCGGTGCTCTGGCTGTCTTCCAAGGCTTCGAAGCTGGCGACGATTTCGTCGCGCAGGCTGCGGAACCATGCGCTGGCGCGGGCTTTCTGGTCGGCGAATGTGTCGGTCATCTGAGGTCCCTGTCTGGCTTTTCCCCAGACCTAGCAGGCGCGACCCCGTTAGACCACAGGGACCGGGCGCGACATCAATGCGCGGGGGCCGAAACCGGGTCGATCAGCGTTCTGCCACCATCCAGCGTCAGCACCTGACCCGTCATGAAGGCCGAAGCCTCGGACGCCAGATACTGCGCCGAGTGGATCAGCTCGGTGGGCGATGCGATCCGGTGCATCGGAGTGTGACGTTCGATGTCGTTGCGAAAATCCGCGTTGTCCTTCAACTGATCCTTGAGGCTGTGCGACATGACCGAGCCAAAGGCCAGCCCGTTCACACGAATGCGGTGGGGCGCCAATGCCACGGCCAAAGAGCGCGTCATCTGGTCCAACGCTGCCGTCGAGACCGAATAGGCCAGCAGGTCGGGATTGGTGCGACGTCCAGCGATACAGGACAGGTTCACAATGGACCCGGCGGCGCCCTCTTCCTGGTCTTTGGACTGCTTGATCATCCGCTTGGCGACCATCTGGGACAGGCGCAGCGCGTTCAGCAAGTTCTGTTGCAACAGCATTTCAACCGCATCGTCATCGGCGTTCAGCGGGTCCACAGCCACCACCTGACGCGAGGCATTGATCAGGATATCAACGCTGTCAAACGCGTCCAGTGTCGCCGACAGCAGGTTCGCCTGCGTCAGCCGCTCGCGCAGATCCCCGGCAAAATAGCGATAGGGGTTGGTCTCGTCGTTTTCGCCGAACTGGTTGACCAGCCCATCTTCGTCCCGATCCGCGAACATCACATTGGCACCCTTGTCCACGAAATGGCGACCGATGGCCAACCCAATCCCGTTGGCGCCACCGGTAACGATGGCGGTTTTTCCGGCAAGTGAGAATGTCATGAAGACCTCCTGATTCCCTGCGATGAGCCTAGCGAGCCTTAGCACCGCTGACGAGTGGGCCGCGTTGCGTGCAGGATTTTGAACCGTTTGTCGCCGCCGATTTCGTCGACTTGGGTGAAAAGCGCGGCAAGTGCCGCCTCGTAGGGCAGTTGCCGGTTGGCGACAAGCCAAAGCTGACCATTGGGCGCCAGACTAGCCGCCGCTGTTGCAATGAAGGCGCGGCCCAGGTCTGGCTCGGCCGCGCGACCGACGTGGAACGGCGGGTTCATGATCACCGCATCCAGACGAGCCGGCGCGGTCCAGCGCGTGGCATCCGCCCAGTGGAAACTGGCTCGCGCATCCGTCACGTTTTCGCGGGCGCAGTCCAGCGCAGAATGTTCAGCCTCGACCAGGTGCATTTCCTTGATGGCGGGATGGTCCGCCAAAACAGAGGCCGAAAGGTATCCCCAACCCGTCCCCAGATCGGCGATCTTACCGGACAGCTTTTCAGGCAAGTGTTGGATCAGCAACGCCGAGGCCGGATCAATTCCGTCGGCGGAAAACACACCGGGACGGGTCACAAAGCCCTGCACCCGCGCGGGCTGCGCCTGCCAATCGCTGAAATCCGAGGTCGGGGCAAACCAGAACAGCTTGCCGTGGGCCTTGGAAATCGTGCCTTGAATGGCCTCACGCTTTTTCAGCTCTTTCAGGACAAATTCAATACCATCCGTTTTCTGCCCATCCACGATCACCAGGGGCGCGGTTGCAACCTGTGCAATCATCGCGCGGGCCAACGCCTTGGCGCGCGGCAAAATGACCATCGCGGCTGCGGCCTCGACCGGCTGGGTCTGACACTGAAACCCGCGCGCGGTGAAGGCATCCACATCCGGCTTGAACCCGCTGACCAGCACCAACCGATCCTTGGGCAGGTCAGACAAATCCATGTCCGCGCGCGGACCATAGACGGCGATCGTGCCTGTGGAAGGCAGCGCTAATCCGGCCTCAAGCGCCAGGGACAAACGGGAATGTGTCATGTGTCAGGACAGAAAGACCGGGCGGGCGGTCATTCTTTCTCCATCGTGCATTGCAACGGATGCTGGTGACGGCGGGCGAAATCCATCACCTGTGTCACCTTGGTCTCGGCGATTTCGTGGCTAAAGACGCCAACCACGGCCAGGCCCTTTTTGTGGACGGTCAGCATGATTTCAAACGCCTGCGCGTGGGACATGCCAAAGAATCGCTCCAGCACATGCACCACGAATTCCATCGGCGTGTAGTCGTCATTCAACAACATCACCTTATACAGCGGCGGGCGCTTGGTTTTCGGGCGTGTTTTCAGGGCGACAGCGGGGTCGCCGCCATCAAACTCATCTTCCGACATTGTCACAGTCCACTGTGCCATCATCCAAACTCGTCCGGTTTGACCAATCATACTTTGAAGGGTCTATATAACCTCTGTGCGCCACAAGGAAAGAGGGCGAACCGGTGACAAGGAGATAAGGTTGCCCAAACTGACCACCATTGGCTTTGATGCGGATGACACGCTTTGGCACAACGAGCGTTTTTTCCGCATGACCCAGGACCGATTCGCAGACCTGCTGCGCGAGTATTGCGAGCCTGATCATTTGATGGAACGGTTACTAGAAGCTGAAAAACGTAATATTTCTCATTACGGCTTTGGCATCAAAGGCTTTGTTTTGTCGATGATCGAAACCGCGCTGGATGTAACCGAAGAACGCGTTCCTGGCCATGTGATCCGTGCGCTGGTCGACGCAGGGCAGGACATGCTGCAACATCCAATCGAGCTGTTGCCACACGCGCAACGCGCCGTCGAGGCCGTTGCCGAAACCCATCGCGTGTTGTTGATCACCAAGGGCGATCTTTTGGATCAGGAACGCAAGCTGGCGCAATCCGGGCTGGGCGAGCTGTTCGACGGGGTCGAAATCGTCTCGGACAAGACGCGCCCAGTCTATGAGGGGATTTTTCACAGACACGGACATGGGGCGAGCGCCGGCATGATGATCGGCAATTCGATGAAGTCTGATGTTGTGCCCATGGTGCAGGCGGGCGGCTGGGGCGTGCACGTGCCGCACGGCCTGGAATGGGAGATCGAAAAGGCCGATCCACCGAAAAATGCGGCTCAATTCGTGCAGCTTGACGATCTCAGCGGGCTGCGCGCCATCGTGGATCGGATCGAGCACAAAACCTGACCCTCGCATCGGCTGAATTTGGCCGACAAAATTCGCCAAATCAGCCCCTTGGGGTCGCGCCCCTGACAGCCGCAATATCTTGGATATCCGCGTGACGCGAATGGCCAAATCGTTAGAAATGAATACTTTATTCGCTGAAATTGATGTGCTAGCGTTGCATTAATAATCAAGATGCCGACTGAAAAATCAGCGGCGCGAGGCAGAAAAGGCAGTGTCCGTGGAACATCGGCATGTACAGCTGACCCTTATGGGTCTGCTCTCCATTCTATTGGTGGGATTGATGAGTCTCGCGCCCATGGGCGCGCGCGCGGCGCCTTATGCGGCAATGGTGATGGATGCACGCACTGGCAAAGTGCTGCATGCTTCGAACGCCGATACGCGTCTGCATCCGGCCTCTCTGACCAAAATGATGACCCTGTACATCGCCTTCGAAGCGGTGGAGCGCGGCGAGATTTCGCTGGATACGATGGTCAAAGTCTCGCGCAATGCCGCTGCCGAGCCCCCTTCGGAACTGGGGCTGGCTGCGGGGCAACGGATCAAGCTGCGCTATCTGATCCGGGCGGCTGCGATCAAATCCGCGAATGATGCGGCGACGGCGATTGGCGAGGCGATCTCGGGGTCCGAAGCAGCCTTTGCCCGCCGTATGAACCGCACGGCCAAGTCGATGGGAATGACCCGCACCACCTTCAAGAACGCGCATGGCCTGACCCGCGATGGCCACCTGTCCACCGCGCGCGATATGACGATCCTGGGGCGGCATGTGCTGTATGACTACCCCCAATATTACAACCTGTTCAGCCGCCGCTCGACACATGCCGGGCTGCGCACGGTCAAGAACACCAACCGGAAATTCCTGAACGCCTATCGCGGGGCCGATGGGATCAAAACCGGGTATACACGCGCCGCCGGGTTCAATCTGGTGGCCTCGGCCGAGCGCGGCAACGAGCGTATCATCGCCACTGTCTTTGGAGGTCGTTCAACCGCGACCCGCAACGCCAAGGTGGCCGAGCTGCTGGATCTGGGCTTCCGCCGTGCCCCCAGCCGCGCCACGGTTCGCAAACCCTCGCGTCCTGCCTATGTGGGCAATACCGCACCCAAGGGCGCTGCGGGCAAAACCATTCGACTGGTCACCGCCGTTAAGAAAAGCCTGCGCCCCAAGATGCGGCCGGGCACCCAGCCCCCCGTTTTGGTCGCGGTCAAGGATGACATCAGCGACGTGCTGAAGGAAACCATCGGCAAAGAGACCGCCCCCGCCGCTGTCCCCAAGACCATGCCGGCGAACAAATCCGTCAAGCCGCGCCAGCGCCCCGAGGACCTGCTGTTGGCTAGCACGGGCGAACCCACCGCCGTCGACGAGCTGGTGGCCGAGGTCATCGCCGAAGAGCAACGCCGCGAGGTCGTTACCCGTCTGTCCACCTCGGGCGGGCGCCATTGGGGCATCAATGTGGGGCGCTATCCCAGCCGGTATGCCGCCGAAAAGGTGCTGGTGAAAACTGCCCTGGCCGAGATGGCCACGCTGGACGGCAGCCTGCGCAAAGTGGTGAATCGCAAAGGCGGGTTTGATGCGAATTTCATGGGTCTGACCCGCGAAAGCGCCGATCTGGCCTGCCGCCGCCTGCAAGCACGGCAAGTCACTTGTTTCATGATCGGGCCGGGCTGATCCCTCGCCTGCCTCGAAACGCAAAAGGCCACCCTTATGGGTGGCCTTTTTGTTTGCGCGGATCACGGTTTGGGGCGGTCGTCCCATTCGTTTGACAGGATGCGCTGGCTGTTGCCCTCGGGGTCGTCATATTGGTCCGAGCGCACCGTGTAGACAAACGCCAGCAGCCCCACGCCGCCCATGACGATCGAGATCGGGATCAGGTAAGACAGGACTTCCATGGCGGGTTACCTCAGGCGCAATGCGTTCAACGACACTGTAATGGAACTTGTGGACATGGCCAAGGCCGCCACAAGCGGGGTAGCCAGGCCAATAATTGCAATCGGCACGGCAATCACGTTGTACAGCGTTGCGATCTGGAAATTCTCGCGGATGCGTTTGGTGGCTGACTGCGCCGTTTCCAGCGCATCGGCAATCGGGGACAGATCTCCGCCCAGCAGCACGATATCCGAGGCCACCCGCGCCGCATCCAGTGCCGACGCCGGGGAAATCGAGACATCCGCCGCTGCCAGCGCCGCCGTGTCATTCAGCCCATCGCCGACCATCAGCACATGCTTGCCCTGCTTGGAGAGGTGCTGAATACGGGCGGCCTTGTCAGCGGGCAGCGCCTCGGCCATCCAGTGCTGAATGCCCAGACGGTTGGCCAGATCCTCGACCGCGCGGGTGGCATCGCCCGAGATCAGGATGACCTCTTTGTCCGCATCAATCAGCGCGCGCACGGCCTCTTCGGCCCCATCCCGCAAGCGGTCGGTAAAGGTGAAGGCTTGCGGTGTCTCACCAGCCACGGACAACCAGGCCGAGGTCGTCTCGGTCGAGGTGGCCCCGACCCAGGCCGCACGGCCCAGACGGACGCGCTGCCCCATCCACAGGCCCTCGGTGCCATAACCCGGGACCTCGGTGATCTGATCAACACGGGCGGGTTTCACACCAGCCTCGCGCGCCGCACGGGTCAGCGATTGCGACAGCGGATGCGAAGACCCCTCGGCCAAGGCCAGCGCAATCTCGAGATCACGGGTGGAATGATCACCCAGATTGGTCAGCTCGGGCGTGCCTGCGGTCAGGGTGCCGGTTTTGTCGAAGACAACGGTATCGACCTTGGCCAGACGCTCCAGCGCGGTGGAATGCTTGATCAGCATCCCCTTGCGGAACAGCCGCCCCGAGGCCGCAGTGGTCACGGCCGGAACCGCCAAACCCAGCGCACAGGGGCAGGTGATGATCAAAACGGCAGCAGCAATGTTCAGCGCGGTGCGCACGTCCCACGTATACAGCCACCAGCCCACAAAGCTAAGCGCCGACAGGATGTGCACGCCGGGGGCATAGAGCTTGGCAGCACTATCCGCCAACGATGTATAGCGCGAACGGCCCGATTCAGCGATCGCCACCAGATCGGCCATTTGATGCAACGAGGTATCCTTGCCCACAGCCGTCGCACGGATGATCAGCGGGCCGGTCAGGTTCACCTCGCCCGCAGAAACGCCCTGCCCCGGCTGCGCCAGAACCGGCAGAGTTTCCCCGGTCAACAACGAACGATCCACCTCGGACGTGCCCTCGGTGACATCACCGTCCACAGGCATCCGCCCACCGGGACGCACTAGAATCAGATCGCCGACCGATACTTCGGACACCGGCACCTGCACCTCTTCTCCGTCACGGATCAGGATGGCGCGGGGGACCTCAAGCGCGGCCAGTTCTTCGGCGGCGGATCGGGCAATCGCGCGGGTCCGGTAATCCAGATACCGCCCAGCCAGCAGGAAAAACGTCAGCGTCAGCGCGGCGTCAAAATAGGCATGGTGGCCCGAAAGCGAGGTTTCCCACAGCGACGTGACCAGCGCCAACACGATGGCCAGCACGATCGGCACGTCCATATTCAGGCGCTGGTGCTTCAGCGCGCCCCAGGCGCTTTTAAAAAATGGCACACCCGAGAACGCAATGGTCGGCAGCGTTATCGCCGCCGAAATCCAGTGGAACATATCCCGCGTGGCGTCCGCGGCCCCGGCCCAGACGGACACGGACAGCAGCATCACGTTCATCGAGGCAAAGCCCGCCACTGCCAGCCGCATCAGCAGATCGCGACCCGTTTTGTCGGTCTGTGTGGCGCTCAGCGCGCCTGCGTCCAGCTCGTGCGCCTCGTACCCGACACGCTCCAGCACGCCGATCAGATCCTCGGGCATCACATCTGCATCCGCCTCGACCTGGACGCGTTTCAGCGTCAGGTTCACGCGAGCCGATTGGACACCCGGGGCCTTGGCCAGCGCGCTTTCGACGGTCGAGATACAGGCCGCACAATGCACCGCCGGAACCGACAACGCGATCCGGGCCTCCTGAGGCGCGTCCAGTTCAGCCAAAGCCTCGGAGGCCGGAGCCGCAGCGCAGGCCGGACAAGCTGACGGGGTTGGGCGCATTGTGGCGGTCATGGGAAAGCCCTTATTTAACGTGCAAAATCACGCGTTGAACGAATTCAGTTCCGTCCTCGGCGATGGCCTTCATGCGGATGTTCCAGTTGCCATCCGCCAGGTCGATCTGCGCGACATGGGCCTGACCGTTGAAGGTAAACGCGGGCTCGACATCCTCGGCGATCGAGGTGGCGCGCCCCACAATCGCGTGCAGCTCTTTGGGGACGACCGGCGTGCCATTCTCGTCATTGATGTTCAGGTACAGCGTGCCCTTCAGATGCACCGCGGTGACGGTCCAGCCCAGGGCCTCTTGCGCGGCCTTGCGCTCGTTGAACTCTTGGCTGGCCACATACGAGTTTTTCACCTCAAGACCCGGGAACGTGCTGACGGCGCTAAAGGCCATGTACACATTGACCGCAATGATCAGCCCAAAGGCGGCGGCGAAGCCCAGAAAGACGTGCCGACCGGTGATCTGACGCTCTGTCATCAGTTTTTCCTTCCGTGGAATACGGTGTCCTTATACGCGCGATCACCGTTCGAGTTGTCCTCGACCCAAATCCGCAGATCCACACGTTCGCTTTCTGCCGGGGTCGTCCCTTTGGGAGCCATAACATAGACCCGCTGCAACTTCATCGAGTCCGCAGGCACCGTAACCGACGCGTAGGGCGTGCCTTCGAGTTTGATATACAGTGAGGGATCCCCTTTGACCGACAGCTTGAACGGGCGGTCCTCGCCATGCTTGTTGCGCAGGCGCACATCATACGTGTTGCGAATGGTGCCATCCGACAATGTCACATAAGTCGGGTTGCGCACCGGGGCGACCGTCAGGTCAATCTCTGTCCGCATGAACAGGGCGACGACCAAGGCCACACCCACCAGCGACCACAGCGAGGTATACAGAATGGTGCGCGGGCGGAAAATGTGCTTCCAAACCGATTTGGGCGGATTGCCGGCGCGCTCGGCAGCCTCGTCCGTCAGGGCCATATAGTCGATCAGACCGCGCGGTTTGCCCACCTTGTCCATGATCTCGTCACAGGCGTCGATACACAGGGCGCAGGTGATGCATTCCAACTGCTGGCCATCGCGAATGTCGATCCCCACCGGGCAAACGTTCACACAGGCCATACAGTCGATGCAATCGCCCAGATTCTCGGCGCCCTCTTTTTTGCGGTGTTTGCCGCGCGGCTCGCCCCGCCAGCTGCGATAGCCCACCACCAACGAGTCTTCGTCCAGCATCGCGGCCTGAATACGCGGCCAGGGGCAGGCATAGATACAAATCTGCTCGCGCGCGAAGCCCCCAAAAAAGAAAGTCGTCAGCGTCAGCACCAGAATAGTCGAATAGGCGATCGGGTGCGCGCTCATGGTGAACAGGTCCACCAACAGCGTTGGCGCGTCGGTGAAATAGAACACCCATGCGCCGCCTGTCGCCAATGCGATCAATAGCCAGACCACCCATTTGGTGACGCGCAGGCGGGCCTTGCGGAAATCCAGCTTTTTCTGACGGTGCAGTCGCAACCGGGCGTTCCGGTCGCCCTCAATCCAGCGTTCCACCAGAATAAAAAGGTCCGTCCACACGGTCTGAGGGCAGGCATAGCCACACCAAACGCGCCCAAGCGCCGAGGTAAACAGGAACAAGCCCAGCCCCGCCATCACCAAAAGGCCGGCAACAAAGTAAAACTCGTGCGGCCAGATCTCGATCATGAAGAAGAAGAAACGGCGGTTGGCCAAGTCAACCAGTACCGCCTGATCCGACAAGGCCGGACCACGGTCCCAACGAATCCAAGGGGTTAGATAGTAGATCCCCAGTGTGACCGCCATGATCCACCATTTCAGATTGCGGAACTTTCCGCTCACACGGCGCGGAAATACGGGCTCGCGGGCGGCATACAGGCTCGGCGGGGTTTCGGGTTCGGTTTGCGACACGGAATCACTCCGTTAATTGGCTACGGGTCGCGCTGTTTTCCCAGTCTTATGCCTCTGCGGCTTTGACCTGCATCAAATCTGCATCTTTCATTCATCTATTTGTGAAAACGTCTTGGCCTGACGCCGGATCCAACGCGCAAATACGCGCAACGCCGCACGTTTAGGCCCCGGGCGCGTCACCAGGTAATAGCCTTTGCCCTGCTTATCCTGATGAAGCACGCGCAGACGACCAGAATTGATCTCGGGCAGCACAATCGCACGGGCAACAACCGCCGCTGCCTGCCCTGTTCGCGCGGCCTCGATCACCATGTTTCCGGGCAAAGAGGTAATGCCCGCCCGTGCCTCTGGCCCGACCCCATGCGCGGCCAGGTAATCCGTCGCTTCGTTCGTGCCCAGTTCCTGAACCCAGGGCATTCGATTGAGGGTATCTGGCGTGACCGGCCCAGCCCCGATCAGTTCGGGCGCGGCAACGACCACAATGGGCGACGGGACAATCAGATCCGTTTCCAGACCGGGCTGATGGCCATCGCAATACCGTAGCGCAGCATCAATACCCCCCGGTTCCAGCGTCTGAATCTCGGCCGTGGGGTTGATCATCAGATCGACGTTTGGGTGATGTATCCGGAAATCCGCCAACCGAGGCAGCAGCCAATTGCTGGCAAATGACGACGTGGCCGAAATCCTGAGCGGACGGTCCTCTTCTTGCCGGGTCATTTCCGTGATGGCCGCTTCTATCTGACCAAATCCCTGCTCCAAGGCCCGCGCCAGACCAAGCCCCTGGGGGGTGAACTGCACCCGCCGGCCAGAACGATCCAACAAGGGCAGCCCCAGATGCGACTCGAGCGTTTTGATCTGCTGACTGACAGCGGCATGGCTGACATTCAACGCCTCGCCCGCCAGAGCCATCGTTCCGGTCTGATACAGCGCCAAAAAGGCCCGCAACGCGTTCAGAGGAGGGAAACGCATCCAATCCATTTGTTAGATTATCTTACCTATAAGAATATTTTCCGATCTGATGAAAGCGCACCAACCTCATTAAAACAAGGGCTATCTTTCCAATACAGGAGACACCCCATGCTTTCAATCTATGCGAATTCTTTCATGATTGCCACCCGCACTGACCCGTTTCATACCTCCCAAACACCCGCCCCGCGCCGCGACCAGTTTCGGGGTGTTCCGACTCGGGCGCGAAAAAAATCTCTGTGGCACCTGCTTAGATTTTGACGCCCACGATCCCCCCGTGCATAGTTTTCCCCGGAGCAGGAGACATCGGGCCATTCGCCCGAAAACAAGACGACACGGGGGGAATACGTGACCCAATCCGCGGCCAAACTGGCCCATGACGACACCGAACGCACCTCACTGACAAATTCCGAAGTGACCGCAATCGCGCACCTTTACCGGGGCGAGGTCTATCGCAGCACGATCTGGCGCACACGACTGGACACGACGACCAACTGGGCCGTGGTGACGCTGGGGGTGGCATTGTCCATCTCATTTGCATCGCCCGACGCCTCGCCCTTGCCATTGGTCCTGGTCGGGGTGCTGATCATCTTTTTCCTGATGCAAGAGGCCCGACGCTATCGATATTTCAACGTCTGGCGGGCGCGCGCGCGGTGGATGGAGACGCATTTCTATGCGCCCATGCTGTATGACGGCGATCTGCACATGGAAGAAAACTGGCAGAAAACGCTGTCCGAAGACTATATGCACCCCAAGTATCACGTCAGCATGATGACCGCGATCGGGCGACGCATCCGGCGCAATTATCTGTGGATTCTGGTGATTCAATCGCTGGCCTTCGCGGGCAAGCTGGCGGTGCATCCCACACCGGTCGAATCAATCGATCAAGCCTTTCGCCGCGCAGATGTCGGCCCCCTACCCGGCGAGGTGATCGTTCTTTTTGGCATCCTGTACATGGTCAGCTGGGCAGGAATTGCGCTCTGGAGCGACCAAAACGACAAAAAACGTGCACGCGGACGCGGCACGGATAGTTCAATGGGTTGATTTTCGGGACAGGTGCCTAAATTAATTGGCACCGGCCTTCCAGGAAACGCGCGAACAGGACGGAAGGGCCGGTGCCGAACCCAGGGACGCGGGAAACGCCCCTAGGTGTTCTTTGTGCGAGGTTACTCGCCGCCGCCCAGCTGGTGGACGTACGCGGAAACCGCGCGGATCTGTGCCTCGGTCAGACGGGTGTTCCAGTTGGGCATCACGCCATAGCGCGAGTTGGTCACCGTGTCTTTGATAGCGTCGTAGCTACCACCATACAGCCAGATAGCATCAGACAGATTCGGTGCACCTTGATCTCGATCACCTGAGCCATCTTCTGCGTGGCAAGATGCACATTCATCTTCGAATACGGTGGCGCCAGCGGCAACCATTGACGCATCCATCGGCTCGCCCGACAGCGACATGACGTAGTTCACGACCTGATCAATCTGTTCGGGCTCCAGCAATTCGTCTGCACCGAAGGCAGGCATTTCCGACAGGCGGGCCTCTTCTTCGGGGTCATCCTCGTTGCGGATACCGTGGGTGATGGTGAAGTGGATATCCTCGATGGAACCACCCCACAGCCAGTCGTCGTCCAGCAGGCTGGGATAGCCAACCGCACCAGCCGCACCGGAACCGTGACACTGGGCGCACCAGGTCTTGAACACAGCGGCACCGGCGGAAACGGCATAGCCGTTCAGCTCGGCGTCATCCGCGATCGAGGCCAGCTCGACCGACGCCAGTCGATCATTGATCGGACCCAGTTTTTCGTTATTGGCTGCGATATCAGCCGCAACGTTGCCACGGGTCGACCAGCCCAGGACACCCGCAGTTGCGCTGCTGATGCCCGGCCATGCCGGATAGGCAATGGTGTAGATCACACCCCAGAAGATACAGGCGTAGAAGGTCCACAGCCACCAACGCGGCAGGGGGTTATTGAGTTCTTCAATCCCGTCCCATTCGTGGCCCGTCGTGCCCACATCTTTGGTTTCATTTGGTTTCTTAGCCATGTCTCACGCCTCCTTGGCGTCACCGCCGCGGGCGGCGGGTTTGTCTTCGTGCCGGAAGGGGATGTCGGCGACGTCGCTGTAGACCTTCGAGGAACCGGGACGGAAGGCGAAGACCACCACCCCGATAAAGAAGGCAAACAGAGCCATCAGCATCCAGCTGTCCGCGAACTCACGCAGGAAAGAATAGGTTTCCATATTGGGTCCCTCCTTTACCGGCTTGCGTCCGGGGTGAAGGTCGAGAAATCAACCAACGTGCCCAGCATCTGAAGATAGGCGACCAGAGCATCAGCTTCGGAAATTCCGGGCTGACCGTCGAAGTTGCGCACTTGCACGTTCTCGCCGTAGCGCTCTAGCAGGCCATCGTAATCGCTGTCCGGATCAGCCTGAGCGGTAAAGTCCGCCTGGGCGCTGGCCAGCATTTCCTCGGTGTAAGGCACACCAACGAACGAGTTCACCTTCATGCTGTCGCCAATGTACTTGCCATCGATCAGCTTGTTCTCGAGGAAGCCATATTTCGGCATCACGGATTCAGGCACAACCGATTGCGGATCGCGCAGGTGGTCGACGTGCCACTCGTCCGAGTAGCGGCCGCCCACACGGGCCAGATCAGGACCGGTCCGTTTCGACCCCCATTGGAAGGGGTGGTCGTACTGCGATTCAGCCGCCAGCGAGTAGTGGCCATACCGTTCAACCTCGTCCCGCATCGGACGGATCATCTGGCTGTGGCAGACATAGCACCCTTCGCGGATGTAAATGTCACGACCAGCCAGCTCCAGCGGGGTGTAGGGGCGCATGCCCTCTACATCCTCGATGGTGTTTTCCAGCCAGAACAGCGGTGCGATTTGCACGATGCCGCCGATAGTGACCACAAGGAAGGCAAAGATCGTCAGAAGCGTTACGTTCTTCTCGAGGATCGCGTGTTTATCAAGAATTGCCATTGTCTATGGTCCCTTCTTATTCGGCCGGGACAGCAGAGTTGTCAGCTTCAACAGCCGGGCTCCGCTTGATGGTCATGAACAGGTTGTAGCACATGATGACCGCACCCAGCAGGAACAGGATCCCGCCCGTGCCGCGCACCACGTACATCGGCAGTTTCGCAGCAACGGTGTCAGCGAACGAGTTCACCAGGAAGCCGTTTGCATCCACTTCACGCCACATCAGGCCTTCCATGATGCCGGTCACCCACATGGATGCGGCGTACAGGATGATGCCGATGGTCGCGAGCCAGAAGTGCCAGGACACCAGGCTCAGGCTGTACAGGCGTTCCTTGTTCCACAGTTTGGGAACCAGGAAGTACAGAGCACCAAAGGTGATCATGCCGTTCCAACCCAGCGCGCCCGAGTGCACGTGACCGATGGTCCAGTCAGTGTAGTGGCTCAGCGAGTTCACTGCGCGGATCGACATCATCGGACCTTCGAAGGTCGACATGCCGTAGAAGCCAACCGAAATCACCATCATACGGATGATCGGATCGGTGCGCAGCTTGTCCCAAGCACCCGACAGGGTCATCAGGCCGTTGATCATGCCACCCCAGCTGGGCATCCACAGCACAACCGAGAACACCATGCCCAGGGTCGAGGCCCAGTCAGGCAGCGCGGTGTAGTGCAGGTGGTGCGGACCAGCCCAGATATAGATGAAGATCAGCGCCCAGAAGTGGATGATCGACAGCTTGTACGAGTAAACCGGACGTTCAGCCTGTTTCGGTACAAAGTAATACATCATGCCCAGGAAGCCCGATGTCAGGAAGAAGCCCACAGCGTTGTGGCCGTACCACCACTGGGTCATGGCGTCTTGGACACCAGCAAAGACCTGGATGGATTTCGAACCGAAGACCGAGACCGGGATCGACAGGTTGTTCACCACGTGCAGCATGGCCACGGTGATGATGAACGACAGGAAGAACCAGTTTGCCACGTAGATGTGCGGCTCTTTCCGTTTGACGATCGTGCCCAGGAAGACGGCCAGATATGCCAGCCAGACGATGGTCAGCCACCAGTCAACGTACCATTCGGGTTCTGCGTATTCCTTGCCCTGGGTTGCCCCCAGGATATAGCCGGTTGCGGCCAGAACGATCACCAGCTGGTACCCCCAGAACACGAACCAGGCCAGGTTGCCGCCCCAAAGGCGCGCCGCCGAAGTACGCTGAACAACGTAGAACGAAGTCGCGATCAAAGCGTTGCCACCAAAGGCAAAAATCACTGCGGAGGTGTGCAGCGGGCGCAGTTTGCCAAAGTTCAGATACCCTTGGGCCCAATCGAAATTGAGCATCGGGAATGCCAACTGAAATGCGATGAATGTCCCTGCCAGGAAGCCAACGACCCCCCACAAGGCGGTTGCGATGACGCCGTAGCGGACGACACCGTCTAGATATTCGTTTTGTGGTGCGGGTTTGGCGTCCTCGCCAGTGTTCCGCAGCACATACAGGAACGTGACACCGGCGGCCAAGGCCACGGTTATCGCGTTCACCAAGTATGCCACGTCACGCGCATAGTTGGCCGCGATCAGCGCCAGCAGCGCGATCAGACCAAGCGCGATCAGCTTGATGTAATTTACCATTTTGCGTCCCTTCGTCTCTGACCTGCACAATTCGTATGCCGCACAGGCGGTTCCAGACTGGGCGTTTAATGCGGTTCGCGCCCCCGTCTTGCCTTGATCTGTGTCAAAACTCGGGCGGGCATTCTTTGACCCGTGTCAAAGTGCCCACGAAAACCGCGCACTAGGGTCATGTCAGAGCGGGCAAATGGATTGGAGTGTCTCATGGCCTATAAAAGTCTTTTCACGGTTCTGACGGATTCCGACTTCGTAGAACCTGTTTTGGAACAAAGCGTTGCGATCGCCGCAGCGCATGATGCGCATCTGGACGTGCTGTGCCTGGGGGTCGATCGGACCCAGGCCGGGTACTATTACTCGGGTGCGAATGCGATGGTGTTGCAGGAAACGATCTCGCGGGCACAAGACGAAGCCCAAGAGGTCGAGAATATGGCCAAAGCCTATCTGGCCAAGACCGAAATTCGCTGGGGTACGGATGGAGGCGTGGCACAGATGGCCGACCTCAGCCGGCATGTGTCTGCGCATGCCCGGTTTTCGGATATGGTGATCCTGCCCCAGCCCTATGGCGAAAACCACGGCGCCGAGATGGAGCCCGTGCTGGAGGCCTCGCTGTTCGATGGAAAGGTCCCGGTGCTGACGATCCCGGATGGCAAACCGCCGATGAGCAAGGCCAAGACCATCTCGATCGCCTGGAACGAAAGCAACGAATTGCTGGCCGCTGTGCGCGCCGCGATGCCCTATTTGCAAGCGGCCGATGCCGTTCATGTGGTCGTGATTGACCCGCCAACGCATGGCCCCAACCGGTCAGACCCGGGCGGGCTGTTGTCGCAATACCTGGCACGTCAGGGTGTGCGTGCCGAAATCGACGTGCTGGCCAAAACCATGCCGCGCGTCTCGGACGTGTTGCTGCGTCACGCGGCCGACACCAAGACGGATCTGGTGGTGATGGGCGCCTATGGCCATTCGCGGTTCCGCGAGGCCATTCTGGGCGGGGCGACCCGCTATATGCTGGAGCAGACCGAACTGCCGGTGCTGATGGCGCACTAAATGAAAGGGGACGCCGCGTGGCGTCCCCAATTCCCCAAGGGCCTTGTCTGCGAGTCAGGCGAACATCCCGCCATCGCTGTCATCCCCCGCCTCGTCCATCAAGCGACCCAGGTCCGGCACGGTCACATGGCGCTTGCCTTCGAGGATGATCACACCATCCCGTTTCAGCGCAGAAATCTGACGCGAGACGGTCTCGAGCGTCAAACCCAGGTAATCAGCCATCGCTTCGCGGGTCAGCGGCAGATCAAACACAACCTTGCCTTCGGCCGCCTTCAAATGCAGCGACGCATCCCGGCGCGCGATGATCGACAACAGCGAGGCAATCTTCTCGCGCGCGGTTTTCCGTCCCAGCACAAGCATCCATTCCCGCGCGGCATCCAGTTCGTCCAGGGTCATTTCCAGAAGGCGCTGCGCAATATGGGGCGTTTGCTCCATCATCTGTTCAAACGGCTTCTTGCGGAAACAGCACATGACCAAATCCGTCGTGGCAACAACATCATAGGCCGCCCCATCGCGCCCCGGGCGCCCGACAAAATCACTGGGCAGCAGCAGGCCGACCATCTGGGTGCGCCCGTCCTCCATGGTCTGGGTCAGCGTCGCGATCCCTGAAACCACCGAGCCTACAAAATCCATCTTGTCCCCGGACCAGATCACCGTCTGACCCGCTTCAAAGCTGCGATAGTATTTGATCTCTTCCAGCTGCACCAATTCATCGGTGTCACACCGCGCGCATACAGCTTTGTGACGAATCGGGCATTCACCACAATGATGATTGCGGGCTAAGGTGTCTTCCTGCAGCATGAGTCGAACCGTTTCGCGCTTGATCTGGGTCAATGTTGACCCTTCCTGTTTCCACTAGAGGCTAGGCCTATGGAAACGAAAACGCAACTTGCAAAACTGGGGCTGTTTGACGCGAAGGTACCTCGTTACACGAGTTACCCAACGGCGCCGCATTTCTCGAATAATGTCTCAGGGTCCGATTTTTCTAATTGGATCAAAGAGATAAATCCCGGGTCAGATATATCCCTCTATCTGCATGTGCCTTTTTGTCGCCGTCTGTGCTGGTTCTGCGCCTGCCGGACACAAGGCACGCAATCCGAAGCCCCGGTTCGCGCCTATGTGGAAACGCTGAAATCAGAATTGGAAATTTTCAAACGCGACCTGCCCGAGGGTGTGACTCTCAACAGGTTGCATTGGGGTGGGGGCACGCCCACGCTGCTGTCTGCGGAAATGATGACCGACCTGGCCGAAGCGGTGCACGATGTGGCGCCCTTTGCACAGAATTATGAATTCTCGGTTGAAATCGACCCCAACGAGATCGACGACACCCGTCTCAGCGCCCTGGCCGCCGCCGGGATGAACCGCGCGTCGATCGGTGTGCAGGATTTTGACCCGGATATTCAGCAAACCATCGGCCGCCTGCAAAGCTTTGATGTCACCCGGGACGCGATCGAGGCGATCCGCGGCCATGGTGTCTATAGCCTGAACGCGGACATCCTGTTCGGCCTGCCCAACCAATCCAAAGAGCGCATCACCGAAAGCGTGCAAAAACTGCTGTCGCTGAACCCGGACCGGGTGGCGCTGTATGGCTATGCACATGTGCCCTGGATGGCCAAACGCCAGCAAATGATCCCGTCAGATGCGCTGCCCACCCCCGAGGAGCGGCTGGAACTGTTCGAAACCGCCCGGCGCCTGTTCGTCTGGGACAATTACGCGGAAATCGGCATCGACCATTTCGCCACGCAGTCCGACGGGCTGACCATCGCCCAGAAAATCGGCAAGCTGCGCCGAAATTTCCAAGGCTATACCGACGATACCTCGGACGTTCTGGTCGGTATCGGCGCCTCGTCCATTTCGCGCTTCCCGCAGGGATACGCGCAAAATGCCCCCAGCACCGGCGCACATACTGCCGCAATTCGCGACGGGCACTATTCGACAGCGCGCGGACACGCCTTCAGCAACCAAGACCGCCTGCGCTCTCGCATCATCGAAATGCTGATGTGCGACTTTGCCACCAATGATGCCGAGATACGGGACAGCTTTGGCCTGTCTCAGGACCAGCTGAACGCCCTGTATGCCCCCGCGCGGGCCGAGTTCGCCTCGATGCTGGAACACAACAGCAAGGGGCTCTACATCCCGGTCGAGGCCCGTCCCCTGACCCGAATGATCGCGCGCGCCTTCGATGTGTATGACCTCAGCAAAGCCGGGCACTCATCCGCCATTTAAGGTGCGCCCGGGCGCCTGCTTTTTCTTGGCAAAAATACCCAAATCCGACAGCTGTTTCAGACGCTGACGTCTTGTTCAGGCGTTCCCGTCCCGAAAATCCAGGCCCATTTCTGAATAGCGCTCGGCCTCTTCTTGCCAGTTCTCGCGCACTTTTACCTGCAAGAACAGATGGATGCGGCGGCCCAGAAATTCTTCCAGCTCGGCGCGCGCGGCTTGACTGACGGCCTTGATGGTCTCGCCTCGTTTGCCCAGAACGATGCCTTTGTGCCCGTCCCGCTGTACATAGATTATCTGATCGACCCGGGCCGAGCCATCCTTGCGCTCTTCCCATTTCTCGGTTTCGACCGTCATCTGATACGGCAATTCCTGATGCAGGCGCAGGGTCAGTTTCTCGCGTGTCATTTCAGCGGCGATCATGCGCATGGGCAGGTCGGCAATCTGGTCCTCGGGATATAACCACGGGCCCTCGGGCAGTTCACCCGCCAACCATTTGCGCAGATCCTCGACCCCATGGCCTTTTTCGGCCGAGATCATAAAGGTCTGCACAAAGTTGAACCGCGCGTTCAGATCCTGGGACAGCGCCAGCAGATCCTCGGCCTTGACCCGGTCGATTTTGTTGATGGCCAGAGCGATGCGACGCTCGCCCAGATCGGCCAGGCCCTCCAGAATACGTTCAACGCCTTCGGTGACACCGCGATGCGCCTCGATCAGCAACACGATAACATCCGCATCCGCCGCCCCGCCCCAGGCTGCGGCCACCATCGCGCGATCCAGTCGGCGGCGCGGGCGGAACAGGCCTGGCGTGTCCACGAACACGATCTGGCTGTCGCCCTCCATCGCGACACCGCGAATACGCGCGCGTGTCGTCTGCACCTTGTGCGTCACGATCGAGACCTTCGCCCCCACCATCCGGTTGGTCAGCGTGGACTTGCCAGCGTTCGGCTCTCCGATCAGGGCCACAAAGCCCGCGCGCGTGGTCATGGGTATCTCTCCTTGGATCAAGGTCAGCGGCATAGCGCAATTCGCCCGGGGCTGCTAGCCCGCTTTGCTTTGACGGCGCAGGGAATACAGCCCACTTGCCACGATCACAGCCCCGCCCAGCAGCGTCAAGTTGTCGGGGCGCTCTTCGAACACCACAACGGCCAGAATCAGCGCGAAAACCAACCGCGTATAGCGAAAGGGCGCGACAAATCCGATTTCGCCCATCCGCATGGCCCGCGTCAGGGCGCCATATGCCAGCACGCCAAACAACGCTGTTCCAACCAATCGCACCAGAGCCTGGGGCGGCGGAACAGCCAGCGGGGTCTCTGTTGCGAGGGACAGAACCACTCCGGCCAACGCCACCACGGCAAAGCCCAGCGTGCCCAATTGTGCCGTGGACATGCTGGGCGGGCTGGCCCGTGTGGCCAGATCGCGCCCGGCAAAGCCAATCATGCCGAGCACCGCAAAGATCGAATAGGGTTCGAAACTGGCTGGGGTCGGGCGCAGGATCAGCAACACCCCGATGAACCCCAGGATCATCGCGCCCCAACGGCGCCATCCGACCGATTCCCCGAACACAAACACCGCGCCCAAAGCGACAACCAAAGGCGTCGCCTGCAAGATCGACGAGGTACTGGCCAGCGGGGTCAGCGCCAGCGACAAGGCAAAGAACAAACGCCCGCCAAGTTCGAAGACCGAGCGCAAAATCAATGAGCGTGTCAGGATGGCCGGGTGCCAGATCGGCTCGCGCTGGGTCAACGATAGCGCCGCAAAAAAGATCATACCGAAGACGCCAAACAGCACCAATGCCTGTCCGGCCGGATAGATCTGGCTGGCGGATTTATACAGCATGTCCTCGACGGCAAAAGCGGCCATGGCCAGCACCATGAACCCCGCCCCGCGAAGATTGTCGCGCTCCAAAGCCTAGCTTCCGTCCGCTGACAACAGAGCCAGCAATTCCTTGGCCGCGGCCTGTTCGGCCTGACGTTTGGAATTGGCTGTGGCCTCGGCCTGCTGACCCGATTGCAGCGTCACAGAAACCGTGAACACCGGCGCATGATCGGGGCCACTACGGTGCTTTTCCAGGTATTTCGGAGGCTGCTGGCCGCGCGCCTGGGCCCATTCCTGCAAACTGGTCTTGGCGTCACGGGCGTCAGCCTTGACCGTGTCCACGCGCTGCCCCCACAGGCGCAGCACCAGGTCTTTGGCGGTTTCAAACCCGGCGTCCAGATAGACAGCGGCGATCACCGCCTCCATCGCGTCGCCCAGCAACGCCTGTTTGCGGCGCCCCCCCGACATCATCTCGGATCGGCCCAAACGCAGCACCGCGCCCAGATCGATCTGACGGGCGACATCGACGCAGGCCTCTTTGCGGACCAGTGTGTTGAATTGCGGTGCCAGCTTGCCTTCGGAGGCGGATTTATCACGCGCCAGCAAGGCCTCGGCCATCACAAGGCCCAGAACGCGGTCACCTAGAAATTCCAGTCGCTGATTGTCTTGCCGAGTGGGCGAGGACACGGACGAATGGGTCAATGCGCGCACCAGCAGCTCGGGCCGCGCAAAGCTGTGCCCAATCCGGCCTTCAAAGGCCTTTAACTCTGCCGAGAGCTTCACTCGATCCCCACAAGGAAGCGATCACCACGCCATGTCCAGAAGGCGAACAGCGAGCGACCCGCCGACGAGAACATGATGCGATCCGCGCGACCGATCAGGTTTTCCAGAGGCACGAAACCTACACCGCCCACGGTCTGAGGTACGCGGCTGTCGGTCGAGTTATCCCGGTTGTCCCCAAGGAAGAAATAGTGGCCAGCCGGCACCGTGTAGATCCCGGTATGGTCCGATTGCTGATCGGTGATGTTCAGGATCGAATGCTCCACCCCGTTGGGCAGCGTTTCGATCTGGCGCGATTTTTGGCAGGTGCCGCCGGTGCCCACGGGGCCGTTCTCACAGCGCGGGCGCAGACGTTGCGGGCCCTGGGCATCCGCGACCTCTTCGAATACGCCGCCGTCACGCACCTCGACCGCCTTGCCGTTCAGGTGCAAACGCCCATTGCGCATCTGGACCACATCCCCGGGCAGACCGATCAGGCGTTTCACATAGTCAGCGCCCGTAACGGGATGGCGGAACACGATAACATCCCCACGTTCAGGTTCCCCCCCAAGGAAGCGCTTGTTGTCCCCATCCAGGAAACCACAAATGTCCTTGGCGTCGATATCCAGCCCAAACGTGCGGATGCTGGGGCACGAGGCGTAAGAATAGCCATAGACCATCTTGTTCACGAACAGGAAATCCCCGATCAGCAACGTGTCCTTCATCGACCCGGACGGAATCCAGAACGGTTGGAAAAACACGGTGCGGAAAACGCCGGCAATCAGCAGCGCATAGACAATGGTTTTGATGGTCTCGACCAGACCACTGTCTTTCTTTTCCTTCTTCGCCATCGGGGCAAACTCCTGAAAATCTGTTGCTGGCTACATGCGGGGCTGCGCCATAGGTGTCAAGACATGGGTCTTATGTCAGGGGACGCGCCTCGATCACCACAAAGGCCTGTGCCCAGGGGTGATCATCGGTCAGGGTAACGTGAATGATGGCCTCGTGGCCTGGCGGGGTCATTTCTTTCAACCGCTCCGACGCCCACCCCGTGACCTCCATCACCGGCTGGCCCGTGCGCAGGTTGCTGACGGCCATGTCTTTCCAGCTGATGCCCATGCGCAGACCGGTTCCAAGCGCTTTCGAGCACGCCTCTTTCGCGGCCCAGCGTTTGGCGTAGGTGCCCGCCACGTCCTTGCGCCGTTCGGCCTTGCGCTGTTCGGTTTCGGTGAACACACGGTTGCGAAACCTGTCTCCGAACCGGTCCAGCGTGCCGGCAATGCGGTCGATATTGGCCAGATCTGTGCCGATGCCCAGGATCATGGTTAGCGCCCGTTCAGCCCCGATTTCGCCCCCAGCCCCAAAAAGAAGCGGGTCACCAGAAAGGCCAGCAAAGCCTGCAAGACCACGGCCCCCAACAAAAGCCCCGCCCCCATCGGCTGAGCCATCATCGCGCGCAGCTGAGGAATGACAAAGGTCATCACAACGCTGAAAATCATGGTGATCGCCAACACAATAAGCGCGGCCGTACGGGCGAATTTCCACATCTCGCCGCTTTCGGGCAAACGCCCCAGGCGGCGGGCAAATCTGTTGCCCTCGATCATCGCAGCGAACAGAGGCGGCAGAATCACCATGCCCCCGTTGGATATGTCGAAATCAAAGATCTGCAGCACCAGCAGCGACAGGAACCACAGCCCAACACTGACGCCGACAAAGACAATGACATAACGGGTAATGTTCATGAGTTTTCTCCTGCGCGGGCCATGTCCATCAGGCGGCGCATTTCTTGGATGGCTGGGGTCAGGCCTCGGAAAATGGATTCGCCGATGATGAAATGGCCGATGTTCAGCTCCATCACCTCTGGGAAGGCCGCGATGGGCGCAACGGTGTCGTAGGTCAGGCCGTGGCCCGCATGGACCTCCAGCCCCAGAGAATGCCCATAGGCCGACATGTCGCGCAGCGCGTCCAGTTCGGCGTCGCGGTCATCGAAACGCCCTTCGGCATGGGCATCACAATAGGCCCCTGTATGCAATTCGATCACCTGCGCCCCGATACGCGCGGCGGCTTCGATCTGTTTATTGTCGGCGGCAATGAAGATCGAAACGCGGCACCCGGCCTCACGCAAGGGCGCAATGAAATGCGCCAGTCGGTTTTCTTCGCGCGCGACTTCCAGACCGCCTTCGGTAGTGCGCTCTTCGCGTTTCTCGGGGACGATACAAACCGCATGCGGTTTGTGCCGCAGCGCGATTTTCTGCATTTCATCGGTCGCGGCCATTTCAAAGTTCAGCGGCACCGACAAGACCTCCATCAGACCATCAATATCCGCGTCCGAGATGTGCCGCCGGTCTTCGCGCAGATGCGCAGTGATGCCGTCTGCGCCCGCTTCTTGCGCCAGTTTGGCGGCGCGCAGCGGGTCCGGATACGCCCCACCCCGCGCGTTCCGCACGGTGGCGACATGATCGATATTCACACCCAGACGCAGTTTTCCCAAAGGCTCCATCGCCTTCTCCTTCGCTCTTGCTCGGCTACCCCGTGCGGCAGACCCTAGTCGGGTTTTTTGCCGTCGTCAGCCGCCAGATGCGCTTTTTTCTTCAGGGCTGCAAGTTTTGCCTTCAGCGCGCCTTTGCGACGTTTCTGATAGGCGCGGATCAGGGGAACACTGACGTAATAGGCGATCAGACCGGCAATCAGGCCAGGGATGATTCCACCGATCATGAAGGGAAAGAACACCTCGTCATAAAAGACACGCAGGTTGTGCCATTCAACGTCGTGCCCATTGAACATGGCCAGTGCGTTGTCTTTCAGGTTTTCGCCCGCATCCACGAATTTTTCAGCCAACGAGCGATGGACCTCGTGATCCTCGCGATGGCCGCGCCCCAGCAGGAAATACCCGGTTTTCATGCTGATCACGCCGATCGGCACATAGGTCAGCGGATTGCCAAAGAACGTGCCCAGCAACGCGGCCAGAATATTGCCGCGCACGACAAAGGCCAGCACCCCTGCCACGACAAAATGCATCCCAAAGAACGGTGTGAATGTCGTGAAAACCCCGGCAAAGATGCCGCGTGCGATCTTTTCGGGCGAATCCGGAAGACGGCGCAACCGGTGTTTTACATATTGCGCAGCGCGCCCCCATCCCCCGCGAGGCCAGAAGAATTCGAACACGATCTTCCAGATCGGTCTTCTGTCCCTGCGTTTAAATACCACGGGAGGCGCCCTTTCTTATCCCGAAAACCCACTTAAACGTGCCGGTTCCCGATGGCGACCAACGGCGGCGACGTCGCCCTCCGCTTCGAGCGCTGACATCAAAGAATGCAGATGTTCAGCGTCGCGCAGCTCGACATCCACCACCAGGCGGAAAAAGTCGGGCTTGCGATCCACGAATTGCAGGTCCGAGATATTGGCCTTCTGCTCGCCAATCAATGTGCAAATACGCCCCAGGACCCCAGCATCGTTCCCGATGGTCAAATCCAACGACACCGCATGCACCGGCGGGTGTTGACCGGCATGCCAATGCAGATCAATCCAGCGCTCGGCCTGATCCTCATAGGTGGCCAGAGCCTCGCAATCGATGGCGTGCACCACAACACCGCGGCCGCGATAGGTGATCCCGACGATCCGCTCGCCCGGCAGGGGCTGGCAACAGGGCGCCAGATCAAAGGATTGATCCGCAGACAGGCCCACAACAGCGCGTTCGGGTTCGACGACATCGCCCTCGACCGAGCTGAGTTCGGGATAGACCGCATGGATGACTTCGCGCGCGGTCAGTTCCGCGCTGCCCAGACGCGCCAACAACTCGTCGCGCCCTTCGATCCGCAGATGCCGCGCGGCGGTATCCAGCGCCTTGTCCGTCGATTTCTTGCCCACATGCTCGAAGGCCGAGCGCGCCAGCTCTTTGCCCAATTTGATAAACCGTTCGCGATCCACGGCGCGCAACGCCCGGCGAATCGCGGCTTTGGCCTTGCCGGTGGTCGCGATCTCAAGCCAGGTCCCCTGGGGAGTCTGCCCCTCGGCGGTGATGATTTCCACTGACTGGCCGTTCTTGACCCGCGTCCACAGCGGCACGCGCATCCCGTCCACCTTGGCCCCAACGCAAGCGTTGCCGATCCGGGTGTGAATCGCATAGGCGAAATCAATCGGCGTGGCCCCTTTGGGCAGTTTCACAACCTCGCCCTTGGGGGTGAAGCAGAACACCTTGTCCGAGTACATCTCCAGCTTGACCGCTTCCATGAACTCGTCGTGGTCTTCCTCGGCGCCCATCTGTTCGGTCAGGCTGGCAATCCACTTGGCGGGATCCACGGCAAAGGGGTTCTGCGCACGCACACCGTCACGATACGACCAATGCGCGGCCACACCGGTTTCGGCCACATCATGCATCTGGCGGGTTCGAATCTGTACCTCGACCCGTTTGCCATCCCGCCCGGAAACCGAGGTGTGGATCGACCGGTACCCGTTTGTTTTGGGCTGGCTGATATAATCTTTGAAGCGCCCCGGCACCGCGCGCCAGCGTTGGTGGATCACTCCCAGGGCGCGATAGGCGTCCATTTCAGTGTCGGTGATCACCCGGAACCCATAGATATCGGACAGGCGGCTAAAGCCCATGCCCTTTTCTTCCATCTTGCGCCAGATCGAATAGGGTTTTTTCGCGCGGCCAAACACCTGGGCGGGGATATTCGCCTCTTCCAATTCGTGGCGCATATCGCCGGTGATCCGATGGATCACGTCCCCGGTTTCCTTTTTCAGATGCACAAAGCGGCGCATGATGCTGGCGCGGCCATCGGGGTTCAGCACGCTAAAGGCCAGGTCCTCCAGCTCTTCACGCATCCATTGCATCCCCATGCGCCCGGCCAGCGGGGCAAAGATATCCATGGTCTCGCGCGCTTTTTGCACCTGTTTTTCGGGACGCATCGCGCGGATCGTGCGCATGTTGTGCAGACGGTCAGCCAGCTTGACCAGAATAACCCGCAAGTCCTTGGACATGGCCATGAACAGCTTGCGAAAATTCTCGGCCTGCTTGGTTTCACTGCTCGAGAGCTGCAGGTTGGTCAGCTTGGTGACGCCATCGACCAGATCGGCGACATCGCTGCCGAACATTTTTTCAACGTCCGAGTAGCTGGCCTTGGTGTCTTCGATCGTGTCATGCAGCAGCGCGGTGATGATGGTCGCATCATCCAGGCGCTGTTCGGTCAGAATGGCGGCCACGGACACCGGGTGGCTGAAATAGGGCTCGCCCGAATGGCGGTACTGCCCTTCATGCATCCGCAGGCCAAAATCGTAGGCCTTGCGGAGCAAGTCTTCGTTGGTTTTCGGATTGTAATTGCGGACCAGAGCGATCAGATCATCAACCGCGATCATAAAACCCGCTTTCCGTGGTTCAGGTCAGGCTTAGCCTTGCCCTTGAGCTTCCATCAGCTGACGCAGCAGCATTTCTTCGGACATGTCGTCCGCGGCCGGCTTGTCCTCGGGCTCGCCACCGCCCATCAGCAGGGCCATGTTGTCGTCTTCGGGCATGTCGACCTCGATCTGGGTCTGGTTGCTCTCGATCAGACGCTCGCGCAGTTCGTCGGCCGATTGGGTTTCCTCGGCGATTTCACGCAGGGCAACAACGGGGTTCTTATCGTTGTCACGGTCCACGGTGATCGGGGCACCAGCCGACACTTCACGTGCACGGTGAGCAGCGAGCATTACCAGCTCGAAACGGTTGGGAACCTTGTCTACGCAGTCTTCAACGGTAACGCGGGCCATCGGGCACTCCAATCAGAGGGGTGAGGTGTATGAAAGGCGCTTTCTAGGCTCAAAATAAGGGATTGACAACCCAAATTTCAAATCGGTTTTACCGCCTCTTGTTCACTTTTCGGCAAGGTTTCGCACATTTGTTGCGCAGTCTTTCCCAGCACCGGATGCGTCCAATCCGCGGCCACATCCAGCATCGGCACCAAAACAAAGGCGCGATCCTGAAGGCGCGGATGCGGCAGGATCAGCTGCCCCGGGGCCTCTGACTGTTGTCGATCCAGGGGCAAGTCCAGCCAATGGCGGAACTGCGCGACATCGGGCAAAACCCTTTGTCCATAGGCGATCAGGTCGATATCCACCGTGCGGGCCGCCCAGCGCGATTGGCGTTCACGACCCAGATCGGCCTCGACTTCATGCAGCACGGTCAGCAGGGCCTCTGGCCCCAGATCGCACCTGACCACAGCGGCGGCATTCACATAGTCCGGCCCCGCCCCCGCCGGAAAACAAGGTGTCTGGAAAAAGCGGCTGCTCTTCACGATCTCGACCCCTTTCAGCGCAAGTTTCCCGAGCGCCAGCCGCAACAAATCGCTTGGTCCCTCAGCACCAAGCGACTGATTCGACCCCAGGGCAAGCACGATGACTTGATCGTTTTTCAGCAAGACCCTATCCTTTCGAGCGTAGTAACCCACTTGCTAACTGTTTCTGATAAACTTAATTCTGCTCTTAGTCGCGCCTGTTTTTTTCACTCACACACTCACGGAAGATCGGCGCGCCCTATAAATCGGAAGGGAATTTGATGTTCTATAAAGACGAACGGCTGGCGCTGTTCATCGACGGATCGAATTTATATGCTGCCGCCAAAGCACTTGGCTTTGACATTGATTATAAGTTGCTCCGCCAGGAATTCATGCGTCGCGGAAAACTGCTGAGGGCCTTTTATTACACCGCCCTGCTGGAAAATGACGAATACTCGCCCATCCGACCGCTGGTTGACTGGCTGCACTATAACGGCTTCACCATGGTGACCAAACCGGCCAAGGAATACACCGACAGCCAGGGCCGCCGGAAGGTCAAAGGCAACATGGATATCGAACTGACCGTCGACGCCATGGAACTGGCCCCACGTGTCGACCATATCGTTCTGTTCTCGGGTGATGGGGATTTCCGCCCGCTGGTGGAATTGCTGCAACGTCAGGGTGTCCGGGTCTCGGTCGTCTCGACGATCCGCAGCCAACCGCCGATGATCGCGGATGAACTGCGCCGTCAGGCCGACAACTTCATCGAGCTGGACGAACTGAAAGAAGTCATCGGTCGCCCCCCGCGCGAAGTCCCGATGGATCGCGAAAGCGCCTATACATCGTAAGACCTTGGGGACGGGGTCACGGCCCCGTCAGACCCGTCTGGCGAACAGCAGATTGGGCACTATTGCGCCGCATTCATCATGTTGTGCCTGTCGATGATACGCTTGGGCCAGGTGCTTTTGATAAAAGCCAGAACGGCTAGTATCTCGACATCTGTCAGGATCTCTTCGTACCCCGCCATCCTAGAGCGATACCCATTTCCAACCATGGCCTCGGTCCCATATTTGGTGATCAGAAACAGCTGTTTGTCCGGGTGATGCCAGGTGTGGCCTGTTTCATCATGCGGCGGAGCCGGCAGGTATCCTTCCTCGTCGCGGTCGCGCCAATTTGGCTCTCCTTTCAGATCCGCCCCATGGCAACTGGCGCAGTTTTCGGCATACACATCGCGCCCCAGGTTCACCACGTTCGGATCGGTATACGGGAATATCCCCTCGGCCTGCGCCGCACCGACCCATCCGACAAAGATCACCAAATTGCCTATCGCACGCATGGGCTGCCTCCGTTTTTTGTGCTCCTATCACAAAGTGCACCTTCGCAAACATCAATGGTTGCGGCCTCACAGTTCTGTGTCTGAGCTTGGCGCTGGGGCTGGACCCCGGGCACCCAAGGCCTTACCTGTGTCCCTAACAGGAGGCCCGCATGACGAAATCGCCGCTGACCATCTATCTTGCCGCACCGCGCGGGTTCTGCGCTGGTGTGGATCGCGCAATCAAGATCGTCGAAATGGCGATCCAGAAATGGGGCGCGCCCGTCTATGTCCGTCACGAGATCGTGCATAACAAATTCGTGGTGGACAGCCTGCGCGATCAGGGTGCCGTCTTTGTAGAAGAGCTGGAAGACTGCCCCGATGATCGCCCCGTGATCTTTTCCGCGCATGGCGTGCCGAAATCGGTTCCTGCCGCGGCCGAGACCCGTAACATGATCTGTGTGGATGCGACCTGTCCGCTGGTCAGCAAGGTGCATATCGAGGCCGAGCGCCATTCCCAAAACGGCCTGCAAATCATCATGATCGGCCATGCGGGTCACCCCGAAACCGTCGGCACGATGGGGCAACTGCCGGACGGAGAGGTCCTGTTGGTGGAAACGGTCGAGGACGTCAGCAGCGTTCAGGTGCGCGATCCGGCAAACCTGGCCTTTGTCACGCAGACCACACTGTCGGTGGACGACACGATCGACATCATTGCTGCGCTGAACAACCGGTTTCCCCAGATCGTGGGCCCGCACAAAGAAGACATCTGTTACGCCACAACGAACCGACAGGCAGCGGTGAAGGCGATCGCGCCTCGCTCCGAGGCGCTGCTGGTTGTCGGCGCGCCGAATTCATCGAATTCCCGCCGTCTGGTCGAGGTCGCCTCGCGCAATGGCTGCGACTATGCGCAACTGGTCCAGCGAGCCTCGGACATTGACTGGCGCGCGTTGGGCGAGATCCGCACTTTGGGCATCACGGCTGGGGCTTCGGCCCCCGAGGTGCTGATCAACGAGGTGGTCGATGCCTTCCGGGACCGGTTCGATGTCAAGGTTGAAATTGTCGAAACCGCCCAAGAGAATATCGAGTTCAAAGTTCCCCGCGTTCTGCGCGAACCTGCCTGAGGCCCGCATGATCTCCGCTCAATTCCTGCTGACTGCTTTGGTGGTCGTTCTGGCCCCCGGCACGGGGGTGATCTACACATTGGCCATGGGGCTGGGCCAAGGTCGGCGCGCGGCAATCCTTGCGGCCCTGGGCTGTACCTTGGGCATCGTTCCGGCCATGGCCGCCGCGATCCTGGGGCTGGCGGCGGTCATGCACAGCTCGGCCCTGTTGTTCCAGGCCGTCAAATTCGCGGGCGTGGCCTATTTGCTGTGGCTGGCGTGGCAGGCCCTGCGCAGCGGCGGCGCCCTGTCGATCGATGGCCAGAAATCCCATCAATCCGCCTTGGCCATCGCGCGCCGAGGCATTCTGATCAATACGCTCAATCCCAAGCTATCCATCTTCTTTCTGGCGCTGCTGCCGCCGTTTCTCAGCGGCGATCCGTCCGCGGCCACGCCCGAGATGCTGACGCTGGGCGCAGTCTTTATGGTGATGACATTTGTGGTGTTTGTTCTCTATGGGATCTTCGCGGCAGCCGCGCGTCGATTGATCCTGTCCAGCGACCGCGCGATGCGCTGGATGAGCCGGTCGTTCGCGGCGATCTTTGCCCTGCTAGCCGGGCGCCTGGCCCTGGAACGGGCATGACCCAGGATCCCCAGACCATCCAAGTGTATGACGAACGGGCCGAGGAATATGCCTCGGTCACGGCGAACCATATCGAAACGCCGTTGCTGCACGAGTTCATCCTGGCCTTGCCTGCGGGCGCAGAGGTTCTGGATCTGGGCTGCGGGCCCGGTCTGTTTGCCCAAGCCCTGCACGAACGCGGCCTGCATGTCGACGCGACCGATGCCTCGGCCGAAATGGTGGCCCTGGCCAATCGCCAACCAGATGTCACGGCCCGTCAGGCCAGCTTTGCTGACCTGAACGACCAAGAAAAATACGATGGGGTCTGGGCCAATTTCAGCCTGCTCCATGCGCCCCGCGCGGAGATGCCCGGCCATCTGGCCCGCATTCATGCCGCGCTAAAGCCGGGTGGCGCGTTCCACATGACCGTCAAAACCGGCACCGGCGACAGCCGCGACCGGCTGGGGCGCTACTATACCTATTATCAACCCGACGAGATGCGCAGCCTGCTGGAAACCGCGGGCTTCACCGTCACGAAAATCACCCCTGGACGCGACAAAGGGCTGGACGGGTCCTTGTCAGATTGGATATCCGTAGCCTCCTATGCCTAACCTATTTGCCTATACCGACGGAGCGTGCTCTGGAAATCCCGGCCCCGGTGGCTGGGGCGTTTTGCTGCGCGCCATGGACGGGGATACCGTCGTGAAAGAACGCGAACTTTCAGGCGGCGAGCCCGAGACGACCAACAACCGGATGGAGCTGTTGGCCGCGATCAACGCCCTGGAAACGCTGGCGAAACCGTCTACCATCACCGTGGTGACCGACAGCGCCTATGTGAAAAACGGGGTCACCGGCTGGATTTACGGCTGGAAGCGCAACGGCTGGAAAACCGCCGCCAAGAAGCCCGTGAAAAACGTCGAGCTGTGGCAACGCCTAGACGAAGCCCAAGCCCGCCACGACGTGACCTGGGAATGGGTCAAAGGCCACGCAGGCCACCCCGAAAACGAACGCGCAGACGAGCTGGCCCGCGCAGGCATGGCCCCGTTCAAACCGGCCAAGACAGGCTAATGAGCGCGCTGGCGCTGCTGGATTACGCCTCGGTCGCGGTGTTTGCGCTGACCGGTGCACTGGCAGCCTCGCGCGCGCAGCTAGATCTGGTGGGGTTTGCCTTCATCGCGTGCCTGACGGCTGTGGGCGGCGGCACCCTGCGCGATCTTTTGCTGGACCGGAACCCACTGTTCTGGATCGCGCACCCCACCTATATCGGCGTCGCTGCCGGGGCCGCTCTGCTGGTATTCTTTACCGCGCATCTGTTCGAAAGCCGCTATCGCCTGCTGCTGTGGCTGGACAGTATCGCGCTGGCCGTGGCCGTTCCGGCGGGGGTCAGCCTGGCGCTGAGCCTCAACCAGCCTGCGCCCATCGTGCTGATCATGGGCATGATCACCGGCACCTTCGGCGGATTGATGCGCGATGTGGTCTGCAACGAAGTCCCGCTGGTCCTGAAACAAGGCGAGCTATACGTCACCGCCGCCTTTGCCGGATCCGCCGCCGCACTGATCGCGCAATGGCTGGGCGCGGGCACTCCGATCAGCCTTCTGACCTGTGCGGGCACCACCTGGGCCTTGCGCGCGGGGTCATTGGCGTTCGGCTGGCAATTGCCCGTTTACAAAAGCCGACCGCCGAAACAGTGATCTATTCCTGGATATAGGTTTGCCACAGCCAGATCAGCAGCATCGCGCCCAAAACGGCCCCGATCAGCCCGGCAAAGGCCCCCATCACGCTCAGCAAGAACCGCAGGACCAGCCCACCAATCAACGCCCCGGCGATCCCGATCGCGACGGTGGGAATGATGTCCATTTCCAGCTTCATCAGGCGTGTCGCCAGAAACCCGGCCGCAGCCCCAATGATGACCAACCAGATGACGCTCATGACACTCTCCTATTTTCGATAGCGCGTCGGCACGATGATCAGCGCCCCAATCGAGCTGAGGATCGCATCCACCCCGGCACTGCCAAACCGCAGGCCAAACATGATCCGCACAAAGTAGAACAACAACGCCCCGCCCACGCAAATGATGATCGAGGGCACATAGCCATTGCGCGTGAACCCCGTCCGCTCGGACACATATCCCACGATTCCGGCAATCACGACGGTTCCGATCATGGTGGGAAACATGGCACTCTCCGGGTTACAGACGCGTGCCCTTGGGCAAAGGCATCCCGCGCAGAAATTCCAGAGCATCCTGCGCGCCCTTGCCCGCCCGTTGCAAGCGCAAAAGCTGCACCGCCCCGGTTCCGCAGGCCACGCTCAGCGCCTCGTCCAGAACCTCTCCGGGGTGCCCAGCGCCTTCGGCCAAACGCGACGCCAACAATTTCACCCGCACACCGTCGACCTCGATAAAGGCGCCAGGAAAGGGCGACAGGCCGCGAATCTTGCGGTCAACCTCTTCGGCAGAGACGGACCAATCCACAGCCGCCTCGGCCTTGTCGATCTTATGCGCATAGGTCACGCCTTCATCGGGTTGCACCTCGGGTGTCAGGTCCGGCAACCGCGCCAGCGCCTCGACGATCAGATCGGCCCCCATCACCGACAAACGGTCATGCAAACCCGCCGTCACCTCCTCCGCCCCAATCGGGGTGGCCCGACGCAACAGAACAGGCCCGGTATCCAGCCCAGCCTCCATCTGCATGATACAAACCCCGGTTTCGTGATCCCCTGCCATGATCGCCCGATGGATCGGCGCCGCCCCACGCCAGCGCGGCAACAGACTGGCATGAATGTTCAAACACCCCTCCCGTGGCGCGTCCAAAATCGCCTGTGGCAACAGCAACCCATAGGCCACAACAACGGCCACATCTGCCTTCAAAGCGGCAAACTCTGCCTGCTCCTCAGACCCTTTCAAGGACACCGGATGACGCACATCCAACCCCAACTCCAGCGCGCGCGCATGCACTGGCGTTGGGCGCTCTTTCTTCCCGCGCCCCGCCCGGCGCGGCGGCTGACAATAGACAGCAGCGATCTCATGCCCGGCCCTAACCAAAGCCTCCAAGACCGGCACCGAGAACTCCGGCGTTCCCATGAAAACAACTCGCATCCGGTCGCCTTTCTTTGCTCTTCAAATACTCCCGCCGGAGGCATCCCCGGCCAAGCCTCAGCGCAGTTTTCGCGCTTTGCGGATCAACATATCCCGCTTCATTTTGGACAGGTGGTCAAAATACATCTTGCCAGCCAGATGGTCGATCTGGTGCTGAACGCTCGTGGCCCAGAGGCCGACAAAGTCACGCTCTTCCATCTCGCCCGTCTCGTTCAAGAACCGCACCGTCACCGCGCGCGGTCGTTCGATCTTGGCCGACACACCCGGCAGATTGGGGCTGGCTTCCTCGTGCGGGCGCAGCTGAACGCTGGCGTGCAACACCTCGGGGTTGGCCATGCGCACGACCTGCCCGCGCGCCTCCGAGGCATCCACGACCGCCAAGCGCTGCATCACACCGATTTGCACAGCCGCCAGACCAACGCCCGGCAGGGCCTCCATCGTGTCGATCATATCGTTCCAGATCGCACGCGTATCATCGGTAATTTCGGCCACATCTGCAGCCACCATACGCAACCGTTTGTCCGGCCAGGGAAGACAGACCCGAGCCGTCACGCGCGCGCCCGCTCGCGCTTCAGCTTTTGCATCTTGCGCGTGATCATCTGGCGCTTGAGCGGCTTCAGATAATCAATGAACAGCTTGCCATTCAGGTGGTCGATCTCGTGCTGCACACAGGTCGCCCACAGCCCGCCGAAATCCTCGGTCTGCTCGTTCCCGTTCATGTCCATCCAGCGCACCGAGACATCGGCAGGCCGCGTGACCTCGGCATATTGATCGGGGATGGACAGGCAGCCCTCTTCGTAGACATTGGTGTCGTCCGAAGAGGCGATGATCTCGGGGTTGAACATGATCAGCGGGCGGGGCGTTTCACCCTCTTCCTTGACGCAATCGAGCACAATCAGGCGGTGCATCTTCCCGATCTGCGGCGCCGCCAATCCAATGCCCGGCGCATCATACATGGTTTCCAGCATGTCGTCGGCCAGGGTGCGCAGCTCATCCGACAGATCGGCAACAGGATCGCAGACTTTCTTGAGCCGAGGGTCGGGATGGATCAGGATCGGATATTTCATGAGGGGCATTTATGATATGGCCAAGCCCCGCGCAATGGGCCAAAGTTTCGCGCAGGCAGGCGAGTCCGACAGTGGATCGGATCATAATTCCGTTTTTTCGACATTGTTGGTAAATTCTACCCTAATTTTGCAACTATGTAGAATTTACTTTCATTTTCTAAAGTAATATTAGAACAATCACCCAACCCAGGCGACACCTTGTCTCTTGGTTGAATATCTGTCTAGGGTCCAAATCAGACCACCAAGGAGACCGCACATGAATTTCGACGAGATCATCAACCGCTTTGGCAGCCATTCTGTCAAATGGGACATGATGGAGAAACTCTATGGCGTTCCCGCAGCCGAGGGCATCCCGATGTGGGTGGCCGATATGGATTTTCCCGCCCCTCAATGCGTTCAGGACGCGGTGCAGCGCCTGCACGACCACGGGATCTATGGCTATTACGGGGATGACAGCAGCTATCGCGCGGCGATCTGCTGGTGGATGGAGAACCGCCACGGCTGGGAGGTGGACCCCAACGCCATCTTTACCACGCATGGTTTGGTTAACGGCACCGCGATGTGTGTTGAAACCTTTACCCAGCCGGGCGACGGCGTGGTTCTGATGACGCCGGTCTATCACGCCTTTGCCAAGGTCATTCGCGCCAATGGTCGCCGGGTGATCGAATGCGATCTGCGCAACAATGATGGCCGCTATGAAATGGATTTCGAGGCCTGGGACGAACAGATGGATGGCTCGGCCAGGATGCTGGTTCTGTGCTCGCCCCATAACCCGGGCGGGCGTGTCTGGACCCGCGAAGAGCTGCAAGGTGTCGCGGATTTCGCCAAGCGCCACGACCTGATCCTTGTGTCGGACGAGATCCACCATGATCTGGTCTTTTCTGGTGCAAAACACATCCCGATGGCCCATATCGACGGTATTCAGGACCGGCTGATCATGATGACGGCCACCACGAAAACCTTCAACATTGCGGGCAGCCATTCGGGCAACGTGATCATTCAGGACCCGGTGCTGCGCCAAAAATTCGCCAACCGGATGATGGGGCTGGGCTTGTCGCCCAACGCCTTTGGTCTGCACATGGCCGAGGCCGCCTATTCGCCCGACGGGGCCGCTTGGGTGGATCAGCTGGTCGCCTATCTGGAGGGGAACAAACAGCTGTTCGATGCGGCAATCAACGCCATTCCGGGCCTGAAATCCATGCCGCTGGAGGCCACCTATCTGGCCTGGGTCGACTTTTCCGGAACCGGGATGAGCCGCGCAGAATTCACCAAACGGGTCGAACAGGGTGCCAGGATCGCGGTGAACCATGGGCCGACCTTTGGCTCGGGCGGCGAGGATTTCCTGCAATTCAACCTGGCCACGCCTCGCCCGCTGGTGGAGCAAGCGATCGAGCGGATGCAGGCCGCGTTTTCAGATTTGCAATAAAGCCAAAGCAGGCAAAGTCAGCGCTAAATCCCGGTGCTGTCTTTGCTTTCCAGCAATCCGGCGGTCTGCGGCTCTTCGACGGCGAAATCAACAGGCGGAACATCGTGGATGGCCGTCAGACGTTTGAACTCAAAAATCATCTGATCGTTTTCCTGTTCCGAGGCGACGATCAGGCACTGATACAGGTGAAAGCCCCGGTCATAGATATCGACGAAGCCGCGCAGTTTGGGCGCGTCCTCGGCATCCAGGGCAAAGCCCGTGTCCCAGAACCGCAGAATGCGGAAGGTCTGGCCGTCGGCCTCGACCAGCAGACGTGACGATCGTTTCTGGCTGCGCTTACGAGCGGCATCCAGCCCGGCCTGAACCTCTTTGGACAAGAACGTAGACATCTTGGCTTCCCCTTCCAGATACCTAAAGAATGGCGCAAACAGGCGCGCCGTCAAGCGCGGCTTTCGCGGCGGCGCAGCATGACCACAAACCCCTTGCAATCAAGGGCGCGCAACATTCTTACGCAACCAAGCCCTTGGAAATTTAGCAAAATCACTGATTCTCTCGCCTGTGCAGCAATGCACCGTCACTGCGCGCCCACGGGCTATTCGGGGTGCGACCTATGTCCTATATCAGCAAGCAAAGGAGACACGCATATGGGCCAGCTTGTAGACGGAAAATGGGAAACCACGTGGTATGACACCAGCAAAACAGGTGGCAAATTTGTGCGCTCTGTCACCAGTTTTCGCAACTGGATCACCCCGGATGGCGCGCCCGGCCCCACCGGCACAGGCGGGTTCAAGGCCGAAAGCGGGCGCTATCATTTGTATGTTTCGCACGCCTGCCCCTGGGCCCATCGCACGCTGATCTTTCGCGCGCTGAAGGGTTTGACCGACCATATCAGCGTCTCGGTCGTGCATCCGGACATGCTCGAGGACGGATGGACCTTTGGTACAGATTTCCCCGGGGCCACCGGCGACACCTTGTTTGGATTGCCCTTTCTGCGCGATATCTACACCCGCGCACAGCCCGATATTTCGGGTCGCGTCACGGTGCCCGTGCTGTGGGACAAGCAGCAAAACACCATCGTGTCCAACGAAAGCGCTGAGATCATCCGAATGCTCAACAGCGCCTTTGACGGCATCACCAAGAATTCGCTGGATTTCTGGCCCCAGCCTCTGCGCGATCGGATCGAGGATTTCAACACGCGCATCTATGACACGGTGAATAACGGCGTCTACAAAAGCGGTTTTGCCAGCACGCAAGCCGCCTATGACGCGGCGGTCGGCCCGCTGTTTGACAGTTTGGAATGGCTCGAGGACTATCTGACCACCAACCGCTATCTTCTGGGCGATCAGATCACCGAGGCCGACTGGCGCCTGTTCACCACATTGATCCGCTTTGATCCGGTGTATCACCTGCATTTCAAATGCAACCGAAAGCGGCTGATCGATTTCCCCAACCTCTGGGCGTTTACGCGTGAACTGTATCAATGGCCCGGCGTGGCCGAGGTCACCAATCTGGATCACATCGTGCGCCACTATCACTACAGCCACGACTCGATCAATCCGCATCGGATCATCCCGATCAACCCCGTGCTGGACCACTGGGCGCCTCACAACCGGGATCAATAGCTGAACGCGCTTGTGTTTCTCACCGGAATCCGGGCATTCAGCGCTCAGGAACCTGGCAGAGGCAAACATGAGCGACACACCCCGAGACCATGGCGGAGGACTCGACGCAGCGGCACAGCAATATGGCGGCGTGCGCAGCGATTGGATCGACCTGTCGACGGGGATCAACCCGGTGCCCTACCCGATCGGGAATTTGCCCGCTGACGCCTGGACGGCTTTGCCGGATGCACGGGCGTTCGACGCCCTGGAACAGGCCGCGCGCCGGTTTTGGAATATTCCCGACAGGGCTGCGGTTCTGGCCGCGCCCGGCGCCTCGTCGTTGATTGCCCGCATCCCGCTTCTGCGCCCGGCCGGACAGGTCGATATCCCGCAACCAACCTATAACGAGCACTGGGCCGCCTTCGAGCAGGCCGGCTGGACCTCGGGCGCAACCGCAGCCACGGCCCGCGTTTTGGTGCACCCCAACAATCCGACTGGCACCTGGTATGACCGCGATACGTTGAACGCCCCCCTGACGATCATCGACGAAAGCTTTGGCGACGTGTCGCCCGACCGTTCCTTGATCGCCGAAACCGTCAATCCCGGACGCATTGTTCTGAAAAGCTTTGGCAAGTTCTGGGGGCTGGCCGGGCTGCGTTTGGGCTTTGCCATTGGCCTGCCCGAGGATATCAACCTGCTGAAATCCGCGCTTGGCCCCTGGCAAGTGTCCGGCCCCGCGCTGGCCATTGGGACACAAGCCCTGACAGATCCCGACTGGGCCATCACCACCCGGCGCAGGTTGGCCAAGGACGCCGACAAGCTGGACGAAATGATGCACGCCGCCGGCGCACAGCTGCGTGGTGGCACCTCGCTTTTCCGGCTCTATCACGTCGATAGCGCGTCCAGTTGGCAAGCCCGCATGGCACGGCATCACATCTGGACCCGCATCTTCCCTTATTCCGACCATTTCTTGCGCCTGGGTCTGCCAGCCCCCGGCGATTGGTCCCGGCTGGAGGCCGCCCTGTGACCCTGTTTTTCGCGATGCTGTTGGATGCCCTGCTGGGCGAGCCGAAATGGCTGTGGAACCGTGTGCCCCATCCCGCCGTTCTGATGGGTCGGGCCATCGGCTGGGCCGACAAGTCGTTCAACGCCGGCAATGAGCGCAAGCTGAAGGGCATCGCCACAATGGCCGTGCTGGCAATCGGAGCGCTGGCCTTGGGCTGGGCGCTTTCTTGTCTTGGGCCCGTGGTCGAGATCCTGATCGCTGCCATTCTGCTGGCGCAGAGATCGCTGGTACAGCATGTACAAGCCGTCGGCGATGCGCTGCGTCTGTCGCTGGGCGAAGCACGCCGTGCCGTGGCGATGATTGTCGGGCGCGACACTGCGCAGATGGATGCCCCCGCCGTCAGCCGTGCCGCCATCGAATCCGCCGCCGAGAACCTGTCGGATGGGGTGATCGCCCCTGCCTTTTGGTTCCTGATCGCCGGATTGCCCGGCCTGCTGTTGTATAAGGTCACCAATACCGCAGACAGTATGATCGGATACAAGACGCCCCGCCACCAGTCCTTTGGCTGGGCCGCGGCCCGGTTTGACGACCTGCTGAACCTGATCCCGGCGCGTTTGACGGCCGTCTTGATCGCGCTCGGCCATCACGGTCTGAACGATTGGCATCTGATCCGCGCCGAGGCCAAGCGGCACCGCTCTGTGAACGCTGGTTGGCCCGAGGCCGCCATGGCCCGTGCCCTGAACGTCGCCCTCTCCGGGCCGCGCTCCTATGGCGGGCATATGCGCGATTTCGCTTGGGTCCATCCGCACGGCTCGCGCAATCCCGGCCCCGATGCCATCGACGCCGCTGTCTCCGCCCTGTGGAGAACCTGGGCCATCGCCTGGATCGGGGCGCTACTGATCGGCCTGATCCTACGGTTTTTCTGACTTTCGCAGGGGGCGTGTGGCCTGATAGGCTTGGGCAAAATCATTTACCCGAGGCCCCCATGCGTTTCATTTCGTCAGTTTCCTTCTCTCTTGCCGCGCTTGCCCTGTCTGCGACCGCTGCGCTTGCTGCCCCGTGCGGCGGTAATTTCTCCAACTTCGTCAAAGATTTGCGCGCCGAGGCGACCGCCAAAGGCCACGATGCGCAGACCGCAAAACGCTTCTTTGCCAATGTGCGCCAGGATCCAAAAGTCCTGAAGGCGGACCGCGCCCAGGGTGTTTTTCAGCTGGATTTCACCACATTCGCGCGTCGCCTGATCTCGGCGGATCGTATGAAACGCGGGCAGTCAAACGCCCGCAAATACGATGCCGTTTTCAATCGGGTTGAGCGCGACTTTGGCGTCAGCCGTGGCGTGTTACTGGCCTTTTGGGCCTTCGAGACTGACTACGGCGCCTTTCAGGGGGATTTCAACACGCTGAACGCATTGGTCACCCTGGCCCATGATTGCCGCCGCCCCGAGCTGTTCCGCCCACAGGTCTTTGCCGCGTTGAAGCTGTACGAGAACGGGGACTTCGACCCGGCCCGCACTACCGGCGCCTGGGCTGGTGAAATTGGCATGGTGCAGATGTTGCCTCAGGACATTCTGGACAATGGCGTGGATGGCGATGGCGATGGGCATGTCCGCCTGAAATCTTCGGCCCCGGACGCGCTGATGTCGGGCGGCAAAATGCTCAGCCATCTGGGGTGGACCAAGGGCCAGCCCTGGCTGCAAGAGGTCACCGTCCCCAATCGCATGGATTGGTCGAAATCCGGCATCCACACCACTCTGCCTCTGTCAGAATGGGAAAAGATGGGCGTACGCCCCCGGACGGGCGATTGGCACGCAAATTTGCCCGCCAGCCTGATCTTGCCCCAGGGACACAAAGGCCCCGCCTTCATCGCCTACCCCAATTTTCACGTTTTTTTCGAATGGAACCAAAGCTTTACCTACGTTCTGACCGCCGGATATTTCGCCACCCGCCTGACCGGAGCCCCGGTATTTGACGCAGGTCGCCCCGATCCGGGCCTCAGCGGCGCGCAAATGAAACAGCTCCAGCGCAAGCTGGCCAATCGTGGCCATGATGTCGGGAAAATCGACGGCATCCTGGGCGCAGGCACCCGCAAAGCCGTCCAGGCTGAACAAAAACGCCTGGGCTTGCCTGCTGACGCATGGCCCACCGCCACATTGCTGGGAAAACTGTGATGCAGGCCACCACCGCCCAACTGCGCGCCGCTATGGCGCACGTGCTGGCCGCCCCCAAGGACGAGGCACCGATCGAAATGCTGTGCCGCCGCCCGGGCTTCGGGGAACGCGAAATCGTGTCCGAGCTTGAGCTCACCATCGCTCAAGGCATCCCCGGCGAGCGCTGGCAAACCACCCCATGGATGCGCCTGGCCGATGGCAGTCCCGATCCGCGCATCCAGGTTTCGATCCTGCCAACACGTGTGATGCAAGCCGTGTGGCTGGACCGCAATAGCCAACCCCATCCCGGCGACCCCATCGTGGCAGACCTGGATTGCTCCTACGGCAACCTCCCCGTCGGCAGCCTGCTCCAGGCGGGCACCGCCATCCTCGAGGTATCCGACGTCTTCAACGATGCCTGTATCAAATGGAAACAGCGCTACGGCACCCCGGCCAAAGACTGGATCACCGATCGCGAGAACGTCCATCTGCGTCTGCGCGGCCTGCTGTGCAAAATTGTCCAGGATGGCACGGTCACAGCCAAAGACCGACTTCTCAAACTCTAGCCAATAAGGGACGGTGGGCGGGGCGATGTTGCCAAAGGCAACGAGCGTCGTCCCACAGGCCCCTTACGCCACCAATTGTTCGGCCTTTTTCAGATCCACGCTCACCAACTGGCTGACCCCCTGCTCCTGCATGGTCACACCAAACAAACGATCCATCCGCGCCATGGTTACCGCATGGTGGGTGATGATCAGGAAACGTGTCTCGGTGCGGCGGCACATCTCGTCCAGCAAATCACAGAACCGCGTCACGTTGGCATCATCCAACGGCGCGTCCACCTCGTCCAGCACACAGATGGGCGCTGGATTGGCCAGGAACACCGCAAAAATCAGCGCCAACGCCGTTAGCGTTTGCTCTCCCCCGGACAACAGCGACAGAGTCGACAACTTCTTACCCGGTGGCTGACACATGATCTCCAACCCGGCTTCCAGCGGATCATCGCTTTCCACCAGCACCAGGTTCGCCTCTCCCCCGCCAAACAGATGGCGGAACAGCGTGCTGAAATTGCTGTTCACCTGTTCGAACGCCGTTAACAGACGCTCGCGTCCTTCCCGGTTCAAACTCGAGATCCCGGCGCGCAACGCCTTGATCGCCTCTTCCAGATCCGCCTTTTCTGACAACAGGTTCCCATGTTCCTCGCGGACTTCCTTGGCATCCTCTTCAGCGCGCAGGTTCACAGCGCCCAAGGCATCGCGCTGACGCTTCAGCCGGTTCACATCCGCTTCGATTTGGTCCGAGGCCGGCATTTTCTCGGGGTCGGCATCCAGCGCTTCAAGCAGTTTCTGCGGGCTCGTCTCCTGCTCTTCCCTGATCCGCTCGGCGGCTGCGGTCACGGTCTCGCGCGCCGCATCGGCCCGCGCTTCGGACCGGGCGCGCGCCTCACGGGCTTCGCTTGCGGCCCGTTCGGCATCCCGCTCGGCCTGTTCAGCGGCGCGCGCATCGGTCTCTGCAACCGCCAATTTGTCCGCCGCCGCCTTGCGCCGCTCTTCGGCCGCGTCAATCGCTTCGCCCAGTTCCTCGCGCTGAATGGCAATTTCTTCGGGGGCAGCATTCGCCTCCAGCAATTCCTCTTCCGAGGAAGCCTTGCGCTCTTCCAATTCTGCGCTGCGGGTCGAGGCCGTTTCCAACCGGTGCCGCCAGCCGCTCAGTTCTTTGGTCACTTCTTGCGAGCGGCGCAGGCGCGCATCGCCTTCGCGACGCAATTCATCATGGGCGGACCGGCGCGACATCATGGTGATCCGCGCCGCTTCGACCGTCATTTTCACGTCTTCGACCGAGGCACGCGCGGCCTCCAGATCATCCAGATCCGCAACGGCTGCTTCAGCCTCGCTGACCTGCGCGCGCGCGGCCATGGCATCCTCTTCATGGCGCTCAACCGCCAGACCCGTCGATTCCAATTTGGATTCGGCCAGGTTACGATCGGCTTCGGCCCGGCTCAACTTGCGATTTGCCTCGTTCACCAACCGGTCCGCATCCCGGCGCGCTTGGCGGGCGGCCTGATCTGCGTGGGTCAGTTCGGTCAGCCGTTCGCTGAGGGACTCGTGCGCCTGACGCGCCGCATCCGCCCGGGCCGTTGCGCGCTCCATCTGCTGTTTCAACTCTTCCAGACGGTTCAACTGCTGCAATCGCAGCGCCGCGGCCGAGGGCGCGTCCTCGGCCCAGGCGCGATACCCGTCCCAGCGCCACAAATCGCCCTCTAGGCTGACCAGACGCTGACCGGGCAACAATTGAGGCTGAAGGCGCGCCGCCTCTTCTGATCCGACCAACCCGATCTGAGACATGCGCCGCGCCAACACGTCAGGCACAGACACGTGCCGCGACAAAGGCGTGATCCCAGCTGGCAGCGCAGGCGGCGAGTCATAGTCGGCAAGCACCGTCCATCCAGACGGACCATCTTCGTCCACTTCTGGGGCGCGCAGATCATCCGCCAGCGCGGCGCCCAACGCCTTTTCAAATCCCTGCTCGACTTGCAAGCGGTCCATGATCTGACCACCTTCGGCCGTGTCCCGTTGTAGCAGCTTGGCCAGGGCCGTCACCTCGGCGCGCAGGGCGTTCAACTCGCCCTCGGCCTCCGAACGCTCGGCCCGAACATCGGCCTCGCGCGCCTGCGTCTCTTCGCGCGCGGCTTCGGCCTCCATCAGGGTTTCTTCGGCATGGGCGACGGTTTCAACCGCAATCGCCTCCTGCTCTTGCGCCGCCTCGAATTCGATCACAGCGTTTTCCAGGGTCAGCTGCGCCGATGCGACGGTTTCCTTGGCCTTCGCGGCCTCGGCCTCGGCCCGACCCAACAGTTTGCGATTGTCATCCAGCAAACGATGCGCCGATTGATGCTTGGCCGCCAGACGCGCCACGTCTTCAGTGCGCTCGGCCAGATCCGCCTCGCGATCCTGCAACACGCTGGCCGCTTCGCGCGAGACCTCGGCTGCATCGTTCAGTTTTTCGGCCTGACCCTCGCCGGCCTTCTGCAGCTCGCGCGCTTCCCATTCCAGGCGTTCGATCATCTCGCCTGCATCTCGGTTTAGCCCGGCTTCGCGTTCGATATCGCGGCTCAGCTGAAGGATACGGTTGCGTAGGGTTTCAATGGTCTGGATCGCGCGGGTTTCCTGATCACCCAAGGCATCCCGCTGCACCTGCAAGCGCTGCAAAATCGCCGAGGCAATCGCCTCTTCCTCGCGCAAGGGCGGCAGTGCATCGTCTTTTTCCACCCGCAGTTTCGCGGCTTGGCGTGCACTCCCCTCGGCCTGAGCAGCCAGGGTCGTGCGTTCGCGCAGCTCTTCGTCGGCAACCGAGCGGGCCTCGTCCGCCTCGCGCCAACGGCGATACAGCAGCAGGCCTTCGGCCTTGCGCAGATCCTCGCCAATCGCGCGATACCGAGCAGCCTGACGGGCCTGCCGATCCAATTGTGACAGTTGATGCGCCAGCTGTTCGACCACGTCATCCACACGGGCCAGGTTTTGTTCGGCGCCTTTCAGCTTCAGCTCGGCCTCGTGACGGCGCTGATACAGGCCCGAAATCCCTGCGGCCTCTTCCAGGATACGGCGGCGGTTCTTGGGTTTGGCGTTGATCAATTCGCTGATCTGCCCCTGACGCACCAGCGCCGGGGAATGCGCCCCGGTCGAGGCATCGGCGAACAGCATTTGCACGTCGCGCGCGCGCACGTCCTTGGTGTTGACCTTATAGGCACTGCCGATGTCCCGCGTGATCCGCCGCACGATTTCCAGCTGATCGTCATCGTTAAATCCGGCGGGGGCCAGACGGTCAGCGTTATCAATGATCAACGAGACTTCGGCGAAATTCCGGGCCGGGCGCGAGGCCGCCCCGGCAAAGATGACGTCCTCCATCCCGCCGCCGCGCATCGCTTTGGGACGGTTTTCCCCCATGACCCAGCGCAGCGCCTCCAGCAGGTTGGATTTCCCGCACCCATTGGGCCCGACAACGCCGGTCAGCCCGTCTTTGATCAGCAGATCAGTCGGGTCGACGAAGCTTTTGAAGCCGGTCAGTCTGAGTTTCGTGAAAAGCACGCGCGGATTCGCTTCGGTGATTCCAGATTGATCTTGATCCTGTTCCGTCCCCGCCCCACGAGTCAACGCAATCGCCCCGGATATGGCCCATTTTGGGCAGTTATCCACAAGATATTGCGGCAATCGGCGGGGGTTTGCTGCTTGACGTAGGCTGGCTTGGGCCTGAAAACTGTTCAAAAACCACGAGACCCGCATGCCCCTAGCCATCCGCCCGGAAAGCCCGCTGACCACCGAGGCCCATCGCTTGATCGAGGGCTCAGAGGCCGCCTTGCGCGCGGTGTACACGCCCGACGAATGCTTTACCTTCACCGCCGCCGAACTGGACGATCCGAAGATAACGTTCCTGGTCGCGCGCACGGACGGGCGGGCAATCGGCTGCGTCGCCCTTGTGGATTACGAAACCTATGGCGAGGTCAAACGTCTGTTCGTGTCCCCCGACGCACGTGGAACCGGTGCCGCGCGGCATCTGATGGCACATCTGGAAACCCAAAGCCGTGCCATGGGGCATTCACGGATCATGCTTGAAACCGGGGACAAGCTGGCGGCGGCGGTCGGGCTCTATCGGGATTTGGGGTATGAAGACTGCGGGCCGTTTGGTGCCTACGAGGATCATCCAGCCAGCCTGTTCATGGGAAAACCGCTGACCTAGCCTTCGACCAATTCGCAGGACATTTCGGTCACCTCCAGCCCCAAACCACGATTGATATAGGTGTCGTCGATGTCACAATCATAGGTCAGATTTTGCGGTGGCCCCAGCACCTCACGATCGCCCTTACATTTCAGTTTGGCAGTAATAACAGCCGGGTCGCCCCCCATTTTCTTGATCTTGCATCCGCTGACCTGTTCGATCGCAAAGCCCGCCTTGGCACCGATGATCATCCAACGCGGTTTTGCTTCTGGATTTAGCCGAATCGCCTCGGCTTTGCGATCTTTGATGCGAATATCAAAGGTCGATCCCATGACAGTGATGCGCGTGGCCTCGACGCCCCAGAAATCTGGGCTGGGCATGTCGCAGGCGCACAGAAAGATCAAACAGGCAAGGGCTCTCATGCCCGTAGGGTCGTTCACCAAGGTTAACGGGTGCTTAACACCGGCCTGCGACAACTCATGCACTTACATTCCATATTTCGCATATTAATATACATTCCAATGTTAGAATATTATGAGGTTGCCATGACCACCCAACTCAAACGCCCAGCGGACAGCTATTCTCCGCTCTACTTCCTCGCCTCGCTTGGTGCTGGCGGGCTTGCCGTTACGTTCTTTATGTACCTGATGTTCTGGGTGCCGCACAAAGGCCGCCCTGTTCCCATCTTCGAAGACATTCTGGCCGCGTTCCAAAGCGGTTCGACCCCGCTGCAAATCGCGATCGTCGTTGCCGTCATAGGTATCGCGGTCTTTGCCTTTCTTAATGTGAAAATGCTGATCTGGAACGTCACCTCGCTGCGCAAATTCCAGCAAACCGAGGCTTACGAGAAACTGCGCGCCTCGAACGCGGAAACGACCCTGCTGGCCGCGCCGCTGGCCACCGCGATGACCGTAAACGCGATGTTCATTGTCGGCCTGGTCTATGTCCCCGGTCTGTGGAGTATCGTTGAATACCTGTTCCCGATGGCCGTGGTCGCCTTTTTGCTGATCGGCGTCTGGGCGCTGCGCACCATCGGCGATTTCCTGGGACGTGTGTTGACCAAAGGCGGCGTGTTCGATGTGACCGCGCATAATTCTTTTGCCCAACTGATGCCTGCCTTTGCGCTGGCCATGGTGGGTGTTGGCCTGGCCGCCCCCGCCGCGATGAGCACGAACACAATCACCGTGGGTGTATCGCTGGTGTTGTCGACCTTCTTTGGCTTTGCGTCGATCCTGTACACTGTTGTCGCGGCTGTCACTGCGTTCAACTCGATGCTACACTATGGCACCGCCAAAGAGGCCGGTCCCACGCTGATGGTGATCGTCCCGATCATGACCGTGTTGGGCATCCTGTTCCTACGCCAAGACCACGGCCTGCATGTCACCTTTGACGTCCACGGTGCAGCAGGTGAAACCATGGTGTTCCTGGCGCGGATGCTGACGGTTCAGGTGGTGTTCCTGCTGCTGGGGATGCTGGTGCTGCGCCGCCAGGGGTACTTTGCCGACTTTGTGATGGGGCCGCAAACCTCGCCCGGGTCCTATGCGCTGGTCTGCCCTGGTGTGGCGCTGTCGGTGATGCTCCACTTCTTTGTGAACAAAGGGCTGGTGGCCGCCGGGGTGATCGACAAGTTCTCGGTTGCTTTCTGGGCCGTCACCGCGATTGCGCTGATCTCGCAAGCCTTGATGGTCTGGCTGGTCTTCCGCCTGAACCGCCAGCATTTCGGCAAACCGTCAGAGCCGGTTGCCGTCCCTGCCGAGTAAGGCTTCCTCCAACCCGGTAAACCTGAGGGCGGTCCGTTTCGGGCCTGGGCAAAGATCATCTGCGCCATCAGTTTCGGAAGCCGCGTCCGAAAGCGAGCTTCACGACGCGACGCTACTCGGGCAACGACAACACTAGGTTCACGCGTTTCGCGTGAACTTATCAGTTTTGGCGGTAGTCTCGTTGGTAATCGCTGCGTGTCACCTGAGCTTCACAAAATGCTGGTCGTTGGTCAGGCTCTGCTTTCGCCAGTCACGCCAATCCCGGTTTCTGCTGATTTTGTTCGGCGCTTCTTGGACAAGGTATGCGGCTTTTGGGGAAGAAAATGGGCTGTCTGACGGGACGTGCAATCGCGGTTGCCGTGACCACCCACCCCCGCTACTCTCACGAGAAATGTAGCGAGGGATATTATGAAGAAAGTTGTCGCACTCACCACCTGCGCCGCGTTGCTCGCGGGCTGTTCAAGTATCGGCACCATCAACGGCGTTCCAGTTGGGAAGAACGCTCAAGTCTCCACCCAAGGGTCCCAGACCTACTGTCAGGCGAATCCCGCCGTTTGCATCATCGGCGGAGCAGTTGGTATCGGAATTTTGAAACACCTCATCGACAAAGCTAATGATGGTGGCGACATCGGCAGACCTGGCGGAACAGTCTAAGAGCGTGAACGCCACCGGGCCACCAGCATCCTCTACCAGCGCGCTCGGGCAGAATTAGGACCGATACCCTGTGTCTGATATCGGATGCGGTGAACAGTCGGCCGTCACGATTTGAAGTAGGGCGGTATCACCGCCGAGCCACTCCGGGCGCCACCTGACGGTGATCCCCTGCCCTCGCCATCGGTTCCCAGCAGTGGCACAGGGCTGAGTTTCAAGTTTGTCGAGCTCCGCCCTCTTTTCTCCTTGCCCGCAAATGGTACATTGCCACGGGCATGCTTGCCAGCATCCTTACCTGGTCATATAATTTGACCAAAAAGGACGCCGCATGCCCTTTCAGAAAGTCCAACCCGAGAAGCTGTCCGCAGCCGTCACCCGCCAGATTGAGCTGTTGATTCTACGCGGGATTTTGCGCCCCGGAGAGCGGCTCCCTTCGGAACGAGAGCTGTCAGAAAAGCTGGGCGTATCCCGCCCGTCTCTGCGCGAGGCCATCGCCGAGCTGCAAGACAAGGGCCTGCTGACCACCCGCGCGGGCGCGGGCATCTATGTGGCCGACGTGCTGGGCTCGGCCTTTTCCGAGGCATTGGTCAAACTTTTTGCCGCCCATGACGAGGCCGTGTTCGACTATATTTCCTTCCGCCGCGATATGGAGGGCCTGGCCGCAGAACGTGCCGCGCGCCTGGCGTCGGACACTGACCTGAAGGTCATCCAGACCATTTTCGACAAGATGGAGGCCGTCCATTCCAAGCGCGACCCGGCTGATGAGGCGCGTCTGGATGCCGATTTCCACCTGGCCATTATCGAGGCCAGCCACAACGTGGTGATGCTGCATATGATGCGCTCGATGTACCAGTTGCTGCGCGAGGGCGTGTTTTACAACCGGTCAATCATGTTCCGCCAGCGCACCACGCGCGACACGCTGCTGGACCAGCACCGCGCGATCAATGACGCCTTGCAAGCGCGCGAACCCGTGGCCGCACGCAACGCGGTCGAGGCGCATCTGGACTATGTGAAGGATTCGCTGACCGACCAGCAAAAGGCCGAGCGGAACGAGAAAATCGCCCTGCAAAGGTTCCAGCACGAAAAAGCCCGCTAAAACGAAAAAACCCGCGCTCGCGCGCGGGTTCTTTGACGTCTCGAACTGAGCTGAAATCAGTGCAGTTTCGCGTCCACTTCGGCGATGGCTGCGTCGATCAGCTTGTTGCCGGCGGCGGCGGTCATCTTCTTGGCGATCACGTCGTTGGCGGCGCCAACTGCGATCGAAATCGCCTGATCCCGCACCACTTTGACAGCGGTCGCCTCGGCCGATGCGATCTGATCTTCGGCGGCCTTCAGGCGGCGTTCGATGGTCTTGGCCAGATCTGCCTTTGCCTGTTCAGCGGCCACGGCGGCCTCTTCCTTGGCGTGGGCGACGATGCGGTCAGCCTGATCCTGAACTTCTTTCTGCTTACGCTCGTACGAGGCCAGCAGGGTCTGGGCCTCTTCACGCAGGGCGCGTGCTTCGTCCAGTTCCGATTGGATATCCTCGGCGCGCTTGTCCAGCATCTTGCCCAGCATGCCGGGCACTTTGAAGTAGAACAGCACCAGGATGAACAGGATGAAGGCCAACAGCACGATGAAGTTCGTGTTGTGCAGCGAAAAGAACGGGCCCGAGGCCGCATAGGCCGGGGATGCCGCTGTCAGGGCCAGCAGAGTAGCAAGTTTACGCATTCCCTTACCCTTTCATACGAGCAGCCACGGCTGCGTCTACGGTTTTCGCGTCTGCCTCACTGCCCAGGGCAGCGATGATCTCGGCGGTGGTGTCCTTGGCCACGTCTTTGACGCTTTCCAGGGCATTCGCGCGGATCTCGGCGATGACTTTCTCACCCTCGGCCACTTTCTCGGCGATCTCGGCATCCGCCTTGGCGGTGGCTGCGTCCAGATCGGCCTGAATTTCGGCCTTGGTTTCAGCGACGATGCGTTGGGCTTCGGCACGGGCATCAGCCAGCGCTTTGTTGTAAGCCTCTTCTGCTTCGACCGCTTTCGCCTTCAGCTCTTCAGCTGCGGCGATATCGTTCGTAATTGTCCCCTGACGCTCGGCCAGAACCGCAGCGATGCGGGGCAGCGCGATGCGCGACAGGACGAAGTAGATCACGACCAGCGTGACCAGAAGCCAGAAAATCTGGTTGCCCCAGTTCGAAAAGTCCAGCTGCGGCATGCCGGGTGCGGCGGCCTCAGCGGCTTGACCTGCGGCGTCGTGCGTATTGCTCGCCATTGCGTCCTCCTTGGGAACTTCCGGTTACACCGGGCAGGCGCGCTGCGCCCACCCGGCCGTAAGGATGTGTTCCGTTCGGATTAGACGGCGAACATCAGCAGCAGAGCGACCAGGAACGAGAAGATCCCCAGGGCTTCTGCGAATGCGATGCCGATGAACAGGGTTGCAGTCTGCGAAGCAGCTGCCGAAGGGTTGCGCAGAGCGCCTGCCAGGTAGTTACCTGCAACGTTGCCAACACCGATTGCTGCTGCGCCCGAACCGATTGCTGCCAGGCCTGCGCCGATGTGTGCCAGATCACCTTCCATGATGTATCTCCTTACGATTGGAAGCTTGAATAAGTAGGGTTTAGGGTCGGACCTTAGTGCGACGGATGCAGAGCGTCCTTCAGGTACACACAGGTCAGAATTGTGAACACGTAGGCCTGGATGAAGGCCACCAGGACCTCGAGGCCATACATGGCGGTGATTGCGACCACCGACACGGGGCTAACAGCAGCAATGGCTGCGAAGCCCGCGAAAACCTTGATCACGGCGTGGCCAGCCATCACGTTACCAGCCAAACGAATGGAGTGGCTGACGGGGCGCACGAAGTACGAGATCAGTTCGATAATTGCCAGGATCGGGCGCAGCGGCAGCGGCGCCGAGCTCACCCAGAACAGGCCCAGGAAGCCCATGCCGTTTTTCACGAAACCGGTGACGGTCACGGTGACGAACACCAGCAGGGCCAGAACCACGGTCACAGCAAAGTGCGAGGTGGTGGTAAAGCTCATGGGGATCAGACCCAGGAAGTTGGCGAAGACGATGAACATGAACAGGGTCATGATGTAGGGGAAGAACTTGACGGCATCCTTACCGGCGACATCTTCAACCATCTTGTAGACGAAGACATAGGCCAGCTCGCCAATCGACTGGCTGCGCGAGGGCACGGTTGCGCGGCGCGAGGTGCCCAGAACCATCATCGCGATCACTGCGACAACCGCCAGGGCCATCCACAGGGTCACGTTGGTGATGGTGTACCAGTGAATCGCATCGCCACCAAACAGGGGCTTAACGATGAACTGATCCATCGGGTGGAAAACCAGACCGCCTTCTTCCGCGCCATGTGCTTCGCTTGCCACGTCTATGTCCTCTCGTCCTTCTCGGCCTCATCGGCCAATGTCTGTTCCTGGAGCTCTTTCGACGTACGGATCATCGTCTGGATCCCCGCCGCTAGGCCCAACAATGTAAATATGACAAGGAAGATCGGGATGGTCCCGAGCAGGCTGTCCAGCCCGTATCCTATGCCAAAGCCAATCCCAAGACCGGCGACTAACTCGATCACCATCCGCCAGGCCTGATTGGCCAGGGAATAGTGTTCGTCCGCGCGGGGTTTCGGAGACTGGGCTGCTTTCACAGCCTCGATCCGGGCTTCCAGACGCTCTAGATCGCGTTTCTGGTCGGGATCGGTCACGCGCAAAACCCCCTTTGGACGGTTGGCCCTGTGCTACGGTGCAGCACGCCCTGAGTTAAGCATGCAAAACGCGCCGGCCACACCCACCTAAGCCCTTGATAAATAACAATACACCGAGTCGCCGGGCGCGACATTCTGGCCATCAATCCGGGCCGTTAGCGCCCACATAGCCCATTTCCCATATTCAACGAATTGGTTGAACTTCGGATTTTGCGCGGGTAACGCAGAGAGCATGACACTGGCCGCCTCCCTCGATACCGTCTTTGCCGCTCTGGGCGATCCCACGCGGCGGCAGATCCTGTCTATGTTGCTCGAGGACGACATGGCCGTCACCGATGTGGCCGACCCGTTCGAGATGTCCCTGGCCGCCATTTCCAAGCACCTGACCATCCTGGCCAATGCGGGACTGATCAGTCAGGAAAAGCGCGGCCGCGTAAAATGGTGCAAGCTGGAACCCGACGCCTTGCGCGAGGCCAGCATCTGGATGCAAAGCTTTGGTCAGTTCGAGGCCGTGAACCTGGACGCCTTTGAACGCTTTCTGGAAACCGAGCTGAACGAGCAGACCGACTAGCGATCGCCCTTCAGCAACATCAGCAACGCCAGCACGCTCAGCCCCACGCCCAGCAACACCAAAGGCGTCGGCGCGCCATGGCCCAGCGCAATTTCCCAGACCAATACCCAGCTGGGCGTCAGATAGGTATAGGCCATCACCTTGGCCGAAGGCAGCCGCAGCGACGCGTATTGCAGCAACACAAAGGTGATCGCACTGGCAAAGATCGCCACATACAGCAGGGTGATCCAAACGATCCCCGGCAAGGCAGCCCAATCCGTCACCAGAAAATCGCGCCAACCCCACAACGTGACCACGATGCCTCCTGCGACCAGCATCCCAAAGGTAAAGACCACCGCGAATTCCCCCGGTTCAGCTTGCGCACCAGAGGCGTATAGATCGCGTGGGCAATGCAGCCGAGAAAATAGATCGCCTCGCCCTTGCCGACCTGAAAGGCCAGCAGTGCATTCAGATCAGCGCGAAAGATCACCCAGACGGCCCCGACCCCACCGATGGCAAGCGCCGCGGCCATCCAGCGCGTCGTGATCTGGCGCAGCAGAAAATACCCCGCAAAGGCCGACATGATCGGCGTCAAAGTGAACACGGCGGCTGCGGAAACGGGTGCGGCGGTTTTCAGCCCCTCGAACATCAGCACAAAATAGGCCGCAAAGATGCCGCTCAGCAGGAAATAGCGCCACGGCGCCCGCAGGGCCGACCGTGGCACGCCGGTTGTGGCAAAGGCAGCGATGCCGACGACGGTGGCCGCGATCATAAAGCGCAAGGCGTTCAGAACGGTCGGCGCGACATGGGGCGCCGCCAAGACGCCCAGCGAAAAGGATCCCGCGACCAAAGCCGAAAACAGCAGCATCGCCGCATGTCCGCGCAGAGCCTGGTTCATCTTAGACCCAATCTTTGCTGCGATCCTTCAGGAAGTTCAGCAGAGCCTGAACCTTGGTGGTCCGGTGCAGCGCCATATGCGTCACCAACCACAAGGGGCTTTCCCACTCCTGGCGAGGCGCGACGATCTCGACCAGGTTCGGGTTCTGCTCGGCCTGCCATTTTGCCAGAAACCCAATCCCCACGCCGTGTTGCGTAGCCTCGGCCGTGGCATAGATATCGGACGAGCGGAACGCGATGTTTTCCTCGGGGATTGTCTCCCACATCCATTGATAAAAGGGCGCGCGCGTATCCCGATTGTCGGACCCAACGAAACGGTGGGCTTTCAGGTCTTGCTCGGTTTCGGGCATCCCCAACCGGTCGACATAGTCCTGCGAGGCATACAGCCCGACCCTTTGTCGCAGCATCGGTTGCACAACGTTGTCAGGATCTTGGGGCGCATTGCCGGCGCGAATGGCCACGTGGGCCTCGCCATATTCAAGCCGGAACAACCGCGTTCCGGTCAGGAAACGGACAATCACGTCGGGATAGGCTTTCTGGAAATCTGACAGGATCGGAACCAACATGGGCACCAAAGCCGACAAAGAGGTGATCACCAGCTCGCCCGACACATCCTGCCCGCGCCCCTTGATACGCCCGGCCAGCTGGCTGAACTGATCATCCGCGCCCTGTGCGACGCGCAACAGATCCTGACCGGCCTCGGTTGGCGTATATCCGCGCGCGTGGCGTTGGAACAATTTCACGCCCAGCTGATCCTCGAGCGCATCAATATGACGGATAACGGTGGCATGGTGCACGCCCAACACGCCCGCTGCCCCGCTGACCGTGCCCATGCGGGCAACTTGATAGGCGGTGCGAATTTCGTCCCAATTGTCCATGTGTAAATCCCAACATGTGCGCCCATTCACATGAAGTGTTGAAAATGGGCGAATTGTTATCTCATGCGCAGAAGATACATCTGATCCAGACAGAAACAACCCATTCACAGGAATATGACCATGACCAAGATTTTGCGCATCGACTCCAGCATCAAAACCGAAGGTTCGATCTCGCGTCAGCTGACCGACCAGATCATCGCCCGCCTGACCGCCGCCCATGCAGACGCCACGATCAAAACCCGCGATCTGGGTGCCAACCCCGTTGCTGCGGCGGATTTTGACTGGCTGGTGGCCGTCAACACCCCTGCCGATCAGCGCAGCCCTGCACAGGCCGAAATCGCCGATCTGTCCGACACGCTGATCGCCGAGATCAAAGAGGCCGATGTGCTGGTGATCGGGATGCCGATCTACAACTTCACCCTGCCCGCGCAACTGAAATCCTGGCTGGACCAGATGGCCCGCGCCGGCGAGACCTTTAAGTACACCGAAAACGGCCCCGTCGGCCTGGTCGACGGCACCCGCGCGATTGTCGCCTATTCGTCGGGCGGAACGCGCCTTGGGTCCGAGATCGACTTTGCCTCTGGCTATGTGCAGCACATGCTGGGCTTCTTTGGTATTACCGACGTGCAATTCGTCGCCGCAGATCAGGGCGCTGTCGACCCCGAAGCCTCGATCAAGGCCGCCAACGAAGATATCGCCAAGCTGGCCGCCTAATACATTGTGCTGGTCGGGCCTGTACGGGTCACGACCAGCACGCTTTGCCCTTGTTTTGCTCTCTTTCCCCTGCGCCTATTGACTTTTAGCGGCCCGCCAGTTTAAACGCGGGCAACTTCCGGAAGAGTCTTGGTCTTCCGGTCCCATGGGCCATGCCCGGGATCGCCCTCCGTCAGCGCGTTGCGCCCACGGAGGCTTTCGCGCATTGGCCTTTGGAATTGTGATCGACGCGGCGCGCACCTACCTTGTGGGCAACCGGTATATAACGAAAGGAGGGCCATCCCTCATGTTCGAAAATCTATCCGAACGCCTTGGTGGTGTTTTCGACCGCCTGACCAAACAGGGCGCTCTGTCCGAGGATGACGTCAAAACCGCCCTGCGCGAGGTCCGTGTGGCCCTGCTGGAGGCCGACGTTTCGCTGCCCGTTGCCCGTGATTTCGTCAAGAAAGTCCAGGAACAGGCCACCGGTCAGGCCGTTACCAAATCTGTGACCCCCGGCCAGCAGGTCGTGAAGATCGTACATGACGCGCTGGTCGACGTGCTGCGCGGCGAAGAAGACGCAGGCGCGCTGAAGGTTGATAACCCGCCCGCACCGATCCTGATGGTCGGTTTGCAAGGCTCGGGTAAGACCACGACCACCGGGAAGCTGGCCAAACGCCTGAAGGAAAAAGAGGGCAAGCGGGTCCTGATGGCCTCGCTCGACATCTACCGCCCCGCCGCGATGCAGCAGTTGCAGGTTCTGGGCACGCAGATCGGTGTGGACACCTTGCCGATCGTGGCTGGCGAAAGCGCCGTGCAGATCGCCAAACGCGCCAAGACTCAGGCCAGCTTGGGCGGCTATGACGTCTATATGCTGGACACTGCGGGCCGTCTGCAAATCGACGAAACTCTGATGCAAGAGGTCGAGGACGTCCGCGACGCCGTCAACCCGCGCGAGACTCTGCTGGTGGTCGATGGCCTGACCGGTCAGGTCGCCGTCGAGGTTGCCGAGGAATTCGACGCCAAGATCGGCATCAGCGGCGTTGTCCTGACCCGGATGGATGGTGACGGACGCGGCGGTGCGGCCCTGTCGATGCGCGCCGTGACCGGCAAGCCCATCCGTTTCGTCGGTCTGGGCGAGAAAATGGACGCCCTGGAAACCTTTGAGCCTGACCGGATCGCTGGTCGGATTCTGGGCATGGGCGACATCGTGGCCCTGGTCGAGAAGGCTCAGGAAACCATCGAGGCCGAGCAAGCCGAACGCATGATGCGCCGCTTCAAGAAGGGTCAGTTCAACATGAACGACCTGAAAATGCAGCTGGAGCAGATGCTGAAAATGGGCGGCATGGAGGGCATCATGGGCATGATGCCGGGCATGGGCAAAATGGCCAAGCAGGCTCAGGCCGCGGGCATGGATGACAAGGTGCTGAAGCGCCAGATCGCCCTGATCCAGTCGATGACCAAGAAAGAGCGCGCCAACCCTCAGATCCTGCAGGCCAGCCGCAAGAAACGCATCGCCGCCGGTGCGGGTATGGAAGTCAGCGAGTTGAACAAGCTGCTGAAGATGCAGCGCCAGATGGCCGACATGATGAAGAAAATGGGCAAGATGGGCAAAGGCGGCATGCTCAAACAGGCCATGAAAGGCATGATGGGCAAGGGCGGGATGCCCGATATGGGCGGCATGGATCCCAGCCAGATGGACCCCAAGGCGCTGGAACAAGCCGCCAAAGCATTGGGCGGCGGCAAAGGTCTGCCCGGTGGATTGCCCGGCGGCCTACCCGGTCTGGGTGGCGGCGCGCTGCCCCCCGGCCTCAGCGGTTTCGGCAAAAAGAAGTAACCCATGCTGACCAACGCCCCCATCCTGGAAACCGATCGCCTGATCCTGCGCGGTCCGTGTCATGAAGACGCGGAACCGTTGATGGATTTCCTGTGCGATCTGGACCGGGCCAAGGGCTTTGGCGCCTATGACAACCGCTCGGACGCGTGGCGCTGGTTCGCGCTGAACATCGGGCACTGGCATCTGCATGGCTATGGCTACATGACCATCGAGGAAAAAGCCTCGGGTCGCGCGGCCGGCATCACCGGCATCTGGAACCCGCATGGCTGGCCCGAGCCTGAGCTGGGTTGGGTCGTCTTTGCCGGTTTCGAGGGCAAGGGCATCGCCTATGAAGCCGCCCTGCGCGCCCGCGAATGGGCCTATGCCCCTGATGGGCTGGGCTTTGCCACGCTGACCTCGAATATCGTGCCGGGCAATGAGCGTTCGATCGCGCTGGCCGAACGGCTGGGCGCCACGTTCGAACGTAAATACCAGAACGTCCACATGGGCGAGGACCTGCTGTACCGCCATCCCGGCCCGGCAGATCTGGACGCGGACGGATCGGTGGAGGCATACGCATGACCTTGCTGACCGTCACCATCCCCACCCTGGAAACCGACCGCCTGATCCTGCGCGCCCCGCGCGAAGAGGATTTTCGCGCCGAGTTCGGATTTTACGACTCCGAGGCCTCGCGCTTTGTCGGTGGCCCGCTGCGCCCCGATCAGATTTGGCGCCAGCAGGCGACGATCATGGGGCATTGGATGTTCCGTGGCTATGGCTATTGGGCCGTCGATCACAAGGACACCGGCGACTATCTGGGCCGTGTCGGCCTGTGGTTCCCCGAAGGCTGGCCCGAGCGTGAAATCGGATGGACCCTGCTGCCCGCAGCCCAAGGCAATGGCTATGCGACCGAGGCGGCGCTGTGCCTGCGCGCCCATGCCTATGAAACCCTGGGCTGGGATACGGCCATCAGCCTGATTGACCCGGCCAACGCTGCCAGTCAGGCCGTGGCCCGACGCTTGGGTGCCTCGAAGGAGCGCGACTACGAGCATCCGAATTTCGGCGCGATGGAAATCTGGCGGCATTTGCCCCCGGCAGATGTGCTGCCCACGTCAAACAAGGGAGCCGCGTGATGCCTGTTACGATCCCTGTCATTGAAACTCAGCGCTTGGTCCTGCGCGGCCCCGAGCCCGAGGATTACCCGAACTTCAAGTCGACCTTCACCAGCTATCGCGCCCGTTTCATGGGTGGGCCGCTGAACGACTATGAAACCTGGATGCTGTATGCCGCCGAAATCGGCCACTGGCAGATCCGTGGTTTTGGCATGTGGATGATCCACGACAAGGTCACCGACAAACCGCTGGGCATGGCCGGTGGCTGGCAACCCGCCAAATGGCCCGAGGCCGAGCTGGCCTGGATCATCTGGCCCGAAACTGCGGGAAAGGGCTATGCGCTGGAGGCCACGCACGCTGTGCGCAACCATCTGTACACGCAGATGGGTTGGGAAACGGCCGTGTCCTACGTGGACCCCAAGAACCTGGATTCGATCCGGCTGGCCGAACGTCTGGGTGCCCAGCGCGACAAGTCCGCCGCCACCGTGGACGGCCATGACATCGTCTATCGCCACCCCGCGCCCGATCAATTGGCCGGCAGCCAGCTGGCCCACGGGATCGAGATGGAAATCGCCAACTACGCCGACCCTCTGTTCAAACCGAAAGGGATGCCCATTGACTGACGCCGTGACCCGCGCCGCGGAAATCCTGAAGGAACACCGCGAAAGCATCGACCGTCTGGATGCGATCCTCGTCTACACCCTGGGCGAGCGGTTCAAGCACACCCAAGCGGTCGGCAAACTGAAGGCCAGCCATGACCTGCCGCCTTCGGACCCTGATCGCGAAGCCACGCAAATCGCGCGGCTGGAAGATTTGGCAAACCGGGCCGATCTGGATCCCGATTTCGCCAAGAAGTTTCTGAACTTCATCATCGCTGAAGTCATTCAGCACCACAAAAAACACCAGGAATGATCCTGGCCCCTAACCCAAGGACACGCCGGTCCGATACCGGCACCCGCCATCTTAAGGAGAACTGAACAATGGCAATGAAAATCCGTCTGGCCCGTGGTGGCTCGAAAAAACGCCCCTTCTACCGCGTTGTTGCTGCTGACAGCCGCATGCCGCGCGACGGTCGTTTCATCGAAAAACTGGGCACCTACAACCCGCTGCTGCCCAAAGACAGCGAAGAGCGCGTCAAGCTGAACATGGAACGCGTTCAGTACTGGCTGGACCAGGGCGCTCAGCCCACCGACCGTGTGTCGCGTTTCCTGGAAGCCGCCGGCACCATCGAGAAAAAAGAGCGCGCCAACATGAAAAAGGCCGAGCCCGGCCAGAAAGCCAAAGACCGCGCAGAAGAGAAAGCCGCCAAGGCTGCTGAAGCTGCCGAAGCAGCTGAAGAAGCAACTGCTGAAGAATAAGTCAGACGCGCTTCGGCGATCTGAACGAAAGGGCGTCGCATTGCGGCGCCCTTTTTGCGTTGCGCGCCAGCCGAGTGATTGCCCCCCCTTGCCCAAGCCTGTAAACCTGCTGCCAAACCGCCAAAGGATCCAGACCATGAGCGAACCGGACGACCTGATCTGTGTGGCCTCGATTTCGGGCGCCTATGGCGTGCGCGGCGAGGTACGCCTGAAAAGTTTCACCGCGGATCCCGAAGCGATCGAGGCCTACAACCCTCTGACCACCGAAGATGGCAGCCAATCCTTTGACGTGGGCGTTTTGCAACCGATCAAGAACGGGCTGGCCGTGCGCTTGTCCTCGGTTCAGACCAAGGAACAGGCCGACGCGTTGAAAGGCGTTCGTCTGTATGTGCCACGCTCGCGCCTGCCGTCCTTGCCGGATGACGAGTTTTACCACACGGACCTGATCGGACTCTCGGTATTCGATACGGGTGGCACGCTGCTGGGCAAGGTCAAAGCCGTGCAAAATCACGGAGCGGGCGATCTGCTAGAGATCCATGGCGCGGGCCTTAGCGCGACGGTGCTTTTGCCCTTTACCCGCGCGGCGGTGCCCACCGTTGATCTGACCGCTGGCCGTATTGTCGCTGATCCGCCCGAGGGGCTGTTTCCCGAGTAATCCCCCATGACAGGGTTTGTCATTCGGTGGGATGGGTGCCTGTGTGCTACCGTCCTGGTATGGCTTTTGAGAAATACTCCGCTTCGGGCATTCTGCTATATGCTGTGCCGCTCTATGCCGCGCCGATTCTGGCCGGGGCCAGCGCCGCGCCTTGGGCGGCAGTGCTGGTTTTTGCGGCGCTGTTTAGTGCGCTGATCCTGAAAACCCGCCCGCTGCCGGATGATCCCGCGACGCTGATCGTGACCCTTATTTTCACCCTAACCCTGCACGCTGGCCTGACCGCCGGATTGTTTGGTTTGGGGCGCGGTATCGCGCTGCTGACCGGCCCGATTGGGGTACCGATTTGGGGCACTCTGCTATTGGCGGTCGGCGCGGTTGGCCTTGGCATCTGGCGGTATCGCTGGACACCGGAACGGGCCGAAACCGAGGCCCTTCTAGACGAAGCCCTGAGCGAATTGGTGCGTCTGACCTCCGAAGACAAGGATTCCGCCGGACAGGACTGAATCGACTTCACGCATTCTGCCCTTTGCGGTTGCGCCCGGAACGCGCTAGACCCACGCCATGACTCAGACACCCAAATCGCATGGCTCGCTGTCGCATGGCGGCAAATCGCACGGCAACAAATCGCATGGCCGCAAATCCATCCGGGCCAGCGCCAAGCCGCAAGACCTGATGGCGGAAAACGCACCTCTGGCCGGGATCTGGACCGCGCGGATCATCACGCTGTTCCCGCAGGCCTTCCCTGGTGTGCTGGGCGAAAGTCTGACCGGCAAGGCCCTGAAAGAGGGCAAATGGCAGCTGGAAACCACCGATCTGCGCGATTTTGGCGTGGGCAAACATCGCAATGTCGACGACACACCCGCCGGAGGGGGCGCCGGGATGGTTCTGCGCCCTGATGTTCTGGGCAACGCGATCGAGGAGACCTTGCAAAATGCGCGCGGGCGCTGCCCTTTGGTTTACCTGTCCCCGCGCGGACGGCGTTTTGATCAGAAAATGGCGCGGGCCTGGTCGCAATGCGACGGTGTCACGATGCTGTGCGGTCGGTTCGAGGGCGTGGACCAGCGGGTGCTGGACCACTATGGGATCATGGAGGTCTCGTTGGGCGATTTCGTCATGACCGGGGGCGAGATCGCCGCCCAGGCCATGATCGACGCCACGGTGCGACTGCTGCCCTCGGTTCTGGGCAATGCCGACAGCATCGAGGATGAAAGCCACTCCAACGGGTTGCTGGAACATCCGCAATATACGCGCCCCGCCGAATGGATGGGGCGCGACATCCCCGAGATCCTGATGTCCGGCCACCACGGCAAAATTGCCGAATGGCGCCAGAAGATGGCCGAAGAGATTACCCGCGAACGGCGCCCAGACATGTGGGCGGCCTACCAGCGCAATAAGGGACAGGAATAACTGGCGCGATTGAGCCAAAACCCCTTGATCCATTGGCCATCCCCCCCTATACACCGCCCGTTCGCGGTCGGAATTGGCCTGCGGGCCTGTTTGGTATTTCGGTGGCTGCTTCGCCCGCCTTGCACGATCCCGGACAGTTTCAAATAAAGACGACCTGAACACTCTGGCGGGCGCTGCGGCGGACCCGGACGAAGACCAAGAGCTCTGAGGATGTCACAGACCTTTGCGGAAAAACCGCAAGCATAGTTAGGAGCAAAGCGATGGATCTGATCGCACAACTCGAGGCGGAACAAATCGCCGACCTGGGGAAATCCATCCCCGATTTCAAAGCTGGCGACACCATTCGCGTCGGCTATAAAGTGACCGAAGGCTCGCGTACCCGTGTGCAGGACTACGAAGGTGTCTGCATCAGCCGTAAAAACGGCAACGGCATCGCCGGTTCGTTCACCGTTCGCAAGATTTCTTTTGGTGAAGGCGTGGAACGTGTGTTCCCCCTGTTCTCGACCAACATCGACAGCATCACCGTTGTTCGCCGTGGTCGCGTCCGCCGCGCTAAACTGTACTACCTGCGCACCCGCCGTGGTAAATCGGCCCGTATCGCAGAAGTCACCAACTACAAGCCCAAAGCTGGCGCCGAAGCATAAGGAACGGATCGATGAAAGAAGGCATCCACCCCGACTACCACTTCATCGAAGTGAAAATGACCGACGGCACCGTTGTCACCATGCGTTCCACCTGGGGCGCCGAAGGCGACCAGCTGGCCCTGGACATCGACCCCAGCGCGCACCCCGCCTGGACCGGTGGCACCTCGCGTCTGATGGACGCAGGCGGCCGTGTGTCGAAGTTCAAAAACAAATACGCTGGTCTGGGCTTCTAAGTCTGACCCCATGCGCATTTCCGGAAACCCCGCCCTTTGGCGGGGTTTTCTGTTTTCGGGCCGTCGCCTCTTCCAAAATCGCGCCACAGATGCGATGGATGGCCTCCAAAAGGGTAACAATGCTTTGAAAAACGGCGCAGACCACAATATCCTGTGGGCACTGGGTCGAAACAAGGCAAGTATAGCGGGATAGGGTCGTATGGCGCATATTATCGTCGTCGGGAACGAAAAGGGCGGAGCCGGGAAATCCACCGTCTCGATGCATGTGGCCACCGCGTTGGCGCGGATGGGCAAGAATGTCGCCGTGCTGGATCTGGACCTGCGTCAGAAAACCTTTGCCCGCTATGTCAGAAAATCGCCACAGCTTTCTGGCCGATGCCGGGCTGGATCTGCCCAGCCCTACCTATCATGATCTGCCCCCGGTGGACCAAGAGCAGCTCAAACCTGGTGAGAACCCTTACGACCACCGTTTGTCCAAGGCCATTGCTGCGGTCGAGCCGAATAACGACTTCATTCTGATCGATTGCCCTGGCTCGCACACCCGGCTCAGCCAGGTGGCGCACTCGCTGGCAGACACGCTGATCACCCCCCTGAATGACAGTTTTGTAGATTTCGACCTGCTGGCCCACGTAGATAACGAAGGGCGCAAGATTCAGGGCCCCTCGGTCTATTCCGAGATGGTCTGGAACGCGCGACAACTGCGCGCGCAAGCCGGATTGAAGCCCATCGATTGGGTCGTGTTGCGCAACCGCTTGGGGGCACAGCAGATGGTGAACAAGGAAAAGATGGAAAAGGCGCTGGAGGCTTTGGCCAAGCGTATCGGTTTCCGCGTTGTCCCCGGCTTTCACGAGCGGGTGATCTTCCGCGAACTGTTCCCACGCGGTCTGACCCTGTTGGACCTGCGCGACATCGGGGTGAAACAATTGAACATCTCGAACGTCGCCGCCCGACAAGAGCTGCGTGACCTGATCAAGGCGCTGGACCTGCCGGATGTCGAGGTGAATTTCTGATCCCGGATCAGTCCATCCGGGCCAGCTTGGTCAGCGCGCGACGCAATACCTCGTTTTCCTCTTTGGTCAGAATCGAGGACAGCTTGGTATCGTACTGCACCGCGATCTCGCGCAGATCCAGATAGGCCGCGCGACCGGCGGGCGTCAGATCCAGATGCTCGAGCCGCCGGTCACTTTCATCCTGTGTGCGTGTCAGATACCGCCGCTGCGCCAAACGGTGCACGGCGCGGCTGATCTTGGTTTTGTGCATCTTTGACCGTTGGCCGATATCCTTGGCCGTCATCCGTCCGTAAATACCCAGATGGAACAGCACCCGCCATTCCGTCCGCAACATGCCGTATCGGTCCTTATAGGCCTTCTGAAACTCCAGGCTGCTTTCCTCGGCGGCCTGGTTCAGCAAGTAGGGTAGGAATTGTTGTAGCGGGAACTTATCATTTTCTATCATTTCCCATTTCTGACCGTTGTTAGTTACAAAATCAACCATTAACTCTGCAACTATAGAGGAGACGCGCTATGAATCACCAAACACAGCCTGATGCCTATGTGCAGGCTCCGTCCGATGTTGGGACGACGCCTGGATACATGCCCGGCTTTGGCAATGACTTTGAAACCGAGGCCTTACCCGGTGCTTTGCCACAGGGCATGAACAGCCCGCAAAAGTGTAACTATGGTCTGTACGGGGAACAGCTGTCGGGAACGGCTTTCACCGCACACCCGCCCGAGCGCACCTGGTGCTATCGCATTCGACCCAGCGTAAAGCATTCGCATCGTTACACAAAAATTGATCTGCCCTACTGGAAATCCGCCCCTTGCGTGGACCCGGACGTCACCAGCCTGGGCCAGTACCGTTGGGATGCGGTGCCCCATTCCGATGAAGGCCTGACCTGGCTGACCGGCATGCGCACCATGACCACTGCGGGGGACGTGAACACCCAGGTCGGCATGGCCAGCCATGTCTATCTGGTCACCGAATTGATGGTGGACGAGTATTTCTTCTCGGCTGATTCCGAGCTGCTGGTCGTCCCGCAAGAAGGCCGTCTGCGGTTCTTTACCGAGCTGGGAATCATCGATGTCGAGCCCAAGGAAATCGCCATCATCCCGCGCGGCCTGGTCTATAAGGTCGAGGTTCTGGAAGGCCCCTGCCGTGGTTTCGTCTGTGAAAACTATGGTCAGAAATTCGAACTGCCTGCGCGTGGCCCCATCGGTGCCAACTGCCTGGCGAACCCGCGGGACTTCAAGGCGCCCGTCGCGGCCTATGAAGACAAGGAAGTGCCCTCGAAAATCACCGTGAAATGGTGCGGGCAGTTCCACACGTCCGAGATCGGCCAATCGCCGCTGGATGTGGTCGCGTGGCACGGCAACTATGCGCCCTATAAATATGACTTGCGCACCTATTGCCCGGTCGGCGCGATCCTGTTTGACCACCCCGATCCCTCGATCTTTACCGTGCTGACTGCGCCCTCGGGGCAGCCGGGCACCGCGAATATCGATTTTGTTCTGTTCCGCGAACGCTGGTTGGTGGCTGAAAACACCTTCCGCCCGCCGTGGTATCATAAGAACATCATGTCCGAGTTGATGGGCAACATCTATGGGCAGTACGACGCCAAACCCCAAGGTTTCGTACCCGGCGGGATGAGCCTCCACAATATGATGTTGCCGCACGGCCCGGATAAGAACGCGTTCGAGGGGGCCTCGAATTCGAACCTGGGGCCGGACAAGCTGGACAACACCATGTCCTTTATGTTCGAGACCCGGTTCCCCCAGCATCTGACAGCGTTTGCAGCGGACGAAGCGCCGTTGCAGGATGACTATATCGATTGCTGGACCGATCTGGAGAAGAAGTTCGACGGCACCCCCGGAACCAAATAGGCAAATGGGGGCGCTGCCCCCCTTGGCCCAAGGCCAATTCCCCCCGGAGTATTTCGGGAGCAAAGAAAGCGATGCGGCGCGGCCGTATTGATGGAAGGACGACGAATGTCATTGAAGAAAAGCTGGGTTGAAAGCGCAAACAGCGCCGACAGCCCGTTCCCCCTGAACAATCTGCCCTATGGTGTTTTCTCGGTTGGAGATGACGATCCGCGCTGTGGTGTGGCCATTGGCGACATGATCCTGGACTGTCAGGCTGCCGAAGAAGCCGGCGTGATTGCGCTGAGCGACGTGCCTTTGTTCGACGTTCCGTTCTGGAACGAAGTTATGGAAGAAGGCAGTGAGCTGTGGGCCGCTCTGCGCGCACGCCTGACCGAGATCCTGGCCGAAGGCAGTGCCGATCAAGCCGCTGTGGAAGCGATGCTGGTGCCGCAATCCGCTGCGACCCTGCATATGCCGATCCTGGTGTCGGAATATACCGATTTCTATGCTGGCAAAAACCATGCGTTCAACGTGGGCACTATGTTCCGTGGCCCCGAAAATGCCTTGCCGCCCAACTGGTTGCACATTCCGATCGGGTATAATGGTCGGGCGTCCTCGATTGTGGTGTCGGGTTCGGATGTGCGCCGCCCCTGGGGTCAGCTGAAAGGCCCGAATGATGACGCGCCGCGTTGGGCGCCCTGTGCGCGCTTTGATCTGGAGCTGGAGATGGGCGCCATCGTTGGGGCCTCGTCCGACGGGCCGATCACGGTGCAAGAGGCGGATGACAACATCTTTGGCTATGTGCTGCTGAACGATTGGTCGGCGCGTGACATCCAGGCCTGGGAATACCAGCCGCTGGGGCCGTTCCAGGCCAAGGCGACCGCCACCACCATCAGCCCCTGGATCGTGACCAAGGCCGCACTGGAGCCCTTCCGTTGTGACACCCCGGCACGCGAGAAAGAGCTGCTGCCTCATCTGCGCGATTGCGGCCCGATGCTGTATGACATCGACCTGTCGGTGACCCTGGCGCCTGAGGGCAAAGAGGCCACGACCATCACCCGTACTAACTATAACATGATGTACTATTCTGCCGCTCAGCAGTTGGCGCATCACACCACCAGCGGCTGCCCGATGAACGTGGGCGATCTGCTGGGATCGGGCACCATTTCGGGGCCGAACAAACCCGAGCGCGGCTCGCTGTTGGAACTCAGCTGGGGCGCCAAGGAGCCCCTGACGCTGGACACTGGTGACGAGCGTTGCTTCCTTGAGGATGGCGACACGCTGACCCTGCACGGTGCCGCCAAGGGCGATGGCTATACCATCGGTTTCGGCGCCTGCACCGGCACCGTTCTGCCCGCGCTTGATGACCCCTATAAACGCTAAAGGAATACCAAAATGGCCAAAGCATTCGCGTCCCAAGGGGACATGACCGAAAAAACAATCAGCTTCACCGAAGTGGGCGAGGGCCTGTATGCCTTCACCGCCGAGGGTGATCCGAACAGTGGTGTGATCATTGGCGACGACAGCGTCATGATCGTCGAGGCGCAGGCAACCCCGCGCCTGGCCAACAAAGTGATCGAGTGTGTGCGCTCGGTCACGGACAAGCCGATCACCCATGTGGTCCTGACCCACTATCACGCCGTGCGTGTTCTGGGCGCCAGCGCCTTTGGGGCGAAACAGGTGATCATGTCGGACACCGCGCGCTCGATGGTGGTGGAACGCGGCCAAGAGGATTGGGACAGCGAATTCCAACGCTTCCCCCGTCTGTTCGAAGGCCACGAGTCCATTCCTGGCCTGACCTACCCGACCACCACGTTCAGCGACTCGATGACGGTTTATCTGGGCAACCGCCGCGTTGATATCAAACAGATCGGCCGCGCCCACACCGCCGGTGACGCTGTGATCCATGTGCCGGACCAGAACGTGATGTTCACCGGCGATATCGTTGAATACCACTCGGCCTGCTATTGCGGCGACGGTCACTTCAACGACTGGGGCAACACCCTGGACAAGATCAAAGCCTATGACGTGGACGCCATTGCTCCCGGTCGCGGCGACGCGCTGGTTGGCAAGGAAATGGTGAATGCCGCCATCGAAAACACCCGTGATTTCGTGGAAAGCACCTATCGCCCGATCGCCAAGGTTGCCGCCCGCAACGGCACCCTGAAAGAGGCCTGGGATGCCTGCCGCGAAGAGTGCGATCCCAAGTTCGCCGATTACGCCATCTACGAACACTGCCTGCCGTTCAACGTTGCCCGCGCCTATGACGAGGCCCGCGGCATCGACACCCCCCGCATCTGGACCGCCCAGCGCGATCTGGAAATGTGGGACGCCCTGCAAGGCTAACGCGGTTCCCCTCGTGTCCATCGGGCACGAGGGGCCCTGAAACAGAAATTTAACCGAACAGAAGTCGTGCGAGGGCACGGCATTCTACAAGTGCACCCAAAAGACAGGGAGGAGACACCCATGTTTGACGATCGCTACACACTGGCCTACCGGCTGTACCCCTATGAAAAATCACCTGATCAGGACAAAGCCGAGGCCGTGCGCCACCCGGTTGTCGTGATGGGCGGTGGCCCCATCGGCATCGCCACCGCGCTGGATCTGGGTCTGCAAGGCATTCCGGTACTGGTGCTGGATGACCACGAAGGCGTGGGCATGGGCAGCCGCGCAATCTGCTTTGCCAAGCGCTGCCTGGAAATCGCCGACCGGTATGGCTGCGGTGAACCGATGCTGGACAAAGGCGTTGTCTGGAACCTGGGCAAGGTATTCCACAAAGACGATCAGGTTTTTGAATTCAACCTGCTGCCCGAAGAAGGCCACAAGTATCCTGCCTTTATCAACCTGCAACAGCCCTACTACGAAAGCTTCCAGATCGAGCGCCTGCGCGAGCTGCAAGCCCAGGGCGCCCCGATTGAAATTCGTGGCAAGAACCGCATCGACAATGTCGAGGTCAAGGACGACCACGTGGTGCTGGAAATCTCGACCCCGGATGGCCCTTATAAACTGGAAGCCGACTGGCTTATCGGGTGTGACGGCGCCAGCTCGCCCCTGCGCGAGATGCTGGGGCATGACTTCAGCGGCAAGGTGTTCCAGGACAGCTTCTTGATCGCTGACATCAAGATGAAGGGCGACGTAGATTTCCCGACCGAGCGCTGGTTCTGGTTTGAACCCAGCCACGGCGAGGGTGCCTCGATGCTGCTGCACAAACAGCCCGATGACGTCTGGCGCGTTGACTTCCAGATCGGCTGGGATGTGGACCGCAAGGAAGAGATGAAAGAAGAAAACATCCGCCGCCGTCTGGATGCCTTCTTGGGGGGTGTCGAATACGACATGGTCTGGTCCTCGATCTACACCTTCCAGTGCAAACGCATGGACAGCTTCCGCCATGGCCGCGTCTTCTTTGCCGGCGATGCCGCGCACCAGGTCTCGCCCTTTGGCGCGCGTGGCGCGAACTCGGGCATGCAGGACGTGGACAACCTGGGTTGGAAACTGGGCATGGTGATCAACGGTCAGGCACCTGACAGCCTGCTGGACACCTATAACAACGAACGGATCCATGGCGCGGATGAAAACATCCTGAACTCGACCCGCTCGACCGATTTCATCACTCCGAAATCCGGCATGTCCAAGCTGCTGCGGGACGCGGTGCTGAACCTGTCTGAAAAGTACGAATTCGCCCGTCCCATGGTGAACTCGGGCCGTTTGTCGGTGCCGTGCTACTATGACGGTTCGCCGCTGAACACCGAGGACGCGCTGAACGGTCCGGCCCGCACCCGCCCCGGTGCGCCCTGCCCCGACGCGCCGCTTGGCGACGAGTTCCTGCTGTCCAAACTGGGCAACGAATTCATCCTGCTGACCATCGACGCAGATGCGCCCGAAGCACTGGACGAAGACGGTGTCTCGATCAAGCGCCTGGCCCTGTCTGCCAAAGACGATGCCACCGGCGCCCTGGCCGAACGCTATCTGGGCGATGCCAAATCGGCCGTCTACCTGATCCGCCCGGATCAGCACGTTGCCGCGCGCTTTGACAGCTATGATGAAACCAAAATCCGTGCCGCCCTGCGCCGCACCATCGGTAAGGAGTAAGCCTGATGTCCGATCTGATCCTGACCCCAAACATCGACGGCGTGGATGATTTCTATGCCGAGCTCATCGCCACCCACGAAGGCCTGAGCGACGAAGACAGCAACGCCCTGAACGCGCGTTTGGTGCTGATGCTGGCCAACCATATCGGTGATCGCGCGGTCCTCAGCGCCGCCATGCAGGCCGCCAAGGACGTCTGATCCCACCTGTCTGCTTGACCTTTTGACACCCCGGTGATGGAATTTCCTTGCCGGGGTGTTTTGCTTTCTGTTATTTAACATGTTAAGCGATATGGAGGAGGGTCACATGAAGTGGAGCGACTTCCCCAAATGGGGAAAATGGGCAGCTGACTGGGCGGCCGACTACCATGCGGGCCTGCGCAACAAGCCCGTGCGCGCGCAGACCAAACCCGGCGATATTCTGAACGCCCTGCCCGCCAGCCCCCCTGACAAAGCGCAGCCCATCGAGGACGTGATCGCCGATTTCGAGCAGATCGTCATGCCCGGCATCACCCATTGGCAGCATCCGCGCTTCTTTGCGTATTTCCCCGCCAACGCCTCGCCTGCAGCGGTTCTGGCTGACAACTTGGTCACCGCGATGGCACCGCAATGCATGTTGTGGCAGACCTCGCCCGCCGCAACCGAGATGGAAACCCGCATGATGGACTGGCTGCGTCAGGGTCTGGGCCTGCCCGACGGCTTTGCTGGTGTCATTCAGGATTCCGCCTCCTCGGCCACGCTGGCGGCTGTTCTGGTGATGCGCGAACGCGCGCTGAACTGGGATGGCAATGCTAACGGTCTGCCGGGGCAAAAACCGCTGCGGATTTATTGTTCGAACGAGGTGCATACATCCGTGGATCGCGCCATTTGGGTCGCTGGCATCGGCCAGGCCAACCTGGTGCGCATCCCGACCGAGGGGCCGTTGCGCTCGATGCAAACCGGCGCGCTGGAGGCACAAATCCAGGCCGATCTGGACGCCGGTTACCTGCCCGCCGGGATCGTTGCCTGCGTGGGCGGCACCGGCACCGGCGCCTGCGATGATATCGCCGCGACCTGCGCCATTGCGCAGAAATACAACCTCTATACCCATGTCGATGCGGCCTGGGCGGGCTCGGCCATGATCTGCCCCGAATATCGCGACCTATGGACGGGCGTCGAGCAGGCTGACTCGGTCGTTTTCAACCCCCATAAATGGCTGGGCACGCAATTCGATCTGTCCGCGCATTTTGTCAAATCACCCGAGGCGCTGACGCAGACCTTGGCCATCCAACCTGAGTATCTGAAAACCCACGGGGCCGACGGGATCATCAACTATTCCGAATGGAGCGTCCCGTTGGGCCGCCGGTTCCGCGCGCTGAAACTGTGGTTCATGATCCGCGCCTACGGGCTGGACGGCTTGCGCCAGATGATCCGCAACCACGTGGATTGGTCGCAGGACCTGGCCGAAAAACTGCGCGCCACCCCGGACTTCGAAATCGTGACCGAGCCCGTTCTGTCCCTGTTCACCTTCCGCTTTGTCCCGGATGGGCAGGACGCAGATCAAGCCACCTTGGATCTGCTGAACACCATCAATGACGCGGGCACGATCTATCTCACCCAGACCCGCACCCAAGACAAACTGGTGATCCGCTTCCAAGCCGGGCAGTTCGACTGCACCCAAGAGGACATCCAGACCGCGTATGAGGTGATCACTGAAACCGCGCGCGCCCTGAAGGAGCACTAAGATGCCAGCACTCAAAAACCCGTTCAAAGCTGCCCTCGCCAATGGGCAGATGCAATATGGTTGCTGGTCCGGCTTTGCCGATCCCTTTGCAATCGAGGTCCTGGGCACCGCCGATTTCGACTGGATCGTCATCGACGGAGAACACGCCGCGAATGACATCCGCTCGATCCAGGCCCAGTTGCAGGCGCTTCAGGGCTCGGAATCGCATCCGGTGGTGCGCGTGCCCATTGGCGAAGACTGGCTGATCAAGCAAGCGCTGGATGTCGGGGCGCAAACGGTTCTGGTGCCGATGGTCGAAAGCGCCGCCCAAGCCGAACAACTGGTCCGGGCCATGCGCTATCCGCCCGAGGGCATCCGCGGCGTTGGCGCGACCATGGCCCGGGCCTCGCGGTTTGGCGGAATTGCCGACTATGTGAAGGTCGCCAATGAACAGGTCTGCCTGCTGGTCCAGATCGAAAACCGCAAAGGGGTCGAGGCGCTGGACGAAATCCTGACGCTGGACAAGATCGACGGCGTGTTCATCGGTCCGGCCGATCTGGCTGCGGATCTGGGTCATCCAGGTAATCCCGGCCACCCCGAGGTCCGCGCGGTCATTCAGGATTGCCTGGGTCGGATCGCGGCCTCGGACAAGGCGGCGGGCATCCTGTCCCCGGACGACAAGGTCGCCGCCGAATATCGTGACTGGGGCGCGCAATTCCTGGCCGTGGGCCTGGACGTTGTCATGCTGGCCCAGGCCGCACGCGCCAAAGCCGCCCACTGGAAGGGATAAAACATGCAGAGGCCCCGCTTGGCCATCAAGCGGGGCTTTTCGCTTAGACCGCTGCGAATCCCGCACGCAGCGCGGTCAGGATGGTCTGGACATCGTCCGAGGTTAGCACCAGCGGCGGCGACAGGATGATATTGGGGCCCGACATCCGCACCATCGCCCCCGCCTGATAGGTCGCCTCCTGCACTTTGCTGATGGTTGCTTTGTCGATGGGGGCCTTGGTGGCGCGGTCGCTGACCAGCTCCATGGCGCACATCAGCCCATGCCCACCACGCACATCCCCGATCAGATCGAACTGTGACTGCAACGCCACAAGACCCTCATACAATTCTTGTCCACGCGCAGCGGCATTTTCAGGGACGTTCAGACGCCGGGTTTCAGCCATGCAAGCCAGCGCCGCCGCCGCCCCAACGGGGTGGCCTGAATAGGTATAGCCGTGGCCGATCGCAGCCTTCCCGGTTTCATCCTGTTCAAACACCTGCGCGACACCTTCGGCGATCATCACCGCCCCAAAAGGGAAATAGCCGTTGGTGATCGCCTTGGCGGTGCTCATCAGATCGGGCTGCACCCCCCAGTGACGCGAGCCAGTCCAGCTGCCGGTGCGCCCAAAGGCGGTGATCACCTCGTCCGCGATCAACAGGATTCCGTGGCGGGTGCAGATTTCGCGCACACCGGGCATAAAGGACGGATGCGGCGGGATCACTCCGCCCGCGCCCAGGATTGGCTCCATGATCATCGCTGCAATGGTCCCCGCCCCCTGAAAGGCGATCTCGTCCTCAAGCGCCTGCAAGCACAGTTGCGCCAGTTTCACAGGGTCCGTTTCGTTGAACGGATTGCGATAGGGATAGGGGGCCGGAATATGAAAACAGCCTGGCATCAGCGGTTCATACGCGGTGCGGAAATTGGCATTCCCGTTGACCGAAGCCCCCCCGAAATGCGTGCCGTGATAGCCCTTTTTCAGCGACAGGAACTTGGTCCGGCCCGAGTTGCCGCGGATCTTGTGATACTGACGCGCCAGGCGCAGCGCCGTTTCCACAGAATCCGACCCGCCCGAAGTATAGAACGCACGCGTCAGCCCATCCGGTTCGAAAAAGTCTCGCAGATCCTCGGCCAGTTCGATGGCGCAATCATTTGTGGTGCCGCGAAACAGGGAATAGTAGGGCAGCTTGTCCAACTGAGCGGCAATGGCGTCTTTGATTGGCTGGCAGGAGTAACCAAGGTTCACGTTCCAAAGCCCGCCAACCCCGTCGACCACCTTGTGCCCGTCAACATCGGTGATGCACACGCCCTCGGCCTCGATCAGGATGGTGGGCGGATTGGCCTGACTGTCGGCCGGATGCGCCATCGGATGCCAGACCGAGCGCGCGTTCATCTCTTTCAAATAGTTGCTGTCTTTCATGTCAGTCTCCGTCTGCACCGCGTGTCGGGGCGGGCTGTGATGTTTCAAATTCATTCGGGGGAAATCCCCCCAAGAGCTGCGTGAGTTCAACTGCGTACCGTTTCACGGCCTGCCTGATGCCCAGGCTCTTTTGCGCGTCCATACGCGCGGTTGGGGCAGCGACGGCAATGGCACCGATAACCGTTTGGCGGGCATCGAAAATCGGACAGGCATAGGAGTGCACGTCCGCTTCGAACCCTCCGACCGATGCCGCGATCCCGCTTTGGCGCGTCTGAGCCAACTTCTGCCGGATCTCGTCTGGCTGGGTCACGGTGTCGTGGGTATGGGCCGGCAGGGCGCCTGCCAGAATGGAATCGACAAATTCCGGGGTCGCATAGGCCAGCACCGCTACCCCCGAGGCCGTGCCATGAAACGACAGAACGTCGGCATCCTCCATCATCACGCGCGTGCTGTGCGCGGTGCTATAGGCGTAATCCGTGGTCGTCAGAACCTGGCCCTGCAGCCGCGACATATGGGCGGTTTCCCCTGTCTCGTCCGCCAGTCGCCGCAATATCTGTTTGGTAAGCTCTAGCGTCGGCACGGCCGCTTCGCGCAGTGCAGCCAGCCGCAAAACCGCCGGACCAAGCTGGTATTCCCGCGTCGAGCTGGCTTGCTCGACAAATCCATGCGCAGCCAATTCCCCAAGCAGCCGGTGCACTGTCGCCTTGTTCATCCCCGATTTTCGCGCCAGTTCGCTGAGCCCAATATTTGGGCTGTTCCTGTCGAAAAGCTCGATCAATGACAGCGCCTTAGAAACGGTTCCCATCCGCGGTCTTCCTGTCCATGGATTCATTTCAGCCAAGAATCCGGTCGGCTTTGGCCTATGAGGGTCAATCTTGGCAGACGGACCCTTAGTCTGTCAAACATTCAGACCATTGGTTCATTTATTGAACCTATCTTCGAGACTGGCCAATTCAGTGGACTTCAGTCATGACAGGAATATCCTGCGCTTTGATGGGCTCTTGATCGCGGAACTATTGTGGACCTTAGCATGACTGAAACCCTTGTTCAGAAACGCGCGCGCTTGTTGGGGCCGAATGTCCCGACCTTCTATGAACAACCGATCCATCTGGTCAAAGGTCAGGGCCAATGGCTGTGGGACGCCGAGGGGCGCAAGTATCTGGATTGCTACAACAACGTCCCGCATGTGGGCCATTGCCATCCCAAGGTGGTCGAGGCCATCAGCACACAAGCGGCGACCCTGAACACGCACACCCGGTATCTGCATGACGGGATCACGGACTATGCCGAGCGCCTGACCGCCAAGTTCGACACAAGTCTGGACACCGTTCTGATGACCTGCACCGGATCCGAGGCCAATGACGTGGCGCTTAGGATGGCGCAGGCCGTCACTGGCAAGACCGGGGTGATCGCGACCGATCACACCTATCATGGCAACACGATCGCGGTCAGTCAGCTGAGCCGGACAAAGCCTCCGATCGGGGGGTATTGGGACAATATGGCCTTTGTGCCGGCCCCGGACAGCTATCGCCCGCTTGGGGGACAGGCCGGCATGGCCCATGCGCGGGCCTTTGCCGCCGAGGTCGAAGCCCGGATTGCCCAGCTGGAACAGAAAGGCCATGGCATCTCGGCGCTGGTGATCTGCCCGTTCTTCGCCAACGAGGGCTTTCCGGATCTGCCCCACGGCTGGCTGACCCCCGCCATCAACGCGGTACGCAAAGCCGGAGGCGTGATCATAGCCGACGAGGTGCAGCCAGGGTTTGGACGGCTGGGCTCGGATTTCTGGGGGCACCAGAAAATGGGCTTTGTTCCTGATATCGCGACCATCGGCAAACCCATGGCCAACGGGCATCCGGTGGGGGCGGTGGTTGCTGGTCATGACACGATGGCGGCCTTTCGCAATGCCTTTGGGTATTTCAACACCTTTGGCGGCAACCCGGTCTCGATGGCGGCCTGCGCGGCCACGCTGGACGTGATTGAACAGGACGGACTGCAAGAAAACGCTGCCAAGGTCGGTGCCTATGCCAAAACCTGTTTACAAGAACTGGCCACGCAGCACGCGTGCATCGGGGACGTGCGCGGATCCGGGCTGTTCTTCGGGGCCGAGATGGTGCTGGATCGCGCCCGCAAGACGCCCGCCCCCGAACTGACCAAGCAAATCGCCAACGCCATGCGTCAGCGTGGCATTTTGCTGAACTTCCTTGGGCGCCATGCCAATGTGCTGAAAATGCGCCCGCCCATGGTTTTCACCCGGGACAATGTGGATCAGGTGATTTCAACCCTGGACGAGGTCCTCGACCAGATCGGGCCCAAACATGATTGACGACACCGCCATTCGGGCGGCGGCCCTATGGGGCATTCCTTCGCAAGACCTGATGCTGGCAGCGCGGCGGGAAAATACGGTGCTAAGGGCCCATAAGAATGGGCGCGACTACGCCTTGCGGCTGCACAGACCTGGATATCGCACCCGCACCCAGCTGCTGTCTGAACTGCAATGGATGGAGGCCCTGGCCCTGAACGGCTTGGCGGTGCCGCTGCCTGAAACGTCCCAGAATGGGGCGCTTGTCGAGTATCTGGGCACCACGCCGGTCAGTATGCTGTCCTGGATGCCCGGGGCCCCCTCGGGGGTGACGGGGCAGTTGAACGTCGCTGATCCGCAGAAGTTTGCTCGCGCGCTTGGCCACTGCCTGGCACGTTTGCACGAGATTTCGGATGCGTGGACACCGCCCGACGCGTTTTCGCGCCCGGCTTGGGATCTGGAGGGCCTGCTGGGCGAAGAACCGCTATGGGGGCCCTTCTGGGAAAACCCTGATTTGTCGCCTGACGAAAAGCTGTTGCTGCAACGCGTCCGTGACAAGGCCCATACCCAGCTGAGCTCTATCGCGCAGGACTTGGACTATGGCCTGATCCATGCGGATGTCATCACCGAGAACATCCTGGTCCACGAAAACGCGGTGGGCTTGATTGACTTTGATGACGGAGGATCAGGGTTTCGCGCCTTTGAACTGGCGACATTCCTGATGCGGTTTCTGGATCACCCCGACTACCCGGTCCTGCGCCGTGCACTGCTGGCCGGATATGGGGATCGCGCCTGGCTGACCCCGGACATACTGGAGTTCTTTATTCTTTTGCGCGCGCTGACATACCCCGGTTGGATTATTCCGCGACGGGACGAGCCCGGTGGCAAAGCACGATCGCAAAAGGCGGTACAAACCGCCGTTCCGCTGGCGCGAAGCTATCTGAACGCGTGACCATATGACGTGGAAAGAAAATAGGCCGATTGCGCATTTGGCGCTTGCAGCGCCCCGGGGCATTTCCTACAAGCGCGCTCACACCTAGAGTGCTCCGTTCGTCTATCGGTTAGGACGCCAGGTTTTCAACCTGGAAAGAGGGGTTCGATTCCCCTACGGAGTACCACTTTCCAACAACAAGTGCGTTTTCACCACGATCCTTCGCAGTCTTATTGCGTCGCGGGTGACATCTGTTGTTTCCTGGTGTAGCCATCGGTCAAGCAAGACGGAGAGCTCCATGGACGGCACACTCGCAACCCTGTTCCTAGTGGCAGGCCTGACCGACATGACGATGAATTTCTGCGATGACGGTTGTCTGGCGACCTCGCCGCTGGACGCGCGCATCGCGGTGTCGGCCGGAGATGTGGAGTTTCAGGGCTCCAGCATCAGCGAAGAAGTTTACCTGCGCTATGATCTGCCCAAACGATATGGTCCCTTTCAGCCCGCCATGGGTCTTTCGATCACCAGCGATGGCAGCGTGTGGTTTGGCGCCGGCAGCAGTTGGACCTATCAATTTGCCCAAGACCGCGCCTATGTTCAGCTGCATCTGATGCCCGGCGTCTATGGCAAAGGGCGCGGCCCGGATCTGGGCTCTTCGATCGAATTCCGCTCGGGTGCCGAGATCGGGTTCGAAACCGCCAAGGGCGTGCGGATCGGGCTGTCTTATGACCATCGCTCGAATGCGGATACGGGCTCGATCAATCCCGGCCTGGAAACGATCCAGCTGCGCGCCAGTTTCCCGCTGCGGTAGCTCGCCGATCTCTGGCTTGGACTTTGGTCCCGCTTGGGTCCGGGCCTGGCTGCGCTATCCTAAGCGCACAAGGTCAAAGCGGAGCAAGAAATGGCAGAGCAAATTGACAAGGTCATGGGCACCCAAGCGGCCTCTGCCCTGCTGGCCGAGCTGCGCGCCGAATACGGCGAGGTGGTGTTTCAGATGTCCGCAGGATGTTGTGATGGATCTGGCCCCATGTGCTATCGCGCTGGCGAGGCCTATATCGGCTCAGGAGACGTTAAACTGGGCGAGGTTGACGGCACTGAAATCTGGGCCTCTCGCAGCATCGCGACCCTTTGGGAAAACTCGCAACTGATATTGGACACCAGCACCGGCAGCGGAAACGGGTTCAGCCTGGACAATGGCAGAACCACCCATTTCGTAACGCGCGCGCGGCAGATCCCCCCAAAAACCTGACCGAAAAACGTCTCTGACAGCACAGGCTCTGCCGTTCATCGGAGATCTAAAGCCCTCTTTCGCCAGAACAACTGCGCCCTTTCGTTCACACGGAACCCGTTTCGTAAGGGCTGCGTAACAGGTTGTTGGGTATTCTTGCGGCATAGATGAAACAGAGTTCAGCCATGAGCCGAAGCGGTGAACCAATTGGTTCGTCATAGATTGGGGAGTTTGGATGGCGTGTTCACTGAGTGCCGACGGCATTGCGTGCTACCGGGGGTACGATGCACCGATTGAGGATATGTTCATTTTCGGAGAACGGTCCACCGGCACAAACGTCACCAAATCAGTATTGCGCAAGGCCTTCGGTCTGCCGGTGAACAAATCCTACGGCTGGAAGCACGGTTCTCCGTCATTCCTGGCCGCGAGCGCACGTACGCTCTTTGTCGTTTCCCTTCGCAATGCGTTTGACTGGAGCATAAGCATGTATGCCAAACCCTATCACGCGACGGCAGAGCTGAAGACTTAAGATTTTGATCACTTCATAAAGTCGCCTTGGGTCTCTGTCATGGATACGCCACGGTCGCACGGACTAAAATGGCACTTGCACCACAAGCAACCATTCCAGCCCGATCGCCACCCGATCACCGGACGTACCTATCGCACGATCTTTGAGATGCGGGAGATTAAAACAAAAAGCTGGATGGGTCTGGTTGAACGCGGTGTAAACGTCGCCATTATTCGCCATGAAACCTTCAGCGCTGACCTGCGTAGAAGTGTGGACCAATTGGCGCAATCATTCGATCTGAGGATACGCGCAGAGGTCTCTGAACCAGAGTACATCTTTCGGGCCAGGCCCCAGGTCGATGCGCGTCGCAAACATGCAAAGGCACGCCTTCCTGAAAACATTCACTATATTCGCAGCCAGCTCGACACTGATTTTGAACACGAGATTGGTTATGAGATCAGTGATCTCTCGACAAATTAGTCAGACCATCGGGGGGTCCCGAGCGTCGCGTGGCACAACACTTGTTCTATTCAATAGCATCGATGAGATCCCGCAGGTCAGGCCCCACTGATTTCCAATTGGCGGCAGCCTCGGGCGAAAAACAGCTATTCGCTGCGCTTCGCACCGAGCAGTCGCAGGCCACCTCAAGTCGGTTGACCGCTCATCCGCGCTTGCCTGTTCAGCCATTGCAAACAGCCCACGGACCCAGAGTTTGTTGTTCAACGCGTTCCCTGTCCAAACGCCTTGCGATACTTGGGGATGAATAGGTCTTTGCCTTTTATTTGCCGGGTTACCCAGTCGCCAAGGGTGGTGAAAATCCAGCTGTTGCCGATCAGAGGGCCAAGTGGCACCAGGATGGGCGCTTTCTTCCATGGCGAATAGGGCTTTTGGCTTTCGACCGTCGCGCCTTTTATCACATTTTTCAACGTTTTGATCAGCCAAGGGTTCTGTCGTGCTGTTGCAACGATCGTCATGCCGTCGCCAATTTCGGCAATATCCCCCGCAAAGAAAACATTCGGGTATTCCGACGGGCGCAGCCACTTATCTGCCTTGTAGCGCCCCGAGGACCCCGACGTGACGCCAGGCAGGTTTTGCAACAACTCAGACTGCGCCCTTGATCCGATCACAGGGAAAATAAGATCGGCTTCAATTTTACGCCCGTCTGTCAAGGTGACTGCGCCTTTATAGGGGTGATCCAAACGCTGCAGATCCTGTACGCGCTGACCGAGAATGATCGTGACCCCGAGCTTCTCCAACTTGGACTTCAGCCGCGCGCCCATTCGCCTGGGATACATCGGGAAAAGGGTGTCGTCGGACGAAATCAACGTGATGCGTGTTCCTGGCCGCGCGGTCGCAATCTCGCCCGCCAATTCCGTGCCCACGGCGCCCGCCCCCACAATGACCACCGAATTCGCGTTGGACAATTGCGCGCTGACCGCTGCATGGGCATCGCGGAAATCCTGGATGCTGTCGCCCGAAGGCTTGAACGGGGCGGCATAGGATGATCCCGTAGCAAGCACGATAAAATCTGCCGGAACGGTATCGCCAGTGTCCAAGGTGACCTCCGACTGCGAGATCGAAGCCGCGCGCCCACGCAGAACGCGGCCGTTCTTTAGCAAGTTGTCATAAGGCAGGATGATCTGATCCAGCAATCCAGGTTGCACCAGCGCCCGGATTGCGGCGGGCGGTTGGACAAAGGCCTCGCGTTGTTCAATCAGCGTGACGTCCGCGACGTCGTCCATTTCCTGGGCGACCTCAAATCCGACATAGCCGCCACCGACGACGACGATTTTCTTTTTGACCATAATTTACTTCGTTGCCGTCTGTTGCGTTTCACTCTAGCTAGAAGGGCACGTTCAAAACGGCAAGTACGGTCATTTAGGATACTGCTATGATACAGGGTGCACCTGAAGAACACTGCAAAATCGAGGCTCTCATATCTGCGATTTCGGGGCGGTGGAAACTGCTCATTATCTACTGGCTTGCGCAGGGAAACTGTCGGTTCAATCAGCTTCAGCGCAACCTAGGCACAATTACCCACCGGACGCTGACGCGGCAACTCACCGAGCTGCAAGAGAGTGGGTTTGTGTTTCGCAAAGATTTTCAAACCATACCACCACATGTGGAATATGGCCTGACCCCCCTGGGCGACAGTCTGGTGCCCCTGCTTTTGCAAATGCATGACTGGGCGGTTCAGAATGCAGACAAAATGCCAAATTCGAAAGAAACGATCTAAGCACGGCCTTGTTGCCACTCGGCTTCAGGGGTTGCGACACAAGGCGAAAAGCGCGGCTTTGGAATTGATGCCGAGTTTGGCATACGCTCTTTGTCGATAGGTTTTTACCGTGCTAGGAGAGATGTCCAGCCGCCACGCGATGGAGTCCGTCGTCATCCCGTTTAGCATTGCTTCGCAGATTGCTTTTTCTCTTGTCGACAAAGAATTCAGCGGTGTTTTCAGTTCAAGGCTGTCTGGGTCAAGAAAATGCAACAGAGCCATGCTTGCCACAGACCCCCAAAACGGTACCCTCAAACTGTCTTCGCTGACCCCAAAATGACCGTTTTCCTCAAACCTGTAAAAATTGAGGACAAGTGCCTCATCGCGCCGCGCCGAGATGACAGAAATCTTGTCGCTGATGCCCCGCGCATTGAAGTAGGTATCATAATACTCTTCTGACATTTTCGTCTGTATCTCTGACAGGCTGCAAATGACGGTCTGACCCGTGTCGCGAACCTTGTTTACGACTGGCCTTAGAGGGTCGTCGCGATACCCTTCGCGCAGGTATCTTTGCGCTATGTTGAGTGCAGATTTTTTGTGACGCCGAATGTAGGACAAGTAGCAATCAGGGCGATCTGTTTTGTAGGAAAAAATCATGCACTGATCGGCCCGAATGACATTCTCAATCAGGTCAAGAAACTGCGAATTAAACTCCGGGCTTCCAATCGCAAGCAGGCAGTTTGACATGGATTGCAGATACTTAGGCGCACCTTTCCCGGAAAAGAACGACTCCAGTGACATGGTCTTGTTTATGGCATGCTCCATCATACGTTCCAACTTATATCAAAACCCCCGGTTCCGTTTGTCCGCTCCAATGGGGGACATAATGTCGACCGCTCCCCTGATAGACAGTGCTCAAGTATTTCTGACCGGTTAGCTGGCATTGGTCGCTTTCCAAGGTCACTCGATAGTTGAGGAAGCGCATCGCAATGACACAAAGTGCAGCAGATAACATGGAATATAGGGCGGGCCTCTCTGCGGACGAAGTCAAAGAGCTGGCCAAAGGGAAGACCATCACCAAGTTATCGTCCAACGAAAACCCGTTCGGCCCGTCGCCTATGGCCATTGCAGCCGCGCAATCGACCCTGGAAACGGCAAACATCTACCCCGAGCGAAAAGATGACAAGCTGTGCGGCGCGCTTGCGGAGTTCCATGGCCGCGGCCTTACCCCCGCAAACTTCTTTTCGGCCAATAGCGGTGTCGAGGTTCTGTCGCTGATCGAAGATGCAGCGATCAAAACCGGCGAACATGCCATCATCTGCCCGCCCTGTTTCGGGGCCTATAAGGCCTCTCTCAAGAACAAGGGCGCCGAGATCGAAACCGTTTGGCTGGGCGACGAGGATTACTCGGTCAATGTGCAGGCGCTTTTGGATGCCGTGCGCCCCCAAACCCGGCTGGTCTATCTGTGCAATCCCAACAACCCGACCGGTACCTGGTTTGGCGAGGATGTCCTGAACGCGGTTCTGGATGGGCTGCCCGAGCACGTGACGCTGATCTATGACGAAGTGTATTTCCAGTTCGCCACTGAACAGGGCCTGCCCGATGCGATCAAACATGTTCTGGACGAACGTAACATCGTTATCGTTCACAGTTTCTCCAAAGCCTACGGGCTGGCAGGAATGCGCATCGGCTACGCTATTGCTCCGGAGAGTCTGACGGCTCGCGTACAGAAGCTCAAGCGCAGCTTCCACGTGAACTCTGGCGCCATGGCCGCTGCGATTGCCGCGCTGCAAGATACCGAGCACTTGCAAAAGACTGTGGACAACAACCGCACTGAACGCGCGCGCCTGACGGCAGAGCTTCGGGCCCTGGGATTAACAGTGGCGCCGAGCCAGACGAACTTTGTCATGTTCAAATGCCCCGAAGGCAAAGACGCCGCGACGCTGACGCAGGACCTAGTTGCCGATGGCGTAATGGTGCGCCCGGCCTTCGATTTGCCTCATCATATCCGCGCCACGGTGGGCACTCCCAACGACAACACGCGGCTTCTGACCGCCCTTGCCACTCTTCTGAAAGCTTGAATCGATGACCAAGAAAATGACCGGCGGCGAAGCAGCCGTCCTTTCCCTGCACAACCTTGGCGTAAAAACCATTTTCGGTCTGCCCGGCGTTCAGAACGATTGGCTGTACAATGCTTTCTACGACCACCGCGAAAAGTTTCGCATCATCCACACCCGTCATGAACAGGGTGCGGCTTATATGGGGTTGGGTCACGCTTTGGCCAGTGATGAGCCGACCGTGTTCAACATCGTTCCCGGCCCGGGCCTGCTGAATGCGACGGCGGCGCTGTCCACCGCCTATGCCCTGAACGCGAAACTGTTCTGCCTGACGGGTCAGATCAACTCCAAATCCATTGGCAAAGATTGGGGCGAGTTGCATGAGATCAACGATCAGCTGACCATCCTGCGGTCGCTGACCAAATGGGCTGATCGTTCAAACAGCCCGGCCGAGGTGCCTGGCCACATTCAGGAAGCTTTCAACCAGATGCTATCGGGGCGTCCGCGTCCTGTGGGATTGGAGATTCCGATGGATGTTCTCGCCGGTGAAGGCGAGGTTGATGTCAATCTTCAGGGGCTTGTGCCGCAAAAGCCGGAACTGGATGAAGAAGCCGTTGAACAGGCTGCCAAAAAACTGGGCAAGGCCAAAGCTCCGCTGATTTTTGTGGGCAGCGGCGCACAGGGCGCGAGCGCTCTGGTCCGGCATCTGGCCGAAACCCTGCAAGCCCCGGTCGTGGGGTATCGCACCGGCATGGGGGTGGTGGACGCGCGCAGCTATCTGTCGCTGCACCAGCCCGCCGCGAAAGAGCTGTGGATGAAGGCGGATGTGGTTTTGGCCATCGGGTCGAACATGCGGGTGCCGGCGCGCAAATGGATCAAGGCGCATGCGCCGGACGTTGTGCGCATCGATGTGGACCCCAGCAGCCACCGCAAGTTCTTTACGCCAGCGGTCGAAGTCACCGCGCGGGCCGAAGACGCGCTGCCGCTGCTGCTGGAACGTCTGGAATTCCACAACATCCTACGTGCCTCGCGAGAAGAGGAACTGCTGGAGGTCAAGGCAGCTTGGGCCAAACGCTCGGCCGTGTTGGAGCCGCAGCTGACCTACCTCAACATCATCCGCGAGGAACTGGGTGAAGACGGTATCTTTGTTGACGAATTGACCCAGGTGGGCTTTGCCAGCCGTATTGCCTATCCGGTCTACAACCCGCGCACCTATATCTCGACGGGGTATCAGGGCACATTGGGTTATGGTTTCCCAACCGCGCTTGGCGCCAAGGTTGCAAAGCCGGATGTCCCGGTCATTTCGGTCACTGGTGATGGGGGCTTCATGTTCTCGGTGCAGGAACTGGCCACCGCCGTGCAGCACAAGATCGGGTTGGTCACTCTGCTGTTCAACAACAACCGTTATGGCAACGTGCAGCAGATGCAGATCAACAACTACGGTGGCCGCGTCATCGCCACCGACCTGCACAACCCCGATTTCTGTAAGATGGCCAAGAGCTTTGGCGCTCAGGCGATCAAGGCAGAGAGCTTTGACGAAGTGCGTGCAGCGATCCGCAAGGGGATCGCTACGACCGATGTGCCAACCCTCATCGAAGTGCCTGTCGGTGACATGCCCAGCGTTGACCAGTTCCGATAGGGCCGTAGCTATGCAAGACCATTGTATCATCCCGGCAGACAACCCGATCGGCATCAGTTTCCGAAACGCGGTCAAAGACAAGAAGCTCTTGTTCGTCGCTGGTCTGCCAAGCTCCGGCAAAAGCCTGTTGCTGCAACAATTGACGATCCTGGCCGACCAGGCCGGGCGTCGTATTCACACCATGCAGTGGGATGCGGCGCGTCGCAGTTTCGAGACGGGGCACTGGCTTTCAATTTACCCTGAAGTCGACGATCTCACCCACCCCGGCATTCGCAAGGCTGTCGGCTTATGGGTTCGTGGCGCGGTGGCTGACTGGGCCAAAGTGCATCAAGAAGACACGGATATCCTGATTGCCGAGCTACCGGTGGTCGGCGGGCGCTTTGCCGAATTGCTGCAACCCCACGAGGATAGAGCCGAGGCAGTGATCGCCTCTGACAATGTGCAGTTTTTCGTGCCGATCCCGACCGAAGACATGCGCAAGGTCATCACTGGCCATCGGGCCGAAACTTTTACCAACCCCCGCAACGAGCAGGAAACCAAAGACGCCCCCATCTATATCGTTGAAAGTGACTGGCTGGCGGCGCGCCAGCTTTACAACAGCTGGAACGGTATCGAAAACGATGCGCAGACGGATGCCGAATACAGCTCTGACATCTACCGTGCCGTGTTCGAACGCCTGCTGCGTATGCGGAACTTTGAAATCTTGTCCATTGATCGTGCCTTTCAGACAACCGGCTCTGCCTATGACCGCACCACCGAGGTGACAGAGTTGGCCGCCAGCCCCGAAATGGTCGAAGCCACCTTTGCAAAGTTGCAACAGCAGTTTCCCGGCGATGCCGTGCAAAGCGCTGTCGCCAATTGGGCCGAGTATTGAGGATGTCTAAGCCAGCTGAAGCCCTGATCCTGGACTTTGGCAGCGTTGTGACGCTGACCATGTTCGAAACGCACCGGTTCTCTGAACAAAACCTGGGTCTGCCCGAGGGGTCTTTGACCTGGATGGGGCCATTCGCGCCGGAGGAAGATGAACTTTGGGCGTCGATGCAGCGCGACGAAATCACCGAGCGCGAGTATTGGCTAACCCGCGCCATTGAAACGGGAAAGCTGCTTAATGAAGACTGGACCACCATGGCGGAATTTGTCATCCGCGCCCGTGGCCAGAACACCGAACAGATCATCCGCCCTGAAATCGTACCCTTGGTTGGCGCGTTGAAGGACGCGGGCAAAAAGATCGCGATCCTGTCCAACGAGCTGGATCTGTTCTTTGGCAAATCGCTGCGCCAATCCCTGACCTTCCTGCAGGATTTTGATGTCATCAGCGATGCGACCTATACCAAAATCCTCAAACCTGATCCCCGCGCCTATCAGAGCTGTCTGGATGACCTGGGACTTGAGGCAAACCAATGCGTGTTCATTGATGACCAGATGCGCAATGTCGCCGGAGGTCTGAATGTGGGCATGCGGGCGTTGCATCTGGATGTGCATGCGCCGCGTACGGCATTTAACGAAGCATTGGCTCAGCTTGGCATTCAAAAACACTTCTCTGCCCCCGGTACCCTGGTATCGAACTGAAGGAGGCCACCCATGGCTCTTGATCAACAGACGGTTGACAAACTGCGGGCTCAACCCGTCCCGGAAGGTTTGAATTTCATTGGAAACAAACGGGTTCACGCCGCCAGCGGCGAGACCATGCCCGTGACCAGCCCCATCGACGGCCAGCCGCTTACGGTGCTGGCAGCGTCCGGGGTCGAGGACATGGACCGTGCCATCGCCGCCGCGCGTGAAAGCTTTGAAGCGGGTGTCTGGGCCGCAATGGCCCCGATCGAGCGCAAGGCGATCATGCTGCGTTGGGCCGATCTGATCGAGGCCAACGCGCTGGAGATCGCGGTTCTGGGCGTGCGCGACAATGGCACCGACATTCGCATGGCGTTAAAAGGCGAACCGTTGTCCGCCGCCGCAACACTCCGGTTTTATGCCGAGGCCATCGACAAACGAAATGGCGAGATCACGCCCACGCGCAACGATGTCCTGTCGATGATAAAGAAAGAGCCGGTGGGCGTGGTCGGCATCATCATCCCCTGGAACTTCCCGCTGATGATCGGTGCGTGGAAAATGGCCCCCGCCTTGGCTGCGGGAAACAGCGTGGTGGTGAAACCGTCCGAGGATGCCAGCCTGTCCACTCTGCGCGTGATCGAACTGGCCGCAGAGGCCGGTATGCCGCCGGGTGTTTTGAACGCTGTGACCGGCCGCGGAGCGGTTGTCGGCGAGGCATTGGGCCTGCACATGGATGTGGATGTTCTGGCTTTCACCGGGTCCGGTGGCGTGGGGCGGCGTCTGTTGGAATATTCCGCCCGCTCGAACATGAAACGCGTCTATCTGGAACTGGGAGGCAAGTCGCCCAACCTGGTCTTTGCCGATGCCCCTGATCTGGCGCGCGCAGCCAGGGAAACTGCCGCGTCGATCTTCCGCAACAACGGGCAGGTCTGCGTCGCGGCCTCGCGTCTTGCGGTGGAACGCCCGATCTATGACGACTTCATGGGCATGGTCGCCGAGGCGGCACAGGCGCTGAACGTGGGCGACCCGCTGGACCTGACCCACAACACTGGCGCCCTGGCCAATGCCGCGCAGCTTGAGAAAACAAAAGCCGCCATTGCACGGGCCACCGGTGAAGGGGCCAGCCTGTTGACCGGAGGCGGCCAACTTCATTCCGACAGCGGCGGCTACTACCACCAGCCGACGATCCTGTCGGACGTGACAACCACAATGGATGTGGTCCAAAACGAGGTGTTCGGCCCGGTTCTGGCGGCACGCGCCTTCGACACCGAGGACTACGCCATCGCAATTGCGAACGAGACGGTTTATGGCCTGTCGTCGGTACTGTGGACGAAAAATGTGTCCCGCGCGCACCGGCTGTCATCCAGAATCAAGTCAGGTACGGTGCAGATCAACTGTTTCTCGGGTGCAGACGTTACGTCGCCTCTGGGGGGCGTGAAGCAATCCGGCAACGGGTCGGACCGATCGCTGCATGCGTTCGAAAAATACGAGAACCTCAAAGCCACCTGGATGCAGCTGTAAGGGCTGCATCTGCCGAGTGCTGCCCTTGTTCGTGTCAAAAACGAGTGTGTCGTACTTTTGGTAGGACATACAGTCCGATGCCCCCGGCATATCGTCTGAAGACTAGGAGTTTTTCCCGCTTAGTCTGAGAGAGGCGAACACCCAGATGGCTCTTAAAAACCTGCTTGTTGCATACAACGGCGGCGATGCGTCAGATACCGCTTTGCATCTCGGCGCTTTGATGGCCCAGAAATATGATGCTCATCTCACAGGCATTGCAGCACATGGGATATCCAGCGTTGCCAGAAATATTCCCTCTTGGCTTGCAAGCAGTCTGGAGGACTCCATCAATGACCTCGCGCAAGATCATTTGGCCGAATTGGAGCTTCGCTTTCGCAGCTTTCTGAACGGCAAGGTACCATCGGACAAACTGCACTGGATCAATGTAAGCGAAGATCCCGACGCTGCGATCTCCAAATATACCCGTCTGTTTGATGTGACGCTTCTGGGGCAGTATGAAAACCTGCCGGCAGCGGCCGAGTATGAACTGCACCCAGACCGCATTGCCTATTCGAGCGGGCGACCGATCATGGTCGCACCCAAGGATTACAGACCCACACAGATCAATGAAACTGCCGTAGTTGCCTGGGACGGCAAGCGCACATCGTCGCGCGCGATGTTCGACGCAATGCAGATCCTGGAAACCAAGTCAGAGGTAACGGTCCTGACCATTGGGACGGTAAAGGACCCCACGCGCCCGGCGCGCATCGATTTGCCGACATTGCTGCGACGCCATGGGATCAATGCAACCCAGAAAACGGTGGCGCGCAGGAGCAAAGGGATCGCAGCAACGATCCTGGAGTATTGCGACGAAACCAATGCCGGACTCTTGGTTATGGGGGCCTATGAGCACTCCAAGATTTCGGAAGACTTGTTTGGAGGCGTAACCGCCGAGGTGCTGAGCGATGCTCAGTTGCCGGTGTTTATGTCTCACTAGCTTAACCCAACAAGGAGAAAATAGATGAAATTCAGACCCTTACTACGTGTACTGACTGCCGGTGCAGTCATGGCATTTGCGACCGCGGCCAGCGCCGAATGGGCCCCTGACGGCCCGATTACTTTGCAAGTCGGGTTTGGTTCAGGGGGCAGCACCGACACGCTCGGCCGTGCCATCGCAGCCGCCATGGAAGAAAACACCGGCTGGGACGTTGTTGTGGAAAACAAGCCCGGCGGCGGCGGTGTGGCAATGTTCTCATCGCTGGTACGCGCAAAGCCTGACGGACTAAAGCTGGGCATGGGTGTGACCATCCCGACTTTGCTGAACCTGGCAGAGCGTGGCGATACCTTGCCTTTCCAAGCCGACAGCTTCGACTATCTTGCGACGGTGGTTCTGGCCCCGCTCGCTGTCGTTGCCCCTGCGGATGCACCCTATGATACGTTCGATGAGCTGGTTGCACATTCCAAAGCGAACGGTGGGTCGCTGGTCGGTTTTGACGCAGGCCCGCAGCGGATGATCATGCTTGCCGTCAACAATCAGACCGACGCAGGCTTTGAGATGGTCAGCAACCAAAGTGGCGCTGAAATCATGAAAGGCCTTCTGGGTGGTCAGCTCGATGCTGGCTTTGGCGCGGGTGCGCATATTCAGTATGTCGAATCCGGTGATCTGAAAATGCTGGCTGTGGCGACGCAAACCCGCCAGGGGTATTCGCCAGACACCACGTCGTTGATCGAACAGGGCTATGACTACTCCAGCGAGCCCTACTTCTACATTGCTGCTCCCAAAGGTCTGGACGCCGAAACCAATGAAGCCCTGGCAAAAGCACTTGACGATGCGATCAACTCGGCCTCGCTTCAGGAACTGATTGGCAACCTGATGCAGACCACGCCGAACAACCTGGGGCCTGATGGCACCGAGGAAAAGCTGGTCAGCGGGTTGGATGATGTCATCAAACTCATCAACGCGGCGAAGCAATAACGTCTCGTACAACTCTCTTGCGCGGGTTCAGATCCCGCGCAAGCTTTCTAGAGGGGCAAGCCATGAGCCTGGATAAAGTCATAACAGGACTAATCCTTCTGTTCGGTTTGGCGTTTTATTTTCTGATCATGCCCGGACAGGTCGAGGCCGTGGATTTTGGGCGCATCGTTCCGTCAACCGTGCCGAGTATCGCTGTCTGGATCATGATTTTGACCGCAGCGCTTCAGTTTTTTGCAACGCCAGAAGACCTTTCGACCGACCTTCTGACCGTCGTCCGAGCGGTGTTGTTCATTGTGCTTGTCGTAATCGCGGTTTGGGCCATGGACGTGTTCGGCTTTGAATATATCGCGCCACCTTTCGCGCTGATTGCCATGCTGATGATCGGTGAGCGCCGCTGGCATTGGCTTCTGGTCGGAAGTTTCGTGATCCCCTTGGGCACTTGGCTCATCGTAGAGCGTCTGCTTGACCGTATTTTGGCCTAAAGGACAGGGCTTATGGTAGATCTGAACATCATTCTGTCCGGCCTCGCGGATGCCTTTACGCTCTATAATATGGCTTTTGTTCTGGTCGGCGTCATCGTTGGGCAATTTGTTGGGGCTATGCCTGGAATTGGCCCTGTAATGACCATGGCCATCGCCATCCCGTTTACGTTCGTCCTCAATCCGTTGCCAGCCATCGGTTTCCTGGTCGGGATCAACAAAGGTAGTCTTATCGGAGGAGCCATCCCGGCGATCCTGATCAACACGCCCGGCACCCCGGATGCCGCAGCTACCGCAATTGATGGCTATCCCCTGACGAAAAAGGGCAAGCCCCTGAAAGCCATGAAAATGGCGTTGTTTTCATCGGTGTCGGGGGATTCTTTCAGCGACTTCGTTCTGATTACGGTAGCCGCGCCCTTGGCTTTGATCGCCCTGAAAATGGGGCCTGTCGAGATCTTTGCGCTGATGGTTTTTGCGTTCTCTCTGATTGCGGGCCTGATCGGCGCTTCGGTTACACGGGGCGTCCTGGCAACGGCTTTGGGGCTGTTGGTGGCCACCGTCGGGCTGGACCCCGAACATTCCACGCCTCGCTTCCTGTTTGGCTTTTTCGATCTTTATGATGGGTTCCCCATCGCCTCTGTCGCCATTGGCGCGCTCGCTGTTTCCGAGATCATTGCCAGGCTGTCCAAGCTCCGAGGAGAGATGCGGCCTGCGGTCAATATTCCAGAGGACCAGACCAGCGATCAGAAAGACATCACCTTCCGCGAATACTGGGCTTGCCGTTTTGTCCTTTTGCGGGGCGCGATGATTGGCACAGCTATCGGCGCCGTCCCAGGCATGGGGTCCACGGCAGCGGCCTTCATGAGTTATGCCTCGACCAAGCAGTCCGCCAAGGACCCTGAAAGTTTTGGCAAGGGCGACCTGCGCGGCATCGCGGCGACGGAATCCGCCAACAGTTCGGTAGCCGGTGCGGATTTCATCCCTCTGCTCACTCTTGGTCTACCGGGCAGCGCCTCGGCGGCGCTTTTGATCAGTGCTTTTTTGATCCAGGGCATCCAGCCCGGCCCCCTGCTGTTCGACCAGCAAGGCCAGCTGATCTACGGTTTGTTCGGCGCCATGATATTTGCCAACATGTGCAACTTTGTCTGCGGTCTTTTCGGCCTTCGCCTCTGGGCCAAGCTCATTACCGCACCTGAGTCCCTGGTGTTCTCGGCGGCGCTGGTGCTGTGTATTGTCGGGGTTTACCTGTCGACCGGGGGTACATTCGGCGTCTTTGTGATGTTGCTGTTTGCTGTTTTGGGATTGGTGATGAACGCTTTGAACTACCCAGTGGTGGTCTTTATTATCGCCTTTTTCCTTGGGCCGCAGTTTGAGCGCTCTCTTGGTCAATCGGCAACGATCCTGCGCGGCGATGTCACGAATATCGTCAACCACCCCGTCGCAATGGTCATGTTGGCGATGGCAGCTTTCGCGGTTTATTGGCTGGGCGTGCGAACTCCAAGAAGGGCCAAAGCAAAGTCTGGGTAACGCGCCTTCGGCCGCTAAGCCATCGTTTGCGCCAAAAGCGCCTTGGCATCTGCCTTGCGGTCTTTCCGAAGACCTTCTTGGGCCTAGCTGCCCGCCACCGCCGCTTCGATCAACCGAGCGATCTCGAGCAGTTTCGCGTCGCCGCCTTCTGGCCCGATCAACTGCACACCGATTGGCAATCCGTCCGCGGACATTCCGACCGGGATGACAACGACGGGCAGGTGACAGACCGTCGCCAGCGAAATCCAGTTCAGCTGGTGCAGGTATTCTGTTTCTTTCCCATCAACGTCGAAAACGCGCTGATAGATCGTCCCCTCGGTTTTATGCAGGACTGCAGGCGTTGCTGTGACGGGGGCGATGAGCACATCTTGGGTCTCAAAGAAACGGTCGCATTCTTGTTTGAACTGTTTGCGCCGTTGGTCTGCGGCGTCGATTTCGTGTTGCGGGGCGACACCTTTGATAAGCGCCTTGGGCATCGTGAATTCTTTTTTGCCCGCCATCAGGCGCAACACTGGCCGGAGGGCCCGCATCACCGATTTGATAGGTGATGGGATCTCGGACAAAATAATCGGTATCAACAGGTCCAGATAGGTGTCAAAGACCTCGGCCGCACCAAGGTCTGGACGGGTCTGGGTGACAGAACCGGCTTTGGCCTCCAGAATGTGTTTCAGGTTTTCCAAGGCGCTGACGCAGTCCCTGCCGAGCGGAAAGCTGGCTTCCTCCATCCAAAAGGCGATGCGGAGGTCCTTGAGGTTCAAGCTTGGCTCGGTGGCCGGAATGTCGCCCGCGGAGATGATCTCCATCAGGATCTGCAGGTCTTTGATGTTGCGCGCCATGGGCCCGACGACTGCCAGATCCGGATCTGGCTTGTGGCGGAATTTCGGGGATGGCGGCACGTGGCCGTGGCTGGGCAAAAGGCCCCAGGTTGGTTTGAACGCGCAGACGCCAGAGAAATGCGCCGGATTGCGCAGGCTGCCACCAATGTCCGACCCGATTTCCAACGGGGTCATCAGCGACGCGAGCGAGGCAGCGGAACCTCCTGACGATCCGCCAGGGCTGCGGGTTTGATCAATGTGGTGGTTGGTGACGCCGTAAACTTTATTGAAGGTTTGAACGTCCCCGGCCATCATTGGCGAGTTGGTTTTGCCCCAAATGACGGCACCGGCCTTTTTCAAGCGGTCAACGAGAATAGCGTCTTCCACATCATCATCGCGTTTGGCGAATTTGGGCACGCCGCAGACGGCGGGCATGCCGTTGACGTCAAAGCTGTCCTTGACGGTCATGGGCAGGCCCTCAAGCGGGCCGATCTTTTCGCCCGCAGCGCGGCGTTGATCAATTTCACGGGCGCGTTTTCGGGCAGCGTCAAAGTCGGTGCGTACCACAGCGTTCAGCGTGCCGTTCACCTCGTTGAACCGCGCAATATAGGTTTCCAGCAAAGCCTCGGCGGTGATTTTTCCAGATGCGAGGTCCTGGATTTGCTCTGACGCTGTTTTTGCCAAATCGAAGTGCTTCATTTTCTCTCCTGTTGGGCGGTATTGTGTCTGCCCCTCAACGATAGACGTTTCTCAGGTTGTCGCCGCGAGGGCGGCATAGAAGGTGACCGGAGCCTAGACTGATAATATGTCCGTCGTCAGAGTTTTTCGGAGATTTGAGACTGTAACGTAACGGAGGGTCTGTCTTTGGGGGCAGTCGGTTCCGCTCGCAGCTCATTGCTTTCAGGAGATGTCGCCTGACGGGCGGTGTCACTTGCCGGTTCTTCCCAGCTGAAAAATTCCTTTGACCAAGATTTATTCAGGCTTCCCAGAATTCCCCCGCGGCGACACAACGCTGATAAGATAGATAGCCCAGTGCCTGGCGTTCCGATCAAATTTCCAGGTGCGACACTGGCCGCTTTGGTGGATACCTCACTTGTCACCCGTTTCAAGGGACAGACGGAGCAGCGATCTCTCGGCTATCTTGTCCCTCGACACATTGACATTTTAAGGGGGGCAAACATGAGACCAGCCGGTCGTAGCGAAACTGAATCGCTTTACTTCAACTACCCGCAATTCGAGGCTCCGGACTCAGCGAGCCGTACAGAGGAAAACAACACTGCGCCGGTTGCTGTTGTTGGTGCCGGCCCAGTCGGGATGACCGCCGCACTATCACTTGCCAAAGAAGGCATCCGCTCCGTGCTGTTTGACAACAAGAACACCTTCAATGACGGCAGCCGCGCCATCTGCATCGCGCGCCCCAGCTATTACATCCTGGAGCAACTGAACGCCGTTGCTCCTTTTCTAGAGAAATCTTTGGGGTGGACCACCGGGCGTTCGTTCTATCGGGGCAAGAAGGTCCTTGAATTCCACATGCCTGACAGCGAGGACGAAAAATTTCGTCCGATGTACAATATTCAGCAGCAGTTCATCGAAGAGTACCTTTGGAATGCGGTTGAGGCCAACGACCTGATAGAAACCCGCTGGCTCAGCGAAGTCACGGGCATCGAGGATATCTCCAACGGGACCCGCCTGACCATCAAAGATCCGAACGGTGAATACACCTTTAAATCCGAGTGGACCTTTGCCTGTGACGGCGCGCGCAGCCCGATCCGCACCATGCGCGGTCACCGTTTGAAAGGACAGAATTTTGAAGGTCGCTATGTCATCGCCGATGTCCAAATGGATCATGACTATCCGACCATCCGTCGTGCGCTGTTTGATCCCGAGTGTCGCCCCGGCGGCACCGTTCTGATCCACAAGCAGCCGGATGATATCTGGCGCATCGACTATCAGTTGGAAGATCACGAGAAAACCGAAGACGCGCTTAGAGAAGACGCAGTTCGGGCAAGCGTTGCTTCTGTACTCAAGGATATCGGCCATGATGGCCCCTGGGAGCTGGAATGGTGGAGCGTCTATTCGGCCAATACGCTGGCACTGGATGATTACCGCGACGGACGTGTGTTTTTTGTCGGTGATAGCGCCCACATCGTGCCAATCTTCGGAGTTCGCGGCCTAAACAACGGGATAGCAGACGCAGCGAACATCGGCTGGAAACTGGGCTGGGTATTGAACGGCAAGGCTGATGAGGCGTTGCTTGACAGCTATACGCCCGAGCGGCGCGGGGCGACGCTGGATGTGTTTGCCAACGCTTCCAAGAGCGCGCGCTTCATGACCCCAAATACCCATGGCTGGAAGTTGATGCGCGACTCGGCCCTTTCGCTGGCGCTGACTCATCCATTTGCCGGAGAACTGGCGAACCCCCGTCAGTTCACGGCTTTCACCTATGCCAAAAGCCCGGCCGTTCTGGATGAGGACGATGCGTTTGCCGGTGGGCCGGAAATTGGTGCCCCCCTGCCTGAGGCGAAGCTGGATGGCGAATTCCTGACTAACAAGCTGGGGCTTGGGTTCACGGTCCTTTGCTTCAGCGAAGAGCTGGCACAGGCGATCACAGAAGCTGGTGTGCAAGAGGATCAGCTGACTGTTGTTGCGCTTCCTCAGCCATCGGTGGTGTCTGAAAAATTCGCTGCCTGTGATGGGTCCGCCTGTCTTGTGCGCCCCGACATGCACATAGCCGGGCGCTGGCATCAGGCGCAGGCCAGTGACATCGTCGCCGGGTTTCGCGCGATCACACAAGGCAAAGGAGTATCGAAATGACACGGGCAGATCTCGAAAAAGTATACGAGGCGCTGGTGATCAAAATTGACGAAGTCGGTGCCGAGAAAAGCGAAATGTTCCTTGCCAAACTCGCTCTCTTGCTCGCCCAGCAATCCGGCGATGTGAACGCCTTTCTGGCTTGCGTAGATTCAGCAGCGGAATCGATGGACTAGAGAGAAATACTCTGAGGAGGCTGGCCGTAGGCGCATCGCCTGCGGCCACAACCGTCGTCAGCCGGCTGGCAACCGCAGCAACAGCACAAACCGATCTGGTTCTGTCCAGCTGGCTGCACCCCGACATCCGTTTATCGCCAATGCCATCAAACCTTGGGCCAGACAAATTTCGGAAGTGGCGGATGGTCGGGTCACTGTTCGGGTTCTCCCCCCGGCTATAATCTGTGGAACAACTCTGGTAAAACCATGCCATGGATAGAAGCGCAGAAAGCAGTCGAGAAATGATGGCCGTACTTTCGCGGTGTATATCACAAATCGGAAAGAAGGCCTTCAACGCCGCATATATTGAGTTGGCCACGAGCGTCCTGCGTGCAGATCAATGCATGATATTCTCTTATGAAGGAGAAGAACCGCGTTGCTTTCTTTCCTACAATACACGGCCCGATGGGGAAGCTCGGGCTTTGGCGGAAAAATATGTTACATTTGGCTACACCAACGATCCGTTTTTCCAGATTGCTAAAACCACCAGTACGGCGGACGCTGTGCAGATTTTCGACCTAAACGGCCTGAAAGGCCGCATGGACCAAGAGTATCTGCAAGCTTTTTTTGAGAAGCCCGGTCTGGTTGACAAAGTCGCAATCTCAGTTCGCAAAGGCTCGCTTCATCTGTGTCTGAATTTTTACCGCTACGCAGAAACGGGTCCCTATTCTCGCGAATTTCTTGAAAAAAATGAGGGGGGATTTGAAGTCGCTGCGCACCTTGCGGCTCTTCACTATCAGTCTTCCTCTGACCATTCACTTGAGGATCCGTTGCTAACACTGTCTGAACGCGAGCAAGAGGTATGCCGATGGATCCTAAAAGGGCTTACCACCGACGCCATTGCAGCAGAGATGGATCTGAGCCCAAACACGATCTCCACCTTTCGACGGCGCGCATATGACAAACTCGCCATCAACTCAAAAACTGCGCTATTTGCGCTTTGCCAAGAGTAGCTTGGGGAAACTGCCAATATACCCGCTGCCGAAATACTTCGCGCGCGCCTGTTCCATGACTACTACAATCTGGTTGCCGGGTGGCCAGCAGCGCGGGGATGATTGTGACCTGCCCCCCGAAATCTCCCGCACTTTAATGTAGAGTTTGCTCAACCTCTTGAAGGAGCAAACAAATGCGAAAGAGCCGTTTCACTGAAGCCCAGATCATTGGGATGATCAAAGAACAAGAAGCCGGGATTCCGACGGCGGAGGTGTGCCGCAAGCATGGCCTGAGCCAGGGCACGTTCTACAAATTCAAATCCAAGTATGGCGGCATGGAAGTGTCTGATGCGGCCAAGCTGAAGGCGATGGAGGACGAGAACGCCAAGCTTAAACGTCTGCTGGCCGATGCCATGCTGGACAACGTTGTGCTGAAGGATTTGCTGGGAAAGAGTTGACGACGCCGAATGAGCGGCGAGAGGCAGCGCTCAGGGCGATGCGGGATCATGACATCTCGCAACGCCGGGCCTGCCGACTTGTCGGTGTCGATCCGAAGACGGTCCGGCGTGAACGCCCGCCGGACAATCCTGAGATACGCAAGGAGATGAAGGCCGTCGCGGCCAAACGGCGTCGGTTTGGCTACCGCCGGATCGGCGTGATGCTGGAGCGCGAAGGATACGTGATGAACCACAAGAAGCTGTATCGGCTGTACACCGAGGAGAAGCTGGGCGTTCGGCGACGGCGTGGACGGAAACGGGCGCGTGGGTCTCGAACACCAATGCCAGAGGCTTTGAGGCCAGGCGAACGTTGGTCGATGGGCTTCCTGTCGGACACGTTCGGGGCATCACGCCGGTTCCGCATCCTGGCCGTCAATGACGATTGCTGCCGTGAGAACCTGTGCCTGATGGCCGACACCAGCATCTCGGGTGCCCGGGTTGCGCGTGAGTTGGATGCGCTTGTGCGTATCTATGGCAAGCCTGCCAGCATTGTCAGCGATAACGGGACTGAGTTCACAAGCCGGGCAATCCTGAAATGGGCGAACGACAACGGCGTCGACTGGCACTACATTGATCCGGGCAAGCCACAGCAGAATGCCTTCATCGAGTCATTCAACGGCAGCTTGCGCGACGAATGTCTAAATGAAGAGATGTTCGAAAGTCTGGATGATGCGCGTCGAAAACTGGCGCTCTGGCGGTACGACTACAACAACGTCAGGCCGCACTCATCTCTCGGAAACAAAACGCCCGCAGAAGCGCGCCGAACGCTTGAGCAATTTGAGAGCTCCGCGTCCGGCGCGCTTGCCCAAATTGACGACCAAGACTATGAAAACCAGACCCGCAAACTCTCGTTATGAATGAGGGAGCCTCGGGGGGCAGGTCACCAGTTACCGCCATCGGAGCGGCGATAGAGCTTCACCTTGTTGCCCAGAATTGCGTGTCTTTCCATAAAATGCCGTTTGTACGAATTTGTGCGAGGGTTGCGCGGTACAAATCGAGGCTAGCATGCAAGGATTTATGCGTGGATCGATTTTTGAACAGAGGTGGTAAGCCTCGATTTAGCTTCATTTTTTCTTGTGGGAAATTGGTTGCGGGAGCAGGATTTGAACCTGCGACCTTCAGGTTATGAGCCTGACGAGCTACCGGGCTGCTCCATCCCGCGCCAATATTGTTACATCTATATAGGAGATCTACTTGGTTATTGCTAGGTTTGGCGGTTACCTACTCTCCCACACCTTAAGATGCAGTACCATTGGCGTTAGAGCACTTAACTTCCGAGTTCGGGAAGGGATCGGGTGTTTTGCTTCTGCTATGACCACCAAACCGAGTAATAACCAAGTGTCCAAGGCAGTACGCTGTACTTAGTGTTGTGTATGCTTTTGATTTGATTGAACAGTCTTGCTGTTACTGGATCAAATCAAGCCTATCGGACCATTAGTACCGGTCAACTGAATGCATTACTGCACTTACATCTCCGGCCTATCGACGTGGTGGTCTACCACGGTCCTCAGGGATACCTTGTTTTGAGGGGGGCTTCCCGCTTAGATGCCTTCAGCGGTTATCCTGTCCGATCATAGCTACCCAGCACTGCTCCTGGCGGAACAACTGGTACACCAGTGGATCGTTCACCCCGGTCCTCTCGTACTAGGGGCAACTCCTCTCAAGTATCCTACACCCACGGCAGATAGGGACCGAACTGTCTCACGACGTTCTAAACCCAGCTCACGTACCTCTTTAAACGGCGAACAGCCGTACCCTTGGGACCTGCTCCAGCCCCAGGATGAGATGAGCCGACATCGAGGTGCCAAACACTGCCGTCGATATGGACTCTTGGGCAGTATCAGCCTGTTATCCCCGGCGTACCTTTTATCCGTTGAGCGATGGCCCTTCCACTCGGGACCACCGGATCACTATGGCCGTCTTTCGACTCTGCTCGACTTGTCAGTCTTGCAGTCAGGCTGGCTTCTGCCATTGCACTCAACGAGCGATTTCCGACCGCTCTGAGCCAACCTTCGCGCGCCTCCGTTACTCTTTAGGAGGCGACCGCCCCAGTCAAACTACCCGCCACACAGGGTCCCGGACCCAGATAATGGGCCGCGGTTAGACATCAAGCAAAGCAAGGGTGGTATCTCAAGGGAGGCTCCACCAGAACTGGCGTTCTGGTTTCAAAGCCCACCACCTATCCTGCACATGCTTGGCCTGATGCCAGTGTGAAGCTGTAGTAAAGGTGCACGGGGTCTTTCCGTCTAACCGCGGGAAGCCTGCATCTTGACAGGCAATTCAATTTCGCTGAGTCTATGTTGGAGACAGCGGGGAAGTCGTTACGCCATTCGTGCAGGTCGGAACTTACCCGACAAGGAATTTCGCTACCTTAGGACCGTCATAGTTACGGCCGCCGTTTACTTGGGCTTCAATTCAAGGCTCTCACCTCTCCTTTTAACCTTCAAGCACCGGGCAGGCGTCAGACCCTATACGTCGTCTTGCGACTTCGCAGAGCCCTGTGTTTTTAGTAAACAGTCGCCACCCCCTGGTTTGTGCCCCCAGTCAATACTTGCGTAGAAACCGGGCCTCCTTCTCGCGAACTTACGGAGGTATTTTGCCGAGTTCCTTCAACATAGTTCTCTCAAGCGCCTTGGTATTCTCTACCAGTCCACCTGTGTCGGTTTAGGGTACGGTCTGATAGGAGGGCTATTTCCAGGAACCAATCAGCAGCCCATTCAATCCGATAAGGATGAACTACCTTCATGATCCGTCACCACTCCACGGCCCAGGAATATTAACCTGGTTCCCATCGACTACGCATTTCTGCCTCGCCTTAGGGGCCGGCTTACCCTGCTCAGATTAGCTTTAAGCAGGAACCCTTGGACTTTCGGCGACAGTGTCTCTCACACTGTTTGTCGCTACTCATGTCATCATTCTCACTAGTGATCTCTCCACCGGATGCCTTACAGCCCGGCTTCACAGAAAGCACTTGATCTTGTGCTACCGCCTTTGGCTACTTGAGCACAGTTACCTGCGCCAAGACCTTTGGCGATAATAAAGATCAGTGCTATGTCACACTACGCTCCGCTACCATGCACTATGTGCATCCTCAGCTTCGGCTCATGGCTTGAGCCCCGTTACATCTTCGCCGCAAGACAACTTATTTAGACCAGTGAGCTGTTACGCTATCTTTAAAGGATGGCTGCTTCTAAGCCAACCTCCTGGTTGTTTTGGTCGTCTCACCTGCTTTCCCACTTAGCCATGAATTAGGGGCCTTAGCTGGAGGTCAGGGTTGTTTCCCTCTCCACCACGGACGTTAGCATCCGTGGTGTGTCTGCCATCTAGTACTCCCGGGTATTCGGAGTTTGGTTAGGATCAGTAAGCCTGTGGGGCCCCATTACCCATCCAGTGCTCTACCCCCCGGGGTATTCGGATGACGCTCTACCTAAATAGATTTCGCGGAGAACCAGCTATCTCCGAGTTTGATTGGCCTTTCACCCCTAGGCACAACTCATCCCGACCTTTTTCAACAGGTGTGGGTTCGGCCCTCCAGTAAGTGTTACCTTACC